>NZ_RKLZ01000002.1:20000-2655236 GCF_003797745.1 Rhodococcus sp. WS1 | reverse complement strand
ATGCTCCTTAGAAAGGAGGTGATCCAGCCGCACCTTCCGGTACGGCTACCTTGTTACGACTTCGTCCCAATCGCCGATCCCACCTTCGACGGCTCCCTCCCACAAGGGGTTAAGCCACCGGCTTCGGGTGTTACCGACTTTCATGACGTGACGGGCGGTGTGTACAAGGCCCGGGAACGTATTCACCGCAGCGTTGCTGATCTGCGATTACTAGCGACTCCGACTTCACGGGGTCGAGTTGCAGACCCCGATCCGAACTGAGACCAGCTTTAAGGGATTCGCTCCACCTCACGGTCTCGCAGCCCTCTGTACTGGCCATTGTAGCATGTGTGAAGCCCTGGACATAAGGGGCATGATGACTTGACGTCGTCCCCACCTTCCTCCGAGTTGACCCCGGCAGTCTCTTACGAGTCCCCACCATAACGTGCTGGCAACATAAGATAGGGGTTGCGCTCGTTGCGGGACTTAACCCAACATCTCACGACACGAGCTGACGACAGCCATGCACCACCTGTATACCGACCACAAGGGGGGCCACATCTCTGCAGCTTTCCGGTATATGTCAAACCCAGGTAAGGTTCTTCGCGTTGCATCGAATTAATCCACATGCTCCGCCGCTTGTGCGGGCCCCCGTCAATTCCTTTGAGTTTTAGCCTTGCGGCCGTACTCCCCAGGCGGGGCGCTTAATGCGTTAGCTACGGCACGGATTCCGTGGAAGGAACCCACACCTAGCGCCCACCGTTTACGGCGTGGACTACCAGGGTATCTAATCCTGTTCGCTACCCACGCTTTCGTTCCTCAGCGTCAGTTACTGCCCAGAGACCCGCCTTCGCCACCGGTGTTCCTCCTGATATCTGCGCATTTCACCGCTACACCAGGAATTCCAGTCTCCCCTGCAGTACTCAAGTCTGCCCGTATCGCCTGCAAGCCAGCAGTTGAGCTGCTGGTTTTCACAAACGACGCGACAAACCGCCTACGAACTCTTTACGCCCAGTAATTCCGGACAACGCTTGCACCCTACGTATTACCGCGGCTGCTGGCACGTAGTTAGCCGGTGCTTCTTCTGCAGGTACCGTCACTTGCGCTTCGTCCCTGCTGAAAGAGGTTTACAACCCGAAGGCCGTCATCCCTCACGCGGCGTCGCTGCATCAGGCTTTCGCCCATTGTGCAATATTCCCCACTGCTGCCTCCCGTAGGAGTCTGGGCCGTGTCTCAGTCCCAGTGTGGCCGGTCACCCTCTCAGGTCGGCTACCCGTCGTCGCCTTGGTAGGCCATTACCCCACCAACAAGCTGATAGGCCGCGGGCCCATCCTGCACCGATAAATCTTTCCACCACCCACCATGCGATAGGAGGTCATATCCGGTATTAGACCCAGTTTCCCAGGCTTATCCCGAAGTGCAGGGCAGATCACCCACGTGTTACTCACCCGTTCGCCGCTCGTGTACCCCGAAAGGCCTTACCGCTCGACTTGCATGTGTTAAGCACGCCGCCAGCGTTCGTCCTGAGCCAGGATCAAACTCTCCGTTGAAGACTCTAGATTTCACAGCCGAAACTGCTAATCAGTCATAGACAAAAAGAGTCAAATCACTAGCAAAAAAACTCAACTAGCAAAAAATGTGTCGGCAACCATTCAGACGGAAGAATGAACAATCACCGACGAAAAATACTCACACCACACACAAACCAACCAAACCCCAAGAGGCGGTTGATCATTCGCATGTGAAGTACCAAAAAAATATTTGGCACTGACATTCATCGACACACTGTTGAGTTCTCAAAGAACACGCACACACCATCACCACGACCCTATGGCCGCCGCTCCGGGGCAACTTTTCCAGCCTATCCCAACCAGGTCACCGGCGCAAACCGGAACCCGTGAAGAAAAACTGGATTGTGTTCGCCAGGCACTTCGTACAACCTCGTGTCACTCACCCTCGCAGGTGGGAGTCGGTGTCCGTGTCGCTCTGACCTGGACAAAGTTACGCGAAGATCAACACAACACCAAATCGCCAGGTCAGAGCACTGAAGCGGGTTAACAGCCGATAGTTTCCTCGAATTTTTGCCTCTCGCGATGACTTTCCGCGCCCACTGCGGTCTGTATGAGCAGGAACCAACAGGAACCGAAGCGTTCAGTAATAAGTCAACCGACTTCAAGGAGCACCCAATGTCTCGTCTTCTCTTCGTCAACATGCCGGTCAAGGACGTCGCCGCTACCCGGGCGTTCTTCAGCGGCCTCGGCTTCGAGTTCAACGACATGTTCAGTGACGAGAACACTGTCTCGATGATCGTCAGTGATTCCGCCACCGTCATGTTCCTGAACGAACCCCGTTTCGGGGACTTCATCGCCGACGACATCTGTGACACGTCGAAAGCTCGAGAAGCATTGATGTGCGTGTCAGCCGACAGCAGGGAAGAAGTCGACACCTTCGTCGACGCGGCGATCGCTGCCGGCGGTAGCAAGTGGATGGAGCCCCAGGATCACGGCTTCATGTACGGACGCGCGTTCCGCGACCTCGACAATCACGTCTGGGAGGTCATGTGGATGGACCCGGCTGCGACTGTTCCCCAGCAGTAACGCAGAGCAACAGCAGTAACGAGTAGCCGCGCGGGTCCCTCCATACCGGAGGGCTCGCGCAACTCCTTGCCCCTACAGCTCGGCAGGCAATCCGAACCGTGCGAACAGACTCAGATCGAAGAAACACGTGACGTGCGAGATCCCGGACTCGGTGACATCGAGAACGTGCAACTGGAAAGCACGGTGAACCCCATCGGGCTCGCGCATATAAAGGCCGAACGCCGGCTGGCCGTTGGCGGCGGTCGGTAGCAGCCGCATAGCGCCTGGTCCGTCGGCCGGGCATTTGGTTCCGATGAGCTGCCCGATTGCCTCGGGGCCCTGGTACCAACCCTCGAACGGAGGCATCTCCCAGATGGCTTCCCGCGTGAACAGCTCAACGATTGCCTCGACGTCGTAGCTTTCGAAGCTGTGCACGTAGTCGCGGAGCAACTTCCGGGCAGCCTCGGTAGTCGGTTCCACGAGATCGTCCTCAGTGGGCCCGATGTGATTGATCTGCGCGCGAGCCCGCTGCAGCAGGCTGTTCACCGCAGTGGTTGTGGTGTCCAGCGCCTCCGCAACTTCCGATGCCTTCCACTGCAGAACGTCACGCAGAACCAGAACCGCACGTTGGCGCGCGGACAAGTGCTGCAGCGCGGCAACAAGCGCGAGCCTGACCGAATCGCGATTGACGACCATGACGGCGGGATCATTGACGTCGCCCAACGCAGAATCCGCGATCGGTTCCAACCAGGCAATCTCGTTGCGCTCGATCAAATCGTCGGCCGGGTCCGAACTAGGTGCACCGAGGCCGGTCGGGAGTGGACGCCTCGATCTCCCCTCCAGCGCGGTCAGGCACGTATTCGTCGCGATGCGATAGAGCCAGGTCCTGAGCGACGACTGGCCTTTGTAACCTTCGAACCCGCGCCAAGCCCGGATGAACGTCTCCTGGACCTGGTCTTCGGCGTCGTGAATCGACCCCATCATGCGATAGCAGTGCGCCAGCAACTCGCGGCGGTACGGATCGGCAAGAGTGAGGAAATCACTGTCCAACGCCTGATCGACTGTCATTTGTTCAGACTAGTGGCCGAGCGCCCGAAACACAGGCGTCGGCGAGAATTCGATCAGGCCGGCGCCTGCACCGCGGTCAACCGGGATCTCTTCCTAAGAACGAACCCCAGTGATTCGTAGAGTCTGATTGCATTCGTATTCGATTGCACTGCATGGAGAAACGGCAGCTCGCCGCGTTCGCGAATCCCGGCAGCGACGGCACGGATCAGCGTCGTACCCAGGCCTCGACCTCGGAAGTCGCTGTCGGTGCACACCGCACTGATTTCCGTCCATCCCGGAGGGTGCAACCGCTCCCCCGCCATGGCAACAAGTCTTCCGTCGACGCGAATGCCGTAGTAGCTCCCCATCTCGACGGTACGAGGAAGAAACGGTCCGGGCTTGGTGCGCTCGATCAACGCCAGAATTTCGGGAACGTCGCCCCTTCCGAGAAGTTCGACCGACGGATCAACGGAGACTTCGAGTGCGGAACCGTCCATTTGCACCGAGCCGAACTGATCCACAACGCGCCACCCTTCCGGCGGCTGATGATCAAATCCTCGTAAACCTACTGTGCCGCCTGGACCTACGAGTGTGCGTAGGTTCTCCCAGTCTTCGGCGTCCAACTCGGGCGGATGACCGACAAACGGAGCGACTGTCGGGTCGTATCGCGCAACTCTCCCTGCCCAGCGAGCGAATTGCGCATGATGTCCGCGAAGACCTTGTCGCACAGGATCGTCCAGTGGATGGATGTCGACATCCGTGTCAACAGTCTCGACAAACGACGCCAGGGTCGCCTCCGTGGTCATCGAACCTCTTCCTATCCAAGTCTTCCAGTGATGGAGGCGACCGAAACTCCCCGCCCACCTCGATCACAACGCTAGGAACACTTGCTGTCGTAGTCGCCGGATAGAATCAAGATGATTCTGACTTCCGCCCCACGCCCAGTCACGACCACGGTTCGAGGGCAGATTCTCACAAAGACTTTCGTCGCGACATCTACACCAAACGAAAGGCTGTTCGCCATGAGCCACTCCGACCCGATCAGATCTGCATTCGACCAGCTACCTCTGAAGGAAATGGACGCAGCGACGCTGGTCTTCGCGATCGAGAGCGCCGTCGACGAGATGGCTCTCCCGGGTGAAACCTTGCGGCTCGCCATGGAGGTCGCGACCCTCGCGCACCTCGATCAGTTCAGAAAGAACGGGATCAAGTCAAACGAGGATCCCTACATCGTTCATCCCCTACGAAATGTGTTGCGGCTGCTTCGGTACGGGTGCTCTGATGTCGAGATCCTGAGCGCAACCGCGCTTCACGACACGGTCGAGGACCGACCACACGCCGTCATCGCACTCCTCGGTGGCCGGACTGCGGACGACATGTCTGCATCCGAAGCGCAAGAACGTGCGTCAACACTCATCGCCTCGCACTTCGGCCACAGAATCTCCGAACTTGTTGAGGCAGTGACCAATCCAATCGACTACCCGCACGACAACACCACCGGCTACCAGGATCACGTCATCCGCGCGATCGCGGATCCCGCAGTGTTCCTCGTGAAGTTCAGCGACTTCGTCGACAACGCGGGAAGCGTGAAGTACCTGAGCGAGACCGACAGGCTGAGGCTGGTCACGAAGTACGAACCACTCGTGGAGCACTTCAAGCGGGCTTCGCTTGCTCTCGCCAACGCATTGCAGCTCCCTCCCGCAGGACTCGACGCGATCGCACAGCACATTGCAACCATCGAAGGCGATTTCTCGAATACAGTCCGAGGGGACATAGAAAATACTCGCCAGTAGTACCGATCAGTAATAATCGAGCAATCGGGCGAATTCTCCGAATACGCGATTTTGTTACCAGTGAGTATTCACTTTCTTGCCAATTTCATTACCATCGTGATCCGCGTCACAGGGTCGAATTCCATTGCACTGCAATGATTTAACGCTATAAGTGTAACCGTGGTTCACGTTGACTAATATTCTTCAATTCGCCCAGGTGACATGAGCGTCGACATACTGCATTCTTAGATAAACCAGGGATTCCCTGGAAGCAGACACAATATGTTGCTGATTCGTGATTGGAGCGGTTCTGAGTCCACGCCTGCAGGGTGGCGTACAAGGCACGCCGTGCCTGAGCGCAGGGGACTCTACGAACCGGAAGGGCAATCACTTGCCGACGCGCAACCGGGGGAAACACAGCGCATCGCGGCGTAGTTCACGAACCAGGTAATCCGGGTATGTGGGACACGGTCGGCTCATATCGCAACGTACGTGACGAAGAATCTCATCAAGGACGGTGGCAGTGACAATGTTCAAACGAATCGCAGTGGTCAATCGAGGTGAGGCCGCGGTCCGGCTGATCAGGGCTGTACGCGAACTGAACGCCGAACACGACTGCGGCATTCGCGTCATTGCACTGCACACCGAGGCCGAGCGCCGCGCCATGTTCGTCCGCCAGGCCGACGAGGGTGTGACCCTGCGCGGCACCGGCACCGGCAGCCCGTATCTCGACTACGCCGAACTCGAGCGAGCACTCCTCGCAGCCAAGGCCGACGCAGTCTGGGTCGGCTGGGGCTTCGTGGCCGAGGATCCCGCCTTCGCCGAGATCGTCGCGAAACTGGGCATCACGTTCATCGGCCCGAGCGCCGACGCGATGCGCCTGCTCGGAGACAAGGTTGCCGCCAAGATCCTGGCCGAGAAGGTCGGCGTACCTGTCGCCCCGTGGAGCGGCGGACCGGTCGAAACGCGCGCCGACGCTCGTCGTCATGCTCAGTCCATCGGATACCCCCTGATCATCAAGGCCCGAAGCGGCGGCGGTGGACGCGGTATCCGCAAAGTCTGGGCCGAAGACGAACTCGAAGTTGCACTCGAGCGCACGCAGGGCGAAGCAGAGCGGTCCTTCGGCGACCCCGTCGTCTTCCTCGAACGCCTTGTCACCGATGCACGCCACGTCGAGGTACAGGTCATCGCCGACAACCACGGCAATGTCTGGGCTCCGGGCGTTCGCGACTGCTCGATTCAGCGTCGCAACCAGAAGGTCATCGAAGAATCCTCCTCCCCCGTCCTGACCGAAGAACAGTCTGACCACCTCAAGAAGGTGTCCGCCGAACTGGTCAAGGCAGCCGGATACCAGGGCGCAGGCACGGTCGAATACCTCTACCAGCCCGAGAACAAGCTCTTCACGTTCCTCGAGGTCAACACCCGCCTGCAGGTCGAGCACCCGATCACCGAGGTCACCACCGGAATCGACCTCGTCAAACTGCAGATTCTGGTCGCCAGTGGTGACGAATTGGTCGGTGACTGCCCGCCCGCATTCGGCCACGCCGTCGAAGCCCGTCTCAACGCCGAGGACGCGGACAACGATTTCGCGCCGGCACCCGGCACGGTTCAGCTCCTCAAGTTCCCGCTCGGCTCCGGCATCCGGGTCGACACCGGCATCGCTGCCGGGGACGTCATTCCGCCCGACTACGACTCGATGGTCGCGAAGGTCATCGCCTGGGGCCGCAACCGCTCCGAGGCACTTGCGCGCCTGCGTACCGCCCTTCGTGAAACCACAGTCGTACTCGACGGCGGCACCACCACCAAGTCGTTCCTCCTCGATCTACTCGATCGCGACGAGGTCATCTCGGCATCCGCGGATACCGGCTGGCTCGACCGCACGGGCGCCCTCACCGGAACCACGCGCCGCGCGGACGTCGCACTGATCGCCACCGCCATCGATGCTTACGACGCCGAGGAGTCCCTCGAGCGTGCGGCCTTCCTCGCCTCGGCACGTGGCGGCCGTCCCCGCGCCAATCACGCGATCGGCCGTAGTGTCGAGCTCAACTACCAAGGTCAGGCATACAAACTGACCGTCGGGCGTATCGGCCCGCACCGCTACCGCGTCGACGGAGACGCCGGCGACATCGAGGTCGACGTCGATCGTCTCGGCGACTTCGAGTCACGGCTGGTGATCGGTGATCGGCGCTTCCACGTCGTTTCCGTCGTGAGCCCGGCTCGCTATCTCGTCGAGGTCGACGGCATCAGCCACCAGATCAGCCAGGACGACGCCGGAGTGGTCCGCGCGCCGGCTCCCGCCGTCGTGGTGGCTGTACCGGTCGCGGTCGGCGACGACGTCGAAGCCGGCTCCACCCTGGTCGTACTCGAATCCATGAAGATGGAGACCGCAGTTCGCGCACCGTACGCGGGCAAGGTGCGTGAAGTTCTCGCTACCGTCAACTCTCAGGTCGATGCCGGCGCGCCGCTCCTGCGCGTCGACCAGGTCAGCGAGGAAGCTGTCACGGAGAAGGCTCCGCGAGTCCAATTCGATCTTCCGGCAGCAACTTCCGGTTCCGACGCCCGTGACGACGCGTTGGCACAGCTCGAAGCACTGACCGCGATGATCAGTGGCTACGACGTCAGCGGTAAGCACGCAAACGCTGTTCTGGCCGAGTACGACGCACTTCGCAGCGCACTCGAATCCGAGGACCGCGAACTGGTACAGGCCGAACTGGCTGTGCTGACCACCTTCGCCGACATCTGCGAACTCTCGCGCAACAAGCCCACCTCGGGTGAGTCCGCGAAGGACGAATCCGTCCACAGCCCCCGCGAGCACTTCCACACCTTCCTGCACTCACTCGACTCCGAGCGCGAAGGTTTGCCGGCGTCGTTCCGCACGAGACTCGAACGGGCACTTCGCCACTACGACGTCACCGATCTGGAAGATCGCCAGGCCGTAGAGGAAGCGGTGTACCGACTCTTCCTGGCTCTGCAGCGCATGGAAGCCCAGATCCCGGTCATTGCAGCACTTCTCGAAGGCTGGCTCGTCGGCGACAAGGCTCCCGGTTGCTCGGCTCAGGAGCTCAACGAGGTTCTCGATCGACTCATCGTCGCGACGCAGGTCCGCTACCCCGTCATCGGCGACGTCGCCCGCAACCTTCGCTTCCGGTTCTTCGACGAGCCGCGCATCCGCAAGGTTCGCGAAGACGTTTACGACGGAGTACGCGGCAACCTCGCCTACCTCGAAGAGCAGCCGGACGCTGCCGATTTCGACGAGCGAATCGCCAACCTCGTCGCCACTCCCGAACCGCTCCTGGACCTGTTGGGTCGAAAGATCGGCCTTGGCAACCGCGATGGCGGCCCTCTACTCGAGGTCATCACGCGTCGCTACTACAAGATTCACTCCTTCGAAGACGTCCGCGTTTTCGAGCACGTCGACCGCCGTTTCGTGACCGGTAACTTCGACCTCAAGGGCGACGGGCTGCATCTCGTCTCGACGGTGGCCGAATTCGACGCTCTCGGAACGGCTCTCGACGATGTCGCTACGATCGCGCAGGATGCTCCATCCGGTCGCGGCCTGGTAGTCGACATCTACCTCGACTGGCCGAATCAGCCCGCCGACGGCGACACGCTCGTCGAGACGCTGCGCACCGAACTCTCGCGCAACGAGACGATCACCCGGTCCCGCCGCGCGACTGTGATCATCTGCAATCCGAATGGGGAGCCGGTCCGCTGGGTCACCTTCCGCCCGATCGACGGTGAACTGGTCGAGGACAACATCATCCGCGACATGCATCCGCTCACGGGTCAGCGTCTGGACATGTGGCGCCTGAAGAACTTCAACGGCAAGCGTCTGCCGGCTCCGGAGAACACCTACCTGTTCCACCTCTCCGCCAAGGAGAACCCGAAGGACGAGCGCCTGATCGCTCTCGCGGAAATCCGTGACGTGACACCGCAGCTCGACGACGAAGGTCAGATGGTTGCGCTGCCGGCCATCGAGCGCACTCTTGCCGCCTGCCTCGACGGCATCCGCCGTGCGCAGTCCCAGCGCGGAGACAAGCGTCGACTGGCAGCCAACCGCGTCGTGCTCTACGTGTGGCCGGTCGCCGACGTTCCCAGCGAACGCTTCTCCGTGATCGCTCAGAACGCAGCCCGACTGACCGTCGGCGCCGGGCTCGAAGAGATCACACTCATCACCCGCCTGAAGGACCGAAAGGGCGGCGCGCCCAAGGAAGTTGCGCTGCGATTCTCCTACCGCGCAGGTGCCGGTGTGGTCATCAACAAGACCACGCCTCCCACTGAACCGCTGCTCCCCCTCGACGCGTACGCCCAGAAGGTCCAGAGTTCGCGGGCACGCGGCACGGTGTACCCGTACGAGCTGATTCCGCTCCTGACCGGCACCAAGGGCACCTTCGTCGAGCACGACTTCGACGAAGCGGGCGTCCTCTCACCTGTCGAGCGTCCGTACGGGCTCAACAAGGCCGGCATCGTCGTCGGCCTCGTGAACACTCCGACGCCGCGCTATCCCGAGGGAATGACCCGTGTCGCGCTCTTCGGTGACCCCACCAAGGCGCTCGGTACCGTGGCCGAGGCCGAATGCTCACGTGTGGTCGCTGCCATCGACCTGGCCGAGAAGTTGAACGCTCCGGTCGAGTGGTTTGCGCTGTCCTCGGGTGCCACCATCTCGATGGAGAGCGGCACCGAGAACATGGACTGGGTCTCCCGTGGCCTGCGCCGGATCATCACCTTCACCCAGAACGGTGGCGAGATCAACATCGTCGTCACGGGAATCAACGTCGGCGCTCAGCCCTACTGGAACGCCGAAGCCACCATGTTGATGCACACCAAGGGCATTCTGGTGATGACCCCGGACAGCGCGATGGTGCTGACCGGCAAGCAGTCTCTCGACTACTCCGGTGGCGTGTCGGCCGAGGACAACTTCGGTATCGGTGGCTACGACCGCGTCATGGGCCCCAACGGCCAGGCGCAGTACTGGGCCCCCGACCTCACTGCGGCGTGCGAGATCCTGTTCCGTCACTACGCACACTCGTACCTCGCTCCCGGCGAAAGGTTCCCGCGTCGCGCAGCGACCACGGACCCAGTCGATCGCGACGTGCGTAGCTTCCCGCACACCCACCCGTCGAGCGACTTCGAGACGGTCGGCGACATCTTCTCCTCGGCGAAGAACCCGGATCGCAAGAAGCCCTTCGACATTCGCACCGTGATGCGTTCGGTGGTCGACCAGGACCACTCGGTTCTCGAGCGTTGGGCCGACATGGCCGGCGCCGACACCTCTGTCGTTCTGGACGCGCACCTCGCCGGACATCCGGTCACAGTGGTGGGCATCGAATCCCGCGCGATCCCGCGTAAGGGTCACTTCCCCGCCGACGGTCCCGACACCTGGACGTCGGGAACGCTGTTCCCGAACTCGTCGAAGAAGACGGCCCGCGCGATCAATGCTGCGAGCGGCAACCGTCCGATCGTGGTGCTGGCCAACCTGTCCGGCTTCGACGGTTCACCGGAGTCACTGCGCAACATCCAGCTCGAGTACGGCGCCGAGATCGGCCGCGCCATCGTCAACTTCGACGGACCGATCGTGTTCTGCGTCGTTTCCCGCTACCACGGCGGCGCGTTCGTCGTATTCTCCGGTGCGCTCAACGACAACATGGAAGTTCTTGCTGTCGAAGGTTCGTTCGCCTCGGTACTCGGCGGCGCCCCCGCCGCCGCAGTGGTCTTCACCCGTGAGGTGAACACCCGCACCAACAACGACCCGAAGGTGCAGCAACTGGAAGCAGACTTGGCAGCAGCCAAGGACGACACGGAGAAAGCACACCTGCGCGTCGAACTGAACGCTCAGCGCATCGCCGTCCGCTCCGACAAGCTCGGCGAAGTGGCATCCGAATTCGAAGCGATCCACAACATCCAGCGGGCCCGAGAGGTCGGCTCGGTGGATGAGATCGTCCCTGCCGCAGAACTGCGTCCGCAGATCATCGCAGCAGTCGAACGCGGCATGAAGCGCGCACTCGCGCAGTAAGTTTCTCCGCACGTCGAGCGGTCCCGCGAAATGCGGGGCCGCTCGATTCGTGTCCGGACCGCGCCGGCTTCAGACGCCCTCGAGCGCCTCTCCGATCTCTTCGAGGACGTGATTGTGCTGCTCTGTTGCGAGCAGATGCCCCGCCGCGATGGTGACTGCCACGGGCCACTCGATGATCTCGAACGCAACCATCAGTCCCATCACCGCAAAATAGGCGATCTGCTCGGGTCTCGGAACCGGAATGGCACCGACGATCGGTAGCTCCAACTCGAAGCTCCGAGCCGAACGGACGGATTCCACTACCGCGCGGTGATCGACGGGGTTCGTGTGGTCGACGGTGTTCTGGGACATGTCACGATTCCTCAGGATTCATCTCGGGTCGCCCGGGAGTTCGGCGACGTGTCACTTCCAGCAGCGACGCTCACAAGCGTGTCCGATTCACCGGTTTCCGCTTCTTTGATTTCCGCTTCGCTGATTTCCACGCTGTCGCGAGCGCTGACTCCCCCGGTTCGGGAGGTGTACGCGGTGCTCGTCCGCGTCGGGATCTTGCGAATCGTCGACTGACCTTCCGCGCTCTCCTCAGTTCCAGTCTCCTCAGTTGCGGCGATCCGCTCCGACACCCGCGGAGCCAGCGCCGCCAGCAGCGTCGCTGCCGACGCACAGCCCACTGCTTGACCCCACCCAATCGGACCGAGCGGCGTGCAACCGAGAAATTGGCTCACCACCGGTGTGCTGACGAGCGTCGCCAGCGCCGCAGCGGACCCGGCAACTGTTGCGACCACCAGCGGACTGCGCGATTCGAGCAGCGTCTGCCCCAGTTGGGTGCCCACCAGGGCAACCAACGCCACCGTCGACGCTCGCCGCCGCCTGCCGCTCGTCCGGGCCATAAGCCACGCTGCCAGCGCACCGATTGCCGTGGCACCACCGCGGACAGCGATCGTCTGCCACAACGCATGAGTGTCCATCTGTTCGGACTTCTCGGATCCGTTCTCGGACGGGGTGCTCACCGCAAGCGCAGCAGCGGGCAAGGCGTCCGTCATCAGATTGACCAGTAGCAACTGCCTTGCGTTGAGCGGTGATTCGCCGGACAGCGCAGAACCGATCAGAGCGAATGCGACTTCACCCGCGTTGCCTCCGAGCAAAACCCCCACCGCTGATCTGACCCGCCGCCACAATTGACTGCCCTCGTCCAATGCGTCGGTCAATCCGCCGACACGGCCGTCGAGGAGCACGATGTCTGCGGCGCCGCGCGCCGGATCGCTGTCAGTCGACGCCACCCCGATTCCCACGCTGGAAACTCGGATCGCCGCAGCATCGTTCGCGCCGTCACCGACCATGGCGCACACGCGCCCGTCAGTCTCCAACGCTTGCACGATCTCGACCTTCTGCTCGGGTGTCACGCGCGCAAAGACGCTGCTGCCGCGGACGGCGTTCCGTCGTTCTGCGCGAGAGAAGTTCTCCCAGTCCGGACCGGTGACCACGTCCTCGCGCGCCACATCCATCCCCAGTTCGGTGGCGACCGCCGCCGCTGTTGTCGGATGATCCCCGGTCAGCACGCGCACTTGCTGTCCGTTGCCTTGAAGTTCTCGAACAAGTTGCGTTGCTTCGGGTCTGAGCGTGTCCGAGAGTCCGAGAAGGCCGACCGCTTCCAACCCCTCGGAGCAACACTGTTCGAGAAATTCCGAGTCCTCCGCAGCGCGTCGCGCATCGTGTTCCGACAACTCGCGCTGTGCGACGGCAACCACCCGCAGTCCGCGTCCGGCCATGCTCTGAACGTGGCTCGCCGACACAGCATTCGGATCCCGCCCTGCCTCCGCCACGAATTCCGGTGAACCCTTCAGTGCGATCCGTCTGCCCAGTAGGGCTGCCGAGTACGGCCGCCCAGACCTGAACGGAACGAGGTTGAGCGCGTCGGCATCACCGAAAACCCGAGCCTCGTCCAGAGCTTGTTCGGCTGCATCGACGACGGCGGCGTCCGTCGAATGAAAGACGCGATCGTCGCGACTTCCCAGAGCACTGCGCGCCGCAACTTCCAAAATCTCACTTTCGCCCCAACCGTCGACGCGTTCGACCGCGGCCACCCGTAGCTTGTTCTCGCTGAGGGTTCCGGTCTTGTCGAAGCAGACCACGTCGACACGGCCGAGCGCTTCGATCGAACGTGGAGCACGCACCAACACTCCTGCTGCAGTGAGCCTTCGAGCTGCCGCCTGCTGAGCCAGGGTCGCAACCAGAGGCAATCCCTCCGGCACGGCGGCCACGGCAACGGCCACGCCTCCGGTGACGGCGCGGCGCAGACCGGTACCACGAATCAGACCCGCGACTGTCACCAACGCTCCGCCTCCGATACTGGCCGGCAGAGTCGCCCTGGTGAGTTCGCGCAGTCTGTTGGTCAGGCCCACAGCAGGTCCGGATCGGGATACACCGACATCGGCGCGCCTGGTCACCGTTCGAGCTCCGGTGGCCGTGACCACGCCACGACCGGAGCCGGCAAGCACTGTTGTCCCGGTATAGGCCATGCACCTTCGCTCGGCCAGGGGCATCCCAGGGGTCGGGTCGGTCTGCTTGTCGACGGGCATGGACTCCCCCGTCAACGACGACTCGTCGACTTCCAGCGATTCGGCGCTCAACAGTCGACAATCGGCGGGCACGATGTCCCCGGACTCGAGGGCCACGACGTCACCGAGTTCGAGCGCGTCTGCCGCAGTCTCGACCGTGCCGGCGTTGGTTACTCGCCGAGCTACCGGTTCCTGAGTCCGCAAAAGTCGCTGCACTGCCCGTTCCGAATGAAGTCGTTGAACAGCGGACATCGCGGCATTGCCGACCAAAACCGAACCGACCAGGACGGCGTCTACCGGTGAACCGAGGACTGCACTGGCCGCCGAGCCGGTTGCCAACACCGGCGTGAGTGGATCCGCCAATTCTGTTCGCAACGCCGATAATCCGTCACGGATCAACCTGAAGCGTGCGGGCGCTCGCACACGAGCGTCGGCGCGGCGCGGTGTATGCCGGACGGATTCGGCGAGTTCGCGAACGACAGAATCACCGTCCATCTCATGCCAGGTATCGCTCGGAGTACCGACAGGGGCGGGAGCCTGAATCACAGATCGGGACAGGGTGTATCCGGTCCACAGTCCCGCGGCCGAACCAGCCGTGACCGGCCCCGGCCCAGCCCCTCGAATTCCCGGAAGCATAATCAAGGCACCCAATGCCGAAGAACCCGAGGAGAGTTCGACGCCGCGCCTCGTCGCTGTTCGGGCAGCCGAGAGCGCATGGACGACCCGCCACGCCCCGGCCAAGTCGGTGTGGATGTCGGCACTCACGTGCTCGCCACTCGGTGGTGAAATCCCGATGCGTAGCACTGCCTGCCCCGCTATCGCCCTACTCGACACGATCGCAACTGTCCGACCCTCGGCCACCAGTGCCGAGAGAGCTTCGCGCAGGCCGGCTTCGGGAGTCGATGGCGCCGGATAGAGCTCGTCGAATCCGCTTCGCAGTGATCCGAGCCCGTCGTCGTCGATCGTGGCCGCTGCGACTCCGCTCGCGCGTATCTCACCTATCAGTGATTCCGCCAACCCTTTTCGCACCGGTCTTACGACAACTTCGGCGCCGTCGATGCGGTGTCTTCCAACCCCGAGTGAGCCGGCGTCAAGCGCTTCCCTGGCATGTGCCCACACCACGACGCGGTCCGACTCGGACACCTCTCGTATGTCGGAAACCCGGAGCGCGTCTTCGAAGAGGACACTCGGATCGACGAGGACGGTATCGACACGATCGAGCATGCGTAGAGCCGCGGGGTCCGAAACGGCGACGTGGTGCGTCCGCCACAGACCGTATGACAAACCAGCAGCGAACGATTCGCGTGACATCCGAAGCGGCCGCGGCGCCGAAACCTTGATGCTCGTCGCAACGGTGTCACCGCCGGCAGACACGGTAGCCAGTGCAGCCCCAGCCGCCAGCTGAACCCCAGCGATCCTGTCGGCATAACGCTCCCCCGGACCACTCGGGTCACGCCTCGTGGAAGCACCGCGACCGCCAGATTCGAATGGCCGCACCCGCCGAGAGTTTCGCGCCGCCAGAGTTTCGCGTAGCAGCATCGTCCGCAGCCCGAAATCCACGCCCAATGACGCAGGCGCGTAGGTCAGAACATCCGCGAACGACGTCGCCGACTCCAATGCGAAGTCGGTGAGCGAACGGCCAAGGCGCTGTTCGATTCGCCGATGCACCCGGGGTTGATAATTGATCGCCGACGCCGCCGCCGAGACATAGGCGGAACCCGGCATTCGCGGGGCACGAAGAATCGATCCCGCTGCTGCAGGAATCATCCCGACGCCCGCCAGCGCAAGAGTGCCGGTCCGCAGCGCCACGTCACTGACAGCGGTTCGCGGAATCGTCGAACCACCGACCAACGCCAGACCCGACAACGCCAGGCGCGGCGGCAAAGTTGCCACCGACACCGCACGCCGGGCCATCGCTGAGAACATCAGGAAGTGGATCGAGTGTGCGAAGAACTGTGAGTTCGATCCTGCGACCGACTGGCCGCCTTGTGGGAGTTTCCGCTCGATTCCTTCTTGGCCGGTTCCGTCTTGGTCGCGCGCCCAACCGCCTTGACCGCACGATCGGGCCGCGCGCTCTTGCGATCCCATTCGTGAAGTACCAGGGCCGTGCCGCCGACCGCCAAGAGCACCGGCCACTCCACCAATCCCGCCGCGCCGACGGCGGCCATCGTGAGAACCGCGGTCGGCGTCGAGGAACTACCCGCACGAATTCCGTCTCGGACGCCCTCCGCCGTTCCGCGTATCCCGCCCGTCACTCCACCGATCACTCCGCCACCGACGGCTCCAGCCACCGTCGTCGTTGCGTCTGCCACACCACGAACGACGCGGGTGGCTTCGTCGACAATCATCATCGGACGCTCCTATCAGCAGTCCATCGAAGAATTCAGTATTTGAGGCCATACCCAACACCGACGGCGGCAATCACGATCCGATACATTTTTCGGCGAACCTGGCGAGGGCGCGCCATCGTCAGCGCCGTGAGAGGGTACGGTGCGGGATGCAGCGACCACCTTCATCGACGGGAGTTCCACACAGTGGCGATCATCGGAAATTCGGACCTCGACATCTTCCGACTTAGCTTGGGCGGCAACCCTTTCGGATGGACAGCAGACGAGAAGACGTCCTTCGAGATCCTCGACTCGTTCGCCGAAGCCGGTGCAAACTTCATCGACACCTCCGACTCGTACACGGCGTCGGCTCCCGGCAATTCCGGCGGGGAATCCGAAACGATCATCGGGAAATGGATCACCGATCGGGGACTGCAGAACGACATCGTCGTCGCCACCAAGGTGGGTAGCCATCCCGATTTCAAGGGACTGAAGGCCGACAACATCGCGGCCGCAGCTGAGGCGTCGCTGCAGCGCCTGCAGACGGACTGCATCGATCTGTACTACGCACATTTCGACGACCCGCAGACTCCGCTCGAGGAAACTCTCGAAGCCTTCAATGCGTTGGTCGTCGCGGGCAAGGTTCGCTATCTCGGAATCTCCAACTACAGCCCCGACCGCGTCCGGGAGTGGCTGCGGATCACCGAGGAGAACGGTTACGCCGCGCCCATCGCGCTGCAACCGCACTACAACCTGGTGCACCGCAAGTCGTACGAACCCGAACTCGCGCAGATCGCCACCGACAACAACATCAGCGTCTTCCCGTACTTCGCTCTCGCTTCCGGCTTCCTGACGGGAAAGTACAAGACCCGCGCGGACATCGAAGGCAGCTCCCGCGAACGGCTGACCGCCGGATACTTCAGCGACGCCGGACTCGACGTCGTCGCGGAACTGGCAACAATCGCGCAGGCACACGAAAGCGAGATCTCGACCGTCGCGCTGGCCTGGCTGCTGACTCGACCGGGCATCACCGCACCGATCGCGAGCGTCAGCCGGCCGGAGCAACTCCCGGCGCTACTGGACGCCCCGAATCTGGTGCTGTCGTCGAATGAACTGGACACTCTCGAACGGGTGTCGGCGGCAGTCGGCGCCTGAAATCAGGCAGTTTTGAGATGAGCGCCGAGGGCCGTGTTGTTGATCGTCCAGAACGACCAGCCGTCATGGCTCTCGGTGTCGCCTGAAATGTGACCGGTCACGGCATTGGCGGCCGCGGTCGGATCAGGGAATCGGCGGCCTTCCATCGGTCCGCGCATGATCTCGACGACCTCGGTACTTTCGTCGAAGCGTCCGACCCAGCGGTATCCATGGCAATCAGCCGTCATCTCGAGGCGATTGTCGACAACTTCGATCTCCTCGACACCGCTGGCGCGACGCTTCTTCGCGGCGACCGGCGACGTCTTGCGCTTGGTCGCAACCGGGGCCTCCACGTAAATGCTCGGATCCTTGACCGCAGCCAGTCCCAGCGCATCCCAACGATCGTGACCGTGTACGACGCGTCCGCGCGGAATCGCGTGATGTCCGGTGCGATTGCGTCCGGGGCTGTCCATGATCCACAGGTCGACCTCGGCACGGATGTCGTCCGCGACCTCGTTGGAGGGCAGCATGAAGAACTCGTGCGGGTCTGCAGCCAGGTCGACGAACACCCAGAACTCGGAGCGCGTGTCGTCGCTCTCGAGCGACTCGTCCTGACGCCTGGCCTGCCAGTCACCGTCGAGCTTGGAACGCACTCGGACGATTCGGCTGATGCCGTCTGCGCCCGTCACCTCGACGGGATTACGACGTGAGTGCGTGAGGCGGACAGCCTTGCCCCCACGCTGCGTAGCTTCGGAAATGAACGCATTGATGCCGCGGCTTGCGGTGTCTTCCATGATCGACCTGTCTCGAGCGGGTACGCCCGCATCACCGGATCGGCATCGGGGTCGAGCAAAGAGCGAATTCTCGGCCTGTTCTTCGATCGTGCGGCCGGTCAGTACCTTCGACCTTACAGCTCCGGCGACAGCCTGACTACGGCGCCCGACGCTCGTTCCCGGAGGTCAGCAGTGCAATGTCCCCGTAAAGAGCCGCCCGGTGAGCGAACATCAGTTCTTCCACACCGTCGAATTGATCCCCGACGTAGTGCGTGTTGGCAGCCGAAAGTTCACGTGAACCAGAGCGCGCGAGGAGGTCGTCGATCCGGCTGTCGAGGCTCGCTGCATGCGCAACCGCACGCTGCGAACTCAACTGATCCTCGGCCCGTGCGACCAGGTCACCGATCCGCGCGAGCGCCGCGACGCGCTCGACCAGCTGGTCCCAGACCGTGCCGAGCGCTTCCCTTCGCGAAGCGATTCCGGCTCGCGTTCCCTCGTCGCGTGCCAGCGCAGCCGCGTCGTCCAGCTCTGCGAGTATCGAACGCAGCGCTACGGTATCGACCGCGATCTGCGTGATCTCGTCTGCCAAGTCCAGTTGATTACGTTGAATGACGAAGTGATCGGAATGCCACGCGCTGGAACTCTCGATCCGGTCGAAAAGATTCCCGGCGAGGTAAAGCAGTGCGTCGTACTCACCGGCGCGTCCTTCGGGTTCGGAATCGACCAGTCCGTCGAGGACTTCCGCGATACGTCTTCCGGCATCGGCGACGACACCGGTTCCCTGGACCTTCCCGAACTGGGCGGCGAGTTTGTCGAGTGCTGCGTTTCCACTGCTGGCCACGACACCGAGACCCACCGGCAGCTTGGCCGGAACCGGCGTGCGGGTGAGCCCGGCAAAGAGAGCCTCGCGCTGCTCGACGTCGAGATGGAGACCGTCGCGGCGGTCCTTGCGGATGGCACGGACGCTGCTCGCGAAATGACGATTGGAATGCACGATCGCCGATCGCATCGACTGAACGCGCTTGTCCAGCGTCTGCACCCGCCGTTCGAGGACAACCTGAACGGGACCGATGCGTGTCGCGAGCAGTCGACGCCTGGTGCGGGCCAGCTCGTCGGTGAGATACCTCAACTCGGAAAATCCGCCGATCTCCGGGAACGAACGTCCGACAGTGCGCCGGTTCGCCAGGATCGACCGCGTCGACTCGTCCGCATAGCCGCCGGCGATCAGCAATGCGACATCGTCGGACAACTCCGGCCGGTTCGACTCGACGGTCCCCGCCGCACACCACTCCCTGACTCGGGTGGAGATGAGCGTTCGCCGTTCGGTCACCGACGCCACGACAAAGACGTCGCCATTTCCGTCTGCCATCTCACGGCCATCCGTCATCTCACGCCTCCTGCTGGGTGCCGGTTACCACTGTTCCAGAATCTGCCGACACGCGCCCGACCCCTGCTCCCGAAGCCGACGCACCTCTGCCATACCGTAGGCGGGTGACCTCCCTGCGATCAGACGCGCAAGCAGGTCACTCGCGCGCACCGCGGACTCCTCCAGCGGTTCAACCACTACTTCCCGATCTCGCGATCGAACAACTCCAGTCGTTGTTGCAGGTACGTTCCTGGACTCTCGCGGAATGGTTCGCGATGGCCGACCAACGCGGATTCCTCGCGCCCGCGGCCAGTGTTCCGCTCTTCATGGAAGCCGCGCTGAAGTATCCCGAGCACCGCGAGGCGCTCCTTCGCCTCGCCGGCCGACGCGGGCAGTACCTGGCGGAGCAGAATCCCGATTGGGCCCAATTGCGGCGGATCGGGTCACGCCGGGACGAACTGTGGCTATCGCCCGATCCGAACGACCGTACGGCCTGGTTCGATTACATACGTACGGTCGACCCGGAACTGGCGAGCGAGGAGCTCGAGATCGCCTGGGACGACGAGCCCACCGCAAACCGCCTGCACTTCCTCGATCACCTCGAGGTCGGACTGGGTGAACACGATCACACCCTCCTCGAGCGTGCACTCGACGATCCAGCCGTGCGGGTTCGTGAGCGTGCAATTCAACTACTACGGCAACTCCCCCGATCTCCTTTTGCCTCTCGCATGGTCACTCGGGCTAAGTCGTGGGTCCGGCTCGAGACGAAGCCGTTGCGACCGCGCCTTGCCGTCCGATTGCCGGGCTCGCTCGACGACCTCGCATTTCGTGACGGCATCGAAGACGTCCACTACAAGAACAAAGGCATCCGGCGCTGGTGGTTACGGCAAGTCGTGACCGCCACTCCACTGACGCTGTGGGAATCGATGGCCGGTTCGCCACGCGAGGCCCTCACCATCCCCATCGAGAAGCAATGGCGCACCGTGATGATCGAATCATGGACTGCTGCAACAGTTCTTCAGAAGAACACAGCGTGGGCGTCGGCATTTCTGGAGCGGGACGGGCGCACGACCGACCGGAGAATCGTCGCCATCGCAGACCCACGCGAGCGCGTCGAATACATCGTTGCCGGCCACGCGGACGAATACCTTCTGGGCGTCGACGGCAGCGCACTACTCGACGGCATCGACCGTCCATGGCCCCTCGCCGTCGCCGAAAAGTTGTTGAACGCCTTGGAGAACGAAGCGATGGAGCATGCTGCGACGGGTGAGGACTTGGGCATTCACTCGCGGCACAGTCACTTTTCCACTCTGCGAAGCGTGCAGGCGCGCTTCCCTTTCGATGCCGTACCGCTTCTGCAGGACGCGGCGGCACGAACGAGTGACCCCGGGTGGCAACAAGCATTCACCGACAGCGCCGTCAACATCGAGCAGCGTCAACTCCGCTTGGACGTCTTACGCTCTCACCGCTGAACGACGAAGGGTCGCACTCCGCGAACGGAATGCGACCCTTCGGTTGATCGTGAAAGATCAGACGACGCTGACCATCTCGTGATCAGCCACGCCGGCGGCCAACACCCGGAGATGGTCTTCGGTGCTGCCGAGGGTGTGCTCGATGGCGACGAGTCGGCTCACGTAGTGACCCACCGGGTACTCCGCGGTCATACCGATGCCACCGTGCATCTGGATCGCTTCCTGGCCGATGAGCCGAGCCGAACGCCCGATCTGCAACTTCACCCGCGAAGCGATCACCGGATCGACGACGCCGTCGGCAAGGGACATCGTTGCGTACAGACTCATGCTGCGTGCCAACTCGAGCGAGACGTACAGGTCGGCGGCGCGGTGCGTCAGCGTCTGGAACTTCGCGAGCGGAACACCGAATTGCTTACGCGTCTTGAGGTATTCGGTGGTCAGACGCAGCGCCTCTTCCATTGCTCCGACAGCCTCGGCGCACAGCGCGGCCTGCTCACGGATCTGTGCGGCCTGGATCAGAGCAGAAGCGTCTCCGCCCTCACCGAGCGCTTCGGCGGGAGTATCGGTGAACTCGATCTGCGCCCCGCGCAAACCGTCGTGAGTGGCGTAGGACTTGCATACCAAGCCCGAGGCATCACTCTTGACGAGGAACAGTCCGACGCCACCGCCGGGGAGCGCAGCGCTCACGACCAAGATGTCTGCAGTCGCGCCGTGGCCAACGGGATTCTTGATACCGGTGATGGTCCAGCCGCCCTCGACCTGCGCCGCCGCGGTGGCCCGTTCGGTTGCCGGCCAACGGATTCCGGGTTCCTGATCGGCGAACGCGAGGAACGTGGTGCCCTCGGACACTCCGGGAAGAATCGACGAGCGCTGCTCTGCGCTGCCGCCTTCGGAGATGAGCCCGCCCGGCGTCACGACCGCGTCGAGTAACGGTTCGGGGGCCAAGCGTCGACCGATCTCGGTCATGACCGCACCGATTTCCACCGGGCCCGCGTCCATGCCGCCGTCGTCCTCGGAGAACGTCAGGCCGAGCAAGCCGACCTCGGCCAACTGCTTCCAGACCTGCGGACTCCACCCTGGATCGGAGTCGATGATCGCGTTGCGCTTTTCGGCGTCGTAGCTGCGCGAGAGGAGGTCCTTGGTGGTGTCGCGGAGAAGCTTCTGTTCGTCGTTCAGTTCGAAGTCCATGCCACGCCTCACAATCCGAGGATCGAGGAGGCGATGATGCTGCGCTGCACTTCGCTCGATCCGCTGTAGATGGATACCTTGCGGTAGTTCAGGTACGTCGGGGCAGTGTGCTGCGCCCAGCTCGCGGAGGCGATGTCGCTGCCCGCGTCGTACGGCAGTGAATCAGGGCCGGCCACGTCCATCAGCAATTCGACGCTCGCCTGCTGCAATTCGGAGCCACGAAGCTTGAGCAGCGACGACGCCGGGTTCGGCTGGCCGTCAGCGGAACTGGCGACCACCCGGAGCTGAGTGAGCTCGAGGGCAAGCAATTCGTTTTCGAGTTCGGCGAGGCGAGCAGCGAAGAGCGGATCTTCGAGCAGGGTCCCGTTACCGACCTTGACCTCGGCAGCGCGGGCCTTGGCCTGGGCCAGACGAACCTTCGAGAAACCGACGCGGGTGACACCGGTGCGCTCGTTGCCGAGCAGGAACTTGGCGTAGCCCCAGCCCTGGTTCTCTTCACCGACCAGGTTCTCTCCCGGAACGCGGACGTCCTCGAAGAACACTTCGTTGACCTCGTAGCCGCCGTCGATCAGCTTGATCGGGCGGACCGTGACTCCAGGCGTCTTCAGGTCGACCAGAATGAACGAGATACCTGCCTGGCGCTTGGGCGCATCGGGATTGGTACGCACGAGGCAGAAGATCCAGTCGGCGTACTGTCCCAGCGTCGTCCAGGTCTTCTGACCGTTGATGACCCAGTCGTCGCCGTCGCGGACCGCGCGGGTCTTGAGCGAAGCGAGGTCGGAGCCGGCCTCGGGTTCGGAGAATCCCTGGCACCACCAGATGTCGAGGTTCGCGGTCGCGGGAAGGAACTTCTCCTTCTGCTCCTGCGAGCCGAAGGCTGCGATGACCGGACCGACCATGTTGGCGTTGAACGCCAACGGTTCGGGGACCGACGCAAGCTGAAGTTCGTCGAGCCAGATGTTGTGCTGGACCGGGGTCCAGTCCTTGCCGCCCCACTCGACCGGCCAGTGCGGTACCGCCAGACCGTGAGCGTTGAGGATCTGCTGCGCCTCGACCATACGGTCGCGCCCCAATTCCTCGCCGTGGGCGTACGCCTCCCTGATGTCCGCGGGGATTTGCGTACGGAAGAACGTCCGCATCTCGTCGCGGAACGCTAGTTCCTCGTCGGTCAATGCCAGGTTCATCGGGATTCCTTCGCACTCGAAACCGGATTCATGTTCGGTTCGACCGTACCCCGACGACACTGGAGGCGGAACAGGTACCGCGAAAGACGGCACTCGGAACCGAGCTACTACACGGTTTTGAGGACCAACAGGTAACCCCCACCCGCGGCGTCGATGCTCGTTTCCACGTTCAGCGACGGAGCCAAACGTGACAACCGGTCGATCAGCCAGTCCGACGCTTCCTGGGCGTCGTCCTTGCCGGGACAGCGAGCGACGGCGACGCGGCCACCCTTGCGCTCGAGTTGCTCCACGACCCCGATGATCGGGGCGGGATCCACGACGAACAGCCGATCCGGCCACTCCACAACAGGTTTGACCGCACCCTTCTTGGTGTTGCACGCGCGGTGCGCCAAGCGTTCGACGCCACCTTTGGTCTTGCCACCCTTTTTCGCGGTGTTGATGCTGTCGATACTCGGGCCGCGCGGATCGTTGACGGACATGTCGGGATCGACCGGTTCGTCACACAGCCAGCAGCGCCAGGATTCACGTTCGCCGACTTCTTGAAGGGTGCTCATGTGGCAACGGTACCGTGCGCACTTTCGGCTGCTTCCGCTACCAAAAGTGCGCACGGGGCCGAAGGCCCTACATGTCTGCAATCGCCTCCAGCGGCTTCGTCTTGGCCGCTCGGTTGGCCGGCCACAGCGCCGCCAAGACACCGACCACACCCGAGCCGATCAGCATTCCGACCACCTGACCCCACGGGATCGTGATCTTGTCGAGGCCCTGATCCGCGAGAGTGCTCACGAAGGCCCAACCGAACGCGATGCCGAGAACAACTCCGACCGCCGCGCCGTACACCGCGATGAGCACCGACTCGAGGTAGATCGTGCGTCGCATCTGTCCGCGCTGCATGCCGACAGCTCGCAGCATTCCGATTTCTCGTCGCCGCTCGACCACCGACAGTGCCAAGGTGTTGATGATGCCCAGGATTGCGATCACGACCGCGAGTGCAAGCAGTCCGTAGAGGATCGCCAACAAGGTGTTGATCTGCTGGCCCTGAGTTCCCTTGAACTCCTCACGATCCTGCACCTGGACGACGACGTACTTCTCCGTGGCCGTTTCCAGCTCGGATCGCAGCGTAGTCAGATCCGCACCAGGCTTCGCCTTCACCAGCACCACGAAGTCCGGGAGACTCTCGGCCGGCATCAGTTTCCGGTACGCCTCGTCCGAGACGATCCACGAGCCGATCAGCTGGTTGTCCTCGAACACTCCCGCGACAACGGTCTGGTACTCGACGCCGCCAGGACCGGTCAACGTCTGGGTCGAGCCGACAGTCCAGCCCTTGTCATCCGCAGTCGACTTCGAGACGAGCATGTTGTTGCCGGTCAGATCGACCGTGCCCTCGAGGATCTTGTACTCGAGCACGCCTTCGATCGGTCCGTCGAACGAAGCACCCTGCTCGTCCTCACCGTCGACCTTCGCGCGCACCCCGTGCAAGGACGTCGCACTCTGTACGTCGGGCACCTGCCGGACCGCGTCGGCCGCACCTCGCGGCACACCGATCGCGTTGGGACCGGTCAGGATGTAGTCGGCCGAGACACCCACGTCCACAAGAGCATTGATGCTCGCCTTGGCCGAGGAACCGAACACTCCGATGACCGTCACCAGCATCAGACCGAGAGTCAGCGCGAATGCCGTTGCGGCCGTACGGCGAGGATTACGCACCGCATTGGTACGGGCCAATCGCCCGATGGCGCCGAACGGCTTGGCGAACACGGCACCGAGCGCACCGACGATCGGTCGCGACAGCGCCGGAGCCCCGAGAAGAACCGCGATGATCAACGAGAACGCACCGAGTCCGACTATCAACGCAGCCCCACCACCGGTACCGCGAGAGCCGAACACGAGCAGTGCCACACCGATCACGCCGAGAATCGCACCGATCAACGTCCGCACTCGCAGTGAGTCACCGGTAGAGGCGAACTCCTCACGCATGGCCGCTACCGGCGGGATCTTCGACGCACGACGAGCCGGGGCGTAAGCGCTGAGCGTCGTGACGACGACGCCGACCACCAACGCGACGATGATCGTGCGGGCACCCACCTGGAGCGGGCCTTCCGGCAGACCGACGTCGAATGTGTTGAGCAGACTGCGCAATCCGTAGGCGAGACCGATACCGCCGAGCAGACCGATGATGCTGCCGATGAGTCCGACCACGAGCGCCTCGGTGACCACCGAACGGCCGACCTGCGCTCGGCTCGCACCGATCGCACGCAGCAGCGCCAGCTCACGAAGACGCTGCGCCACGATCATCGAGAAGGTGTTGTAGATGATGAACGTTCCGACGAGCAGAGCAATCGCGCCGAACGCCAACAGGAAGTAGTTGATGAAGCTCAGCGCCGAGTCGACCTCGGCCTTGGTCTCCTCACGAACCTGGTCGCCGGTCTGCACCTTGAGATCGGGGAAAACCTGCTCGACGCGTTGCTGCAGTTCCGTCTGCGACACCCCGTCGCCCGCGACGTCGATGTACTCGACGTGTTGGCCGTCGGTGAAGAGTCCACGGGCCTGCTCGTCGGTGAAGAGCGCGCCGATGAACCCGCCGGTGTCACTGCCCGCCCCCTCGTAGATGCCGGACAACGTCACGTCCACGATTCCGCGGGCCGGTGCCAGAACCTTGGCGGAGTCCCCCACCTTCAGTCCGGCTCGCTCGGCGGCGCTGGTGTTCAGCGCGACCTGACCGGTCTGCGTCGGAGGCGCGCCCTCGACGAAGGTGTCGGGTTCGGCAATCGCCTGGCCCGGCGGTAGGTAGGACTGACCGATACTCGGCGCGCCGCCGGTCTGAACAGCGCCGCCGTCTGCGTTGATCAGGACGATCTGTCCACTGACGGCCGGGGCTACCGCTCGGACGCCGTCGACTGCGGCAAGTTTGTCGACATCCTCGACCGGAACGCCACTGGTGTTGCGCTCTTCCATCGATACCCGGACGTCGACGCCCTGGGCGGTGTTCTCGAAGATCGAATCGAAAGTCTTCTGGAGGGTGTCGGTGAAAACGAACGACCCCGCGACAAAAGCCGTGCCAAGCACCACGGAGAGAACCGTCAGCGCAAGTCGCACCTTGTGTGCCGCCAAGTTGCGCAGGGAAACCTTGCGCATCGGCGAGTTGCTTACCGAAGCCATGTGCTCAAGCCCCGGCTTCCACGTTCACGACCGCCTGCGGAGCGTCCAGACGCTTCATCCGGTCGAGGACCGAATCCGCCGTAGGCTCGCGCAATTCGTCGACGATCTTGCCGTCCGCGAGGAACACCACCCGGTCGGCATACGCCGCTGCCCGCGGATCGTGCGTCACGATCACCACGGTCTGGTTGAACTCGTCGACGGCCGCCCGCAGGATCGAGAGCACCTCCCCGGAGGACTTCGAATCGAGGTTTCCGGTCGGCTCGTCGCCGAAGATGATCTCCGGCTGACCCGCCAGGGCACGCGCACACGCCACACGCTGCTGCTGACCACCCGAGAGCTCTCCCGGCCGGTGATCGAGGCGATCCCCGAGACCCAGCTTGGTCAGGACGCTGTTCAGCCAGGTCGGGTCCGCTTTGCGTCCCGCGATGTCAAGCGGCAACGTGATGTTCTCGAGCGCCGTCAGCGTCGGCACCAGGTTGAACGCCTGGAAAACGAAACCGATGCGATCGCGTCGTAATTGGGTCATCTGTTTGTCGGAAAGCGTCGTGAGTTCCGTGTCGCCGATGAGAACGGAACCCGAACTTGCGGAATCCAGACCGGCGAGGCAATGCATCAGCGTCGACTTACCGGAACCGGACGGCCCCATGATCGCCGTGAACTCACCGCGGGCGAAATCTGCGGACACCGAACTGAGTGCGTGCACCTGGGTATCTCCGGTGCCGTAGGTCTTGGACAGGCCGACTGCGCGGGCCGCGACATCCTGGGCGTGCGAACTCATGATCGCCTTTCCTGTTCACTTCGGTACTACTTGTGGGCGTGACGGGCGCCCGTGAAAACACGGACGCCCGCAATGGTTGGTTCCATCCTGTCGGGTGTCGGGCGCGCTCGCCATCGGGGACCACCCTGATATCTGCAGCCGAGCCGGTCAGGGTCGCGGGAATGTGCTCTTTCTGCTTGTGCGCATTGACGAGAAACAGCGATACGAAGACCGGGCGCACATTAACCTTGTGACACCAATCACACGAGAGAGGCGGCCGAATGTCCGACGCCACCGCTGGAATCATTTTCGATCGGCTAGAGCACTGGGCGACGGTCAAGCCTGATCAAACAGCGATGACCTTCCAAGGGACCGAATACACGTGGGCCCAGTGGCGAGACCGCATCTTGCGTATCGCCGCCGCCCTCGCTGAATCCGGCATCGGTGCCGGCGACACTGTCGCGTTCGTCGACAAGAATCATCTGTCCTGCCTCGAAGTCACCTACGCCGCCTCACTGCTCGGCGCCGCGAATGTCATTCCCAACTGGCGACTTTCGGGCGAAGAGCTGGATTACGTCCTCGCGGACTGTGGCGCTCGCATTCTGTTTGTCGGCAGCGAACTACTCCCCCAGATCGTCGCCATGCGCGACCGCTTGACGGCCGTCGAATCGATCTTCGCCGTCGGCGGGGAACACGACGAGTTCGAACCGTGGATCGACGAGGTCACACCGCTGCACTCCCGCCCCGAGGTGAGCCCCGATGCCACCGCTCTGGTTCTCTACAGTTCCGGGACGACCGGTCGGCCCAAAGGCGTACAGCTCACGCATCGAAACCTGTTCGCGCACAGCAACAATGTGCTCGAAATCCTGCCGGCCCACGAGGATCACCGATTCTTGATCGCGATGCCGATGTTTCACGTCGGCGGAACGTGCTACGCCATCATGGCAATTCACACCGGTGGGCGCTGTTACTTCACGAGAGAAGCCGACGGACCGTCGATCTTCGCCGGTCTCGCCGCCGGAGCCAACATCGCCTTTCTCGTCCCACCGGTCATTGCCGGAGTCCTGGCCGCAGGCGAGCAGGCCGTCGCCGCCTTCAAGGCATTCAAACGCATTACCTACGGCGCCGCCCCCATGCCCCTTCCGTTGTTGCGAGCAGCACTCGCGGCTTGGCCGGACACCGAATTCGTCCAGGTCTACGGCATGACCGAAATGGCAGGTGTCATTACCGCGTTGATGCCGGACGTTCACCGCGACGAGTCGCAGGTCGAGCGCATGGCATCAGCAGGCACGGCGATCCCCGGCGTCGAGATGCGTGTGGTGGACCCCGTCACGCTCGAGGACGTGCCCACCGGAACGACCGGCGAACTGTGGTGGCGATCCGAACAGTGCACCCCCGGATACCTGGGCAAGCCCGAGGCGACGGCCGAAACGATTACCGCAGATGGGTGGCTGCGTAGCGGCGACATGGGCCGCGCCGACTCCGACGGCTTCGTCTTCATCGAGGACCGCCTCAAGGACATGATCATCACCGGCGGCGAGAACGTCTACTCCCCCGAGATCGAACGAGTACTGGTGGAGCATCCGGCAATCGCCGAGGTCGCGGTCATCGGCGTTCCCGACGACCGTTGGGGTGAAACCGTCAAGGCAGTCGTGGTTCTCACTGCCGAAGCGCAGATCGACGAAGCCGAACTGATCACCTACACACAGGAACGCCTCGCAAAGTTCAAGTGCCCGACCAGTATCGACGTCGTCGAGATCCTTCCCCGCAATCCCACCGGAAAGATCCTCAAGCGCGACCTCCGCAAACCGTACTGGGACAACCGCGAACACAAACTGGTCTGAGTTCGCGTGCTGTAATGGGGCGGTGACTTCGCGCCGCCCCACCACACCCAATCCGACCGATCCGTGCCCGTGCGGCAGCGGCAACGCGTTGGCCGAATGCTGCGGAAAGTACATCAGCGGTGAAGCGCACGCACCGACTGCCGAAACCCTGATGCGTTCGCGTTACACGGCCTTCGCTGTGATGGACGACGAATATCTCACGCAGACTTGGCATCCCGACCATCGCCCCACCGAACTCGATCTCGACCCCGACCAGACATGGCTCCGGTTGGAGATCCTGGACACCGAACGGGGCGGGCTGTTCGATTCCGACGGCGTCGTGGAATTTCGCGCTCACTACACATTCGGGCGCGAGCGGGGAATGCTCCACGAACGCAGTCGATTTGCGCGAACAGAGGGTAAGTGGCTCTACGTCGACGGCGATATCGGTTAGGTAACTCCGGGCACCGCCGCCGCGGATCCCGATAACACGAGCCCTACGATCGAGTCATGACAACGAACCGGACGAGATCATTTGCCGCTGTCGCTGCCATCGCAGTGGGCGTGAGCCTGACTGCCTGTTCGCAGGACGCGGAGACCACTCCCACGGCAGCCACCTCGGCCGTCACCTCGACCTCGAGTGCAGCAGCGTCGACCACAGAACCAGTCCCGACGGACAGCTCCGACAAGACGTCGGCTGCGGGCACCGAATCCAAGCTCACCGTCGTCGACATCCGAGTGGGCGAGCACGACGGATTCGATCGTGTCGTCTACGAAATGGGCGGAACCGGCACACCCGGATGGCGCGTCAAGTACGTCGACGCGGCGACGCAGGAAGGCAGCGGTAAGCCCGTGGACATCAAGGGTGCCGCAGTGATCCAGGTCCTGATCGACGGTTCCGCCTATCCCTTCGACAGCGGAGTCGAGCAGTACTCCGGCCCCAACCCGGTCCCCGGTGTCGGCGGAGTCGTGACCGAGGTCAACGGGTCCAACGTCTTCGAGGGAGTCACGCAGTCGTTCATCGGCGTGACCGAAAAGCAGCCGTTCACGGTCACGACGCTCAGCGACCCTCCGCGCGTGGTGGTCGACGTGGCCCGCTGAGGCCGCACTTGACCTGAAGTTTGGTTGAGGTTCTACCTTCGTGTCGTACCGGCCACGTAATCTTCGTGGCCGGCGACCGGAGGGGCGAAGTCATGAGTATGGAAGTCACCGCGTGGAACGCGATGTACAACGCGATGCACGCGCAAGAAGATCGGCGCCCGTTCTCGAAGGCGACACTGAAGCGGATCGCGACGTTCGCAGTTCCACAGAAACGCAACCTCAGCTGGTACCTCGTACTCAGTGTTGTCACTGCTGCGCTTGCCGTGGCAACACCCGTCCTGGCCGGGCGCGTGGTCAACGCGATAGTCGGCGGCGACGCCGTCGACGTGGTCGTCAAACTTGCCGCCCTGATCGCACTGGTAGCACTTCTCGAAGCCGCTCTGGGACTGTTGACCCGGTGGCTCTCGGCCAGCATCGGCGAAGACCTGATCCTGCATCTGCGCACCACCGTCTTCGATCACGTCCAGAAGATGCCCATCGCGTTCTTCACCAGAACTCGAACCGGAGCACTGGTCAGCCGTCTCAACAACGACGTCATCGGCGCTCAGCGCGCCTTCAGCGACACCTTGTCCGGAGTGGTCAGCAACCTGGTCACCCTGGTGATCACGCTGATCGTCATGCTCGGGATCTCCTGGCAGATCACCGTCCTCGCGCTGCTACTTCTCCCGATCTTCGTCATCCCCGCACGGCGCATGGGCGCAAAACTTGCAGCACTCAATCGTGAAGCAGCCAACCATAATTCGCTCATGAGCACCCAGATGACGGAGCGGTTCTCCGCTCCCGGCGCGACTCTGGTCAAGCTGTTCGGCCGCCCGTCGCAAGAGTCGGCGGAGTTCGCGGTTCGCGCCAGGCGTGTGCGCAACATCGGAGTCCGGACCGCAATGCTGCAGTCCGTCTTCGTCACAGCACTGACGCTGGTCTCGGCCCTTGCTCTTGCCCTCGTCTACGGACTCGGCGGCTTCTACGCGCTGCGCGGACAGTTGGACGCAGGCGCCGTCGTGGCGATGGCATTGTTGTTGACGCGGCTGTACTCGCCGTTGACCGCACTGGCCAGCGCCCGGGTCGATGTCATGAGCGCCCTGGTCAGCTTCGAGCGGGTATTCGAGATTCTCGATCTGGCGCCGCTCATCACCGAGAAGCCCGATGCACGCACGGTGCCGCAGGGCCCGGTGTCCGTCGAGTTCAAGAACGTCACTTTTGCTTACCCGTCTGCCGACAAGGTGTCACTAGCTTCTCTGGAGGAAGTCGCGATCCTCGACACCCGCGGCGGCGAGGACGTGTTGCACGACCTGTCTTTCCGCACGGAAGCAGGGCAGATGGTCGCCCTGGTCGGCACGTCCGGCGCCGGAAAGTCGACCGTGGCGCAGATGATTCCGCGCCTCTACGACATCGACTCCGGTTCGGTCGAGTTGGGCGGCGTCGACGTCCGCGACCTCAGTGCCGATTCCATCCGCGAGACCGTCGGCATGGTCACGCAGGACGGGCACCTGTTCCACGAGAGCCTTCGATCCAACCTGCTCCTTGCGCGACCGGATGCCACCGAAGAAGATCTGCGCGAGGTTCTGGAGCGAGCACGGCTCACCGACCTGGTTGCGTCGCTGCCCGACGGACTGGAGACCGTGGTGGGTGAACGCGGTTACCGCCTCTCGGGCGGCGAGCGTCAACGCCTGACCATCGCACGACTGCTCCTGGCCCAGCCTCGCGTCGTCATCCTGGACGAGGCCACCGCGCATCTCGACTCGACGTCGGAAGCCGCGGTTCAGGAAGCACTCGGCGAAGCACTCGCCGGACGGACTGCGGTGGTGATCGCTCACCGGTTGTCGACGATCCGTTCCGCCGACCTGATCCTTGTCGTCGAAGCAGGCCACATCGTCGAGCGCGGCAACCATGAGGAACTGCTCGCGCACGGTGGCCGCTACGCCGAGTTGTACCGCACGCAGTTCGACACCAACGCCCGGAAGAACGGCGCCCTCGCACCGACGCCGATCTGATACCGCGCAGCGCCTTGCCCCCCACACAGAAAACAGGCGCTGTCCTCCTCGCGGAGGGCAGCGCCTGTTTCAGTCTTTATGTCAGTCGTTGAAGCTGTAGGTCAGTCGTTGTAGCGATCGCGTCCGCCACCGCGGCGGTCGTCACGTCCACCGCGATCGTCCCGGCCACCACGGTCGCCACGGCCACTCGGACGTCCCTGCGGCGGGCCGAAATCAGGCTGCAGCTGGATCAGGACGCCGGAGATGCGTGTGCGACGCAAAGCTTCGAGAGTCTCGTTGGAGAGGTCGGCCGGCAGCTCGACGATGCTGTGATCCGGGCGAATGCTGATGTGCCCGAAGTCGCTTCGACGAAGTCCACCCTCGTTGGCGATGGCACCGACGATGGCACCCGGAACGACGCGGTGACGCTTGCCGACTGCAATGCGGTATGCAGCCAACTCCTGGCCCTCGGGTCCACGCGAGCGAGGAGCCGGGCCGTCGTCGAAACGACGAGGGGGACGCGGTTCACGCGGCTCGCGCTCACGGCGCGGCGGTGCCGGCGGCTCGGGAGAAAGCAAGAATGCTTCGCCGTCGCGCGACTGCAATGCCAGAGCGGCAGCGATGTCGATGAGCGGAACATCGTGTTCCTGGTCGTAGTCCTCGATCATCTTGCGGAACATCGCGAGATTCTCCGAGGCCAGGCTCTCCGTGATGGAGTCACCGAACTTGGCCACGCGCTGGGCGTTGACGTCGTCGACACTGGGAAGCTGCATCTCCGCAAGCGGCTGACGCGTCGCCTTCTCGATGGACTTGAGCAGATGACGCTCACGCGGAGCGACGAACAGCAACGCGTCACCCTGACGACCGGCGCGGCCGGTACGACCGATGCGGTGAACGTACGACTCCGTGTCATGCGGGATGTCGTAGTTGACGACGTGGGAGATTCGATCGACGTCGAGGCCTCGAGCGGCAACGTCGGTCGCGACAAGAATGTCGAGGGCGCCGTTCTTGAGCTGACCGATGGTCCGCTCACGCTGTGCCTGGACGATGTCGCCGTTGATCGCGGCAGCCGAGTGCCCGCGGGCCCGCAGCTTCTCCGCCAGGTCTTCGGTGGCCTGCTTGGTACGGACGAAGATGATCATCGCCTCGAATGCCTCGACCTCGAGGACTCGGGTCAGTGCATCGAGCTTGCGCTGATGAGCAACCTGAATGTAGCGCTGCGTGATGTTCGAGGCGGTCGACGTCTTGGACTTGACGGTGATCTCGACCGGATTGTTCAGGTACTGCTTCGAGATCCGGCGAATCGAGCCGGGCATCGTTGCGGAGAACAGGGCGACCTGCTTGTCGCCGGGGGTGTCGCGGAGGATGCGCTCGACGTCCTCCTGGAACCCCATCTTGAGCATCTCGTCGGCCTCGTCGAGAACGAGGTACTTGAGATTGGTCAGATCCAGGGTGCCCTTTTCGAGATGGTCGATGACACGACCCGGGGTACCGACGACGACGTGTGCGCCGCGGCGCAGGCCCGACAGCTGGACGCCGTAGCTCTGGCCACCGTAGATCGGCAGCACGTTGAGTCCGGGGATGTGCGCGGAGTACTTGCCGAATGCCTCGGCAACCTGAAGCGCCAGCTCACGCGTGGGAGCAAGCACCAGCGCCTGGGTCTGCTTGATCGACGTGTCGATCCGCGACAGGACTGGAACTGCGAAGGCTGCGGTCTTGCCGGTACCGGTCTGTGCGAGACCGACGACGTCCTTGCCTTCGAGCAGCGGCGGAATGGTGGCAGCCTGAATGGGCGAGGGCGACTCGTAGCCCACGTCTGACAGTGCCTTCAGTACCCGATCATCGATGTCGAGGTCGGCAAATGTTGGGGGTTCGGGGTCACGCTCAATATCACTCATTTGACCAGCAGTTTAGCGGATAGAGTATAGACACGACGACATACCGGGGGTGCATTTACGACAGATCCACCCTCCCAGCGGGTTTCGCCTAGCGTATGGAGCATGACCGAAGCCACCGTTGCCACCCCCGCCCAGACCGTTGTCGCGATTGCCCAATTCGCCCCGGGGACGGACAAGAAAGCCAACCTCGAATCACTGCGATCACTGGCTTCCGATGCAGCAGCACGGGGCGCGAAAGTTGTCGTGGCGCCGGAATACTCGATGTTCACCGCACCGAAGACGGATGAACGACTGATCGAGTCCGCGGAGGACCTGGACGGCGAATTCGGTTCGGCACTGGCGGCGGTCGCCGCGGAGTTCGGAATCTTCCTCGTAGCGGGAATGAACGAGCGGATCGACGACGTGAGCAGAATCTCCAACACCCTCGTCGCGATGGACCCGAACGGCGAACTGGTGGCGACCTACCGGAAGCTGCATCTCTACGACGCATTCGGCTACCAGGAGTCGGCCGTGATCCGTGCCGGCGACATCACGGAACCGCAGACTTTCGGGTGCGACGGCCTGACCTTCGGCCTCCAGACCTGCTACGACCTGCGCTTCCCGGAAGTCACCCGGCGCATCGTCGACGTCGGCGCGGACATCCTGCTCCTGCCCGCCCAGTGGGTGCCCGGGCCACTCAAGGAAGACCACTGGACCACTCTCGTACGCGCCCGGGCCATCGAGAACACGATGTACATCGCAGCGGCTGACCAGAGCGCGCGCGGCGGCGCAGGTGCCAGCATGATCGTCGACCCGATGGGCGTCGTGATGTGTTCACTGGGCGAGCAGGTCGGGGTTGCCGCCGCGACTGTTTCGGCCGCTCGCATCGCCGAAGTACGCGAGAAGAATCCAGCTCTCGCGCTGCGGAGGTTCACAGTCTCGTCGCGGTGACCTGCAGCGGGTAGCGTCGAACAGGTCGGGGTTCGTGCTTCTCGAGGACAACGCAGTGACCCAGTATCGGGATCGATCTTCCGCCGGCAAATTTCTGGCCGGGCGGCTCGAGTCTTTGCGTCTCGACAAGCCTGTCGTTCTCGGACTCCCACGCGGCGGAGTACCGGTCGCAGCCGAGGTGGCTGCGGCACTGAACGCTCCGCTGGACATCGTGGTGGTGCGCAAGCTCGGCAGTCCGTACAACCCGGAACTGGCGATGGGCGCCATCGGTGAGGGTGGCGTGCGGGTCCTCAATCACGACGTCATCGCAGCGGTTCGCGTCTCGAAAAGTGAACTCGTCGCTGTCGAACGCGACGAACGAACCGAATTGGAACGGCGAGCGCGGCTCCTGCGCGAGGGACGGACCCCGGTTTCCCTCCACGGACGCACCGCAGTGATCGTCGACGACGGAATGGCCACGGGTGCGAGTGCCGCCGTTGCCTGCCGCTGCGCGCGCACCGCGGGTGCTGCCTCCGTCATCGTCGCTGTCCCAGTTGCCTCCCCTGAAGCAATGAGAGTGATCGCGTGCTCAGCTGATCGGGTCGTCTGTCCCTTCGTTCCTGCCCTGCTGGGCGGCGTCGGTGCTGCATTCGAGGACTTTCATCAACTCAGCGACGACGAAGTGCTGACCTTCCTCGCCTGAGAGGACACCCCTCCAGCCTGAGCGCAGTCCAAGAGATCTCTGAGAATTTGTGATGTGTGCAACATTTCGCTCCTCGGTGCCGATAGCCCAAATGGAACAAAAAGAATTCGGCTTTCTGGAGGAACCGTGACCATCTCGACCGATACCGTCGACGCCGTCGCAGCTGCGTGCCGTGACCGCCTGGGCGACCCTTCCGCCTGGGTTGCGTCAGACGCTTATCGACAGAGCCTCGCCCTGTGCATCATCGAATCCGTTCAGTCCACGTCGGGCCACAGCGAAGTGACCGTCGTAGATCGCTACCTGGCCTACCGGAAAGCCCGCGAAGACAAACCCGTCACGGACGGCGCACGCGAACTACTCCGCACCTTCGAGGAAGCCGGGAGTTCGGACCAGTGGGCAGGCAAGATCGGCTCGTACAAGCGTCGCTACACGGCGACGGGTGTCCCGATCGAGGCACGTCACATCCAACAGGTCGCCGAAAAACTCCATCACTTGCGGATCAACAGCGTCGAGGACCTGCTCTCTGCTGCCGATTCCGACAACGCTCTCGACGCGGTTCACCTTGCCTGGGTGGACGCCTGCGGAGACGGTTCCGAAGTGACCTGGGCACACCTGTTGATGTTGGCCGGAATTCCACACACCGATCTGGGTACCGCTGCCGACACGTTCATCAGCGCAACACTCGGCACCACCGAGTTGCCAGGAGACACCTCGGAGATCCTTGCAGCTACTGCAGAGCAACTCGGAGTGGATCCGGACCGATTGGACTACGCAATTCGCCGGTGGTTGTCCGTGCACGGCCGCATGCTCCAACACGTCGCCTGAGTACCTGTAAACAAGCGGTCACACTAAACTGCAGGTCAGCGCCCGACCAGTTCTACCGAATAGTAACGACAGTGCAAAATGACGACTAATGTGATGCAATGCACATCAGAAATGTCAGTAGTCACTGGAGGGGTCAATAGTGCGCGAGTTCTCAGTTCCACAGTCGTTCTCAATTCCGGAGAACGTATCCATGGCCGACTCCGTGTTCCGTCACGCCGAAGAAGACCCCACATTCGTGCCGTTCAAGAGGCCGTCGAACGGTGGATGGGTCGACGTCACTGCAGCTGAATTCGCGAAGCAGGTCTCCGCAGTTGCCAAGGGCCTGATCGCTTCGGGCGTCGAGCTCGGCGACCGCGTCGCTATCCTGTCAGCAACTCGCTACGAGTGGGTCGTTCTCGACTACGCCATCTGGACTGCCGGCGGATGCACCGTCGCGATCTACGAGACCTCCTCCCCTGATCAGGCGCAGTGGATCCTCGAGGATTCCGCGACAACACTTCTGGTCGTCGAAACGGCCAAGCACGCGGAGACTCACAAGGAAGTCACCGACGGTGCAGAAGCCCTCCGCGAGGTTCTGGTCATCGAGTCGGGTGCTATCGACGAGCTGTCCAGTCGCGGTTCGGCAAGCACCGACGAAGAACTGCACACTCGTCGTCACCAGGTCACCGCTGCCTCGCCCGCGACCCTGATCTACACCTCCGGAACCACCGGACGCCCCAAGGGCGTCCAGCTGACGCACTCCAACTTCTACGCCGAGTCCAACGCCTGCCGCCTGGCGATGCCGGAGTCGATGGTCCCCGGCAAGAAGACGCTGATGTTCCTGCCGCTCGCCCACGTATTCGCGCGAGCGATCTCCTTCGGCGCTTTCGACGCCAAGGTCACCGTCGCCCACACGTCGGATCTGACGACGCTCCTCGAGCAGTTCGCCGGTTTCAAGCCCAACTTCATCCTCTCGGTACCGCGCGTGTTCGAGAAGGTGTACAACTCGGCTCGCCAGAAGGCAGTCGACGGCGGTAAGGGCAGCATCTTCGACAAGGCTGCCGCCACTGCCATCGAATACAGCGAGTCCCTCGAAAAGGGTGGCCCCGGGCTGGCACTCAAGCTCAAGCATGCGGTATTCGACAAGCTCGTCTACTCGAAGTTGCGCGCAGCTCTGGGCGGCGAGTGCGAGCGTGCAGTCTCCGGTGGCGCCGCCCTCGGCGCGCGTCTCGGCCACTACTTCCGCGGCGTCGGCATCCCGATCTACGAGGGCTACGGACTCACCGAGACCAGCGCCGCAATCACCGTCAACACCTCGAGCGCGCAGCGCGTCGGCACCGTCGGCAAGCCGATCAACGGCCATGCAGCACGGATCGCCGAGGACGGCGAACTCCTCCTGCAGGGCCCGGTCGTCTTCGCCGGCTACTGGCACAACGACAAGGCGACGGCCGAATCGATCGTCGACGGCTGGTTCCACACCGGCGACCTCGGATCGATCGACAACGAGGGCTACGTCTCCATCACCGGGCGCAAGAAGGAAATCATCGTCACGGCCGGAGGTAAGAACGTCGCACCGGCAGGCCTCGAGGATTCCCTGCGTGCGCACGCTCTGATCAGCCAGTGCCTCGTCGTCGGCGACGGTCAGCCGTTCATCGGTGCACTGATCACCCTCGATCCGGAGACTCTGCCCGGTTGGGTCGAGCGCAACGGCCTGCCCGCCGGCACCGCGATCGCGGATCTGGTGAAGAACGCCGACCTGATCGCCGAGATCGACTCGGCCGTTGCCGACGCGAACAAGAAGGTCTCCAACCCCGAGCAGATCAAGAAGTACACGATCCTCGAGGTCGACTTCACCCAGGAGACCGGTGAATTGACGCCGACGCTCAAGCTCAAGCGCAACATCATTCACGAAGCTCACAAGACCAAGATCAGCGACCTGTACGCCTGATCGATCGTCTTTCACGAGTCTGGCCCGGTTCGAATGCGAACCGGGCCAGACTCGTTTCACTCTCCGGCGGAGAGTAGTTCCTTTTCGATCTCGGATGGAAGGCCGTGCACCGCACGATCCTCCCGCTGGGTCGGCAGAGTTTCCCGCTGCATCCACTCCCAGGTATCGCGCACGGTGTCTTCGACGGGACGGCACCGCAACCCTGCCCGCGCCGCCTTGGCAGTGTCGGCTTCGAGGAAACCCGCGAACTCGCCCTCTTGCGGGACCCAACACGGCAGTTGTGTCCACGGTTGCGCTCCCGCTGCTGCAAGTCGGTCCTCGTCGATCCACACCAACTCCGCACCCGAACCGGTGGCGTCCACGCACGCCTCGAGGAGCCCGGAGGTAGTGGTGTGCCCGGACGCACTGATGACGTCGTACGTCCCGCTGATTTCGGCCGCCAGTCCGGACAGGACAAACGATGCGATGTCGCGGGCATCGACGTACTGCAACGGTCTGGTCGGCGCTCCGGGAGCAACGACGCGTCCGCTCTCAGCGATGCGCTGCAACCACCACGGCAACCGCCCGATGTCCTCGTGCGGGCCGAGGATCAACCCTGCCCTCGCGAGCAGCGCGTCCGGGAAGGATTCCAGGACAGCGAGTTCGGCCCCGCGTTTGGCGGACGCGTAATCGCTGTAGTCATCGGACGTCGCAGATGCGGCAACCACCGGCGAGCCCTCGTCCACGTGCAAGCCCCATTGGTAGACGGATCCACTGGAGATGTATGCGTACCGGTCGACGTGACCGTGCAAGACGCGTGCATTCTCACCGACCACTCGGGGGCTACCCGACCAGGTGTCGACGACAAAATCCCATCGACGATCACCGAGCGCCTCAACCATCGCTCGCTGATCGGTGCGATCCGCGAACAGAACCTCCGCGGTAGGTGGTGGCGCTCCGGTGAGCCCCCGATGGAGCACTGTCACTTCCCAGCCCCGCGCCAGGGCGTCGTCGACGAGGGCACGGCCGAGGAACCGTGTTCCTCCGAGCATCAGCAGCTTCATGACGGCCATCGTCACTCGAAAAGCGTCGTGCAGCAACAAGTTCGTCTGGTAGCGCAATTTCCGACGAGTGAGGGTCGGACGAAGCGCTCAGATACCCCGTCCGGGATTGAGAATGCTCTTCGGATCGAATGCGGCCTTCACCGCAAGCATCAACTGGCGTTCGGTCTGGCCGACCATATCTGCCATGTACGGCGCTTTGAGAACCCCGATACCGTGTTCACCGCTGATCGTTCCGCCCAACGCCAGTGCGCCGGCAACGATATCGTCGAAAGCTCCGCGCGCACGATCCTGCGCTCCCGATTCGGCAGCGTCGAACACGATGGTCGGGTGAAGATTGCCGTCGGCGGCGTGGCCGAAGGTTCCGATCGTGACACCGTGGCGATCGGCCGCTTCACGAATGCATTCCAACATGGACGGCAACGCCGGCACCGGCACCGCGACGTCGTCGAGAAGTACCGTGCCCAACGCCTCGAGAGCTGGCAACGCCATCCGGCGGGCGGCAGTGAACTCTTCACCTTCCACGGGATCGTCGGTGTGGAAAACCTCTCGAGCCCCGGCACTTTCGCACGCCGCGGCGCAGTCCGCTGCCTCGGCGGCCGCCGACCTACCGTCGCACTGGATGAGCAGCATCGCCCCGGCCGATTCGTCCAACCCCATCTTCGTCAGCCGATTGACCGCGCCGATGGTGACGTCGTCCATCAACTCCATCTGACACGGTTCGGCCACTGCCGACACGGCGAGGACGGCATCGATCGCGGACTCCGCGGAATCGAAGAAGGCGACGACGGTGGTCGCCGCAGTGGGCGCCGTACGCAACCGCATCGTGGCTTCGACGATGACCGCGAGCGTTCCCTCCGAGCCCACGAGCAGATGTGTCAGGTCCAGCCCCGCAACATTTTTGCGCGTCCGTGCACCGGTACGGACCACACGCCCGTCGGCGAGTACCGCCGTCAGGGCCGCGACGTGATCACCGGTGACGCCGTACTTGGCGCAACAGATGCCGCCTGCATTTGTCGCCAGATTGCCGCCGATACTCGAGATGGCCCGGCTTCCCGGATCCGGTACGTACCAAAGACCCTGCTGTGCAGCAGCTTCCGCCAGGTCACCATTGATCACTCCGGGCTCCACCGTGGCGGTGCGCGCGGCAGGATCGATCTCGAGAATGCGATCCATGCCCGCGACGCTCAAGACGATGCACCCGTCGAGCGCATTGGCAGCGCCGGCCAACCCGGTACCTGCCCCTCGTGTCACCACCGGAACGGAGAGTTCGTGCGCCACTGTCATAACCGCGACGACGTCGTCGACCGTCTTCGCCTTGACCAGCGCGGCGGGCCTTCCGGCTGCAGTGAGCAGTGATTGATCCCGGACGTACGCGCCCATCCGGTCGGGATCGGTTGTCGCCCTGTCCCCCACCGCTTTCTGCAAGCGTTCGCCCAACAGATCGATACTCGTGGTCATTCCGTTCGTCCTTCGTAGAATCCGCGCACATGGCGCTCGACCAAATCGGCGGCCTCGTCAGCTGCGCCGCGCTCGATCGCGTCGGCGATACCCTCGTGCTCGGCCAGCAGTGAGCCAAGCGTGGCCGCCGAGCTCTCGCGCGAGTCGAGTTCGCTCAGCAGGTAGCCGGCGATGCTGTCGCGGAGAACCGTCATGACCAACCCGAACGCCTTGTTTCCGCCCGCTCCGGCGAGCGCAACGTGAAAGTCGACGTCGGCGTCGTGGAATGCGACCGAGTCGTCGGCCCGGGTTGCGATGCGCATTCGCTCGATCGCAGCCCGGGCGTCCTCTGGCACGGCGGCGACGGTTCGTAGCGCAGCAGCTTCGAGCAGCACTCGCAATTCGACAAGATCGCCGAGCGGAACCGCGCCCACTTGCAGTGCCGTACTGAGAGCGGTGGCCGCAGAATCGGCGGTGTGCTCGTGCGTCACCCGAGGCCTGGCAGTAGAGGTGGTGTCCGCGCCGGTCAACAATCCCTGTGCTTGCAGGACACGAAGTGCCTCGCGGACCGTCGATCGTCCCACCGAAAACGTCTGCGCGAGTTCCTGTTCGGTCGGCAACGCCTCGCCGACGGGAAGCGAGCCGTCGAGTATGGCAGCACGGATTCTTCCCGACACGGCAAGGCTGAGCGGCATGCGCGACAACGGAGTCGTATCCATGCCGCGACGCTACCACCCCTTGCCTGCTTGTCTGACAAACTGTTTAATTGAGGAGATTCGTGACCCGGACCACAACAGACAAGGTGTCGACCATGACCGACAAGCTCGAATTGGATCCAGCAACCACAGCCGTCGTGCTCATCGAGTACCAGAACGACTTCACCACCGAGGGCGGTGTTCTTCACGAGGCCGTCGCTCCGGTCATGGAATCGAACGGACTCCTCGCGAACACCACTGCGCTGGTCGATGCGGCTCGGGCGGCAGGTGTCACCGTGATGCACGCACCGATCACCTTCGCCGAGGGATACAACGAAATCACCTCGCATCCGTACGGCATCCTCAAGGGCGTCGTCGACGGCAAGGCTTTCGTGAAGGGTTCCTGGGGAGCTGCGATCGTCGACGACCTCACCCCGAAAGACGGCGACATCGTCATCGAGGGCAAGCGCGGACTCGACACTTTTGCCAGCACCAACCTCGATTTCATTCTGCGCAGCAAAGGAATTCGCACGATCGTTCTCGGCGGCTTCCTGACCAACTGCTGCGTCGAATCGACCATGCGCACCGGATACGAGAACGGTTACCGGGTCATCACACTCACCGATTGCGTGGCAGGCACCTCGGTCGCCGAACACGAGAACGCGATCACCTACGACTACCCGATGTTCTCGCACCCCGTCACGTCGAAAGAGGTGCTCGGCGCGCTCTCCTGAGAGGACTACCTGGAATGCGCGAGAAGGAATTCACGGCTGACGTTGGTGACACTGGCGTGAACCTTCTCGTGCAGCAGGTCGTGACCGGCGTCCTCGAACTCGCGCATTTCGACGTTGCGCAGCGTCCGCGCCCAGTCCCGGACGGGATCGACCGGGGCGATCCGGTCGTCGGTACCGTGAACGACCAGGACTGGGATGCCCGCGTCGGAGAGTTCCGCCCACCCGTGTTGCTCCACCGCGCTGCGCGGAATGCCGCACAACACGGCGGACGCGAATTCGTGATCGCGATGAGCCAGCACCGTCAGCGCAGTCACAGCACCTAACGAATGACCCATCACCGCCTGCGGAACTTCGGGCAGTTCCGCCAAGGCGATGTCAGCCAGCGCGGCTGCATCTGCAGCAAGATCGGAGAGCGGAGCCCCGACTCCCGGATCACCCTCCGACAAGCCGTGTCCGGTGTGATCGATCGCCCACACGTCGATCCCCGACGCCGTCATTGCGCCCGCGAAACGGTGATACTGCCCGCTGTGCTGACCGAGGCCGTGCAGAAAGACCAAAGACACAGTGGGCACTGCGCCCCCTGCCGCCGGCCAATGCCGAAAGTGCACCTGACCGGTTCGTCCGTCGAAGAAGGGCATGCTCGTCATTCTGCACTCTCCTACGGGTATCCGCGGGCGGTGGGCGATTACTGGTGGGTTGCCTTGTCGGTGAGCGATGGCACAATCTCCGTGTGTTCCTACTCGATGATCAGATCGTCTACAGCGCCAGTGACCTCTCGGCCGCGGCCTCGTGCGAGTTCGCACTGTTGCGGCAACTCGACGCCCGCACCGGTCTGATCTCAGCCGAGGCGGTCGAGGCAGATCCGATGCTCGAGCGGACGTCGAGCCTCGGCGACTCGCACGAGCGCGAACAGCTTCAGAAGTTCATCGATCAACACGGAGACGGCGTCGTCGTCATGCCGCGACCGGAACACTCACGCGCAGGCCTGACCGCTGCCACGTTGGCCACCGTCGAGGCAGCACGATCGGGCGCGCCCGTCATCTATCAGGGAACCTTTTTCGACGGCCGATTCCTCGGGTTCTGCGATTTCCTCGTCCGCGAAGGCGACACCTACGCGGTCTACGACAGCAAGCTCTCCCGGCACGCCAAGGTGTCGGCACTTCTACAACTCGCCGCATACGCGGATGCGTTGGAGCGCAATGCAATTGCCGCCTCCGATCAGGTTCATCTACTGCTCGGCGACGGCAGCACGTCGTCGCACGACATCGGAGACATCGCGCCGGTATTCGCAGCACGCAGAGCTGAACTCGAACGAGTCCTCGACGAGCACCGCGCCGAGGGGAAACCGACACAGTGGCTCGACGATCGGTACCTGCGTTGTGGTCGATGCAACACCTGCAGCGTCGAAGTCGAAAGTCATCGGGACCTGCTGCTGGTTGCGGGCGTCCGCGGCAATCAGCGTGAACAACTGATCGTCTCGGGGATCACGACAATTGACGAACTCGCCGCGAGCACCGGCCCTGTCGAGGGAATTCGACGGGAAACACTCGACAAACTCCGTGCACAGGCAGCGGTTCAACTTCGTCAGGAACAATCCGGCAACGCCGAATTCGAGGTCTACGAACCCTCGGCACTCGGCGGACTACCCGTCCCCGACGACGGCGACATCTTCTTCGACTTCGAGGGCGATCCCCTATGGGCCGAGGACGGATCCACCGACTGGGGGTTGGAATACCTTTTCGGTGTGGTCGAAGGGCCGGCGGACGACTACGTGTTCAAGCCGTTCTGGGCACACGATCGCGACGGTGAACGCCAGGCACTCCTCGACTTCCTCGACTACGTCACCGCGCGCCGAGAAGCTCACCCCGGCATGCACATCTATCACTACGCCGCGTACGAGAAATCGGCGCTGTTGCGCTTGGCCGCACGTCACGGTGTCGGCGAGCAAACGGTGGACACGCTGCTCAGCGAGAACGTGCTCGTGGACCTGTACCCGATCGTCCGTGCCTGCCTGCGGATCGGACAACGCTCGTACAGCATCAAGAAACTCGAGCCGCTCTACATGGGTGAGCACGGCCGCGACGGCGACGTGACCAATGCCGCCGCTTCGGTTGTCGCTTATGCCGACTACTGCCAATTGCGCGACGGCGGACAAGCCGACCAGGCCAGGGAACTTCTTCAGGGCATCTCCGACTACAACGAGTACGACTGCGAATCCACTCTGCGCCTGCGCGATTGGCTTGCCGAGCGCGCCGCAGAACACGGCGTCGAACTTCGTGAGCCGACCGGGCAGATCAAGATTCCACTCGAGGAGCTCACCGAATCGGAGATCGCACTCCGCGAATTCGCAGGACACAAGGCAGGTTCGGCGCGTACCCCCGATCAGCAGGCAGCTGCTCTACTGGCTGCTGCGGTGGGGTACCACAATCGTGAGCGGAAGCCGTACTGGTGGGCCCACTTCGACCGATTGGTCACACCGATCGAAGACCTGGTGGACATCCGCGACGTCATGGTGGTCGAACAGTCCGAAATCGAGGCGGACTGGCACAAGAGCACCCCACGTCAGAAGAAGTTCCGTCGACACATTCAGCTGACCGGAAGTTTCGGCACCGGAACGTCTTTGAGCCCGGGCAGTGATCTGTTCGCTCTCTACGCAACCCCCTCCCCCGATGCTGTTGCAAGCGAGAACCCCACCCAACGCGGCACCAGCAGCGTCAAGGTCACGGCCGTGGTCAAGTCCGAAGGACTCGACGTGGTCACCGTCGAAGAACTGCTCGGCGGTGACGAATACCTCGATGCCCCAGTCGCATTGGCACCTGGACGTCCGATTCCCACCGGACGCATGGAGAAGTCCATCGCCGCTGCCGCATCCGGCGCCAGCGAGATCCTGCCCGAACTGCCACCCGTAGCAGCGGTCGACATTCTCCGGCGCAGCACCCCGAGGACACGCTCGGGTTCACCGCTCCCGCCCGTCGGCACCGACAACAACTACGCGGACGCCATCACCGCCGCACTTCTCGACCTCGATGATTCCTACGTGGCAGTACAGGGTCCCCCTGGTACGGGCAAGACCTACACGGGTGCTCGTGTCGTCAAGACACTGATCGAACAACATCAGTGGCGAATCGGAGTCGTGGCTCAGTCACATTCGGTGGTCGAGAACATGCTCGGCGGCATTCTGAAGGCCGGCGTGGACCCTGCACTGGTCGCGAAGAAGGGCAGCCGCAGCAAGACCGCAGAATGGCAGGACATCGCATCCGAAGAATATGCGGGATTCATCGCCGAGGCCGAAGGCGTCGGCTGCGTCATCGGCGGCACTGCGTGGGACTTCGCGAACACCGATCGTGTTCCAGCGGGCAGCTTGGACCTGCTCGTGGTCGACGAGGCGGGCCAGTTCGCGCTCGCCAACACCATTGCCGTCGCGATTTCCGCGCGAAACCTGTTGCTGCTGGGCGATCCGCAGCAGTTGCCGCAGGTAAGCCAAGGTACTCACCCCGAACCTGTCGACGAATCGGCGCTCGGTTGGCTCGCCGAGGGACACGGCGCACTGCCACCCGAACTCGGCTACTTCCTCGAGAAGACTTGGCGGATGCACCCGGATCTGTGTGCGCCCGTGTCCGCACTGTCGTACGAGGGCAAGCTCCATTCTCAGGAAACCGTGAGTGCGGCAAGGAAACTCGACGGACTCGCTGCCGGAGTGCACACAGTGTTCGTCGATCACCGCGGCAATTCCACGTACTCCCCGGAAGAGTCCCAGGAAATCGTTCGCCAGATCCAGGGCCTTCTCGGTACGCCATGGACCGATCCGAGCGAGTTCGAGGGAACCCGGCCCCTGGAGCAGTCGGACATCCTCGTGGTCGCGGCATACAACGCCCAGGTCGGTACCGTCGAGCGCGATCTCACCGAAGCCGGTCTCACGGAGGTCGAGGTCGGGACCGTCGACAAGTTCCAGGGCCGCGAGGCCGCGGTGGCAATCGTGTCGATGGCCGCATCTGCCGTCGAGGACGTCCCGCGAGGAATGTCGTTCCTCCTGTCGCGGAACCGCCTCAATGTTGCTGTCTCCCGCGGCAAGTGGTGCGCGATCATCGTCCGATCACACGCGTTGACGCAGTACATGCCGAGCACGCCCGCAGGATTGGTGGAGCTGGGCGCGTTCATGAGGTTGACGAGCTAGCCGAATATTTTCACAGCCAAACGCTGCCCTACCCGAAACACTGCCTTACCCGAAGCACTGTCCTACCCGAAACACTGCCCTTCGCCGCGGTAGGTGGGAACCGAGGTTCGGGTGCCGTCGGCTTCGACCACATACACGCGGTCGAAGCGCTCGCACAGCTCGCCGGCTTTGGCGTGACGGAACCATACGCGGTCGCCGATCGCGATGTTTCCGGCTTCCTTCCCGGTGACCGGTGTCTGGACTTCGCCGGCTCCTTCGTTGCGGAGCAGTTTGAGACCAGCGGGCCAGACCGGTGACGGAACGCGGGTGGCTCCGGCAGGTCCCGACGCGATGTATCCGCCGCCGAAAAGGGTCGTGACCGACGGCGTCGGCTTGCGCACGGCCGACAGTGCGAAGAACAGCGCCGGATCGGGACGGAAGGCACGGTAGCGGTCGAACAGGGTCGGTACGTACAGTCCGGAGCCTGCTGTTACCTCGGTCACCACAGGATCGGCCGAGCTGACCTCCAGCGACCCCGTACCGCCGCTGTTGACGATCTCGAGTGCACCCACGGCATCGGTGACGGCCGCGACCACAGCGCCCCTTCTGGACGCCAGTTCGCGGGCAGAGGCCTTCTTGACCCAACCGATCGGAGCGCTGGTGTCCGGGAGGCCGGCGATCTGGGCTTCGTAGAACATCACGCCGACGACGGAGAATCCGCGCTGACGAGCACGCGCCGCGAGTGCGGCGACCGCGGCAGGTTCGCGCAGCGGCGAGCGTCGTACGCCTAGATGAATCGGACCGATCCGAAGTGACGCATCGACGTCGAGACACACCCGGACAGGCGCATCTCCCGTCGACGCCGAACGAATGAGATCCAACTGCGCATCGTCGTCGACCATCAAGGTGATCGATTGGAGGGCGGTGTCATCGGCAGCGAGATCCGCGATGGCGCCACGATCGGCGGTCGGGTATCCCATCAGGATGTCCCGTGCGCCGAGCCCGACCAGCCACAGAGCCTCGCGCAGTGAGTACGCCATGATTCCGCGGAACCCGCCGGATGCAGTCAGTGTGTCACCGAGAGTTTCAGTCAGAACCGTACGACAACGAACCGATTTGCTCGCCACTCGCACCGGGGTTCCACCGGCGCGGCGCACCAGGTCGGCTGCATTACTGCGCAGTGTGGTCAGATCCAGAGCAGCCAGAGGCGGGTCGAGTTCTCGCGTGGCAGCAGTGAGTCGATCGAGGGTCCTGGTCACAGATGATCCAATCGTCGCGGCGTGCGACCAGTCAATCACCAATCCTGGACGTATGTCCAGGATGGCGGTTCTACTGAGGCGCGACCACTGCTTTATTGGCGATTACCTGAACCATTTCTCCGAACTCGGCAATGGTCGCGTCGGAGTCACGATCAACCAGCCAACGCAGAACAAGGCCGTCGATCATTGCAAGACTCAGTCGCGCAATCGAACTCAACGGCTCCGTCCACACCGTGCCCGATATCTTGGCGCACTCTTCGAGAAACGACACCGCGAGCTCATCCATGATTCGGTACTGCTCAAATGCAACTGCCCCAGCACGTTCGGCTCCGAGATTGCGACTACGCAGTGCCTGCGCGGTAATTTCGTAGGTCAACAACTGGCGATCCGGGGTTGCTTCGATGGTCGGCCACATTCCGGTCAGGCCGATATGCAGCAATTCCCTGAGCCCCTGCACGCCACTGAGATCCGGCGCATGGCGGACCTGCGCGAACGCATACTGCATCGACGCACTGAGCTGCAGAATGAGCGTTTCACCCATTGCCGCGATCAGCGCTTCCTTGCTCTCGAAGCAGTAATGAACGACGCCGAGCGATACGCCGGCCTCCTCTGCCACCGCCCTTACCGTCACAGAACTGACACCGCGCTGTTCCGCAATAGACAAAGCGGACTCGACCAATTGTGTGCGGCGTTCGTCCGCCGGAAGCCTGTTCAGCATCCAATGATCGTAGAACGCAAATGACAAAATCTTCGCGCAATACTTGCCTGGACGACCGTCCAAGTACATTATTGCGTAATGGCTTCGGACACTTGGCAGAACTGGGCGGGCACTCAAAGTGCCGCGCCGCGTCGCTTTGCGACGCCGACAAATACCCGTGAACTTTCGTCGTTGGTCGCCGAGGCCGCGGCGCGCGGCCAACGCGTGAAGGCCGTCGGCGCCGGCCATTCGTTCACCGGTGTCGCGGTCACCGACGGTGTCCTCGTCAGCCTGGACAACTTGAGCGGAATCGACTCGATCACGCCGACCGACGACGGTGCGCTGGTCACTGTTTTTGCAGGCACTCGCCTTCATGCTCTCAACGACGCCTTGTGGCAACGCGGATATGCGATGGCCAATCTCGGCGACATCGACGTCCAGTCACTGGCCGGCGCGACGTCCACCGGCACACACGGCACCGGCGCACGATTCGGCGGTATCGCCACACAGATTCGCGGAATCGAGATCGTTCTCGCCGACGGATCCGTCGTTACCGCAAGCGCAGACGAAAACGTCGAATTGTTCGAAGCAGGCCGCCTCGGATTGGGCGCAATCGGCATCATTTCGAAGATCACTCTCGCCTGCGTCCCGCGATTCACACTTCGCGCAATCGAGGAACCCGACACGCTGTCTCACATACTGGACACCCTCGAGAGCGATCGTCTGGGCTTGGACCACTTCGAGTTCTACTGGTTTCCGCACACCGACCGTGTCCTGACGAAGAGCAATACGCGACTGCCCGGAGATACCGAACCCGATCCAGTGGGCAAGGTCCGCGCGTTCGTCGACGACGAACTCCTCTCGAACACACTCTTCGAAGGTGTCAACCGCGTTGCCACCCTGGCACCGGCCGCGATCCCGAGAATCAACAACGTGTCGTCTCGATTGCTCGGCGCCCGGGAGTTCACCGATCGCAGCTACCGAGTATTCGCGTCTTCGCGCCGGGTGAAGTTCAAGGAGATGGAATACGCGATTCCCCGCGAACACGTCACCGAGACACTCCACGAAATCGACCGCTGGATGAAGAAGTCCGGAACTAACGTCGCGTTCCCCGTCGAAGTACGTTTTGCTGCCGCCGACGACCTCTGGCTCTCGACTGCTCACGGACGCGACACCGCATACATCGCCGTACACCAGTACCACCGACGACCCGAAACCGAATACTTCGCCGCAGTGGAAGCCATCGCCCGCGCCGTCGACGGCCGGCCGCATTGGGGAAAAATGCACAACCGGACCGTCGACGACCTGCGTCCTACGTACGACCGACTCGACGACTTTGTCGCCGTGAGAGACAAGTACGACGCGAATCGTGTGTTCGACAACGAATACTTGCGTCAGGTACTCGGCGACTGACGGTCAGCGCCGCAGCAGTTCCGCTTTTCGTGCATCGCTCGCAAACGAGGCTTTGATCGAGTTCCGGGCGAGGGTGTCTCGCTCGGCCTCGGTCAGACCCAAGGCTCGGCCCAGTTCGGTGAAATTGTCGTCGACGTATCCCCCGAAGTAGGCCGGGTCGTCGGAGTTGACCGTGACGATCAAACCCATCTCGAGCATCGATCGAAGCGGATGATCCGACAGCGAATCGAACACCCGCAGACGAACGTTCGACAACGGGCAGACCGTCAGTGGAATCTCCTCGTCGACCAGACGCTCGATCAGGGCAGGATCCTCGAGTGCCCGGACTCCGTGGTCGATCCGCTCGGCGCCGAGAATGTCGAGCGCCTGCCAGATGTACTCGGGCGGTCCCTCCTCGCCGGCGTGAGCGACGACGTGCAAACCCTCGGCACGCGCGCGGGCGAACACGTCCTCGAACAGTGACGGCGGGTTGCCGACCTCCGCGGAGTCGAGTCCGAGCCCGACGATCGGAGCCTGCAGGCGAATTATCTCGGAGAAGATCTCCTCGGCGTCCTTGACGGGCTGATCTCGGAGGATGGCGGCGATTGCCGCGCTGCTGAGCCCGAACTCGCGCTCGCTCGATGCCACCGCATCCATGATCCCGTCCAGGACCTCGGTCAGCGGAACACCACGGACTACGTGCGCCTGTGGATTGAAGAAGAACTCGGCATGCGCGACGCCGGCCGCAGCCGCCCGGCGGAAGTACGCTCGCGTCAGGTCGGCAAAATCCTCCGCGGTGCGCAGGACGGCCATGTTGGCGAAGTAGAGATCGAGGAACGACTGCAAGTCGGTGAACTCGTACCTCGACTTCAGATCGTCGATGTCCTTGTACGGCAGATCCATTCGATTGCGCTCGGCAAGTCGGTAAATCTGTTCGGGCTCCAGAGAACCCTCGATGTGCATGTGCAGTTCTGCGACAGGTGTAGCCATGTCGGTGTTACCGCCCCTTCCAGACCGGGGCGCGCTTCTCGGCGAACGCCGTCGCGCCCTCGCGTGCATCTTCGGATGCGAACACCGGCGCCATGACCTGCAACTGCTTCGCGAAAGCTTCGTCGTCGGACCAACCGCCGGCCTTGACGACGATCTCCTTGGTGACCGCTACCGCGAGCGGTCCGTTGCGGGTGATTCGATCAGCCAGCTCCAGTGCGCCGTCGAGCGCCTTGCCCGGTTCGGTCAACGTGTTCACGAAGCCGTAGCGGTATGCCTCCTCGGCGGTGAAACTGTCGCCGGTCAGCGCCAGTTCCAGAGCCTTCTGGTACGGAATCCGCTTGGGCAGGCGCAACAATCCGCCGCCACCTGCAACCAGTCCTCGCTTGACCTCCGGGATACCGAACTTCGCTTCGGACGACGCCACCACCAGGTCGGTGGCAAGCACGAGTTCCGTGCCGCCTGCCAACGCGAAGCCCTCGACCGCCGAAATGATCGGCTTACGCGGTGGCCCTTCCGTGAATCCGAGACCGCGTCCCGGCACGAGGACGTTCTCGCCGGCCACGAATGCCTTCAGATCCATACCGGCACAGAAGTTTCCGCCGGCTCCTGTCAGCACGGCCAAGGACAGATCGTCGTCCGCATCGAGCTCTTCGACCGCGGCGGCCAACGCGTGACTGACCGCCGAGTTGATGGCGTTACGCGCCTCGGGCCGGTTGATGGTGATGATCAGTGTCCGCCCGCGCCGCTCGGTGAGAACCTCGTCCGCCATGATGTCCCTCTCGTTTGTCGACCACGCTCGCGTGACTACGCGACGTTGCGTTCGACAATACGGACGAAGCCATCGGGGTCGATCTGCGCGGTGTCGTGAGTGCAGAACCACCCCTGGGTGAACCTCGTCGAGGTCGCTTGCGGCGAGTTCCAATACCGACGCGTGACACTCGGTCCACGGCACAACAACTCGCCGAAACCACCTGGCGCATCCGGGCCGTACAACGCCACTTCCATTCCACCGAAAGCGATTCCGACGCTTCCGAGGTGGGTGGGCGCCGACTCGGTTGGCAGAATGAGACCAGCCCCACAGGTTTCGGTTTTACCCCACCCGATCACATGCCGAGCGGCCGGGAACAGAGTCAGCAGCTTGGATTCCTGTTCGGCCGTGATCGGCGACCCGCTGCAATCGATCCACTGCACCGACCTCGAACCGGCACGTGCCGCCGGTCCGAGCGTGAGCAACCGTGGCTCGAGCAAGTCCTCGGGCCGCCCGGTCACGATGTCGACGGTATGCACACTCTCACGCCAGAAGTCCCCGGCGAGGACCACCGTTCCACCGACCACCAACGTCGCGAGCACGTGCACGAAGTGCCGCACCGACTTGAAGTCGTTGTCCACCAGCAGATTCCGCACACCTTCGACGCCGTAGTCACGCGAGTGCAGAATTCCGACGATGGCAGAAAGCACGTTCTCGTTACTCAACTCGACGCCAAGCATCTCGCCCGAAGAATCCGCGGTGTACGCGAGGATCGCCATCTCGTCCGGGGCGGCGCCGTCGTCGATGAACGGAACACCGTGCGGGAGTTCCCCGTCGAGCACCAACACCGAACCACTGTCCGCGATGACGAAGTCCGCCGCGTCATCACTCAAGTGCACACCGACGGAGACCGGAACGCCGCCGGCGAGGATGACGCCGAGGCACGCCTCCATCCATCTCACCCCAGCGGCGACACGAATGGCCACACGGTCACCGATCTCGACGCCTCGCGACTTCAGCCCTCCCGCGACCCGCGACGCCTCGGCCCACAGCTCCGCGAAGGTGACCTGCTCGCCGTCGACCTCCTCGACCGCGACGCGCGAGGAGAACCGATGGACGGCGATGTCCAGTAGTTCGGACAACGACGGGTCCAGTTGGCTGTACCGAAGCACCCCGTCACCGGCGCGGGTGACGCGGGCGTCGGCGAGGAGCTGATTCGAACACGGGTATTCCACAAGCGTCGACCGCATCGATACCTCCACGTCACTGACAACCCACCGGCCATTCGACTATATGACGTGGATCACAGTTCGTGGAGGTCTCTGGCGATAATCGTCGCAAACTTACTTTCCGGAGTAGACCGCTTTGCCCGGTCCGACGTCGAGGAAACTGCGGACAGCGCCGCGTAGGTCATCGGTGGCGAACAGCGCACCGGACACCCCGGGGGTCACCGAATCCGCGTGGGCGATCCCGCCGGAACGCCAGGCCGCGACGATCTGTTTGGTGGCGTCGTGGGCTCGCGTGGGTCCGTCCGCCAACCTGGTCGCCAGGGCACGCGCCGCAGCATCGACATCGTCGTGAACTGCATTGACGACGCCCCACGAGTGCAGGGTTACGGCGTCGTAGAGATCGCCGGTCATGACCAACTCCCGAGCCCGTCCGGAACCGGCACGCTCGGCCAAACGCTGCGGTCCACCCATGGACGGCGTCAGACCGACCACTGTCTCGACCAGTCCGAACTTCGCCTTGGGCGCCGCGAGGATGATGTCGCAAGCCAAGGAGATCTCGAATGCAGCAGTCAGCGTCAACCCGTGCGCCGCATAGATCACCGGGCACTGCAATGCCTCGAGCGGATGGCAGATCTGGGCAAACAGTTGGCGCCACAACTCCGCGCCCTGCTCCGGGTCGAGGCCGTCGAACACATGGACGTCGACGCCGGCCGAGTTGACCTTGCCCTCGGCGCGCAGAAGCACCGCGCGCGGTGGGTTTTCGGTCAGCGCCGCAACATCGGCGATGACCGCGTCGAACATGGCCTGATCGAACAGATTGAGTGGTCCGTGCGCGAACGTCAGGACAGCCACCTCGGCACCACCATCGGTGGTGAAGCGCTCGAGACGGGTGGGATGCGATTCGGGAGCAGTCATGCCGCCACACTGCCACATCGAACCGGCCTACGATCGTCGGGTGGACGGTCTGAGAAATGCGCTCGCGGACGTTGTGGGACACCGGTTCGTCGTCACCGACGCCGACGTGTTGACGACCCGTTCCACCGATCAGACAGGGCGGTACACGGGCCGTGCCTGCGCCCTGGTCCGACCGGCCGATACAGCCGAAATCGCTGCACTGCTGAACGTGTGCCGCTCCCGCGGTGTACCGGTCACCGTTCAGGGCGGGCGAACGGGCCTGGTCGCCGGCACGGTGCCCGAACACGACGACGTCCTGCTCTCCACCGAACGCCTCGCGGCGATCGGCGACGTCGATCTTGCCGCCGGGCGGATCACCGTCGGGGCGGGAGTGACACTCGCGCAGGTACATTCCGCGGCGGCCGCCGCCGGTTTGAAGTTCGGTGTCGACATAGCCTCGCGGGACACTGCGACGATCGGCGGCATGGTGTCCACCAATGCCGGTGGCCTGCACACGGTTCGATACGGGAACATGGCCGAACAGGTGCTCGGACTCGAGGTGGTACTCCCCGACGGAACTACTGTGCGCCGGTCACCGAAAGTGCTGTCGGACAACTCCGGATACAACCTGCCCGCGCTGTGGGTCGGTAGCGAAGGAACTCTAGGGGTGGTCACTTCCGTCGACCTGAAATTACGGAAGATACCGACCTACCGCGTGACGTCGCTGATCGGTTTCGACGCACTCCAGGACGTCGTCGAGGCGGGGCGAGTGTTGCGCGCTCTCGACGGCGTCGACGCACTCGAATTGTTGGACGGGCGCGGTCTCGAACTGGCCGCACGCCATTTGAACGCCGCGGTTCCGACGGGGCGACCGTGGTACCTCCTCGCCGAGGTGTCCGCGGCCCACGATCCGCTGGAAGACCTGGCCGAGCTGCTCGAACGCATCGGCCCACCGCAGACCCCGGCCGTGGCGGTCGACGCCCCCGGCTCGACGCGCTTGTGGGCGGCACGCGAATGCTTCGCCGAGGTGGTCGGATTGTTCGGTCCCCCACTGAAATTCGACGCGGCGCTACCGCTGGACTCGCTTGCCACCTTCACCGAGGACGCAACGGCGGTGATCGCGAGCCGAGCGCCCGAGGCAATTCCGATCCTGTTCGGACACGTCGCCGAGGGAAACATCCACCTCAACGTCCTGAACTGTCCGAACGCCGACACCGTGTATCGCAGTGTCCTCGAGCTGGTTCGCGATCACGGCGGAAACGTCAGTTCCGAGCACGGGGTGGGCTCGCTCAAACGCAACTATCTGGACCTGGCCCTCTCGGCGCAGGACATAGCCACGATGTGGGCGATCAAGCGAGCCCTTGACCCGAGCGACTATCTCAATCGCGCAGTGATGTTTCCCGACGCGCTTCGGCACTGACGGCCATCGCGTCGTCGTGCGCGTCCCCGCGTAAAGGCCGGGCGAAGCACACCGACGCGACGAAACCGATGAGCAGCACACCCGCAGGTAGCCAGATCGACTCCGACATCGCCGTGCTGAACGGTTCACGGACGAACTCGGGGAGGTGACCCACGCCGGCTTCCGAACTGCCGCCGGTCAGTCCCTGAGCCGCCAATCGTGCAGTGATCAGAGCGCCGATCGCAGCGCTGCCGAGAACTGCACCCACCTGCCGGGTGGTGTTGTAGACGCCGGCGCCCGCGCCCGCCTGCATCGGAGGCAGGTTGTGTGTGGCGGTGGCCGCGAGCGGAGACCAGATGCACGCGTTGGCGAAGCCGATCAGGCCGATCGGCAGGAGCAGTTCCCAGATCGCGACGTCGGGAGACATCACCAGTGCCAGCCAACCCAAGGCGACGGCGAACAGCAGGAAGCCGGTGCCGGCGATGTAGCGCGGATGTGTCTTGTCGACGAGCTTGCCGATGATCGGGGCGAAGATACCGGTCAGCACTGCCATCGGAACGAGCAGCAACGCCGACTGCGTCGGGGAGAGGCCACGAACTGCCTGTGTGTAGAACATCAGCGGAAGGACCATCGACGTGATCGCAAAGCCCATCGCGGTGATGGCGACATTGGCGAGTGAGAAGTTGCGATCCTTGAAGAGCTCCAAGGGAAGCAAGGGTTCGTTCTTGTTGCGCGACTGGTAGAACACGAACACCGCGAGCAACACCACACCGGCGCCGATCAGGCTCCAGACGAATCCGTTCCAGTCGTACGAACTGCCTTCCTGGATTCCGAACACCAGAAGGAACATGCCTGCGGCACTGAGAATCACGCCGGGGATGTCGAACTTGTGCTCGCTGGTCGGCAACGACGGAACGAGCTTCCACGCGAGCAGGAAGGCGATGACACCAACCGGGACGTTGACGATGAAGATCCATTCCCAGCCGAGATTGTCCACCAGGACGCCACCGGCAAGCGGACCCACCAGGGTGGCAACACCGGCAACGGCGCCCCACAGACCCATTGCGGCGCCACGCTTGTTCGGCGCGAACGTGCGTGTGATGACGGCCATCGTCTGAGGCGTCATCATTGCAGCGCCCAGGCCCTGGAAAGCCCTTGCGACGATGAGCATCTCGACGCTGCCGGACAGACCGCACCACAGTGATGCGCCGGTGAACAGTACGAGGCCGATCATGTACAGGTTCTTCGGACCGAACCTGTCACCGAGTCGGCCGGTGACGAGCAGCGGCACCGCGTACGCCAGCAGGTACGCGCTGGTGACCCAGACGACCTTGTTGATGTCGGTGCCGAGGTCCTCCATGATCGCGGGGTTGGCGACAGCGACGATGGTGCTGTCCACCAGAATCATGAAGAACCCGATACACAGCGCCCACAGCGCGTGCCAGGGATTGACCTGCTTTTCCATCTTCAGTCCTTAGGTAGTGCGGACGAGCCTGCGGAGCCGGCCAGCCGGTCGAGAAGTTCTTGTGAGAGCCAGGGCATTTCGCCGCTCTCGATGTCTGTCACCAACGCGCCGATCCACTCTCTTTCGGCGACGGTCAGTGCGTGGGCGTAGTCCGCGCCCACCGTGAAGATTCGTGGTTTCTCCGCGGCCTTCACCGCTTCGTAGTCGACCTCGAATTTCGCAATCGTCTTGTCGAGGTGCGCGAGACGGATCCGAAGCATCTGACACGCAGTCGATGCGGAGAGGTTGTGCATCTCGGCAAGCGCGAGCGGCAACCGCGGATACTCCCGCACCGGAACCGCCAACATCTCGCGTAGTTGATGTTCGAGGGCATCACGGCCACGGGCAGTGATCTCGTACGTCGTCCGCTCCGGGCGGTTGCCCTCACGATCGGTCCCGATCGAAGCCAGAAGTTCCTGCTTCTCCAACCGGGAAACCGTGTGATAGAGCGATCCCGGCTTGATTTTCACCAGCTGATCGCCCCGCCGCACCGAGGCGAGTTGGTACATCTCGTACGGGTGCATCGAACGCTCGGACAGCAGGCCCAGCACGGTGATTCCCAAGGGCGTCAGTGACACGTCACCCATGAGTCCCCCTCCCTGACAAGCCGTAGTTGACTGACGAGCCGCAATTGACCATTTCTTGACTATTCCACCCGAAATAGTCCACATGGAATATACGACCTCTGTCCGTCTCGATCAACCCGTTCGAATCGGACTAGCCTGTAGCGAGTGGACGATCATCACCTCGACATCATCCGACTTGCCTGGGCGCGTGAGCTGGGACTCGGCGACTCGGCACTGCGTCCGGCGCACACGGCCCGGGTCGTCGGCGACGACATCCACGTTCTCGACCTGGCAGGCTCCGGTGCGATCGTCGGGCCACAATGGTTCATCGAGCGCACAGAGGGCATCTCGGTCGACGCACTGCTGCAACCGGCGCGCCTCCTCGAGATCGCCGGCGATCACGGCGGGCGAATCACCGGTCCCGTCGATCTCGCTTTCCTCGGCGACTACACGGACGCGCCACCCGACGAGCAACTGCTGATTTCCCACGAGGTCGACGACGCCCTCGCCGTCGCTGCGCTGTGCCCACCCGACGACAGCACCACGGCCGACCTCGAGAACCGGACGCGGTGGTTCACCGCCGTCACCGATTCCACCGAGGTGCTCGGATGCGCGGCGTACTCCGAATTTCAGGGATTCGTGGCAGATCTCACGACCCTGACTGCTCCTGCGCATCGCCGTCACGGAATCGGCTGCGCAGTAACGCTTCTCGCCGCGGAGGACGCTCTCGATTCCGGGTTGATCCCGCAGCTACGCACGAGTCGCGGCAGCGCGATCGCCGCGACGCTTCCACGTAAAGCCAAATTCGACGTTCTGGGGGCATACGCTCGGGTACACGTGCACCTGCCCAGTTGACACTCGAAATGACACTCGAACGAGAGGGACCGCAGATGAGTACGGAAGACGGCGCGAGCGAACCGACATTCGTCGAAGAGGGTCGTGAATTCAAACGCGACACCAACTACATCCCGACCCGGATCACCGAGGACGGTCGCGACGGTTACCCCGTCGAACCGGGGCGATACCGGTTGATCGTGGCACGTGCCTGCCCGTGGGCAAACCGCGCCATCATCGTCCGCCGTCTACTCGGCCTCGAAGACGTACTGTCGATGGGCATCTGCGGTCCGGTTCACGACAAGCGAAGCTGGACTTTCGATCTCGACCCGGGCGGCGTCGATCCCGTACTGAAGATCCCGCGACTACAGGACGCGTACTTCGCCCGAGATCCCGAATACCCCAGGGGAATCACGGTGCCCGCCATGGTGGAGATCGCGACGGGCAAGGTGGTCACGAACGACTACCCACAGATCACCCTCGACTTCTCGACGCAATGGAAGAAGTACCACCGCGAAGGCGCACCGGATCTGTACCCGGAGCCTCTGCGAAACGAAATCGACGAAGTGGCCGAGTACGTGTTCCGCGACGTCAACAACGGCGTCTACCGCTGCGGTTTCGCCGGTTCACAGCAGGCGTACGACGAGGCATACGACACGCTGTTCGCCCGCCTCGACTGGCTCACCGAACGTCTTGCCCGGCAACGCTTCCTGGTGGGAGACACCATCACCGAGGCCGATGTGCGCCTGTTCACCACGCTGGCGCGATTCGATCCCGTCTATCACGGCCACTTCAAGTGCAACAGAAGCAAACTCAGCGAGATGCCGGTGCTGTGGGACTACGCACGCGATCTGTTCCAGACTCCCGGATTCGGTGACACCATCGACTTCACACAGATCAAAGCGCACTACTACATCGTGCATTCCGAGATCAATCCCTCCGGAATCGTGCCCAAGGGACCGGAATTGACGCACTGGCTCGAACCGCACGGCCGCGAACAGTTGGGTGGCCGACCGTTCGGGGACGGCACACCGCCTCACCCGCCCATCCCGTCGGAAGTGGTTCCAGCAGAGCACTGGGCCACCAGATAGGTCGCGGCGGCTACTCCCCTGCGTACGTGCCGAAACTCCAGTACACACCTTCGGGATCACGGCAGGTGAACCCCCGCGAACCGTAGTCCTCGTCGCGCAATCCCTGCGTGATCGTGGCGCCCGCCGCGACAGCGCGTTCGTGGAGTGCATCAGCTGCGTCCGCGTCGTCCACGACGATGTACACCGAACCGATTCCAGGCGGCAGGCCGGCGATCGCCGAATCGGTGCGCGGCGAACCCAGCATGATGCCGCCACCGCCCGGCCAGTCGAGTTGGGCGTGGTCCACCACGTCTCCCTCGCCGTAGACGACCTTCTCCACGAAACCGAAGGTGCTCACCAGAAAGTGGATTGCAGCCCGGGCGTCGAGGTAGCGCAGTGTCGGCCAGATGGTCGTCGAACGAGATTCCGAAGTGGCGGTCATAACACTCGAACTCCTGCCTGTGAAAACTCACGAAGAAAACCGAGTCTCGTACGAGCCTATGGCCCCTGCGATCACCGCCGCTACCGAAAACTTCACCTATTCTCGAGATACGGTCCACCTCGCTTCAGAGGAGGACAACTGTGGAGGGGCAGCAATGAGCAAGTCGACGAACAACGACAGCGGGCGTATCGAGAAGGTCCTCGTTTCCGTTCTCGACAACGGAAGCCGCCTGCAAGCGCCCGCAGTGGCCAAATACGTCAACCACGTCCGTAAAGCGCACCCCGACGAGTCACCTGCTCAGATCGTCGAGCGGATGGAAAAGATGTTCATTCTCGCCGTGACCGGAAGCGGCAGCGCCGTCGGTGCCACGGCCGCGGTGCCGGGCGTCGGAACAGTCGCGTCCATCGCTGCAGTCGGTGCGGAATCGGCTTTCTTCCTCGAAGCGTCGGCGCTGCTCACATTGGCAATCGCGTCTGTGCACGGAATCTCCGTGCAGGATCATCAGCAACGACGCGCCCTGGTCCTGGCAGTCGCACTCGGCGAATCCGGCATGGAGATCGTCCAGAAGGCCACCGGAATCACGGCCAAGAACTGGGGAACGGCAATCACGAGCAAGATTCCCGGACCCACGATGAGGGGAATGAACAGCACCCTCGTGCGGAAATTCGTGACCAAGTACGCCGCCAAGCGCAGCGCACTGATCCTCGGCAAGCTCGTTCCCGCCGGAATCGGTGCGGTCATCGGCGGTGCGGGTAACCGTGCCATCGGCAAGGGAGTCGTCAAGAATGCGCGCGAAGCCTTCGGACCGGCACCGGCCAGGTGGACCGATCACCTGATCGTGATGCCTGCCGACGATGCCGCAGTGCTTCCCCAGACGGAGTCACGCCGGGCCATCCGCAGATAGCCGTCCGGGCCGTAGGCTCGCATCACGTATTCGCCGCCGACCCGGGAGCAGCATTGACGAACACCGCAATGGGATCCTTCTCTGCCCCCATCGAGATTCGTGGGTTGACGAAGACGTTCAAGGCGGCGCGCGCGGTCAACGACCTGAGCTTCGACGTTCAGGCGGGCTCGATCACCGGGTTTCTCGGCCCGAACGGTTCGGGCAAGACGACCACGTTGCGGATGCTCCTCGGACTGGTGTCACCGACGTCGGGATCGGCCACGATCAACGGCACTCCGATGCGTTTGCTGCCCAACCCGGCCCGGACCGTCGGCGCAGTACTCGACGTCGGCAGTCTCCATCCGAAACGAACGGCGCTCGGACACCTCGAGATCTACGCGGCCGCTATCGGCATGCCGACTCAGCGCGCAGCGCAGGTTCTGGACATGGTCGGTCTGAGTTCGGTCGGAGCCCACAAGACCGGCACCTTCTCACTCGGGATGCGCCAACGCCTGATCCTTGCCACCGCGATGCTCGGTGATCCCGAGATCCTCGTCCTCGACGAACCCGCGAACGGACTCGACCCCGAAGGCATGGCGTGGCTACGTCAGTTCCTGCAGACCTTCGCCGGTTCCGGCCGAACGGTTCTGATCTCGAGCCACGCGCTTCGTGAAGTGGAAGCGACGGTCGACAGCGTGGTCATCGTCAGCGCCGGCTCACTCGTCTACCAAGGGACCATGGACGAACTTCGTCGCTCCCAGCGCAGTCGACTGCTCGTCTCGTGTTCCAATCCAGCGCTCCTCGCCACGGCATTGGCCGCTCGCGGAATCATCGACGCCCAGATCACGCAGGACGGACGGCTCGCCGTGGGCGGCACCGACACGTCGGTGCTCCCACCGGTGGCGTCGGCGGCCGGTGTCACGATCTTCGGTGTCGCGACCGAAGGCGCAGATCTCGAGCAACTGTTCCTCGCGATGACAACACCGCAGTACGCGGTTCCCCAGGTCGGATACCACCGCCCACCCGGTCCCGGTTCCGGACCGGGCTATTACGGCCCTGCCGCATACGGACCTTCCGGAGGACACAGATGACCACGCTCGTGCGCGCGGAGACACTCAAAGTTCTCACCTTGCGCTACTGGTGGGCACTGGCCATCGCACCGGTGGTCGTGGCCGTGCTGATTGCTGCCTCGACTCGGACGTTCGTCGAAGTTGTGGCCGATTCGGCCGACACCACTTTCGACGTCGATGTCGTGTCCACCGGCGTCAGCCTCGGTGTCTCCAACACGCTTGTCCTGGTGTTCGCGGCCGTCTTCGGAGCGCTCACCGCCGGATCCGAATTCGGCTACAAGACTCTCACCACGACGTTCCTCACAGCTCGCGGCCGCGACGGAGTTCTCGGCGCAAAGCTTGCCGTCGTCGCGGTATTCGCCGTCGGCTACGCACTGGCGGTCGAAGTAGTCAGCATCGGCGCGATGTTGCTCTTCGGCCGGGACTTCAGCTTCACCACCGATCTCTTCGCCATCTGCGCCGCAGGCATTCTGGCGTGTGCGCTGTGGGCACTACTCGGCGCCGGGGTGGCCCTGCTCACCGGTTCGTCGATGGCCGGTGCCCTCTCGGTCATCCTGTGGTTCGTCTTCGGTGAATGGATCGTCCGCGCCGCGCTGCTCGCGATGGATCTCGGTGGGATCGGGGCCGCGCTTCCGGTGTCGGCCACGATCGGCACCATCGTCAATGCGGCACCGTCGATCGACGTCGACGCGTTTGCGTCCTGGCCGAGCGGCCCGATGATGCTGGCCGCTTGGGTAGTTCTGTTCTGCGGGCTCGGTTGGCTACGGACCAGGACCCGCGACATCACCTGAAAAAGCTGTCTGGGGCCGGGTCTACCGTGGATCTCGATGAACACGATCAACACGGACAGTCCGGTAGCTGGAGAGGTGGATCGAGCTCCGGGCTGGATCCGCCGCTTGGCCCACGCATGCTGGTTGCACCGAAGAGTTGCGATCGGCGCGCTACTCGTTACGGTCATCGCCTCTGCGATCGACATCTCGTTTCCTCTCCTGACCCGCTATGCGCTCGACGCCGCAAGCCAGGAGAACCCGGGCAAGGTGATCGGGTTCGTCGCGATGGCGATCGCGTTGCTCGCGATCGTCCGCTTCGCGTGCCAGTACGGCCGACGGATGCTTGCCGGCCGACTCTCGCTCGACGTTCAACACGACTTGCGGCTCGCCCTGCTCGGTTCGCTGCAACGCCTCGACGGACGGGGGCAGGATCAGATCCGCACAGGCCAGGTCGTCTCCCGGTCCATCACCGATCTGCAGCTCGTCCAGGGTTTGCTCGCGATGGTGCCGATGTCCGCAGGAGCGCTCCTGCAATTCGTGCTGGCGATCGGCATCATGGCGTGGCTCTCGCCGCTGTTGACTCTCGTCGCTGTCGCCGTCATCCCAGCAGTAGGGCTGGTGGTGTTCCTGATGCGACCGATGCTCTTCGCCGCAACATGGTCCGCGCAGCAGCGGGCCGCCGACCTCGCCCAACACGTCGAGGAAACCATCACCGGCGTTCGCGTCGTCAAGGGATTCGGGCAGGAACAACGAGCCGTCGACCAGCTGGAGAAACATAGCCGCACGCTGTACTCCGAGCGCCTTCGCGCCGCGTGGTTGAACGCGAAATTCGCGCCAACCATGGCCGCCTTGCCCCAGCTCGGGCAGGTGGGAGTGATCGCTCTCGGCGGGTATCTCGCACTGCACGACAAGATCACCGTGGGAACGTTTCTCGCGTTCGCCACCTACATCGTGACGATGACCGGAGTCACCCGAACTCTGTCGTCGGTCATCGTCATGGCGCAGCTGGCACGCGCCGCTGTAGAGCGTGTCTACGACGTCATCAACGCTCAGCCGGACATCGCCGATCCCGACCATCCGGTGGACCTGCCCGACGGTCCTCTCGGAGTCACCTTCGACGACGTGGCATTCGGATTCGACACCGAACGCGACGTCCTGACCGGGCTGAACCTCCGCATAGAACCGGGCGAGACAGTCGCCGTCGTGGGCCCGGCCGCGTCGGGCAAGACCGCGTTGTCCTTGCTTCTCCCCCGGTTCTACGCACCGACTTCGGGTGCGGTGACCGTCGATACCGCCGGCGAGACGTTCCCGATCGGCGAACTGCGCAGTGAGCAGCTTCGTGCCGCCGTCAGCCTCGTCTTCGACGAGCCCTTCCTGTTCTCGGACACCATTGCCGCCAACATCGCATTGGGCCGCGAAGACGCCTCCGACGAGGACATCCGCGACGCAGCAGGACTGGCACAGGCAGATTCGTTCATCGAGGCACTCCCGGACGGATACGACACCGTTGTCGGTGAACGAGGTCTGACGCTGTCGGGCGGCCAGCGTCAGCGCATCGCACTTGCCAGGGCACTGCTCGTCGACCCACGGATCCTGGTCCTCGACGACGCGACCTCCGCAGTCGATGCGGCTACCGAAGCCGCGATCTTCGACGCGTTCCGGGCCAGACGGCGCCAGACCACGCTCATCCTCGCTCACCGGCGGTCCACCCTGACGCTCGCAGACCGGGTCGCGGTTCTCGACGGCGGACGGATCATCGACTCCGGAACCGTGGACGAACTGGAAGCGCGATGTCCGCTCTTTCGTGCCCTGTTCTCCTCGCCGCCGGAACTACCGGCCGAACTCGACGACGTCGACTCCGATGCTTTCGGACGTGACCGCAGCGAGCCGACAACCGAGCAGTTGTGGCCGCAGGCACCGAAATCCGAAGCCGACAGCACAGCCGCTACGACGCAGGGTGCGGGCGGACCGATGGCCGGAGCGCTCAGCGGAATCGCGGTGACGCCGTCCCTGCGGGCAGCAGTCGATGCTCTCCCACCCGCACGCGAAGACCCCGGAATCGCTCCTGAGAGCCTGCGCGAATCGAATCCACAGTTCTCACTACGACAGATCTTGAGGCCGGTCCGCTGGGTTCTACTGGCGGTTGTCGTGTGCCTTGCCCTGGACTCCGCAGCGGCGATCGCATTTCCCTCCCTCGTCAGATATGCGATCGACCACGGAGTCGTGACCGCGGACAGCAGCACGCTCTGGATAGCGACGGCATTCGGCGCCCTCCTGGTCGCAGCGGACTGGGTCGTCGTCGCGGTCATGACGGTGCTCACCGCCCGGGCCGGCGAACGCGTGTTGTTCGGGCTCCGCGTGCGCAGCTATGCACACCTGCAGCGCCTGGGCCTGGACTACTACGAACGTGAATTGTCCGGGCGCATCATGACGCGCATGACCACCGACGTCGACGCGCTGTCGTCGTTCATCCAAACCGGCATGTCGACGGCGATCGTGAGCGTTCTGACCGTCGGCGGAATTTCGATCGCACTCCTGGCGACCGACGTGACGCTCGGACTGGTGGCGCTGGCCGTCATCCCACCGCTCGTGGTTGCGACCGTGATCTTCCGCAAGATCTCCTCGGTTGCCTACAGCCAGTCCCGCGAACGGATCTCGCTCGTCAATGCCGACTTCCAGGAGAACATCGCCGGTCTGCGAGCGGCTCAGGCCTACCGCCGCGAAGAAGGTGCGGCGCGTAGGTTCGCAGAACGCTCCGAAAGCTACCGCCGATCGCGGATGCGGTCGCAGCGAGCCATTTCGATCTACTTCCCGTTCATCTCGTTCCTGTCCGACCTCGCGTTGGCCGCAGTGGTGTTCGTCGGCGCGCACCAGATCGCCAACGGGTCGACGTCACCCGGCGTACTGATCGCGTTCGTGCTCTACCTCGGACTGCTGTTCGGACCGATTCAGCAACTCTCACAAGTGTTCGATGGTTACCAACAGGCAAACGTCGGATTGCAACGAATCGGTGACCTTCTACGTACTCGGAGTTCGATCGAAACAGCCGACAGCGGGGATCTGATCGCGATCTCCGGACGGCTCGACGGCGCCGTCCATCTCGACGGGGTCGGGTTCCGGTACTCGGGTGCGGACGTCGACGCCCTCTCCGATTTCGATCTGCAGATTCCGCCGGGCACGACGGTTGCCCTCGTCGGCAGAACCGGTGCCGGGAAGTCGACGGTGGTGAAGTTGCTCGCCCGCTTCTACGACCCGACGTCCGGATCCGTCGACGTGGACGGAACCGACATCCGGAACTTCCACCTCTCGCAGTACCGACGTCGCCTCGGCGTGGTCCCGCAAGAGGCGCATCTGTTCACCGGCACGGTCGCCGACAACATCGCGTACGGGAGGCCGTCGGCGTCGCACGCGGAGATCGAGGAAGCGGCGCGTTCCGTCGGCGCACTGAATTCGATAGCCGACATGCGTGGAGGCATGAATCATCCCGTCGGCGAGCGCGGCCAGGGGCTCTCGGCGGGCCAACGCCAACTGATCGCATTGGCCCGTGCCGAACTGGTCGACCCGGACCTTCTGCTCCTCGACGAGGCGACCGCGACGCTCGATCCCGCGACCGAACGAATGGTGCTCGAAGCAAGTCGGTCGGTCACCCGGAAACGGACTTCCGTCGTCGTAGCTCACCGCCTCGCGACAGCTGCCCGAGCGGACCTCGTTGTCGTAGTTGACCGGGGACGTATCGTTGAATACGGCCCGCACGATGTTCTGCGGTATGCCGGTGGTCACTACTCGGGACTCTGGGATGCATCGCAGGCGCGTGAGGGGAATAATCTGACGTCGAGAACTGTCATCGAAGGCAACCCCGTCGCGTGACAGTCGGCACGGATTTGTACCGCCGAGAGGTAGTGCGCGATCGCAAGATCACGGACTTCCGTGAGACAGCTCACAAATTGTGTGCCGCACAATTGCTCGTCACACGCTCGGGCTAATCTCACATATATAGGCGCTCTGATCGGGTACCGAAATAGAAACGAGGCGAACACCTGCCGTGAGCAGCAGTTCTACATCCCAATTCGGACAGAACCAGTGGCTGGTTGACGAGATGTACCAACGCTTCCAGGACGATCCGTCGTCCGTGGATCCCAGTTGGCACGAATTCTTGACCGATTACTCGCCGGACTCGGCGAACACGGGAGGTGGAAACGGGACTGCCTCGAACGGCAACGCGGCTGCACCCGCCGCTGTTGTAGCTCCGCCTGCTGCTCCCAAGGCCACGCCTCCCGCCCCCAAGACCGCACCTCCTGCGCCGCCTGCCAAGGCGGCCGCACCGGCCCCCGCGAAGACGGCAGCGCCCGCCGCGAAGGCCGCCCCAGCCAAGCCTGCAGCAGCCAAGCCTGCGGCCGCTCCCGCGAAGCCCGCTCCCGCCGGCGGAGCCGAGGAAACCAAGGTTCTCCGCGGCGCCGCAGCAGCAGTCGTCAAGAACATGTCGCTCTCGCTCGAGATTCCGACAGCAACCAGCGTGCGTGCCATCCCCGCGAAGCTGATGTTCGACAACCGCATCGTCATCAACAACCACCTCGCGCGTACCCGCGGCGGCAAGATCTCGTTCACCCACCTCCTGGGTTACGCGATCGTCCAGGCAGTCAACGCGTTCCCCAACATGAACCGGCACTTCGCCGAAATCGACGGCAAGCCGAACGCGGTCACCCCCGAGCACACCAATCTCGGACTCGCGATCGACCTTCCCGGCAAGGACGGCAACCGCTCACTGGTTGTTGCCGCCATCCGGAACACCGAGTCGATGAACTTCGTCCAGTTCCACGCGGCGTACGAGGACATCGTCCGACGCGCCCGTGAAGGCAAGCTCACCGGCGAAGACTTCACCGGCGTCACCATTTCGCTGACCAACCCGGGCGGCATCGGCACGGTTCACTCCGTTCCTCGCCTGATGAAGGGCCAGGGCGCCATCATCGGTGCCGGCGCGATGGAATACCCCGCCGAGTTCCAGGGCGCCAGCGACGAGAAGCTGGCCGAGATGGGCGTCGGCAAGTTGATGACCCTCACCTCGACCTACGATCACCGCATCATCCAGGGTGCCGAGTCGGGCGATTTCCTGCGCACGATCCACAACCTGCTGATCAGCGACGAGTTCTACGACGAGATCTTCCACGCGCTCGGCAACCCGTACGAGCCGGTGCGTTGGCGCAAGGACGTGCCGGAAGGCGCTGTCGACAAGAACACCCGTGTTCTCGAACTGATCGCTGCATACCGTGACCGCGGCCACCTCATGGCCGACACGGACCCGTTGCAGTTCGTCAAGGACAAGTTCCACAGCCACCCCGACCTCGACGTCATCAGCCACGGCCTGACTCTGTGGGATCTGGACCGCGAGTTCAAGGTCGGCGGCTTCCACGGCCAAGAGAAGATGAAGCTGCGCGACGTGTTGAGCGTGCTGCGCGACGCGTACTGCCGCCACGTCGGCGTCGAGTACACGCACATCCTCGAGACGGATCAGCGTCAGTGGATCCAGGACCGCGTCGAGGGCCATCACGCCAAGCCTTCGGTCGCTCAGCAGAAGTACATCCTGAGCAAGCTCAACGCCGCCGAGGCCTTCGAGACGTTCCTGCAGACCAAGTACGTCGGCCAGAAGCGCTTCTCACTCGAAGGCGCCGAAGCCGTCATCCCGATGATGGACGCCGTGATCGACCAGGCCGCCGAGCACCAGCTCGACGAGGTCGTCATCGGAATGCCGCACCGTGGCCGTCTCAACGTGCTTGCCAACATCGTCGGCAAGCCGTACTCCAAGATCTTCACGGAGTTCGAGGGCAACATGAACCCGGCAGCCGCTCACGGCTCCGGCGACGTGAAGTACCACCTGGGCGCCAGCGGAACGTACATCCAGATGTTCGGTGACAACGACATCGCTGTCTCCTTGACCGCCAACCCGTCTCACCTCGAGGCCGTCGACCCGGTTCTCGAAGGCCTGGTCCGCGCAAAGCAGGACATCCTCGACAAGGGCGAAGAAGGCTTCACCGTCCTGCCGCTCATGCTGCACGGTGACGCTGCATTCGCCGGTCAGGGCGTTGTCGCCGAGACGCTGAACCTCTCGCTGCTTCGCGGCTACCGCACCGGCGGCACCGTACACATCGTCGTGAACAACCAGGTCGGCTTCACCACCGCTCCGGAACATTCACGCTCGTCCGAGTACTGCACCGACGTCGCGAAGATGATCGCCGCACCGGTCTTCCACGTCAACGGCGACGACCCCGAGGCGTGCGTCTGGGTTGCTCAGCTGGCCGTCGACTTCCGTGAGAAGTTCGGCAAGGACGTCGTCATCGACCTCATCTGCTACCGCCGCCGCGGTCACAACGAGGGCGACGATCCGTCGATGACCCAGCCGGCGATGTACGACGTCATCGACACCAAGCGCAGCGTTCGTAAGAGCTACACCGAGTCCCTCATCGGCCGCGGTGACATCTCGCTCAAGGAAGCCGAAGACGCACTTCGCGACTACCAGGGCCAGCTCGAACGGGTCTTCAACGAGGTCCGTGAACTCGAGAAGTTCCAGCCCGAACCGTCCGAGTCCGTCGAACTCGACCAGACTCCCCCGGCTCGCCTCACCACGGCTGTCGCTCCCGAGGTTCTCGAGCGCATCGGTGATGCGTTCGTCAACGTCCCCGAGGGCTTCACCGTTCACCCGCGCGTCAAGCCTGTTGCCGAGAAGCGCCGCGAGATGGCCCGTGAGGGACATGTCGACTGGGCGTTCGCAGAATTGCTCGCGTTCGGCTCGTTGGCCGAGCAGGGTGCCTTGATCCGTCTCGCGGGTCAGGACTCCAAGCGTGGAACGTTCACGCAGCGTCACTCGGTCCTCATCGACCGCAAGACCGGCAACGAGTACAGCCCGATCGCCAAGATCGCTGCCGACGCCGAAAACGGCGGCAAGTTCATGGTCTACGACTCCGCACTCACCGAGTACGCAGGTCTGGGCTTCGAGTACGGATACTCGGTGGGTAACCCCGACGCTCTGGTCCTGTGGGAAGCGCAGTTCGGTGACTTCGTCAACGGCGCGCAGACCATCATCGACGAGTTCATCTCTTCGGGTGAGGCCAAGTGGGGTCAGCTCTCCGACGTCGTGCTGCTCCTGCCGCACGGTCACGAGGGTCAGGGTCCGGACCACACCTCCGGTCGCATCGAGCGTTTCCTTCAGCTGTGTGCAGAAGGCTCGATGACCGTCGCGGTTCCGTCGACTCCGGCCAGCTACTTCCACCTGCTGCGTCGCCATCACCTCGACGGCATCCGCCGTCCGCTGGTGGTCTTCACGCCCAAGTCGATGCTGCGTAACAAGGCTGCAGTCAGCAACGTCGAGGACTTCACGACGGGCAAGTTCCGTTCCGTCTTCGAGGAGCCTGCATTCGAGAGCGGCGAAAGCGCCCGCGAATCGGTCAAGCGGGTTCTGCTGGTCAGCGGCAAGCTGTACTGGGAGCTTCTGGCGAAGAAGCACAAGGACGAGCGTGACGACATCGCAATCGTGCGCATGGAGCAGCTCTACCCCGTGCCGAAGCGTCGTCTCAAGGAGACCCTGGACCGTTACCCGAATGCGGATCAGTTCCGTTGGGTTCAGGAAGAGCCCGCAAACCAGGGTGCGTGGCCGTTCCTCGGACTGGCTCTGCCGGATCTTCTGCCGGAGACCTTGACCGGCATCAAGCGCATCTCGCGTCGTCCGATGTCCGCTCCCTCTTCGGGATCGAGCAAGGTGCACGCGGTGGAGCAGCAGGAGATCTTGGACGAGGCGTTCCTGCCGACCAACTGAGCAGTGGCGTTCCTGCCGACCAACTGAGCAGTGGCGTTCCTGCCGACCAAGTAAGCAGTGGCAGTACCCAAAGGCCGGGCCCCACATTCCGCAAGGAGTGTGGGGCCCGGCCTTTCTGCGTTCACGTCAATTCGATTGCAGCAGACCCAGATCCGGCCCGGCATCGAAGCCGACGGCGGCCAGTGCCAACGCGGGCAACGACTGAACCGTCAGGTCGATCAGTTCCTCGCGGGTGATTGCGGGCGCGCGGAGCCAACTGATGGTGGCTTCCTCGACAAACGCGATCCAACCTCGAACGGCCAACTCCACCTGAGGCGTTCGAGTCAGGCCGATCTTGGGGAGCTGATCGAGGGTTCTCTTGGCCATGATGTCGCGAGTCTGCTCGAACACCTCACGCATCTGCGGATCCCCGCTGGCGGTCCCCCGGAGCAGCGAGACGTAGGTATTGCGGTTCTCGGTCACGTAGTCGACGTACGACGCCAGCACCGATCGGAGGGTGAGCATCGGATCGTCCGACTCGCTCGGCTCCGTGCGCTGGAGCATCTGTTCACTGCTGTGTCGGACGATGGCGAGATGGAACTCGCTTTTCGACGCGAAGTAGTGGAACAGAAGCCCACGCGACACCCCCGCTTGATCGGCGATGTCCTCGACGGAAATCTGCTCGAGCGGCCGTTCGGCCAGCATGCGCGCCCCAAGGTCGATGAGTTGCGCTCGGCGTTGCGCAGGGTCGAGCCGCGTTCGCTTTACTGCGTCCATGCCCAATAGACTACTGAATATCCGTCAATAAGCTATTGACCGTGACTCAATAAAGGCATATCGTTCCCTACATGAGTCTTCCAGTTACAGATACCTCAGCACCTGCCGCGGATACTCGCCACGTCGGCACACTGATCATCGGCAGCGGTTTCGCCGGTCTCGGTGCGGCGATCAAACTGGCACAGGCCGGCATCACCGACTATGTCGTTCTCGAGCGCGGCAACGACGTCGGTGGAACCTGGCGTGACAACAGCTACCCGGGCGCCGCGTGTGACGTGCCGTCGCATTTGTACTCGTACTCTTTTGCACTCAATCCGGAGTGGACGCGCTCCTTCTCCACCCAGCCCGAGATCTACAAGTACATCCAGTCGGTGGCCAACCGCCACAAGGTGCTCGACAAGCACATTTTCGACTGCGACGTTCTCTCCGCCCGCTGGGACGAGTCGTCGGCTCAGTGGCACGTCAGCACCAACAAGGGTGAATTCGTCGCAAAGATCGTCGTCTCGGCCGTCGGCGCACTGTGTGAGCCTTCACTCCCGGACATCAAGGGCATCGACGGCTTCAAGGGCGAGATCTTCCACTCCTCGCGCTGGAACCACGATGCCGATCTGACGGGCAAGCGCGTGGCCGTCATCGGAACCGGCGCCTCCGCCATCCAGATCGTGCCCGCTATCGGCAAGAAGGTCTCACACCTCGACGTGTACCAGCGCACGGCGCCGTGGATCCTGCCCCGCGCAGACCGCGAGTACACCAAGATCGAGCACCTCGCGTTCAAGTACCTTCCCGGCTTCCAGAAATTGTGCCGCACCGGTATCTACTGGATGCGAGAGACGCAGGTCGTCGGCCTGGCCAAGGCGCCGGTCTTCATGAAGCCGCTGCAGTTCGCCGCCGAGCGTCACCTGAAGGCTCAGATCAAGGACAAGGATCTTCGTAAGAAGGTCATGCCCAACTTCCAGATCGGCTGCAAGCGCATGCTGATCTCGAACAACTACTTCCCCACCCTCGCCCAGGACAATGTCGACCTGGTGACCGAAGGCATCGAGGAGGTCACCGCCAACGGGATCGTCTCGAAGACCGGCACCACCCGTGAGATCGATGCCATCGTCGTGGCGACCGGATTCCACGTCACCGACTCCCCCACCTTCGCGGGAATCTTCGGCAAGGACGGACGCTCGCTCGCCGAGGTCTTCGAAGAGACCGGCATGCAGGGATACAAGGGCGCCGCAGTTGCCAACTTCCCCAACATGTTCTTCCTGGTCGGCCCCAACACCGGCCTCGGACATTCGTCGATGGTCTTCATGATCGAGTCGCAGATCAACTACCTGGTCGACGCGATCGCCACCATCGACAAGTACGACATCGGCACCATCGAGGTGCGCAAGGACAAGCAGGACAAGTACAACAAGGACCTGCAGGCAGCTATGTCCAAGAGCGTGTGGAACAACGGCGGTTGCGCCAGCTGGTACATGGACAAGCACGGAAACAACACCACCCTGTGGCCTGGCTTCACCTTCCAGTTCCGCAATGCCACCAAGCATTTCGACCTCGCGGCATACCGCAGCGTCGCCACCTCGGATCTCGGCGCCGTCGGCACCGCGACCACTTCACAGATCGACCTCGACGACGAGAAGGCAGTAGCACAATGAGTGATTTTGCAGGCAAGGTCGTAGTCATCACCGGAGCGGGATCGGGCATCGGTCGCGCACTCGCACTGAACCTGGCCGGCCAGGGCGCCAAGTTGGCGATCTCCGACGTGGACACCGTCGGGCTCGCCGAGACAGCACGTCTGGTGGAGGCCATCGGCGCCGAGGTGAAGTCGGACCATCTCGACGTCACCCAGCGCGAGGCGGTTCTCGAGTACGCCGACGCGGTTGTCGCCCATTTCGGCAAGGTCAACCAGATCTACAACAACGCCGGAATCGCGTACCACGGCACCTTCGAGAAGTCCGAGTTCAAGGACTTCGAACGTGTCATGGACGTCGACTTCTGGGGAGTTGTCAACGGCACCAAGGCATTCCTTCCCCACGTCATCGCCTCCGGTGACGGGCACATCGTGAACGTGTCGAGCCTCTTCGGTCTGCTGTCGATGCCGGGTCAGAGCGCCTACAACTCGGCCAAGTTCGCCGTTCGCGGTTTCACCGAGTCGCTTCGCCAGGAAATGCTGATCGCCAAGCACCCGGTGAAGGTGACCTGTGTGCACCCGGGCGGAATCAAGACCGCCATCGCACGCAACGCCACCGCAGGCCCGGGTGAAGATCTTGCGGTCTTCTCCGAGTTCTTCGACCGCAAGCTCGCGCGCACCACTCCGGAGGACGCCGCCAAGACGATCGTCAACGGTGTTCGCAAGAGCAAGCCGCGAGTTCTCATCGGGATGGACGCAATCGCACTCGACGCCTGGGTTCGCCTCGTAGGATCGGGCTACCAGCGCATCGTCGCGATCGTCGCCGGCCGAATGATGCCCAAGTCCAGCTGAGTTCGTTTCACAGCGTCGTTCGTTTCACAGCGCAGTTCGCATAAAGAGTCAGGAGCCCTGCCGGTGAGCACGTTCACCCTTCCGCTGCCCGTGGTCGCATTCTTGTTGAAGCCGTACTTCCGTCTGGCTTTCAACTCGCGGCTGCCGTATCGGATTCAACGTCTGTTGCTCGAGGCCGGGGCACCGCTACAGCAGGTTCCAGCGGGCGCCGTCGTGCGCCCGCTGGAGCTGGCTTGCCGACCGGCTGAGAAGATCACCGTCGGCGCAACCGAGCGCCCCACCGCAGTTCTCTACCTGCATGGCGGGGCGTACACGCTGGGTTCGCTGGCCACACACCGTTCTCTCGCAGCTCATCTCGCCCGTGAGTCGTCCAGTGCGGTCTTCACCTTGGACTACCGTCTCGCGCCGGAGAATCCGTATCCCGCCGCTCTCGACGACGCGGTCTCAGCCTTCATGCAGTTGGTCACCGAGTTCGACTATTCGGAAGACCGCGTTGCCATTGCCGGCGATTCGGCCGGTGGCGGTCTGGCCGCGGCGACCGCTCTGCGTCTGATCGAGCGTCACGGCGTGACCCCCGGCGCGCTCGCACTGATCTCGCCGTGGGTCGATCCCGGCGATCGGGGTGCTACCAAAAAGGCCGACCTGGTGGTCAACACAGCTTGGTCCTTCGATGCCGCCGACGCTTACCTTGCCGGCGGCGACCGTACTGATCCTGGCTACGCGCCGATGCACGGCAAGCTCGACGGGTTGCCGCCCACCAGGATTCACGTCGGTTCCGAGGAGGTCCTCTACCCGCAGATCATGACGTTCACCGACAAGCTCTCCGCTGCCGGCGTCGACGTGTCCCTGGTGGAGTACGCACGACTGTGGCATGTGGCTCACGCACAGGCGTCACTGGTGAAGGAAGCAGCAGACGCCGTTGCCGACCTCGGCCAGTTCATCGCATCGAAACTGATTCGTGCCAAGGATGATTCGAGTTCAGCAGTGGGATCGAACAGTCACTGACGGGTGGCCCACTCCGTCCATGTCACTGACGGGTGGCCCACTCCGTCCATGTCACTGACGGGTGGCCCACTCCGTCCATGTCACTGACGGGTGTCCCACCAGGTTCGTGCCACTTCCGAGGCTGACGCCTTGCCGGTCCGCACCTGCTCGATCATTGCGGCGAGATCGGTGGTGGACAGTTCACCCGCAACGACGCTGAGCGCCTTGACAGCCGAATCTCCCAGTGCGCCCGCTCGAAAGAGCGGAACGACATTCTGCGCAGCCAGAACGTGATTCGAATCAGCGAGCACTGTGACGGCATCGGATTGTGCCAGCGCTGACAGCGTCGTGGTTCCGAATACCTGTGCACCGGGTACGTCTGCCGGCGTTGCCTGATCGACACCTGCGAAGACACACTCGGCGCCCTCGGCCAACTGTTCCACTGCCCCGTCCTCGACGAATCTCGCGGAGACGAGCGGCGTCGCCGCGGCACACGAAGGAGCAAAGGCTTCTATCGTCTTCGCTCCCAACGACTGTGCGTATCCGGTGTCGAGTGCGAGGACCGCACGATCTTCGGCCATCGCATAGTCGGAGACCGAAAGACCCTCCGGCAGAGAGCGACTCAAGGCTTCGAAGACGTCGTCGGCCTTGCGGGCCGGGGATGACGGGTCGTAGTGATCGAGCAGCGCACCGGTGAACTCGGGCACCAAGGTGACTCGCGCTGCGTCCAGAGCCTCGAGTGATTGGGTTCTGCCTCCACCCACCGATTCGACGCGAGCCGACAGACCGGAGGATGAGAGCACCGTCGAATACACCTCGGCCAACACCGAACTCTCCACTGATGCGTCAGCAGCCACCACGATCTGGTCACGAGACTCCGCTCCGGCGCTCTCTACCACCGAATCACCGTTTGCGCATCCGCTGAGAATTGGCAGGACCATCAGTGCTGCAACAACAGTCGAATACTTCGTGCGTGTGCTCTTCACCGAAATCCTCACATCCAATCCCATGGATCGAAAACCGTGCCATGTCGGTACCTATCGTTACACTTGTCGGGCGATGCGCGGTAACCAGTCCTGACGCAGCCACTCGGTGGCGGCGCCGTCGAAGCCACTCGGGTGGCTTCGCCACAAGGGGATGGTTTCCGACGCCCGAAACACGGGACGCCCGAAAAACCGGAAGGACGCTCATGCGCACCTCACGATTTCGTTCCAACCGTTGGCTCGTAGCCGCGGCAACCGTTGTCTCTCTGACTGCACTGACAGCGTGCGGTAGCAGTGACGGTGACTCCAACAGCGATCCCAACGCGGTTGTCGTCGGCTCCGCCAACTTCACCGAATCCGAGACGATCGCCAACATCTACGCCGAAGCACTGCGTGTCAACGGGTTCGATGTGTCCACGTCGTTCAACGTCGGCAGCCGTGAGGCGTACATTCCGGCGCTCAAGGACGGGTCGATCAGCGTCATTCCGGATTACACGGGAAATCTCCTGCAGTACTTGGATCCTGACAGCACGGCCACCAGCTCCGCTGATGTCCTCGCCGCTCTTCCCGCAGCTCTCGGGTCGGAATTGGCCATTGCGACGCCTGCATCCGCCGAGGACAAGGACGCCGTCGTCGTCACCAAGGAAACCGCTGACAAGTGGAACCTGAAGACGATCGCCGATCTGGCTCCGCATTCCGCCGAGGTCAAGTTCGGCGCTCCGGCCGAGTTCCAGGAACGTCCAGCCGGATTGCCCGGTTTGAAGTCCAATTACGGTCTCGACATCTCGGCAGCCAACTTCGTCCCGATCGCCGACGGCGGTGGACCGGCAACAGTGAAGGCTCTCTCGTCCGGCGACATCACGGCGGCAAACATCTTCACGACGTCTGCCTCCATCCCGGCAAACAACTTCGTGGTTCTCGAAGACCCGAAGAACAATTTCCCGGCTCAGAACGTGGTGCCGGTGCTGCGCGCGTCGAAGTCTTCCGACAAGTTGAAGACAGTCCTCGATGCGGTGTCCGCCAAGCTCACCACCGAAGAGTTGTTGGCACTCAACGTCCAGGTGTCCGGCGACACCAAGACGGAGCCGGCAGCGGCGGCCAAGGCGTGGGTGACGGCGCAGGGCCTCGACAAGCCGGTCTCGTAGTCACGTGATCACATTCGAGGGCGTCACCAAGCAGTATCCGGACGGCACCACCGCCGTCGACCGTCTCGATCTCACCATCGAGGCCGAGTCGTTCACGGTGTTCGTGGGGCCGTCCGGGTGCGGCAAGACGACGTCGATGCGCATGATCAACCGGATGATCACACCGACGTCGGGCAAGATCTTCGTCGACGGTCGTGACATCGAACAGACCGACGCGGTGAAGCTGCGTCTCGGCATCGGGTACGTCATCCAGAACGCCGGCCTGCTTCCGCATCGCACCGTGATCGACAACGTCGCAACAGTTCCGGTACTGCGCGGTGAGTCCCGCCGCGCAGCGCGCAAAGCCGCGTTGGGGGTACTCGAACGAGTCGGTCTGGACATCTCCCTTGCCACCCGCTATCCCGGGCAACTCTCGGGTGGGCAGCAACAACGTGTGGGAGTTGCGCGTGCATTGGCTGCCGATCCGCCGATCCTGTTGATGGACGAGCCGTTCAGCGCCGTCGACCCGGTGGTGCGTGAGGATCTGCAGACCGAAATGCTCCGTCTTCAAAGCGAACTGAAGAAGACGATCGTCTTTGTCACCCACGACATCGACGAGGCAATCAAACTCGGTGATCACATTGCCGTCTTCGGTCCCGGCGGGCGGCTTCAGCAGGTTGCGGCGCCTCGCGACGTGTTGGCCGCACCGGCAACGGATTTTGTCGCCGGATTTGTCGGACGCGATCGCGGATATCGGGGATTGTCGTTCCGCGCTGCCGACGAGGTTCCGTTGCACCCCGTACGCACGGCCGTCGAGAACGAATTGAAGGCTCTGCGTCTCGAATTGGGCGAGTGGGTTCTCGTGGTCACGGACAGCGGAAGTCCACAGGGATGGATCGACGTGACCGGCGTCGAAGGCCTGCGCTCGGGACGCACTCTCGCGCAGTCGACGTCGGCCGGTGGTTCGTTGTTCTCCCCCGGCGGTGATCTACGCCAAGCACTCGATGCGGCAATCTCGTCCCCTTCCGGTATCGGCGTTGCCGTCGACGGCGAGGGCGCGGTCATCGGCGGGATCCTTGGCTCCGAAGTCGTGGCGAAATTGGCAGATCAGCGTCGACGCGAGGACGAGGAACGCAACCGAGTCGCCTTCACCGAGGGATTCGGGGCGTAGCGGCATGCGCTGGCTCATCGACAATTTCTCGACGGTCGTGGACTACTCGAAGACCCATCTGTATCTGGCGCTGCTGCCCTTGCTGATCGGTCTCCTGATTGCCGTTCCGGTCGGAACAGCGATCCGCAACGTCAGATGGCTGCGCCGAATCACGTTGACCCTGGCGAGCATTGCGTTCACGATTCCGTCGCTCGCGCTGTTCGTCACCATCCCCCAGCTGTTCGGACTCAAGACCCTTGATCCGCTCAACGTCGTGATCGCACTGAGCGTCTATGCGACAGCACTGCTCATCCGGGCCGTGCCCGAAGCACTCGATTCGGTGCCGGACAACGTCATCGACGCTTCCACCGCCGTCGGGTTCACACCGCTACGACGCGCCCTGACGGTCGAGTTGCCGTTGGCACTGCCGGTGATGATCGCGAACATCAGAGTTATTGCCGTTACCAATATTTCGCTGGTTTCGGTCGGATCGCTGATCGGAATCGGCGGGCTGGGAGTTCTGTTCAAACAGGGCTACGACCGCGACTACCCGGATCAGATCGTTGCCGGCATCATCGCGATTGTCGTGCTGGCCCTGGCGCTCGATCTGATCCTGTATCTGATCGGCCGATTCCTGACCCCGTGGACCAGAACATCGACCTCGTCGAAGGTCCCCGCCGTCGTGGCTGCCGAGGGGGAACCCGTATGAGCATCTTCACCGGAGCCTGGGACTTCATCGTCGATCCCGGAAATTGGAGCGGCGACACCGGAATCGGCACCCGCATCCTCCAGCACCTCTGGTACAGCGTTCTGGCCGTGGCGCTTTCGGCTGTGATCGCGGTGCCCATCGGATTACTCATCGGCCATCTGCGTCGCGGTGAGATCGTGGTCGTCAGTCTCGTCAACGCACTGCGGTCGCTGCCCACTCTCGGCCTGCTGACCTTCCTCGTTCTTCTCATGGGACTCGGGGTGATGCCGCCGATTCTCGCCCTCGTCATCCTCGGCATTCCCCCACTACTCGCCGGCACGTACGCCGGAATTGCCAGCGTCGACCGCGGCGTCGTCGAGGCCGCGCGGGCGATGGGTATGACCGAACTCCAAGTGCTCTTCCGCGTCGAGATACCCAATGCGCTGTCATTGATTCTCGGCGGACTGCGTAACGCGACACTGCAGGTGATTGCCACGGCAACGGTCGCCGCCTACGTCAACCTCGGCGGCCTCGGCCGGTACATCTTCGACGGTCTCGCGCTCTACAAGTACGACCGAGTGGTCGTCGGCGCAATCCTGGTCGCGGTTGTGGCTCTGGTCGTGGACGGCTTACTGGCGCTGGTGGTCTGGGCATCGGTTCCCGGGACCGGCAGGCTGCGCCGAACACCCGATCTCACTCGTCTGTAGATCGGTACACACGAAAAAGCCCCGATCGGAACCTTGTGTGCGGGTCCCGATCGGGGCTTTCGTAGTCCCTCTTAGCTGGTCACGCCCTCAGCATGCGCTGCGGCCGCGACGGCTTCCGCTACTGCGGGTGCCACGCGAGGGTCGAGTGGGCTGGGGACGATTTTGTCCGCCGCCAACTCGTCGCCGACCACCGACAGGATTGCCTCGGCGGCAGCGAGCTTCATACCTTCGGTGATGCGACGGGCGCCGGCGTCGAGCGCGCCCTTGAACACACCGGGGAAGGCGAGAACATTGTTGATCTGGTTCGGGAAATCACTGCGACCCGTAGCCACGATCGCCGCGTACTTCGACGCGGTTTCGGGGTGAATCTCCGGGTCCGGGTTGGAGAGCGCGAACACGATCGACTCGGGAGCCATCGAAGCGATGAGCTCCTCGGGGATCTTGCCCGCCGAGACACCGAGGAACACGTCGGCACCTTCGAGAGCCTCGATGGCACCACCGTGCAGGTCGCGGGGATTGGTGCGGGCCGCGAGTTCTGCCTTCACGTCGTTGAGGTCGCTGCGCTCGCCCGAGATGATGCCCTTCGAATCCAGCACGATGACGTCGCTGATTCCGGCGGCGAGCAGGATGTTCGCGCAGGCAACACCCGCAGCACCGGCGCCGGAGATGACGACCTTGAGTGTGGTGATGTCGCGGCTCTGGACCTTCACGGCGCCCTTGAGGGCAGCGAGGACCACGATGGCGGTTCCGTGCTGATCGTCGTGCATGACGGGGCAGTCGAGGGCTTCGATGACGCGCTTCTCGATCTCGAAGCAACGCGGCGCCGAAATGTCCTCGAGGTTGACCGCGCCGAAGCTCGGGCGCAGACGGATGAGCGTCTCGACGATCTCGTCGGGATCCTTGGTGTCGAGAACCAGCGGAATGGAGTTCAGTCCGGCGAAGTTCTTGAACAGTGCCGACTTGCCCTCCATGACGGGCAGCGACGCGCGGGGGCCGATGTCGCCGAGTCCGAGAACCGCGGTGCCGTCGCTGACCACGACGACGAGTCGGTTGGTCCACGTGTATCGATCGGCGAGGGTTTCGTCTGCAGCGATGGCGCGGCTCACCTGAGCAACACCCGGCGTGTAGGCGATCGAGAGGGCCCGCTGCGTATCGAGCGGCGCGGTGGTCTCGACCGAGAGCTTGCCACCGACGTGAGCGGCAAAGATTTCTTCGTCGGTCAACTCGACCTTGGGTACGTTGATGGCTTCAGTCACGAGGGACACGATGACACTCCTGATTAGTCCAGCCTCAAGCGGGGCTGGGTTACTGGGAAGTAATCCTTCGGACCGCTGCGAAACTACGTTCACAACGGTCAGAGATCATTTCTTCCGCGAACGACTACTGAGAAGAAGAGCATTCGGCGTGCGCGAGAAAGTGGGCCGCAATACATCCGAAGCGTCATGGTGTGGGGCGGGTGAGCCCTGGCGTATCCATGCAATCTAGGTTTCGGGAGAAATTCTGACGAAACCTGCACTTCGGGGCCGGGCTGTGGCGCCGCCTCGAAGTAACTCCAGTTTGCCACCAGAGTCGGATCACAATCAAATCCTCCAAGCGGTCGGATTCCTCACCACACTCGAACCCGAGCCGTCATCCCCACCGTGTCATCCCACCGTGTCATCCCACCCAGTCATCCCCACCGCGTCATCCCCACCGTGTCATCCCCACCACTGCGTCACCAACAACAGCCCCGCCACCACGAGCACGACCACCGACCCTGCAACTGCCGCGATACCCCGCCTGCGGTCGCACCAGATCTGCGCGGCCAAAGCAACCACCGAGGCCGCAATGTGCGCGGTGATCGACGTTGTTCCCGGACCCGGGAATCCGCGGTTGCCGCCCAGATATGCCGAACCGATGATCACGAGTGTCAAGACCACGATTCCGGCCGCCACGGTGCCGCTCAGGGCGCGTAGAGCGCGAACCAGCAGCCATTGTCGTTTGTCGGCGGGATAGTCGTAATCGTCTTCGTACTGATAATCCTGATAATCCTGGTACCGGTAGTCGTCCTCGTACCTGTCGTCGTATGTCATCTCTTACGCTCCCGCGACGAATCCGCGGACTGATTCCGCAATGAGTTGAACTGCGATGGCGGCGAGCAAAAGACCGGCGATGCGTGCCAGCAGGCTGATGCCACCCTCACCCAGTATCCGGATCAGTGCCGTCGAGAAGCGCAGGACCACGAACAGCACGAGGTGGATGGACAGAATCGCCAACGCGATCGCCAGATACGACGCCGCTTCACCATCGGCCTGGGCGACAAAGACGATGACAGCCGCAATTGCACCGGGACCGGCCATCATCGGCGTTCCCAGAGGAACGAGTGCGACGTTGACGTCGTCGGCTCCCTGCGGACGGTTGGAGGCCTTTCCGGTCAGCAGTTCGAGTGCGATGAGAAGCAGCAGCAATCCGCCTGCGCCCTGCAACGCCGGAATGCCGATGTGGAGGTAATTGAGTATCGCCTGACCGCCGATGGCAAAGACCGAGATGACCGCAAGGGAGACGGCGGGGGCCTGCCATGCCGCTCGGTTGCGATCTTCACGGCTTTTGCGGCCGACCAGTGACAAGAACACCGGGATGACTCCGGGCGGGTCCATGATCACGAACAGCGTGATGAACACGGTGAGGTAGAGCGTGGTGTCGAGCATCAGCGCCCAAGTACCTCCACGCCGGTGGCAGCCGAGACGAGTTTGTCGAACTCGGCCTCGTCCGTGAGCTCGTCGCCGAGTCCGATCGTCTTGTTCTCGCCGTGGTAGTCCGAGGATCCGGTGACTGCCAAGCCCAGGTCGACGGCCAGGCTGCGCAGGACGTCACGATCGTCGCTGCGATGGTCCGGGTGATCGACTTCGAGACCCCCGAGACCCAGATCGGCCAGATCACGGATGTGGTCGAGCGCAAGCAATCCGCCGCGCGAACGGGCCCGTCCATGCGCAAGGACAGTTACTCCCCCGGCCGCTGCCACCAGTTCGACGGCGTACTCGAGCGGAGTGTCGTACTTGGGAACGTCGTATCGCCCTCGACTGGACAACAGGTCGGAGAAAGCCTCACTGATGCTCGACACCACTCCCGCTCGCATCAGGGCCGCTGCGACGTGCGGGCGTCCGACGGACGGACCGGCGTCAGCCAGGATCTGATCGGGATCGACGGGCAGACCGTCGCGCGCCATCATGGTCGTCATCACCCGGATACGTTCGACGCGTTCGGCGCGCAGTCGCTCACGTTCTTTGGCGAATTCGGGATGCGTCGGATCGAACAGGTACGCCAGAAGATGAACAGCGACCGGCCAACCACGCTCACCTCGACCTTCGCACGACATCTCCATCCCACGAACCAGGCTGACGCCGGCCGGCAAGGCGTGCGCCGCCTCGGCCCAGCCCGAAGTCGTGTCGTGATCGGTGATGGCGACGACGTCGAGTCCGGCGTCGGCTGCGGCGCGCATGAGGGCAGCCGGGGTATCGGTGCCGTCCGATGCGTTGGAGTGGGTGTGAAGGTCTATTCGCACTGTTCCAGTGTGTCAGCAATCGGCAACTTCATCGCGCTCCGGTGGCCGAGCCGGAAGCTGACGTACGATTACGCCGCAGCGGCAGCGCAATTCGATCACGTGTCGCTGCAGTGCCGTTCCCCTGCACTACAGACCGAGAAGGAGCGAGCGTGCCAACCATGCCGTCACTGCCGAATTGGTCGAACGGCAAATCGACGCAAGCCGATGCGCCCAAGATCCCCGTTCCGGCAGCCCGCGCGATCGTCGACTGCGCGGTCTACGTGGACGGCGTGCGGTTGCCGGGCAAGTACACGCACCGCGCCGCGTTGGCCGAGGTCCGTAGTCGAGACAACGCGTTCGTCTGGGTGGGCATGCATGCACCCGACGAAGGCCAGATGCAAGATGTCGCAGCAACTTTCGGACTCCACGAGTTGATGGTCGAGGATGCCGTCCATGCACACGAGCGCCCGAAACTCGAACGCTACGACGACGTCATGTTCCTGGTGCTGCGCACGGTCGTCTACGTACCGCACGAGTCCGTGGCGACGGCGAGCGAGATCGTCGAAACCGGCGAGATCATGGTGTTCGTCGGTCCCGACTTCGTGGTGACCGTCCGGCACGGGGATCACTCCGAACTGGCAAGCGTGCGCAAGTCACTCGAGCAGAATCCCGAGCGTCTCGCCATGGGCCCGTTCGCGGTGTTGCACGCGATCACCGACCACGTCGTCGACAGCTATCTCTCCGTCATCCAACTCGTCGAGCAGGACGTCGACAGCATGGAAGAGTTGGTGTTCAACCCGCGGAACACCGTTGCCGTCGAGCATATCTACCTGCTCAAACGTGAAATCGTCGAACTACGACGCTCGGTCACTCCACTCGGATTGCCACTGCTCCAGCTGACCCAGCCCGCGGGCGGCCTCGTCCCGAAGGAGATCCGGCGATACTTCCGTGACGTAAGGGATCACCACACGATCGTGGCCGAACGTATCTCGGAATACGACGAGGTGTTGAGTTCTCTGGTCGATGCCGCACTCGCGAAGATCGCGGTGCAACAGAACACCGACATGCGCAAGATCTCGGCTTGGGTCGCTATCGCCGCCGTGCCGACGGGCGTTGCCGGTATCTACGGAATGAACTTCGAGAACATGCCGGAACTCGGTTACAAGTACGGCTATCAGTCCATCCTGTTCCTCATCGCGTCGGTGTGTGTCGGCTTGTTCTTTCTCTTCCGTCGCAACAACTGGCTGTGAACCTCGCACGCTGACTCCCTGTACTTGCCACCGTCGCAGGCGGACAATGGATATGGGTACGCATTTTCATTCCGTTCCCGAAATTCATTTTGCGACAAGCAAATTCAGATCCAGGAGAGATGGAGGAACAACCATGCCTACAGTCGAGCAGTCTGTAGAGATCGCGTTGCCACCCAAGGACGTCTGGGAGTACATCGCCGTCGCCGAGAACTGGCCCAACTGGGAGAATTCGATGGTCGAGTGCAAACAGATCACCGACGGCCCGATGGGCGTGGGAAGCCGTTGGCACGGTGTCTCGAGAATCCTGGGCAAGCGTCTCGAGTGGACATCCGAATTCACCGAGTACGACCCACCGAGATCGTCGAAATCGACGTCCGTCGAAAGTCCGGTCAGCTTCTCGCAGACCACGACATGCGAAGAAGTCGGTGACGGCACTCGGGTCACCTACCGACTCGACAGCGAAAGCGGACTCGGCGGCGTATTCGGCAAGATGGCAGACCCGATCGTGACGAAAGCATTTTCACGGACCGTTCGGGTAAGTCTCGAGAACTTGGCGGACATCCTCGTGCACGCCGAATGATCTGACGGACAAAGCGCCGGCGCAGCTAGAGCGAGGCAGCGGAACGGTGCGGATCGCGAATGTCGATCCCCGCCTCGGTCCACGCTTCCCGCAGGGCCTCCGCGCCGCGCAGACGCACCCAGGCGGCTTCGGTACCGGTCAGGGGGACCACGCCAAGGAAGCGCACCGGATCGAACGGCTCCGGCAGCGTCAGGTCGGCGATCCCGCTGTCACCGAGAAGCACCGCCGTGAACGCAGTGTCCTTCCACAGCGGCTCGCCCAGGTCCAACAGTGCGTCCTCGAGCAGCACGACGCCTTCGACGGACGGCGCCGCAGCCAGCACCGCGAGCGTCCTGGCCACACCCGACGCGACACCCGTGCCACCGCGCAGGGTGAGCACCAACTCGGCGCGAGGACCGCGTGTGGGGTCTGCGACCAGTTCGTTGGGGTCGCCCATCGGATGACGCGAGCACCCCAGTGTGACGTAGCGGACCAGGCCGTCGGGTGATTCGAAACGCAGCACGTCCAGCGGTTCGACACCGAGGAACGTCACTGAGGCCGCGGTGGGGTCCGGCCCCTCGATGCTGCTGACGAGATGGGCCCGGACGGAAGATACGACGCTGTCTGACACTCGTCCATCTAAACACCGTGCCCGCGAGGTTCGCAGCGCAGATACCTCGCGGTGGCGGTAGCGTCGTCGAAATGGTCTCCGTTCTCGCTGTCAGCGACGAGACCGTCGAATTCCTGTGGAGCAGTCAAGTTCGTTCACTCGGAGTCGACGTGATCCTCGGCGCGGGCGACCTGCCGTTTGCGTATCTGGAGTACCTGTCTGACCAACTGAATGCGCCGTGCGTGTTCGTTCCCGGAAACCACGACGTCGATCTGTCCGGATATTCGAACAAGAGATCCGGTTGGATGCGGGCAGGTATGCCGGCGCAGTGGCCCGGCCCGACCGGCGCAGTCAACGCCGACGGACGCATCGTGACCGTCGCCGGTCTGCGGATCGCGGGCCTCGGTGGTTCCATCCGATACAACACGGGTCCCAATCAGTGGTCCGAGCGCCAGCAGAGCCGACGCGCCCGCTCGCTCACCTGGCGAAACGCCTGGCAATCGCGGCTTCCCGGCGGCCGGGCGGGCGTGGATGTGCTGCTCACCCACAGCCCCGCCCGCGGTGTCGGCGACGCCGAGGATCGGCCACATCGTGGGTTCGAATGCTTCACCCCCTTGATCCGCACCCTCGATCCGACGGTCATGATTCACGGACACATCCACCCGCACGGGCGAACACCTCTCGATCTGGAGGTAGGCCGGACTATCGTGCTCAATACCGTCGGCTTCACGCTGATGGAGATTTCCCCAGGTACTCCGCCGACGATCGTGAGGCGCCGACATGGCTCGTGACACCGGATTTCCCACAGCCGACGCGGAAAACGACTTCGCTCGTCAGCGTCGACGCGCCGACGTTGCCCGTCTGGTCAGTTGGCTACGACGCGAACCGGACGACGTCAACGCGATCCTGCCGTTCGACGAGGTTGTCGCAGCGCTCGGCAAGGTTGGTGAGAAGTCTCTGGGTCTGCAGGTCGTCACCATCGAATCGATAGTCGGAAGTGTCGACCGCACAGGTGATTTCGACAGGTACTTCCGTCCGACGTCCACTCATTCGCGCGCTCGTTGGGAGCGACTTGCGGTGGCGCAACGACGCGGCGAATCGGTGCCACCCGTTCAGTTGTACCGTGTCGGCTCCATGCATTTCGTGATCGACGGACACCACCGAGTGTCCATTGCGTGTGCGATGCACCAGAAGACAATCGACGCGTACGTCACCGAGATCATCACGCGCATCTCGCCGGAAGGCATCACTCAGCGCGCCGATCTGCTCATCAAGGACCATCGCCGACTCTTCCTCACTCGCGTTCCGCTGCAGGGCTCGCAACGCGAAGCCGTTCAGGTCACCGACCCGTGGGAGTACGCCGAACTCAGTGAGTGCGTGGAGGCGTGGGGTTTTCGGCTCATGCAGGAAAAGGGTGAGTTCCTCGGCCGAGACACGGTCGCCCGGCGCTGGTTCGGCGAGGAATTTCTCCCCGTCGTGCGAATGCTGAGGGGCGCCGACATGTTGCCCGAGCACACCGACGCCGAAGCGTACTTGTGGATCGCCCGGGAGCGGTACCGACTGGTGCGGCGGCACATGTGGAATGACGAGATCGTGGCCGAACTACGCGATCGAGCACCGCGAAAGCACAAGCCCGCTACGTAGCGACAGCGAACCGCACCTCTCGGGTCGGGATCTTCGGGTGCATGAACTTCAGCAACGAACGCGCTTCTTTCTCGATGGACGCGAGCGCGGTCTTCGGTTGCTGCGCAAACAGAGTCGCGCTCAACTCGACGGTCTCCTTTGCCGGCGTCACCGTCGCGAATCCCACCACCTTTCCGCGCACCAGGATGGCGGGCTTGATTATGCCGTTGACGGTGAAGACGCGAGTTCGGTACTGCTCGTCCATGATTCGTGAGCGGTCGGCGTGCGAGAGCAGGATGTTGTCGAACGGAGCAAGGATTCTGACCGGCGGTGTTCCGGAGGTCGGTCGTGGCGCGTCCGGCAGGTCGAACACCTCGGCCCCTTTCGCGTTGACAAAGGTGATCAAGCCGGGACGTAGCCTCTCGAAGACTTCGGCGAGTCTCGTGAGCCCCGACCACGCTTGCGCATCCTTCACGCTCGCGGGCCCGAAGGCAGCCAGATAGCGCAGCACCATCGCGTCGGGATCTGGAGTTGAACTCACCTCTGCGCCAAGCCAATTCGCCAAGGTCGTCAGTGCCGGCGCTCCGGATCGTCCCCACAAACCTCGCGGTGGGACCTGCACCATCGGCAGTAGCCCTCGAACTCCGTGCGCCAGTCCCTCGGCCGCGTGGCCGGGAAAGCGCTCTGCCAGTATCGGTCTCATCTGCATCTGAGTAAGCGGCCCGTCCGCTACCAGGTCACGCCCCGCCTGCGCCAGCGCGTCGAGATCCAACCCGGTGAGCGCCGCACGCTGAGTGCTGTTGGTGTGGAGGTCGCGTTCCATGATCGTCTGAACCGTGGCACGGAAGGGACCCGCATCGGCGGCCGAGAGGGCAAAGACCGTGCCCCGCATGGCAACCAGCCGCACCACCTGGCGCTTCTCGACAAGGGTGGAGAGGTCTTCTGCCGCAAAGTTCTTCAGCCGCGCCCACAGTGCCAGGTAGGGCGGATTCGGCGCCTGGGCCTGCAGACCTGCCAGATGCTCGATCGCATCCAACGCGCTGACCTCGGCCCGCCGCAGCAGGAACTGCCGCGCCAGAGTCGCCAGGTTGAGCTCGCGATCGGTGATCAGTGCAGACATCGACAACTCCTCAACGATCGTGGTCAGGGGCGGTGACGATCTCGAACGGTATCTCGACTCGCGCGAGCGTTCCGGACCCTTCACCCGGTCCGACCGAGAACGAGCCACCAGCGGCAACCACACGCAGTTCGTGCGAGAGCAGTCCGATGTGCCCGGCGGCCCGTCGTTGGGCAATCCGATCGGCGCTGATCCCCCGACCGTCGTCCGAGACCACGAGCACCGCACGGTGGTCCAGCCGCGCAAGCTCGATCCGGACGTTCTGCGCGCCGGCATGTTTGACGACGTTGCCCAGAAGCTCTCGGGTGGCGCCGAACAAGACCTCGTCCGCGGACGTGCGTAAATCGTCGTTCCAGCCCGAAGTGTCGACGTCGACCACCACTCCGCCGCGTCCCTGCGCCGAGCGCGCGAGGTCCCCGATCGCGCGGGCAAGGCCAACGTGGACGAGAACTGTGGGATGCAGTTCCGAGACGGACGACCTCAGCAGCGTTGTCGCTTCACCAAGCGCTTTCCCAGCTCGCGCCAATGCGACGGGTTCCGCACTGCCTGCCAATTCGTCGAGATCCATCCGCGCCGCGAGAACGTACTGGAGCGCCCCGTCGTGCAGTTGCTCGGACAGTTCTGTGCGCTCACGCTGCTCGAGCCCCATGAGTTCGGCCAGAAGGCTCGTGCGATGCCCGACGAGCTGCCCGATGGTCAACACTCGTGACCTTTGAATCCGAGTCAATCCGATTGCGCCCGCACCCACCCCGGCCAAGGCCATGGTACTCAGCAGGATCGACGGCCACGGCTCGGAATTCGAAGTCATCGTTGCCCAACTGGAAGCAAAAAACACACCGATCGTGCAGGCAACGACGCCGACACACACGTCCGTCCGCAGTTGCGTACACGCAAGAACCGGAATGACGAAGAGCCCGTTGCTCAAGATGTCGGCGGTCCAACTCTGCTCGGCTGCGAGACCGGTCAGCAATGTCAGAGTTGCGAGCACGGCGAGGTCGACGAACAAGCCGAGCCAGATCATCGTCACCGGGCCGGTGCCGCCTTTGCGGATCCACAGCGCCACGGCTGCCGACCAGAGGGCATAGGCGCCCAGAATCGCGAAACACCATCCCGCGTCGTTCATCGGCGGGACGAAGATCAGTGTCAGGGCGATGAACAGCACCAGAGCGCCGCGCACCGTCAGTTGGAGGTACGCACCGCGGTAGGCGTGTTCGCGCATGATCCGTTCGAGGTCCGGGCCGCCGGGCAGGTGCTCGGTTCGTACCGAGGATTCGTTCATCTGTCCTCCTGTGCCGCCCATCCCAGTTCCCTGTGAATGAGCTTCGCACACGAGATTTCACAATCAACCCGCAATACCGTGAATGGCACAGCATTCACCGAACCTCGAAACCACGCAGGAGTGCTCATGATCTCGACCCGAGCAAGCAAGCGCCGCATCGCCACTCGATTTGCCGTCGCCGGCGCCCTGGCAGCGGCGCCGATCGCCGTGGTCGCCGGGACAGCGCAAGCCGCCCCGGCCTCCACCCATCACGAACAATTCGGCCGCCTGGTCCCCCTACCCGAGCCGGCCGACGCAGCGCCCGGCCCCGAACAGGTACCGCTCCCCTGGGGCGCGACGTATTCGGTCACCTTGCCCGGGTAAAGGTCACAGCAGCAGATTGGCTCCCGTACCGCCGTCGAACACTGCGATCTTGGCGGGATCGAACCACAGATCGATAGACCTGCCCTGGGCCACGGTGGACTCGGACGAGAGCCTGGCAACCAGTTGACCGCCACCAGCGACGGCCGTTCCCGAATCGGCGGCGAGTTCCTCGAGTTCACGAGAATTGACGGCGGGGCCACCAGCGAGGAAATACGCGTACTTGTCGGAACCCATCGATTCCAGCACGTCGACGTCGACGGTGAACGTCCCACCGTGCGGCTTCTGCGCTGCATCGACCAGCGCCACGTCCTCGAAATGTTCCGGCCTGATACCGACCACGACGTCCTTGCCCGAGCCGCTGCCCGAGATCTTCGACTGCGCCGCCGCGGGCAGGCGAACATCGCCGATCGGCGTGCTGACGCCGTCCGCCGTCAACTGTCCGGGGAAGAAGTTCATGGACGGGGACCCGATGAACCCCGCCACGAACAGATTGTTCGGACGATCGTAGAGTTCCTGCGGCGCACCGATCTGTTGCACGATTCCGCCGCGCAGCACGACTACCCGATCGCCGAGCGTCATCGCCTCGGTCTGGTCGTGGGTCACGTAAATCGTTGTCGTACCGAGTCGCTGCTGCAGACGGGCGATCTCCGTCCTCATCTGCACGCGCAGTTTGGCGTCCAGGTTGGAAAGCGGCTCGTCCATGAGAAACGCCTTCGGGCTGCGCACGATTGCGCGTCCCATCGCGACACGCTGACGCTGACCGCCCGACAGGTTCGCCGGTTTGCGATCGAGATGCTGGGTGAGGTCGAGCACCCGCGCTGCGTCGTCGACCTTGGCGTTGATCTCGTCCTTGGACATCTTCGCCAATGTCAGTGGGAACGCGATGTTCTGGCGCACCGTCATGTGCGGATACAGAGCATACGACTGGAACACCATCGCGATGTCGCGGTCCTTGGGGGCGCGTTCGTTGACGCGTTCACCCGCAATCCTCAGCTCGCCGGTCGAAATGTCTTCCAGCCCGGCAATCATGTTGAGAGTCGTGGATTTTCCACAACCGGAGGGGCCCACGAGAATGATGAATTCTCCGTCGGCGATGGTGATGTCGACATCACTGACCGCCTTGGCTCCGTCCGGGTACAGCTTGGTCACCTTGTCCAGCACGATCTCGGCCACAGGCTTATCCCTTCACTGCGCCGGAAGTAAGCCCGGCCACGATACGACGTTGGAAGAACAGAACAAAGATGATGATCGGAATGGTGATGACCATGGCGGCCGCGGCGATCGACCCGGTGGGCTCCTCGAATTGTGAAGCGCCGGTGAAGTTCGCGATGGCCGCAGGGGCGGTGATGGAGCGTTCGGTCGACGTCAACGAGATCGCGAACAACAGATCGTTCCAGCAGAAGATGAAAACCAAGATGCCCGCAGTGACGATACCGGGCGCGGCCAGTGGAGCCACCACCTTCCGGAACGCCTGACCCGGCGTCGCGCCGTCCATCTGAGCCGCCTTCTCGAGTTCCCACGGAATCTCTTTGAAGAACGCCGAGAGCGTGTAGATCGCCAACGGCAACGCAAAGGTGATGTACGGCAGGATGAGTCCGGCCCAGGTGTCGAAGAGTCCGAGCCGTCGTTCGATGTCGAACAACGGGCTCACCAATGAAATCTGCGGGAACATCGCGATCAGCAGTGCAACACCCACCAGCAGCTTCTTGCCCGGAAAATCCAGGCGCGCAATGGCGTACGCTGCCATGGTCCCGATCACCACGGCGATGACCGTCGAGATGAGTCCGATACCGATGGAGTTGATCAGAGCACTGGTGAAGGCGCTGGTGTCGAAGATTCCTCGGTAGTTGTCCAGGGTCCACTTCTCCGGAATGAACTTGCCGTCCTTGATCGTTCCGGCCGGTTTGAAGGACAGGCTGGCGATCCACAGGACGGGAACCAGCGCGTACAGCAAGACCAGAAGGTTGACGACGGACCAGCTGATCTTGAGTCTGGGAGTCACGGTCATGTCAGCGTCCTTCCGTATCGGATCCGGGAGCCGAAGCACCGAAAAGTTTGATGAAGATGAACGCGATCACGGCCACACACACGAAGATCAGCACGCTGATCGCGGATCCGATGCCCAGGTTGAATGCCTTGAACAGATTGTCGTAACCCAGAATCGACACCGACCCGGTGTCGTTCGCTCCCTTCGTCAGCACGTAGATGTTGTCGAAGATGCGGAATGCGTCGAGTGTCCGGAACAGCAGAGCGACGAGGATGGCGGGCTTCATCAGCGGAAGGATGATGCGTACCAACCGGGTCCACGCGCCAGCGCCGTCCACCTGAGCCGCCTTGAGAAGGTCATCGGGCACGAGCGCCAAGCCGGCGAGCAGGAGCAGCGCCATGAACGGCGTCGTCTTCCAGACCTCGGCAAGGACGATGATCGCGAGCGACGGGATCTGGTCGGTGAGCGGCGCACTGCCGTCGGGCAGGAGATTGGCGAGGTAGCCGGTCCCCGGCGTCCACGCGTAGTACCAGCTGTATGCCGCCGCGACGGTGACGATGCCGTACGGGATGAGCACAACGGTGCGGACGAGCCCCTTACCCACGATCGTTCGGTGCATCACCAGTGCGATGGTCAGTCCGAGAACGAACTCGATGACGACCGAGACGACAGTGATCGACGTCGTCACCGCGAACGCTTGCCACCAGTAACCGTCGGTCAGCACCGACACGTAGTTGTCGAACCACACGAACTTTCGTTGATCCGGGAAGCGCAGGTCGTAGCGCTGCAAACTCAGCCAAACGGCGTAGACCACCGGATATGCGGTCACCGCGATCATGAGAATCGCGGCCGGGGCCACCAGCCAGAGACCGAGGCGACGCTCGGCCGCCTTTCCGTCCGACATCTTCGACTTCGCGGAGTGCTTCGGCTCCGGCGAGGGCGTCGCGACTGTTGGTGCAGCTCCCGAATTTTCGCTGTCGATCGTCACGGAATCAGCCCCTCGGAATTGACTGCCTTACGTACCTGCTCGGCAAGATCGTTCACGGTCGATTCCGGATCGATGTTTCCCACAGGGTTCAGCGTGGCAGTGATGAGCGTCGAAATACTCTGATAGGCAGGAGAAACCGGACGAACCGAAGCGGTGTCCAGGCTGTCGCGAACCTCACGCCACGCCGGGTACGCCTCCTGGAACGCCGGGTCGTCGTACAGGCTCTCGAGAGTCGGCGGAACGCCACCGGCTACCGCGTTGTTGCGCTGATTCTCCTCGTTACGCAGACAGGTGAGCGCCTCGAACGCGAGGTCCGGATGCTGGCTGGTCTTGGCCACCGCTACGTTGAAGCCGCCGATCGTGACCTCGGCCGGCTTACCCTCGATCACCGAGGGATACGGAGCGGCAAGGAAATTCCGTTCTCCGTTCACCGTGAGCACCGTGTTTCCGGTGTTCTCACTGGTGACGTTGCCCTTGTCGTCGATGTACGGCAGATCGCCCTTCTCGGCGTTCTCCATGATGCCGGGCAGCACGAACGGCCAGTTGACCTGGAAGGCAGATTTGCCGCTCTCCATACCCAGTCGCGACGACGCTTCATCCCCCTGCGAGATCGAGGGATCCGCACCCTTCGCGGTAGCGACGCGCTTCATGACGGTCAGCGCCTGCTGGGCAGCATCACCGTCGGCCACCGTCACGGTTGTTCCGTCGGGCCCCACCACCGATCCGCCGGCACTGGCGAGAAGGGTGTTGAACCAGACCATCAATCCTTCGTACTGCTTGCCCTGCACACCGATCCAGCTGGGGCGCCCCTCCGCGGCCAGGCCTTCGGAGATGTCGATCATCTGATCCCAGGTTTGGGGTGGTTGCCCGTCCGGCATCAAATCCTTTCGATACCAGAGCAATTGGGTGTTGGTGTTCAATGGCGCCGCATAGAGCTGGTCCTGCCACTTCGCCGACTCCAGCGGACCCTCGAGCGTCCCGTTGCTGACCTCGGCCGCCACGTCGTCAGGAAGCGGCAATGCCCATCCGGCTTCGGCGAATTCGGCAGTCCACACCACGTCGAGCGTCATCAGATCGAGTGACTTGTCATTGCCGGTCAGACGCCGGGCCAACTGAAGTCGCTGGTCGTCGGCACCCTTGGGCAGAGTTTTCTGCTCGACCCGGTACGCGCCGTTCGACGCCGCCGAGCAATTGGCGGCGGCCTCCGCATACTGCTCGGCGCCGTCGGCGGCGGTGTAGAAGGACAGCACCACGCCGTCGTCCTTGTCTGATCCACACGCACTGAGCAAGGGCGCCAACAACAATGTCGCCGCGCCGAGCAGCCCCACCCTCAATTTCTTCTTCTGCCCCGCCTGCAATCTCTTGTTCTGCACAGCCGTCCTCCTCGGGCGGCGAGACGGCGCAGTCGATTCGGCTGGCCGACGCACCACACATCGGCACTTTTGCCGGAGAAGGGACCTATTTCCTTGTCCGGCAAACGGTCACGGGAAGGAGTACTGCCTCGCCCGCGTGTACATAAAGTAACCGAGATCACACAAGTTGGCAGCCCGAGCGAGAATGTCAGATGGCGAGCTTGGCGAGCAGGTCGCGCGCCGACTCCGCCGTCTTGGGCTCACACAGTACGTCGTAACGTCCGGCGACCAACTGCATCGTCGAGGCGAAGTCCCGCTGCCCACGCGTCGCGGCGTACGGGATGGTCGTGGAGATGACACCGAAGATGATGCCGCCCACGATGCCCGCGATCAGCGGAGCGAGGAACCCGCCGGTGACGATTCCGAGCACCAGGCCGAAGAAGACACCGAGCCAGGCACCGGAGACGATGCCACCACCGATCACCTTGGCCCACGTCAACCGGCCGAGAACGCGCTCGACCTGCATCAGGTTCACGCCGACGATCGTGACGTCCTGAACCGGGAATTCTTGATCGGAGAGATAATCGACTGCGCGCTGCGCCTCGGCGTAGGTGGGATACGACCCGATGGGCCATCCCGAAGGCGGTGTCGGCAACGCTCCACGGCGCGACCCATTCGACGATTGACCGAGCGGATTGGACATGGCTGGCAGCGCTCCTCTTTTCGGGCACGTCATCCACGCGGATGACGCAAGTACATCTACCCCTATTGTGCCCTTTACAGACCTGATTCGTTCGGCTATGCGAGCGTCAGGCGTGTTCGGGCGGCGTGAATTCCGACGTGCGCGTCATCCCCGCGGCGCGGCCCTTGGCCGAAATCACCAGTGCCATCTTGCGACTCGCCTCGTCGATCATCTCGTCGCCGAGCATGACGGCGCCCCGCCCTCCTCCGGCGGCTGAGGTGTGGAACGCGTACGCGTCCAAGATGAGTTCTGCACGGTCGTAATCGGATTGGCGCGGACTGAACACCTCGTTGGCCGCCTCGATCTGCGTGGGATGCAGAACCCACTTGCCGTCGAAGCCGAGCGCTGCCGTCCGCGCCGCCGACCGAGTGAAAGCCTCGACGTCGCGAATCTGGAGGTACGGACCGTCGATCGCCTGGACGCCGTGTGCACGTGCGGCCATCAAGATGGTCATCAAGATGTGGTGATACGCGTCACCGCGGTCGTAGCCGTCCGGTTGCTCACCGACGACCAGAGTTCGCATGTTCAAGCTCGCCATGAAGTCGGCCGGGCCGAACACGAGTGCCTCGACGCGGGGACTCGCGGTGGCGATCGCGTCGATGTTGGTCAAGCCGATCGCGTTCTCGATCTGCGGCTCGATTCCGATCTTGCCGACCTCGAGACCGTTGGCCTTCTCGACCTGCGTCAACAACAAATCGAGTGCCTGGACGTGACTCGCGTCGGGAACCTTGGGCAGCAGAATGGCGTCCAGATGCGCTCCGGCGCGGCCGACCACCTCCACGACGTCGGCATACGTCCATTCGGTCGTCCAGTCGTTGACCCGGACGACCTTGACCTGTTTGCCCCACCCGTCCTCGGCCAACGCGTCGCCGATCGACTCTCGTGCCGCCTGCTTCGCCAACGGCGCCACCGCGTCTTCGAGGTCGAGGAAGATCTCGTCGGCGGGCAATCCCTTCGCCTTGTCGATCATCTTCCGACTGCTGCCGGGAACTGCCAATACCGATCGACGGGAACGGTTGCGTGAAGTCATTGCGGACTGCCCTTCTCGATTTTCGGTGGCGCCGTTGCAGATTTTGACGCTGGACGAATTAGCCTTGCAATCATGGCAGCAGCAGGCAAGGTATTTGCAGCCAGGCTTGCCGGCCTGGTTGTGCTCGGCCCGGACGGCGAATCGATCGGTCGTGTGCGCGACGTCGTCATCACGGTCCGTATCGGACGCCAGCAACCGCGGGTTCTCGGTCTGGTGATCGAAATGTTCACGCGCAAACGCATTTTCGTTCCGATGCTCCGCGTGACAGCCATCGAGCCGAGTGCGGTCACCCTGACCACGGGCAACGTCAGTTTGCGGCGCTTCAACCAGCGGCCGGGTGAAGTACTCGCGCTGGCGCAGGTACTCGATTCGCATGTGCGCGTGGACGACCCGGAACTCGAGGAGCTTCACGGCGTCGACACGATAGTCGTCGACCTCGGGATCGAATCGACGCGAACGCGAGACTGGGTCGTCTCGAAGGTCGCCGTTCGCGGCCATCGCGGACGCCTCGGTCGACGCGCGGCGATTCACATCGTCGACTGGCAGCACGTCGCCGGCCTCACCCAGAGCGATCTCTCGCTCCCCGGCCAGGGCGTAGCTCACCTCCTTCTGCAGTACGAAGGCATGCGACCCGCCGATGTGGCCAACGCCATGCGGGAACTGCCGGAGAAGCGCCGCCACGAACTGGCCGTGGCACTCGACGACGAACGCCTCGCCGACGTCGTGCAGGAACTGCCGGCGGACGACCAGACCGATCTGCTGATGCACCTGGAAGTCGAACGTGCCGCCGATCTACTCGAAGCGATGGATCCCGACGACGCCGCCGACCTGTTGGGCGAGCTGCCCGAGACCGAAGCCGAATCACTGTTGCAGTTGATGGACCCGCAGGATTCCGAACCTGTTCGACGCCTGCTCGAGCACTCTCCGGACACTGCCGGTGGCCTGATGACGCCCGAACCGGTGGTACTGACGGCCTCGACGACCGTCGCCGAGGCCCTTGCCCGCGCCCGCAACTACGACGTGACCCCGGCGCTGTCGAGCATGGTCTTCGTCGTACGTCCGCCGACGGCGACTCCGACCGGGCGGTATCTCGGCTGCGTCCACTTGCAGAAGCTTCTCCGCGAGCCTCCCGCCAGCCTTGTGGGCGGAATACTCGACACCGACATGCCCCGGTTGGCGCCGGACGACTCGCTGGCGTCGGTCACCCGATACTTCGCGACCTACAACTTGGTGTGCGGGCCGGTCGTGGACGACGAGAACCACCTGATCGGGGCCGTGACAGTCGACGACGTGCTCGATCACCTCCTGCCGGAAGACTGGCGTGAGGATTACTCCGACGACGAGGAACTACTCCGATGAGCGAACGGGCGTCGAGCACGACCGCACGGCAACGACTGGAAACGCCTCGCGGAAGCCGCCGGTTCAATCTCGATTTCGACGTCGAAGCTGTCGGACGCGTCAGTGAACGCATCGCCCGCTTCCTCGGTACCGGGCGTTATCTCGCGATCCAGACGATCATCGTGATCGTCTGGATCCTGATCAACGTGTTCGCGGTGGCTCTGCAGTGGGACCCGTATCCGTTCATCCTGCTCAACCTCGCCTTCTCCACCCAGGCCGCCTACGCGGCGCCGCTGATCCTCCTGGCCCAGAATCGTCAGGAGAATCGCGACCGGGTCTCGCTCGAGGAGGACCGCTCACGCGCCGAGCAAACCAAAGCGGACACTGAATTCCTCGCTCGCGAACTGGCAGCGCTGCGCATCGCCGTCGGCGAGGTCGCCACCCGCGACTACCTGCGGCGGGAGCTCGAGGAGATCAAGTCGATCCTTGCCGCCGACGGCGAACCGACCCCGAAGAAGAAGCACCGTGACTCGAATACTGCGAAACAAAGTCACAACTAGCTGAGCGTTCGCTGAGTTTTGCTGCACGCACCGTGACCGATATGTAACGTAAGTCACAGCAGGATGGATTATCACGGTGGGTACTCCGAGGCGGGAGCACCAGCAAAGGGGAATCGTGCGAGTACGCGGAATGATTGCAGCATCCACACTGGTGGGGGGACTGCTTGTCGTAACAGGTCCAGCAGCCCTCACGGCCGGAAGCGCACCATCCGGCGGGTCGCAGGTCCCCATTGCCCTCGCAGGCTCCGCCTCCGTTGCGCAGCCGGACTCTGTCGACTTCCTCCCGACGCCCCGCACCGTCCGAACGCAACGATCGGCCCCACCCAGCGATACGGTCGCCGGCGCTCCGGCAGCGCCCAACGCTGCGGCCGTCGTCCTCACTTCTCTGGGCATCCCCGAGATCGTTCTGAACGCGTACCGATCCGCCGAACTGGTGATGATGACCGAGGCGCCGGGCTGCGGCATCCCTTGGCATCTCCTGGCCGGCATCGGACGCATCGAATCCGGTCACGCCAACGGCGGCAAGACGACGTCGGTGGGTACGACGGTCACCCCGATCCTCGGCCCCGTCCTCGACGGACGGTTGGCAGGCAACGAAGTCATTCGGGACACCGACAAGGGCGCGATCGACGGAGACCCGACCCACGACCGCGCTGTCGGGCCGATGCAGTTCATTCCGGCCACCTGGGCCGGTTATGCCAGCGACGGCAACGGGGACGGAATCAAGGACCCCAACAACGTCTTCGATGCGGCGCTCTCGGCAGCGAAGTACCTCTGCAGCGGCGGACTCAACCTGCGCGATGTCGCCCAGGAGACCAAAGCTGTTCTGCGGTACAACAACTCGGCCGCCTACGCGGCAAACGTGATCATGTGGTCGACGGCATACAAGAACGGTGTCATTCCTTCCGGCCAGCTCCCGTACACCACCGGCATCAACACCGGCAGCTCGGCGATCAACGCCGCCGCCTCGGCAGACTCCGCCGCTTCGGCCGTTCTCGCCGCTGCTGCAGCTACCGACCCGGCGGCAGGCGACAAGGAATCTGCGTCGACGACTCCGACCACCACCCCCCCTCTCTTCCCAGGCCTGCCCGACATGCCCGCGCTCTCACCCGAGATCCAGGCACTGATCCCGCCGGGAGTAACGCCGACCAGCCCCACTCCGGGACCCAACGCCGCCCGGAACGCGGCTCCCGGTCCGATCATCCCGCTCCCCGTCCTCACCTCACGGGGTCTCGTCTGGCCGATTCTGACGGCTGAGGGATGGCGCTGGCCCGACGACATGTGCGTGATCCTTCCGGATCCAGCAGCACTCGACGCCTTGCAGGACGGCATCCTTCTGCCGTGCACGGTCCCAGGAATGGCAGTAGCCGCCACGGCACCCGCCACCACCGACGCAGCGCCCGCGGAATCTTCGCCGCCGGCTGCCCCGTCGCCTGAGCCCGCTCCGTCACCCGCACCGGCCCCCGCACCGGAACCTGCCCCGGCTCCGGCATTCGCGCCGTTCTTCCCGGGCCTTCCCGGCATGCCCGCTCTGTAACCAAAAAATCACGAAAGAACAGTGCATATGCCCCAAACTGCCCTTCTAGATCACGGTTGAATAACGGAAACGCAACAAATCAGGTAGCCTCGACTCCGTCAGTTGAACGGAAAACCTCCTCGCGGAGGTTCAGGAGGCATACACAGTGGGTCGGCACAGCAAGAAGACAGATTCGCACATCCGTCGAAATTCGGTCATCGCGCTCACCGGACTCATCCCTATCGGACTCGTCACCGCAGCCAACACGGCCGGCGCCGCTCCCAAGGTTCCGTTCTTCAACACCAGCTCCGCCGAAACGGTGGACACTGCCGCGCAAGCCACGCAGGAACCGCAAGCGCAGATTCTGCCCGCCGTCGAAGCAATCGCCGAGCCTGCTCCCGCCCCCGCGCCGGAACCCGCGCCGTTGGCTCCAGTGCAGGCGACTCCCCCGCTCCCAGCCTCCATGGCCGAGGGAGCACTCGGAATCCCGGGCGTGAGCGTCGCCGCATACCAGAACGCCGAGCGGATCCTCGCCGTCGAGAAGCCCAACTGCAACATGCACTGGACACTCCTGGCCGGTATCGGCCGCGTCGAATCCGGCCACGCCAACGACGGCAAGGACGCCGACGCGAACGGCAACCTCTACAAGCCCGTGATCGGCCTGCCACTCAACGGCAGCCTTCCCGGCCAGGCCGTCATCATGGACACCGACGGCGGCGCCCTCGACGGCGACACCGTCTACGATCGCGCAGTCGGCCCGATGCAGTTCATCCCGTCCACCTGGAACCAGTACGCGGGCGACGGCAACGGTGACGGAATCGCCGACCCCCAGAACCTTTTCGACTCCGCACTGACCACCGGCAAGTACCTGTGCGACGGCGGACTCAACATGCAGGACGTCACCCAGGTTGCCTCCGCGATCCACCGCTACAACAACTCGGCCGCCTACGTTGCCAACGTTCTGGCCTGGTCGCTCGGGTACTCCACCGGCATCGTGCCCGCCGCATCGGACCTGCCGCGCATCCACTGACCTACCTGGACTTACCATGGAGTCATGTCTGTACTGACCGAGTCCGACGTTCGCTCCGCGCTCGCGCGAGTTCTGGACCCAGAGATCCGCAAACCCATCACCGAGCTGGGGATGGTCAAGGGGATCTCCCTCTCCAGTGACAACAGCGTCGACATCGGCATCTATCTCACGACCGCCGGTTGCCCGATGCGCACCGAGATCACCGAACGCGTCACCAAGGCCGTCGCCGACGTCGCCGGGGTCGGTGCGATCCGCGTCGAACTCGACGTCATGGACGACGCCCAGCGGACCGAGCTCCGCAAGTCGCTTCGCGGCGATTCCGCCGAACCCGTCATCCCGTTCGCCCAGCCGGGTTCACTCACCCGCGTCTACGCCGTAGCCTCCGGCAAGGGTGGCGTCGGAAAGTCCAGTGTGACAGTCAATCTCGCGGCAGCAATGGCCGCGCGCGGGCTGTCTGTCGGCGTACTCGACGCGGATATCTACGGTCACTCGATCCCCCGCATGCTCGGCACCGACGCCAAGCCCACTCAGGTCGAGCGCATGATCATGCCGCCGGTTGCACACGACGTGAAGATGATCTCCATCGCGCAGTTCACCCAGGGCAACACTCCTGTCGTCTGGCGCGGACCGATGCTTCACCGCGCGCTCCAGCAGTTCCTCGCCGACGTGTTCTGGGGCGATCTGGACGTGCTGCTTCTCGATCTGCCGCCAGGCACCGGTGACATCGCCATCTCGGTGGCTCAGCTCATCCCGAGCGCCGAGATCCTGGTCGTCACCACACCGCAGCAGGCCGCTGCCGAGGTCGCCGAGCGAGCGGGCGCCATCGCCCTGCAGACCCGCCAGCGCGTCGCCGGCGTCGTCGAGAACATGTCGTGGCTCGAACTTCCCGACGGCACCCGCATGGACGTCTTCGGCGAAGGCGGCGGGCAGACCGTCTCCGATCGCCTCACGAAGGCCGTCGGCGCCAAGGTTCCGCTTCTCGGACAGATTCCGCTGGACCCGTCCGTCCGCGAGGCAGGCGACGCCGGGACGCCGATCGTCCTCAGCGCTCCCGATTCACCCGCGGCCATCGCACTCAAGGACATCGCCGACAAGTTGGCCGTCCGTCAGCGCGGGCTGGCCGGAATGTCGCTCGGTATCAATACGGTTCGCAACTTGTAGAACCCCGCATGCGAAAGGGCGCCTGTCACCGATCGGTGACAGGCGCCCTTTCGCATATCGAAACTAGGTTGCGTCGAAGTCCACAGGAGGACGTTCGCCCGCGGTGAGTGGCTTGTCCTTCGACAGCGTCTTCGGCTCCTGCACTCCGCTCTGCGGCTTCTTGTCGAAGTTGCCCGTGAAGATGGAGTCGTCGCCATCGAGAAGGTGCTGGGTGATCACAGCGCGCGGCGTCATTCCGCGCAGCTTGTTCAGATCTGCGAGTGGTTTACGCAGATCCTCGAAATCGGTGCCCAGTTCTTCCTTGAGCTGATTGGAAGCGCCCGAAGCATATTCGCGCACCTGCCTCAGGGACTTCGTGACCCAGGAGACCGCACCAGGAAGCCGCTCAGGTCCCAAGATGACCAGAGCCGCTACGAGGAGGATCATGAACTCGCCCCAACCGATGTTGCCAAACACAGGGTCAGCCTACTGTGTGCTCGCTCGGTGCGCGCATGTCCGGATCAACCTCACAGGAAGATCGCAGGGTCCGATCAGTCGGACACAGGCGTGACCGAAATGTCGACCTGCCGTCCGTCGCGGATCAACTGGACGTTGACCGGCTGATCGACGGTCGTCGCGTTGACCGCAACCACCAGTTCGTCGGCACTCGTCACCGGTCGGTCACCGACCTTGACGATGACGTCACCCTCGACGATCCCCGCACGTTGAGCTGGGCTGCCGTCGCGGACGTTGGCCACCGCAGCACCGCTGGTCGCGTCGTTGACCGCGGTGCGGGCATTCACGCCGATGTCGGGGTGATGAACCTTGCCGTCGCGAATGATGGTCTGCGCCACCTCGGTGACCGTATCGATCGGAATCGCGAAGCCGAGCCCGACCGAACCACCGGACTCGCTGAGCATGGCCGTGTTGATACCGATGACGCGGGCTTCGTCGTCGACGAGTGCACCACCCGAGTTGCCGTGGTTGATCGCCGCATCGGTCTGGACGGCGTCGATGACGGCGTTGGTGTCGGTGCCTTCACCCGACAAACGCAGAGGCCGGTTCAGCGCACTGACAATTCCGCGGGTGACAGTCTTGCTCAATCCGAGCGGTGAGCCGACGGCGACGACGTCGTCGCCGACCTGAACATCCTCGGATTTTCCGAGCTGAGCGACCGTCAGATTGTTGGCCGACACCTTGAGCACCGCGAGGTCTGTCTTGACGTCACGTCCGACGATCTGGGCATCGGTCTTGGTTCCGTCGGAGAAGATCACCTGGATCTTCGCGTCCTGAGCGGGCGGTACTGCCGAGGAGATCACGTGGTTGTTGGTGACGATGTACCCCTCACCCGAGATGACCACACCGGAGCCGGTACTTCCCTGGTCACCGACGGCGACCTGAATCGACACCACGGAAGGCAGCACTGCGTCGGCGACCTTCGCCACCTGCGACTCCGGCTGTTCACCGCCGCCGGATTGAACGAGCGTGACACGTGAGCTGGTGAGTGAACTGCGATCGGCGGTGATGACAGTGGCGAGCAAGCCACCGACAAGAGCGATGACAAGTGCCATGCCCGCAAGCGCGGCCAGTGCTGAGGGGGCGACCTTGCGACCGAACAACAGCTCACGCACGTCGAGCTTCTGGGCGGGAGGCAACTGCACCGGCGCCTCGGACTCTGCAGGCTTGCCCAGCGAGACCTCGGATTCAGGATCGCGCCACGGATCACGCGGGGGTTCTTCGTCGGGTGTGTTGTTCGCCGACGCCTCGGGATCGCGACCGATCGACTCGGTGGCGTCTGCGGGTCGACCGAACGCTTCGGCCAGAACCGGGTCCGGATTCCCGATCACGACGTCGGAAGACGGGGTCGATCGCGTGGCAATCGGAGTGAACGAGCCCTCGACTCCACTCGGTCGACCGAACACCTGGCGCGAGGCCGGATCGATCTGAGGTCGGTACACCGGCCGGGGGTCGAGCACCGGCGCATCTGCCGGTCGATCCGCCGAACCGCTTGCCGAAGAATCCGAGCTCACTCCGGAGTGCCCCCTCTTTCCGTCAGTCACGTTGTCCAGTATCACTGATCCGTGCCGGGAAGCTGGCGCGCGGCGTCATTTGCGCCAGCGCGCGGTGTCATTTGCGCCAGCGACGGGACAACCGCTTGCTGATGGTGGAAAAGCCTGCGGGCTGATTGCCGACGGAACCGTCGGTGTTTTCCGAATTGGGTCCGGTGGTCGGACTGTTGCACGAGGGAATCTGACTGAGAAGTCCCACCAGGGACAACGGCATCGTCATCTCGCCGCTTCGACGCAGCGCACCACGTGCCTGCTGCTGAGCATCGACGGCCGCAGCGCACTCGGCGCAGATCGAGATGTGATGCGAGGCCCGCAAGTAGGCCTGCATTCGGAGTTCTCCGTCGACGTAGGCAGCGATTGCCTCGCTGGCCAGATGTTCGGTCGAACCGAACTGGCGATGTGCCCGCGCCTCCGTCATTCGTCCCTCCAGGTGATTGACCACGTCCCGCTCTGTAGCTCGAACCCGACCGTCAGAAACCGACGAGTTCGGATTCGGCTGCGCGCTGCGCTGCCAGATGATCACGAATCGCCTGTCGCCCACGATGGATACGGCTACGAACCGTTCCGAGCTTCACTCCCAGTGTGGCACCGATTTCCTCGTACGACAGACCTTCGATGTCACAGAGCACAACAGCGGCGCGAAATTCAGGTGCGAGTGAGTCGAGTGCGGCCTGCAGACCTGCGTCGAGGCGCGCGTCGTGGTAGATCTGCTCGGGGTCCGGACCGGGTGAGGGAACGCGGTCGTAGTCCTCGGGCAGCGCTTCCATACGGATACGGTTGCGTCGGCGAACCATGTCGAGGAACAGGTTTGTGGTGATGCGGTGCAGCCAGCCCTCGAAAGTTCCGGGCTGATAATCGGAGAGCGAGCGGAACACCCGAATGAAGGTGTCCTGCGTCAAGTCCTCGGCGTCCTGGGCATCGCCTGACAACCGGTAGGCCAGGCGGTACACCCGGTCACCGTGCTGACGCACGAGTTCGCCCCAAGACGGCATGGAGGACTTCTCACCAGTTGCATCGAACACAGCAGTGCCGATCAATTCGGAATCCACAGCCGATTCCGTCGTCAAAACTTCCGACTCTCGAGGGCGAGGCTCGTCGTTGACCTGGTAAATAAGTTGATCCTCCTGCTCGGGATCGCGTAGTTCGATCACCGCGTTGTCCGAATCACGTAATGCGCGATATTCGGGAGAACCAGCCGTTGCTGTGATTTGTTCCCGATCACCGAGCTGCGAAAGACCAACTTGGTAAAAATCGATACCGCCGTGCGATCTTCGATCCGGCGATGTATACACCTTTTCTCATCGCGGTGTGCACGCCATATGAGGAGCCTGAGGGATTCCTGAGAATCCTGGTGACTGCGCGCCTTGCAGCGACAATCCGAACCGCCCGATAACCTCATGAGCGTGACCCACGCCGAACAGATACTCCGCCACGTCGAGGACGTAGTTTCCGAGGACGAGATTTTGACCGCGGCGCGAGATCGAGCGCTGGATCTCGGAGCCCATCCGGTGACGCCCGCCGTCGGTGCGACGCTCGCGATGTTCGCGAGGATGCTCGACGCGAAGACGGCCGTCGAGGTGGGTACCGGAGCCGGCGTGAGCAGCCTGTGGCTTCTGCACGGAATGCGCGACGACGGCGTCCTGACCACGATCGACAGTGAACCCGAACACCAGCGGGCGGCCAAGCTGACCTTCCGCGAAAGCGGAATCGCTCCGGCACGCACTCGCCTGATCAACGGACGGGCTCTCGACGTACTTCCCCGGCTCGCAGACGGCGGCTACGACCTGGTGTTCGTCGACTGCGCCGCGATCGACCACCCCCACTACGTCCGCGAAGGTGTCCGCCTGCTGCGCTCCGGCGGTGTCATCGTTCTGCACAACGCCCTGGCCGACGGCCGCGTTGCCGACAGCTCCGCTCGCGACGCGACAACGGTTGCGGTCCGAGAAGCAGCAAAGGCCGTGACCGAGGACGAGCGACTCATTCGAGTCCTCCTCCCCCTCGGCGACGGCCTCCTCTGCGCGAGCAAGCTCTAGATCCAGACGCCCTTACCGATGGCGACGACGCCACCCTGACTGACGGCAAATCGTTCGCGGTCACGTTCGAGATCGACGCCGATGATTTCGCCGTCACCGACCACGACGTTCTTGTCGAGGATCGCGCGCCGCACGACGGCGCCCTTGCCGATGCGCACACCCGGCATCAGCACGCTGCCCTCGACGGTCGCACCGTCCTCGATCATCACGTTGGAACTGAGTACCGAATTGCGCACGGTCGCCGCGGACAGGATCGACCCCGCACCGACCACCGATTCCTGCGCGAGTCCACCCTTCACGAACTTGGCGGGCGCGAGATTCTCGGTGGCGCCGCGGATGGGCCAGCGACGGTTGTAGAGATTGAAGATCGGGTGCACCGACACGAGGTCCATATGAGCGTCGTAGAAGGCGTCGAGGGTACCGACGTCACGCCAGTAACCGCGGTCTCGATCGGTGGCGCCGGGAACGACGTTGTCCTTGAAGTCGTAGACCGACGCCTCACCCGCGGCGACCAAGGCGGGAATGATGTCTCCGCCCATGTCGTGGTCGGAATCGGAGTTCTCGGAATCAGCGCGGATGGCGTCCACGAGCACCTTGGTGGTGAACACATAGTTACCCATGGACGCGAACGTGGAATTTGGGTCGTCCGGTGTGCCGGGAGGATGGGCGGGCTTTTCCAGGAACTGCGTGATGCGTCCGGACTCGTCACTGTCGATGCAGCCGAAAGCGAAAGCCTCACTTCGCGGTACACGAATACCCGCGACCGTCACGCCTGCCCCGGATTCGATGTGGTGCTGCACCATCTGTTCCGGATCCATCCGGTACACGTGGTCGGCACCGAAAACCACGATGTACTCGGGGTCCTCGTCGTAAACGAGATTGAGCGACTGCAGGATTGCGTCGGCACTGCCGGTGTACCAGCGCGGCCCGAGACGCTGCTGGGCCGGGACCGGAGTGATGTACTCACCCGCGAACCCGGACAATCGCCACGTCTGCGAAATGTGACGGTCGAGTGAATGTGACTTGTATTGCGTCAACACACAAATACGCAGATATCCCGCGTTGACAAGGTTGCTCAACACGAAGTCGATAAGTCGATATGCACCTCCGAAGGGCACTGCGGGCTTCGCTCTGTCCGCGGTCAGCGGATACAAGCGTTTGCCCTCGCCCCCGGCGAGCACGATTCCAAGCACATGCGGCTGGCTTCTCACACCGCTAACCTATCCGCACTGGTGAACTCCCGCTAGCGAAGCAGTCCGAGAGGTCCGATCGTGTCCCCCTCCGAACGGTCGGGGATAACGCGATCGGTAGCCGGATCGACCACGGGCGGTTAGGTTTAGCGCGTGCGAGTCGCAATGATGACCAAGGAATACCCGCCGGAGATCTACGGCGGTGCAGGAGTACACGTAACCGAGCTCGTCCCTCAGATGAAGCGGTTGTGCGAGGTCGACGTGCACTGCATGGGCGCCCCGCGCGAAGGCGCGATCGTCCACTCTCCCGACCCCGCTCTCGCCGGATCCAACCCAGCCTTGACGACGCTCTCCACCGAGTTGCGGATGGCGGACGCCGCGGCCGGTGTCGACATCGTCCACTCCCACACCTGGTACACCGGACTGGCCGGGCATCTCGCGTCGGCTCTCTACGACGTGCCGCACATCCTCACCGCGCACTCACTCGAGCCCAGACGCCCGTGGAAGGCCGAACAGCTAGGCGGCGGCTATCGGATCTCGTCGTGGTCCGAACGCAACGCCGTCGAGCACGCAGACGCGATCATCGCCGTCAGCTCAGGTATGCGACTCGACGTCCTCGACGCGTACCCCGCTGTCGATCCGAGTCGCGTACACGTAGTGCGCAACGGAATCGACACCGAGGTATGGCATCCCGGGGGATCTGCGCCGGGAGCGCCGTCCGCACTCGCGTCGATCGGCGTCGACCCCGCAAAACCCATCGTGGCCTTTGTCGGACGGATCACGAGGCAGAAGGGCGTCGGGCACCTCGTCGCGGCAGCACACCACTTCGACCCGGAGATTCAGCTCGTGCTGTGCGCCGGCGCTCCCGATACGCCGGAGATCGCCGCCGAAACGGAGAAGGCAGTGGCCGAACTCGCCAGACATCGGGGCAATGTCTACTGGGTGCGCGAGATGCTCCCGACCGAGCAGATCAGGGAAATACTCTCGGCAGCAACGGTATTCGTCTGCCCTTCGGTGTACGAGCCCCTCGGAATCGTCAATCTCGAAGCCATGGCGTGTGAGACCGCCGTGGTCGCTTCCGATGTCGGCGGTATCCCCGAGGTGGTCGCCGACGGCGTCACCGGACGACTCGTGCACTACAACGCCTACGAGCCGAACGCATTCGAGGAATCACTCGCTGCCACCGTCAATGCCGTTGTCGCCGACCGAGAAGGCGCCGACGCGATGGGTCGTGCGGGCAGAATCCGTGCGATCGACGAGTTCTCCTGGGCCGAAATCGCCAAGCAGACGCTCGAGGTCTACGCGGACGCCGTCACGAGACGCTGATCCGCGTCAGATCTTGCGATAGGTCGAGACCGTCGCCGACGCGGTGACGGTGCTCGGCTGCGGCAGCTTCGCCACGGCGGCAGCCAGATCGGCGGGCGTCAGGTGCCTCGCCGACGGTCCCATCCCCACCAAGTCGAGGACGTCCTGGTGTGAGAGTGACATCGTGAACTCGACCTCGTCGCTGCTCACGCGCTCGAACAAGCCGGCCATCGACGATTCGAGACGTTCCACCTTGCGATCGTCGACCTTGACCATCTCGAGAATGTCGATCAGCTCGCGCAGATGCCTGTCGGTGGGCGTCAGGACCACCAGAACGCCGTCATCGGCGAGAACTCGATGGGACTGCGGACCGTTGCGTGGAGCGAACACACAGAGCACGTGGGAGAGCGCTCCGTCTCGAATTGGAAGTGGTTGCCAGACGTCCGCGACGATCGAGCCGATCCTTTCGTGGATCTTCGCCGCTCGCCGTGCCGCGAACTTGGACACGTCCAAGGCTATTGCCCGAGAATCAGGCAGCGAATCCACGACGTGTGCGAGGTATTGTCCTGTGCCTGCACCGATTTCGACGATCCGCGCAGGATCCGCCCCTGCCGTCGTCGCGCAGGCCCGGGAAACGGCATCCATCAGCGGGCCGAAGTGGCCGGCGCCGAGAAGTCGTGCACGCGCGGCGATCATCTCGGCACTGTCGCCGGTGAACTTCGTGGCACCGCCACTGATCAGGCTCACGTAACCCTGGCGAGCCACGTCGAATCGATGTCCGCGATCGCACTCGGCGGCGCCGTCCACCAATTCCAGCTCTGCGGCGCACTGCGGACAGGACAGTAGATCGACCACGGCGGCAAGCATTGATCCGTCCTTTCGGCTACCGGCGGTGCGCACACTTCAGGCCCCGTACCGAAACGGATACGGAGCCTGCGTGCAATCACGTGCTGTTGTTCGTACTGCTACAACCTGGACCCGACTAGCTGGTGACGTTCGTGAGTTCCACACCGAGCGCTGCAGCTTCATCCGGGGTCAGCTCGACGACGAGGCGTCCGCCACCCTCGAGTGGAACCCGCATGACGATTCCTCGTCCCTCTTTGGTTGCTTCGAGGGGACCGTCCCCGGTCCGGGGCTTCATGGCCGCCATCCTCTGCTCCCTCCAGATCTGCGCTGCATTGCTCTGCGCCTCGACTAACGGTGCGCCCCGCCAACAATCAGCGAGGCTCGTACCCTCCATTGTTCCCTATGGATGCAGGAACCGGGAATCTGAGTCACATTTAGGGGTGTTCAGTCGACCGTCACACCTGCGCCGGAACCCAGCAATCAGCCACGTGATCGTCGACCATTCCGGTAGCCTGCATGAGCGCATAAGCCGTGGTAGGACCCACAAACTTGAACCCGCGTCGCTTGAGTTCCTTAGCCATGGCAGTCGACTCGGGAGTGACCGCCGGAACCTCTGCAATTGATGTCAGTCGTCTGGTGCGTCGAGGCGGCGAGAACGACCAGAGTAACGAATCGAGGTCCAGATCGGGTGAATTCACGAGCACTCGGGCGTTGGAAATCGTCGCCTCGATCTTCGCGCGATTGCGGACGATCGCGGCATCGGAGAGCAATCTCTCCACATCCGCAACTCCGTACGCTGCGACCTTGTCCGGATCGAACCCGTCGAAGGCTTCGCGGAACGCCTCGCGTTTGCGCAGAATCGTGATCCAAGAAAGCCCCGATTGGAATGCTTCGAGGGCGAGCCGTTCGAACAGTTCGTCGCGCCCGTGCAGCGGACGCCCCCACTCCTCGTCGTGATAGTCGCGGTACAGCGAGTCACCGGGCGTCTCGACCACCCAGCCGCACCGAACCAGTCCGTCTGCCATCAGCCCTGGGAATCCTTCGCTTCGGATTCGGTCTCAGGCGCCTCCTGCGTTGCTTCGGCCTTGGCCGGAGCATCCGCCTTCACCAGAACCTCGGACTTCTCGTCACGGCCCAGTTGCGCACGCAGAGAATCGATTTCCAACCCGAGGCGATGCAGGGCCCAATCCACTTCACTCGCCTTGTATCCACGCAACACCTGCTGAAAACGAAGAGCGTCGACGTCCGCCCCGGTGACGTCCTCTGCCGGGAGTACGGTCGCCGTCGTGCCAGGAGGCAGCGGTGGCAGCTCTTCCGAGCGCCCGAACACAGCGCTGGCGGCGAGGAAGATCATCGCGCCGACCAGTGCCATGACAATCAGGTACAGGAGGATCGTCATCATGAACCGATACTCCCATACCCGAGTGTGAGCGGTCAGACCCCCGCGGTGCGCACTATCGAATTCATCGGGGGTCGATCGAGTAGCGAAACCTCAGTGGTCTCGGGCACGAAAGAATCGCCGTCGACCAGGAATTGGGTCAACCCGGCACCCGAATCCTCGATCCCGCACCGCCGGAGCATCGTTCCGATGATCTGCCGGCTCATCACGCCGAGGTCGGCGAGCGGCCGGTTGCGATGCTTGCGCACACCGAGATTGACCTGACCGATCGCCGCCAGCCCCAACGTGTCGTACGTGTCGAGCAGAAGGCCGATCTCGACGCCGTAGCCGGGCGCAAACGGGACAGCGGACAGCAGCTCACGGGTGCCCGCGTATTCACCGCCCAATGGTTGCAGTACCGACGTGAGTTCGGGCCGCAGCGCAGCCAACATGGGCCGCGCAACCAATTCCGTGACTCGTCCGCCGCCGTTGGCGTCCTCCGTGCCGCTCACGCGCAGCGGACGGCGGTAGTAGCCCTTCACCAGATGGATGCCGTCCACCGTGAGCAGCGGCCCCAGCAGTTTGGGCACGAACGCCGGATCGGGATTGATGAGATCGGAGTCGACGAATGCGATCAGATCGCCGGTCGTTGCGGCGACCGAACGCCACAGCACCTCACCCTTGCCCGCGGTCGGCGGGATGGACGGGACTGCGCTCTCACGACTGATCACCGTCGCCCCCGCCGCGCGAGCACGCTCGGCGGTACGGTCGGTCGAACCGGAATCGAGAACGATCAACTCGTCGACCAAACCACCGAGCAACGGGTGAATGGTGTCGACCACCGCAGCAACGGTGTCCTCTTCGTTGAGCGCGGGCAACACCACCGAGACGGTTCGGCCACCCTTCGCCCGTTCGAGTTCGGCGACCGTCCAACTCGGATGGTCCCAACTGTTGGCTTCTGCCCATACGCGGGTCGGGCCCGCACCGGTGATGCTCATGCCAGACCTCGAACCGTACGTACCGGGGCACGGCGTCCTTGGATCGCGGCCACCATGTCGACTACTCGACGGGTGGACGCCACCTCGTGAACACGGAACACCCGGGCGCCGCCAGCCGCGGCCATTGCTGTCGCTGCCAATGTTCCCTCCAACCTCTCGGAAAGCTCCACACCAAGAGTCTCCCCGATGAAGTCCTTATTGCTCAGCGCCATCAGCACTGGCCACCCGGTGTTTACAAGAACGTCCACTTTTCGCAACAACTCGAGCCCGTGGAAGGTGTTCTTACCGAAATCGTGAGTGGGATCGATCAGAATCGCGTCACGCGGCACTCCGAGTGCCAGGGCGCGTTCTGCCGCCGACACGACCTCGGTGACCACATCTGCGACGACGTCGTCGTAGCGGACACGGTGCGGACGGGTGCGCGGAACCGCGCCACCCGTGTGCGAGCAGACGATCCCGGCACCAGTCTCGGCGGCAACCAGGACGAGGTCGGGATCCGCACCCGCCCACGTGTCGTTGATCAGGTCGGCGCCCTCGCCGCGTGCCAAACGCGCGACGCCGCTCCGCCAGGTGTCGACGCTGATGATCAGCTCGGGGTACTTGGCTCTGATCGCGGCGACGAACGGAACGACTCGCCTGACCTCCTCGTCGGCGTCGACGAGGTCACCTGGCCCGGCTTTCACTCCCCCGATGTCCACCAGATCGGCGCCCTCGTCGACGGCCCTGTCGACGGCAGCCATCGCTGACGAATCCGAGAACGTCGCGCCCTGGTCGTAGAAGGAATCGGGAGTGCGGTTGACGATCGCCATCACCAATGCACGGTCGACCGCGACCGGACGCCCACACAGGGTGGGCGCCGGACCTGGCTGCGCGGTAGAACCGGAGAGTGAAGACATGCCACTCATACTGGCATGACGGAACTCGGTCTAGCCCTTGGGTACCGAGCCTGCCGCGACCTTTCCGACGTATTCGTCGTACGAGTCCACGTAACCACCCTCGCGGCCTTCGAGAACGTGCAGAGTGTCGGCGCCGACGTCGTAACCCTCGTTGCGCAATTCCACCTTGCGCGACTTGAAAGTGCTGGTGTGTTCGAGTGAGTCGACGATGCGGATGAACAGCGGGACCGCGTAGTTGGGAAGCTTGCCGTAGAGGTGAGCTGCAACTTCGCTTCCCTCGAAGCTCTGCCCGTCCCGCAGCTTGACCGCCGCCATTCCCGCGCGGCCGTCGGTGCCCGGGATCTCGACGCCGTAGACAACTGCTTCCTCGACGGCCGGGTGCGAACTCAGCGCGCCCTCGACCTCCGTGGTGGCAACGTTCTCGCCCTTCCAACGGAAGGTGTCGCCGAGACGGTCGACGAAGGCGACGTGGCCCCATCCCTGCTTGCGCACCAGGTCTCCGGTATCGAACCAGGTGTCGTCGTCCTTGAATCCGCCGCGCACCAGCTTGCTGTTGCTCGCGGCTTCGTCGGTGTAACCGTCGAAAGGCGCTCGGTCCGTGACCTTGGACAGCAGGAGCCCGACCTGACCCGTGGAGACCTTGCGAAGGCGACCGTCGGCTCCACGCAACGCTTTTCCGGTGTCCTCGTCGAACTCCACGACGGCGTGCGGCAACGGACAGATGCCGGCCGTCTTGTCGACGTTGAGTGCGTTGACGAACGCGATGTTGCATTCGCTCGCACCGTAGAACTCGGCGACGCGGGGAATGCCGAAGCGCTGGGTGAATTCGGCCCAGATCTCCGGGCGCAGACCGTTACCCACCATCAGCCGAACAGCATTGTCGCTGTCGGTCGGCTTGACCGGCTGGTTGAGCAGATAGCGGCAGAGTTCGCCGATGTAGGTGAACGCGGTCGCCTTGTTGAGTGCGATGTCGTCCCAGAACCGCGAGGCGGAGAACTGACGTCCGATCGCGATTGTCGCACCGGACGCGAGCACCGAGGACAGCGAGACCGTCAACGCGTTGTTGTGGTAGAGCGGCAGGCAGCAGTACAGAGTGTCCGAGCCGCGCAAGCGCACACCCATCAACCCCAGCCCCGACATCGACTTCAGCCAACGGAAGTGAGTCATCAAGCTGGCCTTGGGCATTCCCGTGGTACCCGAGGTGAAGATGTAGAACGCCTTCTCCTTCGCAAGCACCTCGGCGGTGACCGCCGGGTTGGCCGGATCAGCCGTCTTCGCCAGATCCGCGAGTTCACTGACGAGAAGCTGCTTCGGTCCGGTAAACCCCGCCGGCAAGGATTCGAGGGCCTCTTCGCACTCGTCGGCGACCACCAGGACGCGCGCGTCGAGCAGCGTAAGGCTGTGTGCCAGAACGTCGTCGCGCTGGTTGTAGTTCAGCATGCCCGCTGCCGCGCCGAGTTTGACGGCGGCCAACGCGATCAGCAGGGCTTCGGGGGTGTTCTTTGCCAGCACTCCGACGACGTCTCCGCGGTCGACTCCTCGTCCGCGGAGGACGTCGGCGTAGCGGTTCACCAGTTCGTTGGCCTCCGCGTAACTGGTCGCGTGGCCCTCGAACCGGATGAACGGGCGCGACGGGTGCGCGTGCGCGGCCTTCTGGAAGATCAACCCGATCGATTCCTTGGCCGAAGGCTTGCGGGTGAGCCCGGCGGCCCCCCGCGCCAGGATCGGCACCTCGGTGATCATCGACGGCAGTTTTGCCGCCAGATCCAGCAGGCCGACGGTCGAACGGGCTTCCGAACTCATGGCTCCCCTAACACGTATCCGGCGCCCATTCGGCCGCCCAGTCTGCGGCCACCTTACTGCACGGTAATAAAGCCCGCCATGCGCCAGGTCAGGGTTTCACGCAGGCGTCTGATCAGGATCTGACGCACGCGTCGAGCGCAGCCTCGACGTCCGTCCGCACCAACAGAGTGTCCAAAGCCTGACGCCCGACGAAGCCGGTCCCGTCGAGCTTGTTCAACCACTCGAGCAGGCCGGTGAAGTGCCCGACGGGATCGAGCATCACCACTGGTTTCTCGTGCATTCCGAGGTAGCCGGCGGTCCACGTCTCGAACAGCTCTTCCAGCGTCCCGATTCCGCCCGGCAGCGTGATGAACGCGTCGGCGTGATCTTCCATCAGCTTCTTGCGCTCGCGCATGGTGTCCGTGACGATCAGCTCGTCGGCATCGACGTCGGCTACTTCCTTGTGCACCAGGGCCTTCGGAATGACGCCGACGGTCCAGGCGCCCGCCGCGCGGGCCGACTCGGCGACAGCGCCCATCATCGAGACGTTGCCACCGCCCGAGACCAACTGCCATCCGCGTCGACCGATCGCGGTTCCCACTTCTGACGCCAACGCCAGGAACGATTCGTCCACCGGACCCGACGCGCAGTAGACGCAGATCGAGTACTTCTTGTCGGAATCGGTCACCATTCTTCTTCTTTCCCCAGATCTGCGGCCTCGTCGACGCCCTTGTCGGCGTTGAGGACGATTCGTACTGCTTCTTCCACACTGTCGGTGACGTGAAGCAAGTTCACATCACCTTCGGAAATCTTTCCGTCGCGCTCGAGGGTGCCGCGGATCCAGTCGACGAGTCCGGACCAGTACTCGGTACCGAACAGGACGATCGGGAAGCGCGTGACCTTGTGGGTCTGCACCAGGGTCAGTGCCTCGAACAGCTCGTCGAGTGTTCCGAAGCCGCCGGGCAGGCAGATGAATGCCTGGGAGTACTTCACGAACATCGTCTTGCGTGCGAAGAAGTACCGGAAGTTGATTCCGAGATCCACCCACTCGTTGAGTCCCTGCTCGAACGGCAGCTCGATGCCGAGACCGATCGAGTATCCGCCCGCCTCGCTGCAACCGCGGTTGGCAGCTTCCATGACTCCCGGTCCACCGCCGGTGATGACGGCGTATCCGGCTTCGGCCAACGCCGTTCCCAGCTCACGGCCGGATTGGTACTCGGGATGATCGACCGTGGTGCGTGCCGAACCGAACACTGTCACCGCACGCGGGACCTCGGCGAGTGCGCCGAAACCTTCGATGAATTCGCTCTGGATACGCAGCACACGCCACGGATCGGTGTGTACCCAGTCCGTGGGTCCGCGCTTGTCGAGCAAGCGCTGATCGGTCGTGGTCTTCTCGTCCTTGCGCTTGCGTCGAAGCTGAACGGGCCCGCGGTGCTTGATCGACGAGCTCTGCTTCTTCGAAGCCGAATTCTTCTCTGGTGCCATGCGGCAAGGCTAACGGTCAGGCCGACAGATACTTCCTCAGCACGGCCGCGACGTCGGTGATCTGCTGCACCGGAACGTGCTCGTCGCGCTTGTGTGCGAGGTTCGGATCACCCGGTCCGTAGTTCACGGCAGGAATGCCGAGCGCCGAGAATCTGGACACGTCGGTCCACCCGTACTTCGCACGGAACTGACCACCGGCCGCCTCGATCAGGGCGGCAGCGGACGGGTTCGCCAAGCCAGGCAGCGCGCCGGGCGAGGAGTCGGTGACCTCGAATCCGAGGCCCAGACCGTCGAACACTTCGCGCACGTGCGCCTCGGCTTGTGCCTCGCTGCGATCGGGCGCGAATCGGAAATTGACGTCCATCTCGGCTTCGTCCGGGACGACGTTTCCAGCGACCCCGCCGGAAATCCGCACCGCCGACAAACCTTCGCGGTAGCCGCAACCGTCGATGTCGACCGAGCGCGGCTGGTAACTCGACAACCGCTCCAACGCACCGCCGAACTTGTGAATGGCGTTGTCCCCCAGCCAGGACCTGGCCGAATGTGCGCGAGTTCCCGAAGCCGTCAACCGAACCCGCATCGTGCCCTGGCACCCGGCCTCGATGAAACCGGCCGTCGGCTCACCGAGAATTGCGACGTCGGCCGCGAGCCATTGCGGGATCTCGCGTTCGATCCGTCCCAGGCCGTTGAAGGTTGCGGCGATCTCTTCGCAGTCGTAGAAAACCAGGGTCAGATCGTGGGCCAGGTTCTCGATGGTGGCCGCCAGGTGCAGAAAGACCGCATCGCCCGACTTCATGTCCACGGTCCCGCAGCCGTGCAGGATGTCGCCGTCACGCCGCGAAGGAACATTGTCCGCGATGGGCACCGTATCCAGATGTCCGGCGAGCATGACGCGACTGGGCAAACCACGCGAGGTCCGCGCCAACACGGCGTTGCCGTTGCGGATGATCTCGAAGCCCGAAGTCTGCTCACGCAGCGCATCCTCGACGGCCTGCGCGATGACGGATTCGTCGTGCGAGACGCTGGGGATGTCGACCAGGGCGGCCGTCAAGTCGATGGGGTCCGAAGCAAGATCGAGGATGCTCACACGCACCAGCCTAGGCCGGTGCACCCACCACCCAGTAATCTCTAGTCCCGTGAGCGCACAGGGAGCAACAGCAGTAGGTATCGCCAACGTGACCGCGGACGGAACCGTCCTCGACACCTGGTTCCCGGCACCGGAGCTGGGAACATTCGACAAGACCGGTACCGAGAACGTCGAGGGAACAGACATTCCTTCCGATCTTGCACTGCTGGCAGGCACTGACGACGCTCGCGAGGTCTCGCAGGTCGTCGTCCGCACCACCATCGCCGATCTCTCCAAGGCACCGGTCGACGCACACGACGTCTACCTGCGCCTCCACCTCCTCTCGCACCGTCTCGTCGCACCCCACGGCGTCAACCTCGACGGCCAGTTCGGCCTGCTCAGCAACGTCGTGTGGACCAACTTCGGCCCGTGCGCCGTCGAAGGCTTCGAGCAAGTTCGCTCACGTCTGCGCATCCGCGGCGTCGTGACCGTGTTCAGCGTCGACAAGTTCCCCCGCATGGTCGACTACGTCGTGCCGTCCGGAGTGCGTATCGGTGACGCGGACCGTGTCCGACTCGGTGCGCACCTCGCCAGCGGAACGACCGTCATGCACGAAGGCTTCGTCAACTTCAACGCCGGCACCCTCGGTAACTCCATGGTCGAAGGCCGCATCTCCGCGGGCGTCGTCGTCGACGACGGATCCGATGTTGGCGGCGGCGCCTCCATCATGGGCACCCTCTCCGGCGGCGGCAAGGAAACGATCTCCCTCGGCAAGCGCTGCCTCCTCGGCGCAAACGCCGGCCTCGGCATTTCACTCGGCGACGACTGCGTCCTCGAAGCGGGCCTCTATGTCACCGCGGGCACCAAGGTCACCGGCCCGGACGGCACCGTCGTCAAGGCCAAGGAACTCAGCGGCAAGTCGAACCTTCTCTTCCGTCGTAACTCGGTCTCGGGTGCCGTCGAGGTCGTGCCGTGGAAGGGCACCGGCGTCGAACTGAACGCTGCTTTGCACGCCAACGACTGATGACTGACACCGACGTCTCCGACGGAACAACCACTGCTCTCGGCCACGGTCTCAAGGTCCGCCATCTGACGATGATGGGCCTGGGCTCGGCCATCGGCGCCGGCCTGTTCCTCGGAACCGGCGTCGGTATCGCCAAGGCCGGCCCGGCCGTCCTGATCTCCTACATCCTTGCGGGCGCCGTCGTGGTGTTCGTGATGCGCATGCTCGGTGAGATGGGAGCTGCGATCCCGGCGAGCGGTTCCTTCTCTCACTACGCGCGCCTGGGGATCGGCGAGTGGGCCGGCTTCGTGATGGGCTGGCTCTACTGGTTCATGCTGATCATGGTGCTGGGCGCCGAGATCACCGGAGCCTCGGCGATCGTGAACGACTGGGTGCCGTCGATCCCGCAATGGGTTGTCGCCCTGGTCTTCGTGGTGTTCTTCGCCGTGGTGAACCTGGCGAAGGTCAGCAACTTCGGTGAGTTCGAGTTCTGGTTCGCCGCAATCAAAGTCACCGTCATCATCGCCTTCCTCGTCATCGGCGTCTTGCTGGTGTTCGGCATCCTCCCCGATACCGATCCGGTCGGTACGAGCAATCTGTTCGGGCAGGGCGGCTTCATGCCCAATGGGTTGTCCGGCATTGCCGCAGGACTGCTCGTCGTGGCGTTCGCCTTTGGTGGGATCGAGATCGTCACCATCGCCGCAGCCGAATCCGAGAATCCGGAACGCTCCATCGCCGTCGCTGTCCGCTCCGTGGTGTGGCGCATCAGTGTCTTCTACATCGGTGCCATCTCGATCATGGTTCTGGTGCTGCCCTGGAACGACCCCGAACTCGAGAGCGGCCCGTTTGTGGCCGTCTTGAACAAGGCGAACATTCCGGGTGTTGCCGGGTTCATGGAACTCGTCGTAGTGGTGGCGTTGCTTTCCGCGTTCAACGCCAACATCTACGGCACCTCTCGCATGGCGTTCTCACTTTCGCGCCGCGGCGACGGACCCGCTTTCATGGCGAAACTGTCGAGCACCGGAGTTCCGACCAATGCCGTTCTGCTGTCGGTGTTCTTCGGCTTCGTCAGCGTCCTGCTCAACTGGCTGCTCCCCGACGACCTGCTCGGCATCCTGCTCAACGCAGTCGGCGCCGCGCTGCTCGTCATCTGGATCTTCATCGTCGTCTCGCATCTGCGACTGCGCAAACAACTCGAAGCGTCGGGCAAGCTGACAGTTCGTATGTGGCTGTTCCCGTATCTGAGCTACGCGACTCTCGCGATGCTCGGCGTCTTCGTCGTCCTCATGCTCTTCGACGCCGATGCCCGTGCACAGTTGATCTCGACCACCGTGTTGTTCCTGGTGATCGCGGCATTGGGTTTCCTGAACGCCCGCTGGCGTAAGCAGAATCAGCCCGCCTGATCCGTGTGCCTATGCATCCCGCCTGTTCACGACGACGATGCTGAGGCCGAATACGACGAGCACGAAGAGGGCGAAGTAGACCAGGCTGCCCCAGGGTCCCCAGTGGAAGTCGACGCTACCGCCGGAACCGAGAAAGTTGTTGGCGTTCATGAACGGCAGGAACGGCATGATCTTCTCGCCGATACTTCCGAACAGGTTGAAAAGATTCTCGATCAGCAAGGGCCACAACAGCAGTAATGCGATCGCACCTGCAGACTGCCGGAGCAACGCGCCCACTCCTACGGCTAGAACTACGCAGAAGAACGCGTAGATCGGTGTTCCGTAGACGACCCGCCAGTTATCGTCGCCAGACAGAGTCAGGAATCTTCCGGCGTCACCTGATGTGGCCTTCGTGAGAGCGAAAGCGCCGAATGACAATACGAGAGTCAGTACCGCTCCGAAACCACCGATGAGGCCCGCTTTGGCGATGAGCACCGAAGCGCGGTTCGGAACTGCCTGGAAGGTGGTGCGGATGGTCCCGAAGCGATATTCGCTGGTGATCGCGAGAGCCGCCATGATCATCAGAACCAACACACCGAAGCCGGTCACTCCACTGAGTGCCCCCGACACTGTCGGCATCATTGCACCGTTGGGGCTGCTGAGCGACGACTTGGCGCTGAGTCCGAAAGCTGTGGCGAGTCCCAGCCCGAGCACGATGATGATGATCGTGCACCACAACGGTGATTTGGTCGTGGTGATCTTGATACGTTCAGCACTGAGAACAGCCATTACAGTGCACCTCCCATAGCCTGCTGTGTGTATGCGTTCTGAGTTTCGGGGACTGCTTCGATACCGGATGCGTGGTACTGGACATCGTCTCCGGTCAACTTCATGAACGCATCCTCGAGCGACCCCTGCTGAGACGCCAACTCGTACAACACGATTCCCTGCGAACCAGCCAAACCACCGATCACATCAGTGGTCGAATCCACGACCACCAACGCCGGCGCAACACCGGAACCGTCCTCACGCACCGTCAACCCCTGCGAGAGCAACACACTGCGCAACGCATCGAGCTGAGGACTACGCACCCGCACCGTCGACTCCGACGAGCGATCCACGAACTCCGCCACCGTCGAATCCGAGATCAACCGACCCCGACCGATCACCACCAACTGCTCCGCCGTCAATGCCATCTCCGAGAGAAGGTGACTCGACACCAGCACCGTGCGGCCCTCGGCCGCCAACCGCTGCATGAACTTACGAATCCAGACGATGCCCTCCGGATCGAGACCGTTGACCGGCTCGTCGAACAACAACACCTTCGGATCCCCCAACAACGCACCCGCCAACCCGAGACGCTGCGACATACCGAGCGAGAACCCGCCGGCCTTCTTGCCCGCCACCTCGGACAATCCGACCAACCCGAGTACCTCGTCGACGCGGGACTTCGGGATCCCGTTCGAAGCGGCCATCCACTGCAGATGCGCCCGCGCACTGCGATTGGGGTGCACCCACTTCGCATCCAACAACGCGCCGACAGTCCGCAATGGCGTCTTGAGCTCGCGGTACGGCTTGCCGTCGATCAACGCCGCACCCGACGTCGGCTGATCCAAACCCAGGATCATCCGCATCGTCGTCGACTTACCCGCACCGTTGGGGCCCAGAAAGCCCGTCACGATGCCCGGCTTGACGGTGAACGACAAATCGTCCACCGCTTTCGTCGGTCCGTAAACCTTGGTCAATCCCCTCAACTCGATCATGAGGACCAGTCAACCATGAAAACCGAACTGTCGGAACTTTCGGACGCCAACAGAGAAAGCCGTTGCGTGCGTTCATTGTCGGCGCTAGTATCGAATGTATGTTCGACACTACCGGGGGGTAAAAGTGACGACGAAAGTATCTGAACAGGCGATATCCAAACAGACGATATCCGAAGAGACGATCGGACAATTCCGAGCGTCACTCGTCAGCATGGATCGTTCCATCGACAACGCAGCTCGCGTGGATCTACTACGCGCACTGGAAGAGCTGAAGGCCAGTTGCGCTGGGGCCCAGGCATTGCTGGCTGCCGATCTCGACACGGTAACCCGCAAGGACCGCGGAGAACGGGGAGTTCCGCGCCCATACCAGGGCCGTGGAATCAACGCGCAGATTGCCCTCGCACGGCGAGAGTCGGCATGGTTCGGAACTCAGCATCTCAACCTGGCCCGCGCACTGAACGACGAGATGCCACACACACTTCGACTACTCGTCCGTGGCTCCATCAGTGAGCATCAAGCGACAATTCTCATGCGTGAAACTGCGTGTCTCACAGTCCAGGATCGCGCTGCATTGGATCGCGAGTTCTGCTGCGACGCTGCGATCTTGGACGGATGTGGCACCCACCAACTGACAGAAAGAATCCGCGCACGCACTGCGGAAATAGACGCCGACAGTGTTGCCAGACGAGCACGCAAAGCCGTACGAGACAGACGTGTGACGTCTCGGCCTGCGCCCGACACGATGTGCTGGCTCAATGTCCTACTTCCCGCTGCCGCGGGTACCGTCGTATATGCCACGCTCGGCCGCGATGCAGATTCCGTACTTGCCGGCGGGGACGAGCGCACGCGAGCTCAGATCATGGCTGATCTCCTGGTGGAGCGGGTCACCGGAATCGGCCGCGCCACACCGACACCCGTCACGGTGAATCTGATTGTCTCCGACCAGTCACTACTCGGCGACGGTTCCGACCCTGCCCACGTCCACGGGTACGGACCTGTTCCAGCAGCCATCGCACGTGAATGGATCACCTTGTCCGGCGAGGACTCCGAAACCATGACAACGGTTCGAAAGCTCTACGCACGCCCCGATACGGGCGCACTGACCGCAATGGAATCCACCGCGAGAACCTTCCCGAAGGGGTTGGCACGATTGATCGAACTTCGTGATCGAAGCTGCCGCACTCCGTGGTGCGACGCGCCGGTTCGCCACCGCGACCACATTCTCGATCACTCGAGGGGTGGCCTCACCAGCGCAGCCAACGGTGCCGGGTTGTGCGCGGCATGCAACTACGCGAAACAGGGCTCGGACTGGTCGGCCGAACCTGTACCAGGTACCCGGCACACCTTCACCACGACGACGCCTACCGGGCACCGATATTCGTCTGAGGCTCCGCCACTTCCGACGCCCTGGGCCGGTCCCGACGCGGCCTGAGGTCCTCGGCGTGGCCTGAGGTCCTCGGCGTGGCCTGAGGTCCTCGGCGTGGCTCACGATCCTCGGTGAGCCAGTGCGTTCACAAACACCTCGGAAATCTCCGAGGGGTCTCGAGCGATGTACGTCGAACCGCCCGTCACGCGGGAGATATCGGCGAGTGCCGCCGCATCGGCGTCATCGGTGATGCCGATGGTGACGATGATGACCGGACGCGCCGGATCCTGCTCGCGTGCAAGAACATCGAGCAGCTGTTCACGGCTGATGCTGTCGGGATCTTCGTTGGCACCGTCGGTCAAGATGATGACGCTGTTGACCGCTCGCGGATCGTACGATTCCTGCACCTTACGGAAGGCGGCCAGAGTCGTGTCATACAAACCGGTGGCGCCACGCTTGAGTTCGGTGAGACGGTTCGCCTGATCAGCCATCAACTTTCGCTGAGTCATGCCGTCGACGATGGTGTCGTAGCGCCTGATCGGCACTAATTCCTGAAAGTCCTGGGTTCCGTTCATACCTTGGGAGAACGCCCAGAGACCGGCAGCGACACTGTCCGGGAAGACCTGATTGCCGGCGAGAGCGGCAGCAGTGGTCAACTGCATGCGCGTCTTGCCGCCTGCTGCCGGGTAGTCCATCGACGCAGACACGTCGATCGCAACGAGTGTCCGGATCGGCTTGGCCATCAGAGCCCAAGCGCCCAGCGTTTGATCGGCCACCGACTGTTCGGAGACCGTCAAGGCCGTCACGTCACCAACTCCACCTTCGACAGCTCCACCGCCGGAAGTGCGGAAACCGCTGCGTGTCAGCACTTCCTGAGCAGATTCACTGTGCAACAGGTCGGCTATGGCGTCACTCTTCTTCGCTGCCGCGTAGTGCCGATCCGGCGCCGAGGCACTGACCACCAGGGGGTAATCCATGATCATGGTTCCAGTCGCCGGTACTGTCGCGGAAATCTTCGACTCGGCTTTCGTGAACTCGACGACCTGTTGCTCGGTCGAAACACCGACCTTGCCGGAGCTGACCAATTCGGTGAGCATCTTCTGCCCTACCGGCTGATCTTCGGTACGAACGCTCTCTGCTTGGGCATGGGGTACGAGTGCCGCTCGAACCGATTCGGAGGTGGCCCCGGTCTCCGCGAGGGCTCCGAGAATGGGCGCCGACGCAACCCCGGTGAACAACGGATTGCCCAGCGCGAGATCGGGAACCTGAAGCGCCGTGAGCCAACTGGCAAACTGCTCGCCACCGCCGGACGCGAGGACGACAGGCGAGGTGGCGATCGAACCACCGGCGGCAGCGACCGGCCCCTTGGCCGTCAGTGCAGCTTTGCCGACCCACGCTGTCGAATCCGGTATCCACATGTCCGGTGCGTCCACGCCCTTGCCCAGGGTTCCCGCTACGTCGCCTGGCAACGCAGAGGTGACCGTGATCCGCGAACAGCCTGTCTGCTCCGGCGACGATTCTGCGAGGATCTCCGTGACTGCAGGCGCGATCGCAGGATCTGCTGCCAGCGAGTACTCGTCGACGCTCTCGCAGGAATCGGACTGTGTTGCCTTGAAGACCACCACCCCGGTAGCGACTACCGCGACGGCAACCAACCCACCCACTGCGTAGAACCCGATCGATCGTCCGCTGTCAGGACTCGAATGCCGTCCGCCCGCCATGAAATCTGCCCTTCCGAGGCCACTCGCACTAGGACATACCGACGGCATGCGTGCGACTGGAGCTATCCCTACCGGGCGGTAGTGTAGCCAAGAACACAGAAATTCCAACTAGCGCTGAATCGTCGGAGAACCGACGAGCCCATATTCCGGGACAGTCCGACCGAAGTCACGAACCTTCAAGCGTCGCAGCGACTTTTCAGCAAACGGCTCTGCTCAGAAGAGCTCGCGCTTCTGGACCTTGCCCATCGCGTTACGCGGAAGAATCTTGGCAAAGCGAACCTCACGGGGACGCTTGTGCGCCGACAACTCAGCCCCGACCAACTCGACCAATTCAGCTTCGGTGACCTCGGGGCTCCCGGGCTTACGGACTACGACGGCGATGATCCGCTGACCCAGATCGGCGTCGGGGACACCGATCACCGCAACTTCGGACACCGAAGGGTGCCCGAGGATGGCGGTCTCGATCTCGCCGGCGCCGACTCTGAATCCACCGGTTTTGATCAAGTCGATGGATTCGCGGCCGACGATTCGGTGGAACCCACCCTCGTCGATGACGGCGACATCACCGGTCTTGAAGTAGCCGTCCTCCGTCCAGGACTCGGCGGTTGCGTCTGGACGGTTCAAGTAGCCGTCGAAAAGCATCGGCCCACGTACCTGTAGACCGCCGATACTCTCGCCGTCGTGTGGCACGTCGTTGCCCTTCTCGTCACGAAGACGAGTCTCGACTCCGCGCAGCGGCACGCCGACCCACCCTGGGCGTCGCTCGCCGTCGAAACGTGTGCTCAGAGTCAGCATCGTCTCACTCATGCCGTATCGCTCGATGGGCGTCAATCCTGTTCGGTCCCGTAGCTTTTCGAAGACAGGCACAGGAAGCGGCGCACTACCGGAAACCAGAAGTCGGGCACCGGACAACGCGCGGGCAGCTTCTTCGTCCTCGGCGATACGCGACCAGACGGTGGGAACACCGAAGTAGAGGGAGCCTTTCGCCCGGGCGTAATTTTCCGGCGTCGGCTTGACGGTGTGGATCACCCGGCTGCCGATCCGGAGGGGGCCGAGGATTCCGAGGATCAGTCCGTGCACGTGGAAGAGCGGAAGCCCGTGCACGAGCGTGTCTCGCCACGTCCAGTCCCAGGCCTCGGCAAGCGCGTCGATCCCGGCTGCGATGGCCGAGCGACTGAGCAGAACGCCCTTCGGTGGGCCAGTGGTTCCGGACGTGTACAGGACGAATGCTGTGGACTGCGGTGCCGGTTCGGGATAGCTGTGCCACGAGCGAGCGTGCAACCGGACGGGAACTACCGGCAGAGTGTCGCAGTGGTCGTCCGTTTCACCGAGCCACGCCTGGGCCCCGGAGTCACGCAGAATGTGCTCCCGCTCAGCCTTCCCCGAGTCCGGCGGTACCGGCACAACGGTGACGCCGGCAATCAATGCCCCGACGACGGCGAGGATCGTTTTTGCTGTGGGAGTTGCCAATACGGCAACCCGATCGGCCTGCGCCACCCGTTCCGCGACCGAGGTCGCGGCACCGAGAATGGCACTCCGCGAGAGAACCGTGTCACCGATCGTCACGGCGTCGTCGAGGTCGTCACCGCGGGCGACAGCAAGGGGGTTCAGTGATCTCAGCAGCACCACGACAGCATCTCACAGGGCCGAAGGTCGCAAACTTTCTCCTGCCCGACGCGCGTCTATCGAGTGCGGAGGGAACAGCGTCACCAGCGCCGCCCCCAAGAGCGCCCCGGAAAGAACGGCGAATCCGTGCGCGTCGTCGACCGTCACCAGGGTTGCGCCGCCGACGACAATCACGGCCGTCAGAACAATCTCAGGCATTCGCGGGCGCACCAGAACACCGATCCCCGCGGCCGCCGCTGCCAGAGCAAGTGTGGCTCCGGAGTTACCTGCGCCGGTCGACGGAAAGACTGCGGTGGTGAGCAAACCGAACAACAGTTGACCGAGCAGGAAGAGAGCCCAGCCACGTGCGGCGCCCCAGAGCCGAAACGCAGGCGGTGCAACCACGGCCAGCGTCACGAGATTGGTGACGGTTCCTGCGACCCCTCCGTCCTGGACGAGCACGGAGGTCAGAATGCGCCACCATTGACCGTCGCGAATCAACGCGGGATCACGACGAAACATCTCGAGTAGTCCTGGTATCAGCGCCTGCAGGATGGATGGCACTGCAACCATCAGCCAGAGGAGAGCTGCCGAGAGTGGGAATTCTCCGAAAACTCGACGACTTTTCAACCACACGAGCATCAGTGCAACCGAGGCGACAACGACAGCAAAAATCAGTACCGCGTCCAAGCCGCCGGTCCCTGAGGTGGTCACAGCGCGACCTTACATCGGACCGATACCGACATCAGGGAACCTGACACCTGGGAAAGCACACGGTTCAGGCGGAGAGGCGCTTTGCTGCCGCGGCGATTCGTTCGTCTGTTGCAGTGAGCGCGATTCGCACGTGCTTGCTCCCGCTCGGTCCGTAGAACTCACCGGGGGCAACGAGGATCCCACGATCGGCGAACCAACTGACCGTCGCTCGACATTCCTCGCCGCGCGTCGCCCAGAGGTATAGACCCGCCTCGGAATTGTCGACGGTGAATCCGGCGCCTCGAACAGCTTCGATCAACACGCTGCGACGCTCGCGGTACCGCTCGCGCTGGATGTTCTCGTGTTGGTCGTCGCCCAAAGCTGCGGTCATCGCCGCCTGGATCGGCAGCGGCAGGATCATGCCCGCGTGCTTACGCACCTCGAGCAGTTCCGACACCAAAGCCGGATCACCGGTGACGAACCCCGCGCGATAGCTCGCGAGATTGGACGTCTTCGAAAGTGAGTGGACCGCAAGCAAACCGGTCAGATCGCCGTCGTTGACCCGGGGATCGAGAATGGAGAGCGCATCCGATTCCCACGTCAATCCGAGGTAGCACTCGTCGGAGACGACGATCGCGCCCCGCTCGCGCGCCCAGGCCACGACCTTCTGCAAGTGCTCGAGGCCGAGCACTTTGCCGGTGGGGTTCGACGGCGAGTTCACGAAGATCATCGCCGCCGACTCGGGACCGAGCTTGTTCAAGCCGTCGGCGCGCAGGACGCGAGCGCCTGCCAGCTTCGCCGCGACCTCGTACGTCGGATATGCCAACTCCGGAATGACCACCAGATCGTCGGCTCCGAGACCGAGCAATGTCGGCAGCCACGCGATCATTTCCTTCGTGCCGATCGCCGGCAGGACCGCTGCCGGATCGACGTCGGGAATGTTGTAACGGCGATCGAGTGACTCCGCTACGGCCTCGCGAAGTGCGAGCGTGCCGTGCGTCGTCGGATATCCGGGTATCTCGGCAACAGAAGACAAAGCCTCCTGTATCACCGGATCAACGGGATCAACCGGCGTTCCCACGGACAGGTTCACGATGCCGTCGGGATGAGAGTGCGCCTTCGCCGTGACGTCGGCGAGCGAATCCCACGGAAAATCAGGAAGCCCAGCGGCCACCGGAGTACGAGACAAGATCTCTATTCCTCACCCATGGGAGGCAGCGCCTTGATGAACGGCGTGTCGTAGTCGACCTTGCCGAGCTTGGCCGCTCCACCCGGCGAACCGAGATCGTCGAAGAAATCGACGTTCGTGCTGATGTACGCGTTCCACTGGTCCGGGACGTCGTCTTCGTAGAAGATGGCTTCGACGGGACAGACAGGCTCACACGCGCCGCAGTCGACACACTCGTCGGGGTGGATGTAAAGCATGCGTCCACCCTCGTAGATGCAGTCGACAGGGCATTCTTCGATGCACGCCTTGTCCATCACATCTACACACGGTTCAGCAATCGTGTAGGTCACTGCCGATCTCCCTGCCTTCCTGTCGTGCATCGCCGCCGCAACACGCAGTTGCAAGGGGCCGAAAATCCGATACGACTCTCACGTACCGCGGGAACAGCCTATTATCCCCCTGCCAACCGACTCTGAGCAGGCGGGGGTAACACATTTCAGCCTACTGCGGTGATGTTCCTCGACCGAATCGCGATCCACTTCTCCCCCGCGGCAGCCGCGCGGACCAAAGCGCCGCGCTCACCGAGATAATCCGCCACGACGCCGACCACCGGAATCTTGCCGAAAATCTCGTACGGTTTTGTCCGCGACGGCCGCTTGTGCAGCTCGTCCGTGATGGCACGAAAAGTCTTGGACGTGCGCCACAAGGTGCCGATGAGCGCGAACGGGCGCCAGGTCTCGTCGGCACCGCTGACCGACTTTTCGGCGAAATCCTCACCGGCGAGCAGATCTCGGGACTTGGTCTCACGCCGGCACAGCACCGACGCCAGGAGGTCCACCTGCTGATCCCGCTCCGTCACTCCGTGTTCACGGGCAACCGCAACGAGCACAACGGCCTGATTCGCGAATGCCAAGAGGTCCTGGATCGGCAGCCGATTGAGGAGGACGCCGAAGATGCCGGGGAACGCGACGGCGACGGTGTTGAGTGCACCCAACCGGGTCGTCCACCACTTCGAGCGCTGCTCGTCGGTCATCACCGACCACGCCGCCGTCCCGGGGAACTTGACGACGTCGAGGACCCAGGCCGCCGCGTCCAACACCATCGCTGCGGCATTTCGCTCGGGATCGGTCGGCTCGAAGGTCCGACGCTTGATACCGAGCGGATCGCTGTAGGCGAGATCGAGAACCGGGTTGATCCCCCACACCGCTCGATCGAGAACCTCGACGACCTTGCGGTCCCCCAGTACGTCAGCCATCAGGCAATCGCTCCTTCGCGTCGTGCATGTGTGGTGGTTCGTTCGCGTGCCGGACGTCCGATTCCCTCGGCGATGGCGCGCAGTTCTGCGACGGTCTTCTCGGACCCGTGTTCGGAGCCAGCCATCCGCGAGATCGTCTCCTCCATCAGCGTCCCACCGAGGTCGTTGGCTCCGCCGTTGAGCATCATCTGTGTTCCGGTGATCCCGAGCTTGACCCAGCTGGTCTGGATGTTGGGGATACGACCATGCAGCATGATGCGTGCCAGTGCATGCGCAGCGCGGTTGTCCCGGTTGGTCGGCCCTGGCCGTGAAGCGCCCGCCAGGTACAGCGGCGCGCTCTGGTGAACGAACGGCAGCAGCACGAACTCCGTGAATCCACCTGTACGGTCCTGGATTCCGCGAAGAACGTTCAGGTGCCCGACCCAGTGGTGCGGCTGATCGACATGCCCGTACATCATCGTCGAACTCGACCGCAGCCCCACCTCGTGCGCCGTGGTGACCACTTCGATCCACTCCGCCGTCGGCAGTTTGCCCTTGGTGAGGATCCAGCGCACCTCGTCGTCGAGGATCTCCGCTGCCGTACCGGGAATGGTGTCCAGGCCCGCCTCACGCAGAGCGGTCAGCCAATCCCTGATGCTTTCACCGCTGCGCGATGCACCGTTGACGATCTCCATCGGCGAGAACGCGTGGACGTGCATCGACGGCACGCGCTTCTTGACGGCCCGGACCAGGTCGGCGTAACCGGTGACGGGAAGTTCCGGATCGATACCGCCTTGCATGCACACCTCGGTCGCGCCGGCGACGTGCGCTTCCCACGCACGGTCGGCGACCTGCTCTGCCGACAGCGTGAACGCGTCAGCGTCGCCCTTGCGCTGCGCGAATGCACAGAACCGGCAGCCCGTGTAGCAAATGTTGGTGAAGTTGATGTTTCGGTTCACCACGTAGGTGACGTCCTCGCCGACGGCGTCCTTGCGTAGCGCATCCGCCAGTGCCACAACAGCTTCCAGACCCGGGCCCTCCGCCGTGGCAAGGGCCAGGTACTCGTCGTCGGAGCATCCGGCCGGGTCGCGTTCGGCACTGCGCAGCGCAGCCAGCAGATCGGTGTCGACGCGAATCGGAGCACTGAGCTCGAGTACCTGTTCGCGCACGGTCTCCCAGTCGCCGAACGCACTGCCCAGGTCACTGCGGGTCTCGGTGTTGCGCCCGTCTGTATCGATCTCGGTATTGAGATCGACGCGTCCGCTCGATTCCCACGACTCGTCCGGTTCCTGCCACGGTCGACCCACCGGTTTGGTGTCGGGCCGGGCGAGGCCGGTTTTGGGGTCCGCCAGTGCCTGCACGTGGCCCGCAATGCGCGGATCGATCCACGGAGCCCCGGCCAGGACATATGCCGGCTGAGCCGCAGTGCGTTCGGTCAGGGTGAAGCCGCCTTCGGCGCTGATCTCCGCCAAGGTCTCGAGATTCGGCCACGGACGCTCCGGGTTGACGTGATCGGGGGTCAACGGTGACACCCCGCCCCAGTCGTCCACACCGGCGCCGAGCAGCGCGAGGCACTCGCTGTTCGAGACGAGATTCGGCGGACTCTGAATCCGCATCGTCGGCCCGAGCAGCAGGCGTGCGACGGCGATGGCCGCGAGAAACTCGTCGAGTCCTGCATCAGGGGTATCGCGCATCGCGGTATCAGGTTTGGCCAGGAAGTTCTGGATGATCACTTCCTGGATGTGCCCGAACGCCTTCTGCGACTTGCGTATCGCCATGATCGATTCGGCACGCTCGAGGAAGTTCTCCCCGATGCCCACAAGAATTCCCGTGGTGAACGGGATGTTCAGTCGGCCTGCGTCGGTCAGGGTGCGCAGCCGAACCGCCGGGTCCTTGTCCGGGCTGCCGTAGTGGCATTCACCCTTGTCGGTGAACAGGCGGGTTGCGGTCGTCTCGAGCATCATGCCCATCGACGGCGCAACGGGCTTGAGCCGCGCGAGTTCCTGCCAGCTCATCACACCGGGATTCAGATGCGGGAGCAGTCCGGTCTCCTCGAGCACCCGAATCGACATCGCCCGCACATAGTCGAGGGTGGAGTCGTAGCCGCGTTCGTCCAGCCACTGCTTTGCTTCCGGCCAGCGAGCCTCGGGGCGATCACCCAAAGTGAACAACGCTTCCTTGCAGCCCAATTCGGCGCCTGCCCTGGCAATGTCCAAAACCTCGTCCGGCTCCAGGAACATGCCGTGCCCAGCGGCACGCAGTTTCCCGGGCACCGTGACGAACGTGCAGTAGTGGCACTTGTCCTGGCACAGACGGGTCAGCGGAATGAAAACCTTCCGCGAATACGTCACGGTGTTCGGCCGACCCGCTGCCAGCAGACCCGCATCGCGAACCTTGGCTGCCGAGGAACACAGATCGGTCAGATCGGTTCCCCGCGCCTGCAGCAGCGTTGCCGCCTCGTCGACGTTCAGGGTCGCTCCATCGCGTGCGCGACGGAGAACTCGCCGCATCGCCGACGCTGACGGGCCGGGCGACGGACTGGACGAGGCGGACGCGGAAATACCTGGCATCGGAAGCATGGTGGGTTTGCCGGAGTCATCACCAGTTCGGTTCACCTAGCGATCATGCGCCATGTGGGACGACTAGTGCCACCCGGTGCCAGAAGTAGGAGGCCTTACCGCCCCGACACGGCCTCGATCACGACGGCCGGTAGTCGTCGTCGACCGCGACCTCGACTCGTTGATCCACCACGTCAGCCACTGGCGCGTCGAGTGGAATGTCGGTCAGATCGGGTTCTTCGGGGGCGTTCGGATCTACGGGTGTCGATTGTTCGAGCGCATCTGATTCCGGAGCCTCCGGGTCGAATGTCGCATCTTGTTCGGTCATCACGTGCTCCCTTCGCAGTCGCCACACTCCACGATAGGGCCGATGTCGACAGATCGCCCCTCACTCGACCAAAGTAGTGCCCATGACTGCCCCGCAACCGCTGACCATGGCCGACCCGTTATGGCGACCCAGCGCCAAAGCCCCGAGGCTGTGGGCAATCACTGCCTCGCTGTTCTGGGTACCCGTCATCGTCGCCGAAATCGTCTGTGCCGTCTTGATACCCGGAATCCCGTCCTGGGTGGTGGGCCTGATCTTCGCAGTCACCGTCCTATTCGCGGCCACCTACATTCTGATGGTTCCGGCGTGGCGGTATCGCGTACACAGATGGGAAATCAGTGACACTGCGGTGTACACACGCACGGGGTGGTTCACCCAGGAACGACGGATCGCACCGATATCGCGCGTGCAGACCGTGGACACCGAACGCGGACCGATCGACCGCATGTTGGGTCTGGCAACCGTGACCGTCACTACGGCGTCGTCTGCCGGGGCTGTGAAGATCTCCGCGCTCGACCAGGAAATCGCCGACCGCACAGTGGCCCAACTGACGGAGATCGCGGGCACCAACGTGGGAGACGCAACGTGAACGAGAAGCAGTTGGGCGACCCGACCGCGATCGAAATCCCGGTCGAGGCGGAAACGGCAGCTGCCGAGGCCGCCGAGGAGGAACAGCCCTGGCTCCGCCTCGACCGCCGCATGCTTCTGGTCCACCCCGTCAACGAAGTCGTCAAACTGCTCCCGGTCCTGCTCGTCTCCGTAGTTCTCGGCAGCCAATCCGGAAACCACTGGTGGGGACTCGGCGTCGTCACTCTGCTCGTCGTCTTCGGTCTGTTGCGGTACTTCACCACCACGTACCGAATCGGGCCCGTTCACGTACAACTGCGCACCGGGGTATTCCAGAAAAAGCTGCTCTCCGTCCCGCGTAGCCGCATCCGATCCGTCGACGTCGAGGCCGGGGTCATGCACCGACTGCTCGGGCTGTCGATCGTGCGCATCGGGACCGGCCAGCGCGCCGGGATCGGCCACGATTCGAACAAGTTCGAACTCAATGCCCTCTCGACTGCCCTGGTTCCGGACCTACGTGCCGCACTGTTGGCCGGCGCGCAACAGGCACGGCGACTGGAAACCCCGGGCACACCGGTCGAGAACTTCGCCGAACCGGTCGACACCGAGATCGGTCACTGGGAGCCCAGTTGGGTTCGCTACGCTCCCTTTTCGTTCACCGGAATCGCCATCATCGCAGCGATCATCGGCATCTCGTTCCAATACGGCATCGGCACTGCCGTCGCGAAATCGTCGGCAGTAAGCGACAGCTTCGACTCACTCGAGAGCCTCGGCATCGCGCTGCTTGTCGTCATCGCACTCGTCGTGCTGCTGGTGCTGTCGAGTGCACTCGCCTGCGTCCAGTACCTGATCGCGTTCGGCAACATGAAACTCACCGACAACGGCCGCATCCTGCATGTCAGTCACGGCCTGTTGAAAACTCGGCAAACCACACTCGACCGCGCCCGCCTCCGCGGCACGACGCTCAAAGAACCGCTTCTACTGCGATTGGCCCGCGGCGCGCGGCTCGACGCCATCATGACCGGGGTCAGCGCCGAGAAGAAGGAATCTTCGCTGCTGCTCCCGCAGGGACCACGCAGGGAAGCCGAGCGAGTGATGGCTACCGTGATCGGTGATTCACGCCAGGCGTCCGCCCCGCTGATCCCGCACGGGCCAGCCGCGCGGCGTCGCCGGTACACCAGGGCACTGTTTCTCGCGACTGTGGCGTTTCTGGTCTGCGTGGCGTGCGCGGCTTCTGGTCTGGATGTACCGATCTACGCGTGGTTCGGGGTCGCCGTACTCGCCATCGCTGGCGCTGCCCTCGCCTACGACCGATACAACGGCCTCGGCCACGCAGTCCTGCCGGGATGGTTGATCACCCGAAGCGGCTCGCTCGATCGCCAGCGCCACAGCCTCGAATCCGAAGGTGTCATCGGATGGACGGTGCGCGAGACGTTCTTCCAGCGACGCGCAGGCGTGGCAACCGTCATCGCCGCGACGCCAGCAGGCACCGGAAGCTACGAGGTGATCGATCTCCCCGCCGAGAACGCGTGGGCATTGATCGAAGCCGTCACTCCGGGCGGTGGCGACGTTTGGGCAGGTCGTCGATGATGAGCCTCGCCAGCGAACCGAGACGCGATCGCTCCGGCTGGATGGTCGGAACACCGAGGAGTTCCAGCGGGGCGGCCGTCACCGGTCCGACGCAGTAGGTCGGTACCGGTCCGCGCATAGCTGCGACGAACCGCTCCAGCTCGCCCATCTCTTTTGCCGTGCTGAGCATCGAGGAGACCGCGGGGGCACTGGTGAAGGTCAGCGCGTCGATTGCACCGGAACGAACTGCAGCGACCAACGCGCGGACTGGCGACTGATCCGGCGGCCGGATCCACCGATAGACCGACACGGGGGTGACAACCGCGCCGATGTCGGCGAGGGAGGCGCTCAGGTCCGTCAACGGCTCCCATTCGGTGATGGTGCCGTGCAACTGGACCGCGACGCGTAAGCCTGCCACTCCCTCGCTTCCGAGGTGCGCCAGAACTTCCTCGGACGACTCACCCGAAGGCGACCATTCCTCGCGCAGTCCGGCGCCCCGGATGGCGCCCGTCGCCTTGGGGCCGCGGGCGATGATGCGCGTGCGGGCCAGAGCTCCGAGGAACTCGTCGGTCAAACCCCACGACGCGACGGCGTCGAGCCAACCCCGAAAGCCGATTCCGGTGCTGATCACGACCAATTCCGGTGGATCGGAAATCAACGCGGACGTCTGAGTGCGCAGGTCTCGATCGTCCACCAACGGCAGCACATGGATCACCGGTGTCCGCACGATCTCCGCCCCTCGACGTTCGAGGAGCGTCGCAAATTCTTCGACACGCCGTTCTGCGGTCAAGGCGATAGTCGCGCCCGCCAGATCATCTTCAGCCACAGGCTGAGTGTCCCTTATGGATGGGTCACTTTCCTACGCGCGCGCCGAGAACTATTGCGAACTGAGGGCGGCAAGCCTATTGATCGCTACTTTGAAGAGGAAAACCGCGGCCGGAGCGATTGCGCCGACCAGCAGTAAGAACGTCAGAGGGGACGAGAGCACCAGCACGTCGCCGCCCGGACCGCCGACCATGCACACCAAGAACCCGACGATCCAACCGGCGAGCGGCAATGCGGCCATACCCGGCGTCGTAACCGTGCGGGCGGCGATCACCAATACGAGGTTCGCGGTCGCTGCCACGAGAATGCTGATCGGAAATGCCGTCGTACCGAGATGAGTCGGCAAGAACAGGACTGACAACACCGCGCACAAGAACCCGTCGAAAATCAGGACACCGAGGATGATGGGGTCGAGCCACGACAGCGACGTTTCTGTCGAAGCGTCTGTGTTGTTCTCGGCCGTGATCATGGTTTTGATAGTGGTCTATCGACGGCCAACGCGCGAGCGCGGGGTCCCTCCCGACAAGCACCCCGGCTCGCGCCCGAAAAGCACGAAGTCGATCAGGGAACCGGCGGGAACCCGAGCAGCGTCAGCAGATGACTTTGCTGATCTGCAAATGCGTAGAGCGATCCGTAATACATGTCGTGGTAGTAACCGGCCATCGGACGCAACGAATCAACGAAGGCGACGATCTGGTTCTGCAGGTCCCAGTTGTACATTTCTTCAGCCCCCAGGCTTTGCTGTTACCGAAAGGACCACCCATCCGGTGACACGCATCACACATCACTACGGCGGCGATCGCAATGCCTGTGAGCCGACGCCCAGGTCAGCTGGGCAGCCCGCCGAACAGATCGCGCTCGCGACCGTCCTCACCCACCGGACCGAGCGTGCCGGCGGCCAATACGAAATGCTCGACCGTCAGGATCGGTTGGACCACGTTGTTCGACAATGCGAACTCGGCTCCACTCGGGGCTACCGTCACCTGAGTGGCGTGGGCGCTCAATGCCCTCGCCTTCGCATCGATGACGCCTCGAACATCGATTGCCGTCGTCACGTCTGCGTCCTCGACGCTCGGCAATTCACCGGGCTCGGGCAGACGCCAGTTCTCCGGGAACTCGGAAATCGCCGCGATGCCGCGTTCGAGTCCGCTGCGCTCGGTCACGGTCCAGTAGAACTTCGGAGTCGACCACGGCTCGCCGGCCTCGGGATATGCGGTCGTTGCTGCAGCTTCCACGGCCGCTGTCGTGATCGCGTGTGCCTGGATGTGATCCGGGTGCCCGTAGCCTCCGTTGGGGTCGTACGTGATCACGACGTGCGGCCGAATCTCACGAATGACGGCAACCACCGCGCCGACTGCCTCGTCGAGTCGAGCATTGACAAAGGCACGGGGATTGGCGGCCGAAGGTGTGCCGATCATTCCGGAGTCGCGATACCGACCGGCACCGGCGAGGAAGCGAGGAGCGGCACTGCCCAAAGCCGACAAAGCAGCGCTCAATTCGGCGATCCGGTAGCCCCCGAGTTGATCGGCCTCGGCAGCCACGAGCCCGGCCCACGCGTCACCGATCACTTCGCCTTCCTCCCCCAAGGTGCAGGTGAGGACCGTGACGTCCGCGCCTTCGGACGCGTAACGCGCGATGGTGCCACCGGTGGTGATCGTTTCGTCGTCCGGATGTGCGTGCACCAACAGAAGTCGCTTCGCCGACGCGGTCACTTTGCCACCCTCACCCAGTCCGTAGCGTTTCCGAATATCCCCACCTGCACCGGCCCGTCGAGGACCACGCCCTCGACTCCGGTCCCGACCGCAACCAGCGCTCGGCTCTGCACGATCGGCAAAACCGCCGCAAGATCCCACAACTTGGGTTCCGCATCGGCGATCAACGACCCGAGATCCCCGATGCCACTGAGCGCTTCGTCGATCCGACCTTGCAACGCCGGATCACACAGCCCGGACAGGTTGCTCGGAGCCTCGACGCTTGTCGTTCGGACAGGCTCCGGAGACTGCGACGGCGTGGGTGCGGGCACCGCCGAACCTGCCACAGGAGTGGAAGGTGCTGTCGGGCAACTGAACCGGGAGGCCAGTGAAGTTGCGGTGTCAGCGCCTGCTCGGCTCCAACCGACGATCATGTCGACGCGTCCTGTGGTCAGATCCTCGCCGTAGAGCTCCTCCGGCGGCACCGATTCGACGGTCGCCAGGATCCCCACGTCACGCAATTCGTCGGCAGCGGTGTTTGCCACGGCGATCGCGATGTCGTCGTTTTCGGGAGCGCCGATCAGCAGGGTCAACTGAGCGCCGTCCCGGACGATCGATCCGACCGTTCCAGTGCCAGTAACGATTCCGGTGGGCGGTGCTGTCAAGTAGCCGGCTGCGGTCAGCTCGCCGAGCGCCTGCTCTCTCGTCGGTTTCGGCGGCGCGGTTGGCGCATATCCCGGATCCGACGGCGCGAGGATCTGAGCTTTCACCGGGGCCGACGCCGATTCACTCCCGGCCGCCACTACGGCGAGCAGGTCCGGATCGAGCAGTCCCAGAACACCTTTACGCACCCGAACGTCCGCGAAGTTCTTGCTGCGCCCATTGACGTTGATGTCGAGAGTGCGCGGAACGTAGGAGAATGCCGTACTGACACCCGGGATTGCAGAAAGCTGAATATCCGTGGCACTACCCGAATGAACTTGCGCCACTTGAGCGTCGTCGGTACGCAGTGCATCCGCCAACTGCGAAGCCGTTCCTCCGCGTCGCAGAACTATCTGATCCGGATCTGAGGGCTTGCCCCAGAATCGGTCGTTGCGTTCCAGCACGATTTCGTCTCGACCACGGTCGACCGAGCGCACGTGAAAGTGGGCTCCCGACACCGGAATCCCCTCACTCAAACCGGTGCTGAAACCGCCGGGAGTGTCCTTGATCAGGTGAGATGGAAGAATATCGGTGAACAACTCTCGCCACGCCGGATACGGCGCACGCATCACGACGTTGACCGTCTTGCCACCGCCGGACGAGTTCACGTCGTCGATCATCTGATAGCCCGCGGGGTTGACCACACCGGGAACCGAGATCATCTGCTGCCAGAGATAGCGAAAATCCTCTGCCGCAATGGGAGCGCCGTCCGACCATTGAGCTTCGTTGCGCAGTTGGTAGCGAATAGTGAACGGAGCCTCTGACGTCACTTCAGCCGAAACGAGAAAAGAATCGTCGATCGCCCACTCCGTCGCACCAGGCTGCGTCGGCGAATTGATCGGGCGAAACGCACTGGGCAACACGAGGTTGCCGACTGCGGAGTTGACCGGCGACTGATCCGCGAGCAGGTGCGGGTTGAATCCGCCTCCTACCTCGTCGATCGCCACAGTGACCTGCTTCATCGCCGGAACAACCGGAGTCGGTGTGGGCTTGACGGTTTCGGTGCTCTCGACCGGAGGCGGCGGATCAGCCGTACACGCAGTCAGCGACAACGCCGTCACTGCCACTGCCAACGCCAGGTAGCGACGTCCTGAGGCCACAGACAATTCCTTCCGTACGGGGCCGCGTCGCCCCCTCGCACTCGATTTCCGGGCAGAACTTTCGCCCGGAAACCATGAAGGCGAATGTACCTTTCCGCCGAAAACTCGGCTGAAAGGCACATCCGCCTGTCAGGTGGTAACCGACGAAAGACTACAGAGCAGCCTTGTCGCGAGACTTGCTACGCGAACGCTCGCGAGCGCGCTCGGTTGCATTGAGATGCACCTTGCGGACGCGGACGTCCTCGGGGGTGACCTCGACGCACTCGTCGCCGGAGCAGAATTCCATGGCCGCTTCGAGCTCGAGCTTGATGGGCTTCGCGAGGGTCTCCATCACGTCTGCGGACGACTGACGCATGTTGGTCAGCTTCTTCTCGCGGGTGACGTTGATGTCGAGGTCTTCCTGACGGGGGTTGATACCGACGACGTGACCCTCGTAGGTGTCTGCGCCGGGCTCGACGAAGAAGGTTCCGCGGTCAGCCAGCTGGATCATGGCGAACGGCGTCACCGTGCCGGAACGGTCCGACACGAGAGAACCGGTGTGGCGAGCACGAATCTCGCCGGCCCAGGGGCCGTACCCGTCGAAGACGGCGTTGGCGATGCCGGTTCCGCGGGTATCCGTGAGGAATTCCGTACGGAAGCCGATAAGACCACGCGAAGGAACGATGAACTCCATACGAACCCAGCCCTGACCGTGGTTCGACATCTGAACCATCTTGCCCTTGCGGTTGGCCAGAAGCTGAGTGATGGCACCGAGGTACTCCTCGGGGCTGTCGATGGTCAGCTCTTCGAAAGGCTCGTGGATCTTACCGTCGACAGTCTGAGTGACCACCTGCGGCTTTCCGACGGTCAGTTCGAAGCCTTCGCGACGCATCTGCTCGACGAGGATGGCGAGCGCGAGCTCTCCACGACCCTGGACCTCCCAGGCATCGGGACGTCCGATGTCGAGGACCTTGAGCGAGACGTTACCGACCAGCTCCTGGTCCAGGCGAGCCTTGACCATGCGCGAGGTGAGCTTGTGACCCTTGACGCGGCCGACCAGCGGTGAGGTGTTGGTACCGATCGTGACCGAGATAGCCGGCTGATCGACAGTGATGCGAGGCAGCGCAACCGGGTTGTCGAGGTCGGCAAGCGTGTCGCCGATCATGATGTCCGGGAAGCCCGCAACAGCGCAGATATCGCCGGCAAGCGCAACCTCGGCGGGAACACGCTCGACACCGATGGTGGTGAGCAGTTCGGTGATCTTGGTCTTGGTGATGACGGGCTCGCCGTCGACCTCGCGGCACCAGGACACGGTCTGGCCCTTGCGCAGCTCGCCGTTGTGGATGCGAACCAGCGCGAGGCGACCGAGGAATGCCGACGCGTCGAGGTTGGTGACGTGAGCCTGAAGCGGCGCGTCGACCGTGCCCTTGGGGGCCGGGACGTACTCCATCAGAACCTGGAACAGAGCGGTAAGGTCCTCGGCGTCGGGCGCCTGACCGTTCTCGGGCTGCACCGTCGAAGCCTTGCCCTCGCGGCCGGAGGCGTAGAGAACCGGCAGCCCGAGCGCAAGCTCGGCGGCTTCGGCGGCCTCGTCGGAGAGATCGGACGCGAGGTCCAGGAGCAAGTCCTGAGCCTCGGAGACAACCTCTTCGATGCGAGCATCGGGACGATCGGTCTTGTTGACAACCAAGATGACGGGCAGTGAGGCAGCAAGTGCCTTACGCAGCACGAAACGCGTCTGCGGAAGCGGGCCCTCGGACGCATCGACGAGCAGGACGACGCCGTCGACCATGGACAGACCGCGCTCGACCTCGCCACCGAAATCGGCGTGGCCCGGGGTGTCGATGACGTTGATGACGGTGACCGAGCCATCCTCGTTGCGCTTGTGCACCGAGGTGTTCTTCGCGAGGATCGTGATGCCCTTCTCGCGTTCTAGGTCGCCGGAGTCCATGACGCGATCGACCAGCTCGGCGCGCTCCTCGAACGCGCCGGACTGACGAAGCATGGCGTCGACGAGGGTGGTCTTGCCGTGGTCGACGTGTGCGACGATGGCAACGTTACGGAAGCTGGTGGTGGTCACGCGATGGCTCTCCTGGCTGAGTTGATTCGGCCACGCGAAAGTCAAGTCGCACGGCTCTTCTGGTGGCCGCTGCACGAGTGTGTGATCCGAATCAGGGCACGAATCGCCTGAATAGGCACCGCGGCCTAGTAAATACTACTCGCTCCGAGCGGATTCTCCTGCATTGTGCGGCCTCTATCACCGCCCCCACCAGCCAATAGTGATCTGCACCACGCTGAAGCGAGTAGGATTACGACCTGGAGAAACAGGGTGTTTAAGGGTACGCTAACCTCGTTCCAAGAGCGGGCTCTCCGCCGTAGTGAAACAGGAAAGCCGCAGCGTCACATGGGAAAAATCAAGGCAAGCAAGGTCTCGAAGCTCAAGCCGAAAAAGAAGTGCTGCCGGAAGAAGACACGGTGCATCAAGTGCCCCGTCGTCATCATGCGGATGAAGAAGCTCGAGAACGAGGGCGCATCCAAGAAGGAACTGAAAGCCGGTCTCAAGAAGGCCCGCGCGGCGTAAGCGACCTCAACTCCTCGAGCAGTTCGGGGATCCAGGCTCGATCGCTGTCGACCAGATCCATCGACAAGAGTTCATCGGCATCGACCCATGCCAACTGAGCGTGGTCGAGCGCGACCGGTTCGCCGGACACCAACTCCGCCCGGTACGCCCGCAGGACCAACCCGGCCGACAGTTGCACATCGACGCCGATTCTTGTTCCGCATCGAACCTCTAACGCAAGCTCCTCGCGCAACTCGCGGGCCAACGCAGCCTGCGGCGTTTCGAACTCCTCGACCTTCCCGCCCGGCAGTTCCCAGCGACCGGCCAACGCCGGCGGACTCGTCCGCTGCGCGAGGAGCAGCCTTCCCCCACGGAAGATCGCACCGGCGACAACTTCGCGATCCCTTGCAGGCACATCACTCATCGCACCATGATGGAGTATGGCCACTTTGTTGTCCGACTCCGCGATCCAAAGCGCTCTCGACGAACTGCCGGCCTGGCAGCTGTCGCCAGGCTCGATCACTCGTACCGTCGATTCCGCGACTTTCCCGGATGCGATCGCGCTTCTTCAACGCATCGCGGCAGTCGCCGAGGCCGCAGATCATCATCCCGACATCGACGTTCGCTGGCGAAAGGTCACGTACACGCTTTCGACACACTCGGCGGGCGGTCTCACGGAACTGGACTTCGACCTTGCCCGTCGAATTGACGTACTCGTCGACGATTCGGTCCGTTTCGACTGATCTCCGAGTGAACAAACCTCGCAATCTGACGTAACAGTTGCATCAACTTTCACATAGATCACTTCAGTCACAGGTATGGTCGCCGTAAATCACGATCGAGGCCGGTCATGCCATAGACTCCCCCCGGTGCGTAGCTGCTCAGCAACTGAACAGCTGTACAACCCGGGGGCTCTGTACATAGAGTGACCCCTCGAGCCGTCAAACGCGGAGCTCGCCTAGGCGCCCGCGCGGTATGACTAAGGATGGGGAAACAGTGCTTCGAACCCGAGGTATGCGAAAGGCGTTCACCGCCGTCGCTATTGCCGCAGTAGCAGGACTGGCATTGCCGGCGCAGGCAATGGCCGATCCGGCAGCACCGCCCGCACCCGAAAGTGTGCCGATCGAGTTCCTCGCATCGTTTGCGCCCGCCATCATCGGCGCCGCTGCAGGTCCGGCTGACGTCGCCGGCGGCCCGCAGCAAGCGTTGCTCGACCAAGCTCGCGCGATCCTGAACTCCCCCGGCATTCCGCCCGAGATCAAAGCCACCCTCGAGAAGGTCATCACCTTCCTCGACGGCAGCGGCGGCGGCGGACCGGAAATCCCGAACGAGAACGCCCCCGTCATCGCGCAGTTCCTCTACCCGACGCTTGGCAAGGGCTGCATCTCGGCCACCGCCGATTCGGTCGGAACCGCGCTTGCTGTTCCGGGCCCGGCTCACCTGCCTCCTCCCGGCCCCGCTGCCGGTCAGGCTGGATTCGTCTTCACCGCCCTCGGAACGGCTCCCGCCGTCGACGACCAGCCGGTGCCGATGACCGTGACGTGGGTCAACATCGACAACCAGCGCAGCGCCACCCAGAACCTGACCAACGCGTCGCGCATCAACCCGGATGGTCCCGCCACCTTGTCGGCTATTGCCGATACAGGTCCGGGACGCGTCCTCTCGGTGATCAGCGGTTCGCTGACCACCCAGCCGGAAGGCGCAGATCGCATCACCTGCAGCTTCCTCCCGACCGTGGGTATGTTCGCGGTCGCTTGATCGAAGTCTCGTGAAAGGGACCCGCCGAATTTCGGCGGGTCCCTTTTGCATCTCCGATCACCGTGATAGACCCGATAGATGGGACATCTACGAGTGGACATCACGCATGGCCGTCCAGACAAGGCATCGAGCCCAGACGACCAGTCGATACGGTCTCACAAGTCGAGTCGATCGATACTGTCCATCCGATCCGAGGGGTCCATTCTCTCGATCGGATCGGCGTACTCGATCCTGTCGATCGGTAGCGTCGGCTCTTTCCTCTCCATCGGAAGCATCGGGTCTACGGCGTCGGTGCTGAGTTCGGGCTCGTTCGCCAGCCTCGGGTCGGCACTGTCCGGCCTCTCACACTGGTCACTACTCTCCTGGCGTGGAAATCACGCAGCACCTGAGGAACATCCGAAACTTGTTGTCATTGCGCCGGAATCGGATTCGAGCGATCCGGATCGATCACTGCGGTCCGTCTCGCACTCTCAGACCTGATTCGGTCGCGGCCAGTCGCGGCCTTCCAAGGACTCGACCGAGGTATTGAATCGCCGCAGAAGGTCACCGAGCGCGAGGCGCTGCTCCGGCGTCCACTCACGCAAGACTTTTTCGACGCCGGCCGTCGAATGTTCGCGATCTGCACGAAGTTTCGACAGACCCTGCACCGTCGGCCGAACCTTTCGCGCCAGCCCACCGTCCGGATCCTCCACTCGCTCCACCAAGCCCTGACGCCTCAGCGCGCCGATCTGCCGGTTGATGGTCGAGATGTCGAGCGAGAAGGCACAGGAGAGCTCCTTGAGGCTCATCGGTTGTTGCAATTCCAGTCGTCCGAGCAGTAGATACGCGGACCGGTCCAGATGAAGTTCCGCCCGTTGAGCGAGCGCGTGATAGCGCGAGAGCAGGGTCAACTCGTACTCGATATTCACCAGTTCGGGTTCCCGATCCACACTCATATTGTGCAGAATACACACGATGTGTAGCGTGCACACTGGGGCGAACGCACCGAAACCGAACACGCCATGGCGGGAGCCGAATGTCCGTTCACGCAGATTCGTCGAGCGTCGACGAGAAATCCCCGGACAAGAAAACCACGGCCACGAACTACGCCCCTTCTGGTCCCGTACTCACTGTCCTCGGGCTGTGCGGAATCGTCGTCGCCTTGATGCAGACGCTGGTAGTCCCCATCATTCCGCAGTTGCCTCACCTGCTGAACTCCACTCCCGCCGACACCTCGTGGGCGGTCACCGCAACGCTCCTCGCCGCCGCGGTGATCACGCCGATCAGCGGGCGCCTCGGCGACATGTTCGGCAAGAAACGAATGCTGCTCGTCAGTCTCGGGATGGTCGTTTTGGGCTCGGCCATCTGTGCGATCGCACCTTCACTGATCGTGCTCGTTGTCGGCCGCGCTCTTCAAGGAGCATCGGTCGGGGCAATTCCATTGGGCATAGCCATCATTCGTGATGTTCTTCCACCGAAGAAGGTGGCCGGAGCCATGGCGGTCATGAGCGCCACCCTCGGCGTCGGCGGTGCGATCGGACTGCCGATCGCTGCGGTGATCGCTCAGAATGCCAACTGGCACTTCCTCTTCGTCACTTCGGCAGCGTTCGGGCTGATCTGCATCGCACTGGTTGCGTTCGTGATTCCCGAATCGACGGTACGACGCCCGGGACGCTTCGACTTCGTCGGAGCGTTCGGCCTCACCGTTGGTCTGATCACTCTGTTACTCCCCATCACCAAAGGCGGAACCTGGGGATGGGGCGACCCGAAAACCCTGGGCCTCCTGGCAGTTTCCGCTCTCAGTTTCCTCGTCTGGGGTTGGTGGGAACTTCGACGCAGCGCACCGCTGGTAGACCTCCGCGTATCGGCCCGGCCTCAGGTTCTTTTCACCAACTTCGCCTCGATCGCCGTCGGTTTTGCCATGTACGGCAATTCCTTGACGCTCCCCCAACTCCTCATGGCACCGACGTCCACCGGCTACGGACTCGGACTGTCCATGGTCGCAGCGGGACTCGCACTGGCCCCCGGTGGACTCGTCATGATGGCGCTCTCACCCGTCTCCGCTCGCATTTCGGCGTGGCGTGGCCCACGAATCACGCTGATGCTTGGCGCCCTCGTCATCGGATTGGGTTATGCCTTTGCATATTTCACGGTGTCGAGCGTCTGGCAGGTCGCCGTGGCCGGAATGTTCATCGGCGCGGGCGTCGGGCTCTCTTACTCGGCCATGCCCGCCCTGATCATGGGAGCAGTCCCCATCACGGAATCTGCAGCCGCGAACGGACTGAACTCCTTGATGCGATCGATCGGCACGTCGACGTCTGCCGCGATCGTGAGCGTCGTTCTGGCCGGAATGACCATCACCGTCGGCACCGCAGTGATCCCCTCGTTCGAGGCGTTTCGTGCCACGTTCCTGATTTCCATCGCCGCCGCCGCTGTGACGATGGTGTTCGCCGGGTTGATTCCCAAACAGAAAGTCACGTAAGGGAATCAACCCGGCAGAGGACTCACTTCTCCGAAGAGCCTTCGATGCTGCCAGTCTGCAACTTCGACAAAAGTGTGTAGATGAAATTGATGATGATCTCCACGTGGTGCCCTCTCACATAACGGGTCCCCGACCCGTCAACGACGGTACCGCAGAACTCTTCTGCATCGAATCACCGACAATCAATTCTGCAACGTGTTCTAATCTGAAGCGACGACAAACCGAGGAGCCCTTCATGACCTGGACGCGTACCGAACTCGAAGACGCCTTCGCGGGGTACCAGAACACCGTTGTCGAGTGCACTCGTTCCGGCGATTGGAACGCCTTCGCGGACATGTTCACCGAGGACGTCGTCTACGTGGAACACGCTTTCGGAACCCTCAATGGCCGAGAAGCTGTACGCAAGTGGGTCACTCGCACAATGACGGAGTTCCCGGGGCACCGCATGACCGAATTCCCGGCCAACTGGTTCGTCGTCGACGAGCAGCGCGGATGGATCGTGTGCGAGATCGACAACCCGATGGAGGATCCGGGCGACGGATCCAAGCACGGAGCCGCCAACATCACGATCCTGCATTACGCCGGCAACGGATTGTGGTCTCGCGAAGAAGACGCCTACAACCCGATGAACTTCCTGTCGATGGCAAAAGCATGGTGCCTCGCCGCCGAAGCGGCGGGCACCCTCCCCGATGACGCCAAGGCCTGGCTCGCCAAATTCGGCGCTATGGTGCGATAGATCCTGTCGGCAACGAGGAACCAACCGGTTGGGCCGGCCCGACCGAGCCGGCCAACGACCACTGCCCGTAGTCGCGAGTGAGGATCGAGTTCAGATCCACGCCGACGCCGTCGACCTTGCGCTTGTCGATCTCGAACTGGTGCAGGTTTGCCCTCGGGTGCACATATCCTGCGGGCGAACCCCAATTGTGCTGCCAGAACCAGGTTCCGATGCCGGCGCTGATCATTGCGTCGATCACGCGCGTGTTTCCGTAGATACCGAGTGCTCCGTTGCCGACGACCGAGGCCCACCCCTCGAGGTACGGCGCGATCAGGGTGGTGATTTCGGTACTGGTCGGGTTGTCGTCGATCGACGCGTAAATCGGCCGACCGGACGGCCCACCGGCCGCAGCGTGCAGTTCGAGGCCACGGGACGCATGACGCTTGCCTGCCTCGCGAGCCCCGCGCCAGTCCGCCGTTCCGCCCTTGCCGAATTGATAGCAGGAAACGACTTGGAGTCCAGCCGCCGTCAACGCGTCGGTTTCCCGCGCCAGTACGGGCTTGCCGACCATCCAATTGGCGCCTGGGCGCCTGTCCGAAACATATCGAATGGCGCCTGCATACCCGGCGGCCTTGATTGCCTGAGCGGACGGCACGCCGGCGGCGTAATCGAGCAAGGTCCCGAGAGAACCGGCATTGGCCACCGACGTCGTACCGCTCAATGCAGCGAGTCCGGCAGCTGCCGATCCAGCCGCTGCGTACTTGAAGAGGTTTCTTCGCGAGACGTGCACAAAGCTCCGATCATCGGCGTGTCCCGCTGGAAGTGGCGGGCAGGCAAGCTATCTTCTTTCGCTCGCATTCCACCACAGTCACATCATCCCCGCCATGCACTTGGCCAACATGAGCCACATTTGCGACAAATGGGCTCAGCGCCCGCTCCACCACACAGCTCGACGAAACAGAGAAGTGCCCCCGAGCCACAGGCTCGGGGGCACTTCTTGCTCTGCGGGACTTACTCTGCCGACAGGCCTTCAACGCTTCCGGAGATGAAGTCGAGGAATCCGAAGAGGTCAGCGAAAGCGCCGAGGAAGTCTGAGATGTCGCCGAAACCGATAGTAGGCATTGATGTTGCTCCTGTCAGTGATGAACTGTCCGTGATGGCGGGCCACTGGCTGGCTGCCGGGGCTAACACTAGAGCCCTTCCGTTACTTTTACGACACCAAATGTGTCCGGGACGTTACATTTCAGGCCCGCTCAACTGACCTCATATCCACAGGTAACGACCAGTCACGGTGAATAATTTGTCGACATATGGCGCATTCCTGACAAAATTCGAACATGGTTCCCGAGAACAGTTATCGTGCAGCATCACAGCTGTACCGTGGTTGCAAGTTCGGAACGCTCGACTTCCCCGCCCTGAGAGATTCGCCCTCAACGTCTCTTACTTGCAAATCGGTGCCGAATCTCCCCCTCTCGGACGCATTGCATCCTGAGGATGTGCGCAAATTTTCAGCCCAAACTTCGGTTAGCGAGATCTTTACGCTGAAAACGACCGCCCCGACGGGGCGCGGGACCGTACCTATCGGTCATCATGGTGACGCTATTCACACTGATATGAGGAACTCGAGGCACCGATAACAACCAGATCTCGACACCGATTGGACGTTCGAGGGCACAGTGGAGTTCATGAACCTCACAAAAAAGAAATCCTGGAGTGAGCTGTCACCCGCGCAGCGCCGCGTCGCCGCCCTGCTCGCAACGATTCAGTCCCTGTTGGCGATCGCCGCGTGGACAGACCTGGCGCGACGCCCTGCCGATACGGTCAACGGCAGTAAGAAGAAGTGGGCGGCGATCATCTTCGTCAACTTCTTCGGACCGCTCACCTACTTCCGCCGAGGCCGGATTCAGTCGAAGTAGTCCCAGAACTGCAGCCACTTCACGGAGGCGAAGAGCGTCAGAGTCACGACGTACACCGCAATTACCGCTGCGACACCGCGCCAGTTCGTGCGGGGAACGGCGCCGTCGACCGGGTCGAGCCAGTGGCGGAACCACCTGGTGACCGTCGGCATCAGGAACCACGTCATGGCGCCGACGCTGACTATCTGGCTCAACCACATCGACAGCCATGGAGGCGCTCCGATCCCGTCGAGCAGCGGACCGAGAAATCGCGACAGCGTCATCACTGTCGGATAGAGAACGAGCAGGATGATCATCGCCGTCTTCCAATTCGGCGTCGCACGGGTCTGCCCGTTCTCCGTGCGCAGAATCGTGCCGAACGGTGTCGACCGCGTGGTCTCGGTGAAGTCCTCGGCCAACTCGGCTCGCAATTTCGGCAGTGCCGCGGCCCTTTCGGGCGACGCCATCCACTCCGCCAATTGCTGCTCGGTCCGGAACCGAAGGACGGACTTCCACTGGGTGGAGTCGGTGACCGACCGCAACAACATCACCGACTCGTAGCCGGAGAATCGCGAACTGAGATCGATGAGATGGCGTTGCGTTCGCAGAAACTCGTTCTCCTTACCCACGACGACGACGTGGTCGTACACGCCGATACCGGGCGGCGGCAGAACTCCGTCGACGAGGACCAGATCACTCGTCTGTGCCAGAATTCCCGTTGCCGCAGCGGCTCTTTCGAGATCGCGGCGATCACTCGACTCCAGCCAACGGTGAAGATCGTCGGCACTGTCGAATGTGACAGACATGCCGTGCGACACCGGTTCCGGTTGATCACTGATGCCACAGCTCAGGTAGCCGTCGAATCGACCGGCGGTCTCGGCCGCACGCTCGACCCACGCCCGGAATCCCGAACTCGTTCGGTGATACCCGGTGATGGCGGTTGCCGACACGTCAGCCCGACACCCGGCGCCCTTGCACGTATACGTGTGCAATCGCGGGCTCGCGCATCGCCATCAGGAGGCCGAAGAGCGTCTGGTCGCGGGCGAGTATCGGATCATCCGAACGCGTTCCGTGGTTGACGAGCCCGGCGAGCGGCGGCCACCCGGAGGGATCGATCACCAGGAAGTCGGCCTCTTTGCCCTCGTCGAAGTTGCCGATCCGGTTCTCCATGTCCAGCGCGCGAGCACCGGCGAGTGTTCCGGTGAACAGCAGTTCGGCGGGGTGCATCGACACTCCGTCGTCGCCGGCTTCGGAGATATGAACCTTGAAGGCGTCGCCGAGGACTCGGGTGAGCAGGCACTCGTCGCCGCCGCCGAAGTCCGATCCGATCGCGATGTTGACCCCTGACGCAACGGTTCGTTTCCACGGCATGGTGCCTGAGCCGAGAAACTGCTGGGACGTCGGGCAATGTGCGATCGAGGTTCCGGTCTCGGCCATGCGTGCGAGTTCGGAGTCCTGGCAGTGCACCGAGTGCGCGAGTATCGCGCGCGGACCCAGAAAGCTCTTTCCGCCGACCTGTGAGCCGGGGAGGAACTTGCCGTCGTACGTGTCGAGATAGGTCTCGACCTCGTACTCGGCGAGTGTGGTTGCCACCTCGCCGGTTCCCGGCCGATTGTTCTCATTGAGGTGACTGTGGAAGTAGACGCCTCGGTCACGGACCGAGTCGTACAACTCCCCCAAGTCTTTAAGCGTCCGTGTTGTCACCGCGAGGGAGAAGCGGGGAACCACTGCAACGTGAATGAGTGCGGTGTTCACGTCGCCGGTGTCGGCCGCGTGCCACTTGTCGATCTCCTCGCGGGTGAGTCTGATCGCGTCCTCTTCCGAGGTGATCAGCGCGGCAGCGGACGCCGGGCCGGTGGTCTGAATCCCGCGGCCGCTGACCACTCGAAGGCCGCGATTCAGAGTTTCACTGAACAATGCGTCCTGCGCGTGCGGGAAGGCCGATCCGAACACCATCGCGGCCGTCGTTCCCGTGGCGATTCGGCGAGCGCAGAAGGCCTCGGCAGCGTGCTGGGCGAACTCCGGATCAGCGAATCTCGATTCGGAGGGAAAGACGCACAGGTCGAGCCACTCGAGGAGTTGGCCGCCGCCGTACGCATCGCCGGCGTAGGTCTGCGGGAAATGAATGTGGGCATCGACGAATCCGGGCAGCAGGAAACCCGGTCGATGATCGTGAGTTTCGCCGCCCGCGAGGTCTCCGGGGAGCGATTCGAATTCTCCGCAGTAGACGATCGTTCCGGCATCGTCGATCGCCAAGACGCCGTCGGGGATCGAGACGAGCGACTGCGCCGCATCCTCAACCGTCGGACGACCTGAAATGTGGAAAACATGGCCTCGATGAAGGTGCGTCACTTACTGAGCAAAGCACAAAACTACCCGGCGCCGCGCGGCGAATGCTGTCCTTTTTGTCAGATATTGGGATCAAGCAAGAGTTGCATGCCAAACAAGAGCAGCAGCCAGTGCACCTGCACCATTCAACGACCAATGCAGAGCAATCGGCGCAATCAGGCTGCCGCTGCGATGACGAAGCCAGGTGAATACGAGACCGGCCGCAGCGGTGGCGAGAACGGCTCCGAGGATGCCGGCGACCTGGCCGACCACTCCGGTACCGAGAAAGCCGGACAGCCCTTCGTTACCGCTGGTCAAACCCATCGACGACGCGATGTGCCACAGTCCGAACATCAGAGAACCGGCAGCGGCGACGCCGCGGAATCCACTGACCCGGTTCAACGTGCCGTGCAGGACGCCACGGAAAGCCAACTCTTCGGGAATGACGGTCTGCAGCGGGATCACGATCATCGACGCGATGATCGCGCCGGAAATAGTGGCGTAGCGATCCGCCATGAAGAAAGGACGTGTGAGCGGAAGCAGAGCGCCGACGGCGACAACGGTCAGGACCAGGCCGACGGCAGCAAGCGCGTACTTCGAACCTCGCCGCAGGTCACGAGGGGACAGCCCCAATTCCGCCCAACCCATTCCCCGGCGCTTGGTGAGCGCCAACAGGACGAGAGCAGAGATGGGTACCGTCGCGATGCTTGCCCAGGCGGTGGTGAAATGCGCGATCAGATTGGTTCCCACCAGCACCACGATCACAACAGCGATATCCACGTATGCATGCATCCGCGGAAAACGAGGAGCGGTCGTTGCGATCTCCACTGGACCGATCTCCACTGGGCCGCCGCTCGTTAGCTGAAAGTTCACTTTTTCCAGTGTACTGACGCATGAGAACTGCCCGCCACTGTTTGCGAACACGCTCACAGTGACGGGCAGGTCCCGAAACACCTCTGATCAGGCGCCGAGCGTGCTCGCAAACTTCGGAACGGCGTTGTCGATTGCGTAGGTCAACCCCGGTACCGAGCCACTCGAGAACGCATTGACGAGTGCCGGGTCATCGAGGATCAACAGATGTCCCTCCTGGGCCGACGGGATTGCGCGCAGTAGCGGATCGTTCGCAAACGCACTGCTGTCGAGGAAGATCGGAAACAGCACCGTGAGATCCGCGTCGAACAAGTTCAGGTTCTCGTTGGCGACCGGGATGTAGAAGTTTCCGGTGGCTTTTTCGGTGATCGCCGTCGGGATCGTGAAGCCGAGGCGCGTCATGAAGTCTGCGCGTGCGTCGCCTGGTACGTACGCGCCGTAACCATCGGAACTGTAGGCGCCGACGGCCGCTGTCTTACCCGCAAAGCTCGGATTGGCGGCAATTGCAGCGTCGAACTTGGCGTCGAGGCCGGACAGTAGCGCCTTTCCTTCTGCTTCCTTGCCGAGAGCCTTCGCGACGAGTTCGGTCTGCTGCTCGACCGTCGTCCCGTACGCAGTGGCCAGACCCGGGGGAGGCCCGACCGTCGGCGCGATGGCGCTGAGCTTGTCGTAGGTGGCCTGCGTGTTGTCGCTTCTCGTCCACAAAATCAGGTCCGGGTCGAGAGCAATGACGTCCTCGATGCTCAGGTCCATCGTTCCGAGGATCTTCGGGTCCGTGGTGAACTCGTCCGCAATCCAGGGTCCGACGCCCTTGCCACCGAACGCCATCCAGTCCGCGACACCGACCGGCTGTGTTCCGAGGGCAAGTGCCGTCTCGGCGTCCGACCAACCGAGCGCGACGACGCGCTGCGGGTTGGCCGGGACCTCGACGTCGCCGAACATGGTCGAGACGGTTGCTCCCGCCTCCGCGGGTGCGTCAGCGCTGTCGCTGCTGCAGCCGGCAAGCCCGGCGACGGCGAGCGAGGCCGCCAAGGCGGTGACTGCAATCTTCATTCGAGAGACTTTGATTCGCATGGTTACCAGCACTCCTCCAACGCTCCAGCGAGAATTAGGGAAGGCTAGCATCAGCTAACGAAGGCTGTCGCCCATCGGCCAGATCGTGTTCAGGACGCGTCTGCGGCCCGTTCGAGCTCCGCGATGTCGATCTTCTTCATCTTCATCATCGCGTCCGTGGCGCGTTGTGCCTTGGCCCGATCCGGATCCTTCATCAGTTCGAGAAGACGATTCGGGACTACCTGCCAGGACAATCCGAACTTGTCCTTGGCCCATCCGCACGGGCCCTCTTCCCCACCTTCGGTCAGCCTGGACCAGTAGTGATCGACCTCAGCCTGATCGACGCACGGAATCTCGAACGACACTGCTTCCGAGAACGTGAACATCGGTCCGCCGTTCAATCCGGTGAATCGCTGACCGCCGAGCTCGAAGCTGACGGTCATCACCGATCCCGCCTGCATTCCGGAAGGCGATCCCTCGACGTATCTTTCGATTCCCAGGATCTGCCCGGAACCGAACACCGAGATGTAGAAGTTCGCTGCTTCTTCTGCTTGGTTGTCGAACCACAAACAGGGAGTGATGGAAGGCATGTTCTGTCCTTGTCGATGAGGTTACGAATCAGGTGTACAGGGTTATAGACCCGGCCCGAAGCGGAAACTCATCGCAAGGAATTACTCAAGCCGACAACGCAGAGTCGAGCATCGGCCAGGAGCGAACGAGTTCGTCGCGCCAATACGGCCAACCGTGCGTCCCCACCGGTTGAGCGCTGCGGGTGACATCGACTCCGCGATCGCGCAACACCTGCGTGATCTGGTCGGTGCACAGGTTCGATCCCAGTTCCATGACCCCGCCAACGACCAGTACCCGGCCCAGGGCAGGAGTATCGAGAGTTTCGTGCGGGCCTGGTAGTCCCGATCCCGAGGCGAGATACACCTTGGTGCCGCGCAGATTGTCGGCATTGGCGAAAATGTCGTGCTCTTGCCAAGCCTCACTGCCGGCCGGACCCCACATCTGCTCCGAACGGGCATTTCCGTTGATGACCACAAGATCGGTCAACGCCTTGCCGAATCCTCCGACGGTTGTGTAGCAGCCGCTGTAGCCCGCGACCGCGTCGTACAACCCGGCCGAGCGTTGGGCCAGGATCAGCGCGGCCTCTGCGCCCATCGAGATCCCGCCGATTGCATTGTGCCCGTTGGTTGCCAACCTCGTGTCGATCAGTGGGGGAAGCTCTTTCGTCAGGAACGTCTCCCATTTCAGACGACCGAATTTCGGGTGGTCTTCCTGCCAATCGGTGTACATGGTGCCGGTTCCACCGATGGGGAGTACGACGTTCACGTTCTTGTCGGCAAAGAACGGGACGATATCGCCGTTGGCCGGAGCCAGCCAGTTGTTCTCTTCGATCTGCCCGGAATTGCCGTCCAGGAGATACAGCGTCCCGCGTGGTTCCGAGCGGTCGGCAGGAAGCAGCACTTTCACCTGCATGGTGCGCCCCATGGCGGGACTCGCGACGTCGAGAAGAACCAAGCGCGAAGACAGTTCGGTGACACTCGTTATCTTCGGGGTCTCGTCGGCGAGCGCGGTCGAGGGCAACGCAAGTAGTGAAATCAAGGCGAGCGCGCCGACGAGAACGACGCTTCGAAGGCTTGCTCGATGGGGCCTCACACGCCGAGCGACGCGGCGATCATCGGCCACGAGTCGTGTAAGTCGTCTTCCCAGTATCCCCATGAATGCGTTCCTGCCGGCTTGAAGTTGTAGCGAATATTGTTCATACCCAATGCGTTCGTCCTGTCCGCAAGCTGGGTGGTGCAGTAGTGAGTTGCCGCCTCGATTCCGCCACCGAGTACAAGCTGCAACGCCAAATCTGTGACGTCGTTGTCGATCCGTGGATCGGCAAGCGTGTCGTACGGACCCGGAATCCCGGTTGCGGTAGTGATGTACATCGGGATTCGAGGTAGCTTGTCCGCGTTGACAACCGGATCGTGAGCCGGCCAACCCGGGCCATCGTACGGACCCCACATGTTCTCCGCGTTGCCACCACCCACTGCGACCACGAGTTTCACGAAGTCCTGACCGATGCCTGGACTCGTCATCGCACACCCGCTGAAGGAGCCGACACTGTTGTACAGCGCGGGCGCCGCCATAGCCAGATCCAGTACCGACGTGCCTGCCATCGACAAGCCGGCAAGTGCGTTCTCGCCGGTCGTCCCGAACGTCGAATCAATGACTGGCGGTAGTTCTTCCGTCAGGAACGTGGTCCACATGTTGACCCCGTTGTTGTTGCCGGATTTCGCGAGGCCGGGGTCCGGCCGCTCCCAATCGGTGTAGTAGCTGAATGCTCCACCGAGAGGGGTGACCACGTTGACGTGCTTGTCCGCGAAGAACTTCGGTGCATCGGTCCGCACCGACCACGTCGCGTCGTCTTTGCCTCCGTCCACTCCATTGAGTAGGTAGAGCGTCGGAGCGGGCGTGGAGGTATCAGCCGGCCGCAAGACCTGCAACGGAATGTCGCGCCCCATCGACAGTGAGTACACCGAGATGTCGACCAGCCTGCTGTCCACCGACTGAGCGTGACCCGGTGCCGTGAGGAGCTGGAGCCCACATACTGCCGTGGCCAACGCCACGAAGACGCGGAAAACCGTTCGCAAAGCACGAGTCTCGATCATCCGGGTCACTCTCTTCGGCAGCGGAACCTTTCGAACGGTACCGGCTGAAAGAGGCAAACCCGACGTGATCGGAAAAACTCGATCCGGTCGACACGGAAAGGCTCACGCACCGAGTGCGTGAGCCTTTCTCGTCAGACGACGCTTACTTGGGCGTAACCGTGCCGCCGCTGAGCGTGGTCAGTGCGTCGACGAGACGCTGACCGAGGTTGTTGACGCTTCCGATGGCTTCACCGAGAGATCCCATGAGTTTCCTCCTGCAGTTTGTCGAAATTGAAGTAACTACACCCGGAGCGGGCGTGGCAAAGTCGCGCTGAATTAGGGGGTGGGGTCTTTGGAGATGGTCTCTACCGATCCCATGAAGGTCTTGAGCAGACCGTCAGCGCTGAACAGTGATCCCAGGCCCTGAACAACAGCGCCGAGAATTCCTTCCATTGAACCCATGTGAATCTCCTTGAGAGGTCAGAGGTCAGCTGCCGAAAAGCACCCGACAGTGCTGTGACAGCTGCGTCACATCTGTAATGTATCCGTGACGTGGGTAACAGTAATCATACGAACGACCAGTTGGCAAAGGATTCCGACAATGGGGTCATTATTTCGACTAATAAGGTCTGCTACTGAAAAAATTCCGGACAATCGGTCGAATTTCACCAATTCTGTCGTCGCATTGATCAACTGTCCCAAATCCTGCGGTTACCCACCAGTAAACTGAAATCATGTCTAGCGCAACCTCACTCACGCAGTTGGCTAATTTCCGGTGGCACCGCCATCGACTCGACCGAGCGGCTGCCGGTGACGCCGATCACACCGATTGCACCGTTCTCGATCTCGGGATTCAGAACACCGGACCTGACGGAGCCGTCTGGGCCCTGCGGATCCGCGGCGTCCGCGGCGTCCGCGGCGACGCCACTGAGCTCGCTCTTGCCTGGACGTTGCGCGGAGCTCCCCACTATTACCGTCGGGGCGACCTGCCTGCCATCGCCGTCGCCACGTCGCCGTTCAGCGAAGCCGATGCAGCCAAGCGCATTTACGACGCGAATCGGCCCCTGAAGGCCGCCGGCATCCCGACGCTGAGTGCCCTGCAAACAGTTGCTACTGCGATGCGGGACATCGTCTCGAAACCAACCGTCAAGGGCGAGATGTCCGCGCAATTGACCACGCGAGTCACCGAGCCCTTTCTGAGATTCTGCCGCCCGTGCAACGCCACTCATCTGTACGAGATGCCGTTCCGGCTCGCGGCACTCCAGGCAGGCCTCAAGCTACAGCCGGGCACATCTCCCCCAGTGCTCGAACGCATTCCGGGTTGGCGCCGACGCCCGTACACCTCCACGGCAGCAGACGCCGATCCCCGCTTCGACGTGATCCGCGGGTATCTGCGCTTCTACGGCCCCGCCACTCCTGCTCACGTCGCGTCGTTTCTCGATGCTCCGGTCAAGGACGTCAAAGCCCACTGGCCCGTCGATGCCGAGGAGATCGAGGTGAACGGCGAGAAGCGGTGGATTCTCGAACAAGACCGCGAAGACTTGCTCGGCTCCCCCTCCGATTCGAGTACGCGCTTGCTCGGGCCTTTCGATCCGTATGTACAGCTCAAGGATCGGGAGACCCTGGTGCCCGATCCTGCCGCCCAGAAGACGGTGTGGCCGACCCTCGGGCGACCGGGCACGGTGGTGGTCGGCGGCACGATCACCGGACTGTGGCGACCGCGGGCGTCCGGAAAAAAGCTGAAGGTCGCGGTCACCCCGTGGGGAACGTGGTCACGATCGGCCCGCGCAGCGGTGGCCGAGCAGGCCGAAATACTTGCCGAATTTCGCGGCGTCGAGCTCTCCGAACTGGTCGAAGTATCTTGATCGAGCCAGTGGCATCCGGATAATTCCAGCTCACACCCGCCCCGATTCGGAGAAGGAAACCCCCAACGATAACCTGAATGCGACCTTCGCACGCACCCTTGTTCAGGAGAGATGATGGCCGACTTCCTCTATGAGGACCTGTTGCCGATCGGTGATGACACCACCGAGTACCGATTGCTCACCACCGAAGGGGTGTCGACAGTCGAGGGACCGGACGGCCGCACCTTCCTTCAGGTCGAGCCGGAAGCGATGCGCTTGCTGACCGAAACGGCGCTGCACGACATCTCTCATTACCTGCGCACGGATCACCTGACGCAGCTCGCGAGCATCCTCGACGATCCCGAAGCGTCGAACAACGACAAGTTCGTCGCGCTCGACCTGCTCAAGAACGCCAATATCGCCGCTGCCGGCGTTCTGCCGATGTGCCAGGACACCGGAACCGCCATCGTCATGGGCAAGCGTGGACAGCACGTACTCACCCCCGGCGACGACGAGAAGTCCATTGCCCGCGGTGTCTACGACGCATACACGCGTCTGAACCTGCGCTACTCGCAGAACGCCCCCATCACGATGTGGGACGAGAAGAACACTGGCAATAACTTGCCCGCGCAGATCGAGCTGTACGCCGATACTGCTGCCGGACATGAGAACTCGTACAAGTTCCTCTTCATGGCCAAGGGCGGCGGCAGCGCCAACAAGTCCTACCTGTACCAGGAAACCAAAGCGATCCTGAACCCCGACTCGATGATGCAGTTCCTCGAGGCAAAGATCCGCTCGCTCGGTACCGCTGCCTGCCCGCCGTACCACCTTGCAATCGTCGTCGGCGGCACGTCGGCCGAGTTCGCGATGAAGACAGCCAAGTACGCGTCCGCGCACTACCTCGACGAGCTCCCCACCGAAGGCGCCATTACGGGCCGCGGCTTCCGCGATCACGAACTCGAGAAGAAGGTCTTCGAGCTCACGCAGAAGATCGGCATCGGCGCACAGTTCGGCGGTAAGTACTTCTGCCACGACGTCCGCGTCGTTCGACTCCCCCGCCACGGCGCTTCATTGCCCGTCGCCATTGCGGTGTCGTGCTCGGCCGATCGACAGGCGAAGGCCAAAATCACGCCGGAGGGCGTGTTCCTGGAACAGCTCGAATTCAACCCGGGCCGTTTCCTGCCCGAGGTCACGGACGCTCAGCTCGACGAAGAGACCGATGGCATTTCGGGTACCGGCAAGGGCGCTGCGGTCAAGATCGACCTCACCAAGCCCATGGCCGAGATCCTCGCCGAGCTGTCCAAGCACCCGGTGAAGACTCGTCTCTCCTTGACCGGTCCGCTCGTCGTGGCACGCGACATCGCGCACGCCAAGATCAAAGAGCGTCTCGACGCAGGCGAAGAGATGCCGCAATACCTCAAGGATCACCCGGTGTACTACGCCGGCCCCGCCAAGACACCCGACGGTATGGCGTCCGGTTCGTTCGGCCCGACCACAGCCGGCCGTATGGACTCGTACGTCGAGCAGTTCCAGGCCGCCGGTGGCTCGATGATCATGCTGGCCAAGGGAAACCGCTCCAAGCAGGTCACCGACGCCTGCAACACCCACGGCGGTTTCTACCTCGGATCCATCGGTGGACCGGCAGCACGCCTGGCACTCGACTGCATCAAGAAAGTCGACATCCTCGAGTACGCCGAACTGGGGATGGAAGCCGTCTGGAAGATCGACGTCGAGGACTTCCCCGCGTTCATCGTCGTCGACGACAAGGGCAACGACTTCTTCGCCCATACCGGTGAAGTGACCCTGACGATCGGTAAGCGTCCAGGCCTGTAGACACGTCAACAGCAAAGAGCCCCGGCGAGTTTCGATCGCCGGGGCTCTTTTGTGTCTTTGTCAGGTCCAGAGCGCGGCCACGAATACGGTCACGATCGACAAACCGCCGACGACGTGTACCAGATTCGGATTGGGCTGGCCCTTCTTCTGCTTCGCCCGGGTGATCTCGGCAAGCGCCACGATGACCAGCGAAAGCACCAACTTCACAGCGATTTTCGCGTGAATGTAGTTCTTGTCCAGGGCGCCTTCGCCCAACCCGACGATGATCAGGCCGGACACGAACTGCATCCTGGCACCCCACACCATGACCTCGGTGATCGAAGGAGCCTTGAGGACGGTGAAGTAGCTACCGACCAGGGCAGCCATACCGAGTAGGTGAATCACTACAAAGACGTTGTATAGAACAGACATACAAGCACTTTAACTTGTACCTTGTTCTGGCCGAACGGAACTGCGACTTCTCTCAGAGAAGTCCGGCTTCGGATGCGGCGGAACGATATTTCGCTGCCAAGGTGTCCACCGTCTCGTGTGCGTTGAGGCCACTGGGATTGGGCACGATCCACAGTTTTGCCCCCTCGAAATCACGGTCTTGGCGCCCGGCCTTCGCCTTCTTGTCACCGAAAGCTGTTCGATAGGCGGTGATCCCGGCGAAGGCAACTACTTTCGGTTTTGTCGCACGCACGACCGCCCGCACCCGCACTCCCCCGGCGGCAAGCTCCTCCGCCGTCAACTCGTCGGCTCTGGCCGTCGCGCGAACGGCGAGATTGGTGATACCGACGCCGCGATCGATCAGGTGCTGCGTATCGGCGTCCGACATACCCGCGGAAGGATCGATCGGACGCTCGATGATGCCTGCCCTCAGCAGTGCCGGGTAGAACCGATTACCCGGCCTGGCGAAATGCGCGCCGGTCGCCGCCGTCCACAGTCCCGGATTGATACCGACGAACAACAGACGACAATTCGGCCCGATCAGATCCTCGATCTCGGCGTCTCGGAACGATTCCAGTTCGGCGCGCGTGAATCCCATGCTGCCAGTACATCAGGCCGTCACGACAGCGCTTCGCGTACCTCGTCGATCGCGTCGTGCATCATCTGCTCGTACACGTCGATGTCCGCGATCGAGGCCGGACTGCTGGTGATGCTGATCGTCACCGTGTCCCCGATCCCGTGTACGCCGTGGGTCAAGGACATGACCGGTGACAAACTCGGGAAGCCCGCTGTGAACCGAACGACGCCGCCTCCGAGCACCAGATCCGCGTCACCGCGCGCGACACTCGACACCACGGTGTTGCCGGTGACCTCGTCGGGCACTGCCGTGAAATCGTATTGCTGCACGCCCCAACGGACCAGCGGGCCGGGAACCGCGTTCAGCGCGAGATCCGAAGCTGCGCTGGACGGATGGGATGCCCGTGCGCGACGCTCGTCCATCGACGCCTTGATCCGTTGAGCTCGCTCACGGAGGTCATCGATATCCGGGAACAGTCCGACACCTGCATTGCGGAAGTGGTTGCGCGCCGTGGGTGTACCCGCCTTGGCGATGGTCACCTCAGCTCCCAGTTCCGGCGGTACCGAGCCGTCTCGCTCGGTGAGGTAATTCGCCATCGCTACCGAGATGGCTGTCATCGCTCCGACTGTGACGGATACGCCGTCGCCACGGAAATCTGCGCTGTCCCGCACGACCATGCGCACCAATCGATGAGGTCCAGGCGGGATGTTGGAGCGCACCTTGGGACGGCTCGCCGCCTGCGGCGCAACAACTCCCGATTCGGTGTCCGCCTGCAGCTGTAACTGCGCTCGGTGCCCCGCCCGGCCGTCGCGGAACAGCGAAACAAGTTGACCCGGAAGGCGCAGGGCGGCGCGGCCCAGAATCTCGGCTGATCCGCTACGCCGCACGTCCGTCTTCTGCTTTGCGGGCGGTTGCGGCGAGAACAGCTGGCGAGCAATCGCCGACGCGCGTTTGCCGTCCGCCAGAGAATGCGCGACCTGCAGAACTGCGATCAGCGCCGGGCCGCTACAACGCGGCGCGCCGGTGACGCCGTGGAACAGGTGAAGCGTCCACGGGGACTCACGCGGGTCGACGTGGTTTTCGAGAAGCTTTTCGATTCCGTGAATACACGATGGCCACGAGTCATCCGGCAGCTCATGCACTCTCACCAACGAGGCATCGACCGGCATGGGATCCCAGAGCGGATAGTCGAGATGCCACGGTGATTCACGAATCCGAACATTGAGATCCGGAATGAGCGACGCTCTTTCCACCACCGAGCGTCGTAGCTCGTCGATCGACTGGCTCTGCCCGTCGAAACAGTAGAGCAGTAGTTGATCGTTGGGGATCTTCTCCGAAATCCAGAAGGTTTGGGCATCGGTGGGCGTCATCCGTAACACCGGGAGACGGTACCACCGGCTCGTCAGCCCTTTTCGGCAGCAGCTTTCAGCTGGGACAGGCCCTTCTCGAAATCCTTTCCGACGAGCTTGTCCATGCTGAAGATGAAACCGAAGATCTTGAAGAACAGATTCTTCTTTCCAGTCATCTTCCACGTCACCTGAACTTCACCGGCATTGGGAGAGGCACCGGCATTCGGAGAGATGAGAAAGGTGGTGACGTTCTGTGCCTTGAACGGCTTGAGGAAGGCCAGGTCCAAAACTACGCGTTCGTCTGGGACGGATTCGGTTATCACCATCGAACCGGAGCCTGCCTTCTTGTTGCCGGCCCAGGCGTACGAAGCCCCGACGCCCGCGTCAGGACCCGCGTACGTGCGCTGCATTGCCGGGTCGAGACCTTCCCAGGGCGACCACTGCGTCCACTGGTGGAAATCGTTGATCAACGCGAAGACGACCGATGCTTCTGCCTTGACGATCGTCGTACGTTCTACCAGGAATTCGTCGGAATTCTGCGAAGCCATCGTCGATCTCCAATTCTCGGGCGTGACAAGTGTTCGGAATTATCCACGGTCGACGAGATCGGGGCGAGTCGACACTCAGTCGCGCAGACACAGGCAGAAGTGGTGACCGACCGGGTCGCGGTAGACGCGGAAAGTCTGATGCTCCGGGATGCCGGTCACCCGCTGCGCACCCAGGCTGATCACCCAAGCCTCCGCGGGGTCGAGAGAATCGACGAGCAGATCCAGATGGATTCCGACGCCGGATGTCGGCCAGTCGACCGGAACAAAATCCGGAGCAAGCTGAAACGCGAGCCGCTCGCCGGCGGGTCCTTCGATCACGTGCCAATCATCTTCGTCCCGAACGCTTTTCCAGTCGAGGACCTGGACGTAGAAGTTGGCCAATGCAGCCGGATCCGGGCAGTCCAGGACTGAGTAGTCCATACCGATGTTCGGACGCGTCACTGAGCCTTCTTCTCCTGAACTTTCTTACGCACGAACAACAACGGAAGCACCAGCGTCGCAAGTGCTGTTACCAGCCACACGACGACTGTTCCCAGAATCCACGTCGAGACACCGGAGATCGACAGATTGGAGAAAAGCGACGCCACCAACAGAGCGACAAACGTCGACACCAATCCGATTCCGCCGAGAAATGCTGGTGCGTGGCGCTTTGCCACTGTCGCGATGAACGGCGCCAGAACCGACTGCGCTATCGCAAAGATCACGACCGCAACGATGAATCCGGATGTGGGCGCCGAGAAGCCCGAAAGAATCAACGACGCAACAAGAAGCCCGACAGCGGCAGAACCCAGGAAGATCGCGGCGCGAATCAGGAAGCTGATCATTTGTTGATCCTATATGTCGGAAATCGAGCAGAACAGATATTCACAATCCCAGAGATTCCTGCACCTCTCGCAATGTACGGGCAGAAGATCGGAGCCCCGAAGCCTCTTTTTCTGAAAGCGGTACCTCGAGGACTCGACCGGCACCCGCACGACCGACCATCGTGGGAAGGGACAGGCAAACGCGCTCGAGTCCGTGGACACCGGTCTGCAAGGTCGATACCGGAAGAACCCGTTGTTCGTCCCGCAACACGACTTCCGCGATGAATGCGCTCGACAATCCGATGGCGAGGTTGGTCGCACCCTTTCCTTCGATGATCTCGTAGGCACTCTCGACCACAGACTTCGCGACATTCGCGCGTAAGTCGGGGCCGAGGACGCCGCCCGACGGTCCCACGAACGAGGTTGCCGGCACTCCGCCGATGGTTGCGCTCGACCAGAGCGGAATCTCGGAGTCCCCGTGCTCGCCGACGATGAAGGCATGGACGTTCTCGACCGCGACTCCGAGTTCGGTGGCCAGCAGGAATCGCAATCGGGCCGTGTCGAGCACCGTCCCCGATCCGAAAATTCGGCTGCGGTACGACGGTCCCGCAGCCTGGATCGCTGCGTAGGTCGCCACGTCGACCGGGTTGGTGACGAAGAGTAGAACCGCGTCCGGTGACACCGCCAATAGTTGTTCGGTCAGAGTCTGTGCAATCTTGACGTTCACCGCGGCAAGTTCGAGCCGCGACTGGCCGGGATGCTGTTTTGCGCCCGCGGTGACGACGACCAAGTCGGATCCCGCGGTGACCGAGATGTCATCACCTCCCTCGACGGTGCACGGCGGTGTGAACTGGGTTCCGTGGTTGAGATCGAGAACTTCGGCGCGGACCTTTGCACTGTTGGTGTCGTAGAGGGCGAGCGCGTCGGCTGATCCGCGTATCAAGCACGCGTACGCAATCGCAGTGCCGACGCTTCCCGCACCGACAACGGACACTTTTCGCCTGGATGAACGATTCGGCGTCGTCATGGGTAAATGGTGCTCGCTCGATAACGATTTCGCAGCACAACGGATTGCCAGCCTCTTCTCAGGGTTTGGATGCCGGCCTCTCAGAATCGACGTGGATCATCGCTGGCATGGCTGAGGTAACCGTTCTTGCAGTTGGCGGCACCGGCGAATCCCACGTCGGCGACCACGGCGCGCGTGTGCGCGGACTCCTCAGTGCCGTCACCGACGAACTCGACAGTCGATTCGATTCTCGCTGGGTCGCCTATCCCGCGTCGTATGGCCCGGTCGCCGACGGCGGCCTGAGCTTTCGGCACAGCACCGCGATGGGTGTGAAGGCCCTCTCGACCGCAATCGCAGAGACAGACGGCCCAGTCATGCTGATCGGATACTCACAGGGATGCACCGTGATCCGCGCGGCACTCCCGACATTGACTTCTCCGACGACTTCTCCGACGCTGAACGGCGCCAACATCATCGGAGTCGGACTGATCTCCGATCCACAACAACCGACCGGCGTCATCGAAGGTTGCGAGGGACACGGAGTTGCCGGCGACGGACCCGAAGTCCAGCCGTGGATTCCGGTCAAGTGGATCGGGCACCCACAGGACATGATCTGTAATGCCAGCGACGACAGCTACATTCGCGACATCGCAGACTTGACGCGCTGGATGTCCTTCTCCCAGACACGCGTGTGGGCACAAAAAGTTTGGGAACTACTTCGTAGCAATGCTTTCCAGAATGCGCAGAAGACTCGTTTCAGTCCGAAACAGTGGCGCACCGATCTACGACGCATTCGCACCGCGTTCCTCGAAGTCCTCGGCTATCTGCCGACGCGGTTGAACCTGAACCGCTTTCAGCTGGAGAACCCTCGCGGCGGTAGACACATCAGCTACGCGATCGAACCTCTCGACGAGAGCGGACTGACCGGGTGCGAGCTTCTGGCGTCGTGGATGAAGGTCCAGGCAAACGGCGTCGAGCAGCGCGTTCACGCAGCCTGACCTTTACCGTTAGTTTACCTAACGAACCCCGGCGAGCCATTCGACGCCCTTACGTTCCTTTCATGCAACTGAGCAGAATATTGTCGTGTGCCGCCGTGACCGTCGCACTCCCCCTCACCGCCCTGGCGACCCCGGCCGGCGCATCGCCAACCGGCAGTCTCGACTGGTCCGGTTCGTTCGGTAGTTCAGCACCCCAACCGGTTTCGACGTTCGACGTCCAAGCCCACCGCGGCGGGCTCGGCCTGTACACGGAGAGCAGCCTGGCCGCGTTCTCCAATGCTCTCGAAATGGGCGTCAGCACACTGGAACTCGATACCCAGATCACCGAAGACGGGATCGCTGTCGTCACGCACGATCGTAAGATCTCGAACAAGAAATGCCTCGACACCGAGCCCGCCACTACCGGCGACCCGGAGTTCCCGTACGTCGGCAAATTCGTCAACACGCTGAGCCTGCAACAGATCAAGACCATGGACTGTGGCACGCTCCCCCTTGCCGGATACCCTGAGCAGCAAAATGTTCCGGGAGCGAATATGCAGACACTCGAAGAAGTGCTCGCTCTGGTGAAGTCGTACAACGCACCCGGAATCAAGCTCAACATCGAGACCAAGGTGGAAGCGGGAGCGCCCCACGAGACCGCCCCGCGTGAGCAGTTCGTCTCTGTAGTCCTCGATACGATCCGGGCAGCCGGATTGTTGGACAGCGTCACCATTCAGAGCTTCGACTGGGGCTCGCTCATGCTCACCCGTCAACTCGCGCCGAGTGTGCCCGTGGTCGCGCTCACCAACGGTGACTTTCTCCAGGTAGGCAAGGACGGAGCGTCACCGTGGCTCGGCGGTCTGGACATCGATGATTTCGGTGGCGACGGCATCTCGGCGGTGGCAACCTTCGGCGCCTCCGCCTACTCCCCTGTCCAAGGAACTCCCCAGGGTGGAAAGGTCGGCGACCCCGGCTTCGCCTTGTACCCGACAGCCGACATGATCGCGAGCGCACATGCGCGTGGCATGAAGGTCATCCCGTGGACCGTCGATGATCCCGCCACCATGCACGCCCTCATAGACCTGGGTGTCGACGGAATCATCACCGATTACCCTGACCGTCTCCGCGCCGTCCTGTCCGAGCGCGGTATGCCGCTACCAGCGCCTGCGGTCAAGAAGTAACCTCCACCGCACACCGAAGCAGGTACCTGAACAGGTACTTCGGCCGATGTCCGCGGGGTGTCGCCGGACGCATCCTGGACAGGTACTTGCTCGGGCGATCGGAGGTGAATTCTGATGATGTCTTTGAAGGATCAGTTGGACAACTGCGAATACCTACTTGCCGACGCGGAAATGGCGGGTGACTGGAATGCTGTTCGGCGATTCAGGGAATACCGGCTGAGGCTCGTTCGACAACTGTGCAGGCAAAGGGCTGCCGGTCTCTGCGCCTAGAGTCCTCACGTCAGCCGTATCTGAACTGGTCCCTCTGGGCTCTGAGCTGGTCCCTCTGGGCGGTTACGATCCGCCGTCGCCCGAGTCACAGTCGGGTGCTCTCACCAATTGAGCTACAGAAGGTATGGACCGCAGCACTTTTCGACCGCGATCGTGTGTGTCGAAACCATACGGAGCCTTCCGGGGTCCGCGCTACTGATTTTCCGACTCGACGATCTCTGGTGATCACCGCTCCGAGTTGGTCCCCACGTCCCCGCGGGGACGTCTCCGGCAAGGCCGCACCGAATCACCGCTGACCAGCAGTCGATGGGATGATTACCTGTGTGTCCATGTCCCCACCGCTGCCCGTCAAGAACGGGGTTGGCCCGACGCGTCTACGCATCCCGCTCTCTGGGCCATGGACGACGATCGCCGAGTACGTCGTAGCCAAGTTCGACCATCTGGACGCCGAAAACCTGTATCGGCGGTTCGACGACGGCGAGTTCGTGGGTATCGACGGCCACCCGATCTGCCGGAGCGCCGAGCTCAGCGCGCACCGGTTCGTCTGGTACTACCGCGAGTTACCGGCGGAGGACCCGGTGCCGTTCCGCGAGGAGATCCTGCACCTCGACGACGATCTCGTCGTGATCGACAAACCACATTTTCTCCCGACCACCCCCAGCGGGCGTTACCTGCGCGAGTCGGCGCTCGTCCGACTGCGGGTCCGCCTCGACAACCCAGATCTGACCCCGATCCATAGACTCGACCGCGGCACCGCAGGCGTGGTGATGTTCTCAGCTCGCCCCGCGACGCGCGGCGCGTACCAGTCACTGTTCGAGAAGCGGCAGGTCACGAAGGTCTACGAGGCGGTGTCGGCGCGACCGTCCCGGTGGGACCAGGATGCGCCAGCGCTCGACGTCCCTCTCGTTTACCGCAACCACATCGAAGCTCGACGCGGCGAGTTGCGGGTCGTCGTCGACGACAGCCGTGAACCCAACTCCGAGACCATGATCGAGGCGCGAGGGATGGGCGTGAGCGCCTCCGGACGTGCTGTGCTGCACACGGTTCTACGTCCGCAGTCCGGACGGATGCACCAGTTACGGGTGCATCTGGCAGCTCTCGGCGCCGGGATCCTGGGCGACCGGCGATACCCCGACCTGCTTCCCGACGCCCCGGACGATCATTCCCTCCCCCTCCAATTGCTCGCGAGGGAACTCGAATTCACCGACCCGTTGACTGGGAGAGCGCGGCGGTTTGTGACACGTCGGACGCTCAGCGAGTTGCCCGTGGGGTGAGGACCAGAAGCCGGATTTAGACGTTGAAGCGGAACGCTAGTCCGTCGGAAAATACGCCTTCGACCAGGAGAAACCTGTCCGTGACAAGACGGGCGATCCCCGTTTGATCCCCTTTGTCGCGGTGCTGTCGAAGGTCACACTTAGACTGATGCATTGTGACCACTGGCATCGAGGGGTAGATATGGGCAACGCACGTCGTGTAGCTAAGTGGGTCATCGCGTCGAAAGACCTACTCGGCACACTGGCGCTCCTCGAAGATTTCGGCCACACCTATCTCGATGAGAACGCTGAGCTTCCGATCCAGGACTACACAGTATTTACTCCCAGTAGCAACAACTTGTTTGACACTCCAGACCTCGAACGAGCGATCGAGCGACTCGGCGAACAACCTAACAACGTCAACATCAACTTTAAGCGCCCACAGAATGACCCGCTCGCACTCGTTCGAGAGGTTCAATACAGCGCCCACGTGATCCACGTCAAACAGTTGGTAACAATTGAACTTGTGGTGCTGGGGCAGGACAGCGAGTCGATGGATCAGTTCTTTGCTCATGCTCGCGACGCTCTCGACGCTCGTATCAGCGAACTCTGGCCTGAGACAATTGAGGAATTCGAAGCCAGTGCAATAGGCGTCGCCCGGACGCCCACAGTACCGCGTCGTTTGCCGTCAGTTCCCCAGTCAACAACTCGGCCGACTCCTCCGGCAACGGCACCCGATGCCTCCACAGCAAAACCTGATTCCAAGAGAACCGTTCGCGAGCGCGCAGACGCGATAGCGCGCCACCCGCTCTGGTCAGCACTCATTGCCGCACTTGTCGCTGGATTAATCATTTTCGCCCTCACTGCTCTCGTAACCTAATTCCGCGGTCAAAGCTGTCTGTGGGAGCTGTCACAATATTGCCCATGGCAGCAGAAGCGAACAGCCCTCAAGACGACGAGCGCAATCCCGACACGCTCCCGACCAGCCGAGACCCCAGTGGTACCTGTCCACGATGTGGGCGCGTCAGCAACTTCACTCCCGAGCAGTCGCTGAATCTAAGGAGCTCTGTCGAGTCCGTCACGCCTCTCCGATGCCAAGGCTGCCGGGACGCAATCATCGTGGTAGAAGCTTTCGGTCACCTGGATGGGGTTTCCAAATGGCGGGGCGTTCACTGGTGGCCTAAGCCGGGGCATCTTGAAGATGCGGCAGATGTCCCGACGAACCTTGCGAGTGCCTTCCAGGAAGGCGTGCGGTGTGTCGGCGTCGAGGCCCCGCACGCGGCCGTCGCTATGTTTCGCAACGCGCTAGCCCAGATCGTGCAGGACAAGGGCAGTGAGGAAGCCAGGAAGAAGCGCACGCTGAACGATGCCGTCAAACAGATGGCCGACGACCGCACACTGCACGACGGGTTTAAAGAATGGGCCGACCACGTTCGCACAGTCGGCAATGCTGGGGCACATCAAGAGACCTGGGATGAAATTCCACTGGAACAGGCGCAGGAATTACAGGATCTCGTCAAACACCTAATCGACACGCTTTACGTGCAGCCAGCGAAGCTTCGTCGCGCCATGCCAGCGACCAAACGCCCCAAGCTCTAGCCCCACATCTGGCGGACGTTCGACGGCTCCGGGTAGGTCGGGGCCGCGAACGCCGCGTTGAGCGCATCGGTCACTACGTCCGTCGAGTCCGCGTACAGGTGGCCGTAGGTGTCCATCGTGATCTTGAATGAGCTGTGGCCGAGGTGCGCTTGGATCGCCTTCGCGGGGACGTTCGCCGCAATCAGCAACGAAGCGCAGGTGTGGCGTAGCGCGTGGAAGGTGAGCGTGGCCGGCAATCCGGCCTCCTTCACCGACGCCTTCCACCATTTCAGATAAAAGTCTCGCCCCCAGTGCATCGGCGTATAGCCGTAGGGCGCTTCCTCCGACGCCACCGGCGACGGCCACACATAGGCTCCCGGCGCGAAGGCTGAACGCTGCTCTCCCGTCTCCAAATCCTTGTGGGTGAAGCGGCTTTGGCGTTCCGCGTGGCGCTTCAGCTCTTCTACTAGCGCGGAAGCGATCGGTACCACGCGGGTCTTGTTATTCTTCGGCGCCACGACATACCACTCGCTGGCGCTGATCGTGCTGATGGATTCCGCGACGGTCACGCGTCCCCGCAACAGGTCCACGTTCTCCCACCGGAGACCACAGCACTCCCCCGAACGCATTCCGGTCTGGGCCGCGAAGCGCACCAACATCCCGAAAGCGTCTCCGCTGGAGGAATCGCCATCCGCGACCACCTTCGCAGTGCCGACCGCGAGCCGTTCGACCTGGCTGGCGGAGAGATAGTGGACCTCCTCGCGGTGATGCTTCGGCATATCGTCCCGAGTCAGTCCGTTCGCTGGGTTTCCTCGGAGGTACCGCGCCCGCACAGCCGCGTCGAGAATCTGCTTCATCACCCGAACCGCGTTGTGGACGGTACCCGGCGCGAGGGGCTTGCCGGGCGCTACGGCGACGCCGGATCGCTTGCGTGCTTCCTCGAGACGTTCCCGTCGCCGACGGTCGCGCAGCGTATTCGGATTGGCGAGGTCGGGTTCCCCCTTGTTGTTGTGGTTGACGCGTTTCCCCTCTGTGCCGAGGAACGTAATCCACGCCACGAGGTCCATCGTGGTGATCGACCCGATGGCCCGGTGGGCGAACGTCGGGTAAATCCGGTGGTCGAGGATCGTGCGGTAGGCGTGTTCGGTCTTGGGCCGAAGGTTCCGCGACGCAAACCACAACTCCGCGACCTCTCGAAACTGGCGCTTGGCGTCGTTGGGGTCGATGTAGTCATCCCGGTTGCGGTCGCTCTTGATGTTGTCGAGGAACCGTTTCGCCTCCGTCTTGGTCATGAACGTCTTCGACTTGCGTTCGCCAGCGTCGTCATACCAGCGCGCCTGGTATCGGCCCGAACTCAGATCACGGATCGAATAACGGTTTGTTCCTGTGGTTTTCGGCATCTCAGATTACCCCACTCTGGTCGGTTGACTGGAAGAGGCGACGAACGGTGGACTCTTGCCACGTCGAGCGCCCAGCCGGGGACAGCACCCCTTCCGTGGTGAGCGTCCGCGCGATTCGCGCAAACGAAAGTCCCGCATTGCGTTCCATGACGATTCGGCGGACGACTGCTGGCTTCGCCAAGCGAGGCCGACCAATCGCCACGCCCGCCGCTTTCTTCTGGGCCAGCGCGTCTTTCGTTCGCTGCGAGATCATTCGGCGCTCAAACTCCGCGAACACCGCAAGCATTTGGGCCATTGCGTTACCGGCTGGGGTTGCGAGGTCAATTCCCATATCCAGAATCGACAGATTCCAACCCTGACGCTCAGCGGTAGCGAGGATTTCCGACGCGTGCTGGGACGAGCGCACCAGCCGATCCATCTTCGCCACGACCAGCCCATCCCCCTGACCCGACGCCAAGAGCTCGAGAGCCTCCCGCAGACCTTCGTTGACGTACTTTCCTGACTTGCCTTCGTCGCGGAACAACTCAATATCCCAGCCCCGCCGCTCGGCTTCAGCCATGATCGCTGCCTCCTGCGCGTCGAGACCTGCTCGACTATCGACCTGCTCCTCAGTGCTCACCCGCACGTATCCGAACATGTATGGCTTTTCAGTGACAGTCATGGTGGACCTCCTTGGTCGATTGATTGAATTCGGTTGGGCTAGCTAGGTAATTCGCCGTCAATACCGATTGGTGCGCAAGGAAAGCAGAAGATTTCGGGCTTGGTTTCGGGCTTGGTTTCGGGCTTGGTTTCGGGCTTGGTTTCGGGCTTGGTTTCGGGCGCGGTGGTCGAGCATTCGAGGACTACTCCGCTGGAGTCCTCGTGGTCGGGTCCGCGCAACAACGCCCCACACGTCGAGCAAACCTCACCATTTCGAGCATTACGAATCGCGTACATCTGCACTCTCCCTACATATTTCGAGGCTTAAACGACCGTTTCCGCCTTACGCCTCGAGACCGTACGCCGAATCCGCGTCGAGCACTACAAAGCCTGGTACAGACGTTGAGGGCTACGGCTGCGATGAAAGTTGAACGCTCAGTGCAGTATTCGTAGCCCAATTGCCACGTAACGTTGCCAAGCGTCACTACGTCCGATTCCCCTACTCGTCGCCGCAAGTCCTTGACAGATGGAATCAGGGGTCAATGAGTGTGGGTCTCGGACGTAAGCGCGCCGACGGGCGAGAGAGGCCGCGTCGGCGCGGGAAGTCAGAAAGGTTCCGGCCCCGGATCGACCCCATCCCACTCGACCGGCTCACCAGTCGTCACAGCAGGTGGGCGCAGTGGCACGGAGACTGGCGCGGCAGAACTCGCCATCGCATCGACCTCGGCCCACCTCTTCGCCTCCAGCTTCGCGTATCGCTCACGATCCGCGTCCAGAGTCCTCCGAAACCCTTGCTCTTGCAGCGTTTCTGCCAATGCTCAACCCCGCTCTGTTACTTGACTTTTGAATGAAATGTGAAGTCGCCTCGCGTACACGAGGGCCGACCGAAAGGGAAAGACAGATTTTCACGGTATTCCCTACCGTTTCAGTAGGGATCATCCTAAACTGCTCCCCATGCTAGTCCGCTCCCAACCTATAATGCTGCCTTCACCGCTTGAATTGCTGACAACTCAGAAGTTCTGTCCACCAACCAATTCCAGCCTGAGATCTGGGTGATTCAGCTTCTCCGAACTCTGGCCAGTTCGGTCGCCGCTTCAGTAGTAGTAGTCCTATCCGGCGAGCGAGTACCCCGCTCGCCGAGTAGTAGTCCCTCCTACGGAGGGGACTAACACTACTCAGTGTTATTGACTAACACCGGATAACACGGATAACACTCAGTGTTATCCGGTCCTAGTCAGTACTATCCGATAACACTGACTAGGACTCGGACCCCAGGCTTTAAGGCCCTCACCAACCCAAACCAACCCAGATCCAACCCAGATCCAACCAAGACTCATGATCACGACTAACTATGATCGGCTCCTCGACCGTTTCCCATTACTACTCTGCCCCATTAACTTTGAACTCCGAAGCACTCACAGAAGTCCACGCATGCCCTTCCGAGAACGGGTCCACCGGGCCGACCGTGTACAGCTTCGAGTTCCCCGGCCCCGGTTGCTCATTGAGCCAACCCCGCCCCACACACGACTCGCGCCCGGCCTTCAACAACTTCCCCTTCCCTCCGGGCTTGCTGTCTGTCGTGGAGATTCCGAGCGCTTCGTTGAAGTCGCCTGCCTTGAAAGGCCGTGGCGCTTCGCCGCGCTCTTTCGCTGCGGCTTCGTGGTCTCGGACTACCTTGTACACATCCAAAGCCCAACGCCCCGTCTCATTTTCGGCCTTTGAGCCCTTCTCCGATGTGGCTGAAAGCCGCCGCGTCGGTGCGTCATAGTCCAACGTGAACACCGGTACCGACACATCGCGCCCACGGGCGGTGAGGTAGCGCAGGTTGTCGGGTGGGGATTCGTTGACGGTGCCGCCGTGGGTATACGACCACTTCACACTCATCCAATCCTCCAACCGATACGCGCCCCGCGCTCGAATATCCCCACCATTCGCGGACGAGCTGCCGGAGTGCGCCGCGAGCACGACCAGCGACAACCCCGCCCGCCGCGCAATCCGATCAATCGCATTCGTCCAGGCGCGGGTGTCGTCGTTGCTGTTTTCGTCGTGATTGATCGCGGCCCCGTACGGATCAACCACCCACACCGACGATTGCCGACTGAGCAGCAGGTTCACGATGTGGTCTTCGACGTGGTCAGCGGGCAGGGGGACCTTGTAGCCCTTCCACGGGTCCAAGTACAGCCGGTGGTGACGCTCGACGTCGTCGCCCAACCCCATATCCCGAATCCAGTTCTCGGACATCGTTTTCTCCAACTCGAAGTTGGAGTATGTGATTGAGCTTCCGACGGGCAGATTCCCAATCTCGTACTTGCCGAGGAACTTCGCGCCTGTCACCATCGCCACCACCAGATTCATCACGAGCGTGGTTTTGCCGGCCTTAGCTTCGGCAACGAGCAGCACGTTCGACCCGACGGGCGCCAGGTCCTCGACCACGTACCGGACCGGTGTCGGGTCCTTCGCCAACTCGACCAGAATCTCTTCGGACTGGGGTGGAGCTTCCCAGCCCTCCACCGCGAGGTCGTGTTTCGCGAGCTGCCGCGCCTTCATCTGCCTACGGGCAGCGATCCGCTGTTGTTCGATTGCGGCGGTGTCAGCCTCCTCATCGTCCAAGAACGATCCGCCCTCGATCAGCTCATGCCAAAACCCGCCCGGAGACAACGCTTCCGAAGCGATCCGCAGTCCTTCCAGCTGCACTTTCGGCGTCGGATCGCCAGCCACCAACCGCGCACCCGACCGAACCAGCCGGTCGAACTCCGCGCCAGGGTTCCGCTCAGCGTCATCAATGGCCACAACGAACGCCGCCCTCAGTATGTCGAGTGCTTTCTGCACGCCGGTTTCGCCTTGCTCTCCCAGTCGTAGAAGCGCGCCAACGCTTGATCGTGTGTTCTCGTGCCGCGAACCAGACAGGTCCCGAACGGCGTTGCCGAGAAGAGCGGCGACCACTACCGACATCGCCCCGCTCGGAAGCGCGGAGAGAAGGTCCGTTGCGGCCTCCTGACTCGCTAGCTGAGTCGGTTGCGTGACGTTCGCGGTTAAAGCCTCGACTAGCCGCGTCGGCAACTCCGAAAGGTCGCCCGGAGCCGGTGGGGTCAACGAGACGTTCCCCTCTGGATCGCGCCAGCGGTACTGGTCGCCGGTTTCGGGATGGATGCTCGGGAAGACCACCGAGTAGCGATGGCCGGGGTGGATGAGTTCGACGTCATTTCCGGGTAGCTTGCTCGGCCAAGTCAGCCCTTCGGGTACTCGATAGAAACGCTGCTCACTGCCGTCTGACCGAGAAGTTGAGGTCCACGTCGCCGGAAACTCGCACCCGACCTCAACCTCGAAAGCAGACAACGTCGCCGCGCCGACTTTCCCATCGTGCGTCGTATCGACGTCAACCGCCACCACCCCGTCGTGCAGCCGCAGTCCGAGGTTGCCGTCGGGAGATTCTCTGCGCCACAACTTGATCTGCGCAGGGTCTGGGTACGGCGCAGTTTTGCCGGTCCATCCGGTCGGCGGAGGGTACTTCTGGCCAGGCGGCAACGGAATCGGTGAGCGCCAGCCCGCTTTGAAGTACGTGGCAGCGAGCGCGCCAAAGCCCTTATTTCTGTTGATCGTTCGATCGTTGGTAGATTGCGTGGAGGTTGCGTCGGTCATGATGGTTCCTTCTGGGAAGTGTTCTAAGAGCGTGGGTTCGAGTGGGGGTTCGAGCCGGAGTCCGAACCCGAACCCCACACAAATTCGAGCTGGTCGGTTATGCCCTACCCGTCGAAACCTCTGTTGTAGTCCCACTTCGGAGGCAAGATCACCACCGCGCCATCGCGCCGACTAAGCCGCTTTCCGGGAACCAGCTTCGTCAGTCCCTCTCCCTCATCTCCCCATCGTCCAAGGTGATTAATCTCGCCGTTCGCCAAGACGACGTACGAAACCGCCGCATCTGCACCAACTGCGATGTTTCCGGTGACATAGGTGACAAGCGCGACCGCAAGTCGCGGTTCACCCACAACCTCCTCATCGAGTTCAATCTCGTTGACTACATACATCTCTGGCGGCAAAGCAACGACCTTCGCTCGACTCTCTTCACGTGCGGCCTCCTCGAAGGCCGCTGCGGTTTCCGGGTCGTCGTAGTCGAGCGCGGGTCCGGTAGAATCGTTCATGTGAAGTCCTTTGTCGACTGAGTGGTTTCGGGAAGGCAAGGAAAGGTTGGTGGGGCTGGTACCCCGTTGGCCGGCAACGTCCCCGGCGCTCCCCTAGCGTCGGGGGCGTTTTGTTTGTGCAGGAACGGATTCCCCGGATGACTCCAGAGCATGGAACCGACCCCGAAGGCAGCCAGATAGCTCAGCATCTGCATCACGATCGGCCTCCGCCACTCGGGAACCAGGACAGCCCATTTCCCTCCGAATCACACCGAGCGCGAGCGCGGTCCCCGAGCACACCCATGACGACCGTCGGCCCACACGAAACCAGAAGAATCGCGCTGTCTGCGTGGATCGAGTAGTCGGGTTCCGAAGCAGACAAGTCGCGGCGATACTCCTGCCACTGACCTCCCATCCCCGTCCAGTCCGTCGCGCCGGATCGGTCATACCGATCCCGGTCACACTGCAGCAGGGGCGCTGACGCCCTCCCTCTTTCTCGTGCGGCTAGCTGCTCGTCGTACCGAGCTACCGCGTCGTGTCCCGATACGGCATCTAGTTCCGGCTCTTCCCGGAGGTACTTTGCGCGCTGAATCTCCAACGCGTGCAGCAGCAGTGCTCGGGCGTACTCTTCCAACGTCCAGACGATGGAGACTGGATACAGAACCAAGCGCCGGTGACGATAGTCCAGATCCAGGGTGTCAATCGACCACCACAGCAAGCAAGGCGCGGCCGGATCATCACGAGCCACATCGAGAGCCTGGCGCTGCAGCGCGTGATTGATCCCGTCCTTCAGCAGGAGAAGCGGCTGGTCGCGATCAGCAAGCTCGAACACACCAGAACGCGAGTAGGGCGGAGCTGGGATTGCTTCTCCATCGACTCCGAGCGCGTGCTCATCCCACCCGCGCATACCCGGTTCAACCCACTGAAAGTCAGCTCGGTCGATACACCGAACATTCGTGCCAAAGGACTCGTCACGAACTAGTTGTGTCGGTTCGTTGTAGCCGTGCGTTTGCTCCATCGTTCGCGGAGCCCAACCAAGACCCCGCGACAGCCCTTCGCGATGGTCCGCGACGAAACGACCTACCCAAGGATGATCGAAATACCCAGCGCTGTAGTCAGTTTGACGACCAAGCATCAGTTCCGAAGGGTCACCCGACGGTTCTGGAAAGTGAATGTCACCTTGCAGTGCGTCGTATTTTGCGACCAGCTCAGCGCGCCGCCGGGCGGAAATGTTGTCGGTCATGCGGCACCGTCGGAGGTTCCGATGCGACGCATACCTTTGACCCATTCGGCGATGTCTTCTGCCGTGTAGTGCCGGACTCCTCGAATGAAGTAATGGGCCAGATTGCCACGCTCAGTCTCCCGCTTGATGAAGCTCAGTGTGCACCGGAAGTATTCGGCGCTTGTGAACTCGGCGGCGGCTTCAGCGCGCATGAAGCGACTCGGAGCGATGGAATCCGAGGTGGCCTTGGACGGCTCGGTAAGTGCCGTAGTCATACGAGACATAATTTGGGTTCCTTTCGGGTGGCTAGATAGCCAGGAACCGCGCCCAGAAACGAGAAAACGCCGAATGAGAGCACAGCCCTGACGGGACAAGATGGGCCTCCGGCCCAAACTGCGAGCCTCGCGGCTCAGCTGTGGGCCTACAGGCCCGTTCTCTCAATTCGACGTAGAAGTTATGTCACTCCGCGCTCGGAGGACTCGTAAGAACTATATCCGATCCGAACCGATCCGGTCGAATCGAAGCCGATCCGACCCAATCAATACCGAAGTCCCGCAACACTTTCTAACCTACCGGCGGTCGGGAGTCCGCCAGACAATACAACAAACCCCGACCGCTGAGCGTGAATCGGTCGGGGTTTGTTGTCGTCGCAGCCGGGACAAGTCAACCGATCACACGACGCGCGAAGAGGCACGGACAAGTCAACGTGCTGTCCCCTCCGTGATTCCGCGTGAACGTGGGCGCTCACGCGGAAGTATTAAATGAAGTTGTCGGGGCGGGGTCCGACCCGGAAGCGCCCGAGACGGACCCCGCGAGGTCACTAGCGACCGACTTTGCGACCGGATGAGCTGCCACGAGCCGAAGTTGCGCGGCGGGCGCGACCCTTCGTCCCCGTCGATATCTTCGACCCGGCAGATTTGGTCGAGGCTCTGGGCTTCGACTGCTTGCGGGACGTGACCTTCACCGACCCGGTGCGATTCTTGAGGTCAGATGAAACGTGGACCTTGGTTTTGGCGTTGGGCTTCTGCGAGACCGCGATGCTGCCTTTGACGAGGATTTGCCGACCTCCCGGCGCGCGGTAGACCGCGCCGACCTTCGCGCCCGTGAACTTCCCATCAGCAGAAGTCCCAATGCGCGAGTGATCTTGGAGGCTGCCGGATACGTACCGCTTCCGCATGGCCTTGCTTCCGAGTGCGCCGCCGATAGCGGCACCCGCCGCAGCGCCAGCGATTGAGCCGCCCGAACGAGCAAACCGGCCGCGTGCATCGCGCTTGTAGTTGCGGCTCATGACGATCGACCTCGTCTCAGTCGGGCCGCACCACGCACCGCGTCCGCCGTCATATCGACCGGCGGAGCCATGCCCTTGTACCGACCGCCCTGCGATGGCGGCGCATCTTCAAGACCGGGTGGAGTCGGCCCCGGCCCCCAGCTGAACTCGCTGGGTCCGGGAGTACTGCCACGCTTGAGCATTACCGACTCCTCACTCGACCTGTGCTGTCGAGGCCGCGGGTCGACATTCGGGGTATCGCTGTAGACCTACCAGACGTTGCCGCTGTACTCGCGCGCTTCGCGGCTTGCCGACGACCAGCGCGGTTCGGCGGTTGAGCCGCCGACGACTTGGACGCTGAGACGAACCTGCCGTGAGAGTCACGAAGTTTCGGCTTGGTTGCCTTCGACTTTGCTGCCCCCGCCTGAACTCTCGCAGCGACTCGCCGCTTGTTCGACTTGGTAGCCATCACGGATCACCGCCAAGTCAATTGCGACGGCGCGGAATACGTTGCGCCCGTTGTAATCTGAACGCAGACCGCAGCGCCGCGATGCCGAACACCTACGCCGAACTGGCGCGCAAAGAAGCTCTCCTGCAACGGATACGCCGGAACCGTACCGGGAAACAGACGGAGACCGTGGTATGCCGTATTGGTGTGCTGCCGGAATGCGACAGGATTGAGGTCGCTGCTCGGCCCGCCGGTAGCGACGACCGTGAAATATCCGGCAGGAATGAACTCCGACTGGATTACGAGCAGTTCACCATACGAACCGAGCACAGGAAGACGGTTGAACTCTGCGGGTGCGACAGCTCCGACGACGTTGTCCGGCTGAAGGTACGCGGGCGCACCCACCGAGGGGATGAAGTCCCACTTCGCAATTGGGCCTGCCAGTTCTGCCCCGTACTTTGCGCGGCTCTCTTCACCTGCGCGCCACGAGCGAACGTCCTCTGCTTCTTGCGGATTTACGAGCAACAACACTTTGGAGCCTGTCTTGCGGCCATACCCCTTGGACGTGACCATGCGTGCTGCATCTTCCACGTCGGAGGAATCAATCACGGGCGCACCCGAGGCGATGTAGTGGTTGGTGTTCTCTGCGAATGTCTTGCCGAGGTACGACGGTGGGGTGATTCCATCGGTGCCGGTATACAGACCATAGACCGGAACATGGAACTCATTCTCACGCTGCGCCGGATCGAAAAGACGTCCGAGAATCGAAGTGCTGACTTTCCGATTGTCGGCTTCGATAATCGAGGCAAAGAGCGCCTCGATCTGGCGTGAGTCCGCGTCGCGGAGGTACTTCCACGTGCTTCGAGTCGCCATATCGAAGTCGCGAATGGTGTAGCCGACCTTGAGCGCCTCGTTCGGAATCCGCGCAGACTGCGGCACACCGAACTCCGACGCTTCCTCAAACTCCAAATCGGAGGTGGACTGCGGAACCGCGTCGGCTTGGCTTGTCGTCGGATAGCTGAGAAGTTGGGTGATTGCGCTGCGCTCTTCGTTGTAGATCGAGAGCGCCAGTTGCTGCTCGGCCCAAATCGAATTGAGATCTACGCCGTCCGCGCTGCGTGTGACGATTGCGGATTCTTCGGAAAAGCCGCGATTTCTTGCCATGAAATGCTCCAGGAGAGAGCCAGCCCTTTGGCTGGAAACGGGGTAATGGACACCCGGTCGCGCTCCGCGCAGTGCCGGGGTGGGGCACTACCCCGTGGAGACGTTGTAACTCCGGGCGCTCTCACGAGCGAATCAACCGGCTTACCGGGCCGACTCTACGCCGCCGATCCGCGACGAAATCGACGCGGAAATTCGTCACGCCCATCCCCGTTTCATCCCCGCCCATCCCCGTACCGATCCGGTCCGATCCCGAACCGATCACGTACCGATACGGACCAAAAAAGCCTCTGACCTGCCGGGATAACGGCAAGGCAGAGGCCCTGTCCAGCGGCTACGCTGGATCAAAAAATCCCATCAAACGTTGAAGCGGAACTCCACCACATCGCCGTCGGCCATGACGTATTCCTTACCCTCCATGCGGACCTTGCCTGCAGCCTTGGCTGCGGCCATGGAACCCGCCTCGACGAGGTCGTCGAAGGACACGATTTCAGCCTTGATGAAGCCGCGCTCGAAGTCGGTGTGAATGACGCCGGCAGCCTGGGGCGCGGTGTCACCCTTGTGGATCGTCCAGGCGCGAGCTTCCTTCGGACCAGCCGTCAGGTAGGTCTGCAGTCCGAGGGTGTGGAAGCCGGTACGCGCGAGAGCGTGCAGGCCCGGCTCGGTCTGACCGATCGAGTCGAGCATTTCCTGGCGGTCTTCCTCGTCGAGCTCGAGGAGTTCCTGCTCGACCTTCGCGTCGAGGAACACAGCGTCGGCCGGTGCAACGGATGCGCGCAATTCCGCAACCTTCGCTGCGTCGGTGAGCACAGACTCGTCGGCGTTGAAGACGTACAGGAAGGGCTTGGTGGTGAGCAGGCTCAGTTCACGCAGCAGCGAGAAGTCGAGCTTGTCCTTGACGCTGAACAGCGTCGTACCCTCGTTGAGGAAAGCCTGAGCCTTCAGTGCCTCGTCGTGGGCCGGCTTGAGCTCCTTGTTCTTGCGAGCTTCCTTGTCCAGACGCGGGAGAGCCTTTTCCAAGGTCTGCATGTCGGCGATCACGAGCTCGGTCTCGATGACTTCGATATCGGAGGCCGGGTCGACCTTGCCGTCGACGTGGATGACGTCGTCGTCGGCGAAGACGCGAACTACCTGGCAGATGGCGTCCGCTTCACGGATGTTGGCCAGGAACTTGTTACCAAGGCCTGCGCCCTCGGACGCGCCCTTCACGATTCCCGCGATGTCGACGAACGACACGGTCGCGGGGAGGATGCGCTCGGAGCCGAAGATCTCGGCGAGCTTCTGCAGCCGCGGATCGGGCAGCTCGACCAGGCCGACGTTGGGTTCGATGGTCGCGAACGGGTAGTTCGCTGCCAACACGTCGTTGTTGGTCAGTGCATTGAAAAGGGTGGACTTGCCGACGTTGGGCAGTCCGACGATTCCGAGGGTAAGGCTCACGGTCTGTGGATTCTACGGCCTCGCCGCGACGTGACGGGTACTCGCCCCACCGTCACGTCGCGGCAGGTGATCAGTTGTAGGTATACGAATCGACGGACGACACGATCGCAACCAGGAAGATGACGTAGAACGCGATGAACAGCACCCAGCAGATGACGGCTATGAGGAGCGAGATCTGACCGAGCTTCTTCACCCGCTCGGACGCGTACTGCGCGCCCTGGTGATCGCCCATCGCCCACTTCGGGTAGATGTCGTGGAGATGGTTGAACGCGGCGAACGCGATAGGCCAGAAGAAGATGATCGACGCGACGGCCCATCCCGCGTTGGACTTCGGCGGACCGTACTGAGGCGCCGCGTACGTGGGTGCGGCGCTGTACTGCTGGGTCGCGCTGTACTGCTGACCGGTCGGATACTGCTGTCCGGCTGAGTACTGCGGGTCGGTCGGGTACTGCTGGCCCGTCGGATACTCCTGGCCGGCTGAATATTGCTGACCGGCTGAATACTGCTGGCCCGCCGGATACTGCTGCTCCTTCGGATCCTGCGGGTCGGTCGGATATTGCGGTTCGGTCATCATTCCCCCAAAGAGTCGGATTCGGTTCTCTATCGCAGAACCTAGTGGAGACTTACCGCTGCCGTGTCACAGTGGGCGCCTACGCTCTCGAGGTGACTCGGATGCTGATCGTGCTCTTGATATGGATAGTGGGTCTCGGCACCGCCGCGCTCGCAATCGTCGCCTCGCCCGGATGGTGGGTGATCGCTGTCGTCACTCTCGCGCTGGCGGCGATGGGCACCTATGACCTCACTCAGAGGTCCCACAGCATCCTCCGTAACTATCCGGTCCTGGGGCACGCGCGATTCCTCCTCGAGAAGATTCGACCGGAGATCCAGCAGTACTTCGTCGAATCATCCACCGATGGAATGCCATTCGATCGCGAAACGCGAGATCTGGTTTACGAGCGGGCAAAGGGAACACTGGCGGAAGAGCCCTTCGGGACCGAGCGCGACGTCAATGCGATCGGCTACGAGTTCATGACGCATTCGATTCGCGCACGGACCGCCCCCGACACCGTTCCGCGAGTTCGCCTCGGCGGACGCGATTGCACGAAGCCGTACGACATCGCTCTCTTGAACGTCTCCGCGATGAGCTTCGGGTCGTTGTCCGCCAACGCAATCGAGGCCCTCAACGCCGGCGCCGCCAAAGGCGGCTTCGCCCACGACACCGGCGAAGGCGCGATCAGTCCGTATCACCGCAAACACGGCGGCGATCTGATCTGGGAAATTGCCTCGGGATATTTCGGATGCCGAACCGAGGACGGCCGATTCGATCCTGACCGGTTTGCCGAGCGTGCCGGCCTCGATCAGGTGAAGGCCATTTCGATCAAGCTCTCGCAAGGTGCGAAACCCGGGTTGGGTGGCGTGCTTCCCGGAGTCAAGGTCTCCCCCGAAATCGCCGAAACCCGCGGGGTACCCGTCGGCCAGACCGTGATTTCGCCACCCGCGCATACCGCGTTCAGCACCCCGGTCGAACTGGTCGATTTCATCGCGACCCTGCGAAAACTGTCGGGCGGCAAGCCAGTCGGTATGAAACTGTGCGTCGGCTCGCGTCGCGAATTCCTCGGAATCTGCAAGGCGATGATCGAACGCGGCATCACGCCGGACTTCATCATCGTCGACGGTTCCGAAGGCGGCACCGGCGCAGGTCCGGTGGAATTCGAGGACCACATGGGCATGCCGTTGACCGAAGGCCTGATGCTCGTGCACAACGCCTTGGTGGGAACCGGTCTGCGCGCTCTCGTGAAAGTCGGCGCTTCCGGAAAGGTGGCGAGCGGTTCCGACATCGTCAAACGCATCATCCAAGGCGCAGACTTCACGATGGCTGCCCGCGCAATGATGTTCGCAGTGGGCTGCATTCAGGCCCAGATGTGCCACACAAACCGCTGCCCGGTCGGCGTTGCCACTCAGGATCCGGCGCGCACCCGCGCACTCGACATCCCCGACAAGAGCGAGCGCGTCTACCGCTTCCAGAAGGCAACTGTCGCCAGCGCACAACAGATGATCGCGTCGATGGGCATCGATTCGTTCGACCAACTGCAACCGGGAATGCTCAACCGCCGCGTCGACGGTCTCACCACGCGTACCTATGCCGACCTGTTCGACTGGCTGATGCCGGGCGAACTGCTCGACTCCCCGCCGCAGAGCTGGCTCACCGATTGGATCGACGCCGACGCTCACCGATTCTGACGCCGGTCGACTCCCGCGCCACAGATCGCGCGGATTCACCCGTCTGGTCCTACAGTGACAGATGGCCCGCTGTGACGGCGGCCACACTGCACTAGTGGACGGAGTTCGACGATGAGCTTGACGACTGCGCCGGAACCAAATGTCGAGTACCTGAAAACCGATCCTGACCTGCCACCTGTCGGCGTCATCGACAAAACACCCATTTCCACCACTGCGCGCGTCGTCTTCCTCGTTCTCGGACTGGTCGGCGCGGGCTCCTGGTACATGATTGCGATCGTCCGCGGTGAACACATCAGCGCCGTGTGGTTCGTGTTGGCCGCAATCTGTACCTATCTGATCGCCTACCGCTTCTATGCGCGGTTGATCGAACGCAAGATCGTCAAGCCTCGCGACGACGTCGCAACTCCCGCCGAGATCATGGAGAACGGCGCCGACTACATGCCGACCGACCGTCGGGTGCTGTTCGGTCACCACTTCGCGGCAATCGCCGGTGCCGGTCCCCTGGTCGGACCCGTCCTGGCGGCGCAGATGGGATATCTTCCGGGAACGATCTGGATCATCGTCGGCGTGGTGTTCGCCGGGGCGGTGCAGGACTTCATGGTCCTGTGGATCTCGTCGAAGCGCCGCGGGCGCAGCCTCGGTCAGATGGCTCGCGAAGAACTCGGCCTCGTCGGCGGCGTCGCCGCATTGATCGGCGTGTTCGTCATCATGATCATCCTCATCGCCGTTCTCGGACTTGTGGTCGTCAATGCGCTCGCCGAGTCCCCGTGGGGTGTGTTCTCGATCGCGATGACCATCCCCATCGCCCTGTTCATGGGCGTGTACCTGAGGTATCTGCGGCCGGGCAAGGTTTCCGAAGTCTCCCTGATCGGCGTCGTCCTGCTTCTCCTGGCCATCGTCTCCGGTGGTTGGGTAGCCGATACCGGTTGGGGCGCAGACTGGTTCACACTCTCGAAGGTCACCATTGCGTGGCTGATGATCGCGTACGGATTCGCCGCTTCGGTGCTGCCGGTCTGGCTGCTCCTGGCACCGCGCGACTATTTGTCGACGTTCATGAAGGTCGGCACCATCGCGCTGCTGGCCATCGGAATTCTGGTCGCACGACCCGCGCTGAACATGCCTGCAGTGACGCCGTTCGCCTCCAACGGCGAAGGCCCGGCCTTTGCCGGTTCACTGTTCCCGTTCCTATTCATCACCATTGCCTGTGGCGCACTCTCGGGCTTCCACGCGCTGATCGCGTCCGGCACGACGCCGAAGCTGCTCGAGAAGGAAAGCCAGACCAAGATGATCGGTTACGGCGGCATGCTGACCGAATCGTTTGTCGCGATCATGGCTCTGGTCACCGCCTGCATCCTCGATCAGCACCTGTACTTCGCACTCAACGCTCCCGCGGCGCTGACCGGTGGAACACCGGAAACCGCAGCCGAATACGTCAACAATCTGCCCCTCGGCACCGCCCCCATCACACCGGACGTGCTGACGCAGGCAGCCGAGGCCGTCGGGGAAGAATCGATCATCTCGAGAACCGGCGGCGCCCCGACGCTCGCGTTCGGCATGTCCGAAGTGCTCAGCGACGTCTTCGGCGGCGACTCGCTGAAATCGTTCTGGTACCACTTCGCGATCATGTTCGAGGCTCTCTTCATCCTCACCACGATCGATGCCGGCACTCGCGTCGCTCGATTCATGCTCTCGGACTCGCTCGGCAACTTCGGCGGTCCGGCAAAGAAGTTCAAGGACCCGTCGTGGCGCATCGGCGCGTGGCTGTGCTCGCTGATCGTCGTCGCTGCGTGGGGCGCGATCCTGCTCATGGGTGTCACCGATCCGCTCGGCGGAATCAACACGCTCTTCCCACTCTTCGGCATCGCCAACCAACTTCTGGCCGCGATCGCACTGACGGTGGTCATGACGATCGTCATGAAGAAGGGCCTGTTCAAATGGGCCTGGATCCCCGGCGTGCCATTGGTGTGGGACCTGGTCGTGACTATGACCGCGTCGTACCAGAAGATCTTCTCCGACAACCCCGCGATCGGTTACTGGGCTCAGCACAACGTGTTCAAGGATGCGAAGGCCGCAGGTGAGACGGCGCACGGTTCTGCGAAGACTCCGGAGGCCATCGATGCCGTCATTCGCAACACCTTCATTCAGGGCACGTTGTCGATCATCTTCGCGTCACTGGTGATTGTCGTCGTCATCGCCGGGATCATCGTATGTGCCAAGGCAATCCGAGCGGGCGGGCTGCCGACCACCGAGTCCCCGGAGGAACCGTCGAAGATCTTCGGTCCCGCAAGCTTCATTCCGACGCCCGCGGAGAAGGAAATCCAGAAGGAATGGGACGAGCTCATCAAAGCCGGGAAGGTCCGAGCACCCGGCGCCGCGCACGGAGGTGGGCACTGACCATGACCATGACGGCAAAACTCACCACAGCGTTCCGCGGAACGCTGTGGTGGGTTCGCTCGGTGATGGGTGATCTCGACTATCAGCGCTACGTCGAGCACACCCGACGCCACCACGCCGACTCACCGGTGATCAGCGAACGAGAGTTCTGGCGCCGCCGGCATGCAGCAGCCGACGCCAACCCGGGCGCCCGCTGCTGCTGAATCCGGTCAGGGGCAGGTGGCCTTAGCGAGTTCGTAAATGTGGCCGGCCTGCTCGTCGGTGGGCTTGTTGCCGTTGTTCTCGGCCAGGTCGGTGATCTTGGACTTGACCTCCGCCTCGTCCGTGCCGTTGGCGACCTCCGTGCACGTGGCCGTCAAGATCTCCTCGATGTCTGCGTCGTCGCGGTTCTCCGCCAACGGTCCGTAAGCCCCACGGAAGGTGGCGACGAACAACGCCGTCTTGCCCTGGTCGATGGCGTTGCCCGCTGACTGCTTCGCCGTCTCGAGCGCCTGTTGCCCGCTCGTGACTGCCTCGCTGATCTTGTTCTGCGCGTTGTCCTGATCCTCGGTGCTACACGCGGTGAGCCCGAGAACGACGATTGCTGCTGCCCCGACTGCTGCTGCGATTCTCATGACGGAAATGTTAGTCCGGTCGGCATGCTTCAAAACACAGAATTGCATCGCAACACACGAGTTATCGCATGCAGTCGTTACGATCAGCTCAGCTAGATCACCGGATTCTCACATCGGCGAGGAGATCCCTGCGCCGACGGAAAGGACGATCAGTGAGCGAGCAAGACAAGGGGACGTCCGCAGGGGTGCGAAAGCGCGACCGCGGCGAGATCATCGGGCAAGGGGGTATGTGGCTCGCAAAGTGGTCGTTGGTGTTGGCGTCGATTTCGCTGGGCGCCTGGATTTTCGGTTGGCTGATCGAAAAGCTCTGGGTCATCATCCTGCCGGTGGCTCTGGCAATCGTCGTTGCGACAGTCATGTGGCCACCGACCCGCGGAATGATCAAGCGCGGTATGCCACCGGCCGCGGCAGCCGGCATCACCCTGGTCCTCTCGATCGGAATCTTGGCCGGTGTGATCGCAGGCATCGTTCCGTCAGTGGTCAGCCAGGCCCCCGAGCTCGCGAACAAGACCACCGAGGGCATCAATCAGGTTCAGGACTGGCTCCAGGGTCCGCCACTGAATCTGAAGGACGACCAGATCGACAACGCAGTCCATGCCGTCATCACGAAGGTGCAGGAAAGTGGAACCGCCATCGCTTCAGGCGTTTTCAGCGGTGTGAGCACGGCGAGCTCGTTGTTGGTCACGCTCGGTTTGGTCCTGATTCTCGCCTTCTTCTTCATCAAGGACGGACCGAGGTTCATCCCCTGGCTGCACGCTGTCGGCGGCGGCCGCGCCGGTCGGCATCTCGAAGAGGTCCTCACCCGCATGTGGGACACGCTCGGCGGATTCATCAGGACTCAAGCACTGGTGAGCCTGATCGACGCGGTCTTCATCGGCGCCGGACTGCTGATACTCGGGGTCCCGCTGGCACCGGTGCTGGCAATTCTGACGTTCATCGGTGGATTCATCCCGATCGTCGGTGCGTTTGTCGCCGGCGCCCTGGCCGTGTTGGTCGCGTTGGTGGCAAACGGCCTAACCACCGCCATCATCGTGCTGATCATCATCCTGGCCGTTCAGCAGATCGAAGGAAACGTCCTTCAGCCTGTGCTGCAGAGCAAGTCGATGAAACTCCACGCCGTCATCGTGCTGCTTGCCGTGGCCGCCGGTAGCTCGCTGTACGGCATCGTCGGCGCCTTCCTCGCAGTGCCCGTCGCCGCGGTGGCAGCAGTTGTCATCCGCTACATCGGAGAGCAGATCGACGAACGCGCAAGCGACAACGAGCCGATGCCCGCCGGCGATGCCTCGGACATCCTCGAAGATCAGGACGACGACGCCGAGTCAGAGGTAGAGAACAAAAAGGCCTGATCAGCCCGCGATAACCTTTACCGAGGAGCCTGCACGTCCGCGAATGACGTGCAGGCGACTCGGGATTCGCTGCCTCATCTCGTCCACGTGACTGACGATGCCCACCACTCGTCCTCCGTCGCGAAGCTCGTCCAACACAGCCATCACCGAGTCGAGGGTGTCGGCGTCGAGGGTGCCGAATCCTTCGTCGATGAACATCGTGTCGAGAACGATTCCGCCGGACTCCGCCGCAACCACATCGGCGAGTCCGAGCGCCAAAGACAATGACGCCAAGAATGATTCACCGCCCGAGAGCGTCTTCGCCGAGCGAACGACGCCCGTGAAGTCGTCCCGGATGTCGAGTCCCAGACCGCCGCGGCGACCCCGAGATCCTGCCTCGTCACTGTGCACGAACTCGTACCGTCCCCCGGACATCCGCTGCAGACGAACCGATGCCGACACGGCGATCTCTTCCAACCGCGAAGCGAGCACATACGCTCGCAGCGACATCTTGCGACTGTTCTGACCTTTACCGGCGATCACGTCTGCGAGGGCAGCGAGTTCGTCGTGCAGTTCACGCTCAGGCGCAACCGCCTCGTAGGCCTTCTCGAGTTGTCCGCTGAACCGTTCGAGATCCGACACACGGTTCTCGGCCAGGGAAGCGGCCGCAACAGTCGCGTTCACTACCTCGGCGCACTGAAGCGCGAGGCCGCGAGGGCCGTCCACGTCGACGGTCTCGACTTCACCCACCGCAACAACCTCGGGGTCGTCGAGGACAGTCCGGGCGGCAACCTCGAGGTCACGCGCCTTGGCGAGTTCCGTTTCGATCGCCGCGATTCGGGCAGGCGCTCTCACCCCTCCGATCGCAGCCTCGACCGAATCGAATCCGGCAGCGGCCGCCGCAGCGGCCAGTTTGGCCGACAGTTCCGCCGATCGGGCCTGCGCACGAACGGCGTCGTCGCGCATTTCGGACGCCGCCGTGGCAGCGGAGGCAAGGCCTTCGAACCGTGAGCGCCGAGCAGCGATGGTCGAATCTTCTCCCACCGCAGCAACGATCGCCGCTCGAATCTGCTCGACCGTCGCTGACAGAGTCGTCCTACGCTCGGCAAGGGCCGCCAATTCGGCTGTCAGAGAAGCGGATTCCTGTTGCAGTTCGGTGTCACGCCCATTGAGTTGCGCAAGTTTTTGTGCCAGCACTCCAACCTGACCGGCAGAGTGTGTCGCCTCGTCGACGGCGTTCCGTGCCTCGGCGCGGAGCCTGTCGAGTTCTTCGGAATCGCCGTCTCCGCCGCGCGCGATCACCCGGTCGATGTCACGTTCGACGGTTACCTGGCGATCGGCCACCTTGCTGAGGGCTTTCTCGGCCGCACGCTCGGCCGCTGACGCGGCTTCCAGATCGGGCTCGGTGACCGTGACGACATCCGACTGAGCCAGCGCAGGGTGTTCACGCGAACCACACACCTGGCATGGGTCACCAGGCGCGAGTGAACTCGCCAACTCCGCCGCCATGCCCTCGATACGCTTCTGTACGAGGTCGAGCCAGCGCCCGCGAGCACTCTGATGGGCGTCGCGCGCATCCAACACCTGCACACGAATCTTCTCGGCTTGCGCACGCAGAGAAACGATTTCATGGGCCGCTGCCGCAGCATCCGACGCTTTTACGAGTGCAGCCTCGAGGCCAGGCAGAGCCGCCTGAGCGCGTTGCGCATCCTCCAGTCGTTGGCCGGCCGAGCGCACCATGTCTGGCAGTTGTGTGCGTTCAACCGCGATGGCATCGATGCGCTCGGACAGAACGTCTCGCCGAACTCCGAGTTTCTCGATCTCGGCTTCTGCCGCATCGGCTCTGCGAGCGTCCTCCGCCATTGCGTCCAGGCGAACGATCTCGTCACGCCAGGTCCGGATCCGAGCTACGACGCGTTGACGCTCATCGTCGGCGGGTGGCCACACCTCCGGCACAAAAATCTCCGGACCATCGAGTGCGGAGTAGGTCGACATCGCTGTAGTCATCGATTCGAGTGCGGCAGCGAGGTGCAAGCCGGCAGCGTCCACATCGCCGGCGACAGCGGCCACCGGCAGTGCGCGCTTGGCGGTCTCGAGTTCAGCGCCGATCACAGCTCTTTGGGCGGCACCCGTATTGAATGCTGCGAGCTCAGCGGTCGCACGATTACGGCGAGCTACCAGATCTGCGGTTCGCTGCGCCGCCGACAGAACCCGATTAGCCTCGGCTGCTGCATCTTTCGCGGTCACCAGCTCCGCAAGACTTGCATCGCGGGTGTCCTGAGCCTCGGCGAGGAGTTTGCGCGACCATTCCAGTGGGTGTGCCTCGGCGCCTACCTCGAGTCCCGCAGCTGTCTCGACCTTCGCGAGCAGCAGCCGCACGGATTGCTCCCTGGCCGCGAGCGCGGTCGCACTTGCCTTTCGCTTGGCGTCGAACCATGCCTCGACGGAGACAAACCGCTTGGTGTCGAACAGACGCTCGAGCAGTTTGCCTCGCTCGTCGCTCTCGGCACGCAAGAATTTGGCGAACTCACCCTGCGGCAAGAGCACCACCTGGAAGAACTGATCAGCGCTCATGCCCATGAGGCGGTTGATTTCGTCACCGATGTCAGGGATGCGCGAAAGGTTTTCGCCGCGGCCGTCCAACCACGTCAGTGTGGCCTTTGCATTCTCTGTGATCGAACCGGTGCCACGCTTCTTCGGGCGCGAATACTCTGGACTACGAACAAGTTTGATTCTGCGACCACTGATGGTCGCTTCGAGTTCCACGCGCGGCACCGAACCGGCAGGCGCATGATCGGACAGTAGCCGTTTACCCTCGTTGCGCGCACCCGGAACCCGCCCGTACAGGGCAAAGGAAACCGCGTCGAGGATCGTGGTCTTGCCTGCACCGGTGTCGCCGTGCAGAAGGAACAGCCCGTCTGCACCCAATCGGTCGAAGTCGACCTCGACAGTGTCGGCAAAGGGCCCGAAAGAGCTGACTTCGAGTTTGTGAAGCCTCACGCGGTTTCACTCAGTTCTACCGTGGACTCCTCGGCGCGCGCGGCAGCGCTGAGCGCTTCGGCCATCAACGTGACCTCCCGCTCGGACGGGTCACTACGCACGGCCGAGACAAAGCCACGGGCGATCTCCATGTCGGTTCGACCCCGTACCGCGTCGCGATACTTGAGATCCGATTGTCCTTCCGGCCTTTGCCATTCGAGGTGAACGGCAAAGGGGAAACGTGCCTGGAGCTGCCTCATGGCATCGACGGGACGAACCGGATCAGTGAGCAAAGCGGAGACGTAGCACTGCTCGGAATCGGCGTACTTCGACTCGGTGAGAAGTTCCTCGAGAGTTCCCGTCACCTGGCTCAGCCCTCGAATCACCGGAAGATCGAGGCGCTGCACCGACGACAGACCGGCTGCGTCGAGTTCGATCAAAAGAGCAGCCTTGCGGTGGCTGCGCTCACCGAACGAATACGGCAACGGTGAACCTGAGTAGCGGACGCTCTCCGAGAGCATCTGGGGCGAATGCAGATGCCCCAGCGCAACGTAGTCGACACCGGCAAACTCGCCCACTGCGACAGTCTCCACTCCGCCGACCGAAATGGAGCGTTCCGATTCAGACGCCTCACCGCCCACGACAAAGGCATGCGCGAGCAGTACCGACCGAGTCGACGGATCGGTAGCTGTTCGTTCGGCGAGGTCTCGCCGAACACGCGACATTGCCGCACCGAGGATGTCGGAATGAGTACGAGCCCGGGGCACGTCCAACTCGACGCGCGTGATCTCCGGCTCGAGATACGGAATCCCGTAAAACGCGACAGGTCCGAACTGATCACTGAGCATCACCGGAGTACCGATCTGGCCGACTCGGGTGATCAAGTGCAATCCGCCGGCAGCTGCAAAGGACGCCCCGGCACCGAGCCGCACCGCGGAATCGTGGTTGCCGGACGTGGCGACGATGACCGCTCCGGCCGCCCGGATTGCCTCGAAGCCTCGATTGCACACCGTGACCGCGTCGGAACTGGGAATTGAGCGGTCGTAGATGTCACCGGGCACGACCACGACGTCAACACCGTGTTCGCGGACGGAATCCGCGATGGAACCGAGCACACTCGCCTGATCGGCCAACAGATCGACGCAGTGAAAGGTGCGACCTATGTGCCAATCGGAGGTGTGCAGAATCTTCATGAATCCGACGGTAGAGCAGCCCACCGACACTGCCGATCTCCCACGCTGACGGCTTCGACGGTGTGCCCCAACCCACGAACGTCCGGTGACCCTGCACACAATCCGTCCGGTTCGTTTGGCGAAGAACCCGAAACCATCGCGCCATCGCGCCGATAAATGCGCCAGCCACGTCCCGCACAAACACGGCCGACAACGCAAGAACCGCTAATGTCGTTATGTGTCTGCAACCCAACGTGCTCGCTCCGGGGTACCGCTGGACAAGCGATCGCTCATCGTGACCGTCCCCGGCCTGCCCTGGTGGGGAGTGATCCTGCTTGCTGCCGGTGTCACCGCCGTCGGCGTACTGATCGATGCAACCGGAGGCGGCGGCGAGCTCACCGCGGTGTTCTCGACGTTCTACTTCCTGGGCTGTCTCTTCGCTGTGGTTGCCGCTTCGAACAAGGCTCTTTTCACCGCGATGGCCCAACCTCCGTTGCTGCTCTTCGCTGCGGTGCCGATCGGGCACACGCTCATCGGCAAGGACAACAGCACCGCACTGCGCGACATCGCGATCAACATCGCGTACCCGTTGGTCAACCGCTTTCCGATCATGTTGGCCGCAACCGTCGTCGTGCTGATAATCGGCGGTTTCCGGTACTTCCTGCTCAATCAGCGTCCCACCGGGCCTGCGCGCTCGACCCGCTCCCGCCGCTCGGCGACCGCCACTCGAGAATCCTCTGCGGCTGCCACGCGAGAACAATCCGCGCCCGAGACCGGGCGTCGCCGCAGAGTCTCGGACGCGCCCGTCCCCGGGCCCCCGCGTCGCCGCGCCCCCGAGGTGGACGAACAGCCCGCTTACCGAAGCGCTCCCCGGCGCGAACCGATCGAAGACGATCGCCCGCTGCCGCCCCGGAGAAGCCCACTGCCGCCCAGGGTCGATCGCACGCACCAACCGCCTACGCGTCGCCCTCAGCCGGACAGCAGACCGACAGCAGACGACGACTACCCGTCGTACGGTCGCCGCCGGGCGCCCGAGCCCAGTCCGTCGCCCAGGCGTGAGGAGCGGATGGAGCCCTTCTTCGCTTCGGGTGACGACGTATCGCCGCCGCTGCCCCCTCGCCGCCGCCCACCCGGAGTCGATCTTCCCGCGTATCCGCCGCCGCGAGTTCGGTACCGCGATCGCGAAGAGCCCTGACAGACGAGCCCAGTAGCAAAAAATGCGGGGCACCTTCCATCTGGAAGGTGCCCCGCATTTTCTTGTTCTAGGACGTGCGCGCTGCTCGCAATTCACGGGGAAGAGCGAACACCAAGGTCTCGTTGGCTGTGGTGACGGGCTGAACGTCGTTGTATCCGTGCTCGGCAAGAAGTTCGATCACGCCGCGCACGAGCACCTCGGGTACTGATGCACCCGACGTGATGCCGACGGTCTGGACACCCTCGAGCCACGCGAGATCGACCTCACGGGCGTAGTCGACCAGGTACGACGCGGCAGCGCCCGCCCCGAGTGCGACCTCGACGAGGCGAACCGAGTTGGACGAGTTCCGCGAACCCACCACGATCACGAGATCGCACTCGGGAGCCATCGCCTTGACCGCGACCTGACGGTTCTGCGTGGCGTAGCAGATGTCGTCGGACGGCGGGTCCTGCAGATTGGGGAAACGCTCACGCAGGCGCGCGACAGTCTGCATCGTCTCGTCGACGCTCAGTGTGGTCTGGGAAAGCCAGATGACCTTCGACTCGTCCCGAACCGTGACTGCGTCGACCGAATCCGGACCGTCGACGATCGTGACGTGATCGGGAGCCTCACCTGCGGTGCCCTCGACCTCCTCGTGGCCTTCGTGGCCGATGAGCAGAATGTCGTAATCGTCGCGAGCGAATCGCTTTGCTTCCTGGTGCACCTTCGTGACCAGGGGGCACGTAGCGTCGATCGTGCGCAGGTTCCGCTCGGCGGCCGAGTCGTGGACGGCCGGAGACACACCGTGCGCCGAGAACACGAGGAGTGATCCTTCCGGAACCTCGTCGGTTTCGTCGACGAAGATCACGCCTTGATCTTCGAGCGTCTCGACGACGTGGCGATTGTGGACGATCTCCTTACGCACGTAGATGGGTGCGCCGTGCTTCTCGAGCGCCTTCTCGACGGTCTCGACCGCGCGGTCGACGCCGGCGCAGTAGCCGCGAGGCTCGGCAAGGAGCACGCGCTTGGCGCTGCCCTTGCGGGTGGACGGCGAATCAGCCGAGTGCGCGATACCGAGATTGAGAGGAACAGCCGAAGACATGTGACCAGCCTACTGGCACCTCGAACGTGAGACACTCCGGCAAACGTGAACACCTCGGTTTCGGGCTCCGATCGAAGGTTCCGAAGTAAACGAGTACGGCCGTCACAGGCAAGTCGGCTACCGATTGTCGGAGCTTTGCGGCAAGCTGTGGGAATGATCCGACCACCGTTCGTGGCGCGCGTTGCCGCGGGACTCGCCGTCACCGCGATGGAAGAGGCAAAGAAGTTGCCCACCACCGCTGTCGCCCTGCCGATGACCGCCGTGAGCCAGATGCTGCAGACAAGCATGCGCGTGCAGCAGTCGATCACCTCGTTGGCGATCAAGGGCGATCAGGCATTTGCACTGATCAACTGGTCTTCCGAGGACGAACAGCCCGAGTGGGCGGTCTTCGACGAAGACGCCGACGCTCCCGCGGACTCGGCGTCTTCCACCGGGTCGACCACCGCTGACACCCCGACCAACGCCGGACGCTTCGCGCTCTACTCGCTCGAGCCGACTGCCCCCATCGAGGAGCCCGCACCCGGCGCCGAGTCCGAATCCGCGGCAGCTACGACGGACGGACCTGCCGATGAGCCCGAGATCGTCACCGAACTCGACTACCCCAACCTCACACTCGCACAGCTCCGTGCGCGCATCCGGACGCTCAGCATCGACGAGCTGACCGCCGTCCTGGACTACGAGAATGCGACGCTCGCCCGCGCACCGTTCCAGACCATGCTCACCAACCGCATCACCACAGCCAAGGCAAAGTGACTTCCGCAACGCCCCCCGCTTCATCGCAGCGATCGTCCGGCGCCAGCAGCGCTGAGCAGCCGTGGCCGGTCCGCACGGTTTCCGCCAAGGTCGCCGGCTGGATCGATCGACTCGGCAGCATCTGGGTCGAAGGTCAGATCACACAGATCAATGCACGCCCCGGTACCCGGACGGCCTTTCTCGTTCTGCGTGATCCGTCGGCAGACATGTCGCTGTCGATCACATGCTCACCACAGTTGTTGCACAACTCTCCGGTGCCGTTGACCGAGGGCTCGCGTGTGGTGATGTTCGGCAAGCTCTCGTTCTACACCGGACGCGGAACGGTGTCGTTGCGTGTCACCGAGATTCGCGCCGTGGGAATCGGTGAGCTGCTGGCCCGCATCGAGAGACTGCGCGCCTTGCTCGCCGCGGAGGGCTTGTTCGATCCGAGACTCAAACGGCCTCTTCCGTTTCTGCCCGGCACGATCGGCCTGATCACGGGCCGAGCCAGCGCGGCCGAAAAGGACGTCGTCTCGGTCGCCCACCGTCGCTGGCCCGCAGTGGCTATCGCGGTGCGTAACACCGCCGTGCAGGGCCCCACTGCTGTTCCCCAGATCATCGAAGCGCTGAAGGAACTCGACGCCAACCCGGTAGTCGACGTCATCATCCTCGCTCGCGGCGGCGGTAGCGTCGAGGATCTCCTGCCGTTCTCCGACGAAGCGCTGTGCCGCGCCATCGTGGCCTGCACGACGCCGATCGTCAGTGCCATCGGCCACGAGCCGGACAGCCCGCTCAGTGACCACGTCGCCGACCTGCGCGCAGCCACACCCACCGACGCGGCCAAGCGCGTCGTACCCGACGCGGTTGCGGAAGCTGCTCTGGTTGCCGATCTTCGTGACCGCAGCGCTGCGGCACTGCGCAGCTGGGTCAAGCGTGAGTCTCATCTGATCGAACAGTTGCGCACTCGACCGGTCATGGCATCACCGCTGCTCGCGGTGGACCGTCGCGCCGAAGAGGTCGAAAGGCTCCAGGCCGCCGGGCGACGCGATGTGACTCGGTTGATCGACTCCGAGTCCCGAACGATCGAGCATCTGCGCGCCCGGCTCACCACTCTCGGCCCCGCCGCGACGCTGGCCCGCGGGTACGCAGTCGTGCAACGTGTTGTCGCCGACGGCGATCCGGAGGTTCTGCGCTCGGTCGAGGACGCGCCACCCGGAACCCAGATTCGAGTTCGACTTGCAGACGGCGCCGTTCGCGCCGCAGTGATGGGAAGAGAAAAATGAGCAACGCCACCGACACCGACACCGACATCAACGAACTCGGCTACGAAGCAGCCCGCGACGAATTGGTGAGCGTCGTGAAGATTCTCGAACAGGGCGGCCTGGACCTCGACGCGTCACTCTCACTGTGGGAGCGAGGCGAAGCGTTGGCCAAGCGCTGTGAAGAGCATTTGGCCGGCGCCAGGGCTCGCGTCGAAAAGGCTCTGGCCGAAGCGGACGAGTAACGTCCGCTCCGACCGGAAATCCTATGGCGTGATCGGCTGCGCTGCGCCGACCTTCTCGGCAAGAATCCGGAACTCGTCCGGCGTCGCCGCGCCCGTGAGCAACAGGCGAACATCCCCGACGTCCGTGACCCAGATCGACTCGACACCTTCGCCGCCGAAGACGTTCCACGTATCGGCGCCGACGGTCTCGACTCCGGTCGCGAATCGCTGTCCACCGGCAACGTGTGACACCAACGGGAATTCCTCGGCGTTGCTCTGTGTCAGCTGAATGTAGCGACCGCTGGTCGTGATGAATCCCACAGTGCTCGAATCTCCGCCACCGTCGCCGGAGATGATTTTGCGACTGCCGGAGTTCGGGGTCCACCCGTCCGGAACACCGGGATTACGGATGGGAAATCCGAGTTCCTTCGCGTCGTAGTTCAGAGCAGCGTCCACGTCGACGCTCGGGATAGGCCCCTGCGTCGGGCCGCCAGGACTGAACGTGCACTGGCTGGCGATGCCCGCAATGATGATGCAGAACAGCACCAACGGTACGAGAGACCAGACCATGTCTTTGTTGTCTTCGAGAATGCGGGGTTTCTTCGATGCCACACCCCCAGTATCCAGGTACTGCGCAGTAGATACGATTCCCGGTCCCCTTCGAGCGAGACAAAACGTCGCAGCGGCGACCCGACAGCGCACGTAGCCGCTCCCATCTGGGACAATGACGCCTGAAGAAACCACTGCGTCGACACACCCCGTCGACCGCGACCGCGCCAGGAGGCACCGCACATGACGGCCAGCAGCACTCATCGTGAGACCCCGGACCGTAACCTCGCACTCGAATTGGTCCGAGTCACCGAAGCCGGTGCTATGGCTGCCGGCCGCTGGGTAGGCCGCGGCGACAAGGAAGGCGGCGACGGAGCAGCCGTCGACGCTATGCGTCAGCTCGTCTCCTCCGTCTCGATGCGCGGCATCGTCGTCATCGGTGAGGGCGAGAAGGACGAAGCGCCGATGCTGTTCAACGGCGAAGAGGTCGGAAACGGCGACGGCCCCGACTGTGACTTCGCCGTCGACCCGGTCGACGGCACCACCTTGATGTCCAAGGGCATGCCCAACGCGATCTCCGTTCTGGCTGTTGCCGAGCGCGGCGCGATGTTCGATCCGTCGGCCGTGTTCTACATGGAGAAGATCGCTGTCGGACCGGATGCTGCAGATGTCATCGACATCAGCGCACCGATCGCCGAGAACATCAAGCGCGTCGCCAAGGTCAAGAAGGCGTCGGTCTCCGACATCACGATCTGCATCCTGGACCGCCCGCGTCACAACCAGCTGATCCAGGACGTGCGCGACACCGGCGCTCGTATCCGTCTGATCTCCGACGGTGACGTTGCCGGCGCCATCGCCGCAGCGCGTCCCGAGTCCGGCACCGACATGCTCGTCGGCATCGGCGGAACGCCTGAGGGCATCATCGCCGCAGCAGCCATGCGCTGCATGGGTGGATCGCTGCAGGGCAAGCTCGCACCCACCGACGACGAAGAGCGCCAGAAGGCCATCGACGCCGGTCATGATCTCGATCGGATCCTGACCACCGAAGATCTCGTCTCCGGCGAGAACGTATTCTTCTGCGCCACGGGCGTCACCGATGGTGACCTGCTGCGCGGTGTCCGCTACTACGGCGGCGGCGCCAGCACGCAGTCCATCGTGATGCGTAGCAAGTCCGGCACCGTTCGCATGATCGACGCGTACCACCGTCTCGAGAAGCTGCGTGAGTACAGCTCCGTCGACTTCGACGGCGAAGAGGGCGCGGTTCCCCCGACGTTCTGATCGGCTCCGCCCCGTGAGCGGTTAGGGAGTCCCTGCACTCCTTAACCGCTCACGGGGGACGTAGTCCCCTACCCGCCCTCCAAAAGTGGCAATGTGGAGCCATGACGGAGAGCAACGATCAACAGTTCCGAATCGAACACGACACCATGGGCGAAGTTCGGGTGCCCATCGACGCGCTGTGGCGGGCACAGACGCAGCGTGCAGTCGAGAACTTCCCGATCAGCGGGCGCCCACTCGAGCGCACCCAGATCCGCGCAATGGGCTTGCTGAAAGCAGCGTGTGCGCAGGTCAACAAGGACCTCGGACTGCTCGACGCGGACAAGGCCGACGCAATCATCGCCGCCGCGAACGAGATCGCCGAAGGCAAGCACGACGATCAGTTCCCCATCGACGTCTTCCAGACCGGCTCGGGAACCAGCTCGAACATGAACGCCAACGAGGTCATCGCATCCATCGCGAAGGCCGCCGGTGTAGACGTACATCCCAATGATCACGTCAACATGTCGCAGTCCTCCAACGACACCTTCCCCACCGCCACGCACGTCGCAGCCACCGAAGCAGCGGTCACCGATCTTGTTCCGGCACTGGAACATCTGCACGCTGCACTCGCCACGAAGGCGACCGAGTGGAAGACCGTCGTCAAATCCGGACGCACCCACCTGATGGACGCTGTGCCGGTCACGCTCGGTCAGGAGTTCGGTGGCTACGCACGTCAGATCGAGGCCGGCATCGAGCGCGTCAACGCAACACTCCCCCGCCTCGGCGAGCTGCCGATCGGCGGAACAGCAGTCGGCACCGGTCTCAATGCTCCGGATGGATTCGGCCCCAAAGTTGTTGCCGAGCTGGTCAAATCGACAGGCGTCGACGCGCTGACTCCAGCGAAGAACAGCTTCGAAGCACAGGCCGCGCGTGACGGACTGGTCGAGGCATCGGGCGCGCTGCGGACCATCGCAGTCTCACTGACGAAGATTGCCAACGACATTCGGTGGATGGGATCGGGTCCGCTGACCGGACTCGGCGAGATCGCACTCCCAGATCTGCAGCCGGGTAGCTCGATCATGCCCGGCAAGGTGAACCCGGTCCTGCCCGAGGCAACCACTCAGGTTGCGGCTCAGGTGATCGGAAACGACGCCGCCATCGCGTGGGGTGGCGCTGCCGGAGCTTTCGAACTCAACGTCTACATCCCGGTCATGGCACGCAACCTGCTGGAGTCGTTCACCTTGCTGGCCAACGTCTCTCGACTGTTCGCCGACAAGTGTGTCAGCGGACTGGTCGCGCACGAGGAGCACCTCAAGACACTCGCCGAATCGTCACCGTCGATCGTGACGCCCCTCAACTCGGCGATCGGTTACGAGGAAGCCGCGGCCGTCGCGAAGCAGGCGCTCAAAGAGAAGAAGACGATCCGCCAGGTCGTCATCGAGCGCGGACTCGTCCCGGACAAGCTGAGCGAGGAAGAACTCGACAAGCGTCTCGACGTTCTGGCGATGGCGAAGGTCAAGGACTGAACAAACAACAGAGTGGCGGTTTCCACTTCGGAAACCGCCACTCTTTTCCCTACACCGTAGTGGTTGCGCGCCACTCGTCGGTGCGATCGGGGCTCGCCTCGGCCAATGCCTTCAACGTCGCTTCACGATCGAAGTCCTTGCCGTACACCGGAGTTCCCGGCTGCTGACGCCAGGAATCGTCGATCGTTCCCGCATCGACAGGATCGAAGCCCAACTGATTGATCAGATCGAACACGACCTGCTTGTTCGCGTCGTCGTCGCCGGCGATGGGTAGCGCAATGCGCCCCTCTGCACCTTCGGGAAGCCCCTTCTCGAGGAGATGCTTCCACCAGATTCCGTTGAACGCCTTGAATACCGGTACACCCAGGCGCTCCTGCACCCATCCGCTTTCGGTCTGTCCGTCCTCGATGGCCGAGATCAGACCGTCACGCTGTTGCGGGTAGTAGTTGTTGGTCTCGATGACCGGGGCACCGGCGACCGCACCGCTGAGGATCCCCGCCGGTAGATCGACCACGTTCTTCTGCGGGATGCTCACGATGACCAGCTCGGCGCCCTCGGCGACCTCGGTGCTGCGGACTGCCTTCGCGCCCGTCTCCGCTTCCAGTTCTGCAAGGGTGTCCGGTGTCCGCGAGTTCGAGACGCGCACGTCGTGACCGAGCGCAGCGAGCCTACGTGTGAGCGTGCCACCGATCTGACCGGCTCCGATGATTCCGATGCGCATGACCCTGCTCCTTCGTCGTGTGCAGTGGCGATCGCGCCACCGCTGCATTCGTCAACGACGAGAACGCACCGGGTCATTCCGTACCGACTACTTCAACTCCCGTTGATTCAATCGGTTGACGGATCGAGTTCGAGCCTGATGCGAACACTGACCGGATCGGTCTGCAATCCGCGAAAGGCAGAGGCCGTCAGCGCCGATCTGAACTTCCCCGACGTGAATGTCTTCACCCGCGCCGGGACGTCGTCGTCCGGCATGATCTGGGCCTGTCCGTCCACCCACTCGCCGCGGCGACGGATCCGAACCTTCGGCGTCGCAGAGATATTGGCGCCCCAGCCCCTGTCGATGCCATGCTGCGCGATGACCCACGCCTCGTCGCCGTCGTAGGTGATCGCAACGGGCACTCGGCGGGTCAGACCGGTTCGGCGTCCAACCGTCTCGATCTCGGTCATCAACGACGGCATCAAACCGATCCGATTCAATCCGGTGACCAGCGGATTGGCGAAATACTTCCCGACTGCGACTTCGATTCTTCGTTTTCGTGCAACTGACGTCGGTACCGGCATGCCGTTTCCTCTCCTCCGGAGCTGGCGCTCGAAGCAACAGCTCTATACCGCACGATATAACCACTGATCCGGGAGTTTTGCCACCATGAATATCGATCAATACCCACTACCTGCACACAACACTTGACTGTGTCTGTCGGTTACATCTAGTCTCAGATTCGTTCCTATACCGATCGACATACTGGGAGGCAGTGATGAACACACCTCGAGACACCTCGTTGCCATGACCGGCCCGCAGACGCGTTGTCCGATCGCCGCAGCGCGTCGCAAGTGGGGAGTACCAAGAGAATCAGCGGCACCAGATGAATCGAACAGCTCTGCGATTGCATACGATGGCGGGATGGCCGACTCCGATTCCCGCACTCTGATGCTGGTCGGCGCCATCAATGCCTTCCGTGAACACGGGATCGCGACGACCTCGCTCACCGAGATCGTCGAACGCTCGGGAGCTCCCCGCGGGTCGGTGTACCACTACTTTCCCGAAGGCAAAGGACAGCTGGCCGGCGAAGCAGTTGCCTACTTCGGCCGAGGCGTCAGCGCCGCCATCAGTTCGATGATCGCTCAGTCTTCCCCACCGGAGATCATCGACGCGGTTGTCACAATATTTCGAAACAGCTTGGTAGAGAGCGATTTCACCTCCTCCTGTCCGGTCGCAGCCGCGGCGGTGGAGGGCGCGTCGACGCCGGCGGCATTAACTGCTGCGGGCGAATCCTTCACCTCGTGGGAATCGCTTCTCACATCGTTCTTCTGGCAGCAGGGACAGCCGTCCGAGACTGCAGCACAGTGGGCAACCGTCGTGATCGCGTCGATCGAAGGCGCGACTCTGATGGCAAAAGCTCAGCACACCACCGCGCCTCTCGATCGGATCGGCGCGCACCTCAAGGCTCTGGTCTCGGCCCCGAGCTGACCAACCCCTCTACTTCCAACCGCTGCTGCCGTCCGCGCAGGAGCAGAGATGGCGTACAAACATGTCTCACACACTTGCACCGGCGCCCTCGGCGCCTATGATGACCAAGTCCCGTCGATTCACTGCGCTGATCTTCATCTGCCTCGCCGAACTCCTTGTCGTGCTGGACAACACAGTGGTCAACGTCGCACTGCCGACGATGAGCGTCGACCTGTTCGCCAGCGTCAGTGACCTGCAATGGATCGTCGACGCGTACACGTTGACCTTCGCCGGGTTCCTACTCACTTTCGGCCACCTGGGTGACCGCTTCGGACGCCGCCGAGTGATGATCATCGGTCTGATCGGCGTCGGCGCGATGTCGCTCGTCGGCGCTTTGGCTTCCAACCTCGAACAGGTGATCATGGCGCGCGCTGCCATGGGTGTCTTTGCCGCAGCGGTCTTTCCGGCCACCCTGGCCATGATCACGAACATCTTCACCGACGCCAGAGAACGAGCCATCGCCATCGCTGCCTGGACCGCAATGGCCGGCTTCGCGATTGCCATCGGCCCGACGGCAGGCGGTTGGCTTCTCGAGCACTTCTCCTGGCACTCGGTGTTCTGGATGAACGTTCCGGCTGCGTTGCTGGTCATCGTCGGTGTGCTGCTGGTTGTTCCGGAATCGAAGGCGCTTCACGTCGGCCGATTCGATTTCGTCGGAACAATCTTGTCGCTCCTCGGCATCGTCATTCTGGTGTGGACCATCATCGACGCGCCACATCGCGGATGGGTGTCGCCATTCAGCATCACGGGATACCTCTCTGCGACAGTGTTGTTGGCGGCATTCGTCGCATGGGAACTGCGCACCGATGCGCCGATCCTGAACATGAATCTCTTCCGAATCCGGCGGTTTTCATTCCCCGCCTTGGCTATTGCGGTCAGCTACTTCAGCATGTTCGGGTTCTTGTTCCTGATCACGCAGTACTTCCAGGGCGTTCGCGAATACTCGCCACTCGAATTCGGCATCCACTCTTTGCCTTTCGCCGCCGCTGTTGCGGTGGGCGCTCCCGTCGCCACCTTGGCGGCACAGAAACTCGGCACGACCGCAGTGATGGTGTTCGGCCTCCTCGTCCTCAGCGGCGGCATGTTCCTGGCCGGCCAGACGACCGTCGAGACGCCCTACCTCGGACCCGTCGTGATCTCGATGGTTCTCATGGGTCTGGGCCTCGCAATTGTCCAGGGACCGGCTACCGACTCCATCATGTCCTCGGTGCCCCTCGACGAAGCCGGCGCAGGCTCGGCAGTCAACGACACGACGCGTGAACTCGGTGGGACCCTGGGCGTCGCCGTCATCGGCTCGATCGTCGCCTCGTATTACACGTCCAAGGTGGCTCCGATCGTCGACGCCATTCCCGACGCCGTGATGTCGGCACAGGAGAAGGGCTTCGCTCGTGAGTCGGTGCTCAGCGTCATCGAGATCCGCTCGCGCGACATCAGTCCGCTCTTCGAGCAGCAGAAGGACAGTCTGATCTACACGATGAAGACCGCGTGCCTGGAAGGCTTCGCCATCGCGTCGTACTTCACGGTCGGCGCAGCACTGATCACCGCGCTGCTGGTCGCGTTGTTGCTCCCCTGGAAGCCGGTCACAGAAGGCTCCATTCTCGGCAGTCTGGCAACCAAGACCCCGAAGTAGCTACAAGGTTTCCCGATTTGTCCGTATCTCAGCCCGCCGTTCCCCGATACTGGATTGACCGAATGGTACCGACGACAGCCCTGCTAGGGAGAATCTCGTGTCCATCACCTGTAGAAACAGCTCGCGACTGTCGGCTGCGGCGGTTCCGGTAGTACTGACGGTCGCCCTGCTCGCCGGATGCTCGTCCGATTCAGACACCACCTCAGCGCCCGGGCCGGTCGTCAGCGACGCCAGCCCCGGTCTCGACGCCGGGGTGCCGATCCCGGACGGGCAAATCGACGACGCGGTCGGAAAGCTCGACGGCCTCGCGAACGATCTCATGGCAAGTTCGGGCGTCCCCGGCATGGCTGTGGCCGTGGTGCACGGCGGTAAGACTGTGTATGCAAAGGGATTCGGGGTTCGCGAGTTGGGTAAGAGCGCCACCGTCGATGCCGACACCGTGTTCCAACTGGCATCGGTGTCGAAATCGGTAGGAGCCACGGTGGTCGCCCACGAAGTCGGAATCGGGACCGCCGACTGGGACACTCCGGTGATCTCGAAACTGCCGGGGTTTGCGCTTGCCGATCCGTGGGTGACCGACCACCTCACGATCTCCGATCTCTACACGCATCGGTCGGGATTACCGGACCACGCCGGCGACGGACTGGAGGACCTGGGCTACAACCGGGCCCAGGTGCTCGAGAAGCTACGCCAACTACCGCTCAATCCATTCCGAATCACATACGAGTACACGAACTTCGGCGTCACAGCCGGCGCTGAGGCCGTTGCAGCTGCGGCGGGCACCGATTGGGAAACGCTGTCGCAGAACACAATCTACGGCCCGCTCGGTATGACATCGACGTCTTCGCGGTTCGCCGATTACCAGGCCCGAGAAAATCGAACAGTGGGCCACATCCTCGAAGACGGAAAGTACAAGGTAGGGCCGGTTCGGGACGCCGACGCCCAATCCCCCGCCGGTGGAGTCAGCTCCTCCGCGAACGACATGGCCAAGTGGTTGGACATGGTGCTGTCCGGCGGTCAGTATCAGGGGCAGCAGGTCGTTCAGACGGATGCCCTCGTGCCCGCAGTGAACCCGGAGATCGTCTCGCGCCACGCGCAGGAAATCGGGGAACGCTCCGGCTTCTACGGCTACGGATTCAACGTTTCCGACAGCGCCGCTGGCCGTGTCACCGCCAGCCACTCCGGCGGCTTCCTGGTCGGAGCCGGGACAAATTTCGTGACGATTCCCTCCGCTGACGTCGGCATCGTCGTTCTGACCAACGGCACGCCCACCGGCGTCGCGGAGACCTTGAGCGCCGAGTTCGCCGATCTGGTGCAGTTCGGGAAGATCACCCGCGAGTGGCGCCCGCTGTACGAAGCGGCGTTTGCCTCACAAGCCGATCCCGAGGGCGAACTTGCCGGGAAGACACCGCCGACCTCCCCCGCGCCTGCCCCACCGACAAACCAATTGACCGGCGACTACGGCAACCCGTACTGGGGTCCCGCACTCGTGACACAGCAGAACGGTGCGCTGACCTTGACCATGGGTCCCGCGGCGGTGACGTATCCGCTGACCCACTGGGACGGAAACACCTTCACGTTTCCGCTCAGCGGCGAGAACGCACCGGCCGGGACGGTCTCGAAGGCCACCTTCGACGGAAACTCGCTAACCTTGGAGTACTTCGATCACGATCATCTCGGTACCTTCATCCGGGCAACACCGGCCGAATAATCAGCCAAGGACACCCCATGAGTAGTTCGACAGCCACGGTGAACGCAATGTTCGCGGCCCTCACCGATTTCGACGTGGACGCAGCAGCCGAATTGATGACAGACGACATCGTCTGGCAGAACGTCTCGCTCCCCACCCTGCGAGGCAAGAAGACCGTCGTGCGAGCGCTACGTCTGGTCACCAAGCCTTCACTGAAATTCGAGGCGGAGATGCACCACATCGTCGGCGACGAGTCCACGGTGCTCACCGAACGCACCGACATCCTCACCGTCGGACCGTTGCGCATCGAGTTCTGGGTATGCGGAACTTTCGAACTGCGCGACGGCAAGGTCTGCGTCTGGCGGGACTACTTCAGTCTGCGAGACGTCGCGTGGGGCGTGGTGACCGCGGTCGGCCGCGCAGTCGTCGGGACCGGGACACGAAGTAGGCTTGCTCCGGCCTGAAATCACCTGCCGAAAGCGAGCGAACCTGCCATGTCCGAAAACACCACGCCTGACTCCTTCGACGCCGGATTGGCTGTGCGCACCGAAGTCATGGGGGCCGATTTCGTCGACGCCGCCTTCGAGCGCACCCGGGGAACGGACAGCGAAGAACTGCAGAACTTCGTGACGGCCAACGTCTGGGGTTCGGTATGGACGCGTCCCGGACTCGATCGCCGCAGTCGCAGTCTGATCAATCTGGGGATGCTGATCGCGCTGCGCGCCGAGAACGAACTCAAAGGCCACGTACGTGGGGCATTGCGAAACGGATTGACGCGCACCGAGATCGTCGAAACCGTGATCCACGCGAGCGCGTACTGCGGCGCTCCGGCCGGACTGGCGGCGATGCGTGTCGTGCAGGAAGTTCTCGACAACGAACTGGGACCGCTGCAAAACTGAACAACTTCAAACCCAGGCATCTCCCCGTGCAGACCGAAGTCCGCACGGGGAGATCACTTCTCAGGAAGTGGGGCCGAACTCCTCGAGCATGTCGGTCACCAACTCGGCGATCGGCGAGCGCTCACTGCGCGTGAGTGTGATGTGCGCAAAAAGCGGGTGACCCTTGAGCTTTTCGATGACGGCCGCAACTCCGTCGTGCCTGCCCACTCGCAGGTTGTCACGCTGCGCGACGTCGTGCGTGAGGACCACTCGCGAGCCGGTTCCCAGACGAGAAAGCACTGTCAGCAGAACATTTCGTTCGAGCGACTGCGCTTCGTCGACGATCACGAACGAATCGTGCAGCGACCGACCGCGAATATGCGTCAGCGGCAACACTTCCAGCATTCCGCGGGCGAGAACCTCCTCGAGAACCTCTGGCGAGGCCAACCCGTCGAGAGTGTCGAAAACGGCCTGAGCCCACGGGCCCATCTTCTCGCTCTCACTACCGGGAAGGTAGCCGAGTTCTTGTCCGCCAACGGCATACAACGGACGGAAGACGACAACCTTGCGCTGAGTGCGGCGCTCGAGAACCGCTTCCAGACCTGCCGTCAGAGCCAAGGCCGACTTACCGGTGCCCGCCTTACCACCGAGAGAGATGATGCCGATGCTCTCGTCCATGAGGAGATCGAGCGCAATGCGCTGCTCGGCGGAGCGGCCGTGCAACCCGAACGCCTCGCGCTCACCGCGCACCAACTGGATGCGCTTGTCGGGAGTCACCCGACCGAGGGCGCTCGACGAACCACCGAGCAGGCGAAGACCCGTGTGACACGGCAGATCTCGCGCTTCGTCGAGGTCCAGGAAACCCTCGTTGAACAGCTCGTCGATGTCCGTCGAGGCGACGTCCAGCTCAGTCATGCCCGTCCATCCGGATGGCACGACGTCGTGAGCGTGGTACTCGTCGGCAGGTAGTCCCACCGCGCCTGCCTTCACACGAAGCGGAATGTCCTTGCTGACGAGGACCACATCCTTGCCCTCCGCAGCAAGATTCAGCGCACACGCCAGAATCCTCGAATCGTTACTGTCCGTGCGGAATCCGACGGGCAGGACCGCAGGGTCGGTGTGATTGAGTTCGACCTGCAGTGTCCCGTTCTCGGTGCCGATCGGCACCGGACGGTCGAGGCGGCTGTATTCGATCCGTAGATCGTCGAGCATGCGGAGCGATTCTCGGGCGAACCATCCCAGTTCGTGGTGGTGCCGTTTGCCTTCGAGTTCACTGATCACGACCAGTGGGAGTACCACGTGGTGTTCGGCGAATCGAGTGACAGCCCATGGATCGGACAGTAGTACCGAGGTATCCAAGACGTACGTGCGAAGTGCATCTCCCGAATGATTCCCGGCTGATAGATCAGCCCGGGCCGAGTGGGCAGAGACGGAGCGTGATGCAGTCACGTTGGGCTCCTAGGTCTGCGCGGCACCCGCGCAAACTCAGCTCGCTGGGCCGGACGGCTCTGGTGTCAGGTGACGCTGTGTCAGCTGAAACAAGGGCCGGGCGCCGGCCCTCTCGTACTGAGTGTTTCAGTCACGATCAGAACCTCCCGCACAAGTAACTTCTGGTTACTCGTTACTGCCGACGGTACTGCGGATCGGACACTCGCGCCACGGAACGAGCCGCACATCTGGTGAACGCCAGGTAACAAAATGCCACTCGTGTGATTCGGCGTCACTCAGGACTCGATCAGACCCCACTTCGCGGCGCGCACCGCTGCCTGAACCCGCGAATTGGTTCCGGTCTTGACGAAGATGTTCTCGAGATGGGTGGCGACGGTGCGACGGCTGACGAACAACTCCTCGGCGATCTCGACATTGCCCGCGCCCCTGGCCACCAATTGCAGTACTTGAATCTCCCGTGGGCTCAGATGGACACGATCGAGCGCCACCTGGTCCCCCACGACGCGCGAGCAAGCTGCGCTGGACGCCGCCACCACCTCCCGTACGCGATCGACGACGCCGGAATCCGCGAAGCTCATGTGCAGCAATCCGGTCACCTCACGGCCGGAGAACCCCAATGCGACCGACGCACCCTCGGCGTACCCGGACGGCCGCAGAACATCGGTGACCATCTCGACCTGCTCGAATCGTGGCACGTCCTGCCAGAACACGGGCACGCCCGAAGCCTCGCGAATGATGCCGAAGAGATTGCGATCGGCGACGAAGTCCTCGAGCAGGAACTCGAGCACTCTGGCGTCGTATCCGGAACTCGCCAGAGCCCGATGTCTTCCGCTCGACGGGTCTCGGTACGTGACCGCCGCAGCCGAGTACGCGAGTCCACGTGCGCGGAGTTCTTCGGCGCACAGGCCGAGAATGCCGTACGCCCCGGCCGCCGGCGATCGCGGCGCGAACATGTCAGGTCCAGCGCCGCGATCAGGCAGTACAGACGTCATCACACCAATCTAGCCAATCGTGTGAGCTAGGCCACCACCAGTGAATCGGCCGGCTTCCTGTCCGCCCACGGACGCACCGCTTCGAAGTTCGCGGCAGTCCGCAGAACCAGTGCGTCCTGGCGGTGGCGTGCGGCGATCTGCAGCCCCACCGGTCGACCGTCGGCGGTGAATCCGGCCGGTACGGTGATCGCGGGGTTGTTGAGCATGTTGTACGGGTAGGTGAAGAGCCAATCGAGCAACTGCTCACGCAACGACGCACCTTCGAGCCACGACGGCGCGAACTGACTGAGCGGGAACGTGGCCGAAGCCAAGGTCGGCGAGACCAACACGTCGTAGTCGTTCATGAACGTGGTCCACGTGTCCCACATGACGCCGCGGAATGCGTCGGCCCGCCCCACGTCGACACCGGTGAGCCGCTCGGCCTCGTGCATGATCTCGATCAGGTTGTCGTCGACCTCGCCGCGCTGGTTCTCCCAGTCGAGCAAGTCGTATTCGGAAGCGAAACCGGGAACCCAGATGCCGTTCCACATCGACTCCGACGGATTTCCCCACTGCGGGGTCGCCTCGGTGATCTGGGCACCCAATTCCTCGAATGCCGCCAGCGCGTCGAGGCACACCGCCAGCACCTCCGGATCAACATGGCCGAGGCCGAGATTCGTAGACCACGCGACACGAAGCCCCTTCACGTCACCCTTCGCCGCTTCGACGTACGAGGTCTCCGCACGCTCGATCGAGAGCGGATCCGCATTGTCCGGCCCGGCCATGATGTCGAGCATGAGCGCGTTGTCGGCGACGGTCCTGGTGATCGGACCGTGGTACGCCCAGTTGTAGAACCGCCCGGCCAGAATGGTCTGCGGAATGACGCCGGTGGTCGGTTTGAGCCCGACGACCCCGCAGAGCGCCGACGGGATACGCACCGATCCGGCGCCGTCACTGCCCTCGGCCAGTGGCCCGAGGCCTGCAGCCACAGCAGCCGACGCACCGCCACTGGACCCGCCCGCGCTGTTGCCGAGCTTCCACGGGTTGTGCGTCGGCCCGTACAGGTGGTTGTCCGTGCCACCGTAGTAACCGCTTTCGGGAGTGTTCGTCTTTCCCAGGAACAGTCCGCCGGCGCCGCGCAGCCTGTCCACGACGACGGCATTTCCCGTCGCGATGTTGTCGGCCATCGGCTTCATCCCGAACGTGGTCGGCAGCCCGTCGACTGCCGTCAGATCTTTGATCGTGAATGGAACGCCGTGCAGCGGGCCGAGTTTCTCGCCCGATTCCTGTTGCCGTGAGAGTTCGGCCGCGTCGCGCGTGACCTGCTCGCGATCGAACTGCACTATCGCGTTGATCGACGGATTGACGGCGTCGACGCGCTGGATCATCGCTTCGGCAATCTCGTTGGGCGAGAGACTGTTCGACGCGACCGACGCCGCCATCTCGGTAGCGGAGAGCCAATGCAGATTCTGTTCGGTCATGGGGTTTCCTTCGCCGGAGGGGTGATGCTCTCAGGCTAGGAAGCGCCGAACTCGGCCACCATCGGTCATGTGACCGATGCCACAATCCGCGACTGGCAAAAACCAGCGGCCCGGCCCCTCGAAAGGGACCGGGCCGTCGGTGAAGGAATACCTAGACGTTCTTGCTGAGCAGGCCCCAGTTCTCGAGACCGTCGTACAGCGGAAGGTCGAGGGCGAGCTTGGCGACGCGCGCACGCAGCGCCGGCAGATCCGCGTTGCCGGCCAGTGCGGTACCGATGATGTCGGCGACCTCGGTGAACTCGGCGTCGCCGAATCCGCGGGTGGCCAACGCTGCGGTACCGATACGCAGACCGGAGGTGGTCATCGGCGGGCGGGGATCGAACGGAACAGCGTTGCGGTTGACCGTGATGCCGATTTCGTGCAGAAGGTCCTCACCCTGCTGGCCGTCGAGCTGCGAGTTACGCAGGTCCACGAGAACGAGGTGGACGTCTGTGCCGCCGGTCAGGACGCTGATGCCCTGGTCTGCGACGTCCTTGTTGCCCAGACGCTCGGCAAGGATGCGCGCACCGGAAAGGGTGCGTGCCTGACGATCCTTGAACTCTTCACCGGCAGCGATCTTGAAGGTGACTGCCTTGGCCGCGATGGCGTGCATGAGCGGTCCACCCTGCTGACCCGGGAAGACAGCGGAGTTGAGCTTCTTGGCCCACTCCTTCTTCGCCAGGATCAGGCCCGAACGCGGACCACCGAGGGTCTTGTGGACGGTCGAGGAGACGACGTCCGCGTACGGGACGGGCGACGGGTGCAGGCCTGCGGCAACCAGTCCGGCGAAGTGAGCCATGTCCACCCACAGGTACGCCCCGACCTCGTCGGCGATCGCACGGAACGCCGCGAAGTCCTGCTGACGCGGGTACGCGGACCAACCGGCAACGATGACCTTCGGCTTCTCGGCGAGGGCGATCGAGCGCACCTCGTCCATGTCGATGCGGTGATCTTCCTTGCTGACGCCGTAGGACGCGACGTCGTACAACTTGCCGGAGAAGTTCAGCTTCATGCCGTGCGTGAGGTGACCGCCGTGTGCAAGGTCGAGGCCGAGCAGCTTCTCACCCGGGTTCATCAGTGCCATCAGAACAGCAGCGTTGGCCTGTGCGCCCGAGTGCGGCTGAACGTTCGCGAACTCTGCACCGAAGAGTTCCTTCGCACGGTTGCGCGCCAGATCCTCGATGACGTCGACGTGCTCGCAACCGCCGTAGTAACGACGTCCCGGGTAGCCCTCGGCGTACTTGTTGGTCAGGACGCTGCCCTGAGCCTGCAGAACCGAGCGGGGAACGAAGTTCTCCGACGCGATCATCTCGAGCGTGTCGCGCTGACGAGCCAATTCACCAGCCATCGCCTCGGCGACTTCGGGGTCGAGTTCGGCGAGTGATGCAGAGTTGACGTCGGAGCCGGGCACAGCGGTCATCGAGGAATCTCCAAGCTGGATGCGGAAACGAATGCGTCCAGTCTACGAAGTTCGCTCCCGCCGTCTCCACCCGGCACTAGGCAGCACGCAGAGAGCTGGGGACCAGCGGCTCGTCGAGCAGCCTGCGGAAGCGTTCGGTGCGCTCCGCGCCCACCGGCACCTCGTCCAGCCAGCCCCCGAGCAGCCGGTATCCCTCGACATACGTGCTGGTGTATGCCCGCCACAGCGGCGAAGACAGGAACTTGAGCGATTGGCGAGCGCGTTCCGGCGTCGACAGCGACCACCGTTCGAGGAACAGCGCCACGTCGTCGAGGCTGCGCCCCTCGTCGTGCAACATCAGCGCCGCATCCTGCCGGACACTCAGCAGTTGCCCCGACGCGGCGGAGAGCCGTTGCGCCTTTTCCCCGTCGAAAGACAAGCCGAGGTCGGCGTAGATGTCCTGCGCCCACAAACCCCAGTCCGGGCCGACAATCGCTTCCAGCGCCAAATCCGCGAGGCCTTCGGCCATGATGCACTGCGGCGTGTTGACCAGGAACAGTGTCTGCTCGAGCTGGCCCGAACCGACCAGACCGGCTTCCTTACGGCAATGCTCGGTGTGATGGCCGGGGTAGGACTCGTGCGCGATCAGCCGCGGCAGGTTGGCCATGAACTGCGGCAGATCCGAATTGATCGCAACCTTGGAGCGGTAGTCACCGAGGTAGTAGTTGAAGCCGGACCACGGCTTGTCCCCCACCACTTCGTATTCGACGGTTTCCGACGCGGGAAGCCCGAACGTGCCGCGGACCAGATCGCGCAGCGCACTCGACATTGCCTCGACGCATTCGTTCAGTTTCGCCGCGGGGATCTCGTCGGCCTTGCGATGGGCCTGCACCCGCTCGGCCAACGGTCCCGGACCGGGCAGAACTTCACCCATCAACCGGTGAGCGTCGCTGTAGGCGTCCTCGTTTCCCTTCTCGATTCGGACGTCGAAGTACGCCTCGACCTCGTCCACGAAGCCGATGTCCTCACCCGCGAACTTGCGCCCGGAGCATTCCAGGGCGCGAAGGTGTACGTCGACGAAGTGGGAGCGTTCGGCATTCAGACCACTTCCGGCCAACTCGCCCCGCAATTCACGTGCCGTGCGGGCAAGTTCACGCGGATCGGGCTTCGGGGCGCTCTCGATCTGCTTACGCAGCGCCGGGTCACCGGTGAACGCGTCGACGAACCCGTCTTCGAGACGGTCGAAACCCAGTCCGAGCAGCAGGTATTGGCGAACAAGTGTGTCTGGATCCATAACGACCGAGCCTAGTCGCTCGCTCCGGAATGCCACCCGGCGAAAGTCCCGGACGTGGCACCGAGCACAATCCGACTATGCACTCGGATCGTGCGCACACGCGCCTGGCTTGCTCGCATAGCTGTTTCGTCCGCCGGGCCCCGGGTTCACTACGTGCCGGTGAGCTGGGCTGATGGCGCGCACCAACGAATCGAGTCCCTACGTCGAGTTCGACCGCAAGCAGTGGCGGACACTGCGTAAGTCGACGCCACTGGTGTTGACCGAGGACGAGTTGTACGGCCTGCGTGGTCTCGGCGAGCAGATCGATCTCGAAGAAGTTGCCGAGGTTTATCTCCCCCTCGCACGTCTGATCCACCTACAGGTAGCGGCACGCCAACGACTGTTCGCGGCCACCGCGACCTTCCTCGGCGAGAAGCATCCCGACCGTCAGGTGCCCTTCGTCATCGGCGTCGCCGGTTCGGTCGCGGTCGGAAAATCCACGACTGCTCGTGTGCTGCAAGCTCTCCTGGCCCGCTGGGATCACCATCCGCGCGTCGACCTCGTCACCACGGACGGATTCCTCTATCCGACCAGGGAACTCCAGCGTCGGGGCATCATGCACCGCAAGGGTTTTCCCGAAAGCTACGATCGCCGCAAGCTGTTGCGCTTCGTCACCGAAGTCAAGTCCGGGGCGGAAGAGGTAGCGGCGCCGGTCTATTCGCATACGTCGTACGACATCATCCCGGGCCAGTACCACCTGATCCGCCAGCCTGACATCCTCATCATCGAGGGCCTCAACGTCCTGCAGACCGGCCCGCGTCTGATGGTCTCCGATCTGTTCGACTTCTCGATCTACGTCGACGCCCGCATCGAGGACATCGAAGCCTGGTACATCCAGCGGTTCCTCGCGCTACGCAACACGTCGTTCGCCGATCCGAACGCCCACTTTCACCACTACTCCGGCCTCTCCGACCGTGACGCGACCATCGCGGCGAAGGAGATCTGGAACTCGATCAATCACCCGAACCTGGTGGAGAACATTCTCCCCACCCGTCCCCGCGCAACCCTGGTGCTGCGCAAGGACGCCGACCACACGATCAACCGGCTGCGGCTGCGCAAGCTCTGAGACGGCTCAGGCGCCGAACCGGCGGTGGCGCGCCGCGTAATCGCGCAAGGCTCGAAGAAAGTCGACTCGACGGAACTCGGGCCAGTACGCCTCGGTGAACCAGATCTCCGAATAGGCGCTCTGCCACAACAGGAATCCGGAGAGCCGCTGCTCGCCGGAGGTGCGGATCACCAGATCCGGATCGGGCTGTCCCGACGTGTACAGATGCCCGTCGATGCCGTCGACCGTGACGGCCTGGATCAGTTCGTCTCCGCTCAGACCCGCACCGATCTTGTCGCGCAGGAGCGATTGGACGGCGTCGGCGATCTCCTGACGCCCGCCGTATCCGATCGCGACGTTGACATGTGTCCCGGTTCGGCCGCTCGTCCCCGCCGCCGCTTCCCGCAAGCGCCTGGACTGCTCGGGAGGCAGAAGATCGAGAGCACCGACGATCTGCACACTCCAGTTCTTGCCGGGCCCGGAGATCTCTTCGACGACGTCGGTGATGATTTCGAGGAGGGTGTCGAGCTCTTCCGGCTCGCGGCGCAGGTTCTCGGTCGAGAGCAGGTAGATGGTTGCCATCTCGATTCCGGCGGCGTCGCACCACTCGAGCAATTCGGCAATTTTGAGCGCGCCCATGCGGTGCCCGTGACTGACATCGGTGAAGCCGTTCTCGCGAGCCCATCGCCGATTTCCGTCACACATCACGGCTACGTGCCGTGGGTGCGCGAGACCGTCGAGATGACTGAGGAGTCGTCGCTCGTAGATGCTGTACAGCAGTCCGCGCAGATTCACCGTGACATCACCATGGTGTCAAAGACTACGCCCGGCAGTGACAGCCACATGCGAGCGCCGTCACGGTTTTTGTACGCGTCGAAAACCCGCAGGTAGGTTATGCTACTGATGCGTAACCTACGGTACCGTAGGTTACGCGGTTCGCAACAGTACGGAACGAGAGGGGTTGCACATGACGGCATTCGGGGTCGACGAGCTTCCGGTCAAACCACGCATGCGCGGTTGGATCCATCTGTGGGCGCTCGGTGTCTCCGTCGTCGCGGGCGTCGTTCTCGTCTCCGTAGCCGGCGCTCAGGTCGGCGCCAAAGCGGCTTGGGCAACCGCGATCTACAGCGTCACGATCTGCGGCCTCTTCGGCATCAGTGCGACGTATCACCGCATCCAGTGGCAGACGGTCAAGGGCCGTACGTGGATGAAGCGTGCGGACCATTCGATGATCTTTCTCTTCATCGCCGGCAGCTACACACCGTTCGCCATGCTCGGCCTCCCGACTCACACCGGCAAGATCATCCTCGCGATCGTGTGGGCAGGCGCGCTCGCCGGCGTCGCACTCAAGATGCTCTGGCCCACCGCCCCGAAATGGGTGGGAGTCCCGCTCTACCTGCTCCTCGGTTGGGCGATCGTTCCCGTGGTCGGTGAACTGACGCACCAGGTCGGTGTGGCGCCGATGGTGCTGCTGCTCGTCGGCGGAATCTTCTACAGCGTCGGCGCAATTCTGTACGCGACGAAATGGCCAAACCCGTGGCCCACGACGTTCGGGCATCACGAGTTCTTCCACGCCGCGACGGTCGTCGCAGCGATCTGCCACTACATCGCGGTATGGCTCGTCGTGTTCAACTGACTCGCCAGTTCCACCACCGTCGTCACCGGCCGATCACACACGAATCCCCGACAGATGTACGCGGCTTCACCACCGTCGACGAGGGGTCGATCTGCAAGCAGCGGTGAAGAATCCGGGGCACCCCCGACAACCACTGCACCACCCGGGGCAAGCCGCCGGGCATAGGCCAACAGCGAACCTTCCCCGACGACGGCCACCTGTATCGGACCACGCAACGACGCTTCCGCCACCGCGAGCCAGTGCCCCGCCGACCGAGGCGCACGCTCGAGCGGCAGCGTGGCCCTCGCCAACGCGTCCGCCGCGGCCTGGGCGTAACGAGACGATCGATCGGCATCGGTCAACGCCGCCGCGGTCAACAGCGCCTCCGCGACGCTCGACGCACCGGACGGCGTCGCGCCGTCCAACGGGTCTCGGGGCCGAGTCACGAGCGACTCCGCGAAATCGGCCGTGTCGAACCAGCTGCCCGGCTCGGCCGGATCAGCGAAGTGGTCGACAGTGACGTCGAGCAACTGCTGCGCCGCATCGAGCCACCGCGCCAATCCCGTTGCCTGGTATAGAGCCAGGAGGCCGGTGGCCAACATTGCGTAATCCTCGAGCACGCCCGTCGGGGCGCCGACAGCCCCGCCGAGGGAAGCGCGACGCAAGTGACCGTCCACCAGGTGAAGGTCGAGAAGAGCGCCTGCGCACTCGGCCGCCGCGGTGATCCAGTCGGGTCGGTCCAGGGCAAGTCCGGCTTCCGTCAAGGCCGTGACGGTCAGCCCGTTCCAGGCCGTCACCACCTTGTCGTCGCGGCCGGGCTGTGGACGCTGAGCCCGGACGGCGCGTAGAGCGTCGGAGACCGTCTGCCAGCGCGACCAGTCGTCGGGGTCACGGAGCAACTGCAGTACCGACGCACCCTCTTCGAAGGTTCCGGTATCGGTGACCCGGAACAACTCCGACGCCCACTGCCCGTCCTCCGCGCCGAGTACCTCGACCAGCTGCGTCGGCGTCCATACGTACGTGAGGCCTTCGACGCCGTCGGTGTCGGCATCGAGAGCCGAAGCGAAGCAACCGTTCTCGGTCAGCAGATCGGAGAGCAGGAACCTTGCGGTCTCCTCGGTGACGCGAGTGGCGAGGTCCGATCCGGTGCGCCGCGCCCAGTGCGCGTAGAACCGCAGGAGCAGCGCATTGTCGTAGAGCATCTTCTCGAAGTGCGGAACCACCCACTCGGCATCGACCGAGTACCGCGAGAAACCGCCACCCAACTGGTCGTAGATCCCGCCACGTGCCATTGCTTCGGCGGTGCGCTCGATGCCGCCGAGGATCTCGCCCGAACCCGTTCGCTCGTACTGTCGGAGCAGCCCCTCCAGTAGTACCGACGGTGGAAACTTCGGTGCCCCACCGAATCCCCCGCGCGGGACGTCCTCGTCGCCGAGGATCGACCGACCCGCCGCGTTCAGCAGCTCGGCGTCGATGGGTGCTCCGCCGTACGGAATCCCGCCCGACGCGCGCTGAAGTTCCGTGACGATCGACTGTGCCGCGTTGTCGACCTCGTCGCGCCGATTCGTGAAGGTGTCGGCTATCGCTTCGAGAAGCTGTGTGAACGACGGCATTCCGCCGCGAGGCGTCGGCGGGTAGTACGTGCCGCAGTAGAACGGTGAACCGTCGGGAGTCAGGAAACAGGTCATGGGCCAGCCGCCCTGGCCGGTCATCGCAACCGTCGCATTCATGTAGACGGCGTCGATGTCGGGACGTTCTTCTCGGTCCACCTTCACACAGACGAAATTCGCGTTCATGACGGCCGCGATCTCGTCGTTCTCGAACGACTCGTGCGCCATGACGTGGCACCAGTGGCACGCGGAGTATCCGATCGAGAGGAGAATCGGCACGTTGCGCTCGCGCGCCCACTCCATCGCTTCTTCGCCCCACTGTTGCCAGTGGACCGGATTGTCGGCGTGCTGACGCAGGTAAGGGCTTGAGGACCCACCCAGGTTGTTCCGCATCCGTGGGTCCATCGCCGCTACCTCGTTCGTCTCAGGATTCTTGCTTGGGCTTCTTCTCGGTAGAGACGTTGGGTTCCGCCGGGCTCGGAGCAGTGATAGCTCCCCGGTCGGTGCCTTCGTCTGCCTGCTGATCGAGTTCGGGATGATCCGGTTCGAACGTCTCCGGCAGCTTCTTGAGCTGGCGGTTCATCGACCGAACCAGGAGGATCACACCGATGAGCAGCGCAAGAATCACCAGCAGGCCGACCGGAGACGACTTTCCGAACTCCGGTCCGGATGGGTTACTCGGGGTCTGAGCAAGAAATTGTGTGGTGCCGAGAACTACCTCGGCGGACAGAGCATTCACTTCTGAGCGTCCTCTTCGAGACCTGCGAACAGGTCGGTTTCCGGAATGGACGTGGTGACCCGCGTCTTGGCGAGCTCGAATTCCTCGGTGGGCCAGATCTTCTGCTGAATGTCGAGCGGCACAGCGAAGAACGAACCGTTGGGATCGATCTGCGTCGCGTGTGCGCGCAGAGCATCGTCACGCTGGGGAAAGTAGTCGCCGCACGTGACCTGAGTGGTCACCCGGACCATCATGTCGCCGCGTTCGGTCTTCCACTTCTTGAGCCAGTCCGCCATCGGGAACGGCTCTCCGCGACGCTCGTACTCCTCCTGGAAGAGTTCGAGGCGCTTACGGATGAATCCGTGCGAGTAGTAGACCTTCTTGATTTCCCACGGCTGACCGTCCTCGGGGAAGTACTCGGGATCGGCGGCGGCTTCGTAGGCTGCCATCGTCACCTCGTGGCACCGGATGTGATCCGGGTGCGGGTATCCGCCGTTCTCGTCGTACGTCGTGACGACGTGGGGACGGAACTCGCGAATCACCTTGACCAGAGCGCGCGTCGACTCTTCGAGCGGAACGAGGGCGAAGCACCCTTCGGGCAGCGGCGGAAGAGGGTCGCCCTCGGGAAGCCCGGAATCGACGAAACCGAGCCAGCGCTGCTTCACGCCCAGGATGCGAGCGGCCTCGGCCATCTCCTCCTGGCGAACTTCGCTGATTCGATCGCGGACACCGGGAACGTCCATGGCCGGGTTGAGAATGTCGCCACGCTCACCCCCGGTGAGCGTCAGGACCATCACTTCGTGGCCTTCGGCTGCATAACGGGCGGTGGTGGCCGCACCCTTGCTCGACTCGTCGTCGGGATGGGCATGGACGGCCATGAGCCGGAATCCGCTCACGTGTTCGTTCACCTCAACTTCACCTGTAGCCGTTGCCGGCAGTTCACTTGTAGCCGTCACCGGCAGTTCACCTGTAGCCGTCACCGGCAGTCTTCGAGTCACACGCTGTGCACCGCTCGGATTACTCCGGGTGGTTGCCGTCAAACGTACCGACTGCCGACAAACCTACCGACGGCGCGACGGGATACGTCCTCTATAGTTCCACCCGAGAGTTCCTGGCGCAGCCGTGACCCCTTCGGTAATCCGGCGGGACACAGTCAGTTGCTGCACGACACGCGAACTCGAGTCTTCGAGAGCAGAGTGATGAGCAAACCGCTTCCCCAAGATCGGTACCCGAGCACAACTCGCACGGGCAGTCCCCGCAAGTGGATGGTGTGGGCTCTGACCGCTCTCGTCATCGTCGTAGGCGGCGGAATCGCGTACTACGCGTACGGAAAATTTGCGGTCAAGGAAATCGAGACCGAGACCATCTCGTTCGACATCGCCAACGACTCCACGGTGAAGATCCGTTTCACCGTCACACGCGACGACTCGTCGCGTGAAGCGATGTGCATCGTGCGCGCACGCTCGAAGGACGGCTCCGAAACCGGTCGACGTGAGGTCTACGTCCCGTCGTCGGAACATCAGACCCTCGAGTTCAACACCGAGGTCAAGACGTCCCAACCGCCAGGCATGGCCGACGTCTACGGCTGCAGCTTCGACGTTCCGGAGTACCTGACCAAGAGCTGACCTCGGAACGCACCCACCCTGCCGGACGTTTGACGCCGGACAGGGCGGGTAGTCATGCGTGATAGAATTGCCCGATACACGGTTCCGGGTGGAACCGTGTATTGCTGCATTGACGCAAGGTTTGACGGCAAGGTTGCATCCCTGGTGGTGCTTCTGTGTCGTTGTTCGCTGCTGTTGCAGCGATCGTCGAGGGAGCCCCCGGCTCCGACTACTAGGGAGTGATCGAGATGACCGAGACCCAGGTGACCTGGCTTACCCAGGAATCACATGACAGGCTCAAGAACGAACTCGACCAGCTCATCGCCAATCGCCCGGTCATCGCCGCCGAGATCAACGAGCGTCGCGAAGAGGGCGACCTGAAGGAGAACGGCGGCTACCACGCTGCCCGCGAAGAGCAGGGTCAGCAGGAAGCCCGCATTCGCCAGCTCCAGGAGCTGCTGAACAGCGCAAAGGTCGGCGAGGCCCCCACTCAGTCCGGTGTCGCACTGCCCGGATCCGTAGTCAAGGTCTACTACGACGGCGACGAGAGTGACACCGAGACGTTCCTGATCGCTACCCGCGAAGAAGGCGCACGTGACGCCAAGCTCGAGGTCTACTCGCCGAACTCACCGCTGGGCGGCGCGCTGCTCGAAGCCAAGGTCGGCGACACGCGTGAGTACAACCTGCCCAACGGCAGCACCATGAAGGTCACGCTGCTGAGCGCGGAGCCTTACCACAGCTGATCGGCTGTACCAGCTCTGAAAAGAAGCGCCACCCGACTCGGTCGGGTGGCGCTTCTTGCTCTGTCGACGCTCGCCGTTTCCTGCCCACTCACACCACGCGGCGAGCCTTCATGCCGGCGAAGATCGGGCCGACCTTCACCACGTCGCCGAACGTGGGTGCGTGAAGCATCTGACCGTTGCCGACGTAGATCGCCACGTGGCCGGGGCCGCCTGCCTGCCAGTTGCCGAACAACAGGTCACCGGGCTGCGCCTGATCCAGCGGGATCTCGACGCCGACACCCCACTGCGTCTCCGAGGTCCGGGGCAGAGTCACCCCGGTGGCCGCGTGGATCGCGTACGACGTCAGCCCCGAGCAGTCGAACCCGCCCATCGACGGCCCGTTGATGTTTCCGCCACCCCACACGTACGGCAATCCGAGAAACTTCAGACCGGCCTCGACGACGCCGCCCACCGCTGCGGCGAGGTTGTTGTAGTCGAAGGGCGCAAGCATCAGGGCGAACGAGTCCTGCAACGATTTGATCTGGGCGACGAACGGAGCGGCGACCGCCTGCTCCGCAGGAACCTCGCCCGACTTGTCTGCCGGAACGCCGCCCGCTTCGCGAACTGCGTCCGGCCCGACGTCGTAGGCAGCGAGCGCGAGGTCGACGGTATCGCCCTCGACCTCACCGGACTTCTGCCAGGACTGCGCTTGCTTCACGAGATCGCACAACCGGTATCCGGTTGTCATCACCGGATCGGCAACGCCCAGGATGTCCATCTTTCCGTCGCCGTCACCGTCCTTGCCGTATGCCGTCCACGCTGCGGTGGTGAAGCGGCCAGGCCCGCGCCCACCTTCCGGTGAGATGTCGGTATCGGGTCCGTACTTGAATCCGTTCTCGACCGAGTACAGCGAGGCGATCACCGCGGGCGTGATCTCCGAGCACAGAGCACCGGCCTTTTTGATCCACGGCGCGAACACTGCCACCGCTCCCACGGGTGCCAATGTCGCTCCCGGAAAGTTGGAGGGTACGGAAGGCACGATTCCCTCAGGTGTGTCCTGAGTTCGTGCCGGTCCGTTCCAGGCTGCAAGTGAGACTGCAGCATTCGAAGACTCGTTCTTCTCGACTTGTGCGGGCGCTCCGAGAGTTCCACTCATCACGCCCAGTGCGGTGCCGATCGACACAGCGATCGCCAGGACACCGACTGCCATCCGAACCTCCGATAAACCTCTGAAAATCCACGTACGTGGTCGTACCCGAAACTTGTCGGTGCGAACATCTACTCTTTCGAACATGCATTCGACACGGCTCAGTCTCGCGACTCCTGTAACCAATGTCTCATTTATCTCGGCGGGCGTTACGCAAATGACTACAGACGCCAAGGCTTTTCTCAGGTTCGGCGTGCAAGCTGAGTCCATGAGCGACGATCGGCCACGACCCGCCCGGGGACGCACTACGGTGTATCGACCCGTTCGCCTCGCCCTCGCAGCCACGGCTGTGGCGGGAGCACTCGCAAGCGGCGGACTTTCACTCGTTTCTTCTCCCACTGCCACGGCACTCGCACCGGACACGTCGGCTTCTCACACCAAGAATCCCGTAGCGAAGCGGCCCGTCGTGGTCGCCGGATTCGGAACCCCGGACGCCGTCTCCAACGGTTCGTGAGTACTCCGCGCTCGGCCTCCGAGTGGCTCACGTGGGGGGTTCAGGCCCGGGTCGTCGTCACCGACCCTGAAGTCCTTCCCTCCGCGGCCAGCCTGGTTCGCGGGTACCTCACCGCTGCCGACGCCGCCACCAATCGAGATCGTGCCGACTCCGAGATTCGTACCTATGTCAGCGCCGCGAGCAACGTCGACGGCGTCGCCGTGACCCCGATGTTCGCGCACTTCCTCGAAGACGCGTTGGCTGTCGCACGACTGACCGACGGCAAACTCACGCCGACGGCCGGGTCGGCAGACCCTCACTCCTGGTGGAAGATTCGCGTCGAGAACAACCGCGTGTACAGCCCGGACGACGTCGTTCTCGATCTGTCCGCGACGGCCCGCGCCAGTTCAGCGGACCACTGTGCCGCGTCCACTGCGACTCTTCTCGGGTGTGGCGTGCTGGTCGGCCTCGGCGGGGACATCGCGGTTGCCGGCCCGGCGCCGGAAGACGGCTGGCAGATTCAGGTGCAAGACCTGCCCGGCGACCCGACCTGCCAGGTAGCACTTCCGTCCGACTGCGGGATCGCCACGGCCAGCACCGTCAAGCCACTGCACCGCGAATCGACGGCGACGCCGATGTGGCGCACGGTGTCGGTGATTGCATCCTCCTGCGCCCAGGCCGCCGCATTCAGTCGGGTTGCGGTCGGCATGGGCGGTTCGGCCATCGACTGGCTACATCAACTCGACGTACCCGCCAGGCTGGTCGACCAGGAGTACCGCGTGACGGTTCTGGGCGGCTGGCCTGACGAGTAACTCGCCTCAGTTCTGCAGTCGTACTGCGTAACCGGCGCGGTCGAAGGCCGTCAGAAGTTCCGCCTTGTTGTCCGGACCACGCGTCTCGACGGTGAGGAAGACTTCCACTTCGTCGAGTGCAAGTTCGCCACCGGTACGGGAATGGATGACATCGACCACGCTGGCGCCGTTCGCTCGAACCACTTCGAGCAACGAGACCAGTGCGCCCGGCCGATCGTCGATGGTGATGTGAACTCCGAGGAACCGTCCGGCCGCTCGCAGACCGTGCGAGATGACGTGCGTGAGAAGTAGCGGATCGATGTTGCCGCCGGAAAGCACGGCGCACACCGGCCCTGTCAGTCCCAGCTCCTCCGGAGTACAGGTCATCAAGGCCGCGACGGCCGCGACGCCGGCCGGTTCGACGATGAGCTTGGCGCGTTCGAGGCACAGCAGGAGCGCCTTGGACAGCGCTTCCTCGCTGACCGTCACCACGGCGTCGACATGGGCGGCAACTTCGGCGAACGGAACCTCGCCCGGGCAGCCAACGGCGATACCGTCTGCCATCGTGGACATCGACGCCAAGGCGGTCGGCTTCCCGGCTGCCAACGACGCCGGCCAGGCAGCCGCGGTCTCGGCTTGCACTCCGACGATGCGGACCTGCGGGCGCACAGCTTTGACGGCTGCAGCCACTCCCGCGATCAAACCGCCGCCGCCGGTGGGAACGAGGATCGTGCCGACCTCAGGCAGTTGCTCGAGGATTTCGAGCCCCACAGTCCCCTGCCCCGCCACGACGTCCTCGTGGTCGAACGGGTGGACCAGAACTGCTCCGGTTCGGTCCGCGAATTCGCGAGCGGCCACGAGCGCTTCGTCGACAGTCGAACCGTGCAGGTGGACCTGAGCTCCATATGCCTTGGTGGCCACCAACTTCGGCAGCGGCGCACCCGTCGGCATGAAGACGGTCGACTTGATTCCCAATTCTGTTGCAGACCAGGCAACTCCCTGCGCATGGTTACCGGCACTGGCCGCCACCACGCCCGCTGCCCGTTCCTCTGCGGAAAGATTGGCAATGCGGTTGTACGCACCGCGCGGTTTGAAAGAGCCGGTGCGCTGCAGGTTTTCACATTTCAAGCTCACGGCGAAGCCGGTGGTTTCGGACAACACTCGCGAGGCCACGACCGGGGTGCGTCGCATGACCGGGGCGAGCAGTTGCTGTGCAGCCTTTATCTGTTCGAGATTCACGCATGCCTCCAGAAAGTGCGCCTCCACACCCTCGTGAGGTGTGAAGGCGCACTGCAGATTCGAAGTCGAATTACTGTAGAGCGAAGATCAGGACAGCGCTTGCTCGATGTCGCCGACCAGATCGGAGGCGTCTTCGATGCCGACCGACAGGCGAACCAGATCGTCGGGAACCTCGAGAGCGGAACCGGCCGTCGAGGCGTGGGTCATCGCACCGGGGAATTCGATGAGGGATTCGACTCCGCCGAGAGATTCTGCCAGCGTGAAGATCTCGGTGCGCGAGCACAGGTCGAGAGCTGCCGCCTTGCCGCCCTTGAGGCGGACGGAGATCATGCCGCCGAAGCGTCGCATCTGCTTGGCCGCGACCTTGTGCGACGGATGCGAAGCCAGTCCGGGGTAGATGACGCCGGCAACCGCGGGGTGGCCGTCGAGCAATTCGACGACCTTCTCCGCGTTGTCACTGTGACGCTCCATGCGCAGCGCCAGTGTCTTGATTCCGCGCAACGTCAGGAACGCGTCGAAGGGGCCGGGAACGCCGCCGGATCCGTTCTGCAGGAAGGCAAACGCGGTGTCCAGTTCTTCGTCGTTGCAGACGAGAGCGCCACCGACCACGTCGGAGTGTCCGCCGATGTACTTGGTCGTGGAGTGCAGCGCGATGTCGGCACCGAGCTGCAGCGGCTGCTGCAGGTACGGCGAGGCGAAGGTGTTGTCCACCACGATCTTTGCGTTGCCCTCGTGGGCGACCTCGGCAAGGAGCTCGATGTCACCGATATTGAGCAGCGGGTTCGTGGGCGTCTCGACCCAGACCAGCTTGGTGTTGGACTTCATCGCCGCGCGCACCGCATCGACGTCGGACACCGGAGCCGGGGTGTACTCGATCCCCCACTGCGTGAAGACCTTGTCGATGAGGCGGAAGGTTCCGCCGTACGCGTCGTCGGGGATGACCAGGTGATCGCCGGGTCGAAGTACCGAACGGAGCAGGCAGTCGGTGGCCGCCATTCCCGAACTGAACGCTCGGCCGTAGGTTCCGGATTCGAGCGCGGCGAGGTTCGCCTCGAGTGGGCGACGGGTGGGGTTACCCGTTCGCGCGTACTCGAAGCCACTGCGCATTCCACCGACGCCGTCCTGGGCGAAGGTGGAACTCGCGTAGATCGGCACGTTGACCGCACCGGTCAGCGGATCGGGTTCGTAACCCGCATGCACCGCTTTCGTGGAGAAACCCTGCCAGCTGATGTTGTCGGCCTTGCTGCGTTGCTCACTCATGGTCCCCAGCCTAATGGCGCCGGTGCCGGCGCAGGAATCCGAACTCAGGAATCCGAACTCAGGAAACCCAGGAGATCGTGGCGCGTGATGACACCGACCGGCTTGCCGTCGTCGACGACCATGAGTGCGTCGGTGTCCCCGAGCGCCTTCGTGGCAGCCGAGACCGGCTCGCCGGAACCGATGAGTGGGAACGGCTTGCTCATGTGCTTCTCGACGGAATCCGCAAGGTGCGCACGGCCTTCGAAGACCGCGCTCAGCAGATCCCGCTCGGACACACTTCCGGCGACCTCGCCTGCCATGACCGGCGGTTCCGCACCCACGACGGGCATCTGGGACACGCCGTACTCGCGCAGGATCTCGATCGCATCGCGCAGGGTCTCCGACGGGTGGGTGTGAACGAGGTCCGGCAGCTCGCCCGACTTGCCACGCAGAACGTCGCCGACGGTGGGGACGTTGGTCTTGCCGTCGAGTGGGGTGCGCAGGAATCCGTACGACGCCATCCACTGATCGTTGAAGATCTTGGACAGGTAGCCGCGGCCACCGTCCGGGAGGAGGACGACGATCAGGGCGTCGGGGCCCTCACGCTTGGCTACTTCGAGGGCAGCGACGACGGCCATACCGCAGGAACCGCCGACCAGCAGTCCCTCCTCGCGGGCGAGGCGACGCGTCATCTCGAAGGAATCGGCATCCGAGACGGCGATGATCTCGTCCGGGATGGACGGGTCGTATGCCGACGGCCAGAAGTCTTCGCCGACGCCTTCGACCAGATACGGACGACCGGTGCCGCCGGAGTAGACGGAGCCCTCGGGGTCTGCGCCGATGACCTTGACCTTGCCGCCCGAAACTTCCTTGAGGTAGCGGCCGGTGCCGGTGATGGTGCCGCCGGTGCCGACGCCCGCGACGAAGTGCGTGATCTTGCCGTCGGTGTCGGCCCAGATCTCGGGGCCGGTGGTCTCGTAGTGGCTCTCCGGTCCGCCCGGGTTGGAGTACTGGTTGGGCTTCCAGGCGCCGGGGATCTCACGGGTGAGACGGTCGGAGACGCTGTAGTAGCTGTTCGGGTTGTCCGGCGCGACGGCCGTGGGGCACACGACCACCTCGGCGCCGTAGGCGCGCAGGACGTTGCGCTTGTCTTCGCTGACCTTGTCTGGGCAGACGAAAACGCACTTGTATCCACGCTTTTGCGCCACGAGCGCCAAGCCGATTCCGGTGTTGCCCGAAGTCGGCTCGACGATGGTGCCGCCCGGCTTCAGTTCACCCGAAGCCTCGGCTGCGTCGATCATCTTGACGGCGATGCGGTCCTTGGAGCTACCGCCAGGGTTGAGGTATTCGACCTTGGCTGCCACCGTGCCGAAGTTTTCGCCCGTGACGGACGTGAGCTTGACGAGTGGGGTGTTGCCGATGAGGTCGACGACGTGTTCCGCGATGCGCATTCGTCCATGTTCCCAGATGAAAGAAAACGGTGCGCGCGGACGTCGGGCGAAGGTGGTGCAATCCGGCTAGATTGGCAAGTGTGAGTCGAACCGGACTGAAAGCGTCGGTGGCCACGGTGGTGGCCGGATCGAGTGCAGGCACGCTCTCCTGGTTGGGCTACAACTATCTGATGTCGCAGGCGGGGGCGGCCCGCGGGGTGATCGGTCGCAATATCGCCAAGCCACCCGAGGCGGACGGGGTGTACGCACCCGGCGCCGACAACCCGGAACTCTGGTGGCGGGCCGTGCCCTTCGATCTCCACTTGATGATCTTCGGCGATTCGTCTGCGGCCGGCGTCGGCGCGCTGACGGCCTCGGAAGTACCGGGTGTTCAGGTCGCGAAGCTGCTTGCGAGTGAAACCGGGAAGCGAATCCGTTTGAGCACCAAGGCCATCGGGGGCGCCACCTCCCGCGGGTTGAGTGGGCAGGTCGACGCCATGTTCGTCGCCGGTCCTCCCCCGGACGCTGCGGTGATCCTGATCGGCGCCAACGACGTCACCGCCAAGAACGCGATTCACGCGTCGGCTAAACGCCTCGGCGACGCGGTTCGACGCTTACGCGAGAGCGGCGCCGTCGTTGTTGTCGGCACCTGCCCGGATCTGGGGGTGGTCACGGCGATCCCGCAACCTCTGCGCTCCGTGGTGCGTGAATGGGGCCATCGCCTCGCACTCGCCCAGGCGGCCGCGACCAGAAACGCCGGGGGTCATCCCGTTCCACTGGCCGACCTGCTGGCCAAGGAATTCCTGGCCTCGCCCGACACGATGTTCTCGGCCGACCGTTTCCATCCGTCCGCGGCCGGATACGAACTCGCGGCGAAGCAGATCGTCCCGGTTCTCGCGTCGGCTCTGGGTGAATGGCAGGGTGGCCCGCTACCCGAGCTCCCCCACGTTTCAGAGGCGGCGCAAGCCCGCACCGTCGCGGCCCGACTGACGGCGGCGGCAACCCAGTGGAAAGCCTTCGCGAGACGCACCAAACCTGCAGGTCAGCGCCCCGACGTCAACTGAGTGAGACTGCGTGACCACCATCTGGGAGCAGCAACGTAAATTGTAAGTCGAAGCTGCATTCAACTTGCCCTGCTCGACGGCGTTTCAAGCCGCCCCACGAGCAGTACACAAAAGGAGTTTTCATGCCCGAGGCAGTAATCGTCTCAGCAGTACGGTCGCCCATCGGCCGCGCAATGAAGGGTTCGCTCAAGGACATCCGCCCGGATGACCTCGCAACTCAGATGGTTGCCGCCGCGTTGGCAAAGATCCCCGAGCTCGACCCCACCGAGATCGACGACCTCATGCTCGGTTGCGGCCAGCCCGCCGGCCAGTCGGGCTTCAACATCGCCCGCGTCGTCGCCGTTCAGCTCGGCTACGACTTCCTCCCCGGTGTGACGGTCAACCGTTACTGTTCCTCCTCGCTGCAGACCACCCGGATGGCATTGCACGCCATCCGCGCAGGCGAGGGCGACGTCTTCATCTCCGCCGGCGTCGAGTCCGTCTCCAGTTTCATCACGGGCAACGCCGACGGCCTACCCAACACCAAGAACCCGCTCTTCGACGCAGCGCAGGCTCGTAGCGCCAAGCTCGCCGAGGGTGGAGTCGCCTGGACCGATCCTCGCGAAGAAGGCCTGATCCCCGACGTGTACCTGGGCATGGGCCAGACCGCCGAGAACGTCGCTTCGGCCACCGGCATCACCCGCGAAGACCAGGACCGCTGGGCAGTGCGCAGCCAGAATCGCGCCGAGGAAGCCATCGCTCGCGGCTTCTTCGAGCGTGAGATCACGCCCGTCACGCTCGCCGACGGCACCGTCGTCTCCAAGGACGACGGCCCCCGCGCCGGCACCACCTACGAGGGCATCAGCGGCCTCAAGCCCGTCTTCCGCCCCGACGGCACCGTCACCGCCGGCAACGCCTGCCCGCTCAACGACGGCGCAGCCGCACTGGTGATCATGTCCGACACCAAGGCGAAGGCACTCGGCCTGACCCCGCTCGCTCGCATCGTCTCCACCGGCGTCTCGGGCCTGTCCCCCGAGATCATGGGCCTCGGCCCGATCCAGGCCGTCAAGAACGCCCTGAAGATCGCCGGCAAGTCGATCTCCGACATCGACCTGTTCGAGATCAACGAGGCATTCGCCGTGCAGGTCCTCGGATCCGCTCGCGAACTGGGCATCGAAGAGGACAAGCTCAACATCTCCGGTGGCGCGATCGCCCTGGGTCACCCCTTCGGTATGACCGGTGCCCGCATCACCAACACCCTGATCAACAACCTGCAGGAGCAGGACAAGACCTTCGGCGTCGAGACCATGTGTGTCGGCGGCGGACAGGGCATGGCAATGGTGATCGAGCGCCTCAGCTGATCCCCTGAGCACGTCGAAAGCGGCCGCCCGGCTTCTGCCGGGCGGCCGCTTTCGTGTGGTCGTGTTTCAGGTAGTCGTGAATTTCCGAGCAAAACTCCCCAACTCGCGAATCAACGCTCGTGCAGCGTCGTCCTCACGCTGCACAGCGGCGCGGGCTTCGTCGGCCCAACCGTGGCGGAGCAGTCGCTTGGCTGCAAGGACTGCCGGTCCGATGTTGGCGGCAATCTGCTCGGCACTCTCGCGGGCGCGTGCCTGTACCTGGTCGGCCGGTAGGGCAGCGGTCGCCAGTCCGTAGGCGGCAGCTTCGATGCCGCCGAGCCACCGGGCCGACAGGATCAGCTCGGCGGCTCGCTGTGTTCCGATCACCTTGGGCAGCAACCAACTACTGGCAGCTTCGGGAGCTGTACCCAGCGACGTGAACGGTGCCCGCAGACGTGCGTCCTCGGCAACGTAGACGACGTCACAGTAGAGCAGCATGGTCAGGCCAATACCGACTGCTGCGCCGTGCACCGCGGCGATCAAGGGCTTCGGGAACTCCACCAGCGCAACGACCAGCGGCGCGAATGCGTGGCCGAAGTCTGAATTGTCGGCGCCTGGTTCGGCGAGTGCGCGTAGGTCGACGCCACTGGAAAATGCCTTGCCTGCGCCCTCGACGATCACCACGGCCACGGCCTCGTCCGACGCCGCATCGTCAAGCGCCTTGGTCAACGCTCGGAAGCCGGCCGCATCGAAAGCGTTCAGGCGGCTCGGATTGTTGAAGGTCAGCGTTCGCACTGCTCCGGCATCCGCCACAAGCACGGGTTCGGTGGTGTTTGTCGACATTCGCTCCCCTTCGCTCCAAACCAAGCAGTTGCTAGGCATCCAAGCACCGTAACCGCCCACAGACGACAAAAGAAGGGCCCCTCGCGGGGCCCTTCTTCGTGTTACGGAACGACTCGAGAACTAGTCGTTGTTGAAGTAGCTCAGCAAACGCAGGATCTCGACGTACAGCCAGACCAAGGTGACGGTGAGGCCGAATGCGACGCCCCAGGCTGCCTTCTCGGGCGCCTGTGCGCGGATCAGCTGATCAGCGGCATCGAAGTCGAGCAGGAAGCTGAAGGCTGCGATGCCGATGCAAACGAGGCTGAAGATGATGGCGAGCGTTCCGCCGTCACGCAGTCCCAGCCCGCCGTCGACGAAGAAGCTCGCGACGAGGTTGCCGAGCGCCAGAACGACAACGCCGATCAACGCGCCGATGATCATTCGCGTCAGACGCGGTGTCACCCGAATCGCGCCGGTCTTGTAAACCACGAGCATGCCGAAGAACACGCCGAATGTTCCGAGGACCGCCTGAGCGATCAGTGCCGATCCGCCGACGCCACCGAATTGAATATCGGTGAACATGAACGACAGCGCACCGAGGAACAGACCCTCGGCGACGGCGTACGCCAACACGATTGCCGGGTTGTCCATCTTGCGACCGAACGTCGCGACCAGAACCAGAACGAGGCCGACGAGACCGCCGCCGATGACCAGCGGGGCTGCAAGGTCGGCGTTGTTGTTGACGAGGAAGTACGACACCAGCGCCGAGATCGTCAGCACACCGAGCGTGATGCCCGTCTTGGTGACGACGTCGTCGATCGTCATGGCCCGCGAGGTGGGACCGGTCTGGTACGGCTCGGCCGGAGCGTACTGCGGCTGACCGAACTGCTGGGTTGCCTGCGAGGCGCCCGCCGTCGCAGATCCGAACGAGGCGTATCCGTTGCCCTCTTGCTTGGGCAGATTGCGGAACACCGGGTTGCTGGTGGTGCGCACCGTGATCATCCCTTCATCGTGGTGGCCTACGACGGGTGCGTCGCGGGTTCGCCGTACGGATCCGAGTTTCCGACACGGTCCGTGTACCTAACTAAAAGTAAAGCACTCGTAATTTACAACGTCGAAGCGTCGGTTGTAGTTCCCGGCGCATTTCCGGAAGATCAACACTCTTCGATACTAGGACGGTTTGACCGACTTCATCACGATGAACTTCGCGTTCTTCGCCATCGCCTCGCTCGGACCCACCGCGGCTTTCAGCGGTTCGCGATACCCCAGATGCGCGTTGTGAACAGTCCACAACTCGCCACCCGGACGCAGGACGCGACCGGCGGCTTCGAACATCTTGAGTGCTCCGCCGGTGTGCACCGCCGCGCCGACGTGGAACGGCGGGTTCAACAGAACCAGATCGGCACTCGCACTGGGCAACGAACTCACGGCGTCGTCGCGCAGGCCGCTCACCCGATCGCCGACGCCGTTAGCAGTTGCGGTCGCCAGAGCGGAAGCGACGGCTGCCGAGGACTGATCCGTTGCGATCACGTGGACATCCGGGAACTTACGCGCGATCGCCGCCGCGAGAATGCCGCTGCCACAACCCAGATCGATCACGTCGCTCAGCGGATCGACCGCAATCTTTCCGAGGTTCTCCAGGAGCAACCGGGTGCCGATGTCCAGGCTCGCACCGGCAAACACGGCGCCGTGAGCAACGACGTCGAGGTCGAACTCGTCGAGGCGTTCGGTCATCGGGAACGTGATGGCAACATCGGTCTTCGGTTCCGATGCCTTGAGTACGCGGGACTTCTGACGCCCACGCGAGGCGCTGACGTCGGAAAACGATTCGCCGAGAACCTTGTTCATCGCCGGGGTGATGTGCTTGTCACGCCCACCGGCGAAGACACGAACCGCCGGGTCGGCGTGGAGCGCGATCAGCTGAGCGATCTCGGCAAGTTCAGCGAGGCTACGCGGCAATTGCATGAGCACGACGCGGGCGCCGCTGAGCAACTCCTCGTCCAGTCCGTGGGAGGTGAAGGCGTCACTGAAACCGAGTTCGCGCGCATTGTTCGCGAGGGCCAACTCTCCGGTGAGCGGATCCTGGTGAACCCGCACGCCGGCGATTCCGTGAACGAGCGCAACACCGGCGGTCAGCGCACCGTAGTGATCGCCGATCACGACGACGGTGCCCGCCAGTGCCGCAGCAAGAGCGTCGGCGGCCTCGTCGAGGATCAGACGATCAGCCGCGTCGACGGCAAAGAGATTGGGTGCCTCGACATCGGGGAATCGGCGCAGACGATCGAACAGTTCGGGTGTGTCGGACATGCCACCAGTCTTTCAGGTGAATCAGCTCAACACTCAATCCCTGGAAGTGCAGGTGATCAGTTCGACATCCACATCAGTTCGACATCCACTGCACGACGTTGTCGACGGTTTCGCGTTCGGTGCGGAATCCGTTCACCGGGTGGTCGGTATCTGGGTATCCGAACGAGATCGCGCACACGACCTTGCGAGTGTCGTCGATGCCGAAGTGCTCGTGAATGAACTTGGAGCTACCCGCGAGCGCCGCCTGCGGAATGGTGGCCACCCCCAGGCTCTGGGCCGCGAGCAGGAAGCTGTTCACGTACAACCCACAGTCGACGGCGCCGTAGGTGCCCAATGCCTCGTCGGTGGTGATGATCGCGACGTGGGGAGCGCCGAAGAGCTCGAAGTTCTTCATCGTCTGTGCCGCGGAACCGGCGCGGTCACCGTGCTCGATTCCGACGCTCGAATAAAGCGCCATCGCACAGTCGAACCGACGCGACTTGTAGATGCCCTGGTACTCGCGGGGGAACTCGAAGTCCGACTCCTGGGCGTTGGCCATCACGTATTCACCGAGCCCGGCGCGGAATCGCTCTGTGCCCTCCCCTTCGGTGATCGCAACCTGCCACGGTTGCGTGTTGCACCACGACGGCGTCTTCTGCGCCAGCCGAAGGATCTCCTCGATCACCTCACGTGGCACCTGACGGTCCTCGTAGGCGCGGCAGCTGATCCGGGCATCGAGCAACGCTTCCAGGCTCGTATCCACGACGATGCTCTCGGTCATGTGTTCTCTCCTCGATCAGGCTGCACTACAACACTTCGCACGATAGAACTATCGCTTCAACGCAATAGTCATCGGGTCACCTTTGCGAAGGCCGACACCAGCTCGCCGAACTCCGACATCGCCGTGTCCGGATCCGGATCAACAGCTGCCAGCGCGACCAGCACATCGGTAGCACCGGATTCGAGCAGCTGTTCGGCACCGATCATCGTCGCCGGGAGATCGATCGAACCGTCAGCCCCGCGAACAACGGTCAGTCGCCCACGGACCTGCAATTCCGCTGGATCGCGTCCGAGATCCGCCATGGCCTTCCCGATGACATCGATCCCTTCACGTAGGTCGTCGTCTGCGGCGCCCATGATCGGAATCCACCCGTCACCCCAGGTTGCGACGCGTCGTACGACGGCTTTGGAGAGCGAACCGGATACCCAGATCGGGATTCCAGCGGCTGGACGGGGCGCGCAATACACGTCGTCGAACTTCAGACGAGGAGTGTCGATGCTCGCCGGCGCCGAACTCCACAGGGCCCGGCACACAGCGAGAGCGTCGTCGAGCAACGGTCCTCGTTTACCGAAGTCCATACCGACCGCGTCGTATTCGCGTTGCTGCCAACCGGTTCCGACGCCAAGGTCGAGGCGGCCACCGGACAGCAGATCGAGTGTCGCGGCAGTCTTGGCAAGTACCGCTCCCCCGCGAAGCGCCGCGATGACGATTCCGGTCCCCAAGCGAATTGTCTTCGTCTGTCCGGCAACAAAAGCCAGGACGGTCAGCGGTTCGAGCCAGTTGGCGTCAGGCTCGGTGGGGAACGCCGACCACGTGTATGCCGAGTTGTCCGAGCCCATCACCACATGATCGGTGACGAGGACCCGGTCGAAGCCGGCAGCTTCCGCGCTCTGACAGACCTGCACGAGTTTCCCGTAGGAGTTCTCCGCGAGAGTGGTGCCGAAATTGGGAACGTTCAGACTGAAAGTTGTCATGTGTCAAGCCTTTCGGGGCCGGTTGGTCCAGCCGCCTTCTTCGGTGGGGAACCAGCCTCCGGCAGCGTGCGAGCCGCCGTCGACGTGGATGACGGTTCCGGTGATGTATCTCGCCAGGTCTGAAGCCAGGAACAGCGCGGGGCCGGCGATGTCGACCGGCTGGCCCGGTCCACCCAACGGCGCCCATGCCGGCCACTTGTCCCAGTCGTCGGCAGGGACGATCCTGCGATACGGCACCTGTACCGACTCGATCAGATCCGGGGCAATGGCGTTGACGCGCACTCCGGTTCGACCGATCTCCACACCAAGACTTCTGGTGAACTGCGTCAGCGCGGCCTTGTATGCCGAGTACATGGTGTGGCCCGGGATCGCTCGATGCGCCTCCACCGTCGTCAGGTTCACGATCGATCCACCGGCTCCGCGATCGATCATGCCGGGAAGCAGGGCATGGGTCAGGCGCACGACGTGATCGAAATTGATGTTGCCCGCCTCGGACCAGAATCCTGGATCCGTACCGGTGAACGCTGTCGGCGGGTTCAGGAAATGACCCACATTGTTCACCACAACGTCCGGCGCGAACTCGGTCAACGCGACGGGGACCTCCTGCGCACGCACGTCGTACTCGAGATGGTTGATCGAACCACCTGCAGCTGAGTCGAATTCGACCTCGCCCAGCGGTGCCATGTCCACAACCAGAACTGACGCGCCATGCGAGGCAAATGTTCGAACGATCGCTGCGCCGATTCCCTGGGAACCGCCTGTGACCACTGCCTTCTTACCCACCAACATCGGCCCTGGGAAGTACGCCGATCCGACCACCACGAAGACACCCTTCTGCAGTTCGATGTGAATCACTTCGGCGTACCGTCACACATCGATCGCCAAAACGGGCGCAAAGTTCTCACTCAGTGGTAGCCGCGACACCCAGCCTGCTCGGACCACCTGGTCGCTCATTCAAATAGTCCGGAATCTCGGCTGCCCGTATCGGCATTCCCTCCAAGTACCCCTGGATCACGTCACATCCGCACTCCGTCACTATCGCGCGCTGCCTCTCCGTCTCCACGCCCTCGGCAACGGTGTCCAGCCCGAGAGATTTGGCAATCGCGATGACGGCTCGCAGGACAGCGAACCTCGAATTCGAGGGATCCGCGTCCAGCGGTGCGACGAACGCCCGATCGATCTTCAACCGATCGAGCGGCAGCCGGGCCAAGCTGGCAACCGAGGAGAACCCTGTACCGAAGTCGTCCATCGCAATCGCGATTCCGAGCGCCGAGAGCTGTACCAACACATCTCGGTCGGCATCGTCGATGACCAGCGATTCGGTCACCTCGATCTCGAGTCGGCTGGGGTGGAGGTTCACCTCGTTCAGTGTCTGGCGTACCGATTCGACGTATCGACTCGAACGCAGTTGCACCTGAGAAACATTGACGGCAACCCGAATGTCCTCCGGCCACGTTGTCGCTGCCGTGCAGGCAGCCCGCAAAACACCTGCACCGATCGGCACGATCAAGCCGGTTTCCTCGGCGACCGAAATGAAGTCTCCCGGCGAGACGAGACCTGACGTCGGATGGTTCCACCGCAGCAGAGCCTCGAACCCGACAACAACTCCCGTCGCGGCTGAAACCTGCGGTTGATAGACCAACTCGAACTCTTCGTCGATCAACGCACGACGAAGATCCAACAGTGCTCTGGCCCGACCTGTCGCACGATCCCGCAAAGTCGCATCGAAGGCGCGAATCTGGTTCCGACCGCTCTCCTTTGCGTGGTAGAGCGCGAGGTCCGCAACAATCACCAGGTCTTCGAGGCTGTCGGCGTCGTCGGGCATCGAGCCGTACCCCAGACTGGCACGAATGCGAATCTGGTTGCCGACCAGTGAAAATGGTCGTTCGAATGAGTCGAGAATCGTTTGGAATCGTTCCTCCACCTCATCTGCACTCGCGATGTCGTCGAAGGCGGAGTCGTCGAAGGCGGAGTCGTCGAAGGCGATGGCAAACTCGTCACCCCCCAGTCGCCCACAGATCTCGTTCGATCGCAGAACGCTGTGCAGCCTGCTCGCAACATCGCGAAGCACGTCGTCTCCGACGTGGTGTCCCAACCGGTCGTTGATCGACTTGAAGTTGTCCAGGTCCAGAATCGCCAACCACACTCTGCGTCCGTCCCGAAGCCTCGACGAGAGCTGAGAGTTGAAGCTGTACCGATTCTTGAGCCCGGTCAGCGAATCGACTTCCGCCAGTCGCAAGATATTTTGACGCTGGTGATAAGAGTGCGTGATATCGGATCCGACACCGCGCCACCCGTAGTCCGCCCCGTCGCCGCTGGCGGGGTGACCTGACATCGACCACCAGCGAGTATCGCCCCGTACGACAACTTGCATGGTGAGGTCCCGAAACGCCGTCCCGGCTTGAAAATTCGCGGTGAGAAGATCAAGGGACTTCCTGCCCGCATCTGTTCGAGATGCGCCGATCCCGATCAGGATCTCGTGCATGGTGCGGCCCCGAATCTGCGCTGCCGGTAAACCGACCTGCTCGGCAAATCGATACGACACGGTACTGGCGATACCGCGCGAATCGGTTTCCCAGAGCCAATCCTGCGCTCCGTCTTCGAGATCGTTGAGCAACAATTCGACGAGATCTCGTTCGTCCTCGGCTACGAGTTCGGCGCGTAGCCGTCTCTCGAAGAGGTTGGCCAACAGCAAAGTTCCGCTGTAGAGCGAACCTACGAAGATGACCAGCACCCCGATCAGTACATAGCGCGAGGGTTCCGGCTCGGTCCAGAATCCCCCCGCCAACCCAAGCCCAACCAGTCCGATCCATATCAGCGTGAATCCGCGAAACATCAATGTCGGGAAAACGCCGACTGCGATGCCTCCCATCAATGTCGAGGTCAGCACCAATTCGTTACCAGGATCCAGGATCGGGAACAGCACCAGCGCCAGGCACGCGAGCAAGACCCCCCACACGACGACCTGGGTTGTGAGTACAACCAATTCGGTGGTCTGCGACTCCGAAACCCCCAGCCGCGAGCGCCCCAGCCAATAGAGGCTGAACACGATGCTCGACACGGCCACGACGCTCGGCCATACCCAGCGGAACATCCCGGTATCTGCCGGCAGAAGCACCACGATCGTCGAAAGCGCGATAGCAGCGATCAGGAAGGCCCACGGCAGTACTCGCGACGTGAACTCCAGGCGTCGGTTGAGAAGTCGGTGACGATCGTAATCCGAAAGGTGGTCGTCAGAACCTCGTCGACCGAGCCTGCGCACGGTGGTTACGACTCGACGTCTGCGTACCACCGCCGGGTCATCCACGTCGGCCTGCTGTCGCCAGCGCCACTGCCTGGACAGACATGACTTCGCCGGCAGCACGCCCCTGCACCGTCCGCACCCCCGCAGCCGCAACGGCCTTCAGTTGCTCCTCGCTGTCCACCCCCGAGACAACGACCTCCATTCCCAGTGCGTCGACCAGATCCACGAGCGCTTCGAGGATCGGCCGCCCGCCGGGCGCCGCACCGGAAATGGAGCGTTCGATGCGCACTCGCGTGAACGGAAGGCCGGACAGTGATGCAAGGGAGGAGAATCCGGCTCCGAACTCGTCGACCGTCAGCGATACTCCCATCTCCGCGATGGCATGCAACGCGGCTCTGGACTGGTCGGTAATGACAGAGGACTCGTCGAGTTGGAGCTCGAACTGCCCTGCCCTGGCATCTGATCGACGAAGCGAGTCGCCGACCGCCTCGATGAACGCCTCCGATTCGAGCTGACGCGTCGATACCGCGACGGCTACCCGCAGGTGATCAGGAAGACGCGACGCCGCCTCGCACGCCAACTCGAAGACTGTCGTTCCTAGTGAATAAGCCAAACCGGTGTCGTCTGCCACGCTCATGAATTCGGCGGACGTCACAGCTCCGAGGCGGGCGTTGTGCCAGACCACGCGGACCTCCACGGCCACGATCTCGCGGGAGAGCACGTCGATCCTGGGCAGCAGCTCGAGTTCGAGGTCCTTCTCCGCGACGGTGTTTCCCAGATCTTCGAGCAGGCGGGCCCGCCGATCGGCCACGGACTTCATCGAGTCTCGATATTCACGCACGGCCCCGCGCCCAGATTCCTTTGCCGCGAACAATGCGAGGTCCGCAGCGCCCATCATTTCGTCGGCGGAGGACGGCAGTTCGGCGGGGAGGTAGTACCCGATGCTGCATCCGATCTCCAACCGCGTGCCGGCCACTGTGATCGGCTCATGCAGAGTTTCGATGTAGCGGCCGAGCAGAGTACGAACTTGCGAACTGTCACCCATGTCGGTGAAAAGAATCGCGAACTCGTCTCCACCCAGACGTGCGAACAACTGTGACATTCCGCCGGCTTCGGACAGGCGATCCGCGACCTCTCGCAGAACCGCGTCGCCAACGGTGTGACCCAGTGTGTCGTTGACCGATTTGAAGTTGTCGAGGTCGAGCATCGCCAACGCGAGACCACTTTCGCTTGTGTACGGATCACGCAGCAGTCGCTCGAGCTCGGTCCAGAAGCTGTGCCGGTTCGGCATGCCGGTCAGTGCGTCCACGCGACCCATCCGCACGATCTCGTCACTCTGCAGTTTCACTTCCGTGACGTCGGAACCGACTCCTCGCCAGACGAACTCGTCAGGTGTGCGGCCGGGGCGCGGGCGTCCGGAGATCTGCCACCACCGGATTTCACCGTGCACTCGGACCGGAACGAGCACGTCGACGAATGCGGTCTTCGTGTGGCGGGCTTTCTGCAACTCCATGAGCGCATCGATTCCGCCGGGGATCCGTAGAGTGCCCAGCTCCATGAACAGGTCTTGCCACGCCGTTCCCTGCAACTCGGCGGAGTCCAGCCCCGCTTCGGATGCGAGCCGCGTCGGGATTCGGTTGAATTTGCCTTTCTGGTCCGTCTCCCACACGAAGTCCCCGGCGTTGCCTTCGAAGTCTTCGAGCAGCATCTGCACAACCGATCGTTCCGATGCTGCGCGCAGCTCGGCTCGGTAGCGAGATTCCAGGTTGCCCGAGACCACTATCGTGCCGCCGATCAGAGCTGCTCCGTACACGATCAATCCGATGAGAATTCGTTCGAACTCGGGCCCCGGTTGGAGCCAGAACGCCACGCCCAAAATCACGAGATTCGACAGGACCCAGGTGAGTCCGACGATCCGCAACATCGCGGTAGCCACGGCTCCGGCGCCGGTGATAGACGCGGACGCCGCCGTGAGGATCAGATCGCCGGAATCGTCCAGGATCGGATACAGGACCAGGGCGAGCGAGGAATACAGGATCCCGACTACAGCAAATTCGACGATGAGAAACGCGTAGGACATCCGGTACGTGGGTGCGATCAGGTTGAAATGAATGGCGAGACCGACGCACATCCCCACCAGCCCGATCACTCCGGACAGGAATGGCCACAGGCGCGGCAACGGTCCGCTGTCCGGCGGAATCACATACAACGTCAGCCCGAGTGTGACGACGAGGTGGACAGCAGCGGCCCACGGCAGCACGCCGAAGGTGACGGCTATCTGCTCACGAGTGACGTCATCGCGCTGCGCGGGCGTCAATCTTTCTCGCTGGTGGGGTTGCAGAAGAGACAGGACCGACATCACTTACCTCCCGCTCCCACGACGCAATTCGAATCGGACGTCCGACTCAGCAATTCTCTCGTAATTAGGCACTGCGGTGCCAACCAGTACGTCCGACCTATTTCGGAGTCAGGTCTGCCCACAGACACAGTAATCAGCAAACTACTGGTCTGCCGGTAGTTGGTGCGGCAAGTTTGATGCCGATGGGTTGAAATCAGACATGAGGGACAATGGCCGGAGATCGCCGATCACGTCGGTGGAGATTCCTCGACGGGTAACACGATCGGACTCATTCGAGTTCAGACAAGGACTATCACGATGGCAATCGACTACACCCGACGTTCCGGCGAGTCCACTCCGTCGCAAGCACCGGTCAGCCTGAGCAAGATCACGCTCACCAAATCGGCACCGACGGTCAACCTCGCGAAGGCGGGTGAACGACAAGGCAATATGCGCGTGAACCTCAACTGGTCGCAGGGAGCACCACCGAAGAAGACCGGTTTCCTCGCCAAACTCGCCGGCGCAGGTTCTGGCGCGGTCGACCTGGACCTCGGATGCCTGTACGAACTTGCCGACGGGTCCAAGGGAGTAGTTCAGGCCTTGGGCAACAGTTTCGGTTCACTGACTTCTCCGCCCTACATCTCCCTCGACGGCGACGACCGAAGTGGTGCGAACACCGGCGGCGAGAACATGCACGTCAATCTCGGTGACCCAAGCGCTTTCCGGCGAATCCTGATCTTCGCGATGATTTACGACGGCGCCCCCAACTGGGCGGCCGTGGACGGCGTCGTCACCCTGTATCCCACCAACGGCCCCGAGGTGGAAGTGCGGCTCGATTCGGCCAGCAACCAGGAGCGGTTGTGCGCAATCGCTCTCATCCAGAGTTCAGGTCAGGGCGTGACGGTGACCCGCGAAGTTCAGTACATCAACGGCAGTCAGTCAGATCTCGATCGGGCCTACAACTGGGGAATGAAATGGGCGGCTGGACGAAAGTAGGTGTCGCGGGCGGGGTGTCCCCCATCCGAATGACAATGTCTGAATCGTCCACAATGTCGCAAATTACTGGATAGTGTCGAGAAGTGGGGTCGGACATGAGGGGTCACGCTCGACACCGATAGTGGGTCGGTGACGCTATGTGCTTGGCGACACCGACGTTCGACCGGAAAGGCCCTCGATTTCCCCCGAGATCGAGGGTCTTTTCGTATCTTGCGTCACTGTTCGGACCCCTTTTATTAGTTGATCATTAAACTAAGCGTTCGTCCAACATGTACCGATGGAGAACGTGAATGTCCACGAATTCAGACCGACGCCCGCGCCTGCCCGTGAGAATCGCCTACCTCACCGCGGGAGTTCTCTTTGTCGCCGCCATGCTCCTGCTGGCAAGCGTCGTCAACCCTGACCGGGACCGCGATTTCTCCATGAACCACGTCCCCGCGGGGACGTCGGTGACTTCCGTCGTCGCCACCACTGACCTCGGCTAACGAAGGTACTGGTACGTAAGTGGCGCGCGTCACGAACTGTGGGTACCTTCAACGCCAATGGTTCGCCGTAGGTCGGTATTGAGAGGGACGGCCAACCACTGCCCTGCCTGGTTGCCCCACCCAAGCAGGCAGGGCACCCCTTCAACTCCATCGACTTTTCTGCGGATCCACGCCGACGCACTCTGGCGTCCGGACAGTTTCACCGCAGCGCCTGCAGTAATGGGTCCGATGCCCGCCATTCTCGGTCGAGGCACACCCGCACACCTCCCAGCCGACGAGGCACGTATTGGCCGTCAGCGGGTGTCCGTTCGGGCAGCGGTCCGGGGATCGCTCGGTTAGCCGCATCTCCACATTTTCGCACACACGTTCGATGCCTTGGTACTGCACACTGCAAATTCGATTGCACCGGCCGCTTCCGGTCAGCCCGAGCGCAACTATCCCTTCTGTCACTTCGGTCTGCTTTAATACGAAGGCTTTGTCGGGGGTTTACCAATGTCCGAAGTTGTCGAGTTTCTGCGAGCACACGCAGGCGAACACGGGGTTGAACTATGGGTTTCTTCAAGAAGGCGGCTGTGACTGCTCTAGCGGTCGCTGCAGTCGGAGCATCAACAGGGATCGCATCAGCTGATCCGTCGACCGACGTGAATTACGAAGCGAAGATCGTCGACAAGTCGATCGTCACCACTATCGACGCCGGGCTGTTCAAGGTATCCGGCGACGGCCACTCCGTCGTCTTGCAGGACAGCAAGGGAGCCGACCTTGTTTCCCTGCCTCTCGCATACAACCTCGGGGATCTACAGTTCCCCTTCGATCGCACGATCAGTGAAGACGGTAAGACCCTCACGCTGACACCGATCACCGATTCGTCGAAGGCAACACCTCGACCCGAGAGTGCGCCTGCGGCAAAGGAATGGACGCCGGTAGCTTCGCCCGAGGAAAATGATCGGGCGATTGCGCACTTCCAGAGTCAGCTCGGTCTCGGCACTCAGGTCGGCAGCCTGCTCGGCACCATCGTCGGTGCCGGAATCGGTTGCGCTGTCGGTGCTCCGCTGGGCTTGACCATCGTCGGACTCCCCGTCGCTGCGGCACTGTGCCTGGGTGGTCTCGCAACAGGAGCCGGAATCGGCGGTGTCGCCGGAACGATCCTCGGTGGCGGCGGCGCGGCTGTCGTAGCCGGCATCGACCTCGTCAACACACTGAATGCGCCTGCCGGAACGACCGTCTGGGCCCAGTAGCCACTTGGTGGGTCAGTCGTTGCTCCACGGAAAACCCCGCCCGTCCGTATGAGGACGAGCGGGGTTTTTCGATTCCACGGACAGGCGGATTTACTTGGTGCCCCCAGTCGGACTCGAACCGACACTTGACGGATTTTAAGTCCGTTGCCTCTGCCAATTGGGCTATGGGGGCCTTGACGCACCCGACTGGTCGGGTGCGTCGGGAATCAGACTATCGGGTGGGTCTGAGCTATCGACATCGCGATGCCGTCGAGGATGTCGTGTTCGCTGACAACCAGTTCGGTGATCCCGGCTCTGGCTTCGAATGTCTGAGCCAGCACCGTGGTGATGATCGCTCCGCCGCCGATGACGTCCACCCGCCCCGGATGCATCGGTCCGAAGGCGGCGCGATCAACCCGAGGCATGGCGGTAAGTCGCTCGCACACGTCGAAAAGTTGCTTGAACGGAATCCTCGACAGGTGCACCTTCTCGGCGTCGTACTCCGGGAGTTCCTGAGCAATCGCGGCCAGCGTCGTCATGGTTCCAGCGACACCCACCCAGGTGTGCGCCTTCTCGACGGGCACGGCCTCGAATGCCTCGGCCAATTTCGCGGTCGCAAAAGCCGTCGCCTCGGAAACCTGCTCTGCCGTAGGCGGATCCGACGGTAGGCATCGCTCAGTGACGCGCACACAGCCGATGTCGGTGGAGTACGCAGCCTGGACGCCCGACGCGTCGCCGAGGACAACTTCGGTGGACCCGCCGCCGAGATCGACTACCACGAAGGGGCCCTCGGAGGGATCAAGTTCTCCCACAGCACCACCGAACGAGAGTCGCGCCTCTTCGTCGCCGGTGATCACCTCCGCTCCGGATCCGGGAATCACCGCACCGAGCACGTCCCGCGTCATCGTGAAGAAGTCTTCCCGATTCGCAGCGTCGCGAGTAGCCGACGTCGCGACCATTCGAACGGCGGTTGCTCCGGCATCGGCGATCATCGACGCGTACTCGACCAGCGCGACCCGGGTGCGTTCGATGGCCTCGGGCGCGAATGTCCCTGTCGCATCAACACCTTGGCCCAGTCGCACGACGCGCATCTCGCGGCGGACATCCACCAGACGGCCGTCGGCGCCGACGTCGGCGATCAGCAGTCGAATGGAGTTGGTACCGCAATCGACTGCGGCAACACGGCGAGTCACCGGTCGGCGGTGTCGGCATCGTCGATGCCAGGCCAGTCCGCGGGAATTGCAGTTCCGCGGAGCTTTCCGTGGCCGGCCAAGGCAACGGACTCGTCACCGAGCGGATTGACGCCGGGACCCTTGGCAAGCGAATGCGCCATCAGCACGTGCAAGCACTTGACGCGATCCGGCATCCCGCCACCGGCAAAGTCGGTTCCGAGAGATTCGATCGCGTCCCGCTCGGCAAGGTACGACTCGTATGCCCGCCGGTAGGCCGCGGCAAGTTCCGGATCCTGGGTCAGGCGTTCAGTCATTTCACGCATGACACCGGCGGATTCCTGACGGCTCGCTTCGGCCGTCAGTCGCGGGTCGGTGAGGTAGTACAACGTCGGGAACGGTGTTCCGTCCGGAAGTTTGGGGGCAGTCTTGACGACGCCGGGCTGACCGTCCGGGCTGCGGTACGCGATCTCGATCACTCCGCGTGGCTCACGGCCCAATTGAGCGGCAACGGCGTCGAGATCCGCTTGTGAAACCTGTGGGGAATTTTCGGACGTGTTGCTCACCCGGTGGGTACTCCTTGTTCTTCTGGCTCTATCGGCGCCAACGGCATCGGGGCCGGTGTCGTCGTCTCGGGAACCACTGGCGGTTCCGAAATCGTTTGCCACAGATCGCGATACCACGGACCTGTCAGCGGTGTTTCCTTTTCCTGCTTCTTCTCGGGTTCCTTGTAGTCGCCGGGAAGCTGAACCTGAAAGGGGGTCTCGCCCGGTTTGACGTACCGAAGGCGTTCTCGTGCAAGAGCTTCGATGTACGCAGGGTCGTCGAAGCGCGCGTTCTGGCCCTGCAGCTTTCGCAGTTCTTCCTCGAGCACCTGACGTTCGGCCGCCACCTGTGCGGCATCCGAACGCTGGCTGATGTACGTACGCAGCGGCACTGCCAGTGTCAGCGCCAGCATGAGCACAACCATCGCGAGCACAACGGCCCGACTGGTAGACAAGCCGAAAATGGTGTTGTCCGACTTCGGAAGCCGAGACCAGAACTTGTTGGTTCCACTCTTCCCCCGGGCCGACTTCGACCCACGCGCCGACGCTTTCTCAGCGGAGACACCCGGTTGCGCGGGGTCTGTCACAGCGGAATCAACTGCTGCCGGATCGACCGAAGATGCCGGTTCCGACGCGCGTGGGCGTCGAGCACTGTCACGACGCGCACGCGACGGTGTGTCCCCACGACGGGAACCACGACCCCCCGGACTTCCGCCGGGGGATCGTGGCTTACCGCGCTGTGCAGACACTACTGAATCTTAGATTTCCGTCAGGCCTCGAAAGCGAAGCGCGGGAACGCAACCTCGCCGGCGTAACGTGCTGCGTCGCCGAGGTTCTCCTCGATACGCAGCAGCTGATTGTACTTGGCAACGCGCTCGCTGCGGGCCGGAGCACCGGTCTTGATCTGACCGCTGCCGACGGCAACCGCGAGGTCGGCGATGGTGGTGTCCTCGGTCTCGCCGGAACGGTGGCTCATCATCGTCTTGTAGCCGTTGCGGTGAGCGAGATCGACGGCGTCGAGGGTCTCGGTCAGAGTGCCGATCTGGTTGACCTTCACCAGGAGTGCGTTTGCCGCACCCTTGACGATGCCTTCTTCGAGGCGCTCGGGGTTGGTGACGAAGAGGTCGTCGCCGACGAGCTGGACCTTGTTGCCGATCTGATCGGTGAGTGCGACCCAGCCGTCCCAGTCGTCTTCGTCGAGCGGATCCTCGATGGAAACGAGCGGGTAGGCGTCGATGAGCTCGGCGTAGAACGCCGCCATCTCGGCCGCGGTGCGGTTCTTGCCCTCGAACTTGTAGCCGGTGCCATCGGTGTAGAACTCGGTGGCGGCGACGTCGAGAGCGAGCGCGACGTCGGTGCCCAGCTTGAGGCCGGTCTTGTTCACGGCGATCGTGATGAGGTCGAGTGCTTCCTTGGTGCCCGCGACGTCGGGAGCGAATCCGCCTTCGTCACCAAGACCGGTGGAGAGGCCCTTCTCCTTGAGGACCGACTTCAGGGAGTGGTAGACCTCGGCACCCCAGCGCAGCGATTCCTTGAAGCTCGGCGCGCCGATGGGAGCAACCATGAACTCCTGGACGTCGACACCGGTGTCTGCGTGCGCGCCACCGTTGAGGATGTTCATCATCGGGACAGGGAGAACGTGAGCGTTGGGGCCACCGACGTAGCGGAACAGCTCGAGGCCCGAGGACTCGGCAGCGGCGCGAGCCACGGCAAGCGAGGCACCGAGCAGAGCGTTTGCGCCCAGACGCGACTTGTCCGGGGTGCCGTCTGCGTCGAGCAGCGCCTGGTCAACCGTGCGCTGCTCGGTTGCGTCGATGCCGATGATGGCCGGAGCGATCTCGCCGAGCACAGCCTCCACGGCCTTCTCGACGCCCTTTCCGCCGTAGCGTGCGCCACCGTCGCGCAGTTCGACGGCTTCGTGCTCACCGGTGGAAGCACCGGACGGCACCGCAGCCCTGGCGAAACTTCCGTCTTCGAGCAGAACCTCGACCTCAACCGTGGGGTTGCCACGTGAATCAAGGATCTCGCGAGCTCCGACCTGCTCAATACTGGCCACTGTGTGGTTCTCCTTCGAATGGGCTTCGCATTGGGGCACGCTCTGCGTGCTTGACACTTGGGCTCCGACCCCTCCGGTCGAAAGAGGACCACGATCGCGGCTGGGCCTCTGCAGTGCCAGCACCTCTGTAGTGCCAGCACACAGCCTAACCGCACGGGCCGAAGGCTTCTTTATCGACGCGCGGTCACGGGCCCGACCTGCGGATCGATCGCCGTCAGTCCGGCCGTACCCCGACTGAATACGCCGACGCACGATCACGAACGAGCGCGAGATAGTCGCCCGAGAGGTTGTACGCCATGAGCGCCTGCTGCCACCCGGCAGCGGCAGTGAGGTCTCCCCCGCGTGCACACAGGTAACGGGCGGCGGTGAGGGCAGCGTCGTCGATGTTGTCCGGGTCCACCCGGCCGTCGCCGTTGGCGTCGACTCCCCATTTGAGCCACGTCTCAGGGATGAACTGCATGGGCCCCATCGCACGGTCGTGCACTGGATCGCCGTCCATCGCCCCGCCGTCGGTGTCGGGGATCTCGGCAACTCCCGGGCCGCCGTCCAGAGGGATTCCCCGAATGGTCGGGGCGACCTGGCCGAACGCATCGACCGACGAACCGTCGTAGGTCCCGTGGCGGCTCTCGACGCTGCCGATACCGGCCAATGTCGTCCACCCGATTCCGCAGCTGGGAAGCGTCTCGGCCATGACCGCAGCGGCGTACCCGTATGCCTCGAGTGCCGTCGTCCCTATCCCGATGTCGTCCGACAATCCCGCGGCCCAGTCGGCGAGTTGATCAGCACTGCGGCCGGGGGCATTGATGTCGATCGGTGGCGTCGGAGAGCCGGTACCTGGGGGTATGCCCTCCGGAATGGCTACTTTCGGTTCGTTCGATCCACACGCCACGATGCCTGCGCCCAGCAAGGCTGTTCCGGCAGCTACTGCGGCTACGACTCTCGAGAGACGCCGGGGACTTCTGCGGGCTGCGGGAGTTCGGTACACCCTTCCATCATCCACATGCGAGCGAAGTACTCCCGAATCCATTGGTAAAGAACAGTAAAAGTACAGGTCAGGGCGTGGTTCACCACCGATTGTGGAGTATCTTCTTCTGAGTTAAGGCTGGCCTAGCCTCATACGTTCGGCAGAAGCTGTCGCACTCACTCAGTCAGGAGTCGCCCGTGCCCGTGTCGGTACTCGCTGCCGCGAGCACACCATCAGTTGCCACCCAGTTATTCGGTAGTGGCCTGATCGGTCTGCGCGAAGGCCTCGAAGCGGGCATCGTGGTGATGATTCTCGCTGCCTACCTCGTGAAAGCTCAGCGCAGGGATGCACTCAAATGGGTGTGGCTCGGCGTCGCGATCGCCGTCGCAATGGTGGCGATCATCTTTTTCGCGATCCACTACGGAACGTCGACGGTCGACGGCCTGACCGCAGAGATCATCGCGGGCGTTGCCTCCCTGGTCGCCGTCGTCATCGTCACGATCATGGTCCTGTGGATGCGCACGGCTGCGAAGAACATTTCCGGCGATCTGAAAGCGGGGATGGAGAAGGCGTTGATCGCCGGCCCCGTCGCCATCTTGTCGCTGTCGTTCTTCGCGGTCGGTCGTGAAGGCGTCGAGACAGCGTTGCTCATGGTCGGATACGCCGAGAACACCGCAGGCAGCTCCTGGCCGTTGGTCGGACTGCTCCTCGGAATTCTCCTGGCCGCCGTCTTGACCGTCGCCATGTACTTCGGCGCCCTCCGGCTCAACCTGACGACGTTCTTCCGGTACACGGCGATCTTCCTCATCGTCGTAGCCGCCGGAATCCTCTCGTACGGTGTTCGCGCTCTACAGACCGGAAATGTGCTTCCGGGCGGTTCGAATCTCGCGTTCAACCTGACGCCCGGCTACGACCCGTCGACCTGGTACGGCACCGTCCTCGCCGGAATCTTCAACTTCCGCCCGGATCCGACGGTCCTGCAAGCCGTCGCGTGGGTCGTCTACCTCGTAGTCGTCCTAGCGCTCTTCCTGCGTCCCTTCCGTCGAAGCCAACCGAGCCGACGGCCCCGCCTGCGCACGACACACACGTTCCCGAAAAATCCTGAGAGGCATTGCCGACATGCGTAAATCCACCCTCGTACTGGCCACGGCTGCGGTACTTCCCTTCTCCCTCGCCGCGTGCACCGAGAAGACGACGGCGAGCGACGGCGACATCGTCGTCACGGCCACCGACGATTCGTGTGACGTCAGTGCCACCACCGGGACCACTGGCAGTTCGACGTTCCAGGTGACGAACAACGGCTCGAAGGTCACCGAGTTCTACGTCTTCGCCGAGGGTGATCGAGCGATGGGCGAAGTCGAGAACATCGGCCCCGGCCTTACCCGGCAGCTGATCGTCTCTCTCCCCGAGGCTGCGACCTATCAACTCGCGTGCAAGCCGGGCATGGTCGGAACCGGCATCCGCCAGGACTTCGTCGTCACGGGCGATTCGCAGGCGGCCACCGACGAGAGCGGACAACTCGCCGAAGCTGCCGACGGCTACCGGCGGTACATCCGCAGCCAGATCGTCGCGCTGCAGGACACCGCAGCTCAGTTCGTCGCCGCCGTCCAGTCCGGCAACGTCGACCAGGCGAAGGCACTGTTCCCGATCGCACGTACCTACTACGAGCGCATCGAGCCCGAAGCCGAGAGCTTCGGCGAACTCGATCCCAAGCTTGACCTGCGCGAAGCGGACCTGGAGCCCGGTCAGGTCTGGACGGGATTCCACCGCCTCGAGAAGGATTTGTGGGTTACCGGACTTCAGCCGGATACCAACGCAGTCGCCGATCAACTGCTCGAAGACATTCAGTATCTTGCCGATCAGGTGAACGCCGAGGACTACACGATCGATCCAACCAAGATCGCCGGCGACGCCCAAGGACTGCTCGACGAGATCTCGACCTCCAAGATCACCGGAGAAGAAGACATCTTCTCGCACACCGACCTGTGGGACTTCCAGGCCAACGTCGACGGCTCACAAGCGGCGATCGCGGCACTGAACCCGATTCTGCAGGAACGTAATCCCGAGCTCGCCCAGCGCATCGCGGACCGCTTCGCCGACCTCGACGCCGCTCTGGCGCAGTTCCGGGTCGGCGACGGATTCGTGTACTACGACACCGTCACCGAAGCGCAGCGTCAAGAACTCTCGCGTAAAATCGATGCTCTGTCCGCCGAGGTCAGCCAGGTCCAGGAAGTAGTCGCGGGACAGTAGATGACTGATTCACCAGAAGGCACACCCGCTGCGGAAAACGCAGCACCGCATGCGGTCTCACGGCGCCGACTGTTCGGCGCCGTGGGGGCCGGCGCCGTCCTGGCCGGTGCCGGTGCCGTCATCGGGCGGGTGACCGCCGACGAGAATTCCGGCACCGATCTCGCAGACGTGGTGGCATTCCGCGGCGAGCATCAGGCAGGCATCACGACGCCGGCCCAGGATCGCATGCACTTCGTCGCTTTCGATGTGACGACGAAGTCGCGCGACGAACTGATCACGCTGCTGCAGACGTGGACGGCGATGGCCGAACGAATGACAGCGGGTCAGGAAGCAACCGAGGACGGAGCGACCGGCGACGGTCCGTACGCGCCACCGAGCGATACCGGTGAGGCACTCGATCTCGCGCCGTCGCAACTCACCCTGACCATCGGATTCGGACCGTCACTTTTCGACGACCGTTTCGGGCTCGCAGACAAGAAACCTGCTGCCCTGCTCGATCTCCCCCACTTCCGCGCGGACAACCTCGATCCGAATCGCAGCGGGGGCGACATCGCCATCCAAGCGTGCGCCAACGATCCCCAGGTTGCCGTCCATGCGATCCGCAACCTCGCGCGAGTCGCTTTCGGGACCGCGTCGGTCAAGTGGTCACAACTCGGGTTCGGGCGAACGTCCTCGACCTCGACGACGCAGGCGACACCACGAAATCTGTTCGGGTTCAAGGACGGAACAGCCAACATCAAGGCGGAAGATCCAAACGCACTCGCCCAGCACGTCTGGGTTGATCCCACTGACGATCAGGCCTGGATGGCAGGCGGCTCATTCCTCGTCGCCAGACGAATCCGCATGCTGATCGAGCAGTGGGATCGCGCAGTACTCAAGGAACAGGAAGCCGTCATCGGCCGCTCCAAACGCAGCGGAGCGCCACTCGGCGGCAAAGACGAGTTCGACGAACTTGATCTCGATTCCAAAATGGGCCACGACTTCGTCATCCCGGAGGATTCACACGTGCGCCTGGCCTCTGCCGAGGAACTCGGTGGGATTCAGATCTTGCGCCGCGGATACAACTTCACCGACGGCTCCGACGGCTTCGGCCACCTCGACGCGGGACTGTTCTTCGTTGCGTACTGCCGGAATCCGTTCGAGCAATTTGTTCCGATGCAGCAAAACCTTTCACGACACGATGCGCTGAACGAATACATCCAACACGTCGGTTCTGCCGTCTTCGCGTGCCCCGGCGGTCTCGCCGACGGACACTACTGGGGCGAAACACTGTTCGCGTAGCCGAACACCGGAACACCGGTCCAGGTTGCGATCTCGGAACGAAATCTGCGCACGGAGTACTTCTCGTACGAGCGTGCACCATTCACATCCACCGCGGCGACATCTCGGATGCACTCGGCCACCGATTCCCAACTGTCGTCGTGGAAATGGAGTCCGTCGACACCAGGTGTCACGGTTTCCGAAGCTCCACCAATGCTGTTCGTAATCACGCGCGCACCCGCAGCCATCGCCTCCACCGGCATGATTCCGAAGTCTTCGATCGCCGGAAAGACGTATGCGAGTGCCTGCTGATACAGCGCAAAAAGCAACGCATCCGAGGGGCGACGAACAATTCGAACGGGAACCGACGCAGAGTCAGCCATCGCGCGGAGCCGATCCTCTTCCGGGCCCGACCCTGCGATGACAGCAGCCGTCCCGGCCCGCTCGGCTGCCCGGATCACCCAGTCCAAACGCTTGTACGGAATGAACCTCGAGGCACCGAGAACGAATGGTGATGGCAAACTGGATAGTAGCTGAAGTTCGTTTTCGCTCAAACGGGACCGCCAATCCTCGACGGCAGAGATCCGGTCGACGTCCACCGGGGGGTGGATGACCCGTGACTGCACGCCCCAGGCACGCTCAACCCGTCGACTGACGAACTCGCTGTTCGCTGCGAACGAGGCCCCCTCCGACGCTCTCTTGCGGTCAATTTTGCGCAGAATGGGTGATCCCAGCCTCGCGAGTGGCGAGTTTCCACGCTCGTCCAGTTCGGGGTTCCACACGTACCTGGCGGGGGTGTGCACGTAGACGAATTTCCGGAATCGCGCAGACTGCCCCCTGAATGTTGCGTGATGGGCAAACACGTGGGAGCTGATCAGCGCGAAGTCGTAGTCGCGGTTCTCCAACCCTCGCCAGGTAAACGGCATGACAGGCAATGAGAGCGCTTTGCTACGACGCAATGGCGTTGCAGCGAGCGCACTTTCGTTGACATCGGTTGTCGAGTAACGCCCGGGAGCATCGTTCCACAGACAATACAGGTCAGCGTCCGGATAGCAGTTGACGAACTCGTCCAGCACCTTCTCTGCGCCGCCCGAACGCTCTATCCATTCATGGACGAGTACACCTGACATTTTCGGACTCCTATGCGCTTTTTTGGCGCTCCACAAACCTAGAGATTGCCGGATCGGCACCAAACAGACTACTGGTATGTTTACTAGCAACATACAGGCAACCGATCTTGACCGGAGTGATCACCATCGAGACTCAACTGGCCACGTGGTTCGAGTCGGCAGACAGGCCGTTGCTCGGATTCGTTCACTTGCCCTCTTCAGGAACTGTCCGAGAAGCCGTGGTCATGTGTCCCCCGCTGGGCAAGGAGCACATCGACACCTATCGCGGCATGCGACTTCTCGGCGAAAAACTCGCGGCACAGGGTATGGCCGCTTTTCGTTTCGAGTACGCGGGAGTCGGCGACTCGGCCGGTGCCGAAGACGATCCTGACGCTCTCACCCTCTGGCTGAAGAGCATCGTCAGCGCTGTGGACTATGTCCGACGAGCGGGCGCGGAATCCGTCAGTATCGTCGGACTGAGAGTTGGGGCCCTCCTGGCAGCGTCGGCATTGCAGGAGTGCGGAGCCGTCAACTCGATAGTCCTGTGGGACCCAATTCTGACCGGCCGCAACTACCTCAGGGAACAACGTGCGTTCTACGCGATCAGCGTCGGAGAGGACGATCCCGCCGACTCACGTGTGTCGATCATGGGTGGCGTGCTGGCACCCGAATGCGCCGACCAACTGTCACGTCTCCGCATCACCGGACCATTTCTCGGACGTCCACGCACCCTTCTGGCCGTGAAGTCTTCGGTACTGGACAGCAGGGCTGTCGCCGGGCTCGCAGCAACTCTTGATCCCGAGATGATGATCTTGGAGAACCACGACGCGTTCACGTCGCCTCCCAGTTTCTACGTCGACATCCCCTACACACACATCAGCGAAATCGCACAGTGGTTGGATCGCCACGCGCCCACGAGTTCCTCCGCGTTCACTCCCGCGATCACCACCACAGCTCGCGTCGCGATCACCGAAGTCGGCGAGGAGGTGTTCGAGACGTTGGAACGATTCGGTGCTCAGGAGCTCTTCGCGATCCGCACGCATCCCGCAACTTCTCCCGAATCCGAGGCAGGCAACATATCGACCACCGATGCGCCTCCCGAGCGCGGACTACTGTTCTTCACTACGGCAATCGAGCATCGAGTCGGGCCTGGCCGCTCGTGGGTGACCATCGCTCGTGAGGCCGCGGCTCTCTCGGTCACGAGTCTCCGATTCGACCGACGAGGGGTCGGCGACTCGGGCCCGATCGACGCCGACAATCCGACGTCGGTCTATTCACACGCGGCAGACGAGGACGCACGTACTGCCGTTGCTGCACTCGGCGCAGATCCGAGAAACCTCGTGATGACCGGATTGTGTTCTGGGGCATGGACCTCAGCGTCCATGGCGCTCGAGATGGGTGCGAGATCGACAATACTCGTGAACATGATTCTGTGGTCGGTGAGGCGCAAGAAGTCCCTGATGGATGCTGTCTTGCCGGAGGCTCCTCGAATCGATCCAGGTGCCGAAACCACGAAACTTCCCCTCCGCGGACGGGTGAAAGGCGTACTGCAGTCCCGTCTCCCCTATTCAGCGTGGAAGCTACTGGGAATCAGAGGAATCACGCAGGTTCCTGAGGTAATGCTGGAGGCACTCTGCAAGCGTGGGGTGGATACCACCGTCATCCTCTCCCCCGCGGACGCCGCATGGTTCAATCAGCAACGCGGACCCGAAGGCGTTGCCCGGATGACTCACCGAGGACAAACGTTCGACGCGATCATGCCACCGGTCGGCGATCACCCGTCCTACCATCGTGACCTCCGAAATATCGTGCAAACAAAGACGATTTCTTCGATAGCGAAAGCATTCGGAATTGCGACGGCTCCCCGGGCACACACGGCGAATGCGAACCGGTTCATCGCGTGAACACATCATTCATGATTGTTGCTGCAATCTTCGCAGTACCCATCGTCGTTGCGATCTACCAGCGACCACAACGCGGCTTGCTGCTTGTTGCACTGTTCGCTCCGCTCCACGGTCTGTTGGCGATCATTCCCGGCGGGACATCGATGGCCGGTTGGAAGGAGGGGTTGCTCCTGCTCACGTTGGGATGCACCTTCGTCAGCCCCAATCGCCTTCGGGTAGTGCGCCCCTCGATGCCTTGGTGGCCGGCTGCCGCGGCCTGGGTAGCTTTCGGTTCCGCGTCAGCACTGCTTCTGTCCGGTATCGCCGGGGTGACATCGATAAAGATCACCTACTTCTACATCTTGATACCCGTCATTCTCTGGCGCGCACCGTTCTCGCGGGACGACCGAGATCATCTCGTGTCCGTCCTGATGGGTATGGGGATACTGACAGCAGTCATCGGACTCCTTCAGCAAGCAGTAGGGCCTGCATACCTGGTGGATCTCGGCTACAGCTACACCGAGCAGATTCGAATCACCGGCTCGATCTTGCGAAGCTTCAGCACTTTCACCGGTCCGTTTGCGTTCGGTCTCTTCGTGATGCTGAGTTTGATCGTCGGCATTTCGGTCGCTCTCGCGGATCCGAAACGGCTGCGCAACATTATCTTTCTGGCCGCAACTCCGATCATGGTCGTAGGCATGGGAGTCTCGATTGTGCGGGCCAGCTACATCGGGTTGGCTGTCGGGCTTCTCTGGATTGCCGTATACAAGTATCGGTCTATCTTGATGTTGTTCGGCGCGGCTGCCGCTGCCGTTCCCTTCGTACTTCTGTTGGCACCACCATCAATCGTCAAACCACTGTTCTCGTCGTACAGTCTCGAAGAACGCGGTAGCGGATGGTCGTCGACAATCAGCTCGCTGTTCGTGCATCCACTCGGGCAAGGTTTGGGCGCAACAGGATCCGCGGCGGCAAAGGCGGCGGAAGCAGCGCAACCGATGCTCAACACGATGACGATCAAGGCCGCGACAACACTTGGGCTGATCCCCTATCAGCCCGACAACTACTACATGAAAGTCGCAGTCGAGCTCGGACCGATCGGCTTGTGGATTTTTGTCCTGGTCCTCATATCTTCCGGAGCGTCCGCGCTGAGGGCATCGCGTGTGCTTCCCGGCTCGGACGGCGCTTTGGCTCTCGGTGTCAGCGCCTCGATCGTCGCGGCCGCGGTCGCTTCTGTCGTCTCGACATATTTCGAGATATTTCCCCTCGACCTCTACTTTTGGCTACTGATTGGAACCGTGGGATGCGCACTGACTCAACACCACTCGGAGAAAGAAGCGATATCCGATCACGAATCACCCTCGGAGCCATGGCACTCCGACCTGGTGGGGGCGGCGTCCAAACCTATGCACGCGAACTACTCCGAGAACTCTCCCCACTGATCAGCGAATCGACGAACCTCAGCGCAACAGTGCAAATCGACGCTGTCGATGAGATTCCAATCGGAGTGCGCGCCGTGACGCGCCCTGTTGCCTCCGGAGCACGCAGAGCCGCGTGGGCGATGGTGCCGGTCGCGGGCAGCGACTTGTTCCACAGCCTCGACGTCGACCTCCCGATCGGGCAAGGCGGCCTGAAGATCTCGACGTTTCACGACATGTCGGTATTCGACGTTCCGTGGGCCTTCAGTCGATATCGAGCAGCTGGCGAACGCCGACTCCTGTCCGCGGCGCTACGCAAGGCCGACGTCGTCATTGCAGTATCGGACTTCACCGCCGAACGAATATTCGCACTGAGCGGTCGGCATGCCGTTGTCACGCCGCTGGCACCCGCATCCTGGGCCACGATCCCCACCGAAGCTGCAGTGACCGAAGTTCGGCGGCGATTGAAACTGCCGGAGCGATTCGTGCTGCAGGTCGGAACGATCGAACCTCGAAAAGATGTCGCTCTGGTCGCCGAAGCGTGCACGGAGCTGTCGATTCCTTTTCTGCTGGCGGGCTCCGGCTCGACGGGCCCCGACGCGCCCCGTTCCGCCCGAGGATTGGGTTACGTCGCGACAGAAGACCTTCCGGCACTCTATTCCGCCGCAACTGCTGTCGCATACTCCTCCCACTACGAGGGGTTCGGTCTGCCGCCACTCGAAGCCATGGCGTGCGGCGCGGCAGTGGTTGCGAGTGCGGTCGGAGCACTGACCGAATTCGCCGACAACGCCGCCGTGCTTGTCCGCAAGCACGACAAGGCTTCCTGGTTGGCCGCTCTTCGCTCAGTCGTCCTGGACGACGATGTCAACACCGCACTCCGTATATCTGCGCCACGTGTCGCGGCCCGATCGACGTGGACCCGAACAGCCGAATACACGGTTGACGCGTACCGCATTGCAGGGCTGAGCGTGTGAGTTGCTCATGACGAATCGCAATTCGACGGGCACCGAGCCCGTATCGCCGCGAGAGTTCGCCGAATTGCGCCAGGCCGCTATCGACAAGTTCGAGAAGGAACGTCGCGAGCGAGAGACGAAAATCCACGGGCCGGCCGCTCCGGATTTGACTGCGAACGATGCACGCCGAAGCACTGCGATCATGCTCGGAAGCCGGATCGCAGTGGCAGCGATGGGGTGGACCGGCTCGGTTCTGATCGCGCGTTCGATCAGCCCTGACGAATTCGGTCAGTTCTCCCTCATCTTCGGATTGCTCGGATTGTTGTCCGTCGTCACCGATCTCGGCGTCGGCCGAGTGGTGCTCGCGAAGTTGGTCGAGTGCAATCCGTGGGAAGTTTCGCTGGTCACCACCGCGTTCATATCCCTACGGGTCGCCCTTGGTCTTTTCGGATACATCGTCGCGGTGGGTTATGTCTGGATTCTCCGCTACCCCGCAGAAGTGGTCGAAGCAACGGCGGTCGCTGGTTTGGTCGTTGTCGTTGCCACTCCCAGCCATGCACTTTCCGTCATGTACCAGAGCCGCCTGCGCATGACGTATGTCGCAATCGCCGAGGGCGTCGGGCAACTCGCCCAGCTTGTCGCGACCATCGTCGCGGTTTTGTGGCAGCCGATCCTCCTCGTTCTCGTCATCCCTGCGGTCATCAACGAAGTGGTCGCGGCCGTCGTGAAAGTGCGCGGTGTCCGAAAGGGCGTCGCCGGGCCAAGGCCGTCGTCACGAGCGCAGTTTCGTAGGTGGCGGGAAATGCTGATCGAAGCAATCCCTTTGAGCATCGGCTTCGCTTTGGTCACGCTTCTGTCCAAAGTGGATGTGCTGCTCTTGGGCAAGCTCGATACTTTCGATTCGGTCGGCTTGTACACCATCGGGTACAAATTCGCGGACCTTCTGCAAATCGTCGCAATCACCGTAGTCACCCCGGTAACAACACTTCTCGTGTCATATTGGCCCGACAGCGTGGGAGTGTTCCGCGAACGAAGCCGCGAAACATTCATCGTCCTGACAGTTCTCGGGAGCGCATCGATCGCCGCGTTCTGGCCTGCTGCCACCGGAGTGCTCACCTTTCTGTACGGAGAGCGGTTCGCAATTGCAGGGACCTCGACGCGACTGTTGGTGCTTGGCGCATGCTTCTCGATGCTCACCCAGTTGGGGTTGATGATCCTGGTTGCGAGCGGCCGGCATCGAATATATCCGTGGATTGCATTGGGCGGCTTACTCTTCAATATCGTGGTCAACATCGTGTTGATTCCTCGAATGTCATTCAACGGAGCGGCAGTTGCGACCGTATCGACCGAACTGCTTCTTTTCGTTGCAATTTGGATTGTAGTGCGGCAAAGTCTGCCGGTTCACAGAATGTTTCCGATGCTCCCGCTCGGAGCGGCCGTCGCCCTCTGCGCGGTGGTCACAGTGGCAGGAACGATCTGCGTCGAAAGGTTGAGCGTGCCATGGCCAGTCGTTTCGGTTCTCGCTCCACTTGGGACAGTCGGAATCTATGCACTTGTATCGCTCGCGGGCGGGAAGTCGCCACTCGCAATGGTAAAACCCGACAGGGAAGTAAAATGACACGAACGATCATTTTCGTCAGCCACACTGGAGAGATCTCCGGCGCCGAACTGGTCATGCTCCAACTGATGCGGTTGGCACACGAGCAGGGTTTCACGGTAACGTTGGCTTGTCCGGAAGGGCCGCTGAGGGATCGCGCACGCGCGTCAGTCGACTTCGAAACGGTCACGCTACCAACCCTGTCGCTCAGAGGCGAAGGGGGTCTGGCACGCGTCCTGGCGATTCTCGAAGTTGCAAAGAATTGGCGAATTGCCGGGCGCATCATTGCGTCTCGGGCTCAGTCGGCCAGCTCGACCGTGATAGTCAACTCACTGTTCGCATTGCCGGTGATCAGGCTCGGCCGCGTACCGCAACGTGCAACGTGGCTTGTCCACGACACTCTCTCGAGCACAAAACAACGAATCGTCGTACGGATTGCAAAACCCGGGATCCGACGAGCAGTCGCCGTCTCCGGACCGACCTCGCTTCCTGTTCTTTCGCTGGGAATTCCCACCTCGGTATCACGACTTGGTGTTGTAGTTCCCCCTGAGGTAACGGAAGTTCGATCACCGGCACGCCGAGTTGTCGGAATCATCGGGTCACTGACGCCGTGGAAAGGCCACTTGGTGTTGATGGATGCCATCGCCCGCACAGTAGACGTCCAACTCGAAATCGCCGGACTTCCGTTCCCTGGCGACGAAATGTACGCACAAGTGCTACGTGAACGCGCACAGCAGTCGGATCTGGCGGGTCGCGTCACATTTCTCGGATATGTCGATTCACTGGCAACTATCAAAGGATGGGACATCGCGATTTCTGCGAGCACCTCTCCCGAAGCCGGCCCACTCGTGGCACTCGAAGCAATGAGCATCGGAGTGCCAGTCGTCGGAACCGATCTCGGCGGCACCAGCGAGCTGCTGGGGGACGGCGCCGGATCGCTCGTCGAGCCATCTGATTCAGTAGAACTCGCAGCCGAGATAACGAGACTGTTGGAGGACGGGAGTGCACGATCCGAATTGTCACGCATCGGCCGGCGGAAGGTAGAGGACCGATATGACATCCAGAAGAATCTTCCGGCTCTGCTGAAGGAGCTCATCGATGGCTAAGGCACGTCGAGTCGCCGCAGTCGCAGTGGTCTTGTTGATTGTCGGATTGGTAGTCCATTCTTCGATTACCGCAACCGGCGAACCTTGCGCAATTCAACCTTCGTCAGACAATACTGGCATCGCACTTGGTTCCGGCTATACCGCAATGAGTGACGCCGAAATGGATCGAACGGTGGAAGCTATTCGATCATCGGGTTCGCACTGGGTCAGATTCGACATCGACTGGTCCGCCATCGAAAGTACCGAGGGCGCCTTCGACTGGTCCGGAACCGATCGCCTCGTGGACATCGCAAAATCTTCCGGACTCGAGATTCTGGGTCTCATCACCTACACGCCTGCCTGGGCAAGAGATCCGGCAGCGACGAGTCCTGACACGCATACCCGTCCGGCCGACCCGGACGAGTTCGGTAGGTTCGCGGCGCTTGCCGCTGCCCGCTACTCGAATTCCATTTCGTCATGGGAGATCTGGAACGAGCCCAATCTCCAAACATTCTTCAATCCGACGCCGGATCCTGAGTATTACTCGAAGCTGCTCGCCGCATCGAGCGTAGCAATCGAGGCAGTGCAACCGGGCGCAACAATTGTCTCCGGTGGCTTGTCCCCCGCAACTGACAACGGCGCTGACATAAGCCCCACGACGTTCCTCGCGAACATCTACGAATATGGAGCTGGACAACACTTCGACGTTGTCGGAATGCATCCGTACACCTACCCGGCACTGCCCTCGGACCCGTTGACTCGAAACTGGAACTCTTTCTATCGAATGCGGCTGATGCACGACACAATGGTTGCAAACGGCGACTCGACCAAATCTATTTGGGCGACCGAATTCGGGGCACCAACAGGAACTGGTCTCGACGCTGTGACCGAGTCGATGCAAGCCGAGATACTGCGTGACGGATTCAACGAAGCACGTAGCCTCGGGTTCGTTCAGAAGGTCTTCGTTTACAGTCTCCAGGACCGCGGCTCCGATCCCGGTGATCGCGAACAAAACTTTGGCCTTCTGAATCTCGACTTCGAACCGAAGCCCGCTATGGCCGTGTTGCAAGATGCAAACGAAACTGGAGGATGCCTCTGAACTATTGATCATTTTCGACCACAGTCACCGAGAAAATCGGACAATACCAACCGGCGCATTTCGCAGTAGCACCCAACCGGACGGAAGTACTGCAGAACCGACTTCGAGACTGGTGCCAAGTGACCCAATTCATGCAATTCTTTGATTTGTCGGATTGGTCATCTAGTTCGGCTTCCAACTTGTCTGTCCCGCACCGGTTTCGAGTCACTGTGGAAAGAAGGTGGTCGACGTGAGTCGACTTCGATTGTCCCTCGCCTGCGCCCTGTTGACTGTCGGGTCATTGAGCGCGTGTGCACCGAGTCCAGTTCCAACAACAACCCCAACCCCGAACTCGACGTGCAGTTCCGTTGGTTTAGGGATCGCCGCGGGCGCCCCACTCAACGGTCTCTCTCAGAATGATCTCGATGCAGAACTGACCGCAATGAAGAATGCCGGCGCGACCTGGCTCAGGTTCGACGTCGATTGGTCCGCCGTCGAATCAACCAAGGGCCAACAGAATTGGAGCGCAACCGACCGCGTCGTCGATCGAGCACGTCTCCAAGGATTGAGCGTCTTGGGAATCGTTACGTACACGCCGGCTTGGGCTCGCGTCGCCGGGGTCAGCGATACCCACGGGTATCCATCCGATCCGGCCGCGTTTGCCAAGTTTGCACAACAAGCAGCACAACGGTACTCGAACAGAATCAGCACTTGGGAGATTTGGAACGAACCGAACCTGACACAATTCTTCCGCCCCAAGCCGAATGTGAACACCTACACTGCACTCCTGAAAGCCGCATCTGCAAGTATCCGTGCGGTACAACCGGGTGCAAAGATTCTCAACGGCGGTTTGGCACCGGCCGTCGACAACGGATCCGACATCTCACCGGTCACATATCTCAAGGGTATGTACGCGGCAGGAGCAAAGTCTTCATTCGATGTCTTTTCGATCCATCCGTACAGTTGGCCTGCGCTACCTTCGGATTCGTCCACCCAGAATTGGAACACTTTCTACAGGATCCGACTGATGCGAGAATCGATGGTGCAGAACGGGGACAGCGGAAAGAAAGTCTGGGCAACCGAATTCGGAGCTCCGACAGGTACAGGCCCGACCGCCGTCAGCCCGCAATTACAGGCCAACATCATCTCGGATGGATTCGCGCAAGCAAAGGTGCTCGGTTACATCGAGCGCATTTTCATCTACAGCATGCGTGATCGCGGAACCAACACTTCGGATATCGAACAGAACTTCGGTCTGGTCACGATCAACTACACTCCGAAACCCGCACTCGCGGCGGTGAAACAGGCAGTTGGAGGGTGCGGCACACCCAAGATCTAGTGAAAGCCCGGTCCTTCAGGATTCCGACTGTCCGTCTGCTGAATCCGAACGTATAAGGCTCACGCGAGTTCTTTGCCTCCTCTTTCGAATTTCCGCTATATCCTTGGAGGTCAACATAATTCGTTCGGTCGAGGCTTCGGAGTCGATGCTGTCGGCTTCCCCGGACGCCTTGACACCAGTTGCATCAGTGCTGGTCGTCTCCGCTCCGGAAGTTTCCACTACGGACGCCTCGACTCCGGCCCCCTCGACATCAACAGTCTGCACGACCTGCGGCTCTTCGAGCTCGACCCCTGCGCTCGACTTGGGCGTAGCCGTGCCCTTCGGCAGGTTCTTCTTCGCAATACTGACCGTTTTCGCATCCACCAGGCTGGCGCGATCCCTCCTCGAAACCAGGTCGGAAGTATCCATTCCGTAGGGCACGGCAACGGAAGGCTCGTTCAGCCGCGGCGCACCGGACTTCACCCAGGCGCTGTCGGACGGGGTCTGTGAGTTCGTGGCCGAGTTGGTCGGCTCGGCCGCCAGTTTCACTGAACTTGCGGGCCTGCGTCTGCGACGCAGCACCGCGAGGGTAAGTACGTCGAGGAGAGGCTCGGGAGCAGACGGACCCACGAGTACCAGTGTTCGCGCAACATCGACTTCGGCTAAGGCTCTGAGGCATTCGACGATCTCCCGTTGGTTGGATTGCTGTGCGGAGACAACAACCAGGGCAAACCCGGTTCCATTGGAGTCAAATCGGCTCCACCAGTCCGACTTCAGCGAATATCGGGAGACCCCGGATCGCACGTGCGCAGGAACATCCCATGATGTCGAGGGGACGCCGTCACCCGAAAGCACCAGGACATGATCACCGAGACTTGCACGCTGGCATATCGTCAGCGCGAGGTTCGGTGGAAACTCAGCGGCTTCGGAGTGCTGCAGGAGTAGTGAGGCTCCGTATTTCCGGGCCGTTCGACGTGCCCACGCGTCGGTCACTCGCGAACTGAATCGACCCCGGCAGGCAGAGAGGATTTCGGCAGCGAGAATGAGGACCACCAAGAACGCAACCGCCGACTCGACGAGCGGCTTCGGTGCAACCGGCAGACCCGTTCCCGCGGGGGCGGAAAGCAACTGCAGTCGGTCGGAACCGGATACGGTCGATCTCAACTGGCGCAACTGCTCCAGCCTCGCGTCGAGATCCGCCTTGATAGTCGGATCGTCGGCGGGCGTCTCGTATTCGTCCAAGCTTTCTCGCCGCGCTGCGTCCAAGTCCCCGTTCAATCGAGCGATGTCGTCGGTGAGAACTCGGGTACGACGATCCAGCGTGTCTGCATTGCGTCGCGCCTGCGCGTCGCTCAAGGTGGCGACGACTATTCGTGCCAGCGCGTCCGCGTCAGCCTGACTGAAGGCAGTCGCCTTGACGAATACCAATGCCGGAGAAGTACCCGGCGTCACCGAGATGTGGCTCGAGACATCCGCTGTCGTCCACCCGTTATTCAACTGGTCGTGGATGGCGGCAACCACATCGCTATCGGTGGCCAGTGCGACATAGGGGGCAACCAACTGGCCGAGGTTCGCGTCCGTCACGACGATCTGCGAGGCAGACTGAACCTCCGCGACGATGTCGGATTGATACACCGGTGTCGCGCTTCCCCGCACAGCGTAGACAATCCCACCGACGAGCAATGCGATGACAAGAGCGGGGAAGAACACTCTTGCAAGGTTTCGTGCATGCCTCACCAGGTCGAAAGTGGGCGGAACGCCGAGTTCGCGACGTATCGCCGCATCCCTGGTACTCGAATCTGCCATCTTGAGTACCCCCGATTGGATCGCGCGTTGAAGCGTAGCTGAAAGAAACCAAAAGTTTGCCGAACGCACACAAACATACCTGACGGCTGATGTCAGCTACCAAGTAGCCATCGCGGTCGCGACCACATCTGCCAGTACTCGACGATTTCGGCTCCGCTCGCGTCGTACAGAGCATTGCCGGCAGCGCTGGCGAGACCACACACGGCGCCGTCGCCGACAGCCTCGAATGCGGCTGCCGACACTTGCCGAAGGACCCGCAACCCATGTCCGCGCCGCTGTCCTTGCGCCCTGGTTCCGGCCGCCCACACAGTGCTGATGGGCTTACCGAACGACAGCATCGCTGCGGTCTGCAGCGTGTCGAGTTCGAACAGGCCGACGACTGAACGCTCACTTGGTCGGTCGGGGGCCGCCTCCTGATACACCAGAGTCGCAGATTCGCGATCGATACCGAAAACATCCTCCGCAAGTTGCCGTGCTGAACGCAGGTCGCCACCTTCCAGGATCCGCACCGCGGCATCCGGCGCTGACGGAGAATTCGGTAGCGCGCGCAGCGAACTCGAACCTACGCACACCCACCCTGCATCCGCGAGGACGGTCGCGGCATCCAGACCCGCCCCGGCGAGCATGACAACGGTGCGCAGTCGCTCTGCGAGCACTCGTTCCACAACGGCGACCGTGTTTTTCCGCACATCACCCCCATGGACCAATGCAAGGTTGTAGCTGGGATCGGGTGCACCCGTGAGAGCGATCCACCAACCGTCGTCGGCGAGATACACACCGGTCTCAGGTACGAGTCCAGACATGTTCTGCCCATAGGCATCCCGTAAGGCGGTCAACCCCGCCACCGTCCGAAGTGGTTGCCATCCGATCATCGTCGTCTCCTGGGTCCAGGTATTGTGGGGCCATCAAACAGATCAAATCGGCCTTGAAGATTGCGGGCATACCTCTATCACTCCTCGCCCTTGGTGCGGCAGCGGGTTGGCCCGTCTTCGTCTCACCCAAGATCGATGCACCACGAAGTGCTGACGCTATCGTTGTCCTCGGCGGAGCACACGACGGACGCGAGGAGGTCGGAATCCAACTGATGAAAGACGGTTACGCACCACGCCTGATCTTCTCGAATCCTTACGGCGACAACGACAAGAAGATGCGGTCGATCTGCGAGGGTACGTTCGACTTCCCTGTCGACTGTTTCGTCCCCTCACCGTCCACCACCGAGGGCGAGGGGTTCGAAATCGAGAGAATGGCCAATGCCAACGGATGGAAGACTGTCATCGTCGTGACTTTCGTTCCTCATATCTCGCGGGCGCGGCACATCATTTCGCAGTGTTATCAAGGAGAACTGGTCATGGTCGCAAGCCGTCCGGAACTCTCGATCGGGACGTGGGCATTCAACTACGTTTACCAAACTGCCGGCTACGTCAAGAATCTGTTCTCGCATTGTTGAGCTCGACAGCTGACAGGAGGGTGCCCGGCGCGGATATCCGCGCCGGCACCAACCGCGTAGTCAGTACGCTCCGTCGCTCTTCGCGACCGCTGAGACGGTACGACTAATGATCGAAAGATTTTGCAGGATAGACCAATTCTCGACGTAGGAAGAGTCCAGTCGAACAGATTCTTCCCACGAGAGGTCACTGCGACCACTTACCTGCCAGAGACCGGTGATACCAGGCTTGACCAGCAGGCGCCGGGCAACCTCGTCGTCGTACATCTCGACCTCGCGCCGCAACGGCGGCCGCGGACCGACAACGCTCATCTCGCCGCGAATGACGTTGAAGAACTGTGGTAGCTCGTCGATGCTCAATCGACGAAGGATCTTGCCGACGGACGTGATTCGTGGATCCTCCCGCATCTTGAACAACACGCCTCCCGCGCCTTCGTTGTCCCCCATCAGATCGACAACCTGCTGATCGGCGCCTTCCACCATGGTACGAAACTTCAACATAGGGAACGGTTTCCCGTTGAGGCCGATGCGTTCTGCCTTGTAGAACACCGGACCTTTCGACGTGAACTTGACCGCAGCGGCGGCGGCGACCATGACCGGCGCCACGAGGAGGATCATCAGCATCGAGAACACCGCGTCGAAAACAGCGGGCGCAAGCCGGTTGGCGCCCTGGTAGCGCGGTCGCGCAACGTGAATCAACGGGAGTCCCGCCGCCGGGCGAAACATCAAGCGAGCCTTCGACACGTCGGCTACGACCGGTGAAACCACCATGTCGACGCCCTCGGCTTCGAGGTCCCACATCAGCTTGCGTATGCCCACCTGCCCGAGGTCTTCGGTTCCGGTGACGATGACGGTGTCTGCGCCGCTTGCGCGCATTGCCTCGACCACCTCGAACTCGTTGCCCAATACCGGGACCGCTGCGCCGTCGACGACGATGTGATCGTCCAGCGCGGTCGCCCGACGCGGAATGCACGCTCCCACAACGTCGTAGCCTGCCGAGGAGTCCCGCACGAAGGCTCGCGTAGTAGCAACGACGGACGCGTGTCCACCGACCAACAGCACCGAGTTGCGGCAATCCCCGCTCGCACGCTTCTTTCGAATGTCGCGTCGCCAGAGGTAGCGCCCGAGAAGCAGCGCAGCGAGCCCGACGGGCAGTGCGATCATGAGATAGCTACGCGCGATTCCTACGCCGAGAATGATCCCGGCCAATGCGCCCACTCCGAAGACTTGGCCGGTAGCGAGCAGCACCTTCTCGTACTCGTCGCTACCCTCGCCCAGCATCGACTGATGACGGCTGCGTCCGCGTGCGAGCGCGATCATCCACAGCCCTCCCAGCGCTGCAGACGCAATCACCTTGAGTGGCGTCAGCCACTCGATCGGATGCGGCCACATGCTGCCGATCTGTGCGAGCGCGATCACGAACAGAACCGTGATCGAATCGCTCACGGCAATCCGCTTCCGGTATGCCCGACGCCAGTCGGTGCCGACATGAGCGGAATCCTGCAATGCTGCCGACCGGCTCTCCACCTCAGCATGAACGCTCATTTGCCATCAGTCCTTCTAGTCATTCGAATGACTTCAGCGGGTCGAACGGATTCAGCGGATCGCTGATCGGTAGCCACCGCGAGCCTCCAGGTACGGCAACACCCCGCCGGTTGCCGTACCTCGCTGCTCGCAGTGCAGAAACGAACCGTCATCGGACCCCCTACATAACTGCCGATCAAGGGCCACTTCGTGCGATAAAACGACCCAGTGTTGCTCATTTCGTACGTAAACATACCTTAGGTTTGTTTCAACTGCACTCACCGAGTCCAAGCTATTTTCCGGTTGCCAGATGATTACCGGGCAATTACGTCAAAGTGGGCTAATCCTCCACATTTTCGAGACGTCTTCCCTCACGAATCCGAATGTCGGCGATCAGCATGTCCAGGGCGCCCAGGAGTGCAGTGTCGGCGCGTCGGCACTGTTCGATCAAAGCTTCCAGATCAGCTTCGTCGGCGCTTTCGATCACACCGGCTTTGGCGGCCCTGCTCAGTACTTTTTCGGCGAGGAGCAACGGCGGCTGCGACCGAGCGATGCCGTCCATGGACGACGCGCGCGCCTTCTCGGCAGCCTTCAAAGCGTCCCACGCCCGCTCCTGCTCAGCGATGTCGACCACCCCGGAACTGACCAGGTGCGGGCTGCGATGCACGAGTTTCGCGATCAGTGCGCCGGCCACGTCGTCCAATTCGAAAACGCCGTGAGATTGAGCGATCCGCGAGTGGAACAACACCTGGAGCAACAGATCGCCGAGTTCCTCACGGAGATCGCTCTCGTCGTCGCTTCGAATCGCGTCGAGTACCTCATAGGTCTCCTCGACGAGGTAAACCGAGAGGCTCTCGTGCGTCTGGGTCGACTCCCAACCGCCGCGATTCCACAACCGGTCCATGATCGACGCCGCTTCCACCAATCGATCGCCGTGAATGGGTTCGGCGCGAATCATCTTTACCCCAGCGGCAGACAACGCCTCGATCTTCGGCTCGGCGGTGTCCATCATCACAGTCACCGCGGCGCCGGGTGTCGTGGCAGGCAATGCGCCGCGTACCGAGTCGGGAACGTCCGGGTCGATATCGATCGCGCCGGACAGGAACGGGAGCGCCTCCAGCGGAAAGACATGCGGCCGCAGAGGATCGAGCAGTACGACGACGGGCGATTCGTTCACCGAGTGCTCACGCCTCGACCAGGACGGCACCGGCGGCGCGCCCGTCTATCGCCAAGATGAAGTCCGCGATGTATTGAAGTAGTTCGACGTCCCGCAGGCGATCCGAGCCGACTCCGCCGGTGCGAGGCAGCGGGAGTTGCACGAGCCCGGTCGTTGCCCGGTACTGCGCGCTCGGATAGATCCTCTTGAGCCTGATCTGTTTGGAATCGGGCAGTGACATCGGCGAGATCTTGAGCTGAGTTCCGGTGACGGCGACTTCCTCCAGTTGGTACTCGCGGCAGAGCAGTCGAAGCTTGGCCACCGAGATCAGCCGTCGAACCTCTTCGGGCAGTGGGCCGTAGCGATCGACCAGTTCTTCGACTACGGCAGCGATGCCGTCGGAATCAGTTGCCGCAGCGAGCTTGCGGTACCCCTCCAACCTGAGCCTGTCACTGGTGACGTAGTCGGGCGGGATGTGCGCGTCCACCGGTAGGTCGATCCGGACTTCCTTCGTGCCCTCGTCCACGGTGATCGGTTTGCCGTCGGCTGCAGCCCGGAAGGCTTCGACCGCCTCACCGACCAGCCTGACATACAGATCGAACCCGACACCCGCGACGTGGCCGGACTGCTCTGCGCCCAGAACGTTTCCGGCTCCACGGATTTCGAGGTCCTTCATCGCGACTGCCATACCAGCGCCGAGGTCCGAATTCTGCGAAATCGTTGCCAGCCGATCGTATGCCGTTTCCGTCAAAGGCTTTTCGGCCGGGTACAAGAAGTATGCGTATCCACGTTCACGACTACGCCCGACGCGTCCGCGAAGCTGATGCAACTGCGAGAGGCCAAGCGAGTCCGCACGTTCGACGATCAGTGTGTTCGCGTTCGAGATGTCCAGACCGGTTTCGATGATCGTGGTACAGACCAACACGTCGAAGTCGCGTTCCCAGAAGCCCTGCACGGTCTTTTCGAGAGTGTCCTCGTTCATCTGACCGTGCGCGACGACGACGCGAGCCTCCGGGACGAGTTCACGGATCTTCTTGGCCGCCTTGTCGATCGAGCTGACACGGTTGTGTACGTAGAAGACCTGACCGTCGCGCAGAAGTTCACGCCGGATGGCCGCGGCAACCTGCTTGTCCGCATACGCGCCGACGTAAGTGAGGATCGGATGACGTTCTTCCGGCGGTGTGAGGATCGTGGACATCTCGCGGATCCCGGCCATGCTCATCTCGAGAGTACGAGGAATCGGGGTAGCCGACATCGTCAAGACGTCGACGTGGGTGCGTAGTGCCTTGATGTGTTCCTTGTGCTCGACTCCGAATCGCTGTTCCTCGTCGACGATCACAAGCCCGAGGTCCTTCCAGCGAATACCGGTCTGCAGCAACCGGTGAGTACCGACGACGATGTCGATCTCGCCTTCGGCCATGCCGGCGATGATTTCCTTCGAGTCCTTGGCGTCGGTGAAACGGGACAGCCCTCGCACCTTCACCGGGAACGACGCCATTCGTTCGGTGAATGTCTGAAGATGTTGCTGTGCAAGCAGAGTCGTCGGGACCAGTACCGCCACCTGCTTGCCGTCCTGGACTGCCTTGAACGCGGCACGAACGGCGATCTCCGTCTTGCCGTACCCGACGTCACCGATCACCACCCGGTCCATCGGAACCGGCTTCTCCATGTCGGCCTTGACCTCACTGATGACGGTCAACTGGTCGATGGTCTCGGTGAAGGCGAATGCGTCTTCGAGTTCCTTCTGCCACGGCGTGTCCGGGCCGAACGCATGCCCCGGGGCCGCCTGACGCGCAGCGTAGAGCTGAACCAACTCACCCGCGATCTCACGAACCGCCTTGCGGGCCTTACGCTTGGTGTTCGCCCAGTCGGATCCACCGAGCTTGCTCAGCGCAGGCAACTCTCCACCGACGTACCGGGAGAGTTGATCGAGCGATTCCATCGGGACGAACAGACGATCACCCGGGTGACCACGCTTGCTCGGCGCGTACTCGATGACCAGGTATTCACGACGCGCCCCGCCGATGGTGCGTTCGACCATCTCGACGAACCGGCCGATACCGTGCTGATCGTGCACGACCATGTCCCCTGCAGACAGCGCGAGGGGATCGACCTGATTGCGGCGCTTGGCCGGCAAGCGCTTTCCGTCGCCGACCGCAGCAACGCGGTTGCCCGTCAGATCGGACTCGGTGACGATCACCATCCCCGGCGTCGAGTCGTCGCCGGCGAGTACCAGTCCGTCGTGCAGAGACCCGCGGAGCACCGCGACCTGTCCGCGGGCAGGGGTCGCTCCGCCTTCGAGCATCTTGGCGGGTACTTCGGCTTCACCGAGTCGCTCGACGACTCGGCTTGCTGTGCCGGCGCCTGCCACCACGATCGCCGCGCGACCGCCCGTGCTCACGTGTGCCCGGAGGCTGACGAACAGCTCGGCCAAGAGGTCGTCGGAACCACGTACCTGCGGTGCCGCCTGAACCGGGATTTCCAGTTCTTCACCATTTCCCGAAGCCAGCGGGCTGACCGTCCACCACGGACGGCCGGCAGCTTCGGCAGATTCGCGAACATGACGAAGCGACCGGTATGCGGAGGCACCGAGATCGACTCCCCCGCCGTTGAGGATCGACGTGTCGAGCGGTGCAGCGCCGCCGATCGACGCCGCCGTCCACGACGCTTCCAAGAATTCCTGGCCGGTGCGCACCAGATCGGTGGCGCGGGTGCGCACCTTCTCCGGATCGCACAGAAGGATGTGCGCCCCTACCGGAAGGACATCGGAAAGTAGTTGCAGTTCACCGGGTTTGAGAACCGGGAGCAGAGCTTCCATCCCCTCGACGGGGATGCCTGCCGAGATCTTGTCCAGCATCTCGACCAACGACGCGTCAGCCTGATTCTCAGCAGCGAGTGCCGCAGCTCGATCGCGAACATCAGCTGTCAGAATCAGCTCACGACACGGCGGCGCGATCACGGAATCGACGTCGACGTCCGGTAGCGAACGCTGATCGGCGACAGAGAAGTACCGAAGCTCCGATACCTCGTCACCCCAGAATTCGATACGTACCGGATGATCCGCCGTCGGCGAGAACAGGTCGAGAATGCCGCCGCGGACCGCGAACTCACCACGCTTTCCCACCATGTCGACACGGCTGTACGCCATCTCCACCAGGCGAACCAGAACAGAATCGAAATCGATCTCGGTGCCGACGCGCAACGTGATCGGCTCGATCTCGCCAAGACCCGGCGCCATCGGCTGAACGAGAGAGCGCACCGTGGTCACGATCACCCGGAGAGGCGAGCCGTACGAGGCGTCGTCTGGTCTGGCGAGTCGGCGCAGTACCTCCACCCGTCGCCCGACGGTGTCCGCGCTCGGCGACAGTCGCTCGTGCGGCAATGTTTCCCACGACGGGAACTGCGCGACGCCTCCACCGAGCATCTCGGTGAGTTCTGACGTCAGATCGTCGGCTTCGCGACCGGTGGCCGTCACCAGCAGCACCGGAGTGCGCGCGGCAAGTGCAGCGGCGATGAATGGTCGAGCCGGCTTCGGCGCCACGATGTCCAGGGCAGGCGCACCGATCGAGTCGATCACTGGAGTGAACGCGGCGTCTGCGAGGGCGACCTCGGCGAGTCCAGCGAGCGCAGTCTGGGCAGAGGACAAGGAAGTCAACGAACGCGCTCCTGAACAGTGATGACGGGTTGCGGACGCACAGCCCGAGCGCAAGATCTCCACCGAGGCAGAGTTGTGCGCCGGTTCGATTCTATCGGTGCGCGATCTCGCAGCGCAGTCCGATCCGTTCAGTTTCCCGTAACGCTCGGCTTCTTCGTCGTCCGCTTGGCCGGTGAAGATCGGGTGGCCGGGGCGCTCGGCGGTGCCACGGCCACGCTGGTGTGAGAGTTGAGCGCCCGAACCCGGCCGATTACCTTCGTTGCCTGGCTGGTTCTCCGTAGACGTACAGTCCTGCGACCGTTCGGCGCGAGGTGGAACCAGGAGTCTTCGGGCTCGAAGCCCTGCAGTTCGAGGGCAACGTATTGGGCGGAAGCATCCGTCGTGACGTCGACTACCCACTCTTCGTCGCCGACGTTGCGCGCCGTGGCGACAAGTCCGACCGACCGCTCGAGGGGCCGTGCCGGGCTCCCCAGGAGGTGCACCACTTCGTCCACCATCTCTCCGTCTTCGTCTTCGAGTGTGACGGTGACGGCGTCGTATGTCCGCGCCCCGAACTGAAAGACGTGAGTGAGGTCGGTGAAACGGCCGACAAGGCTGTCCACGGACCAGGTCAGACTCGAGTGCGATTTCACCTTGACCGGTAGCGCGACGTCGACTGGGACGACACCTGACCGACTGTGCGCTCGAAACCTGATCTCGCCGACGACAGGTTCGGCAGTCTCGTTGATCGCGTCGAGCCTCAATCCGTCCATACCGTCGTCCGTGACGAGGAGCGCGATCGGTTTGGCGCTCCTACGGAGCACGAACCACGGAGCCTTGGGGCTGCCGCTCCAATCGAGGACCCCCCATCCCGGTCCGGGCTCCAGGTCTCGCAGTGCGAGTGTCAAGGCGCCGTCGCACCGAGAATCCGGGCGACGCCAGTAGCCGAGCGTCGAGGCGAACGCCTCACATACGGCTGCTCGCCCCAGGTCGAGATAGCGTTCCGGGTCGGACCACCGGACTTCACGAGCGTCTTCGCCGAAAAGCGCGTGGACGTAGTGATCCCGAACATCCTCGAAATCCCACGACGATCCGTTGTCCCGCGGCACCGCGGCTTTCCATGCCGGGTGGTGCCCTGCGACGGCGAGCGAACCGAATTCGTTCTCGATCACGGCATTCGACGGTGGAATCGAAAATGCCAATGATTCGGTCGCAAAACGTACTCGCGCGCTGAGCACGTCGGCCAGTGGACGACGATAGGCACCCACCCCGAAGTAGTGGGCGACCCCGCTTCCGACATGCGTTGCCAATTGCTCTCCCCCGCGAGGCGCCGAGGGCGACGACGTCACGTATTCGAGTTCAGGTGCCACCGCCGAGATCAGCTCCGGCAGTCTCGAATGAATGAGCGGGATGTGTTGATCGACCAAGCCCAGCATGGTCGGCTGCTGTTCGGTCTCGCTGCCGCCGCAGAAGACTGCCAAAGCGGGATTTCCACGCACTCTGTGCAAGAACGCGGTGACCTCTGCTGCAACGAGTTCGAAGAATTCGTCGGTGTCGGGCGGATCAAGCGTCGCCAACATCATGTCCTGCCACACGAGAATGCCCAGTCGCGCGCATTCCTCCCAGAAGTGGTCGCTCTCGTAGACCATCGTCCCCGGGATTCGAATCATGTTCAGGCCCGCCTCAGCCAGGCGTTCCAAGACACGAGTGGTGCCGGCGTCGTCTTGAAGCGAGATCGGGTCGGTCGGCACCCACACCGAACCACGGCAGTACACCCGGATGCCGTTGACATTCAAACGGAATCCACCATCGGATCTGTCGGCCTCCACCGTCCGGAAGCCCACTGAACCGAGATGCTCGGAGACTCCGATCGTTTCTATCGTCACCGGATACGTGCGAGGAGCGCCATGAGTGTGCGGCCACCACAACTGCGCGTCCGGCACTTCGACGACGCCGGACACCTCGAGGAATCCGTCCGGTCCGGCAATTACAGCCAATTGTCGCGAGTGTTCGCCGACGCGCACGGTCACGTACTCCAGCGAGGCCGGCAATCCGGTGAGCCGAGCGCTGACGGCAACGTGACCGGTTGTGCCGTCAACACTCGCGTGCTTGACAGCCGAGACTACGGCGGCAACTCCCTTGTCCAACAACCGGATACCCCGCCACGGTCCCACCGGTACCGGAACGCCACTGAATACGGGAGCCATACCGAGCATCGTGGTTCGGATCCACCGAAGACCCTGTTCACGGACCATCGACGAGCGCCAACGTCCTCGAGGACGCCTCGATCTCAGAATCGCGGACAGAGAATGAAAATGAATAGCGACCTGGACGCGTTTACCAGCGCCGACTACGGCCGGAATGCTCACTTCCCCAGGCGTGAACATGGATTCAGTGGACGCGACATGGACGCCGCCGATCCAGACATCGGCAAACGCCGTCACACCGTCGAACTGGAGCAGCCACGACCCCTCACCGGTCGTGGCCACGGTAGTCACGAACCACCAGTCCGATGATGCAACAGACGATGATGAAACCGACGACGATGCAACGGACTTCGTGCGTCCGGCGTCCGTTTGCGCCGCCTGTATCGCACCAACGACTGTCCCAGGCACAGACGCTGCGGCCCACTCGGTCACGGTTTCGAGGGCACCCGGATCAGATATGGATCCGGGTTCGGTTGCAGCGCATCGCCATATCGCGCCGGCCAGCAGGTCTGCTGACGAACGAGGCACTGTTAGACCAACCTCAAGTGTCGATGCGAGTCGACGCCGACTGTGTCGGCAACGACTTCCATCGCCCTCTTCCACGACACGGCCATCTCGTCGAGTTGCTCACGCGGGTCCACCGCGCGGCCCCTGGAGGCACGCGCCATCTGAAACTGCACGCTCTTGGCCCCGGACGCCACTTTTCGGAAATCTGGCGCAGCTTCGCCTGTCCCGGAGAAACCTGCAGTGTCCAAAAACTCGCTGGCGTCGGCTGCCAGCTCCGCGCTGGCACCGCACTGACGAAGTAGCCCGAAGGACCAGAGGTGAAAGGCATCCATACCCGCCCCCTGCACCCATTCGAGGTCGTCGATCACCCGGCGTCCCAGCTCTCGCACGGGATTACCCGCCGCTCGAACCGCTACGTTCCGCCGAGCCACTTCGGCGATGTTTCCGGCGTTGGTCGCGTGAACCGGATTCAACCTGATCTGTTCGACGTAGGGCACGAACGAAGGAAGTGAGGAACGATCGAGATCGAAGACGCCGGAGAAATCGTCGCCTCGCAGCACGTAGTACCCACTGTTGTGGAAGTACTCGAGCTCGCCGGCAACGCGATCGATCCGATTGGGCACGATCGTGGTCTTGGTGTGCCCCTCGTGATAACTCGTTCCGAGAGTGTCGGGAAGCCAGTATCCGTCGACTTCAACCGTCGACAGCATTCCAACCGCGAGGTTGTCCTCGACATGGATCAGCGGTGCCCGCCAGACGTTCATCTCGGCGACTTCGATTCCGTACAGCGCGTAGATGTCCTCGGCCTTGAGCTTGAGGAACGTCCACTGAGTCCCGTCGAACCGCGATGAGAAGGCACATGCCAATGCCGGGACGGGGTCCAATCCCAGCGAATGCAACACTTCGATCCACAGATCCGTATAGCAGTTGGTCTGCGCCCACACCCGGTCGTCCTGGTGCAACGAATGGGGTTGGTAGCGATCAGGTGAAATGTCGATGAGCCGGGACATCAGATGCCCATTCGTTCGCGTACGGAGGTTGGCCACGCAGCCACATCAAGACCATGAGTCCGCAACAAGGACAACGCGATTCGCTCCATCCCGAAGCCGACGCACGAGCTGTGCGCCACCTCCCCCTCCGCCGTTCGGATGTCGAAGTTGACACCGAAATGGTCGAGATGGTTGTTCGAGGACACGATCGCCGTGCCCTCGTCGAGATCTCCGTAGAGCCGAACCGTCAGTTCCGTCTTGAGATTCTCTTCACGCTGGTTGGCTGCAAGCATCTTTCCGGCGCGTCCGAAGAAAGGATCATTGGCAATCACCGGGGTGGCGTCGAGTTCGAGCCGGCCGAGCACCTCGAGCCCCCGCTCGATCCAGTGCTCGCGATGCGCTCGCGCTGCCGCGGCGTCACCGATCGTCACGAACTCGTGCATCCGAAACGCTTGCATGCGAGCCGGATCGATCGCCGGTTCGTGCCGGAAGCAAAACCCGTAGATGTCCAGCAGCACCCCGCCTTCGGGGAGAACTCCGGTGTATCGCGCATAGGCAGGATGGCACGCTGCCGACACGAGCATGGTCTCGGTCGGCTCGAGGTGGCGATCCCACGATTGCCCGTCGGCGCGATCGGCCAGCAGTCGCGCGTGATCGCGATTGGAACCAGCGAAGGTGTGGATGGCGCCGGTGAGGTTGGGAAACGAAGCGATGTAGTCGGTGCGCTCGAAACTGCTACGCGGGAACACCGGCGGGAACCGCAGCCGAGTCGCGGCGTCGCCTGGCCCCGCTGCAACCACCACTCGGTCGATACCGTCGACGATGTCCTCGAACACGCCGGAACGCCCGTAGAGTCCCGGTACCTCTGTCTCGACGAGTAGTCCTTCGACGAGCAGTTCGCGTTGAAATGCAGCCCGAGCCCGATCCAGATCGGTCTCGCCTGTCACAGTCTCGGTTGTCACATTCTCCGTCGTCATAGCGTTCCCCGGTATCCGATAGCCATGTGCGCTGAACCTGCCATGATTCGATCGTTGTTCACCATCACCGCTGCGCCGTGCGCGTCACGAAGGTGCCGACCGAGTGAAAATTCGGTGTCCTCGCGATATCCCGAGATGCCACAGATCAGCATTGTCTGCCCCACGATTTCCACCACCGCGGTGGAGGCTGTGACTTTCAGGTTGTTCATCGCGAGCGAAAAGCCCACCGCTCCCGTCGCCTCGAAATCGGCGGCGCCTTCCGCAGCGTGAACTGCGCGGTCGTACCTGCGTGCAGAGGCGTCGACAAGATCGGCGAATTGTTGTGCCGAAGCAGCAACTTCGGCGAGCCGCAGCGCTCCGGGGGAAGTGACTCCGGGCTGCTTGCGGGCGGCGGCACGCACGTACTTGCGTGCCTTCTCGACTGCAGCGTCGGCAATTCCCAACCACACCGAGCTCCAGACGACGTGCGAGACCGGAAGCATCGTATGGGTGGAGATATCGGAATACGGTACGTCGGCGACCATCTCGGGCGTCGAGGTGGCCCGAAGGATGTAACCAAGACTGCAAGTTCCCCTGAGTCCCAGCGTGTTCCACTCGGTGGTGCGTTCGAGCGTCAGGTCTGGGGTACGACACACAACGAGAACCTGATCGTTCGGCTGACTCTCCGGGGTTCGCCGAGCCGTCACGACTATCGCGTCGGAGTGTTCGCCGTACGAAATGACAGGTGCGTTCTTGATCAACAGCAGGTGACCGCCCAAGTCTTCGACCGCGCAGTAACTCCGGCTGACGTCACCACCGATTCCCAGCTCAGTGGTTGCCGATGCCAACAGCAGTTGCTTGTCGACCGTTTCTTCGACAAACCCGCGTAGCGCTTCGGTGTTGCCGTGCTTGACCAACGAGTAGATTTGCGTCTGATGCATCGCGAAAATCATTCCGCTTGCTGCACAGCGTGTTCCGATCACACGGGCGATCTGCGACACTTCCTGCAGCGAGAGTCCTTCGCCGCCTAGTTCCCTCGGCACAGCTACCGACAGCAGCCGTTCGCTTCGCATGGCGTCGACAGCTTCACGCGGAAACCTTGCCTCGGCATCGACTTCGTCGGCCCACACCGCTGCAACTTCGTCGGCCAACCGTGTGGCCCGCTCGAGGGCCGTCCCGGTGGCGCACTGCGATTGCGGAGCGTTCATGCAGCACCCAACTCCGTCAACGCACCCTCGATCGCCTTGACGCTTGCGAAAGTACTCTTCCGCAACAACTCGTCAGGGAACTCGATGTCGAACGAATCCTCCAGCGCCAACATGACATTCACGCTCGCGTGCGACGTCAAACCCAACTCGTAAAGATCGGCCTCTCCATCGATCGTGCTCACGTCGACTGCCAGCCGACCGTGCTCGACGAGCACTTTCCGAATTGCCTGATCAATCATCAGCGATGTCGTCCTTCTTTTCGATGCGAGCGCCCGAGCGTGTTGCGATCACCATTGCGATGGCCACGTCCGCTTCGTGCGAGATAGATACTTGAAAATCGTGCAAATCCTGGGCCCGCGCGAGTTCCGCGGCATTGCCGGACAGCGTCACCCCACAACCACCCCACTCGGCCCGAGTGATTTCGATGGAATTCCACGGGACGGGAACGTCACCCGGCCTGAGCACCTTCACAACAGCCTCTTTGGCGGCGAAACGTGCGGCCAATCGTTGATCCCGTGCCGGCCCGGCGCACGTCTGCAATTCGTGCGGGGTGAAGGTCCGATCGAGATACCTCCGCCCGAAGAGTTCGATACTTCGAGTGACATCCACGACGTTCACTACGTCACAGCCGATCCGCGGGCCGATATCGAGCATCGGCGTCGGCGCAGTGTCACCCATCTGTTGACTCCCCATCTGGGGTCGTACACGCCGGGCAGCCCCCTATGCTGCCCGGTGCGCCGACGCCGTCACCCTGCACTGACAAACCTTCATTCTCAGCAATTCTTCAGCTACCGGTAGAACATACCGCAATCCGAAGATGATGGGCAAGATCAGACTTCCAGATTCCCATCAACACTATAAACATACTCTTAGTTTGTTTCGAATGCAGAACAAAAAGAACAATGTCGCTACCAGGACATTTGCAGCAAACTGACCAAAGGAGCAGTGCGGAGAGTCAGTGATTTCAGTGATCGCTGGCAAGGCGGCGGGCAGCGAATTGCCTGAAGTACTCCACTTTCGATTCCGGGACCACGATCGGAAGTATCAGGTTCCACGATGCCTTCATGGAGTCCGAAAGCTCACGAACGGTCCCGGTGGCGGCTGCCATCAGCCGAACTCCGGACGCCACTTCCAACAGGAAACGAGCAATGTCAGCAGAATCCGCGTCCGAACGCAGATCACCTTCGTCTGCCGCACGGCTGGCAAGTTCACGGTAAATGTCGAGCCACACGTCCAGAGTCGCCGGACCGGAGCCCCGATAGTCCCCGATCTCGACCAACAAGCGGAACGTCGCTCTAACCATGGCGTCATGCGCACCGATGTCGACGATGACGGACGAAATACCGATCAGCGACTCGAGTGCGGGAGTGCGACGGTCCAACCAGAGCTCACATTTTGCGTCGAAACGCGCCGAACCCTCGTCGATCACCGCCCGCGCGAGTTCTTCCTTGGACCCGAAATGGAAGTACAGCGCGCCTTTGGTCACCTGCGACTCGGCGATGATCTCGCTCAAGCTGGCATTGGCATAGCCCAGGCGCAAGAACACACCCGCTGCTCCGCGCAGCACCGAATCACGGGTGGCTTCTGCCCGCTCTTGCCTCACCATCGATCCGGCCTCCAATCACCACACATCGAACGAATCCTTGGTCTTACCCGTTCACAGCGTCAAAATGGAAGGCACGGTTCGGCATTCAACCCACCCTGCAAACAAATGAGACATTTGCCCATCAAACGATCGTGATACAGCGAACACAGCTTAGACCGCGATCCATCTCTGCGCGGCAGGCGCGCCTGGTTAACCCTCCAATTGTGGGTCGGCTTCCAGATTCGTCAGCCCATTCCAACACAAATTCACGAGATGAGCGGCGACAACTTCCTTCGACGGAGTCCGTTCGTCGAGCCACCAAGTGGCCGTAGTGGACACCATGCCGACAAGCGCCTGTGCGTACATCGTTGCTAGTCCGGGGTCGAAACCGCGTCTGGAGAAGTCCCCCGCAAGCAGGTAGCCCACCTGACTGATCGCATCGTTGAGCAAGCTCGAATACGTCCCACTGGGCGCAACAACGGACGAATCGCGCACGAGTATCCGAAATCCGTCAGTGTGCTCTTCCACGTAGGTGAGCAAAGCCAACGCAACCCGCTCGACTCGAACTCTCGAGCGATTTTGCGAGAGCGAAGACGTGATCATCTCGAGGAGTCGCGACATCTCCCGGTCCACTACTACGGCGTACAGCCCCTCCTTGCCGCCGAAGTGCTCGTACACGACCGGCTTGGACACGTTTGCTCGCTGGGCGATCTCCTCGATCGACGTCGCTTCGTATCCCCGTTCGGCGAACAATGCCCGCCCGATCTCGATCAGTTGTTGCCGACGTTGGGTACCGGTCATCCGGATCCGTGTCACTCGTTCGGGAACTGGATCCCCGCCACCCGAACCGGACACCGCCGCCATTGTCTTCCTCTCGCCGACACACAAATTACTGCTGTGGACGCTCAGCCTATCGGGACTTCGGGGACCCAATCAGAGGAGCGGTTCGACCTACGGCGGGTCGGCATGCGATTATTCTTGCGCGCGTTCGGCCGCAAGGCTCGGCAATGCGTGGCAATCCGCCGTGGTGTAATGGCAGCACCTCTGATTTTGGTTCAGATAGTTCAGGTTCGAGTCCTGGCGGCGGAGCTGGTGAACAACATGCATTTCCCGAGCGGAAATGCGTGTCTTGATCGACAGCTTGATCGACAGTTTGATCGACAGAGGGAGCTCAAACCAGTGCAGACCGCCGTGATCGTTCTCGCAGCGGGTGCCGGTACACGAATGAAGTCGAAGACTCCCAAGGTCCTCCACACTCTCGCCGGACGCAGCATGCTGGCACATTCGCTTCACGCGGCAACCTCACTGAACCCCACGCACCTGGTGACCGTCGTCGGTCACGATCGTGAGCGTGTCACCGAAGCAGTCAACGCAGTCGCGAGTGAACTGGGCCGGCCCGTCACCGTCGCCGTTCAGGACGAGCAGAAGGGCACCGGGCACGCCGTCAGTTGCGGACTCGAGGGTCTGCCGGCCGACTTCGCCGGAACCGTACTCGTGACCGCCGCCGACGTGCCGCTGCTCGACGGCAAGACCATCGCAGACCTCCTCGCTCAGCACACTGCCGCTCCCGCGGCCGCGGTCACGGTGTTGACGTCGACTGCCCTCGACCCCACCGGCTACGGACGGATCCTTCGTACGACGGACGGCGAAGTCAACGCCATTGTCGAAGAGAAGGAAGCCACCGATTCGCAGCGCTCGATCACCGAGGTCAATTCAGGTGTCTACGCCTTCGACTTCGAGACTCTGCGCGATGCGCTGGCGTCTCTCGACTCCAACAACGCACAGCACGAGTTCTATCTCACTGATGTGATCATGATCGCCCGTCGCGCGGGCAAGCGTGTTCGCGCGCAGCACATCGCGGATTCGGTTCTCGTCGCGGGCGCCAACGACCGCGTGCAGCTCTCGACGCTCGCCCGCGAGATGAACCGTCGGATCCTCGAGACGTGGATGCGTGCCGGCGTCACCGTCGTCGATCCGGCGAGCACGTGGATCGATTGCGGCGTGCACATCGCACAGGACGTGACGCTCCTGCCCGGAGTTCAGTTGACCGGCACAACGTCGGTGGGCGAGGACGCCGTGATCGGCCCCGACACCTCCTTGGACAACGTGAGCGTCGGGGAGCGCGCGCAAGTCGTCCGCTCCCACGGGACCGACTCCGTGATCGGAGCCGACGCGACCGTCGGTCCTTTCGCCTACCTGCGGCCGGCTACACGTCTCGGTGACCACGGGAAGATCGGCGCATACGTGGAAACGAAGAACGCGGACATCGGCGAGCATTCGAAGATTCCGCATCTTACCTACGTCGGCGACGCCACCATCGGCCATCACAGCAACATCGGGGCTTCGAGCGTCTTCGTCAATTACGACGGCGTGAACAAGAGCCGTACTGTGGTGGGGTCGCATGTGCGAACCGGCTCCGACACGATGTTCGTCGCCCCGCTCACCGTTGGTGACGGCGCATACACCGGGGCCGGAACCGTTCTGCGAAACGACGTACCGCCAGGGGCGCTTGCCGTCTCGGGTGGTTTGCAGCGCAACATCGAGGGCTGGGTTCAGAAGAATCGTCCCGGCACGCCCGCGGCCGATGCTGCAGCAGCTGCACAACCTGACAGCCCTGCAACAACCTGACAGCCCTGCATTACCTGACAGCACAGATCACCACCAGATCGACCGGCAAGTACAAAAGGATGGCATGAACCAGTGACTGCGAATTGGATCGACAACCAGAAGAACCTGATGTTGTTCTCGGGTCGCGCTCATCCCGAGTTGGCGGAGCAGGTGGCGAAGGAACTCGACATCCGCGTCACCCCGCAGACCGCGCGTGACTTCGCGAACGGTGAGATCTTCGTTCGATTCGAAGAGTCGGTTCGCGGCTCCGACGCGTTCGTCCTGCAGAGTCATCCGGCACCGCTGAACACGTGGGTGATGGAGCAGCTCATCATGATCGACGCTCTCAAGCGTGGATCGGCAAAGCGCATCACCGCCGTTCTTCCGTTCTACCCGTACGCCCGCCAGGACAAGAAGCACCGCGGACGCGAGCCGATCTCCGCTCGCCTGATCGCTGACCTGCTCAAGACTGCCGGCGCCGATCGCATCATCACGGTCGACCTTCATACCGATCAGATCCAGGGCTTTTTCGACGGCCCCGTCGATCACATGCACGCACACAGCCAGTTGGCCAACCATATTCGCGCGGGCTACAACCTCGAGAACATCACGGTGGTCTCCCCCGACTCGGGCCGCGTTCGCGTCGCCGAGAAATGGGCCGACTCGCTCGGCGGAGCGCCGCTGGCGTTCATTCACAAGACGCGCGATCCCTTGGTACCCAACCAGGTCAAGTCCAACCGCGTGGTCGGTGATGTCGAGGGTCGCACCTGCATCCTGATCGACGACATGATCGACACCGGCGGAACCATCGCCGGCGCGGTCAAGGTACTCAAGGAGGCCGGAGCGGGTGACGTCGTCATCGCTGCAACCCACGGCGTCCTCTCCGACCCTGCTGCCGAGCGCCTGTCGACGTGTGGCGCAAAGGAAGTTGTTGTCACCAATACACTTCCGATCGACGAGTCGAAGAAGTTCCCGACGCTGACGGTGCTGTCCATCGCACCGCTGCTGGCTCGCACCATCAAGGAAGTTTTCGAGAACGGTTCTGTGACTTCACTGTTCAACGGCAGCGCCTAGTCTCACGCTGCTCTACGGGCGCGTACCTGTGACTTCACGGTCACTGGTACGCGCCCGTCGTCGTCTTCGTGAACACCACAGAAACAGACCACCCGGTCATCATGAAACCACCTGTGGGACACACGAATACCACCGAATACGGCATTCAGCATGATCTTGATCACGCCCACGACCAGAAACCCAGGTCGATGTTGGGGCGGTGTTCACCGCGCCGCAATCTTCGCCTAGTGTGGCTCGTCGTGATCGACGCGCAAACCCTGGAATCCCGGCCCGAATCTCATTCCCTGAATTCATCAGTTCCGACGATCCGGCGGTGGCGCCCAGGATCTTGTGTCTGGTGCGGAGACGACAACTCCGTGGACATGTTCCGCAACGAACCCCGCTGTGGAAAATGTCGTGAAAACGAAGGCATCATCGACGACGCGAAGCGCTTCCTCGGTATGTACGGTCTGCGCCCGCTCGGCGGCACGCTGCAGTCCGACGACGACGAAGAACGCGAGTACCGCGTCAACGCTCGCGAGGCTCGCCGAGTTCTGAACGAGATCCGCATGGACGTCCTTCCCGATGCGGCCGCCGTTCGCAAGGCAATTCGGCCCCGTGCCGCAACGGTTGTCGCCGACACGTCACCCGCACGGGCTTCCCGCCCCGCCAGCACGGGCACAGCGACGCGCGTTGCCGCTCCGGTCAAGACGGACACCGTGGACATCGACACGCTCCAGGCTCGCGTCCTAGGGCTTCTCGATCAGCTCGGTTCGATCGACGAGCAGATCAAGGTCGCCGAACTCGCACAAGGGTTGCCGGCGCGCGCGCGACTGAGCGATCTCAACAAGCAGAAGGCCACGGTTCTTCGCACGCTGGCCGCTCTCGAGAAGGCTCGCATCGCCGCCTCCAACTAATTCCTTCGCGTCCGTCCCACGGCCCCGTCTCCCTTGCGAGACGGGGCCGTTCTGTATGAGCAGGTACCTTTACGAATCGTGAATGACATCACCATCACCTTTGTCGTGCTTGCACTGGTCGTGGCGCTGTTCGTGATCGGCCGAATCCCGGTCGGCATCATCGCGATCGGCACTGCCCTGGCGCTCTACGCCACCGGTGTCATCACGATGGAGCAGGCGCTTGCCGGATTCGGCGATCCCACGGTGGTGTTCATCGCCGCGCTCTTCGTCGTCAGCGAAGCCCTCGACGCCACCGGTGTCACCACGTGGGCGGGCGAGAAATTGCTGGCAAAAGTCGGTGAATCCCGAGTCCGTCTCTTGAGTGCGATCATGTTGCTGGTTGCCGCGTTGACCGCATTGATCAGCGTCAACGGAGCCGTAGCCGCGTTGGTGCCGATGGTGGTCGTCTTGGCAGTGCGTCTCGGTAAGTCGACGTCACAACTGCTTCTGCCGTTGGCATTTGCCGCCCATGCCGGTTCGATGCTCACCTTGACCGGAACACCGGTCAACATCATCGTTTCCGAAGCCGCCGAGGAATCCGGGGCCGGTGCTTTCGGGTTCTTCAGTTTCACCTTGGTCGGTGCGCCGCTCGTATTGGGAACGATCGCGATCGCCGTACTTCTCGGTCCTCACGTCCTCCCCCATCGTGCGGGGACGTCGATGTCGCCTGACCTGAGTCGGCACGCCAAGACCCTCGCGAAGCAGTATCAGTTGATGGGCAAGGATGCGCCGTCCGCAGAGCCCTTGATCACCAAGCACGACGGTGTGGTCGAAGTGATAATCCCGCCGCGCTCGGAAATGATCGGCGACAGGGCTTTTCCCGGCATGGTGACCGACAGTGGCGATCTGGTGATCCTCGCGGTCCAGCGTGCCGGTGAGGACTGCGGCCCGAAGGGCGTCAAGTTGGCGGCAGGTGACACGCTCCTCCTGCAAGGCAGCTGGGACGATCTCGACACCCACACCGCGGTCGATCCGAATGTCCTCGTGGTCGACGCACCTGGTCAGATCCGTAAGCAGGCAGCGCCGTTGGGAACTCGCGCGGTCATCGCCCTCGTCGTCGTCGCGGCGATGGTCGTGTTGCTGACCTTCGGATTGGTGCCGTCGGCGATAGCCGGACTCCTCGCGGCGTGTGCGATGGTTTTGTTACGAGTGATCAGCGTGGAGCAAGCGCATCGGTCCATCTCGTGGACCACGTTGATTCTCGTCGGCGGAATGATCCCGCTCTCGACCGCGATCCAGCAGACCGGCGCAGCCGAGAAACTCGCTCATGCCTTCGTCGACGTCGTCGGTGGTGCAAGCCCGTATGTCGTCGTCGCCGGACTCTTCGTCGTGACGGCGACGCTGGGTCAGCTGATCAGCAACACCGCGACCGCGCTGATCATCACGCCGATCGCCATCTCGGTCGCCGGCGAACTCGATATCTCGGTGCTGCCCCTTCTGATGACGGTGACCGTCGCTGCCGCAGCCTCCTTCCTGACGCCCGTCGCCACTCCCGCGAACATGATGGTGATGGGACCTGGCGGATACAAGTTCGGCGACTACTGGAAGCTCGGACTCCCGATGTTGTTGTGGTTCCTGGTAGTTGCGACGGTGTTGATCCCAGTGATCTGGAGTTTCTGATGTGCTCACCGAAGGTGTTGTCGGAGGTCTACGAATCGATCGGACGAGAGGGCCGGAAAGTCAGCCGACGATCTATGTTCGCGGCGCTCGGCACTACTGCGCTCGGTGCGACCGTCGTTACCGGCGCGGTGCAGCCCACTGCGTCGGCAGCGCCATCGGGTCGGACCATCGTCGATCTGACCCATGTACTGACGCCGGATTTCCCGGTGTGGCCGGGCGCGCGCTCGTTCGAGATGAGGAACCTGGCGAAGATCGCCGACGCCGGCGGATCTCTGGGCTCGCTCGGGTCCGCTGGTTTCGGCGGAAACTTCTACCTCAACGAACTCCGCCTCGAGGAACACACCGGTACGCACATCGACGCGCCCGCGCACGCCAGTGCGGACGGAATCACTGTCGAGAAGATTCCAGTCACCGACCTCGTCGTACCGATCGCGGTCGTCGATATCAGCGCCCGAGCCGCCGTCGACCCTGACGCGTTGCTCACCCGTCAGGACATCCTCGATTGGGAAGCCGTCCACGGGACAATCTCTCCTCGCAGCCTGGTGGCGATGAACTCGGGTTGGGATACCCGGGCCGGTGCCGGCGGAGCCTTCACGAATCGAGATGTACACGGCGTGCAACACACTCCGGGATTCGCCCCCGAAGCGATCGACTTCCTCGTCCGCGAGCGCGACATAGTGGCCGTGGGTTCGGACACCCTCAGCATCGACGGGGGCCGAAGCACCACCCACGGGGCTCACCGAAGCGCTTTGGGCTCAGGAAAGTACGCAGTCGAAGCCCTCGCGAACCTGTCCGCACTTCCGGCCGTCGGCGCCACGGTGATGGTGGGAGCGCCGACGCATGCGGGTGGTTCGGGTGGTCCGTGCCGGGTCATCGCCTGGTATTGAAGATCAGGGCGTTGGCGTCACCCGCAGCACCTTGTCGCCTGCTCCGTTGTCGGTGGTCACCAGGAGCGAGCCGTCCGGCGTCGGAGTCACCGAGCGCAAGCGCCCGAACTGGTTCACCAACCCGAAGGTCTGCGCGTCGACCGAGCGTCCGTCGGCACTGAGGCGGAGGAAGATCAGTTCCTTGCTCTTGAGACCACCCATTACGAGCGCACCGTCCCAGGCACCCCACGCGGCTCCGCCCGTGAAGGCAGCGCTGGCGGTAGCCAACGTGGAGCTACCCGAACGCCACACCGCCGCAATTGCTCCCGGCACTCGCACCGGATCGGTCATCGGCACGGATTCGTCGTACGTTCCGGGAAGCCGATCCGGGCGGTAGCCGTAATTTCCGCCGGGGGTAAGCAGATTGACTTCGTCGTCGACGCTTGTGCCCTGTTCAACCGAGTAGACCCGGCCGGTTCCAGGTTGCACGGCCAAGCCTTGGACGTTGCGATGCCCGAGCGTGTAGACGGGGCTGCCTGCATTCGGATTCCCCGCTGCTGGAGATCCGTCGGCGTTGATGTGCAAGACCTTGCCGCCCAACGAATTCGGATCCTGCGGAACGCTCGGCGTCGCGGTGTCACCCGTCCCGACGAACAGCGTTCCGTCCTGCGCCGCAAGAATTCGGCAACCCCCGTGACGCCCGGACGAGACCGGGATTCCTGGCAATACGGTTCCGGTTCGAGTGAGGGCGGTCCATCCGGCGTCGACGGTCCACGAGATCACTCGAACGTCCGTGACTCCCCCAGCGCTGAATCCCTGGCAGGTGTAGAGGGTGCGCGACTGAGCGAAGTCAAGGGCAAGCGCGATGCCCATGAGCCCGGTTTCGGACTGAGCGTAGAGATCCGAAAGGTCAGCAGAGACTGGACCTGTCGTGTTGTCGCCTCGGCGAACGAAGAATCCGCCGGACCGTTGTCCCGTCAGGATCGCGCCGTCCGGGGCTGCCACGACGTCCCAGGGGTGATCGAGTCCGTCGACGAGTGTGGTGACCGAAAGCTGCGGGAGGGTGTTCTCGATGGGGATGTCAGGGTCGTCACCGCCCAGCGATCCGGTACTGCCGTTGCCGAAACTGCCGGGGTCGAAGGGGAAGGGTTGAGCCACGCTCTGCGTTACCGGCATCACCAGTACTGCAGTCAGGGCCACGGTCAATGCGGCGAGCTTCGGATGACGCACGCGTTCTCCTCGGGTCGGAAACCGTTCTGCGCCTCACTATAAACAGACAAACACCATTTTTCGGGCCCTCTCGCTATACCCGCAGGCCACAGGAGAAACGAAACCCCTTCAGAAGTCGGCAAACTCCGGCAAGGCGTTCGCCAGTGGGGACGCGTTGCGTCTTGATGCAGATCGTGCCTTCCGCCAACCGGGCACACTCCAGTCCAGGAGGTATTCGAGATCCGCTTCCACTCCCCTGTCCCGAAGTCCGAAACGTCGTTCCAGCGCATCGTCGTCCGTCAAATGCAGTCTCGCCGCGTCGGGCACTCTCAGTTCGGGGTCACAGAATGGGCCTACGGGCGCGGTAACCGTTCGTCGTCCTGACGGATCTTTCCACTCCAGAAGACCACCTCCGATTTGCTTCACTGTCCACCTGCCAAACGTCTTCAGTCGGTGATGTTTTCGACACAGACAGGCCAAGTTCCGTTCTGCAGTAGGCCCTCCCTGAGCGGGGTTGCCGTGATCGAACGGCACCGTGTGGTCGATATCGCAACTATCAGAACGCACAACACAATTCGGAAAGCGGCACGTACCGTCTCGCGTCCTTACAATCGTCGCCAACGCCGCGGACGGCTGGTACGTGGATTCACCGCGCCGCGAACCACTGTTCCTTCTCGAGCGATTATCCCTTGCCGCAGCGGGCAATATCTCCGGTGAGCGCATCGACCGACCCACGCCGAGCACCGGTCCGACTGCCCCCGCAGTCGAACAATGTTGCACCTCGGACGGTGCAAGGGTGAGGACTCTCTGCCACGTGGCGTCCGCGGCGATCGCGCGCGCAAGGTCGGCATCGATGTGGCCGTACCCCTGCAAATAGCCTGGCAGGTCGTCGAATCCGAGCAGGGTGGAAGCGTTGACACCCACAAGAATTGTCGCAATCGGGAGCGCGGAGGTCTTCGTATCACCCCTACGGGTGCAATCGCCGTCGCACTGACAATCCAACGACGTCTTTCCTTCCGCCAATGCGATCAGTGCATCGGCACGACGTTGCCCGAAAGTTCTCGGATCGGAACCACACACCTGCATCGACATCGCACGGAGCCTGGTGGCCAAAGTCTGAGCGCCGACCGCTGGAAGCATTCCGTCCAGAGTCGACATACCGTCGTGCGACGCGCACGTTCGAACGTCCCGATCCGCCTCCGCACGAACTCGCCTGGCACGCACCCCATCAGGGTCGTACCGAGCAATGAGACCTCGTGCGCGCGCCTTCAACTTGTTACCGGTTGCACGGCAGGCACCGTCCACGAGGAGTCGCTCGATCTCATCGAGCGCGTGCTCGGAAACGTTGGCGAGAGCTTCGGACAGTGCCGTCGCTTTGGCCAGATCGATGTCACCGCAAGCAAAAGCGGCCGCCACCCGCGGAAGTCGCCAGCGCAGGTCACATCCCAGTGCAATCATTTTCTGCGCGGCGTACTCCGTAATGCTCAGTATCGACGCGATCTCCACGTGCGCGAATTGACCCCGAAAAGCCTCATTGACTCCAACCGCGGCATCCTCCTCACAACGGTCCAAGTACAGCGCAGTGACCGCGTCGATCTCGAGGAAGTGGGCGCGCGCGATTTCCGCATGCTGCCGAAACAGCGCGCCCGCGGAAGTCTTCGATTCGAACATATGAGCGATTCTACGGGCGCCCACCGACAAGTTTTTGCGGAATCCCGGGGTATTCACCGATACCTTTTGCGCTCCGATGTCACTACGTTCAATCGCATGACTCAGCATCCGACACGAGATCAACCGTACTTCGGCATAGCGATATTCGAGTTGGGGAAGAATGACGGGGTCGGGTGCTTCTACCGAGAGGACTGTTATCTCATCTGGGCTGGCGACCCCGCTGAGGCGCAGTCAAAATTCGAGCGCAAGGCCGGCGAGCAGGAGTATCCGCTCGGCGCGAGCGATGACCAGTCCTATGTAAAACTCGCGCATCTCGTGGATCTTGCGCCGGTGTCCGACGCTGTCCATACTGGCACCGCCGATCTCTACTCTCGACACTTCTCAAATATTGCCGCCTACAGAACTTTTGAGACACTTCTAGGAGGAGACAGCATCCTCTGACAAGCGCCCACTTCACGCCCGCTGCGCGCACAACAACGCGAAGCGCTGATCCTGATCTGTCCACACCTTCCGTACCCCGAAGCCCGCGGACGCGAGCTCCGCGGCAATCCCGTCCTCGGTGAACTTCGCCGAGATCTCGGTGCGCAGCTGCTCGCCCGCTGCGAAGGTGATCTCCAGATCCAGGTCGTCGATATGCACCGAGAGTTCACGAAGTGCTTCCAACCGCATTTCGATCCACTGGTTCTCGGCATCCCAGAGCGCGACGTGACGGAAGTCTTCCAAGGGAAAGTTCGCTCCCAGTTGCTTGTTCAGGACCGCGAGAACGTTGAGGTTGAACTGGGCAGTCACGCCGGCAGCGTCGTCGTAGGCGGGCACGAGAACCGCCGGATCGATCACCAATCCCACCCCCAGGATCAGGTTCTCCCCCGGAGCGAGCACCGCTGCGATCCCCGAGAGGAACTCGGCTCGTTCTGCGGGAACGAGATTACCGAGAGTTCCGCCGAGAAAAGCGACCGCGCGCCGTCCACCACCGGGCAGATGATGCAGCGAACCGGTGAAGTCGCTGACCACTCCGAGCACGTCGATTCCGGGAAACTCGGCACCGACTTGCTGCGCCGCGCCTTCGAGGGCCGTCACCGAAACATCCTGCGGTACATACGTTCGCAGAGTTCCGCGAGCCGTCATCGCGTCGAGGAGTAACCGCGTCTTCTCCGAGGAACCTGAACCCAGTTCGATCAGGATCTCGGGTTCGGTCAACGCCGCGATCTCGTCGGCGTACTGCGTGAGCAGGCCGCGTTCGGTACGGGTGGGGTAATACTCGGGTAAGGCCGTGATCTCCTCGAACAGTTCACTTCCACGCGCGTCGTAGAACCATTTGGGCGAGAGCCACTTCGGCGTAGCGGTCAGACCCTCCCTGGCCTCGGCTCGCAATGCGTCGACCGATTCGGCCGGTGTCAGATAAACCTCGAGCGTAGGGGTTTTCATTTTTCTCCCATCGGGATCGGGGTGATGATCACATGGCCGGGACGCGCGCAGACGATGTGCCGGTCCGGCACCTGCTCCCAGTCCGGGGATCGATCGAACGGTTCGGAAACGATCAGGGCCCGCGACTCGTCGGCCCGCGTGTACAACGTGTGGCCCCACGCCGTGGCCCACAGTTCCTGCCCGTCACCGAACAGGAAGTTCAATCGTGAATCCGGCGCCGCCGCAGCTACATCGTGAACGAGGCTCGTCACGGCGACCTCCGCGGGCTTCGACTTCAACCGATGCCGAAGCACTGTCCACAACAAGGCAGCATCCGTCGGGGCGGGCATCTTCAGCAGTTCGACGGCCGGAACTTCTGCCGCCAAGTCGGCAAGTGATCCAGGCCAACCGGATACCGCTCCGTTGTGACTGAAAGCGTAGGTTCCGTCGACGAACGGTGCGCAGGCACCGATCTCGACGGCCATCCCCTCCGTCGCGGAACGTACGGCGGCGAGAACGGATCCGGAAACGATGTGGGACAACGTCTCGTCGACTGTCGGGTCCGACCAGATCGGCGAGATACTGCGGTACCGTCCCTGTCTTCCACCGTTCCACCACACCGCACCGAATCCGTCGGCATTGATGGTCCCGCCGCCACGCATCTCGCGAGGTGCCCACGACTGTCGCATCAGTGAGTTCTCGCCGTCGTTGATGAGTTCACGAACCGAACGTGGCGGCCCGAGGTACCCGAGGTGCCGACACATGTCAGGGTCTAACCGAAATCGTTCTGGCGCAACGGAAACCCGAGAAGATCTGGCGCCTGATCGGATGGTCCCAGTTACGGAACGTCCCACGACAGGCAACGCTGTCGGTCCCGAACGATCCCCCTCGCAACACCTTGTAGTCGCCGCCGAAGAATACCTCCGAGTACTCCCGATACGGGAAAGCCCGGAAACCCGGATACGGATGGAAACCCGAAGACGTCCACTCCCATACGTCGCCGATCAACTGCTCGACACCCGCTGCTGACGCCCCTGCTGGGTAAGAACCGACGCCGGCGGGGCCGAGATGGCGTTGACCGAGATTGGCGAGATTCTCGTCTGCGGACGCGTCCCCCCACGGGAACCGTCGTGATCTTCCGGATTCCGGATCCCAGCGCGCGGCCTTTTCCCATTCCGCCTCGGTGGGAAGCCGTTTGCCTGCCCAGCTGGCGTAGGCCTCGGCCTCGTAGTAGCTCACATGCACGACCGGCTTGTCCGGCGGAACCGGAGCCTCGACGCCGAAAGTCTCGTGCCACCAACCCGAATTGTCGTGTTCCCAGAACAGGGGTGCACGAAGTTTCGCGTCGACGCGATGCCGCCAACCGTCGCGAGACCACAGTTCCGGTCGGGAATACCCGCCGTCCTCGATGAATTCGACGAACTGCCCGTTCGTGACCGGGAATTTGTCGATCGCGAAGTCGGTGAGATAGACCTGATGCGCAGTGCGCTCGTTGTCGAGTGCCCACGGTTCGTCGTCGGTCCCCATGACGAAGGGGCCGGCGGGAATCGTGACCTCGTCGAGTTCCGGCATGCGGGCCGCTTGCGGAGCGGGAGTCGCAACGAGTGCCGTGGGCCCCGAACGCAATTGGTGGGTCGCGAGCATGGTCTCGGCGTGTTGCTGCTCGTGCTGCGCGATCATCCCGAAGGCAAAACCGTCCACGTCGAGTTCTGTACGACCGAACGTGCTGGCTTCGAGCACATCCCAGACCTTCCCACGGACCGTACGTACGTATTCGCGCGCCTCGGCCGGGTTGAGCAGGGGAAGTGTGGGTCTCGACGATCTCGAATGCTTGAAAGCGTCGTACAGCTCGTCTATGTCGCTACGCACCGGATCGCGGCCACCGACATCACGCACCAACCAGAGTTCCTCTTGATTACCGATGTGCGCCAGGTCCCACACGAGTGGACTCATCAACGGGGAATGCTGAGCGATCAATTCGGTATCGTCGACGCAGTCGGTGAGCAGCGTCGACCGCTCACGCGCTCGCAGAAGTACGGCCTCGACCGCTTCCTTGGTGATCTCCCCCGTCATGTGTCGCTCTCACCGGGCACGATTGCGCGACAACACCGTTCGGCTGCGGCATCGAGAAGACGAACGAACTGCGGCTCTGGCGCGTACGACGCGGCAAGCGACATCAGAGAGGTTGCAGCCGAACGCAGTTCGACATCGTCCAATCCGTACTCCGCCGCGTCTCGCCACCGCCCGGCCGTAGATGCTGCAGCATCACTGGCCTCCCTCATCACGGCAGGCCCGGACAGCAACGCGTCGATCGCTGCTACCGGTACTCGCCACAGATCTCCCGGCTGCGCATCGATGTAGCGAACCTCCAGATGCCCGACGGCGCGAACCGGCGGGAACAGCGTGGACAGGTGATAGTCCAAGTCTGCCCAGACGGGTCGGCGTCCGATCTCGGCATCCACAGCGCCGTCTATCCAGTCTCCGAAAGTGGCACCCCGCGGAGCCGTCCAATCGTCACCCTCGTTTCGCACACACATCAGCGGAACATCGAGCGCCCAGCCGGCGTAGTCCTGCACTTGCGGGACTGCGACCGTTCGCCATGAATCGAGTTCGAGCCACGTCCGCATGCGTTGGGACGCCCAATCTCCCTTCGGAACCCCTTGCAAGCGTGGAGAACACGCAAACGCTGCGATGAGAGCCGGGCCCATGTCCCCGAGGAGCCGCCAACGCTGGGCGATGGACTCCGGGCTGCCGCCGGCATCGACACTGATCTGTACTGCCGCGGTATTGCACATCATCAAGGTGCCGTACGGTCCTATCCCGGCGAAGCGGGATTCCATTGCGCAATAACGCGGCAGCCGGAGAATCCGGGAAGGTGGGCGGGCGACGTCGGCCGCCGCAGAACTGATTTCGATGGAGTACGGCGCGAGGAGTGTTTCGAGAGTACGACGGTCGTCGTCGAGGCAGTCACACAGTTCGCGAGCGGACGTGCGCGGCGCTGAGGAGAGTTCTATTTGTCCGCCAGGTTCTACGGTGACGAGGCTGCCACGCGGAAGCGGTGCCGCCGGTGAATCAGGGTCGATGCTGGTGGGTGCATGTCGCCCGAGTGCCCTTGCCAGAGTCGCGGCTGACGGCCTCTCTCCACCGGGAACGTGGCTGGTCAGCCACTCGAGCTCAGCTCCTACCAAGCGGGGTGGCCCCTGTTTGAAGCACACACCACCGACGTAGGCCTCGGCCGCAGGACGCGAATCCACCTGCGTGGTCTGTGCTGCTGTCAACGCTGCTGTCACCATTCGACTTCCCCTTCGGGCGGTCTTCGCGGTCGCTACCGACGATAGAACGCCAACGTCCGAGATGCACCCTTTGTGGTGTTACGTGTCGTTGAATTTCTTCAGTCGTATCCACCGGTACCCACAACCGGCCAGAACAACACCTACCCCGAAAACAACCGCAATCCACGGAAGTGTGACCACCAGAACGACACAACCAGCCGCGCCGACCGCTTGCAGCCACTTCGGATACATCCGGTCCACCCCGCGCTGGCTGTACGCACTCACGTTCGCGACGAGGTAGTAGAGCAGCACTCCGAACGACGAAAAGCCGATCACCCCACGAAGATCGGTTGTCGACACCAAAACGATCACGACAGCACCGACCACAAGTTCCGCATGGTGAGGTACCTCGAACCGTGGGTGGACGGCTGAGAGGGCAACCGGCAGATCACGCTCGCGTGCCATCGCCATCGCCGTACGGCTCACCCCCGCGATCAGAGCCAGCAGCGCCCCCGCCGACGCCGCCGCGGCACCGATCACCACTACGGGAACTGCCCAGTTCCACCCGGTCGCGCCCACTGCATCGGCCAAGGGCCGTGCCGAGTTCGCCAGCCGATCAGGTCCCAACGTCACCAACAGCACCACTGCTACCAGTGCATAGAGGATGACGGCAACGGTGAGAGCAATCAGGATCGCCCGCGGAATCGTGCGGCGCGGATCGCGCACTTCCTCCCCCAGCGTCGCGATCCTGGCGTAGCCGGCGAAGGCGAAGAACAGCAGCCCCGCCGATTGCAGGATTCCGTACCACGACCCGAACGCGAGATCCGGGAGCTCGCGCACTGCACCAGGACCGACGACGGCAACCAGCAGCGCTACGCACAGTGCTGTCGCCGACACAGCGACGATCACCCTGGCCATGTGCGCCGTCCGCGTCACTCCGCGGTAATTGACTGCAACCAGCGCCGCCACCACCAATACCGCGACGGGAACACGCCAGGCGGTAGGCGCAACATACGTCGCGAAAGTCAGGGCCATGGCCGCGCAACTCGCGGTCTTCCCGATCACGAACGACCAGCCTGCGGCAAACCCCCACCAGGGTCCGAGCTGCTCACGTCCGTAGACGTAGGTCCCACCTGACGTGGGGTATCTGGCCGCAAGCTGCGCCGACGACGTCGCGTTGCAGAATGCGATGAACGCTGCAATCGCCAGGCCCACAAGCAACCCGGTACCGGCCACCGCGGCAGCGGGCGCGAACACCACGAAGACTCCGGCGCCGATCATCGCGCCGAGGCCGATCACCACGGCATCGGACGTGCCCAGCCTTCGCTCCATCGGGACAGCTTCGTTCACAGGTAGTTTGAACCACACCGACATGAACGGAAGGTGCCATGTTCGATCTCGACACGATCCGCCGCGACACTCCCGGATGCCTCGACAAGGTGTTCCTCGACAGCGCGGGATCCTCGCTCCCACCCGAGCCTGTGCTGACCACGATGATCGAGCACCTGCGACGTGAAGCCGACGTCGGCGGATACGTCGCAGCTGCTCGTCAGAGCGGCGCCCTGGCTGCTGTTCCGCATTCGCTGGCCCGGGTCATCGGCGCTCAGGCAACCGATATCGCGTTGACGGACAGCGCGACCCGCGCGTGGAATGACTTCTTCGCCTCGGTTTCGCTTGGACCTGGTGATCGAATCCTCATTAGCGGAGTCGAATACGCGAGCAACGCCATCGCCGCGCTGGGGCGGGCGCGTTCGACCGGCGCCCACGTCGAGATCATCCCGAGCGATCAGTACGGACGCATCGACCTCGACGCACTCGAGAACATGCTCGACGATCGGGTTCGCCTCGTCTCCGTCGTCCACGTCCCCACCAACGGCGGCCTGATCAACCCCGTTTGCGAGGTCGTCGAATTGGCCAGAGCCCATGGCTCTCTCGTTCTGCTCGACGCGTGCCAGTCCTTCGGCCAGTTGCCCATCGACGTCACCGAACTCGGCATCGACGCCCTCAGCGCCACCGGCCGCAAGTGGCTCCGCGGGCCACGCGGAACCGGATTCCTGTACGTCCGCCCCGGACTCGTCGACGCGCTCGAACCTGCTGCGATGGACCTGCACGGAGCGGAATGGACGAGCGAGAACAGCTTCGTCCCTGCACCGGACGCAACACGATTCGAACTCTGGGAGACGAGTGTCGCTGCGCGCCTGGGTCTTGGCGTCGCCGCCGATTATCTGCTCTCGATCGGCACCGACACGGTGTGGGCACAGATCGAATCCAGAGCAGTCGCGCTGCGGCAAGGGCTGGCATCGATTCCCGGAGTCGACGTCCACGATCGAGGGACCCAGCTGAGCGGCATCGTTTCCTTCACCGTCGAAGGTATTTCCGAGCACCTCGTGCGGGATCAGCTTGCAGCACAGAACATCACCGTCACCGTCAGCGGTCGCGGGTCCACACTCCTCGACATGGATGCACGCGGGCTCGACGCCGTGGTTCGCGCATCGCCGCACTACTTCGTCGACGAAGCGGACCTGGACGCATTCCTGGGCGCGGTCAGGAGATTACAAACCTCCCGTTGACCGGGACCACGCCTGATCCGCGGACGTCGAAACTGCAACTGTGTGGCGATCAGTAGTTTCGTCTTCCGAAAGGACGCTTCGCATGGCCGACCCGACCGTCAGACCGATCTCCGCTGCAGACATCACCACCTGGGACTACGAGGCCGACGTCGTCGTCGCGGGATACGGCATCGCCGGCGTCACCGCTGCGATCGAAGCAGCGCGTGCGGGCGCCGAGGTGCTCGTCCTGGAGCGGACGGGCGGTTGGGGCGGAGCCGCGTCACTGGCTGGTGGATTCATCTACCTGGGCGGTGGAACGCCGTTGCAGAAGGCGTGCGGGTTCGAGGACTCGGTCGAGAACATGAAGACGTTCATGAAGGCAGCGCTCGGCCCCGGAACCGACGACACGAAGATCGACGCGTACTGCGAGGGCAGCGTCGATCACTACAACTGGCTCGTCGACGCCGGGGTCCCGTTCAAGGAATCGTTCTGGGGTCAGCCCGGCTGGGAACCGCCGTACGACGACGGCCTCATGTACTCGGGCGGCGAAAACGCCGCACCGTTCAACGCGCTCGTCGATCCCGCGCCTCGCGGACACGTCCCGCAGATGAGCGAGAAGAAGACCGGCGAGCAGGGCGGCGGCTACATGCTGATGAAGCCACTCGTCGAGACGGCCGAAAAGCTCGGTGTCCGTGCAGAATACGATCTGCGTGTCCAGACTTTGGTGGTCGACGGCGATCGGGTCGTGGGAGTTGTCGCCAAGCGCTACGGCAAGGACGTCGCGATTCGTGCCCGCAAAGGCGTCGTGCTTGCGATGGGCAGTTTCGCGTACAACAACGAGATGGTGCGCTCGAACGCACCGCGTATCTTCGGCCACCCGGCGGCCTCGATCGAAGCGCACGACGGCCGCGCAATCCAGATCGGTCAGGCTCTGGGCGCCGACACCGCACACATGGACGCCACCGAGGTCGCGTTCTTCTGCGACCCACAGTTGATGGTGCGCGGCATTCTTGTCAACGGCCGTGGTCAGCGATACATCCCCGAAGACACCTACCCGGGCCGCATCGGACAGGCAACACTGTTCCAGCAGGACAACCAGGCATTCCTCGTGATCGACGAAGCTGCGTACGAGGAAGGCATGAATGCCGAATCGTCCAGTGCGCAGTTGCGGGCGCAGCCGACCTGGGTGGCGGAAACCGTCGAGGAACTCGAAGCCGAGATGGGGCTTCCCGCCGGATCGCTGCAATCGACCGTCGACCTCTACAACCGTCACGCGGCTGAAGGGTCCGACCCGGTGCTCGGCAAGAAGTCCGAGTGGGTCAAGCCGATCGTCGGCCCGTTCGCGGCAATCGATCTACGTGGCCGCACAGGCGGATTCACGCTGGGAGGATTGAAGACAACCGTCGATTCCGAGGTTCTGCACGTCTCGGGTGCGCCGATCCCCGGACTGTTCGCAGCGGGGCGCTGCACGTCCGGTGTCTGCGCAGGTGGTTACGCCAGCGGAACCAGTCTCGGCGACGGCAGCTTCTTCGGACGTCGTGCCGGAATCAGCGCAGCGCGCTAGGTCACCACAACCCGCACGCCGTCGGCAAAGCGGTACGGCTGAGTCTGCAGAACCGCGCCGAGGTGTTTCCTCAATCTGGACACCTCGGCGCGCACTGCCACCACATGCTCGCGATCACCGAAGAGCACTTCGCTCAGGCCTGCGGCATCCACGCCAGCCGATCCCACAGCTGCCAGCGCACGCAAGATCTGAGCGTGACGCGGCGAAAGCGCGCGCGTCCAGTTTGCATCACCACGCACCGTCACCTGCGGCGATGCACCGAGGGACAGCTCGAGCTCGATCACCGGCCCGCCGACGCCGGTGCGCAACAGCCAGCCGTCACCGAGCGGCTCAGGCAGACACATCCCAAGACCTGGCACGATGACGGGCTTTCCCGCACTGGGTGCCGCCACCCGGTCAGGCGCGGCAATCCCGCTGGCGCCGGCCACCCAGCCGAACTCGTCGACCACCAATGCCGGACCCGTGCCCGCCGCGAACAATGGCGCCGCCCGCGAGCGCAGGCGATCGAGCTGAGCTGCATGCTCGCGCCACAGCGTCGCCTCCGCGAGGCGAACCGCGGTGCGAACCAGCGCGACAGTGGTGGGATGCACCGAGGCTGCGGACCCGCTGATGTCCACCACGCCCAGGATCTCGCCTGTCCGGGGGTCGTGCACAGGCGAGCCGGTACATGACCAATTGTGATGCGTCGGCGCATAGTGCTCGGCCGAGAAGAGTTGCACCGCAGAATCTTCGATCAGCGCGGTACCGATCGCGTTGGTACCCACCGACTGCTCCGACCAGCGCGCGCCTTCGGCGAACCCGAGTGCGTCCGCCGCACGTTTGACGGTCTTCGCCCCTTCGCGCCAGAGCAGGACACCGTCGGCGTCGGCAACGACCACGATGAAGCCCGCGTCCTCGGCGACCTCGGTGAGCGTGGTTCTCAGTTCGGGCAGAACGCTGCGCAGCGCGGTACGCGAACGCCTCGACTCCAACTCGGAGAAATCGGCGACAGCGGACGCGCCGCAATGATCGGGCGCGAGCCCACCCGCAGCCACCCGCGACCACGACCGCGCCACGACGGTCCGCGGCTGCGCCGGTGGTTCCTGCCCCGAGAGAACTGCGTCGTGCACCCGGCTCAGTAGGCGCGCATGCTGCGACAGGTCGGTACCCGGCACGACGGCACCGAGCCGACTGCCTTCGGGAGCGCTCCCCACGGTGGTCACTCCGTCAGGCTACCGCTTTCGATGTGACGCGAACCACGTCCACACGGCCAGGTCCCCACCACCTGCGATTAGCGGCGGGGAGCAAACTCCGGTAACGTATCCAAAGTTGTCTCGGCGAGGGTGAATCGCAGCAGTTCCACACGTTGCAGGTTTACCGTGATCGACGCGGCTACGGCTCAGCTCGAGCGTTTCGCTCCTGGCCGTGTGCGCGCCTGTCCGCCTTGCCGCAGGCAAAACCACACGTCAGTAAACCGAGCACGAACCCCGTGAGTTGTAGGAGCCGTTTCATCATGTCTGAAGAAAACAACCTCGTCGCCGTCGTCCGCACCGAATTCGGCAAGGGCGCAGCTCGCCGCGCACGTCGCGACGGCCAGGTCCCCACGGTTCTGTACGGCCACGGCGAAGATCCCCGCCACCTCAACGTGCCGGCTCGCGACTTCGCTCGCATCCTCCGCGCACAGGGCACCAACGCCATCCTCACCCTCGACATCGAGGGCACGGAGCAGGTTGCACTGACCAAGTCGGTCGTCGTGCACCCCATCCGCAGCTACATCGAGCACGCTGACCTCCTCGTCATCAAGAAGGGCGAGAAGGTCACCATCGACGTTCACGTCGTAGTCGTCGGTGACGCTGCTGCAGGCACCATGGTCGCGCAGGATGCATCGACCATCTCCATCGAGGCAGACGCCCTCCACATCCCCGAGCAGATCGAGGTCTCGGTCGAGGGCCTCGAAATCGGCACCCAGATCCTGGCAAGCCAGCTCGAACTGCCCGCCGGCTCCGTCCTGCAGGCTGACGCCGACACCCTGATCGTCAACGTCGTTGCTGCACCGACCGAGGCTGACCTCGAAGAGGGCGCAGAAGCTCCCGCCGCCGACGAGGCTGCAGAAGAGGCCTGATCCTCTCGGTTCCAACAGAACTCACTGCGCGCGGCGCGTCATTCCGATTCGGAGTGACGCGCCGTTCGTGCGTAGCAGGAAAAACAAGCCAGAAAGTAGCGTCCGTTGAGCACAGATACCGCCCTCGTCATCGGCCTGGGTAATCCCGGCCCGCAGTACGAGAAGACCCGGCACAACGTCGGCTTCATGGTCGCCGGCACCCTTGCCGGGCGCATGGGCGGAAAGTTCAACGTACACAAGAAGAGTGGCGCCGAAATCGTCGAAGGTCGCCTCGCCGGCCGACGCGTGATTCTCGGGAAACCACGCTCGTACATGAATCTCTCGGGTGGCGCGGTCGCCGGTCTCGCGCGATTCTTCTCGGTCGATGCCGCGAACATCATCGTCGTCCACGACGAACTGGATCTCGATTTCGGGACCATCAGACTCAAACTCGGCGGCGGCGAAGGCGGACACAACGGTCTGCGGTCCATTTCGAGTTCGTTGACCACCAAGGACTACCTGCGCACGCGCGTCGGGATCGGTCGCCCGCCGGGCCGAATGGACCCGGCGGACTACGTTCTCAAGCCGTTCTCGTCCACGGAGCGAAAAGAACTCGATCTCGTGTGCGAAGAAGCTGCGGATGCAGTGGAGCTACTGCTCGAACTCGGGCTCGAAGCCGCACAGAACCGCTTGCACTGACAGTCAGTTACCCAGCAGGGCAGCCGAATTGGCGCGGCGGAGCTTTCCCGACGACGTCTTCGGAATACTGCCGGGGCCCAGAACCGCAACGGCGCGAGGTCGGACACCGACGTCGGCAACCACGGCGTGGACCACTTCGCGCTCGATGCGCTTGACCTCTTCCGGATCTTCGAAAGCGTTGGTCTCGACGGCGACCGCAAAGCTCTCACGCTTCTGGCCGGCATCGAGACGGATTGCGACGGCATTTCCCGGGCGCACACCGGCAACGCTTCCGGCCGCCCGTTCGATGTCTGTGGGGTACACGTTCCGGCCGCCCATGATGATGACGTCTTTGACTCGCCCGCACACCACGACCAGTCCTTCTTCGGTGAAGTACCCGACGTCACCGGTGTCGAGCCAACCGTCGGAGTCCTGCGCCGGCTTGTGACCTTCCACGGTGACGTAACCAGGGGTCACTGCCTTGCCGCGAACCTCGATGATTCCGACGCCGCGAGCCGGAAGTACCTGGCCGTCGCGGTCGACGATGCGTCCCTCGAGGTCAGGCACCATCTTTCCGAGTGTGGCGAGGGCACGAGCGTTGGGGCGATTGGACGGCACCGCCCGAGACATCGACTCGAGGAAGTCGGGATCGACGTAGTCGAGGACCTGACCTTGATCGGGATCCGGAATCGACACGGCGAGCGTGGTTTCCGCCATTCCGTACACGGGAGCGAGCGCGGTCGGGTTCAAACCGAAACGCGCACCCGCCTCGGCGAGTGCATCCATCGTGTCGGGATCCACCGGCTCGGCGCCGTTCCACATGTATCGGACGCTGGACAGGTCGACTGCCCCGTCTTCTGCCTGTGCGAGTCGACGAGCCAAGAGCGAGTACGCGAAGTTCGGTGCGGCGGTGACAGTTCCGCCGTACTTGCCCATGAGTTCCGCCCACAGCACCGGGGTGCGCAGGAAATCCATCGGCGTGATGCTGATGACCTCGGCGCCCACCTGCATCGGAACCGTCAGGAAGCCGACCATGCCCATGTCGTGGAAGAGCGGAAGCCAGCTCACCATCACGTCGTCCTCGATGGAGAACTTGATGCGGTTGATCATCGCGTACGCATTTGTGTAGAAGTTCTCGTGCGTGATCTGCACGGCCTTGGGCGAACCGGTGGAACCTGACGTCAACTGTTGGAGTGCGATATCCGATTCGGCCGTCTCCACGGGATCGATCGACGTTCCGCTACGAAGCTCGTCCACCGTCACGACGGTGATGCCACGCTCTTCGAGGAGCGGCTTGGCCGCGTCGAATGGTGCACCCAGAATGACGGCTTTTGCGGAGATCATGTCGATCACCGTCTCGGTGTCCTGAGCCCAGACGCCCAGATCCGTTCGGGGGGTCGGCTGATGCAGCATCGTCACCGACGCACCGCGCATCCACGTCGCCTGGCAGGCAGGCGCGATGTCGACGGGCTGTCCGGCGAGAATGCCGATCGCGACGCCGCGATCGATGCCGACCTCGGCCAGGCCACCGGCCATGCGCCGAGCTTCCTGGTGGATGTCGCCCCAGGTCTGACGGAAAGCGTTGTCGGGCTCTCCCGTCACCAGGCCGCGGTCGGTGACTGCGGCGGTCGCGTACATCTCTTCGGTGAACTTGCTCAACGCAACTCCTCGGTCAGTGTCACTCTTCGATTCAGTGCAACTCTTCGCAGGACACAAATGGCTGTGTGTTCGAACACACACATACATTGATAATCAGCGATCGTTCGCCGAGTGTTACGCCGCAGTGGCTACTGCCTCGTGGTCTGCGAGTATCCTTTCTCTGTTGTGCTGCCGCACTCTCCACCTGTCCGCGCACCGGCACGTCGCCGGCACCGACGCCCACTTCGAGAGGTTCTTCGTTGACTACCCCGTCCGACTCGACCGTCCCTTCCGACTCGACTGTCCAGTCCGACACCGAAGGCCCCGATTCAACCGAGAGCGGGTCGGTCGCGGTCACGACGACGACCAAGGGCTTGTCCGCCGAGGCGGAGCGTCGCCGCACCTTCGCCGTCATCTCGCATCCTGACGCCGGTAAGTCGACACTCACCGAAGCGCTGGCACTGCACGCGAAGAAGATCTCCGAGGCTGGTGCCGTCCACGGCAAGGCCGGCCGCAAGTCGACGGTCTCGGACTGGATGGAGATGGAGAAGGCCCGCGGCATTTCCGTCAGTTCCACCGCACTGCAGTTCAACTACCACTCGTCCGAGACCCCGGACGAGCAGATCAACGTCATCAACCTGGTCGACACCCCCGGTCACTCCGACTTCTCCGAGGACACGTACCGCGTCCTGACCGCCGTCGACGCAGCCGTCATGCTCATCGACGCTGCCAAGGGCCTCGAACCGCAGACGCTCAAGTTGTTCCAGGTGTGCCGTCACCGCGGCATTCCGGTCATCACGGTCATCAACAAGTGGGACCGTCCCGGCCAGACTCCTCTCGAACTGCTCGACGAGATCAGCGAACGCATCGGCCTCACGCCCACTCCCCTGTACTGGCCCGTCGGCATCGCCGGCGACTTCCGAGGACTGTTGCGGCGCGGCGAAGACGGTGAGGCTCGCGAGTACGTCCGCTTCACCCGTACCGCAGGCGGCGCGAAGATCGCCCCCGAAGAGGTCATGGACGCCGACGCGGCGCTCGCCAAGGAAGGCTCCGAGTGGGAGACCGCGGCCGAGGAGAGTGAACTGCTCTCCGCTACCGGCCAGGACCACGATCAGGAGATGTTCCTCGCCGGTCAGACGTCCCCGGTGATCTTCGCGTCCGCGATGCTCAACTTCGGTGTCCGCCAGATCCTCGACACTCTCGTCGAATTGGCGCCGCCGCCGCGGGGCCGCGAAGACCTCAGCGGCAAGCCGCGCGAGGTCACCGATCCGTTCAGCGCGGTCGTCTTCAAGGTGCAGGCCGGTATGGACACCGCGCACCGTGACCGTCTGGCGTTCATGCGCATCGTCTCCGGCGTGTTCGAGCGCGGCATGGTTGTCACACATGCTCAAACCGGCAAGCCCTTCACGACCAAGTACGCGCAGACGGTATTCGGCCGTGAACGTTCCACCGTCGAATCCGCGTTCCCCGGCGACGTCGTCGGCCTCGTCAACGCCACCGCACTCGCACCCGGCCACACGCTGTACACCGAGAAGAAGGTGGAGTTCCCGCCGATCCCGTCGTTCGCGCCGGAACACTTCTCGATCCTGCGCGCCGAAAGCGCCGGCAAGTACAAGCAGTTCCGCCGTGCAGTCGATCAACTCGATTCCGAGGGCGTCGTCCAGATTCTCCGCAACGACATCCGCGGCGACGCCTCCCCCGTCATGGCTGCTGTCGGCCCGATGCAGTTCGAGGTCGTCGCAGCGCGCATGAAGGCCGAGTTCAACGTCGAGGCCAAGATGGAACCACTCGGCTACGCATTGGCCCGCCGTACCGACGCCGCGTCCGAGGTCGAACTGAACCGTCAGCGCGGTGTGGAGGTCTTCACCCGATCCGACGGTGTCCTGCTCGCCCTTGTCAGTGACAAGTGGCGCCTGCAGTACATCCAGAAGGAACTCCCGGATCTGACGCTCGAACCCCTCGTCGCTGCTGCGGACTGATGAGCCTGATCGAGGCGCTGTTCGACGCTGAACTGCACATCGGCAGCGCCACGATTCTCTGGCGAGAGATCATCGGAAACGCGTTCGGAATAGGCTCCGCGATCGCGGGCGCGCGACGCTCGGTATGGGCGTGGCCTGTCGGTATAGCCGGAAATGCCTTGTTGTTCACGGTCTTCATGGGCGCACTTTTCCACACGCCGCAAGAGCTCAATCTCTACGGCCAGGCCGGCCGTCAGTTGTTGTTCATCACCGTCAGCGTCTACGGGTGGACCCAGTGGCGACGTGGGGCACGTGACTCCGGTCGCGCAGTCTTGCCCCACTGGGCGACAACTCGCGAGCGAGTCGCCATGATCGCCGTCATGGCAAGCGGCACAATCGCTTTCGCCTGGATCTTTGACCTTCTCGGCTCGTACGGAGCGTGGGCGGAGGCCTGGATCTTCACCGGCTCGATCCTCGCGACGTACGGGATGGCACGCGGCTGGACCGAGTTCTGGCTCATCTGGATCGGCGTCGACGCTGTCGGCGTTCCCCTTCTATTCCGGGCCGGGTACTACCCGTCGGCGATCCTCTATCTGGTCTATGCATTCTTCGTTCTGTGGGGCTTCGCGATGTGGCTGCGCATTCAACGCCGAACTCCACAAGGGATGTAACAGTAAACAGACTCCTGGTATGTTTGCGTCGATTAAGCAAACCAGCGGTCTGTTTACGGGCATCAGGAGCGAACAATGGAAGACAAGAATTCTCACGGAATAACGGGCCCCAACGGTTCCGGCAACGGATCGAGAGCCAGTAGTTCCGCGAGTAATGGTTCTGCGAGCAACCTTCCCACGGGTAACGGTTCTGCGAGCAACCTTTCCACGAGCAACGGTTCCAGCAGTGCCACCGCCACAGCGGATTTTCTGTCGACCGCACCCAAGCAATCGGATGCATTCACGTTTCCGCTTCCTACCCGAACCACGGCCGCACACAGCAGCGGAGAGGACCTTTCAGTGCCAGCTTCAACACGCGAATCATCGAGGACACTCGAGACTCGGAGTCGCACCGTCGTACGGCGCGACGCGATGGGTGTAGCCGCCGTTCGAGTGGCCGGTCGACTCACCCACACCGAACTCATCGCGAATCAGGCCTCACCCTCGAGCACGCATTCCTCCGATCCCACGATGGATCTGGACGAGTTGCTCACGATGCTCGGCAGCTACCTGTTGTCCTCGGGGTTCGAACATCCCGAAATCCACGCCAAGCTCGGTGGACAGTCGATCGTCGTCAACCTCGTATCGCCGGAGATCAGCGCCAGCTGAGCTCGACCCAGCTGTTCAGGGCCACAGCACTGCTCGTGTCCATGCTCGGTCCGAGCCGCGCCGGTACAACCATCGCTGATGCCGACGCCCGGAGTCTGCCTGCCAGAACTCGACAGACTCCGGCTCGAGGCACCACGCACGCCAGTCCTTCGACACGAACCCTGGGTCGTCACTGATTCTTGCTTCCGCAGCCGCCACCGAGGCGTCGTACGCCCCTAAGTCTTCGAGCACCTCGCTCTGCTTACTTGCGGTCGCCACCGCTCTCGCAGTGACGGAGCGTTCGACGAAGTCTCGGCTTCGAAGTGCGTCGTCGCCCTCGCGAACCAACCCGCGAATCCGGACCTGCTGGCCCGTCTCACGCCAGTAGAAGGCGAGCGATGCTCGCGGATTTTCTTTCAGCTCAATGCCTTTCGGCGAAGCAGCTGAACCAGAAAACCAGAACCCGCCCTCGGTCACGTCCTTGAGGATGAGGAAGCGGGAATCGGGCATACCGTCACTGTCGACGGTCGCGAGCGCACATACGTGTGGCTCGACGACGCCGAAGGCCACGGCCGCACGGAGCCAGTCGAGGAACAGCTCTCCCGGCTTTTCCGGAAAATGTTCAGGCGCGGGCGGCGGAGTTCCGGTCAGTGCGGGGATACCACGAATCCACGTCCGTACGTCAGGCAGCGAAAAATCTGCATCAACCATGAGCCGACTCTAATCGCGGGCGGCCTCAGGAGACGTTGCGAACTACCGAGTCGCCGAACGACGGTTGCTGCAGCAGTGCCCACTTGTTGGACGTCAATCGGAAACTCGGCATGTCGGCTAGTGCCACCACCGATTCCCAGGTCCGCTCGTAGCTCGTGTGGGAGATTCGCCATTCACCGTCGCTGCAGCGGGTGTATCTGTCGTGATAGAAGGCCGATCCGCGAAGAAGCATGCCGTCTTCGGGGATCACCACAGTGTCCGCGAGGCACCAGATCCCGGTTGCGGTGTCTCCGTCGACGTCGATCTCGGGTTGCCCGCACTGATGTTCAGTGATGACGTGCGATCCGAGGGTGTTCTCGAGGAAGGAGACAAACGAATCTCGGGAATCGAAACTGAGTTGTTCTCCGTAGATCGCGGTGGCGTCGACGGTCAGAGTGTCGGCAAATTCGACCCACGATTTGGTGTCCAAGGCGCGTGCGTATCGGTACTTGAGTCTTTGGATGAGAACAATCGCTTCGAGATCCATGATCCCCGCCTCCCGGTGCAGCAACCACCCGTCCTATGTGTGCACATTAGCCTGTATCACGCCGAAACGGGCATTACTCTCAAAGCTAGTAGAAATGTCAGCCGATAACACGCTTTTCCAGGCCGTCGAGCATGATCGTGATCTTCTCGTCCAACCAGCCTCGCCCGTGCCACGTCGATTCGTCGCCGATCCCCTCGACCAACGACTCCGACGCATTCCAACTCTCCTGATACGCCTGGCGCGCAGAACGCGAATCCGCAGAGCTCACGGTCTTGTCCATCGCCGCCATCATTGCGAACTGCGTCATGGTCACCTCGGAGATGAAGTCCACCGCCAGGACCGCGTCGTGTGGTGTGAAACCCTGCGCAGTCAACGAACCGACCAGTTTCTCCACGATCTCGATTATCGCCGGTGGCGTGCCCGGAACTGCGAGACCGACCTGGGCTAAACCTGGATAGCGCTCGAACGAGGACCACAGAACGTCGCACAAATCCTTCAGAAACTCACGCCACGGACGATCCGTGTCCGGCCATACAGTCTGACGCACAACGTGATCCGCGCAAGCCCGCAGCAGCGCTTCACGGTCCGCGAAGTAGCGATAAAGTGCAGAATGACTGACGCCCAGACGTTTTGCCACACTAGGCATGGTCAATTCACTCAGATCACCAGCCAGGGCGGCCTCGACGATGTCCACTGTCGACAACGTCGGCGGCCGCCCCGTCTTCTTTCCGGTTTGCATTCTGCTCAGCCTGCCACCTGCTCAGCCCGCTACCAACCGCCATCCCGACGCACGGTGGCGCTGGTTCCAGAACGCGGCGTAGTTCCCACCGGCTGCGAGCAGAACTTCGTGGGTTCCCACTTCGACGATCGAGCCGTCGTCACCGAGCACGATGATCTGGTCTGCGGCCACGACGGTAGACAGTTTGTGAGCGATCACCAGCAGTGTGCTTTCACTGGCGAGTTCCTGCATCGCACGCTGTACATGGGCCTCGTTCTCGGGATCGAGCGCGGCCGTCGCCTCGTCGAGCAGAACGATAGGTGCGCGTTTGAGGAGTGCGCGCGCGATGGAGACCCGCTGCCGCTCTCCACCGGACAGTGCCGTCCCACCCTCACCGACACGGGTGTCCCAACCCCGCGGAAGTCGCTCGACGATTTCCGCGACGCCCGCGATCCGAGCCACGTCGAAGACGTCCTCGTCCGTGGCTTCGGGGCGACCGAGGCGGATGTTCGCGATCAACGTGTCGTCGAAGAGGTACACGTCCTGGAAAACCAAGGACAGTTGCGACATCAGATCGGCACTCGTGAGGTCCCGCACATCGACGCCGCCGACACGCACCACCCCCGAGTCGACGTCGTAGAAGCGCGAGATCAGCCGGGTGACGGTGGTTTTGCCAGACCCTGACGGACCGACCAACGCCGTCAGCGACTTCCGCGGCACCTCGAAGGCGATGTCCCGCAGCACCTGCCCACCGTCCGCGTAGCCGAAGTCGACGGCGTCGAACTGCACGGCCGTCTCCCCCGTCGGCTGCCCGCTGGTATCGGGTTCTACCAGTGGTTCCACTTCGAGGATCTCGGACATCCGACGGATTTCGTTGCGTGCCATTCTGATTGCACCGCCGAACTCGCCGATCTCACCCAGCGGTTGGATGAACCGTGCGGTCAGGCCGAGTAGCGCGATCAACGTGACAGGTTCGACGTCGCCGCCGAGCGCGAGGAATGCACCCAGGATGATCACGGCAGAGAAGACGAATTGCAGGGCGATCCCGTTGACCACGGACCCGATCACCACGAACCACAGTTGTGAACGACCCGCAGTGTGTTGCGCTTCGATCGCGTCGTCGAGCGGTTCGTACACCCCGTGTGTGCGTCCGAAAGCACGCAGGACCGGTTGGCAACGAGCGTATTCGAGCACTCGATTGTTCGATTCGACGGCTGCGGCATGTGCCCGATCGTCGGCCTTGGCAGTCATCGTCGAGGCAAATCTGGCTGCCGCGAACAGAATCGGAACGCTGACCATCAGTGCCAGCCCGAGCCGCCAGTCGAAGAACAGCATGCACACGACAATGGTTGCCGGGCTGGCAATTCCGGAGATGATCGGTGTCATCAGGTGCGCAGCCGCCCCCATCACCGAGATGGTGCCCTTGCTGGCAACCTGCGATACCTGGCCGAGTCGGCCGGCGCCGAACCAGCCGAGCGGCAGAGTGACGAGATGATCTCCCAGGCGCAGATGCATAGTCCTCAGCAGCGTGAGGGCCGACTCGAATCCCTTCATCGCCTGCAGGTAATGCGCAATCGAACTGATCCCAGCGCACACGGCCATAGCTGCGAGCCACCGAAGGAAACTGCCCCAGTCCTGATCGAACAGTGCCTGCACCGCCGGGACCAGTAGCGCCACTGCCAAACCTTGCATCACGCCGTACAACACTGCCCACACCAAGAACTCGCGATAGCGGCCGTGATTCTGCGGGCCGAGTATCCGGAAGAGGTCGCGAATCATGAGTTGGCCTTTCCTGCTGCGTCAGACATACCAGCGATGCTGTCGGCCCGACTGTGACTCGCCCACATCCGGGCATAGGTTGAACCACTCGCCACAAGCTGATCGTGCGTGCCCTTCTCCACGATCCGTCCGGCGTCGAGGACCACGATCTGATCGGCGCTCACGATCGATGCCAACCGGTGCGCGATCACCAGCACGGTGCGGCCGACCGTCAAGCGCGACAACGCCTCCTGGATATCGGCTTCGGACTCCGGATCGGCGAAAGCGGTTGCTTCGTCGAGCACGAGAACAGGAGTGTCCGCGAGAATCGCACGCGCTATGGAGACTCTTTGGGCTTCACCACCCGAGAATCTGGCGTCGACCCCGACTACGGAGTCGTAGCCTCTCGGGAGCGCTTCGATTCGGGTGTCGATCTGCGCGGCTGCGGCAGCGGCCTTCACCTCGGCCGAAGTCGCCTGCGGTCGGGCAAGCCGAATGTTGTCGAGCACGGTCGCTTCGACCAGCTGCACGTCCTGCAGAACGAATCCAACGTGGCGGTACAGCTCGTCGGTCGCCACGTCCCTGACGTCGGCACCACCGATGGCCACGGATCCGGCACGCACGTCGTGGAACCTCGGAACCAGCGTTGCCAGCGTCGACTTACCCGAACCCGAAGGTCCGACCAACGCCGTCACCGTGCCCTCCGGCAGCGTCAGATCGATGTCGGTCAGAACGTCGGCGCCGTCGTCGTAGGCGAAAGAAACTCCGGAGAATCGAACTTCGTTCCCCACGGGACTTTTCGGATGATCGGTTTCCGGCAGCGCCTCGGTCGAGAACAGCGCAATCAGTCGCGCCGCAGCGGCGGCTGCCTCTCGGCGAGCCTGCATACCGAAACCGATGGTCGTCACCGACACCGGAATCACCATCGCGACAAGAGAACTAGTCAGCACATCGATGGGTGACACCCATCCGGAGTGGACGAACCACGAGCCGAGGCCAAGGTTGACCACCAGCACTACCGGTGCGCTCAATGCAATCGAGGCCAGCGCCTCGGTCCGGAGCATCGGGCGAACCCAGCCCTCGTACGAGAGTGCAAATGCCTTGGCGGCGTCGCGGTACCGGGAGTGTGTCTGCTTGTCCTGACCGAAGGTCTTGACCACTGCGATACCGGTGACGAACTCGACGATGGTGTTGCTGATGGCCGCGATGCCCTCATTCATCCGGCTCATCTTGACGGCCATGTCCTTGGTCATCGTCGCGTAGGCGATCATGTAGATCGGGAGCGTGGCAATCGCGACCAATCCCAGACGCCAGTCGATCGAGATCACGTAGCCGAGTCCGACGAGCGGCACTGCGATGGCTCCGGTGGTCTCGACGGCGCTGTGCGCAACCAGGTAATGGAGATCGGAGATGTCGTTCTGCGCGGCTTTGCGCACGGTTCCGGACGAGTGGGAGGTGAACCAGCCCAGGGGAAGTCGACCGAGAGTCACTGCGATTCGACGCCGCAGCACCGCCTGCAGATTCACATCGGCGAAGTGCGTCACGATCAACGCACCGCCTCCGAAGAACGCACGCATACCCAGACCGAAGACGACCACCCACACGATCGTCCAGACACGGGACGAGTCGACGTCACCGCCCACGATCAGCGTCTTACCCAGTTCGGCGATGGCCACGTACGGCACGATGGCGGCGACCGCGGCGATCACCTGCATCACCATCGCGATGGTGGTCCGCGTGCGCACTGGAGCAAGGAGTTCGCGAAGCGCGCTCTTGTGCTCCGCCGCTTCAGCTTTGGCTTGCGAGGCTTCGGCCGCCGCTCCTTGTGATACGTCGGCCTCTTCAGATGAAATGTCTGCTTTCGTGGCCTGTGTCGTCGTCATTTCGAGAACGCCTTCCATCGGGTAACTGCGTCGGCGTCGGATGCGATGCGTCCTTGGAGCTCCGCGCCGGTGAGTGTGCGATCGGCAAGTGCCTCGAGGTCTTCGAGGATCCAGTAGACCGCGAAGGGATAACTGCCGAACCAGAGTTCGCCGCTGACGTCTGCCGCGCGCCCGGCCTGCACCGCAGGGATCTCGTTGAACAACGGATTTGCGTGTACCAGTGCGCCGTCGTAGATGTTTCCCGAGGTCACGACCATCGCGTCCGCCGCGTGCTGCCCGACCTCCTCGCCCGACACCGAAGACGTGGCAACACCTGTGTTCGGTCCGATCTTCGCGTCGAGTTCGGCTTGTGGACGCCTGAAACCGGCTTCCTCGATGATCGAGGACATCGGCGACTGTGGGATGACGGTGTAGATGCCGCCGGAGAATCCCACCAGCACGGACAACGCCTGCGGTTGCGCCTCGACCGTTCCGGATACTTCGGCAAATTTGGTCTCGAGCCTCGACACGATTTCGCGAGCTTCGGACTCTCGACCCAGAGCAGTCGCCGCGGTATTCAGAACTTCGCGCCACGGCGCCGCATAGGCGAGCACCGTCGTCGGGGCAATCTCGTTGGCCTGAGCCGTGATCGACGTCAGCGACCCGACGTCACTGAGCAGGATTCTGTCAGGATCGACTGCTGCGATCTGTTCGACATCGGGTGACTCGAAGAACGTCGGTTTGTCGACGACCTCTATGCCCTCGCTCTGCAAGATCTCCTTCGCCGCCTGTGATTGCAGGGTGGCAAAGACCGTATCGGGCTTGACCCCGAGCGTGAGCGCGTTGAGTGCTGCGAACTCGTCCAGTGCGCCCCACTGCTGCCGCATCCTTCTCTCCCTGCTTTAGTTACACGCTGTCTCGATTAGGGGAGCCTACAATAACTCAAGCCGTTTGTGCAGCCCTCGTCACCGGAAGTGCAAACGCCGGCAGACACGCGACAACGCTGATGACTGCGCCCATCACGAACGCCGCCCCGAACGAATCACCGGAAATGCCGATCGCCAGGACTGCTGTGGTCACCGGCGCACCCACCGCCGATCCCACGGTCCTGATCACGCTGTTGACACCACTGGCCGCTGCCATCTCCGATGGCGGGACGATCGAAGCAACCAACAGAGCACAGACCGCGAACCCCACGCCGTTCCCCAACCCGACGAGGGAGAAGAACAGCACGATCGCAACCACCGAACTCGGCCAGATTGCAAGTCCGATCGCGCCCGTCGCCATGAGTGCCAGCGCTGTCACCGCCGGTACTCGCGGCCCGTATCGCCGCGCGAGAGCCGGCGTCAAACGCCCGCCGAGAAAGACGAGTACAGCGGCAGGCAAGAGCGCCAACCCGGTCTGCACGACAGTGAATCCGCTTCCGTACGTGGACGTGTCCGGCGCCTGGAGGATCCGCGGCAGGCAGAGGTAGAAGATGTACGGCACGAATCCGAACACCATAGTGAGTGCGCTGGTGATCATCATCGGCTTGTCCCGAAAGACTCGCATGTCGACAATCGGCGCGTCGTGGCGGGAATCGACGGCAATCAGTGTCGCGAACGAAACGAACGCGATCACAACCAGACCCCAGAATCCGAGCGACAGAACTCCCCAGTCGGAGGCTTTGGTGATCGCCAGGAGCAGGCTCACCAACCCGAACGCCAGTGCTCCGGCACCGGCCCAGTCCGTCGGCATACCCGGCCGGCGATGCGAACCCGGAACCACGGCCACCACCGCGACCAATGCGAGCACGATCAAGATCCCGGTGATCACGAACAACCACTGCCAACTGAGATACTCGAGAATGACACCGCCGATCACCAGTGCACTTCCGGCACCGATTCCCAAAGTCCCAGCGAGCCAACCTATCCCCGAAGACAACTCGGGGCCCACTACCGTTCTCCGCAGTACTGCCATCGCGAGCGGGAAGCTCGCCATACTCACTCCCTGGACGGCCCGAACGACGAGCAGCACCCCGATGTTCGGCGCTGCCGCGGCGGCGAATGTGGCGATGGCAAAGATGATCAGAACGATCACCAGAACTCGCTTGTCGCCGAACCGGTCACCCATTGCCCCGACGATCGGAGCCATCACCGCGGCCGCCAACAGATAGGACGTAAGAATCCACCCGGTCACCGCCACGGACGTGTCGAAATGCTCACCCAACACCGGCAACGCCGGTACCAGCATGGTCTGCATGAGCGAGTAGACGAGTACCGCTCCAGCCAGGGCTGCGATCACCCGGCTCCCGGATCGCGTGGGCGCCTCTGCCAAGGTCGTCATCGACACCTTCCTCCAATCATGAATCGAATCGGAACGGAACACTCCGTTCCGATTGAGTAAACCATGCATTGCTAGCCTGTGGGAATGGCGAAAGAGAATGCGAGCCTCCCCGGACGCGCCCGAGAAGCCGCAGACAACGACGTCACCGTGCTGCGAGCAGCGCGCGAGATTTTTGCCGAACAGGGTTGGAATGCACCGGTATCGGCGATTGCCGCACGGGCCGGAGTGGGCGTCGGCAGCATCTATCGCCGATACCGAGGCAAGGAGGAACTGGCGCAATCCCTGCGCGTCTGGGCGATCGATCACCTCGCCACCCTTGCCCGAGAGTGCGTGAGCACCGCGAAAACCGATGAAGCCGTATTGAAGACGTTCTTCTCGCGATATCTCACCGAATCGGTGGGACCGCTCATTCCGGTCCTCGGCGGCAGGTTGCCTGAACACGCCGAAGTCACTCGTGCCGCCGAAGAATTGGAGGCCGCCTTGCAATCGATGGTCGACGTCTGCGTCGACGCTCACGAAGTCCCGCCGGACTTCACTGCTGCAGACGTCATGCTCATGACCGTGCATCTGCGGCCGACTCTGCCGATCGAGGGCGATCGAGCCACCGAAATACACACGCGTTATCTCGATTTCATGCTCGACGGACTTCGCGACGGAACACCTCAACCATCGATCACTCCCCCGTCCTGGAGCGAATGGCTTCAGATGTGGCAGGGCACCTGACCCGAAGAACACCCGAACGGAACATCAGGTTAGGCTTACCTAGCTTAGTTCGCCATGTTCGGAAGGTTTTCATGAAACTCACCCGCCGGTTCGCCGGATTCGCCGCACTACCCGCCGTCGCCGCACTCCTGCTCACCGGTTGCGGAAGTAGCGACGCATCACCTTCTACCGAGACCAGGTCCGCCGACCAGTCCTGGAGTTACACAACGGGATACGGAAACACGATCACCCTCGATCACGCCCCGGAGCGGATCGTCGTCGACGCGTATTCCGCAGCGGCGCTGTGGAACTACGGTATTCGGCCGGTCGGCATCTTCGGTTACGGCGTCGGCAATCCCGACGTCACCGATCATGCCGACGAGTCGACCATGACGGTCGTCGGCCGTGAAGGCGAACTCAGCGCGGAAGCACTTGCGGCACTGGACCCCGACCTCGTCATCGGGTACGGCAACAGTGACGACCCGACACGCTGGACTTGGTGGGACGAGCCGATGGGCAACACCGTCAACAATGTTGCACCGTTTGTCGGTGTCAAGTTCTCCGGAGCCTCGACACCGGACGTGTTGAGCGAATACGCCTCACTCGCCGAAGCTCTCGGCGGGAACACCGACACAGCCGCAGCACGCGAGGGCAAGGAAGCATTCGAATCCGGTGCAGAGCGCATCCGAACTGCCGCGGCCAAGGTCGACGACATCGAAGTCCTCGCCCTGAACGGTGACAGCTCCGAGTTGTACGCAGGCACAACGGCGCTCGCCCAGTTCGGTTATCTGAAGGAACTCGGTGTGAAGTTCACCGGACCGGGAGGCGACAAAGGCTGGGCCGATCTCAGCTGGGAGCAGGTCCCGGATTACCCGGCGGACATCGTGTTCCAGTTCGCGAAGTCGGCAGAAGCATTCGCAGCATCACCCGTGTTCGTCAAGCTGCCCGCGGTGACCGCGAACCAGGTGATCGACTTCGACGACAAGCGTCCCAACACCTACGCCAATTACGGCGCCTGGTTCGAGCAGGTTGCACAACTACTCGACCAGGCCCGCAACGTCGCCTGAATTACTGCCCAGCAGTGATTCGCCCGGCCGCTTCCTCGAGAACGTCGAGGAAGATGGCCGCGGTGAGCGCAAATCCTTGGTTGTATCGCGCGTCGCTGGTCAACACGTTGCCCGCTTGAACTGCAGGCAACCGCTGCCATGTCGGCTGCGTCTTGATCGCGTCGAGCGCTTCCTTATCGCGAGCTTGGGCGATGATCACATCCGCCGGAGCCAAGGTGTCGAGTTGCTCGAACGACAACTCGAACGAGTTCTCTGCATTGTCGTCGTCACGGAAAAGCACGTCCAGGCCGGCATCGATCGCAACACTGATCCGCAGATTCCGCTGATGCACAAGGAATCCGGTCGGCGTCTGAACGCCGAACACGATCTTCTTTCCGCCCAGCTTCTCCTGCAACATGGGTCGCAGTCTCGCGAGCTTGTCGTCGTACTCCGCGATGGAAGCCTCGGCGATTGCCACACGGTCGAGTTGGCTCGCCTGCGCCATCAGCGCACCTCGCCAGTCAACCGGGTGTCCGGCGATCGGTTCGACGTCGTCGCCGACGACCAACAGTGGCGCGATGGAAGACAAGCGCTCGGTGCCGTACCAGTCACTCGTGTAGCCGATCGCAGTGATGACGATCAGATCAGGCTCGAGAGCGAGCAGAGCCTCGAAATTGGTGGAGAAGTCGCCGGCTACGTTGACGAAGCTCGCGTCCTCGATGGTGCGGCCGGGAAACTGGAATCCTGCCTTGGCATCGGGGAACCAGAAGTTCCCCGAACCGACGATCGGGTAATCCATCATCATCGCGAATTCGAGGTCGACGCGTCCGTCCAGCACCACAACACGCTTGGGGTCGCGCGGAACGTCGCCTCTGAACTCGCCCCACGTGTACGGGAGAGTGTCACTGGCCGAGTCCGACTCGGCATCCGAAGTTCCACACGCACTCAGCGCCAGTGCTGCAGCCACACCGGCTGCGCCACCGAAGAATCGGCGCCGTGAAATGCGGTCGACGATCTGAGCCCACTCCGAATCGGTGACCTGCGTATCCAGGACGAGTGTCATACCTTTGCTCCTTCGATGTTTCGCTGACGCTCGCGTCCCAGCGGAATGACAAGTGGTGTGTGGGAAACCGGATCGTCGATGATGCGGCACGCCATGCCGAACACCTCCTGCACCAGTTCTTCGGTGATGATCTCCGCGGGCGGGCCTTCGGCGACCACGGCGCCGTCCTTCATCGCGATGATGTGAGTTCCGTAGCGGCACGCGTGATTGAGATCGTGAAGCACAGCCACCAGCGTGTGCCCGTCGTTCTCGTTCAGATCGCGGCACAGCTCCAACAGTTCGATCTGGTGCGCGATGTCGAGGAACGTCGTCGGCTCGTCCAGCAGCACCAACGGAGTCTGCTGCGCGAGAACCATCGCGACCCAGACACGTTGGCGCTGACCACCGGACAGTTCGTCGACCGGCCTGGCAGAGAGATCCGTGACCTTGGTTGCCTCCATCGCCTTGATGACGGCGGCCTCGTCCTCTCGCGACCACTGACGGATCAGCTTCTGATGCGGATAACGTCCTCGCGCAACCAGATCGGCGACCTTGATACCGTCCGGGGCGATCGACGTCTGCGGCAGAAGCCCGAGCCGCCTCGCAACTTCCTTGGCCGGGTACGACGTGATCGCTTTGCCGTCGAGAAGGACCTTGCCGGTGGTCGGCTTGAGCAACCGGGACAACGCACGCAGAAGTGTCGACTTGCCGCAGGCGTTGGGACCGACGATGACGGTGAAGCCACCGTCGGGGATCTCGACGTCGAGGTGCTCCGAGATGACGCGCTTGTCGTACCCGATCGTGACGTCCTCGGCGCGAAGCCGATTCGTCTTCTCAGCCACGACGCCCGCCGCACTTGCCTCGTTCACGCTGTTCCTCGTTCCTTCACCGATCACTGCTTACGGGCCTCTCGCGCGAGAAGCCATACAAAATAGATGCCACCGATGGAGACCGTGACGACGCCGACCGGCAACTGTGTCGGTGCAAAAGCTCGCTGCGCCACCCAGTCGCTGACCATCAACAACGCGCCACCCATTGCTGCCGACGGCAGCAGGGTCACTCCGGCACTACCGGTCAATCGCCTCACCAATTGCGGAGCCGCCAGCGAGACGAATCCGATCGGTCCGGCCGCTGCTGTCACCATGGCCGTCAGAGCGACTCCGAGAACAACCAGGGAAAGCCGCGTGGGTTCGGCCCGGACGCCGAGCGCCTTGGCGGCGTCGTCGCCCATCTCGAGCATCTGCATCCGCCTGCCCAACACCAGGATCAGCGGAACGAGGATGGCCAGCACGACGACCACCGGCCACACCTGAGTCCAGCCGAGACCGTTCAACGAACCGGCACCCCACACTGCGGCGGCCATGGCGTCGTCAAGTTTCGCCTTGAGAATCATCCAGGTGTTGACCGAGCCCAACATCGCACTGATGGCGATACCGACGATGATCAACCGGAATCCCTGCACACCACGCTTGTACGCAAGGAGATAAACCACTGCTGCGGTCGCGATTCCGCCCACCAGAGCACCGACTGCGATCTCGTAGTAAGTACCACCGATGAGGAGGATGACCACAAGGGCGCCCGTGTACGCACCGGAGTTGAAGCCGATGATGTCTGGGCTACCCAACGGGTTCCTGGTGAGCGATTGGAAGATCGCACCGCTCATGCCGAGTGCCGCACCGAGCATCAGCGCCAACAGAACTCGGGGCAGACGCCATTCCACGACAACCATGTGGATACGCGCGGGAGCCTCGCCGAACAGTGCGCCGAGGACGTCCCCGATCGGCACCTGGTAGTCACCACTACCGAGGGCGATGACGCCGATCGCCAGTGCAAGCGCAACGAGGATGAGACAGACCGTGACCGTGCGGACGTCGATCCGCGCGGACCACCCTTCTTTGGGTGAGCGCACCACCGTGGTGGGGCGCCCGAAATCGATGCTCACAGACCGCTCACCTTGCTTCGACGCACCAGCATGATCAGCACCGGAGCTCCGATGAATGCCGTGACGATGCCGACCTGAAGTTCACCCGGGCGCAGCACGATTCGGCCGACTACGTCGGAGAAGAGAAGAAGAATCGGCGAGCACACCAATGTGTACGGGAGAATCCATCGCTGATCCGGTCCGACGAACCATCTCGCGACGTGCGGAACCATCAAACCGACAAATCCGATCGGCCCGGCCGCCGCTGTCGCTGCGCCACACAGCAAGGTCACCGCGATGACACCGAGGATACGAGTACGAGTGATGTTGGCACCGAGCGAACGTGCCAGATCGTCACCCAAGGCCACCGCGTTGAGTTGGCGCGCCAACGCGAGCGCCAGGAAGAGTCCGATGAGAATGAAGGGGGCAACGGCCAGAACGATTTCCAACGAACGTCCGCTGAGTGAGCCGGCATTCCACTGGCGCATCTGGTCGAAGGCCGTCGGGTTGAGCAAGGTGATGCCGGACGAGATGCCGCCGAGCACGGAGCCGATGGCAACACCGGCCAGTGTCAGCCGAATGGGCGTCGCACCACCTCGACCGATCGAGCCCAGCGTATAGACGATCGCCGTGGCTATCACCGCTCCGAGGAACGCGAACCAGATGTACGACCAGATGCTGGTCAGGCCGAAGACCGCGACGGCAACAACCATCGCAAAGCCTGCTCCGGCATTGACACCGAGAATTCCGGGGTCAGCCAAGGGATTTCGTGTCATCGCCTGGATGAGGCCACCGGCCACGCCGAGCGCCATGCCGACGATCAGACCGAGCAGAGTACGCGGCAGCCGCAGGTCACGGATGATCACGTGATCGTTCGAGTCGTCGTAGTTCACCAGCGCGTCGATCACGGTCCCGAACGGAATGGTCTTCGATCCCACCGCAATGCTCAGAAGGAGCACGGCGGCAAGCACCACCAGGCACACCAGAAGACCCGCCATACGACGAGAGTTGGTCGATACCAGGCCGTCCGGTTGCTTCTGCTTCTCTTGCAGCGACTCGTCGATCAGTTCTTCGGTGTGTTTGTCGACGGCTCTCTCGTCAGCCGCACTCTGGTCGACGGCACTCTTGTCTAATCCAACGGTCACAAGCCGGCGCTCTCTAGAGTCTTCTCGACCTCGTCGCGGATCTCTTCCTCGTCGCGGTCCGATTCCCAGGCCGCATCGAGTGCCGCGCGGACACTCTCGTCGAGGGCCTCGTACTTCGCGTTCCAGACCTCTGCCTTGTAGGTCCAGTAGCCGATGACCTTGTACTGCTCACCCGGCAACTTGAGTTCGTGGCGAAGGTACTTGCGGATGTCACGGAGCATCGTGCTCTCGCCTGCCACCCACACGTATCCGAGTTCGGTGGGCAGGTTCATCGCGCGAACCGCGTCCGGCAGCTTCGACGGTGCAACACCGTTGCCACTGCCGACCAGCCAGATGAACTCGACGTCGGCGTCCGAGGTGATCTGCTGCTTGTGCGACTCGTCCACCACCTCGACGATCGCCTTGGCCGACATACCGGCCGGCAACTGTTCGATCAGACGACCGAGTGCGGGGAGTCCGGTTGCGTCGGCGACGAACACCTGCCAGCGTGCGTCGGCCGGCGGCTCGTAGAGGCCACGAGACTCGCCGATCGCCAACTTGTCACCGATCTCGGCTTTCTGCGCCCAGTCGCTGGCGATTCCGCCCTCGTGAACGACGAAGTCGATTGTCATTCGGCTGGTTTCGGCATCGAACCGTCGCACGGTGTACGGCTGGCACGGGGATGGTTCCTCGCCCTCCGGGTACCGCCAACCGCGCGGTGCGTCCGGATCTTCCGCCGGTAGAACGAACTCGCCTGTAGCCGGGACCGGGAAGTGGAGGCGCAGGTATTCGTCACCGGTACCGGTGGTTTCGAAGGCGGTCAGCTCCTCCCCTCCGAACACGATACGAACCATTCCCGGGGTCACGTACTCCTTGTGAAGTACCTCGCCGAACACAAGACTCACAACAATCTCCAACATCGATGGAACATGAACCGGACCCGAACACGAGGATCAAATCCGACTTCCGGACATAGTTAACCCGCGCTAAGTAAGGTAGACCTTAATTTATTGCAGTGTTGTCGATGAGTCGATGCCTTCTCCGCTGCAACGGGGCCAACTACTATCGCAATTCGGCCAACGCAATACATATGGCCTGTTCACGACAAGTATTGGCACCGGTGTGACTTCTGACTACCGCCCACGATCCCTAGCGTGGACCCAGTGCCTTCGACACCACTTCTTTCGGCCGAGACAAACGGTCCCCCAACCGGCCCGGCGATCACGCCGCGCCAGGTAATCACACGCGCGATCGCTTCCGAAGGTCGCGGAGCCACGCTGGCGGCGGCGTCCGTCGGCTTCACCGGCCACCAGGTCGCGGAAGCGTTGGTGCCGGTAGTGATCGGTGCGGTGATCGACCGCGCTGTGGCGACCAGCGATGCCGCCGCACTCGGAAAGTGGATCCTCGTACTCGGAATTCTCTTCACCGGCTTGTTGCTCAGTTGGCGCTTCGCGGCACGCATCTCCGATTCCGTCACCGAGCACGGTGCGCATCGCTTGCGGATGGACATCGCGCGCCGAGGCCTCGATCCGCACGGCATGTCGCCGCGGCGCATGCCTGGCGAGGTCTACTCGATTGCAACATCCGACGCGGGTTCGGTGGCCGGATTCACACACACGCTGAGCACAAAACTTGCGGCCGCCTGTGGAGTGCTGACCGCCGCGATTTCGCTTCTGGTGATCTCGGTGCCACTCGGCCTGCTCGTCATTCTCGGTACGCCCCCGGTGCTGGCTCTCATGCAGGTGGTCAGTCGACCGCTCGAACGCCGAGCCGAGACCGATCAATGGCAGGGCGCCAAGGCCGGTGCCCTGGCCGCAGATCTACTCTCCGGACTTCGAATCCTCTCCGGCATCGGCGCCGGAGATGCTGCAGCGCAGCGGTATCGGGGAGCCAGCCGGACTTCGCTGGAAGCAACCCTTCGCGCACAGCGATACCAAGCGATGTACTCCGCCGCCAATGTTGCGATCGCCGGTGCTTTCCTCGCCGTCATCGCGTACGTGGGTGGACGGATGGCAGCGTCCGGGAGCATCTCGGTCGGTGAATTCGTTGCCGTGGTTGGTCTGGCACAGTTCCTTCGCGGTCCGTTGATCGACATCATCTACTTCGGCGCCGGCCTGGCACGGGCGCGTGCTTCCGCCAACCGCGTCGCAGCACTTCTCGGGACCACCGAGGCTGTGACTCCCGCGGGTGAACCTGTGCCCCTGAATCACTCCGAGTTCCTGACGCTGCGCGACGTCGTGTTGGCCGGAGCGTCACCAGTCGATCTCGACGTCAAACGCGGCGAGATCATCGGCATCGTCACCGAGAATGCCGCATGGGCGGATGCGTTGGTCGACGCACTGGCGCGTCGAATCGAGCCTTCGAGCGGAACAATTCATCTCGGCGACAACGCCATTCACGAGCTGCACATCGACGAACTTCGCACTCACGTTCTGGCAGCACCGCACGACGCGGCACTGTTCATCGGCACAGTCGGCGACAATATCGACGCCCTCGCACCGATCGGTCGCCGCAACGACGAGGCCATCGCCGCGGCCGCCGCAGATCAAGTGATCTCTGCACTGCCGCTCGGCCTCGCCACCCGAGTCACCGAGCAAGGGAATTCTTTGTCCGGCGGACAGCGTCAGCGCATCGCGTTGGCGAGGGCACTGGCAAGCGAAGCGCCCGTCCTGGTGCTGCACGATCCCACCACTGCCGTCGACTCCGTCACCGAATCGCGCATTGCTCGCGGGATCGCCGAGGTACGCGGGGCGCACGCCACAATACTTCTGACCAGCAGCCCCGTGCTGCTCGATATCTGCGATCGGGTGATCGAGCTGTGAACGAACTACTCCCCACCGCAACACCGAAACAAGCGCGCCGCGCGGCACTTCGGTTGATGGGACCCCACCGGATCTCCGCGATCGCAGCAGTCGTCACCCTGACCGCCGCGACCGCGATCGGTCTGCTCACACCGCTGGTCCTCGGCGCCATGGTCGACGCCGTGACCGACGGAGACGGCGACGCTGTCTCTCGCATCGGCACACTGACTCTCGTGTTGGTCGGCATCGCAGTTGCCTCGTCACTTCTCGTCGGAGTGAGCAACTACCTACTCGCCGGCGTCGGCGAGCGCGTTGTCGCCGACCTTCGCGAAGAAGTTGTCGTCCGGGTTCTCGACCTTCCGCAGAGCGACGTCGAACGCGCCGGGCGCGGAGACCTGGTCTCCCGCATCACCGGCGACGTGCGGTTGGTGACTCGGGCCGTATCCGAAGCACTTCCGGTTTTTGCCACCGCGGCACTGACCATCGTGTTGACGCTGATCGGATTGGGTAGCCTCGATTGGCGATTCGCCGTCGCCGCGGTGATCGCCGCACCCATCCAGATCCAGGCGCTGCGCTGGTACCTCTCGAGGTCGGCACCGGTCTACCGCGAGGAGCGGGAGGCAGAAGGTGCACGTGCGCAACAACTCCTGGACTCGCTGAGCAACTCCGACACCGTCGGATCGCTTCGCCTGGCCCAGCCGCATCTCGAACAGATCGAATCTCGATCGATGGCCGCCGTCCGCCTGAGCTTGTTGACCACGCGTCTACGCACCAGGTTCTTCGGCCGGCTCAACATCGCGGAGTTCATCGGCCTGTCCGCTGTGCTGATCACCGGCTTCTGGCTGGTGAAGGACGGTCAGATCAGCATCGGTGCCGCCACCGCCGCAGCCCTGTTCTTCCACCGCCTCTTCGATCCGGTGGGCGCGGTTCTCAGCGTGTTCGACGAATTACAGGAAGGCACAATCGCGTTGGCTCGCCTGGTCGGAGTCACCCTTGCGCCCGTGCCATCCGCACCGACCGATCCGCAGGAACCTGTCGACAGCTCGGCGTCTTTGGAACGCGTCACATTCTCGTACCGAAGCGGCGACGCTCCTGTTCTGCGAGGCATCGACATCACCCTTCCGGCAGGAACCGTCACGGCACTCGTCGGCGCTACCGGAGCCGGAAAATCGACAGTCGCAAAACTGGTCGCGGGGACCTACGAACCGACCGAAGGCGTCGTGAAGATCGGGACGGTGCCCCGGAACGAACTGCCACCGTCGACCTCTCGGAGCGCGGTGGCCCTCGTGACTCAGGAGGTCCACGTCTTTGCCGGCACGTTGGCCGAGGATCTGCGGCTGGCTGACCCGTCGGCAACGGACAACGACATCATCGCAGCGCTCGATACCGTCGGCGCCTCCGATTGGTTGCGGGCACTCCCGGACGGACTCGAAACCGTCGTCGGAGACGGTGGACACCGGCTGACCGCAACACAGGCACAACAACTTGCATTGGCAAGAATCGAATTACTGGATCCGCCGCTGCTGATTCTCGACGAGGCGACCGCCGAAGCGGGCAGCGCCGGAGCCAAGGTCCTCGACGATGCCGCTCTGGCTCTGACCCGGGGTCGCACTGCTGTCACAGTGGCACACCGACTCTCACAGGCCGTCGACGCCGATCAGATCCTGGTGATGGACGACGGCCGCGTCGTCGAGCACGGCTCTCACGACGAGTTGGTCAACCTCGGGGGTCGGTACGCGGAACTGTGGGAAGCGTGGTCAGCGCCGCGGCGTTGACCGCGACGGTTGCACCGGGCACTTCCGCCCGGTGCAACCCAACTCAAGCGTGCAGGGGATACGGCACCGATTCGGGAGCCACACTCCCCTTGTTCATCATGCTGCCGGGTGTCCGGCCGGTGACCCGGCGGAACACTGCGACAAAAGCACTCGGAGTTTCGTATCCGACCCGCCTACTGACAACCGAAACCGGCACGCCAGCAGCCAGGTACGTCAGTGCTGCGCGGACTCGAACCTGAATTCGCCACTGCGCAAAGGTCATTCCCGTACCCTGAGCGAACACACGCGTCAGCGTACGGACGCTACCGCCGGCCGTCAGCGCCCATTCGGACAGCGACCGCTGGTCTGCCGGATTGGCGACCAACGCTTCGGCAACGAACAACGCTCGCGGATCGGTCGGCATCGGAACCTCCACCGCAGCAACTTCGAGCGGCTGCAACATGTCGAAGGCCACCCGCTCGGCGCGACTGCGCGCCTCGTCGGGCATGTTCCGCCGATGCATGTGCAGGAGTACCTCACGCAGGAGAGCGCTGACACCGAACAAGCCCGGAACACCCGACGGCGCGGCGTGCGCCTCAGGCCGGAAGTACGTGCAGAAGAACTCGGTACCTGGGCCCGCCTTCACGGCATGCAACGCCCCGGCAGGCAGCCACAGTCCGGCCGAAGGCGGCACCTCCCAGGTGATGCCGTCAGCGACAACCGTGAGCATTCCACCGGAGTTTCCCCAGATCAGCTCATGTTCAGGATGACGATGCGGGGCCCACTGCCGCTGATGAGAGAGCTTCAGAGTCACCGTTGTCATCGAGTAGGGGTGATCGATGGAACGCGGCCCCACGGGCACCGAAATTCTCTCTGCCACAGCTGTCATGAAGACGAGTATAGGACTTTCGTTAGGCATACCTAAATAGGAACCCGAAAATTGTTGACTGTGACCCCGGAGTTACACATACCGGGGTCCCCGATATCGTGACTGCAACTCCCGGCTACGGGTCGGCAACGAGAGGTACATGATGGTTGACGCATCACGAATCCCGGTCATCGTCGGCGTCGGCGATCTGCGCTGGAATCCTGCCGACGGGCACCGCGAACCTCTTGACTTGATTCACGACGCCACCGTCGCCGCGTTGAACGACAGTGGACACGCTGAACTGGGAACACAGATCGATTCCGTGTTCGCGATCAAGACGGTCAGCTGGTCGTACGACGATCTCCCCGGGCTGCTTGCCTCACGATTAGGCGCGACCCCCACTGTCACCTCTACCTCGCCGATCGGTGGCCACTGGCCGGCGGCACTCCTCGATCGGATCGGCGCGGCCATCGCTCGCGGTGAATCCTCGGCTGCTCTGCTCGTGGGCGGCGAATCGCACGCCAGCAGCACCGCGCTGCGAAAGTCCGGAGTCGCTCCCGACTCGATCGGGTGGACCGCTGCGCCCGGTGGGCCTCCCGGATTCGATCCGGCCGACCTGGGAAGCCCTGAAATGCAGCGCGCCGGTTTCATCGTGCCGACGCGCGTCTACCCGCTCTTCGAGAACTGTTTCAGTGCTTCCGAGGGCCACGGCGCCCGCGAATCGCTCGCCTGGTCCGCGAAGATGTACGCCGCATTCTCGGAACTGGCATCGAAGAATCCCGCCTCCTGGACGTCGGAGATCCGATCGGCAGACGAGATCGGCACCGTCGGACCTGGCAATCGGATGGTCTCCGAGCCATACCCGCTGATGCTCAACGCCATGCCATTCGTCAATCAGGCTGCGGCCGTTGTCGTCTGCTCGTTGTCGACCGCCCGCGAGTTCGGGATCGATGAAAGCAAACTGGTGTACCTCTGGGGCGGCGCTGGTGCGAGTGATCCGTTGGACATCCTCAGCCGCAACAGCTTCGACAGCTCGGCCGCGATGCATGACGCCGTACATCGCACACTCGATGGTGCCGGAGTCGGCGCCGACGCACTCGACATCGTCGATGCCTACAGCTGCTTCCCGATCGTGCCCAAGCTGTTGATCCGCGAACTCGGACTTCCCGATACCGCGATCCCAAGCGTCACCGGAGGTCACTCGTTCTTCGGCGGACCGCTCAACAGCTACACCCTGCATTCCGTCGCTGAAGTCACCAGGCGAATTCGCGACGGCGCGAACCTTGCCCTCGTCCACGCCAACGGTGGATTCCTCACATACCAGCACTGCGTACTGCTGTCGGCCGCCGCTCATGCCGACGGGTACGTCGGTGATCCCGACGCACGCGCTTTGACCGCGGAGGCTCCGGAACTGATCAACGATTACCAGGGCACTGCAGAAATCGTCACTGCCTCTGTCGAATACGGTCGCACCGGGGAGCCTGAGATCGGGTTCGTGATTGCAACAACGCCGGACGGCGGCCGCGTCGCCGGTCACACCGGTCCCGAGAATGCCGCCGAACTGACCCAGCTTCGCGGTGACAACCCGGCGGCGATCGGACGGACCGTTCATATCAGCGACGAGAACGGGAAGCTCACGCTCACGTTCTGACGGTCGACAGCCGTGAGCACCGGGGCATGTTTGTGCCCCGGTGCTCACGTCTTCAGTTGTCGCGATTCACGCCGCTGTGGGTGGGCTGTTCCCGCCGATCGGTTGCTGGTGCGGATCAACCGACATCGGCGGATAGAACACCGACTTCCGATCCGGGCCGATCTCGACACGCCACTCCGTATGATGCAGCGTCCGATGATGGTGACCACATAACAAGATCAGGTTGTCGAGATCTGTTGGGCCACCATCATTCCAGTGAACAATATGGTGAGCATCGCACCACCCCGAGGGTGTTCCGCACCCCGGAAATGCACACCCGCCATCACGAACCGCCAACGCCCGCCGCTGCGGCACCGTCGCCGTTCTCGCTTCCTTACCGCAGTCGAGCGGAACACCATTCTCATCCAACAAAATCCGCGTCACGGTGCAGTCGCAGGCGAGCATCCGGGCAGTATCGATACTGATCGGGCCCACCCAATCCGTCCACGCAAACCCGAGTTCCTCCGTGGACGGCAGGAGGTCTTTCAACGCTTGCACGTCCGTCATGTCTTTCGCCGACGCGGTGACCGTGATGTGCGGTTTCACCCCGCCCTCGATCGGACCCAACCCCGCCCGCTCATACCGGCGCAACAATTCACAAAACCCGTCCGCACGCCGTAGCGCCGGAGTACGCGTGTCCTTCACGCCGTCCTTCTCCGGCGTCGGCGCCGACAAACTCGACAACAACGTGATCAGACGGGCCCCGTTCACAGCATCCAAGTCGCCCTTCACCGTCACTCTGCCGTACAGGCCTTTAGAGGCGTAGAACTCGTTACGTTCGGAATCCTCGCCGACCGGGACGCCATCCTCGCGTTTTCCGTACTGCTTCTCGATCCTCCGGATCGCTGCCCGCACCGCATCACAATCCGCAATGTTCTTCGATGCCAGATCAAGCAGAATCCCGCGGGCCTTGTCCACATCCGCCAGGGTCATGTTCTTGGGCGGATGCTGACAAAACGACGCCACCTGACGGGCTTTCAACGCATCAACGTCACCACGATGAAACGCATCGCCCACAACGGGTTCGAGCATCAACAACCGCGCCAAACCGACCAGCAGACTGCACTCGCCAATCTCCAGATTCGTCGAACCGTGCAACCACTGCGCGATCGCCCGAAAACCCTTCCCACCGAGAACCTCCCGGGAAAACATCTCCACTATCAGCAACACCATCCGCGACTGCAACTCGTGCCGGACACGCACCAGATCCAGAACCTCACTCTTAAGGCCCTCGCCATCCAGCTGCCACGCATCCCGACTGTCCATGCCGAAAGTTTAATCGAACATACTTTCGATAGCCAGAGACAAAGCGGACAACTTCGGGAACATCAAGACTTGAGACCTGCTGAAGTACATCAACATTCACCTAGTCGTCCAATATCACGCGATAGAAGACATACCCCGCAAAACACACAATCGCAACAACACACAGCACGAGCAGGATGTCGAAGAAGACGGGCCGGATTGGGTTTCGGGCCTGGTCGATGAGAGGCGTCGAAGACGAGGCAGGCGTGCCACACGGCAGCGCACGGCACTACTTCGCAAATCAACGTGGACTGATAGTCGAGGTGGTGCGACACCTTCTGGACGGCGATCTTCCTCGCCCAGGCGAGACACCGAAGCAACAAGTGGCCCGGTGGCTGGGGCCTGAATCCGGCCGCACCCGGGCGCGTTACGAACTGATCATCGCGTCATTCCACGATCCCGACCTCGCAGTGGAACTGGTGCGTGGTCGGGATCGGTTTGTCGACATCTTGGCCGAACGCGGCATGACCTCGTCCGATGCAACGGAGTTGGTCGCAGCATTGGACGGGGTCGTTCTGGACGCACTGCTACGCGAGCAAGCACCGGAGGGCGTGGATCCAGAGCGAATCTTCAAGAAATTCGGAGCGAAGTTCCCCTAGCCGTCCAGCTCGGCGAACAGCTCCATCCACTGCTCCTCGGCGGCTTCCTTATCCGCGATGACCTGCTTGAGTTCAGCCCCGAGCTTCTGCAGCTTGTCCGGGTCGGTGGCTGCGTCGGCGAGGGAAGCGTGCAGCTTCTTCTCGCGGTCGTCGAACTTCGCAATGGACCGCTCGAGCTTCGAAAGTTCCTTGCGTGCAGCGCGATCCGCAGCACCGTCGCGGACCTGCTTGCTCTTCGACGCACCACTCGCGGTCGAGGCCACCGACGGGTTGTCGCCGTCCCCCATCGCTGCGCGTCGACGCAGGTAGTCCTCGATACCACCCGGCAGGTTGGTGAGCTTGCGATCACCGAAGAGAGCCCAGGTGGTGTCACAGATGCGCTCGATCAGGTACCGGTCGTGCGAGATGACCACCATGGTGCCCGCCCAGCCGTCGAGCAGATCCTCGAGTTGCTGAAGCGTGTCGATGTCGAGATCGTTGGTGGGCTCGTCGAGAAGCAGAACGTTGGGCTCGGCCATGAGGACACGCGTCAACTGCAGACGGCGGCGCTCACCACCGGACAGATCACCGACGGGGGTGCGCTGACGCGCCGGTGTGAAGCCCAGCCGCTCAGCCAGCTGACCGGCTGACACTTCCTTGTCCCCCAGCGTGATTCGCTCGGCTACGTCCTTCACCGCGTCGAGTACACGCATGTCGGTCGGCAGATCGTCAAGTTCCTGCTTGAGCCAACCGATGTGGACGGTCTGCCCCTGAATGCGCTTGCCTGCTGCCGGCTCGAGTTCACCGGCCAGCGTCCGCAGCAGAGTCGTCTTGCCCGAGCCGTTGACACCGACCAGGCCTACACGCTCCCCCGGAGCGAGCCGCCAGGTCAGATCCTCGACGAGTACGCGGCCGTCCGGGGTCTCCAGACGCGCGTCTTCGAGTTCGATGACAACCTTGCCGAGTCGACGCTGGGCGAAGGACGCAAGTGCCACCGCGTCACGAGGTGCCGGAACGTCGGCGATCAAGGCCTCCGCGGCCTCGATGCGGTACTTCGGCTTCGATGTACGGGCCGGCGCACCGCGGCGCAGCCATGCGAGTTCCTTGCGCGCAAGGTTGCGTCGACGCTCTTCGGAAGCGTCGGCCTGACGCGAACGCTCTGCGCGGGCGAACACCCAGTCGTTGTAGCCACCCTCGTAGCTTTCGACGCCGCCACCGACAACCTCCCAGGTTCGGGTGGCGACGGTGTCGAGGAACCAGCGATCGTGGGTCACGACGACAAGCGCGCTGCGACGCGAGACAAGGTGCTCGGCCAACCACTGAACACCTTCGACGTCTAGGTGGTTGGTCGGCTCGTCGAGCACGAGCAGGTCGAGGTCTTGAACCAGAGCCGCAGCGAGAGCCACGCGGCGACGCTCACCGCCGGACAGGCCGTCGACCTTGGCGTCCAATGCGGACCTCTCGCCGCCGGCGCCCAAGTTGTCGATACCGATACCCGAGAGCACCGAACGAATGCGCGCGTCGCCGGCCCACTCGTGCTGAGCCACTCCGAGCGGCCCCAGGACTACTTCACCGACCGTGGAGCCGGGAGGCAACACACCGCGCTGCGTCACGACTGCCATGCGCAATCCGCCGACGCGGCTCACGCGTCCCGAATCCGGCTGCTCCACACCCGCGAGGACTTCGAGCATGGTCGTCTTGCCGCCGCCGTTGAGGCCGACGACACCGATGCGCTCGCCTTCCTCCACGCCCAGGGAGACCCCGTCGAGCAACGGCTTGACGCCGAAAGACTTCGACACGTTTTCCAGATTGATCAGATTCGCCATCAGTGCTGTCCCTTTGCCGCATTGTCGAGTATTCGTGCTCCGGGAACGGGTCCGCTCGCCACGCGAACGGTGCGGCACACCCCCGCTCCCGCAAGTTCTGCGCTCACTTCCACCGCGGACTGTGCGTCGGCGCAGAGAAAGGCGCATGTCGGTCCGGAGCCGGAGACGATGCCCGCCAAAGCTCCGGCTTCGACACCCGCTCGCAGCGTCCGTCGTAGATCCGGGTTGAGTGAGAGTGCTGCCGCCTGCAGATCGTTTCCGAGCAGCGGGGCGAGCACATGAGGGTCACCGGTGGTGAGCGCGTGAATCAACTCGTCAGCGGTACCCAATCGATTCGGTGTGCCTTCGGCGCGAAGCTTGTCGAGTTCCCGGAAGACAACCGGCGTGCTCAAGCCTCCCTTGGCCAGCGCCAACACCCAGTGAAAGGTGCGGCGCGTCAAGACGGGGACAAGTTGTTCACCGCGACCGGTCCCGAGGGCAGTGCCACCGTGCAGCGAGAACGGAACGTCACTCCCGAGACGTGCCGCGAAGGCGTCGAGATCAGGCCGCGAGAAGTCGAGTTTCCACAACGAATTGAGCGCAACCAACGCGGCTGCCGCGTCGGCGCTCCCGCCGGCCATACCGCCTGCGACGGGAATGCCCTTCTCGATGACGATCTCGACATTCGGGGCCACGCCACCCTCGGCCGCCAGCATCTCGGCGGCACGCCACACGAGATTGGTGCGATCGGTCGGTACGGCCGCGGCGTCGTCGCCGATCACCCGCACGGTCAAGGTGTCCGCAGGCGCCACCGTGACGGTGTCTGCCAGCGACAATGCCTGAAAAACGGTCGTCAGTTCGTGATAGCCGTCGTCTCGCAGGTCCCCGACGGCAAGGTGGAGATTCACCTTGGACGGGGCCCGGACAACTACGGGGCGAGGAACGACGGAGAGCACAAGGAACAACAATAGGCGCTGCGAACACCTGGGCGAAAACCTGCGACCGCCGCATCCCATCCGACAGCAAGCACACCCACGCTATTTCACCGCGCGCACGCCTATCCCCAGGCCGACCACAGCCACGCTGACGGCAGCGAAGATTCCTGCCAGAACGCTGCCCGACGCGAAGTCACCGGCAAAGAGAGCCCGCTCGGCATCTACGACGTAGCCCAGCGGATTGATGTTCACGAGGACCTTCATCCAACCTGGTGCGTCATCGAGTGGAAGCATGGTTCCCGACAGGATCAGAAGCGGGAACATCAGCGTCTGCTGAACGACCCAGAACATCCAATCCTGCTCCCGCACAGCCAGAGCGAGAGCGTACGAGAGCGCACCGAGTCCGACGCCGAACACTCCCAGCAGGACGATTCCGAGCGCAGCGCCCGCTGCATTGACGTCCAATCCGAGCGGTAGCGCAACAAGGATGATCAGAATCGCCTGCGCGGCAAGCGGAACCATCTCCTTGCATGCTCTCCCGATCAACAACGACGAGCGTCTGAGCGGAGTCACCAACATTCGCTCGTGGGATCCCTGCTGCATCTCCATCAAAAGGTTGGAACCGGTCATCGTCGTGCCGAAGATCGCGATCATCACCAATACACCGGGGATGAACCAATTCCATACGCCGTCACCGGTACCCGGGACCCCTTTGAGCAGAGGCCCGAACAGGGCCAACAGGATCAGCGGCTGGATGAGGCTGAAGATGACGCTGACCGGGTCACGCAACATCGGTCGCAGTTCACGGCCCATCACGATCGCGCTGTCTCGAACAATGTTGCCGTGCGCGCTACGTGGGGTATCGAGTGTGATTGTCATGGCGGATTCCTGTTCGTCGTAGTTCTTCGTCGTAGTTCTAGGAAGCAACCGCGGCGGCGCTCTCGCGCAGGCTGCGGCCGGTGAGAGTGAGGAAAACGTCGTCGAGAGTCGGCCTGGTGATGTCGGCAGTGACTGCGCGGGCGCCGCGGGCATCGGCTTCACGCAGCAATACCGGAAGCGTCGAATCACCCTCGCCGGCACGGATACTCACCGAGCTTGCCTCGACCGTGACGTCACGCACAGTGACAAGTTGCTCGGCCACCGACGCCGCGATGGCGGCCGCTTCGGCGTTGTCGAACGTGAGCAACAAATGATCTCCGGCAAGATCGGCCTTGAGTGCGGCAGCGGTGTTGTCCGCGATGACAGTGCCTTCGTCGATGACGATGACCCGCTCTGCCATCGAATCCGCTTCTTCGAGGTAGTGCGTGGTCAGCACGATCGTGGTGCCCATCTCGCGCCGCAACCGCAGGATGTGGTCCCAGAGGTTGGCTCGACTTTGCGGGTCCATGCCCGTGGTCGGCTCGTCGAGGAACAGGAGCGGTGGGCGATGGACCAGGCCCAGAGCGATATCGAGCCGCCGTCGCTGCCCGCCGGACAGCGTACTGACCTTTCGAGTACCCAACTCGGTGAGTTCGAGATCACGCAGCAATTCGTCGGCCCGGACCTGCGAGTCGCCCTTGGGCATTCCGTAGCACAACCCCTGCGTCACCAACTCGTCGCGAACCCGCTGGTTGTGGCCGGCTCCGTTCCCCTGTCCGACGTATCCGAGGCTGGAGCGCACCTCGTTTCGTGCCGCAGCGATGTCGAATCCTGCGATCCGCGCAGTACCGGAAGTGGGCTCGAGCAAGGTGGTCAGCATGCGCAACGTCGTCGATTTTCCGGCACCGTTCGGCCCAAGCAAGGCGACCAACTCGCCCTCCGCTACGTCAAGAGTGACTCCCTTGACTGCTTCCACGAGTTTCTTGCCCTGGGCGAAGTGCTTGGTGAGCGCCTCCGTCTCGATCATCGGTCTGCCGTTGTTGATGCGACTCATGATGTGCCCCAATTTCTTCTCGACTGGTCGGATGAGGACCAACCTAAATTCAATTGAGGACGCATTGGGTCCTAAATGTTTGGCAGACTTCTTGCCATGAAGGAGACATCGGCTCGCCTACTGCGGTTGCTGTCACTGCTCCAGACACGTCGAGACTGGTCCGGTGCCGAACTCGCAGACAAGCTCGCGATCACCCCGCGCACAGTCAGACGCGACGTGGACCGCCTCCGCGATCTCGGCTACCCGGTCGACGCGACGGTCGGCGTCGGCGGTGGATATCGCCTGGGAGCGGGCGCGGAGATGCCCCCGCTACAGCTCGATGACGAAGAAGTGCTCGCGGTGGCGCTCTCTTTGCAGTCCGGAGCGACCGGCTCTGTGGTCGGCATCGGCGAGGCTTCGATGCGCGCGCTGGCGAAGCTGCGGCAGATCATGCCGTCGAGGCTGCGACACCGTCTGGAGTCGCTGTCGATCGACGTCGTGCCACGCGAGCCCGCCGCGAGCGCAGTCGATGCGTCGGTACTGTCCGCCATCGCGTCCGTATGCCACAACCACGAGCGTTTGAGATTCGACTACCGCACTCACGACGGCACCCAGAGCCGACGCGAGGTGGAACCGTACAGGCTCGTACGGTCGGGTGTTCGGTGGTATCTGGTGGCTTGGGATCTATCTCGCGAAGACTGGCGGTCGTTCCGCGTCGACCGGATGGAACCCAAGATTCCCACCGGTCCGCGGTTCACGCCGCGGGAACTACCGGCCGGTGGCGCGGCAGACTTCGTTTCGCGCGGCGTCGCCCGGGCTTATTCCTCCACGCGCGCAACAGTTCTACTGCATGCACCCATCGAGCAGATAGCACCAATGGTCAATGAGCAGTGGGGATCAGTGGAGTCCACCGACGAAGGGCGTTGCGTCATAGTGCTTTCGGGCACTTCCCTACGGTCGATCGCAATGTGGCTCAGGGCTTTCGACGTCGATTTCACCGTTGTGAATCCACCCGAACTCCGCGAGGAATGCCGCGCGATCGCAGCAGAAACCGCAGTGGCCGCTCAGCGTTATCTCGATGCGTGAGAGCACTTTTCACCCAAAATGCAACAAGACCCCAACTCCGAAGAGTTGGGGTCTTGTCAGTACGTCATGCGTCGGTTGCCCGACTCACATGGACGTCTTAGACGATGGTAACGCCGGTGGCCTGCGGGCCCTTGTTGCCCTGACCGATCTCGAACGCCACGCGCTGGTTCTCCTCGAGAGTGCGGAAGCCGCCACTCTGGATCTCGGAGTAGTGAACGAAGACGTCAGCACTGCCGTCTTCGGGAGCGATGAAGCCGAACCCCTTCTCGGAGTTGAACCACTTCACGATGCCCTCTGCCATGTAAATCTCCTCTAACACAGTGTCAACAGGCAGTCGCTTCGACCGCCCGGGTCACTTACTACGACCGTTCTGAGACAAATCCGTGGAGGATGTCCAAACGCTCGCAACCTAACCATTTGCGAGCGTGGAAACACAAACACAAACACTTACGACCAACACAAGTAGACCACACATCCGCCCTGTTGTCTTCCCTGAGGCCTTCGTCACTGCCCAACCCGTTGACAGTCATACCCCCTGGGGGTACCTTCAGTCCCAGGGAGATACCTACACCGGGTATCCGTAAAATGAGTTTTACACAAGCGAAGGGATCTGCGATGACCACCGCCGAATACACCGTTTCCGGAATGACCTGCGGACACTGCGTCGGATCCGTCAAGGAAGAGATCGGCAACATCGCGGGCGTAACCGCGGTGGATGTCGAATTGGCGAGCGGACGCGTCGTTGTCACCAGCGATGCCCCCGTCTCCGCAGCCGACGTCGTCGCAGCAGTCGACGAAGCCGGCTACGCAGTCGTACCAAGCTGAGTCAGCCGTGCGCACCTCGACAACACTTGCCACCTACGCCGTCGGGTTGGTCGCCGTCTTCGGCGCCGCCCTCGGCGTGGGGGCCGCAATCGGAAGCCCGATAGACATGTCCACTACCCAGCACAGCACTCACGAATCAACCGCTGAATCGATGCCAGGCATGGATTCGGCGACACCCGCAGGGCTCGAAGTCTCTTCCGGCGGATACACACTCACCGACATGACCGCACCCGGTCGAGCTGGGGAGCCGGGAACCTTGACCTTCCGGATTCTCGACAGCACCAACAAGCCCGTCGTCGATTTCGACCTCCTGCACGAGAAGAAGCTCCACCTCATCGTCGTCCGAAACGACACCAGCGAATTCCGCCACGTACATCCTTCTCTCGCCGCAGACGGCACCTGGTCGATCGACTGGACCTGGCCCGTCGCCGGCACCTACCGAGTCTTCGCGGACTTCGATCCCACCGACGGCACCCAACTGACACTCGGCCGAAACTTCGACGTGGCAGGCGAATTCACTCCTGCGCCGCTGCCCGCGAAGAGCGCGACCGCAACCGTCGACGGATACACCGTGACTCTCGACGGTGATCTGACCACTGCCGGCGGCCCGATCACGCTGAGCGTTGCTCGCGACGGAGCCCCGGTCACCGATCTCGATCCGTACCTCGGTGCCTACGGTCATCTTGTTGCGCTTCGCACCGGCGACCTCGCCTACCTGCACGTTCACCCCGAGGGTGAACCGGGCGACGGCGTCACTTCTCCCGGTCCTGACGTTTCCTTCCACGCACAGGCGCCGAGCGAAGGCACATACCGACTGTTCCTCGACTTCCAGCACGAGGGCGTGGTTCGCACCGCCGAATTCACTGTTGATGCAGGCATTTCCGCAGCTTCAGTTCCAGACAATCACGAGGGAGGGCACTGATGACGTCACCGACTGCGGTCGACAATGCTGCCAACTCGAGCAGCGTCGAACTCGCGATCACCGGAATGACCTGCGCCTCCTGCGCGTCACGAATCGAGAAGAAGCTCAACAAGATCGACGGCGTCACAGCCACGGTCAACTACGCGACGGAAAAAGCCAAGGTCACCTTCCCGGACGGAGTACCCGTCGAAGATTTGGTCACCGCCGTCGAGAATGCCGGTTACGCTGCCGCGCTCCCGAAACCGCCCAGCGCGCCAGACACCGTCGACCCGGATGCGGAAACCCCGCAGGATCGTGATCTGCGCGAGCTTCGTACCCGCCTGATCATCTCGACTCTGCTCTCCGTGCCGGTCATCGCGATGGCGATGATTCCTGCGTTGCAGTTCGACAACTGGCAGTGGCTCTCCCTCACGCTGGCCGCACCGGTCATCGTGTGGGCGGCCCTTCCCTTCCACCGGGCTGCCTGGGTCAACCTGCGTCACGGCGCCGCAACGATGGACACGCTCATCTCGCTGGGCACCATCGCAGCGTTCGTCTGGTCGCTGTATGCACTGTTCTTCGGCACCGCGGGCGAAGCGGGAATGAAACACGCGTTCAGACTGACGGTCGACCGGATGGACGGCAGCGCCAACATCTACCTCGAGGTTGCCGCGGGCGTCATCACGTTCGTGCTCGCCGGACGCTACTTCGAGCACAAGTCCAAGCGCACGTCCGGCGCCGCACTACGCGCGCTCATGGAACTCGGTGCAAAAGACGTCGCGGTACTGCGAAACGGCGTCGAAGTACGAATCCCCGCCGAAGAACTGGCAGCGGGCGACTCCTTCATCGTTCGGCCCGGCGAGAAGATCGCCACCGACGGCATCATCACCGAAGGCCGCTCAGCCGTCGACATGAGCATGTTGACCGGCGAATCCGTGCCGGAGGAAGTCGGTGTCGGAGACACCGTCGTCGGGGCCACCGTCAACGTCGGTGGAACATTGACCGTCGAGGCCACCCGCGTCGGGAGCGACACCCAACTCGCCCAGATGGCGGCACTGGTCGAAGACGCCCAGAACGGCAAGGCCGAAGTTCAGCGCCTCGCCGATCGAATCGCCGGCATCTTCGTACCGGTCGTCATCGCGATTGCCGTTGCGACACTGGGCTACTGGCTCGGTACCGGCAACCCCATCGAGATGGCATTCACCGCTGCGGTCGCCGTCCTGATCATCGCGTGCCCCTGTGCTCTCGGATTGGCAACGCCCACAGCTCTGTTGGTGGGCACCGGCCGCGGAGCCCAGATGGGAATCCTCATCAAGGGACCCGAGGTGCTCGAATCGACGCGCGCAGTCGACACCGTCGTGCTCGACAAGACGGGAACCGTCACCACCGGTCAGATGACATTGCTGGACACCGTGGTGGGCGAAGGAACAACCGTCGACGAGGTCCTTCGGCTGGCCGGCGCCCTCGAACATCGCTCCGAGCACCCCATCGCCGCTGCGATCGCGAAGGGTGCGACCGAAGCCGTGGGCGAATTGCCTGCGGTCGAGGATTTCGTGAACGTCGCCGGTCGCGGCGTGCAGGGAATGGTCGAGGGTCATGCCGTTGTTGCCGGCCGAGACGCGCTGCTCGCCGACTGGTCGATGCCGTTGCCGGAAAATCTCCGTGACGCGAAAGCTGAAGCAGAGAAGGCCGGGCGCACCGCAATCGCGGTGGGCTGGGACGGCAAGGCGCACGGCATCCTCGTAATCGCCGACGCGGTCAAGGACACGAGCGCCGAAGCAATCGCGCAGTTGAAGGCACTCGGCCTCGAACCGGTTCTGCTGACCGGTGACAACGCCACCGTCGCCCGCACTGTGGCGGATCAGGTCGGGATCAGCACCGTCTTCGCCGAGGTCATGCCGGCGGACAAGGTCGACGCCGTCAAGAAGCTGCAGGCGGAAGGACGCGTCGTAGCCATGGTCGGCGACGGCGTGAACGACGCGGCGGCCCTGGCTCAGGCCGATCTCGGTCTGGCGATGGGCACGGGTACCGACGTTGCGATCGAGGCCAGCGACATCACCCTGGTGCGAGGTGACCTGCGGTCGGCAGCCGATGCAATTCGACTGTCCCGCAAGACGCTCAAGACCATCAAGGGCAACCTGTTCTGGGCATTCGCATACAACACGGCTGCGATCCCGCTGGCTGCGGCCGGCCTGCTCAACCCGATGCTCGCTGGTGCCGCAATGGCATTCAGCAGTGTGTTCGTGGTGAGCAACAGCCTGAGGTTGCGGCGGTTCAAGTAAGGGGGCAAGCCCCTGTGCGCGGTTAGGGAGTCCCTGCACTCCTTAACCGCGCACGGGGCTATTCGCCTCCAGCCAGCCGAACGAAGGCTGCTGCGTCGAGCATCTCGCCACGCGTCTGTGGCTCGATGCCGGCAGCGAGGAGCCGTCGCTCGGCCTCGGCAGGCGAACCTGCCCAACCACTGAGCGCGGCACGCAAAGTCTTGCGGCGCTGCGCGAATGCGGCGTCGATGGCAGCAAAAACCTGCTTGCGGTGTTTCTCGTCCATCGGCCACGGCGGCTCCGCGTACCGGTCGATACGAACCAGACCTGATTCCACCTTCGGCACCGGCCAGAACACGTTGCGTCCGACGGCACCGGCGCGGCGAACCTCGCCGAAGAAGTTGGCCTTGACGCTGGGAACGCCGTAGATCTTGCTTCCCGGATCAGCCGCCAGGCGATCGGCAACCTCGGCTTGCACCATCACGAGTGCGGTCCGCAGACTCGGGAGCGATGCGAACAGATGCAACAGCACCGGCACCGCGACGTTGTACGGCAGGTTCGCAACCAGTGCGGTCGGCTCGCCGGGTATCTGTGAAGGCAGCACACGCATCGCGTCCGCTTCGACGACGGTCAGTCGATCGGCCAACTCCGGCGCTCGCTCGGCCACCGTCTTCGGGAGGCGAGCCGCGAGGTTGGGATCGATCTCGACCGCGATCACACGATCGACGACGTCCATCAGCGCCATCGTCAGCGAACCGAGACCCGGCCCCACCTCGAGAACGACATCGTCACGAGTGACGCCTGCCGTGGTGACGATGCGTCGCACGGTATTGGCGTCGTGAACGAAGTTCTGCCCCAACTGTTTCGTGGGCCGGACACCGAATTCCTCGGCAAGAGCGCGCACCTCGACCGGACCGAGCAGGGCTGCCTGCCCGCGCGGAGTAGCGATGGGTTCGTTCGATTGTTCGGCGTCTGACACCAGTAGAACTTATCCCAGTCCGAGGCGACCCGAGCACGACGGCCATGCGCCCCAGCCCTGAGTGCGCTGCGTTTGCGTCGCGATCGCGATCTGCTCTTCACGGGTTGCGAGGTCGGCGCGAGGCGCATACTTCAACCCGCCCTGCCGTTCCCACGTGTTCTGGTCGAACTGCACGCCGCCGTAGAAACCGTTGCCGGTGTTGATAGCCCAGTTGCCGGTGGCCTCGCACTGTGCGAGCGCGTCCCACGTCGAACCGTTCTCCACGGGCGGCACCTCGGTGCCCGGCTTCGTTCCCACGCGCACGACCTTCGGCTGCGCCGGTGTGGTGATCGTCTCCGATACCTGTGTACGTCCGGCCTCGGCACCGTTGACGAGATTCACGGCGAACGTCACGTCACGCACGCCGGGAACGCCCGGATTCTCGACGATCGTGCGACTCTGGTTCATCGTCGGATCCTCGATGCGCTGATCCGGCGGATCGAGCGGCAAGGTCTCGACTTTGTTCTCGGTGCGGTTGCGCGTCACCGTGACCTCGAGGCCCTCGGTCAGCGGAGCGTCGGCGGCGGGAACCACCGTGTCCGACTGCTCGAGCGGAGTGCCGTTGGCCGTAAGGAACTCGCCCACCGTCGGTGCCGCGATACGCACGTCGGCCGCCGCGTTTGCGCCGTCGACCAGTTTTGCGACGACAGGTGTCAAGACGTCGAGCGCGGCGCCGTCGAGCGGGAGACGCTGCGAGCGCGACGCCGACACGTGCACATCCGCTGAGACATCCAACTGCTTGAGCGCGTCGTCGACGGTCAAGGCGGTGGTCCAGAGCTTCTGTGGCTGACCGTCGACCGTCAGCGTGATCTCACGAGCACGACGGAGCACCACGGTGTCGCCGTCGGACAGCGACGCGTCGGCCGCGGGAGCAACCGCGTCCTTGTCACCGATCGGGTAACCCGCGTCCTCGAGAGCGCCGTCGACGTTGGTCGACATGGTGCTCAGGTGAATCTGCTCACCGTCGACGTCGATGGTGATGGTCTTGTGCCGGACGACGGCCAGAACGCCACCCACGAGAACCGTCAGGAGAAGAGCGGCGATCGCCGAGTACAACAACGGCGACCTGGTCGAGTTGATCTTGGCGAACGGTGACATGGGTTCCTGAGTTCTGTGTGGAGTGTGGGCGCGTCAGCGCAGGCCCAATTTGCTGGTGCAGGACGGCCACGCACCCCAGCCCTGACCGGCGCGGACCTTCTCGCCGATCGCGATCTGCTGTTCACGTGATGCGAGGTCGGCGCGCGCTGCGTACTGACCGCCGCCGAATGCTTCCCAGGTGCTCTGGGTGAACTGAAGTCCTCCGTAGAAACCGTTGCCGGTGTTGATGGCCCAGTTTCCGGTCGCTTCGCACTGAGCAATGGAGTCCCACGTCGACGCGTTGGACACAGCGGGCGCGGAAGTCTGCTTGGTTCCGACCTTCACCACTGCTGCGACCGGTTCCTTGATCACGGTCGCGGACAGTTCGGTTCGTCCGGCCTCCACGCCGTTGACGGTCTTGACCTCGACGGTGGCCGTGCGCTCGCCGGCAACACCCGGGTTTTCGACGACGGTCTTGTCCTTCTCGAGCTCGGGATCTTCGACCTTGTTCTCGGGCGGCGCGATCGGCTGCGTCTCGACGCGAGTGTCCGTGCGGTCGCGGGTGACCTGGATGGTCAGGCCGTTGGTAACGGGTGTGTCAGCGGTGGGAACCACCGAGTCGGCCTGCTCGAGCGGCGCATTCTTGGCCGCGAGAAGATCACCGACGGTCACGGCGGCGAGCTTGATCTCGGCCGCCGGAGCACCACCGTCGCTGACGCTGACGGTCTTCGGGCTGACGACGTCGAGCTCGGTGCGTTCGAGGGGCAGACGATGCGAGCGCGAAGCCGAGACTGCGAAGTCGTCGGAAACATCTACCTGCTTCAGTGCCTCGTCGACCGTCAATGCCGTGGTCCAGATGGTCGTCGGCTGACCGTCCACGGTCAGCGCCAACTCACGGGCACGTCGCAGTACGACGGTATCGCCGTCGGACAGTGAGGAATCGGCGCTGGGAGCGAGCGCGTCCTTGGGATCGACCGGGTATCCGGCGTCCTCGAGAGCGGTACCGACGCTGCTCGACATCGTGGACAGCGAAATCATGTCGCCGTCGACGTCGAGGGTGATCGTCTTGTGCCGAACCACGGCGAGCGCACCTCCGACGATGAGCGTCAGAAGCAACGCACCCACCACTGAATAGAGAAGTGGTGACTTCGTGGAGTTGATCTTGGCAAAAGGCGACACAGGAAATCCCAAGGCAGACGACGTTCGATCACAATACGGTAACGACCGAGCGTTGTATCGGCAACCAAATCACAACGAAATGCGACTTTTGTCACGGAACGGCAACGGCGTGTCGTGTGTTCTGCACTTTCCGGCTCCGATACCCGTGTATCGATTCAGCTCTGGGCGCAGTATGTTCTCGTCTGGTTCAAAGCAGTCCGGCGATCCCGGGCGCGACAGAAGAAAGCTGGGCGATAGTGCGAAGAAGATTCGACAGACCACGTAATGCCAGGTGGCCGATCCTGGCCATCCTGCTGGCGCTGATCGCAGCGCTGTTCGCCCCCGGAATCGCGAGCGCGCAACCCGGTCGCACCTACACGATCGCCACCGATCTGACATTCGCCCCGTTCGAATTCGAGAACGAAGACGGCAAACTCGTCGGCATCGACATCGATCTCCTCAACGCGATCGCCGAGGACCAAGGTTTCAAGGTCGACATCAAGCAGCTCGGCTTCGACGCTGCGCTTCAGGCCGTGCAGGCCGGGCAGGCCGACGGCGTCATCGCCGGCATGTCCATCACCGACGCCCGCAAGCAGGTTTTCGACTTCTCCGACCCGTACTTCGAGTCGGGCGTGCAGATGGCGGTCCTCGAGACCGACAACGACGTGAAGGCGTACGAGGATCTGAAGGGCAAGCGCGTCGCCGTCAAGAACGGCACCGAGGGCGCCAGCTTCGCCGAGTCCATCAAGGACCAATACGGCTTCACGACAGTCTATTTCGCCGACTCCGCCAGCATGTACGACGAGGTCCGCACCGGAAACTCCGTCGCAGTCTTCGACGACTACCCCGTCCTCGCCTACGGCATCACACAGGGCAACGGCCTCAAGACGGTCACCGAAAAAGAGGTGGGCGCGAGCTACGGCTTCGCAGTCAACAAGGGCCAGAACGCCGAACTGCTCCAGATGTTCAACGCTGGACTGCAGAACCTGCGCGACGACGGCCAGTACGACGAAATCGTCTCGACCTACCTCGGTCAGGGCGCGTCGACGTCGGACAACTCCATCATCGGCTTGATCAAGAGCACCTATCCCCAGCTCCTCAAGGGCCTGTGGTTGACGATCGTTCTCTCGGTCGTCTCGATCGCGATCGCTCTGGTCCTGGGTGCGATCTTCGGTCTCTGCCGCGTGTCCACCAACATGTTCGTCCGAGGTATAGGCACGACCTACGTCGACATCTTCCGCGGCACACCGCTGTTGGTGCAGGCGTTCTTCATCTACTTCGGCATCCCGGCAGCCCTGCATTTCCAGATGTCCGCCTTCACCGCAGGCATCATCACGCTCTCGCTCAACGCCGGCGCGTACATGGCTGAAATCGTCCGCGGCGGCATCTTGTCCGTCGACAAGGGACAGATGGAGGCGTCACGAAGCCTGGGCATCAGCTACATGAAGTCGATGCGAAAAGTCATCATGCCGCAGGCAATTCGCACGATGATCCCGTCGTACATCAACCAGTTCGTCATCACCCTCAAGGACACGTCGATCCTGTCGGTCATCGGACTCGCCGAGCTCACTCAGACAGGGCGCATCATCATCGCGCGCAACTTCCAGTCGTTCAACATGTGGCTGATCATCGGCGTCATGTACTTCATCATCATCATGGCGCTCACCAAGCTGTCGAACCGCCTCGAGAAGAGGATCAACAAGTGACCGAAACAGCCGTCAACATGGGCAAGTCCAACACCGAGGTCAAGATTTCGGTCAAGGGACTGAAGAAGTCGTTCGGCGACAACGAGGTCCTCAAAGGCCTCGACGTCGACATCAAGAGCGGTGAAGTGGTCTGCGTCATCGGGCCTTCCGGTTCGGGTAAGTCCACCTTCCTGCGCTGCCTCAACCGCCTCGAAGACATCACCGCCGGCTCCGTGCGCGTCGACCAGTTCGACCTCACGAACAAGGACGTCGACATCGACAAGGTGCGCCAGCACATCGGGATGGTGTTCCAGCACTTCAACCTGTTCCCACACATGAGCGTCGTCGAAAACGTGATGCTCGCCCCGGTGCAGACCGGGCGATCGACCAAGGATCAGGCTCGCGAGATCGCCGTCAAACTGCTCGGCCAGGTCGGTCTCGCGGAGAAGGCAGATGCCAAGCCCGCCAGCCTGTCCGGTGGGCAGAAGCAACGCGTGGCCATTGCCCGCGCACTGGCGATGAGCCCGGACATCATGCTCTTCGACGAGGCCACCAGCGCCCTCGACCCGGAGATGGTGGGAGAGGTTCTACAGGTGCTTCGTGACCTCGCCAAGCAGGGCATGACCATGGTCGTCGTAACCCACGAAATGGGCTTCGCCCGTGAGGTTTCCGATCGAGTCATCTTCATGGCCGACGGATACATCGTCGAAGAAGGCAAGCCGGAGAACCTGTTCGGCAACCCCCAGCAGCAGCGCACCCAGGACTTCCTGGCGAAGGTCCTGTAGGGGCAAGCCCCCTGTGCGCCTTTTTGGTAGTGGGGACTACCGGAAAGGCGCACGGGTGGTGGCCAATTCGACGACCAGCCCGGTCTCGATCCGATTCTGCGGCTCGAAGTCGAAGTCGCCGAACCTTCGGAACCACCGAGGACTGGCCTCGACCCTTCGATAGGTCTCGCTACCTTCGACGGGCAACCACATGCGTGGACTTCCGACTTCCTCGTACGTCGTCGTGACCACGAGAATCCCGAGCACCACACCCGTGGTCACGACTCCCGACGCCGGCATCCCGCCGTGAACCCAACCGTCGAACGCGTCGTTCTGCGATCGCGGTGTCAATGTCCACGAGCATGGTTCACCGACTACAGGAAACGGTCCGCAGCACTCGACTTCGACCGCGTCGACATGAACGCTGACGATCTGGACCGAAGAGTCGACCGGCGTCGGCTCAGTGAAGCTGTGCGCCTTCATTCCCTCCCGGGATTCGAGAAATTCGCCGCGCTCGAGCCGGATCGAGAGGACTGTTCGGCTGTGTGTTCGACGTCGTCGGGATACACGTCGGAGGGATAGATGGAGTCATTCATCTGAAATACCCCGCGCAGTAGACGGACCGGGACACGACGATCCCGGGCGCGGAGTTACCTGTCGAACCAGAATAGCGTCAGAGCTTGTAAACGCGCTCCGCTGTCGCCGTGGACGCTGCTGCCAGCGCCTGCGGATCCTCGCCGCGTATGTCTGCGAGTGCACGCACTGTGTATGGCAGGCAGTACGACTCGTTGGGCGCACCGCGGAACGGGTGCGGCGTCAAGAACGGCGCATCCGTCTCGACGATCAGCTGATCCGACGGCACCAACAACGCGGCCTCACGCAGCGCCTTCGCATTCTTGAAACTCACGGTTCCCGAAAAACTGAGCACATACCCGGCGTCGATGCATGCCCGCGCCATCTCCGAATCCGAGGAGAAGCAGTGGAACACCACTGTCTCCGGCGCGCCTTCCTCGTGCAGCACCCGCAGCAGATCCTGATCGGCTTCGCGATTGTGAATCATCAGCGTCTTACCGAGACGCTTCGCCAGGTCGATGTGCCACCGGAAACCGTCGACCTGCTCCTCGATCGTGGCGCACCCTTCGAGCTTGCCTGGCCAGTAGAGATCCAGCCCGGTCTCCCCCACCGCGACGACCCGCGGATCGGACGCCAACCGTTCGATCTCGGCCCTGGTGTCGGCATCCAGGACGTTCGCCCTGGTCGGATGGATTGCGACGGCTGCGTAAACCCTCGAATCCCAGTTCGCAGCGTCGACGGCAAAGCGTGCAGCATCGAGGTCGTCGGCCACCGTGACGACCCGTCCGACGCCGACGGCCTCGGCTCGATCGACTATTTCGGCCACGGTCGCAGCGTCGTGTGCGCCACACGCGTCGAGGTGCGTATGGGCGTCGATCAAAGGCGACAAGGGCTCAGGGGCATCGGGGGCGGGACGGTCTTTGCTCACGCCCGATAGAGTAAGCCCACCATGACTGTGCCTGCCTCACCCTCCCAGACCCCGCGCCCGGACTCCGCCGCCCCGGAAGGCGCGGAACGATCGCCGTTCTACATCACGACAGCGATCGCGTATCCCAACGGCGCTCCGCACATCGGCCACGCGTACGAGTACATCTCCTCGGACGCGCTCGCCCGCTTCAAGCGTTTGGACGGTCATGAAGTGTTCTTCATGACCGGTACCGACGAGCACGGTCTGAAGATGCAGCAGACAGCGATCAAAGAGGGCATCGACGTACGCGAACTCGCGGCTCGAAACTCCGACGTGTTCCAGAACCTCGACAAGGTCCTGAACATCTCGTACGACCGGTTCATCCGCACCACGGACGCTGATCACCAGGTCGCCAGCAAGGCGATCTGGGAGAAGATGGCCGCATCGGGCGACATCTACCTCGACACGTACTCGGGTTGGTACTCGGTTCGGGACGAGGCCTTCTACACCGAAGCCGAGACCACGCTTCTGGAGGACGGCACCCGTCAGTCCACCGAGACCGGCACCCCGGTGGAGTGGACCGAGGAGTCGAACTACACCTTCCGTCTCTCGGCGTACGGGGAGCGTCTCCTCGCGCTGTACGAAGAGCACCCCGAATTCATCGCCCCCACAACACGCCGCAACGAGATCGTCAGCTTCGTCAAGGGCGGCCTCAAGGACATCTCGATCTCGCGCACCACGTTCGACTGGGGCGTCAAGGTCCCGGGCGACCCGGACCACGTCATGTACGTCTGGGTAGACGCCCTCACCAACTATCTGACCGGTGTGGGTTACCCGAACGTCGATTCGGAGGAGTTCAAGAAGTTCTGGCCCGCGAGCCTGCACATCATCGGCAAGGACATCACGCGGTTCCACACCGTGTACTGGCCGGCATTCCTCATGTCTGCCGGCATCGAACTGCCGGAGCGGGTATTCGTCCACGGCTTCTTGTACAACAAGGGCGAGAAGATGTCGAAGTCCGTCGGCAACGTCGTCGACCCCATCGCGATGGTCGATCAGTACGGCCTCGACGCCGTCCGTTTCTTCTTGCTCCGCGAGATCTCGTACGGTCAGGATGGCAGCTACAGCCACGAAGCGATCGTGACGCGCATGAATGCTGATCTCTCGAACGAACTCGGCAATCTCGCGCAGCGTTCGCTGACGATGGTCGCGAAGAACTGCGACGCCCAGGTACCCACCCCCGGCGAGTTCACCGAGGACGACCTGGCGATGCTGGCATCGGCGGATGCCCTGCTCGCCAAGTGCCGCAGCGAGTTCGACGCGCAGGCTCTGCATCTCGCACTGGAAGCCATCTGGGGCGTTCTCGGCGAGACCAACCGGTACTTCTCCAAGCAGGAACCGTGGGTTCTGCGTAAGACCGATCCGGCACGCATGGCGACGGTTCTGTACGTGACGCTCGAAGTGGTCCGTATCGTCGGGCTTCTCGTTCAGCCGGTGATGCCCGACGCGGCGTCACGCATCCTCGATCTGCTCGGCCAGAGCGAAGAGAACCGGCAGTTCGCCGACATCGCGGTTCGCATCGACGCCAACCGGAAACTGCCTGCTCCGGCGCCAGTTTTCCCCCGCTTCGTCGAGGAATGAGCTAAGCGAGAGTGCCGCACGTGGGGTCCGAGATATCCGGTTACAGGCGGATGTGTCGGACCCCACGTGCACACTCCAGCCATGACGACGAATAGAACATACATTCGAACCAGCGCTTCGGCGCAGACACTGCCATGGAACGGAGCGCGGGTGTCCACTCAGGAGGTCAGCCCTCAATCCGTTTCCGCGGTGCGAGATCTCGTTTCCGAACTGTCCGCAGCGTACGACCGCGGATGGCAGCCGGCGGATCTGATTCATCTGGCGCGTCGAAGCAAAGAAGCGTCCGACGCCGATCTCGCCGCCACCACCATCCTGTTCGATGCGAAAGCGTCGCGCGCCTCCGATCGCGCACCGCTCGAATGGGTGGGGCAGTTGCAGACGATCGGCGAGCAGTATGGAAAGTCTCGACGCATCGCTTCTCGAATCACCGTGGACGACGACGTTTTTCGCTCCCTCGCGGCCGGCCTTCTGTTCCAGGATCCCTACTTCCTTGTTTCGCAGATCGTCGACGTTGCGCGATCGTGGATGCGCCTACCTCAGTGGACGGTGTTGCTCGCGCCACCATCCACCTGGCCGTCGCAACGGACCGACACCAGCTATGCCGGCGTCGGCGATACCGAGGTCGACGCCAAGGTACTCAAGCGAATTCGTGGATTACTCGCCAAAGCGGAAGCCACCAACTTCGCGGAAGAAGCCGAGATTTTCACCGCGAAGGCTCAGGAGTTGATGACCCGGTACGCCATCGATTCCGCGCTGCTCCACTCTCGCGCCGGGGTCACCGACACATCCGTGAATGCCCGACGCATTCACATCGAGAACCCGTACGTGAAGGAAAAGGTTCACCTCCTGACCGAGATCGGCGAATCGAATCGAGTCAGGACTGTCTGGTTCAGCGACATCGCACTCGCGACCGTCGTCGGCACTCCGGTCGACCTTCAGCAAGTCGACATGCTGTTCACTTCCTTGCTCGTACAGGCAACCCGTGCAATGCAATTCGCCGACTCGAGCAATCGTGGCGGCTCACGCACCACCTCGTTCCGCAAGGGATTCCTGGCCGGGTTCGCCAGCCGCATCGGACACCGTCTGCGAGACGCCGGCACCAAAGCCACCGCCGAAGCGGCCGACGCGGCATCGATGGACGTCGCGGATCTTCTGCCGATCCTGGCCACCACTTCCGAGGCCGTCGACGCCGAATTCGATCGATTGTTCCCGACAACCCGCAAAACTCGCGGACGGTCCGTCGACGCCGAAGGCTGGCACGCCGGCCAGGCTGCAGCCGACGACGCCAACCTGCGTCCCGGCGCACCCGCCGTGAACCGCTCCCGCTAGTCCTTTCGAGCGGCCAGGACCGTCTCGTACAACTCACGCTTGGAGACTCCGGCCGTTGCGACCAGAGCACACGCGTCCTTCAATCGTGCTCCCCCCTCAACCAGCCTTTCCACCTCGTCGACCAGATCGGCAGGATCAGATGCCACCAGCACTGCGCCTTCGAGCACCACCGTGATCTCTCCGCGAACGCCCTCGGCCGCCCAAGTAGCTAACTCTCCGAGAGTGCCGCGCTTCACTTCCTCGTAGGTCTTGGTCAATTCCCGGCACACGGCCGCGCGGCGATCGGGCCCGAGAACTTCCACCGCATCTGCGAGGCAGTCGGCAAGGCGATGGGGTGCTTCGAAGAACACACACGCTCGCTGCTCGGTTGCCAGGGCCGAAAGCCAGGTCTTGCGCTGCCCCTGCTTTCGCGGTGGGAACCCGTCGAAGCAGAACCGCTCCACCGGCAAACCCGAGAGTGCCAGCGCCGTCGTGACCGCCGACGGGCCCGGGAGACACGTGACGGCGAGGTTCTCGGCTACGCAGGCGGCAACGAGGCGATATCCGGGGTCACTGACCGACGGCATGCCTGCATCGGTGACCAGCAGGACGGTCTTGCCTTCGGCCACGTCGGCGACCAACGCGGGCAGCCGCGAAATCTCGACCTGATCGTAGAAACTGACGATCTTCCCGGTGATGGTTACCTCGAGCGCGGACGCCAGAGACTTGGTGCGTCGTGTGTCCTCCGCAGCGACGACGTCGGCGGTTGCGAGAGCAGACCGAAGACGCGGGGATGCGTCACCGACATCTCCCATGGGTGTTGCGGCGAGTACCAAACGACCAGTCATACCTGACAGCCTACGATTGCCAGGTGACTGTGCAGACGGACGAGCGGCCAACGCCCGCCACGAGCGATCGGGTAGTGCGTAGTCCCGGCCCGCTGGTACCGGATCCTGATTTCGGCCCGACCGACAGATTGCGCGGCTGGATCGTCACCGCTTTCATCACCGCCATCGCGGCGATCACCCGCTTCACGATGCTCGCCTACCCGACCGACGCCGGCACACCTGTATTCGACGAGAAGCACTACGTTCCGCAGGGCTGGCAAGTTCTGACCGGCGGTGGCATCGAAGACAATCCCGGTTACGGATTGGTGGTGCACCCGCCGATCGGTAAGCAGATGATCGCGATCGGCGAAGCACTCTTCGGTTACAACGGTTGGGGGTGGCGATTCTCGTCAGCCCTGGTCGGAACGCTGATGGTCCTGCTGATCATCCGGATCGTCCGCCGCATGACGCGGTCCACGCTGATCGGCGCGATTGCCGGAATCCTGCTCATCGTGGACGGCGTCACCTTCGTCTCCTCACGCCTGGGGATGCTTGACATCTTCCTGGCCTTCTTCGTCCTCGCCGCCCTCGGATGTCTGGTGGTCGATCGCGATCAAGTCCGCGAACGAATGGCGAAGGTGTACGAGGAAGGTCGAATCGGCGATTCCGCCTGGGGTCCACGGCTGGGTTTCCGGTGGTGGAGGTTCGGCGCCGGCATCCTGCTCGGTCTGGCATGCGGAACCAAGTGGTCCGGCATGTACTTCATTCTGTTCTTCGGATTGCTCAGTGTTGCCTTCGACCTGTCAGCGCGCCGCGCATACCGCGTGCAGCACCCCTGGGTCGGCACCGCGGTTCGCGACATCGGTCCAGCTCTGTATGCGCTGGTGGTCATTCCGCTCGGTGTGTACCTCGCGAGCTACTGGGCCTGGTTCACCAGCGAGACCGGCGTGGACCGTCACGCCGTCGGTAACGAGATCGGTGAGGGCGGCACGTGGAGCTTCATTCCCTCCGCACTGCGTTCACTCTGGTACTACAGCGGAAACGTTCTCCAGTTCCATGCCGGTCTGACCAACTCCGCCGGAAACCACCACCCGTGGGAGTCGAAACCGTGGACGTGGCCGATGGGGCTACGACCGATGCTCTACTACTACGCCGACGGCGAGCAGGTCACCGGTTGCGGGGCCGCCAGCTGCGTCAAGGCCGTGATGCTGATCGGCACACCGGCGATGTGGTGGCTGGCACTACCGATGTTGGCGTGGGCGATCTGGCAGACGTTCGTGCGCAGGGACTGGCGATACGCCGTGGTCCTGACGGGCTACGGCGCCGCTTACCTTCCGTGGTTCGCGACGCTCGACCGCCAGATGTACTACTTCTACGCAGTTGCACTCGCCCCGTTCATGGTCATGGGATTTGCGCTGGTCCTCGGCGATGTTCTGGGCAAGGCGAGCGCGTCCGTCGAGCGTCGTACCACCGGACTTCTTGCGGTCAGTCTGTACATCGGTCTGGTCGTGGCCAACTTCGTCTACCTCTGGCCGATACTCACCGCCATGCCGATCACGCCGGAATCGTGGCAGAACCATCTGTGGCTGCCTAGCTGGAAATAGTGGGACAGACGAAGGAGGCACCGAACCTGGTTCGGTGCCTCCTTCGCTTCACGATTACTCTGTCGGCTTACCGACGCGACGTCCCCGCCTCGGGCGTAGGAGAGCACGTTTCTGCTCCTTCGCCGCAATGATGATCGGGTCGTGCGAAAGGTCCTTGTACAGCGAGAAGCACAGTCCGATCATGACCAGCACGAACGGCGCCGCAGCGATGATCGTCATGGTCTGCAAGCCGTCGAGCGCTTCGGAGCCACCGGTCCACAGCAGAAGCGCCGCGACGCCACCGGTCAACATGCCCCAGAAGACCACGACCCAGCGACTCGGTTCGAGCGTTCCGCGCTGCGAGAGCGTCCCCATCACCATCGACGCAGCGTCTGCGCCGGAAACGAAGAACACTGCCACGAGCAGCATGACGAGGACAGTCGTCACTCCGGCCAACGGCAGATTGTCGAGCATGCCGAACAGTTGAGCCTCTTCCGAGCCTCGGCCGGACAAGCCGATTCCGTCACGTTCCTCGCCGATGCCCGCGCCGCCGAAGATCGCGAACCAGAGCAAGCTGACAGTCGTGGGAACGGCGATGACGCCGACGATGAACTGGCGGATCGTGCGGCCGCGGCTGATGCGTGCCAGGAACATGCCGACGAACGGCGTCCAAGACACCCACCATGCCCAGTAGAAGATCGTCCACGACGAAAGCCACGCGCCCGTTTCAGGATTCGATGATGCACCCGTGCGGGCGGACATCTGGGCGAGGTCGGAAACGTATGCGCCAATGGTCGTCGGGAGCAGATTGAGAATCAGCACGGTCGGCCCGAGAACGAACACGAACAGGGCCAAGATCAGCGCGAGCACCATGTTGATGTTGGAGAGCCACTGAATTCCCTTGGCCACACCGGAAACTGCCGAAGCGACGAATGCCAGGGTCAGCACCGCAACGATGGCCACGAGCAGGAAAACGCCGGCTTCTTCCATCCAGCCGACTACCTCGAAACCGGAGCCGATCTGAAGTGCGCCGAGCCCCAAAGATGCTGCGGTACCAAAAAGTGTGGCAAAGATCGCCAGGATGTCGATGACCTTGCCGATCGGCCCTTCGGCCTTGCGACCGAGCAACGGAATGAAGGCCGAACTGAACAGTTGCTTGCGTCCTCGGCGATACGACCCGTATGCAATGGCAAGGCCCACAACGGCATACATCGCCCAAGGATGAAGACCCCAGTGAAACATGGTGGTGGCCATGGCAGTTCCGACGCCACCGTCGGTGCCGGGAGGCGGAGTCACGTAGTGCGCAAGCGGTTCCGCGACACCGAAGAACATCAGGCCGATCCCCATGCCGGCGCTGAACATCATCGCGATCCAGCTGACGGTTCGGAACTCGGGCTTCTCACCGTCCTTGCCCAGCGGAATGTCGCCGAATCGACTGACCGCGAGGTAGATGGAAAACAGCACGAAAGCCGAAGCTGCGAGTACGAAGAGCCAGCCGATGTTCGTCACCAACCAGCCGAGAACACTTCCGGTTACCGAATCGAGGTTGTCGGGAGCTACGAGGCCCCACACGACAATAGCCAGCACCGCGGCAGCCGCCACGGAAAACACCACGTAGTCGGTCCGAACGCCTACTCGAGTAAAGCCCGTCTCCGGGCGCTCTTCGTTGGCCCCGGAATCTTGTTCGGATCGATCAGATTTCGTCACCATAGATGACTACGTTCGTCACTTTATGGGCCAAAAGCAAGCCGGAAGGCGGGCTCAACGTCCGTTGAACCCGCCTTCTCACCCCGATCAAGCTGGGGTTTTAACCCAACCGTTGCCCTTGCCGATCAATCCGTCGATACTGATGCGTCCTGCGCCGATCACAGCGATCAAGAGCGATCCGACACCGAGTGCGATGACGAGTTCGTAGCCACCGTTGTCGATGAAGACACCCTTGTCCGCGTGCACGATGAAGAACGCGCCAACCATGTCGAGGAACAGCAGCGCGCCGACGAGCGGGGTCAACAGACCCGCGATGAGCAGGATTCCGCCGCCGAGTTCGATGGATGCAGCCACAACCGCAGAAATCTTGGGGAGCGGGGCGCCCATCCCTTCAAACGCGGCCTGCGTTCCGGCGATCTTGTAGGTGAAGAACTTCTGCCAACCGTGGGCGATGAAGATGATCCCGAGGCCGACACGGGCGATGAGGAGTCCGAGGTCACGAGCAATCGACGAATTCATGAGCCAAGACTGACAGCTTTAAGTTGAAGCGTCAACTTAAACATTGTGTCATGCACCTCTCAATGCCGACTCCACCATGGCGACGATCTCACTGTCGGAGTACCCGAGCGAGCGGACCCTATGCGCAAACGCGGTCGCCGCCTGCTCGGCCTGCGCCTGCACCGGATCGGTCCCCGAAGCGATGAATGTCCCTTGCTTTCCCCTCGTTTCGATTACGCCCTGATCGCTGAGCGCGCGATAAGCCTTCGCGACGGTGTTGGCCGCCAATCCCAGCTCCGAGGCCAACGCTCGCACCGTCGGGATCTTGGTTCCCGCGATCAATCCGCCACCGTGAACCTGCTCGATAATCTGTTGCCGCAGTTGGTCGTACGGAGCTGTGGAGGAATCGTGTTCGATTGCGATCTTCATCGTCACCCTCGTCGTATCTTCTCGGTCACAAGCCCTCGATCGCCTCGCGGATCGTATGCGGGCCGGAGGTCAGAACCAATGTCTTGCCGACGCTGGACGGCGCATCGATGAGCGCTTCGACGACCGCGGCGACATCGGCTCGAGGCACAGAGCCTCGATCGACTGGCGGCTGCGCAAGCAATACTTCACCGGTCGGGTCGTCGTCCGTCAGAAGGCCTGGCCGAAGAATCGTCCAATCCAGCGAAGACCTTGTCTTCAGGTCTTCCTCCGATGCCGTCTTCGCCCGCAGGTAGGCGGCAAAAACCTCGTCGGTGTTCTCCGGTATTTCGTCACCAGCACCCATGGCGCTGATCTGAATGAACCGACGTACTCCCGCTTTCTCGGCGGCATCGGCCAACAGCACCGCCGCAGCTCGATCGACGGAGTCCTTGCGCTCGATCGAGCTACCAGGTCCGGCGCCCGCGGCGAAGACCGCGACGTCGGCACCGTCGAGTACCTTCGCAACTTCCTCGACCGTGGAGGATTCCAGATCGATCACCACGGGGAACGCGCCGAGTGTGCGGACCGCACCCTCGTGCGCGGAGTTGCGGATCAGCGCTACCGGCCGATCACCATGTCCTGCCAGCAGGTACGTCAGGTGCTGCGCGATCTTGCCGTGCCCGCCGGCAATGACCACGCGTCGTTCGTCCACACTTCGATGTTCCGTCATCGTTTTCTCCTCACACGTCGGTACTTCAGGTGCAGCACTCCGGAGCGGCCCGTTGTTCCCCTGTTTGTCCCACGAGTTCGGACGCAGAGGCAGAATGACGAACATGGCATCTGCAACCATCTTCCACAATCAACGGTGCAACACCTCGCGGACCGTTCTCGGGCTCATCCGGGAAGCCGGCATCGAACCCACCGTCGTCAAGTACCTCGATACTCCGCCTACCCGATCCGAGCTGGAAAAACTCATCGCCGACGCCGGCCTCGAGCCCAGTCAAGCGGTTCGCAAGCGCGAAACGCAGTACAAGGACCTCGGACTCGCCGACGCTTCCGAATCCGAGATCCTCGACGCGATGATCGAGCACCCAATTCTGATCGAACGCCCATTCGTCGTCACTGACAAGGGCACGGTGCTCGCGCGTCCGGCAGCCAAGGTGGAAGAGATTCTCTGACGTCTACCGCTCACAGCGGATCGCGGGCGATCGGGCAGGACATGCAGCGAGGTCCACCGCGACCGGAGCCCAGTTCGGAACCCGCGATTCGCAAAACCTCGATACCCGAGGCCTCCAGCCTGGCATTCGTTTCGACGTTGCGCTCGTAAGCGACGACGACGCCCGGTTCGACGGCCAACGTGTTGTTGCCGTCGTCCCATTGCTCACGCTCGGCAGTGACCGTGTCGAGTCCGGTGTCGATCACTCGAAGTTTTCCGATTCCCATGGCGTCGGCTGCCGCTTCGAGGAACGGCGTCGCACCGCGAATACTCACCCCGTCGTCTTCCTTGCGAAGGGTGAACGCTGCCAATGTGTCCTGAATGGCCGGATACATGACGACCGCGTCGGCCTCGACCATGGTGCAGACCGTGTCGAGATGCATCGACGCTCGGCGTTGCTCGATCGGAACAACCAACACCGTGTGGGCGAGACCGTCGTCGAACACGCTACGCGCCAATGCTTCTGCGCCGGCGGGTGATGTACGTTCACCGACACCGATCGCGATCACCCCCGGCGCGAGAAGCAGCACGTCACCTCCCTCGACAGGAGCCGTGTGCGACTCGTACGCGCGACGCACGCCTTTGAATCGAGGGTGATGCGCGTAGACGAGATCCGTGATCGAGGATTCGCGAGCTCGCGCTGACAACGCCAAGGACGTGATGATGACCCGTGGCCCGACCCAGAACGACGAATCGCGGGTGAAGAGCAAGTTGGGCAGCGGGTCGATCACGAAGTCACCGCCGTGATGCATCCTGCGCACCAACGAGGTCGAGCCGGCGTCGATCGGCAGCTCGTCGAACGTCATTCCGGCAGTAAGGATCGACGACAGCTCCTTCGGCTCTACCTTTCGCAGGTACGCAGCCAGGTGTTGCCCGAGCGCGTGGCCGATCTTGCGTGCGTCGACGGCGGCCGCGATTCCCTGGATCCTCGCTGCGCCACTGACCTCGAGCGCCTCGGTGAGGAGATCGGACAAAAGCAGTACCTCGACGCCGCGCTCACGAAGGACGGTCGCAAACTGATCGTGTTCTTCCTGCGCGCGGTCCACCCACGGCAACGCGTCGAACAGCAGCTCGTCGTTGTTGCGCGGAGTCAATCGTTTCAACTCGTCGCCCGGACGATGAAGAATGACCGATCGCAATCGGCCCACCTCGGAATCGACACCGAGGGGGACGGAGCCAGAAGCGTTCATGAGTGAACACTAATCCCGTAGGCCCCACCCAGCAGGGACAAGCAGCTTCCGTACCGGCCCGCGTAACGTCTGATCCGACGCAGGCGAGAGGACCACGCAATGAGTAGCACGGATCAGGCGGCGCTGGGCGGCGCCGGAATCGACAGGTTCACCGGGCGCTGGGTCGGCGCTGGAGCCGGACATTTCCCCACCATCGACGACTTCGAGTACTCCGAGGAGATCGAGTTCGCTCCGACTCCGAAACCGTTTGTCACCTACTCGTCGCGCACTCGTGGGCTCCCCGACGGCCGACCACTTCACATGGAATCGGGATACCTGCGCCCGACACCTGGTGGTGAGCTCGAACTGCTGGTCAGCCAGCCCACCGGATTTGTGGAGATCCATCGCGGCACCGTCGACTCCGAAGGCACTCTCGCCTTGACCCGTCTCACGCTCGCAGCATCGCCCGACGCAAAACCGGTTCACGACGTCCGGCGAGTCATGCGCGTCCAAGGCGACACCCTGACCTACGACTTGTGGATGGCGCACGGTGACACCCCGCTGACGCATCATCTCCACGCCACCCTCCACCGGGCGACGGACCGGTAGTCGCCATGGAGATGCCGTCGTGGAAAGCCAAGGAACTTACGCCCGGCCAGCTCTCCGAGCGCAGCGGTGTCGCCGTCTCGGCCCTGCATTTCTACGAACGAGAAGGCCTCATCGTCAGTCGCCGGACCAGCGGCAACCAGCGTCGATACCAACGAGACACGCTTCGACGCGTCGCCTTCATCAGAATCTCGCAACGCGTCGGCATTCCGCTGTCGGAAATCCGGGAAGCCCTCGGCACACTTCCTGAAGGCCGTACCCCGAACCGCGCAGATTGGGAACGGTTGTCGACCGGATGGCGGCGCCACCTCGATCTCCGCATCGAGCAACTGGAACGACTACGCGACAATCTCACCGGTTGCATAGGTTGCGGGTGTCTCTCACTGGAGGGATGCGCCCTCGCAAACCCTCACGATCAACTCGCTGCCGCCGGCCCAGGTGCACGCGTTCTGGAGGTGGATTTCGGCGCCGACTCAGGCGAGAAATGACTCGACAGCGTCCCGATCGCGCCCCAGCAAGTCCTCGACGGTCTTCTTCAGCAACTTCTCGATCTGGCCGCCGATAATCGGCATCTTCACTTCGGCCGTCCCGTCGACGACCAGTCGCGTGCAGGACTCGGCGGCGGTGAGGTCGAGCGTCGTCTCGATTCGTATCGGCAGTCCGTGCGCGATCCCGGTGACCGACCCTGCGGCCTTCCCGTCAGACAGAGGCCCCCAGTGGTCGACCCGTGTCAGACCCAGTCGACTCGGCGCAACCTTGGCGACCAGGGTCGGGAGGGAGGCAGAGTCGATTTCCTCGGACACGGATACTTCGATCGATCCGTCTCCAACTTCGATGTCCGAGGTGGCATAAAGGTCTCCGAGTCGGACTTTCCAATAACTCGGGTCTGTCAAAGTTCGATGCACGTCGTCGATCGGATATTCGAATTCGATATCGAAGTGAAAACTCTTCGGCATGACTTTGGTCCCTATTCGACTAGATAAAAGTCCCGTCGGAGTTAATGCTCATCGCTTGAGCAATTTACTGAACTGGTCGTTCGCTTTTTGCATCACGAACTCGTAAGGCGGGGCGAATTTGCGGGCCCACCAGTATCCGAATCGAATGTCATTGGACGTATACACGAGGTACGTGTTCTTCTCGATTCCCCGCAGAATGCACGAGGCCACCTTCTCCGGGGAGACCGCGCGCTTCTCGAACCGATGCGTGAGCTTTTTGACCCGCGGGTCATCCCGGTCGATACCCGCGATCTCCACGGTTCCCACCAAAGGCGTCTTCACCCCACCAGGCACAACCAGACTGACGCCGATTCCGTGCCGCTTCAGATCGAATCGCAGCACCTCGGAGACCCCGCGAAGGCCGAACTTGCTCGCACTGTAAGCGGCATGCCACGGCAGTGCCAAGAGCCCAGCGGCCGAAGACACATTGACCAGGTGCCCACCCTTGCCGGCGCGGATCATGGGCGGAACGAACGTCTCCATGACATGGATCGGTCCCATCAGGTTGACGTCAACCATCGACTTCCAGTGCCGATGCTCGAGGTTCTCGATAGTTCCCCACGCTGAAATGCCGGCGATATTCATGACGACATCCATCGGAGAGAATTGAGTGTGAATCTCGGTACCGAATTTCACGACCTCGTCGTAATCCGAGATATCGAGTGCCTTGGCCAAACTGACCGTGCCCCCTCCGGCACCAACCATTGCGGCAGTCTCTTGCAATCCACGGTCGTTGATATCAGTGAGAAACAATTCGGCTCCGGCCTCGGAGGCCCGCAGTGCAGTTGCGCGTCCTATCCCACTACCAGCGCCGGTGATCAGGCATTTCTTACCCTCGAGCGACCTTACTGACATGGATCGACACTCCCCCGCACTCGTACTGTGGACATGCGGGAAAGTCTACGCACGCGTTGTGCGGCCGCCCCGAAACACGCATTGCGGCCGTGAGCATGCCAGAACCCACGACCTCGGCGGCAGTCGCCGAACCCACCGTCAGCTACAGACGCTGAGCCATCTGCTCTTGATAGCCCCTGACCGTACGGTCGAGTTCTTCCGCCGCTACATCGTCCCCACGCTTGCGTGCGTCGTGGGCTCGATCCTGGATTTCACGGATCGCGCGGCGCAGTTCGTCATCGCTCATCGTGTGTTTCATATCACAATTCTGCACCTACGCAGGGGGTTTAGCTAGCGCAGATTGCATTCCGGCAAACCGTTCAAGGTTCAACCCCAAAGTGATTCGAGCAACATCGCGAACAGTCGCCATAATTGCAACCGCATCACTCCACACCGTCACTGAACTGCGGTTTTCCTTTCGGAACACATATGAAAAACCAGGCTAACGCTTAGCTAATATCGCCAAAACGGGTAAAAGGTTTGATACTGGGCACATTAACCAAGTAATGGAAGGTTCGAATAGCGCGACCGTAGCTGCACAATCTTCGTGCGGCCGATACTCAATGTGCGCTGAGACATAGCTGAGCACTCAATGGCCGAACGAAACGAATCTCGGACACATTTGACAACTGGTCCACTAAACAGACTACGGTGAGCTACCGATCGGTTATCCGCGTGATACCGTAGGATTCACTGAACGGACAATTGCTAGCTAGAGAGGATTACGGGGCGGTTCACAATGGCTGACTTTGCAGAACGATTGAACAAACTGTTCGACAGTGTTCATCCTCCGGGGCGCAAACCCCACACCAACGCCGAGGTTGCGGCAGCGCTCATCGAAGACGGCCATCAGATCTCCAAGCCGTACATCTCGCAGCTCCGCTCGGGACAGCGCACCAACCCCTCGGACGAGACAGTCGCTGCGTTCGCCCGGTTCTTCAAGGTGAAGCCCGACTACTTCTTCAACGACATCTACGCTGCCAAGATCGATCACGACCTCGAACTGCTCTCGCAGCTCCAAGGTTACGGCCTTCGCCGCCTCTCGAGCCGCGCATTCGACCTGTCGGAAGAATCGCAGAATCTGCTCACCACGATGGCTGAAAAGCTCCGCGCGAGTGAGGGTTTGCCAGAGGTTCCGCCCGACGCGTCACGCTGATGCAAATGTGCTGAAGCACTGAATTGACATGGAGTAGGTCGACTACGAACGTCGACCTACTTTTGTCGTTTCATCGAGTTCCTTCGCCAACAACAACACCCATCGGCGCGCCGACATCTTCTCAGGTGGCGCAATCCATCTGGTGTCCAACACATCCGAGGCCAATGGATCCGCGATCCACCCCGCAAGTATTCCTGCATGGGCGGTAACTGCCCGGGGTGGTTCCTGACCACCGACGTCGAACATCCCGGCGCCGGACTGTATGTACATCGCATCCATGATCTGGGCGATCATGTCCGATGCCCGGAGTACTGACGTACTTCCGGCACTGTCCGCGTCGACAACCTCGGGGAATCGCTTGACGAGAAGCGCGTGCATCCGCCGTAGGCGATACAAGTCTCGTCGTGCGCGCAACCACGTCTCGAGAAGCACCCACGTGATGCCCAGCGCTATCAGAACACTCGAGGCAGCGATGAACCACACCCCTGCGCCCGTCCAGATATCCGATTCGAGTGCGCTGGTGCCACCGATCGATTCGACCAGCATCACGACGACCACGACAAGCAAGACCGACGAACCTGTCACGATCAATGCGATTCCGCGCCCCAACGGCGCCCACGCGACGTGCCGTAACCCCGTCGAAATGACAAGGGACAGAGCGACGATGATAAAGATCAGAGCCGGCGCTGGGTATCCGAAGAAAACCGCGATCGCCACCAGCAGCCCCACCGAGTACAGCACCGTGGCGAGACCGCGCATGGCTGGACGCGACATCACCGGCCAGGCCGACACGGCGCCGACTGCGCTGGCCGCGGACAACGCGGTCCACAAGACGATGACGATCATCGCTGCGGCATGTTGCTCCGGCGCAATTCGATCGACGATGTCCCACACCGCAGGCACCATGACCGTCGACGACAATGCGACCGAGAAGCCTGCGAAGACCATCGACATTCGCAACGGCGTCGCGGTGCGCGCGACAACTCGACCCAGTCTCGCGCCGGCTGCAACCCAGACGAGAAGGGCCACAGCCCAAAAGATCATCCGATCGCCTCGTCATACCGCAATACCGACAGCGGTGTCCCACGGCCACTCATCGTTCGCAGACGCATGATCAACATCGACGCGAACGTCTCGGCTTCCCACTCCGCGATGTCATCCATCGGCACGGGTTCGTTGCGCCGCAGAGAACGTTGACTCAACATGTAGGCGATCAAATCGTCACTGACCTCGAGCGTCGCCTCGGCGATCTCGGCACCTTCGTGGCGAAACACTATGTGCCCCAACTCATGTGCCAGAGTCCGCTCGACATTGGGTAGCCCGGGAGCCAAAACGATGACGTCGTGGTCGTCGTAGGCCCGGCGCTGACCGCACACGCCGGTGGCGAGCGGGGTTTCCAGATCGATCTCGATCGGGCGCCCGCGCTCTCGGGCGACTGTCTGCACCACCGTAAGCAGTGACACAGCCTCCGACGACGCTGCTGCGTCACATACGGCATCCACCGCGGCCAGAACGCGGCGATGTGAACGTCTGTCCGGCACGACTCACGCACCTCCCTGTGATCCGGGTGCCAGGAATTCGGCACGTGCGGCAGCCAAACGTGCCTTCTGCAACGATGCTCCGCGGAAAGTCATTGCTCCCGCACCGGCCGCTACGACTGCCATTCCGCCCACACCGCCGGCGACGGCGGCAGCGTTGAGAATCGGTGGAAGGCCATGAGTGAACGCCGTCGGGAATGCCTGCGGGTTCTCACTGGGACTCGCGACGTTCGGAGCGTTCGACGGTACCTGGGGAGCTACGGGAGCCGGTGCGGCCAGAACCTCGGGCGCGGACGGTGCTGCGACTGCGCCCGGCGCAGCGTTCGCCGGTCCACCGGCAGAGGGTGCAGGTGCTCCGCCGCCTGCTGACGGCCCTTGCGGATCAGACGGTCCAGCCGGTGGAACCGCTGCCTCCGAGGATGGCTCGGAACTCGACTGCGACTCGGAAGGGGACTGCGTCTCGGAGGGTGCTTCGCTCGATGAACTCTCGGTCTGCGAAGTTGCGTTGGTCGCAGGGGAAGCGCTGCTGCTCGGACGTTGCGACGCCGAAGGGTTGGTCGAGGCCTCAGTCGTCGTGGTCGGCTCAGTCGTCGTGGTCGGCTCAGTCGTCGTGGTCGGCTCAGTCGTCGTGGTCGGCTCAGTCGTCGTGGGCTCAGTCGTCGTGGTCGGCTCAGTCGTCGTGGGCTCAGTCGTCGTGGGCTCAGTCGTCGTCGTGGGCTCAGTCGTCGTGGTCGGCTCAGTCGTCGTGGTCGGCTCAGTCGTGGTCGGCGTCGGAATTACCGTTGTACCGCAGTTGTGATGGTGGCAATGCCAGCCGTAGTTGCCGTTGCCGTTGCCGTTGTTACCGCCACCGTTGTTGCCGTTGTTGCCGTTGTTATTGCCGCCGTTGTTGCCGTAGTTGCCGTTTCCGTTGCCATTGTTTCCACCGCCACTGTTGCCGCCAGGTTGGGCGGCGACGATGGCAGGGAAGACCGATACGGCAAGGACGCCGATACCCATCAGGCACATCACAGCAACAAGCATCATCGCTAGCCGTCGTGGCTGGCTCATCGACATTCCTCCCCGACACATACGTCCGACCTGCGGAAAACTGCGGCAGACTCATCGTGCCTATCGCACCGGACACACCCTCGTTACATTTCCGGCAAACATGTATCCGCCCAAGGATCATCCCTCACTTGGAAGCTCAACGGTCCGGATCAGCGGTCGCAATCGTATGAAACGGCGCACACTCGAGCTAAATCTTCACAATTCGGGCAGGCTCTGAAAATGCAGGAAAGGGCCGTTCAACTTTCGTTGAAAGACCCTTTTTGCTGGTACTTCTTGGTGGAGCTGAGGGGAATCGAACCCCTGACCTCTTCGATGCGAACGAAGCGCGCTACCAACTGCGCCACAGCCCCGTGCCACCGCCTCAGCGGTGCTCGGCAACTCTAACAGGAACGAATACTCCCGTTGGAATCACCCGACACGAACTTTCGACCCGACAAGATCGGCCCAGAAGGTCACTGACCGGACGCGCGACGCATCTCGGTGTGCCTGATCTCTTCTTCGTAGTGATCCAGGTGATCGAACACCGGATCTTCGTCGTCGACTTCGAGGACAACCGCTCCTGGTCGGCGCAGTCGCGCCGGAATCAGGCGCAGCTCTTCGTCGGTGTGCGATTCGACTCCGAGTCGCGATCGGTTGAGGCGCTCGGTGCGACGACGGCGAATCTCCTGCTCGATACGAACCTGCCGACGTAGGTACGCCATGTACCCACCGAGGCCGCACACGGTCAGCACAAACAACCACCACACCATCGGCGAGATGATCAATGCGAGAGCGCCCGAGAGAATCGCGACGAATGCCAGGCCCAACAATGTCCGCTGACGGAATGCGTACCGCGCCTCCCGGGCGATGGCATCCGCTTCGGGGTCGAACCCGCCTCGGCCGCGCCGAACGGGAACAAATTCTCCGACCGGTGCACGACCGCCGGTGTAGTCGTCTTCTGCGTGAGTGTCCATCTGGTCCTCCGCGTCGTAGCTGCTGCGCACTGGTTCTGGTTGCCAGTTCGGATCGCTTCGATGTCCTGCTGCCGGCCCGCGCTGAACAGGGTTGCTGTCGCCGCGGTGGAGTACTCGAGTCGCGAGCGCCGCGTCACTCGTCTGCCGGATCCTGGGGCGCTTGTTGACAAGCATCGGCACCAGGACGAACAGCCACACGGCCACCAGCCCGATCCACACGAATGAGCTAGGCATGCCGCGGCCTCCTCCCGATCACCTACCAGCACCTATGCCAGCCGTTGACGAGTCAAGGTTAACGGCCGACGCCCTCGCATCGTTGCCGACGCGCCGAACCCCACCATACTCATGTGTCACACGCGTACCGAACTGAACTTCCGGTTCAGTCCCAAAAGTCTCAAGTTCTGGTTGAATCAAAAACCACATTTTTCCGGCCGAAAGTAGGACTACTCAGCGGTAACTGCCGTTTAGCTCGCGTTTCTCACGCTCGTGGCGCCGTATTGGTCACACCCACGAAGCGCGTCCGGACCGCACCAATCTGTCGACGACGGTGGTGGGTACTTCCTCGATGGTCATTCCGACCAGAAGATGATCACGCCATTGGCCGTCGACATCGAGATAGCGCTTGAGAAGACCTTCCTCCCGGAACCCAACATTTCGTAGGACTGCGCGACTCGACGCGTTCTCCGGCCGAACGGTCGCCTCCACTCGATGCAGACCGACCTTCGAGAATGCGTGATCGAGTGTGAGCGCCACGGCCGCTGTGGCTACGCCCCCACCGGTGACGTGCGAGGCGACCCAATAGCCCACCCAGGCGGACCGCAGAGCGCCGCGCACGACATTTCCGATGGTGACCTGCCCGCAGTACTTCCCGTCGAGTTCGATCACCAAGGGAAGGATCCGGCCCTTGCGCGCCTCGGAGCGAAGATTCCCGCACAGGGACGGCCAGACAGTGATGTGGTGGCGAGCATCCCAGGGCGACTCTCCGGTGGGCTCCCACGGCTCGAGGTGCTCGCGATCGCGAATGCGGAGGCGACTCCACACAGCAGCGTCACGGAGCTTCACGGGGCGGACGGTCACCACTCCCGCGGGCACTCGCAGTGGGCCGAGATCTTCCGGCCATCCTGGATGGACTGACATCACACCCCACTCGGGTCGGCGTTACCCACGTTGGGCGAGAAAAGCTACGTCGACTTCTTCACCGATGTGCACTTCGGTGACGTCTCGATCGACAAGAACCAAGCAATTGGCTTCCGCCAAGGTCGCGAGGAGATGTGAGGACGCACCGGGCGCACCCCCGAGTGCCTGCACCAGGTACTCCCCCGTCGCTTCGTCACGCATCAGCTGACCACGCAGGAAACCCTTGCGATCGGCAATCGACGTGATCGTTCCCACCGTGCGCGCCTTCACTACTCGCCGCATCGGTTGGCGGCGTCCGAGCGCGATTCTGATCAGCGGGCGAACCATGACTTCGAATACCACCAGTGCGCTTACCGGGTTGGACGGTAGGAGAAAGGTCGGAACCTCGTCTCGTCCCAGCTTGCCGAAGCCCTGCACTGATCCCGGATGCATGGCAACGCGCTCCACCTCGAGTGTCCCAAGGTCGGCAAGCGCCTCACGAACCTCGTCGGACGCTCCGCCGCCCACGGCACCGGCGATGACAACGATTTCCGAGCGAATCAGCTGTCCCTCGACTACTTCGCGAAGACGGCGCGAGTCGTTGCCTGCGATTCCCACACGGTTGACGTCGGCGCCGGCATCGCGCGCTGCGGCGGCGAGGGCATACGAATTGACGTCGTAGACCTGACCAGGCCCCGGCGTGCGATCCACGTCGACAAGTTCTCCACCGACGCTGATGACGGAGAGACGCGGACGCGGATGGACGAGCACTTTGTCGCGACCGACCGCGGCAAGCAAACCGACCTGCGCGGCTCCGATGATGGTGCCTGCCCGAACTGCCACGTCGCCCGGCTGGACGTCGTCACCTGCACGGCGAACGTAATCGCCCGAACGCACCGGCTCGAAGATCCGAACGCGAGCGCGACCACCGTCGGTGTTTTCGAGCGGGAGCACGGCGTCGGCCAGCGTGGGCAGCGGCGCGCCCGTGTCGACTCGAACGGCCTGACGCGGTTGCAACCGGATCGGTTGGCGTGAGCCCGCCGTCACCTCGCCGACCACCGGCAAGCTGAGGTCCGTAGGCTCGCCGTCCTCGCCGCGGAGGTCGGCTCCAGCGCCGGCGACATCGACACTGCGAACCGCGTAACCGTCGATGGCAGCTTGATCGAATCCCGGCAATGGGCGTTCGGTCACCACTTCCTCGGCACACAGCAGTCCCTGCGCCTCCGAGATGGCGACCCGAACCGGACGGGGTGCCACTGCAGCAGCGGTAACCCTGGTCTGCTGCTCCTCAACCGACCGCATCTGGTCCGCGTCCTCCTGTGTCTGGAAATTCGGTGATATCCGTCAGCTCATGATGCCTTGCCTTCGAAAAGGGACAAGCACATTGATACTGCGTTATCGGGCGATCAACCACCGTGGCGACACGCTCAGCGGTCGAGCCGATCCGCGAGCCACTTACGCAAGGACGGACCGTAATCGTCGCTGTCGAGTGCCAGGTCAACCGAAGCGCGGAGGTACCCGCCGGGGTTGCCCAGGTCATGACGCGTTCCGCGGTGCACCACCACGTGAACCGGATGACCCTCGGAAATCAGGAGAGCGATGGCGTCGGTGAGTTGCAACTCACCGCCGGCTCCCGGCTTGATGCGGCGAAGTGCGTCGAAGATCGCACGATCGAGCAGATAGCGACCCGCAGCGGCAAAGGTCGACGGCGCGTCTTCCACAGCCGGCTTCTCGACCATGCCGACGACCTTGAGGACGTCGGGATTGACCGCGTCGGGAACGATCTCGACGTCGAAGACGCCGTAAGCGCTCACTGCGTCCTTGGGAACGTCGATTGCACAGAGAACGGATCCGCCGCGCTTGGCCCGAACTCGCGCCATGATCTCCAGGACGCCACGCGGGAGTACGAGATCATCGGGCAGAAGGACCGCGATGGCATCTTCGTCGTCGTCGAGAACCGACTCGACGCAACCGACTGCATGCCCGAGGCCGAGGGGCTGCTCCTGAATCACGGAATCGACTTCGAGCAAACCCGGCGCTTTGCGCACCTTTGCCAGGGCAGCAAGTTTTCCGCTCGCTTCCAGCTTGCTTTCGAGCACGAGATCCTCGACGAAGTGCGCAACCACTCCATCTTTGCCCGGGGACGTCACGATGACGAGCCGCTCGGCTCCCGAGTCCGCAGCTTCACCCGCCACCAGTTCGATACCCGGTGTGTCCACGACCGGCAGCAATTCTTTCGGAACCGTCTTGGTGGCAGGCAGGAAACGCGTACCAAGTCCGGCTGCGGGAACCACGGCCGTGCGGAAGGCCCTCGTGCTGCTAGCGACAACGTCTGTCATGCCAACACCTTAGCCGCCGCTTGTTACCGCTCGGTCAGCACGACGAATATCGTTGCGGGGTGACACCTCAGACAAAAGCACAATGGCGACAAATCGCACTCGCAGCACGTGATGCAGTCTCCGAGCACACTCGAAACACGGAAACTGCGGCGTTGATCACGCACATACGTTCAGTGATTGTCGACGGCTCAACCGTCTGTGCGTACGTCCCCACCCGCACCGAACCAGGATCCACCGACTTGCTCGACGCCGTTGCCGAGATCGCGCAGCGTGTACTACTTCCGATCACCGGAGAACCCGGACCGTTGTCCTGGGTTCAATACAGCGGTGCCGACGGTTTGCGCCCCGCGAAGTACGGCATTCGGGAGCCCGTCGGACCCGTCCTACCACCGGAAACCCTGTCCGACGTGGAATGCATGCTGATCCCTGCTCTCGCGGTGGATCTTCGTGGAACACGCCTCGGCCGCGGCGCAGGCTTCTACGACCGGACGCTCGGGTCGGTCGGACCGCAGACTCGGCTCGTGGCAATTGTCAGAGACTCCGAACTCGTCGAGATCTTGCCGGCCGACGACCACGACATTCCGATGGGATGGGCATTGACGCCGAGCGGCGGCCTCACGCGGCTCCAGGGCGATTGATCTGCGGGAATAGATCCCTGATTAGCGCTGTTGGCACTGTCACTTGTAGAGTGCTAAAGGCTGCGGTGTAAATACGCGGCTGCTCGAACATCACAGTGCGGAGGAAGCCCGGTGCCCACCTACTCATACGCATGTACGGAATGTGACAACCGTTTCGACATCGTCCAGTCCTTCAGCGAAGATTCGCTGAAGGTCTGCCCAGCTTGCTCAGGCAAGCTCCGCAAGCTGTTCAACTCTGTTGGCATCGTGTTCAAGGGCAGCGGCTTCTACCGCACCGACAGCCGCGGCGGCTCCGGGACTGCGAGCGAGCCCGCCAAGAGTGATTCGGCACCCGCTGCGAAGTCCGAGTCCAAGTCGGACTCCTCTTCGACATCGAGTTCGTCGACCAGCACGCCGGCGCCCGCGAAGGCTGCCGCAAGCTGATTTCCACAACCTCCGGGTTGTCCACAGTTTCACATCGTTAGGGCCGGAAGCACCGCTTCCGGCCCTAACGTGCATGAATGCCGTCAGCACGTTCTCGCTCGCCGAGGCGCTCCGATCCACTGCGCGCCCAGCTCGATCTCACCCCGAGCACCTTCGATCGCGTCGTCGAACTGACGCGCGGCACTCGGTTCCGCACGGCGACAGTCCGCAAGATCGCAGCCGTTGCCCTGGCCGCACTCGGCGTCGTTCTCTTCTTCCGAGGCGATCCCGCGACCGATACGGTCGCCGTAGTTGTCTCGAGTCGCGATCTCACTCCCGGACAGGTGATCGCGGATTCGGATGTCGAGATCCGAGAGATCGACTCGAAACAACTTCCCGAAGGAGTTGTCTCCGATACCGACCTGGTGGTCGGGAGAACCGTTGCCGGCCCGATTCGCTCCGGAGAAACCGTCACCGACGTGCGCGTTCTCAGCCCACGGCTGGCCGGGTTGTCGGTAGGAACCGACGACGCCCGTATCGTCCCCGTCCGATTGGCCGATGCAGCCGTCGCGGACATGTTGCGCAGCGGGGATGTCGTCGACGTCCTGACCGTCGGCCCTGACACATCCCGCACTGACACATCCCGCCCCGACACACCCAACGAGTCAATTGCCGACAAGGCCCCGCAGATTCTTGCGGCGGGAGCAGTAGTCGCGCTGGTCACCACGTCGGAAAGTACACGTAACCAGCAGGAACAGGTGATTCTGCTGGCTCTGCCGACACCGGCAGCCAACGTCGTTGCCGCGGCATCCCTGTCCAATGCGATCACCGTGACATTCCGCTGACCGCACAAAGCGTCCGAAGCTCCTCTAGGATTTTTCCAGTCGGTTCGGTATCAACGGACCATCTGGCACTTGCCATCGGAGACTCGAGGGGACACCGACATGCTCAAGGGATTCAAGGATTTCCTGCTTCGCGGAAACGTGCTCGACCTGGCCGTCGCCGTGGTCATCGGCGCAGCCTTCACCGCCATCGTCACGGCATTCACCAGCAACATCATCAACCCACTCGTCGCTTCGATCGGCGGCGGCAACGAATACGGGTGGGGCATTCAGCTGACGGGTGACACCGCTGAGACGTTCTTGAACTTCGGCGCCGTGGTCACCGCGATCATCAACTTCATCATCATCGCAGCGGTCGTCTACTTCGTGCTGATCGTTCCCGCGAATGCGGCGAAGAAGAAGTTCGTCTCCGAGCCCGAGGACAAGGAAGCCAGCGAAACCGATCTGCTCATCCAGATCCGCGACATCCTCTCCGCCAACGCCGGTGGCGCCGACACAGGAGCTCACGCCAAGACGCTCGAATAGGCAGCGCTCACAGAACAAATCAGGCCCTCGGACATTGTGTCCGAGGGCCTGATTTACTTCTCAACCGCCGTGGTGCGGGGGCCGCTGACTGCGCAGCCAGTCGTCGTCCGAGGATCGCGAGGAACCTTCAGGCCCCCGCTCGTCCGACGTCGTCTCGGGAAAGACGTCCCCGAAGATGCGCGCCAGGCGCTTCTTGTCGACTGGCGGCTTCTTCGGGGTATCTGGTTGCTCCGACAAGCTGTCTCAGCCCTCGAGGCTGGACAGCTCGGCGATGACGTGACTCGCCAAAGCCGTCAGGGTTGCCATGCCGTCGCGAATTGCCGGCCTGGTCGACGCCAGATTGGCGACCACGGTGCTTCCCGAAACCCCGACGAGGCCGCGGGACAATCCTGCTTCGAGCGATCCGGCCGACAGACCGGAAGCGCGAAGTGCTTCGGCAATTCCCGGGATCTCGCGATCGAGAACCTCTGCGGTCACGTCGGGAGTGACGTCACGCGGGGATACCCCGGTACCGCCGACCGAGATCACGAGGTCGACGCCACCGATGACTGCGGTGTTGAGAGCGTTGCGGATCTCCACTTCGTCGGCGGCGACGGCGACCGTCGCATCGACGAGAAAACCCGCTTCGTTCAGTAGTTCCGTAACCAGTGGACCGATGGAGTCGGTGTTGTCGCCGTGGGCTGTGCGATCGTCGACGATGACGACCAGAGCGCGGCCGGCCGATGTGGCTTCGAGTTCCATGACACCTACCGTAGTGTCCGATCCCGACGCCGTTGCGATCTGGCCGAAGATCGGGTCGATCGTCTGCTGATCGCCGAACATCATCGGCCGCCCTGCGCTGCCGCGGTTCCCAACGTGACGTCGACGGTCTTGGTCTGCCCGCCGTCGCTGTACGTGATCGAGACCTTGTCGCCGGGAGCATGTGAACGCACTGCCGCGATCAGCGAATCACCATCTGCGACAACACGATCGTCGACCTTGGTGATGACTGCACCCTTCGGGATACCGGCCTTGGCGGCCGGCCCGTCAGCAGTGACATCCATGACGGTTGCGCCGTCGGCGTTGTCCTGCGACGGCACGGTCACGCCGATCATGGCTTGAGTCGCCTTGCCGGTCTTGATCAGTTCGTCGGCGACGCGGCGTGCCTGATCGATCGGGATGGCGAACCCGAGGCCGATCGAACCGCCCTGGGTACCCGACGACGCTCCGAGCGAGGCGATCGCCGTGTTGATGCCGATCAGCTGGCCGTCCATGTTGACGAGGGCGCCGCCGGAGTTGCCGGGGTTGATCGCCGCGTCGGTCTGCAGAGCGTCGATGACGGTGTTCTGGTTGCCGGACTCGCCGCTCGTGGACACGGGGCGATCGAGTGCGGAGATGATGCCTTCGGTGACCGTGCCGGCCAGGCCGAGCGGGGACCCGACGGCCACAACCTGCTGTCCGACCTGAACGTCGCCGGAGTTCCCGAGATCGATGGGGGTGAGGTCGTTGCGGCCGTCGACCTTGATGACGGCGATGTCGGAGACGGGATCGGCACCGACAAGGGTGGCCGAGGCCTTGGTTCCGTCGGAGAACGCGACGCGAAGTTGCGCTCCCTGAGCACCGGCAACGTGGTTGTTGGTCAGGATCAGACCGTCGGAGGACAGGATGACACCGGAACCCTCACCGCCCTGTCCCTGCGCGGTGGCCACCTCGATCTGCACGACGCTCGGCACCACCTTCGAGGCAACGGCCTGAACCGAGCCGGCGGGAGCGTTGGACGTGTTGGTCGCAGTGGGCTTCGGGGCGTTCAGAGAGTTGGTGACCGTCGCGGTTCCACCGTTGCGGTCCGCGACGACGGCACCGACCACGCCACCGACACCACCACTGACCAGAACCAGCGCCAGAGCACCGGCAACCAGCGCCATGCGTCCCGACTTCGGCTTTGTGGTGGTCGAACCGGAGTTCGGCCCCTGTAGCGGTGCGGGGATCTGATTGTGGCCGCCCGGACCGTTCGGGCCGCCGGGGCCACCAGGGTTGGGTGCGCCGTACGGGGCGCTCTGCTGGTACGCGGCCTCATGGGCACCGTGCGGGTGGCCGAAAGCCTGCGTGGGCTGCTGCTGCGCCTGCCCGAAGGCTTCGGTGGGTCGAGAAAAGGATTCGGTCGGCTGGTACGGCTGCTGAGGCGCCTGCCCCTGAGGCTGCTGCGGCTGCACTTGAGGTGCTTGCGGCTGCGCTTGGGTGGTGGGCTCGCTGTTGGGCTGCTCGGGCCGGGTCGGCCCGACGTTACGGTCCTCGGTCATCGGCTCGCTTTCGTCTACGGTGACCACCGGACGGGCAGTCACAACTGTTCTGCCGACAATGCTGCCTTGCGCTGCTGAGAAGGCGCTGAGACGTGCCTGTCACTTTACCCAGAGTTCGACGTGAAAATCCGGTGTTGTCGGCTCGGCCCGAAAGACTCTCGGGCCGAACGCATTAACTCGTGACGTCAGTCACCGAAGCACGGGACCAACGGGTCTACAGAACACGCTACTCGGCGCTCGGCCCTGGTTCGCCGGGAAGCACGATACGAACAAGCGCTCCCCCACGATCGGATTCGTCGATCGCGATGGTGCCGCCGTGCTTGACGACGACCTGACGCACAATCGCAAGTCCCAGACCCGATCCCGGCATCGAACGTGCCGCGGTCGACCGGTAGAAACGATCGAACACCAACTCCCGATCCTCCTCCGGAATGCCAGGTCCCGCATCACTTACGGTCAATTCCAATAATCCTTGGCCGACCGGACGCATTTCGACGCGTACCTGTTCGCCCTTCGGACTCCATTTCGCAGCGTTGTCGAGGACGTTCAGCACCGCACGCGACAGGCCCGCTTGATCTCCGTAGACGTACCACGGAGTGGTGACCGCTTCGAACTCGATTTCGTTGCGCCTGCGCCGCGCTCGTTCGAGCGCACGCTCGACGACGTCGCTGACGTCTACGCGCTCGTACACGGTTTCGGGCGCGTCTTCGCGGGCCAGATCGACAAGGTCACCGACCAGAGTCGACAGTTCCTCGATCTGCGCGACGACGTCGGCACGAAGTTCCGCCATGTCCTCGTCGGGAATCTGCGGCGCACCGGGGCGACTGGACGCGATCAGCAATTCCATGTTGGTACGCAACGAAGTCAACGGTGTGCGCAACTCGTGTCCGGCGTCCGCGACGAGGCGCGACTGACGCTCACGTGACTCGGCGAGCGCCCGCAGCATCGTGTTGAAACTCTCTGTCAGGCGCGCTAATTCGTCGCTGCCGGTAACGGGGATCTGCGTCAGATCGTCAGTCCGGGCGACTCGTTCGGTGGCGGCAGTCAGCCTGGCGATGGGCCGTAAACCGGTGCGGCCCACGGTAGTACCCGCCACCGCAGCAAGTATGACGCCACACCCGCCGACCACGAAGAGAACCCAGGCCAGCCGATCCAGTACCGCAACGGTCGGCGCGAGCCGCTGACCGATCACCAAAGTGCTTCCGTCATGCGTCCGTTGAGCCAGCACTCGCTGACCGTCGACGGTTCGCAGCGAAGAATCCGATTCGCCACGCGCTACGGCATCTTCGGCTTCACCGATCGGCACGTCGGAACCGGGCGGCTGGTACGTGCTCAGGTCCGAGAAGATCAGGGCCACACTGATGTCGGTGGTGTACAGCGTCGCACCGGAGATGTAGCGAGGATCGAATCGCACGACATTGCTGTCGATGAGCACCGCCGCCCTGGTACGCAACTGGTGATCGACGTCCGCGTAGAGCGCACGCGAAACCACCGCGTACGCCGCAATCGCCATGACTGCGACGGCAATGGCCACCACCGACGCAGCGAGGAGCGTCACACGCCAACGCAATGACACCGAACGGGTCAGTGGCATCGGCGGGCGCATTTCGACGGACGCTTGGGTGGTGGAGGATTTCTTCGGTTCGGCATTCTTGCCGAACGGAGCGGTGATCACGGAGGCGTCTCCCGCAGGACGTAGCCGACTCCGCGGACGGTGTGGATCAACCTCGGTTCGCCGTCGGCTTCCGTCTTGCGACGCAGGTAGCCGACGTACACCTCGAGCGCATTGCCGGACGTCGGGAAGTCGTACCCCCACACCTCTTCGAGAATGCGTCCACGGGTCAGCACGCGACGCGGGTTGGCCATGAGCATTTCGAGGAGGGAGAACTCGGTGCGGGTCAGGCTGATCGATCGTTCACCGCGCTTGACCTCACGGGTGACCGGGTCGAGGGTGAGGTCCTCGAAGGCCATCATTTCGGAATCGGCGTCCAGATCGGGCGCGGTGCGACGCAGTAGTGCACGCAACCTGGCAAGCAACTCTTCCAAAGCGAAGGGCTTGGGCAGGTAGTCGTCCGCTCCGGCATCGAGGCCGGCGACTCGCTCGCTGACCGAATCGCGGGCGGTGAGCACGAGGATGGGCAGGTCGTCGCCGGCACTGCGAAGACGACGGCACACTTCGAGTCCGTCGAGTCGCGGCATCATGACGTCGAGCACAACGGCGTCTGGCCGGTTGGCGAGGATCTTCTCGAGTGCGTCGAGCCCGTCGACCGCGAGCTCGACCGTGTAGCCGTTGAAGCTGAGCGACCGCCGAAGCGACTCGCGAACCGCCCGGTCGTCGTCGACCACCAAAATACGCATACCGACAGTTTGGACTGAAGTGCTGAGATGCGGCTGAGAGGGTCCGATTCCGGCCTCCGGCGTGTCGCGGTCAGTCCCGGGTTCGCCTGGGCCCGGGCAGGCTCCAATGACGCCATAACGCAAGCAGTCTGAACACCGCGGCGAACGCCGTGCCGCACACCAGCGCGGCGTTGGTGGACAGTCCGGCTTGCGAGACTGTGACCACCAACGCAGCGCCGAGCAGTGCGGGAACCGCGTACAGGTCTTTGTGCAGGAGCAGCGGTACCTCGTTGACGAGGACGTCGCGGATCACTCCGCCGCCGATCGCCGCGGTGGCACCGATCAATGTCGCCGCCAGCGAACTGGCGTTGTTGTCCAGCGCGATGACGGCGCCGGTACTCGCGAACAAGCCCATCCCCAGTGCGTCGAGCGCCAGGATTTCACGGCGCAGTCGATTGAGCGGCTCGTGTAGGTAGAACACGGCGAGTGAGGTGGCGGCGGCCGTTCCGAAGTACGGCCAACTGCTCAGCGAACTGGGCGGATGGACGCCGAGAAGGACGTCGCGGACGATACCGCCGCCGATGCCGGTGAACACACCCACCGAGCACACCCCGAAGATGTCGAGTCGCTTGGTGACGCCCACCAGGGCACCCGAGGCCGCGAACGCCACGATGCCCACCAGTTCGAGGATCCTCAGCAGCACCGGCCAAGGATCGCACGGTCAGATGCGGCTCGGGTCGATCACCCCGAGTCGAACTGCTTTGACCAGTCGCCGAGGAACCCGGTGGGTCTGGCCGAAGGCCGTGACCTCGACCAGATCGGGCGCCGTCGCCTTCCACTGGGCACGGCGACTGCGAGTGTTGGAACGCGACATCTTCCGCTTGGGAACGGCCATCAGAGTGCCTTGCGCTTTCCGTAGCGACGCTCGAACTTCTCGACGCGTCCGGCGGTGTCCATCACTCGTTGTGCTCCGGTCCAGAACGGGTGCGAGTCGCTCGTGACGTCGACGACCAACAGCGGGTATGTGCCGCCGTCTTCCCATTCGACGGTGCGCTCACTCGTCACGGTCGACCGGGTCAGGAAGCTCTTGCCGGTGCTGGCGTCCTGGAACACCACGGGGTGGTAGTCGGGGTGCATCTGCTTCTTCATTCGTTTCCCTCTCGCGTTGATTCGGTTTCGGCATAGGGTGATTCGGATTCGTCGCACGGGTCTTCGTGGAACTCTCCGAACGGGTCTTCCCAGGTGGTCCACGACGCTTCGTCGGCCAACTCCTCGTCGGTGACCAGGGCGTGCTGCAGTGTTCGGTCGATCTCGAGCGGGTTCGCACCGCACGTCAGAACGACCATCGAGGTGTCACGGTCGCCGAAACGCTCGTCCCATTTCAGGGCCGCGAGCGCACGGCGCTCGGCTGGAACGCGCTCGCGTTGCTGCGGCGTCATCGCGGCCAGCCAGGTGTCCGCGCTGGCAACTCGCAGGCCACCGCCCGCCGATTCGAGCCAGAGCGCTTCGCCCGGTTGAGTCGCCACCCAGACGCGCCCGCGGGAATAGACGACACCTTCGAGCAGGACGTCGATCGCCTCGTGCAGACGCTCGGGGTGGAACGGCCGGTTCGCGGTGAACTCGACGAGCATCACTCCGCCGTCGTCGTCGAGCGGCGGCTGACGACGCAACAGCGGTGAGTGAGCGTCGGCCAGCTCACCGCGTCGCGCATCCGCAGGCACCTCGAGGAGCAGTGCCTCGATGTCGTCTCCCTCATCGAAGACGGGTACCCGCGGAGCAATGCGCGCGAGAACCGCGTTCAAGCGGGACCGCTGCCAGCCGTCGAGTCCATCGGACCCGCGCAGTACGAGAGCGTCGGCGAAGTCGACCTGCCCGACGACGACCTGAGCCAGGGTGCGGTCGTCGTCGAGGGCTTCGTCGCCGGTGGCGTCGGCAAGCCAGGTCTGGGCGTCGATGCACGTCACGACGGCGTCGACGCGGCAGTCACGCTGCGCCGGTCCGTCCACTTGGCCGACGACGCCCGTCACGACGACATGCTCGATCGCCCAGCACAGCGCTTCGGGTTCGAGTTGGCGGTCGAGCAGCAAGACGATCCGCTGGACCGAACTGTGCGAGTGAAGGCGACGCAGCAGCGGCAGCAGGTCTTCGCGCAGGGTGCAGGAGACGCAGCCGTGCGCGAGCTCGAGGATCGTCTCGCGTTCGGACACCGTGCCGGCAGACCCGGTGCCCCCGGTCATCGAGGTGACCGTCCGCCGGACCACCCCTTCACGGACGTGGCTCAGGTCGTGGTGAACCAGAACAGTTCCGGTTCGCAACAACGCTCGTGCGGTGTGTGGAGTGGATTCGCTCATGCCGGCGACCAGGACCAGCGGAGTCCTGCCGTCCAGGATCGTGTTCACAGCGGGCCTTTCTGGGAATGATTGTCATTACCGAGGTTGAACGCTACATTGATCTCACCGCATTGTCGAAAACGATTGTCATCTGCAAGTTGAAAGGAACACCCATGTCGGCTCACTGCCAAGTGACCGGACGTGTGCCGGGGTTCGGAAAATCCGTCTCGCACTCCCACAAGCGTTCGAATCGTCGCTGGAACCCGAACATCCAGCGCAAGACATACGTATTGCCCAGCGAGGGTCGTCGAATCACGCTCACCCTCTCGACCAAGGGCATCAAGACGATCGACCGCGACGGCATCGAATCCGTCGTCGCCCGGATCCGCGCGCGCGGCGAGAAGGTCTGAGCAGATGGCACGCAACGAGATCCGCCCGATCGTGAAACTCAAGTCCACCGCGGGCACCGGGTACACGTACGTGACCCGCAAGAACCGTCGCAACGACCCCGATCGGCTCGTACTGAAGAAGTACGACCCCGTGGTGCGCAAGCACGTCGATTTCCGAGAAGAGAAGTAGGCATGGCCAAGAAGTCCAAGATCGCCAAGAACAACCAGCGACGGGTCATCGTCGAGCGATACGCGGAGCAGCGATCGGCGCTCAAGGAGGCAATCCGCTCCCCGAAAAGCTCACCCGAGGAGCGCGCGAAGGCCCAAGCGACCCTGCAACGTCTACCACGCGACGCCAGTCCGGTACGATTGCGCAATCGAGACGCTGCGGATGGACGTCCGCGCGGCCACCTGCGGAAGTTCGGGCTCTCCCGGATTCGCGTGCGAGAAATGGCGCACCGTGGGGAACTGCCTGGCGTACACAAGTCGAGCTGGTAAGGAAGTCGGATGGCAGTCAAGCGTTCACCGTCGAAGAAGCCACGCCCCGTAGAGGGTCGTAAGCCCAAGAAGAACCCGTTGTTCGCAGCGAAGATCACGCATGTCGATTACAAGGACATCAACTTGCTTCGCACGTTCATCTCGGACCGCGGCAAGATCCGCAGCCGTCGCGTCACGGGCCTGACCCCGCAGCAGCAGCGTCAGGTCGCCGTTGCAGTGAAGAACGCACGCGAAATGGCGTTGCTCCCCTTCACCGCCGCACGGTAGTCATACGTGCTCGGTAGTCACACGTAGAAGTACCGAAGAGGTCGCGCAGTCAATCGGCTGCGCGGCCTTTTTGTTGCCCGGACTAAGATTTCCCGAAGTCGTTCATTCCAGTCGAGAGGTGCCCGCAGCGTGTCGGGAGTTGTTGCGGGTTTCACCGTAATTTTTGTCGTCATCGCGGTCGGGTATCTGCTCGGCCGTCTCGGTACCCTCGGTAGCCAAGGACAGTTCGTTCTCGGTCGACTCGTCTTCTTCGTCGCGACGCCTGCCCTACTGTTCACCACCCTCGCGTCGTCCGATCTGTCGGTGATCTTCTCCCCGACGCTCGCGGTCGCGTCGGCTACTGCCTTTGCCGTCGGCGCTCTGTACGTCGTCATTGCAAAGATCTGGCTCAACCGGCCGCTGCCCGAACTGACTATCGGCGCGCTGTCGGCGTCGTACGTGAATTCGGCCAACCTCGGGATCCCGATCGCGGTGTTCGTGCTCGGCGATGCCACCTTCGTCGCGCCGCTCCTGCTCTTCCAGATCGTCGTGTACTCCCCGATCGCCTTGACGATCCTCGATCTCACGGCATTGCGGGGCGAAGCCGAAAAACTGTCACTGATCGACACTGTCACCGCTCCGTTCAAGAATCCGATCGTGCTCGCGGGCGCTGCGGGGTTGATCGTGGCGTTGATCGGTTGGGTACCGCCGAGACCCTTGATGCAGCCTTTCGAATTGATCGGCGCCACGTCGGTCCCCGGCGCACTGCTGGCATTCGGGCTCTCGTTGTACGGCGTACGGGTGCTCGAGAAGGGCTCCAGTCCGCGCCGCGACGTCGCGCTTGCGTCGACCCTCAAGATCGTCGTCCAACCGGTGCTGGCTTACCTGATGGCGCACTTCCTCCTCGGCATCGACGGCCATCAGTTGTTCGCCATCGTGGTCGTCTCGACGTTGCCGACGGCACAGAACGTCTTCATCTATGCAAGCCGATATCGGCGCGGAATGGTCCTCGCCCGAGACAGCGCCTTTGTCACCACTTTGGCGTCGATACCGGCGATTGCGCTGGTCACGGCGCTACTCGCTTGAGCAGGGTTACGGTGGATTCATGCGTGTACTAACCCTCGCCGTTCTGGCCTGCCTTGCTGTGGCCGGATGCTCCGTCGGGGCCCAGACAACGGGGCCGGTTGCTGCGCCGAATCCGATGGCGGCCAACGAAGCAAGTCCCGCCGACTGGTCGCTCGGAACCCCCGTTCCCGACGAGGTCGACGACAGCGAGATGGGCACGGAGTTCGACAGCCGCACTGACATCGTGGGTGCGACGGCCACCATGTTCGAATCGTGGTCCGAGGTCGACGATCACACGGTGGCAGTCCACTTCGTGACCGGCACTCCGGAGTGCTACGGCGCGTACGCAACCGTCGAAGAGACTGATACGACGGTGATCGTCACGCTCCGAACCGGAGCATTGCCGGAGGCCGCGGACAAGATGTGCATCTTGGTTGCCGTGTTCGGCAGCCTGGACGTTCCGCTGAGTCGACCGCTCGGCGATCGCCACGTCATCAACGGCTAGCCGCGCCTAAACGGCACAAGATCAACGATCGAACACTCCGTTTCGTCAGGTGTGGTGTGCGTCTCGTCGGGACAGACTGAAAACCGACACCCGTGCACTCGCTCGTCGGCAGCTTTCGACTCGAGCGGTGCTCAACATGAAGGAGCTCGCAAGTGCCTAATCTCCAGAGAGACGTTGCAATCGTCGGCGCCGGCCCCTCTGGCCTGGCAGCTGCAACCGCGCTGCGCAAGGCCGGTTTGACCGTCGCTGTGATCGAAGCGCGCGACCGCGTCGGCGGCCGCACGTGGACCGACACCATCGACGGAGCAGTTCTGGAAATCGGCGGCCAGTGGGTCTCCCCCGACCAGACCGCGCTGATCTCCTTGCTCGACGAACTCGGCCTGAAAACTTTCGAGCGCTACCGCGAGGGCGAGTCCGTCTACATCTCGTCGGCAGGTGAGCGGACGCAGTACACGGGTGATTCCTTCCCCACGAACGACACCACGAAGAAGGAGATGGACCGTCTCATCGACGAGATGGACGATCTCGCAGCACAGATCGGCGCCGAGGAACCGTGGGCACATCCCCTCGCCCGCGATCTCGACACAGTCTCCTTCAAGCAGTGGCTGATCAATCAGTCCGACGACGCCGAGGCACGTGACAACATCGGCCTCTTCATCGCCGGTGGCATGCTCACCAAGCCCGCCCACTCGTTCTCTGCCCTGCAGGCCGTACTCATGGCCGCTTCGGCAGGCTCGTTCTCCCACCTCGTCGACGAGGACTTCATCCTCGACAAGCGAGTGATCGGCGGAATGCAGCAGGTATCGATCCGCATGGCGGAGGCCCTCGGTGACGACGTCTTCCTCAACGCACCCGTGCGAACGGTGAAGTGGAACGAATCCGGTGCAACGGTGTTGGCGGACGGCGATGTTCGCGTCGAGGCAAGCCGAGTGATCCTGGCCGTACCGCCCAACCTCTACTCCCGGATCTCGTACGATCCCCCGCTGCCGCGTCGTCAGCACCAGATGCACCAGCACCAGTCCCTCGGCCTCGTCATCAAGGTGCACGCGGTGTACGAGACGCCTTTCTGGCGCGAAGACGGCCTCTCCGGCACCGGCTTCGGCGCGTCCGAGGTAGTACAGGAGGTGTACGACAACACCAACCACGAGGATGATCGCGGCACCCTGGTCGCTTTCGTCTCCGACGAGAAGGCCGACGCGATGTTCGAGCTTTCCGTCGAGGAGCGCAAGGCCACGATTCTGGCCTCACTTGCCCGCTACCTGGGCCCGAAGGCCGAAGAACCGGTTGTGTACTACGAATCCGACTGGGGCTCGGAGGAATGGACCCGCGGTGCGTACGCGGCCAGCTTCGACCTCGGTGGCCTGCACCGATACGGCGCGGATTCCCGCACACCCGTCGGCCCGATCCACTTCTCGTGCTCCGACATCGCGGCCGAGGGATACCAGCACGTCGACGGTGCTGTTCGGATGGGGCAGCGAACCGCCGCCGACATCATCGCCCGCAGCAAGGCCTGACGGCCACTTTGCCAAGTCTCGATCATTGCCCGGCAGTCACGACTGCCGGGCAATGATCGAGAGCAGCAGTTCCGCACGAACTCTCGCTACCTCGAGTCGACAGTCGATCAAGCTCTCCACCTTCGCCATTCGGCTTCGCAGCGTGTGCCGGTGGACGCCCATCGTGATGGCTGCCGCTTCCCAGTGCCCGTTGGCCTCGAGAAATGCCCGCAACGACGCCAGCAGTTCGGTGCCGTTGTCACGGTCGTAGTCCTCGATCGGTGTGATCATCGTTTCCGCCAGCGTGTTGAGTACTTCACGCGTCGAATCGAAAGACAGCAGCACACTTCCGGTCAGCGCCGCGAATTCCAAAGGCTCGCCACCGATTTCCGCCGCAGACGCACACAGCTGGGACTGTTCGACGGCGACCGCCAGCGCTGCGACCACGCGCCGCGCACTCAGGCCCACACGAAGTGAGCGAAGATCCGACCTCGATACCCCGCCCAGTAGCTCTCGGGCGAACTGGACGTCGTCGGTTCCACGCAGCAGCACCGTGACGCGAGTGTCGTTGATTCGCGAGAACAACTGCCGCCCTGCCTTGTTCATGAACTCGGCAATCTCGACTCCGACGCGTCCCGCTACGTCGGACGTGTCGGCAAGAACTGTCAACCCTCGGATCATTCCCTCGCCGTCGGCGGCCTGCCGGATCTGTTGCCACGCCGGTGCCGGGTCGCGGTCTTCGGTGAGCAGCAGCCCGAGGGCGTGCGAATTCAACTGATCCTGAGTGGCGCGCAAGCGCGCAGGTTTCTCGAAGTCCAACGCCAGCAACGAGTTCGCGTGACCGAGCAGTATCTGATCGACGTAGCTGAGCGCCGAAGCACTGATCACCGCCAGGTATCCGTACGGCGTTCGCCCGACGCTGATCTGCTGCACCGCGATCGACGCTCCAGACCTTGCAAGCGTCACGCTGCTGGATGCGCCGCCCCCGAGAGTTGCTCGCAGTTCGTCGATCACGTCGTCCGTCGGCAGTTGAGGTGAGCTCTCGAGAACTCGCCCGGCGACGTCGAGAAGAAGCACCGTCGCCGAGGTTGCGATCGCCAGTTCACGCACGGTTGCGGCAGTTCCGCCGGAAATGACGGCACGCGTCATCCGCGGTTGCGCCCGCGACGCCCGGAGGACAGCTTCATATTCCTGCTCTGCCAACCGGCTCATCACACGCTTGACGACGGCAGCAAACGGCGTCGGCAGCGGCACCTCGATCAGCGGGAGTCCGATCTCGTCGGCGACGGCCACCAGATCGGCCGGGACCTCGGGGTACGACAGCCCGGTTCCGAATCCCACCGCCGCCACACCCGCCGCATCGAGCATCCGGAGATAGCGGCCGCGCTTTTGCTGAGTGGACGGCAATCGGATGCCGGTGGTGAGGATGAATTCGCCGCCGGTCAACCATCGAAACGGGTCGAGCAGCTCCGTGGCGTGCGCAAATGTGATCTCGCGACCGACACCCTGCGCCCCACCTTTGAGTTCCAGCGCGAGATCCGGCTGCGCCAACATCCACCGCACAGCGATCGTCATGGGCAGGACTGTACAACTCGGCGCGTCGGGGATCAAAGATTTCACCTTTTTGGCAGCTGCCTTTACTTGTGAGTCAGCGCACACTTGCTCACACACGCCCCACAAAGTGCGAGTTCCGTGCTGATCACCTCGGCCGGAACTCGTTCGACCTCGAGAGGAACCGGTACCGATGTCGATCGTCGTACTCGAGAACTACATCAACGGTGAATTCGTCGCCTCGGCCGCGACGGAAACACTCGACCTGATCAACCCCGTGGACGAGAGTGTGGTCGGGCGTACGCCGGTCTCCACCAAGGAAGACGTCGACGCCGCCGTCGAAGCAGCACAACGCGCATTCGAGACCTGGGGTAAGACGACACCAAGCGTGCGGCAGGCCGCACTCCTCAAACTCGCCGACGCCATCGAAGCGCACAGCGACGAAATCGTCGCAGCCGAAAGCGCCAACACCGGCCAGGCCCACCAGATGATCGCCGACGAAGAGGTCAAGGTCGGAGCCGATCAGATGCGGTTCTTCGCCGGAGCCGCACGACTTCTCGAGGGCAAGGCGGCCGGAGAGTACATGGAGGGTTTCACCTCCTACGTCCGTCGTGAGCCGATCGGCGTAGTCGGCCAGGTCACTCCCTGGAACTACCCGTTCATGATGGCGCTGTGGAAGATCGGGCCCGCCCTCGCGGCCGGCAACACGATCGTCCTCAAGCCCAGCGACACCACACCAGGCAGCACGCTGGTCCTGGCGAAGCTCTCGAAGGGCATCCTGCCGGACGGCGTGTTCAACGTCGTGCTCGGCAACGGCGGAACCGGCGCGACGTTGGTGGAGAACCCGGCCCTCGGTCTCGTCTCGATCACCGGTTCGGTGCGGGCGGGCATCGCTGTCGCCGTGTCCGCAGCGCAGCAACTCAAGCGCGCGCACCTCGAACTGGGCGGCAAAGCGCCGGCGATCGTCTTCGGCGACGTCGACATCGAGAAGACCGCCACCGGCATCGCCGAGGCAGCGTTCTTCAACGGTGGCCAGGATTGCACCGCGGCCACTCGCGTGCTCGTCCACGAGTCCGTCCACGATCAGCTCGTCGAAGCCCTCGTCCGGAACGCCGAGAAGCTGCGCCCCGGCGCGCCTTCCGATCCTGATGCCTTCTACGGCCCGCTCAACAACATCAACCACTTCAACGCCGTGAGCGACAAGATCGCGAACCTGCCGGCGTCGGCCAAGATCGTTACCGGCGGAAAGCGTTCGGGCGAAACCGGATTCTTCTTCGAGCCGACCGTCATCACCGGCGTCGCGCAATCGGACGACATCGTGCAGGAAGAGACTTTCGGTCCCATCCTCACAGTCCAGAGCTTCTCCGACGAGAAGGAGGCGATCACGCTTGCCAACGACGTTCGGTTCGGCCTGGCCTCGAGCATCTGGACCAAGGATCACGGTGTCACGCAACGCGTCTCCGCTGCTCTCGACTTCGGTGCGGTGTGGATCAACTGCCACATCCCACTCGTTGCCGAGATGCCGCACGGCGGCTTCAAGTACTCCGGCTACGGCAAAGATCTCTCGGCATACGGAGTCGAGGACTACACCCGCCTCAAGCACGTCATGAGTTCGCACGACTGAGTCGCCACCCCTCCTGCTGTGCGCCTTTATTAACCCCCCGCGGTTAATAAAGGCGCACAGCAGATTCCTCCAATCCGGAAAAGAGCCACCATGCGCCTTATCGTCGGATACCTCGCCACACCCAGCGGTAAAGACGGGCTGGTCCTCGGGGCCCAGCTCGCGCGCAGTCTCGGCGCGCAACTCGACATCTGCATGGTCCTCCCACCGGATCGGACACTGCCGGCCAAGGTTCCCTCGGAAGCCGGCTACGACGACATTCTCGCCGCACGTGCACACGACTGGCTCGCCGAGGCGAAAGCATCGGTGCCCGAGGACATCCAGGTGGAAGTACACCTGAGCTTCCACGAGTCGTTTGCTCAGGGCCTGCTCGACGAGGTTGACCGACTCAGCGCGCTGGCGATCGTGGTGGGAGCTTCCGGCGACGGTCTGCTCGGCCGTCACGCGATAGGTTCGGTCTCGACCGAACTGCTGCACTCCGCCCACGTCCCGGTAGCACTGGCGCCTCGGGGAACGCGGCATTCGGCGGCTACCGCAATACGAGAGGTCACCTGCGCGCTCGGTACCCGCGTCGGCGCCGACGTCGTCTTGAACACCGCCGTACGTACCAGTGAACTGATGCAGGTTCCGCTGCGACTGGTCTCGCTCGTGGCACTCGACCCCCAGAACGATCTGCGCGATCACCGCGACACCGCCGAGTCCGCCAGGGAGCGTGCACGAAATCACGCTCAGGACACGCTTGACATCGCAAGAGCGGCGCTCCCCGCCGAGTTCCCCATCGAGGTCATCATCGCCGACGGTTCAACGGTGGAATCCGCAGTGCGTCAACTGGACTGGCAAGACGGCGACCTCGTGATGGTCGGTTCCAGCCGTCTCGCGCAGCCCCGCAAACTTTTCCTGGGCTCCACCGCCGCCAAGATGCTGCGCGTGCTGCCCGTTCCCATGGTCGTAGTGCCCAAGCACGAATTCACCCAGCCGGAGGCACTGTCATGACCAGCACCGAACTGAGTTCCAAAGGACTCGCTACCGGCAAGATCGGCATGATCTCCGGCGCCGTACTCGGAATCTCCTCCGTGGCACCGGGTTACACCCTGACCGCCAGTATCGGATTGATCGTCGCCGCGGTCGGCCTCAAGATGCCCGCCATCTTCATCGCCGGCTTCATCCCGATGTTCCTCACCGCGTACGCGTACCGCGAATTGAACTCCGACACACCTGACTGCGGCGCGTCATTCACGTGGTCCACCAAGGCATTCGGACCGTACGTCGGTTGGATGTGCGGCTGGGGCATGGTCATCGCCACCATCATCGTGCTCTCGAACCTTGCTGCCATTGCCGTCGACTTCTTCTATCTGTTCATCGCGCGGGTGGTCGACAATCCGTCGATCGCCGATCTGCCGGGCAACAAATTTGTCAATGTCGGCACCACACTCGTCTTCATCGCCCTGGCCACGTGGATAGCGAGTAGAGGAATCACTACCAGCGAGCGCGTGCAGTTCGCACTCGTCGGCTTCCAGATGGTGCTGCTGGTCGTCTTCGCCGTCGTTGCACTGGTTCACGTTGGCGCCGGCGATGCCCCGGCCGGATTGTCCTTCGACCTGAGTTGGTTCAACCCGTTCAGCGGACTCGCCATCGGTGCGTTTGTCATCGGACTCACCGGATCGATCTTCGCGTTCTGGGGCTGGGATACCTGTCTCACGCTGGGCGAGGAGTCGAAAAACCCCAAGAAGACCCCAGGCCGCGCCGGTTTGCTCTGTGTCGCAACCATTCTCCTGACCTACCTGTTGGTCGCCGTTGCCGCGATGATGTACGCCGGCGTCGGCGAGGAAGGCCTCGGTCTCGGCAATCCCGACAACTCCGAGAACGTCTTCGGCGCTCTGGCCGACCCGGTCCTGGGCAACTGGGGCGGAATGCTCCTCTTCCTCGCTGTCTTCGTGTCTTCCGTTGCGAGCCTGCAGACCACGTTCCTGCCCGCCGCACGAACCATGCTCGCCATGGGCGCATACGGAGCTTTCCCCAAGAAGCTCGCCGAGGTCTCGCCTCGATTCCTGGTGCCGTCGTACGCCACCGTCGTGGCCGGCGCGGTAACCGCAGTGTTCTACAGCGTAGTCACGTTCCTCTCCGAAAGTGCGCTGCTCGACACGATCGCCGCCCTCGGCATCATGATCTGTTGGTACTACGGCATCACGGCATTCGCGTGCGTGTGGTACTTCCGCAAGACGCTCTTCGAAAGCGTACGAAACTTCGTCTTCCGGCTCGCGTTCCCACTCATCGGTGGTCTCATGCTGCTTGCGGTGTTCGTCATTTCGGTCCAGGAGAGTATGAATCCGGACAACGCCAGCGGAGCATCCATCGGCGGCATCGGCCTGGTCTTCTTCCTCGGCTTCGGAATCCTCATCCTCGGCGCGGTACTGATGATGGTCATGCGAGTGCGCAATCCCGAGTTCTTCGAGGGCAAGACCCTCAACCGCGACACGGAGGCTCTGCGCGACGAGAACGACCTCAGCGTGCCTTAGGAGACAGTAGGTTCGGGGGCCTGCGCGATCAGGCCCGCCATCAATACACGCAAGCCGAATTCGAAGGCGGCGTCGGCACGTTCGGGATTTTTCCCGGATGTTGCCAACGCCGCCTTCATCGCGTCGTTGGCCTCGGGCCCCGACGCCCACTGGACATCCGGCGCCGCCAGATCCAACGCCGAACCGAGAACAAAACTGTCGACGGTTGTGATTGCGTGCAGCGTTTGAGCCGGGTCGAAGCCACCATCGGCGAATGCCTGCGCCAACGCGTTGTACAGGGTGAACGCCACACCGGCCTGCACCGTCTGGGCGGTGAAGAGCGGAATCAGGCGAGGATGTGCTGCGTAGCTTCGCCGGTACTCGGCTGCCAGCGCAGAGACGGTCTCGCTCCAGGATCCCGAGGCCGACTCCACGTCGATTCCCGCCATCAGCTGAGCCCTCATCAGTTCGACGATCTCGGCCCGTCCGGAAACGTGGTTGTAGAGCGACGACGGTCGCACCTTCAGTCGTGCGGCGAGTCCCGGCATGGTGAAGTCGCCGGATTCGTCCACCGACTCGATCGCTGCCTCGGTGATGATCGCCGGTGAGAGTAGTCGTTGCGATGGCCGCGGCATATGTCCTCCTGTAGTGATCCACACCGTTCGGGGCGCCGCAAAAAACAATTCCTCGAAAGTCCTTGATCAATCAGCGCTCACCCACCATACTTAACGAATCACATTCGTTTTACGTTGAACGTCGAATACCCGAGCACCGAGGAAACCCCATGCTGACGATCACCGCCCTCACCCCACCCGAGTCTCTGGCCGCGACTACGCCGTCCACGTCCACACCTCTGCGTGTAGGTCTCGTGCAACATCGCTGGCACGAGGACCAAGACGACCTCTACACCGAATTGAGCGAGGGCATTGCGTCCGCAGCGAAGCTGGGCGCTTCCTTGGTCTTTCTTCCGGAGCTGACGCTCAGCCGCTACCCCGCCTCCACCCCGGCCGGCGACAATCCCGGACGCGAAGCGGAAGACCTGCTCACCGGACCCACTCTCGCCTTCGCCGCCAAAGCCGCCGCCGAGAACCAGGTCCTCGTCCACGCATCGCTGTACGAGCGCAGTGAGGCCGAGGACGGACTGGGATTCAACACCGCGATCCTCGTCTCGCCCGAAGGTGAGCTTCTCGCCAGAACCCGCAAGCTCCACATTCCGGTGACGGCCGGATACTACGAGGACACGTACTTCCGCGGCGGTCCGGCGCAGGACGCATACCCCGTCCACGAGGCACTCGGCGCGAAGTTCGGCCTCCCGACATGCTGGGACGAGTGGTTCCCGGAGGTCGCACGTGCATACTCCCTCGCCGGCGCCCAGGTTCTGGTGTACCCGACGGCGATCGGCTCCGAGCCCGATCACCCGAACTTCGACACCCAACCGCTGTGGCAGCAGGTGATCGTCGGAAACGGTATCGCCAACGGCACCTTCATGGTTGTTCCCAATCGCCACGGCAGTGAAGGTCTCATCACCTTCTACGGTTCTTCCTTCATCTCGGATCCGTACGGACGCATCCTCGTTCAGGCTCCCCGCGACGAATCAGCAGTGCTGGTCGCCGATCTCGATCTTCGGCAACGTGAAGACTGGCTTGCACTGTTCCCGTTCCTGGCTACTCGCCGACCCGACACCTACTCGGCTCTGACCGCACCGGTGAACACTGTAGGAGCCAACCGATGACCTGGCGAATGCCCGCGGAAAGTGAACCGCACGAACGCACCTGGATGGCGTACCCCAGCGCCGGATACTCCCTCGGCGACACCGCCGAGGAACAGCACGAAGCGCGCTCGACGTGGGCGGCCGTCGCCCACGCCGTCGCCGAATTCGAGTCGGTCACCGTCGTCGTCGATCCCGCCGAAGTCGAAGAAGCACGAAAGTATCTGTCCGAGAAGGTCGATATCGTCGAGGCACCTCTCAACGACGCGTGGATGCGCGACATCGGGCCGACGTTCGTCCTGTCCGACGAAGGCCGTCTCGGCGGAGTCGACTGGGTGTTCAACGGCTGGGGCGCACAGGGGTGGGCGCATTGGGACAAGGACTCGAAGATCGGCGCATTTGTCGTCGAACAATCCGGTGCCCAGTTGATCGACTCACCAATCGTCAACGAGGGCGGCGGTATTCAGGTCGACGGTCTCGGCACCGTCTTGGTCACCGAAACCGTCCAACTCGATCCGGGGCGCAATCCCGACCTGACGAAGGCCGACATCGAGGCCGAACTCGCCCGCACGATCGGCGCCAAGCACGTGATCTGGCTTCCCCGCGGGTTGACTCGCGATCAGGAGACGTACGGAACGCGCGGACACGTCGACATCGTCGCTGCCATCTCTTCCCCCGGAGTGGTACTCGTCCATGACCAACGCAATCCGGTGCACCCCGACTACGCCGTCAGCAAGACGATCATCGAGTTGTTCGAAAGCTCGACGGACGGCGGCGGCCGGCCGTGGAAGGTAATTCGGGTGCCCGCTCCCGAAATTCTGCGCGACGACGAGGGATTCGTCGACTACAGCTACATCAACCATCTCGTGGTCAACCGTGGAGTGATCGCCTGCAGCTTCGACGATCCTGCCGACGCCGAAGCGGCCCGGATCCTGTCAGCCGCTTACCCCGGACGCACTGTCGTCACCGTCGACGCCAGACCGCTGTTCGAACGTGGCGGCGGCATCCACTGCATCACCCAGCACCAGCCCGCTGAACAAGACTGACGGCGGCAGAATTAACGGCGACCTCGCATGTAGTCACTCACGACGGCTGCGCCGAGGCCGTCCAGGTCCGGTGCGATGACGCGTCCACCCACCCGGTGCGCCATCCGGTCGACCACCCTGGCCAGACCTGGATCCTCACCGAGGCGGAAGAACGTGACCTTGGCGCCCAGCCTGGCCACGGCGTCGAGTGCTCGAACCGTCAAACCGAGGGTTCGCGCACTCGGCGGGTAGTCGAACCTGGCTTCTCCGTCCGCTTCGAGATGAGCCGTCGGCTCACCGTCGGTGACGATCAACACCACCGGCTGCGCATTGGAATGGCGTCGAAGGTGTCTGGCCGCCAACAACAGTGCGTGGTGCAGGTTGGTTCCCTGGTCCCACGCGCCGTCCAAACCGGCGAGCTCCGACGGGCTCAGTACGTGCGCGTGGCGTCCGAAGGCGATCAACTGCAGCTCGTCGCTGCGAAACCGCGTGCTCACCAGATGATTGAGTGCCAGAGCGGTGCGCTTCATCGGCACCCAGCGATCCTCCATCACCATCGAGAACGACGTGTCCACCAACAGAGCCACCGCAGCCTGACTACGCTGCTCGGTTTCGGCCACCTCGACATCGACGACGCTCAGCCGCACCGGCATTCGGCCAGGGTCACGTAGGACGGCGTTGGTGATGGTTCTCGTGACGTCCCAGGGTTCGGTGTCCCCGAACTCCCATTCGCGGGAAGCTCCGGTCGGTTCGCCCATCGCACCTGCCCGACGCGTATCGCGTTGACCGGTTCGCGACGACAGTTGCCCGGCGACGTCACGCAGAGCGGTCTGTCCGAGCTGTCGCATGGCTTTGGGCGACAAGCGCCATTGACCGTCTGGTGCGCGATCGAAGAAACCCTGTTCCTGCAAAGCCTTTTCGAGATCGGCCAGGGTGCGAGCATCAGCGGCGGCTTCGTCGCCGAGTTGCCGCGCGAGTAGCTCGGGGTCGATGTCGTCGAGCGCTGCGCCGGCATACTGCTGCGACAGTTGATCTGCCAGCGATTCCAGCTCGGCGATGTCCTGCAGGGCACCGGTCCCCTCACCCAACCCCATTCCGTTGTCGCCGCGGAACTGTTGCGAACCTTCCCAGTCCTCACCCGGCCGAGCCGCCTGAAGGAACTGGTCGAGTTGACTCAGCTCACTCATCAGGCTCGGATCGCCGAACGCCTGCTGCGCCAACGCATCCAACTCGTCACGCTGCTCCTGCGAGAGCGAGTTACGCAATCGTTGTGCGGCCGCCGCGCGCTGCGCCAACGAATCCAGAAGTTCGTCGACGTTGCGCGGGTTGTCCGGGAAATACTGCCCGTGCTTGTCCATGAACTCCGCAAACTGCTCCGGAGTGTCGACGCCCCGAGAGTGCGCATCGAGCAGTTGATTCAGATCTGCCAGCATCTGGCGAATCTGCTCACGATCCTCGTCGGTAGCGCCCTCGAGTGCCTGCTTCATTCCCGAGAAGCGTTGATCGAGGACCTCACGTCCGAGCAGATCACGAATCTTCTCGTAATCCGCGCGAGCCTGTTCGCTGCGCCAGTTGTAGTCGGCCAGATCTTGCACGGCCTGAGCTGTCGACGGTGGCAACTCCTCGATTCGCATTTCGTTGAATCGTGCGTCGTCGTCGAGAGCACGTGCCAGTTCTTTGCGCTCTTCGAGCACCGCCTTGTCGAGAAGCTTACGAACCTCGTCGAGCGTTCCGTCGAGATTGTTGCGGCGTAGCAACTCACGTCGACGCCGGTTCGCCTGGGCAGCAAGGTCGTCGAGCCCGCGCATGTCTCGGTTTCCGCGGCGCAGGAGCTCCCGGAGGGCATGGCGCGGCGACGTGCCTGACAACACGTCGTCGCCGATTGCTGCCAAGGCCTCGCGCAGATCTACCGGAGGCGCCAGCGGATCGGGACCACCGTCGTACGGCCCGTACCGCGGATTGTGGATCATCACTGCCCCTTACGAATACACCGAGCGGCCGCCCGGGCCTTGATCTTTGGAGATCCGGCGCGCGAGGTAAAGCCCTTCGAGGGCAAGTTCGGCACCGGCGGCACGCTCGCCGTCGGATTGCGCGCCGAGGCGTTCGGCTACTTCGTCCAGGACCTCGAGGTCCGGAAGCTCGTCGAGAAACGCCTTGGCCGTGACAGATTCACCGGTGACGATCGTATTGCCCGTCTCCACAGCAGCAACCAACATCCCGAGGTCGATTCCGCCGAGTCGTACCCGAACCGTATCGGCGGTCGCGCGACGCAGCAGGTGCTCGAGCACCTCCAGTTCCCGTCCCTCTTCACCGGATTCGAACTCGACCTTGCCGCGAAGAACCTCGACCACGGACTCGAGATCGACGGGCCGTGCAACAGGATCGGCCTCGCCGAGCACCGCCGCGCGTCGTACCGCCGCTGCACTGACGGTTTCCGCGCCGGCGACGGCAAATCGTGCCGACACACCCGATCGCTGATCCACCGAGGTGGATTCGCGTAGCAAGCGCGTGAACCTGGCAAGAATTTCGAGAAGGTAGTCGGGCACCTCCGCGGCCAGGTGCGCCTCCTGCTCGATCACCGCGATCTCGCCCGCCAACTCGACGGGGTAGTGGGTGCGGATTTCGGCGCCGAAGCGGTCCTTGAGCGGTGTGATGATGCGCCCGCGGTTGGTGTAGTCCTCAGGATTTGCGCTCGCGACCAGAAGGACGTCCAACGGAAGCCGAAGCGTGTACCCGCGGACCTGGATGTCCCGCTCTTCCATCACGTTGAGCAACGAGACCTGGATGCGCTCGGCGAGGTCGGGAAGCTCGTTGATGGCCACGATTCCGCGATGCGCGCGAGGCACGAGACCGAAGTGAATGGTCTCCGGATCGCCGAGGCTCCTACCCTCGGCCACCTTGACCGGGTCGACGTCTCCGATCAGGTCGGCGACCGAGGTGTCCGGCGTTGCCAGTTTCTCGGAGTACCGCTCGCTGCGGTGTCGCCAGGCGATCGGGAGGTCGCCACCCAGTTCCTTGGCTCGACGTATCGAAGCCGGTGTGATCGGCTCGTACGGGTGCTCCCCCAGTTCCGAGCCTTCGATGACGGGCGTCCACTCGTCGAGCAGGAGCCCGAGAGTGCGAAGCAACCTCGTCTTTCCTTGACCGCGTTCGCCGAGCAGAACCACGTCGTGGCCGGCGATCAGCGCCCGCTCGAGTTGCGGGGCGACCGTGTCCTCGAACCCGACTATCCCGGGCCAGGGGTCACGGCCGTCCCGCAACGCGGCGAGAAGGTTCTCTCGTAGTTCTTCCTTGACACTTCGCTGTACGTGTCCGGAGGCGCGTAGCTCTCCGAGGGTTTTTGCGACAGTCACCACTCCACGCTACGAGTGTTTGCGGGGTTTCGCCTCTCGCCGAGGAAGTTCGGTCGCTCAGCCCTCGATGTTCTCGGGATTCATCCAGATGATTTCCCAGATGTGGCCGTCGGGATCCTGGAAGCTGCGGCTGTACATGAAACCGTGATCCTGCGTCGCGTTTCCTTCGGAACCGCCGGTCGCGAGTGCCTTGTCGACGAGGGTGTCGACGGCCTCACGGGTCTCGGCCGAGAGACCGAGCAGCGCTTCCGTCGACGTCGAGGTGTCGGCGATGCCCTTGGTGGTGAAGGTCTTGAAGAAGGGCTCGGCCAACAGCATCACGACGATGGTGTCACTGATGACCATCGACGACGCATTCTCGTCGGAGAACTGCGTGTTCTTGGAGTATCCGAGGCCCTCGTAGAAGGTGGTGGCCTTGCCGAGGTCCTTGACGGGCAGGTTGAGGAAGAACATCGGCTGCGGGTTTGTCGCCATGAAGGGTCCTTTCCGAGACTTTGCTGTGCGCCTTTATTAACCGCCGGCGGTTAATAAAGGCGCACAGTAGACCTAAACTCCACCCATGGATACCTGGGTGTTGCCCGCCATGCTCGGTCTCGGACTCGCCGCAGCGTCCGGAATGCGAACCTTCCTGCCGCTGCTGATGCTCAGCGCTGCCGTCCACTTCGAACTGTTCGGGATCACCGTCGGCGAGTCGATGCGGTGGATCGGATCCACCGGCGCGCTGGTGGCATTGGCAATAGCCGCTGTGGTCGAACTGGGTGCCGACCTCATTCCCTTCGTGGACAACGCACTCTCGGTGATCGGGAACGTCACCGGACCCATCGCCGGAGTGATCGCGGCCTGGGCGGCCTTCAGCCATCTCGACCCTGCGATGGCCGCGTTGGCGGGCATCATCGTCGGAGCACCGACGGCGCTGACATTCAGCGCCGCCCAGACCGGCACTCGCGCGGTCAGTACGGCCACTACCGGTGGACTGGCGAATCCCGTCGTCTCCGTCATCGAGGATGTGCTGACTTTCTTCACCTCGTTGATCGCGATGATCTTGCCGCTCCTGATCATTCCGCTGCTCGCCGCACTCTTGTGGTTCAGTTGGCGCGGATGGCGACGTGTCCGGAGTCTGCGCACCGCCTGAACCTGTGGACCTGGTAGACAAGTCGTCATGTCCGACACCGAGATCTCGTTCCAATCCGGCGACGTCACCCTGTACGGGAGTCTTCGCCTGGCAGCCTCACCCGACTCCCCGGCGCCGGCCGCGCTGATTCTGGCCGGCAGTGGCCCCACCGATCGCAACGGCGACAGCGCCCTCCTCGAAGGCGACATCGGAACTCTGCGGTTCATCGCGGATCTTCTTGAAAATCAAGGCATCTCAAGCCTGCGTTACGACAAGCTCGGCAGCGGCGAAACCGCACTCGGCGACTACGAGATCGAGGACATCGCCGATCTCGGCTTCAACACATTCGTCGACGCCGCCTCCGACGGACTTGACTACCTCGCCGGACAACCCGGCGTCGATCCCGAGCGCTTGTTCGTCGTCGGACACAGCGACGGCGCCGTCGTCGCGCTGGCACTTGCCACGGCGAAAGAGGGCACAAGAGTCAGCGCCCTCGCACTGCTCGAGCCGCTGAGTGTCCGGCTTCTCGATCTACTCACGACGCAGATTCACCGCCAGCTCGACGCCGTCGTCGGCGCCGGACAGTTGCCGGTCGAACTGGCTGACGAACTGCGCGTCGCGCTCGCCGACGCCGTCGAGTCTCTTCGGACCGAGGGCACGGTTCCGGATGATCTACCCGAACCGCTGCAGAACGCGGGACTCGTTCACGCCAATGCCAAGGCACTCGCCGAGGAAGACGCACTGGACCCGGTTGCGCTCGTAGCGGCGCTGCCGGCAGGCATGCCCGTTCTCACCAGCTGCTCGGACAAGGACATCCAAGTAATTCCCTCCGACGTCGCGGCACTCGACGCCGCGCTCTCACATACCGCGCTGACGTCAGTGCGGATGCGCAACGCCAACTTCGTACTCAAGGACATCGGCGAAGAACAGTCCACCGGGGCCGACTACGTCGCTCCGCTTCCGTACTCGGCAGAGTTCGCGGAGCCCTTCACAGCGTGGGTCCGCTCGTTCTCCTGATCACGTACAGACCGAACGTCCTCTTTTTCGGGTAGAAAGTTCCCTCCGCGAACCATCGCGGAGGGACTTCTGCTTTCTACGCCTGACCTGCAACAAAGGCTCTCTCAATCCAGCGAACCCGGGGACAGAAGTCACCCGGAGTTTACGTTCGCGGCGCTTTTTATTGGTGCGAACCCTCGATCCGTGCTGTACGGTCATCCATTAACCAGCAACGCCACACAGAAAGGAACGGACGTCATGTCGCTACACCCGAACTTTGCATCCGTACCTTCGTGGCGCAGCTGCACCGCAGGCAAGCACATTTTTTCGGCCGCAATGTCGGCCAAGCACATGGGCAACAAGCGCGGTGTACCCCGAGAATGATCCCCAGTTTCACCGGATTCGTTCTCGGGCACCCAGGGCAAACGCCTCGGGTGCCTTTTCTTTTACCTTTCACACGCAGGAGCACCACATGAAACTTCGAGTCAACCAACTGTCCATCGCGCCGCCGTATGTCGATCTGCCCGGTGACCTCACCGGATACGCCGTCACCCTGGATCTTTCGCACTCCGATGCTGCGCACGAAGCCACCCTCGGCGCCCTGATCAGCGAGATCCGCAGTCGCGGAGCCTCACGCGTGGTCATCACCGGCTCACCCCGCGAACTCCAGGGCACCCACAGCAGCGCAGCCTGAAAGAACCGGGCCGTCTGAAAGCAGAACGGGCCCCGAACTCCCGTTGAGGAGTCGAGGCCCGCTACCGAAGCAGAAAGTCAGTGCGCGAAGTGGCGCGCACCGGTCAGATAAAGAGTGACACCGGCTTCCTTGGCCGCGGCAATCACCTCGTTGTCGCGAACCGAACCACCCGGCTGCACAACAGCCTTGACGCCGGCGTTGAGAAGAACCTGCAGACCGTCAGGGAACGGGAAGAACGCGTCCGAGGCCGCAACCGAACCTACGACGCGGTCACCGGCTCGCTGAACAGCAAGATGCGCTGCATCGACGCGGTTGACCTGGCCCATACCGACGCCGACGGACGCGCCGCCGGAGGCCAGCAGGATCGCGTTTGACTTCACCGATCGGCTGGCGCGCCAAGCAAATTCGAGGTCAGCGAGAGTCTCGGCATCTGCAGCCTCACCGTTGGCGAGAGTCCAGTTGGCCGGGTTGTCGCCGTCAGCGTCCAGAACGTCGCGCTGCTGGAGCAAGGTACCGCCAGAGATCGGACGCAGTTCGATTCCGGTAGCGGTCGGAGCCGCAGCCTTCAGAACACGAATGTTCTTCTTACGCTGCAGAACCTCGACAGCCCCGTCTTCGTACGAGGGCGCGATGACAACCTCGGTGAAGATATCGGCGATCTGCTCTGCCAGTTCGACGGTGACCTCACGGTTGGCTGCGATGACACCACCGAATGCACTGACCGGATCGCAAGCATGCGCCTTGCGGTGAGCGTCGGCAATGTCGGTGCCGATGGCGATGCCACACGGGTTGGCGTGCTTGATGATTGCGACGGCCGGATCAGTGAAGTCGTACGCTGCACGCCACGCTGCGTCGGAGTCCGTGTAGTTGTTGTACGACATCTCCTTGCCGTGCAACTGCTCCGCCTGAGCCAAACCTGCAGGCGCAGACGGGTTTTCGTACAACGCAGCGTCCTGGTGCGGGTTCTCGCCGTAGCGAAGGACAGCGCTGCGGTTCCAGGTAGCACCGACCCAGGCCGGGAACAGCGAACCGTCCTCGTCAGCTGCGATCGTGCTCGTCATCCAGCTTGCAACAGCGACGTCGTACGACGCAGTGTGCTGGAACGCCTGCGCCGCAAGCACAGTGCGCTCACGCAAGGTGAATCCGCCACCGGCAACGGCAGTCAGGACATCGGCGTACCGAGCCGGATCGACCACGACGGCAACCGACGGATGGTTCTTGGCTGCAGCACGCACCATCGACGGGCCGCCGATGTCGATCTGCTCGACGCACTCGTCCGGGCTAGCGCCCGAGGCAACGGTCTCGGTGAAGGGGTACAGGTTCACGACGACCAATTCGAAGGTCGCGATGCCGAGTTCCTCGAGCTGAGCGAGGTGATCCGGCTTGCGGGTATCAGCGAGGACGCCGGCGTGGACGCGCGGATGCAGCGTCTTCACACGGCCTTCGAGGCATTCCGGGAATCCGGTCAGCGCCTCGACCGGCGTCACGGGGATACCGGCGTCGGCGATCTTCGACGCGGTCGAACCGGTCGAGACCAACTCGACACCGGCCTCGTGCAGGCCCGTGGCCAGCTCGATCAGACCACTCTTGTCGTAGACGCTGACAAGTGCACGGCGCACAGCCTTGCGTTCACTCACTGGGGATCACGGCCTTTCGTCCATCGGAAACCACTCCGCGCGTAGCAACAGCGGCGATGACGTCCGCCAACAACCGTCGCTCCACAATTTTGATGCGTTCATGCAACGAAGACTCGGTGTCGTCGTCATGCACCGGCACAGCTTCCTGCGCCAAGATCGGCCCGGTATCAACTCCGCCGTCGACGAGATGCACCGTGGAACCGGTGACCTTCACGCCGTACGCCAGAGCGTCGGGAACCGCGTGCGCGCCGGGAAAGGCAGGCAGCAACGCGGGATGAGTGTTGATGATTCGGCCGCCGAAACGCGCGAGAAAGCTGGGGCCGAGGATTTTCATGAAGCCTGCACTGACCACGAGATCGGGTTCGTGCTCGGCCACCGCTGCTGTCAGCGCCTCGTCCCAGGCGGCACGATTTTCATAAGTCTTGATCGAGACCTTGAAGGACGGGATCTTCGAGCCCGCGGCGTGCTCGGCGGCGAGGCAGTCACGATCTACGCCGACGGCAACGATCTCGGCCGGGTATCCCTCGGCGTGCGAAGCGTCGATCAGCGAAGTCAACAGGGTTCCCGCGCCGGAAGCGAGTACGACTACCCGCGCGATCGAGTCGCGAAATTGGACCCCGTCGGGCATTGTCGGCTGCGGATTGTCGGCCGAGGCAGTCAGCGCACTACTCCTGAGAACTGGAAGATGATGCGGCCGGAGTATCGGCCGCATGACAGCCTAGTCGCTGGACTTCTGCGGCTTCGAGGGCAGGTCGGTCTCCGGCTCGGCCCCGGCTGCGGAGTCGGCTGTGGGGTCCGCCTCGGGTGCCGCGACAACCTCGGCGTCGACTACTTCGATCTCGACGGTTTCCTCTGTCACTACCTGCACGGGTTCGCCTGATTCCTCGACGATTTCCGCTTCGACGACCTTGGTGACAACGACCGCAGATTCCTGGGCCAGCACTTCGCCCGTGTTCTCGTCGTCCTCGTCTTCCGGTGTGGCCGCAGCCGTGATCGCAAGTTCGGGCTCGACTGTTCGAGCCGGTTCAGCCGTCGGGGGCGCAACCTCGTCCTTCATGTGTCCGCGGTGTGAGAACCACATCGCGAACAGCGCCGAGACCGTTCCGAACAATCCCAGCCACGCAAAAGTCAGAAGACCGAAGCCCCACCACAGGACCTCCACGGTGCCGAACTGCCCGAGGTCTCCCCCGGCAGCAAGAGCGAGCAGCGCCATGACGACGCCGGCACCGGCGGCTGCCGTCAGCACTGCGAGCACACTGTCCTGCCCGGCGATGCGTCGAGCGCAATCACGGCCGAGCATCATGCCCACCGCTGCCGGAACGATCAACAACACGGGCCAGATTCCACCGGCGACGCCTTCCGGAATCGCTCCGAGAAGGGGCAAGGGTGGTAGGTCACCGCCGATGTTGCCGAACACGCTGATGGAAACATTGCCGAAATCGGCCGTCGATCCCGTCATCACCGCGGCTGCGCCGACCACGAGGTTCGGCAGGTAGAGCAGCGACAACACCGTTAATCCCAGTACGCCGACAAACCCGTTGCCGCGCGCGAGTAGGTCACCGACCGTCGACCACGACACGAGTAGTGACACCACGACGGCCACGGCGCCCGCAGCCAACAGCGCTGCCGACGCAGCCGTTGCCGGTCGAAGAGCGGCAGATGCCCACGGCGGAATCTCGGCGACGACGCGATCCCAGTGCGCAGCAGCAACACCGACGGACGCGGCGATCAGGTGAATCCCGGCGACCCAGCCGAAAGCTGCCAACGTGTTGGGGCTAGACAGCGGAATGGCTGCGGAGGCGTCGGCGACCACGGCGAGAGCGATTGCCGTGATAGTCAACGGTCCGGCCACCGCGGCCCCCACCAGGCGGAGGGTGTCGTCACGGGAGTCGGTGTGCACCGCAGTCGACGCGCATCGGCGTGCAACCACCCACATCATGACGGCCGTCGGAAGCAACGGCAGTACACCGAGTTGGACGCCGCTGATAGTCGCCGGCACCTGGTGGATGACCAACCATGTGGTGGCAATGGCGCCGAAGGTTCCGGTCAGGTCGCTGCTCGCCGATACCAAGGTGACCACAACGACAGCCGCGATCAGCAGCATCGTCAGACCCGACGGCCGGAAGGCGACCGTCAGCAGCTTGCGCGCCAGGTCCGGGTTCGGTGCCGGGCGACCGCCGCCGACGCGGCCGCCGCCAGTACGACCACGTCCGGGTCGTGAGGACGCGGGACGGGACCGGGTGCCATCAATCAAAGAACTCATCCCCTCGAGGGTTTCACTCGATAGTGCGCCGCGCACTCAGGCGCGCCGTCGGGCTCACGGAATGTGGCCTCCACCCGCAGCGGGTCGGAGGCCACATTCATGTTCGTGAAACGAAGTAGTACTACTGCTGACGCTCGTCGGGGTTCTGGGAGCCGAAGACCTTGGTCTCGGCCGCGGAATCGCTGCTGCCCTGGTCAGGCTCAGCAGACGGCGTCGGTGCCTCGAAAGTGGGCGGCTCGAAGCCCGTCGGCTGCTCGGTCGAGCCAGCCTGCTGCTGGTGGTACGGCTGGCCGTAACCGCGCGGGGCGGTGAACTGATCCGACGAGTAACTCGGGTTCGGCTGACTCGCGGGCTGCGAGGTCAGCGGATAGTAAGACGACGTCGTCGCGGCCGAGTCGGTCTGTGCGGGATTCTGCACCGGGTTCTGACCGTAGGGAGACGCAGTCTGGCCGTAAGGCTGCTGCGAAGCAGTCGGGTCGGCGGGGGCGGCGTGCGCTCCCCCGTATCCCTGCTGCTGCGCCTGCCCGTACTGCGGGTTCTGCTGGTACTGGCCCGGCTGCTGAGCCTGCTGCGGCTGGCCGTACTGAGCCTGTCCGTATCCCTGTGGCTGACCTGGTGCCTGCCCCGGCGCCTGGCCCTGGGGCTGGCCATAGCCCTGCGGCTGACCGTACTGCTGAGCTACCGGACGCGGCGCGGGAGCCTTCAGGATTCCGATCTCGAACAACAACGCGGCGACTGCGACGACCGTCTGCACGAACGAGAGGATCAGCACGATGATCAGACCCCAACCGAGGCTGATGTCGACGTAGTCGCTGGTACCTACGGAGAACGCGGCGAACACCAAAGCGAAGAAACCCGTGAGGGTGAGCGCTGCGGCAATGCCTGCATACGACTGCTTCGGGAGGAGCGATACGCCTGCGACCACACCGCCGGCGAAAACGAATCCGAGGCCGTAGATGCTCGACTCGAAGAAGCTCGAACTGGTGTCCAGACCGCTACCGATGCCGCTGCTGCTTCCACTGATCGACGTGAAAGGCGCAAAACCGAGTAGGAAATTGATCAGGCCGAGTGCCGCGACGGCGATGAGCAGGATGAATCCGAGATTCTTGGGTCCACCGCCCGCTGCCGGCTGATTCGGTGGCCCGAAGCTGGGCCCTTGCGGCGTGAACGTCATGACTTCTCCTCGTAGACGGTCTTCGATGGTTACCAGCGTATGTGTCTCGACTTCGCACGCTAACACCGACAGGAGACAATGGGCAGATGCCCTTCACCCTCGCGCCCGGCGCCGACCATGTCGTCGAAACCGAGGTGAAGCACTCACGATTCATCGCCGCGCTTCGCCGGATCGACGACGCCGAGGCCGCCACGGAGTTCGTCGCGGAGCAGAAGTCGCTGTATCCCGATGCGCGCCATCATTGTTCGGCTTTCGTGATCGGATACGAAGCGAACTCACGCGTCGAGCGTGCACACGACGACGGCGAACCAGGCGGGACAGCTGGGGTGCCGATGCTTCAGGTTCTCAAGTCTCGAGATCTGGTCGATGTGATTGTTGTCGTCACGCGCTACTTCGGCGGAATCAAGCTCGGCGCCGGTGGATTGGTCCGCGCGTATTCGGGAGCCGTCTCGGTTGCTCTCGATTCGGCCGAGCTTGTGGCCAGGGAGAGGAGGATCCTGCGCACTTTGGCGATCCGGCACTCAGAGGCCGGTCGGGTGGAAGCGGAGCTGAGAGCGCGGGGCGTCTCGGTGCTCGGAACTGCGTATGGATCGAAGGCGGTGATGACGCTCGCCGCCGGTGACGCCGACGATCTCGACTCGATCGTCGCATCCATCACATCCGGTGCCGGGCAGTTGGAACCTGCCGGGTCGATGTGGGTCGATACCACTGTGCGTGGTTAAGGAGTCCGGAGACTCCCTAACCACGCACGGGGGCGAAGCCCCTTACAGGGACTGAAGAATCTCGCGAGCGAGAGCAGCAGTGGCGGACGGCGTCTTGCCGACCTTCACGCCTGCAGCTTCGAGAGCTTCCTGCTTTGCCTGAGCCGTTCCCGAGGAACCGGAGACGATGGCGCCTGCGTGGCCCATGGTCTTACCTTCGGGAGCGGTGAAGCCAGCCACGTAGCCGACGACCGGCTTGGTGACGTTGGCCTTGATGTAATCGGCTGCACGCTCTTCCGCGTCGCCACCGATTTCACCGATCATCACGATGACCTTGGTCTCGGGATCCTTCTCGAACGCCTCGATGGCGTCGATGTGGGTGGTTCCGATGACCGGGTCGCCGCCGATGCCGATGGCGGTGGAGAAGCCGAAGTCACGGAGTTCGTACATCATCTGGTAGGTCAGGGTGCCCGACTTGGAGACCAGGCCGATGGGGCCGGTGCCTGCAATGTTGGCGGGCGTGATGCCGACGAGGGCCTCACCCGGGGTGATGATGCCGGGGCAGTTCGGTCCGATGATGCGCGTCTTCTTGCCCTTGGACTCGTTGTACGCCCAAGCGTAAGCGGAGTCCTGAACCGGGATGCCCTCGGTGATGACCACGAGGAGCGGGATCTCCGCGTCGATGGCCTCGACGATGGCGTCCTTCGAGAAGGCCGGGGGAACGAATGCGATGGAGACGTCTGCGCCGGTCTCCTTGATTGCCTCTTCGACCGTCGCGAAGACGGGGAGCTCGACAGGGGAACCGTCAGCAGCAACGTGCGAGACCGTGGTGCCGGCCTTGCGAGCGTTGACGCCGCCGACGACCTGGGTGCCGGCCTTGAGCATCAGAGCGGTGTGCTTGGTGCCCTCGCCGCCGGTGATGCCCTGGACGATGACCTTTGAATCCTTGGTGAGGAAGATTGCCATTGTTCTGTGAGTCCCTTACTTCGCTGCGTGAGCGAGTTCGGCGGCCTTGTCGGCGGCCTCGTCCATGGTTGCGACGACCGTGACCAGCGGGTGGTTGGCCTCGGCGAGGATGCGACGACCCTCTTCGACGTTGTTTCCGTCCAGGCGAACGACGAGCGGCTTGTTGGCCTCGTCGCCCAGGGTCTTCAGTGCGCCGACGATGCCGTTGGCAACTGCGTCACACGCGGTGATGCCGCCGAAGACGTTGACGAACACGCTCTTGACCTGTGCGTCGTTCAGGATGACGTCGAGGCCGGCAGCCATGACTGCAGCGGAAGCTCCGCCGCCGATGTCGAGGAAGTTGGCGGGCTTGACGCCACCGTGGTTCTCGCCGGCGTATGCGACGACGTCCAGGGTGGACATGACCAGGCCTGCGCCGTTGCCGATGATTCCGACCTCACCGTCGAGCTTGACGTAGTTGAGGTCGTTTTCCTTGGCCTTGAGCTCGAGGGGATCGGTAGCGTCGCGATCCTCGAATGCCTCGTGGCCGGGCTGACGGAACGCTGCGTTCTCATCGAGGGTGACCTTGCCGTCGAGGGCGAGGATCTGATCGTCAGGCGTGCGAACGAGGGGGTTGACCTCGACGAGGAGTGCGTCCTCGTTGATGAAGACCTCCCACAGCTTCTGGATCGTGACGGCCGCTGCGTCGAGCACCTCTGCGGGCAGCTTTCCTGCCTCGGCGATGCTGCGCGCGAACGCGAGGTCGACGCCCTTGACTGCGTCGACGGGGATCTTGGCGAGAGCGTCGGGGTTCTCCTCGGCGGTGACCTCGATCTCGACGCCACCCTCTACCGAGCACATGGCCAGGTAGGTGCGGTTGGTGCGGTCGAGCAGGAAGGAGATGTAGTACTCCTCGGCAATGTCACTTGCCTCTGCGACCAGCAGCTTCTTGACGACATGGCCCTTGATGTCCAGGCCCAGGATTGCCTCGGCGTTTGCCACTGCGGCATCCACGTCGGGCGAGTACTTGACGCCACCGGCCTTGCCGCGGCCGCCTACCTTGACCTGTGCCTTCACCATCACGGGCTTACCGATTTCTTCGGCAATCTCGCGTGCGCCGGCGACTGTGTCTGTAACACGTCCAGCCGAAGTCGGCACTCCGTGCTTGGCGAAGAGTTCCTTCGCCTGGTATTCGAAGAGATCCATCTGCTCACCGTCTCGTCTGCGTTGTCACCCGCTCGAGGGGTAGGAGCGGGTCTGTTCTGGACTTTAACCAGTTGCCGCGTTCGGTTTGCGCCCGCACTGATGCTATGTGGCCCAAGTCACGCGCAAATGCGCAATGAGGCACGCCTCACCGATCGAGCAAGGTGGCCACACCGAATTTGTCAAGCATCAGTCTCACTGATTCTTGCGCTCGAGAACGCTGCAACGAGAAGCAACACTATGCCCGTGGCCGCTGTGATCGCACCCACCCCCACGGTTGCGTCCGATATGCGCGATGACGTGAGCGGCCACTCACTGACGTACACCAGAGCTGCCACGGCAGATCCGATCAGCAATGCCGCGCCTCGAGCCGGCCGCGCAGACGCTGCGATCGCAGCGGCGATCACGACGGTGACGCCGACGAGCAGTTGCCCCCAGACGTCAATTCCCCACGGCCACTCCAGAACTGACGCCGCTGTGTAGGCGTCACCCCGATAGAGGGGAAGCGCGGTCCCGATCAGGACTGCGACTGCGCCGATCCCACCGACGAGAAGCACCAGCCCTCTCGAACCTCCGTCTACCGACGTGTCGACGTCTTCACGTTCTGCGCTTCCCGCCAGCCAGACGAGCAGTCCCGTCGCCGCAGCGAGGAGAGCCGCGCCACAAAGCACGAAGGCGCCGGCACCTAACCCGACGCCTGGTACGTCCGTCGCGATGACCGCCGACTGCATGACAGCCGCGACGCCCATCACGACGGTGGTCCACAGCACTCCGACGGCCGGACGCACCACGGCGGCGCGGCCCGGGGCAAACAGGCCCAGCGCGGCGAGGAGCAATACGGCAGCCGCGAGCAGGACAACTCGAGACGACAGCATCGACGGCTCCGGGATTCCATCCGGCAACGACAGGACAGGCAAAGCCGAGCCGACGCCCGCAACAGCCGCAGTGATGATTGCGGCGGTACCGGCAACGCGGTGAAGTCTGTTCACCCGCGCTTGCGCCGCCCGGGACTGAGCCACCATCGCCGCCTTGAGCGCACCCTTTGTTGTCTTCGCAGGCGCGCGGACCACACTTTCAGCGGGAATCGCATCCGTTTCACGCCTGGATGCGAGGTAAGGCGCTGAAACTCCGATCACGACGATGACCACGGCGGCCAGTGCCCCGACCACGGATCCCGAACCGACGCCGATCCGATCGCCGGCCGCGAACCCAGCCACCACCCTGGTTCCACTGACTGCGAGTGCGCCGAGGCCGACACCGATCAGGGCGCCGCAGCCCACCGGTAGGGAGATGGACGTCAATGCCGCCGCGACCGCAACGAGCACCGCGACGCCGACCAATCCTGTACCGACGGCAGTGGCCGACACCGAGTCGACGAGCGGTTTGACCAGAAAGATCGGATCCTGCGAACTGAAGGACGGCCCGAACAGGGAGAGCACGAACACCACTGCGGCCAGAATCAGCAGCGCTGTCGGCCACGCGCCGATCCGTCCGCCAACCGATCGCCCGTCGAATTCCGCGGCGCGAGCGCTGCCGTATCCGTCCCGTTCCGATTCACGATGGACGGCGACAAGTCCGAGCACCCCGGACAGGACAAGAATGCAGTGTCCCGCGAGCGCGAGATAAGCGCCAGAACCCGCATCGATCGAACCCGCCGAAATCGGACGGAAAAGGTCCAAGCGGTTTGCATCGATTGCGTCGACGAACAACTGGACGTCGAGAATCGCCGCTCCGAGCGACACCGCTCCGATACCGGCCAGGAGTCCACCGGCCAAGGCAGGCCTGCGGCCCGAGGTGAGCACTGCAACCAACGGCACGATGATCGTGCAGACGGCCGCGAAGAGAGCGGCAGAAGCAAGAGCCCCCGTCGTGTCGACCCCGCGGCCACTCCCGACTCCGACGACGGGACTGGCTGCCACTCCGACGGCACCGAGCAGCCCGATTACCGCCGCGAGTGGCGCCCCGGACTTCACTCCGGGGTCGTCGAAACGCGCCTGCGACGTAGTTCCAGGTGTTGTGGACACTCGATCGACGGTAGTGCCTGAATGGACCGGTGATCCGGTTGTGACACGCGTGATCACGAAACGAGATGATTCGTCCGTTTTGCCCGTATCGACATATTCCCAGGTCAAGCTGTGAGGCACGTCACATAATCGGACAGGTTTCCGCTACGGCTTGCGCCCATCGCAATCATTTCGTTACCGTCAGTCGGTCTAAGTCACGGGCTGATCACGAACTCGAGGAGAGAACCGGCATATGCATCACCGCAGCCAGTTCACCGCTAGTAGGTTCTCGAACTCAGCTCCAGACGAGGTCACGACCACTTATCCAACGCACTCGGCCAGGCGTTACACCGAGACCAAAAGTTCTGAGATCTCTACCGATATGTTCACTCGAAATTCATCCTCCACGTCGTCAGATTCCGACTCTCACGAGTTCGTCGAGTCCGACGTGATCAGCACCCCCACTTACGCCTCCTCCGCACCGACAGTCGATGTCGAATCTCCGGTTCGCCGCAGCGGTGCTCACCGACTCCCCACCCCTCCCTCTGCTCTCAAGGGCCGCGCCGCCGTTCTGGCAGTTGCAGCCGGCGCAGTTGTCGCCGCGGGCCAGGCAGTTGTCAACGACGGTTCCTCTTCCGCCGCCGACCACTCGGAAGTTGCACTCGCCAACGAGTCCTCCGCGATCGGCACCACCGCAGAACCGCAGGCCGCTCAGTTCGCTCCGGCCACCTCCACGGCAGCCACCACCGAGGCCGACGCTCCCCAGGTCCTCAACGTCGCAGCACCGACCGACCTCTCCCAGTTCAGCAACCTGCTTGCCAAGGGCCAGCGTTTCAGTGACGAGCGCGCAGCACGCGAAGCAGCTGCCCGTCGCCCGCTGTTCGTCCTGCCGGCAGTCGGCACGTTCACGTCCAACTTCGGCACCCGCTGGGGCACCCTGCACGCCGGCGTCGACATCGCCGCCCCGATCGGGACGCCCATCGTCGCAGTCGCCGACGGCAAGGTCATCGATTCAGGTCCGGCTTCCGGATTCGGCATGTGGGTACGCCTACAGCACGCAGACGGAACGATCACCGTCTACGGCCACATCGACACGTCCACCGTCACCGTCGGTCAGCAGGTCATGGCCGGCGACCAGATCGCCACTGTCGGCAACCGCGGCTTCTCCACCGGCCCCCACCTTCACTTCGAGGTTCACCTCGCCGGCGAGAACAAGATCGACCCCCTCCCCTGGCTCGCATCACGCGGCATCAGCCTCGGTATCGAGCAGGACTGACCGCAAGCCCAACGCTTCTGACAAAAACTTCCGGCCCGCACCTTTCCAGGTACGGGCCGGAAGCTTTTTGTCTGTCTTCTACAGCTTGACCATCGGCACACCGCCGATGAGCATCAACCGCACCTTGCCCGCGCTACCGAAGTCGATGGTGACCGTCGCGGTGGGTCCGGTGCCCTTGGTTTCCAACACGGTGCCCAGACCGTACTTGTCGTGACTGACGCGGTCACCCGTGGCAAGGACCAGAACGTTGTTGCGGCCACGCGCGGCACCGAAACTGGGAGTCGACGCAGCCTTGCCGGACCCTCCCCCGTAGTTCTGCCCGCCACCGTATCCCTGGCCGCCCTGGCCGCCCTGGCTGCCGTATCGGCTTCCGCTGCCGTAACCCGGCCTGCCGCTTCCGAATCCACCACCGGTGCCCGGATCCTCACGGCGCCAATTGATCAGGTCCTCCGGGATCTCCTGGATGAACCGCGACGCCGGGTTCTGGATCGGTTGTCCCCAAGCCGAACGCATGATCGCGCGCGTCAGGTACAGGCGCTGCCTGGCACGGGTGATGCCGACGTAAGCGAGTCGACGCTCTTCGGACAGCTCTGCCGGATCACCGAGGGCGCGCATGTGCGGGAACTGCCCGTCCTCCCAACCGGTGACGAAGACGACCGGGAACTCGAGGCCCTTGGCGGTGTGAAGCGTCATCATCGTCACGACGCCGTCGTCGGAGTCCGGCAGTTGATCGGCGTCGGCGACAAGTGATACCCGTTCGAGGAAGGCGGCGAGCGAACCCGGATCGGGTTCGCCTTCACGCATTGCTGCGGTTTCCTCGTCGTCCGGATCGATCAGCCCGGCCGCGTTTCGTGCGTCGGAGCTGAATTCTCTTGCCACGCTGACGAGTTCGTTCAAGTTGTCGAGTCGCGCGCCGTCCTGTGGATCGCTGCTGGCCGCAAGCTCGGCGCGGTAGCCGGTTCGCTCGAGCACTGCCTCGGCGACCTCACCGATGTCACCGAGTTCGAAGGGTTCGTCCTCGTCGGCGGCCGGTGTCGGCAGCAGGGCCCGCAGCCCGTCCATCATCTCGAGGAACGACGCGATGGCCTTCTGTGACCGCGTATTGAGCAGCGCCACTTTGCCTTCCGCGCCGTCGCGCAGTGCGGCGGCGAAGCTGATGTTGCGATGCTCGGAGTGCACGGCGACGCAGGCTTCGGCTCGATCACCGATACCGCGTCGTGGCGTGTTGAGAATGCGTCGCAGGCTCACGGTGTCGTCTTCGTTGGCGAGGACGCGCAGATACGCGACGATGTCCCGAACTTCCTTTCGCTCGTAGAAGCGAACGCCGCCGACCACCTTGTACGGCACTCCGAGTCGAATGAAGATCTCCTCGAGCGCGCGTGAGGAGTTGTTGGTCCGGTAGAACACCGCGATGTCGGCGAACTTGGTCTCGCCCTGGTCCACCAGCCGATCGATCTCCGAGGCGACAAAAGATGCTTCGTCGTGCTCGTTGTCTGCAACGTAGCCGACGATCAGTTCACCTTCACCCGAATCGGTCCACAGACGCTTTTCACGTCGGCCGGTGTTCTTGGAAATCACGGAGTTGGCCGCAGACAGAATGTTCTGCGTCGAACGGTAGTTCTGTTCGAGAAGGATGGTCCGAGCGTCCGGGTAGTCGCGTTCGAACTCTTCGATGTTGCGGATAGTGGCTCCGCGGAATGCGTAGATCGACTGATCGGCGTCACCGACGACGCACAATTCGGCCGGGGCAACGGCATGGTCGGACTCTCCGGCACCGCCGACCAGTTCACGCACCAGCATGTACTGCGCGTGGTTGGTGTCCTGGTACTCGTCGACGAGCACGTGACGGAAGCGGCGGCGGTAGTACTCGGCGATCTGGGGAAACGCCTGGAGAAGCGCAACGGTCTCACCGATGAGATCGTCGAAGTCGAGTGCGTTCGCCGCACGCAACCGCTGTTGGTAGTGGCCGTAGACCTTGGCGATCAGTCGCGGCAGTTCGGCCGGATCCTGATCGGCTGCGACAACCGCCTCTTCCGGTCCGACGAGTTCGTTCTTCAGGTTGGAGATGTGAGTGGCGAGAAGCCGCGCGGAGAATCGTTTGGTGTCGAGCTCGAGGTCCTTCGAGATCATCGTCAGCAGTCGACGCGAATCGTCGGAATCGTAGATCGAGAAATTCGAGTTCAAACCGGGCAGGAGCGCCGCCTGTGCTCGCAGGATGCGCACGCAACTGGAGTGGAACGTCGATACCCACATGGCGTTGGCACGCGGTCCGACAAGGGCTGCCACACGCTCGCGCATCTCGGCCGCAGCCTTGTTGGTGAACGTGATGGCCAGGATCTGACCGGGGGTGACACCCCGTTCGGCCAGCAGATAGGCGATGCGACGCGTCAGTACTGCCGTCTTGCCCGAGCCGGCGCCCGCGACGATCAGCAACGGCGAACCGGCATGGACCACGGCCTCGCGCTGTTGCGGGTTGAGACCCTCGAGGAGGGCGTCCGAACCCGCGCCATGTCCCCGCGCGCCGCCCCCGTCGTGCTGGGAATGTCCGTCGTGCTCACCGAGTGCTGGGTACGTGTTCATCGCCTGTCCACGCTACCGGCGTCCACCGACACGGTCGTCAGTGCGTCCACCTGCTGGTAGAGGCACTTGGATTACCTGTGTCGAGCATGGCAAACTGGACGCCATGTTCAGCATTTCCGTTCGCGACAACACGGCCGACCCCGTCGGCCCGCTGTGGCGTTACTTTACGTGCCCCGGACCTCGGTGCACGTGATCTGAACAGCTCACCCGCCCCTGGTCCGAATCGGATCCGGGGCATTTTCGTCAGTGTGCCTGGATCGGTAACGACCCGAGCCGAGACCACGATCCACGCAGTAGGAAGAGGAGACGAATAGCAATGAGCACCCAGGCTGCAGCCCCCAATGGAAATACTGTAAATAGTGTAAATACTGCTCCGACAGACGTCGAGATCCCCCAGAGTGAGGCGGAGATCGACGAGCTCCGGAAAGAAATCGACCGTCTCGACGCCGAGATCCTCGCGGCCATCAAACGCCGCTCCGAGGTCTCCCAGATCATCGGCCGTACCCGGATGGCATCGGGTGGTCCGCGTCTGGTGCACAGCCGAGAGATGAAGGTCCTCGAACGGTTCAACGAGCTGGGCCAGGAAGGCCACACCCTCGCGATGCTGCTCCTGCGCCTGGGCCGCGGACGCCTGGGCCACTAGCGCACACCCAGATCACTTGCGAACGGCTACATCGGATGCCTCTGGCAGTCCCGATGTAGCCGTTCGTGTGTGCATCAGTTCTCGAGCGCGATGTACTTCGTGTTCAGGTATTCCTCGATCCCCTCGGTCCCGCCCTCGCGGCCGAATCCGGATTCCTTCACACCACCGAACGGCGCTGCCGCGTCCGAGATCACTCCGCGGTTGACGCCGATCATTCCTGATTCCAGTGCGTCGGAGACCCGAAGCGCACGGTCGAGATCCCTCGTGAAGATGTACGCGGCCAGTCCGAACTCGGTGTCGTTGGCGGCCGCGATTCCCTCGGCTTCGGTGTCGAAGCCGGTGATCGCGGCGACGGGTCCGAACACCTCTTCCTTCAGTATCCGCGCGCTCGCCGGAACGTCGGCCAACACCGTGGCCGGATAGAAGTACCCCTCACCACCTGGCGCTTCGCCGCCCAGTCGAACCTTCGCCCCGGCATCCACCGCATCTGCAACCAACTCTGCGACCGTGTCGAGCTGGTTCTGGTTGATCAGCGGGCCGAGCTTCGTCTCCGGGTCGGTACCCGGTCCCATCGTGAACGCCGCCATCTTCTCGGTCAGCTTGGTCGTGAACTCTTCACGCACGGCGTTGGCGACATGGAACCGGTTGGCGGCGGTGCAGGCTTCGCCTCCGTTGCGGAGCTTGGCCAGTACCGCACCCTCGACTGCCTTGTCGACGTCCGCGTCGTCGAACACGACGAAGGGCGCGTTGCCACCCAATTCCATCGACGTGCGGAGCAATCGCTTCGCGGACTTCTCCACCAGCATCTTGCCGACGCCGGTGGACCCGGTGAAGGTGAGCTTGCGCAGTCGAGGGTCGTCGATGAGAGGGCCGGTCACTTCACCGGATTTCGATGTCGGCAACACCGAGAGGACTCCGTCGGGCAGCCCTGCTTCGGCCATGAGCTGAGCGAGCAGCAGCATCGTCAACGGGGTCTCCGAGGCGGGCTTGACGATGATCGTGCAGCCGGCGGCCAACGCCGGTCCGATCTTGCGGGTGCCCATCGCCAACGGAAAATTCCAGGGAGTGATGGCCAGACACGGTCCGACCGGCGCCTTGGTGACAAGGATCCGGCCGTTGCCCGCCGGCGCCGGCGTGTAGCGCCCGCCGATGCGAACGGCCTCCTCGCTGAACCACCGGAAGAACTCGGCGCCGTATTTGACCTCGGCACGGCTCTCGGCGAGTGCCTTGCCCATTTCGAGGGTCATCAGCAGCGCCACGTCCTCGGCGCGCTCGGTGATCTTCTCGAAGACGGCTCGCAGAATTTCACCACGCTCGCGCGCAGGTGTGCTCGCCCACTTCGACGAGACGGCCACGGCTTCGTCGAGAGCGCGCAGCGCGTCCGCGGGGCTCGCATCGGCGACGTCGGTCAACGATTTTCCGGTCGCCGGATCCGCCACCGGGAAGGTCGCGTTGTTCTCCGCGGGCACGAACCGGCCGCCGACGAACAACTGGGTGGGAACTGATCGAATGAATTCGAATGTGTCCATGGGTTCCATGATGCTCGTCGGAGCCGCGTCCGTCTGCCCGCCAGCGAGACTCACGCGGAAGTTTCCAGCTTGTGCCACTAAAGTCGATGATCGTGAGCACTGACATCACCGGAACCTCAGCCTGGCAGAAACTGCGCGCTCATTACGCCGACATCGAAGGCGTTCACCTGCGAGAACTCTTCCAGGACGATCCAGCCCGCGGGCGAGAGCTGGCGATCGACGCCGGTGATCTTCACATCGACTACAGCAAGCATCGCGTCAGCCGCGAGACTCTCGCGCTACTCGTCGAGTTGGCCCGCGAGGCCGGCGTCGAGGCACGACGCGACGCGATGTTCGCGGGCGATCACATCAACAGCTCGGAAGACCGAGCCGTGCTGCACACAGCACTGCGTCTGCCGAAGGATTCTGCTCTGACCGTCGACGGTCAGGACGTCGTCGCGGACGTTCACGAAGTTCTGGACGCGATGGGCGCTTTCGCGGACCGTGTGCGCAGTGGCGAGTGGACCGGCGCCACCGGCAAGCGCATCCGCACCATCGTCAACATCGGCATCGGCGGTTCCGACCTCGGGCCCGTGATGGTCTATCGCGCGCTACGGCACTACGCGGACGCTGGGATCAGCGTTCGGTTCGTCTCCAACATCGACCCGGTCGACCTGGTCGGGCAGCTCGACGACCTCGATCCGGAGACGACCCTCTTCATCGTCGCGTCCAAGACGTTTTCCACCCTCGAGACGCTCACCAACGCGACGGCGGCCAAGCGTTGGCTGTTCGCCGGTCTGGGCAGCGAAGACGTCTCGGCCGTAGCCAAGCATTTCGTCGCAGTCTCCACCCATGGTGATCGCGTGGCGGAGTTCGGCATCGACACCGCGAACATGTTCGGATTCTGGGATTGGGTCGGCGGGCGCTACTCCGTCGACTCGGCGATCGGACTGTCGGTCATGTGCGCCGTCGGACCCGTTCGTTTTGCCGAATTCCTCGACGGTTTCCACCAGATCGACACGCACTTCCGAAACCAACCGCTCGAGCAGAACGCGCCGGTTCTCCTCGGACTCATCGGACTCTGGTACTCCAACTTCTTCGGCGCTCAGTCCCGCGCAGTGCTGCCCTACTCGAACGACCTGTTGCGCTTTCCCGCGTACCTGCAGCAGCTGACTATGGAGTCCAACGGCAAGTCGGTTCGCGCCGACGGCTCACCGGTGACCACGTCCACCGGTGAAATCTTCTGGGGCGAGCCGGGAACCAACGGCCAACACGCGTTCTATCAGCTCCTGCATCAGGGCACGTGGCTCGTGCCCGCCGATTTCATCGGCTTCGCGGAATCCACCGACGATCTGCCGACGGCGGACGGCACCGGATCCATGCACGATCTGCTCATGAGTAACTTCTTCGCTCAGACAAAGGTTCTCGCCTTCGGCAAGACTGCCGAAGAAATCGCTTCAGAGGGCACGGCCCCGGAGTTGGTGCCGCACAAGGTGATGCCAGGCAACCGGCCTTCGAGCACCATCCTGGCCAAGGAATTGACGCCCTCGGTCGTCGGTCAGTTGATCGCACTCTACGAGCACCAGGTATTTGTCGAAGGTGCTGTGTGGGGTGTCAATCCGTTCGATCAGTGGGGCGTCGAACTCGGCAAGACGCAGGCACTGGAACTGGGACCTGCACTCTCCTCCGAAGAGGCACCCGGCGACCTCGGCGACACGTCCACCGACGCACTCGTGCACTGGTACCGCAAGGAGCGCGGACGGGCCTGATTCACGCGGCAGCAGGGCCGAACCAACTCTCCGTCGCGTACACACGTCCGGATCGGTCGACGAGCCGAGCGCGAAGCTCTTGCTGTTCAACCCATTTGATGGCGCTGATACCCCGGATCAACGCTGCTTCGCTCGCGGCGTACGCCCACACCGCGTCGTCCGCTATCACCGAGACTTGCGCCCATTCCGTGGAGGGACGCTCCTGGTTCGGCTCCCAGGAGGGCAGCTCTACCGCCCGCGCCGTCGCCATCGCGGTTCCGTTGATCAGTTCGACTTCTTCGCTGCCCGGCACCGGAATCTGCCAGCCACCGGCCGGTGCATGGCCGGCCGTGGCGATCACCTCGCCGATCCGTACGGCAACACCACATTGCAGTTCGGCAGCCACGATCTGCGCGGCGCGATCGACGGTGTCTGCCTTGGCAACTCCGGTGATGTCGAACGACGCACCCCAGGGCGCGTACACCACGTCGCCGTCGAGCTGTACGTCCTCGAACGTCGGGGTCGGGTGGACCGGAGGGATGGACTCGTCCTCGGAGTAGTTGTCGGCAAGCGGATTGACTGCGCCGCCGGTCATACGAGCCGCCCACAGCGCCGACCGCAAGAGAGCAGACATGCGCCGAGTCACTTTGACCGGAGTTCCCTGAGCGAGGTTGACGGCGTGAATCTCGGCGTCGCCCCGGCGAAGGTCGCACACCGCCTCGGTCTCGTCGATGGCAGCTGCGATCAACGCGTGCGCAGTGGGCAGCGCAGCGCCTTCGGTGACATCCACCTCCACGGCGGAATCCCACATCGCCCACTTCTCGACACTGACCATGTCAGTCCTGCCCTTCGAACACACCGCGTTGTAACCAGTATGCGCCGGTCAGCAAGCCCCGTGCCATAAGCCGCTTCCGAGGCCGAGGCACGCATCCTGCAGGAGGAGCAGCGCACGGCAGGGGCTGATGGTAGATCTGTGCGACAGAATTGCCGCCCGGACTGTCGCCCTCTGTGTGCAAGCCGCGTAGTCCTTCGAAGGGTCCTGACACGCACCCGATGTCGACGGGCGTCGACTACTACCGGCGCAGCGGGCTATTCCGATCCGAAAGACGCAGAGGCGACGCTCGACATGTCGTGCCGGGACGCTGCGCCTCGAGCTCCGTCTGCCGCAAAACACGTCCGGGCGACGCTGATATCACCGCAGGAGATAGCGGCGACTGACGAGAAGCACTGTGTTCCAACGTCGATGACATACCAATCGGCCGCTTTCGACGCGCGCCACTTTCGACAGGTCGACACACCTGCCCGCTCACTCTCGACTGCCGAGAAAATACGCGCCCATCACTACGTGCGAGCGTCGAGCAGAGCACCGAGAAAGAGTTCCGAACACGCGGCGCGCCAACCGCCGGAGAGAGTGACGCCCGGCGCCCGGCGGCAGCGCTCGCACGTTACAGACAGGGCCACAATGCATCGACGCAGCTACATAGGACCGGCCGAAAGAACCTGCAGCACAACGGCGTAACCACCGACATTTTGCTTATACGCCACCTGCACGCCCGTTGGCAAAACGAACGGTCAGTACGCGGCGTAAATCACATACTTTACAAAGTCTTTGGAATCTCTCCGCGCCAAATATCCGCAGGTGAAAGGACTTTCGACCGGAGTCCAGAATAACCGTGTCGTCTACTATGTGAAAACTGCGAAGTAGCTGTGACGCTGGGTCACGCTCGAGGGAGGAATTGTGACCGATTCATTCAAGGACCGCTTGAACGCCTTGTACCCGGCCACAGCCCCGAGACTCACCAACGCACAAGTTGTGGAAGCCCTTTCACAACGCGGATGCAAGATTTCGACACCGTACCTCTCTCAGCTCCGGAGCGGTGTGCGCACAAATCCGTCAGAGCAAGTCGTTTTGGCATTGGCCGATTACTTCGGCGTAGCAGCAGAGTACTTCTTCGGCCCGACGCCTCGCCAAGATCCCGAACTGATTCCGGAAGAAGACCGTTCGGTTGTCGAAGAGTTCCACGACAGCGAATTGCGTTCTCTGGCTATGAAAGCGGTCGATCTCTCCCCTGAATCGCAGGACTTACTCTCGTCGATTGCGGAGAAACTTCGCTCGTCCGAAGGACTCCCGGCCGTACCTCCGGATTGCAGCACGTACGCCCCACCGTTCACTCGTGACTGATCCAGTGCGAAGATCAGCGAGTCAAGCGGCCCAATAGTGCCGAGGCTGTGACGATTCCGAGCAGCGCTGCCCCGATCAGCACGCCGAAGTCGACGACATAGTTGGTCGGCATTCCGATGAGTAGACCGCGTAGTGCTGACACCTCGTAGCTCAGCGGGTTGATGCGGCTGAGCCACTGAACCCACGTCGGCATGAGTTCGACCGGGTACAGCGCGTTGGACGCAAAGAACAATGGCATGGTGATTGCCTGCCCGATGCCCATCAATCGATCTCGTTTGAGCACGATTCCCGCGATCGCGACCGACAAGCAGGCAAAGAACGCGGAACCCAGGACAACGACCAATACGACCCCGAGCAGTTTGAGCGGGTTCCACGTCATACTCACCCCCAACAGCGCCGCCACGATGACGACCACCATTGCCTGGGCGACTGCGCGGATCCCGGCGGCGAATGCCTTACCTGTCACCAATGCTGCGCGCGGCGTCGGCGTGACCATCAATTTGGTGAGGACTCCCGCGTCACGCTCCCAGATGATCTGGATTCCGTAGAAGATCGCAACAAAAAGAGCGGACTGCGCAATGATGCCGGGCGCGAGAAAGTCGAGATACGGTACGTCGCCAGTGGGGATCGCTCGGATATGACTGAACGTCTGGCCGAAGATCACCAACCAGAGGATCGGCTGGATTGCGCGCGTGACCAATTCAGATCGGTCGTGCCGCAACTTCTGAACTTCCACGAGGCAGAATGTGTAAGTTCTCGAGAGCAATCGAGCGAAACCGTTGGTAGTGGGATCAGCCCAAGCGGCGCGCTGTGCGACGGGCACTGCGGACATCGCGGAGACCTCCTGACTTGTCGCCGGTGAGATCGTCGCCGGTGTAGTGACGGAACACGTCTTCGAGAGTGGCCTCCGGCCCCAGTTCGGCGGCCAACGCGCTCGGCTCGCCCACCGCTCGAAGTTCACCGTGATGCATCAACGCAACACGATCACACAGCTCCTCGGCTTCTTCCATGTAGTGCGTCGTGAGCAGCACAGTCATGCCGTACTGCTTCTGCATCTCCGCCACTCGCTGCCAGACGGATTCGCGGGCAATGGGATCCAGCCCCACCGTCGGTTCGTCGAGTACCAGCAACGACGGTCGGTTCACCAGCGCCTGCGCAAGTTCGAGACGTCGCACCATACCGCCGGAGAAACTCGACGCCAGACGATCACCTGAATCGAGCAGGTCCACCATCTCGAGCGCCTGGTCGACGCGCTCGCGTCGTTCGGACCGCGGAACGTCGTACAGTCTCGCGAACCAGGTCACGTTCTCGCGTGCGGTCAATGCGCTTTCGATCGAGAGCTGTTGTGGCACGTACCCGAGGTAGCGCCGAATGGTCATCGCCTCGGTACGAACTGAGCGACCGAGAATCCGAATATCACCGTCTTGCAGAGGAAGTAACGTGTTGAGCAATCTGATCGTCGTAGTCTTTCCTGCACCGTTGGGACCGAGCAGGCCGAAGCACTCCCCCGCGTTGATGACCAGACTCAGGCTGTCCACCGCGCGGTGGTCGCCGAACTTGTATGTAACCGAGTCGATCTCGACCGCGTGTGCGCCGGGGTCGGGTGAACCTGCCGCTCGGCTCTTCCACCACTGTGTCAGCATCTCACTGCCCCTCACCTTCTGATCCGGCTGCTGCCAGAGCGCTCGCCAATCGCGACAGGGCTGGTAGCGCAGCCTCGATCCTCGCCCTGTCTTCTCCGGTCAGACTCGACAATGCCTGACCGACAATCACACTCCGGCGATCACGCCACACTTCGACGCGGGCGCGCGCCTCGTCCGAGAGGACCAATCGCGCGACGCGTCGATCAGCCTCGTCGGCAACCCGTTCGATCACTCCATCGTCGACGAGCTGCCGAACCAGGGTGGACACCGTGTTTGCCGCGACACCCAATCGCCCGGCAGCCTCAGCCACCGACAGACCCGGGTTGCGCCGTAGCAGCCTGACGAGTTCGATTTGGGCGCCGCCGAGCGGTCGTTCTGCAAACGGTCGCCCCGATGCCTTCCTCGTGCCTCGACGCAATTGCCCGAGCGTCTCCAGGACATCATCCGAAAGCCTGTGATCTGCTCCGATTTCATCCACACCTCACAATAGCTCTGTAACAGAGCTATTGTCGAGGAATCCGGACGCCCGGCGTTTTCAGCTCGTCCGCAACGGGTATCCCCGATTGCTTGTCCCGAGCACTCCCGCCCAGAACGGAGACGTCATGCGCAGACAGTGGTTGTTCGCGACGGTTGCGAGTAGCGCCCTGATCCTCACCGGTTGCTCGCCCGACGCCCTCGATTCCGGGGACAGCGCAGACAACGTCACTGCCATTGCGACGTCGCTGTCGCCACCCGCCGCCGCTGATGCACCCCTGCTGAAGACCGCCGACTCCCCACTCGGGACGATCGCCGTCGACGGCGAAGGCATGACCGTCTACGTCTACAACCCGGACGAGGAGAACTCACAAGCCGGGTCGTGCGACGAAGCGTGCCTGCGTTACTGGCCGGCGGTCACCTCGGTCACGGATTCGCCGATCGTCGAAGGAATCGACGCCGTCATCGACACTGTCGACGGGCCTGAAGGATCTTTCCAGATCACCGTCAACGGCAAGCCCGTCTATCGGTACCTCGACGACAAGGTTCCCGGAGACATGCTCGGACAGAGCGTCGGCAGCCTGTGGTGGATGATCGACGCCGCCGGAAACCCCGTGTTCAAGACTGAGTAACCCTCAGTTGTACGGCTGCCGCGCGGTTTCGGGGTCGCCGTACGTGATTGCCCGTTCCCGACGCGTTTTCGACGCCAGGGTTGCGCCCCAGTTCAGCACCGTGCTGGCGCGATTGCGGAACCCCGCGAGGAACGCGATGTGGATGATTCCCCATGACACCCATCCGATGAACCCGGACAACTGGACCGGCCCTGCCTGAAGCAACGCGTGGCGTCGCGAAATGTAGGCCGCGGTTCCAAGATCGCGGTACTTGAACGGTTTTCGGCTGGGCACTCCGTTTTCCACGGTTGCAGCGATCCGGGCACCGGCGTGCCGACCACCCTGCATCGCGACCTCGGCCACCCCGGCAAGTTTGTCCCGCGACATGAGGTCGCCCACCACGTAGACGTTCGGGTGGCCGGGAACGGTCAGATCGGCTTCCACCTCGATGCGGCCACCGCCGACCTGCTTCACACCCAGCGCCGTGGCCAGTGCCTCGGCGAACGGCACTGCTTCGACGCCCGCGGTCCACAGAATCGTGCGGGTCTCGTACTGCCGCTTCTCTTTTGTCTTCTTGTCCGTCGTCTCGATGCTGGTCTCGCACACGTCGGTGACGTGCACGCCGAGGTGAGTCTCGACGCCGATCCCGTCGAGAGTACGTTTGGCGGCGGCCGAGAGCTTGCGACTGAACGAAGGGAGCACCCGATCGTCGCCGTGGAAAAGCAGTACCCTTGCCTCGTCCGGGTCGATGGACCGGAACTCGTTTGTGAGCGCGTGCATTGCCAATTCGCGGATCTGTCCGGCTAATTCGACGCCGGTGGGTCCGCCGCCCGCCACGGCGAATGTCAGCCACGGTCGACGTTCTTCCGCTGTCGGGAGCGATTCGGCCATCTCGAACGCAGCAATGAGACTGCGTCTGATCGCCAAAGCGTCGTCGAGGGTTTTCATGCCGGGCGCCCATTTGATGAACTCGTCCTGACCGTGGTACGACTGGCGCATTCCAGCCGCCACGATCAGGTAGTCGTACGGCAATTCGAAGGTCGACCCGTCGAAGCGACTGGCAGTCAGTATTCCGGCGTCCGCGTCCACCGACTTGGCCTCGCCCAGAACGACGTTCGTGTTCTTGTTGTCCTCGAGCAGATGACGCAACGGACTTGCGATCTGCCCTTCGGAGAGCAGACCCGTGGCGCACTGGTAGAGCAGTGGCTGGAAGACGTGGCTGGTCCCTCGGTCGATCAGAACCACCTCGACGTCGGCCTTCTTGAGTCGTCTCGCTGCGTACAGTCCACCGAAGCCGCCACCGACGATCACTACTCGGGGCTTACCGTTCGAGATGTGGATGCTCATCAGACAAACCTCGCTGTCACGGAGTTGGGCAGGAATCGTAGGGCCGCATCTATCCCTTGCCACTTGAGGCCGGGTAGCGCCGCTCGGGTGGTTTCCTTCTCGATGGCGTCGACCATGGCACTGACGCCTTCGTCCAAACTGGCCATGAGCGCTGCGTCGTCGCCGGCGCCGGCGGACATGTCGGTCTTGATGAAGCCCGGCAGCAGGGTGGTGACGCGAATAGGTGTGCGCGCCAACTCGATACTGAGCGCCTCACCCAGAGCCGTTACCCCGGCCTTGCTTGCCGAATAGGCCGCTTTTGGCCCTGGTAGCCCCCGATCCGCGCTGATCGAGGACACGAGAACCAGGTGTCCGGCGTCCTGCGCGCGGAAGATCTCGAGCGCAGCTTCACACTGCGACAGCGCGCCGACAAAATTCGTCTGCGCTGTTGCAAGATTCGCGTGCGCTTTTCCGGTGCCGATCTTGGCGCCCTTGCCGAGCCCGGCGTTCACGATCACCCGGTCCAGGCCACCCAACTCGTCGCGCAGCTCACCGAAAACCCGGACGACGGAATCGTGTTCGGTCACATCGAGTTCGCGCACTGCGACGCTGATCGACGGGTACTGCGCCACCAGCTCCCCACGCAGCGTGTCGAGACGATCCGTCCGCCGGGCACACAACGCGAGGTCGCGACCGGCCGCGGCGAATCTCCTGGCCATCTCCTCACCCAGACCCGAACTGGCACCGGTGATCAAAATCTTCTGCCGCGTCATGGGTGCAACTGTAACCATCTTCGAGTTCTCGTACCCGGCGGTAACCGAGCGAACTCGGACCGATCCGACATACCGTGGAGGCATGACCGACGAATTCGATGTCATCGTGATCGGCGGTGGGCCCGCCGGCGAGAACGCCGCCGCGTACGCCATCGCCGGAAGTAATCGCACCGCCGCAATCGTGGAACACGAACTGGTCGGCGGTGAATGCTCGTATTGGGCCTGTATGCCCAGCAAGGCGCTACTGCGCCCGGGGCAGGTCCTCGAGGCGTCCGACGCTTTGCCCGGGATCCCGGCCGGACCGCTGGACGTCGAGGCCGTCCTGAAGCGCCGCGACTCGTTCACCCACGACCACGACGATTCGTCCCAGGTCGACTGGGCCACCTCCGCGGGAATCACCGTGATCAAAGGCCACGGGGTGATCGACGGCGAGCGCGCTGTGACCGTCGACGGGACCCGTGAGCTCCGCGCCCGCCAAGCCGTCGTACTCGCCACGGGCACAACTGCCACTGTCCCGAAGACGCCGGGGTTGCGTGAAGCACTCCCGTGGACGTCGCGCGATGCGACCAATCTCCACGAGGTTCCGTCGCGGGTGGCGGTCATCGGCGGCGGAGTCGTCGCAACGGAGTGCGCAACGTGGTTGTCGTCGTTCGGCGCTCACGTGACACTGCTCGTGAGAGGCGATGCTCTGTTGAAATCGGCAGAACCGTTTGCCGGAACGATGGTTGCCGAAGCACTCGGCGCCCGCGGCGTCGACGTTCGACTGAGCACCGCCGTCAACTCGGTGTCGCGACCCGACGCCAAGGACACCGGTGAGGGCCACATCCACGGTGGACCCGTCAGCATCGAGACCTCTTCCGGTGTGATCGAGGTCGACGAGGTCATCGTCGCGGCGGGCCGCGGTCCGACATCTGCCGATCTCGGCTTGTCCGTCATCGGCCTCGAGGACGGCAAGTACGTCACCACTGACGATCACCTCTGTGCCCAAGGTGAGTGGCTCTACGCCGTCGGAGACATCAACGGTCGCTCTCCCCTCACCCACATGGGCAAGTATCAGGCGAGAGTCTGCGGAGACGTCATCGCCGCGCGGGCCGAGAGCCGCGGACTCAGGGGACCTCGGTACACGGCGTCGGCGGACAACGGACAGGTCCCCCAGGTGGTGTTCACCTCACCCGAAATCGCCTGGGTGGGACGCACCGAGAAGAAAGCTCGCGACGACGGCTACGACGTCGAAGTCGTGGAGATCGAACTGGCCGTCGCAGGATCCTCGCTGTTGCGCGACGACTACTCCGGGCGCGCGAAGTTGGTCATCGACAAGGCCACCGACGTGATCCTCGGCGCTACTTTTGCCGGGCCCGAAGTATCCGAACTGGTGCACGCGGCGACAATCGCGGTCGTCGGCGCCGTCCCACTCGAAACTCTCTGGCATGCGGTGCCCTCGTATCCGACGGTCAGTGAGGTCTGGCTTCGATTGCTGGAGGCTCGCCGCTGACGCGATCCCGAAGTACGTATAGTCGCGACATGGCGTCCGACATACTTGTGACCACGGCCGACGGCACCCTACGCGGCCGCCGGGTGGGAAAACTTCGTGCCTGGCGCGGAATTCCCTACGCCCGGCCGCCGGTCGGAACACTGCGTCTGACGCGGCCGCAGCCGGTCACACCATGGACCGGAGAACGCGACGCGACCAGGTTCGGCGACGCCTCGGTCCAGCACAAGAAGGGGCTGCTGCTTTCGCCCGGGAAGTACCAGCCGAGCAGCGAGGACTGTCTGACACTCAACGTGCTCGCTCCAGCGAACGCCGGTAACACCCCGCTTCCGGTCATGGTCTTCATCCACGGTGGGGCAAACACCATCGGGACCTCGGCTACCGGCTTGTACTCCGGTGTGTCCCTCGTCGAACGCGGCGACATCGTCTACGTCTCGATCAACTACCGCCTCGGTGCTCTGGGGTACCTCGATTTCACACCCTTCTCCACGGCCGAGCGGGCATTCGATTCCAACCTCGGACTGCGCGATCAGGTCGCGGCCCTGCAATGGGTGCAGCGCAATATCGCTGCCTTCGGTGGGGATCCTGAAAAAGTCACGATCTTCGGTGAATCCGCCGGAGCCACTGCCGTCACCACCTTGATGGCTACTCCGGCTGCCAAAGGACTGTTCGCTGGTGCGATCGCCGAGAGTTCGGCTCCTGATCTGGTCTCGAGCACGCAGCGATCGCACGCCTGGGGCGCGCGTTTCGTCGAGATCCTCAATTCCGGTCTACCGCCCGCGAAGGCTTTGACCTCGGCGACTGCCGTCGAATTGGGCCGAGCAGGCAGCAGACTCGGTGCCGAGGTACTGGCGAACACGCCTGGACTACATCCCTTCGGTCCGGTCGTCGACGGCGACTTCCTGCCGCGCTCCCCCTTGGACGCAGTCAATGAAGGATCGGCACACCAGGTTCCGATGATCATCGGCACCAACAGACGGGAGGGAACGCTGTTCCCGAAGGTGCTCGACGCACTCCCGACCAACCCGTCGCGCATCGACACCATGTTCGCTCTCACCGATCCCGAGGCCGGAAAGCGCATCCTCGCAACCTATCCCGGCTATCCCGACGAGCAGTCCGCGATCGATGTCGGTGGAGACGTCACGTTCTGGCACCCTTCAGTGGAGTTGATGCAGGCTCACGCACAATCGGCGCCGACGTACGCCTACCGATTCGACTTTGCGCCGACCATGATGCGTTGGCTCGGCCTCGACGCCACTCACGGTTTCGAGATGTTCGCGGTCTTCGGTATCGGCGACACCCTTGTCGGGCGCGGCCTCACCCTTCCCGGCGGTCGGCGCGGACTGCGCGCAGTCACCGAATCCGTTCAGGGACACTGGCTTCACTTCGCCAAGCACGGCTCGCCGCGTGGGTCGTGGCCGCGTTACGACGCGCAGGAGCGTAGGACCATGATCTTCGACGAGATCGTCCGCGTCGAGAACGATCCCAGACGTGAACAACGCTTGGCCTGGTCGGGATACAGCGGTTACCGTAGCCACGGCACCGACATCTCCCTACCGTGACGAGCCCCCTCGAGATCACTCTCGATTCCGGGGTCGTACGCGGGCGCCTCGATCGAGGACTGCGCACCTGGCGAGCAATCCCCTACGCAGCGGCCCCGACCGGCCGCTGGAGATTTCGCGCACCACAGCCGGTCGAGGCTTGGAATGGTGTCCGCCCGGCGGAAGCATTCGGCTCTCCGTCTCCGCAGCGCAAGAGCAACTTCGACGAGAACTCACTCTTCGTCAATGTCGTGGCCCCGCAGGTACCGTCGGATTCGTTGCGACCGGTCATGGTCTTCATTCACGGCGGCGCGTACAACGGCGGGAATCCGTCGACGCCCATGTACCGCGGAACGAGCCTGGTCGAACGTGGCGACATCGTCTACGTCTCGATCCAATATCGTCTCGGCGCGTTGGGCTACCTCGATTTCAGTGAGTATTCCACTGCTGAACAATCATTCGACACGAACCTCGGATTGCGCGATCAGATCGCCGCGCTGACGTGGGTCCAGCGCAACATCGCCTCTTTCGGTGGCGACCCGAACGCCGTCACCGTCTTCGGTGAATCGTCCGGCGCCAACGCTGTCACCACTCTGATGGCAACGCCCGCGGCCCGAGGGTTGTTTGCTCGGGCCATTGCTCAAAGTCCGCCAGCTGCTTCGGCATACGGAAAGGATCGAGCGCAGCGATGGGCGCGCGAGTTCCTCGAGATCGCAGACGCACCGGAAACCGATCCTGCCTCGTGGCTGCGCTCCGCTTCGGTGAAGGAACTGGTCGACGGCGGCGAAGAACTTGCGCGACGCGGCGCGGACGAAGAACCCGGAACACGGGCATTCGCCCCTGTAGTGGGTGACGACATTCTTCCCGAACACCCGCTCGACGTGTTCGCCGCCGGACGGGCCCACCCCGTTCCGCTGCTCGTCGGTTCGAATCTCCATGAGGGGCGGATCTTTCCGCGCGTTCTCGACATCTTGCCTACCAACCCGGTTCGGATCGAGAAGATGTTCTCCCACACCACCCCTGAAGTGAAAGCACGTGCGCTCGCGGCGTATCCCACGTATCCGCATCGTTTCGCTGCCGCCGATCTCGGCGGCGACATCACCTTCTGGGAACCGGCAATACTGTGCGCACAGGGCCATTGCCCGGTAGCTCCTACCTACAGTTACCGCTACGATTTTGCGCCTCGCCTGCTCAGACTCATCGGCATGGGCGCTACCCATGCCACCGAATTGCTTGCGGTCTTCGGCCGTTCGGATGCACTCACCGCGGCCTTGACCGCGGTCGGTGGACGTCGCGGACTGGCCGCGGTGACCTCCACCGTGCAGCGCCACTGGATCCATTTCGCCCGACACGGAGTGCCGGACCAGGATTGGCCCGCCTACTCCGTCCCGGAGCGGCAAACGATGATCTTCGACGAGACGTCCAGAGTGGAGAACGACCCGATGGGTGAGCGTCGACGCGCCTGGATCGGCTACGAGCACCGACGCTGAAGCCCGGTCAGAAGAACTGGCCTTTCACGAAACCTGCGAGCAGGACCGCGAATCCGCCCACCTCACCGAGAATCAGCAGGAACATTCCGAGGTGCAGGGGCGGACCGGCGGACTCGAACTGATTGTCGGTGTCCTTCATCGCACCGTGAGCGATGTAGCTGAAAATCGCTGCGAGAAAGAAGAACACGACCACTGCGGCACTGGTCAGGTTGATCCACGTCGGCCACGCACTGAGTTCGACGAACACCGCGATCAGCAGCGTCGCAAACGAGTACATCAGGGCTGCGCGGTGGGCGATGTCGACATACGGATGGGCGAGGTGATTATCCGAGGTGGCCATCTGTCGGTACTTCCAGATTCCCAGGCACAGGGAGAGAAGGAAGATCAGACCGGCCGCGAGCAGCGTCAGTGTCGTGTCGATCCCCAGGGTCATCTGCTCACCCCGCAGTGCGCTTCCAGTGAGTCACCGCTGGGTGATCCAGTCGAAGGCTTGTCGTAGACGACAACCAGCACCACCGCACGATCTGCCGACACCGATCGCATCCGGTGTGGCGTATTCGCGTCGAAATACAGGCTGTCGCCGGCGTCGAGGTGCATCGTCTGTCCGGGGATTTCGAATTCTACGGATCCGGAGTGCACGAACACGAACTCCTCTCCCGTGTGGTCCATGAACTTGGGACCCATCACCGACGCCGGATGAACCACGAACGGCTGCATGGCCTTTCCGACCATGGAGGGCGCGATCGGATCGTAGACGGAAGACTGCACGGAGGAAGCCGGGTCGATCACGCGGTCCTTGGCGCGCACGATCGTCATGGCATTGCCCTCCATACTGTCCGAGAACAGTTGTCCCACATCGGCATCGAGCACCCGTGCAATTTTGAGCGCCACCGCGATCGACGGGGTACTGATACCCCGCTCGACCTTCGAGAGATAGCTCTTCGTCAGACCGGTCTGCTCGGCCAGGCCCTCGAGCGTCAGACCGGCGCGACGCCGATGTGTTCGCAAAAACGCTGCCATTCGGTTCCCCTCACGAGACTTTGTGTCATCACACTACCAACACATTGACCTGCGACGATCAGCGACGCTCGTACTGAGGGTTGCACATTTCCGTCCTATATGACACTTTGTGTCCTATAGGTGACTGAATGTCATTGATTCCGGGCCCGAGAAAGGCACACCCCATGACCGACACGATGCATGCGAGCAAGCAAGAACTCATGGCCACCGCCGAGACGAAGATGCTCACCGAAGTAACCACAGGTAGTTGGACACTTCGACAGAAGATCGCACTGACCTGCCGCGCGCTGTCGGACGCCGGCCACGATTCCGGTCTCGCCGGCCAGATCTCCGCCCGCGGTGAGCAGCCTGGCACGTTTGTCACCCAGCGACTCGGCCTCGGGTTCGACGAGATCACCGAGGACAACCTCCTGCTCGTCAACGAGGACCTCGAAGTCCTCGACGGGGAGGGCATGCCGAACCCCGCCAACAGGTTCCACAGTTGGATCTACCGCGCCCGACCCGACGTCAACTGCATCGTCCACACACACCCACTGCACGCGACGGCGTTGTCGATGCTCGAGATTCCCCTCGTCGTCTCCCAAATGGACATCGCGCCCCTCTACGACGACTGCGCATTTCTCGCCGACTGGCCCGGAGTTCCCGTGGGAAACGAAGAGGGCGAGATCATTTCGGCTGCGCTCGGCGACAAGCGGGCAATTCTGCTCGCCCACCACGGCCAACTCGTCGTCGGCAACACGGTCGAAGAAGCATGCTCCCTCGGGCATCTGATCGAGCGGGCCGCGCGGCTGCAGTTGCTGGCAATGGCTGCCGGCGACATCAAGCCGCTACCGCCTCGCCTGGCGAAGGAGGCTCACGATTGGACGCTGACCCCTCGGCGCAGCGAGGCGAACTTCGCGTACTACGCCCGTCGGGCTCTCCGCAATCATCCCGACGCACTGACCAACTGAATTTCGTTTCCCACCAACAGAACAGAGAACCCCATGAGCAGAACAATCAAGGGAATCGTCGCCTACCCCATCACCCCGTTCGACCGGGACACCGGAGCATTCGATCCCAAGCCGCTACACACGCTCCTCGACAGCATGATCAGCAGTGGTGTCGACGCGATAGCCCCACTCGGCAGCACCGGCGAGAGCGCCTATCTCGACGACGCCGAATGGGAGTCGGTCGCCCGGGAAACTGTCGACTACGTCGACCGACGAGTCCCCACCGTCGTCGGAGTGTCGGATCTGACGACGGCGGGAGCACTCCGCCGAGCATCGATCGCGGCAGACGCCGGTGCCGACGCGATGATGATCCTCCCCACGTCGTACTGGCATCTGGGTGAGCAGGAGATTCGTGAACACGTCAGTGCGGTCGCCGATTCCGTCGACATTCCCACGATGATCTACAACAATCCCGCGACCACAGGGATCGACATGTCGCCGGAGTTTCTCGTCGACCTCGTCTCCACCGTCGACGGCATCACGATGATCAAGGAATCCACCGGCGACATCACCCGGATGAACCGCATCAACGAACTGAGTGGTGGCACGATTCCCTTCTTCAACGGCAGCAATCCTCTTGCACTGCAATCTTTCTCTGCCGGTGCAAGCGGATGGTGCACGGCAGCACCGTGTCTGGCCCCCGAACAGGTGGTGCACTTCTGGCGTCTACTCGAATCCGGTGATCGGTCGGGTGCCGCCGCTGTGTTCGAACAGATCGAGCCACTACTGAAGGTCCTCGTCAGTCGCGGACTGCCGTCGACGGTCAAAGCCGGGTTGGAATTTCTCGGCGTCGACGCCGGCCTTCCCCGCCGGCCCCTGCTGCCCCTCGACGACAACACCAGGACAGCTTTGTCCGACGCTCTGTCGGTGGCTCGCGGTGTAATCGTCGCGTCGTGACCTGACGTGGGAGTGGGTTCCGGCAAGATGGGATGCACACCGACCGAAGGAGGGGCACCATGTCCGTAGATTCACGGTCTGCGAGGATCGCCGTCACCGGCGCTACCGGTCATATCGGCGGACTGGTGGCCCGGTCGTTGGCCGACGCCGGTGTCCCGCAGCGGCTGATCGCGCGTTCGGTCAACCGATTACCGCAGCTCCCCGGTGCCGATTCGGCCGAGACCACGTACGGGGATCAGGAGAGCGCTCTCGCGGCTCTGGCCGGAATCGACACCCTCTTCATGGTCTCGGCGGCCGAAAGCGCAGATCGTCTGGATCAGCACCGCACCTTCATCGACGCCGCAGCGGAGGCCGGGGTCAGGCACATCGTCTACACGTCTTTCCTCGGTGCCGCTCCGGACGCGACGTTCACGCTCGCTCGCGATCACTGGATCACCGAAGAACATATCCGCGCTTCCGGACTCGCATTCACCTTCCTGCGCGACAGCTTCTACCTCGATTTCCTACCCGCTCTCGCCGGTGAAGACGGTGTGATCCGCGGACCCGCAGGTGACGGTCTTGTCGGCGCGGTAGCGCGGTCCGACATTGCTGCCGTCGCCGTGTCGGTTCTGCAGGATCTGGATTCTCATGTCGGACAGACGTACAACCTGACCGGACGCGAGGCACTGACGCTCTCCGAGGCCGCGAGCATCATCACCGAGGTCACCGGCAAGCGGACCACGTACGTCGAGGAAACGCTCGAGGAAGCCTACGAGTCGCGGGCGTCGTGCAACGCACCCGCTTGGGAGCTCGATGCTTGGGTGTCGACGTACACCGCAATCGCGCAGGGTGAATTGGCGATGATCACGAGCACCGTGGAGGACCTTGTCGGCCGGCCTGCGCTCACGCTGCGTGAATTCCTCACAGCAGAAACCGCCTGATGCCACCACGCAAAGCAACCACGGCACGCAAGGCTGCCGCAAAGAAGGCTGCACCGAAGAAGGCTGCTCCCAAGAAGAGTGCAACCAAGAAGAGTGCAACCAAAAAGACCGCCGCAAAGAAGACTGTCGCAAAGAAACGATCACGCGCTGTGATGCCCGACGTTCCGACATCCGCTCCGGGCGAACGAGTCTGGCTTCTCGACGTACCCTTTCGGACGCCGGCGCCTGGTGCGCAGTTCGTCAAGAAATGGAAGAGCTACGCGTGGGTCGGCACGGAGTTGCCTGTAGAACTCGCTCCGTTCAAGGCACTCCCCTTCTCGTATCAGCAGTGGGTCGAGGACGACATCAATGACAGCACCGGCGAACGCCCGGTTGCTGCACCCAAAATTCCTCGGCCCGAGCAGGTTTCGGGGGCTGCGGCCGTCGTCGACGCTGCTCGGGCCGGCAAACGCGGATTTCTGTTGGCAGACAATGCCGGCCTGGGTAAGACGCTGATCGCAGTGATGTCGGCCAAGACGATTGCCGAGGAACGCGGCGAAACCAACATCCTCGTCCTCGTCGATCGACCCGCACAGATCACCATTCCGCATTGGCGCTATTCCATCGCCTCGGTGGGCGACGGCGGATTCCGCTGGCTGATCATGTCGCCTGACCAATTGAAGAAGCTGATCGCGCGAAACGGCCGTCCCAAGTACACCTTCGGCGTGGTGATCGCGGACGAGGCCCAGCTGTACAGCAACGACACACAGCGCACAGCTGCCTTCGAGAAGGTTGCGCGCTTTTCCAATTCACACGAGCAAGCGCCGTTCGTCCTGTCCGTGACAGCAACACCGGGACATACGCCGGCAGATCAGCGTTACCTGGCGCCGCTTTTTGCGCAGCTGCATTCAGAACCTTCGGAGTACTGGTCCGACCTGGGTGCCAGGCTTGTCGAGTCCGGCCTTCCGCTGGACAAGTCCTACGGGAAGTGGACGTGGAGCGCAGAGGCGAAGGAATCAGCGACCCTGCAATCCCAGGCGCTCGAGACCGTGCGTGGATGGATGTCGAACAGCAAACCGCCCTTGATGATTCATCGACCGACTCCGTGGGGACCCGTTCCGCTCGACGGTATGCCGATCGACCTCACGCGTGCCCAGCGCGCCGAGTACGAGACCGAGTGGGCCGAGTACGCCTACGAAATGGGATTGGCCCGCAAGAGCCGCAACATCGCGCGGGGCCGTGCGCTTGTTCTGCGCTATCGACAGAAGGCGGGCATGATCCGCGCCGAATCGACGGCCCAGTGGGCGCAGGCGCAGGTCAAGGCAGGCAAGCAGGTGTTGGTGGCCGTCGAATTCGTCTCCACGGCAGGCGATCCACTGGTCGAGATGATCGAAGACGCCGGGATCTCGGTGGCAAAACTGTTCGGCGCGGTGCCGGACAAGGAGGGTCAACGTCTGCGGTTTCAACGCGGGGATGCACCGGTCATCGTCTTCAATGTCACGACCTCGATCTCGCTCCACGCCAACGAAGCACTCCCCGACGGCACTCACGCGTCCTCGTTGCCACGGACGGGAATCTTTCATCAACCGCGATACTCAGGGATCGCGGCAGAACAGACATTCGGTCGGTCACACCGCGACTACCAGACGTGTCCATGGGTCATACCCTTCGGCGTGGGCACCAAGGAAGAGGACGTCGCCACGGTCATGTTGCGCAATCTCAATTCGGTCACAGGTCTGAAAGGCGGTGATCGATCCGGTCTGCGGTCGCTGTCCGAACTGCTCGGCGTCGAATGGCTAGAGCCCGATGTCTTGACCACAGAGACTTGACCTCGGAGGCTTGACCTCGGGGGCTTGACCACGGAGGCTTGACCTCGGAGGCTTGACCTTCCAATGGCCATCCAACGCGCGCACACGAACGGTTTCGGAGGTATGCCCCAATTCCACTCCACCATAACCGAATTCGGCTGACCGCTTCATTCCTTTCGGGACCTTGGGACTCAGGTATCTGTGACCTGACGTGGCAGACTCTTTCGAGTCGAGGTGCACCAGCCTCGAAACAGTGCCGAGAAACCGAGGGGTCCTATGCGCAATATCTACCGGTCATTGATGCGCAATGTCGGCCATACACAATGGTTCTCGGATCTCGGCAAGGATCTGGTTCCGCTCGATCGAGCAGTGCAGAGAGTGTCGGGCGGCAAGCTCTCACTCGTCGGCGAGAACACGGTGACCCAGCTACTGCTCACCACCACTGGCCGCAAGACCGGCCGTTCTCGCACCACACCACTCCTGTACGCACCCGACGGCGATGCGTTTGTCGTCGTCGGATCCAACTGGGGGCAGGATACGCATCCAGCGTGGACACTCAATTTGATGGCAAATCCCACCGCAATCGTGACAGTGAAGGGCGTCGAAATACCGGTCGGTGCGAGTCTGGCGGAGGGCGCCACGCGTAAGAAGTTGTGGAAGCTCGCGACCACCACGTGGCCACCGTACGAAACCTACGCCGATCGAGCATTCGGGCGCCAGATCCGCGTATTTCGACTCCAACCTGTCAAATAGCTGCTGGCGAGCGCAGGATGGGAAGGACCACCCTGCCGATCTCAGGAGCATTCGCGAATGTCCACAGCACTGACTCACGCAGAAGACACACAGATCACAGCTTCCAACGGGCGGATCGCACTGGAGCCGAACCCCCGCCGCATTCGAGCATTCTTCGCTGGTCACGCCGTCGCGGACACCACTCGTTCGGTGTACCTTTTCGAACGCGGCCGCCTGCCGATGTACTACATCCCTCGCGCGGACGTTCGCACCGAATTCCTCGTCCCGACGTCGACGACCACCCATTGCCCCTGGAAAGGCGACGCCACCTATTGGACGATCGAGATCGGGGATCGCCGGGCCGAGGACGCCGTCTGGTCCTACCCTGAACAGTTCGACGGTTCCCTGGACCTGAGTGAGTACGCCGCGTTCTATTGGGATCGCATGGACGCCTGGTACGAGGAGGATCAACAGGTCTTTGTCCACGCCCGCGATCCATACGTACGTATCGACGCACTCCCCTCGTCCCGACACGTCCAGGTTTTTGTCGGCGACGTACTGGTCGCCGAGACGACGCGACCCAGACTGCTGTTCGAAACCGGACTGCCCACGCGGTACTACATTCCGAGAATCGACGTTCGCAGCGAGTACTTTGTGCCGTCCCCGACCACCACGGCCTGCCCGTACAAGGGCACTGCGTCGTATCTGTCCTTCACCGGCACAACCGAACTCGCACCGATCGAGGATCTGGCGTGGTTCTATCCGTTCACCACCGCCGAAGCGTCCGGGATCGACAACCACGTGTCGTTCTATCCCGAACGCGTCGGCAAGATCCTGGTGGACGGTACCGAAATCTGACAGGCGCCGAAATCTGACAGGTGCGGGGATCCGAGAAGGTGCGGGTGCCTATCCCACCGAGACAAGGGATTCCGGGATTCGCAGTTCAGTCTTTTCCAGCCGGCGATCGTGCATCCACACCAACGCCGTTGCAACCGAGAAGACCAACCCGGCGATGCATACTCCGTTCCAGCCGTACGACTTCCACACCATCGACCCCACAGCCGAGCCCACGGCGGCACCCACGAAGTAGGTGGTCATGTACACCGAGTTCACACGCGAACGCGCTTCGGGGACAAGGGCGTAGATCACGTTCTGGTTGCTGACGTGCACTCCCTGCAGCGCGAGGTCGGCAAGAACGATGGCAACAAGAAACCACACTATATGCGTGGCACCGGAGGCAAACGGAAGCCACGAGACCAACAGAATCGCGATAGCTCCGCCCGTCGCCACCTGACCCAGTCCCCGATCGGCCAGCCTGCCCGCCACGGTCGCCATCAACGCTCCCGCCACGCCGAGTAGTCCGACCAGGCCGATTTGAGTATCGCTGTAGCCGAATTCGCCGGAGAGAAGAAAGGCCATTGTCGTGAAGACTGTGCTGACGGCAGCAAAAGCCAGCCCGCCCATGGCCGATCGAGTTCTCAGGCGCGGCAAGGTCGCAGCCAACTTCCCTACCGACACGAGCGTTGCGCCGTAGCTTGCCTTCGGTCGATCGGCGGAATCGGAAGGCAGAGATCGCCACAATGCCACGGCCATCACCACCATCAGAACCGCCGCAACCTTGTAGACCGTCGACCAACCTCCCAGTCCGGAGAGCACGCCGGCAACACTGCGCGCCAACAGGATTCCGATCAGCAGTCCGCTCATGATCGTTCCGACCACCTGACCGGACCTCTCAGGTTCGGCCAGTGAGGCGGCAAACGGAATCAGCACCTGGGCAGCAACCGAAAAGACCCCTGCCACTGCGATTCCCACGGCAAGCGTGGCAAAGTTGGGCGCAAATCCGCTGACCGCTTGACCCGTCGCCGCCAGCAGCATGAGCCCTACCGTCAGCTTGCGTCGGTCGACCATGTCGCCTACCGGAACCAGAAGTATCAATCCGAGTGCATACGCGACCTGTGCAATGGTCACCGTCGCGGCCGCTGCGGAGGCCGAGACGTTCAAGTGATCCGAAATGGAATCGAGAAGTGGCTGATTGAAGTAGTTACCGCCCGCGCACAGACCCGTCGCTGCAGCCATCAGCAGCACTATCGGTAGTCCGAGCCTCGGACGCGCGTCGCTTGAAATCATGTCGTCAAGCATGACCGCCCACACCGACGTGCGTCCAATAGATAGATATGCATGATCTATCTCCAGAAGCGATAGATTGGTGCAATGGAACTACGTCACATCCGCTACTCCCTGGCAGTCGCGGAAGACAGACACTTCAGCCGTGCTGCCGCGCGGTTGCACGTTTCACAGTCCGCGTTGAGTGCCCAGATCAGAGACCTCGAAAAGGAACTGGGAGTCGAATTGTTCAACCGCAACAGTCGAAACGTCGGCCTGACTGCTGCCGGGGAGGTTTTCGTCGCCCGCTCCCGTGAGGTGCTCGGCGCCGTGTCGAGACTGGTCAGTGATGTCTCGGCACGGAGCAACGAGCAAGTGCGGCTGACGGTCGGCACCATCACCTCGGCGGGGCGCGTCGACGTCGGTCGTGCGCTGGCAGATCTGACACGCCGCCACCCTGCAATCAACATCACCGCGCGACCGTACGGCAGTGAAGTAGTTATCGAAGGAGTCCGGTCCGGCGCAATCGACGTCGGCATCGTCGGATTGGCCGCAGGTCGCTTACCCAAGAGCTTTGCCGCCGCACCGTTGTGGAGTGAACCCACCGCAGCGTTTGTTGCTCCCGACCATCCCTTTGCCCAGGCCTCGTCGATCAGACTCGAAGACCTACGGGATCACACTCTCGTGGACTTCGCCTCCGGCAGCGAGGCCCGTGTCCAAACCGACCAAGCCTTCGCCGAATCACAGGTCCCACGCGGAAAAACGCTCGAAGCCAACTCGGTGGACCTGATCTGTTCACTGACCGCCAACGGCCTGGGTGTCGGTTTGCTCCCCCAGTCCATGAGCGCCCTACATCCCGAACTGGTCTGTATTCCGATCACCGATGCCCCGCATCGGATCGTCCACGCAATTACCGAACCCACCCATTCGTCGGCGCTGGCCCGTGAATTCGTCGAACTACTCGCGGCGCAGTTCGCTACTTGAGCAGTTTCGACATTCGCCTGTCCGCCAACGGCTTACCGCCTGTCTGGCACGTCGCACAGTATTGAAAAGAACGCTCCGCGAACGACACCTCGCGTACGACGTCACCGCACACCGGACAGGGAAGTCCGGTGCGAGCATGTACTCGCATCCCCGAGCGTTTCTCACCTTTGAGCCGCGCCGCGTCCTGACCTTCCGAACGCTCGATCGCGTCGGCCAGCGTGGACCGCATCACGGCATACAGCGTCGAAATCTGCTCCGGCGTCAGCCGCGACGAGGTCGCGAATGGCGATAGTTTCGCGGTGTGGAGGATCTCGTCCGAGTAGGCGTTCCCGATGCCGGCGATCAGCGACTGATCGACTATCGAGTTCTTGATCCGCGCCGACGTCCCGCCCAGAATCTCTGCGAACTCAGCTTCTGTCACAGCCATCGCGTCCGGCCCCAACCGGGCGATGCCCGGAACCTCCTGCGGATCGTTCACCACCCACACGGCGAGGCGCTTCTTGGTGCCGGCTTCGGTGAGATCGAACGCCGGCGTCAACCCTTCAGGTGTGAAGAAATGAACGCGCAGCGCCAACGGCCCCTTCCCCGGCTTCGGCGGCGTTGGCGACGGATTATCGAGCCACCGCATCCAACCGGCACGGGAGAGATGCGTGACCAACCACAACCCGTCGCAATCCAGAGCCAGATGCTTCCCGAAGCGGGCGGCGCCCGTGACGTCACGCCCTTGCAAAGCCGTGATCGGCGGATCGAAGGTCTTGAGCACACTCAATGCAGCGATATCGACGCGTCCCACTACTGCGCCGACCGCGTGCTGACGAAGGAACCCTGCCAGCGCTTCCACCTCGGGTAGTTCAGGCATGGCATCAGACTAACGCCGACCACGGACACTCACCGTGTGCTCAGTCCGTTTCGGTCAGCAGAACCACCGAGTGTCCACCGCGCGCCTTCGCTGCGTACATCGCGCGATCTGCACGTCGCAGCAAAGTGGGATAGGCGATGAGTGCATCGTCCGGCGATTCGAAAGGACCTGCGACCTTCGCGATTCCGACGCTCAGGGCGACCTCGGAATGGTCGGGAGCAGCGACCGTTGATCGCTGAAGTTCTTGTTCGAGTCGATCGACCGAGCGTTGATCGCCCGAATCGACGATGATGAACTCGTCGCCGCCGATCCGTGCGATCAAGGCCGCCGGGCCGGCGCATTCGACCAGTCTCGATCCGACCTTCTCGATCACAGCGTCCCCGACTGTGTGCCCGTACTCGTCGTTGATGGTCTTGAATCGATCGATGTCGACAGCGGCGACAACGACAAGCGCCGAATTCGCGTACGACCGCTCCAGTAGCAGTCGCACCTCGTCGGCCAGTCCCCTCCTGTTGAGTAGTCCGGTGAGCGGGTCCAACTGCGAATTCAACGCATCGGTGCCGAGAATGGAGAAGATGAACTGACAGGCAAAGGGGATCACGTAGATCGCGGCGCCGACGAGAACTGTCAAAGCGACCAGAACCGGAACATCCGAATAGTTCTCGACAACGGAAATGCGCGTCACAATGCCGATGACTACGACGAATACCCACAGCATGTGCAGGCTCTGTATTCGAGCATTGTGGAAGAACGCGATGTATCCACCGATCACCGAGAACATCACGGCATGGGCCAGTGCCGCAAGTGGATTGGAATACAACAGCATTGCGGCCGCTATTCCCACTTCCGAATAGAGCACAAAGGCGTATGACCAGGAACGGGAGAGGTTGCGCCTCGTCGAGAGGGCGACGGCCATCATCACGGTTATGACGATGATGACTGCGTTCGCGGTGCGCGCGTGCGGAGTGGTCGGTCCCTGTGGACTGAAGCGAGTCAAGAACATGATCACCGTGACCAGCACCAACGAGCAGACGACAAGAAACCGCGAGGCGACGGTCAACCCTTTGTCCGCGAGATAGCGATTGAAGGTGTCGAATTGGTCCGGACGCCGATACCAATCGACAAGTTGAGAAGAGATCAGCCGGAATGCGGGACCGGAGAGCGGCCGTTGAGACGCGACGGCGTCCGAACGCTCCACACCCTCGGCAGATTCCATAGGGTCAGGGTAATCCAGTCAACTCCCCGCAATCAGACAATTCTCACTGTTTGCCGTCCCACATCACAACTCGATCGCCGCCGGCGGCCTTCGCGCGGTACATCGAGGCGTCTGCTACTCGAAACAGTTCCGTCAACTCCTCGTCGGAAATGATCGAAGACCATTCGGCAGAGGTGATCGCGACTCCGACGCTGGTCGTCACCGCCGGATCACGATCGTCGATTCGCAGGTGCCTTCGCAGATTGTCCTCGAATGCGGGCGCTGCACCGACGTCGATCGTGTCCACCAAGACGAACTCGTCCCCACCGAATCTGGCGAAGAGCGCCTTCTCACCGCCGCACCACCGCAGTCGATCAGCAATCTCACGAAGTACGAGATCGCCTTCTTCGTGCCCCCGCGAGTCGTTGACGCTCTTGAACGAATCGACATCGACGATCGCAACGACATACGACGACTTGCTCGACGCATGCCCCGTTGCCCCCATTTCGACAACAGCTCGCTGCAGCCCGCGCCGATTCAGAAGGCCGGTCAACGGATCCACATCCGAACTGTCCGCGTCGGAGCCGAGAAGTGAGAGGACGAACTGGCAGGCGAACGGGATGACCACGATCCCGGTGGCGATGATCAGACACAGTGCGGTGGCCAACGCAGGATCCGCGTAGACCGCGACCTTTCGTCCGACCACTGCCAGAACCACGATGGACAGGGCGATGTGAATCGCCTGGAGTCTCGCGTTGTGAAAATACGCGATGTACCCACCGATCAGTATCAAGAGCACGCACTGGATCAACCCGATGAAGGGGTCGCTGTTCAAGAACACACCGACAAATACGCCGACCTCGCAGTAGGCGACAAAAAAGTACGACCACCGACGCGTGATTTCGGGCAGAAGGCAGAAGAGCACGATCACCGCGACCGTGACTCCGATGATGACGGCGTTGACGACGCTGGTGACGTGGTTGTGCACGCCCGCGTCGCTGAAGCGCAGCAGAGTCATCGCAACGATGACCGTCGTCAGGGAACCGATGACCAGCAATCGGACGGCTAGCTCCAGGCCCTTCGTGGCGAGGTATCGATTGAAACTGTCGAATTGATCAGGACGCCGATACCACTGAACGAGAAGATCGAAAGCCGACTTCACAGCTGATTTTTCACGGCCACGCGGAGCGGGCAGAATCGACTGCAGTCGGTCCTGCCCGAACGATGTCATGCGCAGATCATAGGTGCGCAGACCGTCGTTCGGGATCAAGAGCGCAGGATCGAGGCCGCAAATCCGCGGTCGGTGTCAGCGCCGAACGAGGTACGTGTCCATGATCCAACCGTGCTTCTCGCGCAGCTCCGCCCGGCGCGCGACGATCCGATCTTCGACGTCGCGCAGGTTGCCGGAAATCAACTCCTCGTCCGCGGTTCCGAGGTATGCCCCCCACCAGATTTCGGCATGGTCTTCGGCCACCTGAGTGAAGGTGCAATGCGCGTCGAGCATGACGACGGCGTTGTCCACGCCGTCGGGTAATCCCTCGGCCAGTTTGCGGCCGGTCGTGATGTGGATGGGTTCGCCGATTCGGTTGAGGACGATTCGGTGCTGTGCGGCCAACGACTGCACGCTGGTGATTCCCGGGATGACGGAGTAGTCGAACGTCGCTCTCGCGCGAGCGAGCACCCGCTCGACGATCCGCAGAGTGCTGTCGTAGAGGGAGGGGTCACCCCAGACGAGAATCGCTCCGACGCCAGGTTCGGCCGCGAATTCCGCTTCGAATTTCGCGGCCCGACGCTCGTGCCAGTCCTCGACAACCCCCTCGTAATCGGTCGGGGTTCGGTCCCGCGGCGGGTCCGTGATCTCGACCACCTTGTAGTCGAGGTGAACGTGCTCGTCGAGGATGCCGGTTCGCAAGTCGACCAGAGCCTGCTTCTCGTCACCCTTTCCGATGATGAAGAACGTATCGGCCCTGTTCATAGCCTTGATCGCCTGAACCGTCACCTGGTCGGGATCACCCGCACCGATACCGATCACCAAGAGTTCGCGCATGTGCCGAGGCTATATTGCCGTGCGCCTTTATTAACCGCGGGAGGTTAATAAAGGCGCACGGCAAGGCAGGCCCTAGACTGATTCCCGTGACTGTCTCCACTGCTTACGAAGACCTCCTCCGGCTCGTCATGGAGACGGGTACCGCCAAATCCGATCGAACCGGAACCGGCACCCGCAGCATCTTCGGTCACCAGATGCGTTTCGATCTTGCCGACGGCTTTCCGCTCGTCACCACCAAGAAGGTCCACCTCAAGTCGATCGTCAACGAGCTCCTGTGGTTCCTGCGCGGCGACTCCAATGTGGCGTGGCTGCACGAGCACGGCGTCTCCATCTGGGACGAGTGGGCCGACGAGAACGGCGAACTCGGACCCGTCTACGGCGTCCAGTGGCGTAGCTGGCCCACCCCTTCGGGCGAGCACATCGACCAGATCACGCAGACCGTCGAGACTCTGCGCTCCAACCCCGATTCGCGGCGAATCATCGTCTCGGCGTGGAACGTCGCCGACATTCCGCAGATGGCGCTGGCTCCATGCCACGCGTTCTTCCAGTTCTACGTCGCCGACGGCAAGCTCTCCTGCCAGCTGTACCAGCGCAGCGCCGACATGTTCCTCGGCGTTCCGTTCAACATCGCCAGCTACGCGCTGCTCACCCACATGATGGCCCAGCAGGCCGGACTCGAGGTCGGCGAGTTCGTCTGGACCGGCGGTGACTGCCACATCTACGACAACCACGTCGACCAGGTCACCGAGCAGCTCGGTCGCGAGCCCCTTCCGTTGCCGACCTTGAAGCTGAACAAACGCGACTCCATTTTCGACTACACCTTCGAGGACGTCGAGATCGTCGATTACCAGCACCACCCCGCGATCAAAGCGCCGGTAGCGGTCTGACGATGACCGATCGCACAGTCACCCTCATCTGGGCGCAGGCCCACGACGGCGTCATCGGCGTCGACAACACGATCCCGTGGCGCGTGTCCGAGGACATGGCTTACTTCAAACGCGTCACCATGGGACATCCGGTGATCATGGGACGGCGCACCTGGGACTCCATTCCGCTGAAGTTCCGGCCGTTCAGCGGGCGTCGGAACATCGTCGTCACGCGCGATCCGCAATGGCAAGCCGAAGGCGCCGAGGTAGTCCACAGGCTGGACGACGCCTTGGCGTTGCCGGACGGTGACGTATTTGTCGTCGGAGGCGGGCAAATTTATTCGGCTGCACTGCCATTCGCGACGCATCTCCTGGTGACCGAGGTCGACCTCGACATCGCCGGTGATGCCTTTGCTCCCGAGATCGGCCCCGAATGGAACCTGAAGTCCGACGAGCCCTGGCAGACCTCGGAGAAGAGCGGGCTGCGCTTCCGCTGGCTGGAATACACGCGCTGACCGACTTCCGCCGATAACGAGGCACCTCGCGAGTGAGTCGGTCATACTCCAAGAACGACATTCACCGCTTCCGAGAGGTCTTCGATGGACAAGAAGTCACTGACCGCTCTCGCTCGTCAACAGTTGAAACTGGCGGGCTCGGCGACCAGCGGTCGCAGTTCACAAACCGTCTACGGCGGCCACCAGCGCAGCCTGCGACAGACGGTGATCGCGCTGAGCGCCGGCAAGAGCCTCGCCGAACACGACAGTCCGGGCGAAGCCACACTGTTGGTCCTGAGCGGGAAGCTGAATCTTGTGTGTGGGAGCGACCAGTGGAAAGGATCCACCGGTGATTTCCTCACCGTGCCGGCCGACCGCCACAGCGTCGAAGCGCTCGAAGACGTTGCATTTCTGCTCACCGTCGCTATGAAGGGTTGAAGTCGGTACCGTCTTCCGGGTGAGCGAAACCGTGATCGAAGTGTCCATCGTCGCAGCCCCGTCCGTTCTGTGGCCCGCCCTGCGCGACCCGTCGCTGATTCGTCGTTGGTTCGGCTGGGAGTACGACGGTCTCGACGACGAAATCGCCCAGATCTACTCCACCGCTGAGGCCGATCCCGAGGCACTGACGCTGAAACTCGGAAACGGTGACCGTTTCTCACTTCTCGAACAAGACGGCAAGACGGTCGTCCGCATCGATCGGCCGGCCAAATCTGCCGACGACGACTGGTACGACGACATCACCGAGGGATGGACGACGTTCCTCCAGTTGCTCAGATTCGCAGTGGAGCACCACGGACTCGCTGAGCGAAGAACCATCTATCTCGACGGCCTGCTGCTCCCTGGCGAGAATGCGGCAACCGTCCTCGGGCTCACCGAAATCGGTTTGGAAGCGGGAAGTCGGTACGCGGCGACAATCGCTCCCGGCGACTATTTCGAAGGTGTCGTCGACTACGTCACCGATCACCAATTCGGGTTGACAGTCGAAGATCTCGGTCCTGGTCTACTCTCTGTCGCGACCCAGTCGGTGACTCCGCAGCGGCCAGACGGAGGCATGTCCATCCTGCTGACCACCTACGACCTGAGCGATGACGAGTTCGACGAAATCAAGCATCACTGGTCGTCGTGGTGGGAAGGTCGCCGTCAGGAGGGCTGACGTTCCGCGAGGCGATATGCTTCGACCATGGTCGAAGCATCGGGTCACAGTCCGGCACGCACGTTCGGCGAGTTGCTCGACCGCCTGGGCGATTCCAATGCAGACATACCGACACTCCACCGTCTGCTCGAGGCGGTCCTGGTGGTCGGTTCAGGTCTGGATCTCGACCTGACTCTCCAACGGATCATCACCTCTGCGACAACGGTTCTGGATTGCCGCTACGGCGCCCTGGGGGTTGCGGCGCCGGGGGGCGGGCTCTCGGAATTCGTGTACGAGGGAATCTCCGGGTCCCAACGGGCGACCATGGGGCATTTCCCCGAAGGTCATGGCGTTCTGGGTGTTCTGATGAATCACCCGCAGACTTTGCGTGTGGCGCATCTCGGCGACCATCCCGAATCGGTGGGATTCCCCGCGAATCATCCACCGATGGAGAGTTTCCTCGGGGCGCCGATCATGATGCGAGGAAAGGTGTTCGGAAGCATCTACCTGACTGAGAAGCGCGGAAAAGCCGAGTTCACCCAAGAAGACGAGGTCATTCTTGAGGCCCTCGCCATCGCAGCCGGCATCGCTGTGGAAAACGCACGGCTGTTCGAGCAGTCACGAACTCGTGAAAGATGGCTCACCGCAACATCTGCCATTCGCTCGCGGTTGCTGGCCGGTGACTCGCTCGAGGACGGCCTGCAACTTCTTGCCAGTCGCGTTCGGGACCTGACCGGCGTCGACGACGTGATCGTGGTGATCTGCGAGAACGGATACGCACAGGTTCACGCTGCGGCCAGCGCCCGAACCACGTCACGTGGAGTCAGAATTCCAGCGACGACCTATCCGTTCGACGTGGTGCGGAGCACTCGAAAGCTACAGGTACTCACCACTTTAGGTGCACTCACCGAACTGGTGCCGTCGGCCGGAAGTGCGGTCGTGGCACCGATGTGCGTCGCCTCAGGTGTAGTCGGCGCGGTCATCGTGGCGTCGAACTCGACCAACACGCACTGGGATCACGACGAACTGACCCGAATCGAGTCGATGGCCGAACTCGGCTCCGTTGCAATCGAGTTCGACGAGAAACAAAAGGCGCAACGCCTGTTGTCGGTTCTCGCGGACCGCGACCGCATCGCACGAGACCTGCACGACAACGTCATCCAGCGACTGTTCGCGAGCGGAATGAGCCTGCAGAGCACGCTTCCGGACGAGACCCTCCCGGAGTCGGCGCGCGCGATTGTCAAACGATCCCTCGAACAGCTCGACAAGACAGTCCGCGAGATTCGGACAACCATCTTCGATCTGCAGACTCCCACAGCCACCGATTCGTCGAGCCTGCGCCGACGCCTCCTCGATGTCATCGGCGACGCCACCGCACAGTCCGCCGTGACCCCGAGCGTCCAATTCTCCGGCGCCATCGACACTCTGGTGAATCCCGGGATCCACCAGCACGCCGAAGCTGTGCTGCGTGAGGGGCTGAGCAACGTCCTTCGGCATGCACACGCACACCACATCACCATCGCAGTCACCGCGGACGTCGAATTTGCGATCACGATCGAAGACGACGGCGTCGGACTCCCCTCCGACTTCCACAAGAGTGGACTTCACAATCTCGAGCGCCGTGCCGAACATTGCGGCGGTACGTGCACGATCGTCAACCACGATCCGAGCGGTGCACGCCTGCTCTGGCGAGTACCGCTCGGGCGCACCAACTCGAATCGACCGAAGTCCGGTCGGTAGACCTATCGACTGCCGCTGCGGATTTCGGTGGCCAGCACCGCAGCCTGAGTACGACGCTGCATGCCCAGCTTCGAGAGCAGACGCGTCACGTAGTTCTTGACTGTCTTCTCCGCGAGGAACAATCGCGCGCCGATCTCCCGGTTGGTGAGTCCCTCTCCGATGAGGTCGAAGACTGCTCGCTCCTGATCGGAAAGTTCGGCCAACGGATCAGCGGTGCGGTCGCTACGGATCCGCTGCATCAGCGCCTCCGTCGCCCGACTGTCGAGCAGTGAACCGCCGCGCCCGACTGTGCGGACCGCAGCGACCAGATCGGTTCCGAGAATCTGTTTGAGGACAAATCCCGAAGCGCCCGCCATGATCGCGTCGAGTAGTGCCTCGTCGTCCGCGTACGACGTGAGCATCAGGCAGCGCAGGTTGGGCAGCATCGAGCGCAGTTCGCGGCACAGTTCGACGCCGTTGCCGTCCGGCAGCCGTACGTCCAGAACCGCGACGTCGGCATTACTCTGCGGTACCGCAGCCAATGCTTCTCCCACGGATGCGGCCTCACCCACCACCACGAAGTCTTCGACCCCGCCGAGTAGGTCGAACAATCCGCGTCTGACGATCTCGTGATCGTCGACCAGGAATATCCGCGTTGTCATCGAACCCCTCCAAAAGACATCTCACGTCGAACGGTACCGGAGATGGTGGACTCAAAAGTCATTGAATGCATTCTCTTCACTTGTTGACGTGCCGGACGATGAGAACCGGGCAATCCGCAGTATGGAGCAGTGCCCGACTGGTCGATCCGAGGAGCATTCCCGCGAATCCGCCGCGCCCACGGCTGCCGACGACGATCAATTGCGCCGTCTCCGCGTATTCGCTCAGCACTCGGACCGGACGGTCACGCGCGACGACTCTCTCGACGACGACGTCCGGGTAGCGCTCGGTGAAACCAGCCAATTGCTCGGCAAGGACAACTTCCTCACCTGTCTGGATGCTGCTCCACAGTGGATCGTCGGGGGTGGCGCCCAGGGAGGGCTGCACGCTCACATCGCTCCACACGTTGACGGCGATCAATGTTGCACCCCGAGCGGATGCCTGTTCGAAAGCATGCTCGACTGCCTCGATGCTGCTTTCGGATCCATCGACACCGACGACGACAGGACCTTCGGTCGGCGGTCGACCATCAAGCGTCCGGCCCCGGACTACCGCCACCGGAGATTCGCCGTGCGAGACCACCGACACCGTCGCGGAACCGACGACCAATCCGGTGAATTCACCATGCCCGCGGGGCCCGAGCGCAATGATGTACGCGCCCTTGGACAATTCGATCAGGCGATCGGAGACGCTGCCGTCGAGTAGTTCGGTGACGATCTCGAGGTCGTCGTCGATGCTTTGCCGCGCGAGGATCTGCGCGCTGTCCAGACGAGCGGTGGCAGTGCGGCGAAGTTCGTCCTTGAAGCTCTCGGCGAGGTACGGCTCGGAGTAGTAGAAAGCGGGGATGTGCACCACCGTCGCAATGTGCAGCGGACGACCGAGCGCCACCGCCGTTCGAGCGGCCCAGACGACAGCCGACGACGCCGATTCCGAGCCGTCCACTGCCACGACTACGGGTTTGGTTGCACTCATGTTCGTCCCTCCACGATCGACCAGAGAATCTCTTCGCCCTCACACTATTGCCCAATGACGGCAAAAAGGATTCATCAGCCGACGCGAGTCCCGAATCGGACATTCGGAGTTCGGGTGGACTGCGGCAACGGCCCCGCCAACATCCCTTCCGGGCGTCAACGAGGCCACCGGTGCCGGATTCGCACGCAAATCCTGGCTACTCGATCCACGTTAGGCGAAGAACCCGACCGGTCAGAAGTGAAAAAAGTCCTGTCAACAAGCGCCCAAGATCGGGTTTCGTGCGCAAGAGATCCCGAATCACCCGCTCTGCTGTGCGCCTTTATTAACCGCCGGCGGTTAATAAAGGCGCACGGCAGGGTCAGTCACAAATCTTGCGGAACTTCTCGATCAGCTGAACACGGCCGTTGCGATCGGCCGCCAACGGCGTGACGTTGAGCGTCGTGACGCCGGCTTCGGCGAAGGCTGCGACGCGTTCCTTGACGTAGCTCTCGGGACCGATCAACGACACGGCGCGAACCAACTCGTCCGGGACCGCTGCTGCGGCCTCGTCCTTCTTGCCCGCGAGGTAGAGATCCTGAATCTTCTCGGCGGCCTCTTCGTAGCCGTATCGCACCGCGAGGTCGTTGTAGAAGTTCTTGCCCTTGGCGCCCATACCGCCGATGTAGAGCGCAAGGCTCGGGCGCACCCAGTCGAGCATGTGGTCGACGTCGTCGCCGATGGCCAGGGCCGGCGACGCGTACACCTGAAGCTCGCCGAGGCTCGGATCGCGCTTGGCCTTGCCCTTCGCAATCGGCTCGCCCCATACGCTTGCTGCCTTTTCCGGATGGAAGAAGATGGGTTCCCAGCCTTCGGCGATCTCAGCCGTCAGCTCGACGTTCTTGGGTCCGAGCGAAGCGATCAGGATCGGGATGCGCTCACGCACAGGATGATTGATCAGCTTGAGCGGCTTGCCCAGTCCGGTGCCCTTCTCGGCGGGGAGCGGAACCTGGTAGTACTTGCCCTGGTATTCGACCTTCTCGCGGCGCCACACCTGACGGCAGATCTCGACGACCTCACGCGTGCGTCCCAACGGAGCGTCGTACTTGACGCCGTGGAATCCCTCGATCACCTGCGGTCCGGAAGCACCCAGGCCCATAACGAAGCGACCGTTGGAGACGAAGTCCAGGCCCGCTGCCGTCATGGCGGTCAACGAGGGCGTACGGGTGTAGATCTGGAAGATTCCCGAAGCGAGTTCGATGGTCGACGTCTTGGCCGCCAGGTAACCGAGCTGGCTGACCGCGTCGAAGGAATACGCTTCCGGAACGAAGGCGATGTCCAGGCCCGCCTTCTCCAGGTCACCGACCTCTTCGACGGTTTCGGCGAACCCGCCGCTGTAGTTCAAACCCATACCGATACGCACGTTGTAACCCCAATCCAGACGATTGCCGCCGTGTGCGACGCGCACACAGCCTTGGTACTCCCATCGAACACCTAACTCACATCGAACACTACGGAACATGAGTCCGCATTCATGTGACTACCCCGTTCGTATTCGATGACCGAAACGAACGGGGTAGCGGGAGAACTTGGAGAGGTCAGGATTCTTCGGGGCGAACCACCATGACGGGGCACTTGGCCGAAGCGATCAGAGTATTGCTGGTCGAGCCGAGGAGCATGCCACGGAATCCACCACGGCCACGGCTGCCGACTACAACAAGCTGCGCCTTTGCCGACCAGTCGAGCAGCCGTCCTCGTGGGTTGTCGAGGTATACCTCGCGCCGGACCTTCACGTCCGGGTACTGCTCGGACCAACCGGCCAAGCTCTCGCTGAGTACTGCGTGCTCTTCCTCTTCAAGAGACTGCGGGGCAAGCGCAGCTGCCCTCGGGTCTTCGAATGCCGCGCTGCCGAGGTCACTCCACACGTGCAGCGCCACCAACTCGGCGCCGCGGAACGCTGCTTCCTCGAATGCCGCGCCCACTGCTTGCGCGCTGAGCGCACTGCCGTCGACGCCGACCACGACGGGTCCCTCCGAAGGCACTGCGCCGTCGCGGTCCCGCACGACGATGACCGGGCACTTGCCGTGACTGGCAACACCGACCGCTGTATTGCCGAGAACTGCCGTCGCCGCCTTGCCTGAAGCGGACGCTCCGACAACGACCCGCCTGGCCTGCGCCGAACTCTCGATCAACCACTGAGTTGCGCTGCCGATGGCGATTTCGGTGTGAACTTCGAGTTTCGGATCGATCTCACGGGCGAATTGTTCCGCCTCTGCCAAGATCGCTTTTCCCGCCTCTTCGACCCATTCGTACACCCCACCCGCGTCGACGTACGGTCCGCCGAAACCGTAAGGCGCGAAGTCGAGAGCGTGGATGATGTCGAGTCGCAATTCGCGCTGGGCGGCGATTTTCGCGGCCTCGCGGAGCGCAGTGGACGCAGTGTCCGAACCCTCGACTCCGACAACAACACTGTTATGTTCGCGTGAACTCATGTGCCCACCTTCCTGAAGAAGTAACCGAGCCACTTTCACTCTAACCATCCCACTTGTCCGGCTTTTTTGGGGTCGCCCCCTCTTCATTTCGGGGACTTAGGTCCCCGAAACTGTTGACGGATAGGAGAATTAGCAGAGCAATCAGGACCAGGTGTGAACGGGATCTCCCGCCCGCATGTTCTCGACGTAACCGCGGAGCATTCCGGTGAGCGCAGTCGAGCGGTCCGCGCCCGAGGCCTCCGCGCGCGCCACGTGCTCTCGTTGCCAAGCGGCACCGGTCTGCCGATTCAGGCACCGCCCCTCGATGACGCCGAGATACCGATCGCGGGCCGCGGCGGACAATCCGAAGTCCGCCAAACCCTCGTCCGCCAACGGCAGCAGCCTTCGCAGGACCAACTCGTCGGCACCGACCCAACCGATCTCCGGCCAGTACAAAGTTGCGTCGAGTCCGTACTTGGCGCCGATGTGCAGGTTCTCTTCTGCCGCATGGAACGACATGTGCGACCACAGTGGCCGCTCCGCGTTCACCAGCGCCCGAACTGTGCCGTAGTAGAAGGCCGCATTGGCCATGATGTCGACGACAGTCGGTCCGGCCGGCAGCACTCGATTCTCGATACGCAAGTGCGGCTTGCCATCCGAGCAGTCGTACACCGGACGATTCCAGCGATAGACCGTGCCGTTGTGCATCTGAAGCTCGCTCAACTCCGGAACCCCGCCCGCCGCGAGCACTTCCAGTGGATCGGTGTCCGACACGTCAGGCAGCAGGGCCGGGAAGTACCGTGAATTCTCTTCGAACAAGTCGAGCACCGAGTGGATCCACCGCTCACCGAACCACACCCGCGGCCGCACACCTTGGTTCTTCAGCTCGAAAGTTCTTGTGTCCGTGGCCTGCTCGAAGATCGGGATGCGCGATTCGTGCCAGAGCGCCTTGCCTGCCAGGAAAGGAGAATTGGCCGCCAACGCCACCTGTACGCCGGCCAGACACTGCGCGGCATTCCAATGCGCGGCAAACTCTTCCGGCGCAACGCGGAGATGCAACTGCATGGACGTACATGCCGCCTCCGGGACTACCGAATTGGTATCGGCCCGAAGAATTTCCACGTCGCTGCCAGGTAGCGCGACACCTTCGACGTCGAGTTCGATGTCCTCGCCTCGAGCGGTGAAAATTTGCTCGTTGAGCAATTCGTAGCGCGGGTTCGCGGTGATCCACTCTCGATCGAGATGCTCGAGTTGCAGAGTCGGCAGCATCCCGATCATCACCATCTCGGCGTCGTGCGCATGGATTCGCGCGTCTGCGACGTCGAGAGAGGCGCGCAGTTTCTTTTCCAATTCGAAAGTTGCATCACCGGTGAGTGGGCCGGGTTCGACGTTCATCTCGACGTTGAACTGTCCGAGCTCGGTTTGGAAAACCGCGGCGTCGTCGATGGATTCGAGCACTTCACGGTTGGACATCGCAGGAGCCATGTCCCCGTTCACCAGGTTGAATTCGATCTCCATGCCCAGCAGCGGCGCCGGCTTGTCGACGGCGTCTCGGAAGTCACCACCGTCGAGCATCTGCTTCATGGCGTCGACGCATGACCGCACTTTCTTGCGAAAGAGCCTACGGTCCGCCCGCGTGAATTCTCGCGCCGTGACTTCTGCACCCATCGCGCATTCCCCCTTCGACGATCAACGTCACTGAAGGCTATCCGGCCGGTGTCACCGACAAACGAGAACTGCGGTGGCACCGGGAAGAATTTCCCGACGCCACCGCAGTTCTCCGAAAGTTTCTCTTACGAGTTGTCTACCCAGGTGACAGCCACGCCGCGAGCCTGCAGCCACGCTGCGGGATCGACCTTTGCGCCGTTCTCGGCAACCTCGAAGTGCAGGTGCGGGCCGGTGGACTGTCCACGGTTACCCACTGTGGCGATCTGCTGGCCCGCATTGACGCGCTGGCCGACGTTGACCTGGTAGTCGTTGACGTGGCCGTAGGTGGTGACCGTGCCGTCGTCGTGCTGCACGCGGACCCAGAGACCGAAACCTGACGCCGGGCCGGCGTCGATGACCTGGCCGTCGGCTGCGGCCAGGATCGGCGTACCGATCGGAGCCGCGATGTCGAGACCGCCGTGGTGTGCTCCCCAGCGCGAACCGAAGGTGGAGGTCAGCGTTCCGGACACCGGCTGCACGGTGCGAGCAGAGGTGCCGGGGTTGATCCCCGAGAGGAACTGCTGTGCCTGCGTGTTGAGATCGGCAGCAAAATCGGGAAGCTCGGGAATGTCGAGTGCGGGAAGTGCCGCCAATTCAGCCGGAACGACAACGCCCTCGGGAAGCAGACCCTGCGGGATTTCGATGCCGGCGATGGTCTGTGTTGCCGGCGCCGCAGCAGCGGTTCCTGCACCCATCTGGCCTGCACCGACGAGGAGTGCACCGGTAGCCGCAGCTACGACACCCGCCTTGACACCGGCACCAGGGCCAGCCGACGGGGTGCGGTGGCGGCCGCTTGCTGCCTCGGGATCGATCTCGAAGACAACATCGTCATTGCCCGTGCGGTGGTGGTTTCCCACAGTGTGTACTCCGTCAGTCGTCGGCGTGCAGCGTCCTTCTGATGAAGCCCGCTCCTCTGTCTGCCGAAGAATGTAACAGTTTGATCAAGGCGGCCGCCACCGTTACCCGATCTTGACCAAAACTATTTCTCGCCGTTCTGTCGGCTGGCGTCCAGTTCTGACTTGAACGCGTCGTATCGTGCCCGGTGAGCGGGTCGGCGACGAATGATCGCCCACGCGATTCCCAGAACCACGAACCAGATCGGCGTGACGACAAGTGCCTGCAGGGTGTCGTCCTTGGTTGTCAGCGCCCAGAGGATGAAGACGAAGAACGCGAGCACGACCCAGCACATCACGATGCCGCCGGGCATCTTGAACTTCGACGCCTCGTGCAGGTGCGGACGACGCTTCCGGTACACCATGTAGCTCGCCAGAATGATCGTCCACACGAACATGAACAGCAGCGCCGAGATGGTCGTGACGACGGTGAAGGCCTCGATCACGGAATCGCCCGAGAACAGCAGGATCAGCGACGCCAGCAAGAAGATGCAGGAGAACATCAGGGCGTTCGCGGGGACCTTGCGCGAGTTCAGCTTGCCGAGTGCCCGCGGTGCGTCGCCCTCCTGCGCAAGACCGAACACCATGCGCGAGGTGGAGTAGATACCCGAGTTGGCCGAAGATGCCGCGGAGGTCAGCACGACGAAGTTGATGACAGATGCAGCGATGCCGAGGCCGGCGAGTGTGAACATGGCGACGAACGGACTCTTGTCTGCGCTGATTTCGCGCCACGGAGTCACCGCGATGATCACGGTCAGTGCAACGACGTAGAACAGCAGGACACGAATGGGGATGGAGTTGATGGCCTTCGGCAGGTTCTTCTCCGGGTCCTTCGCCTCGGCGGCGGTGGTGCCGACCAGTTCGATGCCCACGAAGGCGAACACGGCGATCTGGAAGCCGGCCACGAAGCCCATGAATCCGGTCGGGAACATGCCGCCGTCGTTCCAGAGGTTGTCGATACCCGAGGTGGCACCGTTCGGCGCCGTGAACCCGGAGACGACCATGACGATGCCGACGATGATCAGGCTGACGATGGCGACGATCTTGATCAGCGCGAACCAGAACTCTGTTTCACCGAAGGCGCGAACGGTCGGGAGATTGAGGAGCAGCAGCGCCGCGATCGTCAGCAAAGCAGGTATCCATGCCGCGAGACCTGGCCACCAGTATTTGAAGTATCCGGAAATCGCGATGACGTCCGCGATGCCGGTGACGATCCAGCAGAACCAGTAGGTCCAGCCGGTGAAGAATCCCGCCCAGGGGCCCAGCAGATCCGCGGCGAAGTCGGAGAACGACTTGTACGCCATGTTCGAGAGCAGCAACTCCCCCATCGCCCGCATGACGAAGAAGAGCATGAAGCCGATGATCATGTACACGAAGATCACGGAGGGCCCGGCAAGCGAGATCGTCTTGCCCGATCCCATGAACAGTCCGGTGCCGATGGCACCACCAATGGCGATCAGCTGGATATGCCGGTTGGACAGCTGACGTGAGAGGTGGGGGTCTTCGCCGGACGGCTTCGTCAGGTCTGGTGTATTCGCGTGGTCGGACACGGAGGATCCCCCTCGTCATACGGTTCATCCGGGGCATCGAAATCGTGCCCGTCGGGGGAACCTCGGAAAATGTGCTCTCTCAAAGTACGCGTGCACTGGCTCACATCAAGCATCGGAAAGCGGACGCCGATAACCTGTCGAGGTGAACACTGACAGCACGGCCCATCAAGACGGACATATCGCCGCGACGCTGTTCGATTTCTCCGGAACCCTCTTCCGTTTGGAGGAGAGCGACGATTGGACCGAGCACCTCGTCGATCATCAAGGCGATCCGCTCGACGTGCACGCTCAAGCCGAGTTGATGCGTCGGATGACCGCGCCGGTGGGCAGAACCGTCGAGATGGACGAAGCCGGGATCTACGCGTGGGAGAACCGCGACCGGGATCCGAAGTTGCATCGTCAGGCGTACCTCGACGTGTTGAGCAAGTCCGGAGTGCCCGATCCGGTTCGGGCCGAAGCTTTCTACGCGCTGCTGGTCGATCCGGACCAGTGGTCGCCGTACCCGGATACCGGTGAGGTCCTTAAGTCATTGTCGGAGAAGGGCGTACGCACTGCCGTCTTGAGCAACATCGCCTTCGACATCCGTCCGGCGTTCGTCGACCGCGGCTGGGACGTCTGGGTCGACGAGTTCGTCCTGTCGTTCGAGGTGGGTGCAGTCAAACCGGAACCCGCGATCTTCGAATACGCCCTGGCACAGCTGGATGTGGATGCGGCGCAGACCCTGATGATCGGTGACAGCGACGTCGCCGACGGCGCGGCCCGAGACGTCGGTTGCCAGTTCGCACTCGTCGATCCCCTGCCGACGACCGAACGTCCGCACGCGCTACTCGACGCAGTGCGGAAGTTCGGGCTTCTGTAGGGAGCGCTCAGACGCCTTCGGTGAGTTCGCGCAACGACGCGTAGCGCTCGCGCACGTGGGGAGCTGGTTCGGCGTCGAATCGTCGCTCTTCCGGTTTCGGCCACACCGGCGGCTGCGTGTCCCCGGACAGTGCCCATGCTGCTTGCCTGCATGCCCCTTCGGCGACGTACTCACCCGGAGCAGGGATTACGACCGGCACTCCGAGAATTGCCGGCGCAATCTCACAGAGAGCGCGAGACTTCGCTCCGCCTCCGACGAGGAGAACTCGCTTCACCTCGACGCCCTGACGAACCAGATCGTCGACGCCGTCGGCCAAGCCGCACAGGAGCCCTTCGACTGCGGCGCGCGCGAAATGCGCCGGCGTCGAGTTCTGCAGCCGGAAGCCGTGCATTGCTCCCGTGGCGTCGGGGCGGTTGGGCGTCCGCTCGCCCTCGAAGTACGGAATCATGACCAGCCCGTCGTTTCCGAGGGGCGCGGTCAGCGCCAACCGGGACAGTTCGGCGTGATCGACACCGAGAATGGACGCCGTCGCATCAAGAATGCGCGCGCCGTTGAGAGTGCACACGAGCGGCAGGTGCAGACCGGTTGCGTCCGCGAATCCTGCCACGTTTCCACTGGGATCGTGCGTGGGGGTGGCCGATACAGCCGACACGACGCCGGATGTTCCGATCGAGATGATCACGTCACCGGGGACTGCTCCCAAACCCAGTGCGGCTGCGGCATTGTCACCCGTACCCGGTCCGATGATTCCCCCGGAGCCAGTGCTTCCGATCTTGTCGTTCGGCGATGCAACTCGGGGAACATGGGGGGTGCGATCGCGAAATGCCAACGCCAGCAAGTCGGTACGGTATTCGCGCGTCGAGGCAGCGTAATAGCCGGTTCCACTTGCGTCGCCCGCGTCTGTGGCGAGCTCCTCGATTGAACCGGACCCGCCCAATTTCCAGGACAGCCAGTCATGCGGAAGACACACCGCGGCAGTGCGATCGGCGTTGCCTGGCTCGTGATCTGCGAGCCATCGAAGCTTGCTTGCCGTGACCGCGGCGACCGGAACTACGCCAACGGCATCGGCCCACGCCTTCGATCCGCCGAGTTCTTCGACCAGATCCGTCGCAGCCTTCGCCGAACGAGTGTCGTTCCACAGCAGCGCCGGCCTGACGACCTCGCCGCCGCTGTCCAGACACACCATGCCGTGCTGTTGAGCTCCGACGGATACCGCTGCGACGTCGCCGAGCCCACCCGCCGCGGCGACTGCATTGTCCATCGCCTCGAGCCAGCATGTCGGATCTATCTCGGTACCGACGGGATGGGCCGCCCGCCCTTCTCGTACCAGTTCTCCCGAATCGGCATCACGGACAATGACTTTGCACGACTGGGTAGACGAATCGATACCGGCTACGAGGGTCACACTGGCGTCCTTTCCGAAGGACCGTCAGCTCGCGTTGGCGACCGCGGGCATCCGGTTGCTGCGCTTACGCAGCGATCGCACATATTCTGCGCGCTCGGTCTCCGTCATTCCACCCCAGATGCCGTAAGGCTCGTGGACGGAGAGTGCGTGTTCGCGGCACTGCTGGAGTACAGGGCACGTCGCGCAGACCTTCTTGGCGTTGCGTTCACGGTTCTCGCGAGCGTGTCCACGCTCGCCGTCCGGGTGGAAGTAGACCGCGGAATCGTGCCCACGGCACGCTCCCTGCAGCTGCCAGTCCCACACTTCGGCGGTCGGGTACGGCATCGGAAGGTGCTTGTGCATGATGGCGACCTCAATTCCTTACTCGGGTGAAACGGATTCGGGTGACTCGGGGCTGACGCCGGGTCGGACTTATCGACGCCTGGCCGATTGGCCGAGTCGATGTGCACAGACCGTTGCGAGTTCGCCGGTGACCGGCGGAGTCAGCGCTACGACGCCGTCGTCGAGAATTGCCTGCAGCCTGCGGAAATACTCGTCCGGGGCGAGGCCGAAGGTTACAAAGATCTCTTCGTCAGGTCCACCGTCGAACTGCTGCCACTTACGTGCGAACTCGACGATCTCTTGTGTATCGGTGCGGCTCATCAGGTTCTCCCCTGTTTGTGCGCCCTGCTTCACAGAAACTGCGACTCGTCTCCTCGGACGCCCGTGGCAGTGAGTCAAGACACAGACTATGCCTACTTCTGCTTTTTCACAAGACCTACTTACGTCTTTTTGTGGACAAAGTATGCCAACTTTCGCACGCTGAAGTTACCGACGAGGAATGCTTGAATAGGACAATGACCCGACCGTCCACGACTCCGGCTACCGCGGGAGAGGTATTCACGCTGATACGCAGCGGTTCCGCGACCACGCGCAGCGAGATCGGGAAGCTCACCGGCCTGTCCAGGACGGCGGTATCGGCCAGGGTTGCAGCACTTCAATCGCTTGGTTTGATCGCCGATGACGACGAGGGCCCGTCGACGGGCGGCCGGCCGCCGTCCACTCTCACCTTCGCGAACTCGTCCGGCGTGGTTCTCGTCGTGGCAATCGGTCGATCGCGGGCACAACTTGCCGTCACCGACCTGGCGGGCACGATCCTCGCGGCAGAAGACATCGACAAGTCGGTCGGGGTCGGCCCCGACGAACTGATGCCCGAAATTGCCGAGCATCTTTCGTCACTACTGGCCCAGGTCCACCGCGCACCTACCGAGGTCATCGGAATCGGACTGAGCATTCCCGGAACGGTCGACGTCGCCGCGGGAGCGAGCCTCGACTCTCCGATGATGGCGGGATGGGACGGCGTCGCTCTTGCCCCCTATCTGGCATCGGTGACCACGGCGCCACTGTTCGCCGACAACGATGCCAACGTGATGGCCCTGGCCGAATTGAGCGAACGACGCGAGAGTGCGCCCAACCTCCTGATGATCAAGGCGTCAACCGGCCTCGGCGCAGGAATCGTCATGGGCGGAATCCTCCAACGCGGTTCACTCGGAGCGTCCGGCGAGATCGGGCATACCAAAACCGCTGCAGCGCGGGGCATGAAGTGTCGCTGCGGCGATGTCGGCTGCGTCGAAACCGTCGCCAGCGGTTGGGCTCTCGTGCACGCCCTCCGAGATCAGGGCCGAAGCGTCGGGCACGTGCGTGACGTTGTCCGCCTCGCCCTGGACGGCGACAGTGAAGCCCGCCGGCTCATCAGAAGCAGCGGCCGACTTATCGGCGACGTCATTTCCGGCGCGGTAAACCTCCTCAATCCCGAGGTCCTTATCATCGGCGGCGACATGGCCGAGGCAGACGAGCTCTTCCTCGCCGGACTTCGGGAGTCCGTCTACGGCAACGCAACGGCGCTTGCCACCCGAAAGCTTCAGATCGCTTCGGTCAGCCACGGCGCACAATCCGGGATCCTCGGTTGTGCGGTTCTCGTCCTCGACCATCTGCTCAGCGCCAGGGAAATCGATCTGCGGATCGCCGCGTCGCTCCTCACCTGAGCAACTGATTTCTCGCATGCTCTGAACCAGATAATCAGACCTTTCCAGCACCTCTTGTGTTGACGCTCACACTTCTGCATAATTCATTACCTACCGATCATTCGGTTGCCAATATCGACAATGAGATCGCGCAGGAACGCTCCGAGTCAGCCAAAAGCATGCACCGAGCACACCGGCAACGTCGCAGATCGAACAGCGTTTCTCCCCTGTTCCGACTTCGCAGTTCACCGCGCCGGTGAACCACGTGACTGGCAGAAAGTAGCTCGATGACCACAACCAGAACTGGCACCAAGCCCGCCGCGAAGGAGTACGACCGCGCCGCGATGGCGTCGATGGTCGGCACCACCGTCGAGTGGTACGACTTCTTCATCTACGCCCAAGCCGCAGCCCTGATCTTTGCCGACCTGTTCTTCAAGCCGATGGGCTCGGCAGGCCAGATCGTCTCCTACGTCACGGTCGGCATCAGCTTTGTCTTCCGTCCTCTCGGCGCCATCGTGGCCGGATATCTCGGCGACAGACTCGGCCGTAAACGTGTCCTGGTCGCGACGTTGGCGATGATGGGGGCCGCGACGGTTCTCATCGGCGCGCTGCCGACGTATGCCTCGATCGGGATCTGGGCGCCGATCCTGTTGATCCTTCTCAGAATCGTGCAGGGATTCTCGACGGGCGGCGAATGGGGTGGGGCTGCTCTTCTTGCCGTCGAACACGCACCCACCAAGCGTCGAGGATTCTTCGGAGCGTTCGTCCAGATGGGCGTACCGCTCGGAATGTTGCTCGCCACCGGCGTTTTGGCACTGTGCACGTTCACCCTCACGGACGAACAGTTCACCACCTGGGGATGGCGAGTGCCGTTCCTGCTCAGCGTCGTGCTGATCGGCGTCGGCTTCTACATTCGAAGCAAGGTCAGCGAGTCACCCGTGTTCGCCGAACTCAAGGAACGCCGCACCGAGAGCAACACGCCTATCCGAACTCTGTTCAAGAAACACCCGAAGCAGGTCGTACTCGCGGCCCTCTCCTTCATCGGCACAAACGGCAACGGCTACATGGTGATCGGCGGATTCATCGTCGCGTACGCAACCAAGACCTACGGCCTGGGTAAGACCGAACTACTGATTGCCACGCTCGCGAGTGCAGTCACGTGGGGCGTTTTCACCATGATCGGCGCTTACTGGTCGGATCGGCGCGGCCGCACCACGGTGATGAACGTCGGCAACCTCGCAATGATCCTCTTCGCGGTGCCGTTCTTCCTCCTCATCGACACCGGCAATCTCGGCTGGATCTACGTGGCGATGATCCTGTTCTCGGTCGGACTCGGACTGTCGTACGGACCTCAACCGGCATTGTTCGCCGAACTGTTCCCAGCTTCGATCCGCTACAGCGGCGCGTCGATCTCCTACGCCGTCGGCACCATTTTCGGCGGCGCCTTTGCTCCCACCGTCGCCCAATGGCTCCTCGGCAAGACCGGTAGCACTCTTGCCATCTCGATCTATCTCGCCCTGTTGGCCGCAGTGTCGTTCGTCGCCACGATGCTCATCAAGGACCGATCTGGACGAGATCTGATGGTGTAATCGACCTGAATGAGAATGCCCCACGGCGTCGCGATGCCGGAGTTTGTCAGCCGAACTTTCGAATGGCGAACTCCGGCAACGTCTTCGCAGTATTCGCGGAGCGTACGATCTTGTGGTTCTTGCCTCGCATCAGCGCCAGTTGGATCCGCGATTCGATCCAGAACGCACCGCGTGGCGATCGGTTCCAGGTCTTGTGCAGCAACGTCTTCGTCGCTGCGACGGCGTCCGGCGAGCGAGTCATGATCTGCGACAACAGTTCCTGTGCCGGTTTGATCGGATTGTCACTGACTCCGCTCACGAACCCCCACTCGAGAGCCTGATTTCCATCGAACAGTTCAGCAGTCATGGCGAGGCGTTTCACGACGTCCATCGCCGCGAGTTCGCGCATCGTGACCGTTCCGGTCATGTCGGGGATCAATCCCCACTTCGCCTCCATCACCGAGAACGTGCAATCAGGGGTGGTGAATCGAAAGTCTGCGGCGAGCGCCAATTGCAGTCCCCCGCCAAAGCAGTGGCCGTGAACGACCGCGATGACGGGCACGGGCAATTCGCGCCACACCCAGCACGCACGTTGAAAGAGGTTGGTCTTCTGACCGGGAAATTTCGCAAAGGCCTTGGCCATCCGGCTCGGCTGCTTGCCGGCAGAAGCGAAGTCCAATCCGGCCGAGAATGCGTCGCCCGCGCCTTGCAGAACCACGCCCCGGATCGAACGATCAGTTCTGATCGTTCGGGCCGCGTCCACCAGCGCGTCGAGCATGTCCAGATCGAGACCGTTGAGTTTCTCCGGCCGGTTCAACGTCACGTACGCCACCGACTGCACTACCTCGACACGAACACGATCACTCACGGCAACTCCTCCGATTCGACATATCCCCGACGAACTTACCTGAGAGTAAGTTCGTCGGGGATTCGTCATACCATCTCGGCAAGAAGTTCCATCGTCACTTGCCCGGCCGGATCCGAATCAGTGGATGAAGGCACGGCCACGACGGTGTCCACACCGACCGCTCGATACGCCTCGAGTTGCTCGCGCGCATCGGCCGCGGTTCCCACGATTCCCACTGTCGCGACCATCGCGTCCGAGACCTGACTCAAGATCTCTCGAGGCGCGGTCCCGGCCCTGGCTGCCTCGATCACGGATGCAAACCCTGCTCGTACGAACATGTCCGAGTACCCGGGGGCAGCGAGATACGGCACAAGCCCACGTCTGAGCTGATCGATCGACATCTGAGTTGGGCCTTCGGTTGCCACGGCCGCCGGCGCCCAAACCGACACCTGGGGCATTGGCGTTTCCATTTCAGCCGCGATTTCCTTGCACCGTGCGATCAGGCGCCCCGCTTGCTCCGGGCTGACCAGATTGAGCACCAGTTCGTCGCCCAACTCCACCGCGGCGCGAAGGGCCTTGTCTCCGAAAGCTGCAACGATCAGCCGCCCACCCGGCGGCTGAAGTCGCAGTCGGTATCCACTGGTCCGCATCACCGTTCCGGCGACTTCGCCCCGCTCGCCGTTCATCAGCGCTCGCACAGCGCAGGCTGACTCCGCGAGTGCACGTGCGGCCCCGGATCTGCTTCGCCCATGCCATTTTTCGACCACGACAGTGCTGGACGTGCCCAACGCTATCGACACGTGACGCCCGGTCAGGTCGGCTACCGACGCCGCCCCGATCGCGATCATCGCCGGATCACGAACCGTCACCGCGAGCGGGCCGACCACCAACTCGGAGTGCTCGAAGCCGGCGCCGACTGACGTCGCCAGAGCAAAGGCGTCGTACGTCGCCATCTCCCCCACCCACACTCGGCCGAACCCCAGTTTGTCGGCGAGGCGTGCAGTAGTGGTCACCTCCCGCGGCGGACGGTCCTGCCACAAGCCCAGGGAGATATCGATCGTAGGCAGTCGGCTATTCGAAATCGGAGACAAGACCCATTCCCTTCAAGAGTGTCGGACGGTCGTAGTATTCGAGCCACTCTGTGACCAGCCCGTCTGCCATGCTGAGGATTCCGACAACAGGAACGACGCCGTGGGTTCCGTCGAAGTGGAAATCGTCCACTCGCTGTACAAAAACCCTGCCGTCGATCACGCCGAGCGACTCGATCTTCAGGGTGATCCGTTCACACTTGCTTGCCAGCAATGCAATTCGGCCCGCTACAGCCTCCTTGCCGACAAGCGGTTCCTGCATCACGCTGTGGAGCACACCGTCTTCGGCGAACAGGTCGACGACGCGTGCCCAGTCCATGACGTCCCACGCCTGGAACATCTCACGCGCCAACGCAAGCTTGTCACTGTCGTTCATCACACTCATGCCACACTCTTCTGTCGAAGCTCACGCTTGAGGATCTTTCCGGTCGAATTGCGCGGCAGTTCTTTCCGAATCTCCAGCCGCTCGGGAAGTTTGTACGACGCGATGCGCTTGTCCTTCAGGAACGCAACCAGAGCATCGAGTTCGAGTTCCGTCTCGGGTCGAAGTGTCACCACTGCTGCGACGCGCTCACCGAGCACTTCGTCGGGGTCGCCGATGACGGCCACGTCCGCGACGGCCGGATGCTCGGCGATCAACCCCTCCAATTCGGCTGGAGCGATGTTCATTCCACCGCGGATCACCAGGTCCTTGCCTCGATCCAGGTAGCGGAGGAATTGTCCGTGATCACCGGCAATCTCGAAGATATCTCCGGTGCACAGGAATCCGCGTTCGTCGAACGGTGACGGCCGATCGCCGAGATAGCCGGCAAAGACCGTCGGTCCGCTGATTCGCAACTCACCCGGGTGCCCGACTTCCGTGATGTCCTCGCCAGTGACCACGTCGACCAAGCGAACGTCCATCCAGTCCGAGATCCTGGTGCTCCAGCGAAAGTTCTCGACACCGAAACGAGGGAAGTACCGTGCGCGGTCGTCCGGATCCGGCATGTCCGCAGGCGAGGAGAGCAGACTGATGCCTTCGTTGGATCCGAAGAAGTTGATGACTCCGATTCCATATCGCTCCTGCCATCCCCGCACCATCGGAGGTTGCAGTGGCACAGAACCCGAACCGATCCGCGTCAAGCTCGACAGATCGACCGCCGCGAGCATCGACTCGTCGGCAAGCAGCATCCACAACAGAGCAGGCGGCGCTACCGTGTATGTCACCCGCTCGGCCTCGATCTGTCCGAGGAACACTCGAAGGTCGAACGGGTGGTGCTGTACCAGTACACATCCCGTGCGGAGCCAGGGCAGGAACATTCCGTTGATTCCGGCCATGTTGACCATCGGGAACGGGTTAAGCAGGACGTCGTCGACGACGATGTCGGGAGCATCGATCGTGGCCCAGCAGATGGCCAGCCACTCGTAGTGCGAACGTGGGACCCCCTTCGGCTCGCTTTCGGTTCCGGAGGTCCAACAGATCGTCATCGCGTCGTTGGGGTCGTTCGGATCTTCGGTGTTTCGTCTGTCCAGAGCACTTCGCTGCGATTCGGTGGCTGCGCGAGGACTCAGCCCCACGACGCCGGTGGGAAGCTCAGCCGGAAGCTCTGATTCGGGAGCGTAGACGAATACCGATCTCAGAGAGGCAATCCGGGATCTGATTGCAGCGATCTCCGTAGCCGGGAATCTGTCGCCGAAGCTGGGCACGGTGACAAATGCTGCAAACGCCGCCTGGTTGGCCATTCCTTCCACTTCACGTTCGCGGTACTGCATGGGCAAGGGTGAGACCACGATCCCCAGCGACCACGCTGCAAGGTAGACCTCGACCAGTTCGACGGTGTTAGGCATCTGAACGCCCAGAACGTCTCCCCGGCCCAAGCCTGCCTCGGTGAAGCGCGCAGCGAGCGAGATGACTTCGCTCTCCAGTTCGTTCCAACTGAGGCGTCGTGGATCTCCGCCGGACAACTCGCTGCGGTTCGCCGGATCAACTACGGCAAGCTCGTCCCCTCGGGTCCGCACCTGCACCCGGAACACGTGATCGATCGTCTCGTCGGACCACCACCCTTTCGAGGTGTATTCGTCCACCTTGACGCGAGGATGCAATCCCCTGTGTGTCTTGTTCATTCGCGCACTCGATTCAGTTCTCGTAACGGCCGGAAATGTCGATCACGTCGCCCTGCTTCTCGAACGCCTGAGTAGCGGCATTCCACTCGAACGGCTGAAAGGCCAGGATTCCCAACGCATGGTCCGCGGTCATCGTGAACTTGATTCCGTCGATGAACATCGGCGGGTGGTAGTCCTGCGTTCGCGCGGCACTCATGATGGTGGCACGTGAGAGTCCGTCGGATGACTGAGAGGCCCGAGTGAAGTTGTCCACCAACAGGTCACCGATGGCCCAGCCGTTCACGGTGTAGCTGTTGGTCGGGGAATCTGCACCGTGAGCCGCTGCACCGGCGAGATAGTCGCGCACCGCCGCGTCGTCCTTGTAGAGAGCGTTGTTGGGATCCTTGAGCCACACCATCACCTGCTGCCCGTCGGCAGCATCACCGGCGGGTGCATACAGGGTCGCGCCGTCGACGCAGTTCGACGGCTGAATCACGGTGTCGGGCTTCCATCCGACACGTCCGATCGCCTGAGTGATCGCGAGGCAGTCGGTAGTGACACCGGCGACCACCAAAACCTCGGCGCCGCTGGCCTTGAGAGTCGAAGCCGCCGTCTTGGGGTCGGTCAGCGCCTCCTCCGCCGCGATCTCGAAGTTGGTTCCTTCGATCGCGGACTTGAAGCCGTTGGCGATTCCCTGTCCGGACTCGGTCTGGTTCGTGGCCAGTGCGACCTTGGCGCCGTTCGGATACTTCTTCTTCAAGCTCTCGACCACTACCTCCATCTCGACGCCCGGGTCCGGTAGATACTCCGTGGTCCACGGGAAGTCTTCGATGACCCGGAACTCGGGCATGCCTGCCTGCGCGAAGAGCAGCGGCACGCAGGCAGTGGTCTGATCGTCCGCGATGGCGTTCAACTGTCCGGCCCCGAAGGTACCCAGAACGTCGACCTTGTCCTTCTGAATGAACTCTCCGACGTTGGCTTTGGCGCGCTCCGGGGAGAATGCATCGTCCTTGACCACGACGTCGAGCTTGACGCCGCCGACGCCGCCGGCCGCGTTCTCCACCTCGAACCGTGCTCGCATTCCTTCGATCACGTTGCCGACGGCATCGGCGAGCGGGCCTGACGTCGGCCCACTCCATCCCACCGTGAGTTTGTCGGTGATCGGCGCTGCGGCACCGCTGGGATCACTGCAGTCGTCGACCGATACTGCTCCGGCCGATGTCGACGTGTTGCTCTCTGCGTCGGAGCTACCTCCGCAGGCCGAAAGGAGTAGTGCCGCAGCGGCGATGACTGCGGGAATCGTGGTCTGCCTTTTCATATCGTCCAGTTCCTTGCTGTGAGTTGAGGGAAACGAGAGTGGGCGAGGGAGACGGCGCTCAGGTGCGAGGTTCACCCTCGCGATACTTGGGATGATCTGCGGGAACCACGAGGACGAACCGTCGGAGCACGCTGTTGATCCGTCCGACGATTCCGTCCGGCATCAAGAACACGATCGCGATCAGCACCGCGCCGAACACCACTCCCGACACGGGGCCGTCGGTGACGCTTCCGGTGTAGTACGGCAAGAACACCACTGCCGTTGCCCCAACGATCGGGCCGAATTGGGTTGCGATTCCGCCCAACACCAGTCCGGTGATGAACTCGATCGACTTCATCAGCGAGAAGGATTCGGGTGAGAGCGCGCCGATGTACATCGTGAACAGTGAACCTGCCAGGCCCGTGATCGCGCCGGAAAGCCCGAAAGCGAGAATCTTGACCCGCGCGACGTTGATGCCGTTTGCGCTCGCCGCGATCTCGTTGTCACGCACCGCGACCATAGCCAGACCGAATCGACTCTTGACGAGATTGCGAATCAGGAGCATGACGATCGCCAGAGTCACCACCGACACCCAAAAGATCCAGAGGTAGGTGTCGGCTCGGGTCAACCCCGTCCATTTCGGCGGAACGAGCAGATTTGCGCGAACCACCATTCCGGCGGCACCACCGGTCAGATCCCCGGTCTTGCGGATCACCTCGGGAAATGCAACAGCGACGGCGAGTGTCACGAGAGCGAGATACAGCCCCTTGATCCGCAACGAGGGAAGACCGACGAGAAGCCCTAGTACAAAACACAATACGACCGCCATCGGGATCGTGGTCAACGGCGAGTATCCGCGATCGACGATCAGAACGCCGGTCGTGTACGCGCCCAGGCCGAAGAAGGCAGAATGGCCGATCGACAGAAGTCCGGTGTATCCGCTGACGATATTGAGTCCCGCAATGGCAATCGCGATGATGAAGACGCTCGTGAACTGGCCCACGCGAAACGGCGCGCTCTGTGACGCGAGAAGCAACGCACACACGGCAGCCACCAGCAGAACCAACTGGAGTATCCGGTACGACGTCGATCCGGCGACCATTACCCGCGGTCGTCTGACTGCCTTTTCGGCGACGGTGGGTTCATTTCTCTCGGCAAGCGTCGTCATACCCGCTCCAGTTTCTTGGTACCGAACAGTCCATTGGGTCTGACGAAAAGGATCACCACGATGATCAACAGGGCGGATGTCTGCTGCAGCGAACCGCCGATGACCGAAATGTAGCCGCTGAGCATCGATTCCAGGACACCGATCGTCAACCCGCCGACCACGGCGCCGACGAGACTGTCCAGACCGCCGAACAGCGCTGCGGCGGATGCTGCGATGAAGATCGGGAACATGGTCGTGAGACCGAGTTGTTGCGGCGAGAGCGGAGTGACCAGGACACCGGCCAGGGCACCGATGGCAGCTGCTACTCCCCAACCGATTGCGAGTATCCGGCTGGTCGGAACTCCGGCGAGAGTGGCAGATTCGGCATTGTCCGCGACGGCACGCATGTGCAGACCGACTCTCGTCTTGCGAAAGAGCAAGGACATCAACACAAGTAGGACAACGAGCGCCACCAGTACGCCCAGTGCGTCGCCGTAAACACGCGCACCCCCCACCGAGATGTAGTCGGTCGGACCGTTGGGGAACGGGCTCGGCATTATCTTGGTATCGCTCCCCCAGAGCATTCCGGCCAACGAGTTGAGCCCGGTGAACAATCCCAGTGCCACGATCAGCACTGCCATGTCGCTTCGACGCTGAACCGGACGGATGAGCAGACGCTCCATCAATGCTCCGAGCAGGAACCCCAAAGCCAGGGCCGCTCCGATCGCCGACCAGATCGGCCAGGACATCGTCGTCAGCCACCAGGCGACAAAGGTTGTGAACAGGGCCAACTCGCCCTGAGCGAAGTTGATCGTGCCGGTGGCGCGAAACACCACCACTAGTGCCAGCGCGAGAATTGCGTAGATCGATCCGTTGGTCAATCCGGAGATGAGTCGTTCGAGAAAGAGTGTCACCGTTTACTCCTGGTACCCGAGGTAAGCGCTGCGCACGACGTCGTCGGAACGAAATTCCTCGGGCGTTCCGGCAGCGACGATGGTGCCTACGTCAAGCAGGAAGACCTTCGACGCGAGTTTCATCGCGAGATCGGCGTTCTGTTCCACGATCAGCAGTGCAGTTCCGTCGCTGCGGTTGATCGCACCGAGCGTGTCGAACAATTCGGCAATGACGATGGGCGCCAGACCCAGGCTCGGTTCGTCGCACAAAAGAAGGGTGGGACGGCTCATCAATGCCCGTGCGACCGCGAGCATCTGCTGTTCACCGCCTGACAGCGAACCGGCCAACTGAGTGGACCTCCTCGCGAGCACGGGGAATGTCTCACACCACCGCTCGATGTCGGCTTCGATCTCCGCCTTGTCCTTACGAAGGGCCGCGCCGACGAGCAGGTTGTCACGCACCGACAGTTGGCCGAGAGTTCCGCGGCCCTGTGGGACAAGGCTGACGCCGGCGGCCACGGCGCGTTCAGGTTTGGATCCCAACGGCGAACCGTTGAAGGTGATCGTTCCCTGATGCGGAATCAATCCGGCAAGCGCGCGCATCATGGTGGTCTTGCCTGCACCGTTCGCGCCGAGGACGACAGCGACCCCGCCGGGTTCCACGTCGAGCGAAATCCCGTGCAGTACATTGCCTCGCCCGTAACCGGCGTGCAGATCGTCGACGCTCAGCAGGGTCATGCGGCACGTCCCAGGTACGCGTTGATCACGGCGTCGTCCTGCTGGATCTCCGCCGGGGTTCCCTCGGCAATTTTGTGACCGAAGTTCAGGGCGACAACGTGATCGGAGATCCCGAGCACCAATCCCATGTGGTGTTCGACCAGAAGCGCGCCGAAGCCGAAGTCGTCGCGGAGCGAGACGATCAGTTCTCCCAGTTCTTTGACTTCACTGTGCGTGAGCCCGCCGGCAGGTTCGTCCAGGAGAAGCAGCGAGGGCTCGGACATCAATGCCCGTGCCAGTTCCACACGCTTGAGAGTTCCGAACGGTAGACCGGACGCGGGTGCGTTCGCGACGTCGACGAGTTCGAGACGTTCGAGCAGGTACCAGGCCTTCTCTCGAAGTTCTCGGACTCGCGCACGCGCCGGAGGCAGGCCGAGAAGCCCACTCACGAGCCCGAAGCGACCTCGCGACGATCCACCGACCATGGTGTTGTCGAAGACACTCATGCCGCCGAACAGCGCGAGATTCTGAAAAGTTCGAGCGATACCTGCAGATGCCAACGCATAGGGACGCAATCCCAACAGGTCGGTTCCTTGCCAGGTGATGACACCGCGACTCGGTTCGTAAATCCTTGTGATGCAGTTGAACAGCGTGGTCTTACCAGCGCCGTTCGGCCCGATGAGTCCGCAGATCTGTCCCGCGCGGACGTCGAAGCCGACGGCGTCGAGAGCCGTGACTCCGCCGAATTCGATCGACACATCGGAAAGCGTGAGTACGACCGGTGCATTCCCAGGTTGTGCGGGTGGTGTGTTTCCAAGCATTGGTTTCACCTCCTCGTGACACTTCAATTAACAGTGTGATAGAGATTACTACAGTAAACAGAGGCACTCCGTCAACGTGCGGCCCCCGATCCGGAGCCGAGAAGGGACATCATCGTGAGGTCCAACAACATTCACGCAGTCGACAGCGGCGGGGGCCCAGACGTCAGGGACTACAGCCCGGTCGACGCTCTCGTCGCCAAGCAGGAAATCTACGAGGTTCTGGCTCGTTTCCTCCGAGCCGCAGACCGCGGCGACGTCGAGGACGCCAGGCGGTGTTATCTGCCCGGCGCAACCGAAGACCACGGGGGTGTCTTCACCGGCACCGCCGACGACTACATCGACCACATCGCCGGGGCCATCACCCACCCACGATCGCTGACCACCCACGCAATGACCAACGTCTTGGTCGAACTCGACGGGGATACAGCACACGTCGAGTCCTACGTGCTTGCCTTCGCACGAATCAAGACCTCGGACGGAATAGCCGACACACTCACCGCGGCGCGCCTGATCGACCGCTTCGGTTTCGAGGACGGCAGGTGGGGAATCCGCCACCGCGCACTGCGGTGGGACTGGAACCACGACATGGCCACAGCCGAAGGCTGGATCTTCGGGATGCTCGCGCCTGAAACGTCATTGAAGAAGAGCAAGAAATTCCCCGACGACCTCATCTACACCCGACAGACACAGGAGAACTCATGACAACCTTTCGCGGAACTCCGGTCGAGGGTGCGACCGTCCTCGTCACCGGCGCCAATCGAGGCCTCGGGTTGGCCTTCGTCCAACAGGCGAAGTTGATGGGCGCAGCCAAAATCTATGCGGGGGTGAGAAATCCCGACGAGGTGCCGGCCGAGCTCCGAGCCACCGGTGCGCACATCGTCGAACTCGACGTCACCGATCCAGGACTCGTCGACACTGCCGCCGCGGCGTGCGGTGACACCTCGGTCGTCGTCAACAACGCCGGGCTGTTCACCGGGAATCGGCTGATCGAGGCCGACGACCGAGAGGCCGCTCGAGCCGAGATGGAGGTCAACTACTTCGGACCGCTGACGATGATCCGAGCCTTCGCGCCGGTCCTCGCCGCCCGCGGCGGAGGATCGATAGTCAACGTCTTGTCAGTCGCCGCAATCGCACCCACCGCCTTCATGGGCGGCTATTCACCGGCCAAGGCGGCTGCTCTGTCGCTCGGTGGCATCGCCCGTGCCGAACTCGAACCGCACGGCATCACCGTCACCTCGTTGATCGTCGGCAGTGTCGACACCCGCATGGCTTCACACGTGCAGGGCCACAAGGAAAATCCCCTCGACATCGCCGCGACCGGACTCGCCGCCATGCAACGCGGCGAGTGGACGTGCGACACCGATTTCATGGCAATCGACGCCCGTGCGCGTCTGGCTCGAGACCCGATTCGGTACGAACGCGGACTGGGCAAGCTCCTCTTCGCCGGCGAACTGACCACTCGATCATGAGCGATCCGATTCGTGTTGCCCAGTGGGCGACCGGCGCCATCGGCAAGACCGCGCTCCGCGGAATCATCGATCGTCCCGACCTCGAGTTGGTCGGCCTGTACGTCTACAGCGATGCCAAGGCCGGGCGCGATGCCGGCGACATAGCCAGACGCGCGCCGACGGGCGTGATCGCCACACGCGACGTGGACGAGATCATCCGCTCGCGCCCCCAGGTTCTCATCCACAGTCCGCGTTTGCAGATTCCGTACGAACGCCACGACGACGATTTGTGCCGTCTGCTGCGCGCCGGGATCAACGTGATCACGACGGCCGGGCAGCACTTCCCCCGCGCACACGGCACCGAGCGCGAGCACATGTTCGCCCAAGCATGTAAGGAAGGCGATTCGACGCTCTTCGGCGTCGGAGTGAGCCCGGGCGTCATCGGTGAGCGATTGGCGTTGGCTCTGACGGGAACATCGATCGAACTGGACCGCATCACGATCGACGAGGTGCTCGACGCTCGCGGCATGCCTGACCCCGACTTCGCTTTCACCGTCATGGGAATGGGTTCGCCCCCGGAGGAACTGGACGGAACCGGGCCGTTGCCCTCGCTGTACGCGTCGCTGTATCTGGAGACCATCGCGTTCATGTGCGAACGTCTGGGGATCACCTACGACGAGGTCATATCCGATCACAGGGTCGTTGCGGCGCGAACGGATCTCGACGTGGCCGCCGGACGCATCGCCGCCGGAACCGTCGGAACCACCGAATGGCGCTGGCACGCAATGGTCGACGGAAAGCAGTTCCTCACTCTGGCCATCATCTGGACCATGGAACCCGATCGTGAGGAATACGCGGGGCGCGATCAGTGGGAAGTCCATCTGTACGGCAAACCCGAGATCGTGATGACCGTCAATCTCGTCGAACCACAAGATCCGAACAGCCGGACAACCGCCGGTCAGTTCATCACTGCGGGCCCGGCACTACGCGCCGTCGAGCATGTACTCGCTGCTCCCACAGGCATTTTCGAACCCCCTGTCTTTGCCCCCTTCAGATTGGAGCATTCAGCATGACCACTCAGCCGACGGCCGTAGGTTCGACTGCCACCCGTGAACCCGCCACCCGCGAACCTTCTGTGAACGCGCTCCTACCCGATGGTCGCCCCGTGCAGAATCTCGAAGACTTGCTGCGCAGCCGGGCGATTGCCAGTCCGGAGAGCACCGCCGTCATCTCCGATGACGGCCGTACCAGTTTCCGCGAGCTGGACATCGAAGCAAATCGTGTCGCGAATGCACTTCTGCGCGATGGTGTTCGAACAGGTGACCGGGTGGCGTACATCGGCGCCAATGCACCGTCTTTCCTCTCCGTCCTGTACGGATCTTCGAAGATGGGCTCGATTCTGACGGCCGTCAACAATCGGCTGGCACCGGGCGAGGTCGACTACATCCTGAGCAACAGCGAGCCGACCGTCGTCGTACTCGGAGCAGGCGATGAGGGCCTCTCCGACGTCGCCGCGGCGGTCGGTAGCGTCCGGACCGTCGTCACGGTAGACGGTTCCGCAAACTCGGTCTCGTGGAGCGACTGGCTCTCCGGTGCCGGGGACGACGACCCAGGAGTGTCACGCCTTCCCGACGATACCGCGCTGATCTTCTACTCGTCGGGAACCACCGGTCACCCCAAAGGAATCGAACTCACCGGTGCGAACCTCGGCCGCGCCCTCGCGACCATGTATCACCTGCTCGATCTCGACACCGATTCCGTGGCCATGTGCCCGGTCCCGTTCTTCCATGTGGCGGGGCTGGGTCTCGCTCTCGTCACGACGCTCGGCGGTGGCGCTCTACTTCTCAAGACCATCGCCGGTCCGCTGGAGCTGGTGGCGCTGATGCAGGAGCACCGGGTGACTCATGCGGTCGCTGTTCCCGCGGTGATCAGCGTCCTCACCTCCCTTCCTGCTGTACGCGAGGCGGATTGGAGTGCCCTGCAGTTCCTGGTCTACGGAGCGGCGCCCATGCCGCTACCCCTGTTACAGGACGCCACCAAGGTCTTCGGATGCAGTTTCCTACAGGCCTACGGACTCACCGAGTCGACTGGCGGCGTCACCATGCTGACCCCCGAAGATCATCGGGCGACCGACGAGTCGACCGCGCATCGGTTGAAGTCCGTCGGGCAACCGATGTTCGGCGTGCCCATCCGCATCGTCGATCCCGTGACGCTCGAAGACGTCCCGGTCGGTACCCGCGGCGAGGTGGTCATCGGCGGCGCACACGTCATGAGGCGCTACTGGCGCAACGAGGCAGCCACTGCGGCCACCATGTTGGACGGCGACTGGCTCCGAACAGGAGACGGCGGATCGTTCGACGAGGACGGGTATCTCTACCTCCACGACCGCCTCAAGGACATGATCGTCTCCGGCGGTGAGAACGTCTATCCCGCCGAGGTGGAGAGCGTTCTCTCCGGCCACCCCGACATCCGGGAGGTCGCGGTAGTCGGCATTCACTCCGATCGTTGGGGTGAGACTCCCATCGCGGTGATCGTTCGTTCGGGCGATTCGGCTGTCACCGAAGCTGAGATCATCGAGTGGTCACGCGAGCGACTGGCGCACTTCAAGTGCCCCAGTGCAGTTCAGTTCATCGAGGAACTGCCACGCAACGCGAGTGGGAAGCTTCTCAAGACTCGTCTGCGACAGGACTTCGCTTGAGTCCATGACAAGAATTCGGGGCCGGTCGCTTTGAGCGATCGGCCCCGATTTCTGTCGTTCGATGTGAAGCTGGCTCAGCCTGGGTGAATCCGGAATTCGACGCCGCCGACGATCGGGCCGGGCTCGACGGTGTTCGCTCCGATCGACGCCGCCAGATCGACCGCACTGAGCATCGACCGCTCGCCCGGAACGAACGACACGGCGCGCGACCCCAGCGCAATCGAGAGTGATTGCGCCGAATCCAGTTTCTTGCCGAACACTTCGGCCCACAGCGCCGCCGTCTTGGCCGGATCGGGAGAGGACACGTCGACGCCGAGAATGTCGTCGACCCGTGGATCGAGGGAAACCTCCTTCTCCGTCTGGTCCCAGAACCACTCGTCGGCGTCGGGAATCTCGTCGAGTTCTACGAGCAGTCCGAGATCACCGGGATGAAGTTGGACGATCCGGTGACCGTAGGCCTCGAGATCTGCCACCGTCCGAACATCGGCCGCAGCTGCACGTTCCAGATAGGGCTCGATGTTCGAAACCTGGATCGAGAGTGCATAGCCGCCCTCCCCTCCGCCCTTGCGGATCCATCTCGCCAGCGAGACCGTCTCGTCGAGCGGTGCGACGATCTCGAGAAATGCCTGCGGCCCGACGGCCAAGGTCTCGTCGGCCAAACCGATGTCTTCGAGCAGTGGATCTGCGAATCCTGGTGCCAGATTCAACGCTTCACGTAATTGTTGACCGGTCTTGTCCAGGTCTCGTGCACCGATCACCACCTGCCGCAGGATCTCCCACGTGCCCGCGTCGTGCGTGTCCGTCACAGTCCGACCGCTTCGGCTGCGGTGTCGGCACTCTGCCAGCGTCGGAGCTCGGCACCCGGCGCCCACGTCGAGTGGGTGCCACTCGAAATCCGTTCGGGAAGGCGAAGTTTGCACAATGGTCCGTCTCCGACGCGGGCAGCGTCGAAGATCAGGCAGAAGGACGCGTCCTCGTTCATGTCGGTGGTCAACGTGATGAGATAGCCGTCGTCTTCGGCGGTACCACCCACGCGTGGTGCCATCGAGGTCTCGCTTCCATACACGCCGTCACCGAAGGAGAATCGTTCCTCGTTCCCCGTCAGCAGGTCGTGTTTGACCAAGCCGTCGAACAGGAACCACGACGGCTTACCAGAAGCCGCATAGGCGTATCGGTACTTCTCACCCGCGAAATTGCCGTTCATCATGCCGAATTCGGTGATCGAGTCACTGAGTTGCTCTTCACGCGTGGCTCCGGTGACCAGGTTCAAACGCCAGCGGTGAAGCCGGGTCTGCATGCGATCGAGAGCGAGGAAACGGAAGGCGAGCTCCCACTGATTGCCCATACCGTTGTCCGACGGCTCCGGATCACCCTGGTAGAAACCGTCCAGAACAATCTCGTCCCCCTCTTCGTAGGCGTTCACGAAGTGCAGGACGTAGGTCGGATCGGCCTCGAACCACTTGATGTCAGCGGTGTTTCCGCGGCGTGGGATGACTCCGAGACGGAGCGGGATATCGGGATGGAAATTCGCGACGTGCGCGCCCTTCTCCAGTAGAACCGGATCCCAGAACAAGGGGCAGTCGTTGAGGATCGCGTAGTTCTCCGTGAAGGCCATGTCGTGTGGCAACCGCGGACCGGGAAGCGGGACGTCGACGTAGTGGACCAACTCGTTGGCCGAGTCCACGACGCCGTAGTGCATGTACGGCGCTTCCTTGCTGTAGTTGAAGAACAGCATTTCTCCGGTCTTGTCGTCCACCTTCGGATGCGCGGACACACCCCATTCGAAGGGGAACTTGCCGTTCCAGCTTTCCTTTCCGAGTGTCTCCGCCGACATCGGATCGAGACGATACAGATCTCCGCACTGGTAGAAGCTGGTGAGAGCAGTCCCCCGGTGAACGACGACGTCGGTGCTGGACGCGTCCTTCATCCGGGTGCGCGCACCCTTGCCGCCCTCGGGGCGACTGAGTTTGGGAGACTCGGCGAGTCCGGCCCACAAGGCGCCGCCGGCATCCTGCTCGGCCGCCAACCCGTCAGTCCGTACGAATCGATTGCGGTAGAACGACTCTCCGTCACGAAAGCCCACGATGTGAATCATTCCGTCGCCGTCGAAGGGATGATAAGCCTTCATCGAGGGATGGAGCGGATTCTCGGTGTTGCGCAGGTAGACACCGTCGAGGTCTTTCGGAACCTCACCGAATACGACTTCGAGGTTGTCCGCTTTGAACTCGGTGGTCTGGGGTTGCCACGGGCCGGTGCGATACGGGTGATCGTCATCGGCGGGAAGGGTGGACAACAACTTGCCTACGATTTCGACGTCCATGGAATTCTCTTTTCGACTGATGGGGAAAGGCTGGGCTGCACTTTCAGGAAACTGCGTCGACGACAAAACTGACGGTGGTGGCCGTACTTCCACCGAAGTTGAGCGTCGCAAAGCGGCTCGCACCCTCGACTTGGAAACCGCCGGCCTTTCCCGTCACCTGATGGGCCGCGTCGAGAAGCATTCGAACACCACTGGCACCCACCGGATGACCACCGCCGATCAGACCGCCGCTGGGGTTGATCGGTAGCTTGCCGCCCATGGCGATGTCACCACTCTCGATGGCTTTCCACGACTCGCCGGGCGCGGTCAGACCGATGTGGTCGATCGCGAGATACTCACTCGCCGTGAAACAATCATGTGTTTCGATCCCGTCTATCCCGGCCAGGTCGACTCCCGCCCGGGAGAAGGCACCCATCACCGCATCCCGAACGTGTGGCATCACGTAGGGATTATCGGCGTCGCGGGCCAGCTTCTGCTCGAGACCTAAACCAACAGTCCGGTGACCCCAGCCCGCGATCTGGGCCAGCGGAGTCGCCGCGGCATCAGGATGCTCACGGAGGTACTTGTCCGTCACCAGCACAACCCCGGCGCCACCGTCGGTCACCTGGCTGCAATCGAATCGTCGAACACCGCCTTCCACAACAGGATTGGTGGCGTCGTCGCCGCCTGCATTCCCGAGCAGATCGGGTACCGCCCAACCGCGTGTCTGTGCATTGGGGTTGTTCTTCGCGTTCGCGAAATTGATCTGCGAGATCGCGCGAAGGTGAGATTCGTCGATCCCGTAGCGCCGCCCGTACTCCTTCGACACACGATCGAACATGTACGGCCACATGAATTTTGCTTCCTGACCTTCGTGTCCGACCCAGGCTGCAGCGCCCAGATGTCCGGCCGCGTCATCACCCGGAACCGTCTTCTCCAGTTCGATACCCATCACCAGAGCCGCGTCGTAGTTGCCGGCGCGCAGGTCTGCCATCGCTGCAAGTACGGCGATACTGCCCGATGCGCACGCCGCCTCGTGCCGGGACGAGGGCACACCCCATAGATCTGGATGCACGGTGGCGGGCATCGCACCCAGCTGACCTTGGCCGGCAAACAATTGACCGAAGGCATTACCGACGTGGATCACCTCGATGTCGGCGGCAGGAACCTTCGCCGCGGCCAGGGTGTGGTTCACCACCTCTTCGGCAAGGTTCGCGAAATCGAGTTCCTCACGGGTGAAGTTCCGTGCGAAGTCGGATTGGTACCCGCCGAGAATCCAAATGTTCGAAACAGTCATGACCTCTCCCCTTGCCGATCCGGCATCGGTGACGTCACCGAGATACCCGTGCATCGGCGGTTGTAATTTCATCGCAACCGTACTACAACTAGCAGAGTAACTCTACTAATTGAAGGGTTGAAAATGACTGATGCTTTTGTCCTCGACTACGTGCGCACACCGCGCGGCCGAGCATCGACGCGAGGTGCCCTCCACGAACACAGCCCAGTCGATCTTGTCGTCCACCTGGCCAAGGCTTTGCAGGGTCGAACGAACCTCGCCGCAGAACAGATCGACGACGTCGTTCTCGGTTGCGCATCGCAGGTGGACGAGCAGGGCGCGAACATCGCGAGAACTGCCGCACTCCTTGCCGGTTGGGGCGATTCCGTTCCCGGCGCGACCCTCAATCGTTTCTGCGCATCCGGCGTCGACGCAGTCGGCCAGAGCGCAGCCCGCATTCGCAGCGACGACGTCTCCCTCGTCGTGGCCGGTGGCGTCGAAAGCGTCTCCCGCACTCCGATGTTCAGTGATCGCGGACCGCTGTGGACCGACCCGGCAACCATCGCGCAGATCGGCTCCATCCATATGGGTGTTGCCGCCGACTTGAATGCCACGATCGAGGGGTACTCCCGCGACGAGTTGGATGCGTACGGCGTCGAAACCCAGCACAAGGCTGCCGAGGCCTGGCGCAACGGCGCATTCGAGCGGTCCGTTGTGCCCGTTCCCGGCAGAAATGGTGAAGCCGGAATCGCGCACGACGAACTGGTCAGGGCAGAGACGACGGCAGAGGGACTCGCCGCGCTGCCTCCGGCCTTCGAAGGGCTCGGCGCCGCCGGTCAGGATGCACTCGCGCTCGCCGCCTACCCTGAGGTCGGCAAGATCGAACACCTGCACACCGTCGGATCCTCTCCCGCCATGGCCGACGGCGCAGCACTACTACTCCTCGGATCCGAGAAAGCCGCGGCCAGAGCCGGCCTGACCCCTCGCGCACGGATCATCGGATCCGCCTCGACTTCGGTGAATCCGGTTCTCATGCTCACGGCGGGCCAGAGCGCCGTGGAGGCAGTCATCGCTCGAGCCGGGCTTCGTCCACAGGACATCGACGTGTTCGAGTTCGCAGAGGCCTTCTCCGCGCTCTGCCTACGGTTCCGCCGCGATCTTGACGCCGGGCCGGACCGCATGAACCCCAACGGAGGCACGATGGCGATGGGCCATGCATTCGGCGCCACCGGAGCAATTCTCGTCGGCGCGTGCGTCGACGAACTGGTACGGAGCGACGGACGCTACGGTGTGGCCGCGGTCAGCGGCGCCGCCGGTGTCGGAGTCGCGGTGCTCGTCGAACGGATCGCCTCGTGACCGCCAGTTCACTCTCGGGCCGCGTTGCCGTCGTCACGGGAGGGGGTAAGGGCCTCGGCCGTGCCGTCGCACTGCATCTCGCGAGCCGAGGGGTCACGGTGATCGTCAACAATCGAAATCGCACACTCGACGGGAGCGGCCGGGGCCCTGCAGATCAGGTCGTCGACGAAATCCTCGAAGCCGGTGGCCACGCCGTCGCCAACCACGACGACGTCACCGACCCCGAGGTCGGTCGAAAGTTGGTGGACGACGCTCTCACTCGGTTCGGACGACTCGACTTCTGCATCACCAGCGCCGCGGTCAGCGGTCCACAGATGCTCCATCGCACCACCGCCGAGAACCTCAGCACCGTCATCACGACAAACGTCGTCGGGACCGCGCTGGTTGCCGCTGAAGCCTCCCGAGTCATGCGCGAAGCCGGATTCGGGCGCATCGTGATGATTGCCTCGACCGCAGGACTGCACGGCGAACCCACCGTGTCCGCCTACGCCGCCAGTAAGGGTGCCGTCATCGCACTGGGCCGCACCGCGGCCGGCGAAGGTTCGAGTCGCAATGTGTTCACCAATGTCGTACTGCCCTATGCCACTACGCAGATGACCGAGTCCGGAATGGACCCACGATTCATCGACATCATGGGTGCCGACCTGGTAGCCCCGGTGGTCACTGCCCTCGTCGATCCCGAGTCCACGACCAACGGGCAGGTGATCGTCACGGCAGGTAACGGAGTGCGTTCGGCCGACGCCGTCGAGGGCTCGACCGAATTCTTGCCCACCACCACAGAACTCGATGCCAAAGCGCTCGACGCACTGCTCGTGACCAGCCGGCTCGGCACTCATCACACCTATCCGAGCGCACAGGAAGCCTTCGCGGACTTCGCTTCCGAACTGCTCGACCACCACAATCAGAAAGCGCGCGCATGACCGACATCCCATTGGGCGACCTTGCACTGAACTTCGGTGTGAGCGCACTCGCCGTGCTCGTCTTCATCGCAGTCGTGATGGCCGTAGCCATCCGGATGAACAATCACTCGATCATCGACATCTGTTGGGGGCCTGGCTTCGCCGTCGTCGCCGTCGTCTCGTACCTGACGTCCATCGGATCGGACGGCAACGATCTGCGTCGCCTCGTGGTGCTGGCACTGACCGTGGTGTGGGGAATGCGACTCGGCCTCTACATCGGCTTCCGAAACCGTGGGCACGGGCAGGACAAGCGCTACACTGCCCTGCTCAAACATCAACAGGGACCGCTGGTTCCGTTCCTGATTCGCAAAATCTACGGCCTCCAGGGCGTTCTCATTCTCGTGGTGTCGCTGCCCGTCCAGTTCGCGATGTACGAGTTTCGCGCCCTCGGAGTCATCGGCGCTATCGGCATCGCAGTCTGGACCGTCGGCTTCGTCTTCGAATCGGTTGGTGACTACCAACTTTCCCGATTCAAGGCAGATCCGGCCAATTCGGGAATGGTGATGGATCGTGGACTCTGGGCCTGGACCCGGCATCCCAACTACTTCGGCGACGCATGTGTCTGGGTCGGACTGTTCATCCTCGCGCTTGGTGATCCATTGGCGCTGATCACGATCGTCTCGCCGATCGTCATGATCAAACTACTGGTGAGCTACAGCGGTAAGGCCTTGCTCGAACGAGGCATGCGCAAGAGCAAAGGCCAGGCCTACGACGACTACGTCGCCCGGACCAGTGGCTTCTTTCCCCGTCCGCCCCGTCCGGCACGAAACCACGCGTCGTGAGCGCCCCCACGAGTGGTCTCGCTGACGTCTTCGATCTGGAATCGACCGGCCAGGACCGGTGGCAAGGGTCGAACGACGGTGTTCGGCTACCTCAGTTGTTCGGCGGCCAACTGGTCGCCCAGTCGATTCTCGCAGCCGGGCACACGGTTACCGACGGCAAAGCGATCAGTTCCGTCCACACGCACTTCCTTCGCCCGGGGTCGACGAATCGCGCGACCGAGTTCTCGGTAGATCGCCTTCGGGACGGAAAACGCCTGTCCACCAGAGGCGTCGACGTCCACCAGGACGGACGACTCGTCTGCCGTTCGACGGTATCAGCCTCCTCGATCGACGAGGGCATCACTCACAGTCGAGCCGTACCCGCCGCGCTCCCGCCCGCTGAGTGCGTGACGTTGCAGGAGTTGGCCGAGGCAGACGGTGGGCTGGGCGAGGTGTGGGAGGAGTTCTCCGCCATCGAGATTCGTGTGTCCCCCCTCGATTCGCAGTCCCCCACGACGCATTCGGCGGCGCCTCCGTGCAACATCTGGATGCGTTCGGCTCAGCGACTGAGCGACGATCCGCTGATTCACGTCGCTGCTCTCGCCTATGCCAGTGATCTGATGCTGATGGCAACCGCGCTGACTCCGCACGGCTACGACATCGGGCAGGAGCACTCGCTCGATACGGATTGGACGGGCGTGTCCCTCGATCACACGATGTGGTTTCAGCGTCCCGTGCGAGCGGACGAGTGGCTCCTCTTCGAGCATTCGACACCCACTGCTCATGCCGGCAGAGCAGTCGTGAATGCCGCGGTCTTCGATCAGTCCGGACTCCAGATCTGCCAAATCACCCAGGAAGCGTTACTCATTGCCCGTATCGAGTGATTCCCGACTCTTTCTGCAGACCACTCGGTACGGTCTCGCGGTGCCGCAGGGTTCGCGGCCTATGATTTCGGGGTGGTACGAGTGAATGCAACCGGATCTTCGGCGTCGGCCGGATCTCCGACACCCACGCCGTCGGTGGGCGTCACCGAGTTGCCTGCGGGCGGACCCAACGCACTGGCGGTCACGCTCGGGCTACTGGGAGACGAGTGGAACCTCTGGATTCTGCGGTTCGCCCTTTTGGGGTCGCGTCGATACAACGACTGGCTGGCTCTCGGGGGAATCTCCAACTCGGTGCTGTCCTCACGGTTGGCAGTCCTGACGGCCGGCGGAATGCTCGAGCGCCGGGAGTACCAGCAGAACCCGCCGAGGCACGAATACTCGGTCACTCGCAAAGGCCAGTCGATCTGGCCGGTCCTCATCACCATGTGGTCGTGGGAGAAGCAGTGGGCACCGAATGAAATCGCGCCACTACCACCGCTGCGGCACAGCACCTGCGGAAACGACTTCACTCCGATCCTACGTTGCAAGGAGTGCGGCGAGGACGTGGACGTGCGATCCCTGGACTCCCGAATGGGGCCGAGTGGGGACTTCTCACGCAGTGTGCCCGAAGCAACGTCGAGGCGCCGCTCCACCAAGTCCGAACGCCGACCGGAAATCCTGGCTCACACGATGGAACTCGTCGGCAATCGCTGGTCGGCAGCGATCATCGGGGCAGCTTTCCGCGGTGCCCGTCGCTACGGAGAGTTCGCCGAGATCACCGGTGCGCCGCCGGCAATCGTCGCCGATCGGTTGAAGCACCTCACCGAGATCGGTGTGATGGAAACGCGGCCGCTTCCGGATCGCCCACAGTGGTCGGAGTATCGACTCACCGACAAGGGAACCGCGTACTTCCCCGTCGTGATGTGCATGATCTCGTGGGGTCAGCGCTGGTTCAGATCCGCGGACGGTCCGGACATCGTTCTCCATCACAAGGCGTGTGGAAAGCGGTTCGAAGCAAGGCTGGGTTGTAGTGCGTGTGGTGAGGAACTGAGGTCTTCGGACATCGAGGCGATCGACCTCACCACCTCGGTGCACGTGCCGGGGTCCGGCTGGTCCTGAGATCCCCACTCAGCCGGCAGTGCGGATCCGGTCGAAGCTCCGGCCTCGGTGTTCGAGCGGCAGCCTGTCCCCTCGCCCGAACAATTTGTTGCGCAGCGTCCCCGCTTCGTAGTCGCTCTGGTAGGCACCCCTCCTCGTCAGCTCCGGAATCACATGCTCCACAATGTCTTCGAAGGTTCCAGGAGTCACCGCGTACGCGAGATTGAAGCCGTCGACGTCGGTCTCGGCAACCCACTCCTGCAACTCGTCGGCGACCTCCGCGCCGGAACCGACAACGATCGGGCCGAGCCCGCCGATACCCGCCCACTCCGCGATGTCTCCCACCGTCCATTCGCCGCCCTTCTCGTCGGCCTGACGAAACGATGCGACCGCGGATTGAATGGCGTTGCTCTCGACGTTCCCGATCGGCTCGTCCGCTCGGTATCCGGAGAGGTCGATTCCCATCCACCCCGAGGTGAAAACGAGTGCACCTTCACTACTCGCGTAGCTGCGGTAGTCCTCGAGCTTCGCCTGGGCCAACTCGGGGGTTCGGTCGGTGATGATCGTCAACAGTGTGTAGATGCGGGCCGAGTACGGATCGCGCCCGACCTTCGTCAGTTCGTTTCGGATTCGGGCAACGGTGTCTTTGAGAATCGCCTTTGTCGGTGCACCCACAAAGATCGCCTCGGCATTCTCGGCGGCGAACCGAACCCCGCGTGGCGACGCGCCGGCCTGGAAGATGACCGGCGTCCGCTGCGGAGAAGGTTCGGAGATGTGGATGCCCGGAACCGTGAAGTGCTTGCCTTCGTGCTCGATCGGATGAACTTTAGAGGGGTCCGTGTAGACCCCGGTGGTTCTGTCACGCACCACCGCGTCGTCTTCCCACGACGTTTCCCACAACTTGTAGAGAACTTCGAGGTACTCGTCCGCGTGGTCGTAGCGATCGTCGTGCTGGAGTTGGTCGTCCTCGCCCATGTTCCGTGCGGCCGACGGGAGGTATCCGGTGACCACGTTCCACCCGATTCGCCCGTTCGTCAGGTGGTCGAGGGTGCTCAAGCGCCGAGCAAACGGGTACGGATGCTCGAAAGCTGTACCTGCGGTGATACCGAAGCCCAAGTGCTCGGTCACGGCAGCCATCGCCGACGCCAGCAGTAGCGGGTCCGAGACCGGTACCTGCGCGCCCTGCCGCAGCGCTGCGTCGTGATTGCCGCCGTACACGTCGTAGGTTCCCAACACATCGGCCAGGAACAGCCCGTCGAATCGTCCACGCTCGAGGAGTTTCGCCAATTCCGTCCAGTACCTCAGATCCGTGTACCTGGACGACTGGTCCTCCGGGTGGCGCCACAGACCTGGCGATTGATGGGCGACGCAGTTCATGGCAAAGGCGTTGAAGCGGATTCTGCGGGTCATTCCCGCACCATGCCGTGCCTGCTCCGCAGTGACCACCATTGCGATCAGTGCGATCGGTTCGGCTCCTCTTGCACCCGGCGATACCGTCGACTTCGCGACCTCGTCGGCGGGCCGCTACACTGACTAGCGCAGCTGTGACGCCCGAGGCTTCGTGCCGACAGGTCGAGCGGATGCAACAGTAGTATCGGGAAGCGAAAACCCCGGCAGCACACGGTTTTCAGCGCTTGTCGGTACGCTCCCCGCCCTCGTAGCTCAGGGGATAGAGCATTCCTCTCCTAAAGGAAGGGTCGCAGGTTCGAATCCTGCCGAGGGCACATTTGGAATCTCAAGCGCAGATGGGAATGCGTTCTCAAGCAACGAACAATTGCGTCGGCCTGATCTCGGGCGCCGCGCTTTCCCGCGTGATCACAGCCAAATTTGCGTTTGAAGTATGCGAGTCACCTCGATCGGCTGATCATAAATCCCGTCCGTCTGGTTTGATAACTGCACACTCGCCGAGCAAAGTGCGAGCAACAGACTCGAAGGACAGCGTAATGACGCAACAAGGGATTCAGTTACAGGCTCAGCAAACCCCGATTCGGAAACAAGGGCCGTGGGGTTTGTGGTGGCTGACGGTAATCACCTTCGGAATCTATTACCTCGTCTGGTACGACCGCATCAACGGCGAACTGGCAAGCTTCACCGGGAATCAACGTGAGGGCTGGACGCGCTGGTGGTCGCAGATCATCCCGTTCTACGGCCTTGTGGGACTATCCCGTACGGCGAAGCGGCTGAACCAGGCCCACGGGATTGTGAACTCGTCCGTGACGGTCTCCCCGGTGACGACTTGGCTATGGGCACCGGCATGGTTCGGATCGCAAACGCGTTACCTGCAGCGACGGATCAACACCCTCGCCGACATCCAGGCGAGTCACAGAATCTAACACCATCGAGCGGAGCCCCCGCCTGGAGAGGTGGGGGCTGTCCCGTCTCGCGGAACCAGTAATCTCTCGCCCAAGGGCCTGCTTGTCTCGCTCACTGGCCAGACCGGCAACTTCAAACTGGCTGCAGTGCAGCGAAATAGATCGATTGATCGACAAGGGAGTCGATCCGAGTTGTTTCGCCTAAATCCTGATCTACGGAGGCTGCGACACGGAGCATTTCGACGCTCCGTGTAAGTGTCGAGACACTCGGTGGGACTCTCCCTACATCGGCGTGACCAACGTGCCATTCTTGAATTCATGACGACGCCTCACTCCACGGCAACTCCCCCGAAGAACATGTCTTTGATCCCGGGTGGGACGTACTGGATGGGCTCCGAAGACTTCTATCCGGAAGAACGCCCAGTTCACCAGGTCACCGTCGACGGATTCTGGATGGACACGACGGCGGTGACAGTCGCCGAGTTCCGACGCTTCGTGAAGGCAACTGGCCACGTCACCACTGCTGAAATCGCCCCGGATGCCGCCGACTATCCCGACGCCGATCCAGCCCTCCTCGTCCCGGGATCGTTGGTCTTCAATTCGCCACCCGGCCCGGTTTCACTCGACGACTACACCCGGTGGTGGTCGTTCACTCCCGGCGCCGATTGGCGCCATCCCGAGGGCTCCGACAGCAACATCGGGGGACGTGAACGGCACCCCGTCACCCACGTGTCGTACTTCGACGCCCAGGCCTACGCCGCGTGGGCCGGCAAGGCACTCCCGACCGAGGCCGAGTGGGAGTTTGCCGCCCGCGGCGGACTCGATCGCCAGGCCTACGTGTGGGGCGATCGCGACTCTCCGGGCGGGCGGCCCGGTGGCAACGTATGGCAGGGCCAGTTCCCCTGGGAGAACCTGCTCGAGGACGGGTACGAGCGCACCGCTCCGGTCGGAAAGTTCCGGCCCAACGGCTACGGACTGCTCGACATGGCCGGGAACGTGTGGGAATGGACGGCCGATCACTACACGTCCGACCACGCCCACAGTTCCAAGAACGTCGCGCCGGCCTCGTCGTGCTGCATTCCTCGCAATCCCCGCGCGGAGTTCGCCACCGAGGCCTTGGCCGGCGAACCCTACGCACGACGGGTGATCAAAGGCGGCTCACATCTGTGTGCACCGAACTACTGCTTGCGATATCGCCCCGCCGCGCGGCAGGGCGAATCCGAGGAGTCCTCGACCTGCCACGTCGGCTTCCGGTGCATCATCCGCATTCCGCAGGAGTAGATCAGAAGGGCCGGTCCCCCAGGATGGCCACCCGCTCCATGACGCGGCGATGCGGGAAGTAGTCGCTCGCAGCGTAGTGCTGGGTGGCCCGGTTGTCCCAGAAGGCAATGGAATTCGGCGCCCACTTGAAGCGGCACTGGAAGTCCGGGACCTTGACCTGCGCGAACAGCAGGTTGAGCAGATCGTTGCCTTCGACAGGATCCATATCCGGAATGTGGGTGGTGAAGAGGCTGTTGACGAACAGCGTCTTCCGCCCGGTCTCCGGATGCTTACGCACCATCGGATGCAGAACCGGCGGGTACTGCTCCTTCATCTGCTCCAACTTCTCCGGGCTCATGCCGCGTCCGAAGGACGGCACAAAATCGTGGATGGCGTCCTTGCCGTCGATCAAGTCCTTGATCTCGTCGGGGAGGCAGTCGAAGGCGTTACCCATATCGGCCCAGAGCGTGTCACCACCGGCAGGCGGTACGTCGATCGCCCGAAGTACTGAACCAAGCGGCGGCGTCTTCGTCCAGGTGACGTCGACGTGCCAGATGTTCTCCGTTCCTGGACTGTCCTCTCCGCGTTCGAATCTGACGACTGCCGGGACCTCTCCCTGCGGGAGAAGTGGATGAACCTCGAGTTCACCCCAATGGGCCGCGAAGTCACGATGATTCAAGCTCGAAATCGGCTGGTCCCGAAAGAACACGACCTTCCATTCGAGGAGGGCCCGGCGCACGTCCTCGATCTGCTCCTCCGACGGATCACGCAAGTCGATATCGCTGATCTCGGCACCGATGAACGGTGTGACGGGTGTCAGAGTGAACCGCTCGTACGGCCTCGATTCAACGCCTTCCGGATTGCGCCTCATTCCGCGTGGTCCGAATTCGATTGTGTGATTGCCGATTTGGACTGTTCGTGATGATGTAAGGGTAGCCATCGAATGACTCCGTCCTGTCGTGTCGTGTCGCGGGGTCACACGTCAGTCGACGCGTGCACCCACTTTGCTCGTGTGCGTTTGTGTGCGCTTTGGGGCGCGGTCAGTGCTCCTACCGCGAGATCGACCAGATGATCCACCGTCGTATCGAAATCTGCCTGAACAACGGGGTTTTCGTCTTCGCGGCGCTGCTCGAAGATGGCCAGAGCAGAGACGCTCATGTTGAACGTCAGATCGATCCGTTCCACCGCGACGCGGCGGGGCAGATGCGGCAACGCCCGCGTCAACCTGCCGACTACCTCGTTGATTCCTTCACTGACCTCGCGAAACTCAGCACTCTGTGTATCCACTGACGGTGAAATTCTCGCGATGAACCGCGCATAGTTGGACCCGTCGACCGTCGCCATGAAATCGGCCAGCGGGTACAGGAAGGCTTCGACCAAAGCACGGACCAGATCGGTCCGCCCACTGGCGTCGACGTCGTCGAGATACGTCAGTCGCGCTGCATTGATCTGATCCATCCGATGCCGGAATACGGCCAGCACCAGACCGTCTCGCCCGCCGAAGTGATACTGAACTGCAGAGTTGTTGCGCTGCCCGGCCGCAGTCGCCACGTCCCGCATGGACACTTCGTGAATACCGTGCTCGGCGAACATCCGCTCGGCGACGGCGATCATGGCGTTCTTGGCATCCAACGAGGCGGGCATATACCGACCATATAAGTCACTGACTTAATTCCGCAAGACCCACCCCTGTGCGCGGTTAGGGAGTGCAGGGACTCCTTAACCACTCACAGGGGTGATTATCCCAGTCAGCGAGACCTACGCCGCCAACTGAATTCCGATCGATACTCTCCAAATTAAGACGACTGCTTAATCGACCCCGGTTTTGCACACGCCAAGGAGCCTGCTGGTGAATCGCCATTCCATCCCGATCATTCCCGAGACGCCGAACGTCGCGGCCGCCGTGTACTACCCCGATCAGAATCCCCCGTACACCCGCCCGGAACCGCTTCGCCCGCCGGCCGGGGCCCCGAACGTGCTGCTGATCATGATCGACGACGTCGGATTCGGCGCACCCTCCGCGTTCGGTGGCCCGTGCCGCACGCCCACCGCCGAGCGTTTGGCCGAAACCGGCGTGAAATACAGCCGATTCCACACCACGGCTCTGTGCTCGCCGACGCGTGCCGCCACACTGACGGGGCGCAACCACCACAGTGTCGGTATGGGTGTCATCTCCGAAATGGCCAACGCGGCACCGGGATACAACGGTACCCGCCCTGCCTCTGCCGCCACGGTCGCACGCGTCCTGCAGGGAAACGGCTATGCGACGGGCGCTTTCGGCAAGATGCACCAGACCCCGACGTGGGAGACCACCGCTGCCGGGCCGTTCGATCGGTGGCCGGTCCGTGAGGGTTTCGACAAGTTCTACGGTTTTCTCGGTGCCGAATCCGATCAGTTCGCCCCGGTTCTCTACGAGGACTTCACGATGGTCGACTTACCCAAGACGCCACAGGAGGGTTACCACCTGTCCGAAGATCTCGTCGACCACGCGATCGAATGGGTCGAGGGCGTCAACACGATGGACCCGGACAAGCCGTGGTTCTGCTACCTCCCCTTCGGCGCGTGCCACGCTCCACTCCAGGTCCCGGACCGCTACCTGGACAAGTACGTCGGCGAATTCGATCACGGGTGGGATCGCCAACGTGAGATCACCCTCCAAAAGCAGAAGGAACTGGGCGTCGTCGCTCCTGACACCGAGTTGGCCCCCTGGGCTCCGGGGCTCCCGCACTGGGACGAACTCGACGACGACCAGAAGAAGGTCTCGGCCCGTTTGATGGAGTTGTACGCGGCATTTCTCGAGCACACCGACGACGAGGTAGGCAGGCTCGTCGACCGGTTGCAGGAAATGGGTGTACTCGACAACACTCTGGTGCTCTACATGCTGGGTGACAACGGCGCCTCCGCCGAGGGCGGCATGGAGGGCTCGTTCAATTACCTCGCCGGCCTCAACGGTTACAAGAGTGCGACATCCGACGTACTGGCGCGCTACGACGAGTTGGGGACCGAAACCAGCTACCCGCACTATCCGGCGTCGTGGGCTCTGGCTCTCGACACCCCGTACCAGTGGGCCAAGCAGGTTGCGTCCCACTACGGCGGTACCCGAAACGGTCTGATCGCCCACTGGCCCAAGGGGATCGACAAGCCAGGCATCAGGGAGCAATGGCATCACTGCGTCGACATCACGCCGACAATCCTGGAAGCTGCCGGCATTCCGGCACCGACCAGCGTCGACGGGGTCACCCAGAAACCGATGGAAGGCGTGGCGATGAACTACACCTTCGCCGAGCCCGACGCCGAAGAGCGCCACACCACACAGTATTTCGAGATCTTCGGCAACCGCGGAATCTACGATCACGGTTGGACCGCAGTCACGGCCCACCGCGCACCCTGGCTGATGGCCACTCACGGCCTCGAGCTCACACCGATGAGCGAAGACCGCTGGGAGCTGTACGACACCTCGGTCGACTGGTCGCAGGCCCGCGATCTCGCGGACGAGCATCCCGAGATCCTGGCCCGGCTCAAGGAAAAGTTCCTCGTCGAGGCGGCCAAATATCAGGTGTTGCCGCTGGACGACAGAACGGTCGGTCGCCACGCCACCGCGGAATCACGACCCCCGCATCCGATGATGGGCCGCAAGACCCTCACGCTGTACCCACACATGAACGGCCTGGTCGAGAAAGCCGCGCCGACGTTCTTCAACCGCTCGTACACGCTGACCGCGAGTCTGGGTAGCGTCGCCGACGGCATGCTGGTCAGCCTCGGTGGCCGGTTCGGCGGATTCGCTTTGTACATACTCGATTCCGTCCCCGTCTACTGCTACAACTTCAGCGGCGGTGGTCGGACCTTCGTGCGTGGGCGCAACCCGCTGGCACCCGATGCGCGCGAGGTGTCCGTCCACTTCGAGTACGACGGCGGCGGAATCGGCAAGGGTGGAACCGCCACCCTGAGCGTCGACGGCGTGGTGGTCTCCGAGGGCCGGATCGAGAAGACCACTCGGGCGATCTTCAGCATGAACGAACAGCTCGACGTCGGCATCAACCGGGGAAGCCCGGTCGCGGAAGAGTTCGCGGACAAGGGCACGTTCCGCTACGGCGGCAAACTCAACAGCGTGACGATCGACTTACGCTCCACCCGCGACGTGGTGTCCGCGGAGGAACGGGAGAAAATCTCACTCGCCGTGCACTGATCGAACAGGCGACGCTCGCCGATTGTGCAGCCGCGCGCGATATCTGCCGTGCGGCTGCACAATCGCCCTGCGTCTATCCGACCGTGTACATCTGCAGGCACGGCCCGACCGGGCGAGCTTCCAGGATGTCGCGCGCCTTCTCACGCGCTGCGTTGAACTCCCAGGGCGCAGTGGTGCCCGGCACTCCGAATCGATATCTGCTCAAGGCACATGAACGCTGCGGTTCCGGTAGACGATCCAAGGCAGGTACCGCGTCGACGGAGAGCCCGCGTAAGTAGGAAACGTCTATGCTCTTGCCGCCCTCGAACCGCTCCACGTTCTTTTGCGCGATGTACGCATCGGGGTTGAACACCGCGAAGGCCAGCAGCGCGACGGCCGAAGTGGCGAGAACGGCTGTGGGCAGCCACTTCCCGGACATCCGAATACCTGCGACGAGCAACAACACGAACACGAAGCCCAGAAGCAGCTCTGTCGCGAAGACGCTGACCCGGAGCACCGTGAAACCGTACTGATTCTCGTACAACCACATCCGGTGCACAGCGGATGCCACGATCACCAGACTGAAGAGGCACAGTGCACCCAACAGTCCGCGGGCAAGACGCCTCGATCCAGCGTCGCGGCGGTCGATGTACCGCACTGCGACGGCGATGACGAGCAGCGTCAGCACGGTAACCGCCATGAGCTGCCAGAAACCCTCACGCGCGTAGTCCGCGTAGGTCAGTCCATCGGTCACCTGTACGTGTTCGTCTCCCCCGAACAGCGTCTTCGTCTGTACTGCAACAAAACCGAGGAACAGCACGTTGAGTACTCCGAGCGGGACCGCCCACTCCCACATCGGCAACGGCGTCGCCGGCGCAGGTGCAAACGCGTCCACCGTCGGCGTTCTGCGACGCAGGTACACCGCAACCAGCGTGCCGAACGCCATCACGACGCCGGCAAAGATCCGTGCTCCCGGGTTCGACACGGAGATGGCAGGAGCGAAGCCGCCGAAGATCTTCGCGAACTCCGGATCCGCACTCACGAACAAAGATCCGAAAATCAGCAGGAGAAGAATCGACACTGCGCTCACGACGACAACTCGCGCCGCCGGCACCCGCGGAGCAGAGCGGGTAGCAAGTTTTCGACGACGAACGAAGTTGACCGTCCGGTGGGGTGCCCGCCAGGGAGCGAACGTTCCCAGAAGTATTCCGGTCCACGTCCGCCCGCCGATCAGAGTCCACGTGAACAGAACCCACGCAGCTACGACGCAGAGGAACACCAACCACTCCGCACCGCGAACGGCGGCAACGCCCAGAAGTGCGAGCATCCCCATCGCGGCGGCCCACTGCGTCGTAGACATCCGCGGCGGCGTCAGAATCCCGAACACGATCACCACGCCGACACCGACGACCACGTACGCGATACTCACGAACCCTGGATCGAGGATCAGGGCCGCCAGCGCCCCAACGCCGCTCGCGCCGACGAGCATCGAGCGGGTGGCCATCGACGTGCGATCGGGACGCCAGAACCGGCTGGGTCGCTTGGGTTTTGCAACCGGTATCGGCGCTTTCGGCGGAATGACTATTGGAGCGCTCATGTGATCTCCCATGTTTCGGGTTCAAATTTCGGGTTCGGAACTACGGGCGAAGGCCTGATGAAGGCATGCGCCATCGCGAGATCTCTCGATCTCGTAGGAAACTTTGATTCAGCTCTGCGGCAGCACTACTCGAATGCAGCAGCCCGACGGGGCATCGACGACGGCGATCCTGCCGTCATGTAATTCGACCGCCCACTTCGCGATCGCGAGGCCGAGCCCGGTACCCCCGTCGGTCGATCCGCCGCGGATGAAGCGGTCGAACACTCGCTCACGGGCTTGTGGCTCGATGCCGGGGCCGTCGTCGTGGACATCGAGCACCAACTCCCCTGCACTGCCGGTACGTACTCGGATGACAACTTTCGTGTCGACGTTCCCGTGCTGAACCGCGTTGTCCACCAGGTTGGTCACCACCTGATGGAGGCGATCCGGATCGGCTACCACGGACAATTTCGGAGGCTTGACGTCTATCTCGATGTCGCCCGCACTCACACTCGACAGCTCACGTAGGAACGGCTCGACCTCGAAACGGCGGCGCTTCAACGGCATAGCGCCGCCCTCGAGTTTCGAGAGGTCGAGAAGGTCGGCCACCAGCGCTCCCAGTCGTTCCGTCTGCCGCAACGCCGATTTCATCATCGCCGGATCCGGTTCTTCGACACCGTCGACAACGTTTTCGAGCATGGCTTGCAAAGCGGTGATGGGCGTCCGTAATTCGTGGGAGACGTTGCCGATCAACTCGCGGCGGTACCGGTCGTCGGCCCCGAGGTCCTCGGCCATCCGATTGAACGCATGGGCGAGTTCGCCTACTTCGTCGCGGGAAGTCGCTCGTACCCGCCGCGAATAATCGCCGCGCGCCATCGCCTTCGCCGCGGCTGTCATCTCGCGAAGCGGTGACGTCATTCCGTGTGCGAGCACTTGTGTAACTCCGAGAGCGACAACCAACGCCGTCAGGAGAGCAAAACGAAATGGTTGTTGCGACGTCAGCCAGAAACCGCCCGCGGCGAACAACAACGCTGCGACAACCAGGAGGCCGACCTTCACTTTGAACGATCGCATCGGGTCCAGCGGCCGCGGCCACCGTGCAAAGAGTCGGTCGACGCCGCTCATCGCGGCACGTCCCAGGCGTACCCGACGCCGTGAACTGTCCGGATCACGGAAGGTCCGAGCTTGCGTCGTAGAGCCTTGACGTGGCTGTCGACGGTCCGACTACCCGCTCCCTCACCCCAGCCCCAGATCTCCTCGAGCAGCGACTCCCGCGGGATCGCCGCTCGCGGCCGCTCCGCCAGGTAGGCGATGAGATCGAATTCGGTGCGAGTCAGGTGGACTTCCTGCGTATCACGACGCACTCGACGTTCGGTCAGGTCGATCACGACGTCGCCGAACTCGAGCAAGTCGGCCACCGGGCGAGCAGCGTGCTCCGCACGATCAGCGCGCCGAAGCAACGCCTGAACACGGGCGACGAGGACACGCATGCTGAACGGCTTGCTCAGATAATCGTCGGCCCCGACGCCGAGACCGATCAGCATGTCGGTTTCATCGGCACGAGCGGTCAACATCAGCACGGGCACCGGGCGCACGGCCTGGATGCGGCGGCAGACTTCGAGGCCGTCGAATCCCGGCATCATCACGTCGAGCACCACTAGGTCGGCATCCATCTGCTCGCAACGGGTCACAGCACTGGGACCGTCGAATGCCAACTCGACGTCGTAGCCCTCGGCACGCAGCCTCGCTGCGATGGACTCGCAGATACTGACCTCGTCGTCGACCACGAGCACTCTTCGCTGACTCATGGAACTGACTGTATTCGGCCCTCGTGGATGAACCTGGGAGGACTTGTGAAGGTTCTGTGCAGGTTCTAGAACCTGCGGATGTTGTTGATCGGCAGATCCGCCAGCGGCGTCAGTCCGGTCGGAACACCAACTCCGTAGGCGTTGAACACCATTCCGAATCCGGCGTAGATGCCGACGTGCGTCGCACCGGGGTAGAAGGTGATGACGTCGCCGGGAGCGAGGGCCCACCGAGGAACCGGCTGTCCGACGTTGGCCTGCTGTTGGCTGGTCCTTGGCAGATTCACTCCGGCCTGCCGAAACGCCCATTGCACCAGCCCGGAGCAGTCCCACGAGTTCGGCCCGACTCCGCCCCATTGGTAGGGCTTTCCGGTCTGAGTGCTCGCTGCTGCCAGCGCGATCAGGCCTGCCGGACTCGGAATGGGGAGGGCGGCTGATCCGCTGCTGATGCTTCCTGCGCTTCCCAGGCTGCCGGAGCTCCCGCTACTGCCGCCGCTACCGAGGCTCCCCGGGTCGGCCGAGGCGGGGGCAGCGGAGAGCAACAGGACGCTTCCGGTCAGCAGAGCAGCGACCGTTCCCGTGCGGAGTGTCGACTTCTTCATGCATCCGTCCTTCGTGGGAGTCGTTTCGGCGCGCAGCAGCGCACCTCGATAGCCGTGAACTGGTAAGGCACGTGAAAACAAACACTTCGTTCGGATGTTAACGGCGTAGACGTGGTGTTCGGACAGGAATCATTGATCCCATTTGTCGGTTTTCGACAAACAGGCCTTACGTCCCGGCCTGGCAAAGATCAGGGAATGATCGGGGATTTCCTGGATCCGTCGGCGCCGGCGGATCCCTAGATTCGAAATCATGCGCTCATACCTCCTTGTCGCCGCGGTCATCATCGGAGCTACCACGGCGCTGATCGGTTGCTCGACGCTCCAGCGCGCAGTGGAGATTCAATCGGATCTCGACGGACTCACCAGGTCGGGTGTCGTCGGGTCGATCGCAACACTCGACGACGGAACCACGACGGCTGTCATGACCAGCGGCGTACCCAATCGGACCAACGGCGATTCGATCGGCAAGAATGATCGGGTCCGGATCGGAAGTGTGACAAAGACATTCACCGCTTCACTCGTCCTGCAGTTGGTGGCCGAAGGCAAGGTCGACCTCGACGCACCGATCGAGCAGTACCTCCCGGGCCTACTGCACGGCAGTGACATGGACGGCAGTGGCACAGACGGTAGCGCAATCACCGTGCGGCAACTGTTGCAACATCGCAGCGGCCTACCCGAGTTCGCCGGAGAACCCGGCGCCGACGAATGGATTGCCGCAAACGAGGACCGAACGCTGACGCCGTCCGCCGCGGTCGCCATCGCCCTCGGCAAACCGGCGCAATTCGTCCCCGGAACGTCGTTCGTCTACACCAACACCAACTACATCGTTCTCGGAATGCTCGTCGAATCGGTGACCGGCCGCAGCTACGCCGACGAACTTCAGTCTCGGATACTCGACCCGCTGGACCTGGACGACACGTACCTCCCGGCGGCCGGTGAGCGCGATATCAGGGGCGATCACCTGACGGGCTATCAGGATCTCGATGGTGGCCTGACCGATGTTTCCCGCACGGAACCGTCGATCCCCTGGTCTGCCGGAGCGATGGTCTCGACGGGCACAGACCTGAACGCCTTCTGGCGCGCGCTACTCGACGGGCAGGTGGTGCCGGCCGAGCAGCTTGCCGAGATGACCACCCCTCAGGTCGGCGCCACCGAAGCCGAGGGGCTCGGGTACGGGATGGGCGTCGGCGCCACCGAACTTCCCTGCGGCGTCACCTATACCGGCCACAGTGGCGGGATCTACGGGTACTACACGCTGTCCGGTGCGACGCCGGATCGTGCGTTCACCGTGACGCTGACGTCGACGCCGAAGGACCAGCCGGACACCGTCGCGATACTCTCGCACGCGCTCTGCCCCTGACGCTGTTACCAGTACTGATGACGCTGCCCGTCGGTATCCGCGACGAAGATGACCGCGTCGGCGCCGTCCAACTCCGAAGGTTTCAGCGGCAGATGCCCTGGCAGGATCGCTTCTCCCGCGGTGATCGACGGGCCGAGCGCGGCTCGCAGGGCCGGAGTCGAGAACAGGGCACGCCGACCGGTCGCATCGGCCAACGCTCCCTGAAGCGTGCCCGGATCACTGTCGGGGTTGGCGTCGGTTGCCAAAAATACGTAACGCTCCCCGAGGAGAAGTCCGACAAGTGAGCCGGCGCTCCCCCAACTGACCACGTTGCCGTTGACCGGCATGTCGGACGGCATTCGCAAGAGATGGGCATTGTGTGCGAACAGCAGGCTAGGCCCGCGTCGCTGCTCCTGGGCGATGACCGCCAGCAGGTTCTCGGCCATCATCTCGGCACGCAGACTGAGCAGTGTTCCAATGCGATCAGGAGCGGAACTCGCCATCGCGGAGTGATACCGCAAGAGCCCCAGAGCGGTGCGTGAATGTGCAAGGGCCAGGTCGTACCCGGCAGGGTCGGCGGGTCGCAGCACTGGTGCGGCGCGCCGAAGGACGCTGCCGAGGTCGTCCGCAATGATGCGCAGGGCGCGAGCATGATCGGAGTTGCCGACGGACGCAGCCGGATCGAACATCGCCGCCGGGTTGGTCCAGTCGGCGTCCTGCCCCAGAAAGAGGTCGGCGTCGTCGAGAGATTGTGGCCGCAACGCGGCGGGCAGGAAGTCACCTGCCGCAGACAGTGCGCGGCGCGGGCTCGGTGCACCGGAGTACTCCACCGGAGCGTCGAAGCCGTAGAAGCGAACTCGGTCAGCCGGAGCGCGACCGTCGTTGTACTCGCGTAGCCATTCGACGAGTTCGCGGTTACCCGGTACCGCACCGAATCCGTGGCTGAAGCCTGTGGCGAGCACCTTCTCGATGTCCGCCTCTCCCCCGTTCACGTAGCCGTCGACAAGCAATGCCGCAAAGGCATCTGTTTCGAGCACGATCGACCGATATCCTCGTTCGACCAGTTGGCCGAGAAGTTCGTTGCGCAGCAACGGAAAAGCCTTGATCCCATGAGTCGGCTCGCCGAGAGCGAGCAGAGCCGGCACCTCGGTTCGTGCTGCGAGCACTTCGTCGACGGCACGACCAAGACTTGCCGCGTCTTCGAGTTGGCGGCCGAACTCACTCAGCGCTGGGGCAGTGGACATGATCATCCCTTTCGAAGGTGGACTGCCTTCGACAGTATCGTTGAAGATTCGCGTGAAACTTTTACAACAATTACCTGGGGTATACCGTGAAAAGCCTCAATCGGAGGTGATCAGTGCGGCCCATCGACCTTGCCCGTGAACACGGGTTGTCCGCACAGGCGATCCGCAATTACGACGACGCCGGCGTCCTTCCTCCGACCGATCGCAGCAACGCCGGCTACCGGCGATACACCCCAGTGCACGCGCAGGCCCTGCGAACTTTCCTCGCATTGCGCGGCGGTCACGGCCACCAGCGGGCCACGGAAATCATGCGTGCGACCAACCAGGGCGACACCGAGTCCGCCTACCGCCTGATCGACAGTGCACACGTGACACTGCTCGCCGAGCGAGGAACTCGCACCGAGGTAGCCGCAACGCTGGGGACTCTGTCCACCATGGCACCGGCACTGGTCCACGGTCCAGCGCTGACGGTCGGTGAGCTTGCGCGCCGTCTCGGCGTTCATCCGGCGACACTGCGCACGTGGGAAGAGCACGGCATCCTGCACCCCGAGCGCGAACGAGCAACGGGTTATCGCGAATACGGTCCGGAGTGTGTGCGCGACGCCGAGATCGCGCGGCAGCTGCGGCGCGGCGGCTACCGACTGTCGCAAGTCGCCCAGTTTCTCGATTCGCTGCGCGAGGCCGGCGGAGCGGACTCATTGGCAGCGTTCCTCGAATCCTGGCAAGACCGGCTGACCACACGCAGTCGCAACCTTCTCGCCGGCGCGGCTCAGCTCGATGCCTATCTCACGATGCTGGATCAGACCTCGCCTGGTTGCCGATCAGCAAACGGTTGAGGTGTCAGTTCACAAGCCGCGCAAGGCTCCTCACCATCTCACCGACGGTGTCGGTCGACGGCCACGGGAATTCCGGGAGATCGGCCCGCAACATCACCTGTCCGTGCAGCGAAGTCCAGATCGATACCGCATCGACAAAAGTGTCTGTGCTGGCCGACCTCCCAGCGGCGACGCACGCGTCAAGGTTGGTCACCAGCGTGTTGAAGGCGGCCAGTCCTCGCGTATCCGATTGTGGTGACTGACCTTTCGGCCTGGACCACCCGAACAAGACCCGATACCGAGCGGGCTCGGAAATGCCGAACTCGACGTATGCCGAGCACCCGGCATACAGACCCTCGACCGGGTCGGGGTGTGCGGAAACGGCGTCGGCCACGGCGAGATGCAACTGCTCCAGCGATTCGGAGACCACCGCTTCGACAATGGCATCGCGATCGGAAAAGTGTCCGTAGATAGATGGTGCGGATATCCCGACTTCGCGAGCGACTGATCGGAGCGTCACCGCCTGATCCGATCCGGTGCGGGCGATGAGCGTCGCCGCTGCGGCGACGATCTCTCCGCGGAGCCGTGCGCCGCTTCCTCTCGGATTTCGGGCGCGAGTACTCCGAGAACCACTCGTCCCAGTTTCATCGGCATCTTCGGAAACATCACTCACCCGACAAACTTTACACATGTAAGGCGAGGGGGTACGTTCTCATCACTAAACATTCGTAAGGTTACATTCGTAAGGACATGATGAATTCCCTCGAACCCACTGACCGGCGACGATGGGCAGCACTGGGCGCCCTCTGCACATCCCTCGTCGTAGTCACGATCGACAACACCATCCTCAACACCGCTATCCCGACCCTTGCCCGCGAACTGCGGGCGACCACCGTCGACCTGCAATGGATCAGCAACGCATACACATTGGCGTTCGCCGCCTTGCTCATCACGGCAGGTGGACTCGGCGCGAGATTCGGTCACCGTCGGATACTTCTGACCGGCCTCATCTTGTTCGCTCTCGGGTCAGCCTTCGCTGCCCTCTCTCACACGTCGTTGCAGCTGATCGGCTGGAGAACAGTGATGGGGGCAGCCGCCGCACTGGTCATGCCGGCGACGCTGTCACTTGTCGTCTCGATGTTCGCCCCGCACGAGAGAGGCCGGGCGATAGGAATCTGGTCTGCAACCGCCGGACTGGGAATCGCGATCGGCCCCGTGGCCGGTGGCGTACTTCTCGAACATTTCAGTTGGGGAAGCGTCTTCTGGATAAACGTCCCACTGGTCGCCGTTGTGATAGCCGCGACGGTTTCTCTTGTGTCCTCAGCAGGAGGAATGGTCAAGGGTTCCTTCGACATCCCCGGACTCCTGTTGTCCGCCGGCGGACTGGCTTTGATCGTGGATGCCCTCACCCAAGCAAGCCTTCGCGGATGGTCGTCGCCCATCACGGTGCTGGAGATCGTCAGCGCAACAGCACTTCTCGCCGGGTTCGTCTGGTGGGAGCTGCGGGCCCCGGCGCCGATGACAGACGTGCGCATCTTCACCAGCCGAGTGTTCAGCATCTCCAATGCCATCTTGGCCGCAACGTTCTTCGCCTTGTTCGGTGTTCTCTTCACGTACACGCAATACCTCCAATTCGTTCGCGGTTACGGTCCATTGGTTGCCGGCGTCGGTGCAGTTCCGTTTGCACTGGTGATGGCGGCTGTCGCCTCCAGCAGCGATCGTGTGGTGGGCCGACTCGGGGTGCGCAGTTCGATCGCGGGCGGCCTCGCGGTCATGTCCGTGGGACTGTTGGTCTTGTCGATCGCCGCGGGTAGGTACGCACCGTTCGGGGTCCTGGCTGCGATCATGGCACTGGTTGGCGCCGGGATGGGGTTGGTCATGGCTCCGGCAACAACTGCGTCGATGTCGTCGGTTGCGCCCCAGCAGGCTTCGATGGCGAGTTCGATAAACAGTGTCGTACGGGAATTGGGTGGAGTTCTGGGCGTCGCCGTCGTCGGGACAGTCGTAGCAACGGTTTTCCGGTCCCGCTTCGAACCCGGAGTCGGCACTTCCACAGTCGATCTGGCGCAGATCCACGCCGACGCTCCCCCGGTGAGCATTGTGGCCGAGGCAGCGAATCAGGCTTACACTTCGGCGATGTGCATGGGGATCCAGATCTGTGCCGCAGCAGCGTTTCTCAGTGCGTTGGCCGTTATTGCCTTGTTTCCCGCACCACGTCGCCCGGCTTCTTGTCCTCTCGCAGACCCCGCCAACTCGGGTGGCGAAGGCGTCCGGTCGCCGTCCAATCCATGAACCGCGCCTCACCGACGAGTTCAGGCCTCACCCACACCGCACCCTTGCGGTCATCTGCTGGAAGTTCCGCCTCGAACGGACTTTCCTTCTGACGCAACGGTTCCAGCAACGCAAGCAGTGACTCCAAATCACGATCACTGAAGCCGGTACCGACGCGTCCCACGTAGGTCAATCCGTCCTCACCCGGAATTCCCATGAGCAGCGCCCCGATCCCTTGCGCTCGATTGCCCTGCCCGGTGCGCCACCCACCGATCACCACCTCTTGGGTGCGCCAGTTCTTCACCTTGATCCAACTCGACCCCCGCCGCCCTGGAAGGTAGACCGATGCACGACGTTTGGCGACAATCCCTTCCCACCCGGCATCGGTGCTCACCTCCAAGGCGTTCTCCGCCGTGCCCTCGATCTGCGGTGGTACCTCGAGCTCACCGACCTTGCCCGCCAACGCATTCAACACGGTGCGGCGATCCGAATAGGACTTCCGCAGCAAAGACACTCCGTCGAGGTACAGAAGATCGAAGGCCAGGAACACCGGTTCCCCACCTCGCTGGAGGAGGCCGAAATCTGTAACTCCCGCGTCGTTGTACGCCACCACCTCACCGTCGAGAACCACGTCATGACCGTCCAGCACCTCGGCCAACCCGGCAAGGGCTGGATAGTCCCGGGTCTTGTCGTTACCCGCGCGACTGCGAAGCGACATTGTGCCCGAATGAGATTCGAGAATCACTCGAATCCCGTCCCACTTTCCTTCGAAGGCCCACTCCTGCGGGTCGAGACCTTCGAGCGTTCCAGCGGTGGCAAGCATCGGCTCGAGATTCTTGGGAAACTCCGTTCCGAAACTCGCGTTCTGATCCTTCATCAGATGCATCAACCACTGATCACCCTTTGTCCGGATCAGCGCGAAGCGTCCCTGCACCCGCTCCCCACTCAAGCGCACGATCACCTCGTCTTCACGCCACTTCTCGGTCTCGTACGTCCCGGAATCCCAGATCGTCATCGAACCGCCGCCGTACTCCCCCTTCGGAATCGTGCCCGAGAATGTGGCGTATTCGAGCGGATGATCCTCGGTGTGCACGGCCAACCGATTTTCTCCGGCACTGGTCGGCACACCCTTCGGGACTGCCCAGGACACAAGCACACCATCCCGCTCGAGACGAACGTCGTAATGCAATCGTCTGGCGTGATGTTCTTGAATCACAAAGGTATTGCCCGCTGTCTCCTTGTCCACTGCAGCAGGGATCGGCTCCGGAGTCCGGTCGGCTGACCTCTTGTTGCGGTAGTGCGTCAACGTATCGGCTACAGACGCCGAGACCGGCGGATCCAGATCGCCCAGCAGATCACCGTCGGATTCGACGCGCTCCAGAACCTCGTCGAACAGCAGGTGGCGCAGTTTCGGATCGTCGAGTTCGTCCCAACTGCGCGGCGCGGCAACATAGGGTTGATCGCGACCGCGCATCGAATACGGCGCAATGGTGGTCTTGGCTGCGTTGTTCTGACTCCAGTCAACGAAGATCTTGCCTGCCCGGACATTTCGCGCCATCGTCGCGGTGACGAGATCCGGGTGAAGCTTCTCGAGCCCGTTGGCGATCTGCTTGGCGACAGTCGACGCACCACTGCCGTCCAACGCTCGATCCAATGGAACGTAGAGGTGGATTCCCTTGCTACCACTGGTTACCGGATAGGCCGTCCACCCCAGAGTTGCGACCAGATCTCGAATCGACCTCGCCACCTCGGCGCACTCGGTCAATCCGACACCCTCACCCGGGTCGAGATCGAATACCAGTCGTGTCGCCGGACCACGCTCGGAACCGTCGAATCGCCATTGGGGAACGTGTAATTCGAGTGCCGCCTGTTGCCCCAGCCACGCCAGGGATGCAACGGAATCGAAAATCGGGTAAGTGACGACGCGATCAGAATGTTGCAGCGACGCACGCGTGAGCCACTGAGGGGCAGACGACGCCAGGTTCTTCTCGAAGAAGGACTGACCGTCCACACCATTGGGCCAACGCTTACGAGTACCAGGTCTACCGACGACATGCGGAAGCATGACGGCGGCGATACGGGTGTAGTAGTCGATGACTTCGGCCTTCGTGGTGCCGCTCTCGGGGTAGAGGATCTTGCCCAGATTGGTCACGGACACGGTTGTGCCGTCGAGAGTGATCTGACCCCGATCCGTCGTTGCCATTTCCTCATTGTGCTGGATAGCGCTGTGTCTGGATAGCGCTGCGTCTGGCAGTAGAAATCTGATGGATCGGAAACCTGCCGCTGTGCCAGGCCACGGGCAAGACTGGATTCTCGATGGGAGAGGAGACCACGATGACAGTTCGCAGTTCCGTGGAGCCGTTGGTGGACAACAACTGGCGGATGTTCGCCACCTGTAAAACAGTGGACCCGGCGGTGTTCTATTCGCCGGGTGAAGAGCGCGGACGCAATCGGGCTGCACGGGAGAGTTCCGCGAAGCAGGTGTGCTTCCGCTGCCCGGTCATTCGGGACTGCCTGACCTTTGCACTCGAGACCGCTGAACCGCACGGAGTCTGGGGTGGGACGACACCGTCGGAGCGCCTTGCACTGCGACGCTCAGCTGCGTGAACTCCGCTCACACGAGACCCCCGTCACGTCCAGACCGGACAAACAGGCAAGATGGCCTAGTGCCTATGACACGACGCGCAGTTGCCGTGACCGCGATCTTCGCTTCCTCGATCTTGTTGGGCTCGTGTTCGTCGCAGCCGGAGGCACCTGCGGCAGCAGATACCACCACCACGGTTCCCGAGGCGTTCACCAAACTTCCCTCGACGACCGCAGTGGACAAGTGCGGACCCCAGAGCGGGACCACCCTCGAAGACGGTGTCCTGACCATCGCCACTGACTCACCGGCGTACGCGCCGTGGTTCGTCGACAACGATCCGTCGAACGGCAAAGGCCTCGAGGGTGCGGTGGCCCGGGCGGTCGTCGACAAGCTCGGGTACAACACCGACCAGGTTCGCTTCACCACTGTCGCCTTCAACGACGCATTGAAACCAGGCCCCAAGGATTTCGACTTCGACGTCAATCAGTTCACGATTTCCGGGGATCGCCGCGCGAACGTCGACTTCAGCTCGCCGTATTACGCAGTGGCGCAGTCGGTGATCGCCTCACGCGGAAGCAAGGCCGCCGGTGCAAAGAATCTTGCGGATCTGGCCGGCTACCGTTTGGGCGCTCAGACCGGTTCAACCAGCCTCGCGGCGATCACCGACACGATTGTTCCGACCACTGCGCCACGCGAGTTCGCGACCACGGACGACGCGAAAGCTGCGCTGGCCGCGGGCGAGATCGATGCATTGGTCGTCGACATCCCGACCGGATTCCACATCACCGAGAACGAACTGCCCGGGTCGGTCATCGTGGGTCAGTTTCCGCGGCCCAACGCAGTCACCGAATTCTTCGGTTTGGTGCTCGAGAAGAACAGTCCGCTGACCGAGTGCGTCTCCGCGGCAGTCGATGCGCTCTACGCCGACGGAACCCTCGAGAAGCTCGCAACCGAATGGATTACCGACAGCGCCGACGCACCCGTTCTCGAGTAGTTCAGCCGGCGCGCCCACTGATCGCGCCGACGAAGACCTTCGGGATGTCTGCCGGTGTCGGAGCGAAGTGACTGTTACCGCCGGTGAGAGCCGAAATCTGCTCGAGCACATCGGTATCGGCATCATCGGTGACACCGATGGTGATGATCGGTACCGGCCGCGTCGGGTCCTGCTCGCGAGTCAGGGTGTCGAGAAGTTCCTGCAGGGCGATACCCGACGGATCGTCGTTGGCACCGTCGGTAAGCAGAATCACCGAATTGATCGAGGCCGGATCGTAGGACTGTTGCATGGACCGATACGCGGCGAGAACGCTGTCGTACAAACCTGTTCCGCCGCCGACGATCGAAGAGAGGTTGTCGATCCGAGACAGCAGTTTGCTCCGATGATCCGTGCCACCTTCAGTTGCATCCATACGGGCGACAGGTTCGAGTTCGCGGTAGTCCGTCCCGACACCGAGGTCTACGGAGAACGCCCAGAGACCCAATTGTGCGTTGGCAGGAAACATTCGGATCGCGATGTCACCGGCCTGCGCCGTCGCGGCCATTCGAGTGACCCCGTCCTGCATGTAGTCCATGGACCCCGAGACGTCGACAACTGCCAGCGCGCGGGAAGGCCTGGACAGAATCTCGTACCGCGCAAGCGCTTTGGTGACCACAGACGGATCGGACGGCACCAGCGAGCCAACCTTTCCCACTCCACCGGCGACCGGTGGGGCCTGATCCGCGCCGCGGAACCCGAGGCCGGCAAGTACGGAACGCCCGGTGTCCGATGCCAGCGCTGCCGCCAGCAGTTTGCCGGCGTCGTCTGCCGCCGACGAGTCTGCACCCACACTTGCCATCGGGTAGTCCATGAAGACCGAACCGGACGACGGTACCGACGCGGTGAGTCGACTGTCCGCATGTGCGGCGAGATAAGCCTCGAAGGTCTGCTCGGTAGTCACCGCGGTTCCGCCGGACGCGTCCACGGTTTGGATGCGCCCGATCGAACCGGTTTCCTTCAGATTTCCGTACTGCGCTTGTGCCACCGGGACCAGGGATGCCGAGATGGATGTGAGGTCCCCGCCCCGCGACTGGGTCTCGGCAAAGGCCGCCACGATCGGCGCGCTGGAGACGGCACTGGTCAGGGGATCGCCGATGTGCAGCGATGGAGCGCCGAGGACATCCGTCCATGCGCCGGGTGCCTCGGTACCCGGCGCAGAGACGGCGACAACCGGGGTGGAGGCGACCGAGTTGCTGATCCGGCGAATCTCCTGCCCGCTCGCCGAAACCTTGTCCAGCCATTCGCTCGAATCAGGGATCCACAGTGCGGGCGCCGTACCGTCGGCGATCGCCGCGACGGTGAGCACGGGATCTTGCGGCGTCACGCTGAGCGAGCTGCATCCGAGATCCGCGGCGGGGATGGCAGCGGCGACAGCTTCGAGTCCCGAGGCGATCGACGGATCGGCCGCCACGGTCACGGTTTCCGGGTTGTCACAGTTGGTTGCCGTCGCAGCTGCAGCGGCGCCCGCACCGAGTTCTCCCTTGTCGCTGACGCTTTTGAACGTCACGGCAAATGCTGCGGTTCCACCGACTGCAACTACCGCCAAGAGTCCGATCAGAACCTGCACGGATCGAGGCATGGACGCAGGTGGTGCGCCGTACCCATGACGAGACGACATTGATCGAATCCTTTCCGGCGGGACCCGAATCAATAACCAACTGATGCCCGGTTTATCCCGCCGAAAAGAATCCTAACTCATGTTAGCGGTGAAGTAGCTCCATGTGGAATTCTCTACAAACTAGGTGTAGATCTGGACAAACTGGGCCAGCGACTTCTCCACATCGCCTTTGAGCGCCCGCGCCACACTCGAACCGATCGGGCCGAACAACGGCGCGCCGCCCAACTCGACTGTCAGCGCGAGTTCCGATCCGTCGCCCTTTGCCTTCACATCGAGTTCGAGACCGAGCTTGACCCCGCCCTTGCCGTCTCCCTTGAGCGAGATCGCCTTCGGGACGTCGTACTTCTTGATGGTCCACCGAACGCGGTTGCGCAGGCCTTTCACCGTCACGACCGAGCTGATCTCGGTGCCGACACCCAATTGCTCGGGAAGTTCACTGCGCCATCCGTCGTGAACCACGAGCCAGTTTTCGTAGCCGCTGAGATCGGAGGCCTTGTCCCACACTTCTTGAGGAGGAAGCGGAACGTCGATTTTCACTGTGAGCTTTGCCATGGCAGAACAATAAGCCCCGTGCGCCTTTTCCGTAACCAGAGGTACCAGAAAGACGCACGGGGCTTTGCCCCTCTTAGTGGCTGACGGCCTTTTCGACGCCGACGCCGGTGAGGGAGCGAACTTCCATCTCCGCCTGCTTTGCCGGATCTTCGATCTTGTTGCGTCCGATGTACGTACCGACGATACCGAGGACGAATGCCAGCGGGATCGAGACGATGCCGGGGTTCGAGAGCGGGAACCAGGCGAAGTCGGAGTTCGGGAACATCGACGACGGCTTGCCCGACACTGCCGGGGAGAACACGATCAGCGTCAAGCAGCTGACCAAACCGCCGTAGATGCTGAAGAGCGCACCGGTGGTGTTGAACTTCTTCCAGAACAGCGAGTACAGCAAGGTGGGCAGGTTCGCCGAGGCCGCCACTGCAAAGGCGAGGGCCACCAGGAAGGCGATGTTCTGCCCCATCGCCATGATGCCGAGAACGATGGAGACGAGTCCGATGACCACGACGGTGATTCGAGAAACTCGAACCTGCTGCTCCTCGGTTGCGTTGCCGCGCTTGATGACACTGGCGTAGATGTCGTGAGCGAACGACGCCGAAGCAGTGATCGCGAGACCGGCAACGACGGCGAGGATGGTCGCGAACGCCACCGCGGAGATGATGCCGAGGAAGATGGTGCCACCGAGCTCGAAGGCGAGCAACGGAGCGGCCGCGTTCTCCTTACCTGGCGCTGCCAAGATCTTGTCCGGTCCGACCATGCTGGCCGCGCCGTAACCGAGAACCAGTGTGAACAGGTAGAAGGCACCGATGAGCGCGATCGCCCAGGTCACCGAGCGGCGAGCCTCCTTGGCAGTGGGCACCGTGTAGAAGCGCATCAGCACGTGCGGCAGGCCCGCAGTGCCGAGTACCAAAGCGATTCCGAGAGAGATGAAGTCGAGCTTCGTCATTCCGGAAAGACCGTACTTGGCACCGGGTCCGAGGATGTCTCGTCCCTGCACACCCTTGGTGGTGGAACTGTTGACCATGTCCTGCGCATTGGCGAGCAACTGAGAGAAGTTGCCGCGCACTGCCCACAGAACGAGTACGAACATGATTCCGGCTCCGGCAACCAGCAGAACTGCCTTGACCATCTGTACGTAGGTGGTGCCCTTCATGCCGCCGACCAAGACGTACACGATCATCAGCACACCCACGATCGCGACGACGATCGACTGTCCCACCTTGCCGTCGATGTTGAGCAGCAGGGCGACAAGTCCACCGGCGCCGGCCATCTGGGCAAGAAGGTAGAAGAGGGAAACGGCCAGGGTGGACAGGGCTGCCGCCATGCGCACCGGACGCTGCTTGAGCCTGAAGCTCAGGACGTCGGCCATCGTGAATCTGCCGGTGTTCCTGAGCAATTCGGCGACCAGAAGCAACGCAACCAACCAGGCGACAAGGAATCCGATGGAGTACAGGAATCCGTCGTAGCCGTACACGGCGATCGCACCTGCGATACCGAGGAACGATGCCGCCGAGAGGTAGTCGCCGGCGATGGCGAACCCGTTCTGCGGGCCGGTGAACTGCCCACCGCCGGTGTAGAAGTCGGACGCCTTCTTGGTGGTCCGGCTGGCGCGGATGACCAGCGTCATGGTCACGACGACAAACGCGAGGAAGATCGCGATGTTGAAGGCGGGGTTTCCTACGTCCGTTCCGGACGCGGCGAGTGTGGTGATCACTGTGCGGGACCTTCCAGTTCTTCACGGATGGCGGCGGAGCGGGGATCGAGCTCACGACCGGCGAACTTCACGTACCACGCGGTGATGGCGAAGGTCGTGACGAACTGCCCGAGGCCGAGGATGATGCCGAGATTGATGTTGCCGAGGACCTTGGTGGCCATGAAGTCGTGGGCATAGGTAGCCAGGACGACGTACACCGCATACCAGAGCAGGAAGAATGCAGTGATGGGGAAAACGAACTTGCGCAGACGCGTTCGGAGTTCCTGGAATTCGGGACTCGCTTGCATGTCTATGAATGCCTGGGCATCCGGGGTACGTCGCTCTTGCGGCGACCCCTCACTGATTTCTGCTGTGGACACTGCCGGCTCCTCGCCTCGCGTGTGAAGTGAACTACGCACAGACGTTAGTGAGATCGGAGTCACATGAAGATGCTGTGGCGCCAGTCACACGGTGAGCAGTCGCGCGCTGCGCCGAACGGTCAGGCAGGCGCGACCAACGGCAGAGGGTTCGGGCGGTGAAAGTCAGGGCTGGCGGAGATCGTCTTCGCGATCGGAGCCCATTCCGAGCCGTTCCGGGGCGTGCATCCGCGTGAAGATTCGCGCAATATCTGCCGGTATCTGCTTCGACGACACCTTGCTCACGACGATCATCGTGAGGAACGCCAGCGGCACGCTCACCGCAGCCGGGAACGCGAAAATGGCTGCCGGCCAGCCACCGAGGACGTCCTCCGACAAACCACCCAGGACGGCGACAGTGGCGGCAGTGCCCGCAACACATCCACCGACCACCATCCCCGCCCCCGCGCCGACGGCAGTCAGACCGCGCCACCAGATACCCAACACGAGCAGTGGGCAGAGCGTCGACGCGGCGACCGCGAACACCAACCCGACGGTTCTCGAGAGGTCGACCGACACCACCGCCAGCGACAGCACGAGCGGAACGAGCCCGGCCAGGAGCGCTGCAATACGGAAGTCTCGAACTCGTCCGCGGAGAACATCGGTACTGACGACGCCCGCGATGCTGACGAGCAATCCGGACGACGTCGACAAGAAGGCGGCAATGGCACCTGACGCGACGAGGGCTGCCAGCAGTTGTCCGCCCCACCCCGAGAACACCGAACCCGGCAGCAGCAACACCGCGGCGTCGGAGGTGCCCGTGATCAGAAGTTGCGGAACGTACAGGCGAGCGAAGACGCCGAGGAGGGTCGGAAACAGGTAGAACACGCTGACCAGACCGACAACTGCAAGCGAGGTCAGACGAGCGGCCCGGCCGTCGGGGTTGGTGTAGAACCGGACGAGAACGTGAGGCAGACCGAGCGTTCCGAGGAAGGTCGCGAGCATCAGCGAGTACACCTGATACATCGGGTGCGGCCCACCGAAACCCCAACCCGGGGTGATCCAATCCGAGTTCTGCGCAGGCGCTCCCGCGATGACGGGAACCGCGGCTCCCGCGTCGAGAACCATGGACATGCCTTCACCGAGGGTGTGCTCCCCCGGGCCCAGTGTCACGGTTCCTTCGACCACTCGCCCGTCGACTGCGCCGCCGCTGACCGCCACCGGCTCGGATACCTGGACGACGACGTCGGTGGTGATGTCGACGGTCGTCGCAGTGGTGACCGTCGGCGGCATCGACGCGCCGACGTCGTGATGATCGCCGAAGAAGTAGAAGGTCAGTGCCACAGCGGGAATCGCGACGGCAGTCAGTTTCAGCCAGTACTGGAAGGCCTGAACGTAGGTGATCGATCGCATCCCGCCGCCGACGACGTTGGCGATGACGATGACCCCGACCGCGACCCCGCCGATCCAGCTGGGAACCCCGAGCAGAATGTTGAGCGTCAGTCCCGCGCCTTGGAACTGTGGAATCAGATACAGGATGCACACCATCGCGACGACGAGCATTGCGAGCTTGCGCAATCGCGGTGAGCCGAGACGGAATTCGGCGAAATCGGGGACGGTATATGCACCGGAACGCCGAAGCGGTGCTGCGACGAACAGCAGCAGGGCGAGGTATCCGGCGGTGAATCCGATGGGATACCAGAGGGCGTCGGCGCCGTATTTCGCGACCAGCCCGGCCACGCCGAGAAACGAAGCAGCGGAGAGGTACTCACCGGAGATGGCCGTCGCATTCCACCGCGCGCTGACGGTTCTGGACGCGACGAGAAAGTCCGAGGTGGTACGAGCGAGCCGAACGCCGTAGATTCCGATAGCCACGGTTGCCACGGCCGCCGCAACGATGCCGAGCACCGTCAGCACCGGGATAGGTTGTCCTCCCACAGCGCCGCGCTCAGTCGTCCACGATGTCGTTGAAGTCCTGCTCGTTTCGCTCCGCACGACGCACGAACACCCAGCCTGTGGTCAACAGCAAGGGATACACGGCGCCGCCCATCACGAGCCACGGCAACCGGATGCCCAGGACTGCGACCTCCGACAGTGTCGGGAAGAGATGCGTCAGAAGCGGTACCGCACACAGGAGCCCGGCTGCGACGACGGCAAGGCGAATCGCCAGTCCCAACTGCGCGCGAACGAGACCGCGGATCATGGCGTCACCGACTTCGGTCTGTTCCTGCACCTCCACCCGCGTACGGACGATCCGTGCGCCACTACGTTGCGCCAACACAACGCGCTCACGCTGCGGAGGATCGGACTGCGACGTCACCGTGACAACCAGCTCTGCTTGGGCGCACGAACCAGTCGATCCTTGAGTTCACGGGTGTGTCTGCGGCTGACCGGAAGTTCGACGGGAGGCTTGTCTCCGTGCGGGCGCAGACAGACCACCAATCCGCTGCCTACTGTGCGGATGCCGGTGACCAGCGCCAAAGACACCAGGTAGGAGCGGTGCACGCGCAAGAAGCCCGCGTCGGCCCAGCGTGATTCGAGTGTCGAGATCGGGATGCGTACCAGGTGCGACTTCCCGGCGGTGTGCAAACGCGCGTAGTCCCCGTCGGCTTCCACCCACTCCACCGAGGAACGTTGAACGAGCGTCGTGACGCCGCCCAGTTCCACCGGGATCACCTCGTCGGTGGACGCAGCTTCGGGCTTGTTCTCGCTCTTGGTGCGCCCGGCCAACCCCACGATCCGTTGAACGGCCTGAGCGAGACGCTCCTCTCGGAGCGGTTTGAGTAGGTAGTCGACGGCACCGAGGTCGAATGCATCAACCGCTCGATCGTCGTGCGCTGTCACGAACACCACGGGTGGTGGCGTCGCGAAATTGGAGAGGATGCCGGCCAGTTCGAGACCGTCGAGTCCGGGCATGTTGATGTCGAGAAATACCGCGTCGATGCTTCCACTGCGCAGTATCCGCAACGCAGTCGTCGCATCCGATGCCGTGTGAACGTGCGCCACCGAGTCCTCGGCGCGCAGCAAGAAGGCCAGCTCGTCGAGGGCTGGTTTCTCGTCGTCGACGGCAAGGACGGTCAGCTGGGCATCAGTGTCAGTCTCGTTCACAACAGGTCCATGTTCCCACGACGGTTTCAGCCTGATCATCGAAGGCGAGAATCAGACGTGAATACCCTGCTTGAACTTGGGAACACGCATGCTGACCTTCGTACCGGCACCCGGCGCTGTCTCCACCACGAGTCCATAGTCGTTGCCGAACGCGGCACGAAGTCTGTCGTCGACGTTGGCCAAACCGACGTGAGCAGCTTCGCGTGCGCTGGGTCGTCCCGATCCCGACTCGATGGCGTCAAGTGAGCCGGAACGCAGTAGTTCAGGGTCCATCCCCACACCGTCGTCCTCGACGCTGATGATGCAGTCAGGTCCCTCGTCCGCGGCCACGATGCTCACGGTCCCGCCCTCCGGCTTACTCGAAATGCCGTGACGAACCGCGTTCTCGACCAGCGGCTGGAGAGCCAGGAAGGGAAGAACCACGTTGAGCACTTCGGGTGCGATCTGAAGGCGGACGTTCAGCGCCTCCCCGAATCGCGCGCGTTCGAGGGTCAGGTAACGATCGATGTTGCGTAGCTCGTCGGCAAGCAGGGTGAACTCACCCGCAGATCGGAACGAGTACCGGGTGAAGTCCGCGAACTCGAGGATCAGTTCTCTGGCCCGCGCTGGGTCGGTTCGGACGAACGACGCGACCGTGTTGAGCGCGTTGTAGATGAAATGGGGACTGATCTGCGCGCGGAGGGCACGCACTTCGGCGCGATCCAACAGGGCTCTGGACGCGTCGAGGTCGGCGAGTTCGATCTGGCTGCAGGCGTATCGAGCCACCTCGGTGACCGCTCCGAGCATTCCCGGCCACGGGTCTTCGCTGGTGACGATTCCCAGCACGCCGACCACGCCGATGTCCTCGATCAGCAGGGGCTGAGCGATCAGCGCTCGCACATGGTGATCGCTCGGTCCGCGCACCAGGTCCGAGTGGGTGACGAGCACCCGGCGTTCGCCTTCGATCGCGCGAATGGCGGCGTCGTGGAATTGATCGGACAACGCTTCGTGACGGCCGTCCCACGCCAGCAGATTTCCCGACGCGTCTGCGAGGCCCAGACCGGAACCGCCGGTCAGCTCGCGTAGGTGAGGCGCCGCCTCGGCGGCCGAATTCTTGTCGAGTCCACGCCGAAGTGGCCGCGCGGCAAGTGAAGCCGTATGGAGCGCGGCATGGACGGCACGTTCGGTGGGGGTGGTCACCTCACGTCTGGTGCGCATCCACACCGCTGTCAGTGCCCCGGCCACTGCGAGAATCAGCACGCTGAGAAGCGCGACCACGGCCGGACTCAACGCGAATCCTCGTCCAGTTTCCGGATCAGTGTTTTCGGAGCCACCGTGCGGTACGCATCTTCGACGACGTCGGCTACGTCGTTCCAGAATTTCTCGTCCTCGGTCTCGTCGGCACTCGGAACGTCGAGGTACACACCGATCCATCCCCGGCCACCCACGTACGGGGGGACGAAGAACCTCGTCGGATCGCGACTGACCCAATCTGCCTGCGCCCCAGGTGGGGCCGCGGCCCAGATCGCGAGGCGATCGTCGTGGTGGTGATCTGCCATGGTGACGAACTGCGGCGCTTTGCGCACGAACCACGACGATTCACCGTGGCTGATCCGCTCGGTTGCCTCTGGCAATGCCAGCGCAAGAGCGCGGATTCGTGCCGACGCCGTCATCGATTCACGACCCGCAGGTATTCGGTGCCGGAACACCTGCAAATCGATCCTTCACCCACGCAACAGCTCCCGGCACAGCGGCGCCGTCCGCGTGACCTTCGCCCGGTCGCGCCTGGAATTCGATGACGTCACCCTCGGCGCAGGCACGTTCGACGGCCGCCTCGGTCCATTCCGGACGGATGAGGTTGTCATTGGTACCGACGACTACGTACATCGGACCGCTCGCGCGTTGACGTGGGAGAGCAACGTCGCTGAGCCACGCGTGAATTCGGTCCGCGTCCTCGGCGGTAGCTGGCCGGGTGTCGGCGGGCGTCACCTTTCCGACAAGACCCAGCTTCTCCGTCGCGCGAGAGGTCAGGCACGAGGTGAGCAGGTCGTAGTTCTGCTCGAATGCGCCGCGCACGTAGTCGGTTCGTTCGAGCTCCGGATGGGTGAGGGACAGCCCTTCGAGTACATAGGGCAGCAGCAGCTGCTGAGGCAGTGACAGATTCACCTCGGAATCACTCGAGATGATCGGCGAGATGTCCGCTGCCGGGGACAGGTTTGCTGCACCGACGAATTCCAGTCCGTCGCCGTAGGTGTCGGCTTCCTCGGCCGCTGCCCAGGAAGCCTGCCCGCCTTGGGAAAGCCCCAGAGTTGCCCACCGAGTCGAGGTGTCCGGAACGACGTTGCGCGCCGCTCGAACCGCGTCGATGACGTTGAACGCCGCGGTGTCCGGTTGCAGGTAAGGATGCGGGTCCGGAGTGCCGAGGCCCTCGAAGTCCGATACAGCGACCACGTATCCCGAGTCGAGGAACGGCGCGACCAGGCCGATCGTGCCGAAGAGGGTCGGCGAGGTCGACGGCGCACAGTCGTCCGAAATACCCGTCGTGCCATGGCCGATGGAGACGATCGGCCAACCGCCCTCCGGCGGCGTTCCAGGCGGTGTGAACACGGTTCCCGATACCTGGGTCTCCCGGCCGTCGATACCGGAGGTGGAGCCGTACAGGATTTTCACCGCGCTCGCTCCGGACGCCGCCACTTCGGCTGTGCTGGTGAAGGGTTCACTGTCGAACACGACGCCGCTTTGCGCGCTGCTCTCGACCGGCGGGGTAGTCGTGGTTGCGTTGTCGGTGACAGAGACATCTGGCGAGGCATCCGACCCGCAGCCGACGCTCACGAGAAGCGCGCTCGCCACCACGACTCCCCAGCCTGCGCGAACCCTCGAACTCCGAACCGTCATACGCAGTGTTCCCCTCTATTTGCCCGCGCTGCCTGCTCGGCGACGCCTGACACGTTCCTCGGCTGCGGCCTCTTCGATGTCGAGTCCTTCCAATACGGTACGCAATACCTCGTCGTCGAGATCTCCGTCGTCGCGCGCGGCGATCAGTGCGACTCGCTGCGAGCGAAGGGATTGATGCCGGAATTTGTCGAAGAGCGCTCCCGCATTCCACAAGGCGGCCTCGCGATCGGCGTCCTCGTCGACCTCCTGGAGTTGAAGCCTCGCCTGCATCGAGCGGCGTACGCGCTCGACGATTGCCTGCAATTCCTTTCCGTCGATCCCCGACGGAGGGTGCGCAGCCGCGTCTGCCAACGCCTTCTCACCGGCTTTGCGAGAAATGTTGCGTGCCAACTCCATCTGTTCCTGAGTACGCAATTGTTCATAGGGATCCGCGACGTCGAGACGACGAATCAGGAACGGCAAGGTCGATCCCTGGATGAGCAGTGTCCCGACGGCGACGATGAACGCGATCGCCTGAATGACGCCGCGTCCGGGGAACGGCTCGCCGGACGAGAGCGCGAACGGGATACCGCCGGCCGCAGCAAGAGTGACGACACCACGCATTCCCGCCCACGAGACCACCAGATTCTGTTTCCACGTCAGTTGATTCTCGCGATCACGGCGCAGGGTTACACCGAATCGCACACGGGAGTAGCTCAGGAACAGCCACACCGGCCGAATCACGATGACCACGGCCAGGACTGCCAGACCGTACGCGAACACGTGAAGCACCGGAAGTCCGTCGGCGACAACATCGTCGATCACGAAGCTCAGTTGCAGCCCCATGTACGCGAAGACGAACATCTCGAGGAGCGTGTCCAGGCTCGACCACACCGAGCGCTCCTGCAGCCTGGTCATGATCGACGCGTCCGTCGAATAGTGTCCGATCACCAGACCAGCAACCACGACGGCCAGAACACCGGACGCGTGTAGCTCTTCAGCGGCCAGGTAGGCAGCGAACGGAAGGACCAGCCCCAAGCCGGTTTCGAGTGGAGAGTCGTACATGCGGGCGCGAACGAACTTGACGACAAACGCGAGCACCAAGCCGACGACAACGCCGCCGATTACTTCGTACGCGAAGAACAACAGGGGGGAATCCGTCGCAATTCGCGTTCCGGTCACGGCAGCGACCGCGACGGTGAAGAGGGTCAGCGCGGTCGCGTCGTTGACGAGCCCTTCGCCCGTGAGGATGGCGATGACTCGTTTCGGGAGCCCGAGTTTCTGACCGACCGCCACCGCGCTGACGGCATCGGTCGGCGCGATCACAGCTCCGAGCACGAGGGCGGCGCCGATAGTGAACTCGGGAACCATCCATTCGGCGAAGAAGGCAACCACGAACGCCGTCACCAGCACCATTCCGACGCCGAGACGCAGAATGGGCGCAAGGTTGCGTTTGAAGGTCGCGACCGAGAACTTGAGAGCGGCCGAGTAGAGAAGCGGCGGCAGGACCACACCGAGAATGACGTGGGGGTCCAGTTCGGGCCGCGGCATACCGGGGATGAAGGAGGCGACCGAGCCCACGGTCACCAGGACCAGCGGGGCCTGCAGGTTTCGTCGATTGGACAGCCCGGTGACTGCGATGGCGGCAATGACAACCAGCAGAATCCAGGTGAAGTTCACGCGTTCATTCTGCCCGCCGACCCTGGGAGTTCACCCAGCGGACGCACAGAAGCCCGCAACCTTTTCGGTTACGGGCCCCTGAGCAACAGTATGGCCGAATCCGGTTTTACTGCTTTTCGGGAACAGCCTTCTTGGCGGCCTCGGCTGCCTTGTCGATCTGATCGCCGTACTTGTTGCCGGTCTTGTCGTCGGCGATGTCGGCCACCTTGTCGATCGCGTCGTGAACCTTGTCGGAGTTCTCCGCTGCGAGCTCCTGGCCCTTTTCGACCAATCCCTTGACGTTGTCCAAGAAACCCATGTCCGTGTCCTCTCCCGGTGCTGACGCACATCCTTCGGCGGAATCGTTCCTCCGCGCCCTTCGATTCTCACAGGTCGACGGCCTCTACGCCAGAAAGCAGGTCCGTGCGTTCGAGCCGCGCGCAACTCGAGGTAGCGTTAACCCGCCAATAGCTGATTGATCACCCATCGACATCGACAGGTGCCCGGATTGAATGCAGGACTGCGCGGGACGGGGAGCGACCCCCACCCCACGCGTGAACTGCTGTCCCGGTGGTGGTCGGATCGCACCGATTACACCTGGCTCCCCCGATTCCTCGACACTCGCGGGCTGACCGTTCCCGGACGCAAATTAGTCGCGGTGTGGTGTTTCCTCTTCGCCCTGATCGCGGCGACCATGCAGTTGAGCCGCTTCGGTTCCGATTCCGCCCTTGCACGGTCCATCCTCGCAGTCGGGACCATCAGCGGGGTGTATGCCGGTTGCCGTTGGGTGCGAAACGAATCGTGGCCCACCTGGCGCCAATCCGTGGCCTTTGTCGTCTGGGCCGACCTCTGGCTCGCCGTCACGCTCTTCTTCGCGGTTCGCACAGCGTTCGTCGGAACGCTGGGTTGCGTCCTGTTCATCATGATCGGCTTCTACGCGGCGATAGTTCACAGTCCGCGTGTTGCCGTGACCCACATCGGCTGGGCTCTTGCTGTCTGCACGACGCTCGCTGCCATGGCGATGTCCGAGCCGGTCAACGACGACTGGGTGGTCGTGAATCTCTATCTGATGGTTGCCGGTGTGGTTTTCTCCACCGCGTGGATTCTGCAGATCGTCTGGCTGCGCCTGACCGACGACGCACGCAACGCCCACCGGGACTACCTCACCGCGACACTCAATCGCCGCGGACTCCAGGACGAGGCACAGCATCTGCTGCGCAGTGATCGAACGCAGGCTCTGATCGCACTGCTCATCGACGTCGACTCGTTCAAAATCCTCAACGACACGCACGGTCACGTAGCAGGTGACGACGCGTTGACCGCTGTCGCTGACCGCCTCATCGCTGCCGCCGGGCCTGAGGCAGTGGTGGCGCGAATCGGCGGCGACGAGTTCGTCGTCCTGCGCGGAGTCGATCGAGGAGATATCGAACAGGTCGCCACCGAGATACATTCGGCGGTCTCGTCCGACTCCGATCCCTATCCCGTATCCGCCAGTACCGGCGTCAGCGTCTACCTCTGTCCCGAGACGGACTTACCGGATCGGGCTGTCAACGAACTGATCGAGCACGCAGACAATGCGATGTACCGGGCCAAGAAGCGCGGCGGCGATCGCATTGCCTGGGTGCAGATGTTCAGGCGCTGAAACTACTTACTCACTGTGGGCGTGGTGATGCTCGCCGGGCAGGTCGTCGGGCGTCGCGAAAATCTTCCGCTTCTCCCCGTGCAGGCGTGCGCTGATCCACCACGAGAGTTCCACGAGCACAACGCCGATAGCGCCGAGGGTGATCGCGAGCGTCGTCGCAGCGACGTTGCTCGGATCCAACTTGAAGAACTCACGAGTGAACGGCAGCGCGAACAGGATGAGGTACCCGGCAACCGATCCGCCGATCAGAACGAGCTTCCACCACACGTACGGCCGAGCAACGACGGCCAGGACCCACACGGCGATCATGATCAACGTGATGAGTGCACTGGTTCCGGCCTGGATCTTCTGGGTTTCCGTCTGGTCCGGGCCTTGGTAAGCCAGCACGTAGGAGATGAACGTGGTGATGCCGATGATCAGGCCCGACGGCAACGCCAGACGCATCACGCGGGAGACGAAACCGGTTCGGGCGCGCTCGTTGTTGGGGGCGAGAGACAAGATGAAGGCAGGGATACCGATCGTGAACCACGCCGCGATCGTGACGTGGCGGGGCAGGAACGGGTACGGCAGCGGTTCGAAGTCGAAGACCTGGGACAGGACGCCGGTGATGCCGATCAGGAACGCAAGCACCACCGAGTAGACGGTCTTGGTCAGGAACAGATTCGACACACGCTCGATGTTGCCGATCACTCGGCGGCCTTCCGCGACGACGTACGGGAGCGTCGCGAACTTGTTGTCCAGCAGCACGATCTGGGCCACGGCTCGGGTCGCCGGGCTGCCCGAACCCATCGAGACTCCGATGTCGGCGTCCTTGAGGGCGAGCACGTCGTTGACGCCGTCACCCGTCATCGCGACGGTATGTCCGCGAGACTGCAAGGCAGCGACCATTTCCCGCTTCTGATCCGGTCGCACGCGCCCGAACGTCGTTGCTCCGTCGAGAGTGTCCGCCAGCTTTTCCTGATCGCTGGGAAGATCCCGCGCGTCGATGGGACGGTCACCACCCTCGAGCCCGAGGGAACCGGCAACGGCGCCGACGGAAACCGCGTTGTCGCCGGAAATGACCTTGACCGCGACCTTCTGGCTCGCGAAGTACTCCAACGTCTCCTGTGCGTCCGGACGCACCTTCTGCTCGAGTACGACCAGAGCCTCAGGGGTGACGGTGCCCGGCGCGTCGGCGTCGTCGACGGGAAGGTTGCTGCTGCCGAGCATGAGGACACGAAGTCCGCTCGAACCCACTTCTTCTGCCTTGCGGGCCATCTCCGAGTCGGGATCGAGCAGCACGTCCGGGGCACCGAGCACCCAGTTGCCGTGACTGCCGTACGACTGGCCACTCCACTTCTTCGCCGAGGAGAACGGCGCGAGCGCGGTGGCTTCGCCCCAACCGGAATCGTCGGAGAGAGACTCGCGAATCGCCAGAACGCTCGCGTTGGGGCGAGGGTCGGACGCAGCCATCGCGCTCAACGCTGACTTGACTGCAGACTCCCCTGATCCACCCGGCGCCACGTCGACCTCGGACAGGCGCATGCCGTTCTCGGTCAGCGTTCCGGTCTTGTCCGCGCACACCACGTCGACACGGGCCAAGCCTTCGATCGCCGGCAACTCCTGAACGAGGCACTGGCGCTTGCCCAATCGGATGACACCGACCGCAAAAGCAATGGACGTCATGAGCACAAGGCCTTCGGGAACCATCGGAACCAGCGCTGCCACCATGCCGTTGAGCGCGGGTCGGATCGGCAAGCCGATCGTGAAGAGCTGATTGAAGATGATCAGCGCTCCCGCCGGAATCATCAGATAGGTGATGAATTTCAGGATCTTGTCGATACCGCTGCGCAGTTCCGAATGCACGAGGGTGAACTTGCTCGCCTCTTCGGCCAGCTTGGCCGCGTATGCATCTCCACCGACCTTGGTGGCGCGGTACGCGCCGCTGCCTGCGGCAACGAAACTGCCCGACAGCACTTGCTGGCCGCTTGCCTTGTGAACCGGATCAGCCTCACCGGTGAGCAGCGATTCGTCGACCTCGAGTGCGGCAGAACTGACCACCTCACCGTCGACGACTATCTGGTCACCGGATCCGAGTTCGATAATGTCATCGAGCACAACATCTTTGGGCGCCATTGCCACGGCAACGCCGTCACGCCTGACCATGGGCTTGGCCTGACTCACGATGGCCAGAGCGTCGAGCGTGCGCTTGGCGCGGATCTCCTGGATGATGCCGATACCGCTGTTCGCGATGATCAACAACCCGAACATGCCGTCGATGATCGAACCCGTCGCGAGCACGATCACCAACAACACGGTCAGGATCGCATTGATGCGAGTGAAGACGTTGCCGCGAATGATGTCCTTGACCGAGCGGGACGCCCGGTCCGGTACATCATTGGTTTGTCCCGACGCGATCCTTGCTGCAACCTGATCGGCGGTCAGACCGCGGGCGACGTCGACGTCGTCCGGCAATCGCTCAGGCGCTACCGCCACTGCTGTCTCTTCTGAACTGGTGTGCTCGTGAGCCATGGTCAAAGATTACGCACCCGGAGCAACTAATCAGGGTTCGACTCGACAGGCAACCACGTCCGCGGCACTTCTCCGCTCAGCCCAGTGGTATCCACCACTTCGACGGCGGTGTCGGTGACAACGCGTCGATCCTGCCGCCAGGCATCGGGACCGACACTGTTGTGCCTGCCTCTGCGGCCGACTCGTTGAGGCGAATGATCGGCTCCGACCACGAGTGAAACGCGAGGTTGAAGGTCGCCCAGTGGATCGGTACGAAGACACCGCGCGATCCGTCGCCCTTGTTGAGGTCGATGTGTGTCTGCACTGCCTCTTCCGGATTCATGTGAATGTCCGGCCAGCGCACGTCGTACGCGCCCACGGGGAGAAGCGTCAGATCGAAAGGCCCATAGGTTTCACCCAACTGTTCGAAACGTGATGTGTATCCGCTGTCTCCGCCGAAGAACACCCGGTGCTTCGGACCGGCGAATACCCACGACGCCCACTGCGTCGTGTTCCGGACGAGGCCACGACCGGAGAAGTGACGAGCCTCGGTGCACGTGAGAACCAGGTCGTCGATTTTTGTCGACTCGTCCCAGTCCAATTCCACGATCCGGTTCTCTGGCACCTTCCAGTGCCGCAGGTGAGCCCCGATACCGATCGGAACGACAAACGGAGCGGTCTGGGTGCGAGTCAGAATCTTGACCGTCGCCATGTCGAGGTGGTCGTAATGATCATGCGAGATGACTATCGCATCTACCGTCGGTAGATCAGCCAAGGCCACGGGAGTGGGATGCATACGTGCGGGACCTACTGTGGCCGAGGGTGATACGCGTTCGCTCCACACCGGATCGGCGAGAACGCGGTAACCGTCGACCTCGACGAGAACACTCGAATGGCCGTACCACGTCACGGCCGCGTCACCCGCTACCGACGGCGCCAGCGGAGTTGCCAACGGAATCGGCTGACGCGGCCGACCCGTCGACCCCCGTGTAGCCATCGACTTGAACATCCCGGCATCGGTGCCCGGAACCAGAGTGCTGCTGGGCTCCGAGTTGTGGAACTGGCGGTCCCGGTATCGCGGGGACATCGCCGCATACGGTTGCACTGTGTTTCGCGACGCCCCGATCTGCGTCGGGATTCCCCATGCGGCTCGCGCCACCCACCCTGTCGCCGCGGCAACAGCCGCAACTCCGAGAACCGTCGTCTTCTTCATTCAGACGAGCGTAGCCACTATCTGTCCCGCGTGCCTGGTGCCTGTTTTCCCTGCAACGAGCTTTACTTTCCCTTGAATACGGGAGGGCGGTTCTCGATGCGGGCGGCGCGGGCTTCCTGGACGTCCTCGCTGAGCCAGGCGGCGTGGAGGGCGTCGAGTTGCTCGGGAGACTGTTCCTCCATGGTGCCGTCGTCGTTGAGAACCATCTTCATGTGCCGCAACGACAGCGGTGCGAGATTGGCGATGCGGTGCGCCCATTCCTGAGCGTCGTCGAGGGTTCCGAGCTTGTTGGCGAGACCGCGCGTGAAAGCTTCCTCGGCGCCGATCTGTTCGATGCCGAGCAGAATGGTACGCGCCGGACCGCCGCCGACCAGCGACGCGAGCCGACGCATGGTCCACTTGTCCACCGAGACTCCGAGGGTGGCCGCGGGGATTCCGAAGCGAGCGGTCGGTGCCACGACGCGCAGATCCGACGCGATGGCCAGCTGGGTACCGGCGCCGATGGCCGGACCGTTGACAGCGGCAATGACGGGGATAGGCGCCGTGTCGATCGACCGGAGCATTTCGAACAAGCGGTCGGTGAAGCCCTCCATGTAGACGTCGCCGGACAGGTCCGCGCCTGCACAGAACGCCGATCCCTCACCGGTGATGACGACAACGTGCGCATGCTCGGCGACTGCCGCGTTCATCGCGTCCCGTATTGCGATGCAGAGTTCGGCGCTGAGCGCATTACGACGCTCGTGACGCTGCAACTCGATGGTCACGACGTTGCCGTCACGGGAGAACCCGATCATGTCCGCTCACTTTCGTTCCTGGAAGGCTCGACACACGGGAGTTCCGAGGCGCCGCTACCGTCCGCATACTTCTCTGCAGCTAAGTTCTGTACATCAGGAGGTTAGATTACCGATGAGTACAGACGACCTTGCCGCACAGCAACCACACCCGGTTGACGTGGTGGTGATCGGCGCGGGACAGGCCGGACTCTCCGCCGCGTACTACCTGCGCAAGTTCGGAATCGAACCCGAATCGGGGTTCGTGGTGCTCGATCATGCGTCCGGTCCGGGCGGAGCGTGGCAGTTCCGCTGGCCGAGCCTGACACTGAGCACCGTCAACGGTGTGCACGACCTCCCGGGAATGTCCTTCGCGGAAACCACCGGTACAGACGCCGAACAAGTGCCTGCATCGGTGGCGGTCCCCCATTACTTCGAACTGTACGAAAAGCAATTCGAACTTCCCGTCCACCGCCCGGTACACACACGGGTGGTGTGTCCGAGGGAAGAGCGACTGCGAATCGAAACCGACCAGGGAGTGTTCGCGGCGCGAGGCTTGATCAACGCGACGGGAACCTGGGAGCGCCCCTTCATCCCCCACTATCGCGGGGCCGAGTCCTTCCGTGGCCGACAGCTCCATACGAAGGACTATCGAACCGCTGCGGAGTTCGAAGGCAAACATGTTGTGGTGGTCGGCGGCGGTATCTCGGCCGTCCAACTGCTCGACGAGATCTCACGCGTCACGACCACTACCTGGGTGACGCGGCGCGAACCCGAGTTCCGCGACGAGCCGTTCACGCCGGACATCGGCCGCGCTGCGGTTGCCATGGTCGAAGATCGTGTACGACGCGGCCTGCCACCGGGATCCGTCGTCTCGGTGACCGGCCTCCCCGTGACGCCTGCCATCCGGGCAGCGCGAGAGCGTGGTGTGATGAATCGACTGCCGATGTTCTCCGAAATTCTTCCGAACGGCGTGAAGTGGGCCGACGGTACCGTCGTCGACGCCGATGTCATCTTGTGGTGCACCGGTTTTCGTAGCTCACTCGATCACCTGGCGCCGTTGCACCTGCGCGGACCGGGTGGCGGAATCCCGATGACCGGGCGCCTCGCCACGCAGGTCGAAGCCGACCCTCGCGTGCACCTGGTGGGATACGGACCGTCGTCGTCGACGATCGGAGCCAACCGCGCCGGCCAAGCGGCGGCGCGCGAACTGACCGCGTACCTGGGAATCGGCGAATGAACAGAATACTGATTCCGGGCGAAACCTGCTGGCGCATCGAGCCCGCGGATAATCTTGCCTGCATCGTCGACGCCGCTGACTACTTTCATCATGCGAAGTCCGCAATGCTGCAAGCCGAGAAGCGAATCATGTTGATCGGCTGGGACTTCGACACGCGCATCAAACTCGAACCAGGCAAGCAGATGCTCGACGGCCCCAACCGATTGGGAATGTTCCTCCGCTGGCTGGTCCGCGAGAAACCCGACCTCGAAATCCTCGTACTCAAATGGAACATCGGCGCGTTCACCGCAATTGGGCGCGGCATGACTCCCGTCTTCGTGTCCAACTGGCTGACCGACGAGCGCCTTCGGTTCGAGATCGACGGTGCCCACCCGGTTGGTGCGGCGCACCATCAGAAAATCATCGTCATCGACGACGCTCTGGCGTTCTGCGGCGGCATCGACATGACGGTGGACCGCTGGGACACCTCGGATCACGTCGACCGCAACGACTACCGGATCACACCGAGCGGGAGACGTTACGGCCCTTGGCATGACGCAACCACGGCGGTCGACGGCAATGCGGCCGCGGCCATCGGCGAATTAGCGCGGGCACGCTGGAAATCCGCAACCGGAGAGGACCTCCCACCGGTCCAGAGCACGGCGACGCCGTGGCCGGTCAATTTGGCTCCCACCTTGCGCGTCGTCGACGTGGCCATCGCCAGAACGCTGCCGGAACTCGGCGAACGCACAGAGGTACGCGAGATCGAGGCGCTCTATCTCGCGGCCATCGCCGGGGCAGAACACACGCTGTACATCGAAAGCCAATACCTCGCCTCACGCACGCTGGCCGAGGCGATTGCCGCGCGTCTACGTGAGGCCGACGGGCCGGAGATCGTTCTGGTCATTCCGCGCAATGCCGATGGATGGCTCGAACAAAAGGCGATGGACGGGGCACGCCACGACCTGCTGCATTTGCTGTGGTCGGCCGATATCCACGACCGATTCGGTGCGTTCTATCCCGTGACCTCTTCCGGCGCACCAATTTACGTGCATGCCAAGGTCCTCGTGATGGACGACCGCCTCCTGCGAATCGGGTCGTCGAACCTCAACAACCGTTCGATGGGCTTCGACACCGAGTGCGACATCGCCGTCGAATCCAACGACGACGCAGATGTCGAGTTGCGCGCCTCGATCATCGGGTTGAGGCGCCGGCTACTCAGCGAGCACCTCGACGTCACCGAGGAAGAAGTCGACGACGCGTTGGGTGAGCAGTCACTGTTGTCGACGGTTCGCGCTCTCTCGACCTCCGACGCTCGCAGTCTGCGCGAATTCGACCGGAATACAGTCGACGGCGAAGACCACGTGCTCGCTGAAAATGCACTGATGGATCCCGAGCGCACGCCGCCCAGACTGAGCGATCGAATCGAAGGATTGCGCCGCCTGCTCGGCAAACGCTGAGACTCTAGAACACGCGCACGCAGTGCCCGGCTGCCAGCGCGAGTTCGACGAGTGTTGCACCGTGAACACTCGGGACGAGCGCGATGAGAAACGTATCGCTGTCGCTGTCGAGCCAGGCAAGTGAAACGCCCGTCTCGGTGATGTTGTCGCCGACTCGAGCGAGAAGCGATTCGAGTCCGGCAGCTCGATCGAAGGTCATGGCAAGACTCTGCGCCCACGATCCTGCCGGCGCCGACGCGAGCGCTCTCAGCTGACCGAGAACCTCGGCAGCGTCCTCGTTCCAGTCCACCCAGACCAGGAGTTTTCGGTCGTGCAACGCGTCGACGAGAGCAAACCACGCCAATTCCGGGTGCGGCCTCTCGAGCGTCTGTGAGTACAGCTCGTTCTGTACTTCGACATACCGTTCCGGATAGTCGATCGCGAGAGTCACACGGTCGATGACGACAGTGCTGTCAGGGGCTAGCAGTTCGGCGATCGCGCGCAACGCGTCGCGAGCAGGTCCACCCACTATGGCTCCAAGGTTCGATTCGGTCATCGGTGCGGTTTCCACAGTCTGACATGCGAGTGCGCCTCGTTCGGACGTGTCTTCGATGTCAGGTCCTGAGTCAGATCCCTCCGGAGATTCCCGCGCGCCGCATATCAACGAGTCGACGAGTTACCGAATCGAACAACCCGGCTATCCCATTCGCCGCACTTGTCCGTTTACCCTTTCACCTGGCCTTACAATCCGGATATAGTCATCGGCGATCCATGAAGCCAACTGGGATGTAGCGAGCCAGCGAACAGTCTGTTACCGTTCAGCTAACTACCCCTTCTGGTCAAACCGGGTTGAAGGGGTTCGGGCAATGACCCACGGGGGGTTGACGTGAAGGGGCCATGTTCCGCATGAAACACGATTCACACACGACAACCTCTTGGTGGTCGATCGGCGAATGGCGCCTGGGATGGAAGGTCATCGCCGTTCTCGCATTGCCGATGATCGTCGCCGTCGTCCTCGGCGCACTTCGAGTTCAGACAGAACTCGAAGAAGCCGCACAGCTGAGTTCCTCGTCCGAGCGTGCCCTCGCAGTACCCGCGGCGATCAACCTCGAATCCGCACTGTACGAACTCGCCGAAGCCGCATCGGCACGCACTGACACCGGCCCGGCAACACAAGCAGTTTCGGACGCAATGGACCAACTGGTAGACGCCGCGCGCGCGTTCCAGTCCGACGGCGACCTCAACGACCAAGTGACTTCGGCGCTCGCCGAGAGCCGTTCCATCACCGAGGAGATCGCCGCCGGCGCGGTGGCTCCCGCACGCTTGGTTTCGCGGGTCGGCGAAGTCTCGCGCGCACTCTCGAGCACCTTCACCAGCGTCGTCGAGCATTCTCAACGCCCTGTCCTGCGCGAACAAGGTGGTCGACTCTCCGCACTCTGGGAAGCGCGACGAGCGCTGGCCGAACAACGAATCCTCTTCGGCTCCGGTGATCCGGACCAGCAAGCTCGTACGTCGATGGTCAGTGCTGCCGGTGCCGAACTGGTCGCTCTGAACAACATTCTGGCCATCGACGGGAGTAACGACACCGTCCAGACCCTCAGCAACTCTGCTCAGAACCGGATCAACGCCCTCGGATCAACTCCGTCGACCTCTCCTCTGGGGAGCCGCGTCGGCGCCGATCTGAAATCCGGCAACGACCAGTACAACAGCCTGACCGACACCACCGTCACCGAGTTCGGCGACACCGTCACCGCCGAATCCAATGCAGCACGAACCGCAGCACTCCGTGACACTGCAATCGTGCTCGGCGCGGTCCTGCTGGCACTGGCCATCGCCCTCGTCATCAGCCGATCGCTCATCGATCCGATCCGCCGGTTGCGATTTGCCGCATTGCAGGCCGCACGACGCGGACTCCCCGACGCGATCGAACGAATTCGCGCAGGTGCCAGTACCGACGAACTCGACTTCGCCCGTGTCCCGATCCGCACCCACGAGGAAATCGGCGAGCTTGCGCGTGCGGTGGACGACATGCACGGTCAGGCCATCACGCTTGCCGGCGAGCAGGCCACCCTGCGGCGCCAGGTCAACGACATGTTCGAAACGCTGTCGAGGCGCAATAAGTCCCTCGTCGACCAGCAACTCGGTTTGATCGAACAGTTGGAGCAGGACGAAGACGACCCGCGTCGCCTCGAGAATCTGTTCCGGCTCGACCACATCGCCGCGAGAATGCGTCGAAACGGCGACAACTTGCTGGTTCTCGCCGGAACCGATGTACGCCGCGCCAGGACCGCCCCCGTCGCTCTCGGCGATACCCTTCGCGCCGCGGTATCAGGAGTCGAGGAGTATCGACGCGTCGAACTCGGGCAGATCCCGCCCGGAGTCGTCACCGGTCATGCTGCCCCGGACGTCGTTCACCTCATCGCTGAGCTGCTCGACAATTCTCTGCGGTACTCCCCACCGGAGACCACCGTCTCCATCAACGCTGCCCGCACTATCGACGGCTCCATGATCGTCGAGATCGCAGATCTCGGTATCGGCATGTCGCCTGCCGATATCCTCGATGCCAACGAGCGCCTCGCCGCCGGCGGCGAGATGAGCGCGGATACAGCGCGTCGCATGGGTTTGTTCGTCGTGAGCCGAATCAGCCGTCGCTACAACATCTCTGTGCGCCTGCGCCCGACGGCAACGTCATCGACGCACAGCGGCATCACCGCAACGGTGCTCCTACCGACGTCGATACTCGATTCGTCTCGGGGACCCGAGATCCGCACGCCGCGAACCGGACCCGTTCCCACGCTCGATCGGACTCCCCCTCCCACACCGCCTGCACCGTCATGGTCACAGCCCGTCCCGACCGAATCCGCACCCCCGCGGCCTGCGACCAGAAGTTTCGCTGATCTCCCGCGTCGAACGCCCGGTAACAGTACCGATCGGACCGAGACGTTCGCCCCGATCACACCGCAATCCACTCCTACGGCAACAGCGCCTTCGGGATTGCCACGTCGCACTCCGGGCACAAGTGGAGTACCGGCAGTCAGCACCTCGACTCCGACCACTGCTGCACCCGCCACCTCGGTGTCGTCCTTCGCTCCTCTGCCCGATCCCGAGGGCACAAGCACATCGACGTCCCTTCCCGTTCGTACTCCCTCGCCGGAATTCGCCTCGCCGGCACAGGGTCCCGAGATCCCGGTGGGTCCACAACCGTCGACAACCCCGCCGCCGCGGCACCGGCTCTCAGCCCCGACGCCGACAAATACTGCGGCATTCTTCTCCTCACGCACCCGTGACGGGCTCTCTGCTCGCGCATCGGCGAGGGCTGACGGCGCGGGCGACGGCAACTCGAACGGCGTACCCTCTGCTCCGACCACGATGCCGATTTTCGCCCGGATGGTGTCGGAGTGGCTCGTGGATCCGACGGCGGAGACTTCGGCGGCTTCCACCGGCAGTTCGTGGACCACCGACGCGGATCAAGGCTGGCTGGCCGCTCGGACCTCGTTCGAGATGCCGGTCACCAAGATCGCCGATTCCGGTCTGCCCATTCGAGACCGCGGAGCCCGCCTGGTTCCTGGTGCCGTCGGCGGAGGCGGTACGACACAGCGCCATGCATCCAATCCGGCGGACGTCCAACGTGGTTGGAGCAGTTACCAATCCGGAGTACAACGAGGGCGTCGGCGCGCCGCCGACCATCAGCCCGATGGCGGACAGTCTTTCGAATCGTCCACGATGTTGCACAACGATGAAGGAGAACAGTGAACACTGTCGGAGCCCAAGAGACTCCCCGCGCACTCGACTGGCTGGTTTCGGCTTTTGCCCGAGACGTGCCGGGTGTGAGTCACGCGATCATCGTCTCAGCCGACGGGTTGTTGACCGCCTCGAGCACACACCTTCCGCTCGATCGGGCGGATCAATTGGCCGCTGTCACTTCCGGACTCGCCAGCCTGTCCGCGGGGGCGTCACGCCTCTTCGACGGTGGGGCCGTCATGCAGTCCGTCGTCGAGATGGAGAACGGCTACCTGCTTCTCATGGGCGTCGGTAGCGGCGCTTACCTTGCCGCCCTCGCTGTCGCCGGATGCGACATCGGCCAGATCGGTTACGAAATGGCGACTCTCGTCGATCGCGTCGGGACCACGATGGACATTGCCCCGCGAACGTCGCAGGGTATTTGAGTTCGATGCCTCACCATCAATCCGAGTACGACGACGCCGAACCCAGCTTGGTCCGGCCGTACGCGCTCACCGAAGGTCGGACCCTGCCGTCCATCGACCTCCCGCTCGAAGCGATCATCGCGACGATCGAGGACGTGGTCTCGAACAATCTTGCACCGCAGGATATTCGTGCATCGATCGTCGCACTCTGCGAGCAGCGGATCTCGATTGCCGAGATCGCTGCCCACCTCGGTGTTCCGATCGGAGTCGTGCGGGTACTGGTTGCCGACCTCGTAGTAGCCGGATCACTGGAAATACATGCCACTCTGCGAAGCGACGCATCTCGAGTCGAGCGACGCGAACTGATCGAAAGGACCCTCAGTGGACTTCGGGCACTCTGACTCATCGTCTCGCGTGAAATCGACAAAAATCGTGATCGCCGGGGGTTTCGGTGTTGGCAAGACAACGCTTGTGGGGACCGTCTCCGAAATCGTCCCCCTTCGCACGGAGGCAATGGTCACCGACGCCAGCGACGGTATCGACAATCTCGGTTCCACTCCCGACAAGAGCACCACGACGGTCGCGATGGACTTCGGGCGCATCACTCTCGCCGACGACCTGGTCCTCTATCTGTTCGGAACCCCGGGACAGCGCCGCTTCTGGTTCATGTGGGACGACTTGATCACCGGTGCAATCGGTGCGGTCATTCTGGTCGACACGCGCCGCCTGGAAGACAGCTTCGCTGCAGTCGACTTCTTCGAGGCGCGAGGGCTCCCGTTCATTGTGGCGGTCAACCGTTTCGACGGCGCACCAATCCATTCGGCGAGCGATCTCCGGCAGGCATTGGCGCTACCCAACCGCGTTCCCATGATCGAGATCGACGCCCGAAACCGCGAATCGGCCAAACGCGCGCTGATCGCCGTCACCGAGTACTCCCTCGAACGACTTGCAGCTGAAGCAGTCGTCTAGATGAATCACCAGATGCGAATCGTCGCCGAAAGGAACTGGCATGTCGGATGAAATGCACCATTTCTCGATGGGAATCTGGCTGCTCGGGCTCGCCTACGTCGTGTCCGTGGTCGGGTCGGTAGTCGGCCTGGCGTGCACCAGGCATTCAGCGTCGGCGACGACAACCGCCACACGCATGCGATGGCTCGCCATGGCTGCCCTGTCGATCGGTGGTGTCGCCATCTGGCTGATGCACTTCATCGCCATGCTCGGCTTCGCAGTCCCCGGCAGTCCCATTCGATACAACCTCGGATGGACCGTGATCTCCGCGATCATCTCAGTAGGTGCTGTTTTTGTCGGTCTGCTGATCATCGGGACCGAATTCCGCTGGACGCGGCTTCTGATCGGCGGCGTGGTGACCGGTCTCGCCGTGAACATCATGCATTACACCGGCATGCGCGCCTTGCGCTTTCAGGGTGAGATCCACTACGACCTGCTCTTCGTTGCATTGTCGGTTCTCATCGCAGTCGTCGCCGGAACCGCTGCACTGTGGTTCACCATGGTGCTCGAGTCCACGATTCTGCGTTTTGTCGCCGGAATCATCATGGGCATCGCCGTCGTCGGTATGCACTACACCGGAATGGCCGCAGTCGAGGTTGTTCACGACGCGGCAGCCCCGGCGCCGCAGGGACTCGAAGTGTTCTCATTCCTCTTCCCCGTCTTCGTTCTCGGCCTGCTGGCGTTGGCAGTTCCGATTGTCGCCGTGCTGACAGCACCCAACCGTGCGACAGCACGGATGGAATCCGCCGCCGACGACCTGGCGTTCGAAGCACGAGAGTTCGCGACCTCGAACTGAGAGGAGTGCGGGGCGAGTCGATGTGAATCGACAACGCCCCGTACATTGCGGGGATGGTGGATGCCGGACACAACCCCCAGCCGTCGGCCGACGCGGCACTGGTCGTGATCGGTGGTTTGCCGGCCACCGGCAAATCGACGATCGCGCGGGCGCTTGCTCAGCATCACAAGATCCCCTACGTGCGGATCGATACCATCGAACAGTCGCTGATCCGCAGCGGTATCGCTGATGTATCCGGGACCGCCGGATACATCACCGGGTACGCGCTCGCCGCCGAACAATTGCGACTGGGACTCTCGGTCGTGGTCGAAGCCGTCAACCCAGTCGAGGCGACACGAAACGCCTGGTCCGCTACCGCACAACAGAATTCGGCGCGCTTGCTCAGTGTCGAAGTCATCTGTTCGGATCCCGACGAGCATCGCAGACGCGCAGAACGGCGAGTCGTCGACATCCCGGATCTTGTACTACCTACGTGGCAGGAAATCCTGGATCGAGACTACGAGCCGTGGACCACGGAACGGCTCGTGCTCGACACCGCAATCATGAACTCCGAGAGCGCAGTACGACGAATAACTGCCAGAATGTTCACCGAATGAGAGCTGCTCACAGGGTGAGAACGAAGAATGCACTGTTCGGATCTTCGCGGTAGTTTCCGAACGGTGGAGACGGGACGAACCCGAATCTCGCATACAGTCGGCGTGCCGGATCGAAGAAGTCCTGTGTGCCGGTCTCCAATTCGAGTTGCCGGTAACCTCGTTGTCTCGACTCGTCCACGACGTGTTGAAGAAGTCGCGTACCCACGCCACGCCCTCGAGCTACCGATGAGGTTCGCATCGACTTGATCTCGCCACCGGTCGACGACCGTTCCTTGAGTGCAACACAACCGAGTAGATCGTCACCTTCGCTCCACAGCGTCCACATGGTCACGGAGCTATCCGTCAGCCCGGTGATGTCCAGCGCGTGAACGCTGTCCGCGGGCGAGATCGCATGCATGTCGGCGAGATGTTCGGTCAGTAGAGCACGGACCACATCCCGACTCAGGTCGTCAATTTCGATTCGCACGGATCCTCACTGTCCTCTTCGCTTCCGGCAGCATCGAATGAAAGTATGACTGGCCGTCACTTCGGCGAAGGCTTGGCCCGTACGTGGACGCGTTCTCCTTGGGGGCCGAACAGACTCAGTACCTCGACCCGGCCGCCGCCGTCACTACCGAACCAATGCGGGTTTCGGGTGTCGAATTCAGCAGCTTCTCCCGTACCCATCACGATGTCGTGATCGGCCAACACCAACCGCAACCTCCCCGACAACACGTACAGCCATTCGTAGCCGTCGTGCACTTGCGGGTCGGGGTCCGTCTGGGTTGCCGGGATGGTCATCTTGAATGCCTGCAGCCCACCGGGTTGCCGAGTCAGCGGCAATACCGTTCGCCCACTGACGCTTCGAGGCGCACTCTGGATACGTGGATCGGCGACCTGTGGTGCCGCAACCAGTTGGTCCAACGGCACTTGGTGGGCAAGCGCGATCGGAAGCAGCAACTCCAGACTGGGTCGACGCTCCCCCGCTTCGAGCCTCGACAGGGTGCTCTTCGAAATACCGGTGGACTCGGACAGCGCTGTGAGCGTGACGTTCCTCTGTGTACGAATGCGTTTGAGGCGCGCGCCGATCTGCGAGATGGCGGCATCGATGTGCGGACCGTTGACATTCATGGTTCCGAGTCTGACGACGATTCCCAGAAATGGCAACATTAGTTGCTGACGAACCTCCTCCGCGAGCAATCTGTGCTCATGCGAACACACACTGAAACAGAGACCCTCGACGCCGTGATCGTCGGCGGTGGCGCCACCGGACTCAGCGCAGCCCTGGTGTTGGGTCGTGCTCGGCGCTCGGTCGCCGTCATCGATTCCGGCAAACCGCGCAACGCACCGGCAGCACACATGCACGGCTTCCTCTCGCGAGACGGCATGGCGCCAAGTGAGTTGCTCGCCGTCGGACGCAGCGAATTACAGACGTACGGAGTCGAATTCAAACGCGATGACGTAGTCGACATCTCCTGGCGCGGTATCGAACCCGGCTTTGTCGTCGAACTGTCGGGAGGCACGACGCTCGAAACTCGTACTGTGCTGGTTGCCACCGGCCTACGGGATTCACTCCCGAAAATACCAGGCATCCAGGAGCTTTGGGGGCAAAGCGTGCTCCATTGCCCGTACTGCCATGCGTACGAGATCAGCGACCAACCGATCGGCGTTCTCGGCGGCGACGCTCGCGAGATGTCACTTCACCAGGCGTTTCTACTCCGACAGTGGTCGTCGGATGTGACGTTCTTCCCCGACAAGATCTCGCTCACCCCCGACGAACGCGCGCGACTGGCTGCCCGAGGAGTGACGGTTGCCGACGGATCGGTATCTGGATTGGTCTGCGAGAAAAGCAAACTGAAAGCCGTCGAACTCGACAACGGCCAACTGGTTGCGCGCTCAGCACTGTTCGTTGCGCCGCGTTTCGTTCCGAACGACGCACATCTGACGCGACTCGGCTGCAAAACCAGCCCCACGGGATTCGTGGCTGTCGATCATTCCGGCGCCACCAGTGTTCCCGGTATCTGGGGCGCCGGCAACGTCGTCGACCCTCGCGCACAGGTAATCAATGCTGCGGCTGCAGGTTCAACCGCGGCGATCGCGATCAACGGATACCTGGTCGAGCAGGACGTCGACTCGGCTCTTCGTTCGACCGAGCCTGAGGGTGGTTTCTCGGCGGCCATGGAGCAGGGCGTCTGCGAGATGAACGGCGGCAGCGCCCTTCACGGCATCTGACCGAGTCGTCTAGGTCGCGGGGCCGCCGTGCAACTTCTCGTAGGCGGCCTTCTCGGCGTCGTGGCGCGAGATCTTCTTCGGGTTCTCGAGGTCGGAAGGCAAACCGTGACGCTCGAGGCGACGCGACCTGTTCTGAGCCATGTAGGAGACCGAATAGAACAGCGCCAGAAGCACTCCGAGCAGCACCATCGACGCCCGCAGGGCCCACGGCCCGGGGAAGAGCATGAAGGCCGCGAAGACGGGAATGAACGGCACCATGCTGCGGATCAGGTGACGTGGCACAGCCCAGTCACCGATCAGGTCGTTTCGCACCCAGTCCTGCATCGAATCGGGCAACTTGCGCCCCACTGAATAACCCAACCACTGAAGGGGATTCGGGCTCGTGCGTTGCTTTTTGGAAGTCACGGAAGTCACCTGTTCGGTACGCATCGGTCTTGACGCAGTCGTCACGTTTCTTTCAGATGTGGTCATCACATTTCTCTCATTGGTCCAAGGCCCCGGCGCGGAGCGCGGCCTCGTTGACCCGCGTCAGAACGTTGTGTAGTTCTTCGAGTTCGGCGAGGCTGACGCCGAGCTTCGCGACAACCGCCGGCGGGATCTTCTCCGCCTCGTCACGCAGTGCCACACCGGCTTCGGTGAGGTCGACGTCGAGTTGACGTTCGTCGGCGCGGCTACGGGTTCGCGTGATCAACCCGGACGCCTCGAGTCGCTTGAGGAGCGGCGAGAGTGTCGGCGAATCGAGCTGCAGTGCCTGCCCGATTTCCTTGACCGCCATGGGCGACTTCCCCCACAGAGCAAGCATCACCAGATACTGGGGATGTGTGAGGCCCATCGGCTCGAGCAGTGGCCGGTAGACGGACAGGACTGCCCGGTTCGCGACCGCAAGTGCAAAACACACCTGCCGGTCGAGAGCCAGCGGATCGTCCATCTGCGTCTGCGGAGCCTTCGTCGTCATGAATCCGATGTTACCAGATTAATTAGTGCAGTAACTATTATCGCACTAATCAATCTGGCGACTATCGTCACTCTTCTCCAATGTCGACGTGGGTTGCCCGGTGAGGCCCACGTGCGCTTCCGCCCTCATTCGCTCCACCATGTGCGGGTAGTGCAGCTCGAACGCCGGACGCTCGCTACGGATGCGCGGCAACTCGGTGAAGTTGTGACGCGGCGGCGGGCAGGTGGTCGCCCACTCGAGCGAGTTTCCGTAACCCCACGGATCGTCGACGGTGACCACCTCGCCGTAGCGGTAACTCTTGAAAACGTTCCAGATGAACGGCAGTGTCGACGCGCCGAGCACGAAGGCGAAGATCGTGGACACCGAGTTCAGCACCGTGAATCCGTCCGAGGGCAGGTAGTCTGCGTAACGACGGGGCATACCTGCGCCACCGAGCCAGTGCTGGACGAGGAACGTGCCGTGGAAGCCGACGAACGTGGTCCAGAAGTGCCACTTGCCGAGGCGCTCGTCCATCATGCGACCGGTCATCTTCGGGAACCAGAAGTAGATACCGGCGTACGTGGCGAACACGACCGTACCGAAGACCACGTAGTGGAAGTGGGCGACAACAAAATACGTGTCGGTGACGTGGAAGTCGAGCGGCGGACTCGCGAGAATGACGCCCGACAGACCACCGAAGAGGAAGGTGATCAGGAAGCCGACCGAGAACAGCATCGGCGATTCGAAGGTCAACTGCCCCTTCCACATCGTGCCGATCCAGTTGAAGATCTTCACACCTGTCGGCACGGCGATCAGGAACGTCATGAACGAGAAGTAGGGCAGGAGAACAGCACCCGTCGCATACATGTGGTGAGCCCACACCGCGATGGACAGAGCTGAGATCGCCAGTGTCGCGTAAACCAAACCGGTGTATCCGAAGATCGGCTTACGGCTGAAGACCGGGAAGATCTCCGAGACGATGCCGAAGAACGGCAGCGCGATGATGTACACCTCGGGGTGACCGAAGAACCAGAACAGGTGCTGCCACAGGAGCACACCGCCCGTTGCCGGGTCGAAGATGTGCCCACCGAGGTGACGGTCGACGAACAGACCCATGAATGCAGCGGTCAGCAGCGGGAACGCCATCAAGATCAGAATGCTGGTGATGAAGATATTCCAGGTGAAGATCGACATCCGGAACATCGTCATGCCTGGTGCGCGCAAACAGATCACCGTGGTGATCATGTTGACCGCACCGAGAATAGTGCCGAGACCGCCCACTGTCAGTCCGAAGACCCACAGGTCGGCTCCGACGCCGGGGCTGTGCACCGCACCCGACAGCGGGGTGTACGCAGTCCAACCGAAGTCGGCAGCGCCGCCCGGTGTGAGGAATCCGCCGAGTACGATCAAACCACCAAAAGTGAAGAGCCAGAAGCCGAATGCGTTCAAGCGCGGGAAGGCCACGTCCGGGGCACCGATTTGCAGCGGAAGTATGTAGTTCGCGAAGCCGAAAACGACGGGCGTCGCGTACAGCAGCAACATGATCGTGCCGTGCATGGTGAACAACTGGTTGAACTGCTCGTTCGAGAGGAACTGCATCCCGGGGACAGCCAGTTCCGCACGCATGAACAGGGCCATCAGGCCGCCGATCAAGAAGAACACGAAAGCCGTGATCATGTACATGATCCCGATCTTCTTGTGATCGGTGGTCTTGATCATGTCGAACATCCACGACCCCTTGGGATCACGACGCTTCGGGTACGGCCGCTCCGGAATCGGCTCCAGCTCTCCGGTCCGCTCGTCCGGCACCGTTGTTGTCATGCTCGCGCGTCCTCTTTCGTGCTCGATACCGCCCTCAAGAACTTTCCGCACGACCATATCGCATGTTAATAGTTAATGCACAAACTAAGTTTCGGCGACGTGGGCATCAATCGAAAACCGAACGTACGCAACCTTTTGCAGATTTCGGTGAGATAAAGTCAGGCGGCGGAATAGGTCGAGGGTCCGCCGCGTTGAACAAACCCGTGACTCTTCCCGACACATCGACAGCACCCGAGGCCTCCGCGTTGCGCGGCCTCTTCGAGCCTTTCGAGGTCAAATCACTCTCGTTGCGCAACCGTTTTGCGATGGCCCCGATGACTCGCGCCTTCTCTCCTGACGGAATCCCCGGCGCCGACGTGGCCGAGTACTACCGTCGTCGCGCAGCGGGCGGGGTCGGCCTGATCATCACGGAAGGCACCTATATCCCGGACCCGGCAGCGGGCCCGCACACCCGCGTACCGCGCATCTACGGTGATTCGAGCCTGGGCGGCTGGAAGTCGGTAGTCGACGCCGTGCACGCCGAGGGTGGATCGATCATTCCTCAGCTGTGGCACCTCGGAGTCGAGCGCGGCGAAAACTCGCGTCTGAACCCCGAGGTCGAAACCGTCAGCCCCTCCGGCCTGGCGCTGGACGGCACCCGTCTGGGACGAGAATTCACCACCTCGGATCTCGACACCTTGAAGCAGTCGTGGGTCGACGCCGCACTCAACGCGAAGAACACCGGTTTCGACGGGCTCGAGTTGCACGGAGCGCACGGCTACCTGCTCGACGAATTCCTGTGGGCCGGAACCAATGTCCGCACCGATGAATACGGCGGATCACTGGAAGCCCGCACCCGTTTCCCGGCCGAGGTCGTCGCCGCAATCCGAGAGGCTGTCGGAAACGAGTTCGCGATCGTCTACCGATTCTCGCAGTGGAAGTCCGGCCACTACGACGCTCGTATCGCCCAGAGCCCGGCTGAACTCGGCCGCATCCTCACTCCCCTGGTCGACGCCGGCGTCGACGTTCTGCATCCGTCGACGAGGCGCCACTGGGAACCGGCGTTCGCTGAACTCGACGGTGAAGACGGCAAGCTCGGCCTCGCCGGCTGGACGAAGAAGCTGACCGGGTTGCCGACCATCACCGTCGGCTCGGTCGGACTCGACTCCGTGTTCACGACGGCATTCACCGGCGACGCCGCATCGGCTGTCACGGGGCTGGAGCGTCTCGAAGCTCAGTACGATAGGGGTGAATTCGACATGGTTGCCATCGGACGCGCGCTGCTCGCCGATCCCGAGTGGGTCGAGAAGCTACGCACCGGACGCGCGGACGAGCACATCGCATTCACTGCAGAACATCGCACGCACCTGAACTGACCTCGCACGACAGAACGGCACTCCCGCGATTGCGGGAGTGCCGTTCGTGGGTCTACCGGAAGTTCTAGCTGCCGAGCGTGACCGGGTCGGGGCCGATGCGGCCGGCCGGGTCGTCGAGAGCACCGATCGCGTTGATTTGTTCCGGCGTCAGTTCGAATCCGAAGACATCGAAGTTTGCGGCGATACGTTCGGGGGTCACCGACTTCGGAATCACCACGTTTCCGATCTGCAGGTGCCAGCGAATGATCACCTGAGCCGCGGTGACGCCATGAGCGTCGGCGATAGCGGTGATGACGGGGTCACCGAGAACAGTTCCCTGGCCGAGCGGGCTCCACGCTTCCGTCGCGATTCCCTTGCCGGTGTGGAAAGCGCGCAGTTCGGCCTGGTTGAACTTGGGGTGAAGCTCGATCTGATTGAGGACCGGCACCTCGCCGGTTTCACCGATGACACGCTCGAGGTTCTCGATGGTGAAGTTGGAGACGCCGATGGATCGAACCCGTCCGTCCGCCTTGAGCTTCTGGAATGCCTTGAAGGTCTCGACGTACAGGTCCTTGGACGGAACCGGCCAGTGGATCAGGTACAGATCGAGGTAGTCGAGACCCAACTTGTCGAGGCTGGCGTCGAAGGCGGCTAGCGTCGAGTCGTAGCCCTGATCGTCGTTCCACAGTTTTGTCGTGATGTAGAGGTCTTCGCGGGCGATGCCGGATTCGGCGATCGCGCGGCCGACGCCCACCTCGTTGCCGTAGATCTTGGCGGTGTCGATACTGCGGTAGCCGGTCTTCAGGGCGGTGGAGACGGCTTCCTGCGTCTCGTCGTCCGGAACCTGGAACACACCGAATCCCAGTGCGGGGATCGTCTTACCGTCGTTCAGAACAATGGTCGGTACAGAGGTCACATCGTTGGTCTCGGTCATATGTGGATCCAACGCACGGGCGCCAGGAGGCATTCCCCACCGAACCTCCTCTTCGCACCCTTGTCGCACCCGAAATGCCGGTCTACCTTGGAATACAAGTAATCGAATCGCCTCGAGAAAAGAGAGAGCGATGAATCTCGGATATCGCCTCGCCTACAAGGTCGGCGTCACTCCATGGGAGCACACCGGTCACGGCTTCGACGCTCAACTGTCCGGCCTTCTGGATGCGATTCCCCTCCCGGAAGGTGGCCGCGCACTCGATATCGGTTGCGGCACCGGACGCCATTCCATCGAGCTGGCGCAACGCGGGTGGCACGTCACCGGCGTCGACGCCGAACAGGAACCGCTGGACAAAGCGCGCATTCACGCGCGTGAAGCACACGTCGACGTCCGGTTCCTCCACGAGGACGCGGCAGACCTGCACATTGCTGTCGACGGCGGGCACATGCTGGTGCTCGACATCGGCTGTTTTCACGGGCTCACCGATCATCAACGACGCGACTACGGGAGGTCGGTCAACGCGATCACCGCACCCGGGGCGTCCATGGTGATGTTCGCATTCGGGCCAGGTCACCGTTGGCCGATGCCACATGGCGTCTCCGAGGAGGACGTCATGCGAGTATTCGACGGTTGGTCGATGGCCTCGAGTACGGCCGCCGACGTGAGTGAATCGCCACTTCCGGTCCGTGCGGCACATCCGTGCTGGTACCACCTGGTCCGTGACTGACTGCTGTGCGCCTTTATTAACCGCCCGCGGTTAATAAAGGCGCACAGCACCGATTAACACAGGCGCACAGCGCCGGGGATACTTCTCAGGTGACTGCAACACTGCGCATCAGCGGCCTCTCTGCCTCCCGGGGAGAACGCACTCTGTTCTCCGACCTCGATCTCACCGTCGCGCCCGGCGACGTCATCGGCCTCGTCGGCGCGAATGGCGCCGGCAAGTCGACGCTTCTCACTGCACTGGCGGGAATCGGAACTGCCGACGTCGAAGGTTCGATCATCCTCAGCCCGCCAGACGCTGCGGTGGGCTATCTCGCACAGGAACCCGACCGCATCGAGGGCGAGACCGTCCTCGAGTTCCTCGGCCGACGCACCGGGGTCGCACATGCCGAGGCGGTCATGAACGCCGCGGCCGAAACCCTGGCTGAAGCCGAGGAGGATCTGTACTCTCCGGCTCTCGAACGCTGGCTCGCTCTCGGCGGCGCCGATCTGTTCGAGCGCGCTGAGAAGGTGGTCGAAGAACTCGGGCTCGGAGTTCCGCTCGAAGCTCACATGACGGCACTGTCCGGCGGTCAGGCCGCACGCGCCGGGCTCGCGTCGCTGTTGCTCTCGCGCTACGACATTCTCCTGTTGGACGAACCCACCAACGATCTCGACCTGCGGGGTCTCGAGCAGTTGGAGCGATTTGTCGCCGAGACCCGAGCGGCGCTGGTTGTCGTGAGCCACGATCGCGAGTTCCTCTCGCGCACCGTCACGGGGATCGTGGAACTCGATCTGGCACAACAGGACATCGCCGTCTACGACGGCGGCTACGAGTCGTACCTCGCCGAACGCGAGATCGCCCGCCAGCACGCACGCGAGGCGTTCGAGGAATACGCAGGCACCCGCTCCGATCTCGAAGATCGCGCACAAATGCAGCGCAACTGGATGGAACACGGCGTCCGCAATGCGCGTCGTAAGGCCAAGGACAACGACAAGATCGGACGCGGATTGCGGACCGAGTCGACGGAGAAGCAAGCCGCGAAGGCACGCCAGACTCAACGTCGCATCGAGCGACTCGAAGTGGTCGAGGAACCGCGCAAGGAGTGGGAACTTCGCATGGAGATCGCGGCGGCTCCGCGGTCCGGATCCGTTGTCGCAACCACGAATGGTGCCAAGGTAACGCGCGGTCAGTTCACGTTCGGTCCGGTCACGACACAGATCGACTGGGGCGATCGAATCCTCGTCACGGGCGCGAACGGAGCCGGCAAGACCACCCTCCTGAACGTCCTGCTCGGCAAACTCGTCCCGGACGAGGGCATCGCGTCGCTGGGCTCCGGTGTCGCGATCGGTGAGATCGATCAGGCGCGTGGATTGTTCGAAGGTGATCAACCAGTCGTGGAGGCCTTCGGCGCTCAGGTTCCGGACTGGCCCGATGCCGATGTCCGTACTCTGCTCGCCAAGTTCGGCCTGCGCGGACACCACGTACTCCGATCTGCCGCTTCCCTGTCCCCCGGCGAAAGAACAAGGGCTGCACTTGCTTTGCTCCAAGCTCGCGGCGTGAACCTACTGGTACTGGACGAGCCGACGAACCATCTCGACCTTCCGGCGATCGAACAGCTCGAGCAGGCGATGGAATCCTTCGAAGGGACCCTCCTCCTGGTCACTCACGATCGACGCATGCTGCAGTCCACCCGAAGTACGCGCCGGTGGCGAATGGAGAACGGACAACTCTTCGAGGAGTAGCCAACCGACTCTGCTTGCGCAGACAACCCGCGTGTGCAACTATTTATCAGGCGCACGCAATAGTTGCATGCGCGGCATAGGTGGGCACGGGCGACACGATCGCCCGTCGAACCGCCACACCCAGTCTTGAAAGGCGCTCTTCAATGTTGTCGATCCCCGACCGCACACTGACTCACGGAACCACCGGCGAACCGATCACCATCCCGCAACTCGGGTACGGCGTTTTCCAGGTACCGGACGCACAGACCGAAGAGGTCACTGCCACCGCTCTCGAGATCGGCTACCGCCACATCGACACGGCCGCAATCTACGGAAACGAAGCCGGTGTCGGCCGCGCCATCGCTAGTTCGGGTGTTCCGAGGTCAGAGCTTTTTGTCACCACCAAGTTGTGGAATGACGATCAGGGCCACGACCGAGCGCTCGCCGCGTTCGACACGAGCCTCGACAAGCTCGGCCTCGACTTCGTCGACCTGTATCTGATCCACTGGCCGGCACCGGCAAAGGGCCTGTTCGTGGAGACGTGGGCCGCTTTCGAGGAGATCCTCGCCTCCGGCCGTGCCCGTGCGATCGGCGTGTCCAACTTCCTGCCCGAGCACCTCGAACTGCTGGCCGAGCACAGCTCGATCACCCCGGCCGTCAACCAGATCGAATTGCACCCCAGACTGCAACAGCACGCGTCACGGGAATACGCGCGAAGTCGCGGCATCGAAATCGAGGCATGGAGCCCACTGGGACAGGGAACTATCCTCGACGACCCGACCATCGGGAAAATCGCTGCAGCACACGGAAAGAGCCCAGCGCAGATCATTCTGCGCTGGCATCTCGAACAGGGACACACCGTTCTGTCGAAGTCGGTGACACCTGCCCGCATGCGCGACAACGCCGCAATCTTCGACTTCGCACTCGATACCGACGAGTCAGCTGCCATCGCAGCGCTGAACACCGACAGCCGTGTCGGACCCGATCCAGTCGAATTGAACTGAATCGAAACGGCTTCAGGAATTTTCGTGGGGAGTCAACGTCAGCAGCACGGAATCGACGGACTGCTCGGCCAGGAGCGCGTCCAACGGTAAGTGACGGAACAACGCTCGGTAATAGATCGGCGACGCCAGGGCATCCAGGACGAAGTCCAGGTCGAAGTCGCTCCGAATGTCGCCGCGTAGCCGCGCCGATTCCAGCACTGCCGCAGTGGAATCGCGTCGTGGCTGAAAGAATGCCGACTGGAAATCCCGCGCCAATTCCGGGTCCGCCGCCAGATCCGCGACCAACGCGGGCAGGATCCGCCCAACTACCGTTTCACTCAGCCCCACAACCAATGTCGTGATGCCGGCGACCAGGTCTGCCCTGAGATCGCCGGTGTCCGGCGTTGGATCAGTGCCGATGTGCGCCACGACGACGTCGACCACCAGATGCCGCTTCGACGGCCATCTCCGGTAGATGGCGGGTCGGTGCACGCCAGCTCTCGTCGCCACCGAACCGATCGACAGCTCCGCATAACCGTTCTCCCCCAACAACTCCAGGGTTGCCGCCAGTACGGCGTCGTCGATCCGCTCGTCGCGGGCGCGCACCATCTACAGCACCGGTCGCGGCATGAGCACCAGACGCCAGCCGTCGGGATCTTCGAAAGTCATCCCCGCATTCTCCTCCCAGTACGGATTCTCGGCGCCAACGGGTTCGTGCCCTGCTTCACCCAACCGCTGAACTACCTCGTACATCGCCGATTCGCCGGCGAAGTAGAGCACCAACAGGTTGTCCTGCGTCGGCGCCGGGCACGGGCTTCCGTCTTCGTGGGTCGTGAATTCGAGGTGATAGTTCGAATCCGGCAGCCCCAGCATGATTCCGTCGTACCCGGCATGACCGGAGAACCGGTAGAGCTCGGGCAATCCCAGACAGTCGCGATAGAACGCAATCACGTCGTCGAGCCTGTCGGTGGGTCGCGCTACGCGCACTTGCACTACTGCGAGGTCGTTCGGCCAAGTTGTCATTCCCAAACAGTACAGTACGTACCGTAATGTTTCGAGAAGATGGCCGCCAGCCTCCCGACGCCAGCTCGCTGCAACTACAAGCGATCATTCTCCGGAAACGCCGCTTTGGGCATGAACTTCGGCCTGGCGAACAGCACAGAGAGATTGGTGGGCTGCGACTCAACCGGGCGATCGGACCGATACAGCAAGGCCTGCTGCGGGGTACTCACCCATTCGCTGGCGAAAATCTCACCGATACGGCCCACCGGCACGTGCGATCCATCCTCGAGTCGAACGGTGACGTCTGCCCCGGCGTCCGACTGGCCGTACACGACCCACCACGATTCACCCTCAACGTCCCCTGGAGTGTGCTGACCGATACCGATGACGGCACCTTTTTCCATCGCATCGCGCCAGACCACTTCACGCCCTTGCGGTCCCACGCTGTAACTACCGTCCTCGCGCACCTGCACGACGAGACAGGACTTCTCGAGCACCAACTTTTCGACCACCATGCGACGCCCCTTCTGTTGCCCGAACCCTATCCGCCGACACCACCCAGAAACGGCACCTTCGCGGTTCATGTTGACAAACTGTTGGGTTTTTACAACACTTTGATGCATGAGCCCAGTCCGACGGGGAGACGCGCTCCCCATCTTCAATCGCATCGGAGTGCTTCGCGCCGAGCGGAAGATGAGTCGGGCCCAGCTTGCACAACTCGTCGACGTCAACCCGCAGACGGTGGGGGCGCTCGAACGCGGCGATCACTACCCCAGCCTGGATCTCGCGTTCAGGATCTGCTGGGTATTCGACCTTCCGGTCGAAGCGGTGTTCTCCCGGACGGAGTTCGGGCCGCTGTCGACGGAGGTCTACCGGAATGCACCGTCGACGGAGGTCTACCGATCTGACCGCACTACCGAGGGGAGTGAAAAGCCCAGTGCCTGAATCAAATCTGATCGACCGCTACCAGGCCCACCGCACTCGGCGGTTCCTGCAGAACGAGGAGACGTTCCGACATTGGCTTCCGAATTGGCGAACCCGTCGACGTCGGCGGATGCTCGTCATCGCCCTCGGAGTCCTGTTCGCCACGATGGTTGCCATCGGCATAGCGTGCCTGTTCAACCCACTGTTCGCGGTGGCATGGCCGGTCCTCACCCTGTTGTTCCTACCGACGTGGTCTTCACTTCAAATCGTGTCGGGCAGGCAAGGGGATGCGCCGCGGCATGCTCTGGACGAATGGGAGATCCAGCAACGCAACGACGCCCGTTCCGTCGGGTTGAGCGTGACTCAATCGTTGGTCTTCATTGTCGCCATTTTCCTCATTTTCACCTCGTCGGTGCAGTGGAATGTAGAGAGACTGCCTTACTCGGGAGGTTTATTGGCACTGACTGCAATGCTGATCGGCGCGTGCACGCCCGCGATGATTCTCTCGTGGACCAATCCAGACCCGGATCCGATTGATTCCGAAGAGTTCGACCTCTGACCCGTATTACCGAAGCGCACCACTCGACCGATGGGAAGGACCCATGTCAGCCAACCTCACGATCGACGGCATCTCGAAACGCTACGGCGACGTCGTTGCACTCGACAACCTGAGTTTCGAAGTGCGACCAGGCGAGATCTTCGGATTCGTCGGCAGCAACGGCGCCGGCAAGACGACCACGATGCGCATTGCGCTGGGTGTGCTCGGAGCAGATTCGGGGGAAGTTCGCCTCGGCGGCAAACCCGTCGACCTCGACGTGCGTCGCACTATCGGATACATGCCGGAGGAACGCGGCCTCTACCCCAAGATGAAGGTGGGCGCGCAACTTTCCTATCTGGCCGAGCTACATGGACTCTCGAAAGCCGATGCGCATGCGGCGACAGAGCGCTGGACCGAACGTCTGGGTATCGCCGAACGCGTCAAGGACACCGTCGACTCCCTGTCCCTCGGTAATCAGCAACGTGTGCAGCTCGCGGCCGCGCTGGTTCACGATCCAGCGGTACTCGTTCTGGACGAACCGTTTTCGGGCCTTGACCCCGTAGCGGTCGATGTCATGAGTGACGTGTTGGTCGAGAAGGCTCGCACCGGTGTTCCCGTAATCTTCTCCAGCCATCAGTTGGATCTGGTGGAGCGCCTGTGCGATCGCGTGGGCATCATCAGCCGCGGCAGCATGCGAGAGATCGGAACCGTCGACGAACTACGAGGCAAGGGCGACGGCCGAATCGAAGTCTTCGCCCCTGACGCGCCGGTCGGTTGGGCACACCACCTGATCGGTGTCACCACACTGAGCCACCTCGACGGTCGAACGCTCCTGAGCGTCGACGGAACCGCCGACGATCAGCAGATCCTGCATGCAGCGTTGAAAACCGGACCGGTGCACGAGTTCACGCTACGACGTCCGTCACTGACCGATCTGTTCCGAGAGGTAGTAGCCGCATGAGCAACCAGTTGAGCGGAGGTCGAGCCATCGGGTTGGTCGCCCGACGCGAATTCATGACGCAGATCTCGAAGAAGAGTTTTGTGATCAGCAACGTCATAATCCTGGTCGCGATCGTCGGCGGCATCATCGCCTTCTCACTCTTCTCCGGCGGCGACGAGGACAAGTCGAAGATCGGCTTGGTCGGCAACCAATCACTCAGTGCCACGATGGTGTCCATCGGCGACACCCTCGGAAATCCGGTGACGGTGACGGAGGTTTCCGACGACGGAACCGCGCGTAACCAGGTCAAGGACGGCGACCTCGACGTGGCCGTCATCGCTGGATCGGGCGGCGGCGTCACTGTCGTGACCAAGAAGGAAGTGCCCACGAATCTGCGCGCCGTCATCGAGAGTTCCGTTGCACAACAGGCACAATCGAATGCGCTCTCCGCCGCGGGGATCGATCCGGCACAGCTCGCCGAAGCCACGTCCACCGCAGTGGTCACCATCGATGCCATCGATCCCCCGGATCCCGAACAGGGCCAACGCATAGCGATGTCGATCGCTGCTGTGGTGCTCCTGTACATGCAGATCCTGCTGTTCGGAACGTACGTGGCGATGGGCGTCGTCGAGGAGAAGTCCAGTCGCGTGGTCGAGCTGCTGCTCTCCACTCTTCGTCCGCTGCAGTTGTTGTGGGGCAAGGTTCTCGGAATCGGTGCTGTCGGCCTGATGCAGATGGCTGCCTATGCCGTCGCGGGCGTCGCCACCGGACTCGCGACGGGCGTCCTGACCGTGACGGGCACCGCGATCGGCGTTCTGTTCGGCACTCTCGGGTGGTTCATTCTCGGCTTCCTCTTCTTCGCCGTGCTGTACGCCGCCGCCGGGTCCATGGTCTCGCGGCAGGAGGACGTCAACGCCACCGCGATGCCTCTCGCGCTGCTCGTCATGGCGATGGTCAGCGTGGCTTTCGTTTCGGTGAGCAATCCAGAAGGAACCCTGAGCAACGTGTTGAGTTGGATTCCGCCGTTCTCGGCAATCCTCATGCCCCTGCGCATTTCCGCCGGCGTTGCTTCTCCGTTCCAGATCGTGGGAACCATTCTGCTGATGCTGGTCGTGACTGCTGCGCTGTCGATGATCGCGGCAAAGATCTACCAGCGCTCCATCCTTCGTATCGGCAAGGTCGTTTCATGGAAAGAGGCGTTCGGACGCTGATTCTCCGGCGCACAACTGGCGCCACGCGATCCCGACGGCACCCCGTCCAGGTAGGTTCATCCTGGACGGGGTGCTGCTTACTTGGAGGACGTTGTGCGAATCTCGGCCGAAGAACTACTCACTGCGGTACTCGATTCCGAGAGCTTCGTCTCTTGGGACTCCGCGCCCGTCGACGTCGGACCTGGCCCGAAATACGCAGAAGACCTGGCGAAGGCCCGCGAGAAGAGCGGAGTGGACGAGTCCGTCGTCACCGGTGTCGGTACGGTTCGGGGCCGTCGAGTCGCGGTAATTGCCTGTGAATTCAGCTTTCTCGCCGGTTCCATCGGAGTCGCCGCGGCCGAGCGGATCGTGACCGCCGTCGAACGTGCTACGGCAGAACAACTCCCGCTGCTCGCCTCGCCCACCTCCGGCGGAACGCGGATGCAGGAGGGCACCGTCGCCTTCGTTCAGATGGTGAAGATCGCTGCGGCAGTGGCTGTTCACAAAGCGGCACACCTGCCCTACCTGGTATACCTGCGCAATCCCACCACCGGCGGGGTCTTTGCCTCGTGGGGATCCCTCGGCCACATCACCGTCGCGGAACCCGGTGCTCTGGTGGGATTCCTCGGACCCCGTGTCTACGAATCGCTGTACGGCGAAAAGTTTCCCGACGGTATCCAGACGTCCGAAAACTTGTATCGCAACGGCGTTATCGACGGCGTCGTACCCGTCGACCGCCTCCGTCTGCTGGTCAATCGAGCGTTGTGCGTGCTCACCGATCCCCCGGCCCCGGCGGCCACGGACCCGATTCCCTCACCCGAGATTCCCGATGTTCCCGCCTGGCAGTCGGTGATGCTCTCGCGCCGGGCCGATCGACCCGGCATCCGCCAGTTGCTCCGCCATGCCGCAACTGAACAGGTACCGCTCAGTGGCACCGGGCAGGGTGAAACCGACAAGACGATCTTGCTCTCGCTCGCCCGCTTCCGAGGCTTTCCGTGCATCCTGCTCGGCCAGGACCGCAGTGGCCAATCCGCGCTCACCACGATGGGACCGGCCGCGCTCAGGGAAGCGCGACGGGGCATGAAACTTGCCGAAGAACTACAACTCCCGCTTGTCCTCGTGATCGACACTTTGGGCGCGTCGCTGTCCAAAGAAGCTGAAGAACGTGGACTGGCCCCTGAGATCGCCCGTTGCATCGCCGACCTCGTGACGCTGAAGACCCCGACAGTGTCGGTGTTGCTCGGTCAGGGAACAGGCGGCGGGGCGCTCGCGCTGCTGCCCGCCGATCGGGTACTCGCGGCACAGAACGGGTGGCTCGCTCCCCTGCCGCCGGAAGGCGCAAGCGCGATCGTCCATCGCGACATCAGTCACGCACCGGAGATGGCGGCAGCGCAGGGCATTCGTTCGTTGGATCTGCTTCGAGACGGCGTAATCGACGCGATCATTCCCGAAACGCCTGACGCGGCCGACGAACCCGTGGAATTCTCCAAGAGGGTAGGGGCTGCGATAGCGCACGAACTCTTCATGCTTGCCGAAGAGTCGGACACCGATCGCCAGTCCTCCCGTATCGCGCGCTATCGAAACCTGGGAGTTCCGCAATGACGACGAAGGACCGGAATGCGCTGACGCTGCCGCACAGTTACGACCGCGCGGCACTCGCTCGTTTCGAATTGTTCCTGTTCGCCGGCATCGCCACCGTGTTGATCACCCGCGCTTATCTGGCGGCAACGGGCTATCCCCAGATCGGGGGCGGCGCCCTCCACATCGCACACGTTCTCTGGGGCGGATTGCTGATGGCCGTCGCCATCGTCGCGACCGCCATCACCGAAGGCTCTCGCACGCGTGACCTGGCCACGCTTGTCGGCGGAATCGGGTTCGGTCTCTTCATCGACGAGGTCGGAAAATTCGTCACTGCCGACGTCGATTACTTCTACCAACCTGCCATCGCGATCATGTACGTCGTCTTCGTTCTCTTCTATCTTGCCGCGCGCGAGGTGGTGATTCGGCGCGGAATGAATGATCGTCATCGGCTCGCCATCGGGGCGCGAGCGCTCTCGGACCTCGCTCTCGGTCAGCTCGACGAGATCCAGTACAACCACGCCCTCCGCGTACTCGACGGCGTCGAAGACCGCAGCCTCACCGACCTCGTCGATTCGATCAAGGCCGGCCTGCATTCACAAACTCCGCCGACCGGCGGTATCGAATCGAAGATCACTCGTGGCCGCAACGCGTTCTTCCACCGTGCTGAGGAACTGCTCCGGCACCGTGTCGTCCGCCGACTGGTACTGACCCTGTTCGTACTGCAGGCTCTTCTGGCGATTGTCCAGGTGATCTACGCGTTGGTGTCCGAGAACGTCGTCGAAGCCGACGACGTCTCCGACCTGGTGGTCCAGATCTCCACCGTCGCAACCGGAGTTCTTGTGGTTCTGGGAGTGTGGTTCCTCTTCCGCGGCCCGTACCTGCGAGCCCTGAGACTCCTGCGTGCATCCCTCATCGTGAGTCTCCTGGTGACGCAGGTCTATCTGTTCACGCAGGACCAGTTCGGCGCGCTTTTCGGTTTCGCAGTCTCACTGTTCATGCTCGCGACACTTCGCATCGCGATTCGAAGCGAAGAGGCCGCCGCGGCTCTACCGCAGTAATTCTCTACCGCAGCGAGATCGCCGGCCGACTCGGTAGATCGCGGATCCCGCGGAGGGGGCTGAAGAGCAAGATCAATCCGCACGGCGCGATCAGGCAGGCCATGATCCACATCGTCCCGCGCGGTCCCACCGCGTCGCCGAGGTAGCCTGCCGTCAGCGCACCGAGCGGAATGCTGCTGTGCAGCAGGAACATACTCGTTGCCACTACTCGTCCGAGGCGGTCCGGCGGACAGTAACTTTGACGGAAACTGCCGAGCACCACGTTGCACGACACGACACCCGCAACCATCACCATGCCGCCGATGCAGAACCAGAACAGGCCGGCACCGTACGTCGTCAGAGGCGCCAACAGGATGAACGGTCCCGTCACCAACTGACAGATGAGAACGCTTCGGGCAGTGCCGAATCTGCGGCCGAGCGGGCGCGCGATCATCGATCCGACAATTCCGCCCACCCCGGCAATCGCCAAGAGAAGCCCGAGTCCGAACTCCCCCACACCAACCGTCTTTTCCAAGAACACGATCTGAATCGTGGTGTACCCGGTGAGACCGAAATTGAGCAGAGTGCCGTAGACGACGATCGACCGCAGATACGGATCACCGGCAACGAATCGCAGTCCGAGCGCAATCTGCCGTCGCAACGGTTCCCGCTGATTCTGTCCGCGATGGATGGTCTCCTGCACACGAATCAGCCAGATGCATACGAAGCAGAAGGCGAACGTGAACGCGTCGACAACCAGACCGGCCGCGAGCCCGACAGTTGCAACAAAGAGCCCACCGACGCTTGGGCCGATCACCCGAGTTGCGGCCTCGGCGCCCTGAATCTTCGAGTTCCCTTCGACAAGATCCGCTTCGGCGAGCACCGTGGGGAGATACGAGTGATAGGCCGCCTGGAAGAAGACCGTGGCTGTACCGGTGAGCAGCGCGACCAGGAGCAGGTGGCCGTATGTCATCGCCTCCAGGAAGCCGGCGATCGCGAGGCTCGCGAAGAGCAGCGCGCACGCAGCGTTCGCGATCATCATGATCGGACGCCGTGGCAGCCGGTCGATCCAGGCACCGGCAGGTAGTCCGACGATCAACCACGGCAACCACACTGCCGATGCCAGCACACCGATCTGGAAGCTACTCGCGTCCAGTTCGCGAAGCGCGACCAGCGGCAGTACGACGGTCGTGACACCGTTTCCGATACCGCTGACTGCGTCGCCGGTCCACAGCAGTCGGAAGTCACGCAGAGCGAGGACTCCCCAGAAGCCTGCGCGTTGCGCTGCACCTGTCACATCGATCCCCCTTTCCGTCCCTGGCTTACCCCACCCCTACGCGCCACTGGCCGACGGGACAGGCCCGCCCGGCGCAAAGGGACGGTACCCGCACCGCTACTGAGGCGCACCGCACTGACGGTGACCTAAGGTGTTTCAGGTCACCGGTAAGCGAAGTTCACGAGAGGACACACGTCGATGAGCTCTTCCGAGCAGGCGTCCCACACCACGTATGCCGACGCATATCGCGAGAGCATGGATCAGCCGGAGAAGTTCTGGCTCGACGCTGCGCGGGCCGTCGACTGGGATGTCGCCCCCACGAAGGCTCTCGACGATTCTGCCGCGCCGATCTATCGCTGGTTCCCGGATGCTTCGCTCAACACCAGCTTCAATGCCCTCGATCGGCACGTCCGCGACGGCCGCGGCGATCAGACCGCGCTGATCTTCGACTCCGCGATGGTCCCCACCAAGGCCACGTACACCTACACCGAATTGCTCGAGCAGGTCTCACTCTTCGCCGGCGTCTTGAAAGATCAGGGTGTGGTGGCGGGCGACCGCGTGATCATCTACATGCCGATGATTCCCGAGGCCGCGATCGCGATGCTCGCGTGTGCGCGAATCGGCGCGGTGCATTCGGTGGTGTTCGGCGGCTTTGCGGCCAAGGAACTCGCAACCCGTATCGACGACGCCGGTCCAGTGGTGCTCGTGACGGCGTCCGGCGGCCTCGAACCCGGACGAACAATCGAGTACCTGCCGATGGTCGAGAAGGCTCTGCAACTGTCCGCCACGCCCGCGCACACCGTGATCGTGAAGAATCGCGAGCAGATTCCCGGCGCAGCTGCCGACTACAAGTCAAGTGCCGCAGCCTGGTTCGACTGGGACGAGCTGATCGCTGATGCAACTCCTGCCGACCCGGTGTCGGTCGCCGCGACGGATCCGCTCTACATTCTCTACACCTCGGGAACGACCGGTAAGCCCAAGGGCGTCGTCCGGGACAACGGTGGCCATGCCGTTGCCCTGACGTGGACGATGAAGAATCTCTACGACATCAGCCCCGGCCAGGTCTGGTGGACCGCCTCAGACGTCGGTTGGGTGGTCGGCCACTCCTACATCGTCTACGGGCCACTGCTCGCCGGAGCTACGACGGTCATGTACGAAGGCAAGCCCGTCGGGACCCCCGATGCAGGTGCATTCTGGCGCATCATTTCCGAATACAAAGTGTCGGCACTCTTCACCGCTCCGACAGCGATCCGCGCGGTCCGCAAGGCCGACCCGGATGCAAAAGAGCTTGCCAAGTACGACATCTCGTCGCTCGACACACTGTTCGCGGCCGGCGAGCGCTTGGATCCCGACACCTACGAGTGGGCTACTCGGATTCTCGATCGCCCGGTGGTCGATCACTGGTGGCAGACCGAAACCGGTTGGGCCATCTGCGCGAACCTGCGCGGCCTCGAACCGATGGAGATCAAAGCAGGCTCACCCACCGTCGCCTGCCCCGGATACCGCGTCGAAATCGTCGACGGCAAGGGCGAACTCGTGGGTCCGGGCACCGAGGGCAACATCGTGATCGGCCTGCCGCTTCCTCCCGGAACACTCGCCGGACTGTGGCGTGACGAGGACCGGTACGTGAAGTCCTACCTGTCGACTTTCGAAGGCTATTACCTCACCGGCGACTCCGGATACATCGACGAGGACAACTACGTCTTCGTGCTCGGACGAAGTGACGACGTGATCAACGTTGCCGGACATCGCCTTTCGACCGGAAGCATGGAGGCCGTCGTCGCCGGCCACCCGGCTGTCGCCGAATGCGCGGTCATCGGCATTCACGACGAACTCAAGGGGCAACGCCCCAGCGGCTACGTCGTGCTCAAGTCCGGCGTCGACATCGATCCCGAAACACTCCGACAGGAACTGGTCGCCCGGGTGCGAGACCAGATCGGTGCCGTCGCCACGTTCCGGGACGTCACCGTCGTCGCTGCACTACCGAAGACTCGTTCCGGCAAGATCCTCCGCAAGACCATGCGGCAGATTGCCGACAACGAGGAGTACACGGTCCCGTCGACCATCGAGGACGCGAGCGTACTGGACGAGTTGTCCAAACTTCTTCGCGGATAAGGATTCAGAGAATTCCCCTGCCTGGCTCGCACCGAACGTAGCAGTATGAACACGTTCCAGTTTTCAACGATTCAGACGGGCAGGGGAGTTCGATGGGCAATTTGGACGGTCAGGTCGCATTCATCACCGGAGCGGCGCGCGGTCAAGGGCGCGCACATGCCGTCAAGCTCGCGTCCGAGGGCGCGGACATCATCGCGGTGGATCTGTGCGCGCCGGTCGCAACGGCGGGGTACGACATGGCCACCGAAGCCGACCTCGACCAGACCGTCGCCCTGGTCGAAGCTCAGGGCCGGCGCATCGTCGCGTCCGTCGCGGACACTCGCGACCTCGATGCCCTGAAATCAGCGGTCGACGCCGGAGTCGAGAAACTCGGACGACTGGACATCGTGATCGCCAACGCGGGAATCGCGGCGTCGGCGAAATTGTCCTGGGACCTGAGCGCCGAAGAGTTCCGCGAGCTGATGGACATCAACGTCACCGGCGTTTGGTTGACGACCAAGGTGTCGATTCCGCACATCATGAACGGCAATCGAGGTGGATCCATCGTGTTGATCAGCTCGATGGCCGGGCTTCGAGGCGTGCCGGGTATCGCACACTATTCCGCGTCGAAGCACGCCGTTCGGGGGTTGGCGAAGTCTCTGGCCAACGAACTCGGCTGGGCGGACATTCGGGTCAACTCTGTACACCCGGGCAATGTGCGAACGACGATGATCGACAACGAACCGATGGTTCGTGCGTTCCGTCCAGACTTGGAGAATCCTGTCCTCGCCGATACCGCTCCGATCATGTCGAAGCTGAATCTGCTGCCCCACCCGTGGGTCGACCCCGAAGTGATTGCGGATGCGGTGTTCTATCTGGTGGGGCCGGCCGGGCGCGGGATCACCGGCATCGCGTTGCCGATCGATCTCGGCACCTCGGAAAAATTCGCCGGCGGCTGAAGGCCCGAACTGATGCAGAATTGCCTCTGCCGGATGGGTCTCGAGCACCATCCGGCAGAGGCAATTCCGGCTTGATCAAGCCTTCGTAGCAACAGAACAAGTAGTCGACAACCTCATAGGCGCTCCTCGTCTGGCGTGGGAAAAACCGTTGTGGGATGCGCAACAAACCCAAGACCCAGCGTAGAAGCATTTGGCCGCAAACGCGCGTCATTCGGCACTATTTTTTTGGATTCGGGCATACTGGACAACGCTCCCACCACGTATTATGGACCCGAGTTCACACTTACAGGGGGTAGGCACAGTGACGGTCAAATACGCCGTAATGGACCCGATTCACGGAAAAGTCGAGATCTCGTTCGATGTCGACACGGGGGTCGTCGACGTCCGAAACGGCAACTCACACGCTCTGTTGACGCGTCGAGTCGATGCCCCGCGCCGCGAAGGCACACCCATCGGAACGCGCGCCGCCGCCGACTTGTTCTTCACTGTCGGTGGCGACGAAGTCGAACTCACTGTCGGCAAAGGGTTTCTGTCCCGTCGCTCGTACTCTGTCTCGGCACTCGTCGACGGCGTGAGTTTGAACTTCGCCCCAGTCGACGACGCGAACAGTGCATTCACCCGCGACGGATTGCGGATCGGGCACTTCTCCAAGAACGAGGAATCCGATCCCAGACAGACCGACGCAGTCTGGTCGAGCACGCCGAGCACCGACGAACTTGTCATCGGATACGCCCTGGCCGAAGCCTTCGATTGTGGAGCACTCAACGGGGCTTTTGCGTTGATCGAATCACTGGTGCTCGGCGGCGGATAGAGACCACTCAGAGCAGGTGGATTACCAGCAGAACAACGGCAATAGCTGGGAAAAGCACCTGCACGACGGCTGCGCGGGCTTTGTCGGGAGACGAGAGAATCAGCACCAGTCCCGCGGCAACCATCGATCCTGTGCCCGCCAGGACGAGGGCAATTCCGACCGACGCGGAGCCGGTCGCCGCAATCACGATGCCGACCGCTGACACGATCGCCAGGAAAAGGTTGTAAAAGCCCTGGTTGAAGGCGAGCGGCTGCGTGGTGATCGCCTCTTCCTCGGACTTCACGCCGAACGTGGCGCGGGTCTTCGGGGCCGTCCAGAGAATCGATTCGAGGACAAAAATGTACACGTGCACTGCTGCGGCCAGTCCCGCGAAGATGTAGCCGGCGACGTTCATCGGTGAGCTCCTGTTGCTTCGAGTGAATTCTGTATCGTTCGGTCCAATATATACTGGACCGAACGATACAGAAAGAGCGAGGCTTTGATGGGCAGATCACAAGAATTCGACACAACAGCCGTGGTCGCTGCCGCGTTGGACGTTTTCTGGGCACGCGGATACGAAGGCGCCTCACTCGGCGACCTCGAATCCGCGACGGGGCTGAGTCGGTCAAGTCTCTACAACTCGTTCACCAACAAGCGCGGATTGTTCGACGCCGCCGTGCAGATGTACCTCGAACATGTCATCCGGCCACGTCTGCGCGGCCTCACGACAAATCCCGGGGCAGACGCCGTCGACGACTACCTTTACTCGCTTGAGCACGCGATCGGCACCATGACCGCCGACTCGCCTCGGCGCGGTTGCCTACTTCTCAATACGGCTGCCGGACTCGGCGCGCACGACGATGCGGTGGCAGCCGTGATCCGCGCCTATCGGCAAGAACTTGCCGTTGCAATTCGCAGCGGGCTACAAGCCACATTTCCGACCGAGACAGACGCCACGCTCTCAGACCGCACTCGAATCCTTCTCTCCTGCACAGTAAGTGCACTGGTCCTCGCGCGAGTTGACACCGAAGAGGCGATCGCAACTCTGGAATCTGCGCGCCGCCTGAACGAAGAGTGGCAGAGCCGGAACACGTAGGCCGTAACCGCACTGTCCGAGTGGGCATTCCGCGAAGTAGGGTTTCATCGATTGGAACTCGCACACTCGATCCACAACCCACGATCGTGCCGAGTCGCCACCAAAGCAGGCTTCAGCGAAGAAGGTGTTCGACGAGGCTCCGCCAGGCACGCCGACGGCTGGCACGACATGCATGTCCACGCCCGACTACGTAGCGATCAGCCTTCGGCACCGACCCGCGCCGCGAGCGCAAGTGTCTGATCCACTAATTCCGCAACTCGCTGCGGCGCGACCGGTTCGAGGTCGAACAGAATTCGGTAGATGATCGGTGCAACCACTTGGTCCACTACCGAATCACCATCCACGTCAGCAGCTTCCGGCCAACGAGCTAGTATCACGTCGATCTGTGTCCGACAGAAAAAGGCGCACTTGAACTTCTTCGTGCCGTCCGGTGCGTGCGTCTGGTCGTCGCTCATCAGCACATCTCGCAGCGATGCGCGACCGACGGGTGCAGACATCTCCTCCAGATAGTCCTGCGCCCAGATCGTCAGATCCCCTCGGAGCGAACCCGTTTCACGCGGGTCGGCGTCCGGTCGCAATCTCTCGATCGAGACATCGGCAAAGACTTCGTTGATGTCGCCCCACCGCCGATAGATGGTCGACGGGGTCACACCCGCATCGGTCGCGATCATCGGCACCGTGATCTCTGCCCGATCACGCTGTTCCAACAACTTGCGCGCCGACGCATGCACTGCCTGTTGGATGCGCGCACTGCGGCCACCGGGGCGCGGACCTGCGGACGGACTCATAAATCAATACTAACGCAAAGATGTTGCATTAGGCTACGGCCAGGCGTAGCGTCCCAAACGCAAAGTATTTGCGTTTGAAGTCTTCACCACCCGCACGGGAAGCGCTACGACAATGACAACGACCATTTCACCGCCGACCGAGAGCACTTCACGCCCACGCTTGGGGCGAGGCGCCGCTTTCACACTCATCGCCGTCATCATCGCTACGTTCCTGGGCGCCTCCGCGACCCCGACACCGTTGTACGAGCACTATCAACAGTTGTGGGGATTCTCCTCGCTCGCGTCGACGCTCGTGTTCGGCATCTACGCTCTCGCATTGCTCGCCACGCTCTTGACCGCCGGATCCCTGTCCGATCACATCGGCAGGCGACCGGTCCTGCTCGGAGCGCTCGCCTTGGAGGCGGTCTCGCTCGCCCTGTTCGCCTCGGCCGACGGTTTGACCATTCTGCTGATTGCCCGGGTCGTGCAAGGTGTTGCCACCGGCGCTGCAATCAGCGCTTTGGGTTCGGCGTTGATCGACCTCGAACGCACTCCGGGCCGCGGATCGATCATCAACAGCGTCGCTCCGACAGTGGGGCTTGCCGTCGGAGCCGTGGGTTCGAGTCTCATCAGCGAGCACCTGCCCAGGCCAACCAGCACTGTCTACCTGGTCCTTCTCGTACTCGTCGTCATCGAGATCCTCGGGGTTTGGGCCGCTCCCGAGACTTCGGGCGGACGCCCCGGAGCCTGGCAGTCGCTACGCCCCACCCTTGCTGTTCCTCGCGAGGCCCGAACCATGATTGCGCTCACCGCACCGTGCCTGATCGCGGTCTGGGCGCTGGGCGGTTTCTACCTCTCACTCGGACCGGCGCTGGCGCGCAACGCACTTGACGTTCACAGCTCGCTCATCGGTGCCATCATGGTCGCAACACTGACGGGATTCGGAGCCGCAGCGGTGCTCACCTTCCGCAAACTCGGCGGCCGAACCGTGATGCTGATCGGAACAACCGCCTTGGTGCTCGGGGTGGCCGTCACACTCATCGGTGCTGAAACATCCTCTGCAGTATTGATTCTGGTTGGTACGGCTGTTGCCGGGATCGGCTTCGGAGCAGGATTCCAGGGAACCATCCTCACTGTCATGCCGCTGGCCGAGAACCACGAACGCGCGGGGTTGTTGTCCACCGTCTACGTCATCGCATATCTGGCCAATAGCCTTCCGGCATTGCTGGCCGGCTACCTGGTCGGCAAGGTGGGGTTGGTGGATACGACGCGTGGCTACGGCGCACTCGTCATGGTTCTCGCGGCCGCCGCACTGATCGGACTGCTGGTCACCAGCGAGCGAAAGGTCGAAGCTGTCTCCGTGTCGGAGTAGGTGTCCCCCGATCGGTGGACACACCGTTCCTCCTGCACAGGGTCCCGGAAGTGGACATACGACATCGATCCACTCCGACATAGTTGTCTTCGAGAGAGCCAACCGAACGCTCACCCGGACAAAGGACACCGACGATGACGAACCCACGCTACGTAGTTGCCGCAATCACAGCTCTGGCCGCCGGCGCCCTCACTCTGGGATTGAGCGGAATCGCCAGTGCCGGAACTCTTCCCACGACCGGCAACACCATCACGATGACGATCAGCAACGACACCGAACAGACAATTCATCTCGAAGGCGCCGACAACCCCTCCGGACAGTGGATGCAGAGCCCACGCCAGTCGCTCGCGCCCCACGAGACCGAGATCGTCACGGCATACAACCAGGACCCGCGCGGCCTGACGGTCGACGTCGTCTATTCCACTCCCGGCGGCGGACAAGCCGTCTTCATGGCCAACGACTATCCGCAGTTCGACACCGACGGAACTCGCACCACCGACCCTGATCACTACTTCATCTCGAGCTACATCGACGGCTACTACCCGAACCTGAGCGTCGGGTACCACCTCAGTGCGGTGTGACTGCAGCAGTCGTCATAAGTAATCCATCTGCCTCTCAGACGCACTCGTTCTTGGACATTCGTCCGGCGCGAGGGAAGTGTTGAACACGGCCCCGCACGACCAGGCACACGCCCCGCTGCCGGTGGCCCGAACATCAACGGGAGAGGGAAAACCACAGTGCGACTACCCAACCAGTTTCTGATCTACGTCAGCGATGCCGCCTCCGCAGCAGCGTTCTACGGCGAATTGTTCGACGCGAAGCCTGAGGTCCTCAGCCCTCGGTACATGACCTTCGACCTCGGCGGCGGCGTGGTCCTTGCACTGTGGAGCGGCAAGTCCCGCGACCTCGATCCCGCGACTCCGCGCAATTTCGAAGTCGGCATATTGGTCGACGGCGGGAGCAATGAAATTCGGGCGATCTACGACGAGTGGGTGGCCAAGGGAATTGAGGTCGTCGAAGAGCCAAACGAAGATGTCTTCGGTCTGACATTCGTCATTTCAGATCTGGACGGAAACCGCCTCCGCGTAGCGCCCGCAGATCACTGAGCACTCAGCCCTTGATCTCGCCGTACCGGCGCAAGGCTTCCTCACGCTCATGCGCGTGATCGACGATCGGGTCCGGGTAGTCGACCGGGCGCATCGCCTTCAACGAGTGGACGGCCTTCCCGGGAACATCGCGGAGTTCGGGAACCCACCGACGGACGTATGCGCCGTCGGGATCGAACTTCTCCCCCTGCGTGATGGGGTTGAAGACGCGGAAGAAGGGCGAAGCATCTGTGCCCGACCCTGCAGTCCACTGCCACCCGTGCTGATTGGAGGCCAAGTCACCGTCCACCAGATGCGACATGAAGAACCGTGCGCCACGCCACCACGGAATGTGTAGGTCCTTCACCAGAAAAGACGCGACGATCATTCGCACCCGATTATGCATCCAGTTCTCAGCCGCGAGTTGCCGCATGCCGGCATCCACGATCGGGAAGCCGGTCTTGCCCTCACACCAGGCCGTGAAGGCGGCGTCTGCGTCCACTCCACCGTCGTGACGTAAACGGTCGAACTTGTCGTCGTAGTTTTTCCGCGCGCTGTCGGGGCGTTGAAACAGGATGTCTGCGTAGAAGTCTCGCCACGCCAACTGGCGACGGTAAGCCTGAGCGCCGTCGCCCAGTCGCTTGGAGAGATCTGCCAACATCGTTCGCGGATGGATCGTGCCGTACTTGAGCGGAATCGACATCCGGCTCGTGGTGTCGAGGTCAGGCCGATTTCGTTCGTCGTCGTACCGGTCAAGATCGTTCTCACAGTATTCTTTCCACTGTTCGAGGGCGCCGACCTCACCGACGAAATCGCTGACGGAGGCGGATGGCGCGGGGATACTCACCCGGCGCGGGCCACCCTCCATGTCGCTCGGATCGAACCAACGGACCGTCTGCGCATCGGTCGACGCGGGGCCCCGCCAACCGTGTTCCATCCACTGACGGAAGTACGGCGTGAACACCTTGTACGGATCACCGTCCGCCTTGGTGACGCGTCCGGGCGCCACGGCATACGGAGATCCGGTGGCGATCAACTCCACCTGCTCCGCCACGGCCGCGTCGCGCCGTCGGCCGTAGGGTCCGTAGTCGGCACTGATGTGAACTTCTTCGGCGCCAACGGATTCCGCTACACGGGGCACCACGTCCGCCGGATCACCTCGAACAACCATCAGTTTTCCGTCGAGTTGATGATCGAGCGCCGTCAAGTTGGCGAACAGTTGATCCTGACGGGGTGAGCCTGCCGGTCCGAGCAGGTTCTCGTCGAGAACGAACAAACCCAACGTCCGCCCGCCGGCATCCGACGCTGCACTCAGGGTGGGAAGGTCACCTACCCTCAGATCACGTCGAAACCAGACCACAGAGTTACTCACCCAGTCGAGCCTACCGATCAGATCCCAGAACGCATCCCACCGCACGAGCTGCAAGTTGCGCAGCTCTTTCTGCTGTCGGTTCGGAAGCGAGCCCGAGCAGTCGCTGCCGGTGCTCCTCCCCGAGCAGCAACGTGTACAACTGATCCGCGCACAGCGCAGCCTTCTGGCCGTGCTGATCGATCAATATCTTCTCCAGAAAGGCAATCGACTTGGCCGGGCCGGATTCGTAGAACGCGGCGGCCAGTTCCGGGAACTGCACGGCCTCGCCGATCATCATGCGGTGCAGCGCAATCGAGTTTTCGCTGTGCAGTGCGATGACGATGTCCACTGCAGCGGCGAGCAGGTCCGACTGGTCGCCACCGGCGTTCTCGACATACGCGTGCTGACGCGAAACAGCAGCAGCGAAGACTGCGGATTTGTCGCCGAAATAGCTGTACACGGTGCGCTTGGCGACGCCGGCGGCCGTGGCTATGGCGTCGATGGTCGTTCGAGCGAACCCGACTTCTCGAAACGAGTCGACCGCGACGTCGAGAATCTCGTTGCGTCGATCAGCTCGCTCCGCGTCGCTGGTTCTCCCACGTCTGCGCGGTTGCTCCATCAAGTCCCCTACTACCGTGCCACTCAATTAATGCTACGTTGACGTTTCATTATTTCGAACACTACAGGAGCACTGCATGACCGGACAACGACTCGTCCACGTCGCCATCGCCGACGACTGGGAAGCATGCAAGCGTTTCGGTGAGTACGAGGTCTCGACGCGCGGAATCAGTTACGACGAGGCGGGATTCATTCGCGTAACCACCCCGAACGCGCTCGCTTCGGTGCTCGATCTGGTGTTCGGCGACCTCACGTTGCCACTGATCGTCGCCGTCATCGACCAGGACGCTCTGACCTCCGCAGGCATCGACGTCGAATGGGAGGCGGGAAAGCCCCGAATCCTCCGACCCCTACCGATGGACGAGGACACCGTGGTCGCCGAACTGGTCGTGGAACGCGTTGACGGGGTCTGGCCGATACCCGACCTGACCCCGTACACAAGCCCCGCCGGCTAAACCAGCGCAGCCTCGGGTTCGACCACAGGGGTCGACGCCTTCTTCCGGCCGGCGGCGACGCACAGCGCGATCCCGACGGCAATCCAGCACACCAGCACCAGAAGTGGCGTGGCGGCGCCATGGCCGTCGAAGAACGCCATCGAACGGACGGATGCTCCTGCGGCGCCAGGTGGGAGCAGCTGCCCGAATGCACCCCAGCCTGCGGGCAACCACGCGGCAGTTGTCGCCATCCCCGAGAGTGGGTTTCCGATGAACATCATCGTGACGGCACCCAACGCGAATCCCTTCATCCCGAGCAGGGATTCGAGTCCCAGAATGGGCAGCGAGATGGCCGACATGCCCATGGTGAGTGCGAGCGCGGTGAGCAGGTAGTTTCCGTCAAGACTGTTGGTGCCGAACTGCAGAATGGCAGTCAGTGCAAAACCCGCGACAACCGCGACGCCGGCAGCGCCCAACACTCGCTTGACAATGCTCCGCGGAAACAGTTGCACGAGAACAACAGCAGGCATGATTCCGCCGAACACCAAGGGCAAGGCCAATGCCGTGAGCCCAGCACCGGTCGGGTCGTCCGCAGTCAGCGGCACAACGTCTTCGACGGGCACCTTTGCCCCCGAGTCCTCCGAGAGGCCGTTGGCCACCCCGGTCAGGGTCTGGGCGATCGGGGTTCCGCCTGCAGTCGCGATCAACACGTGAGGACCGTTGGCATCAACGGCGATTCCGCCGACCACGTCGCGATTCCGAATCGCGTCACGCAGGGCGTCGGCGTCGGCGAATTCTCGAGTATCGAAGGCGCCTTGCTTACTCGCCTCGAGCGAGGTGCTGATCTGTTCGGTTGCCGGAGCTGGACCGGTGATGCCCAACTTCAGTTCGTGCGGGCCACTGTTGACCGAGGGCAGTACGAAGGCAAGCAGCATCAGCCCGATCACGGCGGACAAGCCCAACACCACAGCCACCAACTTCTTGCGGTCCCGTGCTTCAACTTCGGCGTTCATAACTACCCTCCCTAAGTGGAAGTTTTTCCTCCACTATTTGTGGAAGATATTCCTCCGGTTATGATGAACTGTCAATACCGGAGGTGAATGTGCGAGCCGATGCACGTGAACGCAGAAACGCAATAGTCGACGCCGCACGAGCGGTGTTCACCGAGCGCGGGCACGACGCGCCCCTCGACGCAGTCGCAGAACTCGCGAAAGTGGGCATCGCCACGCTGTATCGGAACTTTCCGACGCGCGAGGACCTCGTGACCGCCGTCGCCGTCGCAACACTGACCGATGTTCGCGAGGCTGCCGACATCGCACTCACGGCAATGTCCACCGATCCCACAAACGCGTGGCACACGCTGGTGGACCGCCTCGTGGAACTGCGCCTGGGTGCGCTCATTCCTGCACTGGTGGAACGCAGTTTCACCGAGCTGGCGCCCGAAGTTCTGGCGGTGCGTGAGGTGACGAAATCGAAGATGACCGCGACGATCGGCGCCGCTCAGAGCGCCGGACTGGTTCGCGCCGATCTGCAACCGCTCGAATTCGTCATGGCTCTGGCCAAACTGACGCGCCCGCAAATCGAATTGTCCGACGAGGCCATGCCGAACCTGGTCCCGCGGTTGGTCGCGGTGTTCATGGCCGGTTTGCGTCCGGACGGTACCGACTTGCCGGTCTGATCGGCGAAACCCGACGTACCAGGCAAGGCACAATGGGGCTGTGACCGAGATACCGAAAATCCTCGTAGTCGACGACGACGCAGACGTCCTGACCTCACTCGAACGCGGATTGCGGCTCTCGGGATTCACCGTACTGACGGCAGTGGACGGCGCCGACGCGCTCCGAGTGATCTCCGACAAGCGACCGGACGCGGTAGTCCTCGACATCAACATGCCGGTGCTCGACGGCACCGGCGTGGTGACGGCGCTTCGTGCCGCCGGCAACGAAATCCCGATCTGCGTGCTCAGCGCACGCAACTCGGTCGACGATCGCATCGCCGGGCTCGAATCCGGCGCAGACGACTACATGGTCAAACCGTTTGTCCTCGCCGAACTGGTTGCCCGGATCCGCGCAATGCTCCGTCGCAGCATCACTCCGGCCGGCGATCACTCCGAGGGAACGAACACCCTGCGGGTCGGCAACCTCGACATCGACCTCTCCGGCCGCCGGGTTCGCGTCGACGGCAAGGAAGTACCGCTCACCAAACGCGAATTCGAGCTACTCGAAGTGCTCGCTCACAATTCCGGCATCGTGCTTACTCGCGAACGTCTCCTCGAACTCGTGTGGGGCTACGACTTCGTCGCCGACACCAACGTCGTGGACGTCTTCATCGGCTACCTGCGTCGAAAGTTCGAATCCGGCGGTTCACCTCGTCTGCTGCATACCGTTCGCGGCGTCGGGTTCGTGCTTCGGGAGAACCCGTGAAGCGTCGCCGCTTCTCACTACGAACTCGCGTTGCCGCGGCCGCGGCACTGGGGGCGACGTTCATCGTCATCGCACTCGGTGTGGTCGTTGCACTGGCTATCGCACGAAACAATCTGGCGCAGTTGGACCGTCGATTGGAGACGGCATCGACGGTCATCGTGGCCAATGCGGCTACAGCGGGACCTTTTCTCGGCGCGTTCGGAGACGGCGGAGCGTTCTCCGTGACCATCCGCTCCGACACCGACGGAACCGTCAAATCCAGTACCCCGACGCGACTGCCCGAATTACCGGTGGGCTCGGCGACCGTCGACGTGGACGGTACGAAGTACCGGGCTTACACCGCCGAGGCCGACGGGATCAATGCCCTGGTCTCGCTGGCGGTTCCCTATGCCGAGGCGCGGGACATCACGGTCGACCAACAGCGTCAGGTTGCGTTCTTCGGCGTCGGAGCCGTAGCGGCCGCAGCCGCGTTGGGATGGTTGTTCGGTGGCCCGGCGGTGCGCCCACTCGTGGAATTGACCCGCCGGATCGCCAGGCGAGATCCCGATCTCGCCACCGAGGTTTCCGGCATCCGTGAAGCGGACGAGCTTGCCGCAGCAGCCGAATCGATGCTCAGCGACGTCGCCCGGGCACAGGCCGCGACCAACTCGGCCCTTGCTGCCGCTCGGGACTTTGCTTCCGCGTCGGCTCACGAACTCCGAACTCCGTTGACGGCGATGCGAACCGACATCGAAGTGTTGTCCATTCACGATCTCGACCACGAGCAGCGACGTGAGATCCTCACAGATCTGGCCCGCGCACAGGGCCGCGTCGAATCGACTCTCCGGGACCTGGAGCGACTGGCGAAGGGCGAGTTGTCGACGGCTGAGGACTTCAAGGACACCGATTTGACCGAGGTATGCGACATCGCTGCCGACGATGCACGACGCCACCACCCGAGCGTCGATGTCAGTGTCGTCACGGTGGATTCCCCACTGCCCTATTGCATCCGGGCCCTTCCCGGCGGAATCCGGTTGATCCTCGACAACGCGATCACCAATGCAGTCCGCCACGGCGGCGCGAGCACGGTGCGCATCACCCTCGCGCGCCCGGTCGATTCACCGGACACCGTCACGATCACGATCGACGACAACGGTTGCGGAATACCGGCCGAGGAACGCTCGAGCGTCTTCGAACGCTTCACTCGCGGATCGACAGCAGGCAAGACGGGTTCGGGTTTGGGCCTGGCACTGGTGGCGCAGCAGGCGGCCCTGCACGGCGGACGTACGACATTTCACGACAGTCCGCTCGGCGGGGCTCGCCTGCTGGTCGAACTCAGGGATCAGCCCGGACCCGAATAGCCCCTTCAGGTCTCGATCAACTCGCCGATCCCTGACGCTGTCACTTCGATGACCCGAGCCGAGCCGATGTCGAAGAACAGTCCGGCGATACGCAGGCGACCATCCACACGGGCCTGACCGACCAGAGGATGGCGTTCGAGAGTCTGCAATTGGACTGCAACGTTGACCATTCCGAGCTGATCGACCTCCGAGAAACCCGCCTCGGCCGCAGCACGCGCCACCGGATGGCCACTCGTATATGCCTGCAAGCTCGTCTCCGCATGCCTCAACCACTCACCGACAACTCCCGCTTCCGACGAACTGTTCGTCAGGAGTGCCTGCATCGCGCCGCAACCCGAGTGTCCGCACACGATCACCGAACTGACACCCAACTCGTCGATCCCGAAGGCCAGTGCCGCTTCCACCGACGTATCGCGGCCGCCGGCAGGAACCAAGTTTCCGACGTTGCGCACAGTGAACAGGTCACCTGGGCCACTGCTCGTGATGATGTTCGGCAACACTCGCGAATCTGCGCAGGTGAGGAAAAGAGAGTCGGGATTCTGGCCGTCGCGCAACTGATCCATGTGCGGCCGTATCGCTTCGGCGCGATGGCGATGATAGTTGGACACCCCGTCGAGAATGGGTCGCAAGGCTGGCGGGCTGCTCAGATTCCTTCCCGAAGCCTGTGGTTGCCAACTACCCCACGGAGCGAGCAATCCGCGCAGGTCGGTGACTGCGGCGCCGCGCTTCGGCGGACCGGTGGTCGCGCTCTCCATACTCACCGAGCCGACTTCGTCGATGATCACCGAACCACCTGCCAACTCGTACTGCCTCGCCCACTCTTCGATGACGTCGAAGACGGCATGGTCGAGGAAGTCGACGGACAACTCGACGGTGACGTCGGACCGCGGCGGGATGCCGGCGAGTACCGAGGTGAGCTTGGGCAGCACCAGGAAGGTGCACGACCCTTCGACCAGCACCCGCCACTTCCCGGAATCCTTGTCACCCAACTCTTCTGCCGTGACCGATGCGCGGATGACACGCCACACCAGGAGGGCGATCGCCAACGCCAATCCGATCAGCACGCCCTCGAGCAGGTTCAAGAACACGACGCCGACCACTGTGATGCCGTACACCCACAGATCACCGGTCCGTCGCGCCAACCGAATGTGCGCCAGCTTGACCAGTTGAATACCGATGACGATCAACAGTCCGGCAAGCGCAGACTTCGGAATCTGCTGCACCAACCCGGCGAGCGCAGCCGAGAACAGCAGAATCCACAGGCCGTGCATGATCGACGACGCACGGGACTTCGCCCCGGCTTCGACATTGGTGGCGCTGCGTACGATCACACCCGTGACGGGCAGCCCGCCGATGGCCCCGGACACCATGTTCGCAGTACCTTGGCCGAGCATCTCGCGATCGAAGTTCGAACGCGGGCCGGAGTGCATCTTGTCCACGGCCACAGCCGAGAGCAGACTCTCGACGCTGGCGATCAGTGCGATGGTCAGGATGCCGGTTGCGACGCCGAGCCACTGGCCGTCCGGCAAAGCGGGAAGTCCAATCGAGTCCAGCAGGGACCCGTCGAGAGCAATACGTTCGACGTCGATCGGCAGCAGGAGCGAAGCGAGAGTTGCCAATACGATGCCGACCAATGCCGCCGGCACCTTCCGGACGCCCGCGGGGAGATAGCGCCACCCGAGAAGAGTGGCGATGACAACGAGTCCGATCATCAAGTCCTCGACGTGCAGGGCACCGATCTGTGCGGGCAACTGCCGTAGATTGTCCAGCGCCGAACTGGCCGAGCTTCCGCCCAACAACACGTGAACCTGTTGTAGCGCAATGGTGATGCCGATACCGGCGAGCATCGCATGCACCACCACCGGCGCAATAGCCAGTGCCGCACGGGCAATTCGGCTGAGCCCGAACACGATCTGCATAATTCCGGCGCCGACGGTGATCAGGCAGGTGACTTTCCACCCGAACTTGCCGATCAGTTCGGCGACCACCACGGTCAGACCGGCTGCGGGACCACTGACTTGCAGCGGTGAACCTCCCACCGCTCCGGCCACTACTCCGCCGACGATGGCGGCGATCAGACCTGCCATGATCGGCGCCCCGGAGGCGATCGCAATTCCCAAGGACAAGGGAAGCGCCACCAGGAAGACGACCAGCGACGCCGGCACGTCGTATCTGATCAGTTGCTCGAGATAACGCCGGCTTCCACCACCCGGCGGAGACGAATCCCCCACGACGGCTTCGTCTGCGGATGATTGTGCGTGCACTACGGACTGCGTCGACATAGATCTCCTCGCCGGACCCCGGATCCGGCTGCTGGGCAACATGTTCGAAGCGAATCGGCGATCGGTATCGCCGATCGACTGTGACCATGGTAACCGCGATTCCTTACTGTTCCCTTAGATGCGAACCCAGACGTGGTCGACGTCACCGCCGCCCGGCACTGTGACTCGAACCTGAACGTCGGTCCAGAAGAGCGATCGAATTGCTTTAACCCGCAAGCATTTTCGTACGGGCCGCCCGAGTGTTCAGCACACCTGAATGCCGTCGGCGATAATGGTCGGGAGTAAATGCTCAACCACAACGATGTGAAGGCAGGCACCATGTCCGATCAGTACGTCGCCGCGCAGGACCGCTACGAAGCCATGCCCTACCGCCGAACCGGTCGGAGCGGTCTCAAACTCCCGGCGATCTCGCTCGGGCTCTGGCACAACTTCGGCGACGACGTACCGATCGAGAACCAGCGCGCAGTCCTGCGGCGGGCATTCGATCTCGGAATCACGCACTTCGATCTGGCCAACAACTACGGGCCGCCGTACGGAAGCGCCGAGACGAACTTCGGCAGGATCCTGCGTGAGGATTTCTCTTCGTACCGCGAGGAATTGGTCATCTCGTCGAAGGCCGGGTGGGACATGTGGCCCGGTCCTTACGGGTTCGGCGGTTCCCGCAAGTACTTGCTGTCATCCCTCGACCAGTCGCTCGGCCGACTCGGAGTCGATTACGTCGACATCTTCTACAGCCATCGCCCCGACGCCGAGACTCCGATCGACGAGACCGCAGGCGCGCTGATCAGTGCCGTCCAGCAGGGCAAGGCGCTGTACGCGGGTATCAGTTCGTATTCGCCGGAGCGCACCCGTGAAATCGCCGCACTGCTCACCGCTGCGGGGGTCCCCTTGTTGATCCACCAGCCGAGCTATTCGATGCTGAATCGGTGGATCGAACAGGACCTGCTTTCGGCTGTCGACGATCTCGGCGTGGGCGTCATCGCGTTCTCACCGCTCGCGCAAGGCATGCTCACCGACCGGTATCTGAACGGCGTCCCCGAGAATTCTCGCGCCGCCCAAGGTAAGTCACTCGATCCGTCGTGGTTGACCGACGACGCTCTCACCCACATCCGCGCGCTCAACGACATCGCGGCAGACCGCGGCCAGTCGCTGGCTCAGCTGGCACTGAGCTGGGCACTCCGCGATTCGCGGGTCACCTCGGTATTGATCGGTGCATCCAGCGTCGCCCAACTCGAAGCCAACGTCGGCGCGCTCGACAATCTCGAATTCAGCGCAGCCGAACTGGCCTCCATAGATCAGCACGCAAAGGACAGCGGCATCAATCTGTGGGCAGAGGCCAGTTCGATCTGAGCGATCACACGCGCTAGAGCTGAGGCAACTCCACGTTCACGTGCTCGCCCTCTTCGAATACGGCCGAAGCAGGCCCGACGATCAAGGGATCCGGAGTACCGACTGCCCGGTGATCCTTGTTGGGATAGTCGAAGCTGGCGAGCACGTGACGCATCGCTTCGAGGCGGGCGCGCTTCTTGTCGTTGCTCTTGATCACCGTCCAGGGCGCATCCCCGGTATCGGTGTAGAAGAACATCGCTTCCTTGGCCTGCGTGTAGTCGTCCCACTTGTCGAGCGAAGCCAGATCAGTCGGTGAGAGCTTCCACTGACGCACCGGGTCTGTTCGACGGGCTGCGAATCGCGCCAACTGCTCTTCCCGGCTGACCGAGAACCACAGCTTGTGCAGATGGATCCCGGAGTTGACGAGCATCCGCTCGAAGTCCGGGGTCTCTCTCATGAACTCGAGGTACTGAGTCGGCGTGCAGTAACCCATCACTCGTTCGACACCGGCGCGGTTGTACCAGGACCGGTCCATCATCACGATCTCGCCGCCGCTGGGTAGGTGTGCGACATACCTCTGGAAGTACCACTGCGTTCGCTCGATGTCTGTGGGCTTCTCGAGCGCGACGACCCGGGCACCACGAGGATTGAGATGCTCGGTGAACCTCTTGATCGACCCGCCCTTACCGGCAGCATCGCGACCTTCGAAGATGATGAGCACTTTCTGCCCGGTTTCCTTGACCCACAGCTGCAGCTTGAGCAACTCGATCTGCAGACGCCGCTTCTTCCGCTCGTACTCGCGGCGCGACATCTTCTTCTCGTACGGATAGCCCTGCTTCCAGGCATCCGCGAACTCTGAGGGCTCGAGTCCGCCGAGCTTGTGCTTGAGACTCGAGAGCTCGTCGATCTCGGCCGCATAGTCCTCGGTGACGGAAATTCTGGTCGACGGGGTCGGCAGGTCAGGAACCCGACCGTCCACACCGCTGGCGTCGGGACTCATGAATACGCACTCCCTGTCGTCGAAATGAACGAACGTCCGGAAAGTGAATTTTACGCGCCGCAGCCCTCCGCCGCGGGACCGAAGCGAATGTTGCTTGGCATCGAGGAGGTAACGACAGGTCCGGCTTCCCAGGCGCCGAACCCCCACGCGGTACCTTGATCGAGGTAACTGAGACGGTCGGTAACCCCCGAGAGAAGAGAGTTCTGGCGAGATGCGAGTAGACGGACGGGAGATCCCGGTAACGGGAAGCCTCCTGCCACCACTGCACCGCCGTACGAGCGACATCATGCGGGTCGCGATCGCTGCCGTGCTGCTCGGCGGCGTCATCGCGGGTTCTCTGATCACCCGAAGTCAGTGGGACGCCCTCGAAACGTCGGTGTCCAACATCGTCGGAGTGCTGTCGCCGAGCCTGTCCGACACTGTGTACCTCCTCTACGGCATCGCAATCCTGGCGCTACCGTTTGCCATTCTGATCGGGCTCATCGTGGGGCGCCGATGGAAGTTGCTGGCCGGATACGCCGCTGCCGGCCTGTGCGCCGGACTCGCGCTGTCGTTCACCGGAACAGGACTCGCCGCACCCAAGTGGCACCTCGACGTCCCCGACCGACTCGACGCCACGTTCCTGTCCCAATTCCTCGACGATCCGCGGTGGATTGCGATGCTCGCGGCGGTGCTCACCGTCTCGGGTCCGTGGCTACCGAAAAAGTGGCGACGAGCCTGGTGGACGCTGCTTCTGCTGTTTGCGCCCATTCACCTGATCGTCAGCTCGATCGTTCCCGCCCGATCGATGCTGGGTCTCGCCGTCGGCTATCTGATCGGCGCGGTGATCGTTCTTGCCGTCGGCACACCTGCCCTCGAAGTGCCGTTGGACTCTGCAGTACGCGTGCTCGCGCGGCGTGGTTACCGCGTCACCGCTTTCCGCGTCGTGAGTCCTTCGGGAATCGGCCCGCTGGTCATGTCCGCCGACATCGACAAGGCTCCGGACGACGAACCGTTCGACGAACTCATTGTCGAGTTGTACGGACAGAACCAGCGAAGCAGCGGAGCAATTCGACAGACGTTCCGCTGGATCTCGTTCCGGAACCGTGAAACTCCTCCCCCTTACGGATCGCTTCGGCGCGCCGTCGAACATCGCGCACTGATGGGTATCGCGTTCGCCGACATCGGTCTGGCCAGTTCCAAAGCCGTCGCCATCTCGGTGCTCGATCGCGGATGGGAGATGTACGCCCGCCCGAGCCCCCGCGGTATCCCACTTGCCGTCGCCGTCGAAAACCAGGCGGACGAGGAAGAATCCTCCAAACTGATCGACGCGTTGTGGCAAACACTGCACACCATTCACGTACATCAGATGGCGCACGGTGACCTGCGCGCTTCCGAGATTCGCGTCGAGGGCGGAACGATCCTCTTCGGCGGCTACGCGTACTCCGAATTCGGCGCCACCGAAGTTCAGATGCAGTCCGACAACGCCCAACTTCTTTTTGCCACCGCATCACTGTTCGGCGTCGACGCAGCGGTGGACGCCGCGATTCGTGCGCAAGGCGCAGACACGATTCTCGCTGCCTCCGGCCGATTGACCACCTCGGCGTTGCCCAACCGAATTCGGCGGACCGCCGAGGATTCCGCAAAATTGATGACCGAGATCCGAGACGAGGTCGGCGCGAAGAACGGGATCGAAAAGGTCGCTCCCGCACAGGTCACCCGGTTCAGTCGCAATCAGCTGATCCAACTCGTTCTGCTCATCGGATTGGTCTACGTCGCCTATCCCTTCATCAGCCAGGTACCCGCATTCATCACGGAGTTGAAGACAGCCAACTGGTGGTGGGCACTGCTCGGCCTCGGCGTCTCCGCACTGACGTACGTCGGCGCGGCAGCGGCCCTGTGGGCCTGTGCGTCGTCGATGGTCAGTTACCGCAACCTCCTGATCATGCAGGTGGCCAACACCTTTGCCGCGACGACTACTCCGGCCGGAGTCGGCGGGCTCGCCCTGAGTGTGCGGTTCCTGCAGAAGGGCGGGCTCGGTACCGTCCGTGCAACGGCCGCAGTCGCGCTTCAACAGACGGTTCAGGTGGTCACCCACGTCGGCTTGCTGATCTTCTTCTCGATCGTCGCCGGACGCGATACGAACCTCTCGCACTTCATCCCGGGATCCACTGTTCTGTATCTGGCGGGTGGCGTCGCGCTCGGAGTTCTCGGTGCATTCATGTTCATTCCGAAACTTCGTGGGTGGCTGCGCGACGATCTGCGTCCTCAGATCACCGAGGTGTTGGGTGAACTGAGCCAACTTGCACGAAACCCGACCCGATTCCTCATCATCGTGGGCGGCAGCGCTGCAACAACTCTCGGTGCCGCCCTGGCTCTGTGGGCAAGCGTCGAGGCATTCGGCGGCGGAACCACGTTCATCACCGTCACCATCGTGACGATGATCGGTGGAACCCTCGCCTCGGCAGCTCCGACACCGGGTGGCGTCGGAGCCGTCGAGGCCGCCCTCATCGGTGGCCTGTCCGCGTTCGGATTGCCGGCAAGCATCGCTGTGCCGTCGGTTCTGCTCTACCGAGTCCTGACCTGCTGGCTCCCGGTGTTCTGCGGCTGGCCGACGCTGCGATGGCTGCAGAAGAACGACATGGTCTGAGCGTTCACTGCCGGCGAACGATGTGCGCCTGCAACGCTTCACCGTCGTCGTCGACCCAGCCCTTGCTTTGGGCGTAGTCGACCATCGCCGCCACTCCGTCGACGTCAGTGGCGCTCTCGCGAACACGGGCTACCGAGATGAATGCACTACCACCGCTGACGTATCCGTAATTCCGAAGGCGCAAGAGCTCGTCCAGTTCGGAATCGGCGATGTCGCCGGTCACCTCGACGTGAAAGGCCTTCAGGTTGTCCACTTCGCGGACGCTGACGCGGCCGTTGTCCACCAGTACATACATGGCTTTCCTTTCCTGGATCACTCACGACGGTGAGTGCGTACCGAATACACGCCGGTGATAGGTCAGTGGATTCGCCTCGCAGTGCCAGGCGTCGTCCACCGATCCTGTCACGATCTTGTGATCACCACCGTCCACGACGGCGTCCACGGTGCACACGATCCAGATGGGAGCGTCCGGCAGTCTCGGTGAGCACACGTGCGCCATGGCTTCTCGAAAACACAACGCCCTGTTGCCCTGTGGATCGTTCACGACGTCAGCCCTTGTCTGGCAACTCTTGTGCGTACTTCTTCGTCATGTGGTCGACGGCGTCGAGTTGCGCCTTCGCATGCCCCTCCCGGACGGCGCGCGCGTGAGCGCGGACAGCATCAGCACTACTTCAAAAAAACGGACAACTTCGCTGCCTACCAGCACTGTTGATGCCGATAACCGATACTGAGCTCTATGTCGGAACTCGGAAATGAACCAGACTCGAAGCAGAAGGCGGTGCTCGAGCGACACGCGTCATGGATCGAATTGTTCTTCGACCTGGTCGTGGTAGCCGGTATCGGTCAGCTGGCTCACCTGCTCCACGGTTCGCCGTCGTGGTCGGATGTCGCGCTCTACGCCTTGCTCTATCTCGCGTTCTGGACCGCATGGGCGACGTTCACGATGTACGGCAACGTTGCCGGCGACCGCGTCCGAATCCCGAGCATGCTGATCGCCATGTTCGGACTGGCAGTCATGATGGCGGCCGTGGCCGGCATCCACGACAACCATGCGCTGGCCTTCGCTGTCGCCTACGTGGCCGTACGCCTGCTGGCGAGTCGGGTGTGGCACAACGGCCAGATCGTAGTGGACTGGCCGATCGCCCAGATGTCTCTCGGTGTGATCCCGTGGATCGTCTCGTTCTGGTTCGAGGGTGAAACTCGGTTCTGGCTCTGGACTGCCGGTGTGACCATCGATCTGCTGATCATGTTCGTCGTCTCCGGCAGCGCGATCATGGAAGACGCGCAGGAAAAGCTCGACCGCATCATCAAGGTTCGCGGGTTCAAGGACGACCGGATGCCCGAACTCGAAGCCCTGCACTCCGATCGGGCTCATCTTGCCGAGCGGCTGGGCCTGTACGTCATCATCGTGCTGGGTGAGGGTGTGATCCTCGTGATCTCTGCGGCCTCGAAGCTCACCTGGGACTCCACGGTCGTCAGCCTCGCAGTCGGATCGTTTGTCCTGCTCTCGGGCATGTGGGCACTCTCGCTTCTCTACGGCCACGCCGGTGTTCCGCACCTGCAGCCCGAGAAGTTTCCCGCTCGCATCGACATGGCACTGCACTGTTTCACCACCGGAGCTATCGCGGTTCTGGTCGCAGGACTCGGAGCGGCAACCGAACACGGCGCGGAACACACACCCGCGAACCTGCGGTGGTTGTTGTGCGGAAGCATCGCAGTCTATTTCGGAATCAGCACCGTGGCGGGGCTGTTTGCGCGATCGGACCGACGGTGGCTGCTCGGCTGGGCGCTCCCCTGCACCGCCATCCCCATCGTCATGGGCATTGTCGGCACGCACATGAGCGCCACGTGGATCATCTGGGTGCTGGTGGCCACCGTGACCTGGCAGAACGGCTACGAGTATGCGCAGGTGCGGCGTTCGCGCCGCTCTGCTGTGCGCCTTTATTAACCCCCCGCGGTTAATAAAGGCGCACAGCAGGGACGGTTTTTACCCTCACCGCCGGGTCGAAGCGATAGGGCTGAGCCAGCACGATTCCAGCCAATCGCTTACGCAACCTCGACATCTCGGCCCGGACGGTCACCGTCTTGCGCGGATCGCCGAACAACTCTGAGGCGAGCTGCGAGGCCGTGAGGCCCTCGGGCGCCTGTGTCAGAGCCAGGAGGATCTGCGAATGGCGCGGGCTGAGGTCGATACTCCAACCTCCCAAGTCCGAGGAGTACCGCAGTTCCATCGCATTCGAATCTCGCAGGTCCAATTCGACTTCGGCACAGACATTTCCAGACGCCGGGTTCACCTGAGGACGGATGAGCCAGCCGCCCGGCAGTGGCTCGCACATACACAATCCGAGTGACGGGAGCCAATGCTCGCCGCTGCTCATCGCTTTCGGTAGTGCAATTCGGTAGATCGGCGCCATCGAGTCCACCGCAGCAACCCAGCCACTACGGTCCACAACCATTGTCGGCTGACTCGCGCGAGCCAGCGTCGACGCCGAGATCATCCGAAGCCGATCCAATCCGATTCGATGCTTCTCCCGCAGTGCGGATTCCGCCAGCCTGGCCACACTGTCCACCAAAGCGAGAGTGGACGGGTGGACAGTGCCTGCGGCGCCGGCGACGTTGACGACGGCGAGCGCCCGGCGACTACGCGGATCCCGAACCGTCGCCCCGGAGCAAGTCCACGGATGCTGCGAGCGCGAGTAGTGCTCGGCCGAGAACACCTGCACTGCCGAACCTGATGCCAACGAAGTACCGATCCCGTTGGTACCGACAGCTTCCTCGGTCCACGACGCACCCTCGATCATCCCGAGGCGTTCGGCCCGATCCAGCATTCGACCGGGCCCGTGGCGCCAGAGGATGCGACCCTGTCGGTCCGCCACCACTATCAAATTCGCGTCGTCCGGGCCGACGAGCGGTGCCAGACCGCGTACCGCCTCGTCGAAGATCTCCGTCATTCCGGCCGCACCCCGACTCTCTTCGATCTCCGAGGCACGAGTGGTCTTCGTGATCGAACACCGCTCCGGATCGAGACCGAGGGCGCGCAGACGCGACCACGAATCGGCGATCACGGAGCGCGGGCGCGCGGGCGGTTTGCGCCCGGACATCGTTGCTTCGTACACGGATTCGAGAACACGTGCGTACTGCGCCGGGTCTTCACCACTACCCAGGGCCGGTTCGAGTCGATTCGTTGCGCCGATCACACTCCAGTCCTATGTGATGGGGTCATCGAAAGCGAGCGTTGCACCCGGTTGCAGAGTTGTCCGCGTGCGTGAACGTAGGACGGCGTTCACGCACGCGGACTGTGCTCATGCGTTGAGGGGTCTCCCCAGCGCCGAGAGCACAGACTCGTGCATTGCCTCCGAGAGCGTCGGATGAGCAAACACGACCTCGGCGAGATCATCGCCGGTGGCTTCGAGGGATCGGGCGATACCGAAACCCTGGATCTGCTCGGTCACATCCGGACCGACCATGTGCGCGCCGAGCAGTTCCCCGGTATCTGCGTCGAAGATCGTCTTGACGAAGCCTTCGGCCTCGCCGATCGCCAATGCCTTGCCGTTCGCCTGCAGGTCGAAGTGTCCGACCCGCAACTTGCGACCAGTACCGGCGCACTGCTTCTCCGTCAGACCCAGACTCGCCACCTGCGGGCGGGCATACGTGCATCCCGGAACGTAGTCGCGATCGAGCGGATGAACATCGGGCACGCCTGCCAGCTTTTCGACGCACAGGACAGCTTCGTGACTTGCCTTGTGCGCCAGACATGGAGCGCCCGCGACGTCACCGATCGCGTAGATCCCGAAGGCACTGGTACGGCACCACTGGTCGGTGACGATCGCACCACGCTCGATCTCGACGCCCAGAGCCTCCAACCCCAGATCCTCGACGTTGCCGGTGATCCCGGCAGCCACCAACACCCGGTCCACGGTCACCGCCTGGACACCGTCGCTCGTCTGCACGTTCACTTCGACGGCGTCGGCGCCGACGGTCACCGCCGACACCGAGGCTCCGGTGTGAATCGTGATGCCACGCTTCTCGAACTGCTTGCGAACGAACGCCGAAATCTCTTCGTCCTCGACCGGCATGATGTGTGGTGCCATCTCGACGATGGTCACCTCGGTGCCGAGATCGCGGTACAGGCTGGCGAATTCGACTCCGATCGCGCCGGACCCGATCACGAGCAGCGACTTCGGTAGTTCCTTCGGGACGAGTGCGTCGAAGTAGGTCCACACCCGATCACCGTCGGGGGCAACCCCGGGAATCGAACGCGGCCGGGCGCCGGTTGCAATGATCACGTGGTCGGCTCGATACGTCTGACCTTCCACGGACACGACGCCCTTGTCCACCAACTTCGCGGTGCCTGAGATGACGTCTACGCCGTTCTTCTTCATCAGGTAGGCAACACCGCCGGACAATTTCTCCGAAACCCCTCGGCTGAACGACACCAACTTCGAGATGTCGAACTGGACAGACGCCGAACTGAATCCGTATTTGTCGAGTTCACTCAAGGTATGCGCGACGTCCGCGCCGTGAAGCATCGCTTTGGTGGGGATACAACCCCAGTTGAGGCAGATCCCGCCGAGGCGATCACGTTCTACCAGCGCAACGTTCAACCCCAACTGGGCGGCCCGGATCGCCGCCACGTAACCACCGGGGCCACCACCGATGACAAGAACGTCGTACTTCTTCGACGTATTGCTTTCCACCACAGCCCCTTACACCAACATCAGCGCGGGAGAAGCGACAAAGCGCTGGAGCTCCCGAAGGAAGGTCGCGCCCAAGGCTCCGTCGATCACCCGGTGATCGCACGAGAGGGTCACGGTCATCACGGTCCGGACGGAAACACTGTCGCCGACCACCACGGCCCGCTTCTCCCCCGCACCTACGGCGAGGATCGCTCCCTGGGGCGGGTTGATGATCGCGTCGAATGCCTTGATCCCGAACATGCCGAGGTTGGACACCGTGAACGTTCCGCCTTGGAATTCTTCGGGACGGAGTTTGCCGGTCTTCGCCTTGGTGGCCAACGAGAGCACCTCACCGGAGATGTCCGCCAACGACTTTGTGTTCGCGCCACGCACGATGGGCGTGATCAGCCCGGTCGGAAGTGCAACTGCCACCGAGACATCCGCCGACGCGAATCGAAGAACCGATTCGTTCGCGGCATCGAATTGGACGTTCACGTCCGGCACCTTCATCAGCGCAGCCGCGCAGGCCTTCACGATGAAGTCGTTGACCGACAGCTTGACAGCCGGGACAGTCGAATTGATCTCCTTGCGCAGAGCGAGGAGCGCATCGAGCTCGAGATCCGCCGTGAGCCGGAAATGGGGAGCCTGCTGCTTGGACGCCTGCAACCTGCCCGCGATTGCCGATCGCATGGGCGTGAACGGAATTGTGTCGTACTCGGGTTCGACGGCAATGGTTCCCGTCTGAGCCGCCGCTTCTGGCAGGAGCTGCGCGGAACGAGCGGCGTCGTGCACGTCGGCGACGCAGACGCGTCCCCGCGAGCCTGTCGGACGACAGTCGTGCAGGTTGACGCCCAGCGATCGGGCAGTTCTGCGTGCGACCGGGGTGGCAGGCACGGCACTGTCGTCGGCGGTTGATCGCAGCGGGAGGCCGGATCTCGTGGCCGGCGCTGCTGTCGCAACAGTGCCACCGGCGTCACGAATCGCGTCGTCGATGTCTCGGACACTGATCCGTCCGAGTGGGCCGGTACCCACTACGGCGGCGAGATCGATTCCGAGCGCTTCGGCACGTCGGAGTGCTCGAGGACTCGCAAACACGTCGCTCTGCGTCGTGCCCTGCAGAACACTCGGTACGACGGTGGAACCGGTTGGTGCAGGTTTCGCTGCAACAACCACCTTCGCAGCGGGTGTAGCCGTAGGTGTCGCGGGAGCCTCCGGTTCGGCAGCTGGTGACGGTGCCGGCTCTTCCGCCGGCGCGGTTGCGCCGCGAGCGGCGAGGAACTGCTCGATCTCCGCATCCGTCGTGGACGCATCGGCGGACACACCGATCACGGCACCGACGGGCAGAGTCTGCCCCGGTATGCCGACGATCTTGCGGAGAACACCGTCGAACGGCGCCTCCAACTCGTTGGTGATCTTGCTGGTCTCGATCTCACAGATCAACTGGCCCTTGGTGAACGAGTCACCTTCCTCGATGAGCCACGCGTTGACCAACCCCTCCTCCATGGAGAGCCCCCATTTGGGGATGTCGATAGCTTTGATGTCAGCCATGATCAGGCTCTCACCAGCTTGCGAACCGACTCTTCGATGCGCGCAGCGTCAGGCAGCCAGGCAGTTTCGAGGGTCGGTGAGAACGGAACCGGAGTATGTGGCGGCGTGATCAGTTCGATCGGCGCTTTCAGGTAGTTGAATCCCTTGGTGGCGATCAGCGCGGCCACGTCGTGCCCGAAACCGCAGCGGGCGGCGGATTCGTCGACGATCACGACGCGCCCGGTCGATGCGACGGATTCGAGGATGCCGTCCTCGTCCAATGGTGAGACGGTACGAGGATCGACGACCTCGACCGAAATACCCTCGGCGGCCAGCTTGTCCGCTACGTCATTGGCGCGGTTCACCATTGCGGACAAAGCGATGATCGTGACGTCGTCGCCCTGCCTGGTGTAGTTGGCGACGCCGAACGGAATCGCGTACGGCTCGTCCGGCACCTCGCCCTTGAGGTCGTAGAGCACCTTGTGCTCACAGAACACAACAGGATCGTCGTCCCGGATAGCCTGGATGAGAAGGCCTTTGGCGTCGTAGGCGTTGGACGGCGCGACCACTTTCAGGCCAGGCACCGCGGCAAACACGTTGTACGGAGACTGAGAGTGCTGCGCAGCGGCAGAGAAACCGGCGCCGATCATGCCTCGCACCACCAGCGGAGTTCTGGCTTTGCCACCGAACATGTAGCGGAACTTGGCAGCCTGGTTGTAGAGCGCGTCGTAGGAGACTCCGAAGAAGTCCATGAACATCAGCTCGGCGACCGGCCTCAGCCCGGTCAGTGCGGCTCCGGCAGCCATTCCGATGATCGCGGATTCGGTGATCGGGGTATCGATTACACGCTCCGATCCGAACTCCGTCCACAATCCCTTGGTGACGCCCAGGACACCGCCGAATGCCTCGATCTTCTTCGTCTCCAGATCGGGATTGGTACCGGCATGCCCACCGCGTACGTCCTCACCGATCAGGACGACGCTCGGATCTCGTTGCATTTCTTGAGCGATGGCCTCTTTGACGGCCTCGCGGTAGGTCTTCTTCGACACGTTCTCGGCTTCCACGCTTGTCATCTCGGGCTCCTCAGTACGACACGTAGACATCGGTCAGCAGATTTTCGACTGGTGGGTACGCTGCGGCGCGCGCCTTCGCCACCGCCTCGTCCACCAGCACTCGCGACTGCTCGTCCACCGCGTCCAGATCAGCGGTGCTGACCTTCTTCGCATCCACACTGCTACGGAAATTCTTGAGCGGATCCTTGGTTTCCCGCAGTTGCGCAACCTGTTCCGCCGTGCGGTACAGCTGCGCGTCACCCTCGAAGTGGCCGTGCCAACGGAATGCGGCCGCCTCGATCGTGGTAGGGCCACCGCCGGTCCTGGCTCGCTCGGATGCTTCCGCCATCGCGTCGTAGACCGCGAAGAAGTCGGTGCCGTCCACCTTGACGGCAGGCATTCCGAAGGATGCAGCGCGGGCGGCGATGTCGGGTGCGCCCACCGCGTAGTCGGTTCCTGTTGCTTCACCGAATCCGTTGTTCTCGATCACGAAGACGATCGGAAGATCCAGCACCACAGCCATGTTCATCGCCTCGAAGACGGTTCCCTGGTTGGATCCACCGTCTCCCGTGAACGACGCTGCGATGACGCCGTTTCGAAGTGTCTTGCCACTCAGTGCAGCGCCGATCGCCAACGACGGTGCTCCGCCGACAATCGCATTGGCGCCCAGCATTCCCACGGACAGGTCGGCGATGTGCATCGACCCACCCTTACCGCGACACAGGCCGTCGTCCTTGCCGAAGATCTCGGCCATCATGCCGTTCAGATCGCAGCCCTTGGCGATGCAGTGCCCGTGACCGCGGTGAGTGGATCCGATGTAGTCGGCGTCGCTCAGGTTCTCGCACACTCCCACCGCGATGGCTTCCTGGCCCGAGTAGAGGTGAATGAAGCCGGGGATGTCACCGGTTGCATTCTCTTCGTGCAATCGATCCTCGAACGCGCGGATGCGCGACATCTTCTCGTACGCCTTCAGCAATGCATCCCGGTCCAGCCCTGAATGAGGCTTGGCCCCGGTCTTTTTCGATCCTGACGTTGCCGGCTTCTGCGCCGTCCGTTGAACCACCGTCACACTCCTCGTTCTCGATCACTCGTCGCCATGCAGTGTCGTGTAGGTCACGGGCGAAGAGAAAGAGTTGCGTGAGGTTGCCGGGAGTTGCGAAGGGTTGCAGCTGTTGACTTTCGAGCGTTGACTCAGGCGCCGCTGAGGCTGCCGCGTCTGATCTTGGACAGCGCGCGGTGTTGGACGAGTTCGACGGCGCTCGTTGTTGTTCTCAGTGACAGCGCCGTCTCACGCACGTCGAAACCGACAACGATGCGAGCTACCAAGACATTGCGTTCGACGGCCGACAGATCGCCGAACGGCAGAGTGAGTCGACTGGATGCGGGTAGCGAATCGATTTCGCGACTGATCGCGTCGTACAGATGCGCGAGGAACGCTTCTCCGGCGCGTCGTCGTCGCTGGATATCGGCCAGGACGGAACCGCAAATGCCGACGGCAATACGGTCAGCTTCGACCGGTCGCAATTCGGCACGACAGCGCCGCGTCACCAGAGGCACGATGCGTTGAAGGAGTTCCGCAATCGCGTCACGATCCCCTCGGGACGCATCGTCGGCAACACCGTCGATCGAACGTCCACCTGCCCTGCTTGTCATTCCGATCTCCCCCTGGTTCCACCCTTGGTCGAATTCCCGACTACTGCTCAGGTTTCGAGCTCGCTAGGGGCGTATCGGCTCGGGGCAGATCCCGGTTTGTTCCCCGATGATGTTGATCTCGGCGTTGGAACGAGGGTCAGCGCCGTAGTTGATCTGGTCAGTGCACTTCTCGGGGGGTTCGACGGCACCGGATGGGAGCGGGGCCGGGCATGAACCCATCTGCTCTCCGATGCTGTTGATCTCTGCATTCGAACGAGGATCGCCCGCATAGTTGATCTGATCGGTGCACTTGGTCGACCCGGTAGCCGGACCAGGGGCCGCAGGGGCAACTGTGCTGGCCGAGACCGGCGTCCAGGCCGGTGCTGCTCCACCCGCCGGGACTCCCGGGGTGGATTCGTCCGCGCTGCCGGCCGAATTCGAATTTTCGACTGTCTCCGACGTAGGTGCCACCGTGGTCAGCGGGGGTGTGGTCGCGGACGCCGCAACCACTGACGTAGCCGTCGAGCCGTTTTCAGGTGCAGTGGTGTCTTCACTCGAACACGCGGTCATGGCGCACGCGCTTCCGATCGTCAGTACGGCAAGCAACACTCGCAGGCGCCGAGACTTGTTGGTCAGCAAAACATCAGGCATGTGCTCTCACGCTCCTCGATACAGAAATTCGGGTCCGTTCACCTCAAATGGCGAACATCGACGTGACTCACTCTAAAAGCCTGATTCCATCGGTTTCGTAACAGAATTCCGGCGGTCGCGTACCAACTCTCAACGGTCCCGACATTCATACGATTACGTAACGGTGGGTGGCGAAACGCCGATATCGAGATCACGTGTGATCCTATGAAAAGTGCGCATGCCGATGAGACAGTTCGCACCGGCCGGGGAGGGGAAAGTGTTGTATCGGAATGAGATCTGCGAGGGCCGAACAGGCCGCACTCGCAGGCTGTTCGGTACGGCACTCGCGACAGCGGCCGTCGGAGCGTCCGTGATCACCGGATGCGGGTCCACCCAGGGTGTTGTGATCGAAGGCGATGTCGCTTCCACCGGATTGTCCGTCACACAGCCCGCCGACCTGGCCAGACGGGTTGCCGAGAATTCGAGGCTGGGCCGTGCGCTTCTCGACGATCCCGGGGTGTCGGAGGGTGTGAAGACAGAACTCCGATCGTGCCCGGACTGGTATCCGATCTCTGTCGGATCCATCCTTCTCGATCCAGGCGCACCTCGTATCGTGCCGGAGACCGAACTGGTCGTCATGAATGTGTATCCGTGCCAACCGGCCCACCAACCCGGGACCGGAGTATCGATTTCGGTCAACCTCGCCGGCTACGTCTATCGCAGCGGCAAGGCCGGTTCGAGTGAAGACAATCCCGAACTGGGTGAGCGCCTGTTCTCCGTCGAAGAGCGCGGAAAGTTCATCGTCAGCGGTCAACGCGCAGCGAGTTTGTCTGTCCTGGAAACAGATCCGCGGCCACCGGAGTTCGAATGTTGCCCCCGTCCACCGCTTCGGACCGAGTTCCACTGGGATGGAACGGAGTTCATCCGTGATTGATCGCCGTCGCCGCGCGATGCTCGCCGGTCTTTGCCTGCCGGTCGCGTTTGCTCTCGCCTCCTGTTCCACCGAACCTGAATCAGAACCCACTCCGAATATCGCAGCATCACTCGACCCCTCGGATCTCTCACAGGGCTTGAGCATCGATCCTGTTGCCCTCCTCAGAGCAGACCCGGAAGTGTCCGATGCGGTCAAGGACAGTCTCCGACTGTGCGGGGATGCGAACTTCCCCTTCGAAATCCGGTACTCCCACGTGACGGACGCCGTTTGGCAAGATGCCGTCGTCAATGTCTTCACCTGCGAGTCTGTCGGCATCTGGGGACGACCGGCCCCACCGGTCAGCTTCATGGTCGCCGGATTCGTCTACCAGATCGACGAATCGGGCGCTCACAAAGTCTTCGGAGTGCAAGACCCAGGACGCTACGTCGTCGGCTCAACCGGAGGATTGTCGGTCATGGTCGACCTGTGCAAAGACCCCAGCATTCCGGAGTTCTGTCAATCGTCGACTGCATACAAGTGGACCGGTGAAGGGTTTGAGAGTTTTCCGTTCCCATGAAAGCGAAGGCCGATGACCTTTCCGTTGATTTTGCTGGTCGAAGACGACGCTGTCATCCGCGAAGCAACGCAATTGAATCTCGAACGCAACGGGTTTCGGGTGATCACCGCATCGGGTGGGTTGACCGGAATGGATTTGGCGGTCGACGCCAAGCCGGATATCGCCGTCCTCGACGTGATGCTTCCCGACCTGAACGGAATCAGCCTGTGCCGACGCATTCGTGAGGAACTGTCGGTGCCGGTCATCATGCTGTCCGCGCGCGACGACCCGGTCGACATCGTTCTCGGATTGGAAGCCGGTGCCGACGACTACGTCACCAAGCCCTTCGACAGCGGTGTCCTGGTGGCCCGTATCCGAAGTGTGCTCCGGCGGGTCGAATCCCATTCCGGTACGGAGAAAGACATCGTGACTCTCGGCGATCTGGAGATCGATCGCGAGTTGGTGACCGTCACGCGTTCGGGCGCCGAAGTGGCACTCACCCCCACTGAAATGAAGCTGCTCCTGGTCATGGTGAGTGTGCCGCGCAAAGTCTGGTCTCGCTCCGAACTGCTCTCGGACGTCTGGGATTACGACTGGGGCGGCGATACGCGCATCGTCGACGTTCACGTTCAGCGATTGCGCACGAAGATCGGCTCCGAACAGATCCGAACCGTCCGGGGGTTCGGCTACACGATGGACAACCATCGGTGAGATCGCGGGATCTCGCCGCCAAGCTCCCGTCCACCGGGAGGCGGTTGTCGTTTCAGTGGAAGATCGCGGCGGCCATCACGTTCGTGATTGCCGTCGCCTCGATCACGCTCAGTACCGTGATGCATCAAACCTTTTCACACAACCAAGAGGATGCAGCGCGGGCGGCAGCTGATCGCAATCTCCAACTGGTGCTGCAGGACGAAACGGGCAGCATGCGTGCGCTGTTCCGCGCCACCACAGATGGTCTCGACGTTCCGGAAGAGTTGCGTCAGGCCGTGGCGGGCGGCAAACGTGCCACCTACCTTGTCAACAGCGGGGACCAGCCATTTGTCTGGGCTGCTGCCGACGTCAACACTCAGGTGGTGGCGATTCGCGTCCCGTACACCGCGCAGCGGGAATCGATCGCCAGCGTTGATCGGACACTTCGCAATGCCACCATCGCTGTGATCGCAGCGGGTGCCGTCCTGGGTGTGCTGCTTGGACTCGCGATGTCGTATCGATTGCGCTCGGCCGCCCGTGCGGCTCGCAAAGTGTCCACCGGAGCGAACATCCGCGTCCGATCGGTCACCTGGTCGCTTTTCGACGACGAGATCACCGAGCTGGCGGATGCGGTCGACGCGATGTCGGATGCGCTGCGGGAACAATTAGACGCCGAGAAGCGCGTGACAGCCAACATCGCGCATGATCTCAGGACACCCATCTCCGGACTGGTCGGCGCCGCAGAGCTTCTGCCGCCAGGTCGGCCTACCGAATTGGTGCGCGACGGCGTCCATAAACTCAGGAGGCTTGCCGAGGACGTCATCGAAGTGGCCCGCCTCGACACCACGTCCGAGCAGGCTGACATCCAATCGGTGGAACTGGTACCGGTGGTTCACCACGCGATTTCCACCACCGGGGTGGAGTGCGAAGTGAGAGTTCACGGGACCCCTGTGTCGTACACCGACGCACGTCGGCTCGAGCGGATCATCGCCAACCTGATCTTGAATGCTCGAAATCACGGAAAGCCGCCGATCAATGTCGACGTCGACCACTCCCGCATCACGGTGCGGGATCGGGGCAGCGGGTTCACTGAAGAGTGGCTTCGTCAGGGGCCGAAGAGATTTCAGACCGATTGCGTCGAACGCGGCCCGAACTCGGGCCTGGGCCTCGGCTTGACGATCGTAGTCGGGCAAGCGGCGGTCATCGGCGCTCGTATCAACTTCTCGAACCATCCGAACGGCGGCGCTGTGGTGACGATCGACCTCCCCGAATGCCCGCCAGACGAGTTCGCTTGACACCGAGCCAGTTCGGCCGATCGGCCGGGACGCAGTGCCCCGGCCGATCGGTGGTGTCTCAGGTTCAAACCTGTCCGACAGTGACTCCGGTGCGAACGTCCGGTGCACCAAGGCGCGCCGCATCAGCGGTCAGGTCATCGGGCTGCTCCTGCGATTCCCGCTCGGCTGCAACACGCAACCGGTAGTGTTCGATCTCCTCGGCAATGTGCTCGGGAGTCCAACCCAGCACCGGCGCAACCAGTTCGGCTACTTCCGCGGCTGCCGCGTCGCCGCGGTCGGTCACCTCGATGGAGATGCGGGTACGACGGGTGAGGATGTCGTCGAGATGCTGCGCACCCTCGTGACTCGCGGCGTAGTGAATCTCCGCCTTGAGGTACTCAGGGGCGGCGTCCAACGGCTGCCCCAGTTCAGGCCTCGCCTCGATGAGTTCGAACAACTCGTCAGCCAAAGTGCCGTACCGCCCGAGTAGGTGCTCGATGGTCGAAACGTGGAGCCCGGTGCGCTCAGCGGTGAGATGCCGATTGTTGTGTGCGGCAAAATAACCGTCGGCACCCACCAGCTGGATACGCTCGGTGCAGGACTTCGGCACCTTCTGTTCGAGTCCGTGTACCGCGGAATCGACTGCGTCCTTGGCCATCACGCGGTAGGTCGTATACTTGCCACCGGCGACCACCGTCAACCCTCGAACCGGACTCGACACCGCGTGCTCACGCGAGAGAGTGCTGGTCGAGTCCGATTCGCCGAACAACAACGGACGCAGTCCCGCGTACACACCGACAACGTCCTCGTGCGTCAACTCGTCCTGGAGCAGCTTGTTGACATGTCCGAGGATGTAGTCGATATCGCTTCGACTCGCTGCCGGATGCGCGAGGTCGAGGTTCCAGTCGGTGTCCGTCGTACCGATGATCCAGTGGCTTCCCCACGGGATCACGAACAGCAGACTCTTCTCGGTCCGCGTGATGATTCCGGTAGAGGAGTTGATGCGGTTTCGCGGGACGACCAGGTGCACACCTTTCGAAGCGCGAACCTGGAATTGCCCTCGCCCACCGACCATTTCCTGGATCTCGTCGGTCCAGACCCCGGCGGCGTTGATGACCTGACGAGCACGGATCTCGAACGCGCGACCCGTTTCCAGATCCACTGCCTTCACTCCGACAACGCGGTCCTCCTCACGGAGAAAACCGATTACGCGGGTGCTGTTCACGCACAGTGCGCCGTATTCGGCTGCTGTGCGCGCCAGCATCATCGTGTGGCGGGCGTCATCTACCTGGCCCTCGTAGAACTTGACCGAACCCCTGATAGCAGAGCGCTTTCCGGAAGGGAACGACTCGAGAGTCTTCTTCTTTCCCACATGCTTGTGGTGTGAGGGAACCCCGCGGCCTGCGCCCATCACGTCGTAGACGCCGATGCCCAGACCGACGTACGGCCGGTCGATCAGCTTCTCGAGCGGGTAGATGAACGGCACCGGCTTCGCGAGATGCGGGCACAGCGAGTTCAGAACGAGCGACCGCTCACGCAGTGCCTCGAACACGAGCGCAAAATTGAACTGCTCCAGGTAACGCAGTCCGCCGTGGAACAACTTGCTGGACCTGCTCGAGGTTCCGGACGCGAAGTCACGAGCCTCCACCAAGCCCACCTTCAGACCACGAGTTGCGGCATCGAGCGCGCTACCCGCGCCGACCACGCCACCGCCGATGACCAGGACGTCGAGTTCGGTTTCTTCCAACTTCTTCAGCGACTCCGCCCGCGAGGACGGACTCAATGCTTGTGCTGTGCTCATGAAAAGGGTTCCTTCACTTGAAAATAGGTAGAAATTCGGGCGCCGCTATCAGTCTGCGTCGACCCAGTCGAGTGTCCGAGTGACGGCTTTCTGCCAGCCTGCGTACAGCCGCTCACGCTCGGCCGAATCCATCGACGGCGTCCAGCTCTTGTCCTTCGCCCAGTTGCTGCGAATGTCGTCCTCGCTCTCCCAGTACCCGACCGCGAGACCAGCGGCGTACGCAGCGCCCAATGCCGTGGTCTCCGCAACGACAGGGCGGATCACCTCGACGTCGAGCAGATCGGCCTGGAATTGCATGAGGAGTTCGTTCGCGACCATTCCGCCGTCGACCTTGAGTACCTTCAAGTCGACACCCGAGTCGAGGTTCATCGCCTCGATCACCTCACGGCTCTGGTACGCAGTCGCTTCGAGTACCGCCCGGGCAAGGTGCCCCTTGTTCACGAACCGGGTCAGACCGACGATGGCACCGCGGGCATCCGCGCGCCAGTGCGGTGCGAACAGACCCGAGAACGCAGGCACGAAGTACGCGCCACCGTTGTCGTCCACAGAGCGCGCGTTGACCTCGATGTCGGCCGCGTTGTCGATCATGCCGAGGTTGTCCCGAAGCCACTGGACCAGCGAACCGGTCACGGCGATCGATCCTTCCAGCGCGTAAACCGTTGGCTGCTCACCGATCTTGTAGCAGACCGTAGTCAACAAACCGTTCTTGCTCATCACCTTTTCGGTGCCGGTGTTGAGGAGCACGAAGTTGCCGGTTCCGTAGGTGTTCTTCGCTTCTCCGGGTGAGAGGCAGGCCTGACCGAAAGTCGCTGCTTGCTGATCGCCGAGGATTCCGGCGATCGGCACGCCGGACAACGTTCCGCGTTCGCGCACGAATCCGAAAGTTTCGGACGAGCTGCGAATCTCGGGGAGCATCGATTCGGGAATGCCCATGTCGGCGCAGATCGCCGAATCCCAAGCGAGAGTGTCGAGATCCATCAACAGGGTGCGCGACGCGTTGGTGGGGTCGGTTGCGTGCACTCCGCCGTCGACGCCGCCGGTCATGTTCCACAGCACCCAGGTGTCCATCGTGCCGAAGCACAACTCTCCTGCTTCGGCCTTCTCACGCGCACCCTCGACGTTGTCGAGAATCCACTTGACCTTGGGACCCGAGAAGTACGTGGCCAAAGGCAATCCGGTGACTTCGGTGTACTTCTTCGGCCCGTCCTCGCCGGCGAGTGCAGTACAGATTCGATCGGTGCGTGTGTCCTGCCAGACGATTGCGTTGTAGACGGGTTTTCCGGTGGCGCGTTCCCACACCACCGCTGTCTCACGCTGATTGGTGATGCCGACGGACGCGATATCGGCCGCGGTCAGGTCTGCGTTTGCCAAAGCGCCCGCGGTGACGTTGCGGACGTTGTCCCAAATTTCGATCGGATCGTGTTCGACCCAGCCTGCCTGCGGAAAGATCTGTGTGTGCTCGTGCTGTTCGACAGCGACTACGTGCCCACTGTGATCGAAGATCATGCAACGTGTGGAGGTGGTTCCCTGGTCTATCGCGGCTACGAACTGCGTCATCGTGCTACCCCTTTGGTATCGAAAGAAAGTACGAGAGATTGACTGTCAGAGATAATGTTTCGCGGTCACGCCGGTATCGCCGCCGGCTCTTCGGTCGCTTCCTCCGCCGACTCGTCGTCAGGCAGGGATCTTCCAACCAGCTTGTCGTAGAGGAACACTCCGATCGGAGCGCCGATCAGGGGTCCCACGATGGGCACCCAGAAATACAAGCTCCCGTACTGATCTCGCCAGGCGCTGCCGTAGCCGGTGATGAAGGACGCCAGTCGTGGCCCGAAGTCGCGCGCCGGGTTGATGGCGTACCCCGCGTTGGTCGCCCAGGCGAATCCGATTCCCACCACGATCAATCCGACGACAAACGGCGCGAGATTCGCGAGCGGCGGAGTTCCACGAGAATCGGTGACTGCAACGATGAGGAACAACAGGATGGCGGTGCCGATGATCTGATCGATCAGAGCCGAGCCGAGACTGACCGGAAGCGTTCCGTTTCCGGGCATCGTCGAGAAGATCGTCTGGGTGGCGGTTGTGTGTCCGGGATCGATCGCATTGAGCATGTCGTTGTAATTCCACCGGACTATCAACGCGGCGACAAAGGCTCCAGCGGTCTGCGCCAGGGTGTACGGCAGCACCTTGCGCCAGGAGAATCCCCGGAAGATCGCGAAGGCGAAGGTCACTGCGGGGTTCAGATGAGCACCCGTCACCCGGCCTGCGACATAGACGCCGAACATGACGCCGAGTCCCCAGGCCCACGCAATACTGTCGTGTCCGCCGAGACCCCCACCGCTCCCGCCGGACACAACCTGCGCCACAACTCCGACGCCGAACAAGATCAAGATCATCGTTCCGGCGAACTCGGCTGCCAACTCGCCTGGAAGCCCCAATCGCTTGGCTTTCTCCATCCCCACCCTCACTTCGTTGTGATGCATGTCATAGTTTGGATTGCTGCACCCGTAGCGTAAAGCCCATTGCACATTCACGCATAGCTCGTGCACATATGTGCAAATGCGTCATTTGCGCACCGTAACGCGGGTAACAGACACACTTCTGGGACTTTGCGTGATCGAGCGGCTCAACCTGGTTCTACTCGGATAGGATTCGGTTCAGTGCCCTTGCACGTACGTGCAGACAGGACGAACCCATGGAAACTCCCACTTCCGACTCCGCTACCTCCGATCCGGCGGACCCTCGCATCGCCGACGCCGTTCAGGCCGCACGCCTCTATTACTTCCAGGACCAGACCATGGCTGCCATCGGCCGCGACATGGGGGTGTCCCGATCCACCGTCTCCCGATTGATCACCTACGCGCGCACCTCAGGCCTCGTCGAGATCAAGATCAGCACCCCGCACGGCCAGGCTCCTCGCATCGAACGCGAGTTCTCGGAACGGTACGGAGTGCGTGCCCACGTGGTGACGGTGCCGGAACTGGTGGGCGATCTCGAGCGACTCGAGAAGGTCGCAACCTTTGCCGGACGCCTGCTCGCGTCGTTCTTCGACAGCGATATGGTGATGGGGATCGCCTGGGGAACCACTCTCAGTGAAGTCAGCAAGCACCTTGCCCCCAAACGCACGTACAACTCGTACGTCGTGCAACTCAACGGCGCAGCGAACACTCGCACCACCGGAATCTCGTACGCCAGCGACATCATCAGAACCATCGCCGACGCCTACGGCGCTCTCCCCCAAGGATTTCCGGTCCCCGCATTCTTCGACTACCCGGAGACCCGGGAGCAGTTGTGGCGCGAACGAAGTATCAAACGCGTACTGGACATGCAAAAGCGAATGGACCTGGCAGTCTTCAGCATCGGCGTACCGGGCGGCAACGTCCCGAGTCACGTCTACACCGCCGGATACCTCGAACCCGATGAAGCAGAAGCACTTCGACGCGACGGAGTAGTCGGCGACATCGCAACCGTGTTCTTCCGGTCAGACGGGAGCTACCGCGGAATCGAGCTCAACGAGCGCGCGAGCGGCCCACGACTGGACCTTTTCGAGAAGGTCGCCAGGCGCGTGTGCATCGTCGCCGGAACAGCAAAACTGCCCGCGCTGGAGGGCGCACTACGGGGCGGGCTGATCACCGACCTGATCATCGACGACGTCAGTGCCACCGCGCTGGTGCCCTGACCGCTGCACCAGCTTCTCGATTCCGTCGAGCAGTAAGCCAAGCGAGAAACTGAAATCGAAGGCATCGTCGCCGGCGGCCTCACCCTCCGGGCTGCCGTCCTCGAAGCCACCCTCCTCGATTGCGGCACTCAGGTGGGGGAATTCCTCCCGATTGATGACACGAGCAATGAGAGCACCGTATGCGACGTCGTCATCTTCCGACTGCGCTGAACGAGTAGCCAGGTCAGCCGAGAATCGGGCGCGGCCGATGACGAACAACGACACGTTGGTCACCACCTGGAACTTCGACGCGGCACTCAGAGCGACACCGTCGAGGGCGCTCAGTCCCGCGTCGAGCCACGCCATGTTGTTGGGCCCGGTCGGTGGAGCCGTGATGGGCAGCTTGAGCCACCACGGTCGACTCAGCATCGTGGCATACTCCTGATTCGCCCACGCCTCGAGCTTGAAGCGCCAGGTCACGCCGTCGGGAATCACCGGCGGTGGCCCGATCACCCGATCCGAAATCAGTTCGATCAGTTCGTCTTTGCTTGCCACGTAGCGGTAGAGCGACATGGTCGTGAACCCGAGCGCTTTGGCCACGCGGCCCATCGACAGAGCCGTGACACCTTCCGCGTCGGCCAACTCGATCGCGGTGTCGAGAATTTGCTCGAGACTGAGCCCCTTCTTGGGACCCCGCGTTCCCGGCTGGTCCAGTCCCCAGGCCAGTTCAACTGCTCTCGGTAGCGCTCCGCGATCCATAAGCTCCCACTCTTCACTCTTGCCATCATCCTAGAACTGTGTACGCTATAAACACGAGTTTATGACATACACAGTTCTTACTTGGAGGTCTCGATGTCAGGAACGATCCCAGCAATCTCGGTCCGCGGACTCCGTAAGCGCTACGGCGATCAACAAGTACTGGGTGGACTCGACCTGTCGGTCCCGGCCGGATCGGTGTACGCACTCCTCGGCGCGAACGGCGCCGGAAAGACCACGGCCGTAAGAATTCTCACCACCCTCATCCCCTTCGACGGAGGCGAGGTCACGGTCGCGGGGCATTCACTGCCCGGAGATCCACAGAACGTTCGGCGGCGCATCAGCGTGACGGGGCAGTACGCGGCCGTCGACACCTTGCTGACCGGATTCGAGAATCTGACCCTCCTGGGCGAACTGAATCACCTGGGCCGGAAGAACTCCCGTCGCCGTGCCGAGGAATTGCTCGACCAGTTCGATTTGACGGACTTCGGCGACAAACGCGCCGGCGACTACTCGGGCGGCATGCTCAGACGACTCGACATCGCAATGAGCCTCGTCGCCCGACCGGACGTCGTCTTTCTCGACGAACCCACCACCGGCCTGGACCCGCGGAGCCGCCACGAAATGTGGTCGATCGTTCGAGAACTCACAGCGTCAGGCGTCACCATCTTCCTCACCACCCAATACCTCGACGAGGCAGACGAATTGGCCGATACAGTCGGCGTGCTGAGCGGCGGTCGCCTCGTCGCCGAGGGAACACCGGACGAACTCAAACGCCTTGTTCCCGGCGGCCATGTCGCTCTGCAATTCGAGAACCTGGCTCAACTCGAACTCGCCGCGGCATCACTGCCGCAGGCGCATTCGAATGCCGAGACCTTGACCCTGCACATCCCTTCCGACGGGGCGGTTCCGTCGATCAAAGCCATCCTTGACTCGATCGACGATCCGTCGATCACCGTCGAGAAGTTCTCCGTTCACACTCCGGATCTGGACGACGTGTTCTTCGCGCTCACCGGATCAGGCCAACCCGAGATTGCGAGCGTTCGATGACCTCCACCATTGCAATCGATTCCGCGGTGATGCTCCGCCGGAATCTCAAACACGTTCTGCGCAGTCCGGATTCGATGATCACCGCGATAGCTCTTCCGGTCATGCTCATGCTGCTGTTCGTCTACGTCTTCGGCGGCGCCATCAACACCGGTAGCGAGTACATCGACTACGTCGTGCCAGGAATCATCCTTCTGTGCGCCGGATTCGGCGCCTCGACCACCGCGGTCAGCGTCTCGAGCGACATGAAGGACGGGATCATCGACCGTTTTCGGACCCTGGCGATCTCTCCGTCGTCGGTCCTGACCGGTCATGTACTGGCCAGCGTCGTCCGCAACGTCCTGACTACGGCGATCGTGGTCGTCGTTGCGCTGATCATGGGATTTCGCCCGACCAGCGATCCGTTGCGCTGGCTCGGCGTCGCCGCTGTGATCGTCGCCTTCGTCTTTGCCATGTCGTACCTCTCGACAGCTTTGGGGCTCTTGGCCAAGAACCCGGAGGCTGCAAGCGGATTCACCTTCGCCATCATGTTCCTGCCCTACGTCAGCACTGCTTTCGTACCGGCTGAGACCATGCCGTCATGGCTGCAGGGATTTGCCCGGCACCAACCGGTAACCCCGATCATCGAGACGGTGCGCGGACTCCTGATGGGCACGCCGATCGGGAACAGCGCGGCCATCGCCCTCGCGTGGTGTCTGGGCATCGCCGCCGCGGGATTCGTGTGGTCGAACTGGCTCTACCGACGAAAGACCGCGAGCTGACCACACAAGAAAGCCCCACACCTGACGGTGCGGGGCTGCTTGCGCTGTGCGCCTTTATTAACCGCGGGGGGTTAATAAAGGCGCACAGTGAATTACTTGGCTTCCAGCAGATCGATCACGAAGACCAAGGTCTTGCCGGAAAGCTGGTGCCCTGCACCGGCGGGGCCGTATGCCAGCTCCGGCGGAATGGTGAGCTGGCGACGTCCGCCGACCTTCATGCCCGGGATGCCGTCCTGCCAACCCTTGATCAGGCCACGAAGCGGGAACTGAATGGACTCGCCACGGCTCCAGGAAGAGTCGAACTCTTCACCGGACTCGAACTCGACACCGACGTAGTGAACGTCGACGGTGCCACCGGGAACGGCTTCGGCGCCTTCTCCGACAACCAGATCCTTGATGACCAGATCGGTCGGCGCGGGGCCTTCCTGGAACTCGATTACGGGCTTGCTACTCATGGGTCCTCCTCGTTGAGGCGAAAATTGTGGGCAGGGGCTAGCGGGTGGTGATATCCCGATAGTCACGCTCGGTGTAGCCGGTGTAGATCTGGCGCGGGCGGCCGATCTTCGTAGCCGGATCCTCGTGCATTTCACGCCAGTGCGCAATCCAGCCGGGCAGACGGCCCATGGCGAACAGCACCGTGAACATGCGCGGCGGGAAGCCCATCGCGCGGTAGATGAGGCCGGTGTAGAAGTCGACGTTCGGGTAGAGCTTGCGCTCGATGAAGTAGTCGTCCGTGAGGGCGGCCTCTTCGAGTTGCATTGCGATGTTGAGCAGTTCGTCGTCGCCGCCGAGCTTGGCGAGGATGGTGTGCGCGGTTTCGCGGACCAGCGCAGCGCGCGGATCGTAGTTGCGGTAGACGCGGTGCCCGAAGCCCATGAGCTTCACGCCGTCTTCCTTGTTCTTGACCTTGCGGACGAACTCGGCTGCGGTGCTGCCGCTGGCCTTGATCTCGTCGAGCATCTCGAGCACTGCCTGGTTCGCGCCACCGTGCAGCGGGCCCCACAGTGCGTTGATGCCGGCAGAGACGGAGGTGAACAGGTTGGCGTCCGACGAGCCGACCATGCGCACGGTCGACGTGGAGCAGTTCTGCTCGTGGTCCGCGTGCAGGATCAGCAACATGTCGAGTGCCTTGGCGACCTCGGGATCACCCTGGTACGGCTCGGCCGGGAAGCCGAACGTCATACGCATGAAGTTCTCGACCAGGTTCAACGAGTTGTCCGGGTACAGGAACGGCTGTCCGACGGACTTCTTGTACGCGTACGCAGCGATGGTCGGCAGCTTCGCAAGAAGACGGATGGTGGACAGTTCCACCTGCTCCGGATCCTCGGGATCGAGCGAATCCTGGTAGTACGCCGACAGTGCGTTCACTGCGGACGAGAGAACCGGCATCGGGTGAGCGTTGCGCGGGAATCCGTCGAAGAACCGCTTGAGGTCCTCGTGAAGCAAGGTGTGTCGACGAATGCGGTCCGTGAAGGACTCGAGCTGCGCGTCGGTCGGCAGTTCGCCGTAGATCAGCAGGTAGCTGACCTCGATGAACGTCGACTTACCTGCCAACTGCTCGATGGGATATCCGCGGTAACGCAGGATTCCCTTCTCACCGTCGATGTAGGTGATTGCAGAACTGGTGGATGCAGTGTTCACAAAACCGGGGTCAAGGGTGGTGTACCCCGTTGTGGCCAGCAGCTTTCCCAGCTCGATGCCGTCATTGCCCTCTGTTGCCCTGGCAATGGACATCGTGTACTCACCACCGGGGTAAGTAAGCGTGGGCTTTGTGTCATTGTCAGCGGGCACGAAGGATCCCTCTCAAGCTCGAACCAACGAGTAACTACATGCGATCAACTAGAAACTAGTCGCACGGGAGAGATCGTGCCGAAGGAGGGTCGCTCCACGGCTATTTTTCGGGTACTCACGAACCCGACATACCCACCGAAACTGAAACACGTTCCAGGCTGGGTTTTCCCACTCGCGTGACCGGTACTCCAGTCTACGGAATCGCGCATTTACCCACACTGATCTGCAAATCTCGGCAGCAATCCGAGAATGGGACCAATGTCGGACCGTCCGGAGCACTGACACGAGGTACCGAAAACCGATTGTTATCGGTCGATGCCTACTCGGCGTTACACGATCCCACGGTATGAGAGCCGGATCACAGAGCCTTGATGCCCCAGCTACCCGTCCACGTCTGACCCGGGTGAAGCACCAGGAGGTCGATGCCCGAATTGAAGGCGTCAGGCGGGCAGGTCATCGGTTCCAAAGCCAATGCGCGGCCGCGATCGGGATACCCCTTGTCGTTGGCGGGATCTGCGATGAAGGCCTGAATCCACGGGAACTCGCGGTTGGTCCACAGGGCAGTGCCCGTTCCATCCGGAGCCAGCAGCTCATGTTGCGTCCGACCACTGCCGTCGACGACGTCCAATGCGCTGTACGGCGTGTCCAACTGAACCCCGTCGAGCAGTCTCGGTGTCCGGAAGTCGTAATCCGTACCGGCGACTGCCTGCGAATACGCATTCGGCAGCATCCTCGCCGGATCGATCGGCAACCGCGTGCCTGCGGCCAGATGCAGCGCACATTCGTCGAGCGGAAAGTCGCCGGCGCGAATGAAGGTGTGCATTCCGAGCCCGAACGGAGACGAGGTCGCACCCTTGTTCGTGGCCGTATGCGTGACGGTCAACCCGTCGGCACCGACCTCATAGGCGATCGTCAGCTGCAACGGATACGGCCAACCCTTGTGCAGTCCGACGTCCACCGACAGTTCGACGCGCTCGTAGGTGTGGTCCACGAGGCTCCAATTGCGACGACGGACGAACCCGTGGCTCGCGTTCCCCAGCGCAGGCTCGGTGATCTCGAGTTGATGCTCGATCCCGTCGAACATGAAGTGCCCGTCGCGAATTCGGTTGGGCCACGGCGCGAGAACCAATCCGGCCGACAGCGGTGGCTTCGATCCGAGTGCCCAGGTCTCGGTCAGCGCGCGCTGACCGTTCGGTCCTTCGTGGTCGAGAAGCCGCAACCCGGCACCGGCCGCGGCGATCTCGGCTCGATAGCCGCCACCACGGATCTCGAACCCTCCCCTACCCGTGCTGTGCGGCGCAGTCATACATACCAGTTTCCACCACGAACGACCGGTTAACCAGGACGTCAGACGGCGCGTCCCACCTTGTAGCGAACGAACGCCGGAAATGCGAGGGCAGAAAGGACAACACCGACAATCACCAGGAAGCCGCCGCCCGCTGCCGCGACACCGGTCCCGAACAGGAAGGCCGCACCGCCGTGCAGGACGTCACCGATACGCGGACCACCTGCCACGACCACGATGAACACGCCCTGCAGTCGTCCGCGCATGTCGTCGGTTGCCACTTGCTGAAGCATCGTGCTGCGGAATGCGGCCGAGACCATGTCGACGGCGCCGCCGAATGCCAGGAACGCAACCGCCACCCAGAGCAGAATCACACTGGAACCGGGACTCGCGAAGTACACCGCTACGCCGAAGCCGACCATGGACAGCCCCCACAGCGCGATGCAGACCAGCACGGCACGCCCCTGGTACTGAACCCGTGGCAACCAACCCGAGAACACTCCGCCCAGAACGGCTCCCACCGACATCGCCGCGAACAGCAGTCCGAGCGCAAAACCACCGCTGGCGGGGTCACCGAAGGATTCGTGTGCGATCTCCGGGAACAGTGCTCGCGACATCCCGAACACCATCGCGATGATGTCCACCACGAACGACGCGAGCAGAACCTTCTGCGTCGCGAGATACGTGAAACCGCCGAGGACCTCGCTCAATCCTGCCCGTCGAGACGTGCCGGTCGGCGGAATCGCCGGGAGCTTCCATACTGCCCACAACGTGGCGATCAGAAAGATCGAGTCGAGCAGGTACAGCAGTTGCAGACCGGCCGACGGTATGAGGACACCCGCCAGTAGCGGGCCGGCTATTGCACCGAACTGCACGACAGTCATGTTCAGCGAGTTCGCGGCAGGTAACTGCCTGCCCGGAATCAACCGAGGGATGATCGCCGCTCGCGTCGGTTGGTTCACCGCGAAGAACGCCTGTTGAACCGAAAACAGTCCGAGCACCAACCACACGTTGTTCACGTTCAGAGCAGCCTGGATCCAGAACAGCACCGACGTGACACCGAGTCCGATCGAGGTGATCATCAACAGCCGTCGTCGATCCATGACGTCGGCCAGTGCGCCGCCCCACAGACCGAAAACGACCAGAGGGACCAGACCGAAGATTCCCGTCAGACCGACGTAGGCCGAGCTTCGGGTGATCTCGTACACCTGCTGCGGTACGGCGACCACACTGAGCTGAGCGCCGATGACGGTGACGATGCCGGCCGTCCACAGCCGTCGATAGTCGCGATTCTCGAGCGGAGTCGTGTCCGCGAGTAACCGGCTCACGGCTGGAGACGGACGGCGGACCACTGTCCGTCGACCAGGCTCGTGCGAACTCGATTGTGCATGCGGTTGGCGCGTCCTTGCCAGAACTCGACGGACTCGGGCCGAATCAGAATCCCGCCCCAGTTCGGTGGCACCGGAATCTCACCGTCCACGCCGAATCGGGCGGCGACCTCACGCAGTTGCTCGTCGAGATCGGCACGCGAGTCGATCGGACGAGACTGCGACGACGCCCACGCGCCGAGCTGCGATCCACGAGGCCTGGTTCGCCAATAATCCTGCGTCAGTTGAGCACTCACGCGCTCGGTGGTGCCGCGGACGATCACCTGCCTGGCAAGGGTCAGCCACGTGAAGTTGGCCGACGCGTACGGGTGGGCGTCGAGGTGACGAGCCTTGTCGGATCCGTAGTTGGTGAAGAAGAGGACACCGTCTTCGCTGAGCCCTTTGCAGAGCACGGTCCGCGACGCCGGACGGCCACCGTCGTCCACTGTCGACAGAGTCATGGCGTTGGGCTCCGGCGCGTCAGCTTCGACGGCGTCCACGAGCCATTGACGCATGAGGGGCAGCCAACCGGTCTCGACGACCGAGGTATCCAATTCCGCACTCATGCGGTCCTCGACGGACTCCGATTCGCTGCCTGCTTGCGGATAGCCCACACGCATGGCCGCGAGTTCGTTGTCCACCGCCTGCGGGTCCTGACGTTCATTCGACACAGCCGAGAACGCTACTCCCGGGTACTCACTGGCCAACGGCTACGCGGCACGCGCTAAAGTTTGCCGTGGCTAGACCCGACCCGGACCGCGAGCCGCACCAGCGACAGCAACCGAATCGGGACGAGACGATTGCGCAGTACAAAACACGGTGCGTGCTCATCCCTGCGAGCACCGAGGCGCAGTCACTGAAGCTGAGGCAGTGCGACTGTAGACCTGGCGCACTCGAACGAGGAGAGTCCACGAGAATGGCAGCGAGCGCAGCAATACCGGACGATTTTGTGAGCGGACTCGAAGGCGTCGTCGCCTTCACCAGCGATATCGCAGAACCCGACAAGGACGGCGGCGCACTGCGCTACCGCGGAGTCGACATCGAAGACCTGGTCGGCCAGAGGGTCACCTTCGGCAACGTATGGGCCCTTCTCGTCGACGGCCGCTTCGGCCCCGGCCTCCCGCCGGCCGAGCCGTTCCCCCTCCCCATTCACACCGGCGACGTCCGTGTCGACGTCCAGGCCGGACTGGCGATGCTGGCTCCCATCTGGGGCTACCAGCCGCTCCTCGACATCGATGACGAGACCGCCCGCGACCAGCTCGCCCGCGCATCCGTCATGGCACTGTCGTACGTCGCGCAGTCCGCTCGCGGCATCTACCAGCCTGCAGTCCCCCAGAGCCGCATCGACGAGGCCAAGACGGTCACCGAGCGCTTCATGGTTCGCTGGAAGGGTGAGCCCGATCCGGCACACGTCGAGGCAATCGACGCGTACTGGGTCTCGGCAGCCGAGCACGGCATGAACGCCTCCACCTTCACGGCCCGCGTCATCGCCTCCACCGGCGCCGACGTCGCTGCCTCGCTTTCCGGCGCCATCGGCGCGATGTCCGGCCCGCTGCACGGCGGCGCACCGGCCCGCGTTCTTCCGATGATCGAAGAGACCGAGAAGACCGGCGACGCCCGCGCACTGGTCAAGGGAATCCTCGACCGCAAGGAAAAGCTCATGGGCTTCGGACACCGCGTCTACCGCGCCGAAGATCCCCGTGCACGCGTGCTCCGCGCTACCGCGAAGCGCCTCAACGCTCCCCGCTACGAAGCTGCCGCAGCTCTCGAGCAGGCTGCACTGGCAGAACTGCGTGAGCGTCGTCCCGATCGCGCGATCGAGACCAACGTAGAGTTCTGGGCCGCCGTCATCCTCGACTTCGCCGAGGTTCCCGCGCACATGATGCCTGCCATGTTCACCTGTGGCCGCACCGCCGGCTGGTGTGCACACATCCTCGAGCAGAAGCGTCTCGGTAAACTGGTACGCCCGGCCGCCATCTACACCGGCCCGGCGCCCCGTACTCCGGAGTCGGTCGAGGGCTGGGACCAGATCAGCCACGCGTAGTACCCCGCTCGAATTCGCCAATCACGGTAGTACAGAACACAAGTGAAGGAACAGAAAGAAGCGATGACCTCCACACCGATCATCCCCGCCGACCTCAAGCCCGCCGACGGACGCTTCGGCTGCGGTCCTTCCAAGGTTCGCCCCGAGCAGCTGCAGTCCCTGGTCGAGGTGGGCGCTTCGGTGTTCGGCACCAGCCATCGCCAGAAGCCGGTCAAGAACGTTGTGGCCAGCATTCGTTCCGGCCTCGCCGATCTGTTCTCACTGCCCGAGGGCTACGAGGTCGTCCTCGGCAACGGCGGAACCACTGCGTTCTGGGATGCGGCCGCATTCGGCCTCATCCGCGAGAAGTCGCTGCACCTGACCAACGGCGAATTCAGCTCCAAGTTCGCTTCGGTCGCCAAGGCCAACCCGTTCATCGGTGACCCGATCGTCGTTTCCGCCGATCCGGGCAGCGCACCGGTGCCGGTCTCCGACCCGTCCGTCGATCTCATCGGCTGGGCGCACAACGAGACCTCCACCGGTGTGTCGATCCCCGTCTCGCGCCCCGCGGGTTCGGAGAACGCACTGATCGCCATCGACGCCACCTCGGGCGCCGGTGGACTTCCGGTCAACGTCGCCGATTCCGACGTCTACTACTTCGCTCCGCAGAAGTGCTTCGCTGCAGATGGTGGACTGTGGATCGCGCTGATGAGCCCGGCCGCCCTCGAGCGCGTCGCGGAGATCAAGGATTCGGGACGCTGGACTCCTGACTTCCTCTCGCTGCCCATCGCCGTGGACAACAGCTCCAAGGATCAGACGTACAACACCCCGGCCCTGGCCACCCTGTTGCTCTTCGCCAACCAGATCGAGTGGATGAACAGCAACGGCGGCCTCGACTGGACCACCGCTCGCACCGCGGATTCGTCCTCGCGCCTGTACAACTGGGCCGAGGCCAGCGAGTTCGCAACGCCGTTCGTCGCTGATCCGGCACACCGCTCGCAGGTTGTCGGCACCATCGACTTCAACGACGACGTCGACGCTGCCGAGGTGGCAAAGATCCTGCGCGCCAACGGAATCGTCGATACCGAGCCGTACCGCAAGCTCGGCCGCAACCAGCTGCGCGTCGGCATGTTCCCGGCCATCGACCCCGATGACGTCACCGCTCTCACCAAGAGCATCGACTGGGTCGTTTCTCAGCTCGGCTGATTTTCATACTGCTTCACCGCTCGGCCCCCGACATGATGTCGGGGGCCGAGCGTCGTTTGCGCCAGGCCTTGTGAGCTACCACACCGGTGGTCGGATCCGAGGTCATCTCGCCCTGCGTGTCCTGCCGAGTCCATGGTCACGAATGAATTACAGTTGAGCGCGGCGCAAAGTCGCGAGCCGGCGCGATAAGGAGGTCAATGTGCGAGAGCTTCGAGTGATCGGACTTGAACCCGATGGATCGCATGTGGTGTGCGCAGATGCTGAAACCGGCCAGAAATTCCGGCTTCCCGCCGATGACAAACTTCGTGCAGCTTCCCGCGGAGACGTGGCTCGACTCGGCCAGATTGAGATCGAAATGGAAAGCCAACTCCGTCCCCGCGAAATTCAGGCGCGCATTCGTTCCGGTGCTTCCGTAGAGCAGGTCGCCGAAGAAGCGAAGATCCCCATCAGCAAGGTCGAGCGCTTTGCGTACCCCGTTCTGCTCGAGCGTTCCCGCGCCGCGGAAATGGCGCAGGGCGGACACCCGGTGCGCGACAACGGCCCGACGGTTCCCACTCTCTCCGAAATCGTGACCCACGCATTCCGCGCCCGCGGACACAGCATCGACGAGGCCACCTGGGATGCCTGGCGCGACGAGGACAATCAGTGGGTCGCCCAGTTGCAGTGGCAGGCCGGCCGCACCACCAACGCCGCACACTGGCGCTACCAGCCCGACGCGCACGGCGGAACGATCGTCGCACTCGACGACGCGGCATTCGACTTGATCGATCCCGACTTCGGTCGCCCGCTCCGCGGCCTGGTACCGGTGGTCTCGAACGAGCCGCAGCAGCTTGAACTGTCCCGATTCGACGTCGAACCGGTGGCGGAGATCGAGCCGGAGCCCGCAGCAGTTTCCGAGCGGACAGTGGTGGCGGAACGAATCGTGACGCCCGAGCCGATTGCTGTCGAGCCGGAGACAGTCGTCGCCGAAGAGGTTCCCGAGCCTGCACCGGACGTGACCCCGAAAACCGCTCCGCAGCAGACGCAGACCAAGGACAAGCGCGGACGGCCTGCTCTTCCCTCGTGGGACGACGTACTCCTCGGGGTCCGCAGCAGCGGTCGCTGACCCGAAGGAAAGTATTCTTCTTTCGAGCGAGGCTGAGGAGAGAGGGCTGCCGGTGGCTGCACGGGTATCGACGATCTGGTTTCTGGGCGGCGCAGACGCTCGCACCGAATTGAGCAAGTACCCACAGCCGGATCAGACCGAGGCGCTGAAAATCGCCATGTCGCTGTACCCGGACAAGGAGTTCGAGTCTCTCGGTCCTCAGCCGCTGTCGATGGCCGCGACGGTGAGCCCCGGCTACGTCTTCGTCGGCGCGTACGGCCGAGTGAGCGTCGTCTGCAGCTCCAAACTCAGCACATTTGTCCCCTCGAAACTGCCTGAGTCCTGGCACCTTTCGGCCGAGGGTGGCTCGACGCTGTTGATCAGCTCCGTCCCCGAAACCGCGCAGGGTTCGTTTGCACTGTGGGAGAACGGCGAGCTACGACGCTCGTTCAGTGCCATCCCGATCGACATCGTCGAAAATCTGGGGATCCCGCAGACGTGGGAACTGGAATTCTGGGCCGGCAACCATCCCCTGCGTTACCCGCCCGGGATCCTGCCCGATCCGCAGTCACTTCCGTTCCACCCGCAGCAGTTCGCGGAGTCCGCCAACCTCGAGTGGCTGGGATTCCGATACACCGGCGCGCCGCGAGAACACGAACTCGACACAACGCAGATTCTCCTGTGGGGCTTCAAGATTCACCGCCCCGGCGAGGCACCCAAACCTGCGCCCCCAGCTCCCGTACCGGTACCCGAGCAGGCGCCGACAGAGATACCCATGCCCGAAAACATGCCGCCGATCCACGACGCACCCGTGACCAAGCCGCGCGGTCGCCTCGCCCGGTACTTCGGGTTCAAGTAGCGCGAACAAGCATCACACAGTCACGCGGCTATCGCTGCGATCCACCCGAGCGGAACGCCGACTACCGCGCCGTAGACCACCCATCGCCACACGGGGACGGCTCGCCAGCGCCAGACGGTCGGCGCAAGTCCGCCTACCGCAATGATATTGACGACAACCGCCAGGAGCACGTTCACGTTGCCGAGCGCGACGCAGAACGCCGCGACGGCGCTGGTCGAGAGCATCGCGGCGAATACCGACACCGCGATTCCGGTGAACCAGGGCGTGCGGTCCAGAGTCACCGGCCGGTCCTGACACGTTCGTAGAAGGCCATCGCCGCTGCGGTCGCGACGTTGAGCGAATCGGTACCAGGTGCCATCGGTATCTTGGCACGAATGTCGGTGGCCCGCATCGCATGTTCGGTCAGACCTGGCCCCTCGGCGCCCAGCAGTAGCGCCACCTTCTCCCCGGTCATCGCTTCGGCCAAAGTGACCGCTTCCGGATTCGGAGTCAAGGATATGAGCTGAAAACCGTTGCCACGCAGCTCATCCAAGTCATGTGGCCACTTTGCCACATGCGCGAAGGGCACTCGCAGCACGTGCCCCATCGACACACGGACCGACCGCCGGTAGAGCGGGTCAGCACAACCCTTCCCGAACAGAACGGCGTCCACGCCGAGCCCTGCAGCGTTGCGGAACATCGAGCCGAGGTTCTCGTGATCGTTGACGCCTTCGAGGACCACGACGGTCTTTGCGTCCTTCAGCACGTCCGAGACCGCGAGTGGCGCCGGGCGGGCCGCTGCAGCGAGGACGCCACGGTTCAGGTGGAATCCGACGACCTCGGCCATCACTTCGGCGCTCGTACGGTAGAACGGCACGTCCACACCGTCGAGATCGTCAGCGAGCTCCAGGAGCCGTCGTTCAACGCCGAGAAGACTGATCGGCTCGAACCGCGACGTCAGCAGCCGCTGAGTGACGAATACTCCTTCGGCGATGACCAGTCCCTTGCCCTCCGGCAGGTCGGGGCGCCGATCCGAGGAGTTGAGATCGCGAAAGTCATCCAACCGGGGGTCGGCGGGATCTGAGATGTCGATGACGTGAACCACGGGTCTATCGTGCCGTACGCACCGCGGGCCCCCGTCACTACTCCCGACCTAGCGCAGCAGCGTAGCGAAATGCGCGTCGAGCACCTGGCCGATCACCTGCGGATTGGTTCGCTCGGGATTGTCGACGCCGTGCGACGCGAGCCCGTCGGCGAGCGCATGCAACCTCATCGCCTCGATGTCGACCGAAGCGTCCGGCTGCAGGAATCCTGCATCATGTACGGCCTCGACAAATGTTCGATAGTGCTCGAACAGCGTCCGGTCCGTCTCGTCACGCACTGCCGTCAACGTCGAATCGGTCTGGGCGGCAGCAGCAAACGCCTCCCAGACCTGCATTTCTTCACGCCGATCTTCGTCGAGGGGAACGAACTGATCGGTGAACTGGCGGATCGCGCGGCGGATGTCGGGATCGAAGTCGATGCCGGCGATTCTCTTCTCCACTCGGACGGTCACGAGCGTCATCGCGAACAGCAAGAGTTCGGACTGCGTCGCGAAGAAGTGCCTTAGCGACCCCGTCGACATCTTCGCCTCGTCCGCGACGGCCCGGACGCTCGCGCTCGCCACACCATCACGACGGATCACACGCCAGACAGCCTCGGCGATCTCTTCCCGTCGCTCATCGGGGCTGCTTCGTTTCACCACTTCACAAAGCTAACACAGTTGTGCTAGTTTTCGATCACTAACACAGTCGTACTAGAAATGAGCTGATGTCATGATCGTCCATCTGATCATCGCGTGCGAAATCATGTTCTGGGTGTTCATCGCCGCCGGTCTCGCCGCCCGCTATCTGCTGCGCCGCAAGACGCTGGGTGCCGCACTGCTCATCTGCGCACCCCTGGTCGACGTCGTCCTGCTCGTCGCCACAGCCCTCGATCTTCGGGGCGGCGGCGAGGCGAACTTCACCCACGGGCTCGCTGCGGCCTACATCGGCTTCTCCGTTGCGTTCGGGCACAGTCTCATCTCCTGGGCCGACGCCAGGTTCGCCTACCGATTCGCCGGCGGCCCGACTCCCGTCGCGCCACCCAAGTACGGGAGTGCGCGAGCACTGCGCGAATGGCGCGAGTTCGGCAAAGCCGCGATCGCCTGGGCCATCGCGTGCGGACTTCTCGGCGCGGCCATCTTCCTCGTCGACGACCCCGCCCGCACGGGTGCCCTCGACGGATGGATCAGCAAGCTGACAGTGGTGCTGGGAATCTGGGGAGCAATCGCCCTGAGCTACACGGTGTTTCCCAAGCGCGAGAAGGTCACGGCGCGCGGCTAGCCTCGACTGCCTGTTCGGTCGCGTCGCACACGATCACCGGACGCAGGACGAACACCGGCAGCCTGCCACCGTCTTCCGGTCGCGCGAGCCGAAGTTTCAGCCCTTCGCTACGTAGCAGGTACACCCCGGCCACTGCGCCTGAGACGAGCGAGATCACTCCGCCCACGATCAGGGGCGCACGGGGATCCACGGAGTCGGCGAGCCAACCAAGCAGCGGACTTCCCAGCGGTGTGCCACCGAGGAAACTGAGCATGTAGATGCCCATCACCCGCCCACGCATCTCGGAGGGGACCGACATCTGCAGGATGTTCATCGCGGACGTCGTGAACGTCAACGTCAGTGCGCCCGTGGGAATCAACATCAGCGCCACCAACGCGTAGGTAGGCATCAATCCCACCGCGACCTCGAACACGCCGAAAGCCACGGCGGCACCGAGGAACGTCCGCAACCGCGGCGCTTCCTTGCGCCTTGCGGCATACGCAGCGCCTGCAAGGGTTCCCACGGCAAGCGTCGTGGACAGCAGTCCGTAACCGTCGGCTTCGAGACCGAACGTGTTGCGCGCCATCACCGCCAGGCTGATCGCGAAGTTCAGGCCGAACGTCGAGACCATGAAGACGGACACCATGATCACCCGAAGGTCCTTGCGACCCCACACATATCGGAACCCGTCGCGCACCTGCCCCTTGGTACGCGGCGCCGGTTCGGACGGGATCAGCTCCTTCTTGTTCATCAGGTACAGCGCGATGAGGACCCCACCGAACGTCGCGACGTTGAGCAGGAACACCCATCCGGTTCCGATCAGGTTGATCAAAACACCCGAGATGGCCGGACCGACGATGCGGGCCGTGTTGAACGTCATCGAGTTGAGCGCGATGGCGTTGGACAGGTGCTCCTTGCCCACCATTTCGATAGTGAACGACTGACGCACCGGTGCGTCGAGCGCCGAGACACAGCCGAGGGCAAAGGCGATCAGGAAGACGTGCCACAACGCGACGAGCCCACCGACGTCTAACAGACCCAACACCAGTGCGCATACCGCACTCGCCCACTGCGTGAAGATCAGGATCCGACGCTTGTCGTACCGATCGGCCAGCACCCCACCCCACACCGACAGAAACAGCGTCGGACCGAACTGCAAGGCCATGACGATGCCCACCGCCAACGCGTTGCCGTCCGAGAGCGTCAGTACCAGCCAGTCCTGGGCGATACGTTGCATCCACGTGCCGACCAGAGAAACGATCTGTCCGGAAGCCCAAAGGCGGTAGTTGCGGTTGTGGAGCGCGGCAAACATGCCGGAATCGGGGTCTCGGGGCACCCCACTATCTTGCCCCTCGAGTAATTCGTTTGGGCAACGACCTCTATGTAGCGGAGCTACGCGACCGCATAACTCGCGGAACTACTCCGTCTTGTTGACCATCTCCGTGATGATCCCGACGGCACCGCGCAGCGTCGCGAGTTCTTCGCCACCCAGCCCGGCCAGCTGCTCGTTCATCCACGCCTCACGCGCATGGGTCTCGTCCGCGAGCAACGCCTGCCCGGCGTCGGAGAGATTCACGATGATCTGACGACCGTCCGTGGGATGCGGCGAGCGCTCGACCAGACCGAGCTCGGCGAGAGAAGCAACAACGCGCGTCATCGACGGCGGCTGAACTTTCTCACGTGCTGCGAGTACGCCAGGGGTCATCGGGCCGTACTGATCCAGGCTCGCCAAAGCGGACAGTTGCGTCAGCGATACCTGAGCGTCGACTCTGCGGCCGCGCAGATGCCTGGTGAGACGCACTACAGCCAGGGAAAGATCGCTGGCCAGCGCACGAGTTTCGGTGGTCACGCGTCAGACAATACGTCAAGAGCTGGCCGGTAGCTCACGTAATCGAATACCGGTCAACCCTGATTTCACGTAAGGGCGTCGGTAATGGGTCCGACAGTGAAGTAGGCCACAAAAAGTGCCGCCACGATCCAGAGCAACGGGTGGATCTTCTTGATACCACCGCTGGCAGCGTGCAGGACCACCCATGAAATGAAGCCGACACCGATGCCGTTGGCGATCGAGTAGGTGAAGGGCATGACGATCATGGTCAGGAACGCCGGGAGTGCCACCGAGAACTTGGTGAAATCGATGTCTCGGACCTGTCCGATCATCAGCGCACCGACGACGACGAGGGCAGGCGCAGCTGCCTCGATCGGCACGACGGAGTAGAGCGGCGTCAGGAACATCGCGACGAGGAAGAGCAGTCCGGTCACGACATTTGCCAGGCCCGTGCGGGCGCCTTCGGCGATACCCGACGCGGATTCCACGAACACGGTGTTCGACGACGCCGAAGCGCCACCGCCGACGATGGCACCGGCGCCTTCGACGACAAGCGCGCGCCCGACGTTGGGGAGGTTTCCGTCCTTGTCGGTCAGGCCGGCTTCCTTACCGAGACCCGTCATCGTGCCCATGGCGTCGAAGAAATTCGCGAGTACAAGGGTGAAGACAAGCAGGCTGGCGGCCAGAACACCGATGCGGGTGAACGCGCCGAAGATGCTGACGTCGCCGACCAGGCTCAGATCAGGCATACCACCGAGCATCTCCGGGATCGCGGGGATGCTGAGGTTCCAGCCCTTGGGGTTGGTTCCGAGCGAGGGTCCGACGTCGGCAACTGCCTCGATGATCGCAGCGAGGATCGTCGTGACAACGATGCCGATCAGCAGTCCACCACGAACCTTGCGCACGACCAGAACACCCATGAGCAGGACACCGAAGATGAACACCACGGTCGGCCACGAAGCGATGGAGCCGTTGATTCCGAGCCCGACGGGAACCGTCGTACCGGCGGCGTCGGGGATGCGGCGGACGAATCCGGCGTCGACCAGCCCGATGAAGGCGATGAACATGCCGATACCGGCCGCGATCGCGGACTTCAATGCCGAGGGAATCGCATTGAACACCGCAGTTCGGAAACCGGTGAGTGCCAACAGAACGATGATCACACCGTCGATGACCACCAGTCCCATCGCCTCGGGCCAGGTGACCTGAGGTGCGATGGTGACGGCGAGCAGGCTGTTGATGCCGAGACCCGCGGCGATGGCAAACGGATAGTTGGCAACGAGACCGAAGACGATGCTCATCAGGCCGGCAACCAGAGCGGTGACCGCAGCCACCTGGTTGACCGGAAGGATGTTGCCGAGAACGTCGGTCTTCGCTGCAGCGTCGTCAGCCGAGAAACTGCCGAGGATCAGGGGGTTGAGGACCACGATGTAGGCCATCGCCACGAAGGTGACGACACCGCCGCGAACCTCGGTCGAGATCGTCGACCCTCGTTCGCTGATCTTGAAATAGGTGTCGAGGATCTTGCCGGGTGCCGCCATGTTTGTTCTTTCCCCATCGCTGTAGGTCGCCGTGTGCCGGCGCACATGAAGCCGGTCGCACTAGGGAGAGTAGGCCACCGGGGTACGGGTAGCGTTAATTTTGTGACGGAGACTCGCAACACAACCAGCCTGATCGGCAAATTGTCCGCACCCGCGCCGGCACTGATCATCGGCACCGCGTTGTGGGTGGTCGCCTCGATCGTGGTCGCGGTGAGCGGCGATCGTTGGTCGGATGCACTCCCGATCTGTTACGCGGGTATCGGAGTCGGCTTCCTCGGCCTCGCTCTGTTCTCCATTCAACGACGCGCAGCTGTGCGCGGTGACAAGGGCGCACAACAGGGCGCCGGTCTGGTCGACTGAGCAGGTCGATTCACCCTGTCAGTATGGTAAGCCTACCCTGCACTCTAGTGTCGGTCTTAGCTTGTCAATGCTGAAAGGAACCACGTAACCGTGAAGATCTCCCACCGAAATCGTTGGAAAAGCCGAGGACGTTGGACGAGACTGACACCCGTTGCTCTGGTCGCCCTGGTCGGCACAGCACTCGTCTCCTGCGGTTCGAACGACGACGCAGCAAGTAGTTCGTCGAGTTCCGGTGGCGGCGCCTTCCCCGTCACGATCGATCACGCTTTCGGCAGCACCACGATCGATTCCGAACCACAACGGATCGTCACTGTCGGTTACAACGACGAGCAGGCTCTGCTGGCCTTGGGCATCAAGCCCGTCGGAATGGTCAATCAGTACCCGGGCGAGCCGGACGTCAACCGCACGTGGCCGTGGGTCACCGGCCCTTGGGGCGGAACCGAACCGACCGTCGTCGGCAGCAATCCCGAAACCACGATCAGCGTCGAAAAGATCGCTGCGCTCGAGCCTGACTTGATCCTCGCGCTCTACTCGAGCATCGACAAAGACCTGTACAGCACACTTTCCGCGATCGCCCCGACCGTCGCGAAGGATCCGGCCTACGGCGACTACGCAACTCCGTGGCAGATCACGACGAAGACCGCAGCGAAGGCAGTGGGTCGCGAGGCCGACGGCGCGAAGTTGGTCGCCGATATCGACAAGCAGTTCGCCGACGCCAGAAGCGCTCACCCGGAATTTGCAGACCAGACCGCGGTGATCATCAGCGTCGACACGACCCCGGAGTTCTACGCCTTCTCCTCCGAGGACGCCCGCGGACGGGTCCTCGGCAGTCTCGGATTCAAACCTGCTCCCGCGGTCGAGGCATTGATGAACGGTGAGTTCTACGCGCCCATCTCCACCGAGCGACTAGATCTCCTCGACGTGGACCGTCTCGTTGTCATCGGCAATCCCGATTCCGCCCAGGCGGTCCGAAACAATCCGGGCTTCCAGCAACTCGACGTGGTCAAGAACAATCGCGTCGTCTACGTCAACGACGATCAGGCCCCGCAGGTCGGTGCGGCCCTGACCGCGAGTTCAGCACTGAGCTTGCCGTGGGCGACAAGCCAACTGCTCGCCGAACTCACGAAGTAACCAGCGCCCGGCGCTTCCTGATCTGCGCAGTTCCCCAGATCCACACTCCGGCCCACACCATCCCGAACGCCCAACCTGCCAGCACATCGGTCATCCAATGGGCAGCCAGGTAGACGCGGGAGATTCCGACAGCGATCGTGTACAGGCCGAGGCTCGCGAGCATTGCCATCTTCGCGAGCCTCGGCAAAGCAAGCCGAAGAATCACTGCGGCAACCGAAGTCGCGAGTATCGCGCTCATCATCGCGTGGCCCGACGGGAACGAATACGAATCGATTTCGATCAAACGCTCCGGCAGGGGTGGACGGGTTCGCGTGAAGATGCGCTTCAATCCGCTCATCACGAGCAGACCGGTCAACATCGATCCGGCGATCAGCAGAGCTTCCGTTCGGAGCCCCCGAACCAGAAGCACGATCGTGAGCAGCGTCGCGATCAGCCACGACGCGAGGGTTCCGCCGCTGTCGGTGATGACGTCGACCACGTCCACGAGCCACGCCGTCCGCTGGCTCACTGCACTGTCGAGTACCCACTGATCAAAAGACATCTGCCCTCACATCCCTTGCGGCAGAGTCCACGTGCGCATCACGTGATGAACGCCGTCCGAGTCCACCCACCACGGCACGGTCACTGTCGCCTCCACCGCTCCTGTCAGTTCCACCGACAGTTCGTGATGGATCACTACCTCGCCGCCGGGAACCTCACGGCCGAGGGCTGCGAAGCCGAGAACTGCCTGTGGTTCGTTCGCCCACGTCGTCACAACGCCGGTGCTGCTCACTCGTCCGTGAACGGATGTGGACGCCGTAGCGACGTCGAGCAGATCTGCCAGTGCGTCAGCTGTCTCGAAACTGCCGAGCACCACTCGTTGTGCAGGCAGTGCCGCTCCCAGCCACGGTCGGTCGAGAACAAGGGCGTCGCCGGGATCGACCAGATCGCCGGAAAGGCCTCGCACGAACGGCGGCAGGTGCAGTTCCTCCAGGTCGAGAACCCGTCGCTGCGCTGCCTCACCCAGCAGTCGGTGCGTCCGCGCGACGACGGCGGAGGCCGGCATCCGTAGTGGGTCGGCAAGCCGATCGAGTAGCAGCTGAGCCAGTTCCGGATCGTCGACGGTATCCGATGCCAGCAATCCGGAGAAGAATCCGGCGTCGGGGTGTTCGGCAGCATCGAGCAATCCCTCGAAGGTGCGATCGCCCGGAGCGCGCAGCAAGCCAAGCACCTCACCGCCGAGTTCGGCATTCGAACGCAACCACCACGCCGTGTATCCACGACGGTCGGTGAGCAGCGCCCGCGTCGCCGGCGACTCGACCAGCAGCGACAGCGCCTGCGGCCAGCGGTCTTCGTCCACGAGATCGAGATCGCGCACGGCTTCGATGTATTCGGGGTCCTCGTCGAGGGTGTCCCACCATGCGTCTTCGGCGTCGAGATCGTGATCGGGGCCGGACGGCAATTCCTCACGGACCACCGTGAAACCCCACCCGACACCGACTACCCGTAGCGCCTGCTCCCCCACCCGCTGAACAAAATCAGCGTCGACGATGCCGAAGGGAGAATCCTCGACCAGGACGCTTGCAAGGGGAGCTCCCGGAAGCAGAAGTTGGTCGGCGGACCGCAATTCGCCCTCCGAATCAGGAAGCAGCACTTCACCGATCCACGACGGCAGCGCCCCTGGCGCCACGTGGGCCGCCAATCCGAGCACCACTTGCGCCAACTCCGTCGCTACCGAATCATCCTGATCCGCAGCATCTTCGATCAAGGCTCGCAGTGCCGGATCGGACAGCAGGTCGGTGGCACTCGCGGTCTGTGCTCCCAATCGAGACAGCAACGGGTGCGCCGCGACAGGATGAACCAACCTCGTCCACTGCACAGACGGTGCGTCTTCGCCCAGTTCGACGCCGACGACGACGGTCCGCGGTCCGGTCACCGTTCGTCCATCGGAGAGCGGAACCGGCAGTGTTCCAAGCTCTTCCACCGCAAGAGTGTCGACCACCAAGGGCTCGAGAGCCGAATAGAGTCGATTCCACCACTTCGGTTCACGTTCCAAGCCGCTGAGCAGTTCCGCGATGCGCGCGAGCCCGATGCGGTGCGTCGACACTGCCGAGAGTGCTCGCTCGTGCTTGGGGCCGGAGAGCTCGGGGACAACCAGGCCGCCGATGATGTCGGTGAGCAACTCGGCAAGGTCATCACTGAGCCCGGGCACCACGGATGCTCGCTGCGGCGCGCGGTCGGGTTCACCGACCACCGGAAGCCACTCGTTTTCCTGCAGCTCCTTCAGAAGCGCTTCGCGCAGAAGCGAATCGGTTTCGCTGCGGGCAAAGGCAGGGATCGGGACGAGTGCCGTTCGCTGCCGAGGAGGTAGTGCAGCAAGGAACTTCGCGTACCCCTCGGCAAGCGGAGCGATCGGTGCAGCGGGCATGAGGCGTCGCCGATCGGGTTGCATTGCAATGTCGGCAATGATGATCGCGGGGATCGACAGTTCCTCGTCGGATCGGGTCGGCGCCCGCAGCACGTCGTCTGCGACCGGCTCGACGACCCCGTCGCGGACCGGCACCAACCACCGTGCGTTCGGCGCCGAGTACTGCCACCACGTGCGATCTCCGATGACCACCTCGACGAGACCGGAATCCAGCACTCGTTCCGATCGCCGAAAAGTCTTCTCACCCAAACGAATTGATCCGAGAGCCGGGAGTTCGAGCAGCAGATCGACTGCCTCACGTGTCATCTGCGAAAGCAGCGCCGTGGCATCGACGTCCGGCCGAAGCGTCAGCACCACCTCCGAATCGGCACCGTCGCTCGGCAATTCGCCAGACGGCCACACCAAACGAAGTACGGGGACACCGGTTTCCGGCACGGGGAGTTCGCGAGACTCGATCTCGCGCAGAGTTTGCGAGGCAGAGAATCGAATCGATCCCGTCGACGAGCGCAGTTCCACCTCGTCACCGACCGAGAGAACTGCCGAGAATCCGACTCCGAACCGTCCCGTCACGCCTTCGTCGGCGTCGACCTTGTTCGACGCACGCAGCGCCGTGAGTGCGTGAACGCCGGATTCGTCCAGCGGACGGCCGGTGTTCGCGACGGTCAGCGTCCGACCGTCCACGTCCACCCACAAAGAGCCCTCGACGCCCTCGCGTGCAGCTGCATCGGCAGCGTTCTGCGCCAGTTCGGTGAGCAGACGGTCGCGGTACCCGGCCTTCGCGAGGTCGGATTCCGCAGCCGCGTCTTCACGCAATCGCGTCGGAGATTCCGACCACGCGCGCAGCGTCGCCTCGCGGAGTGCGTCCGTGCCGAACGGATCTTCTACTCGGTGGATACCGAATCCTCAACTGCAACAACGCTCGACGGGCGAGCGGGCACCGCAATCAGCTCGACTGCTCCGTCGTCGAATGCGTCGAACTGCGGCGAGCCCGCACCGAGCGGCAAGCTGGTGTCCGAATGCGCGCCACAGCCGTAGGACACGCTGACCACCCGGCCATCTGCGGAGAGTTCGTTGCCGCACACGCCGAACGCTGCGTGCAGCGAACCTGCCAGTGGAAGGAAGAATCCACACAGCCCACACGTCGACGGGGCAGCCTTGGCCATCTCCGACTCCGGGCCGAAGTCACCGTCGAACCAACGCTGCGCGGCATCGAGTCGGCCCTCGAGGCTCATGACCTGTTTGCGGCCTAGCCCGATTTCGAGAGCTACCTCGTCGACTTCCGGGTCACCGGTGGCGACGTAGCCGGGAACGAGCCGAGGATCCTCGGCCGGCGGGGCGAGTAGGTCACCGACGGAGAGATCGCCGGGACGAATCCGCTGATCCCATGGCAGCCATTCCGGCGCAACCAACGCGTCGGGACCCGGCAGCAGCGCCAACTCACTGACAGTTGCGCGGGTGTCCTCCGGTCCGGCAGCGACGACAACCGCCCACTGCCAACCGCGGTATCCGGGAATGTCTGCTGCAAATCGATGGGTGGCGGCAAATTCGTCCTCCGACGTCACGCCGAGGTATGCCCCCACACCGCCTTCATGCAGGTCGACGACTGCCGTTCGGGCAAGCTCGACCGCATCGGCCAGTACTGGGCGCGGCACTGCACGCTCTGGAGAAGTAGCAACACTCACTCCTCCAGTTTGCCGCACCACCGCAAGTCCGCAACGCACTGGGCTGCCATGCTGGGCAGATGAGTAGGTCACACGCCAATTCCGTGCGCACTTTTGCAGTGGTCGCCGTGATCGCGTCAGCCCTGGCGGGGTGCTCCGATTCCCCCGGTGCTCCCGACAGCCTCACGTCCGAAACCGGCTCCGTCGAGATCGTTCGAGTGTCCGCGCACGATCCCGACGCGTTCACGCAGGGCCTCGAGATCGACGGAAACCGGTTGTACGAAAGCACCGGACGCGTCGGGCAGTCCTGGGTGCGCTCGAGCGAGATCTCCGACGAGCAGTCCCCCGCTTCGGGACCGGAAGTTGCGCGTGCCGATCTCGACCCGCCGTTGTTCGGTGAGGGCATCACGGTCGCCGGAGACACACTGTGGCAACTCACCTGGAAAGACGGCGTCGCCATCGCCCGTGACAAGGACACCTTGACCGAACGTGGGCGGTTCCCACTCGACACCGAGGGATGGGGAATCTGTTCGCTCGGGGATCGGCTGGTCTCCAGCGACGGTTCGGCCACGTTGACCTTTCGCGATCCCGAAACCTTTGCGCCGATCTCGACAGTCGACGTCACCAGATCTTCGGAGTCCGTCGGCAAGCTGAACGAATTGGAATGCGCCGAAGACGGCTCCGTCTACGCCAATGTCTGGACCACCGACACCGTCGTCCGAATCGACCCGTCGGACGGCGCCGTCACGAACGTGTACGACGCATCGGCTCTACGCGAAGAACTCGTCACGGATGGATCGACCAGCACCGTCGACGTTCTCAACGGCATCGCGCAGATTCCCGGTACCGATCGATTCCTGCTCACCGGCAAGTATTGGCCGCAGATGTTCGAAGTCCGTTTTGTTAACTGAGTCCGACATGACACAGGACTCGCAGGGGTGTGCGTGGTAGCCGCGCCGACACTAGGACAGAATTGAGTGGTGACCGGACCGCGCGAACCCTACGACCCCGAAACTCGGCGAATCCACGACGAGCCGGAGGGGCAACAGGTGCACCCCGGTTACGACAATTACCCACCCGCGGCCCGCCCGGACAACTACCCGCCTTCGGCTCGCCCCGCTGCGCGTCGCACGCCGTTGCCGCCGCTGCACCCGATCCCCGAATCACGGGGAGACTCGGATTCCGCGTCCGGTTCGAAGGCACCGGGTGCGGACGCCCCCAAGGCTCCCCCGATGCCTCGCAAGCTCACCGTCACCCGCGTCGCAGCGATGCGCAGCCGCGAACTGACGAACAAGGGCATCGCGACCTTCCAGCGCGCAGCGAAGGCCGACGGCGCGGACAAGTCCGGTCTGACCGCTCTCACCTACGCGGTGATGACGAACAACGCCACCGACGCCGCGATCTCCGTCGCTCTGGCCAACACGCTGTTCTTCTCGGCGGCGACGGGTGAGGACAAGACCAAGGTCGCGCTCTATCTCCTGATCACGATCGCACCGTTCGCGGTCATCGCACCGCTCATCGGTCCGATGCTCGACCGGTTGCAGCGCGGCCGCCGCATCGCACTCGCGTCGTCGTTCGGAATCCGGACGCTCCTCGCAGTGATCCTGGTCTTCAACTTCGACAGTTGGATCCTCTATCCGGCCGCGCTCGGCATGATGGTGCTCAGTAAATCGTTCTCGGTACTCAAGAGTGCGGTGACACCACGCGTCCTACCACCGGAAATAGACCTGGTGCGCGTCAATTCGCGTCTGACGGTCTTCGGGTTGATCGGCGGAACGATCGGCGCCGGCGCCGTCGCGGGTGCGCTCGCGCTCGCTTTCGGTTCCACCGGAGCCTTGTGGTTCGCCGTCGCCGTCACCGTCTTCGGCGCATATCTGAGCATGCGAATCCCGTCGTGGGTCGAAGTCACCGAGGGTGAGGTTCCCGCGACCATCACCTACCACCCGGACGAGGCGCACCACGCCGGCAGCGCCCCACCACAGCCGAACGCGAAACCGGCCAAGGTCCGACAGCCTCTCGGACGCGCCGTGATCATCGGACTCTGGGGCAACGGCACCATTCGCGTGCTCACCGGCTTCCTGACGCTCTACATCGCGTTCGTCGCCAAATCACGCACCGATCACGAGCCGCTCCAGCAAGCCATGATGCTCGGCCTGGTCGGCGCAGCGGCCGGTCTGGGAAACTTCGCCGGAAATGCCACGGGTGCGCGCCTCAAGCTCGGCCGGCCCGCACTGATCGTGCTCCGGTGCACTGCGTCGGTCTGGATCATCGCGGTGATCGCAGCGCTGACGGACAACCTGATGACCGCTGCGCTGGCCACACTCGTAGCCTCCGCCGCCAGCGCACTCGCCAAGGTCTCACTCGACGCGTCACTCCAGCACGACCTGCCCGAGGAATCGATCGCGTCCGGATTCGGCAGATCCGAGACGGTTCTGCAGTTGAGCTGGGTACTCGGCGGCGCATTGGGGGTTCTGCTTCCGACCGAATACTGGATCGGGTTCACTGTTGTATCGGTGTTCCTGACGATCGGGCTTCTGCAGACCTTCCTGAGCTACCGAGGAAACAGCCTCCTGCCCGGCCTCGGCGGGAAGCGACCCGATCTGGCCGAACAAGAAGTGACCGAAGTGATTTACACCGGTAAATCCAACCGAGGACAAGGAAGTACTCCGCAGTGATGATGCGCTCGAGAACAAAGAAGATCGTGGCAGCGATCAGTGTCCTGATGGTGGTGGCACTAGTTGCTTACGTCTCCGTTCTTTTCGTGATCATCAAGAACATCAACGACGACCCCGAAAAGCTGCCGGTCATCACTGCATACGCACACGGCAAGACGATCGAGACGAACCCTGCCGGGTTCTGCACCATCGATCTGTCCCAGTGCGCCCAGGTGGGCGACATCTACGCACTCGACGTTCCCGCGGGCTACCCGCTGCAGCTGTCGTTGTCGACGGACGTCTCCGATGCGCAGTGGGCCCTGCTGGCGGTCTACGAGGATGCCGACGGCAACCAGACCGGCGAACCCCGAGTCTTCGAGCCCGGCGAGGCCCTGGCAGTGACGGTCGAATCTTCGAGCGATCCCGTCAAGCAACTCGTCGGCGTCGAAATCCACCTCGCCGTCGGTGAGGGAAGCGAACAGGGACTACTGATCTGGTCGATCAAGACCGCCTGATCCCCGGAACATCGAAAATGCCCTGCACACCGATTGGTGTGCAGGGCATTTTGTTTCGAAGCCGTGTACGGCAGCTCGAATCGAGCGATCAGGTATCGAGCTCGCGAGCGACGGCTCGGACGACCTCGGAGATCCGCTGAGCGGTCTTGCGGTCCGGGTACTTGCCGTTGCGCAGATCCGGCTGGACCTTCGCCTCGAGCAACGTGATCATGTCCTCGACCATGCCGTGCAGCTGGTCAGGGGTGTGCTTACGCTCGACCGGCTCACGACGCGTCGCCGTAGCGCCCCGCAACGACGGCGCCGGCTCCAGCACCTTCAGGCTCAGCGCCTGCGGACCGCGGCGGCCCGCAGCCATGCCGAACTCGACGCGCTGGCCGGCCTTCAAGCCTTCGACGCCCTCGGGGAGAGCGGAAGCACGGACGTAGACGTCCTCGCCCTCTTCCTGCGACAGAAAGCCGAAACCCTTTTCGACGTCGTACCACTTCACCTTGCCGGTCGGCACCGCGTTCACCTGCTCATCACTCGACTGGGGCATCTGCCCCAATGTGCTCGGGAGGCTCTCGGAAGAGCCTCATGGCCTTGCTCGCATCGCTTCCGGTGGAAGAATGCAAAAGAACGCGCCCCACACTTGCTTCAGCGGGGCGCGCAGTCTATTAACAGTCTACCTGTGACGAACCCGGGTCGGCACCCAGGTTTACAGGCACTATCCTCGTAGGTGTGGACCCTCAACCGAACCCGCGCACTTCCGGCACCGGAAACGGTCTGTTCCGTACGGCGATGGCACTGTTCATCGTCGGATTCCTGGCGATCGTGGCCATCTTCGCAGTCCACATCTTCAGCGACACCCCGCCCGGCCTGGCGTTGTACCTGGTGGCACTCGCGTGCCCGATCGGCTTCCTTCTGGCCATCGTCTACACGCTCAGATCCGGTCGACGCGTGCGCTGATCACCCCCGCCTTCAACCGAAAGGTCACTGACCATGAGAATCCTCCTGAACGTGATCTGGCTGGTGTTCGGCGGCTTCTGGCTGGCGTTGGGTTACTTCGCCGCAGGCATCATCTGCTGCATCCTCATCATCACGATTCCCTTCGGAATCGCGGCATTCCGCATCGGCATCTACGCACTGTGGCCGTTCGGTAAGACCGTCGTCGACAAGCCGACCGCTGGTGTCGGTTCGATGATCGGCAATGTCATCTGGGTGATCATCGCCGGTATCTGGTTGGCGATCGGACACATCGTCACCGCCGTCGCGATGGCGATCACGATCATCGGAATTCCGCTCGCGGTCGCGAACCTGAAGATGATTCCGATCTCGCTGATGCCGCTCGGCAAGGAGATCGTCGACGTGGACCGCGTCAATTACGCATAGCCGTGGACCGCGTCAATTACACATAGCCGTGGACCGAGTGAATTACGCGTAAGCGGGCCCGGAGACAGAAGAACCCGACCACGGCAGGTGCTGTGGTCGGGTTCTCTCGTATCAGGTCGGATCAGCGGCCGAGGCTACCGAGTCCGGGGAGGTTACCGAGCGAACCGGTACCCGTTCCCGGGTTGCCCGGATCAACGGGGCCGACCGGACCCTCGGAGACCACGATGGTCACACTCGAAGCGCGCGAAAGCACGCTCTTCGCAGTTATCTCGACGGTGACGCTGCCGACGGCCGTGGGGGTTCCCGAGATGGTGCCGTCCTGTGCGAGGGACAGTCCGCCGGGCAGAGCACCGTTGGTGAGTGCAAAGGCTGCCCGGGTATCAGCGGCAGTGAGCTTCTGCGAATACGCCTTACCGACCTGAGCGGCAGGCAGTTCGATGGTCGCGGGTAGCGGGTACGCAGCAACGACGGTCACCTTGCCCCCGTTGGTCGTCGACGCGATGGCGCCGGTCGAGGTGTCGAGCGCGAGGTTTTTGACCTTCTCCAGTGCCGGAACCTTGGTATCGGTCAGAGCGGTGGTGGCGCGGGTCGTCAGATCGACCGACCACAGGTGTCCGTTCATGACGTCCGCGACATATGCAATGCCTGCAGAAGCGTCGACGACCACGCCGTTGGGAATCGCGGTCGGAGACAGCGTGGTCTTCGACAGAACCGCGCCGGCCGGGGTGATCGCCCACAGGTTGGTTGCCCGGGTGTCGGTCATGTAGATGTTGCCGGTGTTCGTGTCGACATCGACGTCGACCGGGTAGAGGTTGTCGGCACGCACGATCGACTTGAGTGCTCCGCCCTTGCGTACGTCCGCCTGCCACAGCGTGCGGCCGTAATTCTCGTCGAAGAAGTTGGTGTCCGCGATGTAGAGGAAGCCGCGGACACTGTCGAAGGCGAGCTTGGTCGGCGTTGCCGACTTGTCGACCAGAATGCTCGACACGGCGTCGGCGGCGTTGGGGTCGACGACTCGGATGTTGCCGGACTTGTAGTCCGAGAAGTACGCGCGGTGTGTTGTGGGGTCGACGACGACATCGTTGATCTGCGGCCGCGAGCCGTCGGGGTTCTTCTCGCTCAGCGTGACCGTCTTTTCGACCTTGCCGGTCTTCGTGTCGACAATCGAGATCGCGCCGCCGTAGGAGGAGGACACGTATGCGCGTCCGAGGTCCGAGTCCACGGCAAGTGCCGACGGGTAACCGACGACACCGTCGATGGTGCCGACGGACTTGCCGGTGTTCGTGTCGACGACGGACAACGAGCTGGTCGGTCCGCCGTACTGCGTGATGTATCCGCGGTGGGTTGCCGAGTCGACGACGATGTCGCCGGGCTGGGTTGCGAAATAGCTTCCGACAACACCGTGTGTCGGATCCTCGGGTGAGGCGTGTGCAGCGGGAGCAGTGACGGCCAGGCCGACAGCAGCGGCGACGGCGAGTGACGCGGTGACCGCACGCCGACGGTATTGCAGTTTCATGAGGGGTGCCCTACTTCTTTGGAAGACTCTGCGAACCCTGCCCATTCGGGGCAAGTCAGGCAAACCTAACCTAAGTTTTAATCTCGATGTTGAGACACAGGACACATCTCCGACCTGAATCGGCACACCTCTCACTCGGCCGGAATTCCATTTCCACATAACGTGTGACCTTGCTCACATTACGGATGGATAACGGAACGGACACAACCGGACATTCACTCAGGCACCCCCACCTACCTGGGAAGAGTCTCCTGCGCTTTGTGTGACGCGTTGTACGTCCTTCGCCACGCCGCGTTATCAAATGGTGACACGAGAGACTCGAGCCGTTACCGTCGTTTTCGGCCGGGAAACTCGGCCACCTCCGGCCCGCCGCGCCAAGCCTTGTCCCGCGGGTACCGGACTTCCGACAGAGCATTCCAGGGACGAGGACGGGGGACCCAAAGTCCTCTGTGAGAACAGAAAAGTTTTCCAGTGGACACCGGTTCGATCGCAAGACCGAATCTTGGGGTGAAGCCAGACCCTTTCCAGCCAGGAAAGGCGAGGCCGGGCGACCTCTCAGCCCGAACCCGACAGCTGACCTCGCAGGCGCGTGTGGAGAGGATTTCGACCATCATGAGCGGACGCCATCGCAAGCCCACCACCACCGGTCGCACTGTCGCCAAGGTCGCCGTCACCGGCGCCATCATGGGCGTAGCAGGAATTGCAGCCACCGGAACCGCAAGCGCTGCCCCCGACTCCGACTGGGATCGTCTCGCCCAGTGTGAGGCCGGCGGAAACTGGGCCATCAACACCGGTAACGGTTACCAGGGCGGACTGCAGTTCTCCCCCAGCACGTGGAACGCACACGGCGGCGGACAGTACGCAGCCACCGCAAACCAGGCCACTCGCGAGCAGCAGATCGTTGTTGCCGAGCGTGTTCTCGCAAACCAGGGTTGGGGCGCATGGCCGTCCTGCTCCTCCAGCCTCGGACTGAGCAGCGGCGCCACCGAGCGTTCCGCTCCGGCCACCACGGCTCCTCAGGCAGCTCCGGCTCCGGCACAGCAGGTCGCTCAGACCGTTGCACACCCGGTCGCTGACGCCATCGATCAGGCAATTGCGTTCGCCAAGGCCAACGGCATCCCGGTCGACCCGCAGATCCTCGCAGTCGCCGACACTGCAAAGACGTTCCTCAAGTAACACCGGTAAGACTGTCCGCTCGGACGCTCGAACATCAAGAAGGCCCGCACCGAATCGGTGCGGGCCTTCTTTCGTGTCGAGTTGTTATCGGTTGATGACGGTGTGCGGGTGTACGTAAGGAAGTGACTCCACCGGAACCGGAAAGGTGGTGTCCTCGCCGAAGGGTGAAAGTCCACCTGCGCGGGTCGATGACAATTCGGTCACTGCGTGATCTCCGTCTGCAGTTTCCGGCCATCCTGGATCTACATAGTGTTGCTTCGAATTGTTGGCCACGAAGTCATTTTGACAGGACGCCGTTACGCCGTACAGACCAGGTCTCTAATCTGATACCTGATGACCGAAACACGTGGCACCCCGGCGGGCAGTTCCGCAGCCGAAAGTCTGACCGATTGGCTCTCGGCGCGCAGTGACGCCGAGTTGACGGAGTTGCTGCGTCTGCGCCCCGATCTGGCCGTACCGCCGCCGAGCACGATGGTGGTTCTCAGCGGTCGTGCACAGCAACGCGCGTCGGTCAGCCGAGCGGCGGACGAACTCGACACCCTCGATTTCGGTCTTCTCGAATTGTTGGCACTGGCTGGCGCCGAGGAAACTCCGATGACGCGGGCGGAGCTCAACAGTGCAATCGCCGAACGCGCCCTGACCGGCAAGGGCAAGGTCACCAAGAAGGCCGTCGACAAGTCACTGTCGAAGATGCGTGAGTCCGCCCTCGTCTGGGGTGTCGATCCCATCAGCGTCGTCCCGGCAGTCATCGGGATGATTCCGTGGCGTGTGGGGCGAGCCCTCGAACCTGCCGAGGCGATGACCGAGACCGAGATCTCGGCAGCCCTCGACGCTCTGGACACCCGCGAGCGGGATCTCCTCGAGACTCTCGCCAACTCCAGCCCGATCGGTCGCACCCGCGACGCCGCCCCCGGAACGCCGCCTGAGCGCCCGGTTCAGCGACTGCTGGCGGCCGGCCTGCTTCGGTGGCTCGACGAGCAGACCGTCGAGCTTCCGGCGACGGTTCGTCAGGTCATCCGCGGCGAGCCGGTTTTCGATCCGACGACGCTGACCGCACCCGTCATCGGGGGCGACAAACTCAAACCCGCGGACGTGAACGCCGCAGCGGCCGGCGAGGCACTCGAGTTGGTACGCCAATGCGAGAGCGTGATCGCTGTTCTGGGCGCAGCACCGGCCCCAGCACTGCGAGCCGGTGGACTCGGTGTTCGAGAACTACGACGCGTGGCCAAGACGGCCGATCTCGACGAAGCGCGAGTGAGCCTGCTCGTCGAATTGCTCTCGGCAGCCGGGCTCATCGCCAGTGGAACGCCCGACCCGGCGCCGGTCTCGGACAACGCGGACGAATACTGGACGCCCACACTCGCCGTCGACGGCTGGCTCAACGCGTCCACAGCGCGTCGGTGGGAGGTGCTGGCGTCCGCCTGGGTCGACGTACCGCGAGTTCCGTGGATGATCGGGCTGAGGGATTCCACCGACAAGCCCATCGCGGCGCTGTCCGAGGAAGGCCGGGCCCCGGCGGCTCCGCGCGATCGCCAGGCCATTTTGGGGCTGCTCTCCGAACTCGACAGTGGCCAGACTGCATCGGCCGTCGAGGTAAGTCGACTACTGGCGTGGCGACGCCCGCGATGGAGCGGGCGCCTACGGACGTTCGCAATCGAGCGGACTCTGGACGAGGCCGCCGCCCTCGGGCTGGTGGCCCGCGGCGCGTTGTCGTCACCTGGACGAGCTTTGCTGCACGGCGGGGACGCCGAAGCCGAAATGCAGTCCGCCCTACCCGAGCCCATCGACTACATCCTGGTCCAGGCAGATCTGACTCTGGTTGCGCCCGGCCCGCTCGTACCGGACCTGCTCGAGCAGGTGAGCCTGGTCGCGGACATCGAGTCGGCAGGATCGGCGTCCATGTACCGCATCAGCGAGGACAGCGTGCGTCGTGCGCTCGACGCCGGTCTGACGGCCACCGAACTGCATGCGATGTTCGCCTCGAAATCGAAGACGCCTGTTCCCCAATCACTTTCGTATCTGATCGACGATGTCGCCCGTCGACACGGGCGACTGCGTGCCGGAGTGGCGGCGTCGTTCATTCGATGTGAGGACGCATCACTGCTGGCGGAGGTCCTCGCTTCGGCGGTGGCGGAGCCCCTGGCATTGCGCGCCTTGGCTCCCACAGTCGCGATTTCGCAGGCCCCACTGCGCGAGGTCCTGGCCGAGCTGCGCGCAGCCGGATTCGCGCCGGCAGGTGAGGACTCCTCGGGCACGTTGGTCGATCTCCGCCCACGCGGGGCGCGTGTACCGAACCGTCGCAGCCGACCGGCGTCGCGAATGCCCGCAAGCCCGTCGGCGGATCAATTGGCGTCGTTGGTCCGCACGATGCGAGCAGGCGACCGCGCTTCCGCCCCGGGCCGTGGTGGTGTCCGGACGGACGGTTCGAGGGAGAACAATGCCGCCACCATCGCGTTACTGGCCACAGCGGCCCGGGACAATTCGAGTGTCAACATCGGCTATGTCGACGCTCAGGGGGTAGCGACTCATCGCATCGTCGACCCCGTCAGCGTGGGCGGCGGACAGCTGGACGCCTTCGACCCGGCAAGTGGTGCCGTACGCCGTTTCACGTTGCACCGCATTACTTCCGTCAGCCCCGTCGACTCCGGAAAAAAGTAGCAGAAAAGAAGCAACTGGCTTTTTTCTGTAAATGAAGTATGGTCGAGGTCAGTTTGTGATTGCCACTTCGAAAAATGAGGAGCGACAATGGCTGACAAGGCGCCGGGAAAGAACATGAAGAAACCCGCTCAGTCGATCAAGGAACGCCGCGCAGAAAAGCGGGCGAAAACTACGGAGTCTTCCGAGTTCATTCGTAAGCGGAAGCGGAGCTGACAGCACAGTCCAGAGGAAGACGAGCTGACTGCGAAGCTGACCAATGCCTGCCTCCACCGACACCCTCGTGCACCTGCACGAAACATTCAACCTGTTCAAGTCACGTAGTCGAGGAACTGATGCACGCTCGCGCGGCTACGCAGCGGGCATGACCCTGGCATCACTGTGTGTCCTCGACGAACACGCTCGGCAATCCGGAATACTTCTTTCGGATTTACCGCAGAAAGAGAATCAACCATCGTGAAAAGAACAATCCACACCCTGGACCGTATTCAGACGAGACTCGAATCGGAGCTTGATTCCACTCCGGGTGATTCCGAAAAGAATATCGGTTATAGATCCGGAATTTCCGAAGCTATTACTCATGTAATGGAAATGCGGAAGTCAGTGGTCGCGCAGAAATAGGAGGCGCATCAGTTAGGCGCTAATCCCAATAACTGTCGCACTCCACCCACCAGAAAGACGACCTGGTCCTCGTAGAAGTCGGCAAGTCGCTCCGGCGCGAGCGGCTTGCTGCTTCCGCTCCAATCGTCCGCTCGGCTCAACGCCTGGAGGAAGCCCATCAAGGCAACCGCCCAGCGAGTCTCGAGCCTTTCGGGATCGGTAGCAGGAAAGGTACGACGGACCTGGTCGAGAAGATGATCACGAAGGTGCATCTCGGTCGCCTCGAGGGCTGGATGGCCCGGTCGTGACATCTGCGGCTGCGAAATCTGCGTGACGATTCTGATCCATCGCATTCCCCGCGTGCGATGGCGAAGAAGCAGTGTCTTGTATGGCGCCGTGACGGCCCGCACCAACGCTTCGACCGTCGGCGGCTCCTTGTCGGCGGCTAGGGCGTTCACGTTCGCGCTGATCTGATCTCGCACCGACGTTCCCATGTCCAACAGCACCGCGGCGACCAGATCCTCCTTGGTGCCGAAATGGTAGTGGACGGACGACGGTCCGAGACCGGCCGCCGCGTTGACCGCGCGCAGCGAAACTGCATCCAATCCCTCTGTCGCGAAAAGCCGTTCAGCAGTCTTGAGCAAACGCAGACGTGTCACGTCGCCTTGACGGTTCTGCCGGGAGTCGGTCATACGAACGAGCTTCGCACGGGCTCGCCGAACTTCTCCGAAGCGCTGACCGCGGAGTCAGAGTGATTCACGGTGTGCTCGCACCCTGTTGTCGCGATCGACCCAGCCGTGGGCGCGCGCGTAGTCCACCATCGCGGAGAACTTCTGCTTCCACTGCGCGTTTCCGACCTGGGCCGCGACGGCTTGCTCCAGGTGAGCAATGTCGAGCCAGACATGATCGTCCTCGAGTTCCCCCCACGGTTCCAATGCCCGACTCAGAGTCGCGGATTGATCGTCGCCGCCTACGACGACCGAGAGACTGGTGAAGTCGTCGACCCCGTTCAGTTCGACGGTCGAGGAGGTGGGGGTGATTGTGACGTCCAGTCGCATGACCTCTTCAACGCTCCTTCTCAAAATGCCTGGTTCAGTTGATCGACTTGAAACAACCTTAGACGACATGACTGCGCCAGATAGCATTGAGCTACAAGTGATTACAAACCTCCCACTGTGCGGGAGGCTCAACTTATTGGATCAGTTGATCCATGTTAGACATCTGCATCAGAGCGAGTGATCCAAATCACTCCCCTGTCGACAGGAGATGTCATCGTGTGGTCCGCATCGTCCATCCGCTTCGGAGCCTTCCTCGCCCCGTACCATCCGCTCGACGCCGATCCCGCCCTGCAACTCAGACGCGACATCGACCTCATGACACACCTGGACCACCTCGGATTCGAAGAAGCGTGGATGGGTGAGCATCATTCGACCGGCGCCGAGATCGTGCCGGCCCCGGACATGTTCATCGCGGCCGCCGCAGAGCGAACCGAGCGCATCCAGTTCGGCACAGGCGTGACGTCCCTGCCCTATCACCACCCGCTGATCACGGCCGACCGCATCACTCAGCTCGATCTGCAGACCCGCGGACGGCTCATCTTCGGCACCGGCCCGGGCAAGATCCCCCTCGATGCACACATGATGGGTATCAACCCGTCGGACCAGCGTCGTCGCCAGGGCGAAGCGCTCGAGGCCATTCTCGCGTTGCTCCGCGGCGAGGTCGTCAACATGGAAACCGACTGGTTCACGTTGCGTGACGCACGCGCACAGCTGCCCACATACCGTGCGGACGGCATCGAGACCGTGACAGCGTCGACGATTTCCCCCAACGGTTCGGTGCTCGCCGGCAAGAACGGGCTCTCCCTGCTCTCACTCGCGGCGAGTTCACCCAGCGGATTCGACGCACTGGATCGCAACTGGGATGTGTACGAGAAGGTCTCGGCCGAGCACGGCCACCACGCCGACCGGGCGACGTGGCGTGTGGTCAATCCGATGTTCATCGCCGAGACCCGAGCCGAGGCCGAGCGCGCCGTGAGCCGACGGATCGGATCGATGGCCTCCTACGTGAATCGACAGACCGGCCAGAACCCGGCCTGGGCAGATACACCTGCCGGAATCATCGACCAGTGGCGCAACGACACGCTCGGCGAGTTCGGTCAGGCGATCATCGGTACGCCCGAAGATGCGATTGCTCAGATCGAGCGTCTGATCGAGAAGACAGGAGGGTTCGGCACGTTCCTGATCCTTCACGTGGACATGGCGAGCTGGGAGGACACCAAACGCAGCTACGAATTGTTCGCCTCCGAGGTGGTCCCGCACTTCCGGAAGCGGAATGTCGGACGTCAGGCGAGCATGCAGTTCGCCGAGGACAACCGCGAATACCTGATCGGCGGGCTGGTCGGAGCGATCACCAAAGCCCATACCGACTACTACGGCCAACCGGCCGAGACGGGAGCTGTGCGCGCATGAGGGCCGTCCGATTCCACCAGGGAGAATTCGCCGTCGCCGAGATGGCCGACGCGCCGCCGTTGGCACCCCATCAGATCCGCATCGACGTCGTCGCCTGCGGAATCTGCGGCAGCGACCTGAGCATGTCGAAGGACCCGTGCCGATTCGTCGAGGTCGCACACAACGGTGGCTACCCGCTCGCCACCTTCGATCCAGACGCACCCGTGGTGCTGGGTCACGAATACGCGGGCATCGTCGCCGAGACCGGTTCTGCAGTAGACGATTTCATGATCGGTGATCGGGTGGCCGGCATCGGCTTGGCCACCGACACGGCTACCGGGATCCCGACGATCATCGGTTACTCGAACGAATACCACGGTGCGTTCGGCGATCACATCGTTGTCGACGCATTCTGGGTCCGCAAGGTTCCCGACCATCTGTCACTCGAGCACGCCACACTGGCCGAACCTCTACACGTCGGCGAGATGCATCTCCAGCAGTCCGGCCTCACCTCGGCCGATTCAGCGCTCGTCGTCGGTTGCGGGACGATCGGACTGGGTGCCATCGTCGCTGCGAAAGCGAGAGGGGCACAGATCGTCATCGCGTCCGAACCCTCCCCCAAACGCCGCGAGCTCGCCAAGAAGATGGGCGCGGACATCGTCGTCGACCCCTTCACACAGGATCCGATCGAACTGTGGAATCAGATGGTCGCCGAAGGCAACCCGCTCGTGGGCCAGGCCGCGAACGGCATCCTGATCGCCTACGAATGCAGCGGCCGGGCGGGGGTCATCGGCGAACTGATGCGCACCCTGCCGTTCAACTCGCGGATTCAGGTCCTGGCTGCGCCGTTCGGCGACGAGACCATCGTTCCCGTCATCGGGCAGTTCCGAAGGATCTCGATCAACTTCGGTCATGGCCCCTACGAGAACGCGTACGACATCACCCTTGCTCGGTTGGCCGCCGGCGAGATCGACGCCGAAGCGATTATTACCGGCCGTATCGGGCTCGACGGAGTCTCGGACGCTTTTGCGGCTCTTCGCGCACCCGACGAGCACGTGAAGATCCTCGTCCTGCCCGCCGCAGGTCGCCCGGAATAGCGGTTGGTCCTGCCCTGTTGACGTAGGGGTGCCCGAACTCGGGCACCTCTACTTCTGGCTGTGCGAGCGTCGTCTGTTGGCGTATGCGCTCCGATACCAGGACAATGGCAGGGTTGGCGTCAGCCGACAACGCGGTGCAACGCTCTGTGGCTGCCGCGTTTGTTTCACTAGGAGGCTTCCGTGACCGACGGACCGTTGATCGTCCAATCCGACAAGACGCTGCTGTTGGAGGTCGACCACGAGCGCGCCGGCGATGCCAGGCAGGCAATCGCCCCCTTCGCGGAACTCGAACGCGCCCCCGAGCACGTCCACACGTATCGCATCACTCCCCTGGCCTTGTGGAATGCCCGCGCCGCCGGACACGACGCCGAGCAGGTTGTCGACGCTCTGGTTTCGTTCTCACGATTCGCAGTTCCGCAACCGCTGCTGGTCGACATCGTCGACACGATGGCCAGGTACGGGCGCTTGCAGCTGGTCAAGAGCCCGGTGCACGGCCTCATCCTGGTCAGCCTCGACCGGGCAGTCCTCACCGAGGTGATGCGACACAAGAAGATCTCACCGATGCTCGGTGAGAAGGTCGACGACGACACCGTGATTGTCCACCCGAGCGAACGCGGCCGCCTCAAGCAGATGTTGCTCAAGGTGGGCTGGCCGGCCGAGGACCTCGCCGGCTATGTGGACGGCGAAGCGCACCCGATCGATCTCGCTTTCGAAGAGGGCCACTGGGAACTGCGCGACTACCAGCAGATGGCAGCGGATTCGTTCTGGGCCGGCGGCTCGGGCGTCGTCGTGCTGCCATGTGGCGCCGGCAAGACGATGGTGGGCGCAGCAGCCATGGCAAAGGCCAAAGCCACCACACTCATCCTCGTCACCAATACCGTCGCCGGTCGTCAGTGGAAGCGTGAGCTCATCGCCCGCACGTCGTTGACCGAGGAAGAAATCGGCGAATACTCCGGCGAGCGCAAGGAGATTCGGCCGGTCACGATCGCGACCTACCAGGTGATCACGCGTCGTACGAAGGGCGAGTACAAGCACCTCGAACTTTTCGACTCCCGAGACTGGGGACTGGTGATCTACGACGAGGTCCACTTGCTGCCCGCGCCCGTCTTCCGGATGACGGCAGACCTGCAGTCGCGCCGCCGTCTCGGCCTGACCGCAACGCTGGTTCGTGAGGACGGCCGCGAAGGCGACGTCTTCTCGCTCATCGGCCCCAAGCGCTACGACGCTCCGTGGAAGGACATCGAAGCGCAGGGCTGGATCGCGCCGGCTGACTGCGTCGAGGTGCGAGTGACGATGACGGACGCCGAGCGCATGTCCTATGCCGTCGCCGAACCGGAGGAGCGCTACAAACTGTGCTCGACGGCGCACACCAAAATTGCTGTCGTGAAGTCGATTCTGGCGAAGCACCCGGATTCACCGACCTTGGTGATCGGTGCGTATCTCGATCAGCTCGACGAACTCGGCGAAGCCCTGAACGCCCCGGTGATCAAGGGATCCACCAAGAACAAGGAACGTGAGATCCTGTTCGATCAGTTCCGCAACGGTGAGATCCAGACGCTGGTGGTGAGTAAGGTCGCGAACTTCTCGATCGACCTTCCGGAGGCGTCTGTCGCCGTGCAGGTTTCGGGAACCTTCGGATCGAGGCAGGAAGAAGCTCAGCGACTCGGGCGACTGTTGCGCCCCAAGCACGACGGCGGTCAGGCCCACTTCTATTCGGTGGTTTCCCGCGACACTCTCGATGCGGAATATGCGGCACATCGTCAGCGATTCCTCGCCGAACAGGGCTACGCCTACCGGATCACCGACGCCGATGACCTGCTCGGACCTGCAATCGGCTGAGCATTTCTGCAACACGTTGCAGAATCAAATGGACATACGTCCAGTTATCTGTAGAGTGTCCCCTGTCACAGTCGTGTCCATCGGCCGGGGGTCACCAGCACCATGCGCTCAGTTCCACGTCTACGGGGTCGGCTCGCCGGAACCATCTCGCTGCTGACTGCCGCCGTCGTCGTCGCCACGACCGGCGTCAGCGCCGCGGCACCGAGTCCTGCTCCTACCGCGCAGAACTCGGTGTACGCACTTGCGAACGGTTGCTTCGCGCTGCGCACCGAGTCTGGTGATTTCGTCCGTCGTGACGGGTCGGCGTACCTCACCGACGTAACGAAAGCCGCAGACGCCGAACCGTTCCGACTACATGCGGCCCAGTTGGGCCGTTTCATGCTGTACGGCCCGGACGGGTCGATGCTCTCGCACGACGGCGCGGACTCGGTACTCGCCACTTCCGAAGCAACTCCCTCCACCGACTGGACAGTGATGTCCACCGGTGAATCGTTCGTTCTGACCGCGACCTCGAACGGCCGTCAACTGATCTCGCGCGACTTGACGCTCACGATGTCCGATCCCGGTGATGTTCCCGAATCTGCGTTCACGCTGATCCCGCGCGACGGCTGCTCCGACTTCCCCGAAGCGGAGGTGGGCGCAAACGGCGTTCCAGGAGAAATCGGACCGAACGGTGAAGTCACCGGATTCATCGACACACACGTGCACATGAATGCTTCCGAGTTCATGGGCGGAAACCTGCACTGCGGCCGACCTTTCGATCCTCAGGGCGTCACCGCAGCGCTCGTCGACTGCCCGGACCATCAACCCGACGGGATACCGGCGCTCCTCGAAAACGTTCTGTCGTACGGCAATCCCTTCGAAACTCACGACACCACCGGCTGGCCGAGTTTCGCCGACTGGCCGGCGCACGATTCACTGACACACGAGCAGACGTACTACAAGTGGGTCGAGCGGGCCTGGCGTGGCGGTCTGCGAATCTTCACCAACCTCTTTGTCGCCAACCGTGTCCTGTGCGAGCTGTATCCGAGTAAACGAAATCCCTGTGACGAGATGGAGACCGTCCGGATCCAGGCGCAGCAGACACGCGAACTCCAGGACTACATCGACGCCCAGTACGGCGGTCCCGGCCGGGGTTGGTTCCGCATCGTGAGCTCCCCTGAACAGGCCAGGCAGGTGGCCGCCGACGGAAAGCTGGCCGTCACCCTCGGGGTGGAGGTGTCCGAACCCTTCGGTTGCTCTGTGCGCAACGGTATTCCGCAGTGCACCGAGGACGACATCGACCGCGGCCTGGACGAGTTGTACGACCTCGGTGTTCGGCAGATGATCGTCACGCACAAGTTCGACAACGCCCTCGGCGGTGCCCGTTTCGACGGCGGCGTCACCGGAGTGGCCGTCAATATCGGCAACTACCTGGGCACCGGGGAGTTCTGGCAGTCGGAACCATGCACCGGCGTTGCCGAGGACAATGTGCTGCCCACCAAGGTCGACGGCGCACAGAATCTTCTCGCGGTACTCCCACCCGGAGTGACGCTTCCGGTGTACCCCTCTGGTCCGCAATGCAATTCGCACGGCCTGACCGACCTCGGCGCATACACGATCCGAGGTTTGATGGACCGAGGGATGATCGTGGACATCGATCACATGAGCGTCAAGACCGCCGAAGCAGCCCTCGACATTCTCGAAGCAGCGAACTATTCCGGTGTTGTTTCCAGTCACAGCTGGAGCGACCCGAGCCTCTACAAGCGGATCTACGCGCTCGGCGGATTTGTCGCCCTGTACGCCGGGCAACTGGACGCATCGGACGACAAGCCCGAGGAGCGTGGGTTCATCGACCAGTGGCGCGACGCACGGGCAATGCGAAGCGAGAACTACTACTTCGGTTTCGGCTACGGCGCAGACACCAACGGCTTCGGGCCGCAGGCCGCACCGCGCGGTGACGCCGCCGAAAATCCGCTCCAATATCCGTACACCGCCTTCGACGGCACCGTCATGGACCAGCAGCGCGCCGGCACCAGGGTTTTCGACGTGAACACCGACGGTGTTGCCCAGTACGGGATGATTCCCGACTGGATCGCGGACATGCGTATTGCTGCGGGCGCCGACGGTGACACGATCATCGAGGACATGAGCCGTGGCGCCGAGGCTTACCTGCAGATGTGGGAGCGCGCGCGAAACTAGCTACGCTGGTGGACGGCTCCCGGGAGATCGGGGGCCGGTCCTAGATCGTCCGGCACCACCCGAAGGATTTTTTCGTGGCTGACTTCCAGTTCACCGTCGACAAGGCCCACGCCAAGTCGGTCAACGACACACTGGCCGACGTACGCCGCCTGCAGATTTCTGCGGTGATCTTCGCGATCGTCCTCGCCGCGGTCGGAGCCTGGCTGATCAGCATGGGTGAGGTGTGGTCCATCATCATCGGCGCGGTCCTCGCCATCGGTGCGGCCAGTTCACTGTGGGTCGCCTTGTGGGCACCTCGCAAGGTGGGAAGCGTCGAATCTCTGTATGCGGACAACCCACTGGTTCCCGCGATCGTCACCGAGGTTCACCCTCGAGCGGCGACCCTGACGGCACTGATCGACATCGCGAAGCCGGCGGCCGGAGCACCGAAGTACGCGCTCGTCAGCCGCAATGTTCGACTCAATCCGAAGTGGCGAGTCGGCGACCGCATTCCGTCGGTGGCACTGCGTTCGGATCGTTCCACCCGCAGCAAGGCTGACACGTGGCAGATGGTCAGCCCCATGCCGATCGAGTGGGGAACCAAGGACTCGGCAGTGCTGGCACGCGCGATCGCAGCTGTCAGTGCGAGCGAGTGGAACTTCCTGCAGAGCCGGATCCCCGACTCCGAAGAAGTTCGCACCCACCCCGATCGCCGGGTTCTGATCAACCCGGCCGATCTTCCTGACTCCCTGCGCTAGCCCTAACGGTTACGCAAGCGCGGGCAGCACTTCCTTCTCGAACATCTCGATTCCCGACGTGTCGTACGCGGCCTCGGGGAAGTAGAAGATTCCGTACTCGAGTCCCTGCGCCTTGAGCGCCGACAGGTTCTCGATGATCTGCTCGGGTGTACCGACGGCGGGCATTCCGCGGAACGCGTCGAGCGACGCATCGGCGGCAGCTTCGCCGACCAACGGCGTCAGTCTGTCCTTCAGTGTCTCCAACCGCTGAGCCACCTCGGATTCCGTCGCGCCGATGGCCACGTTGTAGTTGGCCGAACGGACGATGGCGTCGAAATCGGTACCGACGGTGTCGCAGTGCTTCTTCAGGATCTCGGACTTGTGCGCGAAGCCGGCCGGGGTGCCGTCGAAGTTTGTGTACTGCGCGTACTTGGCCGCGATCTTGAGTGTGACCTTCTCGCCGCCACCGGCAACCCAGATGGGAATTCCGCCCTCTTGCAACGGAAGTGGACGGCACAGCGCTCCGTCGACCTGGTAGTACTTGCCGTCGAGCGTCGAGCTGCCGGTCGACCACGCCTGCTGCATGATCTGGATTCCTTCGTCGAGGCGGCCCAGACGCTCACCGGCAGAGGGGAAACCGTAGCCGTACGCGCGCCACTCCTGCTCGTACCAACCGCCGCCGATGCCCATCTCGACGCGTCCACCCGTGATCAGGTCGGTGGTCGCGGCGACCTTGGCGAGGTACGCCGGGTTTCGGTAACTCATGGCGGTACACATCTGGCCCAGTCGGATACGCGAGGTCGACGCACCGAGTGCGGCCATCAACGTCCACGCCTCGTGAGTCGCTTCTTCCGTCGGTTGGGGAACGGTGTGAAAGTGGTCGTAGACCCACACCGACTCCCACGGCCCTGCCTCCGCGCGCAGCGTGAAGTCTCGCATCACCTCCCACTGCTTCGCGGGGTCGATGCCGACCAGGTCCAGACGCCAGCCTTGAGGTACGAACAGTCCGAATCGCATGTAGCGAGCCTACCTACAGTTTCCCGACGCGCGACCGGGGTGACACCCGCGGAGAATAGACCGGAATGAAGCGGAACATCATCGCCGCGCCGGCGAACGAAGTCGCGCCCAGTGCGGCAAATGCCCACCCGAGCGGGAACACCGCGGCGAGAAGACCGATCGCGAGCGGCCCACCGAACATGCCCGTGTCGTGCGTCAATCGCCATGCAGCGAGGAACTCGGCGCGCTCTTCGGGTGGGGCGATATCAGCACCGAGAGTCATGATCACGCCGTTGCCCAGTCCGTTGCCGATCCCCATCACGACAGCGACCACGGTCAATCCCACTGCGCCCGTCGAAAACGGCAACATCAGGTACGACACACCGATCACCGTCAGCGAAGGCACCGCGACCAACCTGCGGCCGTATCGGTCCATGATGTGTCCGGCCGGATACGAGCACAGCAGGTCCACGGCCGCACCGATACCGAAGATCACACTCACCTGGGCTGCATCCAACCCGAGGTGCAATGCCCACAATGGAAGAACGGCCTCACGCGAAGCGCGGGCGGCGCCCATCAGAAGGGAGCCTGTCCCGAGCGTGGACAGAGCGGCACGATGACGGCGAAGGATCTCCGGGAGGGTGACGTGCCCGTGATCGCTGTTGCCCGCCTGCACCTTTCGTGGCGGGTCGGGAACGCGGGCCATCAGCGCCCCGGCGAGCACGACGCCCACCAACTGGACGAGGAATCCTCCGCGTGCTCCCACCAGGAGAATCACGCCGGCACCGATGAGCGGTCCCAGGAAGAAACCCAACCGCCACATCGCGGCGAACGACGACATTGCTCGGGCCCGAAGACCGAGTGGCACGGTCTCGGCGAGGTAGCTCTGCCGCGCAAGGCCCCACACCGCATTCGCCAGTCCGGTCAACAGTGCGCCGATACCGAGCATCCACGGAGTCTGCGCAAGCAGACAGATCACCACTCCTGTTGCACCCAAAGAACTTCCGCCGATGATCGATCTACGCTCACCGAAACGCGACACTATCCGGCCGGCAGGGAGGTCACCGAGTACGGCACCCAAGCCACCGAGCGCAACGATCAGGCCGGCGACGGCGACCGATGCGCCCAGGTCGCGCGCGGTGACGGCCATGATGGGGGCAGCCGCACCCTGACCGATCCCGAAGATGGCCGCCGGCACGAAAACCGTTGTGACCAGTGGCTTGAGTCCGGCAATCGCCGGCTGTTCCTTGGGCAGTGTTTCCGTCACGCGCTCACTTCTGCCGCGTCAGCGGCCCGCGAGAACCGGTTCGCCGGACGATCGAGGCCGTAGTGGCCCCGCAGGGTCGATTCGGTGTACTCGGTTCGGAAGAGCCCACGCGCCTGCAGAATCGGCACGACCCGGTCGACGAACACCTCGAGCCCTCCGGGCAGATAGGGCGGCATGATGTTGAAGCCGTCCGCGGCGCCCTTGTCGAACCATTCGGTCAACTCGTCCGCGACCTGCTCCGGTGTCCCGGCAAATGTCCGATGCCCACGGCCACCGCCGAGTTTGCCGATCAATTCACGGACGGTGAGGTTTTCGCTCTCTGCAAGATCTTTGACGAGCTGGTATCGACTCTTGTTCCCTTGGATGCGATCGATGTCCGGCAACGGTGGCAGCGGGGCATCCAGAGAATGCTCGGTGAGATCGACACCCACCATGTTCGAGAGCTGGCGCAGCGAATACTCCGGAGAGATCAGGTCCGTGAATGACTGCTCCAGAGCCTTCGCTTCTTCTTCCGTATCCGCGATGAAGGGCACGATGCCCGGCAGCACCTTGATCTCGTCGGGACTACGCCCGTACTTGATCAGCCGCGCTTTGAGATCGTTGTAGAAATCCTGCCCCTGCTCGAGTGTTCGTTGAGCGGTGAACACGGCTTCGGCATACCTCGCCGCGAAATCCTTACCGCTCTCGGAGGAACCGGCCTGTACAAGCAGCGGACGTCCCTGTGGAGACCTCGGCGAATTGAGCGGGCCAGCCACCGTGAATCGTTGACCGTCATGGTCGATGCGATGGACACGATCAGGATCGGCGAAGATTCCGGTCTCTTCGTCCAGGACAACTGCCCCCTCTTCCCAGCTGTCCCAGAGTCCGAGCGTCACGTCGAGAAACTCCTCGGCGCGCTCGTAACGACCGCTGTGCGTCGGTACCGCATCGAGGCCGAAGTTCGCGGCCTCGTCGGCGCCGGCCGACGTCACGATGTTCCACCCGCCTCGTCCGCCACTGATGTGATCGAGGGAAGCGAACTTCCTTGCAAGAGTGTACGGATCGCTGTAACTGGTCGACGCGGTTGCAATCAACCCCACCTTCTCGGTGGCCGCAGCGATCGCCGACAGCAAGGTGACGGGTTCGAAGATCGCCTGAGTGTTGTATTTGACCCGCGGGCCGACTGCTAGACCGTCGGCGAAGAACACCGAGTCCAACCTTCCACGCTCGGCGATTCTCCCCAGTTCCTGGAAGTGCTTGACGTCCAGAAGGTTGGCCGCATTTGTGCGTGGGTGGCGCCACGCCGCCTCATGATGGCCGACGCCCATCAGGAAGGCGTTCAGATGAAATTGTCGTTCGGACATGAGTTCGCAGAATCTTTCCGTGAAAGTGCGGTCAGGTGGTGACGCGCCAGCGCGAGAGCCGACGTTCGATCAGGACCAGAATCGCGTTGATTGTCAGACCCAACAACGAGATCGCGACGATGCCCGCATACATGTTCGGGATCTGGAAGTTGAGTTGGGAAGCGGTGATCAGATACCCGAGACCGGCTTTGGCCCCGACCATTTCGGCGGCGATCAGCACGAGAATCGACGACGCGGCGGCCATGCGGATACCCGTGAAGATCGTGGGAACCGCGGCGGGCAGAACCACCTTCTGGAACAGCCGAATCGAGGAGAACCCCAGCGAGGCAGCGGACTTGATCAGCAGGGGGTCCACTGTCCGCACACCGGAGATCGTGTTGAGCAGAATCGGGAAGGTGCAGGCGTAGATCACCAGGGCGATCTTCGATTCCTCACCGATTCCGAGAATCAGCACGAAGACGGGAAGCAGAGCCAAGGCTGCTGTGTTGCGGAACAATTCGAGAATCGGGTTGAGGAAGTCGGAGACCGGGCGGTACCAGGCGATCGCGATTCCCAACGGAATCGCGATCGCGATGGCCACGAAGAATCCGGTCAGCGCACGCGTCAGACTGGCCGAAACATGCTCTTGCAATTGTCCGTTCTCGGCGAGAGTGAAGAATGCGGACACAACTTCGGTGAAGGGCGGGAGGAAGACCTTGTCCACCAGCCCGAGCCGAGGTGCCGCTTCCCAGATACCGAGGAAGATCGCGATCGCAATCGACGGCTTGGCAATCCGCCAGGCGGTGGAACCAATGTAGCGCGCCGCCTTGCCGCCGGCCTGGCTCCGCTGCGCAATGTCAGGTGTTTTGTCGGCCAACGGTTTCGGGGTGGCGACCACCTCCGGCGTCGCCAATGCGCTAGACATGTGCAACCTCCTTGGCAGGATCGAGTTCGCCGGCCCGAGCGCGCTCGACTTCACCGTGCAGCAGCGTCCAGATCCGGTGCCTGAACACTCGGAACTCCTCACCTGATCGCACGTCGTCGCCGGACCGGTCGATGTCGATGTCGACGATCGTCTTGACGCGCCCCGGCCGCGAAGTCAGTACTGCAACACGTTGCCCGAGGTAGATGGCCTCGTCGATTCCGTGGGTGATGAACAGGATGGTCTTGCCGGTGGCCTTCCAGATGCGCAGAAGCTCGTCCTGCAGCGACTCTCGCGTCTGTGCGTCCAGCGCAGCAAATGGTTCGTCCATCAGCAACACTTCGGGATCGAATGCCAAGCTGCGGGCGATCGCGACTCGCTGCTTCATTCCACCGGACAACTCGTGCGGATAGCGATCCGCGAAACCTTGCAGACCGACCAGTTCGAGGTAATGCTCGGCGAGTTCGCGTCGCTCGCTCTTCTTCACGCCCTTCGCTTCGAGTCCGAACTCGATATTGTGACGTGCAGTTCGCCATGGAAGTAGTGCGTATTGCTGGAAGACGATTCCCCGATCCAAGCCTGGGCCCGTGATCTGCTTGCCGTCCAGAAGGATTCGACCGGAAGTGGGCGAACTGAGTCCTCCGAGGAGGTCCAGCAGAGTCGACTTGCCGCAACCACTCGGCCCGACGAGGACCAGGAACTCCCCCGGCGCCACGTCGATGTTGATGTCCTCGACCGCGGTGAAAACTTCGTCGGTCCCACGAATGTCGAACTGTTTGGTGACGTGCTCGAGCCGTAGTTTCGGTTCTGTGCTCATTTTGCTGCCTCCAGTGCCTGTCCGTCAGCGCCGCTGTCGGGTGAATACGTTCCGTTGGCGTACGGGTTGAATTCGTTGGTGTAGATGTCCGACGGCTTCAACTTTCCTTCTTCGAGTTCACCGTTACGGGTGAGCCAGTCGATCCACGTGCTGATCTCGGTATCGGTGATCGTTCCGCCGGGACCGGCGACTCCTGGGCTCTTCCAGTAGCTGATGAGCTTGGTGTCCTCGTTGCGTCCGCGGCTGTTGATGATCGACGTCAGCTTCGCGATCACTTCTTCTCGTGGGTGCGTCTGGGTCCAGCGAATGGCCCGCGCTGTTCCCTGTACGAAATCGGCGACCGCCTCCTTGTTCTGCGCGATGTAGTCGTCACGGAACACCAACGTGCCGTAGGTGAACGAGCCGAACAGCGATTCGTCGGTGAACAGCTCGCGAAGACCACCGCGTTCGAGCGCTGAGTCACGGAAGACCGAGCCGAGGGTGGCGACATCGATCTGTCCCTGCCGCAGCGCCTGTTCCGTGTTGACCGGCGGAACGACGATCAATTCAACCTGCTTGATCTCGTCAGGCGTAAGTCCCTGCCGCGCAAGCCATTCACGGACGACGAACTCGTGGTGCGCACCGAGGGTGTTCATCCCGACCTTCTTGCCGATCAAGTCCTTCGCCGACTTGATCGGACTGTCGTCGAGTACGTAGTACCCGTTGAAGCTCTCCTTGTCGGAGCCGTAGTACCCGATGACCGAGGTGATCGGCGAACCCGCAGAAGCCAACTTCACCACCGCACCGTTGAACGCTCCGCCGAACTCGGTTTGACCAGTCGCTGCGTTCTGAATGCTCTGAGGGCCGCTGGTCGTATCGCCGATCCAGTTGAGCTCCACGTCGTTGAAGTAACCGAGGTCAGCGGCCAGTTCGGGGTAGATGACCTGTCCGGTGCTGCCCTCGTACCGCAGGACGGTCTTGCCGTCGGCGGTCTTGACGACTTCGTCGGAGGAGCCCGAGCAGGCAACGGCAAGGCTGGACAGAGTGACAAAGGCGACGGCCGCGGCTACCGAGCGCGCGAAACGAGGGCGAATCATGAAGTTGCTTCCTGTAGAAGATGATTGGTTCAGTTCTCGGCTACACCTGTCCGGAGCGCCGTGTGCGGCGCTCGGCACAGGCAGGTGTGGGGAATGTCAGTTCAACGACAACAGTTGAGCGACATGAGCGGGAAAGACCGAAACACGTGAGACTCCAATGAATGTGAAGACAAAATCGAGCCGTTAGCAGTGCCGAAACCATACGTCGGCACCCACTACCTGGGTCAACGGTTACATTCATGCCGGATTTAATGTGTGAGGTCCGTATCATGAGGGCATGCTTTCGCCGACGACTGCGCAGGACTTCGAGCAACACCGTGGCCACCTGACGTCGGTGGCCTACCGTCTCACCGGAAGTTTCAGCGACGCTCAGGATGCGGTGCAGGAGGCATGGATACGCTTGCAAGTCGCACAATCGAGACAAGGAAGCGACCTCGAGATCCGGGAGCTGCGCGGATGGCTCACCACTGTTGTCGGTCGGATCTGCCTCGATCATCTCAAATCGGCCGCAGTCAGAAGAGAAAGCTATGTCGGACAGTGGCTTCCGGAGCCGATCGTCACGCCCGTCGACGCCACCGCGGGCACACCCTCAGCGACACCCGATCCGCTGGAGTACGTCGTGACGCAGGAACAGAATCGTTTTGCGGCCCTCGTCGTCCTGGACACCCTTACTCCCGCTCAGCGCGTTGCCTTCGTCCTGCATGACGGCTTCGACGTGCCCTTCGCCGAGGTTGCGCGCATCCTCGACATCGAAGTAGCCACTGCCCGTCAGTTGGCCTCGCGGGCCCGTAAAGCCGCAGCGTCGGCGCCGGTCCCGGTCAGTAGCGAGGAGCATGCTGCCGCCGTCGAGCGATTGGTGACGGCTATCGCGAGTGGAGATCTGAACGCCGTGATCGATGCACTCGATCCCGATGCCGTCCTGATCGGTGACGCAGGCGGAACGACCCGCACGGCTGTCAACATTGTGCGCGGCAGCGATCGTGTAGCGCGGTTCTACCTGGGATTGGCCCGCAAGTACGGACCGGCAGCGGTGTTCTCGATGTCACCGGTTCTCGTCAACGGACGGCTCGGCGGTGTATTCGCCGGCTCACCAGGGGATGACCAGTACCCGCAGTTCGCCGCTCGCGTTGCCGGCTTCACTGTCCGCGACGGAGTTGTGTGCGCAGCCTACGATATTGCGAATCCAGCCAAGTTCAGCGCTGTGCCGATGCTCGATCACACCGAACCCGAACGCAAGTAACGAGACTCCCATTCCTCGAGGTGTGATCTGGACACCTGCGTTCCGAACCACAGTCGGTGCAGTACATCCGATCCCAGATGATGCAATTCGGTGTGCGTCCTCCACTGCTGCGACGCCCACTCTGGTTCGTTGTGGGCGGCGTCGATCCCGGCCATCGCGCTACCTCGCAGTTCGAAGTCCAGGTCCCGTCGAAGCTCCGAAAGCTCCGACCAATTCGCCTGTGGTGCATAGTGCCTCGCGCGAATTTCGGTCAGCAGCTTGAACAGGACGCTACTCGCCCGTTCGTCGACCCAGATCAGAGTGCGTCGATGCGCACCGCGCCCCACCGTCCACAGGACCACCAACGCCACGACGACGCCGATTGCCGTCTCGAGCATGCGGCTGAGGATCAGATGTTGGACGGTCCCGTGCGCACCACCGGCCGCGCCGAGGAGAATCGCGAGGGCGGTGATGAAGATGACGGCTATCCCGTAATTCCGCACCAGGAACAGCTCGATCCCGGCCATCAGGACTGCAAGTACCGCCACCAACCACAGACCGGTCGGGCTCCAGGCGTAGATGGCACCCAACAGAATCAACCCGAGGACGGTTCCGCCGATGCGGTGAATTCCGCGATAGGTGCCCAGTATTCGATCCGGTCCTTGATGAAGGACCATCGCCGCGGCGATCACCGCCCAGTCCGGGCGATCGATGCCGAGCAGGACGGTGAGGGTTCCCGCGGCCATGCAGGCAATGGACAGCCGAAGTGCCGTGACCGACGCTCGGCTGGACGGATTGCAGGCGCGGAGGAACCGATATCGGATCGTCGGATCGGGCAGAGGCGGGTGAGCCCCGACCTCGTCGACGTCGAACGCGGGGTCCGCCATGAGCTCCGGATCGTGGTCGTCGGAGATCGCTCTGGCCATCGAGATCTGCGCTCGTTCGAGTTCACGGGTCAACGGGTGGTCTTTCCCGACGATTGCGCCGCGGTAAAGGCACTGCCACGCGTCGTGCAGCCGAAGTGCTGCAGCGTGGCGTTTGTCTCGCGTGAGTTCGGGTGGGGCGTACGCCGCCTGAGCGTCCGTGTACTCCGCAACGGCCGATACGGCTGCCTGTACAGCGCAGCGTTCGACAGCTCTCGGTGCCCACACGATTCCCGTCATCGAGACGACCACCGCGCTGATCCCACCGATTGCCGTCCACATCGCGACCTCGACCGGCGGCTGGCCGGGAGTGGCGATCACGGAGCTGATCTCGGTGGTGAGCAACAGAAAGAACGCGCCCGGTGGACCCAATCGAAGCGCGTCGACGGTGAAGGCGCAGGTCGACACCACGACGGCCATGATCAGCACGACAAAGACGAGCAGCACCGTCGGCGCTCCCTCGGCGATGGCTCGGTGGACGGGCTCACCCACTGATGCCCCGATGAAGGACAGGATCGTCAGCGTCGTCGCGGCGATACCGACTGCCTTCCACCTGCTCCGGTACGGACGACCCTCACCGTAGATCGATGCAAATGCGCCGAGGCCGACCAGGAGCGAAGCAGACCCGAATCCGAGCAGTGTGGCGATGGCCGCCGGAATCGCCAGGGCGAGGGCGACGCGAACCGCTCCGGGGTACCTGTTTCCCACCGGCGGCAATCCGAACAGGACGCTGCGCGCCGGCCGCGGAGCCGGGAGGTTGGACTCGTGACCCGCTGATGTTTCTTCGGGGTCCACTGCCCATCCTTCGCGCCGGCCTGTTCGTGTCTGTGTCCTCCCATTCTTGCGGGCGGCCGACGTGGAATTCGAGGCGGGTCCGGAGGTCGATTCGACCACCCCGTTATTGACACTCTGTCAACAGAGTGGATGATAGGTGGAGTCGGATCCGCTCGCGGGTCGCACTTCATCGATCGGGAGAATCACGATGACGCAAGGATCTACCGCAACCCGAACCACCGAACGCCGGTCCCCGTGGATGGACGACGAATTGGAGGCCGTGGCCGACCTGGCAAGGAACTTCTTCGCCAAACACGTCACACCGCATCAGAAACGCTTCGCGTCCCAGGGTTTTCCCGACAAATCCGCATATCGGGAACTCGGGACGCTCGGGCTCGCCGGCATGTCGATCCCCACCGAGTACGGCGGCGGAGGAGGAACGTTTGCGCACGACGCCGTGCTGTTCCACGAGCAGGTCATGGCGGGTGATCATTCACTCCAACTCGGCGTGCACTCGGGAATCGTGCCGCACTACCTCAATGCCTACGCCGATCACGAGCACAAACTGCGCTGGCTACCGAAGCTGGTGAGTGGCGAGTGGGTGGGCGCAATCGCCATGACCGAGCCCGGCACCGGATCCGACTTGCAGAACATCACCACCCGCGCCGTCCGCGACGGTGACGACTATCTGATCAGCGGCGCAAAGACATTCATCTCCAACGGTCGCAATTGTGATCTGGTGATCATTGCCGCCAAGACCGATCCCGGCCTCGGAGCGCGTGGAGTGTCGCTCATCGTGGCCGAGGTCGATGACAACACACCGGGTTTCGAGCGCGGGCGAATACTCGAGAAGGTCGGACAGAAGGGCCAGGACACCACCGAGCTGTTCTTCGACCGCTTGCGGGTGCCTGCAACAAACCTGCTCGGGGACCGCGAAGGCACAGGGTTTGCCCAGCTGATGCAGCAGCTACTGCCTGAACGATTGATCTGCGGAGTTGCAGCCACTGCGGCAATGGAGCGTGCCGTCGCCCTCACCGTCGAGTACACCAAATCCCGAAACATGTTCGGGCAAACGCTCTTCGACCTGCAGAACACCCGCTTCGAACTTGCCGAGTGTGCGTCCATCGCTCGTATCTCACGAACGTTCATCGACGACTGCATCGTCAAATACCTTGCCGGGCAACTCGATGCGACTACCGCCGCGATGGCCAAGTACTGGCTCACCGATCAGCAGTGCGCCGTGATCGACCGCTGCGTGCAACTACACGGCGGGTACGGCTACATACTCGAATATCCCATCGCTCAGATGTACGCCGACGCTCGTATTCAGCGAATCTACGCCGGATCGAACGAAGTCATGAAGGACCTCGTGGCGAGATCACTCTGAGCAATCAGGAATCCGCCTCGCACGCCGGCAGAACGTCACGCACGATGGCGAGCAAACTGCGTACCAGCAGAAGGTGCACCTGTTCGCGGTCGAGCGCTCCCGTCACCAACCACTGCTTACTGGCGGCCTTCGCCAATCCTCCGTACGCCACGATCATCGAATGAACAGCAGCCTCGCTGCCTTCACTCGGTCGAATCTCGAGCGCATCCATCATCCGTCGCGCAGCAACGTCGTCAGCGTCCTGCAGGATCCGATCCATCTCGGGATCACGGCGGAGGTCGTCGGACATGACTGTCGAGATCCACATGTCGCGATGACGCCAGGCGACGTCGAGCCACCGATCGATCACGGCGCCGATCCGCTTCTCCTGGCTCGCCGATCGCGGAATGCGGTCCACCGCCACTTCGGGAATGAAGACGAATCGCCGCACGACGTCGAGGTACAACTCCCGCTTGGAGCCGAAGTAATGATTGAGCAGCGGACGACCGACCCCGGCCGCCTTGGCCAACTCGGTCATCGAGACGTCGGCAAAAGACTTCTCCTCGAAAACCTTTGCCGCGCTGACAATGATCTGCTCACGCCGGTCTTCAGGACCGAGACGCTTTCCGCTTGTGGCCGACGCGGACGTCATTCTTTTCTCGCGGGCGTGCTGTTGACCGTCGCCTGCGCTTCGACCATGAGCGAAATGTGTTCCACCAAACGCTTACGAGAGATCTTGGAGGACGGGGTGTGCGCCTGATAGATGAACGCGAGGGCACCGAACAGCCCCACCGAATTGAGTTCGGAGTTCGCGGAGTCGGTTGCCTCGCCGCCGTACATCAGCTCGAGCGACGCGGAGATCGGATTGGTGAACTCCGCCATCAATTCTCGCCCTCGATCCCACAGCGCAGGTTCCGCCTGGGATTCGACGAACATGATGCGTCCACGGCGCGGATCCCTGAATACGTAGGTGGTGAAGGCCTTCACCACGTGACGGATCAGGGCCGACGGTTCGGAAGGCGCCGCCTCGAGAGCGTCCAGAATAGTGTCGCGCGCCCCGAGAACGACCTCGTCGAGCACGGCGACCAGCAGTTCGTCACGATTGGCGAAGCTCTCGTAGAAGTACCGTTCGGTGAGCGCAGCCTCGCGGCAGGTCGCACGCATGGTCGCGGCGGCCGCACCCTCGGTGCCCATGATCTGCAGCCCGGCTTCGATCAGCTGTGCCCGGCGCGCGGCGCGGCGATCTTCTGGTTCCTGCCCACGCCACCTGCGCGGGCCGGTGCGCCGAGCCTCGGTATCCGTCATGTCCCCATGTTCTCACTGACCGGCAGTGCTCTCGACCTCAGGTTATCGCGGCGACCTCGGCAAGCGAACTGACATCGCACGATGTCAATCAATTCAATTCTGACATCAATCGCTGTTGACATCACTTGATGTCAGACTTACTCTTCGTTCAGTTGTTCACGCACCAATCAGGAGGCGTCACACATGGTCGACATCGACCCAACCTCGGGGCCATCGGCCGGTGACGAGGAAACTCGAACTCGCCGAACACGAGTCGTCGTCATCGGAGCCGGTTTCGGCGGCATCGGAACGGCTGTCCGCTTGAAGCAGTCCGGGATCGACGACTTCGTCGTTCTGGAACGTGCTGCGGAGCCCGGGGGGACCTGGCAGGTCAATACCTACCCCGGTGCACAGTGCGACATCCCGTCGATTCTGTACTCGTTCTCGTTTGCGCCCAATCCGAACTGGACGCGGCTGTATCCGCTACAGCCCGAGATCTACGACTATCTCCGGGATTGCGTCCGCCGCTTCGGACTGGCCGGTCATTTCCACTGCAACCAGGACGTGACAGAAGCTTCGTGGGACGAGCAAGCCCAGATCTGGCGGGTACACACTGCGGAAACCGTCTGGGAGGCACAGTTCCTGGTCGCGGCCACCGGCCCGTTCAGTGCCCCCGCCACACCCGACCTTCCCGGGCTCGAATCGTTTCGTGGTCAGATGTTCCACACCGCGGACTGGAACCACGACCACGACCTTCGCGGTGAGCGGATAGCCGTGGTCGGCACCGGCGCCTCTGCGGTGCAGATCATCCCCAGACTGCAACCGCTCGCGGACACGTTGACCGTGTTCCAACGGACACCGACGTGGATCCTGCCGCATCCGGATCAGCCGATGACCGGCTGGCCAAGCGCTCTCTTCGAGCGGCTGCCGCTCACCCAACGACTGGCACGCAAGGGACTCGACCTGCTTCAAGAAGCCCTGGTACCCGGATTCGTGTACAAGCCGTCACTTCTCAAAGGGCTGGCCGCACTCGGCCGAGCACACCTTCGCCGGCAGGTGCGGGACCCGGAGCTTCGCGCAAAGCTGCTCCCCCACTACGCATTCGGATGCAAGCGTCCGACGTTCTCGAACACCTACTATCCCGCGCTGGCGTCACCCAATGTGGAGGTGGTGACGGACGGAATCGTCGAGGTGCAGGAGCGCGGAGTTCTCACCGCGGACGGCGCCTTCCGGGAAGTCGACACCATAGTCATGGGAACCGGCTTTCGGATGGGAGACAACCCGTCTTTCGACATCATCCGAGGCCAGGACGGCCGCAGCCTCGCGCAGACGTGGAACGGCAGTGCCGAGGCCTTCCTCGGCACCGCTATCAGCGGTTTTCCGAACTTCTTCATGATCCTCGGCCCCAATTCCGTGGTCTACACCTCGCAGGTCGTCACGATCGAAGCCCAGGTCGAGTACATCGTGAGCTGCATTCTTCAAATGGACGAGCACGGCATCGGCAGCATCGACGTCCGCGCAGACGTGCAACGCGAGTTCGTACGCGCGACAGACCGCCGACTCGCCACCAGCGTGTGGAACGCCGGGGGGTGCAGTAGTTACTACCTCGTCGACGGCGGCCGCAACTACACCTTCTATCCCGGATTCAACCGATCATTCCGCGCCAGGACCAAACGAGCCGACCTCGCTCACTACGCGCAGGTACAACCCGTCTCGTCCGCAGCACTCACCACTGCTCGAGAAACCGTGAGGAGCCGATAATGCTCGGCATCAACGCCTTCCGAGGCACACCCGTCGTCGCACCGTCCGGCGCTCGCCGCTACACCGACGAAGCACATGCGATCGCCGCGCGGGACGTCGAATTCGACTGGGACGGCGTACCACTGCATTACGTGCCGAACGAACCGATGGTCACCCACGTCATCAACTTCATGCATCTCGTGTTACCCGAGGGAGAGCGGGCCATGTCCGCAACGCTCGCCGAAGCACTCCCGCTCATCGAGGACACCCGCCTGCACGAAGAGGTGGTGGGATTCGTCGGCCAGGAAGCAACACACGCGTCGTCGCACAAAGGTGCACGCGAGCATCTTGCGGACCTCGGCATGGACATGAAACCGATGTCACGCCGGATGGACTGGCTCGTGGACAAGATATTGGGCGACAAAGGATTGACCGGAAAAGCCAAGCACGCCTGGCTCTGTGAACGTCTCGGCTTGTTTGCCGCCATGGAGCACTACACGGCAGTGGTCGGGGAATGGCTGCTCACCGATCCCGCCCTCGAAGATGCCGGCATGCACCCGATGATGCTCGACATGGTGAAGTGGCACGGCGCCGAGGAAGTCGAACACCGCAACGTAGCCTTCGACGCCTACATGTACGTGGACGGCAGCTACGCCAGACGCGTTCGCACGGCGCTGCTGGCCAGCTTCACATTGTTCGTGCTGTTCATCGCCTCGATGAACTACCTGTTCCGACAGGACCCGTCCACGACGAAGGGCCGACTGTGGCCTCTCCAACTGATAAGCGCCACCCGTCGTGGCCTGGTACCCAACATGAAATTCCTGATCACCGAGATTCCTCCGTATCTGCGGCCGAGCTTCCATCCTTCCCAGATCGGGGACATGGACGTCGCCATGCGTTACCTCGCTCGCTCGCCTGCTGCCAATCGTTCTTCCGAAGCGAGCGCAGGATGAACAAGACGACTGCCGACAGTTCCCACGACGCACCCGACTTCACACCGACCCGGTCGTTGAGGTTTGCCGCGCAAGCCACCGGCGCTTACCGCCGAATCTTTGCAGCAAGTCCAGCAGCGCACATACTTTCGCGCCCCAGCCCGGTCCGCTACAGCGGGTTCGACATGACTCTGGACGTGAAGTCCGTCCGGTCAGAGTGCGACGACGTCCTGAGTGTCACCTTGACCCCGAGGGAAGGAATCACCCTTCCGTCGTGGATTCCCGGCGCCCACCTCGACATCTTTCTCCCCTCGGGAAGGCAACGACAGTATTCGCTGTGCGGCGACCCCGACGACTTGTCCTCGTATCGGATCGCCGTCCGGAGGATCGACGAGGGTGGGGGCGGCTCGCGCGAGATACACGAGTCGCTGAAACCCGGCATGGTTGTGGACGTCCGAGGGCCACGCAATGCATTTCCGTTTGTCGCTGCTCCGTCGTACCTCTTTGTTGCGGGCGGAATCGGGATCACTCCGCTACTTCCCATGGTGCAACGTTGTCACCGCCGCGGAATCCCTTGGCGTTTGGATTATCTCGGACGAACTCGGACGGCCATGCCATTTCTCGACGAGATCGAGGAATACTCCAGCGGCCGGGTAACCATCCGACCGGACGACGAGTTGGGCCCGACGGATATCGAAACACTGGTCGCTGCTGCGGATCCCGGTGCCGCGGTGTACACGTGCGGACCGGCGCCGCTGATGAACATGGTGCGCGCGGCGACCTTCGCCGGCAATCCGACCGGATCGGTGCACAGCGAGAGGTTCTCCCCACTCCCGGTAGTCGACGGCAAGGAGTTCACGGTGCATCTGGCGCGCACCGGTCTCACCGTCGATGTGGGCGAGTCCGAAAGTGCTTTGGCTGCGATACGACGTGCACTTCCCGGAGTCGCGTATTCCTGCCAACAGGGCTTCTGCGGTACGTGCAAGGTTCGGGTGCTCTCGGGGAGCGTCGATCATCGAGACACCTTGCTCACCGAATCCGAACGTACAGATTCGATGTTGACCTGTCGATCACGTTCCACCGGTGCATCTTTGGTGGTGGACCTGTGAGGGGAAAATTCTCTCTTGCGGCAGCCGACGCAGACTTCATCCGATCCGCGCCGCTGGTGATCACTCACCGGATCGAATCCGAAGCGACGTGCGAAAGCCTGTGGCAGACGTTGACCTCGGACGGAGCGCTCACGTCGTGGGCGCGCGGGATCACCGGAGCCGACTGGACCTCGGCCAGACCATTCGGCATCGGGACTACGCGAACCGTGCGCGCCGGCGCTTTTGCTGCACTGAACGAGAGATTCTTCCGCTGGGACGAGGGGCACCGAATGACGTTCTACGTGGAGTCGGCGTCACTGCCGGGGTTCAAACGCTTCGCCGAAGATCTGGTGCTGGAACCGACTTCGACTGGCAGCCGCCTCACCTGGACATTCGCTGTACAACCGCAGCCGTGGTTCGCCCCGATTCTGTCTCTGTCCCGACCGATCCTCGAACGCGTCACTCGCAGCTGGGCCGACGGCGCCGTCCACCACACACTTCAAGGAACTCCACGATGACGGTGACCGAGATCGACACGACCACACAGGCGTCCGACGACACGGTGACACAGGCAGTGCGCGACGCCCGAACTGCTTCCGAATGGTGGGCAGAACTGACATTCGAACAACGCGCTCGTCGACTGGATCGGTGGCGAGGAATCATCGCTCGTCGAGCATCCGAACTCGCCGACGTCGTGCACCGGGACATGGGCAAGCCGCACCCCGACGCGATGCTCGAAATCGCCATGGCACTCGAACATCTCGCGTGGGCGTCGAAGAATGCCCGAAAGGTATTGGGCAGGCGCAGCGTCCGCTCAAGTTTGTTGACGGTCAATCAGGCCGCCTCGGTGGAGTATCGACCTCTCGGGGTGGTCGGTGTGATCGGTCCGTGGAACTATCCGGTCTTCACCCCACTCGGTTCGCTCTCGTTCTCGCTGGCTGCAGGCAACGCCGTGGTCTACAAGCCGAGTGAGTTCGCGCCGGCAGTCGGGCAATGGTTGGTCCGAGCGTTTGCCGAGGTCGTCCCTGAACATCCTGTGCTGCAAGTTGTCACAGGCGACGGTTCGGTCGGCGCGGCACTGTGCCTGGCCGGTGTCGACAAGATCGGGTTCACCGGATCGACCGCGACGGGCAAGAAAGTCATGGCAGCGTGCGCCGGGACCCTCACACCGGTGTTGATGGAATGTGGCGGTAAGGACGCGCTCATCCTTGATGCCGACGGAAATGTTGGTGCCGCCGCGGATGCTGCGGTGTGGGGCGCCTTGTCCAACTCCGGTCAAACCTGTCTGGGCGTCGAGCGTGTATACGTGCACGAACAGGTATACGACGAGTTCATCGACAAGACAATCACTTTGGCTGCCCGAGTTCATGCCGGTCCGGGTGCCGAAGACAAGATCGGTCCGATCACCATGCCCGCGCAAGTGGCTGTAATCCGGCGCCACATCGACGACGCGATGTCGCGGGGTGGACGTGTCGTTCTCGGAGGGCTCGGCTCGATCTCCGGCCAGTACGTGCAACCGACCATCATGGTCGACGTCCCCGAAGACAGCCTCGCCGTCACGGAGGAAACTTTCGGCCCGACGATGACGATCACCAAGGTCGCCTCGATGGACGAGGCGGTGGAGTTGGTCAATGCGTCGCCATACGCATTGGGAGCAAGCGTGTTCGGCAAGGATGGAGCGGCTGTTGCCGATCGGCTCCGATCCGGAGGAGCGTCGGTGAACTCTTACGTGATGTATGCCGCGGTTCCCAACCTGCCACTGGGTGGGGTCGGAGCATCTGGTTTCGGACGCGTTCACGGCCCAGATGGTCTGAAGGAGTTCACCTATGCCCGGTCGATGACCAGGCAACGATTCCGTTCGCCCCTACCACTGACGACGTTTCGACGGACCGCCCGAATCGACTGGCTGGTCAAGGTTCTCATCCGCGCTCTACACGGAAGGCACTGAAGCAATGACGGGACGCATGTCCGCAATTGCGGGAACAGTCCGCGATCTGGGCATTCCACTGCCCGGACGCCGAATCGACTACGACGTTGCCGGAAAGGTCGTGCTGATCACCGGCGGAGGCGACGGTATCGGTTCCGCGCTGGCGCGCACTCTCCACCGGCGTGGGGCCACCGTGGCGCTGGTCGACGTCAACGAAAGTTCATTGGCAACGGCCGAGCGCTCATTCGAGTCACAGCGAGTCGTGACGGTGACGGCCGATGTCCGAGATCGGGACGGCATGACAGCAGCCGTGCAAACGATCATCGAGCAGCTGGGCAGAATCGACGTCGTGGTTGCCAACGCCGGAATCACCCCTCCCCCGGCAACATTGCGCCAGATCGATCCCGACGCCTTCGATCGTGTGCTCGACGTCAATCTCACCGGCGTCTTCAACACCGTGCATCCGACCATCGACGAGGTGATCCGCAACAGTGGGCACATCGTCGTCGTGTCATCGGCGGCGTCGTTCGCCCCCGGTTTGGGCGGCGCTTCGTACATGATCAGTAAGGCTGGGGTCGAAGCGCTCGGCCGGGCGCTGCGTCTCGAGGTTGCCGGCTACGGCGCCACTGCCGGCATCGCGTACTTCGGGATGGTGGATACACAACTTGCACGCGCCACACTCGACGACGACGAGATCGGGCGCAAACTCGACGCTCGACTACCCGGTCCCCTCCGTCATCGAATCTCCCCGGACCGTGCCGCCACGGTGATCGCAGACGCGATCGCGCGCCGCGCCGCGCGGACCCTTGCCCCCGCTGCCTGGGAACCCTGGGCGTGGGGACGCGGATTCATCAATGTCCTGGCCGACGGCTATCTGGCCAGGGACAAACAGGCACACGACCTGATCCGCGAACTCGAAGACAGAACCACCGCTGCGGCCCCGACGAATGTATCAGCCCTGACAAAGGCATCCAGGAGATCATCATGACCACGTTGTGTGCAGCCTTCCAGCGAGTGTCGGCGGTAGCGCCCGACGCGGTGGCCCTGCGAGACATCGGCGATGCGCGAACACTGACGTGGCGCGAGTACGCCGAACAGGTCCGCGAGGTTGCCGCGGGATTGGCCGGAATCGGCGTGGGACAAGGCGATACGGTTGCCTTGATGATGAGTAACCGCATCGAGTTCTATCCGATCGACGTCGGTGCCCAACATCTCGGCGCGACGTCCTTCTCCATCTACAACACGTCGGCACCCGAAGCCATCCGTTACATCCTCGCCAATTCCGGTGCACGGGTTCTCGTCTGCGAAGACCGGTACGTGGATACGGTCCGCCGCTCGGGCGCCACACTCGAGACGATCGTCGTCGTCGACGCGCAATCGCATGTCCACCAGCCCGGCACCGTGACCCTGGAGCAGATGAAGAATTCTGCCGCATCGGATTTCGATTTCGAGGGCACCTGGCGTGCGGTGAAACCGAACGACGTCGCCACGTTGATCTACACCTCCGGCACGACCGGCAACCCCAAGGGCGTCGAGACGACTCATGCATGCCTGTTGTTCGAAACCAACGCCGTAAGCGCTGTACTCCCCGTCGAATTCGGTGACCGCATCACCTCGTACATGCCATCGGCGCACATCGCCGATCGGCTCACCTGCCTGTACATGCAAATGGTGTTCGGCACCCAGATCACTGTCGTGCCGGATCCGAGCCAGGTAGCGGCCGCGCTTCCGGACTGTCGCCCCACGATCTGGGGCAGCGTCCCCCGTGTGTGGGAAAAGCTGAAAGTTGCAGTCGAATCGGCTGTCGCCAACGAACCGGACGACGCGCGGCGAGCGGCGTTGCAGTGGGCACTCGACGTCGGTCGCACTCGTCTCGCACACTTACGAGCCGGTGAAACAGTCCCCGCCGAACTGGAAGCGGACTACGCCCGAGCCGATACGATGGTCCTGTCCGCTCTGCGTGCGAAACTCGGCTTTGCCGAACTGAAGTGGGCCATCTCTGGCGCCGCACCGATTCCGCCGGACACGTTGGCATTCTTTGCAGCCCTGGGAGTTCCGATCTCGGAGATCTGGGGAATGTCCGAGCTGACATGCATCGCGAGCACCGCGCCGGCCGAGCCGACCAAGCTCGGAACGGTCGGAAAGTTACTCCCAGGCATGGAAATGCGCATCGAGGCGGACGGCGAGCTACTGGTTCGAGGCCCGTTGGTCATGAAGGGGTACCGCGGCGAACCGGCAAAAACGGCCGAAGCGATCAGTGCAGACGGGTGGCTCTCGACCGGAGATGTCGTCACCGCCGACGCGGACGGCTACCTCACGGTGATCGATCGCAAGAAGGAGCTGATCATCAACGCGTCGGGAAAGAACATGTCACCGGCCGCCATCGAGACGGCAGTGAAGACGTCGTCGTCGTTGATCGGTGAGGTCGTGACGATCGGAGACGGCCGAAAGTTCAACACAGCGTTGATCACACTCAGCGCCGACGCCGCGGTCGGAGCGGCACGCTCACTGGGACTTGCGGCCGAGGCCGCGGTACTCGCCAAGGACGCTCGGATCGTCGACGTCGTTGCAACTGCTGTCTCCGAGGGAAACTCGCGTCTGTCGAGGGCCGAGCAGATCAAGCGGTTTCACGTACTCACCACGTTCTGGGAGCCAGGCGGCGACGAGCTGACACCGACGATGAAGCTCAGGCGCAAGCCGATAGCCGAGAAGTACGCATCCGAAATTGCAGCCCTCTATGCGGATTCGGTCGTAGAGGACGTCTACGAGCCTGCGCCCTGCGCATAGATCAGCGTCTCGGTGGCCTTGACCACAAACGTAGCGGCCGATCCCGGAACCAGATCGAGTTCGGCCGCTGCGCTCGCCGTGATGTCGGCAGACAAGCCCGGCTGGCCGGCTTCGTCCTCGGCTCGCACTCGGACGACATCGCCTCGGTTTTCGATCTCCGCGATCGTGACCGCAAACGCGTTTCGTGGGCTGCCGTGCGGCGGATCCAGGTAGACCGACACTGCTCGCGGCTCGAAGACCGCCACGGCGGCACTGCCGGCCGGTAGGTCGGTCTCCGTCTGGCCCGCGATATCCACCCCGACCGGACTTCTGAGCACTCCGTCTCCGGCCATCGTGCCGCTGCGCAAGTTGATCCCGGCGATGCGTGCTGCGAATGCACTACGCGGGCGGGTCAGAACTGTTCGTACGTCACCACGTTCGACGACCCGGCCACCGTCCATGACGACAACCGTGTCGGCCAGCGCAAGTGCGTCCAGAGCGTCGTGCGTGACCAGTACGGCAGTGCGATCGCCGGTCCTGAGCACTCGGCGCAGTAACGACCGCAGCGCGGGGGCGGAGGCGACATCGAGCGCGGACATCGGTTCGTCGAGCAGAAGCAGTTCGGGTTCAGCAGCCAATGCCCTCGCCACTGCAATCCGTTGCGCTTGGCCGCCGGAGAGCTGTGAAGGCCTGCGGTCAGCCAAATCGCCGGCGTCGACTGCCTCCAGCCAATGGCGCGCGGACTCGGCGGAATCGCGACGCGACCGCCCTGCACTGCGCGGCGCGAACGCCACGTTCGCAGCCGCACTGAGATGGGGAAAGAGAAGTGCCTCTTGCGCGAGTAGGGCAGTGCCGCGCCGATGGGGTGCCAACACGACTCCCCTACGGGTATCGGTGAGAACGCGGGAATTGAGTTCGATCAATCCGCGCCGCGGATGATGCAGTCCGGCAACCGCCGCCAGTACCGTCGACTTGCCGGCGCCGTTCGGCCCGAGGATGGCGGTCACCTCGCCCGCCGCGACGTCGAACGTCGCAACGACGTCGCGCTCCGGAATCTCGATGTCGACGTGGAGGCCACTCACAACGAACCCGCCGATCCGCGTCCACGCACCGCAACCACGATGACCACCGCGACTACGACCAACACCAGCGAAAGCGCTACCGCTGCATCCGGATCGGTCTCGCGCTGGAGATAGATTTCCAGCGGCAGGGTACGCGTCACCCCTTGCAGACTCCCCGCGAAGGTCAGCGTCGCACCGAATTCCCCCAGCGCGCGAGCGAAAGCCAGAACTGCCCCTGACACCAGACCGGGAAGCACCAGAGGCAGAGTCACCCGGCGAAGCACGGTGGTCGGGCGGGCTCCGAGCGTCGAGGCAACGGCCTCGTATCTTGTACCCGCAGTGCGTAGTGCACCTTCGAGGCTGACGACGAGGAACGGTAGCGCAACAAACGTCTGCGCCAGGACCACCGCGGTTGTCGAGAATGCTATCTGGATGCCGAGCACTTCCAACTGCTCACCGATCAACCCTTTGCGCCCGAACGTGTACAGCAACGCGATACCGCCCACCACGGGCGGCAGAACCAGCGGGAGCAGAATCAACGATCGAAGAACGGACAGTCCCCGAAAATGACTGCGCGCCAATACCGCGGCCATCGGTACCCCGAACAGGATGCACAGCAGCGTGCTCATTGCCGCTGTCTTCAAACTCAGTTTCAACGCGGCAACCGACGATTCGGAAGTCACGAGTTCCCAGAACTGCGACCACTGCACGGTAGCCAGCATCGCCGCCAAGGGCGCGATGACAAACGCTCCGCCGATCAGCGCCGGAAGGTAAATCCATACCGGCAACCCGAGCGGAGCCCGGACTGCCGGTCTTAGGTGTGTCACGGGGCAGCGAATCCCGCGTCACTCAGAACTGCCAGGCCCTTGGGCCCCTTCACGAGATCGACGAATTTGGTTGCCGTTCCCGAATTCTTCGAATCCTTCAGCACCGCAATCTGGTACAGGTTGACCACCGTGGTGGCTTCCGGGAACGCGACCGTCTGCACCTTGTCACCCGCGGACTTCGCGTCGGTGACGTAGACGATGCCGGCATCGGCCTGCCCGGACGTCACCTTGTTGAGAACGTCCGTCACCGACGATTCCTCACTGACGGGCGAGAGGGTCTCACCTGTGGCCGTCTCGACCTTCTTCGTAGCCGCGCCGCACGGGACCTGCGGAGCGCAGATCACCAGTTGTGTCCCCTCCTTTTCCAGATCTGCGAAGGACGCGATGCCCTTCGGATTGCCAGGCGGTACAACGATCGTCAAGGTATTGCTCGCGAAATCCGAGGGCGACCCCGCGACGACACCGGCATCGGTGGCCTTGGTCATGTTGGCGGCGTCAGCCGAGGCGAACACGTCAGCCGGTGCGCCCTGGGTGATCTGGGCGACGAGATCCGAGGACCCGGCAAAGCTGAATGTGACCGATGAACCGGGGTTCTCGGACTCGAACTCCTTGCCGAGTTCGGTGAAGCTGTTCTTGAGTGACGCCGCCGCGAAGACGGTGATGCTTCCCGTGGCACTGTCACTGGAAGTGGTCGTGGTCGGAGCGGCCGACGACGTCTCCGACGACGAATTGTCGGAGGAACTACAACCGGTCACCAGGGCAAGCGAAAAGGCACCTGCTGCAACAAGTCCGACTACACGCTTCACGAATTTCCTCCAGTATGTTCAGAACTACGGCGTTTCCACGATGACCGTGGTGGCCTTCACGATTGCGACTCCGATACTCCCGACCTCGAGTCCGAGCTCCCGAACCGCGTCGGTACTCATCAACGAGACGACAGTGAAGGGCCCACACTGCATTTCGACCTGGGCCATCACCTTGTCGGTGACGACCTTGGTGACGAGGCCGGCGAACCGGTTGCGGGCCGAACTCGCACCCGTGAGCGGATCGGCCGGTGCGGGTCCGGCGTTGGACCGGGCGAAGCCCGCCAACTCGGCACCGTCGATGACCTTGCGGCCGGAGTCGTCCGTCGTCGCGGTGAGAAGCCCACCGTCGACCCACCGTCGAACGGTGTCGTCACTGACACCGAGCAGACCGGCAGCTTCGCGGATTCGAATGTTGGGCACCAGGTGATCGTAGGTCGCAAGTGCGGACCTAACAAGCCGAAATACTCCGCAGATGCGTGAACTAGTCAATCATGATCACGTATCTGCGGAGCATTGTCGATAGTTGCCGTAGACGAGTCAGCGCATCATTCTTCGGTCCAGGGCACGCGGCAGGAGTCGGTGCTGAACCCTTGCTCGGTGATCCCCAACGCCGAATACATCCGGGCGCGCATGTTTTCGAGCCCGATCTGATAGGTCAGTTCCACGACGCCCGCTCGCCCGAACCTGCGCTCGAGATCCGCGACCTGCTCGTCCGTCACCCCGTTCTCCCCGTGCGGGTCACCGGTCATGGCATCGGCGTAGGCGATCGCGGCCCGCTCGTCCTCGCTGTACTTCGGTGAATCCCGGTAATTCGCGATCCCTTTCAGCTTGTCGATGTCCAAACCGTCCAGGCGCGAGAGCATCGTCCCGAAGTCGACACACCACGAGCAGCCGACAGTCCAGGCGACGCGATAGACGGCCAGTTCACGAATGTTCGACGGCAGCACCTTCGACGCCTTCTGCACGGCCATCTCGTGACGGGCAGCCGCGACGAACAATTTCCGATGGTTGGCCAGGACGGCAAAGGGCTCGGGGACTTCGTCGTACTGCCTGGCGGCGAATTTGTATGCCACTTTGATCAACGGACTGGCTTCTGACGGTGTCACTGCTGGAATGCGAGTCATGGCAAGCCTCCGTATGTTCTGGGGCACCGGATTCGATGCTCTCTACAGAGTTGGACGATGGCGGCGATTCAAACGTGACAAGCACCGCGTCCGAGCGGATGTGAGGATGCGGTGTCAGCCGACTAAGCTGCAAAGATGCCTTCGACGCCCCGCAACCGCACCGTCTCGCGTCTGCAGCCGTTCGCATCCACGATCTTCGCCGAGATGACAGCGTTGGCCGCACTTCACGACGCGGTCAACCTCGGTCAGGGCTTTCCGGATACCGACGGTCCTGCGGCCATGCTCGAAGTAGCGCGCCGAGCCATCGCCGAAGGCGTCAATCAATACCCGCCCGGTCCGGGCATGCCCGTCTTGCGCCAAGCCATCGCGGAGGATCGGCGCATCCGCTACGGACTCGTCAGTGATCCCGACTCCGAAGTTCTGGTCACCGTCGGCGCCACCGAGGCGATCAGTGCTGCAATTCTCGGACTGGTCGAACCCGGCGAAGAAGTAGTGCTGATCGAGCCGTACTACGACTCCTACGCTGCATCCGTCGCATTGGCAGGCGCTGTGCGTCGGACTGTTCCGCTGGTCGCCGCGGGAGACGGATTCGCGGTCGATCTCGATGCATTGCGCGGCGCGATCACCGCCAAGACGAAGATGCTGATCGTCAACAGTCCTCACAACCCCACCGGCACCGTATTCACCGATCACGAACTTCGAGCGATCGCCGAACTCGCGTGCGAACGCGACCTGATCGTGTTGAGTGACGAGGTCTACGAGCACTTGGTCTTCGACGGCCTCACCCACACACCGATGGCGTCGCTCCCGGGCATGCGTGAGCGCACCGTCACTGTGTCCAGTGCCGCAAAGACTTTCAATGTCACCGGCTGGAAGACCGGCTGGGCGATCGGCCCCCGAGAACTCATCGACGGAGTCCGTGCCGCCAAGCAGTTCATGTCATTTGTTGCCGGTGCACCATTTCAACCGGCCGTTGCCTACGCGCTGACCAACGAACAGCCGTGGGTCGTCGAACTTCGACAGAGCTTGGAGGGCAAACGGAACGTACTCGGAAAAGCTCTGACCGAGGCCGGTTTCACGGTGCATTCCGGCGGCGGCACGTACTTCCTCCTTGCCGACATCAGACCGTTGGGTGAAACCGACGCGGGAGATTTCTGTCGCGCACTGCCCGAGCGTATCGGCGTCGCGGCCGTACCGGTCGACGTGTTCGCGGACAACCGCGACGATTGGAAGCACCTGGTGCGCTTCGCCTTCTGCAAGCAGGACCACATTCTTTCCGAAGCTGCACGCCGTCTCCACCTGCTCCAAGGAGCAGCGCACCCATGACAGCGCGGACCATCCCGACCGCATTCGTCCACCGCTACCTCGCGTTCTCGCCGGACAACGACGTCGATTTGTCTGGTGCACTGCGAGCTGCTGGGATCGACCTGGAGACATTGTCGGACGCTCGCGCGCGGCTGACCCCAACTCAGGTCACCACCTTCATTCAAACCACCTGGCAGATCACCGACGACGAATTGTTCGGCCTCGGATCCGCCCCGGTCCCCCGTGGCACTTTCCGATTGATCTGCCTGACGTTGATCCATTGCCCTGACCTCGGATCAGCGTTCGCTCGAATGTCCGACGTGATCCGTGCGCTACCGGCTCTGGCCCCACTGGCGATCGAAAAGGGCGAGGAAAGCACGCGGGTGAGCTTCGCAGTCCGAGCTCGCGAAGGCGTCGCCGAACCTGATGTCGCAGAACGTGTCACAACCGATTTTGTCCTGATCTTGCTGCACCGATTTTCCGCGTGGTTGATCGGAAAGCGCGTCCGACTTCGGGCAGTCGAATTTCCGTACTCGGCACCGGATGCGCGGTTGGCGCAGGACTACGACTACATCTTCGGAGCGCCGGTCACCTTCGGCGCGCAGCGAGCGGCACTGGAGTTCGACAACTCGGCCATGCGCGCACCGATCATCCAAACCGAGGAGACGTTGGAGGAGTACCTCCGAGAATCTCCGATTCAGCTCATGTCCGAACGCGACTACGACAGCACTGCGTCGGCGCAGGTGCGACGGGTCCTGGAACTCGGAGTGAAGGGGCGAACCTCCACGGCCGAGGAGATCGCCGAGATGCTCTCGATCAGCGTTCCCCATCTGCGTCGACTGCTGCGGCGTGACGGAACATCACTGAATCAACTACGCGAGGAAGTGCTCCGCGACGTAGCCATCGCTGGTTTGCGGCGCGGAGAATCCGTCGAAGTACTCTCAGCGCGATTGGGGTTCTCCGAGCCCAGCGCGTTCCGTCGGGCCTTCAAACGATGGACCGGCGACACTCCGAGTTCGTACCGCTAGCTGACGCAGAACTCGTTTCCTTCGGGATCGGTCATCGTGATCCACACGCTCGGCCCCTGCGCTCCCCGGTGCAGGATCGTCGCCCCCACCGTCTCGAGGTGCGCTGCGACATCCTCGCGCTTGTCGCCCACTCGTATGTCGAAATGGAGCCGGTTCTTCACCGTCTTCGATTCCGGAACCAGTTGGAACAGAACGCGGGGACGTTCGGGATGCTCCGGATCGCTGATGGCTGCACCTTCGCGCCAGACGAGAACTCCCTCGAAGGTCGTGGTGTCAGATTCCTTGGCGTGACCAGCAGCGACGAGGCCCCTGATGAAGTCTTCGTCGCTGGGCTCCGCTGCCCACCCGAGTGCTGCGGCCCACCACTTCGCCTGTTCGTGCGGGTGTGCCGAATCTACTGTGACTTGAAATTCGTATCCCATGTTCCGACGTTAACGCCGACCACCGACACCTAGTGAAGGTTCAGCCGAGCCCGGGCATCAGTCGACACTCTTGATGGTCTTCATGGTGATCAGCGATGTCACCCGCGAGACAGCCGGAAGCCCGCTGAGCTTGGTGACCATGAAGTTCTCGTACGTCGCGAGATCTTTCACCGCGACCCGAATGAAGTAGTCGGGAATTCCGAACAACCGCCGACATTCGATCACTTCGTCGAAGGCGGCGACCTGGGATTCGAAGTCCTCGATGGTCGCCTGGTCGTTGACTCCGATCTCGGCGGTGACAATCACCTGAAATCCTCGGCCAAGCGCTTCCTGACTGACGATCGCGCGGTACCCGGTGATGATTCCGTCGGCTTCGAGCTTTTTCACGCGGCGCAGGCAAGGGGACGGTGTCAGACCCACCAGATCCGCCAATTCCGTGTTCGTCAGACTCGAGTCCTGACGGAGGTGAAACAAAATTGCGTCATCCATGGCATCCATCGCACTATTATTGCGCACTGTTCAATATGTGGGCATTCTGAGCAATCGATCACCTCGATCTTTGTTATAGATTTGCGTCGTGATCGAACCAGCATCGTCGACGGCCGCGCCTGCCGTCGAACTCTCGCCGCGAACCCCGGCGTGGCGGCACGCCTTCCAACTGTCGCTGCCGGTCGGATTCGGCCTGCTCCCACTCGGGATAGCCCTGGGCGTTCTTGTGGTCCAACAGGGCCTCAACCCTTGGTGGGCAGTCGCTTTCACCTCGCTGATCTACGCCGGATCGCTGGAGTTTCTCGCCGTCGGAATGGTCGCGGCCATGACACCACTGCCGTACGTCGCGCTGACCGCACTGCTGGTCAACTTTCGACATGTGTTCTACGCCTTGAGTTTTCCGCTGGAAAAGATTCGCAACCCCTTCGCCCGCTTCTACAGCATGTTCGCGCTGACCGACGAGGCCTATGCGATGTCGGTAACTGCCGATCCCAAGGCACTCACCGGACGCGTCATCGTCTACTCCCAGCTGTACCTCCACGGCTACTGGATCGGTGGCGCGATCCTGGGCGCGACGGCAGGACAGTGGATTCCGGACTCGATAGTCGGTCTCGACTTCGCTCTGACCGCACTGTTCGTCGTCCTCTCGATCGAGGCAATTCGCGCACAAAACGGATTCGCGGTGCCGGTCGCTGCGGTCACCTGCGCTCTGGTCGCCCGGCTCGCAGCCCCGGATCACATGCTGCCAATTGCAATGGGCGCCTTCGTGCTCTTCCTGATCGGCCGCTTTGTCTACGACTCACGAAAGGCGAAGATCGATGCCTGACACCTCGTACATCTTTGCGGCGGTCGCAGTCATGGCCGTGGTCACCTTCGCGCTGCGCGCAATCCCCTTCGCCGCGCTCATGCCGCTGCGCTCCTCCGCCCTGGTCGGCTACCTCGGCATCTACATGCCGGCCGGCGTCATGCTGATCCTCGTGATGTATTCACTCAAAGGGGTGTCGATCACCGCCCCGTCCCACGGCCTCCCCGAACTGATTGCAGTGTGTGCCACAATCGCCACGCACCTGTGGCGAAAGAATGCCGTCCTGAGCATCGTTGTCGGAACGACGATCTACGTCGCGCTGGTCAATACCGTGTTTGCCTGAGCGTTTCCCATCCGGGAGCAAAGCAGTTTTACTCCCGGATGGGTGATTTGTAACCTCCAGGCGCTTATCTGAACAGTTGAACACTTATACGATTTCAGTAGGGTGGCCGCCGGCCGCGACTGAAAGATCGGTGAGGTTCGATGTCCACGACAATGACCACGACGGGCACCCGAATCGCCGGCGCTTGGCACAGTCTGGATCGAGGCCAGCGTCGAAGCATCATCGGAATGACCGTCACCGTCGTTGCACTCAACGTCGTCGGGTGGGCAGTTCTGCTCGGTCTGGTTGTCCCCGGCCACTACACGATCGAAGGCAGTGTCTTCGGCATCGGACTCGGTGTCACGGCGTACACGCTCGGCATGCGCCATGCTTTCGACGCCGATCACATCGCCGCCATCGACAACACCACTCGGAAGTTGGTGGCGGACGGCAAGAAACCGATGTCCGTCGGTTTCTGGTTTTCACTCGGGCACTCCACCATCGTCTTTGTTCTCGTCGCACTTCTGGCGTTGGGTGTGCGGCAACTTGCCACCAGCCTTTCCGACGACAACTCCGATCTGGAGAGGTGGACCGGCTTGTTCGGCACCACCATTTCCGGAACGTTCCTGATCTTGATCGGCCTCCTGAATCTTTTCTCTCTCATCGGGGTTCATCGGGTGTACACGAAGTACAAGGCCGGAACCTTCGACGAGGAGCAACTCGAGAAGGAACTCGACAGCCGCGGCGCCCTCAACAAGATCCTGGGCCCGGTGATGAAGATGGTTCGCAAGCCCTGGCACATGTACCCGGTCGGCCTACTGTTCGGACTGGGATTCGACACCGTCACCGAAGTGGGGCTGTTGGTGATCGCCGGCGGCGCGGCAGCGACAGGGCTCCCGTGGTATTCGATCCTCGTTCTACCGATACTCTTCTGCGCCGGGATGTCTCTGTTCGACTCGATCGACGGATCGTTCATGAACTTCGCTTACGGTTGGGCATTTGCCCAGCCGGTACGAAAGATCTACTACAACATGGTGATCACCGGACTCTCGGTGGCAGTGGCACTGCTGATCGGGACCCAGGAAATCATCTCGATCTTCACCGACAAACTCGACATTCACGACGGGATTCTCGGCGCCATCGGGAACTTGGATCTCGGCGCGATGGGCTTCATCATCGTCGGACTCTTCGTTGCCACCTGGATGATCGCCCTCCTCGTGTGGCGGTACGGCCGCATCGAAGAACGGTGGCAGGCACAATCCGTTGCCGCCGCACCTCGATCGACCGCTGAATAGTTTGGCAATCCGAGTCTTCTACGCACATTCAGTGCGTTTCCCACATTTATCGGAAGACGCGTCCCGCGGAGTTGGCGAGATGCAATAGTGGAGTTCGAACGGGGTGAGCCCCGGCTAGGAGAAAACGGTGCGGATACGTCATGCGGTAGTGGGTGTGGCAATCACGGGACTTGTTCTTGCAGTGGCAGGCTGCGGTAGCGGCGACGGCGAAGCTGCCGAAGGACCAGGGATCGCCGTGGCGGCGGGAACCAAGCAAGTTCCCGACCGGGTGACCGTGCATCGACCTGGCTTCATCGACACCAGCATTTCCCCGTTCGACGTGCCTGCATGGCCAGGGCCGCACCCCTCCGAATTCCTCGAGCCCAACCCGCCGTCGGGCGAGAGCGGTGAGATCGCCGGCGACCAAGCTGCGGCAACGTACGCGGCCTCGCTCGACAACCCCGGTGCACTATGGAATGTCGGTGGCACGGTGCAGTGGCTGGTTGTCGATCCGTTCCGTGAAGGTCTTCCACCGAGGTCTCCGCACTGACCGGATCCAACGATCGTTGCGAATTCAGTTCGGCGCCAATGCAGCACAGAACTCGCCGGGTTGATCGACATGCAACCGCAGCCCACCGATCGTGGTGGGACTGGCCTTCGAGAGCCGTTTCGGGAGCGTGACCGAGAGCGGCCGATCGAAGTCTATGTCCACGACAGTGCCGTCGGGCCCCGGCAGAACCAAGCGATCGTCGACAATCACATTTGCTGTCTCACCGAACCTTCGGACCATGCTCGCCCGCGAAATCCGTGATCGGTCCACCTCGACTCGAATGCCCGTGCCGGATCGAAACACTACCGTTCGAGCCGAGACGAGGTGCGGGTGCACGACGCGTCCGGCAAGCCAACCGCCAATCGCAATCAGCGACAACACCGTTGCAACGAGCAGCACGACGCGAAGCCACTGCCACGGCACCAGGAAGTGAATCGCTACGGCCTCGATCACACTCGCCGCAACAAATGCCACCGGTATCGACATTGTCCCCCTCGCGTAGCCGAAAGTCGCTGTATCACTGGAACCTCCGTCTCTCCGACCCGTCGAGAGCAACCACAGTGATCGGATCACGCCGTACCGCCTGACATGAGACGTGTTGCGACGCGCGCGACCACTTCACGTTGCGCTGGATCGGGCACCAGGTCCGCGATCCCAACCGAGAATCCCACACCTGCGGAGTCTCCGTCTGAGTACACATCGCCGAGCACCCCGTCCAGTGATTCCTCCAGTTCGTCCGACAAGTACGCGATCTCGTCTGCAACCTCGGCTACCTCGCGCCCAGACAGAGCGGCGAAACGACGGTACAGATCGACAATTCTCTTCCGGTCGCCCTCGTCGGACAGCAATCGCGCAGCCGTGGAGAACAGTTCGTGTGGCGCTGCTCCCGAGATCGCCACCAATTCCCACATGTCGCGTTCACGCTCGAACAGACGCCGAACCGAATCCGTCGGGGACGACGCGATCAACTCGTCGAACGCAGACAGCAACTCCACCGGAAGCGGCGAGACCACCCGGCCGGCGCCTCGCGCCGAGAGCATTTCCTGGAGGCGCACTCGCTGGTCTGCGAGGACGCGCTGTTTCCGGTCTATCTCCGCGATCAGGGAGGAAAGATCTTCGGCGAAGTCGTCCGGTTCTCGTGCATCGATCGGCTTCGGTTCGATCATCGCGGCAATGGATCCGAGTGGAATGCCGGCGGCGGAGAGCCAACGAATGCGCATCAGCCTGACCAGATCGGGAAGTTCGTAAGTTCTGTAACCGTTGGACAGTCGTCTCGGCTCGGCCAGCAGCCCCAGTCGGTGATAGTGCCGAACGGTCCGCGGAGTGGTGCCTGCCGCACTGGCCACGTCGCTGATTCGCATACGAACAGCATCAACTATGACGCTACGTCATAGTCAAGGCCGGCATGCCGGCCTTGAGGCCTAAGGTCCTGTTCTGCCTGCCAATAGTTTCGCAGACGAATTTCGCGGGTATTGATCACTTGCGGCGGCGATTTCCAGAGCGAGGGGTCAGCCGCGCAAGGTCTGCCCCCGGCTGTCACTCGCCGGGTGGCGGGCCGCCAAAACCAGCGGGCCGCCGAAAACAATCTGTGCCAGGCGATGATTTCGATGCAAACGACACGACTCGACACCATCCTGATTCTGATCGTCGGGACGGCAATCGGACTGAGCGTCTGGCTGGCCACGCAGGAACCATTCGCGTCGATCGGACTCGGAATCGCAACGGTGGTGATCTGCTGGATCTCTTGCTCGATGATCCACGGCTTCCCACACCGATCGACGAAGGACATGCGTCCGCGCGAGAACCAGGATCGCGAGTCACCGAAACGGCGCTGACGCCGTGTAGGGATGAGGCCGACCGTGGAGGCCCGGACACAGCGAAGTGAGTGGTTCACCTGTCGCAGGTGAACCACTCACTTCGGTCAGAGGATCACACCTCGTCAGGTCGCCAGGTCGCGACGGCCCAGATCACGGCGACGTCGAGGGCGATGATCACGATCGACCACAGCGGGTAGTACGGCATCCACAGGAAATTCGCCACGATCGAGAGCGCCGCGATCACGAAGGCCATGCCGCGGGCCCACGTCATGCCGACGAACAATCCCAGCGACACCGCGATGCCGATGATTCCGAGCACGATGTGGATCCAACCCCATGTCGTGACATCGAATTCGAAGGTGTAGTTGACTCCGACGATCAGCAGGTCGTTGTCTGCGAGAGCCGCGATGCCCTGGAGCAACGCGACGATTCCCGCGACGAAGAGCAGGCAGGCTGCCGCCACCGTGGTCCCGATGGCAAAGCCTTGTCGGACAGGATGGTTCGCATGAGATTGGTGCGGAGCAGTCATGACGTCCCCTTCTTCGGCGAAATAGCGTGAGAACAGTATTCAAAGGTTCACGCCGACGGACATCACCCAGCAAGGATGAACAGCCGTCCAGCACTGCAATCAAAATTCATGGGAACATATGTTCGATTTCGGTGTACGGTGGAGCCTATGACCGCCACGATGCAACCGTCTCTGTTCGACAACGGTGACCTCGGCGTTTCTTTGGCCGATCTCGACGGCACGGTGCAGCGACGTATTCTCACCGCCGGCGCATGGGTCGACCATCGCCCGGCCTGGCTGACCGGATCGGAGGCCGTGTTCGACAATCTGGAGGCTACGGTGCCGTGGCGTTCCGAACGGCGTCAGATGTACGACCGCGTTGTCGACGTCCCTCGTCTGGTGTGTTTCTACGCAGAGAATCAACCACTGCCGGACGCGCTTCTCACCGAAGCCAAAGACGCGCTGAGCAGTCACTACTTCGACGAACTCGGTGAACCATTCGCCACGTCGGGTCTGTGTTTCTATCGCGACGGTTCCGACAGCGTTGCCTGGCACGGGGACGACACGGGACGAAGTCGCACCGAGGACACGATGGTGGCCATCCTGTCTCTCGGTGCGGCTCGCCCGCTCCTATTGCGCCCTCGTGGGGGCGGCGAATCCATCCGCTTCAATCTCGGACACGGAGATCTACTCGTCATGGGCGGATCCTGCCAACGCACGTGGGAACACTGTGTCCCGAAGAGCGCGCGGGCCCTCGGGCCGAGAATCAGCGTTCAATTCCGCACTCGCGGAGTTAGATAGCGTCGCGGAGTTCGTCTCGCAGCGCCTTCCGATTGAGCTTGCCGACGGCCGTCTTCGGTATGGATTCTGCGAAAACAACCCGACGCGGCTTCTTGTACGACGCCAGTCGCTCGCCGACGTGCGCGACCAATGATCCTTGGAGCGCGTCATTTTCGACGGTCCCGTCCTCGAGTACCACCACAGCCGTGACCGCCTCCACCCACTTGGCGTCGGCGGTACCCACCACGGCGACCTCACGGACAGACGGATGCGTCAGGAGTGCGTCCTCGACTTCACGGGGGTAGACGTTGTATCCGCCGCTGATGATCATGTCCGAAGCTCGGTCCTTCAAGAACAAGAATCCTTCGGCGTCGAACTGACCGATGTCACGGGTGTGAACCCAGCCGTCTTCGGTGAAGGTGTCCGCATTCAGTTCCGGTGCATTGAAGTATCCGGCGATCGCCGATGGCGAGCGGATCACGATTTCACCCGGTTCTCCCTGGGGCACTTCGTTTCCCTCGCCGTCGAGCAGCCTGATCTCGACGTCGATGGCCGGCTGACCACAGGACAGCAGGCGATCTTCCGTGTGATCTTCGGGCCGTAAGACTGCAATACACAGCGGTGCCTCGGTCTGCCCGTAGTACTGGAGAAAACGGTGTTGCCCCCACGCCTGCATTGCACGTTCGATGGTGGCCAGCGGCATCGGCGACGCACCGTAGATCACGGATTTCAGACTCGAGATGTCTGCGCTCGCAAAATCAGGGCGTTCGAGGAGCATCTGAATCATCGTCGGCACCAGATTGATTGCCGTAGCCCGATGCTCGGTTATCGAGTCCAAGAAGGTCGACGGGTCGAATCCGGGAAGGATGACGGTCTTGCCGCCACGCAGCCAGAACGGAAGCACGAAGACACCGCTGGCATGAATCAGTGATGCCGCGTGCAGCATCGTATCGTCCTGAGTCGCCGGAAGCAGATTGAGCAGAACATTGCGGCAGATGCCGGCGTAGCTGCGCTGAGTGTGCTGCGCGGCCTTCAATGTTCCCGTGGTCCCGGAGGTGAACAGCGTCAGGATCACATCGTCGGGAGCTAACTCGACGTCCGGTGTGTCCGAAGGCATGCTCTGTGCTTGGTCGAGCAGCGAACGCTGCCGCGCCGAACCTGTTTCCAGCCCGATGAACGTACGTTCGGGGAACCTGGCGGACAGTTCAGCGGCGCGGACGGCGAGGTCACTACCGAAGACGACGTGCGAGGTGTCGGTGTCCTCGAGCATTCTCGCGTGCTCGTCGAGCGAGAGACGCGAGTTGAGCGGAACCCTGTTGATGCCGGCTTTGACACAGGCAAAATCGACGGGGACGCTGGCAAGAGAGTTGTTGACCAGCAATGCAACCCGTGCACCACGCCCGATACCGAGGGCGATGAATGTGTGCGCCAATCGGCTGCTGAGTTCGTCCACTTCCGTGAACGTCATCGATCGATCGCCGAAAACGACGGCTGTTCGCGATCCGTGCTGTCGCGCACCACGGGCGATCAGGTCTCTGGTTATGGGCATCATGGTTCAGTTTCCTCGTTCGAATTCGGGTTGTTCTCGAACCGGCCGTGCCGGCCGGCGCCCGCGGCGAACGCAGCAGCGCCGCGCACACCTTCAGCGATGACAATGGGATTTCCCGCGACGCCCTCGGCCCGCAGTGCTTCGGCAAGTGGTAGATCAAAAGATCGGTAGGCCGACGCGCGATCCGCGAGCATGCAGAGTTGAGGGAAAGCGGACAACTGGTGCGCAAGCTCCTTGGCTGCCTGGAGTGACTGCCCCACTGGAACAACACGATTGGCCAGTCCGAAGGCCAGCGCCTCCGGAGCGTCGACCGGGCGACCGGTCAAGATCATGTCGAGCGCTCGCCCCTGCCCGACGATTCGCGGCAGTCGCACGGTCCCACCATCGATGAGAGGAACTCCCCAGCGCCGGCAGAAGACTCCGAAGACGGAATCCTCCTCGCAGATCCTCAGGTCCGCGAGCAATGAAAGCTCGAGCCCTCCTGCAACCGCGTATCCGCTGACGGCGGCGATCAATGGCTTGGACAACACCAACCGACTCGGCCCCATCGGGCCGGTGCCGCCGCCTTCCGGATGCAACTCGTGCACGCGGGCGGGGTCGGAGACTGCGGTCAAATCCGCACCGGCACAAAATGTGCCGCCCGCGCCCCACAGAATCGCCACCTTCTGACTCTCGTCCGATTCGAACTCCAGGAAGGCATCACGCAACTGCGCCGCCATCGGCCCGTCCACCGCATTCTTGCGATCAGGGCGATTCATCACGATGACGGTGACGCCACCGTCACGCTCCACATAGACATCGCCACCTGGTCGATCGGAGTCGGTCACGATATTTCCTCACTGCTCGCGGATAAGGTTTCCCGGTACCCACCATGCCACTTGTAACAGAATTTGTCAGGAGTTGTTAAAAAGTTGTTACAAACTGATCGAGGAATGTCCGCAACCCGAGTTGTGCTGGACCTCGCAACGGCGAGTCCGGACACCGAGTTCAGCACTGCAGTGCTGACCCGGGCCGGCGAGATCGTCGGTGTCAGCGCATCGAGCGTTCGCGTGGCAACGGGCCGCCTGTGCCGCGAGAACAAACTGCGTCGCACCGCTCGTGGAACGTACGTCCTCAACCCGGACGGCATCCCCACCTACAGCGAGGTCGAGGGGTGGCGAACTCGTACCGATCGCATACGCCCCTGGGACGGCACGTGGATAGCCGTCGAGCACTCAGCGCTCAAACGAAGCGACCGCACTGCCGCCCGAAGACACGATCAGGCGCTGCGCCTGGCGGGCTACGAGGAGTGGAAGCCCACACTCGCCGTCCGCCCGAACAATCTGCTCGGCGGCACGGACAGCGCCCGCCGCACTCTCCGCCGACTCGGCGCCGCCCCCGAATCGGCTGTCATGGAAATCGCTCACCTTGCCCCCGAGGATGATTCGACAATCCGCACACTCTGGAACTCGGAAGCACTGTTGGTCGACATCGCCGAGGCCCGTGAAGCACTCACACAGGCGCAAACACGCCTGGCGACAATCAGTCGCGAGGAGGCTGCCCGTGAATCACTTGCCTTGGGCAGCGCGGTGATCGCGGTCATCGTGCGCAATCCGCTCCTTCCGGAAGAACTCGAACCGACGCAGCCACTGCGTGAACTGATCTCGCACATGCTCGAGTACCAGGACGCATCTCGCGAACTGTGGCAGTCACTGCTCCAGTTCTGATCGACTTCTTCCAGAAGGTAATTCAGTACGTTGCGCGGCCACCGCTGGCGTCGTACACAGCACCCGTCGAGTAACTCACCGCCGACGACGACAGCCAGGAGATCAGTTCGGCGATCTCGTCGGCCCGCCCCATCCGTGCCATCGGCGTCAAAGACTGCGAACGAGCGAGGATGGCCGGATCGGTGCCGGCATTCATAGGACTTTCCACGGCCGCGGGAGCAATCGCGTTGACCAGCACACCGGCGGTGGCGACCTCTTTGCCGAGCGACTTCGTCAGCGCGACGACTGCCGCTTTGGACGCGGAATATGCACTCTGATTCGGGTTTCCGTCCTTGGCAGCAATACTCGCGAGATTGACGACCCGCCCCCACCCGGACGCAACCATCCCCGGCACGAACGCCCGGCACATCAGGAATGTCCCTTCGACGTTGATGCGGAACGTACGCCGCCAAGCCGCGAGGTCGACGTCGACGAGTGGCGCTGATGGTCCTACGATTCCCGCACTGTTGATCAAGATGTCGACTCTGCCGAGTCTGGTTCGAAGCGCATCGACTGCTGTCGGATCACTCACGTCGAGTTGTTCGTCCGCACCCTCGGCAAGATCTGCTGTTACCACCCGAACTCCCTTCTCCGTCAACAGCTTTGCACTGGCGGCGCCGATTCCGCTCGCACCGCCGGTAACGAGCGCGGTGACACCCTCTGGGTAACCCTGCATCGCATTCACTCCTGAGTTTCTGTGCGCTACGCACTCTATTTATGTTGCAAACAGGCATAATTGCCGTCACACTGTGTAGAAATTCTGAATATATGGCGTTTGTTGTCAACGTCAAATACCTGGAGGCCTTGGCGATGGAAACCCGCTGGTTGCACGCGTTTGTCGCGGTTGCGGAAGAACTTCACTTCGGGCGGGCCGCATCACGGCTCCAGATGGCCCAGTCGCCGCTCAGCCAGATGATCCGAAAGCTCGAAAAGGACATCGGCGTCAAGTTGTTCGAACGAAGCACTCGCAGCGTCGCACTCACGTCCGGCGGACATGCCTTTCTCCCCCACGCCTATCGCGTCATCGAGAACATGGAGACGGCACGACACGCTACGCGTGCGTCGTCGGGAGGCGTCTACGGACGAGTCACGATCGGGTTCACCGGAGTGCTCAACTATCAAGCACTTCCGCCGCTCACCCGCGCGTTGCGTCAGCGCTATCCGGAAGTCGAACTGACACTCCTCGGCCGGATCATGACGCGCGACGCGGTCATTCAACTCGAGAGCGGCGCCCTCGACCTCGCCTTCGTCGGACTACCGGTGGAATCCGCATCACTGTCTACCCGGCTGATCCGACGGGAGGCGTTCGGCGCCGTACTTCCGATCGACCATCCCCTTGCCGAGAGGGACGCGATCGATCTCCGCGAATTGGCCGACGACGGATTCGTGACCACCCCGCTCTCGGCCGGCTCGGCCCTCCAGGAAACCGCGATGCGCGCCTGCATGAACGCAGACTTCAGGCCTCGCGTCGTCCAGGAGATCACCGATCCGTACATGATCCTCATGCTCGTTGCCGCCGGCGTCGGTGTAGCGCTGATGACGTCCGGCATGGCTGCTATCACCCCACCTGGCAGTGTGTTCGTCCCACTCACCGGCGAGCCGACGTTCATGAATCACGGAATTGCCTGGTCACCCCGGCATATGACCGATGCACTCGCCGTCGCACTGGAGACGTCCGAGGAGATTCTGCCGACGCCGGAGATTGAGACCAGAAACGTCATTATCTGAGACTCATTTAGTGTTGGACGCGCCATAGTCCTTCGTGGCACTGTCGTCTCAGCCGCCGAAAGGTGAGGGACGTCACCGATGCGTGGTGCATCACCAAACGTGCCGCCACGGCCGGCCCATCGGGACGAAAGGACTTCACATGGCACCACCGATCACCTCCACCGGTTCCACGCACTCCACCGAAGAGCATCCGAATTCGAACGCGCGCCGCGCCGCCGTTTCGGGCTTCCTCGGCAGCACCCTCGAGTACTACGACTTCTTCATCTACGGCTCCGCAGCTGCGCTCGTGTTCCCCAAGATCTTCTTTCCTGGCGGCGGCTCGACGGCAACGCTGCTCTCGATCAGCACCCTGGGCGTGGCCTACGTCGCCCGCCCACTCGGCGCAGTGCTGTGGGGACACCTCGGCGATCGGTACGGACGCAAGAACGCGCTTCTCGCCTGCCTGCTCCTCATGGGTGTTGCGACGGTCATCGTCGGTTGCCTGCCGACCTACGACCAGATCGGCATCGCCGCGCCGATCATTCTCGTCTTGCTTCGCCTTCTTCAAGGGCTCTCTGCCGGCGGTGAATCACCCGGCTCTTCGGCACTGACTCTCGAACACGCACCTGATCACCGTCGTTCGTTCTTCACCTCGTTCACCATGAGCGGGATCATGTTCGGCATCGTCGTCTCCAGCCTGGTATTCATCCCAGTGGCGAGCCTGCCCGACGAAGACCTCTACTCGTGGGGTTGGCGAGTTCCCTTCTGGCTCAGCATCATCGTGACCGTCGTTGCGCTGTGGCTACGTCGCGCCTTGGATGAGCCCGAGGTATTCGAAGAACTCAAGGAACAGGACGAGACGGCCGGAATTCCCGTCGTCGAGATGTTCCGCTCGCACTGGCGCACCGTAATCCGTATCAGCATGAGCTCGACCTTCGCGATGATCAACACCATCGTCAACGTCTTCGCCCTGGCGTACGCCGTCGAATCCGGCTTCGAACGCTCCACGATGCTGTGGGCCATCGCGACCGCCAATTTTGTTGCCGTACTGACTCAGCCGCTGTTCGGCATTCTCTCGGATCGCTACGGACGTAAGCCCATCTTCGTCGTCGGCGCCATCGGAGCCGGCTTGATGATCTTCGTCTTCTTCCATTCGATCGGAACCCAAAGCGTCCCCATGGTCTTCGCTTCGGGAATCGTCATGATCGGAATCTTCTACGCGATGCCCAACGGCACGTACCCGGCATACTTCCCGGAGCAGTTCCCCGCGAAGGTCCGATACACCGGAATGGCCGTCAGCCTCATGCTCGGACTCCTTGTAGCCGGCTTCACACCGGCTATCGCCCAGGCGATTTCGGCCGGAGACAAGAGCAACTGGACACCGGTTGCATGGATGTGCCTGGGCTTCGCCGTCATCTCCGCCATCGCGGCAATGACCGGACCGGAAACGTACCGCACGCCCACAGCAGAACTGGGCCAACCGAAGCCGAGCCTGCCGATCAAGCAGGACTCAGAGCTCACCAGCAACAACGCTTGACCGGACAGGCCCCTCGCGCTGAATTGCCGCGAGGGGCCGTCCCCACTTATGCAGGAGAATGTCATGACTACCGAATACACACCCCACCGTATCGGCCTTGTCGGGTCGGGTATCGCCACCTCACTCTCGCCCGCGTTGCACGCACACGAAGCAGCAGCACTCGGACTCGACGATTACAGCTACGAACTGATCGATCTCGAGAACCTGAACATCTCGGTCGAGAAAACCGGTGAGGTGGTGCGTGGCGCCGTCGCGGGCGATTTCACCGGACTGAACATCACCCACCCGTGCAAGCAGGTTGTCGTGGACGCGCTCGACGAGCTGTCCGGCAACGCGCGGTTGCTCGGTGCCGTCAACACGGTTGTGGTCGACAACGGCCGTTTGATCGGCCACAACACTGACCACAGCGGATTCCTCACAGCACTGCAGCGCGGTTTGCCCGACGCCGCCTTGGACCGAGTGGTGCTTGCCGGGGCAGGAGGGGCGGGTTCCGCTGTGGCATATGCACTCGCCGCCGCCGGCACCACGGATCTTCGCATCGCAGATATTGATCCCGATCGCGCTGCCGATGTGTGTTCCCGCGTCGCCTCGGCCTTCCCTGGCACGCGCACAACGGCTTTGGCGATCGGTGAGATCTCCGTCAACCTGACGACGTGCGACGGCGTCGTCAATGCGTCTCCGATCGGCATGGTGGGTCATCCCGGAACTCCCTTCGACCCCGCTGCGCTCCACTCCGGCTTGTGGGTTGCGGACATCGTTTATCGACCGATGCGCACCGAATTGCTCGACGCTGCAGCTGCTCTCGGATGCGCGGTTCTCGACGGTGGGCAGATGCTGGTGGCTCAAGCCTCTGACACCTTCACACTCCTGACCGGTGTCGAAGCCGATACGGATCGCATGCGCAGCCATCTGAGCGAGCTGCTCTCCGAGACGGCATGCGCATGAGCACAACCGAACACCTACTTTCTCGCGAAGTACCAGGAGCACTGATGAAGGTGACTGCGCCTTTCGCCGAACCTCTCGACATGGGCAGCGTCCGCCTCCGGAACCGGTTCGTGTCCGCCCCGATGGAACGCAACTACTGCGAAGTCGACGGCACCATGACGGACGAGTACATCGCATACCTCGCCCGCCGCGCCGAAGGTGGTGCTGCACTGATCTTCACCGAAGCGAGCTACGTGCGTGCCGACGGCAAGGGACGCATCCGGCAGATGGGCGTCGACGTCGACGAACGGATTCCCGGCATCAAGAAGATGGTCGACGCGATCCACGCACACGGCGCCCTCGTCGGAGTCGAACTCAACCACGGTGGACGCACGGCGCAGGGGTCGGTCAGTGGATTTGTTCCCGTTGCCCCGACACCGATTCCGTGTTTGGTTGTCGGCGGCGAAATGCCAGAACAACTCGACGGCGACGACATCGAGCACATCATCGAATGCTTCGGTGAGGCTGCGGCGCGCTGCCAGCAGGCCGGCGTCGACGTGATCTCCCTGCACGGTGGCCACGGGTACTTGATCCACCAGTTCCTCTCCCCTGCTTACAATCACCGCGACGACGAATGGGCCGACCCCACCTTGTTCGTCAACAAGGTCATCGCCTCCGTCCACGAGCATGCTCCGGGAATCACTCTGGGACTTCGATTCTCAGCCTTCGAGGGCATTGACGGCGGACTCGACGCCGAGACGACCCGCTCTCGCATCGACGCCATCGACACTGACCGACTCGATTTTCTCGACGTCTCGGCCGGCAACTACGAAGCGGGACAGTGGATCATCCAGCCCGGTGAATGGTCCCGCGGACTCCTCGCGCCGTACTCCGAGCAGTACCAGCGCGACTTCGACATCCCGGTGGGTGTGGCCGGACGCATCACGTCGCCGGAGATCGCCGCGCAGATCATCGAATCCGGTCAGGCGAACTTCGTCAGCATGGCCCGTACGTTGCACGCCGACCCGGACTTTCCGAATCGCGCTGTCGACGGTGGCCGCTACCGCCCCTGCATCGCCTGCAACTACTGCATCGACAGCCTGGCCGCCGGCCCCGTTCCCTGTTCCGTCAACCCGTGGGTCGGACGTGAACTGGATCAGCCCACGAAGCCGGCTGATGCCACCGTACGCGTCGCCGTCATCGGTGCCGGTCCGTCCGGAATGGCCGCTGCCCGCGACCTCGCACTTGCCGGTCATCGCGTCGACCTGTACGACGAACGACCCAGCCTCGGTGGCGACTTCGCTCTGGCATCGAAGCTGCACGAATATCCCGAATACGGGCGTATCGTGGACTGGTACCTCGCGGAACTGGCCGAACTCGGGGTGCAGTGCCACACTTCGACCAGAGCGGACGCAGCATTGCTCGCAAACAGTGACTTCGACGCGATCGTCCTTGCTGCCGGTGGGCACGGTCCCGTGACTGACCTTCCCGGCGCGCAGACCCGAACCGTCCGTGACGTGCGCGAGTTCCTGGTTTCCGGAGATCCGGCCCCCGAAGCAATCACCATTTTCGGCGCCGACCGCGAGGCTGCTGCCGTCGCAGACGATCTGCTCCAGAAGGGCACCCAGGTCGTCATGATCGGGCCGCAGGAAACCATCGCGCACGACGTCGGCCGGCGCGGCAAGATCGTACTGCTGCCGCGCCTGGCCGCAAGTGAGAACCTCACGACCTACCTGAGCTCGATCGTCACCAAAGTCGACGCCGATCGGGTCACGATCTCGACAGGCGGTGTACTGAGCGAAGTCGACGCCCCCGGCGAGCTGCTGATTTCACAGGGCGTCGAGCCGCGCTCGGAGCTTCTGGCCGAACTACGTTCACTGGCACCACGACTCGGGGTCCATACCGTCGGCGACGCGAGCGGTGACGGCGGATCCATCCATGCCGCACTCGTGACCGCAGCCGACGTTGCCGTCGCCATCACCGCCGCCGCTGCGGCCCGTCAGGAGGTTCACGCATGAGCGCACACACAGCCGCACCGGTGGCAACTGCGTTGCCACCCATCGGACTCGGAACCTGGCCACTGGTCGGTGCCGACGCCACGAAGTCGGTTCTCTCCGGCATCGAGGTCGGGTACCGCCTCATCGACACCGCCGCGATCTACGGCAACGAGGACGCCGTCGGCGTAGCGTTGGCGGAGTCTGCTCTACCGCGAGAAGAACTGTTTGTCACCACCAAACTTCGTGGAAACGACCAGGTTTCCGGTGACATCCGCGGAGCGCTCGAGCAGAGCCTGGAACGACTGGGACTGGATCAACTCGATCTGTTCCTGATCCACTGGCCGCTCCCGCGAATCGATCGTTACGTTGCGTCGTTCGAGGCGATGCTTGCCTGCCGCGACGCCGGACTGGTTCGGTACGTGGGTGTGTCGAACTTCCTCGAGCACCACGTGCGCCGCGTCGTCGCCGAAACCGGCGAGGCACCGGCAGTCAACCAGATTCAGATGGACCCGTCGCTCGCGCGAATTCCGGTGCGCCGCGCCAACGACGAACTCGGAATATTCACGCAGTCGTGGAGCCCGCTCGGCCGCGGGGATGTGCTCGACAACGCCGTTGTGAGTGAGATCGCCGGTCGAATGGGTTGCACCCCTGCGCAGGTGGTCCTTGCTTGGCATGTCGCGCAGGGTGTGGTTCCGGTCGCGCGATCAGCGAACCCGACGCGTCAGGCCGAGAACCTGGCAGCACTCGATGTGACCCTCTCCGGCGAGGACATCGAAGCACTGAACAGTCTCGACCGCGGCGAGTCTGCGGCGCGGGACGTCGAAGCAGAGGAACATTTCTGATGACATTGAAAGTCGGAATCGTCGGCTGCGGCAAGATCGCCGGCAACCATGCCCGAGCCCTGCAACAAGTCCCCGGCGTCGAGGTAATCGGCTGCTGCGATCCCGATCTCGGACGCGCCCAGGAGTTCGCGGCAGCGCACGGCATTCCCGCAGCCGTGAGTTCAGTGGAGCAACTTCTCGCCCTCGGACTCGACGCCTGCACCGTTTGCACGCCGCACCCGGTACATGAAGAGGTAGTCGTGGCCGCTGCCGAAGCGGGTGTACATGTGTTGTGCGAGAAACCCATCGCGGTCGATGTTGCTGCCGCCGACCGCATGATCGAGGCCGCCGACCGCGCCGGTATCACCTTCGGCGTCCTCTTCCAACGCCGCTTCTGGCCGGCCGTGCGTCGTATCCGGGACGCCATCGACGACGGTCGGATCGGACTGCCCACGCTCGGCGAGGCGTCGGTGATCCTGCACCGCCCATCGAGTTACTACTCGGCCGACGCGTGGCGCGGACGCTGGGACACCGACGGCGGTGGCGTGCTCATGACGCAGGCCGTGCACCAGATCGACATGCTGGCCTGGTTCATGGGCGAGGCTGTCTCGGTCAGCGGCTTCATCCGCACCCACACCCACGGTGAGCACATCGAGACCGAGGACAGTGCGTCGGCTGTGATCTCCTTTGCCTCGGGCGGCACCGCCACCGTCACCGCGACTACCGGTGCCAATCACAACCTGGGCAACCGCGTCTCGGTGATCGGGCGCACCGGTGCCATCGCCAGCGTCCTCGAGTTCCCTGAAGGGCACGAGGGTGTCAACGAAATCTGGACCGTGCCGGGCGAAGTGGAGTTCCAGTCGCGGTACTCCGCCGATATCGACGCCAATCTCGATGTGGGAGCGGTCAATGCGGCACTGACCGACTTCCACACCTTGCAGGTTCAGGACTTCGCCGACGCCGTCCTGACCGGGCGCGAACCCGCCGTCACCGGACGAGACGCCCGCGCGTCACTTGCCATCATCGCCGCAATCTACGAATCGTCACGAACGGGCAAGGTTGTCGAGCTGACATCGACACCGACCCTCGCAACAACTGCCAAGGAGCAGAAATGAGTAGCAGTACCCCCCTCACCTACGACGTGGTTGTCGTGGGCTCCGGCGCAGGCGGGCTTTCCACAGCAATTGCCGCAGCACATGGCGGCGCGTCGGTACTCGTTGTCGAGAAGGCCGACACCTGCGGCGGCGCAACGGCCTGGTCAGGCGGGTGGATGTGGACCCCGCGCAACATGTTTGCCATCGCCGACGGGGTTGTCGAGGATCGTTCGGCGCCGCGGACATATCTGGAGAACCGACTCGGCGACAACTTCGACGCTGCCAAGGTGGATGCACTCCTCGACGGCGCACCGGAGATGGTCGAGTTCTTCGAACGCAAGACTGCACTGAAGTTCGTTCCCGGAGCCAAGATCGCCGACATTCACGGCGACACACCGGGAGCCGGCACGGGTCATCGTTCCGTCGGACCGAAACCGGTGAGCTTGCGAAAGCTCGGACCCGACGTCGCGGCGCTGCTCCGTCGACAGTTGTACGAGACGTCATTCCTCGGAATGGGCATCATGGCCGGCCCCGACCTGCAGGCATTCCTGCACTCGACTCGATCGCCGAAAGCATTTGTGCACTGTGGCGTTCGCGTGACTAAGCACATGTTCGATCTCGCCACCAAGCGTCGTGGCCAGCAACTCGTCAACGGCACTGCGCTTGTCGGCATGATGCTTCGCTCAGCGCTCGATCTCGGCGTCGAGATTCGGGTGAAAACGTCGGCAACATCGCTGCGGACTGACGATGACGGTCGCGTTGTCGGTGTCCGCCTCGAAGGTCCGGATGGTGCGTACTCGGTAACTACCACGCGCGGCGTCGTACTGGCCACCGGCGGCTTCGCCCAGGACATCGACCGCCGACGTGAACTGTTCCCCCGTACCCCCACCGGAAACGAGCACTGGTCACTCACTCCGAAGACAACCACCGGCGACGGCATCACCCTCGGCGAATCCGTGGGTGGTCGCCTCGACCGCACTCTTGCCTCCCCCGTCGCGTACTGCCCCGTCTCCATCGTTCGCTACCGCAACGGCAAGGAAGGTGTGTTCCCGCACATCCTCGACCGCGGAAAGCCCGGTGTCATCGGAGTTCTCGCGAACGGCAAGCGTTTTGTCAACGAAGCACTCGGCTACCACGACTACACCCTCGCGATGGTCGAGCAGGTTCCCGAGAGCGAAGAAGTGTGCTCGTGGTTGATTGCCGATCAGCAGTATGTGCGCTATCTCCCTCTTGGCATGGCCAAGCCCCTGCCGATCCCGATCCAGCCGTACCTGCGCTCGGGATACCTGACACGGGGTCGCACTGTTCGCGAACTGGCGGAGAAAATCGGCGTTGATCCGACGCAGTTGGAAAAGACAATCGAGGCATTCAATGTCGGGGCCGTGGCCGGTGAAGACCCCGAGTTCGGTCGCGGCACAACACCGTTCAACCGGGGATCCGGCGATACCGCCAACCCCTGGCCGAACCCGTCGCTTGCACCCTTACAGAAGGGTCCGTACTACGCGGTGAAAGTGGTGCCAGGGAGTTTCGGGACCTTCGCCGGACTGGTGACGGACTCGTCGTCGCAGGTGCTCGACGACAACGACCGCCCCATCGAGGGATTGCTCGCCGTCGGCGTCGATCAGGCCAGCGTGATGGGCGGGCACTACCCGTCCGGCGGCATCAACCTCGGCCCGGCTATGACGTTCGGTTATCTGGCAGGTCGGGAACTGGCCGGAGCCAAGACAGTTGGAGCGCACGCATGACACTCTCACTCGGACTGGCAGCCCTCACAGTGCTCGATACCGCACCGATGCAGCACGTCGACTTGGCGGAAAAACACGGCTTCGACACCATCGGTATCCGTCTGATGCCCGCGGCACCGGGCACTACGGCGTACCCCCTGCACGAGGACAAGCAGGGGTTGAACGAATTGGTGCGTCGACTAGGCGATTCACCCGTTGAGGTATTCGACCTCGAAATCATCCGCCTTGCAGCCGACTTCGACTCCACCGACTACGTTCCGCTTCTCGAAGCGGGTGCACAGCTCGGAGCCAAAGCCGTTCTGGTGGGCGGCGACGACCGCGACCGCGCTCGGCTCACGGACTCCTATGCCCGCCTCGCTGAACTGTGCGCGAACTACGGCATCGTCGCCTCGCTCGAATTCATGCCGTGGACTGCGGTGCCCGATGCGCGTGCGGCCATCGAGATCGTCTCGGCGGCAGACGGTCCGGCTCGTAGTGTCCTGGTCGACGCACTCCACACCGACCGCTCGGCGACGACGCTGGAGGATCTTGCGTCCATCCCGCGCGAGTGGCTTCACTACGCCCAGATGTGCGACGGTTCGACCCCCGCTCCTACGGATGACGCAGAACTGATCCGTCACGCCCGCGAAGAGCGTCTGGTGCCCGGCACCGGCGGCATCGCCCTGGCCGACATCTGGTCGACATTGCCTGCCGGACTGCCGGTCAGCATCGAATTGCCCAACGAGCCGCTGCGCCGCGCCGTCGGCACGGACGCCTGGCTGAAGCGCCTGGTCGAGGCCACGCGAGCAGTGTTGGCCTAGCGGCCCTGTGCGCGTTTAGCGAGTCCAGGCACTCCCTAAACGCGCACGGGGGCGTCAGCCCCTCCGAGCCGCAACGGCCTGCGCCAGACGGTCCAACTGCGCTGCGGTGGTGGACCAGTCGATGCACGCGTCGGTGATCGACTGACCGTAGGTGAGCTCGTCCGCCTTACCCAAGGTCAGGTCCTGACGGCCGGCCTCGATGAAACTCTCCAACATGACGCCGGCGATTCCCTGCTCGCCCTCGGTCAGACGTCGGGCAATGTCGTCCAGCACGACGACCTGACGCTCGTGGTCCTTGCTGCTGTTACCGTGGCTCGCGTCGATGACCACGCGCTCGGGCAGGTTCGACTTACGCAGGCGAGCAAGGGTATCCGCGACGGTCTCGGCATCGTAGTTCGGTCCGTCGCTGCCGCCACGAAGAATCACATGGCAGTCCGGGTTGCCCGCGGTCCGAATCAAGGCAGCCTGGCCGTCGAGATCCGTTCCGGGGAACACATGGCTCGCCGCCGCAGCGCGGGTACCGTCGACGGCTACCTGCACATCACCTTCGGTGGAATTCTTGATGCCGACGGGCATGGACAGCGCGCTGCACAGCTGACGGTGAACCTGACTGGCGGCGGTCCGGGCGCCGATTGCACCGTAGCTGACCAGGTCGGCGATGTACTGCGGCATGATCGGATCAAGGAACTCGCAGCCGACAGGCAGGCCCAGACTCGACACGTCGAGAAGCAACTTGCGGCCGATACCGAGCCCGGTGTTGATGTCGAACGTGCCGTCGAGGTGGGGGTCGTTGAGCAGGCCCTTCCACCCGAGAGTGGTGCGCGGCTTTTCGAAGTAGACGCGCATGACGATGTGCAGATCGTCCCGCAGTTCTTCGGCCTTGGCGGCCAACCGGCGGGCGTAGTCCATCGCCGCTTCCGGATCGTGCACGGAGCACGGACCGACAACGACGATCAAACGATCGTCGTCACCGTTGAGGATGTTGATCGTGTCGGCCCGACCGGTGCGCACGGTTGCGGCCGCGACCTCGTCCGGAGCGTGCTGAGCACGAACAGTCGCCGGTGACACGAGCGGACTGATACTCACAGTGCGCTGATCGTCGAGGCTGTCCGAAGCTGCGGTGGTGTCGATGGTGACAGTCATGGGGTTTTCGGTTTCCTGTTCTCAGGCCGACCCCAGAGATGAAGAGAAACTCCAGCGAGCCGGTCTGTAGTCCGGCTCTTGGGTGGAGGTTGTCAGCGCGTGGTTACGCCGGCAGGCCCACCCGGGGCCGGCCTGCTAAACCAGAAATAGACGCGCTGCATGACGGCCACGATACCTCGAGTTCGGATCAGATGGGCGCGCCCCTCCACAACAAGCCGAATCCGAGGGGCGAGTCCCGTGGCACGAGTCCGTGAAGAATGGCCAAATCCGCTGAGCGGTTGGCGCTTTCGAGTAAGGCTCCGGCTGCGAAGTTCGAATACGTTGGTTAGGCACCTGCCAATGCCCGGAACATCAGATGGAGCTGCGCCTTCTCATGCCTGTGATCGAATCGACCAAAACCTTCCACCCGACGGTGTCCCCTTCTGCGACCGAAACCCCCTTGCAGTCGACAAAAGATGTGGACGACGAATTCACCCGTCTGATCGATTCCTTGACACGACGCGGGTTCCTGACCGGTGCGGCGGCGCTCGGTGCACTGGGCGCACTGTCTGCATGTTCGAGCGAATCCAGCGGCACCGAAGCCTCGGACGAGTGGGTCGACATCGTCGTCGCAGACCAGACCTACCGTCTCCCGCGGGACCCCAAGCGTGTCGTGGTGCTCGAAGCCCGAGGCGCCCTCGATTTTGCACTACTGGCCGAGTACCCGATCGTCGCGACCAATTGGGATCCGAAGTCTCAGCTCATGCAACAGGTACCCGCCGGCGCAGCTCGCCTCGGTGGGACGAACAACGAACCGAATGCCGAATCGATACTGAGCTACGACCCCGATCTGTTGGTTGTCGGGAAAGGCTGGTGGGATTACTACCAGGACAGGGGCCTGCTCGGCACTGACATCGCCCCGGTGCTCGTCGTTGACGAGGGCACGACGGGCTCGTCCTGGAAACAGGCCATGACCGCGCAGCTCACGGCGCTCGATCGCCGCGAAGTCGCCGAACGCGTCATCGCCCGATACAACGGAGAACTTGCTCAAGCGCGGGCCAAGATCGGTGGTCTCCTCGAAGGCAAGTCGATTGCGATCGCCGGTGCAGACAGCGGTCAGATCTGGCTGCAGAACAACACGTTCGCCGTGTCGGTTGCACAGGACCTCGGCCTGAACGTCTTGACTGACGCCGCCCATGCCGCACCCGATCGGAAGGATTCGACTTTCTACAGCCTCGAGGAGCTCGCGATCTTCGACCAGGCCGACTTCGTACTGCTACAGAACCCCGACGCCGTCGAAGCCGAGTCGCCCACGTGGAGACGAGTCCGCGCTGTCCAGGACGGACATGTCGGACAACTGCGATACGACCTCAACAACGGCCTCGCGCTGACTGCGATGGCCCTGGCCGCTGATATCGCCGAACAGGTACAGGTCATGCGCTGACATCCGTGCGGGCATTGGATCGGTACTGGAGTGACCCCACCACACCTGGTGGGGTCACTCACGCCTCCAAGCGGAATTCGCCTCGCACCTGGCGTACACCGTTGATCTGCACTTCGACGGCATGGTCGCCGGCGTAGTACTTCCGGGTACTGATCGGTTTGAAGGAATGCCTCTTCGCGATGCGGGCCGGCACCCCAGGCTCGAGCGTTCGTGTTGTCAGTTTGAAGACCTTCGGCGTCGTGGTCCCGTTGGCCTTCACGTGGTGGACGATGTAATCGATCACGACGGTGACGGACTCGCTGCCGTTGTTCGTGACGGCGAAGTCGAAGGTGAGTTCTCCACCCGCATCGACTATTTCACGGTCGATGACGAACCCTTCGACCACGACGTCGCTGGGCGGCGAGAACCCCAGAAGAGACAGAGCATCTGGGTCGCCGGCCTTGATCAACGTCCGCAATGCATGTTTGACGATTTTCAGTGTGTTGGAATCCGGCGTCTGTAACCAACGCTTCGCAGTCGACACGGCGAGCGCTGCGTCAGCACGACTGAGATCGTTGAGATGGTTTGCGACCGAGCGTCGTACATATTCCGAATCATCCCGATACAGCTCGTCGAGAATGGCGATTGTCGACTCGGGACGCGCCGTCAATTTTTTCACTCGTCTTCCCCAGGGCAAACGAGTACGAGTGCCTTCGGTCGCCAAGCGCCGGACGTGTTCGTCTTCATGGCCGGTCCAGGTGAGTGCGATCGCCAGCGAACGGTCAAGGTTCGTTTCGAGAAATGTGCGAATTGCGAATTCGGCCGTCAGACGCGACGTCAGCTCGGCAAGCAGAGCCATTCCCTCGTCGAAGTCCGACTCGGAGCCACTTCGTGTCGCCGTGACGGCGACGGCTTCGGTCACCGGCCAGATCATCCAACCAGTGAAGGTCTCCTCTGAAAGCGCACGGCGGATGATCTCGGCGAAGGCCGGAAGATCCTGAGGCAGTTCGGCAGTCATCGCGTCCCGCACAACGCGGGTACGTTCGCCGAGACTCATACCGTCGAATTCGGATGTACTACCCCGAACGAGGGCGAGGCGTGTGTGACCGGAGGCTCGCTCGAGACAGCCTGCCAGATCGGCGACGACGGATTTCCCGAGCAGTTCGTCAGCGGTGGGCATCAGGGGCACACCGTGAGAGCGGAAATCCGATCACCGTCGAGAGTGAAATGGTGATGTAACTGGACGGGGCTTCCGGGAAAATCACCCTCGACCTTCACCGACACGACAACGGCCGAGCCTGGGGTGTTGACCGACTCGATCTTCTGGGTGAAGGTGAACGCCGTCGACACGGCGGACTTCCACGCCACGATTTCTTCGATCCCGACATACGTCCGGCCGTCGTCACGCACCACGGCGTCTTCGGTGAACACGTCACGGACGTCTCCGCCGTCGAAATACGCGCTCGCTGCGCCTGGCACCTTCGCTGAGTCGATCATTCGCGAAGAGTACTGCTGGGGTCCGACAGGTTCGGCGAACTCACTGCGCGAGCGGACGCCTCCAACTGAATCTCCATCAACAGCCTCGTCGAGGGCTCGGACAGGTCGGTATCTGTTATCTCCTCGACCCTTTTGATCCGATACCTGAGTGTGTTCGGGTGAATGCGAAGCTGCTCGGACGCGCGTCGGACATCGCCCGAATGCGCGAGGTAAACGGAGACGCTTTCACGCATGTTCGACCCGTTACGCCTGTCGTAGACGTCGAGCGCGTCGATTCTCGGATCGTGCAGTTGCTCGTCGGCCGCAATCGCGTCCATGATTTCGCCCAGCAGCACCGGAGTGCGCGAGTCCGCGAGGGTGGTCACACGAACATCCCCCGACGTTCCGTCCAAGACTCGATCCACTTCGGCCCGAGCCTGGGCCACCTCCGCAAGCGTCGAAACCGGCGACGAGACTGCGGCCCGTAAACCCGAGGGCGACACCTTATCCAAACGCGCGACAACTTCACGGGTCCACGAGACTGTGGATTTCACGGATTGGGTTCGCGGAAACAGCACATAGATCCGGGCGCCGAATGCACTCACCAGCGATTCACGGTGAAAGGCACTGGCGTGCAGGCGCAACGACGACATGAGCTCACCCGAAGCCGACAACACGCTGCCCCCGACACTCGCCACACCGATCACCATCGCGGGTCCGGACATCGGGATGGACAACGAGGCCGCTAGAGAAGGAACATCGACGCCGCCGCCGCGAACCCCGAGCAAGCGCTGAACCTGTATCGCCTCGTTACTCGGCGCGTCTCGGATGCGCGAAATCAGCCGAGCTGCAATGGCCGCTGCACCGCGGAGCACTCTCTCGGCATCGCCGGCGATGGGAAGCGGGCCTTCCTGAACCCAGATCGTGCCGAGCAGATCAGAACTGAAACCGCTCTCCCCCTTGACGTTCTCGGAAATTCTGCGAATGGGAACCACCAACCGTCGCCTGATCGCGAGGTCTTCGTGCGCAGGCACCTCCACTACGTCGTCACTTCGCCGCAAGCTTTCGAAGACGCCCCACTCCTGCAGCTTCCGGAGGTATTCCCGAGGTCCTTCACGGCCGAGGATCGATTGCCGGCGGAGCTCGTCCGCAGCATCCCCTGATGCCGAATAAGCCATGACGTGGGAACGCTCGTCCTCGATGCTGACCATCCCCCGGGTGAGTGACGCGACGTTCTGCGCCAGCTCGAACAAGTCTGTGTCACTGCCGAATACAACGTCCTCGGAATCTTGACGGGATACCGAATGATCGAGCACGCCCCGGATCGTGGTGAACAATCGATCCCAACGAGCGTCCGGATGGACTGCTATCAAGGCGATCCCGGCGCGCTGTGCCGCCGCGCGCACCGACGTGTCCGAGGCCTCCTTCGACATGACGGCCCGAGGCGCTGATCCCTTCTGATCGACGCGGTTCAGCCAGGCCGCCAATTCTGCTGCGCCGATACCGACAGCGAGCCAGAGCTCAGAGGATTCGACGTCTGCGGTTCCGGGGCGTGTGAGGTCCCCGACCTCCGCGAACACCACGGAGTCGACGAAGACGTCATCACCTGACGGCGCGAAGACGAGCTCGACAAAGGCTCCGCCCAGCGCCCGAAGGACCGCGTCGAGCCTGACCTCACGGATAGCCACGTACCACCCACTTTCCGGACCGTTCCAACGCCTCAATTTCGAGAATAGTGCATTTTCCTGCGGAAATGGTTCAGCCGATCGAACAAACAGCGTCCGAGAAGTTTGGCCGATCAGCGGATTACTCGCCGACTCCTTTCGGCTTGACTGATGACGACACGACAACTGCCCCACCCATCAGTCTGCCGAAGGATCGTCATGGACGCCGTCACCAATGTCCCCCACCCCTCCAACGAGCCGGTCAACAATTACGGGCCGGGAAGCCCGGAACGATCACGCCTACGCACCAAACTGACCGAACTGGCCGAGGCACCCACCGACATCCGACAGGTCATCGGGGGCGTCCACCGAACTGCGGAGGGCAAGCGGGAGAACGTAGTTCAACCACACCGTCACAGCTCGGTCATCGGATCATTTGCGGGCGCAACGCACTCGGATGTTCGTGATGCCATCGACGCCGCTACACTCGCCGCCCCGGCCTGGCGCGACCTCTCGTTCGACGATCGAGCTGCGGTCTTCCTCCGCGCCGCCGATCTACTCTCCGGCCCGTGGCGCGAAACCATCGCCGCCGCAACAATGCTCGGTCAGTCGAAGACCGCATATCAGGCCGAGATCGATGCCCCGTGCGAACTGATCGATTTCTGGCGTTTCAACGTCGCGTTCGCTCGTCAGATACTCGCCGACCAACCCGTTTCCGCTCCGGGAGTGTGGAATCGCGTCGAATATCGACCACTCGAAGGTTTTGTCTACGCGATCACTCCCTTCAATTTCACCGCCATCGCCGGAAATCTCCCTACCGCACCTGCCCTGATGGGCAACACCGTGATCTGGAAGCCGTCACCGACGCAGGCCGTCGCGGCATACCTCACGATGCAACTACTCGAAGCCGCCGGCCTCCCGCCCGGGGTGATCAATCTTGTTCTCGGCGACGGACCCACGGTGTCCGAAGTCGCGCTGGCCGACCCCCGCCTGGCGGGCATCCACTTCACCGGATCGACCGCAACGTTCCAGCGTTTGTGGCGTGAGGTCGGAGCCAACATCTCGAACTACCGGACGTATCCGCGTCTCGTCGGCGAAACCGGCGGCAAAGATTTTGTACTCGCACACAGTTCAGCAGACCCCGACGTACTCACGACGGCATTGATCCGCGGGGCCTTCGACTATCAGGGACAGAAATGCTCGGCCGCGTCACGGGCATTCGTCCCGAAATCGGTGTGGGCCAAGATGGGCGACACGTTCATCGACACAGTGTCGTCACTGAAGTACGGCGACGTCACCGACCTGACGAACTTCGGCGGCGCCGTCATCGACCAGCGTTCCTTCGACCGCAATGCCGCCGCGATCGACCGAGCCAAGTCGACCGGCAGCCTCACCATCGCAGCAGGCGGCGACTACGACGACCGCGAAGGATTCTTCATCTCGCCGACGGTCCTGCTCGGTGACGACCCCAGTGACGAGGCCTTCAGCACCGAGTACTTCGGCCCCATACTCTCCCTGCACGTCTACGACGACTCCGCACCGAATGCGTACGCCGACATCCTCGCTCGTATCGACAGCGGATCCGCGTACGCCCTGACCGGTGCCGTGATCGCCACCGACCGTGCAGCCGTCGATCAAGCTCACCACGGTCTGCGGTTCGCCGCCGGAAACTTCTACGTCAACGACAAGCCGACGGGCGCGGTAGTCGGACAACAGCCCTTCGGCGGTGCGCGGGCTTCCGGTACCAACGACAAGGCCGGTTCGTCGCAGAATCTGCTCCGTTGGGCGTCGACACGCACCGTCAAGGAAACCTTCGTTCCTCCCACCGATCATCGCTACCCCCACCAGGACGTCGATCGAGCCGAGAGCGAGAACCGTTGATGAGTGCCGTCTCGCTGAGCAACCCGCTGCGCCCGGTACTCCTCGCGGCGGCACGCTCGTCGCGGCTGGAGAAGACAGTCTCCGGGATGACCGTGACTCGCAAGCTGGTAGACAGGTTCGTCGCCGGGGACGCGGAACCCGCAGCGGTGTCAGCCGTACGCGACATCCTCACCAGTGGCCGGTTCGTGACGGTCGACTACCTCGGCGAGGACACTACCGATCCAGCTCAGGCAACAGCTACCGTCGACGCCTATCTCTCCCTTCTCCGCTCGTACGCAACGCTTTCCGAAGCGGCTGGGACGCAACACACCCAAGAGGTTTCGCTCAAGCTCTCAGCGTTAGGGCAGTCACTTCCCGGTGACGGCGAGAAGATCGCCCTGGCGAACGCTCACCGAATCGTCACAGCGGCAGACGAAGTGGGCGCGTGGGTCACCGTCGATGCGGAGGATCACACCACCACCGACTCGACACTGTCCATCGTCGAAGAGTTGCGCCGCGACTTCCCGACGCTCGGCACGGTCCTGCAGGCGTATCTGCACCGCACCGAGGCCGACTGCCGGCACTTCTCCGGATCAGGTTCACGAATTCGGTTGTGCAAGGGTGCATACAAAGAACCGGCCGACGTTGCGTTCCAAAAGCCCGGCGAAGTCGACGCGTCGTACCTGCGTTGCCTGAAGGTCTTGATGGAAGGTGACGGGTACCCGATGGTCGCCTCCCACGATCCCACCATGATCGACGCCGCCCTCGAACTCGCCACATTGACCGAACGGACAGCCGAGGATTTCGAGTTTCAGATGCTCTACGGCATCCGCGACGGCGAACAACGCAGATTGGTAGCCGAAGGCAATCACCTGCGGGTCTACGTTCCCTACGGCAGCCAGTGGTACGGCTACTTCATGCGTCGCCTGGCGGAACGGCCGGCCAACCTCATGTTCTTCATGCGCTCACTCGCCTCCAACAACTAGGTGCTGGAAACCGGTGGCAGCGGTGGCAACTCGAGGTTCTCACGGAAGGTACCCCCGACGTAATCTGTTCCCACGATTCTGCGCTTGCGTAGTTCCGGTAGCAGTCCGTTCGTGACGAAATCGCGTGTACGCGGATCGGCAAGGTCACCGAGCGTAATGACGTCGAGTACGCCCGCGTCGTATCGTTCCTCGATCGCGTCCGCGAGCTGTTCCGGGGTGCCCGCCGCTGCCCAGTGGCCGGTGTCCTTGGACGCGATGATCAACTCACGCAGAGTCTTTCCTTGTGATGCGAGCTTGCCGAAGATCTCGACCCGGCCCCGTCGTCGATTCACCGACGACGGGTCCGGCAACAACGACTCCGGGATCGGCCGGTCCAGCGGCAATTCCGAGAAATCCACGTCACCGCCGAACATGTCGGCAAGCCTCGTGCGACCGGCGTCGAAGTCCGTCGATTCCTCGGCTTCTCTGACCAATCGTTCGACTTCGGTTTCGGTAGCGCCGTACGTTGCGTGGAACGAGCTGAAAATCAGTGGCAGTTCGTCCCCACGCCCCAACTCTGCCGCCCGGGCGCGGATCGTCTTCGTGTAGGTGACCGCGTCCTCGAAGGTTGCGAGAGAAGTGAATACGACCTCCGCGAAGCGAGCACCCAGTTCGATACCTCCGGCAGATTGGCCGGCCTGGAATTGGACCGGACGACGCTGCGGCAGGGAGGGGATGTTCAGCGGCCCCTGCACCGTGAAGTACTTGCCTCGATGCTCGATGGGGACCACCCTCGACGGATCGAGCACCGCTGAGCCCTCTCCCCGGGTCAGGGCGCCGGGCTTCCAACTGTCGAAGAGCGCGTTGACCACCTCGAGCGATTCGGCCGCTCGGGCGTACCGCTCCTCCGGACTCGGCAGGTCCAGGTCGCTGTAGTTCTCTTCTCCGAGTGAGGAAGTGACGGCATTCCATGCGGCTCGACCATTGCTGACGTGGTCCAGGGTGCCGAACAACCGTGCCAGGTTGAAAGGGTGATGAAACGTCGTCGTGACGGTGGCGATCAGCCCCACATGGGTGGTGACCGCACTCAGCGCGGCAAGGAAGATCAACGGCTCCTGCGCGCCGATCGCGCCCTGCGCGCCGAAACTCAGCAGGTCGGCGGCAAACAGTCCGTCGATCTTGTTCGCCTCGGCCGTCTTTGCGACGTCGATCGCGGACGTTACCGTCGAAGTCGTCGGATCGATCGCGGCGTCGTAGATACTCACCGCCCCGCTGACACCGGTCACCGTCTTGAGTGGACGCCTACGATCGGCCACCGACCATCCTCCTGGCTTCGCGAAATCTGTTCCGAATTCACAACGCTAGACCGATCCTGGCTCCCGACAAGGTATTCACTCAGCCTGGTTCTATCCCTCCGAACACCGCTTGGTCACGCCCCGGATTTACGGGCACGATAGGCGGCGACGTGCGCCCTGTTCCCACAGTTTCCGGTGTCGCAGTATCGCTTCGAACGATTGCGCGACAAATCCACGAAGACCGCTTCGCAGTCCGGGGCCTCGCACCATCGCAACCGCGAGAATTCGTCGGTTCGGATCAGATCGAGCACACCCATCGCCGCTTCTGCGGCCATCCGGTCCACCAGTGGCGAATCGTCAGCGGTGACGTGCAGATGCCAGCCGAGGTCGTCGTGCCTGGTGAGCCGCGGCCTCGCGCCCGATTCGAGCAGCAGTGTGTTCACCACCTCGACGGCGTCGTCCACTCCCGCGGCTTCCCAGAACTTTCGCAGTCGTGGACGCAGCGCACGAACCGCCGTCAATTCCTCCCGCGTGCCGTCCCGCCTGCCGGTCCAATGATCCGCGTCGAGAAACCGTGTCAGCTCCCCTTGATCCGGAAGCAGTTCAGCCCCGCCGCGGGCCGTGTTGACCAACGACGCGGCGAAGACGAGCGCCGATTCCGTGTCACCAGCAAAATGCACTTTGACTCCTGAGCTCTATCAACCTAATGTCAGCATCGTAATCGCTTTTACTCCTGACGGGTGACGACGTGAACTCTCGCAACGGCTTGATCTTCGCTCTGCTGTCCGCGGCAACGTTCGGCGTCTCGGGCCCGTTCGCGAAGTCTCTCATCGAATCGGGGTGGTCCCCCGGCGGCGCAGTGTTCGCGCGCGTTGCCGGCGGCGCACTGGTGATGATGGTGATCGCCGTAGCCACCCAATGGCCTCGCCTACGACAGGTGAGCGCCCACACGCGAACGGTACTGCTGTACGGGGTGTTCGCGATCTCGGGCGTTCAACTGTGCTTCTTCAATGCCGTGCAACATCTTTCGGTCGGCGTCGCATTGCTTCTCGAGTACCTTGCACCGATCATCGTCATCGGGTGGGTGTGGATAACCAAGGGCGCGCGTCCGAGCGTGCAGACGCTTCTCGGTGCGGCGGTTGCCATGATCGGCGCCGCCGTGGTGATCGACGTCTTCGGATCGGCAGAGATCAGTGCCGTCGGAGTCGCCTGGGGACTGGCCGCCGCGGCATGCCTTGCAGTCTATTTCGTCATTTCCGAACGTGCGGACGGTGATCTCCATCCTGTTGTGCTCGCGGCATCGGGGCTCACGGTCAGTGCAATGGTCATCGGCGCGCTCGGACTCGTCGGCGTCCTCCCACTCCAGTTCTCGGCCTCGAACGCCGTCGTGGCAGACCATTCGGTGAACGTATGGCTGCCGGTGGTGGTCCTGGTCCTGGTCAGCACTGTCATTGCCTATCTCACCGGCATCGCCGCAATCACGCTGCTGGGGCCGACAATCGGATCTCTCGTAGCGCTGACCGAAGTGCTGTGCGCGGTCCTCGCCGCGTGGATCCTGGTCGGGGAATCCGTCACTGCACTCCAAGCTGTGGGTGGCGCAGCAATCATCGCGGGGTTGGTCCTCGCGCGCCTCGGCCAGGTTGCACCGAAACAGATACCGGCCGACCCGATGACAAATGTCATGGCAGAAGAATGACGGACGGACGAGGGATTACGACCTCGAAGCGAGCAGATTCTATGTATGACCTCAGCACAGGCACGGCATTCACCACAGGCACTGCACACACTCACTGAAGGATCGGCACACGACGCCGTCCGGTTGACCGGACTTCGCAAGAGTTTCGGAACCGTCGACGCCGTCAAGGGTATCGACCTGAGCATCCGCCCCGGCGAGATCGTCGCGTTCCTCGGCCCGAACGGCGCAGGCAAGACGACAACCATCGACATGATCCTCGGCCTGTCCCGGCCGACGTCGGGCGACGTGAGCGTCTTCGGAATGTCACCGCGATCGGCGATCGCCCGCGGACTCGTCTCCGCAGTCATGCAGACCGGCGGACTACTGAAAGAGCTGACGGTTGCCGAGACGGTGCAGCTGACCGCCAGCCTGTACGCCCAATCCCGTCCGGTCGACGAAGTGCTGGGGAGAGCCGGAATCCTCGACATCTCCGATCGCCTGGTCAGCAAATGCTCAGGCGGACAACAACAGCGGTTGCGATTTGCGATGGCGTTGCTGTCGAACCCGCAATTGCTCATTCTCGACGAGCCCACCACCGGCATGGACGTCGAAGGGCGTCGGGACTTTTGGTCCGCCATCCGCGCCGACGCAGATCACGGTCGCACTGTGCTTTTTGCGACGCACTACCTCGAAGAGGCCGATGTCTACGCCGACCGCATCATCCTGGTCAGGCAAGGCACCGTGGTCGCAGACGGGACCACCGCCGAGGTCAAGGCGATGGCGTCCGGACGCACCCTGCGCGCGACTGTTCCAGGCATCACCGACGAACTCCTGCGAGCCATACCGAACTCCGACGCCGTCGAGGTGCGCGGTGAGTCACTGCTCGTGCACTCGGGTGACACCGATGCCGTTGCACGGTTCCTGTTGACCAATACCCAGGCTCGCGATCTCGAAATCGTCTCGCGTGGCCTCGAAGACGCATTCATCGCACTCACGTCGAACAACTCCGAAGGACAGAAGTGATGACCACTGCAACCGAAGCGAACACCTACGGAGCCGAGCGAACCGTCGTACCTCTCGGCGGATTCAACACGACGCTACTGCGACTGGAATTTCGTCGCCTGACTCGCAATCGGCGCACGATGATCTTCACGCTCGTCATGCCGGTTGTCTTCTTCCTCGTCTTCGGGCTCGGTCAAGGCGACGACGACCACGGGATCGGGCACGGCAATGTCGCCGCGTACATCATGATCAGCATGGCCCTGTACGGCGCGATGCTTGCCACCACCAGTGGCGGAGCGATGGTCTCGATCGAACGAGCGTCGGGATGGAGCCGTCAACTTCGGCTGACTCCCCTGACCCCGGTCGCCTACATCGCCGTCAAACTGATCATGGCGATGCTGCTCGGTCTCGTCTCGATCCTTGTCGTCTACGTCGTCGGCGCGTTCACCTCGGCGCAGATGGACGGATCACTCTGGTTCACAACGGCATTGATCGCCTGGTTGGGATCGTCGATCTTCGCGGCCTTCGGCCTGTTCATGGGGTATCTACTCCCCAGTGAGAACGTCATGCAGTTGCTCGGACCGGGACTGGCTCTGCTCGCCTTCGGCGGCGGACTCTTCGTGCCGCTCACCGACGGTTCCGTATGGGCGACCATCGCACAGTTCACCCCGATGTTCGGCATCAACGCCCTCGCCCACGCACCGTTGACGGGCAATAGCATTCACTGGACCTGGATCGTCAATATCCTGGTGTGGTTCGCCATCTTCGCCGGCGGAGCGATCTGGCGGTTCCAACGAGATACGGAGCGTGTGTAGTTGTCGCAAACGACTGACCGAGAAGATTCCGTCGCGCTCCCGCGGCGGAATCGTTTCGGCGTTCTCTTCGCGGCGGTCTGGATGGTATTTCTCGGCGGGCCGCTGATCGAGGGATGGAATCTGCGCGACGAACTGCGCGGCTGGACAGGGATTCTCGCGACGGTCGCCTTCGGTGCGCTCTATCTCTACACGTTCGCCACAACGCAGCAGCGGCGTCGAATGACAATGACTCGGCCGACGATTCGCGAAGCTGCACTGGCTTTGGCCGCCTTGACCGCGTTGGCCGCCGTGATGATCGTCAGCGTCGGGCCGACTGGTTTGGCAGCCGCACCGTATCTCGCGGTGACAGCGGTGACGCTGCTGCCGACCGTCGCGGGCGGCATTCTCGCCTTGGTGTTCGCGGCCTCCGTGGAGATAGTCAGCCTCTCGTCCGGGTGGGGGAACTACTCCGGACTCTCGCTCGGAGTCTGCGCGGCCGCATTCGCGACCTGGGGCATCATGTCCCTGATCAGCCGCAACTTCGCCATGCTCCATGAACGCGAAGAGCAGGAGCAGCGGGCAATCATGGAGGAGCGAACGAGGATGGCGCGCGATCTGCACGACATCCTCGGACACTCGCTGACCGTCATCACGATCAAAGCCGAACTGGCCAATCGCCTACTCGATGTCGATATCGAACGTGCGCGCAACGAACTCGACGACCTCGAAAGACTTTCGCGTGACGCGTTGGCAGACGTGCGCTCGGCCGTCGAAGGATTTCGTGGGATTTCTCTTCCCGTCGAAATAGCCCGAGCACGAGAGGCATTGCGTGCGGCTGGTATCGAGGACGAGGTGCCGAGCAGTACCGACATGGTTCCCACGCGTCTTCGCGAACTCTTCGCATGGACGATCCGTGAGGGCGTCACCAACGTCGTTCGACACAGCGGTGCGACCCACTGCCGGATCACGGTCGACGAAAAAAGTGCGTCGGTCGTCGACGACGGGCAAGGGGCCGGGTCGACGTCTTCCGGCAACGGTCTGATCGGATTACGCGAGCGCGCCGGAGCGTCGGGCGCACGAGTGATCATCACTCATCCCCAGCCGCAGGGGTTTGCACTTCAGGTAGTCGAACAGGAGACAGAGTGAACAGCCAGGGCGATCGAGCAACCATACGGCTGCTCTTGGCGGACGACCAGGCGCTCGTGCGAGGAGCGTTGGCCGCACTACTCGATCTGGAATCCGACCTCTCCGTGGTGGCCGAGGTCGGTCGCGGCGACGAGGTTGTGGCCGCTGTTCTCGAACACCGCCCGGATGTCGCGCTTCTGGACGTCGAGATGCCCGGCATGGACGGAATCGCCGCGACGGCGGCCCTTCGCGAGGCAGCACCCGACACCCGAGTCCTGATCGTCACCACGTTCGGACGTCCCGGATTTCTTCGCAAAGCCCTGCACGCCGGGGCCGGCGGGTTCGTCGTCAAGGACACACCCGCCAGGCAGTTGGCCGACGCAGTCAGGCGTGTCCACGCCGGACTGCGCGTCGTCGATCCCACCCTTGCGGCCGACAGCCTCGTCAGCGGCGAGTCGCCCCTGACGGAGCGTGAGACCCAAGTACTGCGCGCCGCTCACGACGGCGCACCCGTGGCAGCCATCGCAGGGGCGCTCTTCTTGTCCGCAGGGACAGTTCGAAATCATCTGTCATCCGCGATGGGCAAGACAGGTGCGTCGACGCGCGCGGAAGCCGTCAGAATCGCCGAGTCGAACGGCTGGCTCTGATCCGCATGGCCGGAATCCACTTCCCCGGCAAATAGTTCGCCGTTCGATTCTTGACGGCGATTTGTCCAGATCACTCAAAGTAGGGACCTTCTACCCTAGGGATTTTCCCTGCAAACAACCCCCTTCGCGAGAATCCAAAACAGCTAATCGTTCGATAACTGGCTATGATGCAGTTAATTGAATCGACGGAGCCTGTGCGTAACGGGGGAAGGGACGTCTCATGTCGAACCAGTTCAACGATCGCTTGAACTCGCTGTTCGAGACTGCCGACTTTCACGTCACCAACGCGATGGTCGTTCGCGGCATGACCGAGTTCGGCTGCCGCATCTCGACGCCGTACCTGTCCCAACTGCGCACCGGCGTCCGAACCAACCCGTCACCCGAAGTGGTTGCCGCCCTCGCCCACTTCTTCAACGTCCATCCGGACTACTTCTACGCCCCGTCCGATCAAACTCCGCCCGCGATCTCGGGCGGCGAGGCGGACCTCTCTCTCCTCGAGCAGCTGCACAACGTGCGCCTGCGAAACCTCACCTCTCGCGTCGTCGATCTATCGCCGTCTTCGCAGGATCTGCTTGTCGAAATGGCGGAGAATCTACGTTCCTCCGAGAATCTTCCGCGCGTACCACCGGACTCGAATTCCTACATGTCACGCGCGTAGCGCCCTTCGCCGACTCTCCTTGACTGCTCAGGGAGGGTTGGCCTTATGCTGGTCGATGCAGCTGGTTCGCCCGGCGCGGTCATGAGGAGCCCCGAAGACCGTTCCCGGCGTCGAAGCCCCGTCAGCGCAAGCTGTCGGAGTGAGAGGGAACCCGGTGAAAATCCGGGACTGTCCCGCAGCGGTAAGCAGGAACGACCGCCGTTTATGTGCACTGGGCATCCGCCTGGGAAGCGACGGCCAGTAGGTTCGATCCAACTCGATCGAGTGCCCGCGAGTCCGAAGACCTGCCGACTGTGTCGGGCACGCCGTGCCCGACGGTCCACCGCCTCGTGGAATGGGCGTGTAGATCTCCATCGGACCTCGTGTGCGGTGCGGGCAGTACTGTCCGCCGAAACTCGAGGTCTCGTGAGGTGTACCCGTCTGCCGGCAGTGGCCATCAATGCATTGGCAATCTGGAGAAACTCCGTGACAACAACATTCACTTCGACCGTGCTGGGCTCACCGCGCATCGGTCCTCATCGAGAACTCAAGCGGGCAACCGAAAGCTACTGGGCAGGGCGCATCGACGCCGACGCCCTGCAGGCTGTCGCCCGTGACCTCCGTCGGCAGGGCTTGGCCGACCTCCGTGACCTGGGCCTCGACTCCGTCCCGGTCAATACCTTCTCCTTCTACGACCAGATGCTCGACACCGCAGTTCTTCTCGGCGCGCTGCCCGACCGCGTCGCGTCGGTCGCCGATCCGTTGGACCGCTACTTTGCCGCTGCCCGTGGGACGGACACCATCGCGCCACTCGAAATGACGAAGTGGTTCGACACCAACTACCACTACCTGGTGCCGGAGATTTCACCGTCCACCACGTTCGCACTCGACCCGTCCAAAGTCTTGTCCGAACTGGCAGAAGCACTTTCCGACGGCATTGCAGCCCGCCCGGTCGTCATCGGACCGGTCACCTTCCTGCTGCTCTCGAAGGCTGTCGGCACAGACGAGCCGCTGCTCTCGCGGCTCGACGAACTACTCCCCCTCTACGCGGATCTACTCGGTCGGCTCGCGAAGGCCGGTGCGAGCTGGGTTCAGTTCGACGAACCCGCCCTCGTGGGCGATCGCACCGATGAGGAAATCGAAGCGGCACGCGCTGCGTACGAACAGCTTTCAGCGCTGTCCAAGCGGCCGTCGATCCTGTTGGCGTCGTACTTCGGTTCGCTGCGTGACGCGTTGCCCGCGCTTGCGTCCACCGGCGTCGAAGGATTTGCCGTCGACCTGGTGGCCGGTCAGGATTCGATCGGCTCCGTACCTGAACTCGCCCGCAAACTAATCGTCGCCGGAGTGGTCGACGGACGAAACATCTGGCGGTCCGATCTGGACTCGGCACTGAGCACTTTGGGTGCCTTGCTCGGCAGCGTGGACACGCTTGCCGTCTCCACGTCGTGCTCCCTGCTGCACGTTCCGTACACACTCGACGCTGAGTCCGATGTCGACAAGGCCCTGCGCTCGTGGCTCGCGTTCGGCACCGAGAAGGTCAAGGAAGTAGTAACTCTCGCAACCGCTCTCACACAGGGCCGAGAGTCGGTGGAGGACGAGTTCGCTCTGGCACGAGCGGCCGCGTCGACCCGCAAGGACGATCGCAGACTCAATGATGCGAGTGTTCGAGGCCGTCTGGACGCGGTGCTGAACTCGGCGACCGGTCGCGCGCCCGCCGCCGAACGTCGCGCTGCCCAGGACGAGCTGCTTTCTCTGCCGCCGCTGCCCACGACGACCATCGGTTCGTACCCGCAAACCTCGAAGATCCGCATCGCTCGCGCAGCGCTGCGCAAGGGCGAGATCGACGAAGCCGAGTACGTCAACCGTATGCGCGCCGAAATTGCCGAAGTTGTTGCGCTCCAGGAAAAGCTGGACCTGGACGTGCTTGTGCACGGTGAGCCGGAACGCAACGACATGGTCCAGTACTTCGCGGAGCAGTTGGACGGATTCTTCGCCACCGCCAACGGCTGGGTCCAGTCGTACGGCACCCGCTGCGTGCGTCCGCCGATTCTGTACGGCGACGTCTCGCGCCCGAAGCAGATGACCGTCGACTGGATCACGTACGCACAGTCCCTGACCGACAAGCCGGTCAAGGGCATGCTCACCGGACCAGTCACCATTCTGGCCTGGTCGTTCGTCCGCGACGACCAACCCCTCGCCGACTCGGCAAATCAAGTCGCACTGGCCATTCGAGACGAGACCGTCGACCTGCAGGCCGCCGGAATCGGAATCATCCAGGTCGACGAACCGGCTCTGCGAGAACTACTCCCACTGCGTGCCGAGGATCAGCGCGCCTACCTGGACTGGTCGGTCGGCGCCTTCCGGTTGGCCACCTCGGGCGTCGCGGATTCCACCGCGATCCACACGCACCTGTGCTACTCCGAGTTCGGAGCGGTGATCGGCGCCATCGCCGGCCTCGACGCGGACGTCACGTCCATCGAGGCAGCACGCTCACACATGGAGGTCCTCGACGATCTCAGTTCGGTCGGGTTCGACCTCGGCGTCGGCCCCGGTGTCTACGACATCCACTCGCCGCGGGTGCCGAGCGTCGACGAAATTGCCGAATCACTGCGTGAGGCACTCAAAGCTGTTCCGGTCGAGCGGTTGTGGGTCAATCCGGACTGCGGATTGAAGACACGGGGGCCGATCGAGGTCGAAGCGTCGCTTCGTAACCTCGTCGAGGCCGCGAAGGTGGTACGAGCGGAGCTTTAGGGGCAAAGCCCCGGTGCGCCTTTTTGGTAGTGGGCACTACCAAAAAGGCGCACGGGGGTCAGCTCAACCACGTGTTGCCGAAGAGCAGAATCCCGTCCGCACTCGGCGTCACTCCGTGCACGTTCTCGCGCCACGGGATGAAAACCTTGCCGGAGTTGACCACGGCCATCGGCGCCGTCTCGTTGACCACGGTTTGAATATCGTCGATGACGGCTCGCCGCTCATCCTCGCCCGACGCTGTTTGCAGCTTGCCGAGCAACTCGTCCATCCGAGCGTTCTTGTAGCCGAGAATGTTCGACGGCGATTCGCTGAACAGGTTGCCGTACATACGCACGAACGGTGACTCTTCCAGCACGTTGAACGCGAAGTAGGACACGTCGTAGTCATGCTTCGCGTACAGCATGGAAATCAGATCGTTGATGCTGGTTGCGTAGGTGATGTCGACCGTGAAACCCACTGCCTGCAAGAGCGACTGAAACGTCAGTGCGCTGCGCTGCGTCGCCGGATCGTTCATACCGACGTACGTCAGTTTTCCGTCGTAACCGTCGGCCTTCGCCTCGGCGAGATACTTCTTGGCCGCCTCGGGGTCGAAGCCGTTCCCGGCCACCGATCCGTGCCACTGCGACCACGACGCGAACATGTCGGTGCCGGGTTCGCCGAAGCCGCCCTGAACTCGCTCGTTGAACGTAGTCGGGTCCACCGCAGCGACAATCGCCTTACGCACGCGCTCGTCCTTCGCTGCCCGATCGTCGCGCTGATTGATTGCCAGAACGCCGGCCATGCTGGCCGAGTACACAAATCCGGGATCACCGGCTTCGAAAGCCTCGTGTATGAAATCGGGAGACTTCAGATAGGCGACCTGAATTCCGTCGGTGTGCAATCCCTCGAGTTTGCTCTTCTCGTTGACGATTGCCGGAAAGCGCAACTTCTCGAGGTACGGTGCCCCGTCCCAGTACGTCGGACGGGCAGCGAGCACCAATTCGTCCTGGGAGGCGAACTTCTCGACGGTGAACGGACCTGCCCCGATCGGGGTGAACGTGCCGGTAGCCATCGACGAGGGCGCGACGATCATGCCGGGACCGGTGGTGAACATGATCGGGAACTCGTCCCACGGCTGCGCCAATGTGAAGACGACCGTACTCGGATCCGGTGAATTCGTCTCGCGCACAGTGGTCTTCCACACCAGCGCGTGAGTTCCCTTCTTCTGCAGATAGTGATCGATACTCCACAGGACTGCCGCACTGTCCATCGGAGTGCCGTCGCTGAAGGTGACGCCGTCGCGCAATTTCAGTGTCCACACCGTGTTGTCGCCGTTGGCCGACAAAGACTGCGCCAAGTGGGGAACGTATTCGCCCGCCGCCGTATCGAAGCGCATCAGAAGGTCGTAGATGGCCGCCATTTCGCTACCACCGGTAGCGCCGCCGTCCTGACGGTCAGCCGGATCGAGACTGCTGATCCCGTTGTAGGTGGCAAACGACACGGTGCCACCCGAGCGCGGCTCTCCCCCGTTGTTCTGGTCACCGACAACTCCGACCGTCACGTCCGATGCATCCGTGGTCGTACCTTGGCTGCTACCGGCGCACCCGGTCACCACCAGTGTCGCCGACGCCAGGACAACCATCCAGATTCGAGAGCGAGCTCGGTACGAGCGCTTCATTGCGACTCACTTTCACAGTTCACGGACACGTCGATCCTTGGATCGGACATCCCGGCAGTTTTGTAAGTGAATTCTAGGTAAGGACGCTCCCTGCGTCTTCGTTTTCACAAAGCTGCAGCGATGATTCGCATTCACAGCGACAGAAACAAGAACTGAATTCTAGAGTGACACCGTTCAGCGAAGTACCAGTCCGATGACGTCTTCGACGTTCCGCTGGGCCTCTGCGAATCCGATCCGGCCACTGGTCCACAGTGCAAGGGCCGTCAACATCGTGCCGCCCATTGCCACGGCCGCAACCCGCGCCGTCTCGGCCGGAATACCGTCCATCAATTCGAACAGCATTCTCCGATGGGCAGCCGCGCGCTGATCCAACGACTCGATCACGAACTGATCCGAGGACGAATGGAGTTCGATCTCGAGTCGAGCGAAGTGAGGCCTACGCTCGAATGCCTTCATCTCGCGGCGATGAAGTGCCAGAACCCGTTCGTACGCATTGCTCTCTTCGCCGCCTGTTCGCGACTCCTCAGGACGACGAGCCGATTCGAGCCCGCTCCACGCCGTCATCGCCGCAGCAAGAAGTTGCTGTTTGGTCGGAAAGTAGCGATAGAGAGTGCCTAGCGCCACGCCTGAACGCTCCGACACTTCTTTCATCTGGATTCGATCCGACGGCATCGCTGCAAGCATCTCGACCACCGCCGTGGTCAATCGTCGTCTCCGCTCGAGTTGCCCCACCGACATGAGGTCGGTATCCAGGGGAAACTCGTCGCTGCGCACAGTCACGCGCGTCACGATAGTTCAGAACCTCGACCGCAGTGCCAGGTTGCGAAGTTTCATCAGAACCCCGAGATCTAGTACATAGATTAATCACCTGCCGATCGCGCTAGGGTTAGTCCATGAATGACCGGACAACCGATGACCAGTCAACCGTCGGCGAACTCAATTTCTGGTCGTTCATCGAACTGGCCAACAAAAAGCTGGCCACCGAACACGGCTTTCGCGATCAGCTCGCCACCGAGGTTCTCCTGACGCTCAACCGAGCCTCCAACGTCGTCACGTACGATCTCGAGTCGTCGATCCACCGCCCTCGAGGCTGGTCATGGTCCTCCTTCCGACTGTTGTTCGTCACCTGGCTGGCCGGTCCGATCGAGCCGAAGGCTGCCGCCGAGCTCACCGGGATGAGTAGGGCAGCGGTCTCCAATCTGTCCAAGTCGCTGCTGGCAGACGGATTGATCGATCGCCGGCCCACCGAGAACGACGGCCGTTCGGTCCAGCTGTACCTGACCGACAACGGCCGAGAAGCCATGGTCGAAGCGTTTCGCGAGCAGAACGAACGCGAACACGCCTGGGTCAGCGTCCTGAGCGAGGCCGAACAGCGAATTCTTGTCATGCTCCTGGAAAAACTGATCACCAACCGCAGCCAGTTCGACGTACGCGGACGTAACTGACATAGACCCGAACCCCCTTGGAGGGTTGCGCCCATCACATCATTTTAGTTAATGTATTAACTATCTGGTGGAGGTGAGCCAGGCAGAACAGCACAGAAGGAGCCCCGTCATGGCGTTCTATCGACAACTCGGCAACATCCCACCGAAGCGTCACACCCAACACCGTGACGAGTCCGGCAACCTCTACTACGAAGAACTGATGGGAGAGGAAGGTTTCTCCTCGGATTCTTCGTTGCTCTACCACCGCGAGATCCCGTCGGCCATCGTCGACGCAACAGTCTGGGAACTGCGCGATCAGAGCACAACCCCCAACCATCCCCTCAAACCGCGCCATCTGAAACTCCACACACTGTTTCCCGAAAGCACCTGGAACGAGACCGACGTGGTAACCGGCCGTCGTCTCATCCTCGGAAATGCCGACGTGCGACTGTCCTACGTCGTTGCGGCGGCGCCATCTCCCCTGTACCGCAATGCAATCGGCGACGAGATGGTCTACATCGAATCTGGCGAGGCGACCGTCGAGACTGTCTTCGGCACACTCGAGGCCTGTGAAGGTGACTACGTCCTGATCCCGATGTCCACAACGCATCGATGGATCCCCAAGGGTGACAAACCACTTCGTGCCTACGCCATCGAAGCGAACAGTCACATCGTCCCGCCCAAGCGCTATCTTTCCCGCTTCGGCCAGCTACTCGAGAACGCACCGTTCTGTGAACGAGACCTGCACGGACCGACCGCGCCCATGATCGCCGAAGGCGCCGACATCGAGGTACTGGTCAAGCACCGCACGTCGGCGGGCATCGTCGGCACCCGAATGGTTTATCCCACGCACCCTTTCGATGTCGTCGGTTGGGACGGATGCTTGTACCCGTACACCTTCAACATCTCCGACTACGAGCCGATCACGGGCCGTGTTCACCAGCCGCCGCCCGCGCACCAGGCATTCGAGGGGAACAACTTCGTGATCTGCAACTTCGTGCCCCGCAAGGTCGACTACCACCCCCTGTCGATCCCCGTGCCGTACTACCACTCGAACGTCGACTCGGACGAGATCATGTTCTACTGCGGCGGAGACTACGAGGCACGCAAGGGTTCCGGCATCGGGCAGGGTTCGATTTCGATTCATCCCGGTGGCCACGCCCACGGCCCACAACCCGGCGCGTACGAGCGAAGCATCGGCGCCGAGTTCTTCGACGAGTTGGCCGTGATGGTCGATACGTTCCGGCCGCTCGAATTGGGTGAGGGAGCGTTGGCCTGTGAAGACGAAGCGTACGCCTGGAGTTGGGCAGGGCGGGGGCCTCAGCAATGACGATCATCTCCCCACTCCTGCGCGGCCTGTGCGACGACGCAGCACTCTTCCCACCCGGCAATGCCCCTCTGGCCGAAGCAGTTCCGGCCCACGCCGCCTACCTGAAGGCAGATTACGACGCACTGGTGGGGCCCTTCGTCTTCCCCGCGCCTCGACTGAGCGAACTGGCTGAGTACGTCTCAGCGGACAGCCCAGTGACGCTGAGCCTGACCGTGCCGGCCGGTCCAGCCGATACGGCGGCGGCACTGTCGAACGCGCTCGCTATCCCCGGCGTCAGCGTCGCCGCCGTCGAAGTGGGAATTCCTGACGGGTTGGACGCCGAAGCCGCCTTCGAGGAACTCGCTCCCGTCCATGCCGCTCATCCCGACCTGGACATTTTTGTCGAGGTACCCCGCGGTGATCGACGCGTGGACTTTCTGACGGCGCTCGAAACCGCCGGGTATTCCGCGAAGTTTCGCACCGGAGGAATTGTCGCCGAAGCGTACCCGGACGAGGACGAGCTCGCCGATGCCGTGATATCCGTTGTCCGAGCGGGTATCCCGTTCAAGGCGACCGCGGGACTGCATCACGGCGTGCGCAATACCGATCCGGAGACAGGTTTCGAGCAGCACGGCTTCCTCAACATCATGGTGGCCGTCAACGCTGTGAGGCGGGGCGCCGACCGCTCGGAAGTTGTTGCTGCTCTTGCGCAACGCGATGGCGAATCGATCGCGCAAGCCCTGGCCGAACTGACCGCGGACGAGGCCGGCGAGGTGCGTCGCCGCTTCCTCTCGTTCGGGACCTGTAGCATTTCGGACCCTCTCACCGAGCTCGAAGGTCTCGGATTGATCGTCCGCTCCGACAAAACCGAAGGAACACTCGTATGACCGTCACGACCATCGACATTCCCGCCGACTCGTTGTTCGGGATCGACAATCTGCCATACGGCATCTTCTCCCCCGCCGGAGGATCACCGCGTGTTGGTGTTCGGGTCGCCGACTCGGTGGTCGATCTCGCAGCGACACTGGGAGATTCCGTCTTCGCCGAACCGACTCTGAATGCGTTCATGGCGCTGGGCCGAGATCAGTGGGTATCGGTGCGTAATCGGATCACGGATCTAGTGACCGGCGAAATAGACTCGGAAGCAGTGTTTCCCGTCGACTCAGTCACAATGCACTTGCCGATCGCGGTGGCCGACTACGTGGATTTCTACGCGTCGGAAAATCATGCGACCAACCTCGGACGCCTGTTCCGACCCGACGCTGCTCCCTTGATGCCGAACTGGAAGCACCTTCCGGTCGGATACCACGGGCGCTCGAGCACCATCGTCGTCTCCGGCACCGATATCGTTCGCCCCTGCGGACAGCGCAAGTCACCCGATCAGGAGAACCCGGATTTCGGACCGTCCCGCCGCCTCGACATCGAGGCCGAAATGGGCTTCATCGTCGGAACTCCCTCGAAGATGGGCGATTCCATCACCCCGGACGACTTTGCCGAGCACGTCTTCGGCGCCGTCGTCGTGAACGACTGGTCCGCCCGGGACATCCAGGCGTGGGAATACGTCCCTCTCGGCCCGAATCTCGGGAAGAGCTTCGCGACGTCCATCTCTGCGTGGGTTGTCCCGTTACTCGCGCTCGAAGCTGCCCGAATCGATACGCCGGTGCAGGACCCCGAACCTCTCTCTTACCTGCGCGGCGAGGAGAAGTGGGGGTTGGACATCGACCTGGCCGTCGAATGGAACGGTCACGTCGTCTCCCGGCCGCCCTACGCCCAGATGTACTGGTCGCCGGCGCAGATGCTCGCGCACACCACTATCAACGGCGCAGCAGCGAGCACCGGCGATCTCTTTGCATCCGGAACCATTTCCGGACCGGACAAGGATCAGCGCGGCGCCTTCATCGAACTGACCTGGGGTGGCAAGGAACCCGTGACCGTGGGCTCCGAGACTCGAACCTTTCTCGAAGACGGCGACACCATCGCCATCTCGGCCACCGCTCCCGGCGTCGGGGGATCACGAATCGGCTTCGGGGATGTTCACGCTCGGATCCTGCCGGCAACGCAAACCGAAAGATAACGATTGACAACTGTTTGATTCACGCTGATCTGATGTCCGGAATTCCTTGCCTCACGATTCTCCGAAGATAAGCTGGACTAACCATCCAGAGCGATCGAGAGTCCTGGCTCCGTGACGTCGCAGCAACCCCCTCTGCTGAGGTGCGGGTGCTTTCTGCCAGGTCCGATGGAGGACTCGTGCCAGGCGATCGACCCCGTACCTCAGTGGGGACAGCAGCTGTCGTCGTGATCGTGGGCGGTGGCCCCCGCGGGACCGGCGTACTCGAGCGAATCCTCGCTCACGAATCGGTGAACGCCGATCCCGTACCGATCGAGATTCACGTCGTCGACCCGTATCCGGCAGGCGCCGGCCGCATTTGGCGAGGCAGCCAGGCGCCGCTTCTGTGGATGAATTCGACAACCGCGGACGTCACGATGTTCACCGACGAGACCACCGCCGTGACCGGCCCGGTGCTGCCGGGTCCGACCCTCGCGGAATGGGTCGCCGAGCACTCGACTGAACTTGCCGAGTTCCCTGAAATCGCGGCAGAAGTTCCGATGATCACCCCGTCGTCGTTTGCATCGAGGTCACTACAGAGCCGATACCTGAACTGGGTGTTCCAGACCGCGGTCGACTCTGCACCAGCGCACGTCGACGTTCGGGTTCATCGACGATCCGTGGTCGACATCGTGAACGTCGGCGAGATACAGACGGTTCATCTAGACGACGGAGTTGTCATCGACGCGACGGCCGTCCTTCTCGCGCAAGGGCACCCCGATGCGTTGGCTACCCCGCGTGAAACCGCGCTGACCAGCTTCGCGTCCGAGCACGGGTTGACCTACGTAGGTCCGGGATACACCGCCGACCTCGACGCCGATGTCATTCCCGAACGCGAACCGGTTCTGATCGCCGGACTCGGGCTGGCTTTCATCGACTGGATGGTTCTCCTCGCCGAGAGCCGCGGCGGCGTCTTCGAACGCGGTGAGGACGGCACCCTCACTTACACTCCCTCGGGTCGGGAACCTCTGTTGTACGCCGGATCTCGTCGAGGCGTGCCGTACCACTCCAAGATTTCGTACTCGATCGCCGACGCGCGGCCACCGCTACCCCGGTTCTTCACCGCTGATCTTGTGCCCGGCGACGGGCCGTTGGATTTCCGAAACGACATCTGGCCGCTGGCGTCGAAAGAATTGGCAGGCGCCCACTATCACGAACTGTTCGCGTCGCACCCGGATCGGACAGTGGGCACCTGGGAGGAGTTCGACACCGAATTCGCCTCGCTGGCTTGGGGATCGTCTCGATTGCAGGAACTGGTCGAGAACGCAGTTCCGAAGCCGGAAGACCGTATCGATCTCGAGCGGCTGAACCGCCCACTCGGCGGTGAGCGCTACGACGGACTTGCCGAGGTCCAATCCCGGATCAACGAATACATCTCGGCAGACGTCGCGCGGAGGTCGGACCCGTATTTCAGCGCCGACGCCGCTGTCTTCTCAGCGCTGCTGTCGACGTACATGACTGTCGGAGAATTGCTGCGGCGCGGCAGAATCCCGGCCGAATCCGTCGCCAAGGACGTCGAGGGTTGGCTTCATTCGTTCTTCAGCTTCATCGCCAGTGGTCCGCCACCCGAGCGACTGGAACAGTTGATCGCGCTCAACGAGGCCGGCATCGTCCAGTTCCTCGGGCCGGATTCAGCGTTCTCCACCGAGATCGACCCGGCAACGGGGGCTGGGATCTTTGTCGCTCGCAGTGCGTCGCACACCGACATCGTGGCCGCGAACACCCTCGTCGAAGCACGCTTGCCGGTTGCTTCCATCAGCGCGAGCGGTGACTCGCTCCTGCGGACGCTTCACGGTCGGGGGGAGGCAGTCGAACTTCGTGCGACCGTCGACAGTTCGGCGAAGCTCGCCGTCGACGGTACTTCACGAATTCTCGACCAGGACAACACAGCTCATCCTCGCCGCTTCGCGGCCGGGCCGTGGGTTGCAGGCCACAACTGGTCGGCGGCTTTCCCTCGTCCCCGTACCAATGCGGGGTTTTTCCGGCACAACGACGCCCTGGCGGCGGAGATTTTGGGCGCTGCGCGCCTGTGAGCGGTTAGGGAGTCCAGAGACTCCCTAACCGCTCACAGGGGCTGTGCCCCTCCTAGCTGAACACCAACTCACCCTCGTCAACCGCGACGGTGATGCTGCCGCCCTCTTCGAGGAGATCATCGAGCAGCATGTCGGCGATCTTGTCGTCGACCACACGCTGAATCGAACGTCGTAACGGGCGAGCCCCGAACTCGGGTTGATGCCCGTGCTCGGCAATCCAGTCCACTGCGTCGGCGGTGAACTCGATGTCGATGCCCTTGGACTGCAACCGCTTCCGGCTGTCGTCGAGCAACAGATCAGTGATCCGGTGCAGTTGCTCGGTGTCGAGCTTGCGGAAGATCACGATCTCGTCGATGCGGTTGAGGAACTCCGGCCGCATCGATTCGCGCAACCTGGCCATCACGCGGTCGCGCAGTGGCTTCTCCGCCGACTCTGCATCACCTGTGGTGAAGCCCAGTCCACCGGACTTGCTCGAGATGATGTCCGAGCCGAGGTTGCTGGTCATGATCACGACAGTGTTCTTGAAGTCCACCGTTCGACCCTGGCCGTCGGTCAGACGCCCATCGTCGAGCACCTGGAGCAAGGTGTTGAACACGTCCGGGTGTGCCTTTTCGATCTCGTCGAGCAGGATCACCGAGTACGGGTTACGACGCACCTGTTCCGTGAGCTGTCCGGCCTCGCCGTAGCCGACATATCCGGGAGGAGCACCGACCAATCGGCTTACCGTGTGCCTCTCACCGAACTCACTCATGTCGAAGCGCAGCATCTTGTTCTCGTCACCGAAGAGTGTGGCAGCCAGAGCTTTTGCGAGCTCCGTCTTGCCGACACCGGTAGGTCCGAGGAACAGGAAGCTGCCGACGGGACGATCCGGATCGCTCATACCGGTCCGGCTACGACGCACCGCACGCGCGATTGCGCGAACGGCGTCATCTTGCCCGATGACACGACCGTGCAGTTCCTCTTCCAGACGGCGCAGGCGATCTTTCTCTGCTTGAGTCATCTGACTGGCCGGAATACCCGTGGCACGGGCGACAACCTGGGCGATCTGTTCAGCAGTCACATCCGGAGTTTCCTCGGAAGGAACCGAGGATCCTGCCTTCTCGAGACGCTTTGCGACGCCGTTGATCTCGTCACGCAGGGTCGACGCCTTCTCGTACAATTCATCGGCGACGGCTTTCTCCTTGTCGCTCTCGAGCTGCTCGAGACGTTGGTGCAGAGCAGCGGTGTCTACCGTGGCAGTCTTCAAACGAAGCCTGGCGCCGGCCTGGTCGATCAAGTCGATTGCCTTGTCCGGCAAGAACCTGTCGCCGATGTAACGTGCCGACAGCTCCACCGCAGCGGTGATCGCCTCGTCGGTGTAGTGGACCTTGTGGTGATCCTCGTACCGACTGCGCAGTCCGCTCAAGATGGCGATCGCGTCCTCGATCGACGGCTCTCCGACCTGTACGGGCTGGAAGCGCCGCTCGAGCGCGGGATCCTTCTCGATGTTCTTGCGGTATTCGTCGAGCGTGGTGGCGCCGACGATGTGCAGTTCACCGCGAGCGAGCTTGGGCTTGAGGATGTTTCCGGCATCCATCGCACCTTCGGCGCCGCCTCCGGCACCGGCGATGGTGTGCATCTCGTCGATGAAGACGATCAGCTCGTCCTTGTGTGCGGTGATCTCGTCGATCACCTTGGTCAGCCGTTCCTCGAAGTCTCCGCGGTAGCGAGTACCCGAGACCATGCTCGAGAGTTCGAGCTGGACTATCCTCTTGCCCACCAACGATTCCGGGACATCCCCGTCGACGATGCGCTGGGCGAGACCTTCGACGATGGCAGTCTTGCCGACGCCTGCTTCACCCACCAGGACGGGGTTGTTCTTGGTGCGGCGGGAGAGGATCTCGATGGTCTGCTCGATCTCGTCGGCGCGGCCGATCACCGGATCGACGCCGCCGTTGCGTGCGCGATCGGTGAGATCGACGCCGTACTTGTCGAGCGTCGGTGTGGTGGACTCGTCTTCGACTGGACCGGCTGCAGGATTCTGAACCGCTGCCTGCAGCTTCTCCGGCGTGATGCCGGCCGAAGCGAGCAGACGACCCGGAACATGATCGGGGTCACCAGCCAATGCGATGAAGAGGTGTTCGGGATCGATGTACGTCGATCCCAGGGCTCGGGCCAGTTGATGAGCCTCGAGTAGAGCGGTTTTCACGGCGCTGCTGAGCGCAGGAGGAGAGTAGGCCCCCTGCTCACGGCCTTGTGGCAGCCGCAGGTCGACGGCGTCGACCACGGATTTCGGGTCGGCTCCGGCGCGCTGCATGAGCGTGCGGACCGGATCCTGCTCCGCCATGACGCGGAGAACGTGCAGTGCATCGAGATCCGAATCACCGCGAGCAGCCGCTACACGTGCAGCGTCAGCCATGAGTTGCTGGGTGGCCCTGCTCATGAGCCGGGAAATATCGATGCGACCGGGACCCTCGGGCCCGAAGAATGCTGGCATTCCGAAGCCTCCTTGCAGAAAGTTGAGCGTTACTGACTCAATTAACGTGCATGGGGCTCGATCAATTCCCGCGGGCTCAGATTTGTTTCAACACCTTCGGGCCACAGATCGTTCTCAACTACCGAAGGATCCGGTAGATCGACCGACCGGGTACGCCTCGACGTGCATGATCACCGATCCCTCGCAGGGACCACTCGCGATGTCGGTACGCCACGAACCTTTCAGACTGCCATCGGGCTGAGGTGTGTAATACGCCTCGGAGTGCGCCGGTGCCCACACCTTGGGCACGCCTTCCCCCTGGTAGCAATCCCACTCCCAGTCATAGGGGTGCACCCAACTGGTTCCGTCCCAGGTGTATCGCGCAGGCTGCGGCAACGTCGGATTGGCGGGAGCCGGACCGCCGACCACTGTGGCGATACAGACTCCGCTCGAGCAATCCGTCTCGAACGTGTATGTATCGGAGAAATCCGGCTCCCACTGGCTGGCGGCCAGACTTGTGCCCGTCTTGGTCGCGGCGAAACGCTTGAGCGAGTAATCACCGGACCAGTTCGCATCCGCAGCCCCCGCGGGCATCGCTCCGGCGACAAACCACGTAGCAACGAGAGCAACCACCAGCAATGACTTTCGCATGCGTGAAGTGAATCACAAGCTATGTCCGAATTGTCGGATACTGACCAGAAGAACACCGACGACGATCAGCACCAGCGAAACCAACGGCAACGCTCCCGCACCCTTGTCCGCCAAGATCAGCCCGCCCACGACGCCGCCCGCTGCGATCGCCGCATTGAAGATCGTCACGAAAACCGATTGCGCAGTGTCCACAGCGTCGCCCGTCGTGTCGGCGAGCGCAGTCTGAAGGAGAGTGGGAGCGCCTCCGAATGCCACGCCCCATACCGCAACGCTGAGTGCGATCACTGCGAAGCTGTCACCGCCGACGCCCAACGCCGTCAAAGCTGCGGCAAAGACCACCAAGCTCAGCACGGTGAGACTTCGAAGGGCCCGGTCGACAAACACCCCGACCACACCGATGCCCACGAAGGCGAAAAGTCCGAACACGAACAAAACGATTCCCAACCGATCGCCGAAACCGATGCGATCCAGAAACGCCGCCAGATACGTGTACACGATGTTGTGCGCGAAGATCCACAAGAACGCGACAAACAGAATCGGTCGTACGCCCGGCAGGACCAGGACTTTCCGCACCGACAGCTGCCGATCCGCTTGTTGCCCGGGAAAGTCCGGCATCACCGTGAGTATCCACACGACCAGAAGTAGCGCAGCAACCGACATCACGGCGAAGACTACGCGCCAATCGGCCAGGGTCCCGAGCCACGCACCCATCGGAACGCCGATTGCCAGCGCGATCGGCTGTCCGACGGAGGCAACCGCAACGGCCCGCCCCTGCAGACGAGGGGGCGCCATCCTGCGTGCGTACCCCGCAAGCAACCCCCACACCACACCTGCTGCCATGCCCGCCAGAAACCGAACACCCAAGGTGAGAACAAGATTCGACGACAGCGCTGTCACCAGATTGAAGACACCGAATCCAACAGTCGCCGACACCAGGACAGCACGCCGTCGCAGTCCTCGGGTCCATGCGATCAGTGGTACCGCCCCGACGACCGAGCCCAACGCGTATGCAGTGACCAATTGCCCGGCGCCGGAGACAGATACGGACAGCCCTGACCCGATCTGCACCAGTAGTCCGGCCGGCATGGTTTCGGTTGTGATTGCTATGAAACCTGCCATTGCGAGTGCCGACAACCCGGCCAGCGGTAGCGTCCGGACGGAATCGGTCTCCGCCAGTGCCGAAGTCGCAGTCCCGTCCGAGTTCGCGCTCACCTCGTCGGTGTTTCGGGACTGCCTTCACCCGACTGGCCGGAACGGACCAGTTCTGCAATCGACGCCCAGTCCATCTCGCCCTGACCGTTCGCCAGAGCCTGAGCGAGCACGCCTCGAAGTACGCCGCCGAACGGCAAATCCAGATCGACGCTGTCGGCGGCGTCGAGCGCAAGCCTCAAATCCTTGAGGCCCAGAGTGGTGGTGAATCCTGCAGGCTCGTACTGACGCGTCGCGACGAGGTTTCCGTAGCTGGAGTAGACCGGCCCCGGGAAGATCGTCGAGGTCAGCAGTTCTACGAGTTGGCTTCCGTCCACACCTGACCTCTCCCCCAATGTGATTGCCTCACCCAAGGATTGAATCGCGGCAAGGATGAGGTAGTTGCCGATGATCTTGACGATGTTGGCCTGCTCCGGACGCTCACCTTGTGGCCACGTGCGAGCCCCGATGACGTCGAGGAAGGGTTGCACTCGCTCGAGGAGGGAACTGTCGCCGCCGGCGATGATGTTCAACTGGCCGGCCTGAGCAACAGAAACGCGTCCGAATACCGGCGCCGCGATGTACCCGATGCCGTAGTCGGCGTGCAGTGCGGCGGCGCGCTTGGCAAGGCCGACGCTGACGGTGGCCATGTTGACGTGCACGGTTCCAGTCGGAACGGATGCGAGTACGGCGGGATCCAGAATGGCCGCAGACACGGCCGAATCATCCGCCAACATCGACAGCACAACACCGGACTGGAATGCCTCGGCAACGGTTTTCGCGCCGGTCGCCCCTTCCGCGACCAATTCGGCCACCGCTTCAGGGCTGCGATTCCACACCGTCACGTCGAAGCCTGCACCCATCAGATTTCGAGCGATGGGACGACCCATCGCACCCAAACCGACCACGGAAACAGAAGTCATGGATTTCCCTCTCGAAAATGCTGAACCATCTAAGACGGTTCAACACTCTCACACAGGTACAGTTGCTGTCGAACCGGTTGAGATGGTTCGCTACAAAGGAGGATGAAAGTGAACGAAGCAGGAGCTGATCAATCCACTCGGGACGTGTTTCGACTCGACAACGACACGCTCGCCTTCCGCTTCACCGCCACCCTCACCAATCGGAACGGCTCGAGGTTCGAACGACTCACGAGCCCGCAGCGACTCGAATTATGGTTACGCGCCAACGATCTGATGGACACCCCAGCAACCGCGACAGAAGACGACCTCCGCGGCGCGCAGGATTTACGTGAGGCCATTCATCGCATCGGAACCGCCGTATGCGAGGACCGCCGCGCCTCACGCGCCGATGTCGGGATCGTCAACACCGCATCCGAACTCGGTGATGCCCACCTCGTCCTCGAGAGTGGCCGGGCCCTCTGGAAATCAGCCGGAGACAATCCGATCCGCGACGCTTTGTCGATAGTGGCTGCCGACGCGATCGCGGTGCTCGGTGGACCCGACCACGACCGCGTCAAAGCCTGCCAGGGCGACGGGTGCACCGGCCTCTACGTCGACACCAGCCGCGGCAACAACCGACGCTGGTGCTCGATGAACATCTGCGGAAACAAAGCCAAGAAATCCGCGATGACCGCTCGCGCCGACTAGCTCATCTCACCTTCACCGCGACTCCATTTCGCCGCCACTCGGTTCCACAGCTTCTCGATCGGCGTCGACAGCAGGAGAAGAAACAGCGGGAAGTACGACGTCACCGGAACGAGCACACTGACGAGCAGCGCCACCACCATGATCAGGAAAGTGACGATTTCAGCGGTGAAATGCGGCTTCGCATTCTCTTCGCTCAACGAAGGGTTGCGAACCAGACCCCACGCGACCACCGCCAGGCACGCAGCACTGGCTGCCATTGTCCCGATGTAGAGAGCCCTGGTTCCGAGATCCTGCGACGGCGCTGCAACGAGCGCAGTCGGGAACGGCAAGAACACGATGGTCATCACCCACAACCCCAGCCCGCGCACAACCACCTTGTCTCCGTCGACCACGAAACGAAGCAGCCGATGCTGCGACCACCAGAGACGGAAGATCACCAGAAAGCTCAGGGCGAACGAATAGAACTGCGCAGCGTGATCGCGCAGGAGTTCCGACGTGGTGCCGTGGTGGTCACTGGTGAGTTCGACCAGCGGCAGGACGAGCAGCGTGATCGCAATGGCGACAATCGCGTCGACGAAAGTGACGTAGCGCTCGAGGTAGCGGGTGCGTTCCGCAATCTCAGCCATTGCGGAAGCATAAGCCTCACAACAAGAAACAGACCGGCGACGCCACTTTGCGGGAGGCGGTATCCCGAAACATACAATTAACGAATCGAATTCGTTATACCTCTTGACCGACGCAGGGCCCATCCCCATACTTAACGAATCACATTCATTAAGTGACTCGCATCACGCCATCAGGGGTCGGTTCCGCCACCCCCTTCAGGACATGGGGTTGCCCTAGTGCCAATCAACGCTTCTGCGATTACGCAGTCCGACCGGGTTCCACTCACCGCCAACCGCGGTATTGCCGTCTTCAGCATCGGTGTCATGGGATTCATCACCGCGAACCTCATACCCCTGATGATCGTGGCAATGGTCGAGGACCTCGGTGTCACCGAATCCGCCGCCGGTGCCGTCCTGACCGCATCGCTGCTGGTCTGCGCGTTCACCTGCCTCGCCACCACTCGTATCGCATCGGGTCGGCATCGTCATCTCCTCGGCCGCGTCAGCCTGATGGCAATGGCAGCCGCATTCGGCGTTGCGGCCATCGCACCGTCCACGATGATCGCGTGTACCGCGATCATCGTCGGCGGCATCGGCGCTGGTGGATCTGCATCCGTTGGTGGAGCGGCACTGGCCGCGCTCACGAACCCGGACCGGGCGTCAAGCATCAGCGGCCTCGTGAACCGTGTCGTCGTCACAGCCGTCCTCGCTCTCATACCCATCCTCGGCACACACATGACCAACGCATTCGGCATCGTCGCAGTCCTGGCACTGGCTACCGCAGCAACGGTCACCTGGTTGCCGTCATCCCCGGTGAAAGAGTCGCCGGAGACGGCGAAGTCCGCCAAGACGACCACCACTCTCCCCGCCGGGGTAAGCGCGAAACGACTCACTTTTGCCGGAACCGCATTTCTCGCGATGCTTGCAGTCTGGGCGATCAGCGAAGACTCACTGTGGGCAGTACTCGGCATCATGGGTTCCGAGCACGCCGGACTCTCGGATCAACAAATGAGTCTCGCGCTGAGCGCATCAACGGCGGGTGGCGTGCTCGCGGCTGTTACTTTGACCGCGTTGGGTTCTCGGGTCAGTCGGACAGTATCGATCTCCGTGCTACTGATACTCGGGGCAATCCTGAAGCTGTCTGCCAGCCTCACCACCGATCCCACGATCTACCTGGTACTGGTCATCGCCTGGAACACTGTCTACGCGGCCACGTTCATCGTCTTGGTTGCCATCTCGGCCGCGCTCGACGCCGCCGGCCGATGGTCGGCCCCACTACTGGGCACCTACCTCATAGGCTCCGCGTTCGCGCCACTGTTCGGCACTTCGGTGACGGCCAGCCTCGGGTATCCGACCTTCGGAGTCATCATCTCCGGGATCAGCTTCGTTCTATTAGTCCCGTTCGCCTTGGTTTCCCGACTCTCCGCACGTACCGAGGGTGCGTATCGTCACCACAGCGCCGCCATCACTACTACCGTCATCGCGTAAGGATCACGTAGAAGTCATGAATGACAGCATCACTCACTACCGCAACGGAAAGATCTTCACGGCTGCCGACGACGGATGGGCCGAATCGATAGTCGTCGAGGACCACAAGCTCAGATTCGTGGGCGAAACCGTCTATGCCGATATCCTGGCTCCCGACGCCGAGGTGATCGATCTCCAAGGCGCCGTCGTGCTACCCGGTTTCGTCGACGCACATACACATTTGGTCATGATGGGATTCGCGCTGCAGAAGTTGGATCTGCGTGATGCCACCGATCTCGCCGACATTCAGTCCAGCATCAAGCAATTCGCGGAATCGAACCCGGATGCACCACGTCTGCTGGGTCGCAGTTGGTTGTTCTCCGCCCTGGATGGAGGGCACCCGACCCGAGAGATGATCGACGCCGTCGTACCCGATCGCCCGGTGTACCTCGACGCCAACGACGTACATTCGGTCTGGGTGAACACAGCAGCACTGCGAGAACTCGGCATCGACGCGGACACTCCCGATCCGATCGGCGGTCGTATCGGCCGGGATCCGGACACCGGAGAAGCCACCGGAATGCTGTACGAGACGGCCATAATGCTCTACGTCTGGCCGAAACTGGCGGAGCTCGCATCCGACGAGGACCGGGACGCCGCCCTCGCGCTCGCGTTCCGCCACTATCTCGAGGACGGCGTGACCGGCGCGGTCGACATGGCTCTCGGCGCGGACGAATTAGCTTCGCTGGAAAGAGCATTGGATGCAGGAGACGGCACATTGCCGCTGCGCGTCGCGGCTCACTGGCTGATGACCCGCGAGGACAACGAGGCTGACAACGTCCGACAAGTTCACGACGTGATCGAACTCCACGAGCGCGTCCAAGGTCCGTGGCTCCGTATCGCCGGAATCAAGATCATCATCGACGGTGTGATCGACAGCTGCACTGCCGCAATGAAAGAGCCGTACTCTGACGGCACCAACGCCGAGCCCATCTGGGATCTCGAGTCCTTGATCCCCGTCGTGACAGCCGCTGACGCCGCAGGCCTGCAGATCGCGATGCACGCGATCGGCGACGAGGCGTCGGAGATCGGATTGACGGCACTCGAGTACGCGATCGCCGCCAACGGAGACATTCCCCGCAGGCACCGAATGGAACACTTGGAGTCCATCACCCGGGATAACGTCGAAAGGCTTGCCCGCCTGGGAATCATCGCCTCGATGCAACCGGTTCACGCTGACCCTGCTATCCAAGAGAACTGGCAGGCGATGCTCGGCGACTACCGGGTGAATCGCGCGTACCCCTGGCCCGAATTCACCGAGGCCGGAGCGGTTCTGGCGTTGGGTTCGGACGCTCCGACGGCGCCCCACCCGCCGCTGCCGAACATGTTCATCGCCACCACCCGTCGATCCGCAATCGATCCGTCACGGGCACCCAACCTGCCGGGGTACGCACTCCCCCTCGCGGACGCGCTGGCTCACGCAACCCGCGACGCTGCCTACTCGTGCCGGTGGGAAGATGTGACCGGCCAACTGGTTCGGGGAAAAGCAGCCGATTTTGTCGTACTGAAACAAGATCCGTTCACCGAAGGGGTCGATTCTCTCCTGACCACGGAAATCGCGATGACCGTGGTGGCCGGATCCGTGCGATACGACTCCGCTCGAGCCACAAACACCGAAGCCGTCAACACGAAGCCCGATAGCTGATCGTTATCAGTTGTTCGATAACGCACGCATGCGGCCCGGCGACAGAACGAGGGAGGGACTTGAACACGTGAACCCACACTCTCTGGAGGACGCATGCGCAGGAAAGCTCCGATTTCGGCCGCCGTCGCTGTCTCGGCACTGGTGACGGCCACTGCCCTGATGGTCGCCGGTTGCGGGTCGACCGAAGGAACACCCGAGGCGGCGGCGAGTTCAACAGCGTCAAGCTCAACGGCGTCGGCGACCTCGACGGCAAACGAATCCGGGACGACGGTAACGAGTTCTCCCCCGCCGCAATCGGGCACCCCAGCAAGCGAATCCGTGCCGGCGACGACGCCTGCAGTCCCGGCTTCAGGTCCCTGTGTCGACGTCGACTCCCCGGTCGTCACGGACGCAATCGGCACCTTGGGAACCGACGTCAACGGCGGCAGCTGGATACCGAGATCCGCGAGCGAGGAGCAGATCGGTAATTGTCCTGACCTGCTCTGGGTTTCGGTCGATGGTGACGGCGTGGGCGATGCGACGTATCAGTCACACGTCCTGTTCTTCCACGACGGGACTTACCTGGGCACGGCTACCAGCAAGCCGTACTCGTACACACACGTCATCGACAGCAACAGGAATTCGGTGTCCGTCCAATACCGATGGTTGCTCGACGACGACGCATTCTGCTGCCCTCAAGGCGGACCGAATATCGTGAATTTCACGTGGAACGGCAGCGCTGTGGTCGCCGACGGCCAGTTCCCGCCCTCCTGAACCCGTTTCCGTACGATACAGCTCTGAATACAACTGTGCCCCAGCGACAACGGTCGCTGGGGCACAGTCTTCTTCGATCTACTCGCCGGCGCTCCTACTCACCGACACCGAGTTCGCGCAGGCGAGTCTTGTACAGCTCGATGTTGCCGAGCTTGATGTCCTCGTAGCCGCGAACCACGTCCGGCAGCGCCGCGATCTCGACGGCGCGATCGTATCCGTCGGTTGCGAGCGTACGAGAGAGATCAGCGATCATGGCCTCGTACTCGGCGAGCAGTTCACGCTCGACCTTGCGGACGTGCATGTAGCCGAAGGGATCGAGCTTGGTACCGCGCAGCTTCTTGCCCTTGGCCAGAACCTTCAGTGCAACATGCGACTTGGGCCCGAGGCCGATCTTCTTCTTGCGGCCCATCACTCGGAGGATCGGGGGGTGGAGCTTGTAGGTCAGGTTCTCCCCGGCCGGCACCTGCGACTTGACGTCTTCGATGAAGGCAGGATCGACCAGCATGCGAGCAACTTCGTACTCGTCCTTGTACGCGGTGAACTTGAACAGGCCGCGGGCGACCGCTTCACTGAAATCGGTCCGCTCGGTTGCGGCACGTTCAGCAGTCCAGACTGCCTGAACCTGATCGATGTAGCGCTGGGCGATCTTGACGGACTGGAACTCGATGAGCTGTGCCGCACGCAGTTCGACCAGTCGCAGGGTTTCACCGGTGAAGGTGGTTCCGGCGAACATGTGAGCCGGTGCGACAACGGGTTCGCGGACGGACTTGGCCGGCGTGGTGACGGCCGAGAACGCTGCAGTGTCGGCAATTGCTGCACGGCCCCAACGGAATGCCGCGATGTTCGCGTCCACGGCAACGCCGTTGATGCCGATCGCTTCTTCGATGGCCTCGGCCGGCAGACGAAGTCCACCGCTCTGGTAGGCAGCACCGATCAGCAGGAAGTTGGCGGCTGCGGTGTTACCGAACAACTCCTGTGCCGCGGCGAGTGCGTCGAACGAGCGCAGGGTGCGCGACACCTTGTCGAGACGGGCGAGGAGTGACGTCTCCTCGGGGTAGCGAACAGCCTTGTCGTAGACCATGTCTCCGGTCGGCGTCTGCGACGTCGATGCGATGGAGACCGTCTTCTCGGGGTTGCCGTAGTCGAGGTTCTTGTTGTCCGTCGCGGTCAGCAGGTCGAAGGCGACGATGCAATCCGCGCTGCCCGGGGTGAGGCGGTTGGACGGCTCGAGCGCGCTGGAGCTGAAACGCAGGTGCGAGACAACCGGTCCGGCCTTCTGGCTCAGGCCGATCTGGTCAAGGCTCTCCACCTCGAGGCCGGCGCGCAGTGCCGCCGTTGCGAGCACCTGGTTGACGGTCACGATACCGGTGCCGCCGATGCCCGCGAGGAACACGTTCTGCGTGCTGGTGAGCGGTCCGAAATCGGGATCTGCGACGACGGGCGGGACGGGACGTGCGGCCTTGGGAGCCTTCTTGCCCGGCACCAGTTCGACGGTCACGAATGAGGGGCAATCGCCGTCCATGCAGGTGTAGTCCGTGTTGCAGGACGTCTGGTCGATCTTCGTCTTGCGACCGTACTCGGTGTCCACAGGCTGGACCGAGAGGCAGTTCGACTTCACACCGCAGTCACCGCAGCCCTCGCACACTGCCTCGTTGATGACGACGCGAGTGTTGCGAGTGGGCAGCGTGCCACGCTTGCGCTGGCGACGAGCGTCGGCCGCACAGTGCTGGTCGTAGATCAGTACGGTGACGCCCTTGATCTCGCGAAGCTCCTTCTGAGCCTCGTCGAGGCGATCGCGGTGCCAGAGCTTGGTGCCCTTGGCCAGGGCGCGCTTGTTGTGGCGCGAAGGCTCGTCGGCGCAGATGATGATCTGCTTGACGCCCTCGGTGGTCAGCTTGTGGCTGAGTTGAGCAACGGAGAGGGCACCTTCTGCGTCCTGTGCACCGGTCATCGCCACTACTTCGTTGTAGAGCAACTTGTAGGTGATGTTCACGCCTGCGGCGATGCATGCCTGGACAGCCAACTGACCGGAGTGGAAGAAGGTGCCGTCGCCGATGTTCTGGAACAGGTGAGGCACGTCGGTGAACGGTGCCTGCCCGATCCACTGGCTGCCCTCGCCGCCCATCTGCGTCAGGCCGGTGACAGCGCTGTCCTCACGGCCGGACATGGTGACGAGTGTGTGGCAACCGATTCCGCCGCCGCCGATTGAACCCTCGGGGATAGCGGTGGAACGGTTGTGGGGGCACCCACTGCAGAAGTACGCGGTTCGCTTGGCGGAGAGCACGTTCAGTGACAGTGGTGCCGGGAGGGTGCGCTTGAGCTCGACGTGCGGCTTCAGTACGCGCCGCAACGGGGCGAGCAGCCGGCCTGCGGTCAGTTCACCACTGGCAGGCATGAGCAGACGGCCCTGGCCGTCACGCTTGCCGATGATGCGAGGAGCATCGTCGGTGCCGTACAGGACTTCCCGGATCTGAGCTTCGATGAACGCGGTCTTGTCCTCGACCACGACGATCTGCTCGAGACCTTCGGCGAACTCCCTGATCTTCTCGCCCACGACGGGGTAGCACATTCCGATGCGAAGGAGACGGATCCCGGCGCGGTGCAGCGCCGCATCATCGACGCCGAGGTCTGCCAGAGCTTGGCGGACGGAGTCGAAAGTTGTACCGGTGGCGGCGATACCGATCTTCGCACCGGAGGGGTTGACCTCGATCACATCGAGGTTGTTGGCAGTTCCGTACGCGTGAACAAGATCCCATCGCGGGCCGTACAGATCGGCCTCGGCGATGACACTGTCCGGCGGCGCAGCCATCTGACGCTGCTTGTAGACGAAGGGCTTGCCCTCGAACTGCACTTCCGGAACCACGATGTCGAAGTCCGCGATGCTGCCGTCGATCGTCCAGGCACCGTCGGCGACGTCGGCGACGATCTTCAGCGCTACGACGCAACCGGACACCCGCGAGAGTGCAACGGCGTGCATACCCATCGTGATGATCTCTTCGGCATTGCGCGGAAAGAGAACCGGCACACCCATCGCGGCAAGCGAGCGCTCGCTGACGGCCGGAACCGTGGAGGACTTCGACGCCGGGTCGTCGCCCACCAGCAGGACGACGCCGCCCTTGGGGTTCACGCCGTACATGTTGGCGTGGCGAATGGTGTCGGTAGCGCGGTCGACGCCGGGGCCCTTGCCGTACCAGACGCCGGTCACGCCGTCGTGGGTCGCGGTTCCGGCCGGGAGATCCGTCTGGCTTCCCCATACCGCGGTGGCAGCGAGCTCCTCGTTGAAGCCGGGGATGAAGGTGATGTCGTGTTCCGCGAGAACCTTGGGCATGCCGTGGAGCATCTTGTCGACGCCGCCGAGGGGGCTGCCCTGGTAACCGGAGACAAAAGTGGCAATACGCTTACCCGCCCGGATGTCGCGAACGTGCTGCTCGACGAAACCGCGTGCGATTGCCTGAACACCGGTCAGCAACACCGGTCCCGATCCCGACCGGTACCGATCATCGAGGTCATAGGGCTTGGCCTGGGCTACGCCCGACACCAGTTCAGTCATCGTGGACCACCGTTCCGTCTGCAGTGCATTTCAACTACCGTGCATTTTCAACAACCGCGTAACTCGATCTGTTCAGATGATCGTGGTCGAGGTATGTGAAAGCGTCAACAGAGGCTTGTTCAACTATTCAAATTGGCAATTTGTGAGCCAAATCACGTGACCTAGGTCATCGAATCAATCAGTTGGAGACCCGTTCGTGGCGATACGGCGAAACGGACATAAAACGTTCCCGACAATGCACACCGAGAACTTTCTTGACATTGACGCAACGTCAACTTGCATGCTGAATGAGCACAACCGATCCGAGAGTAGGAACTCCACGTGAGCGAATGGTCCATCCAAGAACTCGCCAAATCCGCCGGTACCACCAGCAGAACGCTGCGCCATTACGGCGATCTCGGACTCCTGGAACCAAGCCGCATCGGCGCCAACGGCTACCGCTTCTACGACGAAGACGCCCTGGTGCGACTGCAACGCATCCTGCTGCTTCGGGAACTCGGACTCGGATTGCCGGCCATCGCCGAAGTCCTCACCGGTGAACGCGACACGGCCGCCGCGCTGCGTACGCACCTCGAACTCCTCGAGCAAGAGCGCACGCGGATCTCGAGACAGATCGAATCGGTCAACAGGACGTTGAACAAGACGAAGAAAGGTGAATCACTCATGCCGGAAGATGTTTTCGACGGGTTCGACCACACCCGATACAAGGACGAGGTCATCGAGCGTTGGGGCAAGGACGCCTATACCAGCGGCGACAACTGGTGGCGGTCGATGTCCGAGCAGGACCGGAAAGCACATCTGCAAGCTCAAGCCGACATCGCAGCGGCATTCGGAAAAGCACTGACAGCGGGCCTACCCGCGGAAAGCGACGACGTCCAGACGATTACCCAGAGACAGTTCGAGTGGATAAAAATCGGTTGGCAGGGAAGGACTCCCAGCGCCGACGCCTTCACCGGACTCGGCCAGATGTACGTCGACGATCCCCGCTTCACTGCAAACTACGACAAGTACGGAGAAGGCACCGCTTCGCTGGTCCGTGACGCGATGAAGATCTACTCCGAGCGCAATTTGCACTGACGTCGATCAGTCCTGCCCACTGCCGAGGAGGTTGTGTCGGTGCGCTGCCGCGACGGCCTCTTCGCGGGAATGCGCACCGAGTTTGCGATACAGGGCTCGCAGGTGACTCTTCAATGTGTTGTTGGATACGAACAACTTTCGCGCTATCTCGCCGATCGGAATGCCGAGACCCAGTTCCACGAGAACGTCCATCTCCCGCTTCGTCAATTGGACTCGAACGATAGCTGCCGGATACATCTGCGGCACTTCGGATTCGAGAAAGGTTGCGACGGCACTGCTCGGGCCCTCGGCCCGCTCTTCCAGTTGCCTGATCAGATCACGCGATATGGTCGCCAGCGCCGACAGGACACCTGAGGTTTCGAGTAGTCCGCGAGCCTCCTCCCACGGACTGGCGGCAGCGGGGATTCTGCCCAGTTCGCACAGCGCAGCGCATTCGATCAGCAGGGACTCGAGCCGAAACCTCGTGAGATACTGCTCGCTCCAGTCGATTTCGCGACACAATTCCAATGCCTGTGACGGAGCCCCCGTCAGGAGATGCGCACGAGCGACAGAAACCGTGACAACAGCAAACGTATGCGGCGCAGCGACTGATTCCTCCAGCGCCTTGGTACCCTCCCCGGACGCCAACAGGAGATCGATACGCGCCGCGGTGAGAAGTGCGTCACCAAGTGATCGTTCACACGGATTCACGTGCCCGTGCGTTGCCACTGCGCGCTGGAGCGAAATCAGCCCTGAGAACGGATCCGATTGCAGCAGTGCGAATCTGGAGTAAGTGTAGGCCGCGAACGCCCACAGGTCGCCCGGCGGTGTGATCTCGGCGAGCGCGTCCATCGCGGCAGCGCCGGCATTCAGGTCCACGCGATCGCACGCCACCAGTGCCCGCGCGATCGCTCCCCCCATGTGCGAGGGCGGTCCCAACCATCCCGAAACGTCCGGGTGTGTGCTTTCGAGGTGAAGCCAGTCTGTCGCGTGCGCGACGTCCCCGATCAGCGCGGAGTTGAGCGCGGCATTGCCAGCGGCGTGCCGCAGGACGAACTCCGGACCGTGTTCCATCGCACCCTGATAGGCGAGTCGCAATTCCACCGCGGCATCACCGAGGTCACCGGTCAGTTGATGCGAAACACCCCAGATCAGGCGCAGGGCGGGCAGTTGAGACCCCAACGCGCCCAACGACTCGTCGCCGAGTCCGTACACGACGTGAGCCAACTTGCGCGTGATCTCGGTAGAGCGTTGGTACTTACCGGATGTTCTCAGCACAACCGATTGGACCGTCCCGACGTTCAACAAGCTGTGCGCATGCGAACTACCACCTATCGCACGCAATTCCGCCGGTTCCGTCGGCAACGAATCGCCGTTGACCAACTGCGGCCGCAGGCGTGATTCGAGCAGGTCACGGCCCACCAGAATCGAAGAGTTCGAACTGAGCACCTCGCCGGGTATGGATTGCAACGCAGTCCGGACCAATCCGGTGTGATCGACCAGAAGATCGGCCCAGTGACGCTCGAGTATGTCGAGCACCCTGGTCCAATGGCGTCCGTCCAAGGCGTAGTGAACGGCACCGGCTATATCCGAAGTCCCGAGAGCGTGATCGACGAGAACCTGGAAGGGATCGTCGAATCCATCCCCTTGTTCGGTCCGTATCTGCATGAATGCCAGTCGAACTGACGGCGCAAAGTACCAGGATGCTTCTCCCTCGAGACCGTCCCGAAAGGTCAGACCGAAAGACTCGAGCAAGTCCAGTTTGCCCTCCACGTCAAGATCGTCGGACAAGACACGAGCGATCTCTGGTGTGACGGTGCGGGCGGCGGCGATCGTAGTCGCGAAGTCGAACAACTCGAGCGACTTGCCCGATCGAGGAGCGGTCCGACTGACGTACGCGTGGATCGCCTGGTCCACTCGCTGCTGAACGCGTTCGCGCCCACGACTCGGTTCACTCAGCCCCGCAACCGCACTCAGAGCAACCTTCATCAGCACAGGAACGCCGGCAACACGCTCGCAGATCGAATGGACGATGCCCGAGGGAAGGTGGATCCCTGCCTCCGCGAACAGAACTGTGGACTCGTCGAGCGTGTACCTGAGGTCGTTCGCGCACAGGTACTCGTCCACGCGGACGTCCTCGAGTAAGTCCGTCGCAGACCGATCCTGCAGCGTGACGATTACTTTCAATCCGGGAAGCCGCACGATCAGATCCACGATTCGGCGTCCCACCTCGTCACCCTCAACCAGGTCGATGCGGTTGAACACCAACACGAATGGAGTGGGCGACGAGTCGAGAAGTGATTCGATTGCCCCCACCGGATCCTCGCGCATTCGTGGCGGGGCCTCGAGTGATTCCAGAGAATCTTGAATCACTGCGAGCGCAGTGTTCCAGTACTCGAGGGGGGTCATCCGATTCGATGGCGCCGGCACCCAGACAACTGGTCTGATGGGCATGTGCCCGAGAGTCGTGAGCCACAACGCGGCGAGGTCCGTCTTCCCGAACCCACGCGGCGAATCGATGACCGTCAAGCCCGCTGAGCGTTCCATCAACCCGAGCAGACGAGGACGAATCGCCGTGGCTCCACGCCCGGCGAGCCGTCTTTGCAGCGTGCCCCGTCCTCGAGGATTTCGCTTTGCTCGAGATAGCTGCGACCGATTCGAAGTGGATGTCATGATGGCCGACAAACGAGCAGTCGATCCCCGCCGAACTCGAGATTTCGTTCGAGCATCGAACTCCCAACCTGTCCACCCATAACGAACAACATAGACAGAATCACCGCGACACGCGAGCACTGGCCGTCTCACAAATACGCCCGATTTGTCTCATTATGTGGGCTCGGTCACTATTGGCATTTATTTGCGGGAGAGTGACTGCGACCTGCGGGATCTGACATATCATGCCCGCGTGCCGATGAATTCCGCCCGCATTCGCGTGTCGACTCGATCGGTGGACCCTGCGGACGCCAACGACTTCTGGCGTGTCGTCACGCGTCCGTTCTTCGTCACCGAGCCGATAGGCGCCGACGCGCCCCTCCAAGGCTCGATCTCCGCCCTGCCTATCGGGACCTCGCTGATCGGTGAAACGACCTTCAACGCGCAGAAGTACAACCGCAGCAAAGTTGTGATCGCCGAGAGCGGACTCGACGATCAGTACATGATCCAGGTCGTTCTCGGCGGACAGGTCAGTGGTGACGCCGACGGAGTGGATTTTGTCGCCCGCCCTGGGGACATCGCGTTCTTCGACCTCGGGCGAACCTGGACTGCTGACGTCGAAACCGAGGCGACCGGACGCACCATCACACTCCTGGCGCCGCGCTCCCTCGTCGAAGCGGAGTCGAAGGGTCGTTCTCTACACGGGACGGTACTGCGCGGAGCTCCTGCCGTCGTGCTCGCTCAGTGCATGCAATCGGTCGTACTCGCGCTACCGCATCTCGATCCCGATGCTGCGGCCGGCTACGAGGACGTCGTCGCTTCCCTCCTGCGTGTCAGTTTGGGTATCGCCGAACCTGATCTGTCGCCGCGGCCCGATCACTCTCTCCGCGATCGTGCGTACGCCTACATCGCCGAGCATCTCTCGGAGACCTGGCTCGGACCGACGAGCATGTGCGCAGCATTGTCGGTCTCCCGAGCACAGCTCTACCGCGCATTCGCATCCGACGGCGGAATCGCTCTTGTCATACGGCGCAAGCGTCTCGAACTCGTCTACCGCGAGTTGACCAGAGCCGAGATGCCGAACGAAACGATCGACGCGTTGGCCCTGCGATGTGGCTTCACCTCGAAATCCCAATTGGCGCGCGCGTTCAAAAACTTCTACGGGATGACACCGAGCCAAGCCCGTACCGACGGCAGGCGCACGATCGGGGACCCGTCGATCGCACGGCTGCACCGTCGACTCGAGTTCTTCAGCCCCTGAATCCGAAATACTCCACAGCCTCGGGAACGCGCCTGTGTTCTAGTTGTTCCATGAGCTGGGTCGACAAGGATTTCCGACGTCCTTGATCGTACTGGCGGTCATCGCCGCAGTTACGTACGTGTTCTCCTACCTGCTCGCCCCCGCCCAGGCCTCCCAGACCCCGTAAGAACCTCTGCTTCATCACGATTCGGCCTCCGAACCGCGGTGGAGATCAATAACTCCTTGCCAGGCAGCGAGCTCAGATCACTTCAGCTGGAAATGAACCGGAGAACAAACTGCTCGATGCCTTCCGAAATGACTTTGGTCAGCGCCGTGAAGTCGTTCGACCAACGTTGAATATCCAAGCTGCTCATTACTTTCCTCCGGTCTACGACCCGGTGCCTGTGACCGCACAACGTATGCGAGGCATCGGTCGTGCATTAGAACTATCTGCGAAAATGCGGTTTCCGTTACCGCTGGACCGACCGAACAGCGACGCAGGTTCACTCGAACCTGATATTGCAAATTCGTCGAACGGTTGCAACAACGCCGAGCAGAGTTCGAGCGAAAAGCACTATCCACGAAAAGTATTAGCTTGAAAGAACTACGATTCACTCGATCCCTGGACACACGACACTCGACGCGCCGACTTGCGATAGGGGCGAGTTGGCAGGCAACAACCGGGACAAAGCCATCCGACGATCATGCACGAAATACGGCCACGCCACTCCAGGAATTATTCGAAGTCTCCCAAGGGATCGGATCTGCTCACTCACTTCGCTGATTTCGCCTGGCGACGATGGCGAAGTTCAAAGGGATCCGCGGAGAGTGGCTCGGCAGAGTCCATCCGTTGGCGCATGGAACGAGTTCGGGGAAGGCCGGCCAGTCCATGTAGGGAAGTTCCGAAACTGATTCGATATGAAGACCCACATCCAGCAAGGAACCAATGACCTCGCCTAGGTCGTGGCGCCATTCGTGGTTGGCGGTGTGCGCTATCTGTCCGTCGGAGTTCCCGGTATAGGTCGCCGAGTCTTCGTACGATCGCATGCCGCCTCCGGAGAGGTAGTCGTCGGTGATCATCCACGGCTCGAATGCCATTGCGCCGAGGATCGGATGATCGTCCCGGATCTGAAACACCCCACCCGGCTCGAGGAGGTCGTGGATCGACTGGGCCCAGGTGGCGAGTTCCGGCAACCAGACGATTGTCCCGGCGCTGGTGACGATCGTGTCGAAACGTCGGTCGATCAGCGTCGAGGCGAATCGCGCATCACCTTCCACCCACGTGATCTCGCGGTCGTCGGCCTTCGCGATACGCGCTGCGTGGCGCAGAGAGTTGGGCGAAAGATCGAGCCCGTGCACCTCCACCGCACCAAGGCGCGCCCAGGAAATGGTGTCGATACCAATGTGACACTGCAAGTGCAGGAGCGAGCGATCCCGCACTCCCGACGCCGGCAGATGCGTAGACAGACTCGACAGATCGTTCTGCACGACTCTGGAAATGGCCGCTCTGTCGGCGAGAAACCCTCCGACGTCATACATTTCGGAGCGCACATGCACCTCGGCGCGATCGTCCCAATTCGACCGGTTGCCGGCGATGGCTTCTGCCTCGTGCTTCGCTTGGCCCTCGTGCACCATTGACCCTCCGCCATCGACTTGAAGTGTCTTTTTAACACGTCTGTGTTCGTGTTCGCGTTCCAGTTTTCGAAGGGCTGTGGTTTTCGAATCAGACGGTCACTTCTTCGGCAGGTTTCCCCTCGTGGCTCGCCGCGCCGAAGACGGCTACGGCGACGGCGCCCGCGATCGCTCCGACGAATCCGACGATGGCAAGCCATTCCAGGCCCGGTCGCGACGCATCGCCGAGCACCACGACGCCGACGATTCCCGGAACGACCGTCTCGCCTACAACCAGTGCCGCTGTCGCTCCGTTGACGGATCCCAGTTGCAACGCCACCGTGTGCAGATAGAAACCGCCCAGGCCCGAGACGAGGATTGCCCAGCCGGCCGGATCGCGGAGCATCGTGCCGATTTCGAACGGATCGATTCCGTAGACCACGCGTACGGCAATGGCCAGACAGCCGAACAGCACACCCGAGATCAACCCGGCGACAACTGCTGCGCGTGAGCCCAACCATCGGATCAAACCGATACCGATCGACAAGATCAACGCCGAGCCCACCAGGACACCCCAGTGGACGACGTCGTTGGAACTCCCGCCGCCCGCGTGACCCGAAGACAAACCGAGCAGCAGGAGCGATCCGATCACCGCGGCGATCGCGAACCAGTCGCGACGATGCAACTGGATGCCCAGGACCACGGTCCCCAGCACTGCCGTGATGACGAGATTGGCACTGACCACTGTCTGCGACAAGAACAGTGGAATGAGCCGCGCGGAGATGGCACTACCGGCGAATCCGACCGCATCGAGCACGGTGCCCAGGATGAACGACGCCGTCAGCGCGGCGGCGAACGTCGAACGCAAGGTCGGGCCACCCGTCGCCGTCACGTGTCCGGCCTCGCCTCGCTGCTCGGCGGCCGCTGCCGACTTGCGCGCGCCGTACGCCTGCAACACCGACGCCACGCCGTATCCGACGCACGCCACGATCGCGGCAATCAGTCCGATCAGCATCGAAATTCCACACGAAGTTCATGGGCAATGGTCATAGAGATAGACCCTGCCCTATTTTCCCAGGCCTGACATCACCCTCAGGTATTCGAACAAGTGCTACCCGAGAAGTACACCGACCGACCCTGACCGGTACCTGGGGACACCCCGACCCCTAGTGGAATTGCTTGAGAGCCCTGATCTTGTTCATGACGTCGAGCGCCGCCACCTTGTACGCCTCGGACAGTGTCGGATAGTTGAAGACGGCGTCGACAAGGTATTCGACGGTCCCGCCGCACCCCATCACCGCTTGGCCGATATGCACGAGATCCGTTGCACCCGAGCCGAAGATATGAACGCCGAGTAGTTTCAGGTCATCCGTCGACACCAGGATCTTGAGCATCCCGTAGGTGTCGCCTGCGATCTGCCCGCGCGCGAGTTCACGGTAGCGGGAAACCCCGACCTCGTACGGCACCGATTCCTTGGTCAGATCGACCTCGGTGGCGCCTACGTACGACACCTCGGGAATCGAGTAGATGCCGATCGGCTGCAGATCCATCAGCTTCGCGCCTGGTTCGTCGAAGGCGTGGTAGGCCGCGAGTCGACCTTGATCCATCGACGTCGCCGCCAACGCCGGGAAGCCGATGACGTCACCGACGGCGTAGATGTGTTCGACCTTGGTGCGGAAATTGTCGTCGACGTAGATGCGGCCACGTTCGTCGGCTTCGAGCCCGGCGTTCTCCAGCGCGAGTGGCGCTGTGAGGCCTTGCCGTCCAGCCGAGTACATCACGGTCTCGGCGGGAATCTGCTTGCCGCTGCGCAGCGTCGTAAGTGTTCCGTTCGCTCCGACGTCGACGGCCGTCACTTCTTCACCGAATCGGAAAGTGACCGCCAGATCGCGTAAATGGAACCGAAGCGATTCGATGACCTCGGGGTCACAGAAGTCCAGCATCGACGTTCTCTTCTCTACGACGGTGACCTTGGTGCCGAGTGCCGCGAACATCGACGCGTACTCGATGCCGATCACTCCCGCGCCCACCACGACCATGGTGGTCGGGATGGAGGTCAGATCGAGGATTCCGTCGGAGTCGAGCACCCGGTGACTGTCGAAGGACACCCCCGCCGGGCGGGCAGGCAACGTTCCGGTCGCGATCACAACGAATTTTGCCGTGATCGTCATCTTGTCTCCGCGCGAGGCGTCCTCGACGAGGATGGTGTGCTCGTCGACGAACGAGCCGACCCCTACCAGCAATTCGACGCGGTTGCGCAGGAGCTGAGATCGCACGACTTCGATTTCTTTGGTGATGACATGCTGGGTTCGCGCCAGCAGGTCGGCCGGAGTGATGTTCTCCTTGACGCGGTAACTCGCGCCGTACAGTTCGCGTTGGTTCATCCCGGTGAGGTAGAGAACCGCCTCGCGCAACGTCTTCGACGGAATGGTGCCGGTGTTGACGCACACTCCCCCGAGCATGTTGCCCTTCTCGACCATCGCTACCCGTTTACCCAGCTTGGCCGCCGCGATGGCGGCCTTCTGCCCACCCGGGCCGGAGCCGATCACAACCAGGTCGTATTCCATCGGATCAGTCATCGCTTACAAATACCGTCTGCATACGACCGGCAGATGCCGAGCATGTCAATACTCGGTGAACAATCCGCGCGCCGAACGGGCACGACGGCTGTACACGAACCCTGTTGCAATTAAAAGAGATACAGTCAAACCCTTACGAAAATTGCTACACACAAACATATTCCGACATTCGCATGCGCACATTCTTCGCCGTCCGACGGAATTCACAACGGTCTGTTGAAATTTGTTTCACCCCAGAGTGATTGATCGATCAACTGACAGGTGACCAGGGCAGTAAACCGGATGTCCAGTATTCGAATTGTCCGAAATAACGAGCAGAATGTTCCTCGTCACATCCCGCACCGAAGCAGTTGCGCGGAGCCTCGGGTCGCGTTCTACTTGCCTTGACTAATCATCTGTCACTCTCGGTTACAAACATCCGCCCCGTTCACGATCCCCACCTTTCGCCATCTCGAGAGATCAGGTTTCCCAATGGAATTCACGGAACTTGCCGACTATCCCCTACCTCCTGGGACCGTCACCGAGTGGACTCCTGCCGCAGTGAATCCGCCCGAGCTGTGGCCTGTCGACCAGCGTCCCGCCAGCTACATACACGAAGCACACTTGAAACATGCCGAGCAGGCGAAACGGCAGGCGCACCATCACAACGACGGATGCACTCCGTCGTGGCTGGGTACCTCGTTTCGTATCCACGACCGACTCGACCGAAGGATCTGGGCGGCCACTCTCGATCATTGGATCGATCGCCACGAAGTGCTCCGGACACGAGTCGCCATGGAGGGCGAAGCGATAGTCCGACGCACCGCGGGTCCTGGAGACGTCCGAATTCTGGGTAACGAAGTCGGACATCTTGCGTCCTCGATGTCCGTCTTCACGCATCTGCAGCAACTGCTCGACCGGTCGACCGATCCACTTGTCTGGCCTGCGTACCAGTTCGCGACAATTGAAGGTCCCAACCATTTCACCGTGGTCTTTGCCGCTGATCATGCTCTGCTGGACGGATATTCGGTGGCGTTGACCGCGCACGAACTGCAGACGATCTACCGTTCGTCGAGCGAGGGAAGCCCTCCCTCGCCGCCGGAGACCGGAAGCTACATCGACTTCGGCACCAGGGAACGAGATCTCGTGGGACACGCGGACTGCTCTCACCCGGCGGTGCAGACGTGGCGCGAGTTCTACGCGCAGGGCGAGGCTCCGCTCTTTCCAGCGCTGCCCGAACCGGTCGCCGGACGCCGAGGCCCTCAGCAGAGCCTGTCCGCCTGGCTTCTGAGCGCCCGAGGAGCCGAACGCCTGGCAGAAGCGAGCAAGCGCAGCAACCAAGGATTCCTGGCCGCGATACTCGCGTGCGCGGCCAAGGTGACCGGCGATCTCACCGGTGCAGACGAATTCCGCGTCGTCGTGCCGCAACACACCCGTTCGGAGCTTCGATGGGCCGCGTCGCTGGGATGGTTCATCGGTGTTGTGCCGGTGAGGATTCCGATTACCCCCGCAGCAACCGTGAGCGATCTGGCCAAGGTTGCCGGCACGGAGATGCGACGCGTCCGTCCCGCAGCGGCCCTGCCGTATTCGAAAGTGTGCGAGCTGATCGACTCCCCGCAGCACCTGCCGTTCGTGCTCTCGTACATGGACGTTCGTCACGTTCCTGGTGCCGAGCAATGGACGAGCTGGCAGACCAGAGGCCTTCGTAGTCGCGATCATTCGGGAACCGACGTCTACATCTGGCTCACACGGACTCCCGAAGGGCTCAATCTGGCCATACGCCACCCAGGCAACGCGCGCACAAGCCGCCACATCCATCAGTTCGCGGGACTCCTACGCCGCGAAATGGAGGACTTTGCCTTCTCGACCGACACATGCTCACCTCCGACCAACACCGCTGTACCGATCAACACCGCTGTACCGATCAATACCGCTGCACCGATCGAGGAGAACTCTCATGGAAATGACACCCATCGATCTCTGGGCACCGAAAGCCGGGACGCTCACCGAGTTCAGGCCTACTGAGCAGTCCCTGACGGCAGCATCTCGAGCACCACTGAGCGACCAACCTCTCTCGTTCCTCCAAGAGGGACACATTCGTACCGCCGATCACAAGCGCGCACAAGGCGTCGACTGGTCACCGTGGATCGGATTCACGTTCACTCTGCCCGGTGATCTCGATCGGGAGGCACTGCGTCGGGCTGTCCAGGCGTTTGTCTTGCGGCACAACACACTTCACAGTTGGTTCGAGGTGAGACCATCCGAAGATCCTGGCGGCAGCGGGGTCATCGACCGTCATGTGGTGGATGAATCGACGATCGAACTCGCGCCGCACAGCGTCGGTTCCCTGAACACGACCGATGCGGTTCGCGAGCATGTCAGCCGAAGTTTCGCAGGCGATACCAGCCCACTGCAATGGCCTTCGTTCACCAGTGGCGCCGTCGAGCACGGCACCGGCGCCGGTTTCACCATCTACTACGGCGTCGATCACTCGCACACCGACGGCCTGTCGCTGATGCTGGGCGTCGAAGAACTTCGTGCGCTGTACATCGCCGAAAGCGCCGGCATCGACGCTCAACTTCCCTCTCCCGGCAGCTACGTCGAGTACAGCGGCGAAGAACGGGCAGCGGCGAAGAACCTCGACCTAGCCGCAGAACCTGTGCAGCAATGGATTTCGATTCTCGCCGCCAACGCCGGACAACTCCCGACGTTCCCCCTCGACCTCGGCGTCGCGCAGGGCGAACAGACCGTGTCGACCCGCACACATATCGACGTTCTCGACAGCGACGAGTCAGCCGCGTTCGCAGCGCTGTGCAAGTCCAATGGCGTCGGATTCTCCACGGGGATCTTCGCAGCCCTCGCCCTCACCGAGATCGAAGTTGCTGACAGAGCGAACTACTTCGCGCTCAACGCAGTCGGTACTCGTTCCGATCCGAGATACCTGTTTTCTCAAGGCTGGTTCATCAATCTCGTCCCGGTCTCGTTCACGCTGAGTGGTGTCACCACCTTCACCGATGCACTCCCCCTTGCTCACGCTGCTCGCGCAGCCGTGAAGGGACTCGCGGACGTGTCCATTCACTCGGTGATCGCCCAGGTGTCGAAGTTGACCGGATCCGACATCGGCGGAACCTCGGTCCCGCCGATGGTGTCGTACATCGACATGCGCCTGATTCCAGGTGCCGAGCACCACGACGAACTCGAAGCGCGCGCACTCGGTGGGCCAGGAACGACGGGTGATCTGTCGATGTGGATCAACCGGAAGGAAGACCGTACGTACGTGATGGTCAGTTTTCCCGATACCGAGCAAGCGCACACATCGGTGGATCGGTACCTTCGACACCTCCGCAACGTCCTGAGAACGGTCGCCGATACCGGCGACTACCGTGTCGTTCGTCAGGCGGATGCACGTCAGGAAGTGGAGACCGCCTGATGCATATCACCTTTCTCGACAGGTTCGAGGCACGGCCGGGCCGCATCCTGCAGTGGACGCCGAGCGAAATCTCCACCGGATCGACGTATCCGGTTCCTCCGACCTCGAATCAGCAGCTGCATCTTGCCGGGAGCCGCGGCGATACGACTTGGCTCGCTGCCACTTTCGACGTTCCCGGCCCGATCGACACGGACGCACTCCGGGCCAGCTTCGAGGAATGGACGTCCCGTCACGACGCCCTGTCGTGCTCGTTCTCCCAGGCCGAAGAAGCGGATGAATCCTCGGCACTGTTCGTCGACGTCGCCGATGTCGTCGATCTGCGCCTCCGTGAGGAAACAGTGGCGGACGCGCGAACGCCGGAACAGGTGCGAGAACTCTTGGGCGAGCGCTTGGATCGATGGTGCAATCCTTTTGCGTTTCCCGCCTACTTTCTCGGGGCCATCACCCGCGAGGATCAGTCGACAGTGATCTGCGGATTCGACCATGCCATCTGCGACGGCTGGTCCATGAGCATCGCAATTACCGAGATCAGCACCCTGTATCGTGAATACACGCGGGCGGACCGTAATCCGATCGCGTCGGATCTCTTGCCCGAGCCCGGGAGTTTCCTCAACTACTGCTTCCGTGAATCGGCAACCGCGGATCCAGAGCCCGGCGACCACCGCATTGCGGGGTGGCGGTCTTTCCTTCGAGCTTGCGGGGGTGACACTCCCCATTTTCCCGTAGATCTGGGACTGCCCGCCGGGACCATGTCGCCCCAGGGCACAGACACCCGAATGCTCCTCGACGCCGACGAAGCAGAGCTGTTCGACCAGAACTGCGCCGATCATCGACACTCGTCGTTCGGTGCGATTCTTGCGTCGATCGGTTTGGCCACAACACAATTGACCGAAAAGCGAGACACACGCCTTCTGTTCCCTGTTCACACGCGTCGGGAACCGCGGCACAACCACACCTTCGGCTGGCTGGTGGCCAATGCACCCATCACCGTGACGAGCATGGATGATCTTCACAGCACTGCTCGGGCAGTCAATCTCGCTTTCCACGAGGCACTTTCACTGTCGTCCGTGTCGTCGAGACAAGTGTTGAGGAGCTTGGGGCCCGAGGTTTCGCCCACTCGCCGAGACATCTTCTCGGTGTCCTACGCCGACTACCGGACCATGCCCGGTGGATCTCGCCCCCGCGAATCACGGCCCGGCGACTCACAACCTGCGCCGATCAATCCGCAGCAACTCAGTCGCGTGTCGAGCGCCGACGACGTTCAGTTCTGGTTTTCGCGCACCAACGACGGGCTGGCAGTGCGCACCCGATTTCCGGCACCCGCGGCCCAGGCAGTGTTCACCTTCCTCGGGTGCGTATCCGAGATTCTGTCGACGCCGTAGCCAGACGGCTGTGCATCCGCGGATCTATTTGACACTTCTTTGTTGTGCACAACTTAACTGTGCGCTACAGTTGTTCTCGTGACCAACCCACTCGCTCTCGAACGCCAGGTCTGCTTCGCCCTCTATTCGGCGTCGCGGGCCACTACGGCCGCGTACCGGGCAATGCTCGACGACCTGGGAATCACGTATCCCCAGTACCTCGTCCTGTTGACACTCTGGGAACGAGACGGCCGGGGCGTGCGTGAGATCTGTGAGGCACTCGATCTCGATACCGGAACCCTGTCGCCGCTGCTCAAGAGGCTGGAGGGTCTGGGATTCATCGAACGCCGACGCCTCACCACGGACGAGCGTCGCGTCGAGATTCACCTGACCGAGGCGGGTTCCACCTTGCGCAGCAAGGCCGAGGACATCCCGGCCAAGCTCGCAGGCGCCACTGGTCTGAGTAACGACGAACTCACAGAACTTCGAGACGTTCTCACTCGTCTCGGTGAGTCACTTCAAGCATCCAATGCCCACTCCGACGGAAAGAAGAAGTCATGAACATCGTCTACACCGCAGAAGCACTTGCCACCGGCGAAGGCCGCAACGGTCACGCTCGCACTTCGGACGGACGCCTCGATCTCGGCCTCGCCATTCCCAAGGAAATGGGTGGCAGTGGCGAAGGCACCAACCCCGAGCAGCTCTTTGCCGCCGGATACGCAGCATGCTTCCACTCCGCTCTGCAGATGGTCGCCCGCGCCGAGAAGGCCAACGTGGCTGATTCCGCAGTCGGCGCGCGGGTCGGCATCGGCCCCAACGGTGCAGGAGGCTTCGGACTCGCTGTGACGCTGGAGGTTTCACTCCCCCATCTGCCCCATGATCAGGCCGTCGAGTTGACGGAGAAGGCGCACCAGGTGTGCCCGTACTCCAATGCAACTCGCGGCAACATCGAGGTCACCCTCGAAGTAAGTAAGGACGACGAATGAGCACCACCACTGTCAGCCGGGAAATCCGTCTCGCTTCACGCCCGAACGGTTGGCCCACCTCGGAGAACTTCGCCACCGCCGAAGTAGAACTCCCCGAACTCGAAGACGGCCAGATCCTGGTCCGCAACATCGCCATCTCCGTCGACCCGTACATGCGCGGCCGAATGAACGACGTGAAGTCCTACCTTCCGCCGTTCCAGGTCGGTGCGCCGCTCGACGGTGGTGCTGTCGGCGAGGTCGTCGAATCCAAGTCGGCTGATCGCGCTGTGGGCGACGTTGTCGTCCACGGCCTCGGATGGCGTGAATACGCCATCCTCGACGGATCCGCAGTGACTCCGGCCGACACGTCCATCGCGCCGGCGACGGCCTACCTGGGTGCCCTCGGCATGACTGGCCTCACCGCGTATGCCGGCCTCACCGCGGTTGCGGAGTTCAAGGAAGGCGATACCGTATTCGTCTCCGGCGCAGCCGGTGCCGTCGGATCGCTCGTCGGTCAGATCGCCAAGTTGCTCGGAGCGAAGCGAGTAATCGGTAGCGCCGGTTCACCGGCGAAGGTTGCCCGACTTCTCGAACTCGGATTCGATGCGGCATTCGACTACCACGACGGCCCGATCACCGAACTGCTCGCCGCTGCCGCCCCTGACGGCATCGACGTGTACTTCGACAACGTCGGTGGCGAGCATCTCGAAGCCGCCATCGATGCCATGAACCAGGGTGGCCGGATTGCCCTGTGCGGAGCCATCGCTCAGTACAACACCACCGAGAAGCCCACCGCTCCCCACAACCTGGCACTGGTGATCGGCAAGCAGCTCACACTGCGCGGATTCCTCGTGGGCGGCTACCGTCACCTCGGTGGCGAATTCCGCACCCACATGGCAGGGTGGCTCGCCGACAACAAGATTCAGTGGGACGAGACCATCGTCGAAGGCCTGGAGAATGCACCGCAAGCGTTCATCGACCTGATGCGCGGCGCAAACACCGGCAAGATGGTTGTCACGCTGTAACCCGAACAACATCTGGCTCGAACGAATATGAAGGTGGCCGCGAACTTCTCGAAGTTCGCGGCCACCTTCATATCTGAATCAGATCCCGAACGAGACTCCGGTCAACTTCTCCGACAGTGTCCATAAACCCGAGGCTGTCTTCGAATCGTGTGACTTCTTGTTCGACCCCACGACCTTCGGATAACCTCGCTGCTCGAACGGACCGTCCGGTCCGATGTAACTGCCGCCGAAGGCATCCGGCGCGGTTGCCGCCCACAGTTCGGGAAGGGCACCCATCTCCGCGGACTGCGCGAAGATCGAATTGCCGATTCCCATCAGCTTGTCCTGGATCGACTCGGTGTGACCCTGCAGGTTCGTCGACGCGTATCCCGGATGCGAAGCAAGCGCTTTGAGCGAAGAACCCGAGGCCGCAAGCCTGCGTTGAAGTTCGTACGTGAACAACAAATTGGCAAGCTTGGACTGCCCGTAGGCCAACCAGCGGTTGTACTTCCGACGCTCGAAATTGAGATCGTCCAGATCGACAGTTCCGAGCTGATGCAGGGCACTGGACATCGTCACGACACGGTCGGTGAGCTTGTCCTTCAGCAATCCGGTCAACGCGAAGTGCCCGAGATGGTTTGTGCCGATCTGCATTTCGAATCCATCGACAGTCCGGCGAAACGGAACCGCCATCACGCCGGCGTTGTTCACCAGGACGTCGACCTTCTCCGTTGCGTCGGCAAAGGCTCGTACCGACGACAGATCCGAGAGGTCCAATTTGCGGACAACCGCGTTGGGTCCGATCTCGGCGGCCACGGCATCGGCCTTCGTGGTGTCACGACAGGCGAGGACGACGTCGGCCCCGGCTTTGCCAAGCGCCCGTGCGACTACCTCACCCAGTCCGCTGTTCGCCCCCGTGACGACAAATGTGCGGCCGGTCTGATCGACTACGTCTTCTGCGGTCCATTTGGTCATGCATTCCAGCGTACGTGCCTTACCCGCCGGTAGGGAGGGGTCGCTTTTCTGTCATCGCTTGCGTTTGGCGCGGATCGGCTTTGCACCCGGCAGCGGCGGTGCTGCAGCCACCCTGGGCGACGGGGGCGCAGTCACTCCGGGTGTCGGCGACGATTCAGCTTCCTTCTGCTCCGCCGCGATCCGGCCGTAGACCAAATGCTGTTGTCCCAGCGTCCAGCAGTTGTTACTCACGAAATACAGCAGGATCGCCACGGGCGCGAAAGCACCGAAAGCGATCACACCCACCGGAAACACCCACAATGCGAGCTTGTTCATGATCGCTGTTTGAGGGTTGACGGTTCCGGTGACCACTTGGCGCGCGATGGACGCCCGCGACGTGAAATGTGTAGCGACGGCGGCGAAGATCATCAGCGGTACGGCAACCAGAATGATGGAGATACGGCTGACGTCGCCGAACGCTTCCAGTTGCGCTGCCGGACTCGAAATCATGGCGGACAACGGCGCGCCGAACAGTTTGGCGTCGAGAAACGACTGCACGTCGGAGGCACTGAAGAAGTAGTTGGCCGTATTCGCGTTGTCCGCCACCGACATCGGTTCGGTCGGGCTCAGAAACGGGACGTGCGATGCCGCTCCAGTCCGATTGAACGATCGCAGGACGTGATAAAGGCCGATGAACACCGGTGCCTGAACGAGCATCGGCAGACAGCCGAGCAACGGACTGTAGTTGTGTTCCTTCTGCAGCTTGGCCATCTCGACAGTGAGTTTCTGCCGGTCACCCGAATACTTCTTCTGCAACGCCTTGATCTGAGGTTGCAGCTTCTGCATCACCAGTTGGGTGCGGACCTGCTTGACGAAGGGTTTGAACAGCAAAGCCTTGAGCGTGAAGACCAGAAATACGACCGACAACGCCCATACGACGCCGTTGTCGGGTGATCCGGAGATCAGTGAAAAGACCTTGTGCCAGAACCAGAGGATTCCGGACACAGGGTAGTAGACAAAATCGAGCATGACGAATGAACCTCACCGAGAGGCACGCTCACAGGAGATGAGAGCGCGGGAATGGTCGTGGACGCAAGACGTCTGACCGACCTACGACGAGTTCACTCCCGCCGACGGCCGATCTACAGACCGATTCCCGGAGCTCGAGGCTGTGGACGGCCGGGCGCGTCCGGGCTGCTCTGCCTGCGGAAAGCGCCACGCAGGCAGCGTTCGTCATCAGAGGGGCCAGTGGCCGAAACCGTGCACAGCTGCAGAAGTTCGTACTTCGACGACGTTGCGAGGGCTGCGACCACGAAGACGGCAATCGCAGTTCCCAGCACCGCGGCGCTACCCGACGATCCAAGCGGAGGCACGGCGAGAAGAGCGATGAACGGCAGCAGAAGCAGCAACAGTGACCGTGTCACCGTTCCCGTGCTCCGCTGTTGCATGACTGCGAGAGTACAGAACATCTGCCGAATCCAGCTAGACGCTTGCCTCACGTACTTGTTCGCGCAGCCATTTGTGTGCTGGATCGTGGTCCAGCCGACCGTGCCACTGTTGGTGGATGGTGACGGCCGGTAGTTCGGTCGGCACCGCAAACCAGGCGACATCGAGGCGAGCGGCAAAGTATCGGGCAAGCCTTTCCGGCACCAGTGCAACGAGATCGCTGTCGGCCGCCATGAGCGCCGCCGCAACGGGCGAGGCAACCACCGCGATCACCCGCCGGCGCATTCCGACTGCGGACAACGCGTCGTCGATCGGTCCGTGTGTCCGGCCACGTCTGGATGTCGAGACATGTGGATGCTCACACAACTGCGCGAGTGTCGGCTGAGCCGTGCGGGCCAACGGCGACGACTTCGATACCAAGCCCACATGACCCTCTCGGTAGAGAATCTCACTGCACACATCAGAGGACGGCAACGGATCAGCGCCGATATCGAGATCGATCGAACCGTTCCGCAGCGAGTCGACGTCCTCGTTTCCCTCTCCGACACAACGGATTACAGCGTTCGGCGCTTCCGCCGCGAAACGCCTGACCAGAGCCGGGGTGAGGCTGGCCGCCGTGCCCTCGTTGATTCGGATCACGAAAGTCCGCTCGAGCTCTGCTGGTTCGAAGTTCTTGCGGTCGATCAACAGGCCTTGCGCCCCTTCCAGGAGCGATCGGACCTGAGGTGCTGCACGCAACGCAAAGGGCGTCGGTACCAACCCACGCCCGGCACGAACAAAGATCGGGTCATCCATCGCACGCCGGAGACGCCCCAAAGCCCTACTGGTTGCCGGTATCGACAAGTTCAATCGCTCGGCCGCGCCGGTGACACTGCCCTCCGCCACCAGAGCGTCGAACACTCTCAAAAGATTGAGGTCCATATCCATCGCCATAGTTGCACCATACGCAACTATCTACTGCAATCTTTGCAGTAGACGCACGTTACCGAGATCCCTACTGTCGTTTCAGTAGCCGAATTGGCTGTCGATCAACAACTCCCGCAATAGAACAAATTTCCGCAAAGAGGTGCGTCTTGTCCACATATACTTCGATACCGACGGAGAGTCGGGCGAACTCGGACGCGCGACAAGGATTGGTGCTCGCAACGTTGTGCGCGGTCACCGTCCTCGTTATTGCGTTCGTCGCTGCCATCAACCTGACAGTTCCGCTCCTGACGTCCGGGTCTCTGCATCCTTCCTCGACGCAGCTTCTATGGATCGTCGATTCCTACGTCACGGTCTTCGCCTGTCTGGTGATCCCCTGCGGGGCACTCGGTGATCGCTTCGGACGCAAAGGGGTGCTGACCATCGGGTTGATCCTCTTCGCAGCAGGCGCCGCCGTGTCCGCGAGTTCCCCCACAGTGGCGGTGATGCTGATCGGCCGCTGCGTCACCGGAGTCGGAGCCGCCTGTGTTCTGTCGAACAGCCTCGCAATCCTCATGCACGCGACTCCCCCACAGAAGCGTCCTCGCGCAATTGCCATTTGGGCATCGTCGACCGGATTCGGCGGCGTGGCAGGGAATGTCGGTGGTGGCGCGCTTCTGCAGACCGGGTCCTGGCGCTGGTTGTTCGTCGCCGTCGTACCCATCGCGTTGGCAGGTGCTGCCGCAGTCGCCTATCTCGCTCCTCGCACCCCTCGAAATCACCGCGGTCTCGACCCTGTCGGAACCGTCTTGCTGACGGCGGCGACATTCGGGTTGCTGGTCGGTGTCATCGAAGGACCCGAAAGTGGTTGGGGCAGCATCACGGTGATCTCAGCATTCGTCGCGTCGGCGGCGCTTTATGCGGCATGGATCATCGTCGAGCTCCGCGTCGAGCAACCCTTGCTGGATCCGCGGTTGTTCCGCCTTCCTCTGCTGCGCGCGGGATGCCTGGGAATGACCGTCGCGTTCTTCGGTCTGTTCGCACTGTTCTACGTCAACGCATCATTTCTGCAGTACGCCAAGGGATTCAGCGTTCTCACCACCGGCCTGGCGGTGATACCGCTGACCATTCCACTGCTGTTCGGTGCTCGCTTCGTGCCGCTGATCTCGGCTCGTCTGGGTTCCACCATCACCGTGGCGGCAGCGTTCGCGTTCATCGGGGTCGGCATGTTCGGGCTGTCGACCAGCACAGCCCACACTCCCTATTTCGCCTACGCGTTGTGGCTCGTCGTCATCGGCATCGGCGCGGCAGCCGCGCTCCCCGTATTGACTCACGACATCGCGGACTCGCTGCCCCTCGAACAGGCAGGCGTCGGTTCAGGACTGCAGGCGACGGCACGAGAATTCGGCAGCGCCTTGGGCGTCGCCGTCATCGGCACCATCTTGACCAGCCGTTTCATCAGCGCATTGCCCGACGCGATGCGCGACGGAGACGGCGCCGCGCCACGCACGGTCGCAGACGGACTCGAGATGGCCGACACTCCCCTCGCTCACGACGCCGTCCTGAGTGCCTTCACCACCGGCGCGGACAGCGCCGTGCGCGTCATCGCGGTCATCACCCTGATCGCCGGCTGCCTGGTCACTGCGCAATCCGCGTGGTCGAACAGAACGCGAACGAAGGAGACAGAACAGGCGCACTGACAGCGCGTCCGGCCAGTGATTCCGTCAGCACCTGGCCGAACAATTCCGCATCGTCGATAAGCCAATTGTGATTGCCAGGAACCTCGCGAACCTCGGGATCACCCAAGGCGGCGCAGACAGCATGAAAACTCGTTCGCGGAATCACATGATCATCAGCTCCCCACAACACGACAACAGGCATCGCGCGGACTGCGATCTCTTCGAGTGCATCGATGAGATCCGCAGTCCGCGCGAGGTTGCCCGTTTGCCACACTCCACGGGCGTTGCGAAGCGCGTTGAACGCGAACTCGTCGAGTCGAAACTGCGGGATTCTGCGAGCGTGTACCGACTCGGCAGCCTCGACCATCGCCGACCCACACCAGTTCCACCACGGACGTTCACGAATCGGGCGCTCCTGACCACCAGCACTCGACCACACGCCACCACCAACCGAGTTCACCAGAACCAAGCGCGAGACTCGCGTGGGGAAGTCCCGCGCCACTGCAGTTCAGGTGAGGTTTTTCTCCGGGTGAAGTATCGAACTCGATATTGCCGCGCACGCACCGGCGCGGCGACATAATCCGCGAGCAGATCCGGATCCGATAACTCCCCCAACTCCACCAACCAGGTACCGTCGCTGAACACCCGCTGCAGCGCACCCGCAAGCCGGATCGCCAGACGCGTCTTGCCCACGCCCCCAACGCCGGTCAGCGTCAACAAACGGGACGACTCGAACAATCTTCTGGCATCGGCCAACTCACGCCGCCGACCGAAAAAACTCGTCAACTCCAACGGCAAGTTACCGACAACCCGATGATCGGCTTCTGCACGCACAGCGGATGCCATCGACCGACTCGCTTTCTGCGATTCCACTCCAAAACCAACGCTACCCCCGCGAACTGCACCCGAGAAGCGCTCACCACTGCCCGCGATCTCAGCCTCGGGAGTCGGTCTCCTGCTCGGTCGACACGAACCACGCCGCGATCTGCGCTCTGGAGGTGAAACCCAATTTGGTCAGCACATGCTCCACATGCCCCTGAGCCGTGCGAAGCGAGATCACGAGATGTTCCGCGATAGCGCGATTGGTCAGGCCCCGCGCAACCAGTTCCGCAACTTGCTGCTCACGACGAGTGAGGTGAGGTGCCTCAGTTGACGATGAACCCGGAACACTGCGACGCTCGTCGAGCGCATACGCGACAGCTTCACCCTCGGACATCACAAATCCGTTGCGAAACGACTTGTCGAAAGCGCTCTTACCCATAGCCCTACGAGCAGTCTCTGCCGCAGTGTCGTGATGAGGCGACAAACCCGGCAGGCCCGCCAGCCGACCCCCGACCTTCTGCCAATACATGGCTGCCGCGCCGAGCAGAACCGCGGAATTCTTCCAATCACGTTGCGCTGCAGCAATCCACGCCAGTGGTTCGATACACCACGCCGAGTTCATCGGGGCATCGAGAATTCTCAGACTTCGCGTCAAATAATCACGTGCGTCATCTAATTCACCTCGGAGCCAGCCCACGAGCCCGAGGGTTCCCAACGCAAAAGCCTGGAACATGACTTCGTTGGCGGGCACGGTGATCGCGAGAGTCTCTTCGTTGCACTCCACCGAGCGATCGAGGGCCCCGGAAAGAAAGTACGCGATCCCCAGGGTGTCCAGGCCGATCACCACATGCAGCAGATTTTCGTCCAATCGAAACAGCGTCAACGCGGATTCCAACTTGGCTGTAGCGGTATCGAAGTTGCCTCTGAACGTATCGACGTATCCGTCACCCCATGCCGCGAGACCGCGTGAGCGTACGTCCGCCAAGGCATTCGCCAGGTGCCAACTCTCGTCGACCAGCGCTTGTGCCCGTTCGAGTTCCCCCTGCATCGCGTGATTCACAGCGTCGATGGCCAAGACATCAACGCGGAACGGGTCGAGCTCCCGATCCTCTGTATTCAGAGCTCGATCCGTCCAATACCGTGCCTGCACAAGCAATCCACCAGAAAGCCAGAATCTGTACAACGCAGCGACCATTCGCGTCGCAGATCGCGCCTCTCCGGTAGTGGAAATCGAAAACTCCAGCGCGTCGTAGACGTTGTGCTGTTCACGACCCAGCCGTGCGATCCACGCCGCTTGCCGGTCACTGATCCACTCGGCTTCCGCACGAACAACCAGCGCTTCGAACCAATCACGGTGGCGCCGTTGAAGTTCCACGTAGTCGTTCGAGATCTCGGCCTTCTCTCGTCCGTACTCCCGCAGGAGGTCGAGCAGGTGATAGCGAACGGTGCCGTCGATCTCCTCACGAATGAGGATGGACTTCTCGACCAACGCAGTGACGAGATCGAGCACTTCCGTCGAACTCGAATCCTGCCCGCACACTCCCTCGGCAGCGTCCAGCTCGAACCCGCCGGAAAATACTGTCAGCCGACCCCACAGCTGCTGCTCCGGAGGCGAGCACAAGTCGTAACTCCAATCGATCGACAAGCGGAGAGTCTGCTGACGACTCGGTACGTCGCGTCCACCAGAAGTCAAAAGGCGGTAACGATCCGAGAGCCGATCCATGATCTGCTCCGCCGACATACCGCGCAGGCGAGCGGCCGCCAACTCGATCGGAAGCGGGAGTCCATCCAGGTCGTGACAGATATGAGCAACGGCGCGCTTGTTCTCCTCAGTGAGGGTGAAACCGGGGACGACTGAAGCCGCACGCTCGGTGAACAACGACACGGATTCGTACTGGGCAAGTCCCTCGAATTCGCGCGGCTGTTGCTGCGGTGTGGTGAGCGAGGGAACGCGCATCGTCACCTCACCGCCCATTCCCAACGATTCTCTGCTCGTCGCCAAGATCTTGACACCGGCACACCGCCGTAGGATCGCACCGGCAAACAGAGCGACGGCATCGACCAGATGTTCGCAGTTGTCGAGTACCAACAGCAGACTGCGATCGGAGCAGTAGTCGATCACAGTGTGCAGCGGGTCCGACGAGGACACCGGCCGCACCCCCAAAATCACGGCGACATAATCCTCGAGGAGTTCTGGATCCGTCTGCTCGCCCAACTCCACCAACCACGCGCCGTCTCGGAACACCCGCTGGAGCGCACTCGCAAGCCGGATCGCGAGCCGCGTCTTGCCGACACCTCCGATACCGGTGAGCGTCAATAAACGGGACGACTCGAACAATCTTCTGGCATCGGCCAACTCACGCCGCCGACCGACAAAACTCGTCAACTCCAACGGCAAGTTGCCGACAACTCGCTGGTCGGCTTCTGATCGCACAACGGATGCCATCGACCGACTCGCTTTCTGCCAACCACTACAAATCAACGCTACCCCCGCGTTCGTCGCCCTGAGCAGCGCTCACTTGTGCTTCGTCATCGCAGTCGAAATGTCGGCCCTCACGCATGCGATTCACGACGGCCATGCCGGTGTCACGCGCCCGAAACAACGGATTTCTACCCTGGCAGCGACGAGAAGGGAGACCGACATGCCACCGCGCCGTAGATCGGTACTACTGACGCAACTGGTAATCGATGCTCCCGGCAGTCCACAACAAACGATCCTCGACGAACTGCGCCGAGTGATTCTGTCGGGTTCGGCGCCTCCGGGTACCCCGATCCCCCTCGGCGACGTGGCTGATGTGTTCGGGGTCAGCCGAATACCAGTGCGGGAATCGCTGAAGACCCTGGTCGGAGAGTCGTTGGTCGACCACCGCCACCAATTCGGCTACACCGTTGCTCAGTTGACGCCGGCAGAACTGCGCGAGATGTACATCGTCCGCGAAACTCTCGAATCAGCTGCATTGGCCGTCGCCGTCGAGCAGGCCACCGAAGAGGATCACGAACACGCCGTCGAGGTGAATTCCCGTCTGGAGATCGCGTTGCGCTACGACGACTCTCAGTCCTATCACTGTGAGAGCCGAAACTTTCACCTCGCACTGACCCGACCGTCGCAAATGCTTCGACTTCTGCACATGTTCGAAGCTGCCTGGAACATCACCGAACCGGTACAGCCGATGGTCCATGTTGCCGGCGTCGATCGCCAGGTTCTGCACTCCGATCACACCGCGATGCTGGACGCATTCCTGCGTCGGGACGCAGCCGCTCTTCTGAGTGCTTCCGAAATCCATCATCGCCGACTCAACACCGTGATCGCGACTCTGCCGACAGACACCGGCCTACTGGCCGAGAAAGATATACCGATTGCGCAATAGCTGTGCAACACAGCGTCGATACCTTTCTCTCAACACAGTTTTCATCACTGACGCTGAGAGCTCGTGCACTGTCCGCTGATTTCCTGCACTGATGCACAGGAGCTGTCATGACCGACATTCTTCCGTCCCGAACGACCACTACCCCAACTCCCCCAAAGGAAACCGGCTCGGCCGACCTCATCGAAGCCGCGGGCCACCCGGTCGGCGGCGGACTGATCAAACCGGGCTACGACCCTCGCTTGACCAACGAGGATCTGGCGCCGCTTCGCAAGCAGACCTGGTCGTCGTACAACATCTTCGCCTTCTGGATGTCCGACGTACACAGCGTCGGCGGATATGTCACTGCCGGTAGTCTTTTCGCACTGGGATTGGCCAGCTGGCAAGTACTCGTCGCCCTGCTGGTCGGTATCACGATCGTTTACTTCTTCTGCAATCTCGTCGCCAAGCCCAGCCAAGTTACCGGCGTACCGTATCCGGTGATCTGCCGCAGCGTGTTCGGCGTCCTCGGCGCGAACATCCCGGCAATCATTCGTGGCCTGATTGCCGTGGCCTGGTACGGGATTCAAACCTTCCTCGCTTCGGCAGCCCTCGATGTCGTACTGATCAAACTCTTTCCGTCACTCGCACCGTATGCCGTCGTCGAAGATTACGGATTCGCCGGACTCTCCGCACTGGGCTGGGGAAGTTTCATGCTCCTGTGGGTACTTCAGGCCTGTGTCTTCTGGCGAGGCATGGAATCGATCCGCCGCTTCATCGACTTCTGCGGGCCGGCTGTATATGTCGTGATGTTCATGCTGTGCGGGTACCTCATCTACCAGGCAGGCTGGAGCGCTGTCGATCTCACACTCGGCGACGTCAAGTACTCCGGTTTCGACGCCGTGCCGGTCATGCTCGGTGCGATCGCTCTGGTTGTCTCGTACTTCTCCGGACCGATGCTCAACTTCGGTGACTTCTCCCGCTACGGGAAGTCGTTCACTGCAGTCAAGAAGGGCAACTTCCTCGGTTTGCCGTTGAACTTCCTCGTATTCTCGGTGTTGGTCGTCGTCACGGCGTCGTTGACACTGCCGGTGTACGGCGAACTGATCACCGATCCCGTCGCAACAGTGGCACGAATCGACAGCACCTTCGCCATCGTCCTCGGCGCACTCACCTTCATTATTGCCACGATCGGCATCAACATCGTGGCCAACTTCATTTCCCCGGCCTTCGACTTCTCCAACGTGAGCCCGCAGAAGATCAGCTGGCGCGCCGGCGGGATGATCGCGGCGATCGGCTCGATCCTCATCACCCCGTGGAACCTCTACAACAATCCCGACGTCATCCACTACACGCTCGAAACCCTCGGAGCCTTCATCGGTCCGCTGTTCGGAATCCTGATTGCCGACTACTACCTCGTGCGCAAGCAGAAGGTGATCGTCGACGAACTGTTCAGCATGTCGCCGACCGGAACCTACTGGTACAGCAAGGGATACAATCCTGCTGCAGTGATCGCCACCGTGGTGGGAGCCGTCGTCGCAATGGTCCCGGTCCTGGGCAAGGACCTCACCGGGATGTACACCGCAGCGCAGTACAGCTGGTTCATCGGTTGCGGGCTCGGATTTGCCGTCTACTACCTACTCGCCACGCGCACTTCCCTGGCTGTCCGGAATGCTTCTTCTCCCGACACTGTGACGGTCGACTGATCGTCATGAGAATCAAGGTGATCAACCCCAACACCACGTGGGCGATGACCGCCAAGATCGAGGAATGTGCCCGGGCCGTCGCGGGCTCGGGCACATTCGTCGAGGCCGTCAGCCCTGCGATGGGTCCCGCGTCGATCGAAAGCCACTACGACGAAGCTCTCAGCATCCCCGGAATCCTGGCCGAGATCGCCGCCGGAGAAAAGAACGAAGTCGACGGCTACGTCATTGCTTGCTTCGGTGACCCAGGCCTAGATGCAGCCAGAGAGCTGGCCAAGGGCCCCGTCGTAGCTGTCGCCGAAGCGGCAATGAATTACGCAAGTTTCCTGGGACGCGGATTCAGCATCGTGACCACCCTCGGTCGAACCCGCGGCCGCGCAGCCGATCTGGTGGACCGGTACGGCATGCAGGCTCGGTGCCGGGGTATCCACTCCTGCGAGATTCCGGTTCTGGAACTCGATCGTGATCCCGACGCGCGAAAGGTGATCTTGGAAGCCTGTTTCGACGCATTGGAGCAAGACGACTCGGACGTCCTCGTGCTGGGTTGCGCCGGCATGGCGGACCTGTGCCAGGACTTGTCCGACGAACTCGGTGTCCCGGTAGTCGACGGCGTTGCCGCTGGGGTCACGATGGTTCAATCGTTGGTCACCCTCGGACTGTCGACCAGTGCGCGCGGCGAGTTCACACGGCCACTGCCCAAAATCTACACCGGCACACTGACACCGTTCTCGCTGTGAACGTGCCCGAGCGAGAGTCGAGCACCGATCGTCACCAGTGCCAGGACCGAGAACAATACTCCGGCCCAGACTAATTGGCGGGTTTCGAAATGCGCGAGAAACAGTCCACCGACCGCAGTTCCGAGCGTGATCCCCAAGTTGGAGAACGAGATGAAAAGGCTGTTGCCGAATTCAGGCGCGTCGACTGCGTCTCGCCCCATCCAACTCTGCGAAACCACCAGACCACCGGAATGCACTACACCCCAAACCAACACGGCTACAACCATCGCACCGAAGTACGGGCCTGCCAGATAGAGCATCACGTAGACGACGATGTACATCAAGGGAAAAGCCACAACCGTGCGCACCACACTCTTGGCGAGCACCGCCCCGAAGACGAAGTTGCCGAAGATCATCACGACACCGAAAGCCAAGAGCATCGCGCTGATCCACGATCCGCTCATGCCCGTCACTCCGCCGAGGTATTCGGCGAAGTATCCGTACACCGAGAACATGGCTGCGAAGACGAAGGTGACGGAAAGGATGGTCAACCACACGCGCGGCCGGCGAAGGATCCCGACCTGTGCGCCGTACGACAGGCGTTGTGTCACCGGAGCCGAGGGCAGAAGTACGACAATCCCGAGAAACGCGAGAACATTGACCACGGCACCGAAAACGAAAGCCGTGGACACCGAGAAGTTCTCGGCCAGATACGACGTCAGCGGTACACCGAATGCGAATCCTACTGTGACACCCGCAAATACTTTCGTCACAGCTGCAGTTGCTTCCTCCGGTGGCACCAGTCGAACTGCACTCGCGAGTGCGAGCGCGAAGAAGACCGGGTGAACCACGGCGGGAATGATCCGAAATACAAACATCACCTCGAAACTCGACGTGCTCGCGTACACCATGTTGGAGACCGCAAAGACTGCAATCGCCACCAACAGAACGGTTTTCCTGTTGATTCCCGAGGTGATCAGCGTCGTGAACGGACCGGTCACCGCCACGACGAGCGCAAACACACCGACCAACCATCCGGCAGTGGACGCGGTGATACCGAACTTTTCGCTGACCTGAGGCAGAACCCCGATAATGCCCATCTCCGTAGTGATGATTCCGAATACACCCAACGCCAGAACCGGTATCAACAATTTCGACTTCACGACACACTCCTTACTACTACGCCACACAAGACAGATAGATATCTAGATATATAGATATGTTTGATTGAGCAAAACCGGCCGACGAGGGCAATCCGACCGCTACAGCTTTTCGCGAACGAATTCCCTGAACTCGCCGATCACGGTTTCGTTTCGTCGGTAGTACGTCCACTTCCCGATGCGCTCGGACTCGAGCAGACCCACATCTTTCATGCCCTGCAGGTACCCCGAGATCACCGACTGGGCAAGTCCCGATCGCCCCTGAATGTCACCGACACAGACTCCGATGTGAAACCCGAGATCCTGTTGCGTGTACGAGTCCTCGTCGAAATACTTCGCCGGATGCGCGAGCCACTCCAAGATCTGCAGACGAGTCGGGTTGGACAGCGCCTTGAAGATCGCCAAAGCATCCATGGACCGCACCCCTTCTCCTCGCCAACCGGAACGCATCTACTTTTATGGATATGTTTGGCGAAGTCAAGCCCGATTCGGACGCAAAGCTACGTACGTCACATCGACGCATTTGAAGTGAGCTGTGCCACTTACGTTTCGACGACCTGCGGAAATCTCAGCGCCGACTTTCTATCTGTGACGACTTGTTTATAGTTATCGCCAACAACGAATTGCCGGAAGTTTCCGGTTCGCCCGAGAATGCTCGCGGGTGAACACAATTCGCTCAACACCAGCCGTACCCGGCTAGTCATTCGGGAGTCGAACCATGAACACACCGCATCAGTTCAGGGCCGTCCCCACATGGTGATGTCGAAGCTCGCCAAGTGGCAGCTGGTCGCACTCGTCGTGGTTGCGCTCCTGGGTTTGATCTATGTCGGAGCGAAATACGTACGGCTGGACAATCTTCTGGGATTCGGCCAATACACGGTCAAAACCGAACTGGCGACGTCCGGTGGCATCTTCACCAACGCCGAAGTGACCTATCGGGGTGTACCCGTCGGACGCGTCGGCGACATGTCGCTCACGTCCGACGGAATCGAAGTCGACCTGTTGATCGACAGCAGTGCTCCACAGATTCCCGCATCCGCGCGAGCCGTGGTGGCCAATCGCTCAGCCATCGGTGAGCAGTACGTCGACCTTCAGCCCGATACCGACCAGGGCCCGTTCCTCGAAGACGGCTCGGTGATCGCCGTGGGCGACACCACCACGCCGATCCCCATCGAGAACGTCTTGACCAGCGCCAACGGTCTGGTGCACTCCGTTCCGGTCGACGCACTCCACACCGTCGCGAAGGAACTCGGCGCGGCATTCAACGGCAAGGGCGAAGATCTGCAAGTCCTTGCCGACTCGCTGTCGGGGATTTCCCAGTCGGGCCTCGACACCCTTCCCCAGACCCTCGGACTGATCCGCGACAGCCAGACGGTACTCACGACCCAGTCCGATCAATCGTCGGCGATCAAGCAGTTCAGCACCGACCTCGACGCACTGACTGCGCAATTGCGCACCAGCGACCCCGACATCCGACGCGTGATCGACAACGGCATACCGGCCAGCGAACAAGTCGGCTCTCTCGTCACCGAAGCCGGCCCCGCGCTCACGACCAACCTCTCCAACCTCTCCGCCGTTGCAGCGGCAGCCGCCCCGACACTGCCCTCGCTGCAGCCCTTCCTGCTCTTCCTGCCTGCCCTCGCCGGGGCGGCGCCCACCGTTGCACCGGGAGACGGCACGGTACATCTGGGCTTGGTACTCGAGACCAACAACCCGCTCTCGTGCACCGTCGGTTACGAAGGGACCATGGCGATCCTCGACGAGATGAAGCGCAAGGACCCGAACTTCGACGACACGACGCAGAACTTCCCGTTGAACACTGCCGCCAACTGCCAGGCACCCCAGGGCAGCGAAACGGGAGTTCGGAGCGCCAACCGCATCGCGTTCGCCGACCCGAACACCTCGCAACCGTGGGACAGCAAGCCCAAGGTGGACCCGGACAAGCTCAACCTGAACCCGATTGCCACACAACTCGCACCGATGCTCGGTGCGACCCCGAAGTAGCCGTAAACAACTGGCACCGTCGACGCTCCGCGACGATGATGATGTGATGTCGCAAGGAACGCCTGAGAGGACGTCACGAAGTTTCGAGGAACTTGTCGCCGAAGCCGAATCCGCCTCCGTCGACGGGTGGGACTTCGCGTGGCTCGACGGGCGCGCCACGGAGCAGCGTCCGTCGTGGGGGTATCAGAGGTTGATGGGTGAACGTCTCGGTGGCGCCGGCGCTGCGCTGGACATCCAGACCGGCGGCGGCGAAGTCCTCGCCGCTGCACCGGCACTCCCGCCGGTGATGGCGGCAACCAAATCCTGGCCACCGAACGTAACCAAGGCCACCGCCCTTCTGCGTCCCCGAGGTGTGGTGGTGGTCGCGGATCCGGACGAGCCACCGCTACCGTTTGCCGATTCGGCTTTCGATCTGGTGACCAGTCGACACCCTGCGACGGTGTGGTGGGCCGAGATCGCTCGGGTACTCGAACCGGGAGGAACGTACTTCGCTCAACATGTGGGTCACGCCAGCGTGTTCGAACTCGTCGAGTTCTTCCTCGGTCCTCAGCCGCAGGCTCGTCGCGGACGGCACTACGAGGACGAAAGCGCCGACGCGATTGCGGCCGGGCTCACCGTCGTCGACCTTCGTTTCGAGCGACTGCGCATGGAATTCTTCGATATCGGCGCCGTTGTCTACTTCTTACGCAAGGTGATCTGGATGGTTCCGGGATTCACCGTCGCGCAGTATCTGGACCGGCTCCGGGAACTCGATCAGCAGATCCGTCGCGACGGATCTTTTGTCGCGTACTCGAGTCGATTTCTGATCGAGGCGCGCAAATAGCCCCGCATTACGCGGGGTGAATGGTCTTCCAGTGCTCGGCGATGTCGATTCGCCGAGAGATCCAGACCTTTTCGTGTGACTGCACATGGTCCAGGAAACGCTCGAGGGCGGCAGCTCGGGCAGGGCGGCCGACTATGCGGCAGTGCAACCCGACGGAGAGCATCTTCGGTGATCCGGCCGTTCCCTCCGCATACAGCACGTCGAAGGCGTCACGTAGGTGCGCAAAGAACTGATCGCCGCTGGGAAATCCTGCTGGAGAGGCGAAACGCATGTCGTTGGTATCGAGCGTGTACGGAACGACGAGATGGTTCACCGACTCTGTGCCACGCGGAACGTCTACCCAGTACGGCAGATCGTCGGCGTACGAATCGGAGTCGTAGACGAAGCCGCCGTGCTCGACCACCAATTCGCGAGTGTTCGGTGAATCGCGTCCGGTATACCAACCGAGAGGCGCCGAACCCGTCAGATCTTGCAGAATCTGGACTGCCTCGGCCATGTCGGCGCGTTCACGCTCGATGTCCACGGATTGGTAAGACTTCCAACGTAATCCGTGACACGCGATCTCGTGACCCAACTCCTGAAAAGCACTGACTGCTTCCGGGTTACGCTGCATTGCCCGCGCCACCGCAAAGACCGTGAGAGGCAGGTTTCGCCGCTCGAAGGTCCGCAGGACACGCCACAACCCGGCCCGGGAGCCGTACTCGTACAGCGATTCCATGCTCATGTGTCGATTCGGAAATGCCTCCGCCGGAGTCATTTCCGACAGAAAAGTCTCCGAAGCCGCGTCCCCGTCGAGGACGTTGTTCTCGGCTCCCTCTTCGTAGTTGAGTACGAACTGAACCGCTATCCGCGCGTCGCCGGGCCAGTGCGGATGCGGCGGATGAGGGCCGTACCCCACCATGTCCCGGGGATAGTCGTCGCGCGGATAGTCGCTCATGGCAACAACTTTACCGTCAGCGCCCGGAGCTCACAGCGCGAGCAGCGTCGGTGAGTACGCCGAACACTCTCAGCCGCGCCAGGCCACCGTCCGGGAAGATGTCCAGACGAACATCGGTGACCGGAACTTCGGAATCGATCGGAAAGCGATGGCGCGTGTCCGGACGCAGCGTCGTACGCGGCAACAGTTCGAACCACTCCCCTTCCGGAGTTCGGCCGGTCAGAGCGCCCTCACCTGGACTGTTTCCGAGGAAGTACGAGGTGTCGATCTCGACGAAACTCAACACGCCTTCACCCGCGAGTTGTACTTGCACCCAGTCGTTTCCGTCGTCGCGGCGCCTGGCGGTCTCCCACCCGTCCCCCATCGAAGCAGCGCGTCCGGGGAACAGAATGTTCTGCGGTGAGCTGTAGAACATGTTGGAGCAATCGGTCACGCGGCCACCGTTTTCGAGTGCTGCGAGGTCCAACGGCCCGGCATCGAGGAAACGCGGGTCTGGCCGTGCTTCACCGTGAACACGGAATCTCGCAACGCCGCCGTCCGGATAAATGGTCAGCTTGACGTGCGTCCATCGATCCTCCGAAACCACCGAGAACGGATTCTCCGAGTCACCGTGCACGGTCGAGCGTTCGACGATGGTTGTCCACTCGCCGGATCCGGCCAGGTCGACGGGATCCGGATACCCGTCGACGGAGATTGCTTCCACCGAGATCTCGGGCGGGTAATTGCCCTTGAACCACGCGGTGTCGACCACGACGCCTCGCACCACTCCAGGAACACCGAGGCGCACGATCGCCTCGTCATGACCTGCCACACGGCGACGACGCGTCTCCCAACCGTCGTACACCTGCCCCTTGTGTCCGAACGTCGCCGGCTGGTATCCGGCTTTACCTGGTCGGATCAGGGCCTCGCGCTCGGCGAATGCCTCGTCGTTCGCCCAGATGACGGCTCCGCCGAGGGTGCGCAGTGCCAGGTCGGGCAGCAAGGTGAATTCGGTGGTGCTCATCGGTCAGTGTTCTCCTGTGATCGGTGTGGTGCGTCCTACGAGGTGGTGGAGTGCGTTGGTGTCCGCGCTCGGGGCGAGCCGGAGAACTTCGGATTCTGGATAAGCCCCCGCGTCGAGCCCACGCAGTACCACCGCTGCCAGCGCCTGGGCAGTTGCAGGTTCGTCCATCACGTCGCCACCTTGGCGCCCCAGGTACGACTGGATGCGCGGGGCAGCGGCGCCGAGCGCATTGCGGTAGAAGCCGAACGTGGCGAGCCAGCGGGTGACCAGATGCCCGGGGTGCATGTCCCACCCCTGGTAGTAACCGCGTTCCAGGGACCGCGTGACGAGGCGGTGGTGCCGAGTGATCGCGTCGCGGATCGCCGTGGCGCTCCCGACGGGCGCGACCTGAGTTGACCCGTCGCACACCCAGACGCCGGTCTGCGCGGCAGCAACCAACATGAGAGCCTTTGCGTGGTCTGCCACCGGATGTTCGAGCGACTGATGACGCGATGCAATTCCGCAAGCCGCACTGTAATCGTAAGTGCCGTAATGCAAACCGGTCAGACGGCCGGCACCGCGATGGATGGCCTGAGCAACTGCCACAGTTCCGTCGGCAGCGATGACCGCCTGCGGGCTCTCGATCTGCAGCTCGAACCGAAGCGACCCGGTCTCGAGTCCGTGCGCCTTCTCCAGTTCTTCGCAGAGCACCACCGTCGCCGTGACCTGCTCCACCGCGCGCAGTTTGGGAACGGTGAAGACAAATCCGTCCGGCACTCCGCCGGCCGCGTCGAGCACAAGCTCGAGCGTCCTGATCGAGCGTCGACGCTCACCGGCCGGCAGCCCTTTGAACCTGATGCCGCCCCAGTTCGGCCCGGCAGGATCAGCGCTCAACGCTGCAAGTGTCCGCCCGGCCGACGTCGCTGCTGCGTCTTCTTCTTCGTCGCTGCGGCGTCCGTACCCGTCCTCGAAATCGATCCGAAAGTCTTGGACCGGCTTGCGGCCGAGTTGAACTCGCACAGCTGCGAGCGCATTCTCCGTGTCGAGATCGGCGAACACATGCGCATGGGAATCGAGCAGCGCGATCGCCTGCTCACCCCAGAGACGAGGGGTGTCGACGGTTGCATCCGCGGCACTGACGTAAATCGTGTGCACGGGCTGGATCTCGTCACGGTTTCCCGGGTACTGGGCCGCGAGCCGCTCGTCCACCGGATCCAGAAGTCCGTCCAGACGATCGTGGACGGCGGCGGAGAGTCGGGATTCTGTCATCGGACGATCTTCGCAGAACGTCCGCGAGCCCGCAGGTTCTCACGCCGCCGATCCAGTCCGGGTCAGCGACCCCCGACGAACGGAACGTTGACGAAGCTCGGCCTATCCGCAGCCAATTCGATGTGCTGCGGCTTCAGTTGGCTGTCGGCAAGCATCGGCCCGAGCGCCAGGTATCGCGGCACGCTGGCAGCGTAGACGTCGACGCGGAGCCGGTGACCGGGTTGTAGCACTGCGTCCGTCGGGAGCATGTTGATGTCGACGGCGGTGACCTCACCGGGAACCACCGGCTGACGCGTGTCGATCGTCAGATAGTGGTGCGGTTCACTGTAGTCACCGTTGGCCGAGCGAGTGCTCTTGGAATCGTCGACCGCCCGGAGCGACGCAGTCAGAGCGCCGTTCGTGATCGGTGTCGATGTTCCGTCCGGCGCTACGTCGTTGACCGTCGCTGCCCAGAATCCGTCCGTCGCGTCCAGGACTGTCTCGAGGTGGACGTTGATCGGGCCCGAGAGTGAGGTCGGCTCCGTGACTGCCTCACCGGTGAACGTCAGACCCTCCGCTTCCTGGAATCGGGAATCCTTGGAACACGACGCACCGAGCACCACGGAGATCCCGGCAGTGCCCTGAGTTCCGTCACCGGAGCAGAAGCCTCGCAGTCCGGGTGCGACTGTCAATCGCGCTGCGGCACTGGGCTGGTCACTGGTCAGTGAACCGTCGTAGGCCGCGTGTGCGGCAGTTCCGCTGGGCGCGGAGTTCAGATACATACGTTCGTACGTCGCGCCCGCTCGCGGGAACTGATCATCCGTGATCCATCCGCCACCTTGCTGGAACATCGTCACCGGACCGTATCGCTCGATTCCGTTGTCGATGCCCTTGAGCCACTTGTCGAACCACGCGCGTTCGAGTGCGTCGAGGCGAGGCGGCGCACCGTCCTTGCCGAATCCTCCACCGGGAGTGACGTGATAGCCGTTGCCCATGATCAACTGCTTCTGCCCGGCCGGCAGATCGATTCCGTTGTAGATCCGCGGCTCGCTGTTGGCGAAGATGTCGTGCCAACCGCCGTAGACCATCGTCGGAACAGTGATGTTGCCGACGTCAGCGGATCGGTCCTGATAGAACTGACCGTCCTGTGCGACTTGCAGAGTCGACGGTGACACGTCCTCGATTCTCTGGGCCGTCATCGCTTGTACCAGTTCAGGAATCAGGGTACCGGGATCCTCGAGGCGGCTCGCTAACCACAGTGGATCGAAGTTGCCTTGCAGGATGTCCTGAACGTTCGGAATGAGTTTGAGCCCGTTGACCGCGGTCAGCCACAACGGCATGAACCCGACTCCGAGTCCGCCACCGGTTCCGACGATGTCGCGTAGCAGATCGTTGCCTGGTTCGACCGGGAAGATTGCCTTCAACGCAGGCGGATTGTTACTCGCGGCCTGTACGGAGTTGATCGCGGAGTACGAGATTCCGGCCATCCCCACCTTGCCGTCGGACCACCCCTGCTTGCTCATCCAATCGATGACTTCGACCGAATCCTGTTGCTCGCGCTTGCCGAGCACGTCCCAATTACCTTGGGAGAAGCCGGTTCCACGAGCGTCGACCACTACCTGCGTGTATCCGTTCTGGACCAGATCACGGTTGACGCCGAGAACCCTGGCGCCTCCGCCGGCAATGACGCCCGTCAACTCCGAGACTCCGTCGAACGGCGCCGCGAGGTCGAGCGAGTTCGCCACGTCCATCAACGTCTCACCCACCTGCGGGATCGACAGAGCTGAATCCACCAACGTGTCCAGCAGTTTCGTGTACGGAGTTATGTTGAGAACCGAAGGCGCCTTCGATTCCACAGCGCGCCCGGACGCATCCGCCGGTCGGTACACATTTGCCTGCAGAACCGTGCCGTCACTCATCGTGATGGGTACGTCCCACTCGACGGAGACGCCCGGATACTGCGGCGCAGCCTCCGTGGCCGCGAGCCAGGCCTGTCCGTCCGACCCTCCCGTCGGATCCGCGGAAGCGACGGCGCTCGGCACCGTCAATCCCACGACGCACAGCCCCACCGCAATCGTTGTCGACCTTCGACGTAGAAGTCGTGTCCTCACGAAAACCCCAATTTTCTGTTGTGATGACCCAGCCCTGCCCCCACGACAGTGACCGGCGTCACGAACTTACCGGATAGTAACTTCCGTCCCATATGTCGTCAATAGGTCTCGATGCCGCCCGGACGGCTAGCTTTGAAGATGTGTCACGATCTCCCCTTCCCGTCCGCGACGGCCTGAACCCGAGTCGCATCCGTCAGCCAGACGACGGCATGTGGGCGACGACGCTCGACTATCTGCTCGAACGGTTTCCCCAGGACGCCGTCCGCCTACGGGAGAAAGTCGCAGCCGGGGAGGTCGTCGACGAGAAGGGCGTCGCGATCACCGAGGCGAGCGCTTTCGCTCCCCGGCGTTTCGTCTACCTGTACCGCGACGCTCCGGTCGAAGCGCGGGTGCCGTTCGAGATCGACATCCTCTACCGGGACGAAAACATCCTGGTCGTGGACAAGCCGCACTTTCTCGCGAGCACGCCCCGCGGGCGGTACATCGCCGAATCGGCCTTGGTGCGGTTGCGTCGGGATCTCGATCTGCCGGAGTTGAGTCCAGCGCATCGCCTCGACCGCGTCACGGCAGGACTGCTGCTGTTCACCGTGCATCAGGCGGCCCGGCGCGGCTATCAGACCATGTTCGCCGAGCGCCGCGTCACCAAGGAATACGAGGCCATCGCGCGTTACGACGCGCAGGTGAGCACTCCCGTGGTCGTGCGCAGTCGCATCGTGAAAGAACGCGGCGTGCTCAAGGCCGCGGAGATCGAGGGCGAACCCAACAGCGAGTCGCGGATCGAACTGATCGAGACGCGAGACGGCTTCGCGCGGTACCGGTTGATTCCCCATACCGGCAAGACCCATCAACTTCGCCTGCACATGACCTCGCTCGGGCTACCGATCCACGGCGACAACTTCTATCCCGACTTCTACGACGTTGCCGCAGAGGATTATTCGAACCCGCTGCGCCTGCTGTCGAAGGTTCTCGAGTTCGAGGATCCCACGACCGGCCGGCTGCAACGGTTCGAAAGTCGGCGGACACTGTCCTGGCCGGACGAATCAGGCCGTGGCGACTCGCCGTAGGGACCCCGGACCCTTCCACTGCGCCTCCGATACCGGGAGGATGGAAGCGCAGACCGCACCGCAAGAGGAGACCAGATGAGCAAGACCGCCGTCGTACCCGAAGCCGTACGGGAGATCGAGCGCAAGTACGAGGCGCCGGCCGAGCAGGAAGTTCCCGCGCTGGGTGGACTTCCCGGTGTCGTCGGCGAACCGGTCCACGACTCGATACAGCTCTCTGCCACCTACTTCGACACCGCCGACTACCGGTTACTCGCCGAGAAGATCACGCTGCGCAAGCGTGAGGGCGGCGACGACGCGGGGTGGCACATGAAACTTCCCGCAGGCGAGGACACTAGAACCGAAATCCAGCTTCCCCCGGACGAGAGCACCGATGTGCCCTCGCCGCTGGCGAGTCTGATCCGGGCGGTCATCCGCGGTCACGATCTGGTGCCGGTCGCCCTGATCATCACCGATCGGGAGCGCACCAGACTCAACGGCGAAAACGGTGTTCTGCTTGCCGAAGTGGTCTCCGACACCGTCATCGCCTGCAAGGCAGACGGTTCCGGTGAGTCGACGTGGCAGGAAGTCGAGGTCGAACAAGGCGCAGGCGGGCAGGCCCTGGCCGATGCAATCGAGTCGGTTCTACTGGACGCGGGGCTCGAGCGTTCTGCGAGTCCGTCCAAACTCAAACGAGCACTGGGCACTTCGGTCACTCCATACGTCGGCCACGAGGTAACCACTGGCAAAGCGTCGAATCCGCGAATTCTGTTGCGTAATTACCTCATCGAACAACTGCGCGCACTGGTCGCCGCGGATCTCGGCACGCGCCGCGCCGACGACGAAGCCGTTCACGACTTCCGGGTCGCAGCACGTCGTATCCGCAGCGCTCTACAGTCGTACGCCGGTCACTCCCCCAAGACCGACGATCTCATCACGGATCTTCGGTGGATCGGTGGAAAGTTCGGTGACGCCCGCGACGTCGAGGTCCAGTGGGAGCGTCTCGTGGAACGACTCGGTGAAATCGACGAGATGCCCGAGCGAGAAGCAGTGCGCGCTCGAATCGACGAGTACTTCTCGGCCCGCGGTGAAACCGCGCAGGAAACCGCCCTCGAAGCGCTCGATTCCGAGCGCTACACCACACTGCTCGATCGACTCGACGAGTACGTCGGCGACCTCGAATTCGACACTGCCGCCCACCGTGTAGGAAAAAAGGCGTCGGCACGAGAGCTGGCGCATACCCTGCGCCATCTAGCTCACAAGGTCGGTAAGCGAGTCGATCACGTCTTCGATGCCGATACCCGCACCGAGCGTGACGAGCGAATGCACCGCGCACGCAAGGGCGCCAAGCGGATGAAGTACGCGATCGAGGTCATGGAACCGGTGTCGAAGAGCCGGGCCAAGCGCGCCTTGAAGCATTTCAGCCACTTCCAGGATGTTCTCGGCGAGCATCAGGATTCCGTTGTAGCCCAACATCACCTGCTCGAAATTGCTGCGGAGCAGGAGCACACCTCGCTCACCAGTTTCGGATTGGGCATGGCCTACCGACGAGAACTGGAAATCGCCGACGGGCAATCAACACTGCTCCGCAAGACGTGGAAGGAAGCCGTCAAATCAGCGTCGTCACTCTGGTGACCAGGCTGCAACCAGTCGACCGATCTCGATCATTTCAGAGGAGTAGACATGAACACACTTGCAGGACACCAGGACGTCGTCGCCGGTATCGACGGATCCGAGGCCTCGACGGCGGCGGCCCGGTGGGCAGCCTCGGTCGCGAACGCGGTGAACTCACGACTGATTCTGGCGCATGCCCTGCCGCAGGAGGGCCCGATCTACAGTCCCGCTGCAGTGATGTTGCAGTCGCAGTTCCTCAGCCAGATCCGCGAAGACGGCGAAGCGATCATCGATGCCGCCGCCGCGGTGATTTCAGCTGAATTCCCGGAACTGACCATCGAATCCGAGATCGCACCGGGCCCGGCGTCGACGCACATCCTCGAATCCTCGGGTACCGCACGCCTGATCGTGATGGGGTCGACCGGATCCGGTGCACTGCGCTCGCGGCTGCTCGGATCGACCGCACTGAAGGTGGCAAATCACGCAACCTGTCCGGTCACCGTCTGGCGTGGTTCGGCGGAGAATCCCGGTCCGGATCAACGTCCCGTCATCGTCGGAGTCGACGGAAGTGCGTTGAGCAAGAAGGCCGTCGAGTACGCGTTTCGTTATGCCGATCAGTTCGACGCGCCGCTTATCGCGGTCCACACCTGGCAGGGCTCGTCCACCTTCCGCGAAGGCGGAGCGGGAATCCTCATCGACTGGGAGGCCGTCGAGCAGGAGGAATCAGCACTGCTGGCAGAGAACCTGGCCGGCATGGCCGATCAGTACCCGGACGTGCCGGTCACCCGCATCAGTGAACCCGGCGCCGCCGCCCCCGTCATGCTCAAGTACGCCGACGATGCGCAGTTGATAGTTGTCGGAAGCCACGGCCGCAGTGCGATGGCCGCCGCCGTGATGGGCTCGACCAGCCAGAATCTGCTGCACCATGCGCCAGGGCCGGTCATGATCTGTCGCGCCTGAATTGCTGTGCGCCTTTATTAACCCCCCGCGGTTAATAAAGGCGCACAGCAGGGGTCAGGCGAGGCCCGTCCCCACCAGCTGACCTACTCCGTACGTCACAGCCATCGCGAGCGCGCCGCCGATCACCACTCTCAGCACCGCTCTGGTCTTGCGGGCTCCGCCGAGCGTCGCGCTGATCGTCCCCGTCAGTGCAAGTGCGATCAGCACTGCAAAGAAGGCGATGGGGACGCGGATACCCGTCGGCGGCAACAGAATTGCGACCAACGGGATCGCCGCACCGATCGTGAACGAGATTGCCGACGAAATCGCCGCATGCCATGGATTGGTGAGATCGTCCGGGTCGATACCCAATTCGACTTCGACGTGTGCCGCAAAAGCATCGTGCTCGGTCAATTCTTCGGCGACGCGGCGGGCCGTCTCCGGACTCAATCCCTTGTTCTCGTAGATCTCGGTCAGTTCCTGGAGTTCCGCCTCCGGTGTCTCGAGGAGTTCCTTCTTCTCCTTCTGCAGGAGTGCGCGTTCGGTGTCTCGCTGAGCGCTGACCGAGACGTACTCACCCAACGCCATGGACACAGCGCCGGCAACCAGGCCAGCGAAACCGGCCGTGAAGATCGCGGAGCGCTCGGTTGTGGCTGCCGCAACACCGACCACGAGGCCTGCGGTCGAGACGATTCCGTCGTTTGCCCCCAGAACACCTGCACGCAGCCAATTCAGGCGATTGTTCAAACTCGGTGCGTGAGGTTCCGATTCCCCACCGGGCGCCCCGTCGGTCAACTGCACACTGTCTCCGGACATGGCAACAGATTAGGACGATCAGTCCGGTTGCGATAGCAATCTGAGCCTGTCCTTCGCGTACTGATATATTCCCAGACAGAACCCAACCAAGCATTTGCTAGGTTATGAACGGCACACCTCTGGAGGCATTGTGAGCGCAGCACGCACCGCTTTTGTCAGCGGCGGAACCGGTGGAATCGGGTCGGCGATCGCCCTTACTCTCGCCGAACGCGGGCACGACGTCGCCTTCACCTACCGAAACAACAAGGACGCTGCCGAGCAACTGAGCGAGCAGATTCGAGCGCATGGCGTGCTCGTCCACTCGTATTCTCTCGACTTGACCGACGAGCTGTCGATCAGCGCCGCCGTCCGCGATGCGGTCAGTGATCTGGGCGCATTGACGACCCTCGTCCACGCTGCGGGACCGCACGTCCCGATGACGCACCTCTCACGCGTGACGCCGGCGTTCTTCACCGAACAACTGAACCAGGAAGCCGCGGCATTCTTCACACTCGTCCACACCGCCCTGCCTGCGCTGCGTGCATCTTCGGGTTCGGTGGTAGCGGTGACAACCGCGGCAACGGATCGTTTTCCCGTGCGCGACGGACTCTCCGCAGGCACCAAAGGGGCTGTCGAACAACTTGTTCGCGGATTCGCCGCAGAGGAAGGACGCTACGGCGTTCGGTTCAACGCGGTAGGACCAGGCATGTTGACGGACGGAATGGCGGAGCGACTGATCAACTCCGCCGAACTCGACCAGAGCGCACTCGACGTGACGATGAGCCGAATTCCGTTGAAGCGCTTCGGATCAGCTGCCGACATCGCCGAAGCAGTATGTTTCCTCGCAAGCGACGCGGCCGGATTCATCAGCGGTCAAAAGCTCAACGTCGACGGCGGCTACACCGTCTGAGCGCTATCCACCCAACTTGCGAAAGACCAGTCGCACGGCAAGTTCGAGGTGCGCCATCACCTCGTCCGTCGTCATCCGGCCGGCAACCCACGAGACCAGACTCGACATCCAGACGTCGTCGATGACCTTCACCGCATCCATCTGCTGTTGCGAGACTTCCTCGACGCCGATCGCCTTCGCGAACATCTCGGTCACGACCCCACCGAGCGCGTTGAGTTCCGGAGTCGCCGACGCGTCCGCGAACATGTACGCCCGAACCAACGCTTCGTAACGGAGGTGATCGGTCTCGAGGACCTCCGTATTCTTGCGCAGCACAAACAGAATCCGGTCCGACGGAGTCTCGCCCGGGATTACAAAGTCCTGGAATCTGTCACGCAAACCCTCGAACATCCACAACAATGCGACGACGAGCATGTGGTTCTTGGACGGGAAATACCGGTAAACAGTGCCGATCGCGACGCCGGCGCGATCGGCGACCGATCGCATCTGCACCGCGTCGTAGCCGCCTTCGGAGGCGGATTCCATTGCGGCGTCGACAATCCGGCGAAAACGCGCTCGTTGCGACGGCGTCGTACGACGTCCGGTCACCGAGCTACGTTCGACCACCGACTGGTCTGCCTTGTCGCCACCTGCCATGTCCACAACCCTAATTAGACGTCGTTTTGCCGACTCCCAATGTAGCCGCCCAACGCAATCGTCGGGTGCATGACTGCCCGCTTCCGAGCTGGCCGCCAGTAGGGCTGGCCGAGATCAGGAAGCGCGCCGCGGCCGATCGGATCGGCCGCGTCTACGCGGATCTTCCGACCAGTCGCGCGACGGTGCGCGTCGGCCCGGCGCTTGAGTCCGGCGCCTGTCGGGTTGCGGCGCCCGTCGCTCCAGTCGGCGTTGACCAGTAGGGGCCGGCTGGGCGCGGCGAGCAGGCGGCCGACGTCGGTCAGTCTGTGGCTTCTTGGCAATGCCGAACCGAGGCTTGCCGAAGACCAGCGGAATCCAACCGCGACCGCTGCTCTCGGCCGAGGCGACAGCCTCGGGCTCACGGAAGGCTGCGTGCGCGATGAGCCCGAACATCAGCAAGGTGGTGATCATCGACGTTCCGCCCGCCGAGATGAGCGGTAGTTGCAGACCTGTCACCGGAATCAGGCCAACGACGTAGGCGATGTTGATGAACGCCTGCACGACGATCAACGTCGTTGCTGTCGCCGTCATGACCTTGAGGAACGGATCGGTCGACCGCTTCGCGATTCGCAGTCCGACGATCAGAACCGCGGCGAAGAGAGCAACGACGATCAGCGCACCGACCAGACCCAACTCTTCACCGATCACGGCAAAAATGAAGTCGTTGTGCGCCTGCGGGAGGTAACTCCATTTGGCGTCGGACTGCCCCAGACCGCGACCGAAGATGCCACCGTTCGCCAATGCGTACTTGGCCTGAGTGCTCTGGAAGTTCAAGCCTTGCGGGTCGAGATCAGGATTGAGGAAAGCCTTGATGCGATCCGAGCGGTAACCAGCAGTAAGCCCGAGCACGAGAAATGCGACTGCGGAACCGAGCGTGAGGCTGATGAACGTCTTCATCCGGAACAGCCCGAACCACAGCACCGACATGAAGATGATGCCGATGGTGATCGTGGTTCCGAGGTCCTTCTCCAACACCACCAGAACCAGAACCAGCAGCGTCGTACCGCCGATCACCGGCAGCGCACGGTTGACATCCATCCGCGCGTTCATGAACGACGCAACCGTCGCCGCGGACCAGATCGCCAGAGCAAGTTTGGCCAGCTCCGACGGCTGGAAGGAAATACCCGCGATCACAAACCAGCTGCGAGCACCCATCTGTTCCGAGCCGATACCTGGAATCAGCACCAGGACAAGCAGAACAAGACACAGGATCAGTAGCCATGGTGAGGCTCTACGCATCGTTTCGGTCGGCAACCGCACGACCGCCACGAACATCACCAAACCGATCGCTGCGAACATGCACTGCGGCCAGAAGCGGGCGTAGGACGTCCCGGACAGAACATAGGATTCGACGCCCGAAGACGACAGCACCATCAGCAGTCCGAACGCCACGATCAGCACGACCAGACCGACGATCATATGGAAATCGAACAGTGGCCGATTCGTCCACATCGCCGTTCGAGCGCGGAAGGGTGTCGATGTGCGGTCACGTTTGTCCGACGATCCACGGGGTGAGTTAACTGGCTCTCCACTCCCGCGACCGTTGGGCTTGTCTTCACTGCGACCGGTCACCACACAAGTATCGTCCCACGACTCCTAACCCATGGGTAACACAAGTCCCATGAGTCACACGGGCTCGGCCTCCCGAGGTCCATGGAGACCCACGAAATACCAGGTCACGTCCTTCGCCGGCGTCGGTCTGCCACCGCCCCCGCCAACGAGAGCGTCAACATGACCACGCAGACGGCAAGCGCGATCCCGAACGCACGTCCGTATCCGTCGGGCGACGATCCGAGTACACCGAGATACAACCCCGATACCGCGGCCAGCGAGATGGTCGCTGACAGGCGCTGAGACAGTTGAAGGAAACCCGCCGCAACACCGTTCGCGCCCGGCGGTGCATATTCGAGAGTCAGCACCCGATTGGGCGCGTCGACCAAACCGCTGGCAACTCCCGACAACACCGCCAGGACCACCAGCACCGGGATCAGATGTTCCCGCGGAATCAGATTGACCGCTGCGATGTACCCGAGGATGACAAGGATCTCGCCGACTATGGCAAAAACCACTGCACTTCGGCCGAACCTGGCAACCAGCCGCCATCCGAAAGCCGACGTCAATGCCATCGCGAGTGAGCTACCGGTCATGATCAACGCCGCACTCAGCGGGGCGAAGCCCAAACCTTCGATCAGGTAGAGGCTGAGCACCGCGTTGACGGCGAGGATTGATCCGAACCAGAAGAGTGCAACCGTCGTACCCAACCGGAAGCCCCGTGAGGCGATCAACGACGGAAGCAGTACCGGCGTCCCGCCGCGCTCGGCGTACCGACGTTCCCAGAACCAGAAGGCAACGGCAGCGCCGAACGCACCGATCAGGAAAGCCGCAGCCACAGTGACACTGGTTCGGGTCACGATGGGCCACAACAGGAGCCCGGTCGTAGTCGCCAGCAGACACAGCCCAACCGGATCGATCGATGCGCCTGATCGGGTAGTTCGATCACGGCGCAGAAAGCGAAACGCCAAGATCAGAGTGATCACGGCAAACGGCACGTTGAGAACGAGAAGCAACCGCCATCCGAAGTCGGCGTCGGAATACTTCAGCAGAACGCCACCGAGGATCGGTCCGGAAACGCCGGCCAGACCGCCCGCGGTGCTGTAAGCGCCTAACGCCTTCGCCCGAGCCTTTCCGGACACCCGGTCGGTGATGATGCCGAGCACCTGCGAACTGATGGTGCCTGCGCCGATCCCCTGCCCCAGACGAGCCAACACGATCATCGACGGATCCGACGCACATGCTCCGAGGATTCCCATCACAGCGAAAATGCTCAGCCCCGCCAAGAACAAGCGTCGACGCCCGACGACGTCACCGAGTCGGCCCGCCGGCACAAGGGCCAAGCCGAAAGTCAGCGAATAGCTCGCAAGGATCCACTGCACCTCGGAGGTCGACGCGCCCAGCGACGCCCGGATCGACGGAACCCCGATTCCGAGCACCGCCGAATCGAGAAGGGTGGTGAAGCCCGCGGCTACGCAGACGATGATCTCCCAGCGGACGGCCGAATCGAGCTTGGTGGATTCGGCCGCCGCTGTGACCGTGTGGGACAGGACCCGTTACCCCGCAGCTTCAGACGCGGCCCGACGCGTGAGCGGCGGTCGCAACCCCAAGTGCTCTCGCAGCGTCGACGTGGAGTACTCGGTGCGGTACGCCCCACGCTCCTGCAGTTCCGGGATCAACCAGTCCACGATCTCGTCGAGGCCGGTCGGCACCAGGTACGGCGAGATGTTGAAGCCGTCCGAAGCTCCGTTGCGCACCCAATGGACCAACTGATCTGCCACCTGCCCCGGAGTGCCCGCAAAACCCGAACGCTGCGAGGTCTCGATGGCGACCTGACGTAGGGAAAGATTCTTTGCCTCGGCGAGAGCCCGCCATTCACGTGCAATCGCAATGGGGTCGTTGCCGTCTCGTGCGGAACCGCGCGTCTCGGACACCGGTCGGGCAACCGGATCTTCCTCCGGTAGTGGACCGTCCGGGTCTCGGTCGGAAAGGTCCTTCCCCCACACCAATCCGACGAGGGACAGTGCGGTTTGGCCGGTGAACTGACCTTCGAGGACCCACCGCGCCTTCTCCTCGACCTCGGACTCGTTCTCCGCCAACACGATCTGCGTGCTGGGCAGGATCTTGACGTCGTCCTCCGGTCGCCCGACGCTACGCAACCGAGCCCGAATGTCGTCGGCGAAGTCGAGCGCGCCGTCGAAATGCGTCCCGTGTCGCGAGAAGATGACGTCGGCGTGCGTCGCCGCGAAATCGCGTCCAGTCGGCGAATCGCCCGCTTGAAAGATGACCGGATGTCCCTGTCTGCTGCGCGGAAGCGTCGGCGTCACGGTGATGTCGAACTGCGAAGTCTGGCGGCGTACGTCGCTCACGGCTCCCGGAGTCGACCAGTTCTCGGACGTGCGAGAGTCCGAGATCGCGTCGTCGGCCCACGAATCCCACAGTGCCCGCGCGGTTTCGATGAACTGCCCGGCACGCTCGTAACGCAGGGCGTGGTCGAGGAAACCACCGCGACGGAAATTCTCTCCCGTCCAAGCGTTGTCAGTGGTGACCGCGTTCCAGCCGGCCCGTCCGTCGGAAAGTAGATCGAGGCTGGAGAGTCGACGGGCGAGGTCGGCCGGTTCGTTGTACGTGGTGTTCTGTGTCGCGACCAACCCGATCTTGTCGGTGATACCGGCGAGGGCGGCCAACTGTGCAATAGCGTCGGGGCGGCCGGCGATATCCAGATCGAGAATCTTGCCGTTCTGCTCGCGAAGGCGAAGGCCCTCACCGAGGAAGAAGGCGTCGAACAGACCTCGCTCGGCGGTGAGTACCAAGCGCCGAAACGTCTCGAAGTCGATCTGGGATCCGCTCGAGGAATCGGACCAGATGGTGGTGTGGTTAACCCCTTGGAAGAAGACGCCGAAGTGAACGTGAGCGTCGGGTCGAGGTACGGCGGAGCGTGATGCAGTCATAGCCGAAATGTCCTTAGCGCGAAGTCAAGTCAGGAGGAGTGGACGAATCGATTTGCGGGCCGCTGCAGGCCGAGGTTGCCCCTCAGAGTCGATCCCGGAACCGGGCGTCGCGTCAACCCGGACTTCGACAGCGCCGGAAGCACGAATTTGGCCAGCACCGGAAGGTCCTCGTCGATCACGAGAGGGTGGAAATGAACACCGTCGAGGTGTCCGGCCAATTCCTTCAGAACCACGGCCGCTTCCCCCGGATCTGCAGCCAGGAGCAGTCGGCCAGTGACGACGGCATTCCCGTACGAGTTCAGCTCGATCAACCGCTGCGCCGCAGACAGATTCGGCGTATCGAATGCCACATCGACCTCGGCGACCACCAATGACGCGCCCTCATCGCGCGCCTTGGCAGCCGACTGTGCAATGGCCTCCACCGAATCACCGGAAACGAGAACAACATCGGCCTGGTGTGGTTCGATGGCGCCGTAGCGGCCGAACACCACCAACTGGCCTTGCGGCGGCCGCGGAACGATTGACGGCCCCTTCACCGAGAAGGTGTCGCCCTCGAAATTGACGTAATGCAGACGATCACGCTCGAGGAAACGGCCACTGAGATAGTCACGGACGACGGCGTCGTCCTCCCACGAATCCCAGAGATCTGTCACGACGGTAACCGAATCCCGCTGCTCCTGCTGACGCGCCGACTCCGTCGTTACCGGAGCCCTCCCCCACGCCCTCGCCGCGGCATCGTCTTCGACCGGAACAGCAAGCCAGCCGCCACGCCCACGCGAGGAGTAGTCCAATGTCGCCAATTGCGAAGAGGTGTGGAACGGTTCGGCGTACGTGGTCCCGACGACGGGGACCAGTCCGATCGTGCTGGTCGTCGCCGCCACGTATGACGCCCTGGAGACGGCATCGATGCGGCCGACAATGTCACCACTCGGAGGGAGGATGGAATCGTCGAACGTCGCGAAGGTGAAGCCCGCATTCTCGGCAGCCGCGACGCGATCGCGCACAGCCTTACCCGTGAGCAACTGATCCGGGCGATGTGAGCTTCGGCGCCAGGCAGCGGGGTGAGTGCCCTCGCCGTCCAGTTCGATACCCACGGCAAATACAGTCATGTGTCCTCCATCGGTCCTGGCGGTAGCACCCACACTGCGGTTAGGTAGCGGGTTGCTGCGGCATCATCGAGCCAGGTCTCTCAGCCACTCTGGATGGTGGATGCAATCTATGCGGGCGACGCTGAACAAGTCAAATCGCGCTTGACGAATCATATTGACCTACAACATATTTCAATACAATCATCCTGATCGAAAGGGTTGCGCAACGCTAGCCGACGTAGACACGAAAGAGCCCCGCCCGACTCGCGTCGGACGGGGCTCTCGGTGTGCGCTGGAACGCTACTTCGCGCCCATCCATGCCTGATCGAACAGCATGATGCCGGTTGCAGTCGGAACCACACCGTGCACGTTCTTCTGCCAAGCCCAGAACGACGTGAGCCCGCCGATCGGCGCCGACGGAACCGTCTCGTTCCACAGCGTCTGAATCTTGCCGATGATCGCCAGGGTCGACGAATTATCCTTGGCTTGTTGTAGATCTGCGATCAGCTGATCCATCGCCGGGTTCGCATATCCAGCAGTATTCGCCATCGAGGTGCTGTTGGTCGTGGAGAACAATCCGAGATCGAGAATCGACTCGTACATTCCGATGCCCGCGTGCGCCAGGTCGAAATCGTGCTTGACGTAGACGTTCTGCACGATGTCGCCGGCGTTGTTGGCCAAGATCAAGTTCACCTCGAACCCGACGGCCTGCAACAGTGACTGCACGGCGAGGCCGATCGCGTGGTCCTTGGGCTCACTGAGCACGACGTAGTCGAGAGTGCCGTCGTATCCGTCTGCCTTCGCCTGATTCAGAAGTTCCTTGGCCTTTTCGGGGTCGTAGGCAATACCCGGTGTGTCCACGTGCCATTGCGACGTCGGACCGAACAACTCCGAGCCAGGCAGTCCCTCACCGTTTTCCACGCGCTGATCGATCAATGTCGTGTCCAGCGCGTAGCCGATAGCCTGGCGAACGCGAACATCCGAGCCCGGTCGGCCTTCACGATTGTTGACAATCTCGGCACTACCGGCGTTGAGCACGTCGATGTAACCGGGGTAACCAGCGGACTTGGCGGAATTGATCGCCGAAGTAAGGCCGCGAATGTAGGCAACATCGAGCTGACCACTGTTCAATGATTCGAGATTGGCCTGCGGACCGTTAAGTGCAACCATCCGCAGTTTGTCCAGCTTGGGAGCGCCGCCGTAGTAGGACGGGTTGGCCTTGAAGATTCGCTCGACGCTCGGCGTGAAGAGATCTTCCGTGAAGGGTCCGGCACCCACCGCGGTGAACTTGTCGCCTTGCTGCGAACTCGGGGCGACGATCATCCCGTGCCCGAGAGCGAGCATCGACGGAAAGCGCATCCACGGCGTCTTCAGCTTGAAGTCGACCGTCGTGGGGCCGCTTGCCTGCGCCGATTCCACCGAAGCCAGCCACAACTCGGCGCCATTGCCCTTGCCCGCGTTGTACCGATCGATGCTTGCAATCACGGCGTTGGCGTCGAGCGCGGAACCGTCGCTGAACTTCACACCGTCGCGAAGTTTCAACGTCCACGTGCTTCCGTCGTCGCTGGTATCGAGCGATTGAGCCAACTTGGGCTCGAACTCGCCGCTCGCAGTGTCGTAACTCATCAGGACGTCGTACACCGCAGCGAAGGCCTCACCGCCGGAACCGCCGCGCGCTGCCGTCTTGGTCGGGTCGAGTGAGGGAACGAGCACCTGCACGCCGTACGTCATGGTTCCGCCGGCGACCGCGTCGCCTGGGTCCGGTTGCTCGTTGACCATGCCGGTCACGACGTCCCCCGACGTGTTCGTCGTATCGGTTCCGCTGTCGTCACCGTTGCTCGCGCAGCCCACCAACAGAACCCCGGTACCGAGCAATGCGACGGCGACCCGGCTGACTTTCCCGATGCGCCAAGATCTCGAGTGCGACACGGAGATTCCACCTCACTTCCAGTAGACGCAGCCACGGATCGGCCGCAATCGGCTAATAGTGATGTCCTCTGTGGAGTGACGCCCAGCACGTTCCCGGTGACCGGAAACATTCACGGAGTCAAAGGATGCGCACAACTGAGATGATCGGGCCGAGTGGTTGACGGCGACTGATATCCGAACACGAAAAAGCTCCAACCTTATGTTCGAAGAACATGAGATTGGAGCTTGTCGATAAGAATTATGGTGGCCAGGGCCGGGATCGAACCGGCGACCTTCCGCTTTTCAGTAGTGCGCTTGAGCATCGTCCCAGGTCGCGGGTTCGTACCCCGGACCGGTGACCTGGTCTTTCACTGTTTCGGTCGCGGCCGGCGCGGCGGCTTGCGTGTCACTTCTGTGTCATGTCGTGTCACATCGAGTGCTGGGCTCGCTCCAGCTCGATCACAGGTACTGCCCGGGTCCCGGCACCTGCGCCCGGTACCTCCCGCTGCCGACCTCGGCGAGCAGCCCGGTGGTGGACACCGCGCCGTCTCCGGAGAGCACGGCGCGCCGCACGATCTCGCGGAGATCGCTGCCGCTGGTCTGCTCCGGCAGCCGAGCCGCGACTGCCGCTGCGTCAACCTCGCTAGGGATGCCGTCGACTAGCGCGGCGAGGATGCGAGCCGCTGCGGGTCGGTCCGGGAAAGGCACCGTGACGATGCTGTCGAACCTCCCGGTGCGGATCGCAGCGGCGTCCAACGTCGCGGCGTCGTTCGTGCTCGCGAGCGTGAGGATGCGGGCATCGGGGTCAATGTCCTTGGCCTGCAGGAGTTCCGAGAGGCCAGCTCCTCCCGCCTCGCCGCGGTTCCGCACGTACAGGTCCACGTCCTCCAGCACCAGCAGGATCGCCCCGCCGAGTCGCCGCGCTTCCTCGACCACTGCGGTGAGCAAGTGTTGGCCGGCCTTCGCCTCCACGTAAATCACGGTGAAGCCAGAGCCGAGCAACTCCCGCGCCACCACCGCGCTGACAGCTGACTTGCCGGTGCCGGGCGGACCCACCAGTAGGACCCCGCGGCGGCAACCGAGACCGTGGCGGTTGAGCAACTCGTGCTGGTCCCCCACCGCGGTGGCACCCAGATCCACCTCTGCCCAAACTTCGGGCGGCACGACGATGTTGGTGCGGCTCAGCGGAGGTAGATCGATCACGGTGAACATGACGCCCCGGCAGAACGTTGCCCGAACGGCCCTGCCGCGGAATGGGTTCAACTCATCGGCGCGGGCCATCAGTCGGTCCAGTACCGCCTGCGCCGCGAGCTGGTACTGCCGCGTCGTGTGCACGGTGACGGCCGGGTCGTGGATGCTGCTGGCGCGAGTCTCCATCTAGATCACCACCGGCGCCTCCGGGGACGCAGTGCCGATTGGAAAGGCCGCCCGCAGAGTCTGCGGATGCCGGAGGTGTTCGCCGGGCGCGATCTCGGCCTGCGTGTAACTCGACGGGGTGCTGTGCTCGCCGGGACCCACCTCGGCGATGTGCGCGGCGATCAGTTCCGCGAGGGCGAGGGCGGCGGTCACGGCGTTGAGCGCGAGTTCCTCGTCGATCAGCTCCGTCGAACTGGTGGCGTCGAGGTGGCGCAGGTGAACCGCTCGGCTGTCTCGGCGCGCGGCTCCGCGGAGGTCACACCCACCAGCAGCTCGCCGAGTGCGCGGAGCGACGTGTGCTCGCCGTGTTCCGCCAGCCACGCCGCGACGTCGGTAATCGGTACGTAGCCGTAGCCGTAGCCGTTGCAGGGCGGGGTGCTCATCGGGCCTCCCGCTCGAACCAGACGACGACGTCGATGCCGTTGCCCTCCATGACCGGCTTGTCCATCCGCGTCATGCGCCAGCCGTCAAACAGCAACTCGACCATCCGCGGCTTCAGCTCATGCATGGTGGGCGCGCTGATCCGGACGCGTTCCGGTTCGGATGCGTCCTGCCCATCCACCATGATCGACATCGGTTCCGCGAGGATGCGGGCGACGACATCGAGCTGCGCCTCACTGAGGTCCGCGCGGCTGCGCTGCTCCAGCGTGAGCGCCGCCCAGACCGTGTTCGCCATTGGGCAGTCAGGGCACGTGCGAGGGCTGATCACGCCAAACTGCCCCGTCCGTGGCGGGTAGTCCCACCCGGCGGCGTAGGCCTCGGTGGGGGTGAGGATCTCATCGCGGCCGCACACCTCGCAGATGTGCTGCAGCCGCCAGTGCGCCATCTCTGGTTCGGTCACCTCACCGCTGCTCGGCATGACGACGATCCCAGAGGAGCGGTTGGAGTAGTGCGCGGCGTCGGGAAACCGGAACCACGGCGGTGTCGCCCACCGTGACCGTCTCACCGTCGAGGAGACGGGCGAGCTCGCTGCGGGTGACGACAATTATGCCCTCGCGGGTGTTCTGGGAGTTGCGCTCGCCGTCCTCGGTGGCGCGCACCATGACACCTTCACACGGAGAGATCAGAGTGCGCGCGGACAGCGGGTCGTCGAGTTTGTCCATGAGCGCGTTGATGTTCCGATCGGTCAGCTCGACGGTCTCGGTGTCCGGGTCGTACTTCATCGGCCTCCCTCAATCCGTGCTCGCACCTCGTCCAGACTGCGGAACTTGCTGCGGGAGGCCACCTTCTCCGCGGCGTTGTGGAGCACGTCGAGCGCGGAGTGCCCCTGCAACGCCGCGAACCAGCGGCGAGTGGACATGTAGCCGGTGCGAGCGTCAGCCTCGGCTGCACCGATTCCCCATAGCGTGGGGGCCCAGACCTCGACTGCTTCGGTGAGTGCTCCGGGTACACCGAGCACGGCACGGACTCCTGCGACTTCGCCTGCGCTCCAGGTTGACATGTACGGAGCCCAACCGTCACGGCGCACGAGGGCTGCGCGCTCGCGAAGATCAGCAGCACGCCGGTCACGATCCTTCGAAGTCGGCATCAGAGGTGCTCCTCGCACAGCGCGGGGATTGGTCCGTCGGGGATTTCGGCATCGGCGCCACAGACGACGCAGGTGCACAGACTCGCGTCCTCGGCGTCGGCTACCAACGCCATCGCCGCGTTGTGCCGATCGGTACCTGAGCCGCGGACCTCCACGTGCAGCTCCCCGTCGCGGACGTCGACGCACTCGACGACCAGATCCTCGTCGATGTTCACCAAGTTGCGGATCAGCCGCGCGTACAGCGCCGCCCATCCCGGCCAGGGGCACGCCGGCCAGCGGTGCGCGGGCTGGGAATGCACGTCGCACTCGACCCGCACGCAGCCGTTGCGCGCTGGTGCAGCTGACCTGGCGCCCCGCAGCGTTCGCAGGTCCGGGCAGACTCGGCCTCGGGGCGGCGATCCGCTCCCGTACCGCGTCGGCCAGCTCCGGGGCACTCGCCTCAGCCCTCACGTCGAGTACGCCGAACTTCTGCTTCACCTGCCGCACGACGAGGTACGGATCGATTCGCTCCAGGTCGGCGCGGAGTTCGGTGAGAATGTCCGCCCACCCATCGCTGGGATCGATCGGAGGCCAGCCGTGGCCGTTGTCGTTCTCCGTCATGGCCGTCAGTGTGGACGCCTCCGCTGACACCGTGCGAGCCGGTTTCCCGTTGCTGGGTCCGGTTCATTTGCATCGAAGCCGGCAACAGCGCAGGGACCTGCGGCCTCGTCGCGGGCTGATGCATGAGCATGGAGAAGCGATGCAGGATCGTGTCGAATGGGCTTCAGCAGCTCCAGTTTCCGTCGCTTCGAGGTGGCACCATGCGGACATGAGCAACACTGTCGCAACCAGTCCCGTCATCCGCGCCAGCGTCACCGACATTGCCGCGCTGGCCGAATTCATGAGTTTGCTCTTCGACGCGCCGGTGGTGATTGCCTCCGCAGGCGACGCCGTGCCGACACCAGCGGAACGGCACCTGGTCTTGATCGTTGCGGAGACGGCGACATGACGACGCAGGGCCTCACAGCCCCAACGTGGTCACCGCGTTCCCGATGAGCGGTGCGGACTCGCGGACGTAGCGGGTGACCATCGCCGGCGTGCGGTGACCGGTCTGCCGCATGATCGAGTGATGATCCGCACCGGCCCGCGCGGCCTGCGTCACGAACCCCGCCCGCAACGAATGCCCGCCGAGACGCTCGACCGCTTCCGGTTCGAATCCGGCCCTCGACGCACGCCGCCGGATGACCGCATGAATACCCGCGCCTGACAGAGGAGTGGCGGACAGCATCCCGTTGCGGCAGGACCGGAACAGCGGCGCTCGGGGGTCGAGCTTCGGTGCGCGCGAACGGCACGTGTGCCGACTGCCGAACGGAGCGGCATCGGCGATCAGTCGGATCACCGCGTCTCTGCCTCCGCTGTCGAACGCGGAAACCGTTGCAGCCCAGCGCACAAAGGCACATCCGGGGCAGCGCAATGCGTCTTTCGTTCGTGGCAGGGGGTCCACCCCGCCCTCACCGAGCTGGTCCGTCTTGCTCTTCCGCAGATGTACGTGCACCCCATCCGCCGCGTGCAGTTCCACATCGGCGCCGGTGAGCCCGCTGAGCTCGCTGCGACGGAACGCGCCGGCGAAACCCATCAGGAGCAGCGCACTGTCACGTCGCTCGTAAACCTCGCTGACCCAGTCGGTGGCTTGCTCCCTCGCCGTGGAGACCAGCAGCAGCACGTCGTCGGTGAGCAGAGGGGTGCGGGGCATTCGTGGTCTGTCACCGCGGGAGGCGTACTGCCGCCTGATCCCAGATGCGTTCTGGCGCACCAGTTCATGTACCGCCGGGTTGGGCGTGACCCCCGCGCGGCGGTGCCGGTCGTAGACCGCAGCGGTCCACTTGCTGAGCGTCACGGTGGCGTACGCCCTCTCCCCGTTCTCGGCGACTGTCTCGGCGGCGTCGACAAGGTAGGCGGCGATCACAGTAGGGTGGGAGGGAAGGGCCGAGTACTCGTTGCGCCGGCACCAATCCTCGAACCGTCGCCAGGCCGAGCTGTACGCGCGGCGGGTCCCCTCCGACTGGCTATCGATGGTGGCCACTCGGATCCGTTCCACCACGTCGACGGGGAGGTCCGGCACTTCGGCGCCGGGTGTGACTGCGGGAAGCACCATGGGCGGCAACGTAGGTCCGACACCCCCGCAGAGGCGGTGCGCGGCGCGGGTACCGGCCCCTGGACAACCACCCGCGACCAACGAGAATCCCTAGCCTTCCCACATCGTTTCCCCAGGTCACCACGCAGCCATGTGCGGGAATCTAAATTCTCGTAGCCTCGCGCGCATCCATCGCGAGTGACTGTGCAGAGGTGGGCGGAGAGGGGGATTCGGGCTGGGGAAACGGCGGCGATGGCTGGGGAAACGCGGGTCGGGGCGCAATTCTCGTCGGTTGCTCGGCGACGGGTTGAGCTGGGAGTTCGAGGCCGGCTGCAGCTCGGTGAAGGGGCTGGTTCCTTGCCGGAAAACCGCTCGATCGATGTCGTAGCCCGGGCCTACCCTGCTGGCATGACCGAGACTCCGCCCACCGAACTGTGTGACTGCGACCGTCGCGACCACGTCGATTCCGCCGATGGCTCCTGCCTCAACCCGAGCGACTGTTGAAGCTGAGCCTGATCGTCCTGTACGTTCCGGAACCGGCCCTCGACCGCGCCGCGGAGTTCTGCGGCGCGATCCTCGCCGCCGAACCCGTGGCCGAGAAGCACGGCGACGGTCCCGGGCATTCGTCCATCACCTCGGCCGATGAACTGGTGATGGAGCTGTACCCGATGGGATCACGGCCGCACACCACGACCAGGTTGGAGTTCCGTGGCCCGGACATGGACGCGGCGGTGCATCGACTGATGGACAAGGCCTATGCGTTACCTGAGCGGACGCGCGACGGCGCCGGTTGGTGGTGCCACGACGCGATCGGCAACACGGTGGTGCTGTTGCCGGAGCCGACCCCGAGCTGAGAGCAGCTACCCGCGCCGCGCACCTCCCTGATGCACTCGGCGGGTACACGATCGCGCCATGAACCAGGTGATCGAACCCGCCCCCGAGGACACGCCGCCCGAACTGCTGCATGAGGTGCGCACACTACTCGCCGAGTTGCAGGAGCTCGACCCGTCCGCCGACGAGTACCGCAAGGCCGTGACGGCGCTGCGGATGGCTCGGGACGTCATGGCAGCCGCGGTGGCCGCATCCGATCCCGCCTACATCGCCGCGCACCGCGATGGAGTGGGAGCATGACCGGCCCCGTGTACGACGACGAGAACCACGATGACGGCGAGCAGTGGGACGACGAGGAGCAAGACCGTTGATGAATCCGACTCCCGCTCAAGTCATCCGGACAGGGGACGTGACACCGCGATGGGCAGTTCGTTCGGCACCTTCTGGGATGATCGAACGCATGAGCAGGAAGACGCGACTCGGAGCAGCCGCCGCCGGCATCGCCGCCGCGGTGGCCCTCTCGGCGTGCTCGACGGCGACGGGAGGCGCTCCGGTCGCTGTTCAGTCCAGCGCGGTGGCCATCTCATCCAGCCCGGCGACGGAGCCCATCCGGTGGGTGAACGTGCAGGATCAAGCGCCGGTTCTGCCACGGGATACACAAGGCATGCAGTACGGCACGGACGCCAAGCCCGGCATCGGGTTCGGCTACCGCAACATCGGCAAGCAGTCACGAGTCTGCACCCTCGGACCCGCTGTACGCAGCAGCGACGGCCGCAGTGGCTTCATCACAGCTGGGCACTGCACATCAGGGAAGGCCTCCACCCCGGCGTACCTCTCGCAGACCAGCGACGCTCTCGGCCCGCAGGCACTGATGGGCAACGTGGAGTCCGCCGTTGACGACGACGCGGCCAACGACTCCGCGATCACCTGGGCCCCCGCCGCTGCCGACGCCAGCCGCATCGCCGGTCGATGGCCCGTCGCCGGGATCATGGCCAAGGCGGACGTGCCGAACCTCGTCCAGCCGGGAGACCCCGTCTGCATCAACGGCGCCCGCTCGGGTGTCGTATGCAGCCGCTTAATCAGCGCCGACGGCTACAACATCCGTACTGAGGCCGTCACGCAGGGCAACGACTCCGGCGCGCCGGTCTTCGTGGTCGCCCCTCCGGGTCGGCGATCCTCATCGGTATCCACCGCGGCGTTGACGGCAACGCCGGCATGGCGACCTTCATCAGCACCGTACTCGACCGGCTGCACGCCACCGTCGCTCTCGGCACCGGCCAGTAAGGCGTCTCGGGCCCGTTTTCGCTGGTAGAGCTGGCATCCTGGAGCGCATGGCACCCTCAGGAGAGCATCGCCCGGAGAATCTCGGACAGGCGGCGGTTCATGCAGCCGCCGTTGCGACGAGCAACTCGGCCATCGCACTACGCAAGCAGGTAACCGACCTCAATAGGCATGCGTCCGGCAAGACCATCACCGAGCAGCTCGAGATCCTCACGAAGCAGGCGGGCATCGCGGAGAAGGCCGCGGCGAACTTGGCGATCGTCGCAGCAGCTCTGAAGATCCGCGAGGACGCGGCCAAGACGTGGAACAACAACGCGCCCAAGGACTCCGAACTCGACGCCGCACGCAAGGCCGTCCAAGATGCGCGACAAAAACTCAAGGACGCTGCCACAGCGAGTGGCGATACCAGCGCAGCCAAGACTGAGCTCGAGAACGCGTCGAAGAAGCTCAAGGAGCTCAACGACAAGCGGAAGGCCGCCGACGCCGCGTACGACAAGGCCGAGGAGAAGGCCGAGGAGAAGCTCAAGGAGATAACCACGGGTAGCGGTACCGAGCAGGACTCTTCCGGGCGCGATGTACCCGGCGGCACCGACTCTGGCACGCCCGCTCCCGGCACCGGCTCCCCTCGACCGAGCGGCGAGAACGGCAAGCGCAGCGACCCGAGCAAGACCAGCACCGGTACCGGCACACCGAAGCCCAGCAACACCCCCGCCGCCACTCCCGCGGCGGCGAAGCCCGCCGAGACCAAGACCAGCGGCGGCGATGACCTCTCGTCGCTGCTCACCCAGCTCGCCTCTAAGCAGCAGCCCCAGTCGCAGCAGGGGCAGCAGCAGGCGCAGCCCGCCGCGTCCACTCCCGCGACCACCCCGCAGCAGACCCAGCAGCCGGAGAAGGACAAGACGAACCCGCTCGACAAGCTGTTGGGCGAGGACGGCGTGCTCGATACCGCCGACCTCACCGGTCTCATCGGCACGCCGCTCACGCTCGGCGGAGGCTCGGCGCCGACTACCAGCGCTCCCGCCGCAGTGACGCCGTCCTCCCCCGCGGCGCCGTCGACTCCGTCGGCCACGGGTCTCAGTGCCAGTGCCACGGCGAATGCACAGCCTGTGACCTCCGGTACCTCCTCGACCGGCCTGAACACGGGCAGCGACGTGTCGGGTCGCTCGGGTGAGCCTCGGTCGGCGTTCTCGGTCGGCCCGGAGACCAAGACGTCAGGCGCCACGGGCACCAGCGCAGGCGGTGCGGCTCCGGCCAGCGCGACGGGTACGCGACCGATGGGCGCTGGCGGCATGCCGATGATGCCGATGGGCGGCATGGGCGGGCCGGGTGGCGCGGGCAAAGACCGCGAGCAGGCGCAGACGGTCAGCGCTGCTGGCAACCCCGAGTCCGATGCGCTGCACGGCCGGCACACGGCGTCCGAGGCGGTGCCCGGCGGCACGATCGCACGCGGAGACGGAAGACGGAGCGGTCCGCCGGCTGACGCCGCGTAGTCCGCCACCGGCGATCGGTTCGGCTCCGGGGTTCAAGCCAAGCTGCAGCGCGTTTCTCTACTCAGGTTCAGTCGCTACCTTCAGCGCTGTCCACGAACCCGCGTGCTTGATGTGCGACTCGGTGGCGAACACGTAGTGCCAGTCTCCGAACTCGCCCTTATCCCGGACGAAGCGCGCCCAGTTCTCGGCGGCTTCCCGTTTCCGGAGAACGTCGGCGTCGAGAGCATTCTTGTCGGATTTGCCTTCGATCAACCAGTAGACCCCCGCAGTGTCGAGCGCGATGAAGTCCGGGAAATAGCTGCCATCTCGACTCGTCGGAATGAAGGCAGGGCCGTTCGTGTATAACCGCAGCCACCATGCGATGTCGTCGTCGCGGTCGAGCAAATGGGCGATCTTCCACTCAGTCGACCCGGCGTCGAAGGTTGCTACGGGCATGATGTTGCGCTGCCAGCCAATGAATTGGACGTGCTTGACGAACTTGTCGCTGTAGGCATCGCGCGCCGCGTCGATGATCACCGGCTCGATCGGCAGTGTGACGGGTTCAAGGTCGTAGACCATCTGACGAAGGCGCTTACTGTAGGCATCTTTGATGAGGCGGGTCATGCCTCCGATCGCCTGCTGACGACGGTTCTCACCCCATTCGGCGGTCTCGTTCCCCGTAACGACACCAGCGCCCTTCAGGAAGGCATTGGTGATCCGCCGCGCCGCGCGCTTCTCCGAAGCCGATTCCTCAACCTGACGGAAGATCGCTGCGGTCAGGTCCTCGCGGATCGTGTCGATCCCGAGGTACATCTGCTGGGCCTCGACGTTCTTCTGCGGCGCGACCTTGATGGTGATGTCGTCGTGGTCGTCGCGGGTTGCGATCAATGCGTCTTTGGCAAGGAAGGTCGGGATCTCAGTGATGAACCGAGCACCAGCAGCCTGCGCATCCCCATCCGGAATGTCTGAGAGGCTGAACGACGCCACCGTCATTCGGGCGACGCGTCTCGGGAACAGAATCTGTGGCGCGTTCCCGACTCGTCCCATCGGCTGGGGTGCGGGCTCGGCGATCCTGTCATCGGTCTCTTGGGTGAAGAGAGTCGGCTCAGAATCTTCGCCGCCGTCCGTATCGATGAACGTGAGTGGCTGAACGCCGGTGCCCGGCTCTAGGACGTCCTCATCGGGATCTGCTTGGCCTTCGAGCCCCGTCCCGCCCAGGTTCGTCGGGCTGGTTGGTAGCTCTGGGTCGGGCACTGCAAGGTCGCCAGCAGTCATCGCCGCGCCTTGCTCATCGACGTCGACCTGTGAGGGGGCGATCTCGATGCGCTCACGAAGCGCATCTTTCTGCGCCAACAGCTGCTGGTACGAGTCGTGCGCTACCAGGTCAACCTGATCGACCATGGCCACCTGCGTGAGAACTCCGAACGGCAACCGGAGACCTCGGCCTAGAATCTGCTCGGTCAGTCCTTGCGACGCCAACCGCCGCAGCGCGACGATCACTGCGATATTGCGGACGTCCCACCCTTCGCGGAGCATGTTGACACTGACGATCGCCCGGATGGGTGACTCCGGCGCTTCACAAGCAGCGAGGGCGGCAAGAGCCTCGTCGGAGGACTGGGACGTGATCTCCAAGACCGCAGCGGGATCCCCGATGAATCCGTCCTGGGCGAGTGTCTGTCCGACCTCCGTCGCGTGGTCAATCGAGGAGCATACGACGAAGAGCACTGGCTTGATCTGGGGTAGATCTGGCCGGGTAAGGAGAAACTGCCGGTACGCGGTCTCCTTCTTCCGGAGCAGGTGGCATGCATCAGCCAGCTGAGTGCGCTCGTCCTTAGTCCCATCTTTTCGGTACACGATCACGGGGGTCTTCACGTGACCGTCCGCGATCGCCTCCCCGAGCGTGTACTGAAAAATCACCTTGCCCAGATCCGACTTGGAAGGTGTCGCGGTCAGACCGATCAGCGCCAGCGGGTTCAACTCTCGAATCGCCGCCGAGAACGCCGTGGCCTTCTCGTGGTAGATGTGGTGCTCATCAGCGATCACTAGCAGGTCGTCGGCTTGCTCCAGATAGGAGTACAGGTCATCGCCGAGGTTCTCGTCGGTGTCGCGGACCTTGCGGGAGACCTTGTCCGAGGGCCGAATCAACTGCTGGACGTTGAACACGAACACCTTCAAGGCGTCCGGGTCGCGTAACGCCGCGCCAACAGCGCCCGCTCTGAAATTGTCGGGAGTGATAACGATGGGCTCGTGGTCGGCACCGGCCACGTACTTCGCCGACGCCGCGTCAAAATTGTCCAGGGTCTTGTTCTGGATGACGCTCCCCGGCGTCACCACCAGCACGTGCCGAACTCCCTGCGCGGCGGCGTAGTCGACCAGCGAAGACATCAGGTAGGTCTTGCCAACACCGGTGGCGAGGTCGGTTACCAGCTCCGGGAAGCCCTCCGCGGGGGTGGCAATACCGACAGCCTTAATGACTGCCTCCAGCGCGCGTCTGTTGGGATCTCGCAGATCAAACCGAGCGGCGATCTCGTTGATCAGGAGTTCATCGAAGACGATGTCGACGGACATAGTCACTTCACCGTCCTCTTCGGGAACAGGTCCCGCGGCGCCTTCCTCAGGCGTGACCCGGGGGACAGCTCCGTCAGCAGCGTCTGCGCTTCTGGGAGCACAACCTTCGCTACCACCACAGCTTTTTCCTTGACGCCGAGCTGCTCGACCACCGTGTGTACTACGATCTCGTCTGCGACACCGTCCACTACCGCAAGCCTCTGACGACCTCGGACGCCGCAGAACACCGGGTGGTCGGGCGTGAACGTGAACTTCAACTGTGCCGCTACCGACCGCGACCACATTCCGTTGATTGCTTCCGGGGACAGGTAGACATCACCGTCTTCGTCGTCCACCTCATACATCGACGGAGCTACCTCGAGGTGGGTGAACCCGCCACCGCCGTGCCACTTAACTGTGACCGCGTCTCGCGTGCGAGTCCTCCTGTTCAGCTCGGTCTTGACCGATTTGGTGACGTCGACCTCCGACAACGCCCCGTTTTTGCCAACCTGCCCCAGAAGAGCAAGCAAGGTCGCGGTGTCGTCAGCGCCGAGACTGAGTTCGCCTCGCTTCTGAGCATCCCGAACAGCACCGGCCAACACCTTCGCGGCGTTAAGCGTCAGCGGCGGCGCTTCAAGATCATCGCCTTCTGCGGGAGGGTTGCCGAGTACGCGCCCGAGGGTTGTCTGGAATTGCTGTGCAGCTTTGGGGTCTACATCCAGCGGGAGTGAGACCCCGTTCGCTGCTACGCGCACGGATGAGGTCGTCACGCCTCCAGGGTCGTCTCCCTTGAGCATCCGAATCAGCCGGGGCTTGGTGAACGCCTCGACGGTGTCGGCGATCAACTCACTAGTGACCCAGCGGCGCCCCATCTTGTGGGCTACCGCGGCTGTAGTCCCGGAGCCGGCGAAGCAATCCAACACGATGTCGCCCGGATCGCTCCCGATCTGAATGACGCGTTCCAAGAGTCGTTCAGGCTTCGGGGTGGCGAAGGCGTTCAGGTTCGGGAAGATCGCCTTGACTTCGGCCTTGGCCTCGCGGTTGTGGCCGACTAGGTCGTTGGTCCACCAGGTGGAGGCGACAAGGCCCTTGTTCGGCACGTAGGCCTTACGGCCCAATCCGCCTTCACCGCCTGAGCGGAGCAGGATCTGCGGCCACTCCCCCTGGTCGTACCGTTCGCGCGCGCGGACGCGAGCTTCTGCGAGTGGGACGGTCAGCGCTACCGCCATTACGTTCTGCCGAACGTCGTCGGGCTTGACGCCACACAGTTCAGCGCGCTTGTGAACGTCGCCCAAGTCGCGAAGTTCATACGGCGCGTACTCGTTCATGATCTCGAGGATCTGAGACTGTTGAGTCCACCAACAACGACCACGAGCGGGGTAGACACGCTCGCCCGTCATCGGGTGCTCGATGGCGTAGACCATGCCTTGGTGGGTCTTGGCCCCTGGGGCGGTGGGGTTGTCGTCGAACCACGGCTGCGGGTCTCGGTCTGGCGAGGAGAATCGCGCGTCGGACTCAGCGGTTCTCGGAAGGCGGTTGGGGCTCCACTCGGGAGACGCCCGATAGACGAGCAGCGTGTCGTGGTCCACCGACAGCGTCTTTGCATCGTTCCGAGTCGAGTCAGCCTTCTGCCACGCCACTTCTGCAGCAAAGTTATCCGAACCGAGAATCTCGTCCATCACGGACCGGCAGCGGTGCACCTCAACGTGGTCGAGATGCACCCACACCGACCCGTCCTTCGAGAGCAGAGGCTTGATCTGCCGCAGCCGGTCTCGGAGCATGGTGAGCCAGATCGAATGCTCGATGTTGTCCTCGTACTGAGTAAACGCCTGGCCGGTGTTGAAGGGCGGGTCGATGTAGACGAGCTTGACCTTGCCCCGATACTTCGCCGCCCACTCAGGTGTCTTCGCTAGCGCATCGAGAGCATGCATGGCATCGCCCGTGATCAAGAGGTTGTCCACGGTTGGCTCGGGAAGGTCATTGGGTCGATCCGCCGGCGTGGGGGCTTCGATCCGGTCGACCTCGCGTAGGAGTCGCACTTCGCGGACGCGGGGGTCGTCATGGTCAGTGAAGGTGTAGTCGTACTTCCCATCACCGGTCGAAAGGAGCGCCCGGTCCTTGTCCGTCCACGTAAGTTCGAGCCGACCTGTGTGCCTCGCCATGCCCTCGCCCTCAATGACCTTCTGTGACTACTACGGGAACTACCTTACGGCGGGGACGAGGAGGGCCCCAGCAATGCATCTCCCGGTGGCGCGGCGGATGCAGTGGCACCGGAGGAGACCTCGCAATGCATCCCGGTTTCGGCCTACGGTCGAACCATGGAACCGGACCAGTTGCTCACCATCCCCGAAGCGATCGAGAAGCTGCGCATATCGAGAACCCATTTCTTCCGGCTGAAGCGCGAGGGCATCATCACCGACATCCGCCTCGGGCACCGCACCCTGATCCCAAGCCGCGAGATCACCAGACTGATCGACGAGAGGTACCGTCCGCCGACACCGGGGAACGCCGGGTAGCTGCTACTCCATCGCCGCGGCCTGCACCGCAGGGTCCGCCGCGACCGCGGCGGCGAGCTCGGCGGCGGTCATCTGGTACGCCGCGGCGAGGGGTAAGAGCTCGGTCACCCGCGCCGGACGCTCTTCCCGCTCCGTTATACTCAAGACCGCCTTGCTGATCCGACTCGCCTCGGCGGCATGGTCGAGCGTCAGTCCGGCACGTTCGCGTACCCGTCGTAGCACTGCGCCGGCGTCGGCGTCGGCTCCTGTGACTCGTTTCGGTGTCCATTGCGGCTCCTCGTCACCCATGTGGCCATGCTCCAGGGATTTACTGAGGCATGGGTGGCGGCGCGCCGGGACGATGGCGAACTCATAGCCCGGTGAACGATCGACCCGCGAGCAAACCTCCCCCCAACCTGCTACGTCGCCTGGATACGCTTTGGAGATGGGAGACGATGACGCGGCCGAGGACCGCATTGCGGACCTGAAAGCTCCGCGTCTTGGTGAGGAGACCGCCGATGTCATGATCACAGTCAAGACCTACCCCAACCCCAGCGAGACCTACGGCGAGACCGTGTGCGTGGCCGGTGTACGCCTCGACCGCGGCCAGCCCGATTGGATCCGGCTGTACCCGGTGAAGTTCCGCAACGCCGACTTCGATAGCCAGTTCAAGAAGTACGAGGTCATCCGGATCAACGGCACCTACCACCAGGCCAACGACAACCGTCCCGAGTCTTTCCGGCCGCGCCAGGACGAGATGGTGCACGTTGAGCGGCTCGACACCAAGAAAAACTGGCTGCTGCGGCGCACCAAGCTCGGCTCCCTCATAGGGGAGACGACGATGTGCGACCTGCTCGCACAGAATCCGAAAGGTGGCATGGCGACGCCGTCGCCGTCACTCGGGCTGATCAAGCCCACCGACATCGAAACGTCCGTGGTGAATGGTGACCCGTGGACCACCGCCGAACAGACGAAGATGAATCTCGACCAGGCGGATCTCACGGATTTTCGAGTCGGGGAAGTTCTCCGACCACTCGAAAGACAGGTCACGGTCGTCTCGGTTCTCGGCCATCCCGTAGGCGATCGTGAGGTCGATGTCGGGCCGGTACACCGCTATCTCGGCGTGGCTGTCGTGGTCGAGACCGGAGGTATCACCCGGACCTGACCATGCGCCGAAGCGGTCGCGGTAGGTGGGGCCGATCTTCAGGATGCGGTGCCAGTCGCTCGCGGTGGAGTCGGCTACTAGGGTGCGCAGCTCGTCGAGTGTCATGGGGCCTCCGTATAGGGATGGTCGCGAGCGGAGCGCTCGCGCGGTGGCGTCAGGGTAGGCGGCGGGTACCGACAGTCGACGTGGCGTTCGGTGCCCGCGACAAGGCGAGGCGCGGCTCTGGTGCCCACCGAACGGTCGGCGCGACTGGCCTACTCCCGCGCGAACACCTTCGGCCATATGCTCCGCCAGTTCCGTGCATCGCGCTCGAAACGGCTGTTTGCGCGAACCGCGCCTGCCAAACGCTCCGGTGGAACTCCCGCCTCCAGCAACAGGCACACGGTCAGGACCCATCGCAGGGACCGGGTAATGTAGTGCATCTCGGTGAGGTCTGGATTCTCCCCCTCCTGGCGCAGCCCATGCGCAAGCGTGTTCCGCTGATCCGTCACCGCGCGCTTCCAACGGTTGATCCGACCGACACACTCCGGAACAGCCTCGGCCGCCCGGCCCGCCAATGCCTCGATGCGGCTGGGGAACGACGGCTCGTAGAGGTATTGCCCGACTGCCTGCTGAAGCGCCTGTCGCACCTCGTCGGGAATGTCGGCGTCCTCCAGTCCCGCTGCGGCCGCGTCAACAGTCTCCCCCGTCCACCGACGTTCGCCCGGATACAGCCGCCGGTGGAGATTCTCGGCTGCGGTGCACAGGCTTAACGCTTCGGTCTCCACCGTCTGGAACTCGCCGGCGTAGGACGCCGCGAGAATCTGTGGCACCGGCGATACCCGCTGCGAGAGTTCAAGCCACCGGCCGATGAAGTCGGCGCCACCGGCACCTTCGAGCGTGAGGAGAGTTTCCTCGGCGCAGTCGCGGGGCGCGGACGCGTCGACCACGTGGCCGTACACGTCTGCGGAGTCCCCACTCGGGACCGACAGGTTCAGCTGGCGGACGCGGCACTCGGCCCCGTTGAGAATCGTGAGCGCGGTTGCGATTGGTGTCGCGACGGTGGACACAATCGTGGACAACGGAAGCGCGTGGTCGAATGCCAACTTCAGGCGTGTGCCCGTCGTGAGAACGATGTCCGGACCACCGAGCGTCGGGATTGATGCCAGCGGCTCGAACCGCACCTTCCCGGTTGCGGGAGTCGACACAACCCCCTCGGCGGCGTCCGGCGGGTCGTAGACCCACTTCATCGGTGTCATACCGGTGTCGGGCAACTCGGTGTGGACCGAAGGCAGGTTGGCGAACGCGTGGAGTCCGGTGACATCCAAGGTCACCGTGTCGAACTCGGTCTCGTCGTCGGGGAGCAGCGCGCCGACGAAGCACCAGTCCGCGCGCAGCACCTCGCGGCTGCGTGGTTCGTCTTCCCCGGGGCTCGGGAACCCGAGCAGGTGGCGACGCATGGAACGCAGACCCCATAGCGACACTTCGCCGGGGTTGATCGCGGTCGCGCCCAGCACGACGGCGTCGTCGGTGACGCGTTGCTGCGGAGGGCCGCCGGCGAAGGATCCGGGTCCGCGCTGGGTCCACTCGACGATCGGGTTGAAGCTGGGACTGACCTCAAGCTCAACGCGGTTGTCCCGGAACCTCAGCACGCCGGTTCGGGGTGGCGTTGCCGTCGTCTCGGCTGCCATTGCCTTGGACACCACCTGGAACTGTCCGATGGTCTCAGGGGTCTGCTCCGGGAACCGATCCACCATATGCAGCTACTCCTCTTCCAGTACAGGTGTCGGCGACTCGCCGAACGGGCGGCGCCAGAGCGCTCCCACTTCGTCGGCAAACTGGATGTCGGCGCGAACCTCGGCGTCACCGTCGACGACGTACAGCACACCGGCAGACTGGCCCGCCGGAATGACCCGGGGAAACCTGTCGACCATCTGCTGCTGCATGTGTTGGAGCACCTGGGCCCCCTGCGGCGAGTTCATGAACTGGCCGGACAACATGGGACCGAAGCTACCCAGTTGACCCAGCTGTGACATCTGCGAACCGAATCCGGACCCCGGCGGCAATCCCGAGTACATCGACTGAGCCCGCTGCCCGATGGCGTCGAGACCTCCGCTCAAGCCCTCTGACAGCACATCGTGCACAAGCTGCCGCATGGAGATGTTCCCCTTCGCCGGTCGGCACCGGTCCGACGAACGGTCGCCGTCGTCCTCCACCGTGTACACGTCGACATCGAGATCGGTGATGGGTCCAGAGGTGCCGTTGTTCACCTTCACGGCCCAGAGGTTGGTTCCGATCGACAGCGCTTCGATCGAGACGGTCACTGCACGGATGCGCCCACCGCTGTTGCCAGCCTCCGTGGGCGCCCCGTAGTTGACGTTGGTGATGATGTCGCGGCCGGCGTTGACGTTGCGCTGCGACGAGGTGAAGGCCTGCGCGGGAGCAGACGAACCGTCTACTGCTCCCGCGCCCGTGGAGGGTGGGGCGGCTCCTGAGGGGCGCGAGCCGACACTCCACCGATCCGCACCGAACCGCCCGCGGCGATGTCCTCGGCGATGACGCCGCTTCCACCGTCGACCGAGACATTCACGACTTCGATGTCACCACCCACCGACGCACGGCGGATGGCGACGCCGACCGTTGCCGGGAGCTCGGGAGCCTCATCCTCGACCGCGGCAATCAGGACCTGCGCGAGGTTGAGCAGTTCTACGTCGCTGCCCGCACCGGCCTGATCTAGCTTCTTCGCGAGAAGCGCGCGACGGAGCTCTTCCTCAGGGTCTTGCTCCAGGCCCACGACCTCGCCGCTGACCGATCCGTACTTGCTCGTGATCCAGCCCTTCACCGCAGCGTAGGCATCGCCGATCGCCTTCTTCGTGGTCTCCCGCGCACCGTCCGATGCGCCGAGTGCGATCGCAGTTGCGATCACTGTGACGGGTTCCATGTACCACCTCCAGCCGTGGGCGCTGCGTCGCGGCGCCCTGCATTGAAGGTAGCCACCGGTACCGACAGTCATCGGATGGAGGAGGGTCCAGCTACATCCTCGCTTGGGAGACACGCACAGACTCAGGGTCACGCGGAGGGTCACGCAGGGTCACGTTTTCTAGGAATGTGCAGGTCACAGGGTCATGCGGAGGATGCACCCGGCGGTTCCACCACCGTGAGGCCCGTCGACGCGGTGTAGACGGTCGCGCCACCCACGTTCCCCGCGGTGATCTTGCCGCCGCCGTGGAGCTTGTTGAGCTTCCGCCGAGCAGGTCTCCGCGCTGCTCGCCGCGACCGACTCGCATCACTTCGGGATCGCGTGGCGGCTGGCGGTTCTCGGCCTGCGGCGCGGAGAGATCCTCGCGTTGAAGTGGGACGCGATCGACTTCGATGCCGGCGCCCTCTCCATCGCCGCTGCCCGTCTCGCCACGGCGGGCGGCGCGACGACCGGTGCACCGAAGACAAAGTCGAGTGTCCGCACATTGCCGATGCCTGACGATCTGACGGCTGCGCTGCGTCGTGTTCGGAAGCGGCAGAAGGAATCCGAGTTGAAGCTCGGATCGAAGTGGAAGGACTCCGGGTACGTGGTCGTGGACGAGTACGGCGTCGCCCCGTACCCCGACACCTTGACCGCTGCGTGGCGCAAGGCGCTGAGCAACGCGGGCCTGCCCCACGTTCGGCTACACGACGCACGCCACAGCTGCGCAACCTTGATGCACTTGAACGGTGTCCCTACCGTCGTGATCGCAGCATGGCTCGGACACGCGGATCCAGGCTTCACATTGAGGACGTACGCGCACAGTACGAACGCGGCACTCGCTGACGCCGCGGCGATGCTCGGGTCGATCACGACGGGCAAGAAGAAGGAGGCGAAGTAGCTCGGCGACGTGACACATCGCGTGTCACTTCCGAGGGCGGCGGAAAGAATAAGGAAGCCGATGTGTCACATGTGTCAGATCCGGGTCCCCGTGCAAGCGCCCTAGATACGAGAAAAACCACCCGTCACCAGGTGGTTCTTGAAGTGGCCAGGGCCGGGATCGAACCGGCGACCTTCCGCTTTTCAGGCGGACGCTCGTACCAACTGAGCTACCTGGCCGGACGGCACCCGAACCGAATGCCTATCGCATTGCTTTGTTCTCAACCAATTGATTGAGAACAAAGCTTTGCGACCCTGACGGGACTCGAACCCGCGACCTCCGCCGTGACAGGGCGGCGCGCTAACCAACTGCGCCACAGGGCCTTGCTTTTTCCTTGCTGTGAAACCGTACTACATCTTCGAGCCGCTCCCAAACCACTGTCCTGGCCAGGCATTTGTGCATCTCAAAGCGTGTCGTGCGGGTCAAACCATACTGCATCGTTTCGCTTTCGCAAAACGTACCCCCTACGGGATTCGAACCCGCGCTACCGCCTTGAAAGGGCGGCGTCCTAGGCCGCTAGACGAAGGGGGCCCGCCGGATCTCTCCGAACTAGTACCCCAACGGCGTTCCGTTGGGAGCTTGGATAGCTTATGGCACAGCGTTCGGAAATCACAAATCGCCTGGTCATGGGCGAAAAATGGACTATTCCGCGTCGGGGAACTCCACTTGTGGCCAGCCGTCGCGATGAAACTTCTCCAACCACTCCGGTGTGGCCATGGCTTCGAGCACCACTTCGAGGGACTCCTCGAACCACACACCCAGATCACCACTCGAGGCAATCAGGTCCGCCATGTACCGCTGGCCGGCAAGGCTCGCTGCCAGTACGCGCGTGAATTTCTCCGGGTCCACGTCTTCGCGGAGCAAACCGTCGTCCTTGGCGCGCAATGCCAACTCGTAGGCGGTCTTTCCCCAGACCTGCCCGCCACCCGATTGCACATCCTTGTAGAACTCCGGCTCGATGATCAGCCGGAATTCCGCCTGCACGATTACCTCGGTACGGAAGACCTCGGCAATGTCGAGCACAAGCCCGTGCAAAGCGACGAATGGATCGAGGTCTGTTCTCTTGGCCCAACGATCAGTGATTCCAGTGAAGGTTTCGATAGCCGAGGTCAGAACCGCTCGCGCCAACTCTTCCTTGGACTGGAAATGGAAATACATGGCGCCTTTGGTGGCGCGGGAGCCCTCGAGGATCGTGTTCACCGACGCAGCTGCATAGCCGCGCTTGGCGAATTCGACTGCAGCCGCTTCGACCAGGGCGGCGCGGGTACGCCGCGCACGCTCTTGTTGACGTGCCATTTACGGTGTTGTGCCTCTCGCAGAGTTGGTACGCAGAATCGCCGTGATCGGCGCCTGTCATCCCCCGAAACCTCACAATATCCCCTCCAACACACCCTACGTAAGGACTAGAGCGATACCCGCCAAAAGTACTAGAGGCAATCGGCTGTTCGGGGGACAACAACCGACTTTATGCCCAAAAGACACCAAGTGGTATGGTTTTGGCCGCTCGGGTGCGCTGCAGGGGGTGCGCATCCGAGCTTTTTCGTGTCCGAGATTCCGATAATCCGACCTCGCAGACGGAACTGCTTCGCCGACGGATGAACGGCAATCCCAAGGTTTTAAACAACTAATGCGATCGTTTATTCCCCAGTTTTCGTCGAAACCGTGCTGGCAGCATCGAAATAACACAGTTAGACTGTCTAAATGAACGATGGCGAGGGTCGCAGCAAGACTCGGGACGAGATCGACGTACTTTGGGACGATCTGGGTGCCTTCGTCCGGCGTCTCCGCACCAAACGCCACGACCACAAACTCACGCCGAGCCAGATCCAAGCTCTCGGCCACCTCGACCGACAAGGTCCGTTGACCGCAAAAGAGTTGGCGAAATTCGAGCGCGTCACACCGCAATCCATCGCAAAGACCGTGGCCGCGCTCGAGGAACAGGGCATGGTGACGCGAAGGGCGGATCCATCGGACGGCCGCGCGGCCCTGGTCACGATGACCGAACTAGGCACGTCGACCCTTCACGAAGACCGAACGAAACGCACGCAGTGGCTGGCCGAGGTCATCGACGCCGAGTGCACCGAAGCCGAGCGTGACTTGCTTCTGATCGCCGGCCGAATCCTGCGCAGACTAGGCCAGGGCGCGTCCCCAGCATCGACATCGATATCAGAGGAGTCACTGATGAACCCGTGACCGCCGTCGTCGAAACGTCGACACCCCAAGCCTCCGTTCCCCTGAAACTGAGTCTTGCTCTCGGTTCGGGAACCGTGCTTCAGGCACTGAACTCGTCGATGATTGCGGTGGCAATCGTCCCGATCGCCACATACTTCGGTTCCAGTTCGGGCACAGCGTGGGTCATCTCGGCTCTCTACATCGCGACTGCAGTCACGGCACCGGCGGCGGGGCGACTCGGATCGATCCTCGGCGCCAAACGCGTCTATCTGGCGGGATTGGGTCTGATCGCTGCCGGATCGATCCTCGGCTCGCTCGCCCCGTCGCTGGGTTGGCTTATCGCGGCGCGAATTCTGCTCGGAATCGGCACGGCGACACAGTATCCGAATGCGATGACCGTCATCCGCGAATACGCTGACCGTCACCGGGCTCAAACCCGTTCAGCTATAGCAACACTCACCATTTGCGCTCAATCGGTCGTCGCGCTGGGGCCTACTCTCGGCGGGTTGCTGGTCGGCACACTCGGTTGGCAGTCGATCATGTGGGTGAACCTCCCGCTTGTCGTCGTCACTGCCACATGGGTCTTCTTCGCCGCTCCGAGCGACTCCGCCCTGCCCGACCGGGCCGGCGCCACTGCGTTGTTCAAGTCACTCGACCCACTCGGTATCACGCTGTTTCTGGCCCTGACGACGTCGACGATGCTTTTTCTCCTGTCTCTCGCCGAGCACGCGAAGTGGTATCTCGTCCCGTCGACGGCCCTCTTCGCGTTCCTGTTCGTCTGGTGGGAACGTCGAACCGCCTCGGCGTTCATCGACGTCCGTGCCGTCGCCCGAAACCGCGCACTGAGCATGACTCTCGGCCGGACCCTGCTGACTTACACAGCGTTCTACTGCATCTTCTTCGGACTCCCCCAGTGGCTACAGGTAGCCCGCGGAATGTCACCGATCAGCGCCGGGCTCTTCATGCTGCCCGTCGCTGCGGTCGGGATCTTCGCGACCATGTCCGCGTCCACGGTGTACGGGAAATTCGGCGCACGGATCACCCTCCTGATCGGCACCGCCGCGTTGGCTGTCGGCGGGATTCTGATCGCCTTTGTCGAATCTAGTTCGACTCCCCTTGTGGCACTCCTGCTGATAGCGGCGATCCTGGGCATCCCCAACGGCTTCAACAACATGGGAAACCAGAACCTGATCAACTCGGTGACCACCTCCGCCGACGTCGGGACCGCGATCGGCCTGTACCGAACAATCCAGTACATCGGCGCCAACCTTGCGGCCGTCGTCATCGAGCTGACCATGCGCGGAACCATCGACGACGCGGGTCTGCATCGCACGGGCGGGACCATCGCCGTCATCGGAATCGCCCTTCTGGTGGGGGTGGTGTTTTCACGGACTCTGCGGTCCCGTTAGACTCTGCGCCGCGCCCCTATAGCTCAGTTGGTAGAGCTACGGACTTTTAATCCGCAGGTCGTAGGTTCGAGTCCTACTGGGGGCACAAACACAGACCCGGCGCCTCATTCGGAGGCGCCGGGTCTTGTGCGTTCGTGCCACATCAATTCGTGCCACGTGAATGCATCAGCAGGTCATCGAAGCAGGAACTCGACGCTCACGCGCTCGAATGCCTCCTTGGCTTCGATCATCACCCAGTGCCCGCAGTTCGGGAATACATGCAGTTCGGCGTTCGGAATCAGTCGCATCGGAATCATCGGCATGTCCGGTGGACACTGCCTGTCGTCGAGCCCCCATGTCAGCAAGGTCGGGCATTGCACCTTGTGCATCATCGACCAGTACGGCGGCGCATCCGAGTTGGACATCATCTGCTGCTGAGCGGCAAAGGCTTTGGATCCGTACATCGCGGTCAATGCCTGGTGCGAGGCCGGATCGTTGGCCGTTTCCCATCGTTCCTCGATCCGCGCCTCGGTGACGACGGTCTTGTCGTACACCATGCATTCGAGCCATCGAACCAACTTCTCACGGCTGGGAGCGTCGGCGAAGTCCTGCAGGAGACGGGTACCTTCACTTGGATTCTGACTGAAGATGTTCGGGCCGACGCCACCGATGGTGACCAGCCTGCAGACACGCTCCGGGAACCTCATCGCGACGTTGACGCCGACTACCCCACCCATCGAATTGCCGATCATCGCAGCCGATTCGATTCCCAGCGCGTCCATGAATCGGATCACCGACGACGCTGCCGTGATCACCGGATGGCCGTCGACGGGATCGCTCACGCCGAAACCCGGGAACTCGAGGATGTAGCAGTGGAAATGCTTCGCGAATACCTCGAGGTTCCCCCGATAGTTCCGCCAACCACTCACACCGATCCCTGAGCCGTGCAACAGGATCAACGGCGGACCATCGCCCGCCTCGTGAAAGCGCAAAGTCCCCTTGTCGGTAGCGACTTCGCGTTTGGTCCCCTCATAGGTCACGTCCATCACGCAAGATTAGAACGTGTTACAGATTCAGGACGGCTGATTGCGGAACTTCGCAACCACCGTCAGAAGCATCCCCCGCTACCTCGACGCCCACTGCGATTCGTGGACTTCTGCTCGCTCGGTTTCGACTTCCCCGGCCCAGCCTTCACACACCGGTTGGGGCGCCGCACTTGCTCGAAGTGTCCGGCGCTCACAACATGACCGGCCACACTCACCCGGACAGACGTGTCTGCGCGGGCGGTTCCGACTTCCGCCGAACCCAACGCCAACGCGAATGCAGCCACCAGCACCAGGGCTACCTTCTTCGAGATCTTCATTGGCACGGCCACTGAGACACGGTTCCACTCCAGATACTGAACAGGTGCGCGCGTCTAAGGAACACGCTGAGTGTCGACGATATTCAGTACGGGTGGCCGGCCGCGATCCTTTAGCTCACCAGTATCTGAACAGTCGACAACAAAAGTTTGGGCGGCACGTCAACATCCCGAGGGCGTCAACGAGCCAACGACCAAGCTACGCACCAATACTGAGAATCACGTAAACATCGTGCAGACGCCGGGGCCGGCGCCTTTCGAAACTCCCCCAAAGCGATGTCCAGGTTCACGTCCTGCCTGAATCGTTCTGTTTGGTACTTTTACCCCCTGAGGCGCACTCCTCAGATTCGCTGTCGACCCAGCACAAACGGCGTGCAGTACAAATCGGATACTGCGGCCCGCGAACGCCTTACCAAGCACTCACGAAAGCCCGGGCAAACATGACCGAAACGGAAACCACAGTGCGGGACGACCCGCCGCGGACGCCATTCGAACCCGAGGATCGCTGGGTTCCCGTCGACCGTAGATGGTTCGGCCTGGACCGAGCGACCATCATCCCGGCAGCGATAGTGCTGGCCGTTGCGATAGTCATGAGCATCCTCATCCCGGCCGTCAACAACTCTGTCGCCTACGACGACGAAGTCGTGGCCGGGGATGTCATGGAACTCAAAGACGGCATCACCTTCGTTCCCGCCGTCGGCTGGGGAATCACAGACGGGGTCCGCGAAACTGATGCTCCCGTCTCCGGTTCGTTCCCGCAGCGCGCAACTCTGGTGAACAGCGGTGCACTGTTCACCGTCTACACGGCACCCTTCGCCGGTGACGCGAACGCTCTACTCGAACAGATCAAGAAGACCTCGGACGCCCTGGCAACAGCAGAGTCTTTGCGAGTCAGCGGCGACTCTTCCTCGATCACCACGGCGAGCGGCATTCGTGGTGTCATCACCAGCTACTCGAACTCGACTGCCGACGGCGTGATCGCAGCATTTGTCGTCGACGGAAAAGGCATCGAAGTTGTCTCCACCGGGCCGAGCGATGTGGCTCCGACCATCACGGACGACATTGCTCACATGATCGTGAGCATCAGCCACCGAGCCGGAGAGGGTTCCTGATGAGCACTCCCACAACACAACCCGCAAACGATCTCCTCACCCGCGCCGGTGCGATCGAGAACTCCGGTTGGGGTAGGTCGTTCACGTTCTACCAGCCGCGCAACGCCGCTTTCTGGGTTTACCTCGCTTTGGTGGTGAGCGGCGCCTTCAAATTCTTCTCGCTGCTGTCGTCGTCCGCCGGCGCTTACGGAGAAGCCATCGCGCTTTCGCTGGTGCTGTTCGGTGTGTACGGCGCCATCTTCTGGTGGTTCACGCAGCACATCGACAGGTACGCGCGCCAACCGGTCAAACTGATCGTCGTTGCGTTCCTGTGGGGCAGCTTCGCCGCTACATGGGTGATGGCCGCAAACGCCAACGACGCCATCTTGTCCTTGTACGCCAAGACATTCGGACAGGCGTGGGCATCGGACTGGGGCCCCGGCCTGACAGCTCCGTTCACCGAAGAAATCGCCAAGGGCATCGGGTTGCTCCTGCTCATCGCACTGGCATCTCGATTGGTGCGCACCGCATTCGACGGATTCATCCTCGGCGCCTTCATCGGACTCGGCTTCCAGATCTTCGAAGACGTTCTGTACGCCTTGAACTCGGCCGCGTCGCAGTTCGGAGCCGATCCGGTCGGCGCTGCGATGCCGACGATCATCCTCCGCATGGTATTCGGAGTGGCCGCACACACTCTGTACAGTGCGATCTTCGGTGCCGGACTCGTCTATCTACTGGGACGGCCGGCGGAACCGCGTCGTGTGGGGCGCGGACTCGCGCTGATGGCGACCGCGATGCTGCTCCACGGCCTGTGGGATTCCGCCGGTGCCTTGACACAAGGCAAGAATGCACTCCTCTTTCCGCTCTTCTTTGTCATGGTCGCCGCTGCATTGACCCTCGTGGTCCGCGTGTTTCGAATGACGGTTCCACGTGAACGCCAGTTCCTGAGCGACATCCTGGCACCGGAAGTCGACCGTGGTGTCATCACGGACGAAGAATTCGTCGCTCTGTGCGGCGACCACAAGGCACGCAGGGCTTTCCGCAAATCTGCAGGCGGACACGCGGCCCGTAAACGCGCCGAATACGTCCTCGAAGCCGCGGCAGACCTCGCCGACGCTCTGGCAGACTCCCACGGAACCAACACCGGCCGAGTCGAATTCGCTCGATCCGAGGTAAGTCGTATCAGGAGTGGTCAGCCGTCGGTCAAGCTCTGACCCGCTCCGAACTGGAATTCAACGCCGCGTCCCCTCGTGCGAGAGCACAAGGGAACGCGGCGTTGGCCATTGATCACGTTGCACATCCGGTTCGTCACGTCGCGATCAACCGCTGAACCGCCCCGACCGCAGCCTCGCGACGCTGAGCGACGGGACGGGACGACTTGAGCGCGAACATCCGGGCGATGTCGGTGATCAACAGAATCAACTCCGCGGGATTCCACTCGGGGTCGATGTGTCCCTCGAGTTGACCTTTGCGAATCTCGGCTACCTTCGGCCGGAACGTCTTGCTTCGTATGTCGTCCTCGCTCATGACGTCCGGTGCTTCGAGATCCGCCCATTGCTGCAATCGAGCGTTCTCGGGATGCGCGACGTAGTTGTCGAAGAGTCGACCTGCATACCCCGGCAGATCATCACCTCGTAGCGCTGTCTCCGCTGTGGTTTCGGACGTCCATTGCTCAGTGACGGCAGAAAACAACTCTTCCTTGCTCGCGAAGTACGCGTAGAGACGGTCCTTGCTGGCACGCGCTTGCGCGGCGATCCGATTGATCCGCGCGCCGGCCAGGCCGTACGTCGCAAATTCGTCCTTTGCGGCCGCCAGAATGCGGTCTCTCGTGGCTTCCCCTGCTGAGCGCATGTTCACAGCCTAGAACGAATCGACCGTTGCCGAACCATCCGGTTCGGCGTAGCGTGCAGAGTTGACGAACAATTTGGTTCGCGAACTTCGGCCAACTCACCCGCCGACGCAAGGAGAGACATGAATCTCGATGACGCTCGAACCGCATTCACCCGGCTCCGTGGATCGGAAAGTGGTGTTTCACCAGCAGAACTCGACGAAGTGTGGGCCGCGCTGGAAACCGTTGCCGCCGAAGAAATCCTCGGCGAATGGAAGGGCGACGACTTCGCCACCGGTCATCGTCTGCACGAAAAACTGTTCGCGAGCCGCTGGTACGGCAAGACTTTCAATTCCGTCGAGGATGCCAAGCCGTTGATCTGCCGAGACGAAGACGGCAACCTCTACTCCGACGTCAAGAGCGGCAATGGCGAGGCAAGTCTGTGGAACATCGAGTTTCGTGGCGAAGTCACGGCGACGATGGTCTACGACGGCGCGCCGATCTTCGACCACTTCAAGAAAGTCGACGATTCGACGCTCATGGGCATCATGAACGGCAAATCGGCGTTGGTTCTCGACGGCGGACAGCACTACTACTTCCTGCTCGAGCGAGCGTGATTCGCGCCGAACAGAATTCGACGTCCGCCATGCAGATGACAGCGGCGCTCTCACACGGCCCGCACTCCCCCTTCACACTCGACACCGTCGAGATCGACGAACCCCGCGCAGACGAGATCCTGGTTCGCATCGTCGCGACAGGCCTGTGCCACACGGATCTGTTCACGAAGACGGTGCTACCGGAAAAGCTCGGGCCCTGCGTGTTCGGACACGAAGGCGCCGGCGTCGTGCAAGCCGTTGGCTCGTCGATCGACAACATCGCGGCTGGTGATCACGTATTGCTGAGCTACCGCAGTTGCGGTGTATGCAGGCAATGTCTCAGCGGCCATCGGGCGTACTGCGAAAGCTCACACGGGCTCAACAGCTCTGGCGCACGCACCGACGGCTCGACGCCGGTCCGGCGAAACGGAACTCCGATACGGTCCGCATTCTTCGGCCAGTCCAGCTTCGCGGAATACGTCATCGCCTCTGCCGACAACACCGTCGTCGTCGATCCTGCGGTGGACCTGACCGTCGCGGCTCCGCTCGGCTGCGGGTTTCAAACCGGCGCGGGTGCCGTGCTGAATCTACTTCGCCCCGAGCCCGACTCGACGTTTGTCGTTTTCGGGGCAGGCAGCGTCGGACTCGCAGCGCTGCTGGCGGCGAGGGCTGCCGGCGTTTCCACCCTGGTCGCCGTGGACCCCGTTGCGCAGCGGCGCGAACTCGCCGAGGAATTCGGCGCCGTCACTGTCGATCCCTCGAATGAAGATGCGCTCGACGCGGTCCGCGCCGCCACCGACGGAGGTTCGACGCATTCCCTCGACACCACCGGAATCGGCTCCGTGATCAATCAAGCCGTCACATCACTTCGAGCACGGGGAACACTGGCGGTAGTCGGACTCGGAGCATCCACGGTCGAGGTGAACATGGCCGACATCATGCTGAGCGGAAAGACAATTCGAGGATGCATCGAAGGAGAGTCGGAAGTCTCGACGTTCATCCCCGAACTCGTCGAACTCTTCACTGGTGGCCGGTTTCCGATCGACCGCTTGGTGACGCGCTACGCATTCGCCGACATCAACAAAGCCGTCGAAGATCAAGCGTCGGGGCGCGTCATCAAACCCGTTCTCGTGTGGTGAGGGGCGAAATGTCTCATTCGTCGACCCGACGGAATTCGCCCTAGACTGCGCTCCTGCACTAGACGTCGGAGCAAGGTGGGGACGATGACAGAACACACCAGTACAGGCGCGGGCCACGGCCGGGCCGTTATGCCGATCATCCGGATGCGCGCACGCAGCCGCGACGAGAACCATCGCGCATCGACGCCACTCGAACTGTTCTTCGACCTGTGTTTCGTGGTTGCGGCCGCACAGGCCGGAGTTCAACTGGTGCATGCTGTTGCCGAGGGCCACTACGTCGACGGCATCGCCGGTTATATGTTCGTCTTCTTCGCGCTGTGGTGGGCGTGGGTGAACTTCACCTGGTTCGCGTCTGCCTACGACACGGACGACGTCCCCTACCGGGTCGCGACCTTCGTACAGATTTGTGGCGTGCTCGTCTTCGCCGCCGGAATCCCCGACGCATTCGACGGAACCGACCGTACGACGGCCATCGTCGGCTACCTCATCATGCGAATTGCGCTCACCTGCCAATGGCTTCGAGCCGCCAGCGGTGAATCCGGTGCAGCGCGAACCACTGCTCTGCAATACGCCGCCGGGCTCGTGATCGTCCAGGCCGGCTGGATCGTGCTGCTCCTGATGCCGGCGTCGGCGTGGATACCCGGCTTCTTCGTTCTCATGATCGCCGAACTCGCGGTGCCGGCAATCGCCGAGCGCAACCATCAGACTCCGTGGCACCCGCAACACATCGCCGAACGCTACGGCCTCTTCACCATCATCATGCTCGGCGAAACCATTGCTGCCGCCACCATCGCGGTCCAATCCGGCATTCGTGATTTCGACGCCGCCGACCTACTGATTCCGATTGCTGTCGGCGGAGTTCTGATCGTGTTCTCCGCGTTGTGGATCTACTTCGCCGTCCCGATCCACGAGTACCTCGCAGACCAGGGCAATCGCGCCGTCCTGTTGTGGGGATACGGGCACTACTTCGTATTCGGATCCGCTGCGGCCATCGGCGCCGGCATCGAAGTAGCCGTCGAGGAAGCAGTTGGCGAGGCGCACATTTCGACGTTCGCAGCATCTGCCGCGGTCACGATCCCCGCCGCGATGTTCCTGATCTTCGTGTGGCTCATGCACTCACGACACTTCAAGCGCGACAGGATCGAGCAGGCTGTTCTACCGGTGAGCGCAATCCTGGTTCTCGCCTGCACATTTGCCGGACACTGGGCGGTCCCGCTCGCCGGACTGGTGGCGGCGGGAACCGTCGGAGTCGGTGTCGGCCTGAGCACTCGGTCGAAGAGCTGACTCAGATTTCCGGGGCCGGAGCCTCGCCCTTACTCTGCGGCTCGTGTTGCTTGAGCTCACCGCGCATCTTGTCGAGATCCTTGCCACGCTTTTTGTACATGTAGCCGAGCGCGACAAGACCCAGGAACAACGCAACGCCCAGGACTGCACCGACAACGGAGGCTCCGCGGAAACCGGGGCCGTCGACGTCGAGGATCCGCTCGCCCGCATGCGCTGCATTGTTGTTGCCGAGAACAACTGTCAGAGAGAGAAGATTCGGCAGCGCGAAGATCACACCCAACGCGAGAGCCGTGATCTGGATGATTCGAGCATGCTTGCGCTTGCGCACCTGCCAGACCGCTCGGAAGAAGATGAGCGGGACCAGGGTGCAGACGAGACCGAACAGCAGTCCCCACGCGATTCCGGCGCTGAAGCTGCCGTTCGCCAACGACGCAATTCGCTGCGCCCACCAACGCGGAAGGAAGGCGGCAAGGATGAAGTAAGCGATGACCAGGACCACCGCCATCACTGCGATCCCGATGGCCTTCTTCGCCCACGGCGGCATGCCCGGTTTTGCGGTGGCCGGTGAAGTTTCCGGTGTCGTCATGACAAATCCTCGTCTAGTCGGCGTCTGTACTGACGAATCTATCCGTTACGGGCGTTCCTCATCCGCATCGAGAACGATCCGGGCAAGCCGCTTCGGAGCAACGAGGGTGAACGAGGTGTAGATCCACTCCTCCAGTTGCGACCATTTCTCCTCGGAAACGTCGGTGCCGATGTCGAGCGCAACCCACCCGTGTCGACCGAGACCGTAGCCGGCAGCGCTTGCACCTGGTTCGGTGGCCACCACCGCTTCGGCTTCCTCCTTGCTCAACTTGACGGTCAAGGAGGTGGCTTCGACGTTGCAGAACACGAAGTTCTTACCGCGGACCCGGAAGGTCGGGTGACCGTCCCACGCTTCGATGTCGACGCGCTCCGCCTCCGGCAGGGACAACGAGATCTCTTCGAGTCGACGCATGTTGTCGGGCATGGAGACGATTCTGCACGCTCGATACCGAGCTTGACACCCGCGACACAGCTAGGCTCGGCGACGACCGCGTTACCGAACTCCGAACACAGGGAGAGTGGCATGCGCACGTTAGTTCATCTGGTTCTGCTCATTTGTGGAATCGCCGTTGCCGTCGGCTCGTTCATGTACGTACTGGCCGGGGTCAAACCCAACAACGTTCGCCTCGAGGACCTGCGGGACGGTTTTCCGGCCGGGTGGGCAATCGAGCAACTCGGCGATCAGTCCGTGACCTTCTACCGTTCGATGGCGATACTTCTGCTCGCTGCAGCCGTATTGATTCTGATCGCCGCTTTGTTCGGTTCTCGTATTTCAGCGTGGATCGGAATCATCGTGGGATTGGGAACTCTGGGCACGTTCTACTACCGAGTGAACGATCAATTCGACAATGTCATCAGGGAAAACTACTCCACGATCCTGACAAATCAGACAGGATTCATATTGACGGCCGGCGGACTGATTCTCGCTCTCCTAGCGTGTCTGGTCCCCCGCGAGAAGACCCGAGCCTGACCGCTCGGCAACCGGAGGGTTACCGTCGACGCCGACATTCACTAGTGTCTGCAACAGCCGGGTACTGACGAGTAGTACCCCAGAAAAGGTAGGGCATCAATGGCATCGCTTGACGACCTTCTATCCCAGATCCCCATCGACCAGATCGCGCAGCAACTCGGCGTGGACCAGGCAACTGCCGAATCGGCGGTCAAGACTGCACTTCCGACCCTCGTCGGTGGCCTCGGCGCCAACGCTCAGGATCCCGCAGGCGCAGCCTCACTCGAAAGTGCGCTGCAGTCGCACGCCGACACCAGCCTTCTCGACGACGGCGTCGACATCAGCAAAGTCGACACCGCTGACGGTCAGAAGATCGTCTCGAACATCTTCGGCGGCAACACCGATCAGGTCGCCAGCGCACTGGGCGGTGTCGGTGGCGGCGGTGGAAACGATCTGGTGAAGCAGTTGCTGCCGATCCTCGCTCCCATCGTCCTGGCCTACCTCGCCAAGCAGTTCACCGGTGGCGGCGCCGGCGCGCAGACCCAGGCCTCCGGTGGCGGCGGGCTCGGGGATCTCCTCGGCGGAATTCTCGGCGGTGGCGGCAATTCCGGCGGCGGCATCGGCGGCGCACTCGGCGGCATCCTGGGTGGATCCGGTGGCGGCGGCCTCGGAGACCTGCTCGGCGGCCTCCTCGGCGGCGGCAAGAAGTAAGACGCTAGACAGAACGCACTGCGGCGATCCCGTTCGGGGTCGCCGCAGTGCTCTGTCATTCGACCGTCGAAGATCGAAACATCCTCAGCGACAATGCAAACGCAACCAACAGCAGCGCGCCCACAAAGGCACTGACCCCACCCCAACCGCCGCCCGCGTATGCGAGACCAGCGAGGGCGCCCGCCACGGACGAACCCGCATAGTAGGCAAACAGATACAACGCCGACGCCTCGGCCCGGTGATCGGTCGCGATCAGGCCTACCCAACCGCTGGCCACCGAATGTGCCGCGAAGAATCCTCCGGTGAAGAGCAGCATCCCCACGAGAGTCAACGCCAGATTGTCCGGAACGGTCAGTGCCAGACCGATACCGATGACAACAACCGAGCCGAGCAGAACACTGCGCCTACCCAGCCGGTCCGAGGCCCCGCCGGCTACCGCTGAGGTGAAAGTTCCGGCGAGGTAGAAGAGAAAGACCAGGCCGACAAGTGCTTCAGGAAGTCCGAAAGGAGCTGCCGTGAGCCGAAACCCGAGGAAGTTGTAGATCGAGACGAATCCGCCCATGAGGATGAACCCCAAGGCGAAAAGCGTGCGCAGCGACGGGTTCGCAAGGTGGCGTCGTAGATTCGACGCGATCGCACGCACCGAGACCGGTTGCGGGCGAAAGAACTTCGACGCGGGTAGCTTCCGGATCATGTTGAGCGCGAACAACGCTGACAGCAAGGCCGCAGTCACCAATGCCCAGCGCCACGTACTGAAGTCGACGACGGCCGACGGAACCAGCCGTCCGATCAGCCCACCGATCGTCGTGCCGGCTACGTACCTTCCCATCGCTGCACCGAGGTCCTTGCGATCGACCTCCTCGGCCAGATAGGCCATCGCTACCGCCGGGACCCCCGCCAGAGCCAAGCCTTGTGCCGCGCGTCCGATCAGCAGAACCTCGATCGTCGGACTGAGTGGCAGAAGCAAACCGATCACACAGGATGCCGACGCCGACGCGATCATCACCCGTGTGCGACCGAACCGCTCGGAGAGCGCACTGGCCGGAATGATCGCCAACGCCAACATGCCCGTCGTCGCCGAGACCGAAAGTGCAGACACCGCGGGCGAGACGTCGAAGCCTTCGGCGAACGCAGGCAGCAATGCCTGTGCCGCGTACATCGAGATGAATGTCGACAGCCCGGCCGCGAACAGCGCAACGGTCACCGTGCGATACCCCGATGTTCCGCGGCGAAGCGGCACCACTTCGGATTCGATCACATTCTCGACAGTCACCACATACCTCCAGGCATCACTTACCTCCGGTAAGAATCCTCCCGCCGCGCTTCGACAAAAGAAAATGCATAAACTTGGAGTTCTATATGCGTCATAGGTATATAGATTGGGTTCGTGATGCTGACCGAAGACCTCGAATGGTTTGTCGTTCTCGCCGAAACCCAACAGGTGACTGCTACCGCGGATCTGACTCACCTGTCGCAGCCGACACTCTCGCGTAAACTCGCACGCCTCGAACGACAGATCGGTGTGACGCTCTTCGACCGTCAGGGACGCCGGCTCGAACTGAACCGGTACGGCGAGATCCTCTACCGACACGCTCGCACCGCTCTTCACTCACTCGACGCGGCGCAGAGCGAAATCCAGTCGCTGGCGAGCCCCGAAAGCGGCACGGTCCGGCTCGACTTCCTCCACTCGTTCGGCACCTGGTTGGTGCCGCACATGCTGCGCGGATACCGCGTCGAGCATCCCGGAGTGCGATTCGAACTGCATCAGGACAGTGCGCAGTTCCTGGTCGACAGAATTGCCGCCGGCACGTCCGACCTGGCCGTCGTCTCGCCGCGGCCGCGTGATCCGCAGGTGGCATGGATGCAGATCGCCCAGCAGTCACTGGCATTGGCTGTTCCGGCTGATCATCGCTTTGCGAAGTTGCATTCGGTCGAGCTTGCGGACGCGGCCGACGAACCGTTCATCGGTATGCATCCGAACTTCGGGATGCGAAGAATTCTCGATGAACTGTGCGCGGCCGCAGGATTCACGCCGAATTTCGTCTTCGAGAGCAGCGAGCTGGCAACGGTCGGCGGACTGGTCTCCGCGTCCTTCGGTGTCTCGGTCATGCCGGTGCAGGATCCACCGATCTGGGCCGAAGGAGTCGTCTACGTACCGATCGAAGGAGCACAGCGAAAAATAGGGCTGATCTGGTCGAAGAGCCGCGAGCTGTCCGATCCCGCCCGGACGTTCCGCGACTACGTCGAAAGAACGACTTGGTAGTGAAAGTGCCCCCGGATAACTACGGATCGGTAACATCCCTCGAGGGGAGCAATTTTCATGCCATTCTTTTCAAACCTACGGTGCCGTAGGCTGGGGCGAAGTCGCGCATTCACTCAACATGGAGGCAAGAAATGACGAGGATTCTGACGCAGCTGGAGCTGCTACAAGAGCTGCAGCCGGTTGCCGAGGAGAACGTCAACCGCCACATCTCCATGGCCAAGGAATGGCATCCACACGACTACGTTCCGTGGGACGAGGGCCGTAACTTCGCAGCCATGGGCGGCGAAGACTGGAGCCTCGAGCAGTCACAGCTCGGCGAGGTAGCTCGCGCCGCGATGATCACCAACCTGCTCACCGAGGACAACCTGCCCTCGTACCACCGCGAGATCGCCGAGAACTTTTCGCAGGACGGCGCCTGGGGAACGTGGGTCGGCCGGTGGACCGCCGAGGAGAACCGTCACGGCATCGTGATGCGTGACTACCTCGTCGTCACGCGCGCAGTCGACCCCGTCGAGCTCGAGCGCTTCCGCATGGAACACATGACAAACGGTTACAGCGCACCCATCGACGAGGGCGACGCCGGCCTGCTGCACTCGGTCGCCTACGTGACCTTCCAGGAACTCGCGACGCGCGTCAGCCACCGCAACACCGGCAAGGCTTGCGACGAGCCGATTGCCGACAAGATGCTTCAGCGCATCGCCGCTGATGAGAACCTGCACATGATCTTCTACCGCAACATTTGCGCCGCCGCGCTCGATCTTGCTCCCGATCAGGCGCTCAAGGCTGTGGCGAACATCGTCCAGAACTTCCAGATGCCGGGCGCCGGCATGCCGAACTTCCGTCGTAACGGCGCTCTCATGGCCAAGCACGGCATCTACGACCTTCGCCAGCACCTCGACGAGGTCGTCTGGCCCGTCTTGCGCAAGTGGAACATCTTCGAGCGCAACGATTTCAGCGCCGAAGGCGAGAACACGCGCGAAGAATTGGCGACCTTCCTCGAGACCCTTGCCGCCAACGCGACGAAGTTCGAGGAACAGCGCGATCGCATGCTCGCACGCGAAGCCGCCAAGCGCGAACAGCAGGCTTCTTAGTTTCACCAGCTATTCTGTGCCCGGTACCGGATTCGGTACCGGGCACTTCCAATTGTCACAAGTATTTGTTCAGAGGTAGACATGTCATCCCTACGTATCGGTTCACTCGAGCTGCACAGCCCCGTGGTCCTCGCCCCTATGGCGGGTGTCACCAACGTCGCCTTCCGCACGCTGTGCCGTGAACTCGAACTCGAACGTGCAGGCAGCACGTCCGGCCTCTACGTCTGCGAGATGGTCACGGCACGTGCGCTCGTCGAGCGCCAGCCGGCCACGATGCACATGACCACGTTCGGCCCGACCGAAACGCCCCGGTCGCTGCAGCTGTACACAGTCGACCCGGATACGACCTACGCCGCGGCGAAGATGATCGTCGACGAGAACATGGCCGATCACATCGACATGAACTTCGGCTGCCCCGTCCCGAAGGTGACCCGCAAGGGCGGTGGCTCCGCGCTGCCGTACAAGCGTCGGCTGTTCGGACAGATCGTCGCGGCCGCTGTGCGCGCGACCGAGGGCACCGATATTCCGGTCACCGTGAAGATGCGCGTCGGCATCGACCCCGAACATCACACGCACCTCGACGCCGGCCGGATCGCCGCAGCTGAAGGCGCTGCTGCCGTCGCACTTCACGCACGTACCGCGTCGCAGCGCTACTCCGGCACTGCTGACTGGAACGAGATCACGCGTCTCAAGGAACACGTCACCGACGTTCCGATCCTCGGCAACGGTGACATCTTCGATGCTTCGGATGCTGCCCGGATGATGAACGAGACCGGCTGCGACGGCGTCGTCGTCGGACGTGGCTGCCTCGGACGGCCATGGCTGTTCGCGGAACTCAGCGCAGCTCTCAACGGACAACAGATCGCCACGCCGCCGACGCTCGGCGAAGTCACCAAGATCATCGCCCGTCACGCCCAGCTGCTCGCCGCACACCACGGTGAGATGAAGGGCTTGCGCGAACTTCGCAAGCACGTCTCCTGGTACATGCGTGGGTTCCCGGTCGGATCGGATCTGCGGGTCTCGATGGCGTTGGTCAGCACGTTGTCCGAACTGGACGACCTGCTCGGACAGCTCGATCACGACGTCCCGTTCCCCAAGGACGCCGAAGGCCCGCGGGGTCGCCAAGGCTCGCCCGGTCAGGTAGCACTTCCGGAAGGTTGGCTCGACGATCCCGAGGACGATCTTGTGCCGGTGGGGGCTGACATGATGCACTCCGGTGGCTAGCGAGAACACGCCGTCGGATTACTCTCATCACTTTCTGAGTGAAGCACTCAGGATTCACCAGTAATATGGCTCCAGCTTCGTCGACAACCGGTTGACGCCGGCATCTGAATGACGAGTTACTGACAGTCGACGACGGGACAGGTTGCATCGGTGGGTGATGATCACGATTCGGGCCCACCTCCGCCCGAGAGCCGCGCCCCCTGGGAACGTCCGCTCGCAGACAAGCGGTTCCGCAACGCTCGCCCGGACCAACCGGCAGCTCCCCAGCGTCCTGCCACACCCCAGCGACCAGCACCGCAACCACCTAGTCCCCCGGAGCGTCGCAGCAGTGGACGGACCGGCCGCCGGGATTCGCCTCCGACCGACGACTCTGTTTCGGTCGCCGAGTTGGTCCGTCGGGTAGGCGACAAGAAGCCGCCACCTGCCCCGGCTGCGCCGCCCAAGGCAGCGCCGACCAAATCCGCGCCACCCAGGACTCCACCTCCATCAGCGTCCGCGCCGCCCCCTGCCCGGCCGATTCCCGCGCGCCCGACCGTCCCGCCTGCCGCTGCGGACTGGATCACCGAAGAACATCCCGTCACCTCCGCAGTGCCGCGGGTAGTCGGTGACACCGGCGCTACCCGTCTGGCGCAAAGCAAGATTCGCCGCCGCCATCGCGCAAAAGTGATCGGCCGATCGGCAGTAGCGTTCCTGGCCGTCATGTCTCTCGCGTTGACCGGCGTCGTCTGGGGTTATCTGCGGTCGGTCGAAGGCGGTTTCGATCAGATTGCGGCACTCGACACCGAGTCCGACGACATCATCGACGCCGGGGGCCAGCTCGGCGACGAGACGTACTTGATCATCGGCACCGATACCCGCGCCGGCGCGAGCGGTGAGATCGGCGCCGGAACCGTCGAAGACGCCGAAGGCGCCCGAGCCGACACGGTCATGCTGGTGAACATTCCCGCCGACCGAAGCCGCGTCGTCGCCGTCTCCTTCCCGCGTGACCTCGACGTCGAACGTCCGATCTGCCAGGGTTGGGACAACGACGCCGGCAAGTACACCAGCGAAACCTTCCCGGCTGCCAGTGGCGACAAGCTCAATGCGACGTACGCACTCGGTGGTCCCAAGTGCCTGGTCAAGGTCATCCAGAAGATGTCCGGCCTGAAAATCGGGCACTTCGTCGGAATGGACTTCGCCGGTTTCGAGCGCATGGTCGACACCGTCGGCGGCGTGAACGTCTGCTCCCCCGGACCGATCGAGGACGGCATCCTCGGAACCGTCCTCGCATCCGGCGGAACACAGATGCTCGACGGCCGTACCGCCCTCAACTATGTGCGTGCGCGCCACGTCGAAGCCGAGGGTAACGGCGACTACGGACGCATCACCCGTCAGCAGAAGTTCCTGTCGGCGCTGCTCCGCTCGGCCCTGTCCAACCAGGTCCTCCTGAATCCGAGCAAGCTCAACGGATTCATCAACGCCTTCACCAGCGACACGTTCGTCGAGAACATCGACACGAAGTCGCTGGTCACCCTCGGCCGTTCGCTGCAGAACGTCGACGCGGGCGCGGTGACGTTCTTGACGGTCCCCACGGACGGCACCAACGACTGGGGCAACGAGATTCCTCGCACCGACGAGATCAAGTCCCTCTTCCAGGCGATCATCGACGACGAACCGCTTCCGGGTGAAGAGCGCGAGGACACCACACCGTCGTCGACCAGTTCCACGACAACCCCTCCTACGTCCAGCACGCCGCCCGCCGCCACTTCCGTCGAAGCGATGAGTGCCTACAACATCTCGGTCGACGTCTCCAACGCGTCGGGAATCGCCGGGCAGGCCGCGACGATCGCCGACAGCCTCGCTGCCTACGGTTTCCAGATCTCCACGGTCGGCAACTTCAGCGCAGCCACCGGCCTGGCGAATGCTCAAGCCTCGACCACCGTCGTGCGTTACGCAGCAGGTTACGAGGCTGAAGCGGTCACTGTCGCGTCGTCGATTCCCGGTGCGGTTCTCGTTCTCGCTCCGAGCATGGGAGACATGATCGAGGTCGTCGTCGGAAGCAATTTCGCCGGCACCGTCGTCGCCCCCGCGGACCCGGGGACCATCCTGGCGGCAAATCCGACATCGGTCGACACCAGCACCTCGACGGCTCTGCCCGCCGACATCGCCAGCGTCAACGCCGGCGACACCACCTGCGACTGACACGCGTTCATTCACCTTGCGTTCACCTGGTGCTTGTGACTTGGTCTTTCACGGCACGTAGGCTCTGACCTCATGCGCGTGGCTTACAACGAACAGATGACCGAGCTTGCAGACACGCTCGGCGAGATGGCAGGACTGGCAGGTGCCGCTATGGAGCGCGCCACCCAGTCCCTGCTCCAGGCAGACCTGTCCCTGGCAGAACAAGTAATCGGCGAACACGACAAGATCACCGAACTCAGCACCATTTGCGAGGAGCGCGCGTTTGCGCTGCTCGCCCTGCAGGCTCCCGTTGCCGGAGATCTGCGCTCGGTGGTCAGCGGAATCCAGATCGTCGCCGACATCGACCGCATGGGTGCACTCGCCCTGCACGTCGCGAAGATCGCGCGCCGCCGACATCCCAACCACGTACTTCCCGAAGAGGTCAACGGCTACTTCGCCGAGATGGGACGCATCGCTGTCTCCATCGGTGCGGCCGCCAAGGTCGTCCTCGAGACCCGCGACCCCGAGCGCGCTGCCCGCCTGCGCGAAGAAGACGAAGCGATGGACGACCTCCACCGCCACCTCTTCACCGTCCTCATGGACCGCGAGTGGAAGCACGGCGTTGCCGCCGCAGTCGACGTCACGCTGCTCGGCCGCTTCTACGAGCGGTTCGCCGACCACGCCGTCGAGGTCGGCCGACGCGTCATCTTCCTGGTGACCGGCAAGCTGCCCGAAGAGCCGGAAACCACCGAGAAGGTCGACAACCTCACCTCGTACCCGGATCTCTGAACCCAACCGTCCACGTGAGTAAAAGGCGGCCGCGCACTTGCGCGGCCGCCTTTCCTATTCAGTTCTCGTGTAACCAGGTCTTCAACGTGGGTCCTGCAGTTGTGGATCCCGGCCCGGGCAGCAGCGCCCCACCCTTCATCGCCTTACCCGCTCCCGGCATCGAGATCGGGATCAGCCACTTGCGTCGGCCACGGTATTTCAAAATCTCACGCGTCATGGCCGGGATCTCGAGGACCTCAGGCCCGGCGAGATCTGGAGCCCTCCCGGTCGGACCGTTCTGAGCGCACGTCACCAGAGCCTCGGCGACGATCTTCGCCGCTATCGGTTGGGAGCGCATCCGGGGAACCATCGCGACCGGCCCCAGTCCGAAGAGCGCGATGGTCTTCTCGCCGAACTCGAACCACTGAGTGGATCGCAGAATCGTGAAGGGAATGCCCGACGCTTCCACCGCGCGTTCCTGCGCGGCCTTTCCCTGGTAGTACCCGAAGGACTCCAACTGCGGATCGTCGCAGTTCACGATCGAGAGCAGCACGTGATGCTTAACGCCTGCTCTGGCTTCGGCCGCGGCGATGTTCTTCGCTGCCGTCTCGAAGAACTCGATCGCCTTCTTGGCACTGTTGGTGACGTGATCACTCACGTCGATGACAACGTCGGCACCGACAAATGCTTCGTCCAACCCCGCACCCGTGGAGATGTCGACTCCCGTCGATCGAGCGGCGGCGACGACGTCATGGCCCCCGATTTTCGCCTGCTCGACGACCAGCTTTCCCATCTGGCCGGTTCCGCCCAGAACAACAATCTGCATGATGCCTCCGTCAAACCCGTGCGCCCGGCTCTCTTCGGCCTGGTCACATACTGGACGACGCAGCCTCCCGAAGTGTGACGGTCGGGCGAATCAGTCGCTGTACTGCTGCGAAACCCGCCCACGCCACTGCGACCAGATCGGATCCAACGCTGCGCTCGCCTCGTGTGCGTGATCGGCCACGGCCCGTGCCAGCATCCCTGCTCCCGCCAGCGGCGTCACGTGCCCTTCGACGTCGTCGGAAGTCTTGATCCCCAACAGCATGGTCGTACCGAGCACGCGATGGCCACCGAGAATTCCCGGCAGCGAACGGCCCGGCACGCTACGCAGGTCGAGTGTTTCCACGAGCAGCGCGTCACCGTCGACGGTAATGCGCTGATCCGAGCGAAGGGCACCGCCGGTTTCGCCGGTCCGGCCGAACACGATCATCTCGTCGAGCAGCGCAACCGCATCGGATTCCAGTGAAATATCCAAGCGCCTGGTCACATCCGCGCCGCCCGCGACGACAAACGGTGCCGCGCGCCAGATCAGCGCCGCACCGGCGCCGACGCTCGCCGAAGCCGACCACGACGCCCGGCCGCCACGCGCGTTGTACGCGACGGTCCCCGACGGCTCGATCACCTCGAGGCACGTACCCGGAGCGACTACGAATTCGATACACAGGTCGTCGCCGGCCAGCAGCGTTGCACTGTGCCCTACCAAGGCAATTCGCACGGTGAGCCCGCGAGCGTCGACGAACCGCGGGGCCAGGAAGTCGCCCGAGATCAGCTCTCGCGCAACAGCGGTGTCACCCACTCTCTCGACGACGACCCGCGTAGCTCCGGTGCGCATCAGTGAGCGTGAGAGTGGCTGTGCCCGTGACCGTGTCCGTGGTCTTCTTCATCGGCATGGAAGTGCGGCGCCATCGGCCCCGGATCCTGCGGGGTGTGACTACCCGCGCGGTGAGCTGCGATGACCTGGCGAAGCCACGCACTGAGCTGGTCGATCGTCGCGTGATCCTTCTGGCTGAGCGCGAGAACAGGAAGTCCGTCTCGCGCGGCCGTGGCATCGGCCACCATCTGGACCGCGTCGACGTCGACGTACGGGGCCAGGTCGATCTTGTTGACCACCAACAGATCTGCCCGCTCGATTCCGGGACCACCCTTACGTGCGACGTCTCCGCCGCCCGCGACGTCGATGCAGAAGATCTGGGCGTCGACCAGTGCCGGGCTGAACGTGGCGGTCAGGTTGTCACCGCCGCTTTCCACGATCACCATGTCGAGGGGATGGAACTGACGCTCGAGGTCTTCGACCGCAATGAGGTTCGGCGTCACGTCGTCACGGATGGCCGTGTGCGGGCACGCTCCGGTCTCGACTGCGACGATGCGCTCGATCGGAAGTACGTTGGCCGCGCGCAACAGTCGCGCGTCCTCGTCGGTGTAGATGTCGTTGGTGACCACCGCGATCTCGTACTCCGACGCGAGCTCGCGGCAGATGGTGGCGATGAGGGTACTTTTGCCGGTGCCGACGGGGCCGGCAACGCCGAGCCTCAAACCTCTTGCAGCAGTGGTGGTGTTGTTCAGGTTGTCAAGCACGGAAAATCCTCCTGGATCGAGCGTGGTGTTCGAGTGACCATTGTTCGACCAACGGTCCTGTTGTTGCGGGTATATCTGTGACGCCCTCGACTGCTACGGCAGCCGCGGCGACGGTTTCGATGGTCGGGGTTGCTCGGAGCAACCATTCGACCGGTTCTGCCGGATCCACCGGCAGTAGCTTCAGTGCCGCCGACGCCACCGTTTGAGCGTCGTCGTACAAACAAGATCTAGCTGCCTGTAGGTCGTCCATCCCGGAGATCGCCGTGAAGACTCCCAACGCGAGCGGACGCATCGGATGCCCAGGCAGCGCCATGAGCATCTGCACCGCGGGGTGCTGCGGCCACAATCGCGACGCCAGCCTGGCCAGCCCACGTCCGAGCTGAATCGACGCCTCACGCAGCGGCGCGCTGGGCGTCCGAGCGAGCAGTTCCCTCGAGATGTCCTCGAGTTCGCCTGCACCACCGGCACTTACGGCCCAGCGGCGCGTGACCACCGTTGCAGCGGCCTCGACAAGTCCCACTGTTTCGAGTCGACCGCGAATGAAGTCGGGGACCTGACTCTGTAGGAGTCCGCCCGCCAGTGCCGGTTCCAACCCCGACGAGTGAGCGTGACCGCCGGTAGGCAGACGCCCGTCTGCCAAGAGCATCGATGCTATCTCGGCAGACGCCATCTCGATTGACATGGTTTCAGAACAGCATGTAGCGCTGAGCCATCGGCACTACGTCAACGGGGTTGGGAGCAATCAGGTCGCCGTTGACCTTGATGGCAAACGTCTCCGGATCGACGTCGATGGACGGCAGTGCCGTGTTGTTCGGCATATCCGCCTTGGTGAGGTGCCGCGTCGGACGAACACCGGTAAGGGTGCGCGTGAGACCGAGACGACCGGCCAGACCGTCCTCGATCGCCATCGGCGAGACGAACGTCGTGGACAGGTGCGGGGCTGATCCCGGAGTTGCCGCGATGGCCGGCCGAACGAACACCGGCTGCGGGGTCGGGATAGCAGCGTTCGGATCACCCAGCGGCGCAGCAACTATCGCCCCACCCTTGATCACGGCAGAAGGACGGACACCGAAGAACGCGGGATCCCACAGCACCAGGTCCGCCATCTTCCCGGCCTCGACCGATCCGATCTCGTGATCGATACCGTGAGCCACCGCGGGGCAGATCGTGTACTTGGCGACGTAACGCCGCGCACGCTCGTTGTCGGCCGGCATGCTGGTACCCAGCTTGCCGTACTGAGCCTTCATGACGTGGGCGACCTGCCACGTCCGCAGGGTCACCTCTCCGATACGGCCCATCGCCTGGGCGTCGGACGAGGTGATGGAGATGGCACCGATGTCGTGCAGAAAGTCTTCCGCTGCAATAGTTGTCGGCCGGATCCGGGACTCGGCAAAGGCAAGATCCTCCGGAACCCGGGGATTGAGCGCATGACACACGATGAGCATGTCGAGGTGCTCGGCAACCGTGTTGACGGTGTGCGGCAACGTCGGATTGGTCGATGCCGGAAGAACGTTCGGTTCACCTGCCGTCACGATGATGTCCGGAGCGTGCCCGCCGCCGGCGCCTTCCGCATGGAACACGTGGATCCCGCGTCCGGCGATCGCGTCCAAAGTGTGCTGTACGTAGCCGGTTTCGTTGAGGCTGTCGGCGTGCAGCGCCACCTGGAGCCCGAACTCGTCGGCTGCTCGCAGAGCTGCGTCGATTGCGGCCGGAGTGGAACCCCAGTCCTCGTGGACCTTGAATCCACCTGCGCCGGCGAGAGCTTCCTGACGCATGGCCTCATGGCTGACGGTGCTGCCCTTGCCGAGGAGAAGAACGTTGAGCGGGATGTGGTCGAGGGCCCGGTGCATCATCGTCAGCGACCAGGCGCCGGGCGTGACGGTGGTTGCCTTGCTTCCCTCGGTTGGGCCCGTTCCGCCGCCCGCCACCGTCGTCGTACCGGTCGCGAGCGCTTCCATCATCTCGATTTCACTGAGGAAGTGCACGTGAGTGTCGATCGCACCCGCGGTGAGGATCTTTCCCTCGCCGGCGATCACGTCGGTGCTCGGCCCGATGAGCAACTTGGGGTGCACGCCATCCATGATGTCGGGGTTACCGGACTTGCCGATCGCAACGATGCGTCCGTCGCGAATTCCGACGTCTGCCCGGACGATTCCCCAGTGATCGAGGATCACCGTGTTGGTGATGACGACGTCGAGAGCGCCCTGGTCGCGAGTGGTCAGGCCCTGGCCCATCGACTCGCGGATGCTCTTGCCGCCGCCGAAGACCATCTCGTCGCCGGTCGCGGTGTAGTCGTGCTCGATCTCGATCCACAGATCTGTGTCGGCCAAACGGATCTGGTCGCCAGCGGTCGGGCCGTACAAGGAGGCGTAACCGCGTCGATCGATCCTGCTCATTCGGCTGTCCTCTCAACTGGCGTCGCGGCATCGTCCGGTGAATCCGCCTCGACTGGAACATCACTCACACGAACGTTCACCGAGGACGCTCGCAAAGGTTCTTCGACCTCGACACCGGGCGTGCCGAACGGCATCACGGTCTTGGGCTCACGCGCATGCGTCGGTAGGTCTTCGTCCGGCACGATCTGCAGGCCCGGAACCCTTTTGAGTCCGCCGAGCGCGATCAGTGTCACCGTCCTGCTTACCCCGGGTTCGAACCGAACCGACGTTCCCGAGGGGATGTCGAGCCGGAAGCCGTCTGCCGCTTCGCGATCGAAGGTCAACGCCGGGTTGGCCGCTGGAAGGTGGAGATGTGAACCGATCTGAATGGGGCGATCGCCGTCGTTGACGACGACCATCGTGATCTTTTCCGCGTCAGTGCCGAACTCGAGCGGTTCGGTGGACACACGTACCTCACCGGGAATCATCGAATGGGCTCCGTCACGGTGACAAGCTTGCGACCGTCCGGGAAAGTGGCCTCCACCTGGACGTTTGCAATCATCTCGGGTACCCCTTCCATCACGTCGTCGCGGGTGAGCACTTGCCGACCGGCGTTCATCAGTTCCGCAACCGTCATTCCGTCACGCGCACGCTCGAGAATCCAACACGAGATCAGGGCCATCGCTTCGGGGTAGTTCAGCAGTACCCCGCGCTCGCGGCGGTCGCGGGCGACCATGCCCGCAACGCTCAGGAGGAGCTTTTCGGTATCTGAAGGGGTGAGGTGCACTGACAAGCCCTTCCGGTTGTGAAACGACATCGATCGACAGCGTGCTGTCGGGCCGAGATTAGCATTGCCCGAAGCGTCGTCAGTATCCACGAGATTCACATCGGCGGCTACTTCAGCGCCCACTCGGCGCACTTACGCTGCTCATCGAATTATTCGGGCGCCCAACGACGCTCAGCTCTGCGCCCCGGAGTGGGAACTATCACCACAACCAAAAAGTTTCACCCCCGTCTCCTGTTGGAAACGGGGGTGAAACATGATCGTGCAGTGTGCAATCCCAGGGGCTATCCGAAGCGGCCGGAGATGTAGTCCTCGGTGGCCTTCTGCGTCGGGTTCGAGAAGATCTTCTCGGTGTCGTCGATCTCGACGAGCTGACCGGGCTTACCGGTTGCCTCGAGGTTGAAGAATGCCGTCTGGTCACTCACACGCGCAGCCTGCTGCATGTTGTGCGTGACGATGACGATCGTGAAGTCCTTCTTCAGCTCGGTGATCAGGTCCTCGATCGCGAGAGTCGAGATCGGGTCGAGCGCGGAGCACGGCTCGTCCATGAGCAGAACGTCGGGCGAGACCGCGATGGCACGCGCGATGCACAGACGCTGCTGCTGACCGCCTGAGAGGCCGCCACCGGGCTTGTCGAGGCGATCCTTGACCTCGGTCCACAGGTTGGCACCGCGCAGCGAACGCTCGGCCACCTCGTCGAGCTTCTTCTTGCTGCGCTCGCCCTGCAACTTCAAGCCCGCGACGACGTTGTCCTTGATGGACATGGTCGGGAAGGGGTTGGGTCGCTGGAACACCATGCCGATGGTCTTGCGGACGCCGACAGGATCGACGTTCGAGCCGTAGATGTCCTCGCCGTCGAGCAGGACCGAACCCTCGACGCGCGCACCGGGAATCACTTCGTGCATGCGGTTGAGTGAACGGAGAACGGTGGACTTGCCGCAACCGGACGGGCCGATGAAGGCGGTGACGCTCCGGGGCGGGACGGACAGGCCCACATCGGCGACGGCGTGGAACTTGCCGTAGTAGATGTTGACGTCCTTGAGATCCAGACGCTTGGCCATTACCGGCTCCCTACTGAGTTGTTGACGCTGTTGAGTACGAACATGTTCCGAGGCCGCATCACTTGCTTCTGACCTGTGAGAAGTGACCGATCAGCTTCGCGACGATGTTGAGGATCGCGATCAGCAGGATCAGGGTCAGTGCTGCGCCCCAGATGCGGTTGGTGCCGGCGTCGGTGGGGTTGTTCATCTCGGCGACCATGACGGAAGGCAGAGTGCCCATTTCGCCGTTGAACAGGTCGAAGTTGATGAACGGCGCGTAGCCGACGAGGATCAGCAGCGGCGCGGTCTCACCGAGCACGCGGGCCAGGGCCAGCATGACGCCGGTGATGATGCCGGGAAGCGCCGTCGGCAGAACGATTTTCGAGATGGTCTTCCACTTCGGCACACCGAGCGCGTACGACGCCTCTCGCAGATCCATCGGGACGATGCGCAGCATTTCCTCGGTGGAGCGAATGACGACCGGGACCATCAGGAGGACCAGAGCCAGAGATACAGCGAACGCGGACTTGGGGAAGCCGAAGGTCGCGATCCACAGTGCGTAGATGAACAGCGCGGCCACGATCGACGGAACACCGCTGAGGATGTCCACCATGAACGTGGTGAGCTTGCCCAGCTTCGACTTCCGGTCGGCGTACTCCACCAGGTAGATCGCGACGAAGATGCCGAGCGGGATGGAGAAGACCGCACACACGATGCCTTGCAGCAAGGTGCCGATCAATGCGTGATAGATACCGCCGCCGTCGGCCGACGCCGTCAATCCGCTCAGTGAGTTGGTGAACCACGTGGGCGACGTCAGAGCGGGCAGGCCCTTTGCGATGACCGTGAAGAGCACCCAGACCAACGGGATGAGCGCGATGACGACTGCCAGGCTCACCAGGATGGTCGCGATGACGTCCTTGGCACGACGACGGGCGCCGACGCCTTGGAAAGTGGGGGCCTTGACCGGCCGGTCCAGAGTGGAGGTCATGGGTCAGTCCTTCTTTCCGGCGATCACTGCGCGGGCAGCCGCGTTGACGACGAAGGTCAGTACGAACAGCACCAGTCCGGCCGCGATGTACGCGCCTGCCTGGATGTCGTTGTTGAACTCCGCGTAGCCGAGGGCGATCTTGGAGGCGATGGTCGAGCCGCCGTCGAACAGCGACCAGCCGAAGGCCTGAGAGGTGGTGCGCAGGATCAGGTACAGCGCCATCGTCTCGCCGAGTGCGCGTCCGAGACCGAGCATCGAGCCGCTGATGTAGCCGGACTTACCGAACGGGATGACCGTGGTGCGCACAACTTCCCAGCGCGTGGCGCCGAGAGCGAGTGCAGCTTCGATCTGTGAGCGCGGGGTCTGGATGAACACCTCGCGGGTCACTGCGGTGATGACCGGAAGGATCATCACGGCGAGGACGATGCCTGCGGTGAAGATGGTGCCGCCGCCGGTGATCGATCCGCTGCCGTCGGCGAAGAGCGGGAACCAGCCGAGAGTGTCGTTGAGCCACACCGCGACCGGGGTGATCGCCGGAGCGAACACGAGAAGTCCCCACAGGCCGTAGACGATGGACGGCACGGCTGCGAGAAGGTCGATCGTGTACGACAGTGGCCGCGTGAGCCACTTGGGTGAGTACGAAGTCAGGAAGATCGCGATACCCAGTGCGATCGGCATCGCGAGCACCAGTGCGAACAACGAGACCAACACTGTGACCTGGAAAAGATCGAGGACACCGAACGCCATCGCGTTGATGTTCTGCGTCACCCATTCACGGCTGGTCAGGAAGTTGACCTGGTTCCGGCTCAAAGCAGGAACAGCACGCCAGATCAGGAACGCGCCGATCGCCGCGATGACAACCGTGATGAAGATTGCCGAACCGGATGCGAGCGAGCTGAAGATGCGGTCACCCGGACGGGTCACCGTCTTGCTGTTGCCGCTTCCCGGACCGTCACCCTTCGGAGGATGCTCGGTTTCTGGAGCCTTGGTGGAAGTAATCGTGTCCTCCGTGGTGCCGTTCGGACCGCCCACCCCGGCCCCGCTGGTTGCGGGGCCGGGAGAACGAGATGTCGAGGTGATGGGCGCGTCACTCATGTGCGCTCACTTCCTTCACGTCTGAATGTAGATCCATGAGCTTGTCCGCACGAGTCTCTAGGTCAGCTGATTGCCGTGATGGACGCGTTGAGGCGATCCTGGACGTTGGCCGGCAGCGGGACGTAACCCTGCTCGGCCAGGTTGGCCTGACCCTCGTTGGCCGCGCTCGTCAGGAACGACTTCACTGCTGCGGTGGTGTCCGCGTCGTAGCCCTTGGAGCAGACGATCGAGTACGTGGCGAGAACCAGCGGGTATGCGCCGGCTTCGTTGGTCTTGAAGATCGACGCGAGGTCGAGCGTCAGGTCGCCGGTTGCGTCGGACTTGAACTTCGCGCCTGCGATCGACTTTGCGGCCGAGTCGTTGGTCAGTGCGACTGCCTCGGAGCCGGTGTTGATTTCTGCAACCGAGAGCTTGTTCTGATCGGCGAACGACTTCTCGACGTAGGTGATCGAACCCGGTGCCGTGGCAACTGCCTGTGCAACGCCCGCCGAACCCTTGGCGCCCTCACCGACGCCACCGGTGAAGTCGGACCCTGCGCCCGACGTCCAAGCACCGTTCGATGCCGCGTCGAGGTACTTCTGGAAGTTGTCGGTGGTGCCTGAGGAATCGGAGCGGATCACGGTGGTGATCTTCTCGTCGGGAAGCGAAGCACCGGAGTTGAGCGCGGCGATTGCCGGATCGTTCCACTTGGTGATGCCACCGTTGAAGATCTTTGCGAGAACCTCTGCGTTGAGAACGAGCTTGTCGACGCCGTCGAGGTTGTATGCAACTGCGATCGGGCCGAAGACGAGGGGAAGGTTCCAGGCTTCGCCGCCGACGCAACGCTCCTTGGCCTTGTCGGCCTGCTCGTCCTTGATGGCCGAGTCGGAGCCGGCGAAGTCGATCTGGCCGGCGATGAACTGCGTGCGACCGTCGCCCGAACCGCTGGGGTTGTAGGCGACGTTGACGGTCTTGCCCTTTTCCTGGCACACGGAGATGTAGGTGGCGACGAACTGGTCCATGGCATTCTTCTGTGCCGAGGAACCAGCGGCAGAGAGGTTGCTCTTGCCTTCGCACGTTGCGTTCGATGCGGACGCGTCCACACCCGTCGACGACGAGTTGTTGTCGCTGCCACATGCGGCCAAGGTCATGGCGCCCACGGCCACTACACCGAGCAGGGCACCACTGCGCTTGAGATTCACCAAGATCCTCCGGAAATCGCTACCGCCACGCCCACGATCGGGCGGCGACATGAGATGCAAAATGATTGAAATCTGCATCAGGCAACACGGCGCTGCCCACAGAGAAAAGTAGGCGGGCGCGGTGTCCGGTTGGACCACACATGGTTAACAGAGAATGAACAGACTGGACATTTCTGCGTGTTCGACTGTGACGTCAGAGCGCGCGAGCGTAAGCCATGTCCACGTGGAACCGATCGAAGCCGAGTCGCTCGTACGTGTGGAGGGCGGCAGTGTTGTCACCTTCGACGTACAGAAGGACCGTTCCGAGGCCGCGATCTCGCAGGTAATGCATGCCTGCGAGCGTCAGCACTCGGCCGAGACCACGTCCCTGCGCCGCGGGATCGATACCCACGACGTACACCTCCCCCAACTCCGGATCGTCACCTTCGGGTGCATGCACCTTGGTCCAGTGAAAGCCGAGAAGAGTATCGGGATCGGTGTCCGCGAACGCCATGAACAGACCGGCCGGGTCGAACCAGCCTTCGGCCGTTCTCTCGTCGATCTCCGCCTGGGTCCAGCCACCCTGCTCGGGATGCCAGGAGAAGGCCGCGTTGTTGACGCGAAGGATCTCGGAATCGTCTTCGGGCCCACGGTACGTCCGCATCGTTATACCTTCGGGCACAACGATTTCCGGAAGCTGCGGAGCATCGAGCGGTCGACGCAGCTGGAGGAGTTCACGAACGCTGACCAGATCGAGGCTCTTGGCGAATTCCACTGCAGCGTCGACGTTTCCGTGCGCCCAGACTCGCGTCCCCGGCCGACCTTCGTCGAATACCGCTGCGGCAAGCCTGGTTCCGATACCGCGGCGCCGCGCCTGCGGGTCGACCACCAACTCGGCCATGTCGGGATGCTCGTCCGAACCGGCTTGCAGCTGTGCATAACCGACGACCGTATCGCCGTCGAGTTCGACAAAGTGTCGTGCTGCGCCGCGCCCGGCAACGGCATGGCGCCCCTGTTCCGACACGGGCGCCTTGCCGTCGAACTCGGTCGCGCGATCGAGAAGCGCGGAAACCTGCTCGGCGGATCCGGCCGGCAGTGAATCTGTCCAACCCACGTCAGACCACCGATCCGTCGGCCGCGTCGTAGTCGACGTCTTCGTCGTCCTCGAACTGAACGGGAGCAGCTGCGCCGCCCTTGGCCCTGGTCGGACGCACTGCCTTGTATCCGACATTTCGGACTGTACCGATCAAGGACTCGTATTCGGTGCCGAGTTTCGCCCGCAGACGACGCACGTGGACGTCGACCGTCCTGGTGCCGCCGAAGAAGTCGTAGCCCCACACTTCCTGCAACAGCTGTGCCCGGGTGAATACCCGACCGGCATGCTGCGCGAGGTACTTGAGCAGCTCGAATTCCTTGTAAGTCAAATCAAGGGGCCGTCCACGCAGTCGTGCCGTGTACGTCCCCTCGTCGATAACCAGTTCGCCCAGCGTGATCTTTCCCGACGCTTCCGGACTGGCAACACCGCCGCTGCGGGCGACCAACAACCGCAATCGGGCGTCCACCTCAGCCGGACCGGTACCGGGAAGCAGGATGTCGTCCAACCCCCAGTCGGCGTTGACGGCAACGAGTCCGCCTTCGGTGAGGACGGCGACCACAGGTACTGCGGATCCTGTGCTTCCGAGCAATCGACACAACCCGCGTGCGGCAGCTAGATCAGTGCGCGCATCCACCAATGCCACGTCCGCGGAACTTGCCTCGAGTAGCGAGGAAACCTCTGTGGGGGCAGGCCGAACCGAGTGCGCCAGCAACGCCAACGCCGGTAGTACAGCTTCCGGGTTGGGGTCGGAGGTGAGGAGGAGCAGTTCCACACGGCCTCCTATCTAGTAGCCCGCGCAACCCGTGAGGGCAACGCTCGAGTAGTTCGACGCTTTTGGTCGGTCCCTACATTAGCGTGCCTGGTACCGGGGCCGTCGCATCGAACCCCGACCGGAGTCCGTCACAATGGTGCGGTGCGCAAACTGATCATCGGCATCGTCTTTCTCCTCGGCCTCGGACTGGTGGCCGATTTCGGCGCTGCCGCGTACGCCGAGTACCGGGTTTCCCGCGAGCTCCGAACCGGCGCATCACTCGAGTCGGATCCGGAGGTCACCTTCAACGGGTTCCCCTTCCTCACCCAAGCACTCGGCGGGAAATACAAGGACGTCTACGTCAGAGCTACCGGCGTCCAGAGCGACGTGGTCGGCGAAGTGACCGTCGAAGCCGACCTGCGCGGGGTCACCGTTCCCTTCTCCGACATCGTGAACGGCAATGTCACCCAGCTCCCCGTCGACAAACTCGACGGCCGGATGGGAATCAACGCCACCGACCTCGGAAAGCTGCTCAACATCCCTGACCTGCAGGTATCTTCGCCGCCGGCCAACAAGTCGGATGGCACCGGGGGCAGCGGTGGAACGGGCGCGAGCACCGCGGGGGCCGTCGTGCTGACCGGAACGGTTGCCGTCGGTCCGGTCGAGACTGCAGTGAGCGTCCAGGCCAACCTGGTTCTGGAAGGTGGGCAGGTCAAGATCGTCGCAAGCAACCTGTACTTCGGTCCGGAGGGCAAAGCCGATTTCTCGATCCCCGCAGCACTCGAACCCGTGGTCCTCGGATTGTTCAGCTACACGATCGATCCGCAGGCACTCCCCTACGGAATTCAGCCGAGCCTGGTCTACGCGGAAGGCGGAAGAATCGTGATCGAAGGCAGCGCCGAAAACACGACGATCGATCTCGCAGAGCTGCAGAACCGATGACCGGGATCACAATTCTGCTGGTCGCGCTTGTCGCCGTCGTCGCGGTCGGGCTCTTTCTCAAGTCACGCAACGGGAAGGTCCGAGTCACCACGCCTGCCGCAGCCGGCGCCGCTGACAGTCGCCTCGAACTGCTGAGTTCTGCCGGAGTCTCTTCGCCGAACGGCGGACCCGTCGTACTGCATTTCTCCGCCGACTGGTGCGGACCGTGCGCGGCAGTACGCCGCGTCGTCGGCCAGGTTGTGGTTTCGATGGCGGACGCTCCCCGTCCGCCGGTGGAGATCGAGCTCGACATCGACAAAGAACCGGCTCTGGCACGCGAAATGAGCGTCCTGTCGCTGCCCACCACGTTCATCCTCGACGGTGGCCTGGAGGAACAGTTCCGAGTGTCCGGTGTGCCGTCCGCAGCCGATCTGAAAGCTGCGCTCGTACCACTATCCGGACCCCACGAGCCAAAATCCGAGAATTCGGGGTAAACTCGCCGACGTGCAAACCCGCCACGAGCTGATGCTCACCCGACGCCGCGCAGTAGACCTGTGCCGCCTCGGGGGCTGTTGCTGTACCTGTTGCTGATCACCACATCCGTCAGATCTCTCTGACCTTCGAGCTTTCGCTCACGTGATCAATCCACCGAGTGGGACTTTTGCGTCCCCTTTTCTCGGTCCAGGCAAGCACCATGCAATCCAGCGCAGGAGCACTCCCGATGTCCACAACCACAGCCCAGCTCGAGCAAGTCGACGTCCGCGGACCTCGGTTCACCGCGTGGGTCACCACCGGCGTTCTCGTTCTCACGCTCATCCTCTCGACCTTCTCTCTGCCCGCCGCCACCGTCGTTCTCGCATTGCAGGCGATCGTCTTCGCAGTCGGAGCGGTACTCGGCCCCAAGCGCAGCCCGTACGGCCAGATCTTCGGCAAGCTCGTCGCCCCGCGACTCTCGCCGGTCAGCGAACGCGAACCCGTGGCGCCGTTGCGCTTCGCTCAGTTCGTCGGCTTCGTCTTCGCGTTGGCAGGCACGGTCGGTTTCCTGGCCGGGTCGACGATCGTCGGCACCGTTGCCACCGGCTTCGCCCTGTTCGCGGCCCTGCTCAACGCCGCGTTCGGCATCTGCCTCGGCTGCCAGATCTACCCACTCGTCGCCAGGCTGCGAAATACCGGCCGCGCGACCACCGCGTGAAAACGCTTGCCACACAACCCCGCTGAACCCCTGCTAGATATCGACCGATGCAAGACCACATCGAAAGGAACACCATGGCTCGCTCCGACGTCCTAGTCTCCGCTGACTGGGCTGAGCAGAACCTCAACACCCCCAAGACCGTTTTTGTCGAGGTGGACGAGGACACCAGCGCATACGACGGCGGCCACATCGAGGGTGCAGTCAAGCTCGACTGGCGCAAGGACCTCCAGGACGGCGTCCGACGCGACTTCCTGAACCAGGAGCAGTTCTCGGACCTGCTCTCCGCCAAGGGTATTGCGAACGACGACACCGTCGTTCTCTACGGTGGCAACAACAACTGGTTCGCCGCTTACGCGTACTGGTACTTCAAGCTGTACGGCCACCAGGACATCAAGCTGATCGACGGCGGCCGCAAGAAGTGGGAACTCGACGGACGCCCGCTCTCCAAGGACGCAGTCAACCGCGAAGCCACGCAGTACAAGGCCGAGACCCCCGACTTCTCGATCCGCGCATTCCGCGACGAGGTCATCGACGCCATCGGCAGCAAGAACCTCGTCGACGTTCGCAGCCCTGACGAGTTCTCCGGCAAGATCCTCGCTCCCGCCCACCTTCCGCAGGAGCAGGCGCAGCAGCGTGGCCACGTCCCCGGAGCCATCAACATTCCGTGGAGCACCACCGCCAACGAGGACGGCACCTTCAAGTCGGACGACGACCTCACCAAGCTGTACGCGGAGAAGGGCTTCGACGACACCAAGGAAACGATCGCCTACTGCCGCATCGGCGAGCGCTCGAGCCACACCTGGTTCGTACTGCAGGAGATCCTCGGCAAGAACAACGTCAAGAACTACGACGGCAGCTGGGTCGAATACGGCTCACTCGTCGGCGCACCGATCGAATTGGGAGCCTGATCATGTGTGGAGCACCTACCCAGGGGCAGACCCTGCCTGCCGGCGTCGACGTCGAGAAGGAAACGGTCATCACCGGCCGCGTTCTCGCCGCTGACGGCCAGCCCATCGGCGGCGCATTCGTGCGCCTGCTCGACGGCTCCGGAGAGTTCACGGCCGAGGTCGTGGCATCGGGAACCGGCGATTTCCGCTTCTTCGCCGCTCCGGGCGAGTGGACCGTGCGTGCACTGTCCAGCTCGGGCAACGGCACATCCACTGTCGCTCCCGAGGGCTCGGGCGTGCACAACGTGGACGTGACCGTCAGCAAGTAATTCCTGCTTTTCCAGGCGGCCCCGCACCCCTTCGGTGCGGGGCCTTCTGCATTCCGGCTCCCGATTTTTCCGGTCGGTCGCCGCGGTCTAAGATGTACCCGTGGTCATTTTCTTCGAGGTACTCCTCGCACTCGCATCCGTCATGATCGCTTGGTTCTCCGTGTACGTCGTGTACCGCTTGGTCACCGACGAGTCGTGAGTCAGGCTCCGGATTCAGGGTCCGACGCGACCGCTGACGATTCCGCCGCTGCAGGTGCCGTAAGGCGCGGCAGCGGGGACGAAGCTGTCGCCATCGCCGTCGAGCGCTCCAAGTCGACGGCGTCGCTCAACATTCCGACCCTGCCGGACCTTCCGTTGCCCGAGGACACCGCAAACCTGCGCCTCGGCCCGGACATCAATCCCGAACTCCTCGCACTGCTCCCCCTCGTCGGTGTCTGGCGCGGCGAAGGTGAAGGGCACGACGAGACCGGTGACTACGCCTTCGGTCAGCAGATCGTCATCTCTCACGACGGCGGCCCCTACCTCAATTGGGAGTCCAGATCTTGGCGTCTCGACGCCGAGGGCAAGTACGTGAGCCCTGATCTGCGCGAGAGCGGGTACTGGCGCATGGGCGGCGACGGCATCCCGGGCAGCGTCAACCAGGAAGTCGTCGAACTCCTGCTCAGCCACAGCTCCGGCGTCGTCGAAATGTACTACGGCCGTGCGCTTACCCAGGCGTCGTGGGAACTTGCCACCGACGTGGTGATCCGCAGCCAGTCCGGTGCACTGTACGGCGGCGCGAAGCGCCTCTACGGCATCGTCGAAGGCGGCGACCTCGCGTACGTCGAAGAGCGGATCATGTCTGACGGTGGCCTGGAACCGCGCCTCTCGGCGCGGCTGACCCGCTACATCGGCTAGTTCTGCTGTGCGCCTTTATTAACCCCCGGCGGTTAATAAAGGCGCACAGCAGATCCATCCACAGGCACCGACAAATTCCACAGGCGGGCTCTGGAGCGGCAGTTTCGACCGATTCCTGTCGGACCGCGATCTCACGGTATTCGCATGAACTGCGACTACATCGATCCTGATCTCCGAAGACTCTTCGACTTCCAGCACGGGCTCGCGACCAATAAACAGCTGCGCCCTTTCGGCTATTCACCGCGGCGCATCCAACATCTGGTCGAATCGGGTCAATGGACTTCCGTCCTCCACGGCGTTCAATCCAGCACCAACGGCCCACTCAACCGAGCAATGATTCTCGAGGCCGCCCTTCTGTTCGGCGGTGGAGAGACCTACCTGAGTCACCGGACTGCTGCTGAAGAGTGGGGGCTCACGCACATCGAGTCCGAACTGCCGGTCCACATCACGGTCCGATACGGCAGATCCTCACGCTGTCAGAGTCCGACGGTCAGACCCGAACGCTCCCCGGCGCGCCCCGTTCCGTTGGGGTGGTCCACTGCCCATCCCGGAGTGATCGTTCATCGTTCACGCGCTCAAGCCCACATCGGCGTTGCCACTCAGCCTGCTCGTACTTCGCTGGCCGACACCGCAATTGACCTGGCGGTTGCAGAGCCCTCGGCTCGCGACGCCGCTCGTTCTCTGGTCCGATCGGCCACGGCGTGCAAGGTGTCCCGGATGGAACTACGCACCCGAATGGAATGCCGCCGGCCGAGGCGATATGTCAAAGCGCTGTCCTCGACGTTGGACCTCTTGGATCGCGGCGTCCAGTCGGTACTCGAACATCGCTACGCAATCGAAGTCGAGCGCGCACACGGTTTGCCGGAAGCACGACGGCAATCGCCGGTCATCGTCGACGGGAGAACTCTCTACGAGGACGTCGACTACCGCAATTGCGGAGTCGCACTGATCGTTCGACTCGACGGATTCGCCTTCCACTCTTCTCGGGCGACTGCACTGCGGGATCGGCGGCGAGGTAACGCATCCGAACTGTCAGGCAACGCCACACTGGTCTTCGGTTGGGAGGAGGTGGAGGGGGCCTCGTGCCGAACTGCAGCCGAGGTCAGAGCGATCCTCGAGCGCGGTGGATGGTGGGGGCCTAATCCTTGTCCACGCTGTGCGCCTTTATTAACCGCCGGGGGTTAATAAAGGCGCACAGCACGAAGCGACCCCCGAGCCACACCCACGCTTTCGCGCGGATCCCGGTCGGACTGATCGGGGGCTCGGGGGTCGGGTGGCTGCCTGGGATTCGCCGGCCGCTCACGCGGTAAGTGAATTCCATCAGCGATTGCGGCTAGCTGGCAGCCACCTCACGCGTCCGTCTGTACTTCAATTTCAGACCACCTCCTTCCTTGTGTAAAGGAGAAAGTACGCCCACTTCACGACGACGGCAACGTATTTTCCACAGAAACTTTTCCGACGCATATCACCTGGTCAGCTGCTGCGCCGTCCGGAAGTTGGTGGGTGACGACAACAACGGTTCGCGAAGAATCGACCAGCGTTGCGTCGCGACTGAGCAACTCGCGAAGCAACTGAGCACCGGCCTCCGCGTCCATGTGCTCGGTCGGCTCGTCGAGCAGCAGCACCTCCGCAGGCGAGACGATCGCGCGTGCCAACAGCAACCGACGACGCTCACCGCCCGAAACCGCTCGCATACCGCCGACCAGGTAGGTGTCGAGCCCTTCCGGCAGTTCCGACAACCAGTCGCCGAGACCAACTGCGGCAAGTGCCTTCTCCGCGTCCTCGGCTGTGAGGTCACCCCGCGCAACGCGCAGGTTCTCGAGTACCGACGTCTCGAAGAGGTGTGCGTCTTCGGCGAAGTACCCGACGTGCCTGCGCAGTTCGGCCGGATCGATATCCGAAATATCCACTGCGCCAACGCGAACTGTTCCCGCGACGGGCGGCAGCAACCCCGCCGTCGTCATCAGCGCGGTGGTCTTTCCGGATCCACTCTCCCCGACGACGGCAACGCGGGCACCGCGAGGAAGATCCACGGAGAGCGGTTCGGTCACTTTTCCCCCGGGCCAACCCGCCTGCAATGCATGCACGCTGAGAATCCCGTTCTCCGGCCACGCACGATTTCCTTCGACGTGTTCCGCGTCGGCTCGATCGAGTACCGCCATGATGCGAGCCGACGCCAGCCGCGCCTTGGTCAATGCAACTGCCGCGCTGGGCAGTATCGCGGTTCCCTCGAAAGCCGACAGCGGAAGCAGTACAAGGATTCCCATGGACATCGGTGACATGTCGGTGGTTCCGTACAGCGCAATTCCGATCAGCAGGGCACCGAGGACGCTCACGCCGATTGCCAGGGGCGTCGCAGCGGCGGCAAAGGCACTCGGTACCGCCGCGCGATCGGTCGCGTCGACCACCTCGTTCTCGGCGGACACAGCCTCGCTCACCGCCTGATCCAAGCGACCTGATACTCGAAGCTCAGCGGAATGGTCGAGCGCGGTAACCGCCGACTCACTGAATCGCGCTGCGGCAGCTGAACTGTCGGCCTCCGCAAGTCGAGCAGCTCGCGCCGACAGCCAGGGCGCCGCAATCCCGGACACCGCTAGCGCAACAGCCAGAATGAGTGCGGCCGGAACCGAGATGAACAACAGGATTCCCACCGCGGCGAAGGCGAGGACAACCGAAACAGCAATCGGGATCAGCGCTTTGACGACGACGTCGCCCAGCGCGTCCACGTCGGAGCCCGTACGGGAGAGCAGGTCACCGCGTCGTAGTCCGGCGGCGGCCGCGGGATCTCCCGCTGCCAACTGCTGGTAGATCCTCGACCGCGCTGCGGTGGTGCCGCGCAATGCGACGTCGTGCGTCGTCAATCGCTCGAGATAGCGGAAGACGCCACGCGAGATTCCCAGTGCACGCACGGCAACCACAGCGACGCTGAGATCGAGAACGGGAGGCATCTCCCATGCGCGCGTGATCAACCATGCGGACAGCGCGGCCAAGGCGAGTGCGCTACCGAGTGTTGCCACACCGGCGGCCACCGCAGTCAGTACGCGTCGTGGTCGAAGTTCCAGTAGCCGAAGAGCACGCAGAAGCGGATCGTGAGCGTCACTTCTCATGAGCGCGCACCTCGACGATCCGGTCAGCTGCGGCGAGCACACTCGGACGGTGGCCGATCACGACAACAGTGTCGCCGCGCTCCGCCCGTGCTCTCAGAGAAGCCAACACTGTCCCTTCCGAATCGGAATCGAGGTGAGCGGTGGGTTCGTCCAGGACAAGAACTGCGCGGTCGGAGGCGAGCACGCGTGTCAGCGCCAGTCGTTGTCGCTGCCCCAGCGACAAACCTGTGCCGCCGACGCCGATAACGGTCTCGACACCCGCAGGCAGCTCGGCCAATACCGCGTCGAATCCCGTCGCAGCAGCGGCGCGAGCCAATGCTTGCGCATCGACGACCCCGGTGAGATCGAGATTTTCACGAACGGTGCCGGGTAGGAGGACCGGATGTTGGGGAAGCCATGCCAACTGACTCCACCACGCGTGCTCGTCCAGGTCTCGGACATCGACGCCGGCGACCGTCACGCGGCCACTGCTCGGTTCGATCAGTCCGAGCAGCGCGTGCACTGCCGTCGACTTGCCGCAGCCGTTGGGACCGGTGAGCACGGTGATCGCCCCTGGTGACGCCACGGCGGAAAGTTGAGACGGTGCGACTCCCCCACGAGAGGTCACGCCGAGTCCGTCGAAGACGATGTCGGCGCCGCAAGCGACCACCGTCGTGCTACCACCCTCCGGTGCCGCAGAATCCGCCTCGCTCACCTCGAATGCCTTGTCGGCTGCTGCCATTCCGTCCTCGGCGGCGTGGAACTGGGTTCCCACCATCCGAAGTGGCAGATACACCTCGGGTGCGAGGATCAACGCGACTATCCCCGGCTCGAGTGACATGTCCCCGTACACGAGTCGCAAGCCGATGCTCACGGCCACCAATGCGACGCAGAGTGTTGCGAGCAGTTCAAGCACCATCGAGGACAGGAACGCTACGCGCAGAGCAGACATGGTCGTCCGTCGATGGGCGTCACCGAGTTCACGGACACGCTCGGCAGGGCCTTGCTGACGACCGAGCGCTCGCAGCGTCGGCAGTCCGGCAAGTAGATCGAGCAGTTGCGAAGACAGCGTGGTCATCGCTGCCAACGTCTTCTCCGACTTACCCTTCGTCAGCAAGCCGATCAGAATCATGAAGATCGGGATCAGCGGCAGCGTCACGAAAATGATGACCGCAGACGTCATGTCCTGCACCGCAATGACTATCAGGGTGATAGGCGTCAGTGTCACCGACAGGACCAGAGCCGGAAGGTATCCCGTCAGGTACGGACCGAGGCCATCGACACCGCGGGTGACCACGGTCGCGATCTCGTCACGCCGAGGATCCAGATCGCGCGGACTCATCGCCGTCGCCGACGTCAGCACGCCGTTCTTGATCTCGGCAACGACGCGAGTCGACGCCCGGTGCGCATACCTGGTCTGCAACCAGGTCCCCAGAACCCTGACCGTCACAGCTGCGGCCAGAACAACCAATTCGGTTGTCCACGAAGAAACATCCACAGTTCGAGTGGTGATCACTCCGGCCAGGACTCGGCCGATCATGAGCGCCGCGACGATGACCATCACGACGTTCACCATCGACAGAGCGACCGTCAGGATCAGATAGCCGCGCGCAGAAGCGGAATGTCGCCACAGCCGCGGGTCGATCGGCCCCCGGCGACGCTCCCGAGTGGTGGGAGCGTCGCCTACTTCGATAGTCACGTGAATTCGACCGTCAGTTCTTTCGTGTTTCGAATCTTTTGTGATTGCGGGTTTGCCATTACCACGTCTTCTCCTTGAATCGCAGACCGATCGACGCCGGAATCTGCTTGGAGGAGATGCGCTGTCGGAACACCCAGTACGTCCAACCCTGGTAGATGATCACCACCGGCGTCATGAATGCCGCGGCCCACGTCATCACCTTGAGCGTGTACGGACTCGACGACGCGTTCTCGATGGTCAGGCTGTACGCCGGATCGAGCGTCGACGGCATGACGTTCGGGAACAGCGAGGCGAACAGCAGCACGACGGTGGCGATGACGGCCACACAGGTGAGAACGAAGGCCCAGCCTTCGCGCTCGGCCCGCGTCAGGAAGACGACGCCGATCAGTGCAGCAGCAGCGACGGCTACCAGAATCCACGTCCATCCCTTGCCGTAGGCGAGCTGCGTCCACAGGACGAATCCGCCGGCGACAGGAATAGCCGGAATTGCGAGTCGTGCAGCAATTTTCACTGCGTCTTCACGAACCTCGTCTGCACTCTTGAGCGCCAGGAACACAGCGCCGTGGAGAGCGAACACCAGTGCGGTGGTCAGACCGCCGAGCAGTGCGTACGGATTGAGCAGATCGAAGAATCCCGACTCGACCTGCTTGTCCGCGTTGATCGCCACGCCCCGAACGATGTTCGCGAAAGCCACGCCCCAGAGAACTGCCGGGACCCAGGAGCCGAAGATGATGCCCCAGTCGCAGCGCTGACGCCATTTGTCGTCGTCGATCTTGCTTCGCCATTCGATGGCACAGATTCGAACGATCAAGGCCACCAGGATGATCAGCAGCGGCAGATAGAACCCGGAGAACAAGGTCGCGTACCACTCCGGGAATGCCGCGAACATCGCGCCACCGGCGGTGATCAGCCACACCTCGTTGCCGTCCCACACCGGGCCGATCGTGTTGAGCGCCACCCGTCGACGCGTATCGGCCGGGAGGTCACTGCCTCTGCCGACGATCGGCATGAGCATTCCGACACCGAAGTCGAATCCTTCGAGGACGAAGTAACCGATGAACAGTACTGCGACGAGCACGAACCATACTTCTTGAAGTCCCATGATCGCCTCCTAGTACGCGAACGACAGTTGTTTGGGCTTGTCCGGATCTTCCGGCTCGTCATGATCCGTATCGCCCGGCGGATGCATGTCGTGCTCCAACGGACCTTCCTTCGCGTACCGCACGATCAGCTTGAACCAGACAACACCCAGCGCTCCGTAAAGGAGGGTGAAGGTGATCAGCGAAGCCCAGACGGTAGCCGACGCATGGTCCGAAACACCTTGGTCGACAGTCAGTCTGATCATGTCGACGCCGGTCGGATTGGGATGCACCACCCACGGCTGACGGCCCATCTCAGTGAAGATCCAGCCCGCGCTGTTCGCCATGAACGGAGTGGGAATCGCGACGAGACTGAGGATTCCGAACCACTTCTGGTCCGGGACCCGCCCCTTACGTGTGACCCACAGTCCCGCGAGAGCCAGTGCTGCCGAACCGGCGGCGAGACCGATCATGGCGCGGAAAGACCAGTACGTGACAAAGAGATTCGGTCGGTAGTTGCCCGGTCCGAAGTCCTGCTCCGCCTGCTCCTGCAGTTGGTTCACGCCTTGCAGTTCGACGCCGGTGAACTTGCCCTCGGCCAACCACGGTAGAACGAACGGCACCTTCAGAACGTGCGTCACGCTGTCACAGTTGTTGTGTGTACCGATGGTGAGAATCGAGAAATCCGGATCCATCTCGGTGTCGCACAGCGACTCTGCCGACGCCATCTTCATGGGTTGCTGCTGGAACATGAGCTTGCCTTGAACGTCACCGGTGTAGATGATGCCGATTCCGGCCACGATCATGACGAGCAAGGCGAATCGTGTTGCCGGGCGGTACATCGTTCGTGCGTCGGTTTCGAGACGCTCGGCTTCGGCGGCCTCAGCCTGCTTGGCGCGGCGCATGTTCCGCACCATCCACCAACCACTGATGCCGGCAACAAACGTCGCCGCCGTCAGGAAGGCGCCGGCAACCGCGTGCGGGAAGGCAGCAAGAGCGGTGTTGTTGGTCAACAACTCCCAGATGCTGGTGAGTTCGGCACGACCCGTTTCAGGGTTGTACGTCGCGCCGACCGGATGCTGCATGAACGAGTTGGCCGCGATGATGAAGAACGCCGACGCGTTGACGCCGATCGCCACGAGCCAAATGCACGCCAGGTGTACAAGTTTGGGCAGCCTGCCCCAACCGAAGATCCAGAGTCCGATGAAGACGGACTCCATGAAGAAGGCGACAAGGCCTTCCAACGCGAGTGGAGCTCCGAAGACGTCGCCGACGAATCGCGAGTACTCGCTCCAGTTCATTCCGAACTGGAACTCCTGCACGATGCCGGTGGCTACACCGAGTGCGAAGTTGATGAGAAAGAGCTTGCCGAAAAACTTGGTGAGCCGATACCAGTGGTCCTTTTTGGTGACCACCCACATCGTCTGCATGATCGCGATCATCGGTGCAAGTCCGATGGTCAGCGGAACAAGGATGAAGTGGTAGACGGTAGTGATACCGAACTGCCACCTGGAGACGTCCAAAGTATCCATTGGCTACTCCGAGAGTAGGGCCCTGGGACAGGCTTCGGGGTTCGAGACGCGGGCAGTCGCTCGGCCCCTGCGGACACGGTACTGCTGTCCGGTTTGGACCGCAGGACTTTGCTACTACCAAATGTAGTAGAGACCTGTCGCGATTCCTATTCGCCTATCGCCCTGCTGAATCCGAATCAATTGCACGTTCAACCAATTCCGCGAATTCCTCGGAGACCTTCGGCTCTGGCAATGCGAGCCCGTCGAGTGTATGGACGCGTGCGGCCAGCGTGACGCTCGAAACCATCCACACTCCGTCGGCCGCAATCAAATCCGCAGGTCGGAGGGTTTCATATCGGCAATCGAAGCGAGCACTGCCGGCAACGTCGAACAGAGCACGCTGCGTCGTACCCATCAAAATGCCCTGTGCGGGAGGCGGTGTGATCAAAGTCCTGTCCCGAACGATCACCACCGTCGAGCGTGGCCCCTCCAACACATTGCCCTCGGAACTGACGAAGATCACATCGTCGGCACCCAAATTCGCCGCATATCGGAGCGCTGCCATGTTGGTTGCGTAGGACAACGTCTTCGCGCCCAGTAGCTGCCAGGGTGCCCGGGCAGAGAGATCGACCGAGAAACCTCGCTCGAGAGTCATCACCGACAGCCCCGATTCGCGGACCTGTCTGACCCGATCGGCCACCGGACCGACCATCACGAAGGCTGTCGGCTTGTCGCCGCTCTCACGGCCGCGGGTCAGAACAAGACGAAGAGCGCCTTCCTTCTCTGTCCCCCACTCCTCGGCTGCCATCTCGATCGCCAGACGCCAGTCATCGAGAACGGGGGCGGGCAGACCCAGTGCCCGCGCGCTCAGAACCAGTCGACTCAGATGTCCCTCGACCACCCGCGCCCTACCGTCGCGTACCAACAGCGTCTCGAAGACTCCGTCGCCGCGCACCACCGCCAGGTCGTCGGCGTGCAGAAACGGTGCGTCAGCATCGAGCACCTCATGGTCGAGAGTCACCAATACGCGATCAGGCATGCCATCAACCCTAACGATCCGCCAAGCCGCCGGGGCCGCCCTGTAACCGCGATCCCGCCCACACTCCTAGACTGGTCTTGTGGTCGACAACGCTCTTGTGCCCAACAGCCCACTTCTGACTTCCCCCGGCGCGGTCACCGCACCGGACGGTTCGGCCGACATCGGTGTCGCATGGCACTACGGCGATCCCCTCGGTGAACAGCGAACCGCGCAGCGCGCAGCAGTGGTGGTCGACCGCAGTCACAGATTCGTGATCGCCATTCCCGGCGACGAACGCCTCACGTGGCTGCACACGATTTCGAGCCAGCACATCGCCGCGCTCCCCGACGGCAAGAGTGCCGAGAACCTGAGCCTGGATGTCAACGGACGCGTCGAGCACCACTTCGTGCAGACGGACCTGGCCGGTGTCACCTGGATCGACACCGAAGCCGACCGCGGACCCGACCTCCTCTCCTTCTTGAAGAAGATGGTGTTCTGGTCCAAGGCCGAACCTCGAGACGGCAACGAACTCGCGGTCCTGAGCCTGGTCGGTCCCGAATCCCCGGCTGTCCTCTCCGCGATCGGCGTGCAGACACCAACCGATGCCTACGACGCTCTCGCGCTGGCCGACGGCGGGTTCGTCCGCCGCATGCCGTGGCCCACCGAGGACTCTTTCGATCTGCTCGTCCCACGGGAGCAACTGGCGGTGTTGTGGACCAAGCTGACCGATGCCGGTGCCAAGCCCGCCGGAAGTTGGGCCTTCGAGGCGCTCCGCGTCGAAGCGAGGAGGCCCCGCCTCGGACTGGACACCGACGAGCGGACGATCCCGCACGAGGTCCACTGGATCGGCGGGCCGGCCGAACACGGCGCCGTCCACCTCGACAAGGGCTGCTACCGCGGTCAGGAAACCGTCGCCCGGGTTCACAATCTCGGCAAGCCCCCGCGCCATCTCGTCATGTTGCACCTCGACGGCAGCGCCGAAGCGGTCCCGGAACCGGGTGATCCGATCACGGCGGGCGGACGAGCAGTCGGACGTGTCGGGACCGTCGTCAATCATCACGAACTCGGCCCCATCGCGCTCGCTCTGATCAAGCGCAACATTCCGGTCGACACCGAACTGATGGCCGGCCCCAGCGCTGCGTCCATCGATCCGGATTCGATCGTCGCGGACGACGCACCCCAGGCCGGACGTGAGGCTGTCAACCGATTGCGCGGAAAGTGACGGGCATGGTCGACGCGGTCTGCGTCGTCCACACCGAACGTGACAGTGGCGTCAGGCGAGTCCCCCGGACCGCGATCGACAAGCGTCCCGTCGACGGCCGCGTCGCGGTGGGACGACTCGGTCTGGGTGGCGACTACGTCTGCGACACCGAATTCCACGGCGGCGCCTTCCAAGCTGTCTACGCGTATCAGCGCGACGAAGCGCAGCGATGGTCGGACGAGTTGGGCCGACCGCTCGCCCCGGGGTGGTTCGGCGAGAACCTCCACATCAGCGGAATGCTCGTCACGGACGCCGTGATCGGCGAGCGTTGGCACATCACCGGAGCCGAGGCGTCGGACGTTCTCGAACTCGAGGTAACCGCTCCCCGCGTCCCGTGCGGCACCTTCGGCATCTGGGCCGCGGAAAAGGGCTGGGTCAAAAGATTCACCGAGCGGACCGACGTCGGCGCCTACCTTCGCGTCAACCGGACCGGCACGATCGCCGCGGGCGACTCGGTCACCCGAGTCCACGTACCGGATCACGGAGTGACTGTTCGAGAAGTCTTTGCCGGAACCGACCCCGAGAGACTCCGACGGCTCCTCGCAGAACACACCGATCTTGCACCGAACGTCGCCGCGCGCGTCCAGAGGTTCATCGAACAAGCAGAAGCGCAGGTGCACTCGTGAGTATCGAATTGGTGGAAGTGGTCCGCTCCGGATTCCGCGAATGCGTGCATCGCGGATCGGCCGTCATTCTCGGCGCCGACGGCGAGGTCGTTGTCGGACTCGGGGAAATTCACACACCCATCTACCCGCGCTCGGCGAACAAGCCGCTGCAAGCCGTCGCTGCGCTTCGTAACGGCTTTGCACCCACCAGTCCGGAAGAGTTGGCCGTCGCGTCGTCCTCACATGCGGGCGAGGCCGATCACATCGAATTGGTCGCCGCGCTTCTCGCTCGCTACCAACTCGGTGTCGACCAGTTGCAGTGCCCCTCCGATCTGCCGGGCAACGAACTGGCCCGAGCCGAACTGATCGCAGCGGGCGAACTTCCCAGTCCGATCTACATGACCTGCTCGGGCAAGCACTCCGCGATGCTCGCGACGTGCGTCGTGAACGACTGGCCGCTCGAGACGTACATGGAGCCGACCCATCCCCTCCAACTCGCGATCCAGGAGACGATCTTCGATCTCAGCGGCGAGGAAGAGCAGGAACTCGGCATCGACGGTTGTGGTCTCCCGATCGTCCCGCTTTCGCTCACGAACCTGGCTCGGGCATTCGGACGTCTGCCCTCGGCTGAGCCGGACTCCCCTGAACGGGCTGTGGCCGACGCGGTCCGCGAAAACCCCTTCCTCGTCTCGGGCACGGGCCGCAACGATCAGCGCCTGATGTCCGCCGTGCCGGGTCTGTTCTCCAAGACCGGATACGACGGCATCTACGCCGGAGCGCTTCCCGACGGTTCCGCTTTCGCCCTCAAGATCGACGACGGCCACGAGCGGGCGCTCCTGCCATTGGCGGCAGCTCTGCTCAAGCGAATGAACACCGAGTGGACCGAGGAATTGGCGGCTCTCGCATCCGCTCCGGTCTTCGGCGGGGACGCCCGAGTGGGGACGATTCGCGCAATTCCCGGAAACTTCTGAGCAGTTCTCACAAAGTTCTGACGAGTTCTTTCAGCATCCTGGCAGCTCGCGGCCATAGTGAGAGCAATCAGACACGGCGGTGAGGCGTTCGTGGAAGCGGAAGCGACTTTTCCACGCTAGAGTGTGTGTCAGGAAACTTACACACTCAAACGGGGCCGCCAAATTCCCCAGGCCGCCCCGCGAAAGCGCGAGGGGGTCAGCCATGGGCCGCGGCCGGGCTAAGGCAAAGCAGACCAAGGTTGCACGCGAATTGAAGTACAGCGTACCGACCACGGATTTCGACAGCCTGCAAAGAGAGCTCGCAGGTGGATCGACCAACTCGCATCGGAGCAGTGTCCGATCGGACCAGACTTCCGATAGGGAAGGGCATGCGCGAGAGGACGACTACGACGACTGGCGGCGTTGACCGCGCACTGCCACCGCGCAGACTGTGAAATGAGGAAGAGCTGATCGCTCTTCCTCATTTTTGCGTTCCATTTTCTGCCCCGCGCCTGCTTGTACGGACACACAAAACTGCCCCACCGGATCTCTCCGATGGGGCAGCTGACGTTGCGGCCTAGAAGCGCGGGTGGTCTCCGGCCAGGAACGCACGCTCTGCAGCGGCGTCCGACGCCTTCTTGACGCTACCGAGCGTCCAGCAGTCGATGTGGCGTGCAGTCAGGACGGCAAGTGCGCGGTCGACGTCCTCGGGCGCCACGACGGCAACCATGCCGACGCCCATGTTGAAGGTCTGCTCCATCTCGGCGCGCTCGACGCGTCCGCGCTGCGCGATCATCGCGAACACCGGAGCGGGGCTCCAGGTTCCGCGATCGAGTTCGGCGACCAAGCCCTTGGGCATGACGCGTGCAAGGTTGTTGGCGAGGCCGCCACCGGTGACGTGGCAGAAGGTGCGCACGTCGGTCTCGGCAGCGAGTGCCAGGCAGTCCTTGGCGTAGATCTTCGTGGGCTCGAGCAGTTCCTCACCGAGCGTGCGGCCGAACTCGTCGACGTGTGCGCTCAGGTTCATGCGGTCGATCTCGAGCAGGACCTTGCGGGCCAGCGAGTAACCGTTGGAGTGCAGTCCCGACGAGCCCATGGCGATGACGACGTCGCCGGGGCGAACGCGGTCCGGTCCGAGCAGCTTCTCGGCCTCCACGACACCGACGCCGGTGGCGGAGAGGTCGTAGTCACCGTCAGCCATGATGCCGGGGTGCTCGGCGGTCTCGCCACCGAGGAGAGCGCAACCGGCCTGGATGCAGCCCTCGGCGATGCCGCTGACCAATTCCGCGACGCGCTCGGGGATGACCCGGCCGACAGCGATGTAGTCCTGAAGGAACAGCGGCTCGGCGCCACAGACGACGAGGTCGTCGACAACCATGGCGACGAGGTCGAGTCCGACCGTGTCGTGCTTGTCCATCGCCTGCGCGACAGCGAGCTTGGTTCCGACGCCGTCGGTCGATGCGGCGAGCAGCGGCTCCTTGTAGTCACCCTTGAGGGAGAACAAGCCGGCGAAACCACCGAGGCCACCCATGACCTCGGGGCGGCTGGCCTTCTTGGCCAGAGGGGCGAAGAGTTCCACCGCCCGGTCGCCTGCGGCGATATCGACTCCTGCTGCCGCGTAGGAGGCGCCTGCGGTGCGGTGACTGTCCTCGGTCATCGGGTTACTACTCCAGCCTTGTATTTCTCGCGAGCACGTATTGCTCGTGCACAGGTAAGTGGTCTTGCAATGTGAAGTGTTTGCAATCCTCGTGACGCGAGATGGATCGTTCGACTCGAGACCCAGAGCGCGCACACAAATACCGACGATTACGCCCATACGCTACCGGACCGGCCCCCTCGGTGAGACCTCGCGTACCCCGAGACGTCAGTTCTGCAGCCGCGCACCGATCGAGGAGTGCAGCGCTCGCAGACTGTTCTGCCCGAGTGCAACGGTCTCGGATTCGATATGTTTGAGGAGGTGCCCGTCGTGGACGACCTTCTCGCTCGACTGGATCAGCACCGTGCCGGCTCCGGTGAAATCGAACTGGCGTTCTTCACCGGTATTCGCGCCGAACATGCTTCCGCGAACCGCGCCCAGGAAGCTCTGCATCCAGTCCGCATCGAAGTGATGGGACGGCGACGGGCAGTCGGCCCAACCCACCAACGCCTGCGGGTCGATGCGCAGCGGCGGCTCCGCGAACATGACCGGGCCGTTGGACGACGCCAGGAACTTGCCTGTTCCCAGCAGCGTCAAAAAGCCTGGGACGATGGACTGTTTGAGGTCCAGGCTCGTCTCGAAGGCGAGGAGATTGGCCGCGCGAATCGTGAGGTTGCCGTCGTCGAGGTCGTAGGAATTGATATTGAATCCGCGGTCGCCGAGGATCAACTTGCCCTGCCCCTGGGCGAGCACCCAGTCGTCCGCGTAGAGCGGCGAAGAGAACCTGGCCGCGACGATCGCCGTCATACTCGTGCGCCCGAGCGGCTCGAAGTTGATGTTTCCGTAGTACGCGATCATCGCGCCCTTGGACGTGAACCACGGTTGTCCGGCCATCTCGACGCAGAAGGCGTAGTCGTTGCCCGGGACGTTGTCGTTGGCGGGCAGAGTTGCCGGATTGTGAATTTCGATACCCATGCTCGTTGCCCTCTCAGAACTTCTGCTCGGACGCCTGGACCCAGACGGTGCCGGCGCCGGTCATCTTCAGCTGGATGGACTCCCCCGAGCCCTTGCCGACGGCCTCGCGCCAGCCGACGTTCGCGGAGATGTCGACGTTGATCTGACCGATGTGGCACACGTATGCCTGCGGGTCGACGACGACCTGAGGATTGTTCGGACCGACCTGCAACGGAATCGCGCCCCCGTGCGAGAGAACCGCGACGCTTCCCTGTCCGTGCAACTGCGTCGTGAACAGCCCTTGACCGGTCATGGCTCCACGTACCGCTCCGCGCACACCACCCTGCGACGTGAGAGCGACTATCGAACTCTGGAGGTAACCGTCGTGTGCGAGGAGTCGGTCGGCTTCGACCGTGAGCATCGACGAACCGTCGAGGTGGATGACCTCGACGTACAAGCCGGCGTGCCCGTAGAAGACCTCACCGTTTCCCTCGGCCGCCATCATGCGTGCATGCTCGCCGGACATCATGCGGCCGGCCATCCCGGCGATACCGCCCATGTTCGGCATGGCGCCTGGCCCACCGCCCATGCTGTGCGGGATGAAGCGGACGTCACCGGTGTAGTAGAGCATCGACCCGGTGCGGGCGAGCACGTTCTGGCCAGGCGCGAGGGTCGACTTGACGACCTTGCTGTTCACCAATTCCAACGGCATGGTTCAGCGCTCCTCGGGCTGGATGTAGACGACTCCGGATCCGTCGAATCGCAGCGAGAACGCTTCACCGCTGCCACCGCCGATCGCGGAGCGCCAGGTGACGTCGGTGACGAAGCTCTGGTTGAGCTGGCCGCGGTGAGCGACGAATGCGTCGGGATCGGCAACCAGCGGATACTGCGGGCTGACTTCGAGCGCGATGATCGGTCCGCCCTTCGACAGCACGGCCACCAGACCGGTGCCGCTGACGACCGTCGTGAACAAGCCCTGTCCGGAACCTGCGCCGCGGAGGCCGGCAAATTTCACATCGGTTCGCAGCTGTCCGACCAGTGCGAGCAACTGTGACGCTTCCACGTGCAGAGCGTCGTTGTCGAGTTCGATGATCGTGATGTCCTGGGCGTCGATCGCGAAGTAGACGGTGCCTTGTCCGCTGACTTCCATCAGGGACAGTGATTCACCTGCCGCCTTCTGTTTCAGCGCGGCACGTAACCCTCCGCCACCGCCCATACCGGCGTTCTTGAAGGTGATCGCACCCTCGTACGCCACCATCGAACCGTTGATCGCTTTGATGGTGTCCCCCACCAGGTCTGCGACCAGTACCCGGTGCCCGTCCATTCTCAGTTGCGCCACGGAGGGCACTATGCCAGATGCTCACGACGTATGCCGTGTCGTCGAACGGAAAGTCGTGGAACAGAAAATCTGCCGCCCACATGTTGTGGACGGCAGATTCTCGGCTATCGATTTTCGGCGCTTTGCAGCTTTCGGTGTTCAGGGGCGGCTGAGCGCGCTCGCGTTGTCGTTGTCGCGAGTGGCCGTCGAACCTGCGGTGCTCTCGAGCATCCCCTCGAGGACGTTCTTGCCGATCGACGTTTCCTTGGGAAGCGCGATCGGGTAGGTCCCGTCGAAGCATGCGGCGCACAGACGGCTGGCCGGCTGCTCGGTCGCGGCGATCATGCCTTCGGTGGAGATGTATCCGAGCGTGTCCGCTCCGATGGAACGACGCACACCGTCGAGCATTTCCTCGAACGTCGCATCCTGTCCGCCTGCTCCGTTGGCAATCAATTCGGCCGGTGAGGCGAAGTCGATGCCGTAGAAGCAGGGCCACTTGACCGGCGGCGAGGCGATACGGACGTGAATTTCGAGGGCTCCGGCTTCGCGGAGCATCCGGATGAGCGCACGCTGAGTGTTACCGCGGACGATCGAATCGTCCACCACCACAAGCCGCTTGCCGCGGATGACTTCCTTGAGCGGGTTGAGCTTGAGCCTGATACCGAGCTGACGGATCGTCTGCGACGGCTGGATGAAGGTACGGCCGACGTAGGCGTTCTTCATCAAACCCTGGCCGTAAGGAATGCCCGAACCCTGGGCGTACCCGACGGCGGCGGGGGTGCCGGACTCGGGAACGGGGATGACCAGATCGCCTTCGGCGGGGTGCTCGCTGGCGAGCAGACGGCCGATCTCGACGCGGGTCGAGTGGACCGAACGGCCACCGATGACGCTGTCGGGACGCGCGAGGTAGACGTACTCGAAGACACAACCCTTGGGAGTCGGGTTCGCGAAACGCGAGGAGCGGACGCCGTCTGCGTCGATCGCGAGTAGCTCACCGGGCTCGATGTCGCGAACGAACGACGCGCCGACGATGTCGAGGGCTGCGGTCTCGCTGGCGACTACCCAACCGCGGTCGAGTCGACCGAGGCAGAGCGGGCGGATGCCGTGCGGATCGCGCGCTGCGTACAGCGTGTGCTCGTCCATGAAGGTGAGGCAGAACGCGCCCTCCAACGTGGGAAGCAATTCCATCGCGGCCTGTTCGATGGTGCTGTCGCCGGCAGCGTGTGCCAGGAGACCACCGATGAGGTCGGAGTCGGAAGTCGCGGCATTGGGGCGCTTGTCGTTGACCAGGCCGGCTGCACGGGTGCGGCTCGCGAGTTCAGCGGTGTTGACCAGGTTGCCGTTGTGGCCGAGCGCGATGCCGGTACCGGCAGTGGTCGTACGGAAGATGGGCTGCGCGTTCTCCCACGTCGTGGAACCGGTGGTGGAGTAACGGCAATGTCCGACGGCGACATGTCCTGGCATCGCTGCGAGAGTCTGCTCGTCGAATACCTGGCTGACCAGGCCGAGATCCTTGAACACCAACACCTGGGAGCCGTCGGCTACCGCAATGCCGGCAGCTTCTTGACCACGGTGCTGAAGTGCGTACAGGCCGTAATAAGTGAGCTTCGCCACATCCTCTCCCGGCGCCCAGACGCCGAATACACCGCATTCTTCGCGGGGCTCGTTCTCGTCCTCGTCGGACGGGTTCGAAGCGAGGAGATTTGGACTGTTGACCGACAGATCGGCACGAGTCACCGGGCGCTCCCTTTGTGGGCAGGGGTTGGGGGGCATCCACAGTCTACGGCCATTTTGGGACACACTTCCCCTGAGGGCAGCCTTGGGCCTCAGATCACGCCGAAGCGAACCGGATGGTCTCTGTCACTACGCCAACCGGAGCAGTGGGAGCCAGTGCGCAACTTCGGGGGCGCGGCTACCTGAGGCGTCGACTCGCCCGTCACCTGCGGCCTCGGAAAACTCGAGCAGTCCGGTGACCATCTGCAACCACGTGCGAGCGTCCGTCTCGACGACGTTTGGCGGGGTTCCGCGCGTATGACGTGGACCTTCGATGCATTGCACGGCGACAAACGGCGGCACCCGCACCTCGACGCTCGATCCGGGGGCGATCTGTTCGAGAGTGCGCGCACTCATCTTCACTGCGGCGCCGAGTTCAGCGCGAGAAGGCTTCGGAAGTTCCGGATCGCGAAGCCACGGGCCGACAGCCAGGACTGCGGCACGGAATTCGGCGGGGTCGACGGCGCGGCGGGGCGGCATCAGTTCACTCCTTGTCTTCGAGTAGCGATACGAACGGCAAGTGCGCCACCGGCATTGGTCGCGAGGTGCAGCAATGCCGGTGCGAGGACGCTGCCACCCCTGCGATGCAGCCACTCGAACAGCAGTGCCGACGCGCCGGTGAATGCCACTGCAGCGGGAACGTTGTCGCCGGCACCGCGGGCGGGGGCGACGTGCCACAACCCGAAAGTCAGTGCATGAACAGCCTGCGCGGTGGGACGGTTCAGCTCACGATTCCAGACTGCGGACATCGCGCTACGGAACAACAGTTCCTCGGAAAGCACCGTGCCGAAGGGGATGTGCAAGATGATCCATTCGAGGAAGTCCTCACGGCCGTCTGCTCGCTCGTCGGCAGCGAGTGTCGCACGCAAGGACGGGACAACCAGAGCGGCGCTGTAGCCGGTGAGGACCGCCCCGGCCGCGGCTCCGCCGAACTGAGCACCACCACGAATTCCGGTGTGTGCCAATCCGAGTTCCTCGCGGGTGTAACCACGTGCGAGTAAGACTCCGATGGCCGACAGACCGGCCGCGGTGTTGACCACGGCGCGAGCGCGAGGCGAAAGACCGAATGCCGGAAGCACGACGTTGCTCCAGGTGATCGCGGCGGCGGAGAGCGCGATCGAGGCGACTCCCCTCACTTCTCGGGGCCCTCGGATTTCACGGCGACAACCAACGCCGACCGCACCCGCTCGGTTTCTGCGGCCGTCCATCCCTCGGGCTGGGCGACGCTGATCCAGGCGTCCAGAACGGAGGTTCCGTAATTGTGACCGTGACCGTCCGGAACTCCCGCGGCGTTACCGAGGTCTGCGGACACCTGCCAGAACGTCACGACCGGGAACCATTTCATCGACGGTGAGCGGTCGAATCCCGGTACTTCCTTGAGCCACTCGGGCCGGTTGAACATGAGGTCGGGTGACCACCACACCACCGGATCGGAAGGATGCTGGACAAACAGAACTCGCGGCTGCGGCCACGTCATACCGTCGGTCGGAATGTCTGCGGAGCGATCCGCGAACCGGACTCCGGCCAGACCGTCCGCGTACACGGGCGCCACTTCGGGAGTGCCGGGATCGCGCCTCTTCTCGATCGAACGCCACAACTGCGTCGCGTTCGGTGGACCTACCCACAGAATTCCGTCGGCGGTATCGCGCGCCGCTTGCAGTGTGTCGAATGCCCCCGCGCCGGCCATGACGCCGAGGCTCTCGCCGTAGACCATGAACTTCGGTCTGGTGGCTTCCGGTTCCTGAAGCCATCTTTCGTGTACCCGCTCGATCAACAGGCGACCGGCAGCTTGCGCCTTCTCCTGGTCTGCGAGGAACGAGATCCAACTCGGCAGGTACGAGTACTGGCTGGCGACAAGAGCAGTGTCGCCGCCGTGTACAAGCTCGATTGCCTGTGCCGCAGTGGGATTGACCCACCCCGTACCTGTCGTCGGAATGACCACAAGGACCTTGCGTTGGAAGGCGCCGGTTCGCTCCAGTTCCTTGATGACCAGATCCATGCGCTCTTCGGGATCTTCGGCGCTTTCGAGTCCGGCATACACGCGAATCGGATCCATCGCAGGGTTACCGGTTGCCGCTTCGAGTTCCTGGGCGTCCAGTCCACGCGAGACGAAGTTGCGCCCCTCGAACCCCAATGTGTCCCAGGGAGCAGCAGATTCGGGGCTACCCGATTTCATCGGATCCTGCGGTTCGACGACGCCGTCGCGAGTGGTCGAGTTCTGCAGACTGAAGATCGAGTTGGTCGCGGCATAGATTCCGCGGACGAGGACGCCGTCGACCAACATGAAGAACAGGACGGTGACAACCAGGACGCCGACACCATTGGCCACAGACCGCGACCAGTGGAACCGCCGCATCAGCTGTCGGGCAATCAGTTTCACCAGATCGTGGAGGACCCGCCAGATCGAGATGAGCAGGCCGCCGATGAAGAGGCTCAATCCGAGGGTTCGGATGTAGCCGGAGGTGGTCGTGCCTTCGGCGTCGGTCAGCGCCGCAATTTCGCGTTGCCATCCGGCGGCGTAGACCAACATGATGATCGCCGCGACGATGGATGCGACCGGTACGAAGACCTTGATCGCGGAAGGCACCGGCTCGGGCAGGGGCCACCACCGTCGACCGCTGAGGAGGTATCGCTCCACAGCCCAACCGATCGCGGTGCCGACGCCGTAGCCGATGGCCGAGTTGATGCCGCCGATCAGACCTTGGAAGAGCCAATCGCGCGGCAGCAACGACGGCGTCAGAGACCAGCAGAAGAAGAACGCGGCAAACGCAATGCCGGTGAAGTCGAGTTTGAGGAGCCCCCACGCCCACTCGGTGAAGCGGTTGTCGAACTTCTCGAGAGATGCGGGAACAGCCAGCCGCAGGTGGTGTTCCTGCGGCTGGCTGTCAGAAGAAGTCAGTTCTCCGGAATCGACCATCTATCACCCGAACAGTGCGGGCAGCGTTCCCTCGAAGGCCTCACGGAGCTTGGCCATCGTGACGGAGAAGTGTCCCTGGACCTCGACGGAGTCGCTGCCCTCGTCGACGACCCCGATACGCGTCCACGGCAAGCCGCGAGCGGTGCACATACCGGTGAAGCGGGTCTCCTCGGTGCGAGGAACCGCAACCAGGACGCGTCCGGACGATTCCGAGAACAGGGTCACGAACGGATCTGCGCCCTCGGGAATCAGGATGCGGCAACCGGTTTCGCCGGCCAGCGCGGCTTCGACGACAGCCTGGGCCAGTCCACCCTCGGAGAGGTCGTGAGCTGCGGTGACCAGTCCGTCACGCGAGGAGGCGAGCAGGATGTCCGCAAGCAGCTGCTCACGGGCGAGGTCGACCTGCGGCGGCACGCCACCGAGGTGACCGTGCTCGACCTGCGACCAGATGGAGCCGTCGAACTCGTCGTGGGTGTCGCCGAGCAGGATCAGCGTCTCGCCAGGCTCGAGTCCGAGGCCCGTCGGGATACGGCGGTGAACGTCGTCGATCACACCGAGGACGGCAACCACCGGCGTCGGCAGGATGGCCGTGGATCCGGTCTGGTTGTAGAAGCTGACGTTGCCGCCGGTGACGGGGATGCCGAGGGTGGCGCAGCCGTCGGCGAGGCCGCGAACAGCCTGCTGGAACTGCCACATGACCCCCGGGTCCTCGGGAGAACCGAAGTTCAGGCAGTTGGAGACGGCCTTGGGCGTTGCGCCCGTGACTGCCACGTTGCGGAAAGCCTCGGCCAATGCGAGCTGCGCGCCGGTGTACGGATCGAGCGCGGTGTAGCGGCCCGAAGCGTCGGTGGACAGAGCGATTCCGCGTCCGGTCTTCTCGTCGATGCGGATGACACCGCCGTCGGCGTTCTCGGCCAGGACGGTGTTACCGCGGACGTAGCGGTCGTACTGCTCGGTGATCCACTTGCGGCTGCACAGGGCAGGCGAGGCGATCATCTTCAGCAGGGTCGCTTCGAGCTCGGCGTCGGTTTCGGGACGCTTCAGTCCGGCGGTCGTGTTCGCGATCAACGCGTCCTGGCTTGCCGGGCGCTCGACGGGACGGTTGTAGACCGGGCCTTCGTGAGCGACGGTGCGCGGGGGAACATCGACGACGGTCTCGCCGTGCCAGGAGATGGTGAGGTGCTCACCGTCGGTGACCTCGCCGATGTCGGTGGCCAGGACGTCCCACTTCTTGCAGACCTCCATGAACGCATCGACGTTCTCGGGCGTGACCACGGCGCACATGCGCTCCTGCGATTCGCTGGAGAGCACCTCGGCGGGGGTCATGCCGGTGGCGCGCATCGGAACCTTCTCGAGGTTGATGTGCATGCCGCCGTCACCGGCTGCAGCCAGCTCGGAGGTGGCGCAGGACAGCCCGGCGCCGCCGAGGTCCTGGATGCCGACAACGAGGCCGGCCTTGTAGAGGTCGAGACAGCACTCGATGAGCACCTTCTCGGTGAAGGGGTCGCCAACCTGAACCGCAGGGAGCTTCTTACGTCCGCCGGTGTCTCCACCCTCGTCGTCGAACGTCGCCGACGCGAGAACCGAGACGCCGCCGATGCCGTCGAGACCGGTGCGTGCGCCGAACAGGATGATCTTGTTGCCTGCACCCGAAGCGAAGGCCAGATGCAGATCCTCGACGCGCATGACGCCGGCTGCCAGTGCGTTGACCAGCGGGTTGCCTGCGTAGGACTCGTCGAAGACCGTCTCGCCGCCGATGTTGGGGAGGCCGAGGGAGTTTCCGTATCCACCGACACCACGCACGACACCGTCGACGACGCGACGGGTATCGGGGGCGTCAGCAGCACCGAACCGAAGCTGATCCATGACGGCGATCGGACGAGCACCCATGGCCATGATGTCGCGGACGATGCCGCCGACACCGGTTGCCGCACCCTGGTAGGGCTCGACGTACGACGGGTGGTTGTGGCTCTCGACCTTGAACGTGACTGCCCAGCCGTCACCGATGTCGACGACGCCGGCGTTCTCGCCGATACCGGCCAGCATGTTGGCGCGCATCTCGTCGGTGGTGGTCTTGCCGAAGTATCCGAGGTGGACCTTCGAGGACTTGTACGAGCAGTGCTCGCTCCACATCACCGAGTACATCGCCAGTTCGGCGTCCGTGGGACGGCGGCCCAGGATCTCCTTGATGCGTGCGTATTCGTCGTCCTTGAGACCGAGCTCCTTGAACGGCTGAGCGGCATCGGGATCAGCCGATGCGTGCGTGACGGTATCGACCTGGTGAGCAGACACTGGAGAGTGGTCCCTTCCCTACGGGAGTCAAGAGGCAAGCCGGCGCGGAGCGGGACACCACGAATGTGCCCAACGAAAGAACGTGCCGGGGGACAGTCTATCGGTGTGGGCCGACGACTTCCGCAGACGGCAGCACCCGCAACACCTCCGGGCCTGCGAAGTATCGCCCGTCACACCCGCCCCGGTTTGGGTAATCCGGTCGGTTTTCTTAAGGTCAGGCCGGTTCATTCTTTCCCTCGAAAGGTCTCGCATGCCCCAGGATGTTCGTCAAGCCGACCTCACGGCACAGTCCCAGTCGGTGACCACTCCCCTCACTCCGGCTGCAATTTTCCTGGTCGCGACCGTGAATCCGGGTGGCGAGAACACCACACGAGAACTGCTCGCCGATGTCGCCGGTCTGCAGCGGGCTGTGGGGCTGCGTGTCCCTGGATCGGGTTTGGACGTCGTGACGAGCATCGGTTCGCTGGCCTGGGATCGACTGTTCGCCGGTCAGCGCCCTGCGCTGCTGCACCCGTTCACCGCTTTGCAGGGTGACGTTCACTCGGCGCCGTCGACTCCCGGTGATCTGCTCTTCCACATCCGCGCGATGAGCATGGACGCGTGTTTCGAGGTGGCTCGGCAGATCACGAAGCGACTGCACGGCGCGGCCACGGTGGTCGACGAGGTTCACGGCTTCCAGTACTTCGAGAACCGCGACCTCATCGGCTTCGTCGACGGCACCGAGAATCCGGTCGGCCGCGACGCCGTCGCCGCAGTGACGGTCGGCGACGAGGATCCTGCGTTCACCGGCGGCAGCTACGTCCATATCCAGCGCTACATCCACAAGATGCGCGATTGGGAAGCAATCACCGTCGACGAGCAGGAGCGTGTGATCGGGCGCAGCAAGCTCGAGGACATCGAGATGACGTCCGACGTGAAGCCGGCCAACTCGCACGTCGCGCTCAACGCGATCAAGGACGAGAACGGCAAGGCTCTCGAGATCCTGCGTGCCAACATGCCGTACGGGCGCCTCGGTGACGACGAGATCGGCACCTTTTTCATCGGCTACTGCCGCACGCCTGCGATCACCGAACGGATGCTGGAGAACATGTTTCTCGGCGACCCCCGCGGCAACTACGACCGACTACTCGACTTCTCGACGGCTGTGACGGGCTCGATGTTCTTCACACCGAGCGCCGACTTCTTCGAGGGTCTCCCGGCCGCACCCGCCGGGCTCTCAGCACTTTGACTACGCGACCTCTAACTTCGAGGCGTGAGGAAGGCACCGAGCGCGTCGGCATACATGCGGACGTCTGACGCGCCCATCAACTCGCGGGCAGAGTGCATCGCGAGCTGGGGTGCGCCGACGTCGACGGTGGACAGTCCGGTCCGTGATGCCGTGATGGGTCCGATGGTGGAGCCGCACGGCAGATCGGCGCGGTGGACGTAGCGCTGCATCGGCACTCCCGCCTGATCACACGCGAGCGCGAATTCGCCTGCACCGGCCGCATCGGTGGCGTATCGCAGGTTCTGGTTCACCTTGAGTACAGGCCCACCGTTGATCTCGATCCGATGAGCGGGCTCATGGCGGTCCGGGTAGTTGGGGTGCGTCGCGTGAGCCATGTCGCCCGACGCGCACACCGAGCCCGCCATCGCCTGCAGGAATTCTTCGCGGCCACCACCGCGCCCCAACACGATCCGTTCGAGCACGGTGTTCAGCAGATCTGAGAAAGCTCCACGGTCGGACATGCTGCCGACCTCTTCATGATCGAAGAGTGCGAGCACCGGGACCTGCTGACCGGGTGACTCGACTGCGGCCAGAAGTGCTTGTGTCCCTGCATAACACGTGCCCTGATTGTCCAGCCGAGGGGCGCTGACCAATTCCTTGTCCACCCCCACGACTGCGCTGGGCGCAAGGTCGTGTGTCATCAATTCCCAGCCGAGAACCGACGACGCGGCTACACCCGCACGCTCGGCGACAAATCCGATGAACGACTTGGGTTTCGAACCCACGCCCCAGATTCCGTTGACGTGCCGCTGCGGATCCAGCGTCACGCCCTTGCGATCTTCGGACAGGTGGATAGCCAGCTGCGGAACACGCAGAATCGGGTCGTCGATGCGAACCAGCTTCTGCTCCACCGTGTTTCCCACCCGGACACTCAATCGTCCGGAGATACCGAGATCGCGGTCGAGCCAGGAGTTCAGCCACGCACCGCCATACGGTTCGAGGCCCACCATCTGCCACCCGGCCGAAGTGAGGTCGGGATGCTGTTTGACCCGCAGATTCGGGCTGTCGGTGTGACCTCCGACGATCCGGAACGGAGCGGCGTTTTCCACGCCCTCGGTGCTCCAGGCAATCAGCGAACCACCGCGCACGAGGAAGTACCGTCCGGGCTCGGCTGGCCACGACTGCGTTTCGTGGACTTCGACGAACCCACCGGCCGTCAGCTCGGTCGCCACCGTCGCGCACACATGGAACGGCGACGGTGACGAATCGACGAAGCTGCACAGGCCGACTGCGTCGGCCCCGGTCCGAGAAGTCTGAGAAGTCATGCCCCTCATCATGCCCGAATCGGTGCCCGCGAAATCAGTGGGCACGAAATCAGTGGGTGAGAATCGGGCGAGCTCAGGACCTGTCAGCTCAGGCGTGAGGACCCGACACGCAGAACTGGTTCCCATCAGGATCGAGGAGCGTCACCCAACGGAAACCGTCCATGTTCTCGCGGTGGTGCTCGGTTGCTCCGGCCTCGACGAGCCGCGCCACCTCGGCGTCGAGATCCGGACTCCCCAAATCGAGATGGATGCGATTCTTGCCGGCGGTGGGGTCCGGGACCTTCTGGAATGCGAAGTTGGTGGCGCTGTCAGGGACCGCGACGATGTAGAACCAACCGTCGTTCTCCTCGACGATGTTTCCGCCCAACTGCGCCGCCCACCACGTTGCGAGCGGACCGGGATCGAGACTGTCGAAAGTGATCATGCCGAGTGTGAGAGTCATGCGCACAAGCTAATGCAAGCCACCGACAAAAAGTCTCGATCTCGGGCTGAGATGAGACGATCCTCGAATGCGATTCACAACGCTGCGCGACCGTGTTGCAGAACCACTCTTCGCAGTTTTCATCGCGACCGGATTACTCCTGAGCGTCCTCGGAGTGCTCGCCTGGCGATTTGCCACGCCATCCACGCGGACAGAACATATCGGCATCCAACCTCCACCACCGCCGCCGATGGAGGACGGCAAGACGGGGTACATGTGGGTGATCGACGGCTACAGCTACTCCGACGCACCACATTGGTTCCCCGCGGCCGCTTGGTTCCTGATGGTCGGAACGGCTGTCGCCGTTGTCGTCTCGGCGATCCTGAACGCGACGGGATGGCGACTGGCCCGCGACGCGCACGGTAGAAAATTTGCTCTTCCGCTTGCACTTTCAGCTTTCGGCGCAGCCTACGGACTCGCGGTTGCCGTTGTCGGACGAATCTGGCCGCCCACCTTCTATTCGGTGGTCCTCCCCGAACCGCGCGACCAGCAGAACCCCTACCCGCCATCGGCCGTTATCCACTTCGACCTCGAGCCGAACCTGATCACGTTCACCGCAACAGGTCTTGCCGTCGGCCTTCTCGCGGCCGCCCTGCTTTATGTCCGGAACTACTCGCTCACTCGATCGAACTAGCAGATCGGTAGATCACTCAACCGCTTCGAGTTCCGAGACACTTCCGTCCGAGATCACTCGGACGTGGCGGGTGATCTTCTCGATCGGCCAGTCCCACCACGCAATTCGCACCAACTTCTCGATGTCTTCAGCGCTGAAGCGGCGCTTGATCTCCATTGCCGGGTTGCCACCGACAATTGCGTAGTCCGGGACGTCGCGCGTTACGACGGCGCCGGTGGACACGATCGACCCGTGGCCGATCCGGACACCGGGCATGACTGTCACGTTCCCGCCGAACCACACGTCGTTCCCCACGACGGTGTCACCGCGCGACGGCAAATCCTGCACCAAATCCATGTGCCTGGCCCAATCGCCGCCCATGATCGGGAACGGGTAGGTGGAGACACCGTTCATACGATGGTTCGCGCCGTTCATGATGAAGGTGACACCGGTGGCCAGGGCGCAGAACTTTCCGATCACCAGTTTGTCGGGACCGTAGTGATGCAACACGTTTCGAGTCTCGAACTCTTCGGCGAACTCCGGATCGTCGTAGTAGGTGTACTCCCCTACCTCGATCAACGGGTTGTCGATCAACGGCTTCAGCAACACCACTCGTGGTTGCCCGGCCATCGGATGAACATTTGTGGGATCTGGCGCGTTCACTGCTTACTCCGATCCGTCGGCGCGGTGTCGCCGACCGCAGCAAGACTATCCGGTTCCTGCTGCGGTCGACCGACCAGCGAAAACGTTCCGGTGTCAGCCCAGGAGGCCCTTGGCGATATGGGTGACCTGAATTTCGTTGCTGCCCGCATAGATCATGAGCGACTTGGCATCACGCGCCAACTGCTCGACTCGGTACTCGGCCATGTAGCCGTTTCCACCGAACAGCTGCACGGCTTCCATCGCGACCTCGGTCGCTGCGCGCGACGAGTACAGCTTCATCGCCGACGCCTCCGCCAGGCTCACTTTGTCTCCGGCCGCGGTGCGTTCGATCGCGTTGAAGACCATGTTCTGCACGTTGATTCGAGCGACCTCCATCTCGGCGAGCTTGAGCTGGATGAGCTGGAACTGCCCGATCTCACGTCCCCACAGTTTGCGGGACTTCGCGTATTCGATGCTCAGACGGTGGCATTCGTTGATGATGCCGAGCGAGAGCGATGCGATGCCGATGCGTTCGGCGGCAAAGCTCTCCTTGGCGCTGGACTTTCCGTCGGACTTTCCGCTGTCCTCGGTTTCGCCGAGCAGACGATCCTTGGTGATGCGGACGTTGTCGAAGAACAGCTCACCGGTGGGCGAGGAGTTCATTCCCATCTTCTTGAACGGCGGGCTCTGCGTGAGCCCCTCCATGCCCTTGTCGAGGATGAAGGCGAGCACCTTGCGGTCACGACGATCAACCGACGCGTCCCCCTCGTCGAGCTTTGCGTAGACGATCATCACGTCGGCGTACGGACCGTTGGTGATGAAGGTCTTGTTGCCGTTGAGGATGTAGTCGTCACCGTCGCGGCGTACGTAGGACTTCATACCGCCGAAAGCATCCGAGCCGGAGTCCGGTTCGGTGATCGCCCATGCACCGACGGTTTCGAAAGTCACCAAGCCGGGGAGCCAGCGTTCCTTCTGCGCGAGTGTGCCGCGGCTGCGGATAGTTCCGGCGGCCAATCCGAGGCTGACGCCCAACGACGCGACAAGGCCGAGGCTGACGCCGGCCAATTCGCTGTTGAGCACAACGCCCATGCTGCCGGCGCCGCTGAAGGCGCTCGACTTCTCACCGTCACCGGACGGAGTATCGCCGCGCTCGCGTGCGAGCGACTTCTCGAGGCCCTCGCGTGCCATGTCGGCCAGACCGAAGGTCGAGTACAGCTTGCGAATGATGTCGAACGGCGGCAGCGCACCACTTTCGAGCTCGTCGACATGAGGCCGCACCTCTTTGTCGATAAAGCCCCGCAAGGCGTCGCGGAACATCAGGTCGGTGTCGGACCACTCGTACATGTGCCTGAACTCCAGTCGGTGAACGATCGAGAGACTGCCGAACGGCAGCCACACACCGAATATAGAACACGTTCCAAAACCGGAACAGGATTCAGCTGATCAGTCCCATTCGCTGCGAGATCCACGTCAGCTCCTGCTCGACGCCGGCCGACCACACCGAAAAGCTGTGACCACCGGGAAGCTCGAGATACCTGGCGTCCATTCCGGCCGCTTTGGCCGCTTCGTACACCTTTTGCTGGCCGGGCTTGAACTCGTTGTCATCTGTTCCGACCACAAACACTCCGCCCGAGTTCGGGAACTTCCGGGTCGCCAGCAGGTCCATCGGATTCACCTTCACGAATGCCGCCTCGTCGCCGCCGAATATCTCGTCGACGGTTCGCTGTCGGTCACCGAGCGAGGGCTCCAACTGACCGGAGAGATCGAGGAACGTCGGATACACGTCGGGGTAGTTGGTAGCCATCTGCAGTGAGCAAGTACCACCGTAAGAGAGGCCACCGATGGCCCACGCCCTCGGGTTCGTGTCGATCTGGAACGCATTCGCCACCGCAGCGGGCAAGTCCTTTGCCAGATACGTGCCGACCTTGCCCTGCGACGAGTCGGTGCACAGCGGATTGGCCATCTGCGAACCTGTTCCATCGGCTATCACTACGACCGGAGCCAACCCCTCGTGATCCCGGGCAAAAGCATCCATTGTCGCGGTCAGCTTTCCGCCCTGAAGCCAGTCCTCCGGCTTGCCAGGCTGACCGGCCATGAGCACGAGCACGGGAAGAAGCGGACGCGGATTGGTGAAGTACGACGGCGGCAGATACACCTGGGCATCGCGCGCGGAGAATCCCGAAATCGTTCCGGGAACAGGCAAAGTCGTGACTCGTCCGCGAATCGGCATGCCTTCCGGCGCTTTCCACACCGTGTCGGTGGGATCGCCGGTGACAACAGGATCCGTCGGACCGGGAACTTCGCTGAGTGATATGCGGTCGAAATCGTCGTGTCCGAAGGCAATTCCCACTGTCGGGTAGGCAGCAAAGACCAGATTGATCTGCGTCGCGGCGGTGACGATGACCAGCAAAGTCGCAACCACAGACAGCGCCGCCTTGGCTACGGTTCCGCCCGCTTTGATTCGCGGCCCGAGAAGTAGCAGCGCGTAGATACCGATTCCGATCCACACGTAGATCGACATCTCGATGGGATCCGGGAACGGCACGATCACCTTTTCGACGGTGATCCAGACGGCGATCATGATCACCAGCGCGATCAGCCCCGCGATCGGTACCGCTCTGCGGTAGTACCAGCGGACGTTCGAACCGAGCAGCCACACACCACCCAGGACCCCGAGCACAGTCAGGATCACCGGCAGTGGTCCCGAGATCAAACTGATTCGGTAGAGCCAGTCCACGTCAAGCCTCTCGCACGTAGAAATGTCGCACGCACGAGGCTAGACGACGACGCTGGTACGGCGACGGCGCTAGTACTGTGTATCAGGTGACATTCATCAAGGTCTGTGGGCTGCGGGACGCTGACACGGTCGACCTCGCGGTGGGCCTGGGCGTCGACGCCATCGGTTTCGTCTTCGCCGAGAGCGTCCGCAAAGTCGACCCCGCACTCGCAGTCGATCTTCTTGCACGAATCCCCGAACACATCCGGGCAATCGGAGTTTTTCTCGGCAACCCGATCGATCAGGTCCTCGAGATCGCCGCGATCACCGGTCTTCGTACCGTGCAGATTCACGATCTGGTCGACGCCGAGCAAGTGCAGCGCTTGCACGACGCCGGCCTCACTGTCATCCGCGCTGTTGTCTCCAGCAACGTCCGCGACGGTTACAACCTCGACCTCGGTGAGGACGAGCTCCTGATCGACGGCGCCGACGCCGGATCCGGGGTGCCGTGGAACTGGGCACAACAGCAATCACGCCCGCACGGCCAGTGGATCCTGGCGGGCGGACTGTCCCCGGAGAACGTGCGCGACGCGCTGGATGCCACCGGTGCCTGGGGCGTCGATGTCTCCAGCGGCGTCGAATCGTCGAGGGGCGTCAAGGACCACGCTTTGATCGAGAAGTTCGTCAGCGCTGTCCGGCAGACCGATCACTCGAAATAGGACGCGTAGTCACTGAAGGCGACTTGACCGGTGGGACTCGCCTTCACGGCGTCGGCAACGGCAGGCGGAATGGGAGCCCAGTGCGCAGGCATGGCCGCCGCCAGTGACGGCTTCAAGATGTAGAGCAGTGCGAAGTTCACTATCCAGAGCGGCGGCGCCATCGACATGCCGACTTCCGAACTCACATCGCCTTTGGTGTTGGTCACCAGCTGCGCTGCTCCCGAAATCTGTTGCGCTGCAAATCCGTAGACTGCCTGCACCGTGTATGCCGACTGATAGAGAGCAATCAGAGTGTGCGTCGCACCGTTGTTGCGCAACCAGGTGCCCACGAAACCGCCAGGGGCGATCAGCGTATTCACCTGTCGCGTCGGCGCATCCGCGTTGGCCGGACTCTCCAGCAATCCGTCGGGATTCACGTACAACCCGTAACTGGCCAGAACCGACGGCGTAGTGCCGGAATAGAGGGGCCGCCCGTTCGTATTGGTGAGAATCCGGGCGCATTCGTCGATCACCTCGGCATCCTCGAGATTGCCACCGACCCCACCGCCGGCCATGAGGTCGCGATACTGCTCCTCGGTCAAAGCGTCAGCGGGCTCGAGTCCGATCTGCGCGGCAATCTCTTCCGCAGTCTGCTGACCGAGCGACTGGTTGAGTTGATCCGGAGTAGTCATCTGCGCGGGCGCGACGCTCTCGTAGACCGGTGCCCCGGCAAAAGGGATCACGAACCCGGTATCGACATTCTCTGCAACCGGTTGCGCGCCGGCCATCTGAGTGGTGACAAACGAAAGTACGCACACCCCAACCAAAGCCAGAACCGAGACGGTCCCGCGATGAGACCTTGCTCGGTGAGATTCTTGTCCACGCCTACAGCCCTCGCCTGAGAAAGCCTTGCCTGCAATTCCATTGCCGCGCATAGGTCAACCTCCCGGGACACAGTCCGGCGAATCAACTCGAGCTTGCATCTCAGTCAAACGCTGTGACCAGCGCCGTGTCAAGACACTGGTCAGGTCGAGGCACCTACGGCGACAGCTCGCTCGATACAGTCGACAGCTCGCCCGCTACAGTGATGCTTCCAACTGAAGTGACCTCACCCCATTTGAATTGCAGGACATCTCTGGAGGCGAGCAGTGTCTGACAGGCGCGGGACCGTGTTGATCACCGGCGTCGGCCGGAGCAAGTCGATCGGAGCAAGCCTCGCATTGGGTCTCGCCGAGGATGGTTGGGATCTGACGATCGGCTACTGGGCGCCTTATGACGAACGCGTCGGGTTCGTCCGCGGAGCGCACGATCCGCAGGACGTTGCCGAGAAGTGTCGCGCACTCGGGAGCCGTGTCGACCTGGTTCCCGGAGATCTGGCCTCGCCGGATGCGGCCGCACAGCTCGTTGACGCTGCCGCATCGCGGAATGACCTTCGTGGGCTGGTTCTCTCGCATTGCGAAAGCGTCGACAGCTCGATCCTCGATACCACCGTCGAGAGCTGGGAACGACATTTCGCCGTCAACGCCCGCGCCTCTTGGCTGCTGATCAAAGCGTTCGCTGAACGCCTTCCGGAGCAACGCGAAATCAGTCAGGTGACCGGGCGGATCATCGCACTCACCAGCGACCATGCGGCCCATAATCTTCCGTACGGGGCCAGCAAGGGCGCTCTCGACCGCATCGTCATCGCCGCCGCAGTCGAACTGGGATCACGCGGCGTAAGGGCAAACGTCATCAACCCAGGACCGATCGACACAGGATGGATGACACCGGAGATCAGACAGGCCGCAACCCTCCAGACCCCTGCCGGCCGGCTGGGTACTCCCGGCGACACTGCAGACCTCGTTCGATTTCTGATGTCCGACGCCGGAGGCTGGATAACAGGGCAACTCCTTCACTCCAACGGTGGATTCCGCACCAGCTGAGCAGGCAGACTGGGCCCGCGCCCGGACTCAGGTCAGGCCTTGTAGGTCGGTAGCGTCTGCCCGAGCCTGCGGCCCATCTCGGCAGCCAATGCGGCGAGCCCGCTGGCCGGACGCACCATGACCTCGAAATCGACGATCTTGCCGTCCTCGTCGAATTCGACCATGTCGATTCCCTTGAGGCTCTTGTCTCCGATGTTCGCACTGAATTCGAGAACGACCTGCCGACCGTTGGCTCCGGCGAACTGACGGTGGTACTCGAAATTCTCGAACACCTGGATCACCGTATTGAGAATGAGCACAACGGCATCCGCGGACTGGTACGGCTTGAATCCGGTGGGCGATCGGAACTGCGCGTCGGGCGCGACAATGGTCGGTAGTGCCGACAGGTCACCGGTTTCGATCATGGTGTGCCACAACTGCAGTGCAGCTTCAACTTTCGGTTCGAGCGTCAATTCCGTGCTCATGCTTCTACCCTTTCCTCGATGTTACCTGCCGCTTGATTTACCGGCACTTGACTTGCGACGGCCCACGCACTCAACACAGTTCGCACCCCGGTCACGAGTTGCAACGGCTGATCGATCATGACGTGATGGCCGGCTTCGGGAATCTCCGCCACGATGGCCTCCGGTCCGAACAGTCCGCGCATGTGCTCCATGAGTCGATCGGACACGATACCGTTCTCAGATCGGAAATAGGCTACGCGGCAACGCGGTTCACTGTCGAGAACATCTTCGGCGCCAACTCGGAGAAAGAAGTTCGGATCGAATTTCCATGACCAACCGCCATCGACTTCCTCCATGGACGTGGCTGCCACATGGTCACGCACCGCAGGCAGTCCCGAATCCTGGGGCGGAACGAAGCGGAATCGACCCATCGCGTCTTCCCTGGTGGGATAAACTTTCTTGGGGCCGAACGCATTCTGGCGTCGAGCTGCCTCCTCTTCGGGCGTCCGCGCCTTGAGTGGCGAATCGATGATGACAACGCCGTCCAACAGTTCGCCGTGCAGATGCGAGGCCACGAAGGAAACAATCCCACCCATACTGTGCCCCACCAGAATCGGCTTGCCGTCGATTCCCCCGGCCTCGGCCGCCGCCAGCACCTCGCGAGCCCACTGGGATATCGCGTAGGCATCGCGAGTGTCACTGTCTCCGTGGCCCGTCAAGTCGAGAGCGACGACGCGCCGCCCCTCGGCGAACTGCGGCGCGATGTGATCCCACCAGCGACTGTGGGCTGCGCCGCCGTGGATCAGCACAATTCCCGGCCCTGCCGACCCCCAAGCCCGAAAATGCACCGAAGCGCCCTCGACCTCCACCGACCCCGTCTCGACCGGCGCTTCCAGCGCCCGAGTGAACCAACCAGGCGCGTCTTCGACGACATTGCTCATCGATCGAACATACATAGTCGTCAATCGGTTCATCCAACTCTTCCCAGTTCGTGATCCATCACCTATATTGAATCCGGCCTCAAGTTCAATTCGTTTCGCCGAAGGGGAGAGATGACCAACCGCCAAGTACGCCTCGCCGCCCGCCCGACAGGACTTCCCGACGCTTCCACCTGGGAATATGTCGACGCCGAGATCCCGTCCGCCGGGCCGGGTGAGTTTGTCGTCAAGGTCGAATACCTCTCCCTCGACCCCGCGATGCGCGGTTGGCTCAACGACGTCAAGTCGTACGTTCCGCCGGTCAAGCTCGGTTCCGTCATGCGCGCCCACGGCGTCGGACGCATCACCGAATCCCAACACCCCGATTACCAGGTCGGGGACATCGTGGCGGGATCGTTCGGCGCTTCCGAGTACGGAGTGTCCGACGGAACAGACGTGACCCGGGTCGACGAATCGATCGCTCCCCTACCGACCTGGCTCGGAGCTCTCGGATTCCCCGGCGTCACCGCATATTTCGGACTGCTCGACGTCGGAAAGCTGAAAGACGGTGACACCGTCGTCGTATCCGGTGCTGCGGGCGCGGTCGGCAGCCTGGTCGGTCAGATCGCAAAGCTCCACGGATGCAAGGTCATCGGCATCGCCGGCGGTCCGGAGAAGTGCGCGTGGCTCACCGAGGACCTCGGCTTCGATGTCGCCATCGACTACAAGAACGAATCCGTCTACAAGGCGCTCAAGTCCAACGCTCCCGACGGTATCGACGTGTACTTCGACAACGTCGGCGGAGAAATTCTCGACGCTGCTCTCTCCCGTTTGCGCCTGGGCGCTCGGGTGGTCATCTGCGGCGCCATCGCGGGTTACAACGCCACCGAGCCTCAGCCAGGCCCCGCGCACTACCTGTCACTTCTCGTCAATCGGGCCACGATGGCCGGCTTCGTGGTCTTCGACTACCTCGATCGCTACGCAGAAGCGCAGGAGCAGATCGGAAAGTGGATCAAGAGTGGCGAATTGACTGCCCGCGAGCACGTCGTCGACGGGGGTATCGACGCGTTCGGCGACAGCCTCAACCTTCTCTTCGCCGGTGCGAACACCGGAAAGCTGGTCCTGAAGGTCAGCTGAGTCACCCACACACGCAGATCGGCCACCGGGTATTCCGGTGGCCGATTCGCTTGGGTCAACTGATTCCCGACGGAGTGGGAACGCTGTCCTCCCCCAACCGCGGCGGGGCCGACCGATAGGTTGCCGGTGTGCCGCTCATCCGAATCGGATTGGCTACCTGCCGGGTCGGTGCATCGCGACGCGGGTCGTCGATGGACACCACCGGATCGAGATTCAGTCGCTCCGCCAGCGCTATCGCGTCGGCGATGTCGTTGAGAGGTCCACACGGGACACCTCGCTCGGTCAGCGCCTCGAACCACGAGTCTGCAGTGCCCTTGGCCAATGCAGCAGTGACGGCATCGAACAACTCTTCTCGATGCGCGACCCGATCCCGGTTCGAGATGAACCGCACATCCGCGGCAAGTTCGGGAACTCCGAGAACCTCTGTCAACGAACCGAATTGCCGGTCATTGCCGACAGCGAGGACCAGCGGACGGTCCGCGGTGTCGAATACCTCATATGGTGCGATGCTCGGATGTCGATTGCCCATTGCCTGAGGCACCACGCCCGCGGCAACGTAGCCGGACGACTGGTTGGCGAGCGCGGAGAGCAACGAGGACAACAGATTGACCTCGACGTGCTGTCCTTCGCCCGTTCGATCGCGATGGCGCAGCGCTGCAAGGATTCCCACGCTGGCGTGTAGGCCCGTGATGACGTCGACCACCGCGACGCCGACCTTGGTGGGAGTCTTGGAATCGGGGCCGGTGATACTCATCAATCCGCCCACCGCCTGGATCAACAGGTCGTATCCCGGCAGAGAGTTGTTGCTACCGAAGCCACTGATCGAGCAGTAGACCGCACGCGGATTCATTTCTCGCACAGAGTCGTAGCCCAATCCGAGCCGGTCCATCGTTCCCGGCAGGAAGTTCTGAACCACTACATCCGCGCCGCGAACCAACTCACGCGCACTCTCCAGATCCTCCTGCTCGCGCAGATCCAGAGTGACCGACTTCTTGTTGCGGTTCACCGACAGGAAGTAACTCGACTCGTCCCCGACCCATGGCGGACCCCAACTACGAGTGTCGTCGCCGACACCCGGACGTTCGATCTTGACTACCTCCGCGCCGAGGTCGGCGAGAATCATCGTGGCGTACGGGCCGGCGAGGACGCGACCGAAATCAGCGATCACCAGCCCGTCGAGTGCTCCGACAGCGTCGACCGTCACCGGAACGCTTCTTCACCGGTGAGAGCGCGACCGATCACGAGCTGGTGAACCTCGGAGGTGCCCTCGTAGGTGAGAACGGATTCGAGGTTGTTGGCGTGCCGAATCACGGGGTACTCGAGCGTGATGCCGTTGGCGCCCAAAATGGTGCGGCATTCACGGGCGATCTTGATGGCCTCGCGGACATTGTTGAGCTTGCCGGTGCTGACCTGCTCGGGGCGAACCGTCCCGGCGTCCTTGAGGCGTCCGAGGTGGATGGCAAGCAACTGCCCCTTGCCCAATTCGACTGCCATGTCGGCGATCTTGGCCTGGGTGATCTGGTACGCAGCGAGCGACTTGTCGAAGACCTTGCGATCACGCGCGTAGGAAATCGCGGTCTCGAGGCAGTCACGTGCGGCGCCCATCGCGCCGAAGATGATGCCGAAGCGTGCCTCGTTGAGGCAGCCGAGGGGCCCGGAAAGTCCGCGTGCCTTGGGCAGCATCGCCGAGGCAGGAAGACGCACGTCCTCGAGCACCAGTTCCGAGGTGACCGACGCGCGCAGCGACATCTTGTTCTTGATCTCGGGGGCGGAGAATCCCGGAGTGTCGGTGGGAACGACAAATCCGCGCACGCCGTCTTCGGTTCGCGCCCAGACCACGGCGACGTCCGCGATGGAGCCGTTGGTGATCCACATCTTGGTGCCGTTGAGGATCCAGTCGTCGCCGTCGCGCTTGGCGTTGGTTCGCATACCGCCGGGGTTGGATCCGAAATCGGGTTCCGTGAGGCCGAAACAACCGATGGCTTCACCCGCCGCCATCCGCGGGAGCCATTCTTCCTTCTGCTCTTCACTTCCGTTGTGGTGGATCGCGAACATGGCGAGCGAGCCCTGGACCGAGACGAGGCTGCGAATGCCCGAATCGACAGCTTCGAGTTCCTGGCAGGCCAACCCGTACGCCGTGGCGCTCATTCCGGCACAGCCGTAGCCCTCGAGGTGCATGCCCAGAACGCCGAGCGCGCCCAGTTCCTTGGCCAGCTCACGCGCCGGCAGTGCTGCCGCTTCGAACCATTCACCTATGTGCGGGCGGATGCGATCGTCGACCATCTTGCGGACCGTGTCGCGGATCGCGATCTCCTCGGCGTCCAGCAGGGTGTCGATGGCAAAAAGCTCGGACAGGGACTGCGGCGTGGTCACGGGGCCTCCAGTGTTCTCGGGCGCAATCCTTTGCGAGAACGATTGCGCAATCGTTTGCATCGCTTAGAGTAGAGCCCGGTTGCACACCCGTCAATCCCCGGACAGCCAACCGACTCAGAACCAACTCAGAACCGACGCACACCAGGAGCCTCGACGCAGATGACGCCCGATCCGTCGAACCGCAGCAACGGCCGTCCGCCAACGCTGCGCGAAATCGCCGACCAGGCCGGGGTCCACATCTCGACGGCGTCGCGGGTCCTCCGTCAGCCCGAGCCCGCCGACGGTTGGTCCGACTCCGCACTCCGAGTTCGTCAGGTTGCCGAGGAACTCGGCTACCAACCGAACCTGTGGGCGGCCAGCCTGCGTACCCGCAAGACCACCACCATCGGCGTCGTGATGCCGAGGCTGACGGACGTCGTGGTGGCCACGATGTTCCAAGGCATCGAGGAAGCCGCCACCGCAGCCGGGTACTCCGTCCTGCTCTCCAGCCCACCCGACGATCTGGACGCGCAGCGCAAAGCGGTCGAGTTCCTGGTCAGCCGACAGGTCGACGGTCTCATGCTGAGCAGCATCCACCTGCCGGGTACCGATTTCGTCGACTTGCTCCCCCTGCGCTCACTCCCGATCCTGCTGCTGAACCGGCACATCGACTCGGCGACGTCGTCTCCGACCCGAGGTCTTCCCTTTGTCAGCGGCGACGACCGACTCGGCGGCTACCTCGCGGGGAAGCATCTACTGGACTGCGGCTATCGCGATCTCGGAGTGATCGCGGGGCCGGATCACGCCAGCACGTCGCGGGAACGCGTCGCGGGTTTCCGCGATGCCCTGACCGAAGCCGGTCTGGAACTGCCGCCGAACCGAATAGTGGCGTCCGAGTTCGAAGTTCAAGGGGGTGTCGATGCGGCGGCGACATTGCTCGGTGGAGATTCACGCCCCGACGCCGTCTTCACGGTGAGCGACACCATCGCGATCGGAGTACTCGGTGTGGCCCGTGATCTCGGGTTGAGCATTCCCGACGATCTTGCGCTGGTCGGCTACAACGACATCCCGGTTGTCTCGCAACTGCCGGTGCCCCTGACAACGGTGAGGTCTCCCGCCCGAAAGATCGGCGCGACCGGGCTCGAGCACCTACTCGCACTGATCTCCGGCAAGAACGTCGAATCCGTGAAACTTCCCGTCGAACTGATCGTGCGAGCCTCCACCAGAAAGCCTGCCAGTCGCAAACTCTGAGCGGCTACCAAACCTGAGATTCGTCGATGCCCAACTGTCGCGCGTAACCGGAGTTGAGTGCGTCCCAACCGTACTCGCGCGCCCGTTCGCCCACGATCGGTCCGAAGGGCTCGCCTGCCAGAAGGGCATCGAGTACGTCGAAGCACAAATGCCACCCGGCAGCGAGTGCCGACGCCATCCCCTCGGCGCGCGACCTCTGCGTCAGTACGACGCGGGTGCCGCCCTCGACCGAGGTCAGGTCCCACACCAATTCGTCCGGGCCCCACTCGTGTTCGAGCCGCCGAGTGGTCTCCACAACGTGAACGGTGACCGGCAGCGACATTTCGGGGGCTCCGTCCTCGGTGAGCATGGTGATCACGGCGTCACCGGTACGGCTCAGATTCCGATCGGCGGTGTACGGCGTCCATTGCGCCAACATCTCCGGGTCGGTGATCGCCTCCCACACCTTCTCGACGGGATACGGCAGCACCCGAGGGAAGCTGACGACTGTGTCGTCCCCGTCGACGCTCACCGTGACGTCGGACAGGGCACTGGGCTGATACGGCTGGGCACTCATGATTCGATCTCACCAGGAACCACCGACACGGGCAACTGCCCGCTCGGCGTTCAGAACACGAACAAAGCCGATGCGGCCGCGACTGTCGCCTCCACCACCGGAAATTTCACCACGGACAAGTCGTGTCGCGCTCCTTCGAACTCCACCAGACGTGTCGCGGCGGGAACCAGGTCGAGTGCTGCCTGTATCTCCTCCGTTGTCGCGAACTCGTCCTTCGATCCGTGGACGACAACGGCGGGTGAGTTCAGGTCGGGCAGGTGTTCGGTTCTGAGCTTCTCGGGCTTCTTCGGTGGATGCAGTGGATAGGACAGCAGGACCAGGCCGTCGACAAGTCCCGGGTTCTCCGCTGCCAGCATCGACGCCTGCCGACCGCCGTACGAATGTCCGCCGAGCAGAACGGGTCCGGGCACCGAGTAGTCCGAGCGAACAGCGGTAATCACCTCGGCAATGCCCGCGCGATCCTCCGCAGCACGCGACGGATGCGGCGGCCCCGAAGCTCGACGCACCCGAAACGCGAGATCGAAGCGCAGAACTTGCACTCCTGCTGCAGCAAAGCCGTCGGCGACAGCACGCAACAGCACAGTGTCGCAATTACTTCCGGCGCCGTGGGTCAATGCCAGGGTTGCGACGGGCACTGACTCGGGGCGGTGCAGGAAACCGTGCACCGCGCCTTCGTCGACCGTTTCGACAGTACTCATGGACGCATCCTTGTCCGGCCCGCTCGGGCCTGTTCGACTGCGGCAGCCAAGCTGCCTTCGTAGACCGGCCCGTGTCCGGGAAACAGCGCGCCGGCGGGCGCAGCGGCAATATTGTCCAACGCCTGGTCCGTCGCTCCACGGTCATGGTTGAAGGGGCACACCAGAAATTGTGGTCCGGCGACGCTCGACGTCGCATGTCCGGTCACCAGAGCGTCACCCGACGCGATGACTCCTGCCTCGGGGACAAGGTAAGCGCTGTGGCCGTCGGTATGCCCGTGGGTAGGAATCGGTACGATCCGACCGGGAACGTCCAGCGCACCACCTGACGCAAAGGCCTGTGCTCGAGGCAGTTCCGCGCCTTTCAACGCGCCTGCTCCGATCACGTCGCGTAGCCATTTCGGAGCGCCTCGCCGCCACAACAGCAACGGAACTTTGGCCGGCGACAACTGCTGCAGGTACTCCCGCTTCGCGTGGGGCACTTCCAACGGATCCATCAGGACCGGAACCTGGAGCCGAGTCACGATGTCCGCGATTCCACCGATGTGATCGACATGCGCGTGAGTGACGAGGATTGCCCGAACATCCCCGAGCTGGTGACCGATCTGCTCGATCGAGCGTTCGACGTCGGCGCCGTTGGCCGGGTATCCGCCGTCGATCAACGTCAGATCGGCCCCCTCTTCGACCAGGACCCAATTGGCGTGACCGCACCGAACCAGATGTGTGTTCTCGATCTGCGTGATCGACAGTGCCGCAGTAGTCATGCTTGGTAGTGTGCGCCACGTGTCGGAATCCGTGAAGCAGGCCAGCAGCCGCAGCATTCGAGATCGCGCCGAAGCATCCTTGGTGGCAGCCGCATTCGCACTGCCCAGCGCGGTGAAACGTCGAATCACCGGGCCACCCGTCGTCATCGAGGGCAACACGCTCGACGCCGACGCTCACCTGCTGCTCACGCTCGCGAAGACGCGGCCACTCCCCTCACATTCCACCGATCCCCAGTCACTCGCCGCTGCTCGCGCCAATCTCACCCGAACCGCGATCATGATGGGCGGCAGACCCGCGCAGGTCCGCACCGAAGAGATCTCCGTTTCGGGTGCCGACGGCCCGCTCCGCGCCCGGCTCTACGTTCCGACTGCCGACACCGGCGCTCTGCTCGTCTACTTCCACGGCGGCGGCTGGGTACAGGGCGGCATCGAATCCCACGACGCTCCGTGTCGCCTGTTGGCCGAGACCTCCGGCGCACGGGTCATCTCGGTCGACTACCGGCTTTCACCCGAATTCGCTTTCCCCACACCGGTAGACGACGCCTATGCCGCGTACCAGGATATTGTCGACCACGCCGAAGAGTTCGGGGCAGACCCGACACGCATCGCTGTCGGTGGAGACAGTGCGGGCGGGCACCTGTCCGCGACGGTGGCGTTGCGTGCCCGCGACGACGGCAAGACCCCACCGGCAGCACAGCTGTTGATCTACCCCGCTACCGACTTTCACGAGAAGGCTCCCTCGAGAACGACGTTCGGTGAAGGCTTCTTCCTGACCGAGGCCAATATGAACTTCTACGAGTCCAGCTTCCTCGGCAAGGATGCCGATCGACTCGACCCGTTGGTATCGCCGCTACGCGCCCCCGACGTGGCCGGACTGCCACCAGCCATCGTGATCACGGCGGGATTCGATCCACTCCGAGACGAAGGCGAAGCGTACGCAGCACGATTGCGAGACAACGGTGTTCACGTCACGGATCGACGCTATCCCGGCTTCATCCACGGCTTCGTCAACATTCTGGGGCCCAGTGCCGGATCCCGTGCAGCGGTCGCCGAGATCGGCGGCATGCTCCGCGCACTCCTCAGCCGCCCGACAGAATCTCCCGCACCGTATCCACCAGCGGATCGACGGGAAGCTCTGGGCTGATTGCGCGCTGTAGCCCCAAACCGATTCCGACGCTGAGCATTCGCAGCGCGGCTGCGTCCGGATCCAGCGTCGGCGTCACCCCGTTGGATTCCGTGAGGTGTTGGACCAATCCGGCGATCAGTCCGCGCACCTGGTCTGCACCCGCCGCGATCTTCTCCCGAATGTCCTCGCTGTGCCGCGATCTCACCGAGAACTCGACCTCGAGCAGCGTCCACCTCTGGTCCCCGATTGTTCGCTCGGCCCACCGCGCGAATTCAGCCACCGCATCGTCGAGGGTCGATTTCGCCCCGAGTTGCGCAGTGATCTCACCGACCTTGGTCAGCCTGATCCGGCCGAGAACTTCGGCACACAATTCATCCTTGTTCTTGAAATTCGAGTACACCGCCCCCTTGGAGTACCCGGCGTCCTCGGCGATCTGATCGAGAGAGGCCGCGGCGTATCCGCGATCGAGAAAGTGCTCGACGGCCGTCGCCAACAGGGTCTCGCGGGTCAACGCCTGCGCTTCCTGCCTGGTCAATCGCGCCATCGGAACCTCCCAGTGGTCCTCGGTATCGAGATTCCCACGGTAGCCGAATACCGCGAACGGTCGTCGAGTGGAGTACTGAAACTAATTTTTGGGGTACCAACGTTATTCGGATACTGATAGTCTCCGAAACATGACTTCAGATGTGACCGGTACCACCGTGCGCCAAAACAGCGCACCGAGACGCGGCTTGGCCATCGGCTGCGGCGGCACTCTCGGTTTTGCCTGGACTGTTGCCGCGCTCGCCTCGGTCCGGGATGCACTCGACTGGGACCCACGGGAAGCCACAGCCATCATCGGGACGTCCGCCGGCGCCGAGTTCGTGACGATGCTCGGCAGCGGAGTCGGTGTCGACGAGTTGGTTGCCATGCAACTCGGCAACGCCGCCGCACGCCCCGAGCTCCTCACCCACATCGCGTCGGCGCCCGGAAAGCTCCCACCACTTCCGAGACTGGGCGTCGGCAATCCACGACTCCTCACGCGTCGAGACCTTCCGGTTCTGAGCCGGATGAGCGGCATTGCACCGGTTGGTGGCGGCGACCCGTCCTGGCTCACTACGCTCGCCGAATCACTTGCTCCGGGCGACTCGTGGCTCCCACATCCGAACGCGTACATGGTATCCATGGACTACAGAACGGGGCGACGGGTCGCATTCGGGGCACAGGGGGCTCCGAAAGTGACCGTCGGTGAAGCACTCCGAGCGTCATGGGCGATTCCCGGCTGGTTTCCACCCGTGACGATCGACGGCGTCAGGTACATCGACGGCGGCGCCGCATCCACGGCTTCGGTAGATCTTCTGCTCCCCCTCCAACTGGACGAGCTGGTTGTACTGGCGCCCATGGCTTCTCGAACCCTGAGGCCGGCGCGCGGAGCCGCCCGTATCGAACGCGGTGCCCTGCGCAATGCCATGTCCAATGGGCTCGATCAGGAGATCGAACTGGTCCGCTCCGCGGGTACCAGAGTCATACGAATCGATGCCACCGACGACGACCTTGCCGTGATGGGCGCCAACTTCATGGACGGCCGCCGACGGCTCGCCACCTTCGAATCATCGCTGCGTACAACACGTGCGAGCGTCAAGCGCGAACTCGATGTGCACCCGTTCCAGCCCACTCGTTCCCACCAGTGAAAGCGCAGACTCAGTGAACAACGAATCTGACCACTTCGAGGTCGTGATCATCGGCGGTGGAATTTCCGGAATCGGCGCGGCTATCCACCTGCAGCGTCTCGGAATCGACAACTTCGCACTCCTCGAGAAGGCCGACTCCCTCGGTGGAACCTGGCGCGCCAACACCTATCCCGGGTGCGCCTGTGATGTTCCATCCGGTCTGTACTCGTACTCCTTTGCCGCCAATCCGGATTGGACGCGCTTGTTCGCGGAGCAACCGGAGATCCGCGAATACATCGAGAACACGGCGGGCACGCACGGAGTCGACAAACACGTTCGCTTCGGGGTCGAAATGCTCTCCGCGCGATGGGATGCGTCGCAATCACTGTGGAAGATAACAACTTCCAGCGGCGAACTGACTGCTCGCTTCGTGATAGCCGCTGCCGGCCCATGGAACGAACCCCTGACACCGGCGATCCCCGGACTGGAAGCGTTCGAGGGAGAGGTGTTTCATTCCTCGCAGTGGAATCACGACTACGACCTGACCGGAAAACGCGTCGCCGTCGTAGGAACCGGAGCGTCGGCAGTCCAGTTCGTTCCGCGCATCGTCTCCCAGGTCTCCGCCCTTCACCTCTACCAGCGAACCGCTCAATGGGTTCTTCCCAAACCCGATCACTACGTACCGCGGATCGAAAGGTCCGTCATGCGATTCGTGCCGGGAGCACAGAAAGCCTTGCGCAGCATCGAATACGGAATCATGGAAGCGCTCGGATTGGGATTCCGTAATCCGTGGATTCTGCGAATCGTGCAGAAACTCGGGTCAGCCCAATTGCGCCTGCAGGTACGCGATCCGAAGCTGCGCAAGGCATTGACTCCCGATTACACCCTCGGTTGCAAGCGACTGCTCATGTCGAACTCGTACTATCCGGCCCTCGGCAAACCCAACGTCAGCGTCCATGCCAACGCCGTCGAGCAGATCCGCGGTAACACCGTGATCGGCGCCGACGGAGTGGAGGCGGAGGTGGACGCCATCATCTTCGGAACCGGCTTCCACATCCTCGACATGCCAATCGCATCCAAGGTATTCGACGGAGAAGGTCGATCACTCGACGATCATTGGCAGGGAAGCCCGCAGGCGTACTTCGGTTCCGCCGTCAGTGGATTCCCCAACGCGTTCATCCTGCTGGGCCCGAGCCTCGGCACCGGGCACACGTCGGCATTCATGATCTTGGAAGCCCAACTGAACTATGTGGCGCAGGCAATCGGCCACGCCCGTCGTCACGGCTGGCAGACCATCGACGTGCGAGAGGAAGTTCAGGCAGCCTTCAACTCTCAGGTTCAGGAGGCATTGGGGACCACGGTCTACAACGCCGGTGGTTGCGAAAGCTATTTCTTCGACGTCAACGGCCGCAACAGTTTCAACTGGCCGTGGTCGTCCGGTGCCATGCGTCGACGGCTACGGGACTTCGATCCGTATGCCTACAACCACACGTCGAACCCTGAGTCAGACAACACGCCCCCTGAACCCACGCCATCTGAACCTACGCCATCCGAGCCCACCACCATTCCGGAACCGGAGTACACCGCATGAGCCTCTTCGGCACCACCTACCCCCCGATCGATCTCGACGGAGCGGTCGTCGTCATCTCGGGCGGTGGCCGCGGAATCGGCCGGGCGACAGCCAAGTTGTTCGCTACTCGCGGTGCACTCATATGCGTCGGCGATCTCGACGAGGAGACGGCCGTCGACACAGCGGAGTCCATCGGCCCACGTGCCCGCGGTTACCTGCTGGACGTCACCTCACGCGATTCCTGGGATGTGTTCGTCTCCAAGGTGATCGGCGAATTCGGCCACATCGACATTCTCGTCAACAACGCGGGAGTGATGCCGCTCGGCAGCTTCCTCGACGAGTCCGACGCCACCAGTCGAGTCACCCTCGACGTCAACGTCTGGGGGCCTATTCACGGGATGCGCGCCGTGTTGCCCGGCATGGTGGATCGACGACGCGGGCACGTCGTCAACATCGCATCGATGGCAGGCAAACTTCCGGTACCCGGGATGGCCGTGTACAACGCCAGCAAGTTCGGCGCAGTGGGTCTTTCGGCTTCTGCCCGTGTCGAATTCGCAGATTCCGGGGTCAGCGTCAGCGCGATCCTGCCCAGCGCGGTGCGAACCGGCCTCTCGTCAGGCGTGCCACTCGGAAAGGGAATGCCGACGGTTGAGCCCGAGGTAGTGGCCAAGGCCGTCGTCGACACGGTCGCGCATCGGCGAGCCGAAACTGCAGTTCCCCGTTACCTTGCGGGCTGGGATCTCGTCGACGCACTGGTCCCCGAATGGATCATCAACATCGGCCGCCGGGTGATCGACGATCGCCGCGCACTGACATCGGTAGATCCGAACGGGCGTGCGGACTACGAAAAGCGAGTGGCACGTCAGGCCGAAAACGGGGAGCACAATCCGAAGTGAACCGGGTAGTTTCGTGGCCATGTACATCCGCCGCGAAACTTCTTCCGACCGTGACGCCATCTATTCACTGCTCGGGGCGGCGTTTGCCGACCAGGCACCGCCCGGCGAGACTCCCTACGAGATCGAACTGACACGCCAACTCTTCGCCTCGGACGACTACTTACCGAAGTTGTCGCTGGTCGCCGTAGCCGGCGGTGAGATCGCCGGCTTCGTGATCGGGACACGCGGATGGGTAGGTCCCGTGGAGGCTGTTGGCCTCGGCCCGCTGGCTGTCACCCCGGGTAACCAGCGCAGCGGGGTTGGTTCGGCACTGATGCACGCGGTGGTCGGCGCGTGCGACGCCCTGGACGTGCCGCTGATCGCACTCTTGGGCAGCACCGAGTACTACCCGCGGTTCGGATTCGTCACCAGCACGGACGTCGGAGTGGAGTCTCCGGAAGCTGAGTGGGGCGCTCACTTTCAGATCAGAACGCTCACCACACATCGCGCTGATCAGACGGGGAAGTTTTCATACGCAGCGCCTTTCGGAATCGCGTGACCCGAAGCGCGATGTAAGAGTTCTTTGACATACGGCGTGCGTGAATCTACGCTCAACCCTGTCAAAGAACTCTTACATCCGGGAGGCTTCATGAGCACCACGGCACGGTGGAGCCTGGTTATCGGCATCGGCGTCGCAGTAACGCTGACCCTCGGCTTTTTCGCAGCACTGACCGCCGGCGACCAGAAGACGTTGACGTTCATCGTCTTCGCAATCGTCATGGCGCCGGCTTGCATCGGATCCGTATGGGCCCTTTTCCCATCGGAAAAGAACAAGGCTCCCGCCTATCCCGAGGACACCGTCGAAACAGAATGGAGTCGCAAGGCCGGATTCGGCGCGTTCACAGACTTGATCACTGCCATGGGAATCGCGCTGATCGCGCACAATGTCTTCGGCGCTCCCGAACTGCCGCTCCTGATCTTCACTGCCCTCGGCCTGGTCGACTTCGGAATTCGGTACTGGGCGGTGTCGAGGGACCGCGCCCCCACGATCGAGATCTGATGCGCAACAATCTTCAAGAACTCAGGACGGCGGCGGGATTGTCACAACAAGCCTGCGCCGACGCACTCGGAATCACGCGCCAAACCGTCATCTCGATCGAGAAGGGACACTTCGACCCGCGTCTGTCGCTGGCGTTCCGAATCGCCGAGTACTTCGACAAACGCGTCGACGACATTTTCTCCAGCTGACGCCGTCTCGGGCTGACAGAAGATCAGTCGAACAGGGTAGGCGACCCGTTTTCGTCTTTCCCGTCGTCGACCGCCGTCGTCTTCTTGCCCGAGCCCTTGCGGACGACGGTCAACGTCGTCGTTCGACGCGACAACCTGTGCCCGTCACTGTGTTCGAGCAACGCCATGCCCTGGCGAACTTCGACTACCGTCCACGGACCCGCATGGCCGGCTGCCTGCACGAGGTCACCGGACTCCACCTCAGTTGCCATGACCACTCCTTGTTCGTCGTGTCCTGCACGTTCTCCTTCCTATTATCGACGCGGCCACCTGGTAGTCGACGCGCAGGGTACCTACGCTGCAGCAGCAACCTTGACCGCATGGCCGACTTCGGCTCGGAATGCCGCGTATTCGGGTGAGCCTCGGAGATCGTCGGGATCGACGCCGGTTCGTGGCAGATCGATTTTCAGGTCCAGCGCGACCTTGCCGGGCCGGCTTGTCAGAACTACGACGCGGGAGCCGAGAAAGGCCGCCTCGTCGGCACTGTGAGTGACGAAGACACTTGTTCGCCCCGATTCGGCACTGACACTGCGGAGGTCCTCCTGCAGACGCTCGCGAGTGAGGGCGTCCAATGCGGCAAAGGGCTCGTCCAGCAACAGCAACGACGTTTCGGCCGCCAAGGCCCGGGCAATTGCCACCCGCTGCTGCTGCCCGCCGGATATTTCCCAGATACGCCGGTCCGCTGTGCCGCCCAGACCGACGCGGTCGAGAAGCTCGTCGCGCCTTCGCCCGCGATCGCTCTTCGTCACCCCGGCATATTTGAGTGCCAGATCGATGTTGCCGCCCACCGATTTCCACGGAAACAGTCGTGGTTGCTGAAACACCACGCCGGCACTCGACCCGGGAATCGGGTCGGATCCTGATACCTGAACTGTTCCACTGGAAGGATTTTCGAAACCCGCAATCAGCCGCAGCAACGTGCTCTTGCCGCAACCCGACGCTCCGACGAGGACCAGAAACTCACCAGGGGCGACGTCGATCGATACCGGCCCGAGTGCCGTGACGGACGCTCGACCGTGGCCGTACTTGTGCGAGACGGTGTCGATTCGGATCGCGCCCGGGCGGTCGGCAGCGAATCCTCCCGCGGCCTGCTGTGCGGTCTCGCTACTGGTCAAGGACATCGGGAAGCCCCTTCACATAGAGAGCATTCTGAAAGACCGCCAGATCAGGCACACTGTCGATCTGCTTCTGCTCGGCCAGAAATTGCGCTGCACTCTGCAGGTTCACTGCAAGATTCCCGGGAGCGCCTTCGGTGCCCAGCCATTCCGGCGAGGAGATCTGCTCGGGAGTGAGGAACACTCCCTGCTTCAGCTGCGCTGCCGCGTCTTCCTTCGAGGCGCCCAATTGCGCGGCAACAGCTTCCGCTGCCGCGTCCGGGTCTGTGGCGATTGTCGTGAGCGCGCGGGCCTGAACCTTTCGCCAGGTGTCGACGATCTCGGGGTGGTCCTTGGCAAACGCGGTCGACACCACACCAAGATCGAGTGTCGGCTTTCCAGCCGTCGCGAGCTCGCGGCTGGCGATCAACTGTGTTCCGTCCTTACGGAGCTCGTCGAGCGTGGGCAACCAGGTGTAGACGGCATCGATGTCACCTCGCTGCCAGGCAGCGAGGGATGCTTGCGGCTGGAGATCCACCAACTGGACGTCGTCGGCACTGAGTCCGGCCTGGTTCAGTGCTGCCAGCAGACTGTAGTGCGCGGTCGAGGCGAATGCCGTGGCCACTTTCTTGCCACGCAGATCTGCGACGGTCTTGATTCCGGTTGCGTTGCGCGCCACCAGGGCTTCGTTGTCGCCGGCCACGTCGAGAACAAACGCGACCTGGTACGGAATGTTCAGCGGTGCCGAGAGGCCACGAGCAACCGGACTCGAACCGATTGCGCCGAAATCGATTTCACCGGCGATGAAGGCGGTGTTGATGTCGGCTCCCGAATCGAACTTCGTCCACTTCACGTTGTACTCGGGCAGTGCGTCTTCGAGCCAGCGATTGTTCTTGACTATCAAGTCGCCGCTCGGGAACGACTGGTAAGCGATACGGATCGTTTCCTTGGACGAATCCTGGCCCGAATGATCCACCGAGCACGCACCGAGAACAAGGGCAAGAACGCCGATCAGCACCGTGAACGCCGTCCGGGAAGCCCTTCCCTCGTTGCGGTTCGGATTGCTGTTGCGCTTCAGATTGCCGCTGGGCTCGGAAATGCTGCCATATATCTCATTGTCGGTCATACTTTTCCCCTCCAGGGAACGGCGCGGCGCTCAGCAGCCCGCAACAGTCCGTCGATGATCAAACCGGAGAATCCGATGGCGAAGATCCCCACCAGCACTACCGGAGTGTTGTTGTAATTGCTTGCATCCTTGACCATTCCGCCGATTCCGGGGATGCCGTTGAACAATTCGGCCGCGACAACTGACGAGTACGCCATACCCACCGACAAGCGAATGCCCGTGAAAGTTTCAGGCAGCGCCGACGGGACAACCACGTCTCGGATCACTTGTGCCCGTGAGGCTCCCAGCGCCCTGGCAGCTTCGACCAGCCCGACGGGTGCCGCGACAACAGCAGCTGTGGTGGCCACTGCTGCCGGCGGTAGCGCAGCCAACGCCAGAAGCGTGATCTTCGGCGCCTCGTCGATTCCCAGCCAGATCACCAGCAGGAAGAAGTACGCCAAGGGCGGCAGTGCCCGCAGGAAGGTCAACCACGGTTCGAGCAGGCTCCGCAGCCATGTCACCGATCCCATTGCCAAACCTAGGATCACGCCCAATCCGACGCCGATGATCACACCGACCAGCACCCGTCGCAGCGTCATGTAGAGGTGCTCCCAGAGCAAATACCCCTGGTAGCCACGCACTCCGTCGTGTGTGGTCATCGTGTTGACGAAGGCATGCCAGACCGTGCTCGGAAAGGGCACGAAGGTCTCACTCCAGGTGCCGCTCGCCGCGGCGACCTGCCACAAGGCCAAGAATGCGATCACTGAGAGCACCGGCAGTCCGACAGTGGTCACACTCGAAGTCCACGGCCGACGCGGTTCACGGTTCGGTTCCGCGACTGGTGTTGGTTCTATTGCTTCGACAGGAGTCGACATCGCTGTTCTTCCTCGACGTACGGAAATTCCGGCACACATGCAGCAACGAGCGCACATGCAGGGGCGAAGGCGCACAGAGCGGCGCCGTTCTCACTCAGGAGAGTCGGAAGGAATCAACAGCAACAGCAGTTGGCACCAAGACGGCACAGGTCGACGGCGATGCGTCGTGTCAGTGGCGTCGTGGGCATGGGGGTAATTACTACCTGTGTCTGCAATTACCCGCAAATGCGGGGGAAATAGGCGTCAGTCGGCCAAGCGAACAGACAGCGAATACATCAGCGGTATCTCTGGTCGTCCGGCCGGGACTCCCCAACGCTTGCCACCGAGTTCTGCCATCTCCTCGAATCCTTGCCAACCGTTGGCGTACGGGTACTCGTCGAAGGACTCGAGCGTCAATCCGGCACGCCGCAGGGCGCCGAGCACCTCGGCGATGGACCAGTTGAATTCACATGAAGGGAAGGGATTTTCGAAGTTCTCGACTCCGTCTCCCTGAGCGCCCGGCAAGACGAGATCGGCTGAATCTGCCACGTAGTCGCCGACGCCACCGGGTTCGGTCACGGGAGTCCCGCCTCCGTACGGGTATGTCAGCGACCACTTCTCGTCGAAACACATGGCAAACGGATGAAACTCCACCAGAACGAATCGACCGTTCGGCGCCAGAACACCGGCAATCCCCTCGGCCCACTCGTCGAGATCGGGTAACCAGATCACCGTTCCGTACGAAGAGAAGACTCGATCGAACTTCCTCCCGGTAGCGCCGGCATCTCGGAGCCACGCAGATACATCCGCTCGCTCGAAATCGGCGGCAATGCCGGATTCCGCAGACAATGTTCGGGCGAAGTCGATCGCAGAATCCGAGATGTCGACGCCGGTCACCGCGGCACCGAGAGCAGCCAAACTCAACGAATCCTGACCGGAATTGCACTGCAGATGAAGAATCGAGGAACCGTCGATCTCGCCGAGCAGCGCCACTTCTTCCGGAAACAAGGTCGACCCGCCGTTGCGAAAGAACTGTGCTTGGTCACCTTTGTGACTGTTGTGAGCGACGGTCGCCGCATTCCACGACAACCGATTCATCTCCGCTACATCCATCTCTACTGCATCCACCTCTCGGCCCACAACAACTCCGCCCGAGTTCACCACGCCCCCGGTCACGTCGGCAATCGATTTACTGGGCTGGAAACCTATCCGAACGAAGATGCAACAGGTTACAGTTTTTCGACGGACCATCGAAGGAGAACCAGTGCGCTACGGACTCAGCCTGTTCACCAGTGATCGCGGCATCCGCCCTGCCGATGCAGCAAAGGCTGCGGAGGCGAATGGATTCGACGCCTTCTACGTTCCGGAGCACACTCACATCCCCGTATCGAGGGATTCCGATCACCCCGGAACCCAGTCGGCAGAATTGCCCGACGACCGTTACATGCGCACACTGGACCCCTGGGTTGCCCTCGGCACCGCCGCGTCGGTCACGAGCACCATCCGATTGGGCACCTCGGTGGCCCTCCCCCTCGAACACGATCCGATCACTCTCGCGAAAACCATCGCATCGCTGGACCATCTTTCCGACGGACGCGTGGTTTTCGGAGTCGGATTCGGCTGGAATGCAGAGGAACTCGCCGACCACGGCGTACCGCCCAACAAACGCCGGACCGCACTCCGCGAGTATCTCGAAGCCATGGGTGAACTGTGGTCGAAGGAAGAAGCTTCGTACGACGGCCAATTCGTGAAGTACGGGCCAAGTTGGGCCTGGCCCAAGCCAGTTCAGAAGCCCCGTCCGCCCATCCTCTTGGGCGGTGGCGGTAACGAGAAGACTTTCAAGTGGATCGCAAAGTCTGCCGACGGGTGGATCACCACACCCATCGAGCAGGAGATCGACGGAAACGTGGAACTGCTCCGAAAGATCTGGGCCGAAGCAGGTAGAGTCGGCGAGCCTGAAATAACCGTCCTGGCAGGCAAACCCGATCCGGAGAAGCTCGCCCACTGGGCAGATATCGGCGTCACGGAGGCGATGTTCGGCACTCCGGACAAGAGCCCCGAAGAGGTGGTCGGATACATGGAACGTCTGGCAGCCAAGCTCGGACGGTGAGGTCCGCCACAGCACCTTGACCTCAACTGCACTTGAGGTTTTAACGTCGGTATTGCACAAGACAGTGCAACGACAGCAAAACTCGAGTCAGAAGAGGTGCTAAGTGTGACGACAAAACTGGTTGGCACCCAACCTGTTTCGGACGTCGCTGTTGATTCGGCGCCGTCCATCCGAAGCGCATTCGTCGAGGCATTCCGAAATCATCCCGCCGGCGTCTCGATCATCACCGCGACGGGCAATGACGGCCCAGCCGGCATCACGTCGTCTTCGGTGATCTCGATCAGCGCCGATCCGGCAGTTCTGGCGTTCTCACTGCAGTCGTTGCGTGGTTCTGCGAGCGTCATTGCTTCCGCAAGCAGTTTTGTTGTTCACCTGGCAAATTCGGCGAACGCGCGACTGGCGGCCACGTTCGCGACCCGCGGCGCTGTCCGCTTCGGAGACGACATGCGCTGGTCGTTTCTGTCGACGGGTGAACCATTCCTGCACGGCACGGGCCACGCCTTGCGGGCGGTTCCCTTGAATGCCACGACGTGTGGCTCCGCAGTGATTGTCACCGCGCGCGTCGTCGACGTCATCGATCCGCAGCACGTGTCAGCGCCGCTCGTCTATCACGATCGAACCTATCGAAATCTCTCGTCTCACAACATTTCCTCAAAGGAAGGCATGTCACATGACTGAATACGTTCTCCCCGAGCTGGACTACGACTACGCCGCGCTCGAACCGCACATCTCCGGCGAGATCATGGAACTGCACCACAGCAAGCACCACGCCACGTACGTGGCGGGCGCCAACAGCGCAATCGAGCAGTTGGCTGCTGCACGCGAAGACGGCACGATCACTGCGAAGGCGCCGCTGCTCAGCAAGAACCTCGCCTTCCACCTCGGCGGCCACACCAATCACTCGATCTTCTGGAAGAACCTCTCCCCCAACGGCGGTGAGCGACCAGAAGGCGAGTTGGCAGCCGCGATCGACGAGCACTTCGGTACCTTCGACGCATTCGTCAACCACTTCTCCGCTGTAGCAACGACTTTGCAGGGGTCCGGCTGGGCGGTACTGGCCTACGACACGGTCGGGCAGCGCCTGGTCATCGAGCAACTCACCGACCAGCAGGGCAACATCAGCATCGGTATCGTTCCGTTGCTCATGCTCGACATGTGGGAGCACGCCTTCTACCTGCAGTACAAGAACGTCAAGGCCGACTACGTAAAGGCCTACTGGAACGTCATCAACTGGGAAGACGTTGCACAGCGATACGCGACGGCCACAGCCTCGACCGGCTTGATCGTCCCCGCCTGATCGTCCCCACCCGATCACTGCCATATCACCCCGATCAGCCCAGCTCGGCACGGTGGCTCCGTTGCCGAGCTGGGTTTTTGCACCCCCGAGATCGATGTATGTGAAGGCAGGTAACATACACCGAGCGCGGCTGACTCGGCCGTCCGCCGATTCGACTCCGAGGGGAACCAGTGCTCGATATCAGTGGTTTGATCGCGACGTGGCGTCCGACGCTGGACACCGCAGCGCGCAATGCATGGGGACTCTCGTTCGGCGACGGTGTCGAGAAGGCCGAACGCACGCCGTCGGTGCTGATCAGCGAAGGTCCACACCGCGATCTGTATCGCTTCGGCGCATTGTGGACGCCCAGAGGCAATCCGGTCCTCCTCGTACCTCCCCTCGCGGTTTCAGCCGACTGCTACGACCTTCGTGCAGGCCAGAGCCTCGCCGCACACCTACTGGATGGCGCAAACACGCCCTACCTCCTCGACTACGGGACCATGCGGTACTCCGACCGCGGAATGGGTTTCGAGGCCTGGGTCGACGACATCATCCCGGAAGCGATCCGTACGATCTCGGACTTACATGACGGCGCACCTGTTTCGCTGATCGGGTGGAGCCTCGGCGGGACCATGTCTCTGCTCACGGGCTCCGCTCACTCCGACCTTCCGATCGCATCGATCACGGCAATCGGCACGCCCATCGATTACACGAAGATTCCCGCTATCAGCCCGTTGAGGCTGATCGGCAAATACACGGGCGATACCCCGCTCACCTCCGCGACCAATCTGGTCGGCGGACTGCCTGCTCCACTCGTTCAGGCGAGTTACAAGGTGACGGCGTTGCAGCGCGAAGTCCTCAAGCCATGGTTCATCGTCCGCAATCTTCACAACACCGAGACCCTGGCTCGCATGGAATCGATAGACAAGTTCATGGCAGCCATGCCTGGATACCCGGGCAAGGCATTTCAGCAGATCTGCGAACAACTCATGCTCGGCAACAATCTCTACAACGACGCCGTCACGCTTGCCGGACGCGAGATCAAACTGTCAGCTCTGAGCGTTCCCGTTCTCGCAATCGGCGGCACCACTGACGTGATTGCACCCATCGCTTCGGTGGAAGCGATCACGTCGGTCCTCACCGGCGCGCCGTCGGTCCGGTTCGAGAAGGCGCCGGGAAGTCACCTCGGGCTCGTTGCCGGCCCCACCGCGAGAGACTCCACCTGGGCGCACATCGACCAATTCTTGAAAGAGAATGCACCGCAGTTGGTTTCGACCAGCTAAATCACGGCGTCGTGATGCCCGCGGCTACAGCTGCCTTGTGCCAATCCGGGAATTCACTCAGCAAACGGGTGTACAACTGGGCGTCGTCGACGGTGTCGATGTCGTCCAGCGCGAAGAATCCGGCATTGTCGACCACCCTACCGTCGAGGTCGTCGAGCTTCTCCAGCACTCCGTAGTTGGCCTTGCCGATTCCGACGAACTGCCAAAAGGCCGGGAGCCCAGACGCTTCACGCATCAATTTCGTGATTTCCTTGCGCTCGCTGAAGCCTCCGTCGGTGAAGAACAGGACGAGCGTCGGCGCCGAACCACGTGTCAGGCCGGAGAGAATCTCAGTCATGATCGGCACTTCACGATTTGCGGCGCCGATCTTGTCATAGTTGAATCCGCCGTGCGAGCCGCGCAAGTGCAGGTAGGTATCCGACCACTCTTCCGCGTCATGAACAGAGATCTCGGGAAGCTTGACGAAGCTGACTGCATACAAGTACGGCTCCAGCTTGCCGTCGTCATCGAGCTGGATCGCAACGGGAACCATGCGTTCGACAACACGATGCACCACTCTGGTGCGGTACTGCTTGGCCATACTTCCGGTTTTGTCGATCACCAGGACCACTCGCGCCCGAATTCCGTTGCCACCCTTGGTCAGCAGGACCTTGGCCACTTCGCGCTTTCGGAGGTCCAGCTTTTCCCGCTTCACCATCGAGAGTTTGGCTTCGTCGGGCACGGTCCGAATGCCATCTGCCGATTCAGCCGAGTCGGGTCGGCTCTGCGGTTCCTCGTCGACCGAGACTCCGAATGCAGTGACCAGATCTGCCAATCCGCTGTCCCAACCCGCCGAAACGTTCCGAACCTTCCAGTCCGTGCCGCGGCGATAGATCTCGACGAGGACCGCTGCCCTCTCACTCGTCAAACCCAAAGCCTGAGCCACGATAGCGGTGGAACCAGCCTGCTCCACCACGACACCAAGGCCCCCGACAGCAGAAAGGGTTCCGTTTGCCGCCGCATCAAGCGCCACGGCAACACTCAGCTGGTGGATGTCGGCGGGCAACCTCGCAATGTCGATTTCGATGACGCCGCCGGACTCCAAGCGCACCGCACCTTCGGGCGACACAGGCTGATTGAAGAAGACAAAATCTGCGTCGTTCCGCACCTGGTTCCGTTCGTCGAGCTGGAACACCATCAGGTCCACCGTGCCCGGGGCGCTACCGTTCACCGCCACCTTCAGCGAAGTTCCGTCAACGACTGTGTTCGCTCCACGCGCCAGCTCCATGCCTGAAGATTAGCGGGCCACCAAAGAATCAACGGCCCCGCGGTCGGAAGAATCACAGCACACTTTCAGCAATCGCCAGGATTCTCGAGGCAGACTGTTCGTGGAAGATTTGTCGCACGCGGGACCAAGAGCCTGAACATCGACAGAATCTTAGGGTCGATCAGGAGGTCACCAAATGCCGCACGGCCAGGCGCGCACCATCCCGATGTTGCCACTCCTGCCACCACTGACGAATTTCGACGACGCCAGTCGCTCGATCGTGTCCTACCTCGACGAATATCTTCCGCTGGCACTGTGGTCGATCACGCGGTTCGACGGGTCGAATCAAATCTTTCTCACCGTCTCACCCAACCCACTTCACATCGAAGTCGGCGAGACCCGGACTTGGCAAAACACCATGTGCAGCGAGGTAGTCCTCGGAAATGCGCCGCCAGCCTCATCGAATCGCGCACTCGTACCTGCACTTTCCCGAGATGACAGGTGGGAAGGCATAGGCGCATACGTCAGCATCCCAATCCTTCACAACGACGGCAGTCTCTTCGGCACTCTGTGTGGCGCCGACCCGATTACGGGCGACTCCGTACTCGAGGACAACCTGGCCCTCCTCACTCTCCTGTGCCGACTCCTCGGAACGATTCTCGATGTCGACTATCAGCGCGCGCAGTCAGTGCGACTGGCCGAAACTGCGCAACTCGATGCCGAGACCGACCCGTTGACAGGTCTTCTCAATCGGCGCGGGTGGAACCGCATCCTCGAGGCCGAGCAAACTCGGTACCGCCAATTCGCCGATCCGGGATCTATCATCATCGTCGATCTGGACGGCATGAAGACCATCAACGACGAACTCGGTCACGCCGCGGGTGACGAATATGTTCAACGGGCCGGCAAGATCTTGGCAGCATGCGCGCACCCTGGTGCGGTGGTTTCACGGTTGGGCGGAGACGAGTTCGGAATCGCTCTGCCCGATACACAGCCGCGCGCCGTCGACTACCTGGTCGAGTGTTTGGAGAAGGCGTTCCGGAATGCCGACGTCTGTTGTTCGATCGGTCGAGCCGACTTTTCCATGTTCCAAAGCCTTTCCGAGACTTGGGATACGGCCGATGCCGAGATGTACCGCCACAAGCGCTCGAAGCACTGATTCGACTCCCCCACGGCCTGTTGGCACCGCATCGGAGGATCCCTTCGATGCGGTGCTGGCCCGTGTTCTGTTGTGCCCGAGGTTCGTCCTCAGGTTTTGAAGGTGGTGTTCGCGGGCCGCGGGTGCTGTTGCGGGTCGATCGAGGGTGGTGGGATGAACCACGGTTTGTTGTCGGTGCCTATTCGGATTTCCCATTTCCCGACGAATCCGGTTTTTCGGTGCATCAATCGGTGATGTGAACGGCACAGCAGGACAAGGTTGTTCATCACGGTCGGCCCGCCGTTGGCCCAGTGCCGGATGTGGTGTGCATCCGTCCAGGCGGGCACGCATGTGCAGCCGGGGAATGCGCAGCCTTTGTCTCGGGCGATCAACGCCACTCGCTGCTCCGCGGACACTAATCGCTTTCCGGGTTTCGCATCGAGCGGCGCCCCGTGGTCGTCGAGCAGCACGGTGGAGAGGAAACAATCGCAGCCGAGGAGTCTGGTCTGCGAGACGGACAGTGGTCCGAGCCACGGCATGTGCCCGACATCGAGATCCGACACAGCCACTCCACCACCATCGGGCGAGGGTGCGGCGGCGCAGTCCCGATGCTCGGCGAGATCACGGGCGTTGATGTGCACGTTCACGTGCGGGCGTTGGCCGCCGTCGGTGCCGGTCTTGGCGCAGTCCAAGTACCGGCGGATCAGTTCGGTGAACCCATCCGCCGTCCGCTTCGCCGCCGACCGAGAATCCGGAGTTCCATCCGGTGCCGGGGTCGGCATCGTCAGATTCGACAACGCCGACAACAACATTTCCCCGGTTATAGTGCGTTTAGGGGCATCCCTGTATCGTCCACAGGTTATGGCGAAGAAACCGGCACCTACCAGGGCAATCATCTACACGCGGGTCTCGAAGGATACTGCCGGTACCGGGCGTTCCGTGGCCGAACAAGAGAACGAATGCCGTGCCGTCTGCGGTCGTGAGGGCTGGCCGGTCGGTGAGGTTCTCCAGGACAACGACATAGGCGCGTCTCGCTGGTCTGGCAAGGATCGGCCCGCGTACCGTCGACTAGCCGAAGTGCTGCGCCCTGGCGACGTGCTGGTCACCTGGGAGGCATCACGAGCACAGCGCGACCTCACGGCCTATGCGGAGCTGCGCGACCTGTGTGCGGCGTTGGGTGTCCTGTGGAACTACAAAGGTCGCACCCATGACCTGAACCTCGGTGCCGACCGATTCACCACAGGGCTTGATGCGTTGCTGGCCGAACGGGAGGCCGATGAGATCCGGGACCGCGTGCTGCGAGCGCTCGAAGCCAACGCCGCCGAAGGCAAACCGCATGGAAAGATCGCCTACGGCTACCGCGCTGTCCGTGATCCACAGACCGGCCTCATTACCTCACGCGAGATTGACCCCGAAGCGGCTGGGTGGATACGTGAAATGGCTGAGCGCGTTCTACAAGGTGAGTCGCTGCGTTCGATCCTGCGGGACGTGAACCCTCGTGCCGGTCGGAAGTGGTACAGCGCGACGATATCGAAGATGCTGCGGTCACCGACGCTGGCGGGTCTGCGCACCTACAAGGGCGAGACGCTGCAAGGGAACTGGGAACCGATTCTGACACTGGACGAGCACGAGCGATTGAAAACTGTTCTCGGTGATCCGTCGCGGCGTTCGTCCTACCGGGGTACCGAACCGCGCTATCTGGTGTCCGGGATCGCGGAGTGCGGGGTCTGCGGAGGGCCGTGCTACGTCGGCAGGAATCACGGAAAGCCTTCGTACGTATGCAGAAACGGGGGCCACGTCTCCCGGCTGGTGTCCGACGTAGACCCTGTGGTGATCGACAAGATGATCTCAATCATTAACGCGCAGAGGGTAAATGTGTTCTTGTTCCGGGACGACGATGCCACAGGGAATGAGTCTGCGGAGTGGATCGCGAAAGCTCAGCTGCTGCAGGGCCGCTTGGACGAGTATTCCGAATCAGCGGCTAATGGTGAGATATCCAAGACCGAATATCTGAAGATATCGAATAGTCTCAATAAGCAAATAGCAGAGGCGAATAGCAAAGCTGCCGAATTAGCGGTTAATAGTGACCCTATGTTGGAGCTATTACGCCACGAGCCTGAGGAAGTCTGGGAATCAGCGAACATGGATCAGCGTCGGCGCTTTATCCGGGCCACAGTAAGGGTCACGATATTGAAGGCTGGAATAGGTAAGAGGTTCCATTCCGGGCTGGTGGGAGTAATAGGAAAGAATCAATAGTCGGCCATTGTTCGAACCATTCTTTTGCCATCCCTGAGGGCCGGATCTGGAATCCTGGTGGCAGATTCACGAAAAGACGCTGTTTCGGGCCACGTGCACGCCACCAATAGCGCTTTGACCTGCGGTTATGTAAAGTGGTTGAAGAAAAAACCATAGAGAGAGAAGCGATCGGAGGCAGGGTCTCGCTAGGCATGTGGGAATCACGGCAAACGATTGCCCCCCTACCCTCTGCCCACTGCGGCCTACCTACACCATTCTTTTTGTGCCGCTCGCGCTATTCTTGAATAGGTATTAGTGTCGAGTTATCGGTAAGGAATAACCTCATTCATTGCAGTGTTATTCATTTGGATATCACCAACTGGAAGAGGTGAGCGACCAATGACTACTACATCAGCGGTAGGCGATTGGACTGCATTAGTACGGCAGGAGCTACCGAGCGCAGCTGCGGCACAGCGGTTCGCATGGATGGCACTTCGAGCGTGCGTTGGTCTCACAGTCGTATCGTTCGCGGTCGCTGCTGCACTGCTGCTGGCTGTGCTGGTCGTCGTCGGCAACGTCGTGCGCAATGGTCCAGCGATCGTGGGCAATGGAGTCGAGGCAGACTGTCGCAAGCTGAGGTACAGAAGAGGCATTGGTCATGCAGGGTTCAGCACACTAGGCAAGGCACTGAGTTGGGCATACAGGTTCGTCGTAGGTGGCAAGGCATAGCATGCAGGGTGGTCATGCATCAGTGCAGTGACAGAAGGTGCAAGACATCTTGAGGTGCAAGGGATCTGAGGCAGGCAAGGCATGCATGGTGTGCAGTAGGCAAGGCATGCAGTTGGTGTCAGTCAGTAGTGAAGCAATGTGTGTGATGTGAGATGCAGTGTGAATGGTTGTGCAGTGTGTTGGTGTGCAATGCAGTGAGATGCACTGTGGGCTACCAGATCTGGCTACCAGTCACGTCGTCGGGTCCAACAGGTTCCACAGGGATCGGCTGCGCTGCTACGGCCTTGCGCTTCGGTGTTGTACCTGGTGCACGGCGAGACCTACGTCTGAAGGGAGCACGGTACGGATCGGTTGTCTTGCCTCCCAGCGTTCTACCTTCCCTCTTCCCTGAGTTACAGCCCATGTGGGCAGCGGCAAGGTTGTTCAGATCGTAGAGTGATCCACCTCGGCTGGTAGGTACGATGTGATCCACCGACAGTCCAAACTTGGTGCGACCTGAGGCATATGGATCAATTCGTTCGTTGCACAAGTGGCAGATGTATCCACCCTCCGGGGTGTTGTCAACGAAATACTTACGCACAGCGCGCCACTCGGGCGTTTTCAACCACCAGCTGTCGGACATTGCTCAGTCTCCAAGCGTTTCAATTTGTGTACTAGGTTTTGTAGTAGGACGGTTGCATTTGTAAGATGCACCAAAGGCTCTGTCTCCCATTGTGAAAGAGACAGAGCCTTTGGTGGGTAGATGATGCCGCGCCCCTCGGCTGATTACGGAGACGATGGGCCGCCACTACCTATCCGGCGTTCTGCACCGGAACCCTATGGGGGTCACAGGGAAACGACAACGGCCGAAACGCTTCCCTGTGACCCTGGTGACCGGCTAAGGCTCGCACGCGCTCTGCCGGTCGAACCCTCCCCCTCGGCTATGACAACGGGAGGGAGGGAGTTCGTCAGGCCGTGGTTGCGACGTTCAGCAAGCGGAATGCGTTGGCGTTCACCACATCAGATCCGACACGGCGATGCATCCAAAGTCCGCGTTCACCGGTCGGGCGACGATTGGCCCCGAAGAGGTGCGGTACCAGTTCGACTGTCGTCCCGATGCGATCCACGATCACAAAGTTCTGGAAGTCGCCGTAGACGAGTGCGTAGTTCGCTGCCGTCACTGCTGCGTCGATGGTGCCGTCCATACCCGAAATTTCGTGCAGTGGGCGACTCAACAGGTTTGCCGGTACTGCCTGCGCCCCTGGGAACTTCAGTGCGCCGTTGGTGGTCTCGAACTGCCGGATGGTGTTCAAGATCGCCAGGTTGCCCGCGAACGATGCATTGGACTGCCAGCGCGAACCGAGAGCGCCCTGCAGCTTGTAGATGTCTGCGGAGGAGAGTGCTTCACCGGCTGCAGGCACGATGACAGATCCACCTGCCGCCACAAGGGCGGTGATGAGACCTGTGGGCTGCCCGGTACCCGATCCCGTTGCAAAGGCAGCGTTTTCGAGCTGCAGCGCCGAATCAGCGAGCAATGCCTGCAACTGACTGAGCAACTGCAAACCATCCTCTTCCAGTTCGATAGAGAAGGGAACCCAACTGGCTGCCTTGTGAACAGGGATCGGCTCGGGTGCCAGCGTCGGTGTGGCGTCTGCGGCCTCGGTAGCTTCGGCCAACCACTCGGATGTGACACCAGCGGAGCTGACACCATTCCACGCGTTGGAAGTGGTCTGCACGACCCGCGAGATTTCGCGAAGCGGAGAGACGCTACCGGCGTTGGTCAGGATGATGCTGGGGTCCAGATCGAAGGGCACCAAGTGCTTTCCGGTACCGCCTGCACCCTCGATGAGTCCGCGAACCTGGTCGGCGTCTCGGTAGGACTGAGACTCTTCCGGCGTCCAGAGCAAGTGACCCCTCTCAGAGTCCCTGAGCAACTTGGAGAAGGCACTGCGGTATGCCTCGCTGCCGGTCACAGCTGCCAATCGGGCCACAGTGGAATCGGTGCCCACCAGTGCCTCGGAAAGCGTTGCAGCGGCGTCGGTAAGCCTGCCTGCCTTGTGCGAGCGCTCCACGTTTCGGAGTGCGGCGTCACGAGTCGGGTCGGTGTCCTTGCGTACCTTCGTCTCGAATGTGGTGCCGTTCTCGCGGCTACCCGCGTCATGCAGAGACATCAGACGCTGATCCTGTTCGCGTACGTGGCAGAGGAATTCGACCTCGTCCAGTGCGGTGGCGAGTCGTTCGGATTCCTCGGCATTGATGCCCTCGCTGCGTGTGGTGAACGGTTCGATGTATGCCTTCAGCTCGGTGAGCTTGGCTGCCCGCTCTTCACGCTTGAGCGCTCGGAGTGCGTCGAACCGGGAATCTTTCGGATTGATGTTCATTGTCTTGATCCTTTGAGAGTGAGGGCTTTACAGCCCGTAAGTTGCTTTGAGTAGCCCTAGGCGGGCCGCTAGTTGTGCTGAGTCGAGCTGTGGGAGCTGAGCTGCCCGTACGCCTGCGATGTGCGCCTGCTCGTATGCGGGGAACGACACCACCGATACCTCGGTCAGCTTGGACTCGTAGTGGACGCGCTCGGTCTTGTTGCGGTTCCACGTTTCTCGGATCGCTTGGAATCCGATGCTGAACGAATCCAGCGCGCCGTCCCGGATGAGTTCTAGCGCTTCATCTCCAGCCTGAGTGGCGCTGACTCGGAATTCTCCGTAGAGACCGGCTGCGTCCTCCCTGAGCAACACCGCGCGGCCAAGAGGGTTCGTGGTGCGCTGATGCTGGGAAAGGAATTTGATCCGGTCGCCGCGCTCGGCAATCGATCTGGCGAAGGCCCCGCGTTTGAACGTCTCGGTGTAATCGCCGTCGTAGTCGCGGATATCGGTGGGGGAATCGAACGGGACCACGATGCCGTGAACTGTTCGACCGTCACCGCTGGAGCGGATTTCGAGGTCATTCGAGAGTGCTCGGGTGTATGTATTTCTCATGATGGCGGTGTCTTTTCGTCTCGCTGAATAGAGGGAGCGCTAGGTTGCTCCAGAACCTCTACAGGGACGTGACGTGGTGATCCGCAATGGATTCCGGCGTTCGATCTGCTTCGTGCTGGCGGTTTCGGCGCAATGCCGCTCGACCTAGCTTCATTAGCATAGCTAAGGATCTGCGATTGCGCGAGAGTGGGAAACCTCGAATGTGCGGGCATCCAAGGTTTCCCACAGGTAGCGGTCAGTCGGTGGGGATGGTGGCTTCGATTACGGTGGCCCAGCCATTACGCTCAATCCTCGGCTTCACGATCTGCTGCCAGGCGTAAGTGTCCATCTCCCAAGTCCGATCCCTCGCGGAGTAGTACCGATCGCGCTTTGGCAAGCTTCGCAAAAAGTCGGTGAGTCGTCGGTCGAAGCCTTGGACGAATTGTATGACGGTCAGGTCGGTGTGCGGTCCTGAGTGTTTGAAAACCTGACGGTCGGCCCTGAGGATAGGTTTCATCTTTTAGCCCTCTCGCTCGCCCTAGTCGGTCAGTTCGGCGATGGTATCCGGAATCTCGTCGGCACTCGGTACATACTCCAGTTCTGGGCCGCTCGGGTCGCAGTCATCGGTCAACCATTCTGCATCGGCCAGAACCAACACTCGATCCGGGAACGCTGCCGCTCGGAACTCCACGACGTGGCCCAGGCTCTTCCAGGTCACTCCCGGATTGTTCTCGATGGTGATCTGCTCGTCGGGCGGTAGTAGTTTGGTTGCCTCTTCCACTAGTCGCGAGACCTTCCACTTGAACAGTTCGATCCCGCGTAGTGGTGAGTAGTTGTCGGTAGTCATTGTCTTGCCTTCCCTTTGGTGTGTGCATTGCTTGTCGCTACGGCTCTGCGGCGCTCTGCCTGTTCCCGTTTCACCTTGTCGCTAGCGGCCTGCCACTGGTCCCAGGTGGGTGAATAGGTTCCGTTACTTGCCAACTCGTGCATCTCTTTGAACTCCCGGTAGATGCGCCGCTTGTATTCCCGTTGTCGCGCCCACGTTTTGGCGGATTTGAATGCTCTTTCCTCGGGCATGTAGTCGTCGGCGTCGAAGTCCTCCAGTAGTGGTCTCATAGCCAGACCGATTCTGTAGTGCGCCAACGACTCGCGAACCCTCGGCGGCTGTCCGGCACTCGGGCAACCAGTTCTGCTGCCTCACTTGCCGCCAGAGCGTCGAGAACGACCGGCAGGGGTAGTTTGGTCCGGGATGCCAGTTCGGACGCTGTGAGGGCTCCAGGCGCGGCTTTGAGTGCAACGATCACGCGGAGCGCCTCGGCCACAGGGGATCTGGTCATCAGAACGTGCACATAACTTGATTGCCGGTCCTGGGATTGACCTTCTCTCCAGGCTCGTACCAGGTGAATCCCGGCAGGGGGTGCTTCGGAACCGTCCAGGCGACGGACGGTCGCGGAATTCCATTGTTGCTCTGCGGCTCCGGTTTGCAGTTGTCGGCGCTGTTGGTGTTGTTCTCGGCCATTGCCTTCTCCTTCGTTCGTTGACCTGCAACCGATTTCGGCCACAGGGAGGGGAAGCGCTGTTCAGTTGTCGGTGGAATCGTCTGGGGCGCAACCGTTTGGCTTTGTCGAGCGAAGCGAGATGCCCTGTGGATTGCACTTGGTCGATCGTTCGTTAGGTAGTAGAATGGTGGACGTTGCCGGGAGACCCGCCCTGGCAGAAATTCAGTGAGGAATCAGCCATGACTGCTGCACTCGAAACACGTTCCGAAACCACTACCTGGTTCGTCCCCGACTACAAGATCGACGGGGTTACTTGGTACGAACCGGGCGAGTACGTGAACCCTGAGACCGGGGAAGTCGAGGGCGACGTGATGTGCACTCTCTAACGGCAGTTCGGCAGGAAACGGCTCTCAGATCAATTCTGGGGGCTTTTTTCTTGCCTGCCCTTACGGGTGACCTAGTACGCATTCTCGGCCCCCTCGCGATAAACCAGCCACTCCCGAATCGCGTTCCGCTGCTCGTCCACAGCTCGGGTCTTGGCTTCGGCTACCTTCCGCATGGCTTCCTCGGTCGGTACGTGGTGCCAACCAGCCAGGTGGACAGCTAGCCAGATCTGGAGTCCCACAGTGAGCGGGTTGCCGCCAAAGCCTGGCACCGAACGGACGTTGTACCCGCCGACGCTGCTCGGCATTCTCGTGCGGAGCAACTCGGCCATCCTCGCGAAGATCCGGGCTTCGATCTGGTCGGGGTGCAACCAGTCGCGGGCGTCGAAGTCACCGGGCGGCAATGCGGTCCACTCGGTGCGGGTGATCGTGAACAACTTCAGCGGAGGTTCGAGTCCGTAGAGGAACACCACGTCGGTTTCGGATTTCTGCCGGGTGTCCCGAACTTTGAGGTTCAACATCAGATGATCAACCCCTCCCACGGCTCGGGTGGCTCGTCGTCCGCCACAGGGATGCCTTGGTTCGTCGGTTCGCTTTTCGGAGGCGTAGCGCCCGGAGCCCCAGCGGAGGGCGGCGAAGCCGACTCACCTCCCCTCACCCTCTCACTACGTTGGGTTGAGTTGAGTTGAGTTGAGTTACTGCGCGGATTCCGTGCGCCCTCTTGCCGTGAGGATTCCGTACGGATTCCGTGCGGAGGGTGCTCGTCCTTCCATGTTTGCAGGTCACCGTTCTTGTGGCAGTTGTAGTTTGGATGGTCGTCACAGTTGGCGTGGTCACCGACCTTGTGGGCATCCCAGTCGTTCAGTCGCTTGGTCGTCGCTGCGATCTTCTCGGCGCTGAGTTGGCTCGACCAGTCAATTTGCCACCCTCCCTCGACCTCCCAGACGAGGCCCTTGGCGAGCAGTTCGACCATTGCCGACTCGGGATCGGGGTGTCGTGTCGCCGCCCTGAGAACATCGGAGGGGATGAATCCGTCCGTGAGTGCTCCCATGCTGAACGCTCGTAGTTCGATCAACACCAGCAGCACCGAACGGGATCCGTCGTCGCCGGTGAGTAGTCGCACCACGTCGAGGTTGCCGAAGAAACCGGGCTCGATCACCGGACCGTATTTCGTACTCATGATTCCTCTTCCTCCTTTCGTGCTTTCCTGTGGGCGAGCCAGTGTTTCCGGCAGAGTCCGCGTGCGTGAATCTTGTAGTGGCATCCCCTTGCGTCGGCACAGTGCGGGCTGTCCTTCGCTGGCTCGTCGGTCGGGTACTCGAATCCGTTGGGGTAGTGAGTCCCTCCGTACTGGCCGATGCTTCTCACGATTCGATTCCGTGCTCTGCCTTGTACGTGGCAACCTTGCGCTGTATGGATCGCTCGTTGGCCGCGTACTGACATACCTTGCAGCGCTTGTAAAGTGGGATGCCGCCCCGTCGTCGCCACAGGACGTTGTCGTCAGTGAGTTCGTGTCCGTTGACGCAATGCGTCTTGGTCTGTTTTGGCATTGGTGCCTCCCTGTGGATCGCCGCCCTTCGTGGGCTATGAACACAGTTCTACACCCCAAGACCGTCACGGTGCGTTTTTCGCGGAGACGTGAATACCTTGTAGGGCAACGGATTAGGGCATCTGAAATTGACGGCGCGGTAGTAGGCCACAGGTGAGCCGGGAATGCAACGGGCCGTATTCCTGCACGCTGTGCCATAAGTGCGCCAACAGGTTTCACGGTAGAATCGGAAACGTGTCGGGCAGAGACAACTACGGCCAATGCGGGCCGTGCCAGACAAAGCCCTCGGTGCCTTCCAAGCATCGGGGGCTTTGTCGTGTCCGGGTGCTATCTCAGTCATTAGCGTGGCTAATTATCTGCAGGTAGACTCGGAGATGCGTCCGTAGAGCGAGCGGGTGCAAACGGTGGATTGATCTTCACCTCTTCCGAAATCGCCGTCCGTTGTCTGTAGCGGGCGGCTTTTTCGTGTCCTGGGCACAACCGGCTCGCTAGAGTCGGCGGCATGCTGAATGAAACCTGGTCGGACCAGTACCGACGCATGCAACGCTCGCGCGAGCGCCTTCTCTCAGATCTGAATGGTTCGGACAGCGCAGTGGCGAGGGATTCGCTCTATCGCTTCTATCAGGATGTGTTTCACCTTCTGGACTGGATATGTGCCGACCCAAGTACGGCACACTTGAAGTCGGAAGTGAGGCAAATGTCCGACGACTCACCGGCATTGCGAGTGTGTGCGGATGTTGCGAACGGCACGAAACACTTGCATCTGGACCGCACGAGTCGCGTGACCGGCAAGCGTCAGGGCCATGCTGAAGTGGTCAGCCAGAATGCAACCGCCCATGTACCGAGAATCAATGCCGTAGGCAGCGCATTTCCGGGTTCAGTCGTGCCGAACGCAAAGGCCGAAGTGGGATCGGTTCACCATTCCTGGTTTGTGCGGGTGAACGGCACGGATCGCGACGCGGTAGAACTTGCAGAGCAGGCCGTAGCCGACTGGGATACCTGGCTCGACTCAAAGGGGCTGGCCCTCTAGGATGTGCACGAAAATGCGCCCTCGCCAGTCGAATTAGGCAAGGGTGCAGCATGTTTGAGCCTTCAGGAGCCGCGCGGTATAGGGGTGCCTCGCTCATGTCCACGGTAAACCAGCTCGTCAAGTATCAGCACATGTCTGACGCTTTCCTCGTCGAAGGACCCAGGTATCCGATCCTCTGGTCCAGCCGTCTGCAGATATTTGTCGAGTATCGAGCGCATGGATTCCTCCGATTCCTTCAATGCGCTGCGTAGCTCGTCCTCTTTCAAGGTCAGGAGATGCGGGTCAGGAAATATGACACCCATTGGGATCGTGTCCTCTCGTCGGAAACCTCAGAAGGACCTATCGAATACCCCACCGTGAAGGCGACGAATCCAAGGACTGGCACAACGCGAAATGACCCCGGTGAGAGCATCGAAATCACCGCGCACCACCACCCGACCATTCAACGTCGACGCGATCCGCAACTCATTCCGATCCACATCCTCGGCGGGCGGAATCTCATCCGATTCGAACACTCGCTCCAAGGTCGCGATAACACTCCGCACCTTCGTCGTCGTCGCCTCCACGCCCGAAGCAGCAGCCAACAACAAATCGACACAGCGAGGCAACGCCTCCTCCGGCATCCCCTTCGGAGGTGACTCGCAGAACGCCACGATCAACACGGCATGATCGAAGGAGCAGTCCCCGACATTGAACCGGGCAGCCACCGCCGGAAACGGCCGCAGCGCCGCACCCAGGGCGGCGATCTTCTTCCCGTCCCGGATTTGCAGCATCGTGTTCGCCGCCAACCAGCAACCCACCCCGCGGCTGGCAATCACCTGATCATCCGGCCGCATCGACAACTCGTCCACCACCGCCACCCGAACAGCCTCGAGACGAAGAATCTCCGCACTCGCCTCGATAGCAGCAGCCCGTAACTCCGCAGCAGACAACCGCCACATGCGTCCGCGCAACCCCACCGCAGAACCCGAGACCACATCCGACAACAGAACACTCATTGAATCCCCCGATCCCCACCCCCAACAATACTCGAACACGTGTTCGAGTCAATACCTTGCTACCAGCACAAATGAGAGCGGGGAATAGTTCGATCGATCCAGGCGTATTATTTGAGTAAGCAATACTTGCGAGCGCAAATAAATGGAGGCTGTCACCGATGACTACCGACGAACGTCGACGCGGTTCCGTCTGGCGTGACCTAGTGGTCAGCCACAGCGTCATCCTCGGCAAGATGGAGGCGGACCTTCGAACCACCACCGGGCTCACCCTTGGCCAGTACGACGTTCTGCTCCGACTGCACGAAGCGCCGGGAAACACGATCCGAATGGGCGATCTGGCCGAACTGGTCCTGGTCACCACCAGTGGCGTGACGCGCGTCGTCGATCGATTGGTCGAGGCAGGACTGGCAGAGCGCGTTCGACCGGAAAACGATCGACGCGTCGTGACGGTATCGATGACGCCTGCGGGCAAGAAGACGCTTCGAAAAGCGTCCGCCATACACACGCGAGGGATCGCCGAATACTTCTCCGATCTCATTGAAACCGAGGAGCTTCCGGTACTCGAACGCTTCTTCTCCCGACTTGCCGCACATCACACGAATCAAGGCGGCGCATGCGATGCGCACGTAGAACAACTTTCCATCACCCCCACGAACAGATAGCGAGAAACAACATGGCTTTCGAATTGGGCGTCTACCATTTCGGTGAACTCACCCCAGATCCCACCACCGGCGCGATGATGAATCCCGGTGTCCACCTTCGCCATTTGGTGGAGCAGGCAACCGTTGCCGATCAGGTTGGACTCGATGTCTTCGGCGTCGGCGAGCACCATCGCACCGACTTCGCAGTCTCAGCCCCTGCAGTTGTGCTCGCGGCAATGGCTCAGGCTACCGACAACATCAAGCTGTCCAGCGCCGTAACCGTACTCAGTTCCGACGATCCCGTCCGTGTGTTCCAACAGTTCGCGACAGTCGACCTGCTTTCCGAAGGCCGTGCCGAGATCATTGCCGGCCGAGGTTCGTACACGGAGTCATTTCCGCTTTTCGGGTACGACCTGTCCCAGTACAACGAACTCTTCGCCGAAAAGCTCGATCTACTACTGAAACTGCGCGACGAGAACCCGATCAACTGGGAAGGACAACTTCGCGCACCACTGACCGACGGTGACGTGACGCCCCGCCCGGACCGTCAGATTCCGGTGTGGATCGCAGTCGGAGGTACTCCGGCCTCTGTCGTCCGTGCCGCGAAACTGGGCCTGCCCCTCTCACTGGCCATCATCGGTGGAAGTTACCAACAGTTCGAACCGTTCGTCGATCTATACCGCAGGGCTGCAGCGGAGTTCGGACACGATCCGAAGAAGCTCGCTGTCTCGATTGCTTCGCCAGGATTTGTCGATACCTCGAAGCAAACAGCACTCGACACGTCGTACCCGTACTTCCAGGCCGGGTGGATGCAGAATCATCATCAGCGGGGAAACGGAGTTCCCATGCCGCGCAGGGCATACGAGGCGCAGGCAACCACCGCGGGTGCGTTCTTCCTCGGCGGCCCGCAGGAAATCATCGACAAGACGATGGCGCAGTACGAACTGTTCCATCATGACCGCATCATGATCCAGATGGGGTTCGGCAACGTGCCACAGAAGGACATGCTGCGTGCGATCGAGATCCTCGGCACCGAAGTAGCCCCCGTTGTGCGTAAGGAAATCGAATCACTGAAGTCGTCCCAAGAATAGGAGTTTCGATGAGCACACCGCTCAAAATTGTTGCCGTTGTCGGCAACCTTCAAAAACCCTCCAAGACTCGTGCCCTCGTCGACCTGATCGTCGAAACCTTGGGAGACTTCGAGCAGATCGACACACGAGTTTTCGAGATCGTGGATCTGATTCCAGGTCTTGCATCTGCTCTGGATCGCGATCACGTCGACTCAGTGACCGCCGAAGCGCTGGCAGCAGTCGAGTCCGCCGATATCGTCATCGCGGCGTCACCGGTGTTCCGCGGCTCGTACACGGGAATGTTCAAGCATTTCTTCGATCTCGTGGACCAGTACGCGCTTGCCAACACTCCGGTGATTCTTGCTGCGACAGGTGGCAGCGACCGCCACGCTCTCGTGTTGGACCATGCCCTGCGTCCACTGTTCGCTTTCTTCCAAGCGCTGACCGCTCCGGTCGGGATCTATCTCAGCTCCGGTGATTTCGACGGAACGACTATCCTCAACCCCGAGGTATTCGAGCGTATCGAGATGGCAGCAAAGGACGTCCTGCCGGTAGCGAGGATGCTCGCGGAGCGGGATCGAGTTGCGCTGACGTGAACGCCCCTCATTCGCACAACACGGCAACAGTTGCCGGTCTGAGGATGATCGAACAGCTACGTCAGGTTCACGAACCTCTACGAGCCGATATCGAGGTACTCGAGAATGCCCTGCAACTGTTGTCGGACGAAACCGTCGATCTGACTCGGATACCCGAGATGATCGACAATCTGACGATCGCGGATTTCGTCTGGCAACTACGGGTCAACTGCGACTTCTACTGCAACACGCTGACTCTGCACCACACCATCGAAGATCAACGTATGTTCCCCGTAATGACCAGGAACTTTCCCGAGTTGGCCCCTGCGGTCGAACGACTGCAGGCAGAACACAAGCTTGTCGGGGAGATCGTGTCGGAAGCCAAGCGTGCGTCACTCGCACTGAGCACCGAATCCTCCACGGTCAATCGGGCATACGCCGCAATCTCCGAATTGGCGGATCATATGCAGTCGCACCTCGATTTCGAGGAGGCCACACTCTTTCCGTACTTCCGACGGATGGATCGCGACTGGCATTACGGCTGATCGTGCACACTCAGTGATTCTTCAGCGCCATCGCAGTAGCGTCGAAAGGGCCACCTCATGTCAGGAGCCCCCAATGACCACCCCGGATCAACCCACCGTCCAGCAATCCGTTCCTCAGCACCCGATTCGACCGCCCGTCAATGCGGGTTGGGCGGTGGTCTCGCTGCTGTTCTTCTGGCCGCTCTCCTTCTCCGCTTTCACGCACGCCTTCAACGTGTATCCGCTGTGGGCCGACGGCGATGTGGCCGGGTCGCGGTACGCGTCCGATCGAGTGAAACGACTCGGTCAGATCTCGCTGTGGATCGCAGGCGGGCTACTACTCCTGGTCTGCATCCTGTACGCGATTGCGGCAATCGTGTGGTTCGCCAACGGCGGCCACGACTACGGGCCGCGGCGTATGCGCTGAACAACCACCCTGAAACAACAACACCGCAACAACAACACCGCAACAACAACACCGCCGAACATCACCTCATCAATCGATCGATGAATTCCATGGTCTGGTCCATCGAAGCGACCGTCGTTTGGCCGTGGCTGATTCCGCTGAGTTCTTGATACTCGAACTGCGTTCCTCGCGAACGCATGTCGACCAGTTGCGCCCAGGTAAGGGCGACAGGAACCGTTGTGTCCGACACGCTCTGCACCACACGCAGTGACCGGTCGTAGCCGTCGACCGGCACCTGCATCATCTCGCGAAACAGATCGTGGAAGCGTGGCGTCCACACCGACCGAGAAAACAACGAGCTCAACTGGATTCGTTCGGCGCGAATGTGGCGGCCGAGATCTCCGGCGCACAATGTCCGAGCCTTTTCCATCCACTCGATCCCCTGCGGCGAGAGAACCTCCCGAATGTTCTCTTCGGATCGTTGATCGTCGATCCCGGCCAGAACGTACAGCGCGTATCCCACCAACCCGGTGATGCCGATGTCGGGAAACAGCGGTCCGCCCAACGGAAACAAACCTTCCATATGGGTGGGGCCGGCAACAACGACCGAGCCGCGGAAATCCAATTCCGGTGCACGAGTGGTGGCCTCGTGTCCCGCGAAGTACGCCGCATGACCGCCTTCGGACAAACCCGCAACCATCCACCGCGGACTCAGCACACTGCCGTACAACTCGTGCGCAGCCCGCACGATGTCGACCGCATTCGCGCCGGCGGCATGTCCGTCGAGATAGGCCAGCACCCCGTCGGTACCAAGTCCCGAGTAGTCGGTAGCGACTACCGCGTATCCCTGCTCCAACCAGCGTTCGATCGGTTCGATCTCGCCCGGACCGAATCCGGTCGACGAGGGTGCACACTGATCCGCACTGCCCAAAGTTCCGTGGGCATAGGAGATGACGGGCCAACCGCCCGCCGGTGGGGCACCTTCCGGCAGAAACACGGACCCTGACGACTCCCCCCATCTGTCAGCGGTACGCAGAGTTCGATACACGACCCGCTGCGTCTCACCGGCGCCGACCGGAAACACTGCGGCCGAGAGTTCGCCATAGGACTCCAGCGCGCCCGCGACTTCCGGTTCGTCCGTCGTCGCCGCGGCAGCACCTGGCCCCCAGCCGAGACTCGACAACAGAATGCTCGCCACCACGGCCGCAACAAAGGTTCTACCCGAACGACTCACCACGCCAACCCCTCCCGACCTGTGCAGAGCATGATGTCGATATGCAGATCATCATCACCGGTCACAGCCTGCCCGGACGTGAGTGTTCCGAAACCGCAACCTTCGAAGGGCGCAGCAACATCCACGTCGGCGTTCAGCGCCGAGGCAAGCCACACGAAATCCTCGACCTCGTACCAGGAGATACCGAGACAGTGCGATGGGAACTGACAGCGAGTCTGGAGCGAAAGTCCGGTGCCTGGGACATTCTCGGTTCACACATCCAGGGTCCACCTCGCGGACGCTTCATCTACCTGTCCTGGGTGACGGTATCCGATGACCAGACGTTCGAGATGTTTCGGCGCGCAAAGCTGATGCTCGACGCGATCCCCGAGCACATCGTCGAGCAGGCCGACGCTTCCGGCGTGCTCCACGGAGACCTCGGGCTCACCGACACCGCAGGTAAACCACTGTGCGCGGCAATCCGACCACCAACGATCACCTGGTCCTCCTCGCCTTACTGAGCATCGTTCAGTAGTGTGGTGATCGAGCACTAACTCTGCCGGTGGCCCCACATAGTCGATACGGAGTCCGAACTGATGAGCACCGAACACCTCGATGTCCTGATCGTCGGCGCCGGCTTGTCCGGCATCGGTGCTGCTTATCGACTCCAGACCGAGCTCCCAGGAAAGTCGTACGCAATCCTCGAGGCCCGAGCGAACAGCGGCGGAACCTGGGACCTCTTCAAGTATCCCGGCATCCGATCGGATTCCGACATGTTCACGCTCGGCTACCCGTTTCGCCCGTGGACGGATGCCAAAGCAATCGCCGACGGTGATTCGATCCTGCGGTACGTGCGCGACACCGCCCGAGAGAACGGGATCGACAAGAAGATTCGGTACAACCGGAAGGTGACGGCCGCATCATGGTCGTCAGCGACCTCGACCTGGACAGTCACGGTCACGACCGGCGACGAAGACGAAACATTGACCTGTAACTTCCTCTATCTCTGCAGCGGGTACTACAGCTACGACGGCGGATACACCCCCGACTTCCCCGGACGTGAATCGTTTGCCGGTGAGGTAGTCCACCCCCAGTTCTGGCCCGAAGAACTCGATTACTCCGACAAGAAGGTCGTTGTGATCGGAAGCGGCGCCACCGCAGTCACTTTGGTCCCCACGATGTCACGGGACGCAAGCCACGTCACGATGCTCCAGCGATCACCGACGTACATTCTGGCGCTGCCGTCCAGCGACAAATTATCGGACACCATTCGCGCGGTACTGCCGAATCAACTCGCGCACAGCATCGCTCGATGGAAGAGCGTCGTAGTGAACCTGAGTTTCTACCAACTGTGCCGACGCAGTCCGGCGCGTGCAAAGAGGATGCTGAACCTCGCGATCAGTCGTCAACTCCCGAAAGACATCCCCCTCGATCCTCACTTCACACCCTCCTACGATCCCTGGGACCAGCGCTTGTGCGTCGTACCCGACGGCGATTTGTTCAAAGCCCTCCGATCCGGCAAGGCCTCGATCGAGACCGATCACATCGACACCTTCACCGAGACCGGGATCCTTCTCGCGTCAGGTCGCGAACTTGAAGCTGACATCATCGTCACTGCAACAGGATTGAAGATGGAGGCGTGCGGCGGGATGTCCATCGAAGTGGACGGCGAACCCGTCACCCTCGGTGATCGTTACGTCTACAAGGGCATGATGATCAGCGACGTACCGAACTTCGCGATGTGCGTCGGCTACACCAACGCCTCGTGGACTCTGCGAGCAGATCTCACGTCGATGTACGTGTGCCGACTGCTGACGGAGATGGACAAGCGCGACTATTCGAAGTGCGTGCCGCACGCGACCGAAGAAATGGACCAGCGGCCGATCCTGGATCTGGCGTCGGGGTACGTCATGCGTGCCGTGGAACAGTTCCCGAAGCAGGGATCGAAGTCACCGTGGAACATGCGTCAGAACTACATCCTTGACCGTCTTCACTCCACGTTCGGGAGCATCAACGACCACATGACGTTCTCGAAGGCACCAGCTCGACATTCGACGCCGGTACCGAGCAAGAGTTGAGCGGACCACGAACAACCAGGTAGAGCAGTCTGGCGAAGCCACCAATCGATCCGACGACAAAGAACACGCCAGAACCTGCGACCACGGCACAGAGCGCACCGAGAACGATGATCGTCGACGCCTCTACCATTCGACCGGCTGACTCCGATCCCAGAACGTGTATTTCATCAACTCCTTCGTTCATAAAACTATTTTCAGCCAACCGTCCAGCCGGTTTGTAGGGACTTTAGTCACGAGTCGGGTCAAAATGGACTCATAATTGCAGGTCAAGCGTTCAGTTGGCCACTCCGGTCGGATGAACTGCAGACCGTTCCGTAGTGTGCGCATCACAGAAAGTGGAACCAACGCCGGGGGGAACATCATGAAGGTCGTCGTTTTCGGGGCAACAGGAATGGTCGGCAGCAGCGTCCTGAGGGAATGCCTCGACGATCCGCGAATCGACGAAGTCGTGACCGTCGGCCGCAATCCGTCCGGTACAACCGCCCCGAAGATCGTCGACATCGTTCACCGCGACATGCTCGACTTCTCGGCGATCGAAGCCGATCTGACCGGCGCGGATGCCTGCTTCTTCTGCCTCGGTGTCTCCTCTGCCGGCATGAACGAAGCCGACTACACCCGCATCACGCATGACATCACGCTTGCCGTCGCCACGACACTGTCGGGTGTGAACCCTCAGATGGTGTTCGTCTACGTGTCCGGCGAAAGCGCCGACTCCACCGAAACCAGCAAGACCATGTGGAAGCGAGTACGTGGCGCGACCGAAAATGCGCTACTCGCCCTCCCTCTCACGACCTACATCCTCCGGCCGGGATTCATCCGTCCGCGCCCGGGATCGCCGTCGAAGACGTGGTGGTACAAGGCCTTCTATCAAATCTCCGTGCCTCTCTACCCACTCTTGCGCAAGGTCTGGCCCAGCAGCGTGACCACCAGCGAAAACATCGGCAGGGCAATGATCACCCTCGCGGCAAACACGCCAGATCTTCCCGACCGCGTCCTTCGCAGCGACAAGATCAACGAACTCGCGCAGGCCTGACAGTCTTACCTCGAAAGACGAAGCCGCGGGCGACGAATTCCAACGCCACGGCGACCGAGCAGGTTTGCGCCAACAGCAGCCCTGCCAGCACAAGAATTTGCACGGCACCGGCTTGAACGGCCGAACCCGTCGCGAGCAAAACGCCGACAAAAGCGCCGGGCAATGTCACGAGGCCGACGGTGCGCGTCTGGTCGACTCCCGGTAGCAGGGCGTCGGAGGCTGCGGTGCGGGCTACTTCCCACCGTGCATCGCGCTGGGAAAATCCAAGGCTCAGTGCGGCTTCGACTTCCCCGTATCGATCATCGACGGCGTCGAGTCCGCGTTTGGCTGCCATCGATGTTGCAGTCATCGCGCCGCCCAGAACAATTCCGCCGATCGGCACCAGAGCGATGCCTTCCAGCGGAACCACTCCGGACAGCAGCATCAGTGGCAGAACCACACCGATTCCCGACGCCAAGGCGATGGTCAGCCATGCTCCGGACGTTCCTGCGCCGCAGCGTCGTGCCGCGGTGAACGACGCCGCAGCGAACATGCCGACGAGCACGAGGAGCGCTGACCAGATGTGAGCCAAGGCTGCGGCGAGGATCAACGAAATCGCAGCCAACTGAAGAGCGCCACGAGCGAGTGCGCCTGGGACTACCCGAACGCTACCGAGAGAGGTGAATCGGTAGACGAGCGTGGCGACAAGAGCCATGACGATGCAGAGGACAGCCAGACGGATGCCGGAGTCGGCTATCGAAAGGCTCATAGGTCACAGTGTTCCCTACGAGCCGAGTCCGACTCGAATTCGAGAACCGCTCAGAAAACCCAACCGCGAAGGGCGACAAATCGCAGGCCACCGACAATTCCGCTCACTGCGATCACAAGCCCGGCTTGAAGAAGTCCGTCGGCGCCGGGGAGAAGGAAGCCGAGCGCACTGATGGCGGCCGAACTGGCGATCAACCCGACCAGAGCGAGTCCACCGCCTTCCCACTGCGCGGTAAACCAGTTGACGCGATCCGCGGCATGGAAGGTGAGCCGGCGATGCAGCTCGTTGGCCAGAATGGTGCTCAAGACTGCACCAACGGCGTTGGCGACCAGCGCTCCGTCACCGCGCAGCGCCAGAAAAGCGGCAAAGTACAAGATATTGCTGGCTCCGCCGACGAGGGCAAAACGAACGAGCTGAGCAAAGGCGCCGTCGCCGGCAAGAGCGCGAAGCCTCGTTGCCGCGAAACCTGCACTCCGCGTACCCACCATCGAGATCGGATTGCTCCCGACCCAGATGTCAGACGTGCTCATATCGGCTTCTCTCATACGGACAATCGGAACCACACGTTCCGCTTAGTAATATAGCACTAACGGAATCGATCATTCCGCTTAGTGCCGTAGACTGTGAGGATGCCGACAACACACCCCGACGCTTCTCATGCGGGGACCTCGGCCGACTGCTCACAGCCGCGCCTTCGGTCCGACGCCAAGGCCAACCTCGAGCGCATCCTCAACTCCGCTCGCGAGGTGTTCGCTGCCCAAGGACTCGACGCCACGCTGGCGGACGTCGCCAAGCACGCCGGCGTCGGCGTCGGCACCGTCTATCGCCGGTTCGCCAGCAAGGACGAGCTGATCCAGGCCCTGTTCGACACACGGTGCTCCGAGATCGAAACGATTGCCGCCACCGCCCGGGAGATGCCAGACGCCTGGGAAGGTCTTGTCTACTTTCTCGACGTGATCTCCCTGCGCATGGCAGACAACCGCGGATTCGGCGATCTCCTGATGGACGGGCGCTTCGCGTCCGACACTTTCGCTCGCGCGCGCGCCGGGATCGCTCAGCACACCGCGGCACTTGTCAATCGCGCCAAGGAACAGGGCACCCTGCGGAGCGACTTCGAAGTCAACGACATTCCGCTTCTCATGCAGGTCGTCAAGATGGCCCAGAAGTTCGGCGGCGACGAGGCCCCTCAGGCTTACCGCCGCGCACTCGGGTTCATGATCGACGGACTCTGCGCGTCCCGCACCGGCCATCGCGAGTTGCCCGTCCCGGCGCTTTCCTCCGAACAACTCGATCACGTCCTTCATCGGTTTCAGGCATCGCCCGATAAGAACTGCTGACTCGATTTCGGGGTCGACGCCGCAATGGCGTCGACCCCGAAATTTGCTGTCAGTGAGCGATTACCGGTTCACCTTCCGGCGAATCCGGAAGCAGTCCACTCCGAAGAACCAGTCCGGTCAAGACCGCACCGACCGCGAATATGCCTGCGGCCCAATAGAACGTGGTGGTGTAACTCTCGACGGCAGCCTGTGCCTGGGTCAGCGGATTCATCTCGCGGCCCACCAGGTAGTTGGTGGAAGCCGAGGCTGCAATCGTGCTGAGCAGTGCAGTTCCGATCGAGCCGCCCACCTGCTGCATCGTGTTGACCGTGGCAGATGCGACGCCGGCATCTTCGTGGTGCACGCCTGAAGTTGCTCCCTGCATCGACGGGGCGAAAATGCTGCCCATGCCGAGTCCGGTGACAACGAGCCCCGGCAGAATGTGGACTGCATAGGTGCTGTCCACGGAAATCTGGGCCAGCAGCGTCATTCCGATCGCCGCGATGACCATTCCGCTCACGATCAGCACTCGCGGACCGACGCGCGGTAGCAAAACCGCTGTCGAAAGCGTTGCCGCTGTCACGATTCCGAACACCATCGGCATGAATGCGAGGCCGGTCATGATCGGGCTGTACCCGAGGATCAGCTGCATGTAGTACGTCAGGAACAGGAAGACTGCGAACATGCCTGCGCCGGAAAGGAAGATCGCCAGGTACGAGCCAGCCCGGATTCGGTCGAGGACCACCCGCAGCGGAAGGAGCGGGTGCTCGGACTTGGTCTGCCAGTAGATGAACGCCGCCATGAACACGACGCCGGCAACGAGCCACGAGATGGTGGGAGTTGCACTCCACCCGTCCGATTCGGCCTTCGAGAATCCGAAGACGATGCTGAACAAGCTGATCGACACCAGGATCGTTCCCGGGATGTCGAGCTTGGGTCGCGAGTCACTGGTGTGCGGCGCGAGCAACAGGACTGCTCCGACCAGGGCGATCGCCGCGAAGAAGAGATTCACGAAGAGGCACCAGCGCCAGTCGACCCACTCGGTGAGTGCGCCGCCGAGCAGCAGTCCGATGGCGCCACCACCGCCGGCAACGGCACCGAAGATACCGAAAGCCTTGGCACGCTCACCCGGATCCGTGAATGTCACGGACAGCAGCGACAGGGCTGCCGGGGCAAGGAGCGCACCGAATACGCCCTGGCCGGCACGAGCGGCAACAAGCATTTCGAAGTTGACGGCTGCGCCACCGATGGCGGAAGCCACTGCGAAGCCGATAAGACCGACGATGAAAGTTCGCCTGCGCCCGAACAAGTCGCTCAATCGACCGCCGAGTAGCAGCAAGCTGCCGAACGCCAATGCGTATGCCGTGATGATCCACTGGCGGTCCGAATCACCGAACTCCAGTGAGCGCTGCGCAGCAGGCAGCGCGATGTTGACGATGGTGGCATCCAAGACCACCATCAGCTGCGCAATTCCCAGAACCGCGAGAACCAGCCACCGCTTTGCGTGGTTGTCCCCTGAAGGCGCTGAGGACTGCTCGAATTCAGTCCGTTCAGCAATGTCTGACATAGTCCCTCGCCCAACCTATGCGGAGATGGCTTCTCCGGTTAGCAAAAACGCTACACGAAAACGGAGAGGCTGTCTCCACTTGGCGGGTAGAGTGGGGACATGAGTACCGCAATGGAGCGCCCCCTTCGCGCCGATGCTGCACGTAATCGGCAGTTGATCATCGACGCCGCACGTGAATTGTTCGCCGAAGAAGGGATCGACGTCACACTCGACGACGTCGCCCGGCGCGCGGGTGTCGGCGTCGGAACGGTCTATCGGCGGTTCGCCAGCAAAGAAGAATTGATCGACGGAGTCTTCCAACAGAACTTCGCCGACATGGCGGCGGCCGCGGACGCGTCACTCGCCAATCCGGATCCGTGGGACGGACTTGTCACCTTTGCCGAATTCGCCTGCAGCCGTATGTCGGTCAACCGCGGGCTCAAAGACGTCCTGAACGGAACCGACGAGGGATGCGAGCAAGTCGCATGCCAACGATCCATCATCGAACCGTCGGTCGAGAGGATCTTCTACCGGGCCCAGGAGGCCGGGATGCTGCGCCCCGACGCCGTACCGACGGACCTGTTCGGCCTCATCTTCATGGTGGGCGCAGTCACCGAATTTGCTCAGCCCGTCAACCCGACCGTGTGGCGTCGATACCTCTCGGTGATGCTCGACGGTCTACGCACGGCGGGGTTGCACCGTGACGCACTCCCCCTTCCTCCACTGAGTTCGGAGGAATTGCACGAGGCCAAGCAATGCCTGAAAGACCGCCGCCGTTGAGCGGTTCGGTCAGATCTGCTCACGAGGAATGAAAATCCACATCACGATGTAGATCAGAAACTGCGGGCCGGGCAGCAGGCACGAGAGCACGAACAGCAAGCGGACAGTCGACGACTTCCAACCGAAGTATCGAGCGATTCCGGCGCACACCCCACCGAACATTGCTCCCGAGCGGGCGCGGGTGAGCTTGCGGGTCTTCATCGGGGAGGTCATGTGCTGTTTCCTTTCAACGGAACTCGCGGTTCATCCGCGTCGACCTCCACTATCCGCCGCCGATCCACCTGTGCGCATCAGGCCATGGACCCATCTTTTCCGACACGGTGTGTCCTCAGGTACGAGTCCGTCCCCACGTCTGACTCAGGGTTCTCCCCCACACCCCAGCCTCGTACCTCAGCAGGGAAACATACGTCGAAGCCGTTTCGGAGCCGCAAAAGGTTGCCAGTTGTCCACGTCCTGCGCCAGACGATCGGCAACCGTCCACAACGCCGACGGGTTGTGGGTCAACCCCATGTGACTGCCTTGCACCGCAATGCTTTCCGACAGGCCTGCCGAGGTTTCACAGCACGCTTGCCATGGAACGATACCGTCGTGCCTGGAGTAGACCGACGTGGCAGGAACGGAAATAGGCGATCCCTGTTCGGATTCGATGCCGTCGACCGGAGGCAGTATCGCGTGATTACCGGACAAACGAGCGTAGAGAGATCCGACTCTCGTCTGCTCCAGACTGGTGAGACCGAAAGGACTTCCGAGTGTCACTACCTGACGTACCGAATCCGGCAGATCCCTCGCCAGCTTTCGAGCGTAGATACCGCCCAAACTCCAGCCGATCACCGACACCTTCTGCTCGTATCGATCAGCTACCTCGGCCAATGCGGCAGGCAATCCGTCGACCACCGTCGCCGTCGGACCGGTGTTCAGACCCAGATTCCAACCGTGAACCCGGTATCCGAGAAAGCTCAGGTACATCCTCAAGGCGAGAGTCGACACGTCCGAAGTCAGCAATCCGGGGAGAACGAGGACCGGATGCCCGTCCCCACGCGGCGATCGAAGCAACCAAGGAGCCGCGAGAAGCAGTGAAGCGATGTCGACCAGTCCGCGCGTCGGCTCGCTCAGACACATCGCCAAGGATGGTGGCCCCGGAACGAGTGGGTCGACTTCACGAATCAGCGTCGATCGCTGCGCCCAATCGAATTCGGCCTCCGCGAAATCGATCGCCGAGACTTCCGCAACTACGGACACCTGAACTCCTGTCGGCCGGTGCCCTCGTCGGGGCGTGTGGTGGGGTGGTTCCGCGAGCTGTGTGCTCAACCCGCGGAACCTTGTCCTCATCCACCACCGGTAGCGAACCAGGACCCGTTCTGCCCACAGATTCGTGACCAAAGGCCTCTCGACCACACGAACACTGTGTGATCCAGAACACTAGTTTTGATTACGTTGCATCTACGTTGCGTACGTGTTTCGTCCCCGAAGGAGAACAGATGGCATTCACGGAAGAAGAAATCGCATACATGCAGTCGCAGCCACTGGCGCGCGTAGCGACGCTCTCACCGCACGGGCAGCCAGACGTCGTTCCGTTGGCGTTCGAATACGACGGGGCCCACTTCTGGATCGGCGGGGGTGGCCAGAGTGTCCTGAAAACCAAGAAGTTCCGCAATATCGGGTCAGGACAACTCGAAGTCGCCCTCGTCATCGACGACATGCCGTCATTCGAGCCGTTTGTCGCGCGCGGGATCAGGATCTACGGAATCGCTGAACAGCCGATCGAAAGGGTAGGAATGGTCGGTCCCGGAATCTATTCACGCATCACGCCGACAGTCTCGTGGAGTTGGAACTTGGCGGGAGAACCGGCGGGTGAGACCTGGTACGAATCTCACAAGACTGTTCACACGCAATAGGTCAGTTCGGGCAACTCTCGGGTGGCAGGTTTTCGGCGGCCCACGTTGTCAGTTCACTGAGAGCGGGGAGCAGCGCCTGCCCCGACGCCGTGAGTTCGTACTCCACAGCGATGGGCGGGCCGGCGTCGACGGTCCGCGTGACCAGGCCCGCACCAGCCAGTTCGGTCAATCGGTCCGAGAGCACGGAGTCGCTGATCTTGCCGACTGCACGCTTGAGTTCCGCAAATCCCGCCGGACCACCGAGGAGCGTCGCCAGGATCACACCGTTCCAGCGTTTGCCGAGAAAGCTGAAAGCGCGAGCCAACGCCGCGTCACAGACGCGTGGTTGGTGCTCGGCTTCACTCTTCCCAGGCATTGCTTCATCCTAGGCCCGAGGCCACGGTGGCCCGTCAACTCGCCGCAAGAGGGACTCCTGGGCGACGGTTGCAGCCAAGACGCCGTCGCGTGTCCAGAAGTGGCCGGTCGAGAATCCCCGGCCGTCAGTGGCGGAGTTGCTTTCCTGAGCGAAGAGCATCCACTCGTCGGCCCGGAAGGGTCGGTGAAACCAGATCGCGTGATCGAGTGACGCCATCAGCACTCGCGAAGGTCCGACCATCAACGACCGGTGGGGCTGGATGTCGAGTGAGGCCGTCGATGCCAAAGACAAGTCCGAAGCGTAGGTGAGGACCCCGGCATGGAACAACGGTTCGTCGGGAAAGGCGTGATTCGGTTTGAACCACACCGACTGTGCGACCGACCCCCGCTCGCGCTCACCCTCGTCGGCAACGAATCTCATGTCCATCGCACGATGTGTCTTGTTGTCGCGGAACTCGTCGGCGCGCGCACTCGCCCAGCGCTCGTATGGATCGGGAAGGTCCTCCGGAGCAGGTACGACGGGCATCTCCCCCTGTCGATCGGTGCTGTCCTCCGGAAGTTTGAAGGACACGGACAGTGTGAAGATCGGCGTGCCCAGTTGCAGGGCAGTGACCTGACGGGACCAGTACGTACGTCCGTCACGAAGACGACCGACTTCGTAGGTGATGGGCTGCCGCGGATCGCCTGAGCTGAGGAAGTATCCGTGAAGGGAATGCACCACCGCAGTCGCAGGCACTGTCCGACCAGCGGCGGTCAAGCCCTGTGCCGCGAGATGCCCACCGAAGATACGCCCGGGAGAGCCAGCGTGACAGTAACCCTGAAATCTGTCGGGTCCGACGTCGTCCAGGCTCAGCAACGTGTGTAGGTCGAAGGACTCGAGTTCTCGCGATTCGGTGAGCGTCACGTCCACAACGTCCCTGCATCGACGGCTTCAGCGGCGGGGGCCGACGGCAGACCCGGATCGGAGCGGGAAAATCGCGGCGCCGGACGATGCTGAGTGACCCCGTCCAGTTCCACGAGCGAACCACGCTGGGCAACATGGGGATTGGATGAGGCTTCCGCAAACGTCAGAACCGGTGTCGTACACGCGTCGGTGCCGTCGAAGATCGCCGCCCACTCGTCGCGTGTCTTGGACGCGAACACATCGGCAAACACTTTCTTCGTGTGCGGCCATGCACTCTTGTCGTTCTGACTCGGCAACGTCGCGGAATCAAGTCCCAAACCCGCCAGAAGTAGTGCGTAGAACTGTGGTTCGACGGCACCGACTGCCATGTATCTGCCGTCGGATGTCTCGTAAGTGTCGTAGTACGGGGCGCCGGTGTCGAGCATGTTCACACCGCGTTCGTCAGACCAGCGTCCGAGACCGCGGAAACTCCACATCATGTGTGACAGCGCCAGCGTCCCGTCGACCATGGCGGCATCGACAACCTGACCCCGCCCGGACTTCTGTCGCTCGAAGAGCGCGGCAAGTATTCCGAACAACAGAAACATCGAGCCACCACCGAAGTCTCCCACCATGTTGAGCGGCGGAACCGGACGCTCACCGGCACGACCTATCGCGTGCAGGACGCCGGTCAGCGAGATGTAGTTGATGTCGTGTCCGGCAGCCTGCGAAAGCGGCCCCTCCTGACCCCATCCTGTCATCCGGCCGTACACCAGGGCCGGATTCCGTTCCAGCGCAACATCCGGGCCGAGACCGAGCCGCTCGATGACCCCGGGACGGAAACCCTCGATGAGCACGTCCGCACGCTCGATCAATCCCAGAACGATGTCGACGCCGGCAGGGTCCTTGAGGTCCACCTCGCAGATACGACGCCCACGCTGGGTCTGATCCCGTGGCTGACCGGGACCGGGGATCCGACCGGCGCGCTGAACACGGACGACGTCAGCGCCGAGATCAGCGAGCAACGTCGCTGCGTGGGGACCTGGACCGATTCCGGCAAGCTCTACGACGCGAAGTCCGGCGAGCGGTCCGCGGCCTGTGGTGGTACCCATGATTGTCCCTCGGTTTTCTCTCGTCTCGAAATATTTGTGTAAGTACGGGTTTCAGCCGAGCAATGACGGCAGCGCCCGGGCGAGGTTGCGTTCGTGAATCTGGGAGGCGCCCTCGTAGATTCGCAAGGCACGCACATCCCGCCACATACGCGGTACCGGGTGATTGCCGACGATGCCGACCCCGCCGAGCACCTGCACCGCCCGGTCCCCGACCACCGACGCCATCTCGGTGCAGTACAGCTTTGCCGCGGCAATCCGATGACGCGGCGGCGTTCCGCGGTCGAACTCACGGGCGCAGTCGAGGATCATCGCTCGTCCTGCCTCGAGTTCCGCATAGCTGCGTCCGAGCATCGCCTGCACGGCACCGAACTCGGCCAACGGTTGGTCAAACTGCTCACGAGAACCCGCGTATTTCATTGCCTCCGTGAGCATCCGAGTCGCCTGACCGACTGCGGTCGCGGCAACGTGCGTGCGAGCCTGGTTGATTCCGCGCATCGCGTGAACCATCCCCAAACCTGTTGCACCGCCGATCAACCGGTCGGCGCTGACCACAACGTCACGCAGGCTGATCTCGGCGACTGGGCCTTCGGCATGACCGTTCATCAATTCAGGCAACCGGGTCTCTACCCCCGGCGATTCCCGATCTACGAGGAAGGATGAAATCTCGCCGTCCGCGGTGCGGGCGAACACCACCAGAACATCAGCCCACGCTCCGTTGGTGATGAAGCGCTTCTCACCGTTGATGACGTAGCCGTCCGGGGTGTTGGTAGCGGTGGCGCGCACGGCGGAGGCGTCACTACCCGCCTGCTCCTCGGTGAGAGCAAACGCCATGACGCACTCCCCCGCCGCCATCGCCGGTAGATACTGTTCACGCTGAGCGTCGGTGCCGTATTCGAGGAGGATCTGCGAAGCCAGTCCGATACTGGTCGAGAATCGGGAACGGTACACCGCCGATGACCGGGTGAACTCGAAAGTCAGCAGCACCTGCTGTTCGACGGTCCACCCCAATCCGCCGACGCTCCTCGGAAGCGTGATGCCGAATAGTCCGACCTCGGCCATCCTTGTCACGAGGTCAGCGGGAACCTCACCAGCAGAGACCATTTCGTTCTCACGAGGAATGAGCTCATTGTCGGTGAAGTCGCGGATCACCTGCCGGTAGGCGTCGAAATCGAGGTCGCGAATCTGTGGGTCGATCACGGTTCTACTCCTGGAAGCATGTTGGGAAGATGGCTGTGTCACCGGTAGGTCTCACGCAGAGTGCGCTTGAGGATCTTCCCTACCGGCGACAGCGGGAGTGCGTCGACAAAATCGACCGACCGCGGCGCCTTGTACCGAGCTATACGCTCACCGACAAAATCTCGGAGTTCATCACCGCTCGAATTGTTTTCAGGTGTGCGCACCACCACTGCATGGACGCGTTCTCCCCATTTGTCGTCGGGTACTCCGATGACCGCGCAACTGCTCACACCGGGATGCTGGGACAGGGCGGCTTCGACTTCGGCACTGTAGACGTTCTCGCCGCCCGAGATGATCATGTCCTTGAGTCGGTCTACGAGAAACACGTAGCCATGCTCGTCCATGAAGCCGAGGTCACCGGTATGCATCCATCCACTGCGCACCGCGTGCGCCGTCTCCGCCTCGTTGTTCCAGTAACCCATCATGACGTTCGAGCCCCGCACGACGACCTCACCGATATCGCCGCGCGGAAGCTCTGTGCCGGTTGCGTCGACAATCCGCACCTCGGTGTGTGGCGCAGCACGTCCCACTGATCGAAGTCGTTCCGGGTGATCAGGATTGCGGTGGTCGTCGTCGCGGAGAAGTGTTGCTGCCGGGGCCAACTCGGTCATTCCGTAGCCCTGGCGCAGTCGAAGATCAGGTGATCGTTCGATCAAGCGCCGAACCAGTGGTTCGGGCATCGGCGATGCGCCGTAGGTGATCGAGGTGAGACTGTCGATCGGCAGACCTGTCCGATCAGCGTATTCGAGCATCGCTTGCACCATTGTAGGCACGAGCAGAGATTGTGTAACTTTCTTCTCTGCAATGGTTTCGACGAGTTTCTCGACGGTGAAGTCCCCCATCAAAACATGCACGGATCCGGTAACCGAGGCCTGGACCAAACCGGCGAAGGCTGCGAGGTGGAACAGGGGCGCCACGTGCAGGGAGCGGCCTGGCAGATTCGGCTCACCACTACCGGCAAGGACTCCGAGCACCGATGTCAGGATCTGGCCTGCGCTCAGCATGACACCTTTGGGGCGGCCTGTAGTTCCGCCGGTGTACATGAGCAACGCCAAGGCATCGGGATCTGCGTGAGTATCGGGAATCGGACCGTGCAGCGCCAAAGCAGAGTCGTAGTCGACCGTATCGCCGGGCAGATCCGCCGCACCGAATACGATCACGGTCTCCAGTACAGCGCACCGATCACGCAGTTCCAGCGCAGCGGGCAGACGCGGTCCGTCCACGAGAAGCACTGTGATTCCGGCATCTTCGATGTGAAATGCCATCTCGTCGGGACTCCAGCGGTTGTTCACCGGGGACGCGACCATCGACGCCCAGGCACAGGCGAAGGAGTATTCGATATACTCGAGACAGTTCGTGGCCAGTATTCCTACCCGGTCACCTCGGTCGAGCCCGTACGACGTGAACATACCGGCCAATCGCGCAACGCGACTCTCCAGTTGAGCGAACGTCAACTGGCGCTGCCCGTCAACGACGGCGATCGCGTCGGGTTCGCGCTGGACCGACCGATGTAAACCCTGAGTCAAGTACATTCTCGTTCACTCTCCTGATCCCGATAACAATGTGTTCCAGTTCTTTTCAGCGGCCCGTGAAGTGCGGTACTCGTTTCTCGAGGAATGCCGAGCGCGCTTCCTCCACGTCTTCGGAATACGCGCACGTGATCAGCCGGTCGGCTTCGTCCATCAAGAATTCGGACAGCGGCCGCGACATCGCCGAATCGAGGTTCAGCTTTGCACCACGCACTGCCAACGGTGCCGAAACAGAGAGCCGCTGAACAATTTCCGTAGTCCTCGCTTCCAGCGATTCTTCGGCGAAAGCCTCGTGAATCATTCCGAACGAGGCAGCGCGATCAGCTTTGATTCGTTCGGACAGCAGCATCAATTCCCGCGCCTTCGATGTGCCCGCTGCGCGGGTCAGCAACCACGCCATTCCCATGTCACCGGACATTCCAGCCCCCAGGAAGGCCGTGTTGAACATCGCATCGGCTCCGGCATAGCGAAGATCGCACGCCAGAGCGAGACTCAAGCCGGCGCCCGCACAGCCACCGCGAATCACCGCCACCGTAGGCTTGGGATGCTGCACCAAAGTTGGTATCACCCGTGAAACATCAAGCAAGCGAGTGCGATCCTCTTGCTGTGAATCACCCCGCACTACACGGCTCGACCGATCACCGGACTGATCGCGACCGACCGAAAAGTTCCCTCCAGCGCCCGTGAGCACGACGACTCTCACGGCCTCGTCACCGGCCGCCGACGTAAGCGCGTTCTGCAGCTCGGTGAGCAGCGTGTACGTAATCGCGTTGCGTCGATCCGGTCGGTTCAGAGTCATCGTGGCGACACCGTCATCGACGTCGTAGAGAAGCTCTGCCATGGTTTCCCTCGATTCGTTCAGAACCCGGCCGCTTTGGCGATGATCGTCTTCATCACTTCGTTGGTTCCGCCGTAGATGCGCGACACACGGGTGTCCGCGTACAGACGCGCGATGGGGTATTCCAGCATGTAGCCGTAGCCCCCGTGAAGCTGCAAGCACTTGTCGATGACCTCGGCTGCCGTCTCGGTGCAGAACAGCTTTGCCTTGGCGGCGTCGGCAACACTGAGGTCGCCGGTCTCGTGTAATTCCAGAGCCCGGTCGACCATGCACTGAGCAGCCTCCACCTTGGCGATGCACTCGGCGATGACGAACTTGGTGTTCTGGAACTCCGCCACCGCCTGGCCGAACACCTTGCGGTCACGCACGTAGGCAGAGGCGAAGTCGATGGCTCCGACGGCCGCCGCAGTCTGGGTGACTGCGATCATCAGTCGCTCTTGCGGAAGGTTGTTGGCCAGGTAGCCGAAGGCAGCCCCCTCCTCACCGAGTAGATCCTCGGCCGGCACCCGTACGTCGGTGAAGGAAAGCTCTGCCGTGTCCGAAGTGCGCATGCCGATCTTCTCGAGCTTGCGACCGACCTCGTAGCCTTCGCTCGACGTGTCCACTGCGAGGATGCTCAACCCGGCGCGACGATTCTCTACCGTCGGCGGTGACGTACGGCAGATCACGAGAACCCGATCGGCCTGAACGCCGCCGGTGATGAATGTCTTTGCGCCGTTGAGAACATAGTGAGTGCCGTCCTCGGACCGTTTGGCCGTGGTCTTGATGCCCGCCAGGTCCGAGCCGGTGCCCGGTTCGGTCATCGCGATGGCAGTCATCATGTCGCCACTGATGAAATCGGGCAGCCAACGCTGCTTCTGCTCTTCGGTTCCGTAGGTCAGGATGTATGGCAGGACCAGGCCGGTGTGTACACCGAATGCGCCAAAGCTGACTGCCGCACGAGCCGTCTCTTCGGTCAGGGCAGCCTGGAACTTGAAGCTTGTTTCACCCGCTCCGCCGTACTGCACGGGAACCGTCATTCCGAGAACGCCGAGCTTGCCGAGCTGGCGATAGAAGTCGCGGGGCACCATGCCCTCGCGCTCCCAATCGGAGAAGTTGGGCACTACCTCGGCTTCGATGAAGCTACGGATGACCTTGCGGAAATCCTCGTGCTCTTCGTTGAATACTGTGCGCTGCATTGTTTCTCCTGGATATTGTGAAATGAAAGTGAGTAGTGCTCAGCCGAGGATTCGCACCCGATCGCGGGTGGCGTTGACGGCGCAGAGCGCGATGACGGCACCGATGACAGTCGCGATTCCGAAGATCTGGAATGCGGTGGCGTATCCCTCGGCCGGGGTTGCGGCGCTGTCGACGATGACGCCGGTGAGGTAGGGAGCGATCAGACCGCCGGTGGCCATCAGAGCCATGAAAACACCCAGTACCGAGGCCATTTGCTGCGGCGGGCAGATTTCGGAGATCGCTGCGTTGAACTGCGGAATGATGACCGTCCCGATGCCGTAACCCACTGATACCACGAGCACCGCAACGATCGGAGTCTTGATGAACGGCATGCTGACGAGGGCAAGCCCACAGATCAGCAGAGCAATTCCGGGAACGATGCCGCGCAGGATCCGAGAGCTGGCACCCCGCGCCATCAGCCTGTCACTGATCGACGTGCACAGGAACATGAAGAACAGTCCCGCGATGCTGGGAATGCCGAACATGGTTCCCGCCTGAACCCGCGAGTATCCAAGTCCCACTTCGAAGTACGACGGCAGCCACGTGAGCACCACCGTGATGAGAGCGTACATGGTGAACACCGCGGCAAGCGCACCGAGGAATGTCGGCGTGAAGAAGATCTTCGTCAGCGGCACCTTGGCGACAACCGTCCCGTCTGCCACTGTCGACGCAACCGTGTCGGACTTCCGAACCGGCCGCTGCATGTACGGCCCCTCTTTCCAGGTGAACAACCACAGAACACACCAGACCACGCCGACCCCGGCGAGGATGATGAACGTTGCTCGCCACCCCCAACTGGCTACAGCCAAGGCCATCAGCGGCGCGATCGCAATCTTGGCAATCGAAGCACCGGAAGCCAGAAAAGCTCCTGGAAGGCCACGCTTTTCCGCAGGATGCCACGAGTAGACACCGGTGTGAACGAGCGCGCCTGCTGGCCCCTCGAAGAATCCGAGCATCATGCGCGTGAACAGGAGCATCCCGAAACCGGCAACCACCACGAGCGGGATCATCGACGCTGCCCACCCCAGTGAGAGCAGAACCAGCAACCACCGCAGCGACATCCACTTGTGCAGTACCCCGGCAAAGAAGCCACCGACGGTGAAGGCCAGGAAGAATGCACTGCCGACCAGTCCGATCTGTGCAGAGGTCAGCCCGAATTCCTTGGCCAGCGGCTGTGCAACCAGGCCGAAGACTGCCTTGTCAGCCCAGTTGACGACGACAAGGAGAACGAGAACTCCGGTGAGCCCCCATGCCCGCACTCGGGATTCCCCTACTTCTCGCGGTGGTGCGGCGGTGGGAAGAGCCGGCTTGCTCAACGTCATTCTCATCGATCCTCTCAGGCAAGTGCGACAACTGCGCCACGGAGTGAGCGCAATGCGAAACAGAAGCTGGGTGAACTGATCTCAGCACCGAAGTACTGGATGCGGGACTCGGAGACCGGTCCGGTGCGAACCTGACGTGGCCGCTTCGACCGTCAGGCACCTACTCTGTGACACACGCCACCTTGCCGCCCAGAAAGTAAATCATCAATCGGCATGCTGACGCAATAGTCTCGCAAAATCATCCACATACCTCGGCAAACCATCGGAAATTGCAACGAAAGTCCCACGTAAAGACGCACTGTGATCCAGTAGACAAAACTCGAATCGTGGTGTTAAGTAAATTTCCATCCGATCAATTAGGAGACAATCGTGACCAGAAAAGTCCATGTTGCCGGAGTGGGAATGATCCCGTTCACCAAGCCGGGCAAAAGCGAGAACTACAACGTCATGGGAGAGACCGCCGCCCGTGCCGCCCTCGACGACGCCGGTATCGACTACTCGCTGGTCCAGCAGGCCTATGCCGGCTATGTGTACGGTGATTCCACTGCCGGACAGGCCGCCATCTACGGTCTCGGGCTCACCGGAATCCCGGTCATCAACGTCAACAACAACTGCGCCACAGGCTCGTCGGCCCTTTTCCTCGCACGCCAAGCCGTCGCAAGTGGCGCCGTCGAATGCGCATTGGCTGTCGGCTTCGAGCAGATGAAACCCGGTGCACTCAAGCGAGTTTGGGACGACCGCCCTGCCCCGATGTACCGTTTCGACGATCTGATGACCGAGATCCAAGGCGTCCACGACGCACCGCGCGCAGCCCAGATGTTCGGTGGCGCAGGACTTTCCCACATGGAGAAGTACGGCACCAAGCCCGAGACCTTCGCAAAGATCTCGGTCAAGGCACGTAAGCACGCGGCCAACAATCCCAACGCGGTCTTCCGTGATCTTCTCACCGAAGAGCAGGTGCTGGAGTCACCGCACATCTTCGGCCCGCTCACTCGTTACCAATGCTGCCCACCCACCTGTGGTGCCGCTGCCGCTGTCGTCTGCAGCGAAGAGTTCGCCCGCAAGCACGGGCTGGCGGCTGACGTAGTGATCGAGGCACAGGCCCTGACCACCGATACACCAAGCACTTTCGAGGACCGCGACATGATGAAGGTCGTCGGCTACGACATGACGGCTGCCGCAGCTGCGCAGGTTTACGAAGCCGCAGGCATCGGACCTGAGGACGTTCAGGTCGTCGAACTGCACGACTGCTTCTCCGCCAACGAACTCATCACGTACGAAGGTCTTGGCCTCACGCCCGAAGGTACTGCCGAGAAGTTCATCCTGGACGGCGACAACACCTACGGCGGACGAGTAGTCACCAACCCGTCGGGAGGCCTGCTGTCAAAGGGCCACCCCCTCGGCGCCACCGGTCTTGCCCAGTGCGCCGAACTGGTCTGGCAACTGCGCGGTCAGGCCGGCAAGCGGCAGGTCGAAGGAGCACGAATCGGACTGCAGCACAACCTCGGACTCGGCGGTGCGTGTGTGGTCAGCATCTTCAAGAAGGTGGGCTGACATGGCGCTCGATCCGTCCGTCGTCGGAACGATCATCCCGGGCCACGAGGCACTGGTCGAGCGCGGACGCCTGCGCTTCTTCGCCCAGGCCATCGGTGAGACCAACCCGATCTACGGAGACGTCGAGGCCGCCAAGGCTGCGGGGCATCGTGACCTGGTGGTACCGCCGACATTCCTGTTTTGCCTCGACATGGAAAAACCGGACCCGTTTGCCCTGGTCCGATCGCTGAAAATCGACATGAGGTACGTCCTGCACGGCGAGCAGTCCTTCGAATATCACGCACTCGCCTATGCCGGCGACACACTTGCCTACAACGGCAAGGTCACGGACGTGTACTCGAAGAAGAACGGCGCCTTGGACTTCCTTGTCCGGACCGCCGAGGTCACCCGCGACGGCGAGTTGATCGCCCGCCTCACCAACACCCTGGTCGTTCGAAACCCTAAGGCGCAGAAATGAAAACAGGAGACGTTCTTCCCTCCCTGGAATTGCCCGAGATCAGTCGCACCACTCTCGCGCTCTACGCCGGCGCTTCGGGTGACCACAACCCGATGCACATCGATCTCGACGTCGCTCGCTCCGGCGGAATGGACGACGTGTTCGCACACGGCATGCTCTCGATGGCCTACCTCGGTCGATTGCTGACCAATTACGTTCCGCAGGAACGCATCCGCACCTACAGCGTTCGCTTTGCCTCCATCACGCCGCTACACGCGACGCCGACGTGCACCGGGACCGTCACCAAGATCGAGGACGGTCTGGCCCACCTCGATATCGCCGTCACTCTCTCCGACGGCACCGTCACCCTGCGCGGCGACGCCGTCGTAGCCGCTTGAAAACTCTCTCTACCGAAAGGACCCCCGACATGGGCAAGCTCGACAACAGGACAGCACTCGTCACCGGATCCGGCCGCGGTATCGGCCGCGCCATCGCCATGAAGTTCGCCGCGGAAGGCGCGAGCGTCGTAGTCAACGATCTTGATCCGGGCCCGGCCAAGGAGACGGTCGAGGAGATCATCGCGGCCGGTGGCAAGGCAGTGGCGTGCGTCGGTTCGGTCACCGAAGAAGGTTTTGCGGATCGATTCGTCAACACCGCAATCGATACCTTCGGCGGCCTCGACATCATCGTCAACAATGCCGGGTTCACCTGGGACAACGTCATCCAGAAGATGACCGACGAGCAGTGGGACACGATTCTCGATCTGCATCTGAAGGCACCGTTCCAGATCCTGCGCGCCGCTCAGCCCTACATCAAGGCCAATCCCACCGACTACCACCGCAAGGTCGTCAACATCTCGTCCAACGCCGGAGTGGTCGGCAATGCCGGTCAGTCCAACTACGCAGCCGCCAAGGCCGGCATCATCGGCTTGAGCAAAACCCTCGCGCGTGAGTGGGGTCGTTACAAGGTCAACGTGAACGCCGTTGCGTACGGTCTGATCAACACCCGCCTGACAGAGGCGTCGGCCGACGGCAACTCCACCATCGACGTCGAGGGTCGCGAGATCAAGGTCGGAGTGAACCCGCAACTCCTGGCGGCAGCCGAGCGGACCATCCCATTTGGCCGCGCCGGACGTCCGGACGAAGCGGCCGGCGCGGTGTTCGCACTGTGCCTGCCCGAAACCGACTACGTCAGCGGCCAGTGCCTGGTGTGCGACGGCGGCAGTCGCTGACCTCACGTTTCCAGAAAGGAGCGGTCCCCATGTACTTGACTCAGTCTCTGCAACGATCAATGCAGCAACGCCCTGACCAGCCCATGACCGTGTGTGGGGACCGTATCCGCACCTGCGCCGAGGTCGGCGGGAGAGTAACCCGTCTTGCGGGCGCTTTCCGTGACCTCGGTGTGCAGGTAGGCGATCGCGTCGCGATACTGTCGCTCAACTCCGATCGCTATCACGAGTACTTTTTTGCCACCTGGTGGATGGGAGGCGCTGTCAATCCGCTCAACACCAGATGGAGCGCTGCCGAGATCGCTTTTGCGCTGGACGATTCCGATACACGAGTGCTGGTCGTCGACGACACCTTTCTGCCGCTACTCGACGAGGTACGGGTGTTGTTCCCACAGCTCGCCGTAGTGATACATGCCGGCGAACTGCCGACGCCGGCCGGCGCTCTCGACTACGAGAATCTGATCGCCTCGAGCGAACCCAAACCGGACCTGCGACTCGGCGGCGACCACTTGGCCGGAATCTTCTATACCGGCGGAACCAGCGGTCACCCCAAGGGGGTCATGCTCACCCACGCCAACCTCGTGACGTCGAGCCTCGGCGCAGTGGCCAGTAATCGAACGCCTGGTACCGACGGCCTGGCTCTGATCACCGCCCCGATGTTTCATCTTGCGTCGCTGGCAAATTGGATCGGCCGTAACACTGTCGGGGCGACGTTGGTGATTCAGCCAAGTTTCGAACCGGCCACCGCACTGCGCTTGATCGAGCAGCACAAAGTTACGTCGATGCTGTTGGTACCCACGATGATTCAAATGCTGATTCGTCATCCGGACCGGACGAACCGGGACCTGTCCAGCATCCTGGCCGTGCAGTACGGTGCTTCCCCGATCTCCGAAACCTTGCTTCGCCAAGCGCAACAGGCTTTTCCGCAGGCAGCCTTCATGCAGGGGTACGGCATGACCGAGGCCGGACCCGGACTCACCAGCCTGAGCGCAGAAGATCACGTCGACGCGACCCGCCTGAAATCTGCCGGTCGGCCGATGGGACACGTCGAGATTCAGGTGGTCGACGAGAACGGAAACGAGCTTCCTCGCGGTGAGGTCGGCGAAATCATCGCCCGCGGCGGCAACATCATGTGCGGCTACTGGAATCGGCCGGAAGAAACACGATCGGCATTGCGCGACGGTTGGCTGTACACCGGCGACGGAGGCTACATGGACGAAGCCGGGTATCTCTTCGTCGTGGATCGGCTCAAGGACATGATCATCTCGGGTGGTGAGAACGTCTATTCGACGGAGGTCGAAAACGCTCTGGCCACACATCCGGACGTGATCAGCTGTGCTGTGATCGGCGTACCCGACGATCAGTACGGCGAACGAGTCCACGCGGTCCTGGTCGTGCGTCCCGGGGTGTCTCTGACGTGCGAAGAAGTCCGCGCACACTCGAAGACGCTGATTGCCGGCTACAAGTCTCCGCGAAGTATCACCATCGTCGAGCAAATGCCCGTGTCCCCGGCTGGCAAGATACTCAAGAGAGAACTCCGCAGGCAGTTCTCCGACTTGGCAACCAGCACCATCACCTGACCACGCCACCGACCTCGAGGGCCCCATGACGATCGATACATCGGACGGCACACCTGCGGCCTCGCCGGACCGGCCGGCCGCGCCGAAAACGACCCCGAAGAAGACGCTGCGCCCACGCAACCGCAAGGCGCAGATCATCACCGTGGCTCGTGAACAGTTCGGCCGCTCGGGGTACCACAACGTCAGCATGGAAGGCATCGCGTCTGCGGTGGGGATTACCGCAGGCGCGCTGTACCGCCACTTCCCGAACAAGCAGGAACTCCTCGCGCAGGCAATGCTCGACGGCTCGTCTTCGATCCTCGCGATCCTCGACGAGGTCGATCGAACCGATTCCAAGGTGGTCTTCACGGCACTGGTTCGTTACGGACTCGACAACAACTTCCGTAGTCTTCTCTTCGATCAGGAGGCCCGTAACCTGACCCCTGAGCGCAGAACGGAGGCGCGTGCCGGAGTTCGGGAAGTCACGAGCCGGGTCGCAGCCGCCCTTCGACACGAGCGTCCCGACCTGTCGGTTCCCGATTCCGTCGTTCTGGGGTGGGCACTCACCAGTATCGCGTTCAGCCCCGCTCGACACCGCACGACGCTTCCTCGAAAGCGCTTCGAGGCTTTGTTGGCCAGGTTGTTCGATGTCGTTCGTACCGCTCCGGCCCTTCCCGAGGAGCCGGCGGCACAGCCGCAGCCGACTTCGAACTTCAGCCACACTTCGCGTCGCGAAAGTTTGATGGGCGCCGCAATCACGCTGTTCGATCAACGCGGCTACCGATCCGTGACAATGGACGACATCGGCAGCGCCGCCGGTGTTCCGAGTTCGAGCATCTACACCCATTTCGGAAGTAAAGCCGAAGTGCTGCAAGCAATTCTGGCCCGCGGGAACGAAACACTCCGGCTCGGCCTGGTCCAGGCTTTGAGGAACGCAGACTCACGGGAAGACGCGATTGCCCGCGTCGTACATTCGTACACCAATTCGGTGATCTCACCTGACAGCGCGATTGCCATTCTCATCGAAGAAACAGCGAACTTGCCCGAAGAAGCGCAGGCCTCGACGCAGATTGCACAACGCGAGTACATCGACGAGTGGGTACACCTGCTCGGTAACGAAACCGCGGATGCACGGGCGACGGTGTTGGCAACCATCAGCATGATCAACGACCTCACGCGCGTCCGACTCGAATCACGACAGTGCGCGATCGAGGATCTGGCGGTGAGGATTCTCGCCACCCAGACGGTCTGACTCGTCACTCCCCCGCGCTGAACCCTACGACTGGTGCTACCGTATCCAAGTACTTTCTTTTTACTAGCAACTAGCTTTACCGGGTAACGCTCGGATGAGCTACAACGGAAACGGAACCACCGATGTCACTCGACGCAGCCACCCCATTTACCGCACAGCAGCTCGACGCAGCCGGCCGTGAACTGCTCTTCACAGCAGCCCGCACGGCAAACTCCTTCTCCAACGAACCGGTCACCGACGACGAACTGACTGCGATCTGGGAGCTCGCGAAGTGGGCACCGACCGCGGCCAACACCAATCCACTGCGCGTGCTGTTCGTGCGTACGGAGGAGGGCAAAGCGCGCCTCGTCGAGCACATGTCCGACGGCAACAAGGCCAAGACCGCATCGGCGCCTGCTGTCGCGGTTCTTGCCGTCGACACCAAGTTCTACGAGCACATTCCGGCACTGTTCCCCATCCGTCCGGAGATGAAGGACTACTTCGAGTCCGACGACGCTGCCGCCACATCGAGCAGCAAGTTCAACGCCGCACTGCAGGCTGGTTACGTGATCCTCGCGATTCGGGCGCAGGGCCTGGTCGCCGGCCCGATGGCCGGCTTCGACGCCGACGGCATCGACGGCGAGTTCTTCGCGGACGGACGCTTCAAGACCACCCTGGTGGTCAACATCGGCCATCCCGGCGAGAACCCGTGGTTCGACCGTCTGCCGCGGCTGTCCAATGAGGATGCGCTCAGCTGGGCCTGAGGCCGACTCGTACGGTTCCCACAATGCGGGAGGGTTCTCCGGAGCCCTCCCGCATTGCTGTCTCGAGCGTTTGCTGTCTCCAGCACGTTTCAACTCCGCACGCAGTGGGTACATACCCGCGTCCCGCAAAATCTCACGTCCAGAACAACATCCGACACGCTGCAATCGGAATTAGTTGCAGTATCTCAGTTTTTGGACGACAGTCGAGGGAAACCCCTCGGCCTACGGAGGCTGCGGGGAAAGCCCTTGTGCGCCGGTCGGTGTCGAGGGAAGACGTTCGAGCGAGCAGAAGTCCGAAGAAAGTGGGTTCGGAAATATGGGCGCGCTATGGGATTTTGTCGTTGCACGACGACAGCAATTGATGACCGACTCGTACCTACATGTTTCAGCAGTTATCCAGTCCGTGATCATCGCGACGATTGCCGCCGTGATCATCGGCATTCTCGTCTACCGGAGCCCGGCGGGATCCTCCATCGCTACGGCGTTGGCCAGCACGATCCTGACGGTTCCTTCATTCGCCCTCCTCGGACTGCTCATTCCGATTCTCGGTCTCGGCGTCGCTCCTACGATCACCGCGTTGATCTTGTATGCCCTGCTCCCGATCATTCGGAACACGATCATCGGTCTGGATGCGGTCAACCCGGCGATCACGGACGCAGCCCGCGGTGTCGGAATGAATCGCATGCACGTTCTGAGTCGAATCGAGCTGCCGATTGCGTGGCCGTCGATCCTCACCGGCATGCGGGTCAGCACACAGATGCTCATGGGCATCCTCGCCATCGCGGCGTACGCCAAGGGTCCTGGTCTGGGAAACCTGATCTTCTCCGGACTCTCGCGTGTCGGTAGCCCGAACGCTGTTCCTCAAGCGCTGGTCGGCACCGTACTGATCGTCATTCTCGCTCTGATTCTCGACGGAATCTACGTCGTCATCGGTCGTCTCACTACTTCGAAGGGGCTGCAATGACTGAAACCATTCCGTCTGACGTATCTGCAGATCAGAAGGTATCCGGGGTCGAGATCGTTCTCGAATCCGTGACCAAGCGTTACCCGGGCCAGAAAGCTGCAGCGGTGGACAATGTTTCACTGACTGTTCCGGCCGGTGAGATCGTGGTCTTCGTCGGACCTTCGGGTTGCGGCAAGACGACGACGATGCGCATGATCAACCGTCTGATCGAACCCACCTCGGGCAAGATCACCATCGACGGCAAGGACGCGCTGTCCATCGACCCGGACAAGCTTCGCCGCGGCATCGGCTACTCGATCCAGCAGGCAGGATTGTTCCCGCACTTCACCATTGCGAAGAACGTCGCGACGGTGCCCGGCCTCATCGGTTGGGACAAGAAACGTATCGCAGCTCGCACCGACGAGATGCTCGACCTCGTCGGCCTCGATCCCGATACTTATCGCGACCGCTACCCTCGCCAGTTGTCCGGTGGCCAGCAACAGCGTGTGGGCGTGGCGCGGGCTCTGGCTGCAGATCCCCCTGTCTTGTTGATGGACGAGCCTTTCGGTGCCGTCGACCCGATCACCCGCGGCCTGCTGCAGGACGAACTGATGCGTCTGCAGTCGGAGTTGGGTAAGACCATCGTCTTCGTCACCCACGATTTCAACGAGGCAGTCAAACTCGGTGACCGTATTGCCGTGCTGGGCAATCAGTCCAGCATCATGCAGTACGACACTCCGGAAGCGATTCTCGCCAATCCCGCAAACGACATGGTCGCAGGATTTGTCGGGGCGGACGCCTCGCTCAAGCAGCTGACCCTGACACGCGTGCGCCAGATCAAACTCAAGCAGTGCCTCACCGCCCGCGAAACCGATTCGGTCGATGATTTGAGAACCGCACTCGCAGCGCGTAAGTGGAAGTGGGCCTTGATTCTCGATCAGCGTGGACGGCCGCTTCGCTGGGTCTCGCCCGGCCACCTCGCCCATGCGTCGACGCTTCGAGGTGTCGGTAACGAGATCGGCGAAGCCGTGTCCATCCAGTCCACCCTGCAGGATGCCTTGGAGGCTCTTCTCGCTGAAAGCAATGCGTCCACTGTGGTCACCGGACGGCGTGGCGAATATGTCGGTCTCATCACCATCGACACACTGGTCAGCCATCTCTCCGAGATGCGCGAGGAGCATGCGCACGACCACGACGAAGAGCCAGACACCGAGAACGTCGAGGGTTGAACATGACTGCCACGACAGAGGAGCGCGTCTCCGCGCCTGAGATGGAACCGGACGCCCCCGATCTGGGTGCGGCCGAGAACGCCGCCACGCGCCGTGCGGAACGGATGCGACTGTATGTGCAACCGGTCATCGTCCTGATCCTGGTTGCGGGCGTGTTGATCTGGGCATTCAGCCGAGATCTCAACGCGACGCAGAAGGCGAGCATCAATCTCGACAACATCGTCACACTGACCTGGCAGCACGTACTGATCACGGCCGCCGTGGTCATCATCGTCGTCGCCATCGCGGTTCCACTCGGAACCCTGCTGACCAGGCCGAAATTCACCCGATTGGCACCGTTCTTCGTGGGAATAGCCAACATCGGAGCCGCAGCGCCGGCCATCGGCCTGCTCGTGCTGTTCTATCTCGCAACAAGAACGACGGGCTTCTGGATCGGCGTGTTTCCCATCGCGTTCTATTCGCTGCTCCCGGTGCTGCGCAACACCATCCTCGGCTACCAGCAAGTGGACAAGACCTTGATCGATGCCGGGCGCGGGCAGGGAATGTCTTCGCTCACGGTCCTGCGTCAACTCGAATTCCCGATGGCCGTCCCGTACATCCTTGCAGGACTGCGCACTTCGCTCGTTCTGGCAGTCGGCACCGCGACGCTGTGCTTCCTGGTCAGTGCCGGCGGACTCGGCATTCTGATCGACACCGGATACAAGCTCCGCGACAACGTCACCCTCGTGGTCGGTGCCGTACTGGCGGTGTCGTTGGCCTTGCTGATCGACTGGCTCGGCGCGCTCGCCGAAACTTATCTCGGGCCCAAGGGATTACGATGACCAAGACTTCGATCACCAGAACGTGGGGCTGGAAAGTCGCGGTTGCCACGATCGGCCTCACACTTGTCGCTTCGTGTGGCCTCGAGTCCGGTGGCGCACTGCCCCTGGCTGTCGGCCCCGGCAGCATCGAGCCGGTTCCTGAGCTCGAGGGTGTGAAGATGACCGTCGGCTCCAAGGACTTCACCGAGCAGATCGTGCTCGGATACGTCATCGAATTCGCGATGGCCGCTGCGGGCGCAGATGTTCGAGATCTCACGAACATCCAGGGCTCGAACAGCACCCGTGACGCACAGTTGAACGGGCAGATCGACCTTGCGTACGAGTACACCGGGACCGGCTGGATCAACTACCTCGGCAACGAGACTCCGCTTCCCGATTCGCAGGCGCAGTTCGAGGCCGTCCGTGATGCGGACCTTGCTGCGAACGACATGGTGTGGACCGATCCGGCGCCGATGAACAATACGTATGCATTGGCGATGAGCAAGGAGACCGCTGAGAAGACCGGCGTCAAGACGGTTTCCGACTACGCGAAGTTGGTCGAATCCGATCCCGGCGCCGCGGTGACGTGCGTCGAGACCGAGTTCAACGTCCGCCAGGACGGATACCCCGGCCTGGCAGCGAAATACGGTTTCGACGCCTCGCGTGCCCAGCGCCAGATCCTGCAGACCGGCATCATCTACCAGGCGACAGCCGACAGCGATCAGTGCAAGTTCGGCGAGGTGTTCACCACCGACGGTCGCATCATCGCACTCGATCTCGTTCTGCTCGAAGACGATCTGCAGTTCTTCCCGAAATACAATCCGGCATTGGTCATGAAAAAGGACTTCGCGGAAGCGCATCCGGAGGTTGCCGAAGTCATGGCGCCGATCTCGGAGAAACTGACCAACGAGGTGATGACCGAGCTCAACCGGCAGGTCGACGTCGACGGCAAGGAGCCGGCGGACGTGGCTCGCGACTGGCTGGTCTCGGAAGGCTTTGTCACCGCTGAGTGATCGGCGGACCGCAGCACAGCCGAGTAGTTACCGCTTGCGTCCCACGCAGAACACCCGCCGGAACGGAAACAGCGTTCCGGCGGCTGTTGCGGGATACGCCTCCCGCAGCAGATCCGAATACTGGCGCTCGAACTCCGGAGCGTCGGCATCGCCGAGAACGTCCAGCACCGGCCGAAGTCCAGTCCCCCGAACCCATCCGAGCACCGGATCAGCACCGGCCAGCACGTGTACGTACGTCGTCTCCCAGGCGTCGACGTCGAATCCGTGCTCCTGCAGACGCTGCGCGTACGCAACCGGACTGTCGACGCCTTCCGGGCCGCGTAGGACGCCGCCCAGTCGCTCGCCCCATTCCGCGGACTCCGCGAGGCTTCGCATGAGCGCATGTGACGGTGCATCGAAGTTTCCCGGAACCTGCCACGCCAGCCACGACCCAGATACCAGGGTGTCCGCCCACTGGTCGATCAGCTCGCGGTGGCTCGGAACCCACTGCAATGCAGCGTTACTGACGACCACGTCGTAACCCGTGGCATCGAAGGACATGATGTCCCCCAACTCGACGGTGACGTTTCCCGGTAGGCCTGTCGGGGCCTGCGCCACCATTTCGGGAGACGAATCGAAACCGGATACCGAGGCGTCCGGCCATCGTTCCCCCAGCATCGCGGTCAAGCTACCTGATCCGCAGCCGAGGTCGGCTACCCGCGTCGGGTCTTCGGTCGCCACCCGTGACACCAGGTCCACGAACGGGCGTGACCGCTCACCCGAATAGCGGCCGTAGACTTCGGGATTCCACGTGACAGTGCGCATGAACCCATCCTGCACCCTGTTCCTGAAAATTGCCGCCCTCTAGATCACCGACGCGGCACCACGGTGGACAGTACGTTCGGCAACCTCGACCAGTCCGCGGTGATGTAACTTGCGTGATCACCCGCCAACCGGTCGAGACGCTCGCTCGCCTCGGCTTCGGTGGCATGCGCACCGTCGATCTGTGGAGCGACCTTGTGCGCGTCGGTCATGACGAGCAGGTAGCCACGATCGTGGTACCACTGCGGATCCACAACGCCCGAGGTGTAATCGAGGGCGTCGCCGTCGAAGATCACGAACCACGCGCGGATGCCCGGGTCGGCGTAACGGTCGATTCGTGGGTCTCCCGGTGACGCCCGGTGAACAGCGGGAAAGGCGGCGCCGAGTTGGACGAGTCCGGCAGCGGACAGATCTCGCAAGTGCGTCGCGTACTGCCGGTCGGTCCACTCCGTGTCGAGCGGGTTTCCCTCCTCGATCGTTCCCGGAATCAGCTCGAACAGAAATTTGCCGCTCATCTCGGACATGGTCGGCCATCCACGGTCGGTGACGGCGGCATCCGGGGTCGAGTAGGACTCACCCATCAGATCGGATGGAGTGAAGACCGCGTCGCCGAGAGTCCCGAGGATCAAGGCGTCGAGATCGGCAGGTCCGCGTCCGTAGCCGGTGGTGAAACCGTCCTTGAGTTCCAACTTGATCATCACCGGAGGATGCTCGGGGTCGGCTTCGTGCCACGCCCGCATATCTGCCAGGCATCCGCGCAGTCCCTGATCTCGCTGACCACTTCGCAACCCGGATGCGTCCCGCGCGCCGACGCAGTTGCTGTCGCTCGCCACCGGATTCATGTGCGAGACACGCCAGTCCGGACCACCGCCGTTGGTCCACAGATCCAATTCGAGCAGCGAGGCCCCGGAGTCCAAAGCGTCGGCGAAATACGGAAATGTCGCCTTCTCGTAGGAGTTGTGGACGCCGACGGACGTGGTCTCGGAGAACGAGCGAGCTCGGTCCGCAGTCGCCTCGGCACCGGCAGTGGGAGCCGAGACGACCGAGACGACCGCCGCGAATGCACTCACACCGGCTACCAGAATTCCACGCATGTTCGACACTCTCGCAGAAATCACGCCGCTGCAGGACGGAATCGGAAGAGACAACTGGACAATCGTCCTAGACGGCATCGAGGGTGAGGCGCGGTCTCAGGCGGTGAGTGAAGGAAATTATCAGGCAAATAGCATCATGGCTGGAACTGATCCGAGTCGGAGCACTCGGCCCACACCCGCAGAAGGAATCGCATGCAGCTGACTCAATTCGTTCACCGATCCCTGCGAGCATCACCCGATGCGGTGATGACGATCTTCGACGGCCGGCTGCGCACGTGCCGGGAATCGGTGGACCGGATGAGCAGACTCGCCGGAGGGTTTCAGACTTTGGGCCTGCGCACCGGTGACAGAGTCGCAATCTTGGCATCGAACTCCGACTACTACCACGAGGCGCTCCTGGCCTGCTGGTGGTTCGGAGCAGTGGCCAGTCCGGTCAATTCTCGCTGGAGCACGGCGGAAATCACGTACGCCCTGGAAGATTCAGGATCGACGGTATTGCTCGTGGACGAGAACTTTGCTTCCGTCGGATCTACCCTTCGCGAGGCGTGTCCAGGCCTGACCACTGTCGTCTACTGCGGCAGCGGCCCGGTTCGCGACGGAATGCTCGACTATGAACGGGTGATCGCGGAGGCGACTCCGGTCGACGATCTGCGCGTCGGCGGCGACACGCTGGCACTACTCCTCTACACCGGCGGGACCACCGGAGTGCCGAAGGGCGTGATGATCAGTCATCAAGCGCTGATGACCTCGGCGCTTGGTACTCTCGCGGCAGGCAGCGTGGCTGTCAGCAACGGAACGAACCTCGCGATCAACCCTCTGTTTCACATCGCCGGGATAGTCGGATGGTTGGCTCAGTCGCTGATGGGTGGCACCCAGGTGTTCATGCCGAACTTCAGCCCACGCACGTTCCTCGAGGCCGTTGATCGCCATCGCCCGACAACTGTGGGTCTGGTGCCGACGATGCTTCAGATGTTGGTCGACTACGAAGACTCGACCACCTATGACTTGTCCAGCGTCAGGATCCTGAGATACGGCGCCTCGCCCATTTCGCCGACGCTTCTCGAACGAGTCATGCAGATGTTCCCCAACAGCTCGTTTGTGCAGGGCTACGGGATGACTGAAACCGCGCACATCAGCATGCTGAGCCCGGCTGATCACCTCGAAGGTGGTGACCTCCTCCGCAGCGCCGGTCGAGTACTGCCGCACTGCGAGGTGAAAATCGTCGACCCGACCGGCGCGGAACTCCCACCCGGCGAGGTGGGCGAAATCGTCACGTTCGGCAGCCACGTCATGCTCGGATACTGGAACAAACCGAAAGAGACCGCAGAAGTGCTCCGCGACGGGTGGATGCATACCGGCGACGCCGGATACCTGGACGCCCGCGGTTACCTGTTCATCGTCGATCGCATCAAGGACATGATCGTCACCGGTGGCGAGAACGTCTACTCCACCGAGGTCGAAAACGCTCTGGCACAACATGAATCCGTCGCGTCCTGTGCCGTGATCGGCCTGCCCGATACCCAGTGGGGCGAGCGTGTCCATGCCGTAGTCGTCCTTCGGCATGGTTTCGACGCCGACGCCGACGAACTGCGCGCTCACGTGAAAACGCTGATCGCCGGTTACAAATCTCCGCGTACCTTCCAATTCGTCGATGCATTGCCACTGTCGGCAGCAGGCAAGATACTGAAGCGCGATCTTCGTTGCAACGCAACGTAATCCTCTACGACAGTCAGGATTACAGCTGCAATGTCGGTTCTGGATCAGTGATCAAGCGGTGCAGTGACGGCGATGCAGCTACGGCCTCTCCCAGTTGCGTAGCGCTCGCGATTTCGTCGCCGAACTCCGATCGCCAGGCATGCAGTCGTCGGGTGAGTTGTTGCAAGCGGTATTCGCGGGTCATGCCGATCGCACCGTGTGCCTGGTGGGCGGCGCGCACGCTCGCGAGCGCATTTTGTGAAACCACCAATTTGGTTGCGCTCACTTCGAAGTCGGCATCGCCTCTGGTGAGTGCATGTGCAGTGCGATCGACAGCCAGCGTGGACATCGATGCCATCTGAGCGAGAGTGACGATATGCTGCTGGACGGCTTGGAACTGCGCGATGGGCCTACCGAACTGCACCCGCTCCGACACGTAGCGACGGGTCAACGTCGACACCGACTCCATGGCTCCTGCCATCTGTACCGAGCGCAAGAACGCGCCGAGCCTGTTGAGAATCCGCGGGTCGACAAAGTTGTCGCCATCGACAATCCGCGCTTCTGCGAACGTCAGGCTCTGACGCGGTTGCCCGGCAAGATCCGTCCCTCCACCGATCTCGGCGTCGGAGATGTTCAGGAGTACAACGCGATCACCGAGAACTGCTGCCAGCACTGATGCGGCGCTACCCCACGGCACATCGTGAAAGGTGCCCGACAGGAAACCGTCGTTGGTGCGACGCACATCGTCGCGCTGCGATCCCGGCGCGACGGTTGCGATTCCGGAGGGCACCGGTAGCCCGGCCGCTGCTGCCAGCCTGCCCGCGAGGTACGTCTCGGCGAGCGGCAACGGCGCAGCGTGCCTCGCCGCCGCGCGCTGGACAGTCACGGCGTCGAGGAGCGAGCCACCGGAACCACCAACGGATTCGGGAAGACCGACCAGCGGCAACCCCAGTTCGACTGCCGCGCTCCATAATCCGGTGGACAGACCGTCGATCTCCGCCTGCGCTACCACCTCGGTGCCGGACTTCTCGGCGAAAAATTGTTCTACCATCGATTCGAGGTCGGCGTCGAATGTGTACGCGTTGATCTCTGACCCCGAATTCATCGGTTCAATCCTTTCACGATCACGGTGCGGAGAATTTCGTTGGTTCCACCGCGAATCGACCACGACGGCGCCACCAGCACGGCCCGGGCGAGCAGCGACTCGTACGGATCGTCGGAGGCAAGGTCTGGAGCCCGGCCGAGGTGCCGCGCGACGGTCGCAACACAGTCCTGTTCGAAGCGTGTTGCCATCTCCTTGATCAGCGCGGCCTCCGTGACCGGCGAGCGACCGGAGTCGACCATCCGTGCAATGGACAGCGACATCCCACGAAAAGCCCAGCAGCGCGCCGTAATCGAGCCCAGATCGGCGAGGGCAGAGGGACCGCCCTGCGCCGCCTGGTTGGCTGCCCAGTTCTCGAGGACCGGCATCAGCGACATCCAGCGGTCGACGCCACCTCGCTCGAGTGCGAGTTCACCGGTGTTTTGTCCCCAGCCCGCTCCGACGTCTCCGAGGCGACGCGAGTCCGGCACGAAAACGTCCTGGAACGACACCTCGCAGAAGTCCTCGCTTCCGTCGATGAACGGAATGGGTGAGACGGTCAGGCCCTCGCTGTCGCGATCGACGATCAGCTGAGTGAGTCCGTTGTGCTTGTCTGCCGAGGTTCGCAGCAGGGCGAGTATGTGTGTGGCGTGGAAGGCGCCGGTGGTCCAGATCTTGGTGCCGTTGACTTTCCAGCCACCATCGACACGTTCGGCGCGAGTGCGTACCGATGCCAGGTCCGAACCCGAGTCGGGCTCACTCATCCCGATCGAGAACGAGAACTCACCGCTCGCGATACCGGGAAGGAAGTACCGCTTCTGTTCTTCCGTGCCGTTGGCGGCGATGCTCGGACCCGACTGTCTGTCTCCGATCCAGTGATAGCCGACCGGCGCTCCCCGCGCGAGAAGTTCTTCGACGACGACCAATCGATCCACTGCTGACCGTCCGCCCCCGCCGTATTCCTTCGGCAGTGACATTCCGAGCCACCCACGGCTACCGAGATCTCGCGAGAACGCCGGATCCACAGCCCCGGACATCCCGAGTCCGAGGGGGTAGCTGCCGGGGGTTAGCCGCTTGTCGAGGTACTCCCGCACTTCGGCCTGAAGCGCGAGTTCCTCGATCGTCAGTTCTGTTGCGTCGAAACGCATGGACGTACTGCGTACCACCATCGTGACTTTCTCCTTCGCGGCAGCGGACAGGCTTCAGGGTACCGAGCCGAGGAACGAATGCATGAACCGAACCGCCTATAGCAGCGACGACCCGATGCACCGTTCACGAACACGGAATCCCGCTCAGGAGCTGACGAACGACTCGACCATCCGTCGCTCGGCGGCCCTGTCTGCAAGAGGCCACGCCAACAGCATCAACACGATCCGAACCACCCACTGCGACTGTTGACCTTCGGGATCCAATCCGGCAAGTTCGAGTGCAGTACGCGGCAGCAACGGAGAAGACACGAGATACTCGTCGATACCGTTGGCCCGCGCCGCCGCAAGTCCGTGACTCATGGCGGCGTCGGCTCTGATCGCGTCGACGGCGACGAGGATCGACTCCACGATCCGCTGGTCGCCACGCAGTGATTCGACGGCAGCCGCAACCTGGCTCGCCACGGACGCCGCACCTCGCGACAACAGCCCCTCACGGATCGCGGACTTGCCACCCACGTAGCGGTAGAGCGTCGCCCGCGAACAGCCTGCGCGGGAAGCGACGTCGTCGGCATTGAACCGATCGAATCCCTGTTCTCGAATCAGCTCTGCTGCAGCCGCGAAGATGCGCTCGGTTGCGAGTTCACGGCGGTTACCGCCGGCCAACCAGTCGGCGGCGCGGCGCTCGTTTGCACCGGTCACTCTCCGTCACCTCGTCTCACTCTGAGACAGATTCAATCAGAAATCTCAAGGCTATGGAAGGCCGCGAGCCTCTGACCTGGGAGAAGTACGAGGGGGGGTTGAAGTGCGTGAGATTTTCTCAAAATGCCAGTTCAGAGGCATTTTCCACCTGTTGACTTCTCCTCGACGGCCGTGAAATCTTCCATTCGTGACACCACCGACGCTGGACATCAACCCCTTTCTCCCGTCGAATATCGACGACCCTTACCCGCTCTACGACGTACTCCGGCGCGAGCACCCCGTGTATCGAATACCCGATACCGACTTCTATCTGGTGTCGACGTGGGAACTTGTCACCGAAGCCGTTTCCCGTACCGAGGACTTCTCCTCCAACCTCACCGGCGTACTGGTTCGAACATCGGACGGATCTGCCGTGACGTTCGACATAAACGGCGGCGGGCAAGCCGTTCATGTCCTCGCGACCGCCGACGAGCCCGACCATCAGCACCAGCGCAAACTTGTGCTGCCGACACTGGTCGCCAAACGCATACGAGCACTCGAGCCGACGATGCGCGAGTACACGCAGCAGTTGTGGGACAACGGCTTCGACGGTCGCCACATCGACTGGGTCACGTCGATAGCGGACACCCTCCCACTGCAGATGGTTGCCGCACTGATCGGCTTGCCGACAGCCGACGTCCCCCAATTGCTGGCGTGGTCTTACGACAGCACCGAACTTCTCAGCGGCATCGTGACGGCGGAACGGTTTACGGACGTCGTCACCTCGGCGGCCGAACTCACCGGGTACCTCTACAGCAAGTTTCGTGAGGCGCGGACAAACCCGATCGACGATCTACTCGGAGACCTCGTCCGTTGCTGTGACGCAGGCGAACTCAGCGAAGACGTGGCCGTTCTGATGCTGGTGCAACTCGTCGGTGCAGGCGGCGAATCGACCGCCGGACTGATCGCCAACTCTGCTCGGCTACTCGCCGAGCGCCCCGAGATACAGACGCAGCTGCGCGAGGACCCTCTACTCGTGACCGCATTCCTGGAGGAGACGCTCAGACTCGAGTCGCCTTTTCGCGGACACCACCGACATGTCAATGCGGACACAAACCTCGGCGGAGTGGCGCTACCCGCCGGCAGTCATCTCATACTGCTGTGGGGCTCGGCGAACCGCGACCCGGAGTCGTTCGCCGAGCCACACGCGATGAACCTCGACCGGGCCAATCTCCGAGCGCATTTCGCCTTCGGCAAGGGAGCACATTTCTGTGTCGGGGCCGCGCTGGCCAGGCTGGAAGCAAAGACCGCCATCGCCGTACTTCTCGAAAACAGTTCGCATGTCACAGTCGATTCCGAATTCCCGCCACGTTGGGTCCCCAGCATGTTCGTACGCCGCCATCAGAGTTTGCGTCTCGCTGTCACCGGATAGTTTCACTCAGTTGTCGAAATTGTGGGCTATCCAATCGATTGTCTGCATTCCGAACAGGTCTGTCCCCCAACTGTATGGATCCGCGACTGCGCGATCCATACTGCAGTCGGTGGGCTGATAGCTCACGTCCGTCCCTCGGCTTCTGTACGTGTCCGCCAGTTCTCGCGCATCAGCTGCCGGTACAAGTGACATCGGGGAGTCGTCCTTTGCACACGAAGTTATCAATACCTTCGACGCCGGAGCACCGTGACCCAATACGTTGTCGTCGTACGCACGCTGGAAGCTGGGTTCTGTGATCGGATCGATTCCCGGCTCGAAAAGGCTTGCCAACGGCACGAACGGAAGCGTGAAGTACGCCGGCATCTGGCACTCACCCCGGTACACGTCGGCAATCGCTCGGCCCACGGGATTGAGCTTGTCGTTCAACTTCATCTCGGGATACCTCGGTTCGAGACCGAGGAGCGTCGCAAATCCGAAGCCTGCGCCGACCGAGGAATCTGTTGTCTCCATGAATGTTCGGGGCTTGATCACCATGCCCTCGAGGACTGTCGAGACGATGTCGAGTTCCGGCGCGTAGGACTGCGCAGATTCTGCGGCGAATGCCGAACCGACTCCACCACCAGCGATTCCGAACAACGCAATCTCCGCCTCCGGATTCAGCTCGGAATCCTGCAGGTGAAATGCTGCGCGCACTGCATCCAACTGGGCGTGCCCGGCGAACTTACCCGCGAAGACACCGTGGGGATCACGGTCTCCGTTGTTCCCGACGTCGGAAATCACTACGGCATAACCTTTTCCGAACATCAGCGCCAGCGGACCCAAGGCCGACCAGGAGGCGCCGTCCAGCGGATCGCCGCCGGTCCAGTGTGAACTCGGATGACAGTAGCCGCCGACGCTGTCGTTGGCCTCCTGATAGCTGATGATCTTCTTCTCCGACGCCGGCGTTCCGTCGATCGGGATCATCATGATTCCAGTGCTCACTACCGGCGTCGAACCGTCGATTCCGGTTGTGACATACATGATCTTGTAGGCGTCGAGCTGTCCCGGTTTGTATCCGGTGAACAGTACATCCACCTTCTTCGACTTCAGGAGATCACCGGGACGCTCGGCGCCGGTCAACACCGGCTCGTCGTAAAACGGATCAGCGGCGGTGAGAGCAGTGAAGATCTCCTCTTCGGATGCGAACTCCCCTGAACTGAGAGCACCGACGGTGAACCCGTTGAATACCTCTCCCAGAGTTGGGGTGTCGGTCCGAAACTCCTCGGATACAGGAGTTTGCACGTCTTTCGGGACATCATTGTCCGGCACCTCAGCCCCCGCAGTTGCAGGCAGAACCAGCGCAACGGTCAGCGCTACCAACGGCGCAAACCTTCGGTACGTGGCCGCCGACATCACTGAACCGTCACTTTCAAACTGGAGAGGGCCGATTCGAGAGTTTGTGGGAGGGTCATCATCGGGCGGTGGCTCTCCAATTGAATTTCGTAGGGAACACTCAATGTGGCTGCGAGCCGTGGCCAATCTTCTTCGACCATCGCTCGGTACTTCGGCAATAGCTGTGAGGTGATGTAGTCCCACCGGTCCTCGTACACCGACCAGTTCCAATCCGGCAGTGGCATCGTCACGTTCGCGGTGCGTCCGTCAGCAAGTGTCGTCGTGAACTCGAGGGGCCGGAACGAGCGAGGCGGGACCACGCCGGCGACCGAGGGCGAGCCGGCAACGGTCGATGCGTAGGTGATCGCTTCTCCCACATCACCTTTGTAGGCGCGCACGGTATCCCACTGGTCGCGGATGATCACCCCTTGCTCACGTTGGAGCAGCGCAACGTTCCCCAGTGCGATCCGATTCGAATCACTGGACGCGACATCACGCCAGGCGTCCATGACATCCTTGCCGAATAGTCCGGCACTCTGCATTTCCTCCAGTGCGGGAAGCCCTTCATCCACGTACGCCTGATGCATCGGCATCAGATCCGAGAAGATGTTCTTCTGCATCACCAGGATCATCCCCAGCGCATAATCCAAGTCGTCCGCCGTGACGTTCCTGCCCACCACCGCGAGTGCGCGCAGCCCTGCCGGCAATTGGTTCAGCGCTTGCACGCCAACCTGATCCGTGACCTGAGAAACTATCGAATTGGCAACCTGCTGGAGATTCGGAAACGAGTACACGTCCGCCATCAGTTCGAAGTCGATCAGTCCCCCGCCGAAATCCGCGCCTACCTGTCCGCCCATGCCCGCCCACTGCAATTCCGGGTGACCGAGTTGCAGATCCTCGTAGTAGCGGTACGACTTCACCAGGTTCGTGCGATTAGCCGACACTCCGGCGCGCGGATTCCACGATGAGAGATCGATTCCGGCGGCTTCCGTGGCAGCGACCAATCGATACTGAAACAGCAAGGCAGCATAGGATTCCGGACTGCGACCACTGGCGCGGGCTTCTTCCACAAGGGCTTGCAAGGTGCCGAGATCAGTCGGCAACGCGGGATGGACACCGCCCGGACCGTGTTCGGCATTGCGATTCACAAGGGGCAAATTCACATACTCGTGCAGTTCGGACGCCGACGCCGATATCTGGACCGACAGCAACGCGGACATCGCCAGCGCACATGCCGCCGTGGCTGCCAATACGTCTCGCGCCCAACGACGTCGCCGAACTACTGCCCCCAGGTTTAACCGCATATCGGTCCTCGTACTCAGGTCGGCAATCGCCCCGATCGATCACCGACACCAAACTTACTTTGCAGTAAGATAGCTCGAGACCTGAAGAAATACCAATTCCGTACGAGCACTCTTGGCACTTCTACACGTCGTTGCCACCTGCAGTTGCTTATCCCGTTCCCGAATCGCCGAAACCTCACCAGCGGGCGACCGGCCGGTTACCTGTTGCCCGACACGATCAGAGCATGCGGATCCACGCCTGTGCCCCCGGGTCCGCAGACTCGGGGGCACAGACGAGATATCGAGTGATCAGCCGCTACCCGAAGTCAGGCATGTTCTGCCCGCTGTCCTTGTAGAACTTCCACGTGCCGTCCTGCGGCGACTCCATGATGCGGTAGACCTCGGTTGCCCCGACAATCCACAACTGGCCGTCGTACCAGTGCAGAGTGGAACCCGATTCGACACGGCCACTTGCGAGTTCGTTGCCGTCGGCGTCGACCACTGCAACCTTGTTACCACCCGCAGTCCAGCCGCCGGTGAGGCCGCCACTCTCGACTGTGTCCGTCAGAACCGGCTTCGGATCCGCCGAGGGAGTGGTCTCCGGCGACGTGGTTTCCGGGGTGGTCGGTGCCGGAGTCGTCGTGCTCGGTGCCGTCGTGGTCGTGGCCTCGGTTGTACTGGTCGGCTCGGTGGACGTTGTCGGATCGACGGTCTCGCTCGTGGACGGAGCTTGGGTAGTGGTCGTCTCCAACGCATCCGGCTCGTTCGGCACCATCGCTTCGGCCTGCATCCTGCTCAGAGGGTTCGCCCCGTTCGGGGCCGGGGTAGTCGGATCCCAGGTGGAGACGTTCTCCCACGCCTGGTTCTCCAAGCGCCACGGATTGCCTGAACACGTCGTGTCCTGGGCACCATTGTGATAGAAAGCCGACCGCAGAGATCCACTCGAGACCTGACGATTCACCGGGAGAATTGATAGGTCTGTATCACTGACAACTTGAACGACGATGTTGTAGGTTCCCAGTCCACCTGTTCCGTAGTCAAAGTTTCTTGAAGTGTTCGTCTGGTACCACGGTCCACCCTTGACAGAAGTTCCCTGAACGACGGACACCTTGTAGCTGGTTCCTGGCCCCGCCGAAGGCCAAGACATCGTCGCATCCCGAAAGCCAGCCCATCCGTTATTGCTGCACGAAATGTTGCCAACAGGCAGCGGCGTCGGATAGAAGTTACCCGTCGCCACCTGTGCGCCAGTCGAATTGACCGCATCAGTCGAATTGGCCAACGTCCCGGTGGCCTGAGCCAGGCCGAAAGCCATTGCAGCAGCGCCGCCGATGGCGATCAACGACCGCAGCGACTTCATGCGGGTGCTAGCCCGACGCATTTCAATCATTATGAGCCTCCTGAAGCTCCCCGCAGGTTTCGTCAGCATCGACGCGGGCGTCATTTGTAGTGGCGGCGCAGGCATTCTCCAGACGCCGGTCTTTAGTTCGTCCAAATGCGATGACCAGCACCGCGCCTACCAATCCGCCACCGAGGAAAGTTGCGAGCGGACTGGAAAGCCAAGCAACGACATAGCCGAGCCCACCGACACTGGTGAACACGCGGTCCGCCTCGGTGATGGTGTACGGCAGCCGATCAGCCACATTGTTGGCATCGCCCTTGAGCGTGGCGAGCACGGTGTCCGCTCCTGCCGATTCGAGTGCGACCACACGGTGGGTGATACGCACGCCTTGGTCGTTGTCGACGCTGATCACGTCGCCGACAGCGAGTTCAGTTGCAGGCACGGCCTTCGCCAGGGCCAGCGCACCGGTGGAGATTGCAGGTTCCATCGAACCCGAGCGGAACACCAGTGGTTTGATCCCGAATATCAGGGACGCGAGAGTGGCGATTATGCAGATGAGCCCGGCGACCGCAGCCACATTCAGGGCAATTTCCTTGCCGCGACTGCGTCCCACGGTCACCTCCTCATCGGTGCTGTCCATCGCGATGATCACTGCCCCGTTGCGGTGAAGTTGAAGCCCAGATCGGCGATCTTGAACTGCTCCGTCTGACCTGCGGTCGAATCGACGGTCACCTTGATACACACCTGCTCCGAAACACCGGCAGCGAGTGATCTGCCGGAGACGAGTGTCGGGTTGCCGGAGAACGCTTGCTGCGTCCCGATGATCGGTCCTGAACAGGTACTGCCGTCGTTGGCGCCGCTCTGATGTAGAGAAACCTTGAGCTTCCCGATCAGCGCGGACGAGCCGGTGGCCGTTGCCGATACTGCCCACTGGAAGTTGGCCGTTCCGGTGTTCTGAACCGTCAATGCCCCGGCCTCACTCTGGCCTGGCAGCATGCTGTTGCGCTTGAGTTCGGTGAATTGGTGTGCGGGCCGCTGGTTGTCGACTTTCAGCTGGACCGACGAAGTGCTGAACATGCCGGTGGTCGCGGTAGCGCTGTCGGACCACGCCGCCATCGTGCCGACCGCTCCGAGGCCCAGGACCATGCCGAGAGAGAGCACGGCCCGGGTACGTATCCAACCGGTCTCGCCCAGACGGCTTCGCATCCGCGCCCCGAGACGCGCGCCGCCGCCCGATTTCTGTTCTGTAGACATTCTGCTGTCCTATTTCGATTCGGAGTTTGGTGCCGATGGATCGGCGGGCAATACCGGCGCGCCGAGTTCAGGGCCGGAAAGAGTCGGGTCGGTGCCACTTTCGTCGTCATCGGCCTTGCCCCGCTTGTCGCGGATGCCACTGACGACCATCCACACGGCATATACAGCCAGGCCCGCAGCCACTCCCGTGGTGAGAATCGAACGCGATTGCCCGTTGATCACCGAGTTCACCCGGCCCAGATACGGCACCGAGTAGATGACCCGACCACGGATCTGCTCGGGCACCAGCGACCACGAGTCGGCGACGGGGTTGTTGTCGCCGCGAGTGTGGATGCGACGCTCCCCTTCCCCGGTGTAGTAGATGCCCTCGATGCGGTGGGTGACCACCGCTGGATCGCCGGAGACGGGCTGGAACGTAATCACGTCCCCGGTGGTCAGATCCTCGTTGGGAGTCGGCTTGACCACTATGAGCGTGCCAGGGGGCATGGTGGGTTCCATCGAGCCGGTGAGAACCGTGTACGCGGTGGAGCCGGTGAGTCGAGGGATAACGACCATCACCGCGAGAACGCCGATCATCAACAGCAACAGCACCCACGAGACGATGGTGCGAGTCCACCACCAGAGGGTGGTCTTCTCTCCTGAGTCTTGTTCGGGATCATGTTGCCGCTCAGATGTTTCCACGTGTGCGCTGTGCCGGGGTCGATACTCGGCACGTTCGCCCGCGCGCCGGCTTCTCGCGGTGACGGTCATGACTGGCTCACTGAGCTTGCGTCGAAGGTGAACGTCGCGTTGGACTGTTGGCTCGCTGCCGCGCCCTGGCCCAGCGTGGCCCGCAGGCACAACACCTGCATCTGCCCGGCCGGAACCAGCTGCTCCGAAAAGGCCGCACCGTCCATGGCACCGTTGTAGAGCTCAGTGCCCACGTCACCAGTGGCGGTGCAGGCCGCCTCGTTGGCTACCTTGGCCACGCGCAGGCTCAGCGGCGGTGGGGTGGCGCCGTTGAGTACAACATCGGAAAGCACGTAGTTCATCTGCACATTGCCGGAGTTGATCACCGGCAAGGGCATCTGAATGCTGTCGCCCGGGCCCTTGTTGTCCAACTTGAACCCATCGAGGTTGAACTGCTTGACCCCTTCACCGCCGGCAGAGATATCGAGCATGCCTGCCTGAATAGTGCCGCCGGTCGATTCTGCGGTATCGCGCCACAGCGCGCCGGTCTGCTGCACCGAGACGAACCCGATGAGCAGAACCGACGACGCTGCGATCGCCCATTTGTATTGGGTCTTCACGTGACCTTCTTCTGGTCTCGAATTACGGGGTGAGCGTCTGCTCGAGGGTGACCGAGGCTCCGGACAGCGTGGCGGCCTCGCCCGCACCGTCCGTGTCGGTGGTGGCTGGCTTGAACGTGATCGTGGTGGTGATATCCCGCGTGCCGGTGCCCGCGGTGACGCTCGCGTTCTGGCCACCGGCAGTCGCGACCTCCAGCTTGCTCGCGAGAGCCCCGGAAATACCGCCGACGGTCGGTGTGAGCGTGGCCTTGAGGTTGGTGCCGACGAGGTTGTAGTTGTACGTCGCGGTGTAGGTGAGGACGTCACCGGGGACGATTTTGTCGGTGGTCGGGTTGAATGCACTCCCGCCGAGCTTCCACACACCGGAGCCCGCCGCTTCGCTGATCGTCATCGAGCCCGCGCCTACTGTCTGGCTTCCGCCAGTGCCGGTCGATGCATTCCACGCGGCCATGGTGCCCGCACCGCCTGCGAGCAGAACAGCAGCCGCACCTGCGGCGATCGCACCCTTTGTGGTCTTGTTCATCTGGTATTCCTCCTGTGCAGTTCGCGGCGGGACATCCGACGCGCTTGGTTGAGCCCGGGCCGTGCGGATGTGCACTCCGGTGAAACAGCCCCAGGAAGGGGCATGGGAAATGAAGCCGCCGAATTGAATTCGGTGACCGAGAATGCCGGCGATGCGCGGAGATGGTCGAGATCGCCCCGCGCATCGCGAGTTCTAAGTGGCCGGTTGGGCCGGAGTGGTTATCCGCCGAGGCTTCCGAAGAGGTCCAAGCTTCCGAGCGAACCGGTGCTACTGCCGAGCGAACCGCTGCTGCTGCCACCCGGATCGGTAGTTTTCGCCGTGACCTTGACCGTGACTCCCGCGGAGGCGGGGCTGGTCCCACCCGCATTTGTCGCAGTGGCGGTGATCGGATGACTGCCGGGTGTGGTGATAGTCAGGTTGCAGCTGAAGTCCCCACTCGCATCCGCGGTGGCGGTGCAGGTGGCACCCCCTCCGGTGACAGTGACGGTGCTGTTCGGCTCTGCCTTGCCGGAGACCTTGACGGGTGTACCCGCCTCTACCTCGGCGGCGCCCAGAGACAAGTCGGTCGGAGCACTGGGGGCGACCACAGCAGGCTCGCCCTCCACCAGGACCAGACCCCAGCCGGGGTTGATCTCGTATCCCTGCAGGACTTCGCTGGCCGGGATACCAATCATGAAACCGACCATCACGTTGACGTTCTGCGCGAGAGGCGTCTTCACCAACTCGATCCGAGTCGCGGAATTCGCATCCGGTCCGATCACGAATTGCTGGCCGACCTGGCTGCCGATTTTGCCCCGTACTGTCGCGGTGCCGCCGCCCGAGACGGACCAGCCCTCGCTGAAGAGTGTGAGCGTGGCGGGAAGGTCGCAGACATTGCGGACGTCGAAGGCCATCTGCGTGCCCTCATCTCCGGGGATCGGGATGTAGTCGGTTCCATTAGGCCCGAAGGCTGGCGGCTTGACCCAGGGTCCACCGTTCTGGGACATCTCCAGGCACTGGTCAGTGATGTCGTCGCCCGGGGCAGCCACGGCGCTACCGGGAGCAAGCAGCGCACCCGAGGTCGCGAGGAGCAATGCAGCCGGCAGCGCCGCCAACACAGCAGTGGCGCGCCGGGGGAGACGGGATTCGCGTCCGTCCCCGACCGGGAAAAATCGAGGCATGTGAAGACTCATTTCGTCTGTCCCGTTGCCGGGCATTGGGGTGATAAGACGACAGATCCAGGTACATCCGCCATCGGTGCCGAACATGTTGCAGAAGGCTTGCGAGCCGAACCGTGACGCTGTGCATGCCCTCGCTCATACATAGCTACTGCTCCGCTTCGGATCAATTTTTATCACACGTATCAGCTTTTGTGGCGGTTTTACTGGTCAAACGTTCAGGAGGAATTCGAACACTCCATGCGGGTGAATTATGCGCGCTGACCAGTACTGTTAGAAACAGTTAGCTGCGCTTCGTAACTTGTTCCCGAAAAACCCTTTGGCGCCGAACGGGCGATTCGTTCCACTCGATATGAGAACACGTTCTACATACTCTTGGTATGTCCGAGGATATTCACGAACGAACTCGTCGAGAACAGCGACCCTCGAGCAAACAGAAGGATCGAACCGTTTCGAGCACGTGCTGCATTTCGTTCACGAATGCCACGGACACGGGCATCATCGATCGCCGCGCCTCGCCGGATCAGACGGCCATGACAAACCCTCGCACGCTCCGAAACCAGCACTCCACCAATAACTTTGTCCGACCATCGAATAGCGACTGCCCCCTGGTGCGTCCAAAGCTGTGGGCCGGGAAGCAAATTCGCTACCCGGCCCACGTGCGTCTACAGTTGCGAAGCCGGTAAGGAGTTGACTACCGGCACCCAATCCCAAGGTAAAACTACGAGCACCTACACCTCGAAGACGGTCTCACCGCCGACAACCGTGCGCAGGACCGACAGTTCGTTCAATTCCTGAGAAGCGCTCCGCAACGGATCTCCGTCGAGCACAACAAAATCCGCCAAAAGTCCCACCGCTATCCGACCTTTGTCCGATGACTCACCGGTGAGACGGGCGGCAGCGCTTGTGTAACCGGCCAACGCATCGGACGCGGAAACCCGTTGCTCTGCACCCAGAACATGACCTTCTCGCGTCACACGGTGTACGGCTGTGTTCATCGTGAAGAGCGGGTTCACGGGAGTGACAGGGCAGTCGCAATGCAGCGCGTAGGCAAGCCCCGCCGCCACGACCGACGCCACGGGGCTGATCCGCTCGCCACGACCCGGTCCGAGGAACCGATCACGGTGCCGGTCGCCCCAGTAGTAGACGTGGTTCACGAAGATCGACGCCACCACCCCGAGTTCGACCATCCGCACGATCTGATCTTCCCGCAACGTCTGAACGTGCTCGAGTCGATGCGAAACTTCGACGTCCGGGTGTGCCGTCCGTGCCGCTGCAATTGCGTCCAGTGCAAAATCGATGGCTTGATCACCGTTGGTATGGATCGCAACCTGCCGGCCGGCAGCGTGATGTTCCGCGACGAGCACCCCGAGTGCACCTGCCGGGATTGCCATTCCGCCGCAGTGGCATCCGCCCAGATCGTGGTACGGCTCGGTCAGCGCAGCGGTGTGCAACTGAATCGACCCGTCCGAAATGAGTTTGACGCCGCCCACACGAACTCGATCTGTCGAATCGGCGAGTTCGCCCAATTGATCGTGCACCCCGTGGCCGAGATAGAGGCGCGCACGCAGACGCAGGTCACCATCAGCGTCCAGTTGTCGGTACGCCTCGTACATCTCGGCTGTGACGTACATGTCGTGAAAACTTGTCACGCCCACCGAAGCCATGACTTCCTGCGCCCGCAGCATCGCGATCTTGGACGCATCCGGATTCATATCCGGAACAAGTCCGTGTACCAGAGACATTGCCGGAACCTCGCACAGTTCACCGGTGGGTACACCGGCGCTGTCCCGAACGATGACACCACCCTCCGGATCGACCGTGGTGGCATCGATCCCGGCCTTCTCCAGTGCGACCGAGTTGACATAGATCCCGTGAGCAGACAAGTGCCGCACCAGAATCGGATGCTCGGTGGATGCCTTGTCCAGATCAGCTGCGGTCAGACCTCGATCCTCCGCCACGAGGCTGTCGTCGAAGCCCCACGCTTCTATGGGCTCGCCAACTGGTGTGATCGCGGCCCGCGCGGCCAACGCCGTGATCAACTGCTCGATGGTCGGGCACGCACTCGTCGTTGCGTCGACCCCACTGAGCATCAAACCCCACATCATCGGATGAAGGTGCGTCTCGATGAACCCCGGAACAACAACTGCTCCGGCAAGATCGACAACGGAGGTTTCGGAATCGGTCAGCGCCGAGATCTCGGCATCAGTTCCGAGGGCGACGAATCTGCCGTCCTTGACTGCCACAGCGGTCGCGTTATCGCCGACCGCACCGTCCATGGTCCTGATCTCGCCGTTGATGTAGATGTGGTCAGCCACCGGTGTCATACGCTTGTCTCCATTCGTTTTCCGACTACAGTCGTCGAGGACTTCTTCGCAGGTATCCGCGTCGCCACAACCACTCCGGCCAAAATCATTCCGGCACCTGCAAGTTGGACGAGAGTTGGGGTCTGCGCAAGCATCACCGCGCCGAACAGCAGTGCCGACGCCGATTGCAACACCAGGCTGGCGGCGACTGCACTGGCAGGCAGACGCTGACTGGCGCTGGCCACCAGAAGCCACCCGATCACCTGAGATACCAACGCGAGCAGCACAAGCCAGCCTTGAGCTACGAGCGAAGGGGTCAGATCCAAAGTTCCACTCACGAGGCCGTATGCACCTGCAGTGAGGGCAGTGGCTCCCGTCGAGACGAACATCGGCAGAGCCGTTCTACCCGCCGCCCGAGTAGCCAGACCCATCAGGAAGATGTAGACCGCGTAGGCGCCTGCGGCGATCACGGCAAACGACACTCCGACAGCAGGATTCGACCCCGTGAGCGTTGTGCTCGTCCCGGCTACCAGAGCAACTCCGACGAAGAGCAACGGAAGGCTGGCGACCAGTTCCCGGCCGATCCGTTGGCGCAGAACAACGTAGCCGAGGATTGCGACGAACAGCACTTGCAAATTCAGGATCACAGTCGAAAGACCTGCCCCGATCGAATGAATCGACTCGTGCCAGAGCACCAGATCGATTCCGAGGAACGCGCCGGCAAGCAAAGACTTCACGATCCAGGGCGCCGAGATCGAAGGCCGGGATGACCGACGACGCTGAACGAGCACGAGTATGCCGAGAGGGATGAGCGCATAGAGACACCGAAAGAAGGCACCCGTCGACGGAGACACTCCTGAGAGTTCATAGAGCACCGAGGTCAACCCGAGGATGCATGCACCGGTGACGACTACACGCAGGTCACGACGGCGTAGTTGATCGCCGGACGGCACGCGTGGCGATACTTCATCACTCATGGTGATAATGTATCACCAACGCAAAACCTGTCATACAGGGAAGATGCGTGCATGAGAACTCCGGTTACCCGTGAACGCGTGATCGCTGCCGCAGCCGACCTGGTCGACAGCAAAGGCGCCGACGCTCTGGTACTGAGTCAACTCGCCGAGACCCTCGACGTCCGGCAGTCAGCCCTGTACAAACACGTCGACGGGGTCGACGACGTCCACCATCAACTCAGCCTCCTCGCACGCAACCTTCTCGCCGAACAACTGCGTGCCGCCGCGGTTGGTCTCTCGCGCGACGACGCCGTCATGGCGCTCGCAGACGCATGGCGTGCCTTCGTCCGGGTGCACCCCGGGCTCTACGCCATCACCGACCGCTACCCCACTGCTCCGCATCCCGATCTGGTCTCCGCCGTGGGCGAGGTGGTAGACGTCATCAACAAGGTGATCGCGGGATACGGTCTGAGCCCGGATGATTCGGAGCAGGCGGCGTGGTCTCTTCGTAGCGCGCTGCACGGTTTCTGCATCCTCGAATCGGTAGAGGGTCAACCGGCCGGCACCGACCCGGATCGGGTTTACCGAAGACTGGTCGAACTTCTCTGCGCCGGTATTGCTCGTATGTAAATACCGGCTCCTGTTATCGTCGGATGAAACGACACAGACCAAAAAGGATCAGACATGGTTGGTGAACTCGACATCTCCGGATAAAACCGGGCATGACGGCCACCGGCAGACGCCTCGGAGCGCTGCCGTAGTGGCCATGTTGTCGTTCACTTACCCGACTTTTTGCGGAGCAGCGTTGCCGCGCCCGCACGACACCTGAGGTCTATTCATGTCCGATACCTACATCGTTTGCTCGAATCTGTCTTTTGCCTGGCCGGACGACACTCCGGTCTTCGACGAATTGTCCTTCACCGTGCCCGGTGGCCGAACCGGGCTGGTTGCCCAGAACGGCGTCGGGAAAAGCACTCTGCTCAGATTGATCGCCGGTCAACTCCGCCCACGCGCCGGCAGTGTGTCCGTCGACGGCGTTCTCGGATACCTTCCGCAAGACCTTCCACTGACGGGCGATCTGACCGTTGCCGAGGTCTTGGGCATCGCCCCGACGCTCGCTGCGCTGGACGCTGTCGAATCCGGAGACACACGAGAAGAACACTTCACCACAATCGGGTCCGACTGGGACGTCGAAGAGCGGACCCGAGCCCAACTCGGTCGACTCGGGTTGGCCGACATGACGTTTGATCGTCGGCTCGACACTCTGAGCGGCGGGCAGGTCATCTCGCTCGGACTGGTGGCTCAACTCCTGCGACGCCCCGATGTCCTTCTCCTCGACGAACCCACCAACAATCTCGACCTTGACGCGCGCCGCAGACTTTACGACGTTCTCGACGACTGGAGTGGCTGTCTGTTGGTAGTCAGCCACGATCGAGGACTACTCGACCGTATGGACCGCATCGCCGAACTTCACAGCGGCGAGATCAGCTTCTACGGTGGCAATTTCACCGACTACGAAGCTGCGGCACGCTCGGCTCGCGAGGTGGCGGAGAAGAACATCCGCAACGCCGAGCAGGACGTCAAACGCGAGAAGCGCGAACTGCAGCAGGCCCGAGAACGCGCTTCACGACGCGCAAGTAACGCTGCCCGCAATCTCGGGAACGCGGGCTTGCCCAAGATCTTTGCGGGGACCATGAAGCGCAATGCTCAGGAGTCGGCCGGCAAGGCGAACGAGACACACCTCGCCCGGGTCGACGCGGCAAAGGACCGACTCGACAGAGCGGGCCGCGCTCTTCGAGACGACCAGACGATTTCGCTCGAACTGCCAGGTACTCACGTACCTGCCGGACGCATGGTGTTCCTTGGTGAGCGAATGCAATTCGCGTTCGGCGATCGTGAGATCTTCGCCGACCCCGGCATTGACCTGGCCATTCGAGGACCGGAGCGTATCGCGTTGACCGGGCCGAACGGCGTCGGAAAGTCGACGTTACTTCGCATCGTCAACGGGGATGTCGCGCCGACTTCCGGTGAGGTCAAGCGAGCCGACGGCCGGGTGGCATATCTGTCGCAGAGGCTCGACCTACTCGACCCCGCCCGCACCGTCGCCGAGAACTTTGCATTGTCGGCTCCAGGCCTTCCGGCACCGGAACGCATGAACATACTGGCGCGCTTCCTCTTTCGGGGTGCGGGTGCTCACCTACCCGTCGCTGCACTCTCGGGCGGTGAACGACTGCGGGCTACCTTGGCATGCGTTCTCTTCGCCGATCCGGCCCCGCAATTGCTTCTTCTCGACGAGCCGACCAACAACCTCGACTTGGTGAGCGTTGCTCAACTCGAAAGTGCCCTGAATGCATATCAGGGGGCGTTCGTGGTGGTCAGCCACGACGAGAGATTCCTGGCCGAGGTCAAGGTCGAACGCTGGCTCAGGCTCTCGGACGGCCGTTTGACCGAGGTCGCCGCACCGGACGCAGTGGGCTGACACGACCAACGAACAGGCGAAAGGCCTTCACACACATCGTGTGTGAAGGCCTTTCGTCTGCACTACTGGTCAAGGCGTCCTGGTGTACACCGGATCGTCGAAGGATCGACGTTGCGTCACCCAGTCAGTGGGCAGGATGTTCTCGATCATGTCTTCACGGGATTCGTCGAACACGACGATCCGATCGGCGATTCGCCACTCACCACGGCGCCTTTCGAACCTGTCGACGTAACGGCACTTGATCGTGGCAAGCGTCTGCACCGAATCCGTACCGGAACGCTCCTGCCGCAGAAAACACAAACAGTACGACTCACACTGAGCGACATCGCCGTTGACGTCGATCAGTATGTTGGAAATGCAGTGAATCGACGAGTCGATCGTCTTGTGCCTGAGCTTCATGTCTTCGATGAGCCCGTCGACAGTTCCGATGTAACCACCGTGGTTGTCTATCGCGTCGTCGAAGTAGCAGAAGGCTACGCTGTCGAAATCTTTCCGATCGACGGCCCGAGCGTAGCGATACAGAACTTCGGTGATTTCTTGCTTGTCAGCGAGGGACACAACGCGTCTCCTGTTCTCCCGAGGTGATCAATCGACCTGCAGTTCAACGCCCTTGGTCTCCTTGATGAAGAAGACCGTGACGAGGGTGATCACGGCACAGAACACGAAGTATCCGGCCGGGGCGAGAGAGTTACCGGTCAGGCTGATGAGATAGGTGGCGATGAAGGGCGCGGTGCCACCGAGGAACATGTTGGTGACGTTGTTGCCCAAGGCCAGACCGCTGTACCGCACAGATGCTTTCAGCATTTCGACATAGGTCACGTACGAAGCACCGTTGACAACGGAAACGCAGATGAAGAGCACCGACTGACCGACAACCGCCTGCCAGATACCAGAACCGGCCATCATCATGAACATCGGGATTCCGAGAACCACTGCGGCGGCACTACCGGCGAACAGCACCGGCCGACGCCCGTACTTGTCGGCCATGTATCCCGAGATCGGCAACGTGATGACGCCGAGAACCAGTGCAAGAGAGGTGGAAAGGAAGGCAACGCGCGACGAGTGACCGCCGGTGGTCTGCAGGTACGTCGCGGCATACACCGAGGCGATGTAGTAGCCACCGGTGATGAGTGCGCCCAACAGGATGATCTTGACGACGCTGCCGCCGGAGGTACTGAGCAGCTCACGGATGGGAAGCTTCTTGGTCTCACCCTTGTCCTGCAGCTCCTCGAACTGAGGAGTGTCTTCCATCTGGCTACGGATCCAGATACCGATGCCGCCGATCAGCAGGCTGAGCAGGAACGGGATACGCCAAGCCCACTCGAGGATCTGCTCTTGCGAGAATACCGACGTCAGGCCGAGGGCCATGAGCGAAGCAGCCAGCGAACCCAGGTAGGTGCCGGTATTGACCATCGACGTCTGCGTCGCTCGCCACCGCTTGGGAGCGGACTCGGAGACAAAAGCGTTGGCACCGCCGAGTTCACCGCCGGCCGCGAAGCCCTGCAGGCAACGAGCCAGAACGAGGATGGACGTGGCCCACACACCCAACGTGGCGTACGTCGGCAGCAAGCCCATGCCTGCTGTCGCCAGAACCATCAGAAGGATGGTCCAGGAGAGAGCATTCTTTCGGCCGTACTTGTCGCCGATGTGGCCGAAGAAGATTCCGCCGGGTACGCGTAGGAAGAAGGCCACGGCAAATGCTGCAAAGGTACCGAGCAGTGCTGCGTTCGGGTCGTGGGAAACGAAGAACAGCGCGGCGATTGTCGTGGCCATGTATCCGTAGATACCGAAGTCGTAGTACTCGACGACGGTACCGACGATGGCCGCGCGAATTACCTTCGTCGTCGACTGTCGTTCGGTTGCCACGCTGCTGCCCTCGGTGGATTCGGCTCTCGCCATGGTCTCATTCTCTGACATGTTGTTCCCTGCCTGGATTGGATACTGACTGGATTCGGTGCCGCGCAGACGTCGGACGTCAGGAGTGCGCGATGGAATGGACCGGTGCGCTCTCAGCGCTGGTCCTGGTGTAATTCGCCGCATTACGTCCCGCTACGCGGCCCATGGTCAAAGCGTTGGCAACTGCATTGCCGCCGCCCACGTATCTCAGTCCGAGGATTCCGGCGCCGGCCTCACCGGCCGCGTACAGACCCTCGATAGGTACTCCGGTGCTGCCGAGCACGGCCGCATCGGTGTTGATTTCCATTCCCGCATGCGTGCATACGAGCTCCGCCGGAAGGATTTTCGCGGCATAGAACGGTGCTGTCGCAATAGGATCCGGGTTGCCGACGGCACCCTTGTTCCGCAGCGTGCGATGACGGAGGAAGTCGTCGTCGTGACCGCTGGGCAGTTGGTCGTTCCATCGACGCAGGGTTTGCGCCAACGTCGCAACCGGAACACCCGTCGCCACTGCGAGGTCTTCGATCGTGTCCGCACGAATCGTGCCACCGGCGGCAACTTCTTCCTCGATGCGTTCGGGATTCCAATCCGCATATCCAGGAGCCAGATTCACGCGAGCGTTCTCGTCGAAGATCATCCAACCGTATCCACCCTGATGGTCGATGATGCCGGTCGAGACCGCGTACGAGCTGTCCTCGTCCATGAATCGACGACCGTCCTGGTTGACGTAGATCCGCGATTTCGGCGGAAAACCTGCCTGCCAGTGATGGAATCGCTGGAAGTAGACCGTGGGCAGCATCAGGCCCCAGCCGTCGCCCGCCACGGAAGCACCGAGGTCTTCGGCAAAACGAAGATGGTCTCCGCGACTCCCCTCGGCTGCGACGACGAACAAGGCGTCTCCGGCCTTGTTCGCGTCCGGGAAGTGGCGCGCCACCAAGCCCGGATCTTGCGCGAATCCACCGGAAGCAACAACGACGGCGCCCGCACGTACCTCGATGTCGTCGGCGACAACACCGACAACCCGACCGTCTTCCTCGATCAGCTTCTGCACCCGTGTTCCGAAGATGACCTCGATCCCGTGCTTACGACGAGCCTTGTCCAGCACCTGAATCAGTCCGTATCCCTGATCCTTGGGCACATGGCCGCGCCAGACGTCCTCGACGCCGGCCTGGGCGAGTCCCGGTTGGTGGGCGTTACCCGAGATCGCCGCTGGAATCTCGACGCCGAGTCCGATGAGCCATTCCAGTGTCGGACCGGCATTTTCGCAGAACGCACGAATCAATCCGGGTGAGAGCATCCACTGGTTGAGGTCCATGTAGTGCTGGAAGAACTTCTCTGCCGAGTCGTCGACTCCGAGGCCTGCCTGCACGCTTGTTCCGGCGGCCGTGAAGATTCCGGCCGAAAGCGCAGTGGATCCACCGAGTTCGGTTTCGGACTCGAACAGCAGAACGGATGCGCCTTCTTCAGCTGCCGACACCGCAGCGGCGAGACCGGCTCCGCCGCCACCGATGACAACGACGTCCCAGTGCTCGGTCATGAAAGTTCTCCAGTCTCCGCGATGATGCGGTGGTAAAGACCGTTCGACACCAACCCGCCGTCGACGGTGAGCTCCGTACCGGTGGTGTAGGTCGAACTGTTCGAGAGCAGGAACAGCACTGCTTCGGTGATCTCGTCGAGAGTTCCCATGCGTCCGAAGGGAACCGACTTCAGTGACGCGGCGACGAAGTCGTTTGCGCCGCCGAGCAGCGCCGTACCGACCAGTCCCGGGTGCACAGAGTTGACGCGAATCCCCCACTGCGCGAAGTTGCCCGCGGCCGACTTCGACAGACCGGTCAAACCCCACTTACTCGACGAGTAAGCCGGAGAGAAGTATCCGATCTGACCGGCGATGGACGAGATGTTGACGATCGATCCGCCACCACTCTCGCGCATCAGCGGCGCCACCGCCTTCATACCGTAGAACGGACCGAAGAGGTTGATCTTCATGGTCAGTTCCCAGATGTCGTTCGGGGTGTCCATGAATTCGAGCCGACGCGAGATGCCGGCGTTGTTGACCAGTCCACCGAGTTCCCCACGGGTGGTGCGAATTTCGTCGACAACCCGGTCCCAGGCCTCGGCATCGGTGACGTCCAGAAGATGAGCGGACGCCGATCCGCCGGCGGAGACAATGTCGTCGACCACGCCGGATGAATCCGAAACATCGGCAATGCAGACATGCGAACCGCGCGCGGCGAGAGTGCGCGCGTGATGCGCTCCCATCCCGGCAGCACCGCCGGTAACGAGAACGACGCCGGGATATTTCGTGGACTCAGACATGCCGCGAACCACCGTCCACCGCAATGCTGTGCCCGGTGACGTAGCGCGCGCTGTCCGAGAGCAGGAACAGCAGCGGGCCGAAGACCTCTTCGGGCGAGCCCAGACGATGCAGCGGCACCGCGTCGAGTGCGTTCGCGAGCGCGATCGGATCTTCTTGAACCCACTTCGTCATCGCCGTGTCGATGTAGCCGGGCGCAATGGAGTTGACCCGAATACCCTTGTCCCCGAACTCCACTGCGAGAGACTCCGTGAGGTGCGCGACGGCAGCTTTCGACGTGCAGTAAGCGCCTCTCCCCTTCCGCACACGCAGCGCAGATACCGAGGACATGTTGACGATGGCGCCGCCGGGACCGAGGTGGCGTGCCGCAGCCTGAGCACCGTAGAGCACTCCTTCGACATTGACACTCAGCGTTGCGCCGATCTGCTCCGGGGTAATCTCCTCGGCCAGCGCGAACGGGAAGATACCCGCATTGTTGATCCAGAAATCGACCCGGCCGAACTCCTTCAACGCCAACTGCGCAAGCAGTTCGTGCTCGTCCGGCTTGGTGACGTCGACCCGAGCTCCGACGACGCGACCCGGCTTGTCCGCCAGTGCTTTCGATTCCAGGTCCGTATTGATTCGTGCGGCCGTGGCGAGCATCTGCTCTTCGTTGATGTCGGCGCCGACGACATGTACGCCGCGTGTTGCCAGTCCTTCGGCGAAGGTCGCACCCATCCCCTGAGCCGCGCCGGTCACCACTGCGACCTTGCCTGCCAACTCCGGGTACACCGCCGACATCTGCGTCACAACGGTGCGGCCCGGGTTCGTCTGGTCAGAGCTTTCGGTCATGATGTACTTCTCCTACTGAATATTGTTGTGCAAGAAACTTTCGGTACTTCAGCCTTGTTCGGACACTCGAGGTGCGTCATCTCGGGAGACGGTGCGGCGGGCGATCTTCCATTCCTCACCGACCCGAACCACGCGGTCAGCGACCGTCGTCATCCGCACCAGTCGCGATTCGCCGCCGCGAGCGGTGGCAACTATCTGCAGGTACCCGCGCACTGCGAGAGCACTCTCGTCCACCGCCTCGACGACGAGATTGGTCAGAACGTGCCGATGCACCTCGTCGACAGCTTCCGCAGCAGCGTAAAAGCGAGCAGCAAACGCTGCAAGGTCGTCGAAACCGACCACAGGTTCCGGATAACTGGGTGAATGAAATTCACCGTTGTCCGTGAATGTCTGCGCCCAATCCTGCTGGCGCCCAGAGTCTATGCAATGACTCTGGTGGCCGTACAGCTGGTGGATTGCGACAACATCCTCCGTTGCCACGACGCGGTAGTTGCTCATGAAGGTTCTCTCCGAACACGCTGCGCTGCATCCACCCGAAGGTTGTGCAGCTTCGTAAAGTGTGCGATAATCGCACACACTGTGCGATATATTCAAAGCGTAGGTGGCATACCTCACAAACGTCAAGAAAGGGATTTGATGTCAGAGCTGAGCGAGGAACACCGACCGCGCAAAAGCGCAGTTCAAGTGGACTCGAGCATGTCGAAAACGCTGCACCACGGACTCGAGATCTTGGAACTCCTGACGTCCTATCCGCACGGTTTGTCAGTCACGGACATTGCCGACGGAGTGGGAGTCCACCGGACTGTCGCACATCGGTTGATCCGCACGCTCGAGGCTCATCACCTGTGCCGCAAGGACTCCTTCAAGCGCGTCACTCTCGGCGCCGGACTGGTCACCCTCGCCGAACCGGTGGAACAAGATTTGCGAACCCTGGCCCGCCCGATACTTCAAGAACTTGCCGAGGCCACCGAGGCGACAGCACACCTGGTGGTCCGCGAGAGCGACACCGAAGTACGCGCACTGATGGTGGTCGAACCGCGCAGCGCCAAGGTTCACGTCGCGTTTCATCCAGGGCAGGTTGATCCGATCGACCGCGGCTCCGCCGGGCTTTCCATTCTTGCCTCACTCCCACCGGTGAGCGGGGAACGAGAGGAAGTGACGGCTGCCCGCGCACGGGGTTACGCAGTGACCGTCGGGGAGGTCATCCCGTCCGTCCTGGGAATCTCGGCAGTCATCCCCGGCAGACGCCGCGACGCCATCTCCAGCCTCGGAATCTCCGTGTTCGACTCCGAGGATCAAGCAGCCCTGGGCGCCGAGGTCATGGCAGCGGCAAAAACCCTCGGCAGCATGTTGCGCTGATCCAGACAACAGGCTGATCCGAACACCAGTCGAGCCCCGGGAATACCCGGGGCTCGACTTTGTTGACTCCGAATGAGATAGTTGAACAATCAACTACCTGACATCAGCTTCACGGATACAAGGAGTACGACATGCCTGCTGTGACAGTCGAGAACATCTTGGCCCTGCCCCGCCTCGACGAGCCGGCAGAGGCAGCAGTCGACCGCCCCGTCAAGAGCATCACCACCGCGCCGGTCGGATACGAAGGTGAAGGCTTTCCCGTCCACCGCGCGTTCGCCGGCATCGACCTCTCCGCCCTCGACCCGTTCATCCACATGGACCAGATGGGCGAAGTCAACTACGCACCCGGAGAGCCCAAGGGCACTCCGTGGCACCCGCACCGCGGCTTCGAAACCGTCACCTACATGATCGACGGCATCATGGAGCACCAGGACTCCAACGGTGGCGGCGGTGTAATCGGCGGCGGCGACACCCAGTGGATGACCGCCGGTGGCGGCATCCTTCACATCGAAACTCCGCCGGAGCACCTCGTCCTCAGCGGCGGCCTGTTCCACGGCGTCCAACTGTGGGTCAACCTGCCTCGCGACAACAAGATGGCATCTCCGCGGTACCAGGACATCACGGGCAACAAGGTGGCCCTGCTTTCCTCGCCGGACGGCGGAGCCTTGGTGCGCGTCATCGCCGGAGACATCGCCGGCCACGCCGGACCCGGATCGACGTACACACCCATCGCGCTCTCCCACACCACTATTGCCCCGGGTGCGAGCCTGACTCTGCCCTGGAACCCCGAGTTCAACGCCATCGTCTACGTGCTCGCCGGCGAAGGAACGGTCGGAGCCGAGCGTCGACCCATTCGAGTAGGGCAGACGGCTGTCTTCGGACGCGGTGACTCCATCACCGTCGCCGCTTCCGATCGCCAGGATTCGCGGACCGAATCCCTCGAGGTATTCATCCTCGGTGGCAAACCGATTCGTGAGCCCATCGCGATGGCCGGGCCGTTCGTCATGAACACCAAGTCCGAGGTCATGCAGGCCTTCGAGGACTTCCAGGCCGGACGCCTCGGATCCATCCCGGCAGCACACGAGAAGCTGAGCTGACATGTCGTCGGTGGTCGTCCAACGAGCAGCCGAACGTGCGCACCTCAACTACGGCTGGCTCACCGCGCGTCACAGTTTCCCCTTCGCCGGAAACTTCGATCACGCCGCGTACGCGCACGGACTTCTGTTGGTGAACAACGACGACATCATCGAAGCCGGCTCCGGTTTCGACACTCATCAGCACCGCGATACCGAGATCGTGACGTGGGTGCTCAGCGGATCTCTGGTTCACCAGGATTCCGCTGGGCACTCCGGCGTCATCCATCGCGGACTCGCGCAGAGAATGAGCGCCGGTACCGGAATCCTGCACTCCGAGCGCAACGATCGCTTCCGGGCCGACGGCTCACGCGTCACCGAACCCGTTCACGTCGTTCAGATGTGGATACCGCCGGACGAATCCGGAGTGACCCCGAGCTATCAGGAACTCGACATCAACTCCGAACTCGACAGCGGTGGCCTGATCACCCTGGCATCGGGGATGCCTGCGCATCGCGGTCACAGCGCCATCGGCCTGCACAACAAACATGCGGCACTACATGTTGCTCGCCTCGAGACCGGCGGGTCGGTATCTCTTCCGGATGCGCCGTACGTGCACGGGTTCATCGCCAGCGGCACTGTCGACGTCGAGGGAGTCGGATTGCTGGGACCAGGAGATTCGTTGCGACTCAAGGACACTGGCGGTCAACGAGTCAAGGGAATCGACGATGCGGAGATACTCGTGTGGGAGATGCACGCGTCGACGAACTGACGACACCACCGAGTACGCCCAATGTTCGGACTACACAGCAGGTTCGTCGTAGGGTGGATGCCGGTAGTGGTGGATCCGGTAGTGATGGATCCCGGTGGCACAGAAGGAGGAGCCATGGCATCTGGTCGAGCACAGGCCCCACGGACGACACCGCACATCGATGTGCACCGCTCCGGTGATCGCTTGAAATCCCGCGTCTCCTGGCTGGATTCGAAACATTCGTTCTCGTTCGGACAGCATTACGATCCGGACAACACTCATCACGGATTGCTGCTCGTCAACAACGACGACACCGTACTGGCGGGAACCGGTTTCGATACCCATCCGCACAAGGACATGGAAATCGTGACGTGGGTACTTCGCGGTTCGCTCGTGCACCAGGATTCCATCGGCCACACCGGCGTCATCTATCCAGGCCTCGCCCAGCGCATGAGCGCCGGTACCGGAATCATGCACAGCGAGAAGAACGATTCGTGGCGTATTGGCGGCGAACAGCATTCCGACCCCGTGCATTTCATCCAGATGTGGGTGGTACCGGACGAAGGTGGACTGACTCCCGGCTACGAACAACTCGAGATCGACGACGAACTGCTGCGCGGCGGACTGATCCCGGTGGCCTCCGGAATGGAGCGCTACAAGGATCACTCGGCGATTCGCATCAACAACAAGAACGCCGCCATGCACGTCGCGCGGATTCTGCCCGGCACCTCCGTGAATCTTCCCAGCGCACCGTTCCTGCACGTCTTCGTTGCGCAGGGCACTGCCGAGATGGAGGGCGTCGGCACACTGTACGAGGGTGATGCCGTCCGGTTGAGCGATTCGGGTGGGCAGCAACTGACCTCCGATGCCGGGGCGGAAGTCCTCGTCTGGGAGATGCATTCACGTATCGGTGGTTGAGACCCGGTCTCGGCAGGACTGGGCGCGCTGGAGATACTCGACGGATGAGCATCGACAACTCCGCCGCACCCGTCACACAACTTGACCCCCTCAACACCTTGATGGGTGTGCGCGCCGTATCGGTCGTGCCTGGCGACTTGGCCTTCGCGCAGGCAGTCGGCCCGCGCTTCCACGATCACCGTGGCAAGACGGTGCTCGGTTCCATCGGCGTCATGATCGACGGTGCCATGGGCGGCGCGGTGTACTCGGGACTGACCTCGGGCCATCAATCCGTGCTCGCGCAGGTCACGGTCAGCGCGGGCGCCGACATTCCCGCTCTCGCAGACGTCGGCGCCTCCGGCACGCTCGTGCATCTCGACGACGGCGTCGGGCTCGCGTCCGGTCAACTTCGCGACGAGAACGGCACCCTCCTGGCCGTGATGGCCGGCCGCGCAATGGTGGTCTCGCGTCCACCCGTCGTCGGAATCGACGACTACGTGGACGGTGCGCCGCTACCGGTCCCGACGCCGGAGAAAACGAGCAACCTGAGTGGGTTGTCGGGGTCCGACGTCGTCGAAGGTATCCGAGGCGGCAAACTCGAACGCGGACCGCTCGCCGGGCTACTCGATCTTGCTGTCGTCGACGTGACGCCAGGTTCCGTCGTCGGGGAGTTCGCACCCGTCGCCTGGATGGCCAACCCGCTGGGCGCCGTGCAGGGTGGTGTCCTCATCTCGGCAGTCGACGCCATTACGGGACTGGCAGCACAGACCCTGACCAGCTCCGATCAGGACTATCGCGTCCTCGACCACAAGATCGACTTCCTGCGCTCACCCGACATCGGCGGGCCGGTCTTACGCGCCGAGGCCTCCGTGATTCGTGCCGGGCGCAGGCTCGCGCTGATCGAAACGCGCATCGTCGACGCCGGCGGACAGGTCTACGTACGGGCCACCTCGAGCATCCAGATGCTCTCCCAGCAAGTTCACAGCGGATAACCAGTTCCGCACCAGGTCGCCCGTCCACCATTGAGACAACAGCCCACACAATGGAGGTACAGCGGCGTGAACAAAGACATCGAAGCGAGCAGGCTACGCGTGAGCCGTCGACGGGCCCTCGCTCTCGGCGGAACCATCAGTCTCGGCGGGCTCATCGCAGCCTGTTCCGGTAACAGTGGCACCGCCACGACGACTTCGGCCGCGGCTGCATCGACGACAACCACTTCCGGCGCTTCCGCAGCGGCCACGTCCGGCGATGCCGTCACCGCACTTCTGGCCAAAGCACCGCAGTGCGTCATGAGCAAGGAAGAGACACAGGGCCCCTACTGGTTCGACGTCGACTCCATTCGAAGCGACATCCGCGAAGACCGTCCGGGCACCACACTGCAGGTGGCAATGCGCGTGCAGGACAACAGCCAGTGCAACGTCGACGGCAGCATCGGCGCGGTCTCCAACGCCGTCGTCGAGATCTGGCACTGCGACGCCGGCGGCGTGTACTCCGGCTTCGAATCCGGTTCGCTGAGCGCCAACGGCGGCGGCGGAACTCCCCCGGCCGGAGGGATGGGTGAACCTCCGTCAGGTGCACCCGGAGGTGGAATGGGCGAACCTCCGTCAGGCGCCCCCGGAGGAATGGGCGGCGGCATGGGTGGTTCCGGCGAGACCTCCGACGGTTCGTACAGCGTCGGCGACACCGAAGCCACCACCACCGACGACGGCACCTACCTGCGCGGCGCCCAGACCACCGATGCAAACGGCATCGCGCAGTTCACCACGATCTTTCCCGGCTGGTACATGGGCCGCACCACCCACATTCACGTCAAGGTGCACATCGACAAGAAGACGGTCCTCACGTCGCAGACCTTCTTCGACGAGACCCTTCTCGACGAGGTGTACTCGCAGTCCCCGTACAGCGAGCACACCGGTCGTGAGAACAACACGAACAACGCCAGTGACGGTATCTACGACGACACCGGCCTCATGACCGTCGAGAAGCAGTCGGACGGTTCCTACCTCGCCGTCATCAACCTGGGTATCGACGCCTGAGGTAGGAGCCAGGTCAGCCGCCGACGTATGCCGCGAGGTGCTTTCCGGTGAGGGTGGAGCCGTCGGCGACGAGCTCCTCGGGAGTGCCTTCGAAGACGATCCGACCGCCGTCGTGACCGGCTCCAGGGCCGAGGTCGATGATCCAGTCGGCGTGCGCCATCACGGCCTGGTGGTGCTCGATGACGATGACGGACTTACCGGAATCGACGAGTCGATCGAGCAGGCCGAGCAACTGCTCGACGTCGGCCAGGTGCAGTCCGGTGGTCGGCTCGTCGAGGACGTACACGCCACCCTTCTCGCCGAGGTGCGTCGCCAGCTTGATGCGCTGACGCTCACCGCCCGACAGCGTCGTCAACGGCTGGCCGATCGTGAGGTACCCGAGCCCCACGTCGACCAGTCGGACGAGGATCTTGTGCGCAGCGAGCGTCTTCGCCTCACCGTCGCCGAAGAACTCCTCGGCCTCGGCCACCGACATCGTGAGAACCTCGTTGATGTCCTTGCCACCGAATTTGTATTCGAGAACTTCCGCCTGGAAGCGCTTGCCTTCGCACTCCTCGCAGAGAGTGGCAACTCCGGCCATCATCGCCAGGTCGCTGTAGATGACGCCGTTGCCGTTGCACGTCGGGCAGGCGCCTTCGGAGTTGGCACTGAAGAGCGCCGGCTTCACGCCGTTGGCCTCCGCGAATGCCTTGCGGATCGGGTCGAGCAGCCCGGTATACGTTGCCGGGTTGCTCCGACGCGAGCCGCGGATCGCACTCTGATCGACCGACACCACGTCCTCGCGTTTCGCGAGCGAGCCGTGGATCAGCGAACTCTTACCCGATCCGGCCACACCAGTCACCACGACCAGTACACCGAGCGGTACGTCGACATCTACATCTTGGAGGTTGTGTGAGTTCGCTCCACGAATCTCGATTGCTCCGGTGGACTCCCGCACGGTCTCCTTGAGGGCGGCCCGGTCGTCGAAGTGACGCCCGGTGACCGTATCGCTGGCTCGCAAGCCATCGACTGTGCCCTCGAAGCAGACGTTTCCACCGGCGCTACCCGCGCCTGGCCCGAGGTCGACGATGTGATCGGCGATCACGATCGTCTCCGGCTTGTGCTCGACAACGAGCACGGTGTTGCCCTTGTCCCGCAGGCGCAGCAGAAGATCGTTCATCCTCGCGATGTCGTGCGGATGCAGGCCGGTAGTGGGCTCGTCGAATACATACGTGATGTCGGTGAGCGAGGAACCCAGGTGCCGAATCATCTTGGTGCGCTGAGCTTCACCACCGGACAGCGTTCCCGACGGACGGTCGAGACTGAGGTAGCCGAGTCCGATCTCCACGAAGGAGTCGAGCGTTTCGCCGAGCGTCGTGAGCAAAGGCGCGACCGATGGTTCCTTCAGACCGCTGACCCATTCCGCGAGATCGCTGATCTGCATCGAGCAGGCGTCGGCGATGTTGACGCCCTTGATCTTCGACGACCGCGCGCCCTCGCTCAAACGCGTCCCGTCACATTCAGGGCAGGTGGTGAACGTGATCGCCCGCTCGACGAATGCCCGGATGTGGGGCTGCATCGCGTCGACGTCCTTGGCGAGGAACGACTTCTGAATCTGCGGAATCAGACCCGTGTACGTCAGGTTGATGCCTTCGACCTTGATCTTGGTCGGCTCTTTGTAGAGCAGATCGTTCAGTTCCTTCTTGGTGTACTTCTTGATCGGCTTGTCGGGATCGAAGAAACCGCAGCCGCGGTAGATCCGGCCGTACCAACCCTCCATGCTGTAGCCGGGGACCGTGATCGCACTCTCGTTGAGCGACTTGGTGTCGTCGTACAACGCGGTCAGATCGAAATCGTTGACCGCCCCTCGTCCCTCACATCGCGGACACATGCCGCCGGTGATCTTGAAGCTACGACGCTCTTTCGTCTGACGTCCGCCGCGTTCCATCGTGACCGCGCCTGCTCCGGAGATCGAGGCCACGTTGAACGAAAACGCCTGAGGCGAACCGATGTGAGGCTTTCCGAGACGGCTGAACAAGATGCGGAGCATCGCGTTGGCGTCGGTGGCGGTTCCGACTGTCGAGCGCGGGTCGACGCCCATCCGCTGTTGATCGACGATAATCGCGGTGGTCAGGCCGTCGAGAACATCGACGTCCGGCCGCGCGAGCGTCGGCATGAATCCTTGAACGAAAGCGCTGTAGGTCTCGTTGATCATCCGCTGCGATTCCGCGGCGATCGTACTGAACACCAGCGAGCTCTTTCCCGAACCGGAGACGCCGGTGAATACCGTCAGCCTCCGCTTCGGGATCTCGACGCTGATGTCTTCGAGATTGTTCACCCGCGCGCCTTGCACGCGGATCAAATCGTGGCTGTCTGCAGTGTGCAGGGCAGTCATCGTGTCTCCATCTGTCAGTCGATCGCCGACGGTCTCAGCGCAGTTGACGGTCTCAGCGCAGTTCTTGAATACGGATCAGGTTTCCCGCTGGGTCGCGGACGGCGCAATCGCGAACGCCGTACGGCTGCTCGGTCGGTTCCTGGACGACGTCGATGTCGCCGGCCTGAAGCCGCTCGAACGTATCGTCCAGATCTTTGGTGGCCAGAAGAAGTCCGCCGTACGTGCCCTTGGCCATCATCTCGATGATGGTGCGGCGCTCGTCGTCGGTGATTCCGGGATCGACGGCCGGCGGATGCAACACGATGGAGGTGCCGGGCTGGCCGGGCGGCCCCACCGTGATCCAACGCATCCCGTCGTAGCCGACGTCGTTGCGCACCTCGAACCCGAGGGTGTCGCGGTAGAAGTTCAGGGCGGCGTCAGGGTCGTCCTGCGGAAGGAAACTCGAGTGAATGGTGATGTCCATGGCGATCACGTTAATTGCGGTTGTGGGTTCTGCGCTTCTCGATTCCTGATCGGTCTGGTGACTTGTTTGGACACGCAGGACGGCATTCCGGCCGTCGACTGCTCGGCCTCGCGCCGATAGACGCTGGGCGGGACCCCTACCAATTCGGTGAACTTACTGCTGAAAGTGCCGAGAGAGCTGCAGCCGACTTCGAAGCAGACGTCCGTGACACTGAGATCTCCGCGGCGCAGTAACGCCATTGCGCGCTCGATTCGCCTGGTCATCAGGTATGCGTACGGCGGTTCGCCGTACGCCTGACGGAATTGGCGACTGAGATGCCCCGCAGACATGTTCACTCCCCGCGCGAGCGCCTCCACGTCCAGAGGCCGCGCGTACTCCCGGTCGATACGGTCACGCACGCGTCGTAGTCGCGCGAGGTCCTGCAGGTGCGGATCTGCGGCAGGTCTGCTGGTCACGTATTCGATCGTGCCATGCGGTACCGACGTTGCCCAGCACAAGAGATGAACTGGGGTGTGGAGCGATCACGCACACACCGAGCAGTTCGTCATGATCGTGTAAGGATGGAGAAATGACCACGGCTCATCGCTCAGGCATCGACCTCACCCACCTCGACGGCGACACACGGGCGCAGGACGATCTGTTCGTCCACGTCAACGGAAAATGGCTCGCCGAATACGAGATTCCGGCAGACCGCGCAGTCGACGGGGCCTTCCGGACGCTCTACGACAAGGCCGAAGAAGACGTACAGACCATCATCACCGAAGCCGCGGAGTCCAACTCTGCCGCCGGTACCGATGCACAGCGCATCGGCGACCTGTACTCGAGCTTCATGGACGCCGACGCCGTGGAGGCCGCGGGCCTCAGCCCCATCGACGACGAACTGGACGCCGTCGCCGATGCGCCGGACCGGTCGTCGTTGGCCACCGTGATCGGACGCCACCAGCGCGTCGGCGTCGGCGGTGCCATCTCGCATTACGTCGACACCGATGCCAAGAATTCCGAGCGGTACCTGATCCACTTCAGTCAGTCGGGAATCAGCCTGCCCGACGAGTCGTACTACCGCGAGGACAACTACGCGGAGATCCGCGAGAAGTACGTCGCGCACATCGACAAGATGTTCACCCTCGCCGGCGTCGGCTACGACGCCCAGCGTGTGTTCGAACTCGAGAAGAAGATCGCGGCCGGGCATTGGGACGTCGTCAAGCGTCGTGACGCAGATCTGAGTTACAACCTTGTGGGCTTCGAGGAACTGACCGAGCAGAACCCCGGTTTGGACTGGGCGGCATGGTTGTCCGGTCTCGGCGCCGATTCGGAGAAGTTCGCCGAGATCGTGGTCCGTCAGCCCGATTTCCTGCACACCTTCACCGCACTCTGGGCGTCGGAGTCACTCGACGACTGGAAGGCCTGGGCGGCGTGGAAGGTGCTGCACGCTCGCTCCCCCTACCTGCATTCCGCGCTGGTCGACGAGACCTTCGCTTTCTACGGCACCACGCTCTCGGGTACCGAAGAGAACCGTGAGCGCTGGAAGCGCGGGGTCAGCCTGGTTCAGGATCTGCTCGGCGAGGCCGTCGGCAAGCTCTATGTCGACCGTCACTTCCCCGCTGAGGCGAAGACCCGCATGCTGGAACTGGTCGCCAACCTACAGGAGGCGTACCGCCGCAACATCTCCGACCTCGAGTGGATGAGCCCGCAGACTCGTGAGGCCGCATTGGCCAAGCTCGAGAAGTTCACCCCGAAGATCGGTTACCCCGACAAGTGGCGCGACTACGCCGGTCTCGATATCTCGGCTACCGACCTGGTGGGCAACTACCGTCGTGGATACGCCGCCGAGTACGACCGTGACCTGGCCAAGCTGGGTGGCCCCGTGGACCGTGACGAGTGGTTCATGACGCCGCAGACCGTCAACGCCTACTACAACCCGGGCATGAACGAAATCGTGTTCCCCGCAGCCATTCTCCAGCCGCCGTTCTTCGACGCCGCAGCCGACGACGCCGCCAACTACGGGGGTATCGGCGCCGTCATCGGCCACGAGATCGGGCACGGCTTCGACGATCAGGGCGCCAAGTACGACGGCGACGGCAACATGGTCGACTGGTGGACCGACGAGGATCGTAGCGAATTCGGCAAGCGCACAAAGGCTCTCATCGAGCAGTACAACGAGTTCGAGCCCAAGGAACTGCCGGGCCACCACGTCAACGGTGAATTCACGATCGGCGAGAACATCGGCGATCTCGGCGGGCTGTCGATCGCGATCGCGGCGTACAAGATCGCGACCGAAGGTACCGAACCTCCGGTCATCGACGGACTCACCGGTCTGCAGCGCGTGTTCTTCGGGTGGGCGCAGGTATGGCGCACGAAGGCCCGTGAGGCCGAAGCGCTTCGCCGTCTGGCCGTCGACCCGCACTCGCCGCCGGAGTTCCGGTGCAACGGCGTCGTCCGCAACCTCGACACGTTCCACGAGGAGTTCGACGTCAAGCCAGGTGACGCACTGTATTTGGAGCCGGAGAAGCGTGTGAAGATCTGGTAGCAAGGGCAAGCCCCTGTGCGCGCTTAAGGACCCCCTGGACTCCCTGAGCGCGCACGGGGCCGAAGGCCCTACCGGGCGTACATGATCACCCCGACGCCGACCAGACAGATCAGCGCACCGGCGATGTCGAAACGATCCGGGCGGAATCCGTCCATCACCACCGCCCACAGCAGTGAACCCGCTACGAAGATCCCGCCGTACGCGGCGAGGATGCGCCCGAAGTTCGCATCGGGTTGCATGGTCGCGACCAGACCGTAGAGACCGAGCGAGATGACGCCGAGCCCTACCCAGATCCAGCCCTTGTGCTCGCGAATTCCCTGCCACACCAACCACGCACCCCCGATCTCGAGCAGCGCGGCGAGTACGAACAGCAAAAGCGAACGTGCGACGGTCATGCCGCACACAGTATCGCTACAGACGTACCCCGGTCTCCGCGGAAAAGAAGTACACCTCGCCGGCCTTGGGCAGCAGATGAAGCGACTCCCCCGGTGCCACCGACATCTTCCGATCGACGCGAATGACGATTCGGCCGGATCGGCTCTGCCACTGCGAATCCGGGGCACCCTTTGCATAGACGAACGATTCGGCGCCCAGCTCTTCAAGCAGGTCGGCATCCACGGCCAGCGAGCCCTTTCGCCACGCTCCCACCAGATCCCACGACTCGGGACGCACTCCCACGACGACCCGCTCCCGCTCGGACGCCCCGGTGGGCAGCGGAATCCGCAGGTCACCGAGCACTGCGACGGTACCCTCGACCGGCGCTTCGATCAGGTTCATGCCGGGCGATCCGATGAAGGCGGCCACAAAGGTGTTGACGGGGTTGTCGTAAAGTTCCCGCGGCTTCGCCACCTGCTGCAAACGACCGTCCAGCATCACCGCCACCCGGTCCCCCATCGTCATCGCCTCGACCTGATCGTGGGTGACGTAGACCGTCGTGGTGCCGAGTCGACGCTGTAAGGCAGCGATCTGCGACCGCGTGCTCACGCGTAGTTTGGCGTCCAGATTGCTGAGCGGCTCATCCATGCAGAACACCTTGGGATGGCGAACGATGGCCCTACCCATGGCAACTCGCTGACGTTGCCCACCGGACAGCTTGGCCGGTTTACGTCCGAGCAGCGGTTCGAGTTCAAGCATCCGTGCTGCCTCGAGTACCCGCTCGCGCCGTTCGGACTTTCCCACTCCCGCGTTCTGGAGCGCAAAACCCATGTTCTGCTCGACGGTCATGTTCGGGTACAGCGCGTAACTCTGAAACACCATGGCGACGTCACGTGCTCGCGGCGCGAGATGCGTGACGTCCGTGCCGCCGATCTCGATCCGGCCGTCCGACGCGGATTCGAGACCGGCGAGCATTCGCAGGCTGGTGGACTTACCGCAACCGGAAGGCCCTACGAGTACCAGGAACTCACCGTCGGCGATGTCGAGGTCGAGACGGTCGACTGCCGGTCGATCGGTTCCTTCGTAGCGGTGCGTGACTCCCGCGAATTGCACGTTGGCCATGAGTGTTCTCTCCTACTACTTCGGCAGCTTTGGGGTGATCTGCCGGTCGATGATCTGCTGCAACTGGGTGGCAACGCCGGCGAATGTCGATGCGACGTCGGCTTTCTGGAGAGCGATCTGCTCGAGTCCGGTGCCGATGATCTGATCGCCACCCGGGACGAACACGCGTGCGTAGTCCTGCGAGCGCGTACGCGAAAGCTGATCCACAGCGGTACGGGAGTTCGGATTCGCGTCGAGGAATGCCTTCATGCTCGGCTCCGACGTTGCCGACTTGCGGACCGGCATGTAGCCGACGTTCTGCGAGAAGTACGCCGTGTTCTCACCATTGGTGATGAAGTCGATGAACTTGAGCGCGTTCTTCTTACGCTGATCGGAGATCTTGGACGGGATGGCGAGCCCGGCGCCGCCGGTGGGGCAACCGGGAGTTCCGTCCACTGCCGGGAGGAACGCGGTGCCGAAGTCGAAGTTGGCAGTCTTCTTGATGCCGGACAGGTCACCCGTCGACGCGATGGTCGACGCCAGGATGCCCGTACCGAATTCGTTTGCGATGTCAGTGGAGACCGCGGCGTACTTCTTGTCGTGAATCATGCTGGAGAGGAACTGCCCTGCGGCAATGGTCTTCTCGTTGTCGAGCTGCAAATTCCACTGGTCGGAGTACGATCCGCCGAAGGTCCAGATGGGGCCTTCGTAGGTCCAGCCGAGGTAATCCTTCGCGTTGCCCCACCCGTGTGCCAACTTGCCGTTGCCCACGACCTTCTGCAGCTCAGGTCCCCACTCGTCGAACTCCTGCCACGTTGCAGGCCCGCGATCGGGAAGTCCGGCCTGCGACCAGACCGCCTTGTTGTAGTAGAACAACGGCGTCGACCGCGCATAGGGAAGTGCGTAGTGCTTGCCCTGGAACAGGTAGTCGGCGAGCAACGAGTCGACGTAGTCGGCCGAGTCGACGCCCACCTCGGAGAAGAGTCCGTCGAGCGGCTCGATTGCCCCGGCAAGTGCGTAGTTGAACCACCAGACATCCGACAGCACAACCACATCGGGAACATCTCCGCCGGAGAGAGCAGCGTTGAACTTCTGCGCCACCTCTTCGTAGTTCTTGCCGCCGTCCACCAAGTTGACCTTCAAGTCCGGGTACTTGGTCTGGAAGCGGTTGATCAATTCCTTCTCCACGTCGGTGGACTTACCCGGGTGGTTCGACCAGAAGGTGATGGTGTTGGAATCACCCGACGCACCGGATGTTCCCGCAGCATCAGCGCTGGAACCACCGGATCCCGCGCACGCGGTCAGTGCTGCGCCGGCGGCGATTGCACCGCCGAGGCTCAGAAATCCGCGCCTGTTCATGTTTGCCATTACTGCTCCTCGAGAAAGAAATGTGACGGGAAAAGCTGTCAGCCCTTGACCGCACCGGAGGTGAGGCCTTTGATCATGTGTCGTTGCAGCAGAAGGAAAATCACCAGGATCGGTAGCATCGTCAGTACCGTTCCTGCCATGACGGGACCCCAGTTGGTGAGTCCGTCGTTGTTCTGCAGTTGGGTCAATCCGATCGGCAGCGGCGCCACCGAGGAATCATCGGACATGAGGAACGGCCACAGGTACTCGTTCCATTCGTTGACCACCGTGATGATGCCGAACGCCACCATCGTGGGCCCGGAAACGGGGAGCACCACGCGCCAGAGAAGCCGCCAGTGGCCGGCGCCGTCCATCCGCGCTGCCTCGACGATCTCCGAAGGGATCGAGAGAAAATGGTTGCGCATGAGGAACGTACCGAAGGCTACACCCGCGAGCGGAACTATGATGCCCTGGAACGTGTTACGCCAGCCCCACTCGGCCACGAGTGCGTAATTCGAGATCACGGTGATCTGGTTCGGAACCATCAATGCGGCGATGATTCCGAGAAAGACGAAGTTCTTCCCCGGGAAGCGCAGGAACACCAGCCCATAGGCGCTGAGAGTCCCCAGAACGAACTTCGCCGCGGACAGTATCGTCGTGATCACTATCGAGTTCCGCAGAAACATCCAGAACGGAACCGATGTCGTTGCTTCGGAATAGTTTTCGGGATGCAGCGACGACGGCCACCACGTTGCAGGCTGCGTGTAGATCTCCGGACGCTCCTTGAACGAGGTCATCACGATCCAGTAGAGCGGCAGGACGATGATGACCAAGGCGATCACCATTGCCGCGTAGCCGAGGATCTTCACACCGACCTCACGCCGGTCCACGTTCTTGCGATCCGGCCCGGGCCGGACGACGGAAGTCGGAGCAGCGCTTTTCTTTTCCTCTACCGCTGTCATTTCTCTTCTCCCCGATCCATGGCACGAACCTGGTAGACGGTGATGATCAGCAGGATCAAGAACATGATGGTGGCAACCGTCGCGCCGTAGCCCGCCCGGAAGTTTCGGAATGTCTCGTTGTACACCTGGTAGACCATCGTCGTCGTCCCTGTACCCAGCGGGCCACCACGGGTCATGACGTTGATGATGTCGAAGACCTGGAGCGAGTTGAGCATGACGGTGATGGAGAGGAAGAACGTCGTCGGGCGCAACTGAGGTAGGAGAACCCGGCGGAACTTGGTCCACGGCTTGGCGCCGTCGATTTCGGCTGCTTCGTTCAATTCTTGCCGAACTCCTTGCAACGCAGCGAGGTAGATGACAAACGTGTAGCCGAGGTTCTTCCACATGTATGTCACCGTCACCATGAACAGCGCCCAGTGGGGGTCCTGATAGAAGTCGGGCGATTGGAGTCCGACGCGGTGCAGGAGATCCTGGATCAGACCGAAGTTGGGGTCGAAGACGAACTGAAACGCGACACCGATCGCTGCACCGGAGATCACGAACGGCGCGAAGATCGCCGACCGGACCAGGTTTCGCCCGACGAGCTTGCGATCGAGCAGCATGGCCAACGCCAGACCGATGACCATCGAACCCACCACTGTGACCAATGTGAATACCACTGTGTTGGTGACGATCTGCCAGGTGTCGCTTCGTCCGAACCACTCGCGGTAGTTGCTCAGCCCGATGAACGTCGCCTTCGGGTCCGCAATGTTCCAGTCGAAGAACGAAAGTCGGATGTTGTCCACCAGCGGGCGATAGGTGAACAAGATCAGCAACGCGAGATTGGGACCTACCAAGAGCGCAAAGAGCGCGTAATCACGCCATGGTCTGCCCCACAGACCTGGCTTGCCTGATGTGGGCAGCGTTCTTTCCGGACTCGATCTCACTGAGGCAGTCTGACCGCTCGCAACGAATGAATGGTGAACGTACAAGACACTCGAGCTGAACGCGACACGAAAAAGGCCCTGCGCGAATACTTCTCGCGCAGGGCCTTCCTCGTCGATGTCTAGCGGTTCCAGTCACCCAATCCGTCGGCGCCGCTGAGGACTCCACCTGCGGTGTTCTGCACGATCACCGGGTCACCCTTGCCTGCGTTCTCGAAGAACCACTTGGCGTCCTCGGTGCTGACATTGAGGCAGCCGTGGCTGACGTTGGTGAAACCCTGTTGCGCTACCGACCACGGAGCGGCATGGACGAAGATGCCACTGTAGGAAATTCGTGTCGCGTACTCGACGTAGGTGCGGTAACCCTCGGGAGAATCGATCGGAACGCCGTACGTGGACGAATCCATGTACATGTCGCGCAGCTGCTCCCCGACGATGTACGTGCCGTTCGGTGTTTCGTGACCCGGCTTGCCGAACGACGTCGGCATGGTGCGCACGACCTCACCGTTGCGGGTGACGGTGACCTGCTTGGTGTTGTCGTCCGCGACGGTGACGAGTGCGTCACCGATGTTGAACGTGGAGTGCGAATCACCGGCGTCGACGGTCACGGAGATGTTCGCCGGCCAGAACTGTGCCGGCTTCCAACGGACCTGGCTGTCGTTGATCCAGTAGAAGCTGCCATCGACCGGAGGATCGGTGGTCACGCGAATCGCGCGCTCGGCCGTGGCACGGTCGCCGACTGCCTCGTTGAAACGAATGATGATCGGCTGCGCGATGCCGACTGTCTCACCCGCGGACGGGTTGAGCGACGGCGCGGAGAAGTTGGGAGCGCCGATGGGAGCCTGAATCGGTGTACCCGGGATGCCCGGAACCGGAATCGCCGGATCGAGGTACGGAACTCCGGGAATGACGGGCAACGGAATGTCCGGCCCACCGGGGAAGAGAGGAACGGCCGCGGAAGGTCCGGCGAGAGCCAGGCCGGCAGCCACCGCTCCGACGATTGCCACGGCAACCCGTGACGTCCGACGACCCTGTTTGCTGCCCATGTCACTACCTTCGCTCGAATGACCACGTACTCACGTGGATTTTGCGCGGCCGGCATCGATACCCGCCTGGTACCGATGCCGATGCACCATCCGGACGCGCCCGCCGGGCGCACACCTACACACCCGAGCACGCCAAAGAGAGCAAACCGCACATTTCCATAGTCATTAACACACAAATGCGGCAATCGAGCAATTCGGATGTTCGCCCAAACGTTGCTATCCCTCGCTGCGAGCAGCCGCCAACATCGATTCGATGGAGATGAGTTTGGTTCGCGGTCGACCGGCGGCGGCACCGGATGCTCGTTCTGCCTTGTCGATCCGCTGCCAACCTTGGTAGTCCACCTGATCCGGCGACCGATCTGCCAGGAGAACCTGCAACTTGTCAGCGTCCTCGGTCGGCGTGGCGAGGCGCCCACCAGCGAAGTCGTCGAAGATCATCGACACCGTCTCGGCGGAGCAGTACTTGTTGGTGCCGATCACGCCCGTCGGTCCGCGCTTGATCCAACCCGCGACGTAGACACCCGGGATCGGCGTGCCGGTCTCGGTGTCGATCACGCGACCGTTCTCGTTGGGGATCACGCCGCGAGCGTCGTCGAAGGGCAAGTCGGCCATCGGTGTACCGCGGTATCCGACCGACCGAAGCACCAGGGAGGTGTCGATCGTCTCCTCGGTTTCGGTAGGCCGGGCGGAGAGCTGACTGGTCGGCGTTGCCACCAATTCGTTTTTCACGATCCGCACCTGTGAGACTGCACCGTCGCCGAGGATCTCGACGGGCGAGGTGAGGAACCGGAGAACGATCCGCTTGCGGGAAGGATCTGCGGTACGGGAAGCAAATTCCTGCGCCTGCTTGACCTTGAGCAGCACGGACGGCTCCGCGGCATCGCTGTCCACGAACGCCTGACTGGCCTCGTCGAGTTCGGCTTCGATCGGGTCGACGACTACGTCCACGTTCGCCATCTGTCCGAGGGCCAACAGTTCGGGATTGGTGTACGCGGCCTGCGCCGGCCCGCGCCGCCCGAGAATGACGACCTCACGAATCTTGCTGTTACGCAGCGCTTCCAATGCATGCTCGGCGAGGTCCGTCTTCGCGAGCTGGTCCGGGTCGGTCACCAGGATGCGTGCGACGTCGAGTGCGACGTTGCCGTTTCCGACGATCACCGCTCGCTCGCCGGACAGATCGAAAGTCCGATCGGCATATCCCGGGTGGCCGTTGTACCAGGCCACGAACTCGGTGGCAGCGTGACTTCCCGGCAGTTCCTCGCCCGGGATCTCGAGCTTCCGATCCCCGGCAGCGCCGACCGCGTAGATCACTGCGTGGTGATGGTCCAAGAGTTCCGAATGCGAGATGTGGGTACCCACCTCGACGTTGAAGTGGCAGCGCACGGTCTTTTTTGCGACCACGGCGCGGAACTGGTCGGTGACGCCTTTGGTTCCGGGATGATCCGGAGCCACGCCGGCGCGCACCAATCCGTAGGGAGTGGGAAGCCGATCAAACATGTCGACCTCGACGCGAGGCTTGCCGGTCAGTTCCATCGCCGCATAGCAGGCTGCGGGGCCGGAGCCGATGATCGCCACTTTCAGCGTTCCCAGTTCGGGATCGATCTTGGCCATCGTGATCGGCTCGGGCCAATCCGGGCCCATCGGATGCTTCTCGAAGTACGACGCGTTCATCTGCAGGTACGGCGCGTCGTCCTCGTCGAGTTCGTTGTCCGGGAAGATCGCCTCGACCGGGCACTCGTCCACACACGCACCACAATCGATGCAGGTGTCGGGATCGATGTAGAGCATTTCGGTGGTCGCGAACGGAGCTTCGTCCGGTGTCGGGTGAATGCAATTGACCGGACACACGTCAACACACGAGGCGTCGTTGCAGCACGGCTGCGTGATCACATACGCCATGACATTCCCCTATCCCTGAAACACGAAGCACGAACTGATTCCCAGACTATAACGTGTTCCAATTTGGCGCGAGAATCGTTTTCAGATCACCCCATTGCGCTTCAGCAGCCATATCGCCTGCACGGTGGCGTGACCTCGCCATTCCAACGCCGCGGCGGGCGAATAGCTGTCGAAATCCACCGCCCAACCGCCGTCGTCGTGTTGCCGTGCAGCGAGCGCGGACAGTTCGGAGTCGATCACCGCTGCATCGAACAACGCGCGGGTCGGACCGCCAGGAAGCGGTGAGAAATCGAGGGGCCGCATGAATTCGCCCTCGGCTCCCCCGTCCACGTGAACCAGGCCGTCAGCCGGGATACGCGAACCAAGAGTGCTCACCAACGACGACGCTTCGGGACTGTTCCGGTGAACCGCGTCGAGAAACTGCAAGGCAAAGGCCAGCTCGAGGGCATGCAGAGAATCCGCCCCGTCGATCGCGTCGAGGCAATATCGAACGGCAGAGGCAAACCACGGATGTTCGGCGACGGCCTCGTCGAATTCGGCAACGCGAGCCGCTGCAGCACACACGATGCTGGTGATCTGCAACGACGGCGCCGACGGATCCGCGCTCACCCAGAAGGGCGCACACCCGGCTGGGTCGGCAATCGGGAAGGCGAAGGGTAAACCGCCGCCTGCCAGCGAATTGGTCTGCAACCAGTCGCACAGCTCGACGGCTCTGGGCGTCGGCGTTCCGATGTCGGCAAAGGCTTCGAAGGCATGCAGCGCTCCGCCAGGTTGGCTGGTTACCGAGCGAAGATCCGGTTCGAGTCCCCAGCCGTACCCACCGTCCGGGTTGCGATAACCGTCCACGGCCGCACAAGCCGCGGCCCGGTCACCCTGTCCGAGAATCAAATTCAGCCGATGCCGATCGAGAGTCCTGGCATGTCCCGCCATGAACCCGACGGCTGCCGTGAGATCAACACTCATGAAGAACGGTTCAGGATTCGTCGCCGTCGAGCCGGAAGCCGACCTTCAACGTGACCTGGAAATGCGCCACGGCGCCGTTCTCGATGTGGCCGCGAGTTTCCACCACCTCGAACCATTCGAGGTTGCGCACCGTCTCGTTCGCCCGGGCGATGGCGGTGCGAATTGCCGCGTCACTGCTCTCGGTGGACGAGCCGACGATCTCGGTCACCCGGTACACGTTGCTGCTCATGGCATTCCCTTCGTGTCAGATTCGACGAACCAACTCCTGCGCCTCGGCGCCGAGCCTCGCAAGGCGAAGATCACCGAGAGCTGTCACAGCACTACCCAACCTGTTGGTGGTGAAACCGAGCGAGAGTCCGCTGGACAGGTCCGCATACGCGCCTGAACCGCCGACTCCGTAGTGGCCTATCGCATTCCGCGGCTGCCGCCGCGCGGCAATGATCGGCGGGTGGTAACCGAGAGTCCAGTTGGGCCGCACCGCCAGCACGTAATCCCGATCGCGAGTCTGGATGGTCGACATCTGGTCGATGGTCGATTCCTTCAGGAACCGCTTCCCGTCGATCACGCCGCCGTTCGCGATGGCGCCGTACATCTTCGCGAGAGCGCGCGCGCTGAACACTCCGTTCCAGCCCGGCATGACGGCGTCGTGGACAGCCGGGTTGCGCACCATGACGTCGAAACCGTCCGGCATCGCGGCCTCCGCGAGTCCGCGAGTCGGACCGACGTGTGAGAGCACGGTAGACGCGAAGGCCCAGTTCAAGCCGGCAGGGTTGATATGTGGGAACAGCTTCGCGATCCGTGGGCGCTCGGTTTCGGGTACGCGGTACCAGAATTCGTCGACGCCGAGGGGCTTCGCTATCTCCGCTTGTACGACGTCGATGAACGGCTGACCGGACACCCTGGCCACAAGTTCGGCTACCAACCAGCCGTAGGTCACAGCGTGATAGCCGGGGCCTCGAAGCCGACGCGGATCCGGCTTCTCGGCAGCCAGGGCGGCAACGACCGCGTCGTAGTCCATCAGGTCGAGGGGATGCGGCATCAGGCCGCGAACGCGGTGAAGGCCCGCGCGATGTGACATCAGTTCCCGGACGGTGATCTTGTCCTTGCCGGCCGCTGCGAATTCGGGCCAGTACTGAGCAACCGGAGAGTCGTAGTCGATCAGCCCGCGTTCGGCCAGTCGGTGAACGACGGTGCTGGCCACGCCCTTGCCGGTCGAGAAGGAAAGCGACACCGTGTCGTGGTCCCAGCGCCTGTCGCGGTCGGCATTGCCGGCCCAGATGTCGAGAACTTTCTCGCCGCCCAGGTACACGACCAGCGCGCCGCCGCCTTGTTGCGGTTGGCGATACATCGCGAAGAAGCGGTCGGCCAAGGGAAGGAATCGCCGGTCCACATACAGCTCGGTGCGCGAAGGCACCTCCACCCGGGCGAGCGAACCCCGTCGTGCATTGGGAGCCATCGCGTCCTCCGATCCCCGCTGATTCAAGTTGTCCGGTCACCGGATCGGTGGCAGGAGCTTGACACCATTGTGACCACTGTCACGCAAGAGGCTCAGGACCGGGGTGCACTCACGGGGTGACCCACGTCGAAGTGCCGTCGCTGACACATCCCTGACCTGTGGCAAGGTTGAAAACAAGGGTGGGACCACCCGAGCAGATCGCCCCGACGTCCGCGTCACCCACCGCCGCTCTGCCGCCAGGTCCGCTGAGCACCACGGCAAAGGGTGAGGAGTCTGTGCGACCGAGTGCGAGCGAACCCGGGCCGTACGCAACGGCGGCAAGCAGCCCACCGCGCGACTCCGCTGCAGCAACGCCGCCAAAGAGTCCGACGCCCGCCGACCGGCCACCGTCTCGCGAATCGGCGACGCCGACGCCATCGCCCTCCACGTGTGAAATCGCGTAACTGGAGGGATCTGCCACCGCTCGGCATGCGGATGACCCGTCGACGATCGTCTGATCTTGGCCGCGCGCCGAACAATCCAGCGTCGCGGCCGACGCTGTTCCGCTACCGAGTGACAATCCGAAGGCGGCAAGAATCACGCCACCCGCCGCTAAGCCTGCTGCTCGCATTTTCCGGCGATCCATATCCAACCCCCACAGTGCATTCGACGTGACCGTACATTCGACGTCTAATCGAATTACCCGATATGTCCGCCTCTGACGCTACCCGTCTTTGTTCTTCCGATCGCGGTCCTTGCTCGGTTGAACTCGTTTGGGTTCACCGGGCATTTTGGGATAGTTCGGCGGGTACGGCAGATCGCCAAGTCCCGCCGCCAGATCCTTCTCCCACATCTCCAACAGAACGTCGAGGGCAAAGGCCTTGTCGTGCATCGCTTCCATCGGATCACCACGATCGGCGAGCAAGCCGGGAACCGTGGCGATGGTGCAGTCGTCTGGATGCACGTCCCGCAGTTCGTCCCAGGTCACCGGCGTGGACACAGTTGCGATCGGCGTCTTACGAGCCGAATACGCCGCCGCGATCGTCCGGTCACGGGCATTCTGATTGAAGTCGATGAAGATCCGTTCACCCCGCTCTTCCTTCCACCACGCGGTTGTGGCGCGATCGGCACTACGCCGTTCGACTTCACGGGCGAGGGCGATACCCGCGTGGCGGACCTCGACAAAATCCCAGCGCGCCTCGAGCGGGATGTAGACGTGAAGGCCTCGGCCACCGGACGTCTTGGGAAATCCTTCCAATCCCAACTCGGCGAGCAGAGGGCGAAGGACCTCGTCCGCGATGGCAACGGCCTCGTCGAACCCGGTCCCCGGTTGCGGATCGAGATCGATGCGGAGTTCGTCCGGGTGGTCGGTGTCCGGGCAACGCACGGCCCAGGGATGAAACGTGACAGTCCCGAGATTCGCAGCCCACACTATGTTCGCAGCACTACGCACTCGAAGGACGTCGGCCTTGCGACCCGACGGGAACGTGACCTCGCAGGATTCGACGTGCTCGGGCCGCTTTGCCGGCAGCCGCTTCTGGTAAACCTCTTCGCCCTCGATGCCGTCGGGGAATCGCTGAAGATGCGTTGGCCGATCTTGGAGCGCCCGCAACGCTGCACCCTGCAGCGCCACCGCTCGGTAGTACTGGACAAGATGCCGTTTGGTTCCGCCGTCCTCACCCAACTGCGGATAGTAGATCTTGTCCGGGCTCGACAACCGGACCGCGATCCCGTCGACGTCCAGTTCCTCTGCGGGACTCGCCATCACTTACCACCTGCAAGAACATCCGCGAAGTCGTATCGCACCGGAACCTCCAACTGATCGAAAGTGCATTCGTCGGGCACCCTGTCCGGACGCCAGCGCAGGAACCGCGCGGCGTGCCGAAAGCGTTCCCCTTCCATCTGGTCGTACGCCACTTCCAGCACCCGCTCAGGACGAAGCGGAATCCAGGAGCGGTCTGCGGCCGATCTCCACCGGCTGGCCTCTCCCTCGGCCACAACGTCGTCCCCGAGGCGCAAAGGTTCGAGTTCGGCCAACAACTCGATCCGCCGCGCCGCGGTGAAAGCCGAAGCGCCACCGATCATCTTCAATTCGGAACCGTCGAACAGACCCAGAAGCATCGACCCGATACCCGGCTGGCTCTTGTGGGGACGGTAGCCCAGCAGTACGACATCCGCGGTCCTGGCGTGTTTCACCTTGATCATCTCGCGTTTGTTCGGCAGGTACGGTCCCGCCAGCTTCTTGGCGACAACCCCGTCGAGGCCCGCGCCTTCGAATGTTTCGAACCAGGCCATTGCTTCGGCGCTGTCGGCCGTCGCTGCCGTGACGTGGCAACTCGGCCCGCCACCGACGCAATCGAGGAGCAACGCACGTCGCACACCGAAGTCCTCGATCGAGACGTCGCGATCCCCGAGCGCCAGTAAATCGAACCCGACAAATTGCGCGGGCGTCTGTTCCGACAACAATGCGACGCGGCTCGCGGCGGGGTGAATCCGCTCGGAGAGCGCTTCCCAACTCAGGCGCGTCACACCGTCGATCTCACGGGGAACCACCAGTTCTCCGTCCACCACACATTTTTCGGGCAATTCAGACTTGACGGCTTCCACCGCCTCGGGAAAGTACCGCGCCAAGTCCTTTCCTCCTCGCGATCCGAGCACCACTTCGTCACCGTCACGAAAGATGATTGCTCGAAATCCGTCCCATTTCGGCTCGTACGACCACGTCGGGTCACCGGACTCGGGTTGAGGCGGCACAGTGGCCGCAGCCTTCGCGAGCATCGGGGCAAGCGGCGGCATCAGGGGTAGCTCCACCTACCCATACTGACAGTCCGGTTGGCAATTCGACTACCGATGTATTGGAATAGGTCCCGAACAATCTACGAACCAACAGAATTATCCAAGAATCAACAAAGGGGTCCTTATGTCCGGAATCGTCCGGCGACTTTGCACTGCGGTGATCGCAACTTCTGCAATCGCCGCCTTCACCGTCGGTTGCGGTTCCGACATCGAGCCGAAAGCCATTGCGGAATCATCTTCCTCGGTTGCCGATTCGACCACTACCTCCGCAGCCCCGACCACCTCGAAGATCACCGGCCAGGAAGGTTCGGACGACGGCGGCGACGTCGACATCGACGTGTCGATCGGTGATTGCGTCAAGCTCGGCGGTACCACGACGGCCGCGGAAATCGACAACGCGGACTGCGGTAGCAAGGATTCCAACTACAAGGTGGTCGCCAAGGTTCCCACCTCTGATCAGTGTGCCTCCGATGTCGACTCGTACTACTACGAGACCCTCGCGGGTGACGAGCAGGGCGCTGTCTGTCTCGACGTCGACTGGGTAGTCGGCGGATGCATGGACCTCGGCAGCGGAATGGACGAGCCCGCCCGCATCGAATGCTCGGATACCAGCGGCACCAATGTAGTCGAGGTCGTCGAAATCCTGCAGAACTCCACGTCGATCGACGAATGCGGTTCGGGGGCAGACTCGGGATTCGAGCACCCGGAACGTAAGTTCACGGTCTGCGTCGCAACGCTCTGATTCGAGCGCCCTCCCGAAAAACACCCGTGCGCCTTGTCAACCGATCTCGGTTGGCAAGGCGCACAGGTGTTTTCTACAGCCAGTGCCTTCTACAGCCGGCGCTTTCTACAACCAGCCCCGACGTTTGAAGATCGTGTAGAGACTTCCACACGTCAAGAACATCATCGAGAGCGCAAACGGATAGCCCAAGTGCCAGTGCAGTTCCGGCATGTCGTCGAAGTTCATTCCGTACACGGTTCCGATAAGCGTCGGCGCGAAGAGAATCGCCGCCCACGCCGAGACCTTCTTGATCTCCTCGTTCTGCGCGTAGCTCGCCTGCGTCAGATTGCGCATCTCCTCGTTCTGGTTCTGCGACACCAGAGTTGCGTTCACCGTGAGGATGTTTCCGAGCAACTGACGAAAGCCGTCGGCCCGCTCCACCACAGTCGTCGCATGGTCGGTGACGTCGCGGAGGTAACGCTGGAGTTCCTCGTCCGTGTGGTACTTGTCGAACCCCGCCGACAACCCACGCAGCATTCCCAGCAGCGGACGCGTCGCCCGCTGGAATTCGATCACCTCACGGGTCAGTTCGTAGATGCGACGCGAAACTCCGGGATCGCCACTGAACACTTCGGTTTCGATCTCGTCGATATCGTTCTGCAGGCCGGCCACCACCGGGGCGTACCCGTCGACGACTGCGTCGAGAATGGCGTAGAGAACGGCCTCGGTACCCAACCGCAACAGGTCAGGATCGTTCTCCATGCGAGTCCGCACCGCCGAGAGATCCGGCGATTCACTGTGACGGACGGTCAGAATGAAGTTCGGACCACAGAAGATGTGCAACTCGCCGAATTCGACCCGCTCGGTCTCGTCGCGGTACCGCGCAGCACGCAGGACCACGAACAGTGTCTTGCCGTAGCGCTCGAGCTTGGGGCGCTGGTGCGCGACAATCGCATCCTCGACCGCCAGTTCGTGGAGGTCGAAATGTTGTGCAGCGGCATACAACTGGGCATCATCGGGCCGGTACATGCCGATCCACGCCATCGACTGCGAATCCGGAAGGCATGACAGTGCTTCCGCCAGCGTGGACGGCGACGCTATCCGCTCGCCGTCGCGGTACACGCCACTGTTGACGACGGTCGATTCGACGGGCGCCACCGCCTCGGACGGGGCAGCCTTGACGACGGTGCGTGCGGCACGCGAGTGCCCGGGATGTGAGTCACCGAGACCCGCGGAACGACGTGGCAGTACCGAACGTGAACGACGAAATTCGCGCATGCTGAACAGCTTTCGAGGGAAGAGTGAACGACGACACTTGCTTCACAGCAAAGCCGAAGCCGATGAACACACGATGAAGCTGCAGCAAAATACCGGATCAACCCGGGCGGCTACAGCTTCAGTTGGTACTCGGAGGTTGGCCACGCATTACAGCCACACCTCCTCTTCCCTGAATTCCTACGCAAGTCCGCGCACGACGCCAACATGCTACCCCGACTGTCAGAGCGGGACAAACCGAACGACAAGCCGCAGGACAGCACGAACCGGTCGGAGGACACCCGCTCGACGAATGCAGCTTTCAGTCAGTTCGCAGCGCGCAATCCGCCGATCAAGAGTTCGACGATCTGGTCCGCCAACGACTCCGTCTCCGCCAAAGTCTGCCCTTCACGCCTTCGGTACCAGAGGTCGATGCCGTTGAGACTGCTGAGGAGTACTTTTGCCGCCATTCGAGGCGAGCTCGCACGAATGGAACCATCCGCGATACCTTCGGTCATCACGTCGACGAACAGATTCTCGTAGTCGAGTCGCAGCGAATTCAGTTCCACGAGGACTTGCTGTTGCCTCGGCTTGAGCGCGGAGTTCATCTGGCCCCGGACACCTTGGTGGATCGTGTGGTGGTACCCGAGATGTGTCATGAGATTGACCAGGTGGGCGTGCGACATCGCTTCGAGACGCGCGAGGCCGCTGTCTGCCCCGTCGATCCGAGACTCGACCTCGGCGCGGAGCAGGCTCATCCCGCGCTCGTAGATTGCCAGGTAGATGTCGAACTTCGAACGAAAGTGGTAGTAGACAAGACCTTTGGTGGCCCCGATTCGATCGGCCAGCAAATCCATGGTCGTGGCCGCGTAACCGTCTTCGGCAAAGGCGTCGGCGGCGCTGGTGATGATCGCGGATCGCACGTCCGGAAGATCACTACTCATTCGACTTCCACTCCCATTCGCACTGCCTGCCGGCCCTTGACTGTTTCCACGCTATCGCATAGTAATACTGAGTAGTATCCCAGATCAGAGAGGTTTTCCAATGTCGTTGGATTTTTCCGGCACGGTAGCGATCATCACAGGCGCAGGCGGCGGACTCGGCCGTTCGCATGCATTGGCCCTCGCCGCACGCGGCGCACGCGTCGTCGTCAACGACATGGGTGGCTCGGTCAACGGCAGTGGCGGCGCTGATACCGCAGCAGCCAAAGTAGTGGCGGAAATCGTCGAGCTGGGTGGCGAGGCCATCGCGGACCACTGCGACATCACCGACGTCGACGCCGTCGCCGCCATGGTCGCGACGGCCGTGGACAAGTGGGGCCGCGTGGACATCCTGATCAACAACGCCGGAATCTTGCGCGACAAGTCGTTCATCAAGGCCGAGCTCGACGACTTCCGCAAAGTCATCGACGTGCATCTGATGGGTTCCGTCATCTGTTCCAAGGCAGTCTGGCCGCACATGGTCGAACAGAACTACGGACGCATCCTCATGACCACGTCGGCGTCGGGAATTTACGGCAACTTCGGCCAGGCAAACTACGGCGCCGCGAAGTCCGGCGTCGTCGGCCTGATGAACGTTCTCGCTATCGAGGGCGAACGCAAGGGCATCCGCGTCAACTCGCTAGCCCCGACCGCCGCGACCCGCATGACCGAAGACCTCCTCGACGAGAAGACTCTCGCTCTGCTTGCACCCGAATCGATTTCACCCGGCGCACTGTTCATGGTCTCCGATGACGCACCGACCAAGACCATCCTCAGCGCTGGTGCCGGTGTCTTCGCGATCGCTCGCATGGAAGAGTCGCAGGGCGTGTACATCCCCGAAGGCGCACTCTCCCCTGAGGTCGTCGCCGAACGGTGGTCCGAGATCAGTGACATGACCAATTCCGTCCAGGTGCCCGCGGCGTTCGATCAGACCCGCCGGTTCGTCGAGAAAGCTGTAGCCGAGCAGCCTGCCAACTGAGCAGGGCAACCAGCCAACTGATCGATCCTGCTCCCCCTAAGGTGTGGTGGTGACCACACCAACGGGAGTTTCGATCGTCGACATCGTCGACAGACTGGGAATGACGTTCCTCAGCGGAGGCGACACCGTCGACGACGCCCGCACTGTCAGCCGAGTGACCCTGCACGAAGGGTCCGGAGTCACGCAAGGCAGTGCGGGCGCCGTCGTGCTCGGCGCAGGACTGGCCGAGTCGGCCGACATTGCCACTGCAGTAAAAGAATACGGTTCGGCCGGAGCCGTCGCGCTGATCGTCAGGGAGCCATTGGCCGTCGACGACAGCGTCGCACGGGCGGTCGCCGAAGCCGATATCGCACTACTTGGAATGGTCAAGGATGCAAGCTGGCTGCAAAGTGCGTCGCTGATCAACGAGATCCTCGAATCCGGCAACAACGGGGACCGCACGTCCGCCGCCGACGCCGACCTGTTCGATCTTGCCAACTCGATCGCTCAGGTATTGAACGGCCCGGTCACCATCGAGAATCAGTCGAGCCGGATCCTCGCGTTTTCGGCGGATCAAGCCTTCGGCGACGAGGCACGTAAGCAGAGTGTCCTCGGACATCAAGTGCCGCAGCACTATTCCGACCGGCTCAGGTCAATGGGGTACTTCAACAAGATCTACGGCTCTACCCTGCCGGTATTTCTACCGGGTATCGGGCCGGGCATCAGGCCCCGGGTCGGCATGCGAATACATGCGGCATCCCAGATCCTCGGTTCGATCTGGGTGATCTTGGACGAGGAGCCGAACGAATTGCAGGTGAAAACGCTCGTCGAGGCGGCGGGGGTAGCCGCGATGAGTTTGCTTCGCGCCAAGCTGGCCGCCGATTCCGCACGACGGCTGAGGTTGGGCGAGGTGATCACGCTACTGAGTGGCGGCACTTCGGCCAAGGAAGCGGCCGAGCGACTGGGCTACGGCCGCTCGAAAGCAAACGTACTTGCGGCCGGCTTCCGTAGCGGCGCCGGCGCATCGTTGGAGGCCGAAGCCGACGTCGATCAACTGGCCCTGACACTCAATACCTATCTCGACCAAGTATTTCCGTTGTCGGTGGCGGCAGCGATCGGCGGCACCGTCTACGCCGTCATCCCACACACCCGGCACCAGACCGACGACGACTACGTGCGTCGGATCGCGTCGGAGTTTGCAGACCGTTCCCGTTCGGAAAAGTCGGTGGTCATCGGAATCGGTGCGACAGTGGCCGACGTGATGACGCTGGAGAAGTCACGCGACGAAGCCGACCGAGCGCTTCGCGTTCTGAGGTCGACGTGGAATTCCTCGGGCCGGACCGTCGCGCGCGCCGACGACGTGCAGATCAATTCCCTACTTCTGCGCCTCTCCGACGCCCTGGCGGACGAGAACGAGACCGCGTCGGGTCCGCTCACGGTACTGCGTGAGTACGACCGCACTCACGACATCAACCTCGTGGACACCCTTCGAGCCTGGCTCGACACGTTCGGCGACATTCCGGCGGCTGCGTCGTTGGTTCACATCCACGTCAACACGTTTCGATACCGCCTCAAGAAGCTTGCCGGGATTGCCGGAATCGATCTCGATGATCCGGAAACTCGATTCAGCCTGATGCTCCAGCTTCGTCTCTTCTATCCGACAGCGTTGTAGCGATCTACCAAGTCTCACGAAACATTCGTAAATCCGGACGATGTTCTCCTCCTTTTGTTGGGTGAGGATTCAAGCAATCGTTTATTGCTCCTGACCCGACAGACCTCGCGTCACTCGGGCGGGACTACACCTTCCGGAGGCACCATGAAACAACGGTCCTACGCACTGCTGGCTGCGGCAACTGGCACCGTTCTTGCCCTGACCGCGTGCTCATCGGGTGGCTCGTCGGGTTCGGGTTCGGGTTCGGGTGAACCCGTCACGGACGGCACCTTCAAATTGGCTCTCGTGGCCGACCCCGGCGCTCTGAATCCGCTGATGACGGCCGCATCGCCGGCGCACCAGCTGGCGCGTCTGAGCTACGACTATCTGCTCCACCCGGATCCCGATTCCGGTGTCACCAAGCCATGGCTCGCCGAGAAATGGGAAGAGACAACCACTTCCGCGTCCTTCACCATTCGCGACGGCGTCACCTGTACCGACGGATCCGCTCTGACTGCCCAGACTGTCGCCGACAACGTCAATTTCATCACCAACGCAGCAAACAAATCTGCTCTCCGCGGGGTGTACGCACCGGCAACTGCGAGCGCCACCGCCGACCCGGCGACGCGGACAGTGACGGTCACGACTCCGGAGCCCTCTCCGTTCCTGCTTCTCAACCTGGCGCGAATACCGATCATGTGCGAGGCCGGGTTGAAGGATCCGACGGCGGCAAACAAGACGACCTTCGGGTCGGGCATGTTCCAGATGACAGAGGCAGTCGCCAACGATCATTACTCCTACGTTCGGCGCGACGGCTACAACTGGGGACCGGACGGCACCACCTCGGATACGGCCGGAGTACCCAAGAATGTCGTCGCGTCCATCATCACGAACAACAGCACAGCGGCCAACCAGGTGTTGTCCGGTGATCTGAATGCCGCAGCAGTTTCGGGCCCCGACCAGGATCGCATGAACGCCGCGAACCTGGATACCGTCAAGCAGCCCGCTCCGGCGGGCGAGATGTTCTTCAACCACAGTCCCGGCAATCCGACGAGCGATCCTGCCGTCCGCAAGGCTCTGGTCCAGGCTCTCAATCTCGACGACCTCGCCGAGATCTTCACGGCCGGTCGCGGAACCAGATCGACCACGATGGTGTCCATCGAACCGCGGGCCTGCATCTACGACTCTGTCGCCGGAAACCTGCCGGAATTCGACACCAGTGCAGCCGCAGCAACTCTCGAGTCTGCGGGCTGGAAGGTCGGCGCGGACGGTAAGCGCAGCAAGGACGGCACACCGCTCCGAATTCGGATGGTCTACGAGACGTTCGGTGACGCGACCGATGCTGCCGCCGACGTCGCGGTCAACGCGTGGAACGACCTGGGCGCCACCATTGAACTCACCAGTGGAGACTCGAACAAGATTCTCGATGTAGCACTCAGCGGCAAGGACAACACGGCGTGGGATGTTGTGTGGGAGCCGATCAACGTCGCGCTGCCCAGCATGCTGGTCCCCTTCCTCTCCGGTCCTGTGCCCGCTGCGGGAATGAATTTTGCGTCGATCTCCAACCCGGCCTACGACGCAGCCGTCACCAAAGCTTCCGGGCTGACGGGCGAGGACGCTTGTGCCGCTTGGGCAGACGCTGAGTCCGAGATCATCAAAGCAAACTCGGCGGTACCTTTTGCCGACAAGATCACGACTCTCTACTTCAACAATGCGGGTCTTGCATTCGGCCGCAATTTCATCGGTTCGGCCCTGCGCCTGTACCAGTAGACCGCCGGTAGCGACCGGGGAAATCGTCGTGTTTCGCCGGTCGCTGTCGGTATACGGACAGGTATTCACCGATCCAGGCGGTTTTCGTGGGAGCGGACGAAAATCGACCCGATTTTCGTGAGGATCGACAGAGATGCGCGTCACGTCATGCGCCAAGATTTAGCAGTCAACACTCAATCGCGCCCTCACGTTTTTCGCTCGGGCCCCAGCTCCATCCCGGAGGCACCATGAAACACCGCTCCTATCCAACACTTGCGGCAGCCGCAGGGCTCACGCTTGTGTTGTCTGCTTGTGGCTCGGGAGGCACGTCCTCGGGCGCCAGTGGCGGTGAACCGGCCACGGACGGGACCTTCCGTTTCGCCCTGCAGGCCGATCCGGGCGCACTCAACCCGATCATGTCGGCCTCTCAGGCAACCGCCGAGTTGTCTCGTTTGGCCTACGACTACCTGATCTACCAGGATCCCGATACCAGCGAAGTCGGACCGTGGTTGGCGGAGAAGTGGGAGGAGACTCCGACCTCGGCGTCCTTCACCATCCGTGACGGGGTGACCTGTACCGACGGATCGACGCTGACTTCCCAGACCGTCGCGGACAACATCAACTTCGTGGCCAATCCGGACAACGGTTCACAGTTGCGCGGGTCCTCCGTTCCGACCGGTGCCACAGCAACCGCCGATCCGGCAGCGCGCACCGTCACGGTGACCACTGCGGCGCCGAGCCCGTTCCTGCTTCTCAACGTCGGTCGACTGCCGATCCTGTGCGAGGCCGGGCTGAAAGATCCGACAGCATCGAACAAGAAGTCGCTCGGCACCGGCATGTTCGAAGTCACCGAAGTCGCCGCCAACGACCACTACACGTTCCAGCGACGTGATGGCTACAACTGGGGCCCCGACGGCACCGCTTCCGATACCCCCGGCGTCCCCAAGACGGTCATCGCCGCCATGGCACCGAACGTGAGCACCGCCGCAAATCAGCTTCTCTCGGGTGAACTCAATGCAGCTCCGATCGCCGGGCCGGACAAGGACCGAGTCGCGGCAGCCAATCTGGACTCGGTTGGCCGGCCGGTGCCCGCAGGCCAGATGTACTTCAACCAGATCGCCAGCAACCCCACCAGTGATCCGGCAGTGCGCAAGGCGCTGATCCAAGCGGTCAATCTCGACGACCTCACTCAGGTCATCACCGCCGGAAACGGGGTCCGGGCAACCAGTCTCGTCGCCGTCGAACCGCGCGCCTGTGTCTACGACTCTGTCGCAGGCAACATTCCGGACTTCGACCTCACAGCTGCAAAGGCAACACTGGACGGCGCTGGTTGGACTGCCGGCGCTGACGGCAAGCGAAGCAAGGATGGCAAGCCGCTCAATCTCCGCCTCGTGTACGACGGCACCGACGATCCCCGCAACGCGGCGGCAGAACTTGCTCAGTCGGCGTGGTCCGAACTCGGCGCAAACGTCGAGGTGACCGGGGGTGACTCGAACAAGATCATCGACGTCATTCTGAGCGGCAAGGACAACTCTGCCTGGGACATCGCCTGGGTCCAGATCAACTCCTCGCTGCCCAGCACGTTCACCGCGTACTTTGCCGGGCCGGTTCCCGCAGCAGGCAAGAATTTCGGATCGGTCAGCAACCCCGCCTACGAAGCAGCAGCCACCAAGGCTTCCGGTCTGACCGGTAGCGACGCTTGTGACGCTTGGGCCGACGCCGAGTCGGAGCTCACCAAGACGATCGCGGCCGTGCCCTTCGCAGATTCCGTCATGAACGTGTACTTCAACAAGGCCGGACTCTCATTCGGTAAGACGCTCACCGGTTCTGCGTTGCGTCTCTACCAGTAAGTCGTTTTCCCGCTCAGCATCTCTTCCCGCCCTGCATCTGTTCCCGCCCTCCGGAAAGACAGCCCATGAGTCAAACTATTGAAGCCGCGAAACCAGAAGCGGCGCCTCAGGCTCGAGCAAAGTGGCTCGAGTCCGACAGCTGGCCCGCATATCTTCTGCGTCGTTTCGGCACCTTCGTGATTTCACTCTGGGCGCTGGTGACTGCGGCGTTCCTGATGCTCCAACTGATTCCGGGCGACCCGGTTCGGTTGGCTCTGGGAATGAACGCACCGGTCGAACTGGTCGAGACAACGAGGTCTCAGCTCGGTTACGACCTTCCCTTGTGGCAGCAGTACTTCCGATTCGTCGGCGGGTTGCTGAGCGGGAATCCCGGTGACTCGATCACCTTGAGGACTCCGGTCTTCGAGGTGATCGCGTCCCGCCTACCGGCAACACTCGAACTGGCTGTACTCACAGTGGTCACGGTGCTGCTACTGGGCATTCCGATCGGCCTCATCTTCGCTGCACTGACCCGCAACGGTCGACGACGCGGAGTCGAGATCGGTTACACCGCAACGTCGGGCACCATCGCCGTGATCCCCGAGTTCATGTTCGGTACGGCGCTGGTCTACCTCTTTGCCGTCACGTTCCCTGTTCTGCCCGTCGCCGGCCGAGGTGGACCGGAAAGCTACATCCTCCCGGTCGCGGCCATGTCGATCGGTGCCATCGCCTCGATGTCGCGCATCGTCCGTGCAGAGGCACTCGGCGTGTTGGACATGGACTACATCCGTACGGCGCGCGCCAAGCGAATGCCCGTGGCACGAATCTACTTCCGTCATGCAATGCCCAACCTCATGACGTCGACGCTGACGCTCGCCGGACTCCTCCTGGGTGGTCTGATTGCCGGCACCGTGCTCATCGAGAGCATCTTCGCCTGGCCCGGCATGGGCATGGCGCTGGTCAAGTCCATCACCGAGAAGGACTACCCGCTCGCCCAGACACTGGTCGTGATCTACGGCGCCATCGTCCTTCTCATCAATTTCATCGTCGACGTGGTGCTCGCTCTCATCGACCCACGATCCACAATTCGGGAGAACTGAGTTGAGCACCTCACCTACGGCCCCCACTGCGGCCCCCAAGACGCCCCCGCGACGACACTGGATCGTCGGAACGTTCCGCACCCCATTGGGAATCCTGGCCCTCACCTTCCTGACCGCTCTGATCGCCCTCGTCATCTTCGGACCGATGATCTGGGGTGACGCCGCTGTCGCAGCCAACCCGAAGGCACTCTCTCAGGGACCGAGTTCCGAGCACATCTTCGGCACCGACGCCGGCGGGCGTGACGTCTTCGCCCGCACGATGACCGCCGCGAGACTGTCGGTGCTCATGGCTCTCGGAGCCGTCGCACTCGGTGTCACAATTGGCCTGATACTCGGTACGCTCCCGACGCTCGCTCCCCGCTGGGTCGGACGAATGGTCGTGGCATTCCTCAACTTCGCCATCGCGTTCCCCGGACTGCTCCTCGCGATCTTCCTGTTGGTCGTTCTCGGACAGGGTGCGGGCAGCGCGGTGATCGCCATCGGCCTCGCCCTGGCCTCGCCGTTCGCGAGGTTGACGTACGCACTGGCTTCGTCGGTCAACGGACGCGACTTCATCGACGCAGCACGCATCCTCGGGGTCACCAAGCCGGGGCTGCTGTTCCGCCACATTCTCCCCAATATCCGTGAACCACTCATCGTCAATGCCAGCATCGCTGTCGGCAGCGGCCTGGTGGTCTTCGCCGGACTCTCGTTCCTCGGCTTGGGCATTCAGCCGCCTGCATTCGACTGGGGCCGGATGCTCAACGAAGGTCTGTCGAAGATCTTCGTCAACCCGGCCACCGCACTTGCCCCCGGCATCGCCGTCGTGCTCGCCGGCTTGACCTTCACGCTGCTCGGCGAGGCCATTGCTCGCGGCGCGGGAGTTCGCAGCCCGATCAGCAGTCGCCTGCCGAAGTGGAAGCCGATCAACCGGAAAACTGCCCAGGCCGATTCGGCGCCCAGTGACGAGGACGCAGTTCTCACCGTCCGCAACATGTCCGTCGCAGTCCCCGCGGGTGACGACTGGCGTCGCCCCGTCGACAACATCAGTTTTACAGTTCATCGCGGCGAAACCGTGGGCATCGTCGGTGAATCCGGCTCCGGAAAGTCACTGAGTTGCATGGCAATCGCGCAGCTGACCGACCACCCCACCGTGGTCGACGCCGGGCTCATCGAGTTCGACGGCACCGTGCTGATGAAGGACGGGAAGCGGCCGGACAACGCGGCTTCGCGCAAGGTTGCCCGCCAACTCGGCACACGTATGGCGATGGTGTTCCAGGATCCGATGTCGTCCATGAATCCGTCTCTCAAGGTCGGATACCAGGTCGCCGAGATCGGTTGGCTCCACGAAGGTATGAGCAAGGTCGACGCGAAGAAGGCGGCAGTCGAGCGACTGAACGCCGTCAAGATCCCCGACGCGCCCAGGCGTGCGAAGCAGTACCCCCACGAGTTCTCCGGCGGTATGCGTCAGCGCGCGATGATCGCCATGGGTCTGATGGGCAAGCCCGCTCTGATCATCGCGGACGAACCCACCACTGCGCTCGATGTGACCGTTCAGCGTGAGGTTCTCGGACTGCTCCACGAGGTTCGCGAGGAAACCGGCGCCGCAATCCTTCTCATCTCGCACGATATGGCCGTCATCACCGGCATGTGCACCCGTGTCCTGGTCATGTTTGCCGGCGAAATCGTCGAAGACATCGCAGTCGACGATCTGATCGCCGGTCGTGCAAAGCATCCGTACACCCGCGCGCTGATCGCCGCGGTCCCCACCATGAGCACCGATCGCGACAAGCCGCTTGCCACCGTCGACGAAGCCTGGCAGGTGGAGAGCCTCGACGCCGAGGAGAGCACCGCCGACCTCGAGTTGGAAGAACTGTTGGCTGTTGCAGAGGAGATCCGATGAGCAGGCTCGAATTCCGTGACGTCAACGTCCACCTCGGTAGCGGTTCGAAAAAATTCCACGCCGTCAAGAACATCAATCTCGACATCCCCTCCGGATCGGTGGTCGGTCTCGTCGGTGAATCGGGTTCCGGAAAGTCGACACTGGCGCGAGCAACTGTCGGCTTGGCCGAGCCCAGTTCCGGCCAGATCCTTCTCGACGGTGTGGACGTCGCTCACGCCCGCGGCGCGACGGCTCGTCTGCGCCACCGGATCCAGATGGTCTTCCAAGATCCGTACTCGTGCCTCGACCCGCGAATGACCATCGGCCAGTCACTCGCCGAGGCGCTGCGGTCCACCGAGCGTCGTGACAAAGCTCGCCGCAGCCGCGGCGACCGCGCTGCCGAGGTGGCTCGACTCCTCACCACCGTCCAACTGCCGGTGGAGAAGGCGCACGAATACCCGTCGTCGTTGTCTGGTGGTCAGCGCCAACGCGTTGCCCTCGCGCGGGCATTGGCAGCCGCACCGGCAGTTCTGCTTGCAGACGAAATCACCTCCGCTCTGGACGTGTCCGTGCAGGGCGCGGTTCTGAATCTGTTGGTGGATCTGCAGAAGCAGCTAGGTCTGACGGTTCTATTCGTCAGTCACAACCTGGCGGTGATCCGCTATGTCTGTGACCACGTCGCAGTCATGCTCGGCGGCGAGATCGTCGAACACGGGCCGGTTCTCGACGTGATCGATTCGCCCAAGGAGCCGTACACGGCAAAGCTGTTGTCCGCGATCCCGACCTTCGGGGAGCCGATGTTCCAATGACAACGCCGACCACTCTCGACTCCCCCGCTGCCGTAGCCCGTGCCGAAGAACGTCGTTCGGCGAGAATCCAGGATTACGCGTCCGTGGTTACACCGACCAGCATCGCCGTCTCGGCGTCGGGACGCATTGCATACGTACGTACCGAAGCGAATCCGGCCGCGGATACCAACGAGCACTCGATCTGGTTGGCTTCCCCGCAACTACAGCTCACCGCGGGACCTGCCGACACCTCGCCGGCATGGCATCCCGTTTCCACGCTGTTGGTCTTCGTTCGGCCGGATTCCTCGGGCACACCGCAACTGTGGAAGGTCGACGCCACCGGCGGGCCCGCCGTTCAGATGACCACCACGGCGCAGCTCCCGCTCGGCGCTGGGGCACCAGTGTTCTCTCCCGACGGTGCTCGAATCGCCTTCAGTGCCCCGGTCGACCGCACTGCCGCCGGATCGTCACACCTCTTGGTGGCGAAACGCCTCAACTACAAGGTCGACGGATCCGGTGTCCGGGGCAGCGTTCGGGCGCACTTGTTCGAGTTCGATCTGGCCGCCGGCTCGCTTCGGCAACTGACGGACGGCGATTGGGACGCTTCGCATCCCGCGTACAGCCCCGACGGCACCGAACTTGCTTTCACCGCGGCGATGGACGGCAATGCCGATCTGACACGGGCGAGCTCCGCGTGGACCGTATCGCTGACTGATCTCGCCTCGGCTCCGCGGATGCTGGGGCACGCACGCGGCATCGCCGGACCACTTACGTGGACACCTGTCGGCGACGCCGTCGTAGCAGTCGGTTGGCACACGCCGATCATTCACAACAACGAACTTCTTGTCCTGCACCGCGACCAGCGAGTGGAAGACCGCAGTCTGACATCCGAACTCGACCGAAACGTCATGCCTGGCGGGACCGGTTATCCCGGCGGCGCACCGTGTTTCACCGCCGACGGCGACATCGTCTTCTGCATCCGCAACCACGGCTCCACCGAACTGCACAAGGTCGATTTCGGATCAGGCTCCGTCTCACCACTTCTCACCGGAGAACAGACAGTGGTCTTCGGTCTTGCCCTGACGTCCGAGAAGGCCGTCGTCGCGCTTGCAACGGCGACGTCCTTCGGTGAGGTCGCCGTCATCGACCTCGAGACTCGTGCAGTCGAAACCGTCACCGAATTGAACACGGAACTGACAACTTCCGTCGCGTTTCCAGTCGCCTCCGAGCGTTGGTTCGACATCAGCGACGGCACCCGTGTTCAGGGTTGGATCTTGCGCGACCCGAACGTCACGGGCGCCGGTCCGCTGGTTCTGGACGTCCACGGCGGACCACACAATGCCTGGACCGGTACACCCACCCCGATGCACGCGTACCACGCGGAACTGGTCGCGCTCGGATACACGGTCTTGATGATCAATCCGCGGGGAAGCGACGGCTACGGCAACGAGTTCTTCGACGGTGTGCGTGACGGTTGGGGTGAGGCGGATCGCGCCGACCTGCTCGAACCAGTCGAAACCCTTGTCGCCGAGGGGATGGCCGATCCGAAGCAACTGGTGCTCACGGGCTACAGCTACGGCGGATTCATGACGTGCGCCCTGACGTCCGTCACCGATCGGTTTGCCGTCGCAGTCGCTGGCGGCCTTGTCTGCGACATCGCGAACACGGCGGGCCCCTCGGACGAGGGCATCTTGCTGCAGACGGTCGAATTCGCCCCGCAGTCATCTCGGGTACAGGAACTTTCGCCGCTGGGGCGAGTCTCCCAGGTGACGACACCGACACTGATACTTCACGGCGGTAGCGACGTCCGCTGCCCGGTCAACCAGGCTGAACAGTGGTTCGGTGGACTGCGTTTGGCCGGCACCCCTACCGAACTGGTGGTCTTCCCGGACGCGTCGCATGCCTTTGTGTTGACTGGTCGGCCCTCCCACCGTCTGGATTACAGCACCCGTCTCGTCGACTGGATCGAACGTCATCTCTCGCCTACGCCGGCACTGACCACGGTCGATCCCGACTACTGGCAGTACCGACTCGACACCCTGAGCGCGAAGTACGGGGTACCCGGTGCTTCGCTCGGAATTCTGACCACTACCCGCAGCGGTTTCGACCGCACCGTGGTGACGTCCGGTGTCGTCAGTACCCGCACCGGTGTCGCGGCCACTCCCGACACGTTGTTCCAGATGGGTTCGATCAGCAAGGTCTGGACGGCCACCCTGATCATGCAACTCGTCGAAGAAGGATTACTGGACCTCGACTCGCCTGTCCGGAACATTCTGCCGGACTTCGCAGTTGCCGACGCGGTAGCCACTGAAACGGTCACCACTCGCCACCTGTTGACTCACACCAGTGGCATCGACGGTGACGTCTTCATCGACGGCGGACGCGGCGACGACTGCGTCGAGCGATACGTCGCAGCCCTGACATCGACGGTGCAGCTCTTCGCACCCGGTACCGATTGGTCGTACTGCAACACCGGCTTCGTCATCGCCGGACGAATCATCGAGGTTCTCCGAGGCAAGAGTTGGGACGCGGTTCTGCGTGAGCGGATCATCGAGCCTCTCGGCCTGACCAAGACCACGACCTTGCCCGAGGAGACGGCACTGCACCGCGCTGCGGTCGGGCATGTCGGCGGTGCCGACAATCTTGCGCAGACACCACAATTCCTCATCCCTCGCTCGATGGGCCCCGCCGGTCTCATCAACAGCACCGCCGAGGACCTTCTTCTGTTCGCGCAGGATTCGATTCGCGAGGATCCGATTCTGCTTCAGCGGTCCACCCATCTGGCGATGCTCGAGGAGCGCCGCCAGATCGGAGAGGTGTCATCTGCAGACATCATGGGAACCACGTGGCTGCTGCACAATTGGGACGGGGTGCTGGCGCATGGTCACAACGGTGGAACCCTCGGACAGCAGTCCTTCTTGCGGGTGGTCCCGTCCTGCGGCATTGCGGTAGTCCTGATGGCCAACGGCGGTGCAATGGACGCCCTCTCGGGCGACCTTCTCGCCGAGGTGATCGGTTCCATCGGCGGCGTCGCCGTGACACCGGCATTTTCGCCTGGAGACCCCGCCACCCGCACCACGTCCTCACCTGAGGAACTCGATGCGCTGTGCGGTCTGTACCGCGATGCTGCTGCCGATTTCGTCCTGGAAAGAACCGGGAGTTCCTTGACCGCCCGCCGCACCGATCACATCGACCCTTCGGTCAACGCCGAAAGCGCAGAGTCCGTCTCTCTCAGCCTGATCGAAGTTCAGCCTGGAGTATTCGCGACCCAACTACCTCAATCAGCGGGTTGGATCCGGATCACTTTCTCCGACAACGGGAGTACACAATTGCTACACGTCGGAAGCCGCGCGTATCCGCGAGTGAACAACCGATGACCATTCTCCGCGATCTGGCCGCGCGCCAACTTCCTCAGATCCTCGAGGACGCCATCGCGCTCATCGAAGTCGAGTCGCCGTCGCACGATCTCGAAGCTGTTGCCCGAAGCGCGAAGTGGACGTCAGACCTTGTCCACGAACGACTCGGAGTGACACCGGAGTCGATAGTGACGGAAGGCCGAACCCATCTGGTGACCCGTTTCGGCAGCTCACCGACGCGGCTGATGCTGCTCGGTCACCACGACACCGTGTGGCCGATCGGAACCCTGACGCGCCTACCCGCAGCGGTCACCGACGGCGCACTTCGAGGTCCGGGTGGCCTCGACATGAAACTTGGTGTCGTTCAGGCAATCCACGCCCTCGCCATCGTCCGAGAGTTGCACGGCGACGATGCACTCGACGGAATCACACTCCTGGTCACCGGTGACGAAGAAATCGGTTCGCCCACGTCGCGGTCACTGATCGAGAAACTCGCGGCGGGCGCGGTACTGGTTCTCGAGGCCGGCGGTGACGGCGGCGAACTGAAGACTGTCCGCAAGGGAGTGTCGCTGTATCGGATCCATGTTGCCGGTCGCGCCGCGCACGCCGGGCTGGAGCCGGAAAAGGGCATCAATGCTGCAGTAGAACTGGCTCGTCTCGTGATCGCGGTCAACGACTTGTCCTCGCCGGCGCAGGCAACCACCGTCACCCCGACTGTCATTTCGGCCGGAACCACCACCAACACCGTTCCGGCAGAAGCCTTTGTCGATGTGGACGTGCGCGCAACCAGCGCTGCCGAGCAGGAACGGGTCGATGCGAATATCCGAGCCCTGCAGGCAATCCACCCTGAAGCCGTAGTCACGGTCTCGGGTGGCGTCAACCGTCCACCTCTCGAAGCGACGATGTCCGCACCGTTGCTGGCGTTGGCGGAACGTGTTGCGCTCGAGCATGATCTGACTCCTCCCGTCGGGCTCGCCGTAGGCGGAGCCTCGGACGGAAACTTCACTGCCGGTATCGGTATCCCCACCCTCGACGGCCTCGGTGGCGTCGGCGGCGGTGCACACGCCGAGACCGAGCATGCGCTCGTGTCCGCGATCGCCCCGAGGACGGCGTTGGTTGCGGGCCTTATTCGTTCGATCACGTCTGAAGGGGGCCCTCGTGTCGAAAAGCAAAGCGGTTGAGTTTCGAGAGCTGGTCGACAATCGCGAAATAGCCGATCTATCCGCCGTTTTCGATGAGATCTGGGCTACCAGCCCCGGACCGGCTCATTTCGGCACGGCGATGTTGGTTGCGCTTCATCACGGTGGTCACTACGTGGTGGGAGCCTTTTCCGAAGGCGAAATGATCGGTGGTTGTGTCGGATTCTTCGTCGAGCCTCTCGGCGAGGTTCTGCACTCACACATCGCCGGAGTACTACCGGGACACGCAGGCAAGGGAATCGGCCGCGCCCTCAAGCATCATCAGCGAGACTGGTGCATCGAGCGCGGTGTCAGGACGATCCGGTGGACCTTCGATCCACTGGTCGCACGAAATGCCTATTTCAACATTCAGCGTCTCGGTGCCGCACCGACCGAATACAACCCGGATTTCTACGGTTCGATGGCAGACGGCATCAACGCAGGCGACGCCAGCGATCGTATGCTCGTCAGTTGGGATCTCGACGTCGATGGATCTCCGAGTTCTGCTGTGGCCGTGAATGATACATTCAAGGTGCTTCAACCCACCGAGGACGGTACGCCTCGAATGCTCCCGATCCCACCCGACTGCATCGATATCGCAGTCGGAATACCCCGAGACATCGAGCATCTGAGAACAGTCGACCGCGCCTCTGCCTTTGCCTGGCGACACGCGCTTCGCGAGTACCTCGAACCACTGATCGCCTCGAAGGAATGGCAATCGACCGGCTTCGACCCCAGCGGCTATTACACGTTCACGAAAATCTGCGAGACAACCGGAGAAGAGCAAGTCCATGCACATTGAGTCCGTCGAATTGCGCGAACTGCGCATCCCTCTCGTCTCCCCCTTCACCACGTCATTCAGCACCCAGCTCGAGCGCAACACCCTCGTCCTGAAGGTGAGCGGCACCACCGACGGCCCCAACGGTCCGGTGGAGACTGTCGGCTGGGGCGAGTGCGGTTCGCTGAGCGATCCGTACTACAACTCGGAGTACACCGCTGGTGCGCGGGCGATGCTTCGCGAGTATCTCGTTCCGACGCTACGTAAGTCGCAGTCGGATCAGCCGCTCTCGGCCGAGACGGTCGGCAGCGTACTTCACCACATCGTGGGCCACCAGATGTCCAAGTCGGCTATCGAAATGGCAATTCTCGATGCTGAATTGCGCGCTCGCGGACAGTCTTTCGCTCGGTACCTCGGTGCCACTCGCACGCGAGTTCCCTCGGGAGTGTCCGTCGGCATCCAGGACAGCATCCCTCAGCTGCTCGAGACCGTCGGCAACTATCTGTCGCAGGGGTACGTGCGAATCAAGCTGAAGATCAAGCCGGGCTGGGACATCGCTCCCGTGGCTGCGGTGCGCAAGGAGTTCGGCTACGACGTTCCTCTGCAGGTCGACGCAAATGCCGCGTACACCCTCGTCGACGCGCAGTTGCTCCGTCGCCTGGACGAATTCGCACTGCTCCTCATCGAACAGCCGCTGGCCGAGGACGATTTGGTGCAGCACGCCAAGCTCGCCCAGTCCCTCTCGACTCCGATCTGCCTCGACGAGTCGGTCGAGTCGGCCAAGGATGCGGCGGATGCCATCACGCTCGGTGCCGCTTCGGTCATCAACATCAAGCCGAGCCGTGTCGGTGGATATCTGGAAGCCAAGCGCATCCACGATCTCGCCTCGGCACACGGTATCGCGGTGTGGTGCGGCGGAATGCTCGAGACCGGAATCGGCCGCGCCGCCAACGCGGCCCTCGCGGCGCTGGACGGGTTCACGCTGCCCGGCGACATCTCGGCGTCCGATCGCTTCTACAAGGAGGACATCACCGAACCGTTTGTCATCGAGGACGGCCACATCGCCGTGCCGCAGGGACCGGGCTTCGGTGTGACTCCACGTGAAGACGTCATGGATCGCTTCACGGTCGGAACCGAGACTCTGTAGGTCCACACAGTCACGCAGCAGCCACCTCCACCTTCACCCGGCGGAGGTGGCTGTTCGTCGTTTCTGTCGGTAGGGAGGTGCATAGTGATTCGGACATGACGTTCTGCACCGAAAGGCCCCCGATGAGTAGCTGGTCCGATCGCCCGATCTGCGCGTTCGACCTCGAGACCACGGGGCGGGATCCGTCGACCGCTCGCATCGTCAGTGCCTGCGTCGCGGTCATCGACGGTTCGAATGTCGAAACACGCACGTGGTTACTCGATCCCGGCGTCGATATCCCCGCCGACGCTTCGGCTATTCACGGAATCAGCACCGAGTACGCGGCGCGGCACGGCCAGAACTACGCCGAGGGCTACGAAGAGATTCGCGATGCTCTGCATAATTCCTGGGCGCGCGATCACGCCGTCGTGGCGTTCAATGCCTCCTATGATCTGACGGTCATGCATGCCGAGGGTCTGCGCATCGGCAAGCCCGCATTCGTTCCCGGGTTGGTCATTGATCCGTACGTGATCGATCGGGCGATGGATACGTTCCGCAAGGGCAAGCGAACGCTTGCGGCCGTGTGCGAGCACTACGGAATTTCATTGGAGTCGGCGCACGAAGCCGAGGCCGATGCCAAAGCGGCGGCGGCGTTGGCCCGCGAGTTGGCCGTGCGGTTCCCCGACCTCCTGGGGCTCGATCTCATGGTCGATCAAGCCGATTGGCACGCCGAGCGCCAGCGTGATTTCGCCGAGTACCTACTCAGCCAGGGCCGGGACGTAGGAGACGTCGACGGCCAGTGGCCGATTCGCGTTATCGCCTGATCCGGGCAATCGAGTACGCCGTCAGTCGGGAGTCACGATCGCGAAGTTCTTGTCGCCGGGATCCAACACCGCGGCAAGTCGCGCCAGAACCGACTCGTCCCCGGTGAGCGCGATGCCGGCATCGGCAAGCCCTTCGGCGGACAATCCGCCGAGAGCCAACGCAGGCAGCGATCGTTTGGTCGTGGACAGGATCGCGTCCGCAGGATCCTTTTGACTGTGCGCACTGTAGGTCAGGACTCCGTTGGCGAGCCGCAATCGGTAGCGTTCGTCGACATCGGTCAGCACGACGTCGATGGACAGTCGTTCATTCCAGGCACTCGGACCGTCAACTTGAATCGCTATGGCGTCGAACAACATTGCAGGTGTCAGCTGCGCGATGACATCCGGGGCGGTGGTTTCGGTGGGGGTGCCGAACTGGCCACCACGCAGTTCTGTGGTACCGGAGAGATACCAGTTGCGCCAGGTGCCGTTCTCCGCACCGTAGCCGAGCTGTTCGTAGGTGTCGGCCAACAGCGCTTTGGCTCCGGCGTGACCAGGCTCCGAGAACACGACGTGATTGAGTACCTGTGCGACCCAACGGTAGTCGCCGGCGTCGAACGAATCACGCGCTTTGGTGACCACTGCGTCGGCGCCACCCATGAATTCGACGTACCTAGTGGATTGCTCAACCGGAGTGTGTTCCCACAGACTGGCCGGGTTGCCGTCGAACCAACCGAGATAGCGTTGATAGATCGCCTTCACATTGTGGCTGATCGAACCGTAGTAACCTTTTGCGCTCCAGGCATTCTCGAGCGACGGTGGCAACTGGATCTCTTCGGCGATTTCAGGTCCGGTGAGACCTTTGTTGATCATGCGCAGCGTCTGATCGTGGACGTAGGCGTACAGATCACGCTGCGTGGCAAGGAATTCGACGACGCGGTCGTTGTCCCAAGTCGGCCAGTGGTGCGAGGCGAAGACAACTTCGACGTCGTCACCGAACATGTCGATGGTTTCGGTGAGGTACTGCGACCAACCGTGAGGATCACGCACAACAGCGCCGCGTAGGGTCAAGAGATTGTGGAAGTTGTGGGTGGCGTCTTCGGCTGCACACAGAGCTTTGAAGCCGGGAAGGTAGATCAACATTTCCGACGGCGCTTCGGTATCGGGTGCCATCTGGAAGATCATGCGGACACCGTCGACGGTCTCTTCGTGTCCGGTGGTGGTGACGATATCGGTCGGCGCGATGAGAGTGACGGTTCCGACCGACACAGTCTGTCCCAGACCTCCACCGACTTGTCCCTGCGGACCCCTGGCCAGTGCGGCACCGTACATGTAACCCGCACGTCGTCCCATCGCGGTACCCGCATACACGTTTTCGGAGACCGCGTGCTCGACGAATCCCTCCGGCGCAAAGATTTTCACGCTCCCGCCGTCGACTTCCTCCTGCGTGACGAATCCCTTCACACCACCGAAGTGATCGACGTGTGAGTGAGTGTAGACGATCGCCTTGATCGGCCGATCTCCCCGATGTTGTCGATAGAGTTCGAGCGCCGCCTTTCCCGTTTCGGCAGACAGGAGGGTGTCGATGACAACTACCCCCTCGTCGCCTTCGATGAAAGACGTGTTCGACAAGTCCATTCCGCGGACCTGATAGATGCCCGGGACTACTTCGAACAATCCGTCGATCGCGGCGAGTTTCGACTGCCGCCACAGACTGGGATTCACAGTCTCGGGTGCATCCCCTTCGAGGAACGAGTAGGTGTCGTTGTCCCAGAGAACTGTTCCGTCTTCGGCGGTCACCGCGTTCGGTTGACGGCGAGCAACAAGCCCGCGAGTGGCGTCGTCGAAATCCTGTGTATCGGCGAACGGCAGACTCCCGAGGAGCGCCTTCTGCTGACGAATGATGGTCTCGGATGCCGCGTTCGATGTCGTAGCCATACCGACATTTTGGCGCGCTGCGGTCGTCTTCGCCTCACCTTCTACGGGTGAATGATGTTCGTGACCAATGTGTCTGACCCGCGAGCGGAGAAACGAGCTTCCTTCGATCTGCGCCGGCCTCGTGATCGACGCAGGCGGGGGTGTTGCAGTCGCGGGTGTATCGGCGGATAGATCAAGCTCAGTGTCGATCCGAGTGTGAAGTAGCTGCGAAGCAGACGGAAGACGAGGTAGGCGGGAACGTACTTGACCGAACTCGGCCGCCAGACCAGGCACACGACGACCGTCATGATCATCGACATACCCAACAATGTCGCGACGATGGGTTGCCATTGCAGAGTCGTGAATGTCGATTGGAATGCGATTCCGGCGATACAGGCGAAAATGAGCAGTGGCGCCAGCATCGCTCGGCGTGCGGCGTTGACCAGGTTGAACGGCAACACGAACGTTCCGATCATCGTCTGCCGATCCAGGAGCAGCGCCCGGTTGCGCGCCGCGAGGTGGTAGATACTGCGAAACCACCGGGTTCGCTGCTCGAGTAGGTGCGCGTAGGACGCCGGAGTCTCGCTGTAGTACACAGCTTTCGGATCCGCCACACTGTGGTAGCCGGCGGCGGTCAGCCGCATGCAAATGTCGGTGTCTTCGCCATTCATCCCCTGCACCATGCCGCCTACCTTGATCAACTGGCTCCGCCGATAGACCGCGAACATCCCGGGAATGCCCATGACGCCCTGATACCCGTCGAGCGAGACCTGGAAGAAGCCGTGGCGCATGTACACCTCGATCAGGCGACACTTGTCGATCCAGGTCTTTTCCTCGCGCGGCATGGGGATCCCACCGACGCAGCCGACGCGCGGGTTCGCGAAATGTCGCATCGCTGTCTCGAGGCAACCCGGGCCGATGACAGTGTCAGCGTCGATCCTGGCTACGAACTCTTCGGTGATGTGGTCGATTCCCTTATTGAGTGCGATTGCCTTGCCCGGTGTCGGGCAGTCGAGGACGGTACCGGTGATGAAGCTGCATTCAGCAATGATCTGTTCTGCGACTTCGTGTGTGTTGTCGGTGGAGGCATTGTCTACGACGTAGAGGTGGATTCGTCCCGGGTATGTTCGCGCTGCGGTGTCGACGGCAGCGATGGTAGCGGCGATATCGTGCGCCTCGTTGTGAGCCGGAACAAGAATTGCCGTAGGCGGCGAGAACTCGTGACCGCGCGACTTCTTCAGCGCACGTACTCCGAGCAGTGCCGTCGAGATCGCCAGGAGTTGCTGCATGAGGAAAACTCCGGCACCGATACCTCCGAGAATTGCCCAACTCTTGAGGAGGTCGACGAGGTCGTACAGGACGTGCAATGCGATCGCGGCTCCAGCGATCGCCAGTACCAGGCATCCTGACAGTTTCAGGAACGCGCTCAGCGGTATTCGCGGGTCGAGTGGCAGCGGCCCCTGCGGGGGAAGTTGTGCCTGACGGAGGATGGTGTGAGGGAAGATCGCGAGGGCGATCAGCCCGGAGATCATCTGAGCTCCGAAGACGGAGATGGAGATGATCCCGGCGTTGTGGAGCAACCACGCCACAGTGTCGACCGCGACGCAGAACAACGCGTACTTACCCAGCAGGGAGAAGGCGAGGAATACTCTGCGCCAGATGTTCGAGTAGGCGCAGAGTGCGTAGGTGAAGAAGAACATGATCAGAAACAGCCGCAGAGGGAAGACGACCTTCCCTCGTCCCTCCGAAAAGATGACCAGGTCTCGCGGCATGTCGGTCAAACCTGAATGTACGAGGAATGTTCGGATGCACATGACGATGATCGACAACCCGGCAAAGGTGATCAGAAATCCGTTGGTCCCGCTCGACGGCCGATCGACGGCGTAGTCGGCCGGCGCGCTGTCGACAGACCGGAAATGATCGACCAGCGCACGGTCCTCGTCAGGAGCACGCAAAGCGTCAGTCATCGCACTCCCCCACTCACCGGGGTCCGTTCGCACGTGCCGGAGCGCCGGGACCCGTTGTGCCGTCGGCGTTCACGATGACGCTGCCCTGAGCCGTCATCAGTCGAGCGGATTCCGTCCCGAACGGCGGTACCGGAATCTTACCGGGTTCCCCGACAAACTGAATGGCGAGTCCCCCGGCACCTGTTGTACTGGTGGCAGTTTCGACCACCATGCCGTTGTCGAACGAGGAAATGTCGAGGGCGGATTGCTCAGGGCCGGCCAGAATTCGTCCATTGTCGATGCGCACCGGTGGATTCACTTCCGGGCTTTGCCCGATCAGCACGAATGGCTGACCCGATGCCGGTTGGGAATTCCAGAGAAACTCCGGGTCGTACCCATTCGGAATGAACTTCGTCAGCACCGGGACGACTGCGTTGAGTTCGTCCACTGCACTCACGCTCGAAGCATCGGGTCGATAAACGGCGAATCCTGGCGCAAGCGTTCGCGGTACGGCCGTGAATCCGATCCCCGGGTCATCACCGAGCACAAGAGCAGAAGTTGTTTCGAGTTGCATCGGGTACGTGGTCACTCGCACATCGCAGCCACCCAGATCACGGTCACGCTGGATGCTGAGGGTCAGAGCATTTTCCAGTAGCTGCGACGTCGGCAAAGGGATCACAGTCTCCACCGAGGTCGCGCGATCGAGGCGGCGACTGTCGACCAACTGATCGTTGAGTTGAACGTTGAGAATCCAGGTGAGGTCGTCGGGAGACGCCGGGAGTTACATCCCGACCCGAACTGATTGCGGTAGACGCCCGCCGGGTAGATCGGCGAGTGAGTACCCGATGCGCCACCGATGGTTTTCGGTGACCTGCACGACGGAGTTGTCACCGCCGAGTGCATCGAGAGCCACGTCGTTGCCGCTCAACGGTTTTGTCACGAGCGCTTGCGGATCGCTCCCTTCTGAATCGGCCGTGGACACAATCGGAGTCGTGAGGAATCTCGAAATCAAGTCACCGTTCGGTTGGGTCATCGCCACCACCGCTGTGCCCTCGGCCTTTCCGAGCGTGATGGGCTCAGCTTGTCCTTCCGGGGCAGACCAGCCCTGATCGACGAGTGCGTCCGTCGGGCCCACCATCACTACGTTTTCATCGCCTTCACCTGGCAACCGGTCCGAGTACGTCACCTCGTACCCTGCTCGGGTCAACGCGATTCCCATTTGTGCTGCGGCGGTTCGCCACTGGTCACTCTGATCGACCAGGACCACGGTGAGTCGACGATCCCAGGAGACGACGGCGTCGCGAACTGTGTGTACAGGTTCCGACAAGGCCGCTTCTACGACGCTGGTGGGATCCAGGTGCACCTGCATTCCGGCCGCATGGTCGGGTGTGCAGGTCCGATTGTCGAGGGTCCCTTGTACCTGCACCTGTACGCGCACCTGTCCGTCGCTCGACAACTGCTCCGGAACGTCGACCATGACGTCCAATCCGGTTTCCCCCGTGTCCAACTCACTCTTGTAGACCTGCTGACCGTCCATCCTCACGATCAGGAATACGACACTGTCCCGGGCCACCTGCGACGTCCCGGTCAATCGCAGTCGGGTCTGTTCCCGCGCCGAATCGACCGGGAAAGTGACGTCGAAACTAGTCGACGGCGAATCGTCGGTGAGCCAGACGCCGTCGTCGAATCCCGCTCCCGACAGCGACTTCGTGTAGTGACGATCCGCCGGAACATCGAGGCGGTTGTCGTCGACGTCGCGCGTGAACCACAACGGCCGCACGAACACGAACACCAGCAAGAGTACGACGGCGGCCGCAAGTACCCACCATGCCGATCGTGGAACCGAACGCCCACGTTCCCCCGGAAAGTATTCGGGCTCGGAATCTTTCGCTCCCGAGCCCGGAGTGCCATCAGGTGGATCTATGGCCGGGCCATCTGTGTCGTCGTTCATGCATCGGCTCCTGCGGCAGATGATCTCCTTGCGCTGTTCCAGTACGAGGTGGACGGTATTCGGCTCACATCGACCCGATCTGCATACTTCTGTGCGATTTCCACCGACTCCTGCAGCAGTCCGGAATCCAGCCGAGTCGGCTCCAGACCGAGGCCGAGCAAGTGGTCGTTGCGTGCACTGAGCAGGTTTTCATCAGCCTCGGCGCGGGGGTTCGGGACCTCACTGATGCGCGCGCCGATCGTCTCGGCAACCAGGCGTGCCAGATCGGATACGCGGTGAGTTTCGGTCACTTGATTCATCACGCGTACCCGGCCTTCGACGGCGTCCCCGGATTCTGCGGCTAATCGTATGCACCGCACTGTGTCACGAATGTTGATGAAGGCCCGAGTCTGCCCTCCGGTCCCGTGCACGGTCAAGGGATGACCGACGGCTGCTTGAACCAGAAAGCGGTTCAGCACCGTTCCGAAATCACCGTCGTAGTCGAAGCGGTTGATCAAACGGGAATCGAGCGCAGTCTCGTCCGTCTGCGTGCCCCAGACGATGCCCTGGTGGAGGTCGGTGATCCGCACGCCGTCGTTCCGCGCGTAGAACTGGAACAGCAACTGGTCCAAGGACTTGGTGAGGTGGTAAACGCTACCGGGCGCCGTCGGGTACAGAATTTCGCGTGAATGAAGATGTCCGTCTCGGTCCGGGTAACTCACGGTCAGATAGCCTTCGGGCAGATCTACCGGCACCGACTCGTATCCGTAGACGCCCATCGTCCCGAGATGAACTACATGGGCGTCGAGGCCGGTCTGAACCACCGCGGCAAGCAGGTTGTGAGTTGCGTTGAGATTGTTGTCGACGGTGTAGCGCTTGAGTTCCGGCGATTTCATCGAGTACGGAGCAGCGCGCTGTTCCGCGAAGTGCACGATCACCTCCGGACGAACCTTGCTGAGGACATCGAGTAAGACGTCGTACTCGTGGGCCAGATCGAATTCGACGACGTCGATTCTTCGGCCGGTCACTTCCGACCAGGCCCGCACACGCTCGGAGAGAGTCGAAATCGGGGTAAGCGACTGCACCCGCAGTTCGTCGTCGATTCGACGACGAACAAGACTGTCGACGATGGTCACCTGATGCTCGTGCGCCGAAAGATGCAGAGCGCTCGGCCAACCGCAGAATCCGTCACCACCGAGTATCAGTATGCGCATGGTTCTCCCTCTGCCGTGGCCATTACCTTTTCATCAGTGTGTAGCGCAGAATCCACGTTCACCTCCCCTTTTGCGCAGCCTCACCCCGCCGCGATCCTCGTCCCGACGGTATGGACGATCTGCACGTCCGGGTTCCACGGAATCAGTGCGTCGATCGATGCCTCCAGTTCATCCAGTGGGGGAAGGGTTTCCGGGCCGAGCACGTCGATGGTGGCGGTGCTGCCCTGCCAGGTGACATCGGTGACCTCGGCTCCCGGAGTGTCTGCGAGCCACTGTTGCGCCGCGCTCCCGATCTGCCTCGCCCACAACGACGACAGGGAGTTGCCGACCATCGGAATCGCGACGACGATCAACAGAGCGGCAAGCACGAGGTATGCCCGCCGCCGCGACGTCTTCAAGATCCCGGCGTCGCGCGCGTACCCAGCTGCGACGAACACGCCTGTCGCAGTGATGATCATGGCAACCACGTTCGATGCGAACAGTACAAACGCGCCCACCGCCAAACTCGGTGACCCCGAGCCGAGACAGACACCTACCACCGCCAACGGTGGGACAAGCGAAATTGCGATGGCAACACCGGGAAGTACGTCGCCGACATCCTTGCGCGCGATCGCGATGGCCCCGACCAAACCGGTCGCAAGTGCTGCCGTCAAGTCCATCAACGTCGGCGAAGTACGCCCAAGCACTTGGGAATTGGTCAGCACGTTGGAGGGATTCGGCAATACCTGAGCGAACGCGACACCCAATACGACGACGAGGCAGATTCCACCGACGACATAGACCAGGCTCCGCCCGACCAAAGCGCCTTGGCCAGTTGTGATGCCCAGCCCGACCCGAGAATCGGCGTCGACAAGGGAGCGACGATCATCGCTCCGATGACGGTTGCCGTGGAATCGCCCACGACACCGGCCACGGCGATCACGGCAGACAGCGTCAGCATCACCCAGAAGGCGGATCGCTTCGAATCTCGTTCCCCCACCGAAAAATTGAGCTTTTCGTCGAGCTCCGCCAATGTGCGCCGTTGTGCTTGCGGAACGACCCCGTTCACGGTCGATACTCCATCACACGCCGATACGGCGAGTGGTCTGCGCTGACCCTGCGACCCCGGTGAGCAACGAGACGATCGCGATGCCGACGACGAAGTAGATTGCGGCGCTGGCGACTCGCGATGCGGTGGTCGCTGCGATCGTGAACGGCCACAGCGCGGTGGCGATCGTTGCGAGGATTCCGATCCACGCGAAGAAGTTCGACGCACGTGGTGTCGACACCATCAACGCATGCAGAAGTGCGGTAGCGACCAGCGCTGCGATCGCGGCGCTGAGAGCAAGCGAGCCGGCTTGGGAATTCCCCGGCATCCGCTCCGGTGTGATGACCGGAGTGTCGAGGATTCCCCGCACGATCAGTAGTCCGACGACCGCGGCCAGGGCCGCGACGAGCGCAGTTGCGGCCCCGCCCGCCCACAGTCGTTGTGCATTGACGGCGGGAGTCGCCGGACTGTCTGGTTGGAACTGGCTCATCGAGAGACTCCTTCACCGATACCGGATAGGGCTGTCCTTCCGAACTGTATGCGTTTCGGGACGGCCCACATTCACCCTCGACGGGTGAAAAGTACGGTGTTCTCGACTCTTCGACGGTGCCGGGGCTACGCCGGGACGGGCGGCCACACTGGGGCAATGCTCCACGGGCGCGCCACCTCGAGCTGCGACGCAACCCGGATCAGCAAATCTTCACGCCCGAACGCACCCACCAACTGCACGCCGATAGGAACGCCGGCCGTGTCATGACCCATCGGCAAGGAAATCGCGGGCTGACCTGAACTGTTGAACGGACTGGTCAAACCGCTGTACCCGGCCGAATGCTCCCAGATCGACATGGGATTTGCCGTATCGAGCAGACCGAGCGGAGCTGCCGGTCGAGCCATCGTCGGCGTCAGCAACAGGTCGTGATCGACAAAGAACGCACCGATCACCTGGGCTGCCCGCTCGAGTTCCTGCAATGCCTTGACGACGTTCGTCGCACTTTCGGACTTCGCGCGGTCGTAGATCATCCGAGCCATCGGCTCGAGGTCGTCGTCGCGGATTGCGCGGTTCAGGGCCTCGAGTCGTTCGTCGACCTCGATCGTCATCGGAATGCCCATCAACACGGAAAGCCCGGCAGTGAGCGCATCGAGCGGAAAGTTCGGGGCACCCTCGGTCACATCGTGACCGAGTTCTTCGAGCAGGCCGGCAACACTGGTTGTGACGGCCGAGCACTCCGGGTCCACCGGGGTGCCATCAGGAAGAGTGTTGCTCAGACCGATCCGCAACCGTCCGGGATCCGCACCAACTTCCTCGACGTACGGCCGCTTCGGCGCCAGGATCACGTAAGGATCGCCGACAGTCGGTCCGGCGGAGAGATCGAGAAGCAGTGCAGTGTCGCGGACACTTCGGGTGAGTGCGTGATGAACACTCATCGGCGACGAGAACAGCGTGCGCGCCGGTGCCGTCGGAGTGCGTCCGCGGCTGGGCTTGAGGCCTACCAAGCCACAGGCCGATGCGGGAATGCGGATCGATCCACCGCCGTCACTGGCATGGCCGCCGGGCACGATCCCGACGGCAACCGCTACAGCCGTGCCACCCGAAGATCCGCCGGGTGAACGATCAAGGGCATAAGGGTTGCGGGTAGACCCGAACAGCGCAGGTTCGGTACTCGCATTCTTACCGAACTCCGGGGTGTTCGTCTTGCCGATGACAACCAGACCGGCCTCACGGTACCGCTCCACGAGCGTCGAATCTTTTTCTGCCACAGCATCGGCGAACAATCGAGATCCGTTGGTGCTCGGCAATCCTGCGACGTCCATGCCCAGGTCTTTGATCACGAACGGGACGCCGTGCAGTGGACCTTCCGGCAAGCCGCCTGATACCTCGTTGCGTGCCTCCTCGCGACGCTCACTGATCACCGCGTTGACTGCCGGGTTGCGCTCGTCGAGTCTGTCCAGGCTGAACTCGAGAACTTCCTTGGCGGAGACGTCGCCGCTCTTGATCGCTTCGGCCAGGCCGGTCATGTCGTTGTTGTCGAACAAATCCTGCATCGATGCCCTCATCACTCGTGTCGAACTCTGCCGATAGTGAGGTCCGTCATACCAACCATGGCGAAGGCATAGCTTTGAAATTCCGCTTGGCGGGACCGGCCCACCGATTCAGCCTTACAGAATCAAGCCCTGCCGCCGCGCTTCCACAACTGCTTCGTGCCGACTGCGGACGTCGAGTTTTCCCATCAGATTCCGCATGTACGTCTTGATCGTTTCGACGCTCAGGGACAACCTCTCGGCGATCTCGGCATTGCGCAGTCCCAGAGCTACGTAGCCCATCACCTCCCGCTCGCGGGGCGACAGGACAACGGTGTTCGCGACTGGAGTGTTCGCGGAAGGTTTCGGCGACGCCAACGCCCGCAACTTTGCCTCGACGGCGAGGACCTGCGCGCTGAGAGCCATGTCCTCGAGGTTCGCCGCGATCTCGCCGAGCGCCAGGACGCTCTCGGTCAACCCTTCGGATATCTGGGCATCGCGATTCGAACCATGTTCCACCGCAGCGGTATCGAGCATCGCCACCCGACGATCCACTTCGTCGCGAATCTCGAATTCGCGGGCCAACGCGTACGACGATCGCATCATCGTCTCGGCGATCACGTCGCCGATCGGCAGGTTGGCGCGCAGTCCTCCGTAGATCGCTCCGCGAGTAACCCCGCGTACGACGATCGGGACTGCCATCAAGGATTCGATGGCTTCGGTGCCCACTTCGTAGTCGTAGTCATGGGTGATGTGCGACGAGTTCGCGTAGTCCTGCACCGCGCCCGGTCGTTGTTCTGCGATCGCACGACCACCGAGTCCGCATTCGGCGTCGATCTTCAAATTTCGCAGGATGTTGCTACGAGTCCCGACGTAGCCGGTGATGGTCAGCGACCGGTCGTCGACACAACCGCCGAACAGAACCGGCAACTCGGTTCGGGGGTGCAGTCGACGCAGTTCGGCGCGCAACGCGTCGTCGTCGCTCGGTCTCAGTACCCTGCTCACTCTCACCTCCACATACCCAATTCAGAGGGTAGCGGCACCTTTGACTGGGCAATAGCGTGCATCCAGGCCATTTGTAGTGCCGATCACAACTACCGTGACACCAACCGTGTCACGTCGCCTTCGGAGGAACCGTGTCTGTCTCGACAGCTCTCGCAGCCAACAACACCCCGCTCAGTCCGCTGCGCTTTCTCGAGCGCAGCGCTGCGGTGTTCCCCGATCGCACCGCCGTCATTCACGGCGACCGGAGCTACACGTACCGAGAGTTCGGTGACGAGGTCGCAGCGCTGGCCCGCGTCCTGCGTGAACGCATTCAGCCCGGTGACCGCGTTGCATACCTGGCGCCGAACGTTCCCGAGATGCTGTTCGCGCATTTTGCCGTCCCACTCGCCGGCGGAGTCCTGATCGCCCTTAACTCACGCCTCGCCGGTCCCGAACTCGAGTACATCATCGATCACTCGGGAACCACGATCCTGTTCGTCGACTCCGAATTCGTCGGCTCGGTCACCTCGTCCAAGGCGAACGTGACGAGCCTGCGCGAGATCATCGAGATCCCGGACTCCACCGTCCCGTCCCCGGAGGTTCCCACCGGAATCGTCACCGGGCAGTACGCCGATCTGATTGCCGAAGGTCAGGCTCTCACCGATCAGCCACTGCACTGGGGCGTCGACGACGAGCAGCAGTGCATCGCCATCAACTACACCTCTGGCACCACCGGAAAACCCAAGGGCGTCATGTACTCCCACCGCGGGGCGTACCTGAACTCGCTCGGCGAGACCTTCCACAACGGCTTCGACGGAGCGACGAAGTATCTGTGGACACTGCCGATGTTCCACTGCAACGGGTGGTGCACGCCGTGGGCCGTCACTCAGGCCGCAGGCACACACATCTGCCTGCGCGCGGTCCGCGCCGACGCGATCTGGGACGCCATCGACAATCTGGGCGTGACGCATCTGTGCGGCGCTCCTACCGTCTGCTCCACCATCGCCGACGCAGACCAGGCCCACAAGGTCGAAGCCCTGCGCATCACCACCGCCGGCGCTCCCCCGTCACCGACGATCATCGGAAAACTCGAAGACATCGGTGTCACCGTCGTCCACGTCTACGGTCTCACCGAGGTATACGGCCCGTACACGATCTGCGAGTACCAGGAAGCCTGGGACGACAAGCCGCAGTCCGAGCGCGCCGCACTTCTCTCCCGTCAGGGAGTCGGCATGGTGCAGGCCGAAAATGCTCGCGTTGTCGATGCCGAGATGAACGACGTTCCCGCCGACGGCCAGACCATGGGTGAGATCGTGCTCCGCGGCAACAACGTGATGCTCGGTTACTACCGTGACGAGGCCGCGACCGCCGAAGCATTTGCCGGTGGTTGGTTCCATTCCGGCGACCTCGGCGTCATGCATCCCGACGGTTACATCCAGCTCAAGGACCGCGCGAAAGACATCATCATCTCGGGCGGTGAGAACATCTCCACCGTCGAGGTGGAGCAGGCGATCATGAGTCACCCTGCCGTGATCGACGTGGCAGTCGTCGGCGTTCCCGACGAGAAGTGGGGCGAGCGCCCGAAGGCATTCGTGGTGCTGGGCAAGGGATTACAGGCTTCCGCCGAAGACATCGTCGAGCACACCCGTGCATTGCTGGCCGGGTACAAGGTTCCCCGCGACATCGTCTTTCCACTCGACCTTCCTCGCACCCCGACCGGCAAGGTTCTCAAGTTCCAATTGCGTGCGTCGAAGTAATTCGGCCGTAGGGTCTCAGCGCACCGAAGTGTGACGCCGGCGCAGATCGACAGGTTGCCCGTCCGAAGGGAACGGCAAGGACGTGAAGTCGAGCGGAGCGACGTAATCTGCGTCGACGTTCCAGTCGAAGCGCATGAGGAGGTGGTGCATGATTGCCTTGATCTCGGCGCCGGCGAAGTGCATTCCCAGGCATTTGTGCACTCCACCGCCGAACGGTTCCCACGCGTACCGATGAACCTTGTCTTCGCGTCGATTCTCGGCGAAACGTTCGGGATCGAAACGCTCTGGATCAGGCCAGTACTGCGCCATGTGGTGCGTGAAGTGAGGGGCGACAGAAACATACGTTCCCGCAGGCACGAAGTGACCCCGTACTTGAGTGTCGCGGACCGCTCGCCGCGCCATGACCGGTACGGGAGAGACGAGTCGGAGGCATTCCTTCATCACCAGGTCAAGGCTGCTCAGGCCGTCGAGATCTGCATAGCTGGGCGTCGAGGTCCCCAGAGCGAGCGACTCGGCACGGCACCTGTCCTGCCACTTCGGATGTTGACCTAGATATTGCATCATCGTGGAAAGGGTGATCGTCGAAGTGTCGTGTGCGGCCATCAGGAGGAAGATCATATGGTCGATCACTTCGTCGTCACTGAAGCGTTGTCCTCCTTCGGATTCGATGTGACAAAGCACGGAGAACAGATCATCGGTTGCGCGAGCTCGACGCGCCGGCAGGTAGCGACGAAAGAAGTCTTCCAGGACCCGGCGGCCGTCGAGTCCTCGCTTCCATCTGGTCCCCGGCACGCGGTAGCGGACCAGAGAAGTAGCCGCCTGCACACAATCCACGAAAGCCTTTTTCACCGAAGATATTTCGCTTTCGGTACTTCCTTCCGCACCGCCCATGAAGATGTCGGTAGCGAGATCGAGGGTGAGTGTCTTCAGCGCTGTGTATGCACGAAATCCGTCAGTGGGGGTCCATGTGTCGAGCGCCGAGTCGATTGCCGGATTGAGAACGTCGACAGACTTCTCGATCCGCGTCCGAGTGAACGCCTGCTGCATGATTCGACGGTGTCGTAGATGTTCTTCCGAATCGAGAAGCATCAGCCCACCGTGAAAAAAGGGGCCGATAAGCACCGACCAGCCGTCGCTGTTCACAAAAGCCCGATCTTTGTTCTGCAGCACTTCCTGGCACGCGTCGGGTCCGAGAACAGCGATCCACTGCCGACCGACCATCGAGAACCAAGAGACCTCGCCGTATCGATCCCAGTTCTCTTGCATCAATGCGAGTGGATCGCGGATGTATGCAAGAGCGTGCCCGACGAGAGGCAGCCCGGAACGGCCCGAAATCGGGTGCAACTGCGAGTTCACGGGGGGACGAGCCAGGATCTTGGACACTGCGACCTCTACTCTCGTTCAATCTGACAGTGCATCCTGTCAGATGGACTGTAGTCTGCGTCACAGTGGTTGCGTCTGTCAATATCGACCTATGACTTCTCCGACGCCGCGGCGGTATGCCGGCCTCAGCGGCGACCAGCGCTCAGCATTGCGGCGCGAGAGCTTGCTAGAGGCAGGGCTGGAACTATTCGCTGTCGCAGGCAGTCGAGGCGCCACGATGACCGCGATCTGTGCGCGAGCCAAGTTGACGGAACGCTACTTTTACGAAAGTTTTTCCAGCAGAGACGAACTGCTGAAAACAATCCTGGACGGAATTGCCGACGAGGTTCGCGACGCCGGCCTGACCGCACTACGAGCGAGCGACGGAACGCTCGAGCAGCGCGTACGAGATGCCATCACGTCGTTCGTCACCCTCCTCACCGACGATCCCCGCAAGGGGCGTGTGGCAATGATCGAATCCGCTGCATACGAGCCCCTTCGCGCACACCGGCGCGCGGTACTGCACGGCTTCGCGCAAATGGTCGCGGACGAAGCCTCGCGAATGTACGGCGACCGAGCTTGGCCATCTCATCAAGGTCAGATCAACGGACTGCTCTTCGTCGGGGGCCTTGCTGAATTGGTCACCGCGTGGCTGAACGAGGAGATCGCTATTACCCCTGACGAGATCGTCGAGGCGGCAACCTACCAATTCACGTCCACCGCACACCGTTGAGATGGAACCCATCGGCATGCGGTTGCTGCCCGCCACACCGGGATGGCGCGAACAGGCGCAATACTTGTCCCCATGAGTGAACGCGCAGACCTGCCCGGAACTGACCCAGCACAGTTTCGGGTACACGTCGCGTCTCAAGCGATCCGGTTGTTCTCGGAGAACGGGTACGAAGCCACCACCGTCGAGCAGATCGCCGCTGCCGCCGGTGTGTCGCGCCGGACGTTCTTCCGGCAGTTCCGCTCCAAGGAAGACGTGATCTTCGCCGATCACGAGTCCCTCCTCGAACACGTGGCCGAGTTCCTCGCGTCCGATTCCGCCGACCCCTGGGCGTCCGTGTGCGAGGCCGCGGGACTGGTCTTCGATTTCTTCCGCAAGAACCGTGACCTGTCGATGCGGCGATACCGCGTCGTACAGCATGTTCCAGCTCTTCGCGACCGCGAACTCGTCACCGGATTCCGCTATGAGCGCCTCTTCGTCGACTACCTGCGCAGCGCTGTTCCCCGCGAACCGGTCCTCGAGGTTGTCGGTTTTGCCGCAGCTGTCACCGCGTGCCACAACTACCTCTTGCGAAGCATGATCAAAGGCGACGAAGACGCCACAGCCGAAGCGCTGAGCCAGGCATTGCTCGACGTTCGGCGGACGTACGGCGTGGCACCCGGGTCCAAGACCAGCACGCCAGAATCGAAGTCTGTGCTGGTAGTAGCATTTCCCCCGGGCACGTCCGCCGAGGAGATCAGCAGAAAAATCCACGAACAACTCGGCTGACGCCGCTCGTGCACCGGAACTTCACACTCCCATCCCTTGACCTGGCACTCAGTGCCGTGTTTGACTGGGGTCATTGGCACCGGTCTGTCCGCGAATCTCGTTGGTAACGCCGGAGCCGCACCGACCGCCTTCAAGCAACCTTCACCAAGGAGCGTTCCCATGGCAGGAAACCCGGATTTCAATCTCTTCGCACTGAACGAAGAGCACGACGAACTGCGGGCTGCTATCCGCGGACTCTCCGAGAAGGAAATCGCGCCGTACGCCAAGGACGTCGACGAGAACGCACGCTTTCCCGAGGAAGCACTCACCGCCCTCAACGCGTCTGGCTTCAACGCCATCCACGTTCCCGAGGCTTACGACGGCCAGGGCGCCGACTCCGTCGCCACCTGCATCGTCATCGAGGAAGTCGCCCGCGTCTGTGGCTCCTCCTCGCTGATCCCCGCCGTGAACAAGCTCGGCACCATGGGCCTGATCCTCAAGGGTTCCGAAGAGCTCAAGTCCAAGGTGCTCCCGGATCTGGTCAACGGCGGAATGGCGTCGTACGCGCTGTCCGAGCGTGAAGCCGGATCCGACGCGGCCTCGATGCGTACCCGCGCGAAGGCTGATGGTGACGACTGGATCCTCAACGGCTCCAAGTGCTGGATCACCAACGGCGGCAAGTCGACCTGGTACACCGTTATGGCTGTCACAGATCCCGACAAGGGCGCAAACGGCATCTCCTCCTTCATGGTCCACAAGGACGACGAGGGCTTTGTCGTCGGACCGAAGGAAAAGAAGCTCGGCATCAAGGGCTCCCCCACCGCTGAGCTGTACTTCGAGAACTGCCGCATCCCCGGCGACCGCATCATCGGCGAACCGGGCACCGGCTTCAAGACGGCACTCGAGACCCTCGACCACACGCGTCCCACCATTGGCGCACAGGCTGTCGGCCTGGCCCAGGGCGCACTCGACGCGGCTCTGGCATACACCAAGGATCGCAAGCAGTTCGGCAAGTCCATCAGCGACTTCCAGGCTGTTCAGTTCATGCTCGCGGACATGGCAATGAAGGTCGAAGCCGCACGTCTGATGGTCTACACCTCCGCTGCTCGCGCCGAGCGCGGCGAGAAGAACCTCGGTTTCATCTCCGCTGCGGCGAAGTGCTTCGCTTCGGACGTTGCCATGGAGGTCACCACCGACGCCGTGCAGCTGTTCGGTGGCGCCGGCTACACCACCGACTTCCCGGTCGAGCGCATGATGCGCGACGCCAAGATCACGCAGATCTACGAAGGCACCAACCAGATTCAGCGCGTCGTGATGTCGCGTGCGCTACTGAAGTAGGGCCTCCGGCCCTGTGCGCGGTCAGGCAGTCCATAGACTCCTTAACCGCGCACGGGGGCTTGACCCCTGTCTGAAGAATCTTGAGGAGAATCGTGGAACTCGTAGGCGTAATCGGCGGCGGCACCATGGGTGCCGGCATTGCCGAAGTTTGTGCAAAAGCCGGTAGCTCGGTACTGGTGCTCGAAACCAAGGAAGAATTTGCCGCCGCTGCTCGCGAACGGATCGCCAAGTCGATCAACCGCGGCGTAGCCAAGGGCAAGATCACGCAGGAAGACGCCGACGCCGCCATCGCACGCGTTCGCGTCACCCTGGACATGGAAGAGTTCGCCGATCGCGACCTGGTGATCGAGGCGGCTCCCGAGATCGAAGCTCTCAAGTACGAGATCTTCGGCAAGCTCGACAAGATCGTCAAGCCTGCAGGCATTCTGGCGACCAACACCTCGTCGATCCCCGTCATCAAGATCGCCAAGGCCACCTCGCGCCCCGGCCAGGTTGTGGGCGTTCACTTCTTCAACCCCGTGCCGGTCATGCCGCTCGTGGAGATCGTGGTCAGCCTCACGACGTCCGAAGAGACCGTCCTCGCCGTCACCGACTACGCCAAGAACACGTTGCGTAAGAAGACGGTTCGCGCGGGCGACCGCTCGGGCTTCATCGTCAACGCTCTGCTCATCCCTTACCTGTGCCAGGCAGTCCGGATGCTCGAATCCGGCTACGCCACAGCAGAAGACATCGACGAGGCCATGAAGGGCGGCTGCGGCTACCCGATGGGTCCGCTGACGCTGCTCGACACCGTCGGTCTCGACATTGCCCTCGCAGCGGCAGAGTCCCTGTACGCGGAATTCGCAGAACCGCACTACGCTCCGCCGGCGCTGCTTCGCCGCATGGTCGACGCCGGTCGTCTCGGCAAGAAGACCGGTCGCGGGTTCTACGAATACGCCTGAGTCCGACCGCTTCACTCTTCCGGCCCCTCACCTGTTGCAGGTGAGGGGCCGGAGTTGTTTTCGGACAGATCTTGTCGAATCGATTGACAAATTCGCGTAGCGCAGTAAAAGTCATCATGTGACAACAACCGTTGTCACATGATGGCAGGCGGAGGGGCACCCTGATGAGCAGCGACGCAGACACGGGCACTCGTCGATCGAAGCCTCGAGAACTACTAGCCGATCCGATCGGCCCCGGCTCTCTGACATGGACACACTTCGGCGACGTTCGCGGCCTGCTGTACCTCGGACGCGCAGGCACCCTGCAGAACATGCACCCCGCGGTAAGCGGAGCGCTGCAAGATCATTCGAATTTCTTCGACAACCCACTCGACCGCCTGTTCCGCTCACTGCCGCCCATCTACGGCGTCGTGTACGACCGGACCGAAGAGGGCACAGGCACGCTCGTTCGCAACTTCCACACCGATCTCAAAGGAATCGACGAAACCGGCGGGCGCTACCACGCCCTCACTCCTGACACTTTCTGGTGGACACACGTCACGTTCTTCGAGGTGATTCTCGATTTCAACGAGCGATTCGCGTACAAGAAGTTCACGCAGGAGCAGAAGGACCAACTTGTCCGTGAGGCCGTAACCTGGTGGCGCTGTTACGGACTCACCGATCGACCGGCTTTCGACGATTACGCCAGCTTCCGCACGTATTGGGAAGACATGCTCGACAACCACCTGATCAACACCCACACCACAAAATGGTCGACGCGCATCGCCGAGCACGACATCGCACCGGCTCCGAAGGTTCCGACGTGGCTGTGGCGTCTTAGCTCTCGCCCCACGATGGCCGTGGCGAACTGGATCGGCAAGGCACTGATGCCGGAGAAGGCACGCAAGACCCTTGAATGGGAATGGACTCCGCGCGACGAACGGATGTACTTCTGGTTCGCCCGCTTCCTGACATTGACAGATCGGTTCTGGCATCTGCTGCCGCTACGACTGCGGTATGCACCGCGCGCCTACTCGGGCATCCGCGCGCAGGGTCTGTGAGCACTCGTCGGTAGGCTGGAGTGCGTGCCAGCCCAACTCCCCTCCGACGCGATCAGTGTCCGCGTGGACAGCTGGACGTGGGCGGTTCGGCTGTTCAAGACACGCTCGCAGGCGGCGACGGCCTGCCGATCGGGACACGTTCGGGTCAATGGAACGTCGGCAAAGGCGGCTCAGCAGGTGAAAGCCGGCGACGAGGTGCGGGTGCGTGTATCCGGCATCGAACGCATTGTCGTCGTGGTCAAGCCGATCACGAAGCGAGTCAGCGCGGTGCTGGCCGCCGATTGCCTGCAGGACAATTCGCCGCCCCCACCACCGCCCGAACTGATTGCGTCCATTCCGCGACGTGATCGCGGCGCCGGCAGACCGACCAAGCGCGAGCGACGTGACCTCGAGAAGTTGCGCGGCCTCGAGCCGTAACCACCGCCTCGAACGCGTCACGACCTCGAAACAGGCTGACGCAGAACCGTCTTCAGTTTCTCGGGCGGTGTACGGCGAGCGTCGCTGAGATAGATCTCGTGATGATCGCCGTTGAAGCTCAGGCCGTTCGACGGGATGAACGTGTTGTGCAGCCGGTCCAGGGTGGGAGCTTCGTCGTCGTACGAGCCGACGTGAAGAATCTGGACGGACAGGCCCTCCTCCAATTCGAGGAACCTGACCTTGTCCAGAGCGGCCACGTTCTTCTTGGCCCGGACGGCTTTGGCTCGGACTGCTGCAATCGCCGCAGACAGTTCGGCCGCCGTGATCCACTCCGGTTGCGAGATCATCATCGTCCAATCCCACGACGCCTTGTCCCGTGTCACGAACACCTCGGGGTCATCTGCCCGCCACAACCCTTCCAGCGGGCCAACGACGAAGTCGCGATCCAATTCCTTCTTGCTCGCGAATTTTGCCGAGTAGGACACCGAATACAGCGCTTCGAGCGCCTCGGAGTACTCGGTGGCAGTGTTGGGGTCGCCGTGACCGTCGACGCCGAAGTAGCCGAAGCGGGGAACGGTCACGAGGGCAAAATCGCGGCGCCCAGGCGAGTAGAGATCCTTGTATGCCTTCTTGACGTCGTACTTCTCCATGCGCCACCCACCTGATCACTGGCCGAGTTTCAACGTTCGGAAACCTATCCGAGAACACCGACATCCCGATAGCGGACCACTGTCCCCTTGTTAATAGACCAGTGGACCTTTACTCTGGACGGGGTGACTACACCCCAGGCGACCGACGTCGCTCGAGTTCCGCGCCGCAGACCGTTGCGGATCGTTGCCATATCCGCGATTGTCGCGTCGATCTTGGCTCTGTTGTTCGTGTACCCATGGTGGAGCTTGTTCATCCGGCCGGACTGGCCGACGGCGGTGGCAGTTTTCGGCACCGTTCTGTTTGCCACCCTCTTGATCGCCCTGCCTGCGAGCATGGTGCTCAGCCACGGACACACCGACCGCGATCCAGTTCGCCTGATCGGCGACGCCCTCCTCGGAATCATCTGGGTCGTGTTCGTGTGGACCCTGCTCGGCGAAGTTCTGAGGCTCGGACTGCTCGTCGGCGGCGTGGATGACCCGCTTCGATCGAGAATTGTCGCCGTTGCCGCACTGATCATCTCGGCCCTTCTGCTGATCTGGGGCTACCGGGAAGCCATGAGACTGCCACGGATCAAGCAGGTCGACGTCACCATCCCCCGCCTTGGTGCGGGGATGGACAAACTTCGGGTAGTCGCGATCACCGACACTCACTTTGGGCCGATCAATCGCGAGAAGTGGTCCGAGCGCGTGATCGCGGCAGTCAACGATCTCGACGCCGACATCGTGGCCCACGTCGGTGACATCGCCGACGGAACGGTAGAGCAGCGCCTCGGCCAAGCGACCCCCCTCGCATCGGTCGAAGCCGGGCTCGCTCGCGTCTACGTGACCGGCAATCACGAGTACTTCCACGAGGCTCAGGAGTGGCTCGACTACATGACCTCGATCGGCTGGGACGCGCTGCACAACCGCCACCTCGTCGTCACCAAGGGCGGAGACAGACTGGTCATCGCCGGAGTCGACGATGCGACAGCGTTGGGATCGAAACTGGACGGGCACGGCGCGAACTTCGACATGGCCCTGGCCGGCTCCGACCCCGAATTGCCGATCCTGATGCTCGCCCACCAACCGAAGCAGGTTACTCAGTCCGCTTCCGCGGGAGTGGATCTGCAGCTCGCCGGTCATACCCACGGCGGACAGATCTGGCCCTTCAACTTTCTGGTGAAACTCGATCAACCGTCGGTGCACGGGCTTACCAGGCACGGAGAACGTACGCAGCTGTACACCAGCCGGGGAACCGGATTCTGGGGTCCGCCCTTCAGGGTGTTCGCACCGAGCGAGATAACCGTTCTGACGCTGCACAGCGCCTGATCGTTCTCAGCTCGTTCGGGTTGCCGCTCGCGCCGACAACCCGACGAGCTGGTTGATCAGACCTTCACGCAGGCCGACTGCGAACATGTCGGAGGCCGGGGGCGCCTGCATCTCGTTCAGTACGACGACCATGGATTCAGTCGGCTCGGCAGTCGGCCACAAGCCGGCAACGATCACCAGGGTCACCTTGGCGAATTGAGCGGCGTCGCCCTCCGAGAGATGGGGCAGTTGCGAATGAACCAGCGACGCAAACCTTCCCGAGTTGACCGTCGCCCGCCTCTTGAAGTCACGGGCGAAGTCGACGGAGATGTTTCTTTCGAGGACACCGGCCATGACACTCATCAACTCGCACAGCAACCGCTGTGAGACAAGCGATTCCGCAACCGCGGATGCCACATGAATTTCAGCGGCAAACGGTGAGTCGTCACTGGTCGGAGTCAACGACTCGGACAACCCGTCCAGCCACGCTACCCAGTTCTCGTCGAGCACTTCGAGAAAGATGGCCTCGCGACTGTCGAAGTACCGGAGCACGTTCGACTTCGCGAGGCCGACGCTCTCACTGAGCTCACGCAGACTGATGTCTGCGACTGGCTTGGACCCGAGCATCGCGCGAGCTGCGTCGAGAATCGCGCACCGACGTGCTTCGATCTGCTCGGGCCTGCGCGCGCGCTGGAATCCATGGGTCGCCACCATCACGCAAGATTATCAGACCATCGTTCTATTGTTTGCTGTACTGCGGGTCAATTGTCCGAAGGTGCATGCTGCGCCACGACTCCCCTCGACGCCAGTTCGCGACGCAGCGAATCGGTATCGACGGACGCGAGATCGACTCGGTGCGTGCGGGTGGCCAAAGCTCGGACCTCCACGGACAGATCTGCCACCTGCTTGCGCGTCGCGGCCTGCCCTGCCTCGTCCTGTTCCGCCACTCGCTCGACCAACCAGGAAGCGAGTGTGGCAGTCACGATGCCCAGCAATGCAATTCCGCCGATCATCAACGCTCCGGCGATCAGGCGCCCGGTTGTAGTGACAGGAGCCATGTCTCCGTAACCGACGGTCGTAACCGTCTCCATCGCCCACCACAACGCCGTCCCGTACGACGTGATGGCGGCGCCCTCAGCGTGCCGCTCGGCGTCGAGCATGGCCAGTGCCGCGACACCGATCAGCAAGGCCGTGGCCCCGGTGGCGTAAACAACCACTCGTCCACGCAAGCTTTGCCCGCTCGAGCGGTGGACTATTGCAAGCAGGGTGACCAATCGAAGGAGGCGCAAGGGACGCAGCATGGGTAGCACCACCATCGCCAAATCCAAGAGATGCCTGACGAACCAGCGACCGCGTGCAGGAGCCAACCACAGGCGAACTGCGTAGTCGACGGCAAATACGACCCACGCGGCCCACATGATCCATTCGGTCAGGCGATGCGGGAAGCCAGTCGGTTGCGCCAGGACTTGGTACGCGTACGCCACCAAGAACAGGCAGGCCGCAGCGGTCAAGGGGATGTCGGTGGTGAGCTGCCACCGCTCCGACGTCCACGCAGTGCGGCGGTGCACCGACTTCCTCGATTCGTTCATCCGAGAAGTCTTACACCACTGCTACCGCGTGACCGGCAGAACCGACTCAGATCCGAGTGTGCGTCAAGATGTTGAGCGCCATGGGAACTGCCTCGATCGTGATGGGCAACGGCCCCACCCGATCACCGTCCGCGTAGGCGATGATGCCCTCGGAGACCAACCGCACCTTCTTCGACCGATACGTCTGCACCGCATCCAAGGAGACGTGAGTTCCCTTGTACACCCGCGGAAACAGGCGCACCAGACGCAACCTCGAACCGTGCCCGACGACGGTCAGATCCAGCAACCCATCAGACTTCGACGCGCCCGGAGTGATGAGCATGCCGCCACCGTACGAGCGGCCGTTGCCGACAGCCACGAGCGTCGCGTCCACCGTGATGACCTCGTCGTCGAGTTCGATCCGGTACGGCAGCGGCTTCATCTTCGCCAACTCGGCGAGCATCGCCAAGTTGTAGCGCATCGGTCCCTTGGGCCACGACATCCGATTGGCCCGTTCACTGACCAGCGAGTCGAATCCGCTGGCGATGATCGTTCCCGACCAGACGACGGAACCGTCGGCAAGCGTGATCTTCGCCAGGTCGGACTGCTGCACGACGCCGTCGGCGATCACATCGGCGGCTGCCTCGGGATCGCCTGTGGGAATGCCGAACTCACGGGCGTGATCGTTACCGGTGCCCGCCGGGATGAGCCCGATAGGAGTATCGGTCAACGCGGCAGCCTGCAATCCGATGCTGATGGCACCGTCACCGCCGACCACCACCAGCGCGTCGGTGCCCTCCTCGATCGCACGACGCGCCAACTTCTTGGCGTCGTCGGCATCGGTTCCGATGATCTCGGTGACGGCAACTCCCCGAGCACGCAGTCGCGCAACACCTTTGCGTCCGGCTGCAGGCGCGTGACCATGTCCCGCCATCGGATTGATCAGGACGGTAACCTTCTCGATCTGACTGCGGGTTTCGGTCACGGAATCAGCTTTCCAGGATTGAGGATGCCGGCAGGGTCCACTGCATTCTTCACTGCGCGAAGGATATTCGCGCCCAATTCGCCGATCTCGTCCTTCATCCACGGGCGATGGTCAGCTCCGACTGCGTGATGATGGGTGATCGTGCCACCGGCGGCGATGATCGCATCGCCAGCGGCAGTTTTCGCCTTGTGCCACTGAGCGATCGGATCCTCGGTCTGCGCGCTGACTACTGTGAAGTACAGCGAAGCACCGGTCTTGTAGGTGTGCGAAATGTGGCACATCACGAGCGGCTGAGTCCCCTGCTCGACGAGAGCCTTGGTCAGCGCTTCGGTGACCGAGGAGCGCAGGTTCGCGAGGTTACCCCAGGTGGTTGCTGTCTCGAGGGTTTCACACAGTGCGCCGACGTCGAGAAGAGCGTCACGCAGATACGGCGCATCGAATCGCCCGTGTTCCCAACTGTTTCCGGGCTCCTCACCGAGCGAAGTCCCACCGTGAGCGGTGAGAATTGCTCGGGCCTCCGCCACCCGTTCAGCGGTGTGCGAAGCGGTGCCCTCGTAGGTGGTGATGCCGAGGCAACCACCGGTGAAGGCGTTCTCGCCGATCTTGTCGGTGGTCGCCAGATTCACGCCGCTCTCGGCCTCGTCGGACAATCGCAGTACGGTCGGAGCCGATCCTTCCTGGACCAGCTCACGCAATGCTGCTGCGCCGGTGGCGAAGTCGGGGAAGCTCCACCCTTCGCGCACGGTGGTCTCGGGCAGGCGGTGAACCCGGACACGCACGTGCGTGATGACGCCGAATGTCCCCTCGGAGCCGACAAAAAGCTCACCCAGATCGGGGCCTGCGGCAGAGGCCGGCGCACGCCCGGTCTCGACCACACCGCTCGGGGTGACAACGGTGAGGCCCTGGACCATGTCCTCGAAACGTCCGTATCCAGCCGACGCCTGCCCCGAAGACCGGGTGGCGGCAAACCCGCCCAGAGTGGCGAACAGGAAGCTCTGCGGGAAGTGCCCGACCGAGAAACCGTGCTCACGCAGAAGCTCCTCGGCCCGTGGGCCGGTGGTTCCGCCGCCGAACGTCGCGATGCCCGATTCCTCGTCCAACCCGACGAGCTGATCGAACCTGTGCAGATCGAGAGATAGAACTGCGTCGAACCCGTCACGAATGGGATCGAGCCCGCCGACGACGCTGGTGCCACCACCGAACGGGACCACTGCGATCCGGTTGGCAGAGCAGTATCGGAGAACCTGCTCGACCTCTGCGCCTGTCCCTGGAGTGACGACTGCGTCCGGTGCGTCCTGCGGCTCGGCGCTACGACGACGAAGCAGATCCGGGGTGCTCTTGCCACCGGCCCGAAGGATTCGATCCGAATCCTCGGTGCTGACGTACTCGGCCCCGACCAGCCCAGCCAGCGCCTCGACGTGCGACTGAGCCAGGGCGGACGGAGTCACCTGAACGTCTTCGATGGCGAGGCGCGAGCGAGTCGGTGCGGACACACCGAGAAATCCGGTCAACAATGATGTGACTGCGTCCGACAGTTCACGCTTCTTGGCCGGATCGCCCCAGGCGTCCCACTGCATCGGCGGTTGCAAGGCAGACTTTTCGGTGCTCATAGACACTAGTGTTACATATTTGTGTGATGTGTAAACATCCCGGTTGATCGAGCTGTCGATCAACCCATCGTCTTGGATCCGTCGATGGCTTCACGAAGCATGTCTGCGTGGCCCGCATGCTGGGCCGTCTCGGCGATGATGTGCAGCAATGCGCGCCGCGCTGACCAGCGAGCGCCGGCTTCGAACCACGGAGCGCTCGGAAGTGGATGAGAGATGTCGAGGCTGTCCAGCGAGGCCACCAACTGGTCGGTCCTGGCCGCGATCCCTTCATACTCGGAAACGATGCTTGCCAAGGTTTCACCCTCGACCATGGCAAATTCGTTCGCCCGTTCCTGTTGCATCTCTTCCGACCACTGGGTCGGGTCGAAGTCCCCGCCAAGTCCGGCCGGCCCTTCCAGAATGAAGTCGACCCAACCCTTCTCCGCCTGACCCACATGCTTGATCAATCCGCCTAGGCACAGTTCGCTCACGGTCGGCCTCGAAGCAGCCTGCTCGTCGGTGAGGTCCTTGACCGTGAAGAGAAGGAATTCACGATGTTGACGCAGGCTCTGGAGGAGATCCGCGCGCTCGCCGGTGACGGTGGTGGTTGGTGCGTTCATGATGTTTTTCCTTCGCTCGTGGGTTCTTTGCCCTGTGAGAACTACGTTAGAAGTCATTGCGGACAGAAACGGTCCTCATTAGAAAACGATCAAAGAAAAAACTCCCGGCACTCACCAATGAGGGTGAGTGCCGGGAGTTCGAGCGAGCTAGAACGAGATCAGACTGTGCGGGCCAAACGATCGGCCAGCAGGCGCGTGAAGTGCGCCGGGTCGCTCAGCTCGCCGCCCTCGGCAAGCAACGCCATGCCGTAGAGCAACTGAGCCGTCTCAGTCAGGTTCTCCGCATTGTCGTTGGCGGCCTGCGCCTCCCGAAGACCCGAGACAAGCGGGTGCTCCGGGTTGAGCTCGAGGATGCGCTTGCTGTGCGGAACAGGCTGACCCGAAGCCTTGTACATCTTCTCGAGCGTCGGAGACATGCTGAACGCGTCGCCGACGATGCAGGCAGCCGAGGTGGTCAGTCGCGTCGAGAGACGCGTTTCCTTGATGTCGTCGGACAGGGTTTCGGTCAGCCACGTCAGCAGCTCGCCGAATTCCTTCTCCTTCTCTTCGCGCTCGGCCTCGGCCGCCTTCTTCTCGTCCTCGGTGTCCAGGTCGACCTCGCCCTTGGCGATCGACTGGAAGGTCTTGCCGTCGAAGTCCGAGACAGCGTCGACCCACATCTCGTCCACCGGGTCGGTGAGAACCAGAACCTCGAGGCCCTTGGCCTTGAAAGCCTCCATGTGCGGAGAGCTTTCGATCAGGTGACGAGATTCGCCCGTCATGAAGTAGATCTGTTCCTGGCCGTCCTTCATACGCTCCACGTACTCGGCGAGAGTGGTCACGCCCTCTTCGCTGTTGGTCGAGGCAAACGAAGAGATGTCGAGCAGCGTCTTGCGGTTGTCGGCATCGGCCATCAGGCCTTCCTTGAGCGCGCGTCCGAACTCGGTCCAGAAGGTCGAGTACTTCTCCGGCTCGTTCGCCTTCATGTCCTTGATGGTCGAGAGGACCTTCTTGGTCAGACGACGACGGATGGCAGCGATCTGCCGGTCCTGCTGCAGAATTTCACGAGAGACGTTGAGCGAGAGGTCTTGTGCGTCGACGACACCCTTGACGAAGCGCAGGTAATCGGGCACCAACTCTTCACAGTCGTCCATGATGAAGACGCGCTTGACATAGAGGTGGATGCCGGCCTTGCGCTCACGCATGAAGAGATCGAACGGCGCCGTCGACGGAATGAACAGCAGCGCTTGGTATTCGAAAGTACCTTCGGCCTTCATCGGGATGACCTCGAGAGGCTCGTCCCAGGCGTGGCTGACGTGCTTGTAGAACTCCTTGTACTCGTCCTCGGACACCTCGTCCTTGGAACGAGTCCACAGAGCCTTCATCGAGTTGATCGTCTCGGTCTCGATGGTGACCTCGGGCTCCTCGCCCTCGGCCGGCGTCGACGTACGAGCGACATCCATGCGGATAGGCCACGCGATGAAGTCGGAGTACTTCTTGACCAGTTCCTTGATCTTCCATTCCGACGTGTAGTCGTGCAGGCCGTTCTCGGAATCCTCGGGCATCAGGTGCAGGGTCACGGAGCTACCCTGAGGCGCCTCGTTCACATGCTCGAGCGTGTACGTGCCTTCGCCGGTCGATTCCCAGCGCGTCGCGTGATCTTCACCGGCGCGGCGGGTCAGCAGCGTGACCTTGTCCGCGACCATGAACGTGGAGTAGAAGCCGATGCCGAACTGACCGATCAGTTCTTCCGATGCCGCTGCATCCTTGGCTTCCTTGAGCTTGCGACGGACCTCGGCGGTGCCGGACTTGGCGAGCGTGCCGATCAGGTCGACGACCTCGTCACGCGACATGCCGATGCCGTTGTCGCGGATGGTCAGGGTGCGTGCTGCCTTGTCGATGTCGATCTCGATATGCAGATCGGAGACGTCGACGTTGAGGTCTTTGTCCTGGTAAGACTCGAGGCGGAGCTTGTCCAGCGCGTCCGAAGCGTTGGAGATCAACTCACGAAGGAAGCTGTCCTTGTTCGTATAGATTGAATGAACCATCAGATCCAGCAGCTGACGTGTTTCTGCTTGGAACTCGAGCTGCTCGGTATGCGCGGTCACTTCGATCCCTTTCTCTTCTCGGACTGATCACAGGGATTTTACTCGACCTCGAATACCACGGGCCGGCCCCCGCACAGACAAGGGAGGCCACGCGACCTGCGCATGACCTCCCGTTATCTTCACCCACCGATCTACTCGGTGACGTCAACCATCGAATAGTTCGAGACGCCGCCGGCCAGCACCCTGAGGTGATCGTCCGATGCGCCCAAAGTGTGTTCGATGGCCACCAGCCGCGAGACGTAGTGCCCGACCGGATACTCGGCTGTCATACCGATACCACCGTGCATTTGAATTGCTTCCTGACCGATCTGATGCGCGGCACGACCGACAGCCAGCTTCGCTCGCGACGCGATGGTCGGATCGATCACTCCGTCGGCGATGGCCATGGTCGCGTACAGACTCATGCTGCTCGCCAGTTCGAGCGCCACGTACATGTCGGCCGCACGATGAGTCAGCGTCTGGAACTTCGCGAGCGGAACACCGAACTGCTTGCGCTGCTTCAGGTAATCTGTCGTCAGTCGGAGCGCCTCGGTCATGATTCCGATCGCCTCGGCGCACAGAGCTGCCTGCGCCCGGACCTCTGCGTCAACGATCGCCGCCGTGACATCGCCGCCCTCACCAAGTTGTTCGGCCGCGGCATCGGTGAACGTGAACTGCGCGCCGCGACGGCCGTCGTGGGTCGCGTACGTGCTCCGTGTGACACCCGAGCCTTCTGCATCCACCAGGAAGAGCCCGGTGCCGCCGCCTGGAAGTGTGGCACTGACGATCACGACGTGCGCGCTGTCGCCCTGCAGAACCGGGTTCTTGACGCCGGTGATCGTCCACCCCGATCCCGCCTTCGATGCCGCGGTCGTGACAGTGGCGACCGGCCAGCGCGTGCCAGGTTCCGTATGGGCAAAGGCCGACAACGTGGTCCCGTCGCTGAGCGCCGGCAGGAGTCGCGCCCGCTGATCTGCCGAACCGATCGCAGCAATCAATCCACCGGGGATCAGAACACCACCCAAATACGGCTCGGGTGCAAGCGCGCGGCCCAGTTCGGTCATCACCACCATGGTCTCGACCGGCCCAGCGCCCATCCCGCCATCGGCCTCCGCGAATGGCAGGCCGAGCAGCCCGAGCTCGGCGAACTGCTTCCACACCGAGGCATTCCATCCCTCGTCAGTGGCCGAGGTGGCGTTGCGCTTCTCCGCGTCGTAGCTGCGGCTGAGTAATTCGCGCGTTGTGTCGCGAAGCATCGTCTGTTCGTCGTCGAGTTCGAAATTCATGTCAGATGCTCACAATCCGAGGATCGAGGAGGCAATGATGGAGCGCTGCACCTCACTTGATCCGCTGTAGATGGAAACCTTCCGGTAGTTCAAGTAGCGCGGCGCCGCCTGCTGCGCCCACTCCGGCGAGTCGATGTCGGCGATGTCTACCGGCAGAGAGTCCGGTCCGGCGACATCCATCAGCAATTCCGTTGCTGCCTGCTGCAATTCGGAGCCACGGAGCTTGAGCAGCGAGGATGCCGGATTCGGCTTTCCGTCTGCCGAACTCGCCACAACTCGCAGTTGAGTCAGATCCAGTGCAAGCAATTCGTTTTCCAACTCGGCCAACCGAGCCGCGAACAACGGATCCTCGAGGAGGGTGCCGGTTCCGACGCGAACCTCCCGCGCCTTCTCTTTTGCCGTGGCGACAAGGGTTTTGGAGAACCCGACCCGTGTGACCCCCGTGCGTTCGTTGCCGAGCAGGAACTTGGCGTAGTCCCAGCCCTTGTTCTCCTCGCCGACAAGATTTTCCGCAGGAACACGGACGTTGTCGAAGAACACCTCGTTGACCTCGACGCTGCCGTCGATCAGTTTGATGGGACGAATCGTGATGCCGGGAGTCGCCAAATCGATGAGCAGGAACGAAATTCCTGCCTGACGCTTCTGGGCACTGGCATCTGTCCGAACCAGACAGAAGATCCACTCGGCGTGCTGCGCGAGAGTAGTCCACGTCTTCTGACCGTTGACGATGTAATCCGCGCCGTCACGGACAGCAGCCGTCTTGAGTGAAGCGAGATCCGAACCGGCTTCTGGTTCCGAAAAACCTTGGCACCACCAGATATCGGCGCTAGCCGTCGCCGGGAGAAACTTCTCCTTCTGCTCCTGCGAGCCGAAGGCTGCGATAACGGGCCCAACCATGCTCACGTTGAACGGCAACGGGTTGGGTACCGACGCCAACTGCATTTCCTCGGAATAGATGTGGCGCTGTACCGGAGTCCAGTCCTTGCCACCCCATTCGACCGGCCAGTGCGGAACCGCCAGTCCGTGTGCGTTCAGAATCTGTTGGCCCGCAACGATGTCTTCACGCGTCAGCTTTCCGAATCCCGCTGCACGTGCACGAAGTTCGGGCGAGAATTCGGTGGTGAAGAACTTTCGCATCTCCTCGCGGAACGCAAATTCCTCACCGGTCAATTCGAGATTCATATGGAGTCTGCTTTCTTCTGGCAGGATTTCAGAACAAGATTCGTGCGACGGTCTGCGCAACAACGGCTGGCTTGTCCACGCCTTCGATCTCGACGGTGTTGGTGATCTGACTCTGCAGCGAACCGTTCGGCAACTCTTCGATCGCAGAGAGCACTGCAGTGTTTCGAACCTTGGCTCCAACCGGCACCGGACTCGGGAATCGAACCTTGTCGGACCCGTAGTTGATAACCATCTTCGCCCCGTCGATGCGGTACACGGACTTCGACAGAAGCGGCAGGAGCGAGAGAGTCAGATACCCGTGGGCAATCGGACCGCCGAAAGGTGATTCACGCTTTGCCCTTTCGTCGTCGACGTGAATCCACTGATGGTCACCGGTCGCGTCGGCAAATTGATGGACCATCTCGCGGGTGACCTCGACCCACTCGCTCGAGCCCAGCGTTTCACCGACCGCCCCCAGGAGATCGGCCTTGTTCTCGAACACCCGCGTCATCTGATCCTCCACGTTCCCGAACACTGTTAGGTTAATTGGATAATAAACTCACGGTGTAAGGTTGTCCAGTACTTTCACACGAAAGGGTGTGCGATGGCGCGACCGCGGATTCCACTACTGAGCAAGCCGATCATCAGGGACACCGCCCTGAAATTGGTCGACGAGCACGGTTTGACCGACTTCTCGATGCGCAAACTCGCCACCGTTCTCGGCGTGCAAGCACCATCGCTGTACAGCCATTACGCCAACAAGGACGAGCTACTCGACGACGTCGCGAACGTCATCATGGAGTCCGTCGACGTGAGCGGCTTCGACTTTGACGATTGGCGCGGTGCGCTTCGCACGTGGGCGCGGTCCTACCACGCTGCCCTGGGCAAGCATCCCAATATCGTTCCCTACTTGGCCTACGGTCCGAGCGTCAGGCCCATCGCCCTTGACCGCGCCAACGCCATCCATGGCGGGTTGGTGCGGGCCGGATGGCCGCAGCGCACGGCAACACTGATCGGCGCTTCCGTCAAGTACGTGGTCATGGGTGCTGCGACAGCGACGTTCTCCGGCGGATTCGTGGACGATCCGGCGATCTACGCCGAGCGTTACCCGCACCTCACGCGAGCACATCTGTTGCGTGAGCGTGCAACGGAAATCGACGGTGCCAGTTTCGAACTCGCGCTGGAATCCCTGCTGGACGGGCTGGAAGCCAAATATGCACTGCTGCAGATTACTTCAGAGTAATCCCCTGAAAACTGGGGGTTGCTACTTTCGGTCGAGCATGCCGAGCATCGCAACGAAGGCCGCCTGACGATCCCCGAGAGCGGCAAAGAATTCCCGATCCGATGCTTCGACCGCACGATTTGCCTTGCCTGCCAGGGCCGCACCCGCCTGGGTCACCACCACTGAACGTGCCCGAGCGTCGGTCGGGTGTGGACGTCGTTCGACCAATTTCTTGGATTCGAGGGTCCGTATCACCTGTGACGTCATCATCGGATCGGTGCGCGCGTACTCGGCAAGATCGCGTTGAGTTATCGGTGTTTCCGCGTCCAGCCACGTCAGTGCGGCGAGCAGAACGAACTGCACGTGAGTCAGGTCGAAAGGCCGCAGCGCCGCGCGAATCGAGGCCTGCCAAGCATTGGTGACACGCCACAACATCAGCCCCGGACTGTCGCCAGCATCCTCGAAGTCGGTTTCCAGTTTCTTCGCCACAGCGTCAGTGTGTCAGCTCGTTGTCGAGCGCAGAATCTCGACGTCGTTGCCATCCAACGGAATCAAGCCTCGGCGGAGCTGATACCCCCAGTTCGGTGTCGAGGTCAATGCCAATCGACTCCGTACGTCGCCGAGAGGAACGGGCGTGAACGGCTCGTATCGCACTCGACGCCGAAACGGCTTGAAGCACCCCTCGTCCGCCTGCCAAATCTCACCCTCTTCGATCACGCCGAGGGCTGTGAACTCGCGCAACGGATCTCGATCACCAATGGACTCGACCGGCGAATAGTAGACAAGCACATCGCCCGCCTTCATCCGCGCCAATCCGGACCTCTTCCCGTGCCCGATCTGCGCGATCCCAAGATCCACTGCACGACACACATGTTCGGCCGAGACAACCCCTAACCAGGCGTTCATCGCCGACCACCTGGCGAACCGATCGCAAGTTCAATCATGAATTTAGTATGCGCGCTTATTATATTCCGCGCAACAGATCGTCTCTTGAACGTGTTCAACTTCTGGGCGTATGCTGAACTTGAACACGTTCAAAGGAAGGGAGCCCATGAGCAGTCGCGGGATCGAAACCAGGGAAAAGCTGGTGGCAACAGCTTTGCGGCTCTTCCGCGACGAAGGCTTCGCAGCGACGACCATGCGCAAGATCGCGACCGAAGCGGAGGTCTCCCTCGGGAATGCCTACTACTACTTCGCCAGCAAGGACGAACTGGTTCACGAGCTGTATCTCGTCATCCAACGTGATCACCGAGAGCGTGCGCTTCCACTCCTGCGGCAGGGTGGCTCACTCGCAGAAAATCTCGCGATCGTTCTGCACACCGGACTCGATGTCATGGGGCCATATCACGGGTTCGGTGGCGCGTTTCTGCACGTTGCCCTACCCACCGCATCGCCGTCCAGCCCGTTCTCGGCCGAGTCGAGCGATGCGAGATCGATGGCCGTCGAATTGATGCGCGAAGCACTGGCGGCGTCGAAGCAGAAGACGCCGGCGTCATTGGAGACCCAGCTCCCCACACTCTTGTGGCTCAGCTACCTGGGCGTGACGCTGCATTGGGTCACCGACTCGTCTCCGGGGCAAACGCGCACTCGTTCCCTGGTCGACGGACTGGTCCCGATCATCGCGAAAACACTCGCCCTCGCCCGGCTACCGGTGGCCCGCGGCCTGGTCGGTGACGTCGCCGCCCTGATGACCAAAGTCGTTTCTCCAGAGGGGAACACAAAATCATGAAGACTGTCGTTGTATCCGGTGCGTCGGGCTACATAGGGCAATCTTTCGTTCGAGCGCTCGAACCCAACGGGGTGGACGTACGAACGATCGGCCGGGGAGGAACGAGCGATGCCACCTGGTCCGACGAGCAAGGTGTTGCCGACGTACTCAGCGGCGCGGATCTGCTGATCAACCTCGCCGGACGCTCTGTGAGCTGCCGATACAACAAGCGCAATGCCGACGAAATCTTCTCCTCCCGCGTGGAAACGACCGCACTGCTGGGTCGCGCACTGGCCCGTACGCCGCAGCCACCTTCGCTCTGGGCGAATGCCAGTACCGGCACGATCTACCGAGACGCGAGGGATCGACCGATGGACGAGAAGAACGGAGAACTGGGTAAGGGATTCTCCGTCGCTGTCGCGCGAGCGTGGGAGCACGAATTGTTCTCCGCCCCAACCCCGGTTCGAAAAGTAGCGCTACGAATGTCGATCGTTCTCGGAGCCGGCGGCGGAGCAATCAACCCCATCGTGAACCTGGCCCGAATGGGTTTCGGCGGAAGAATGGGCGACGGACGACAAATGTTCAGTTGGATACATATCGCCGATGTCGTTCGCTCGGTCATCCACATCTACGAGCATCCGGAGATCTCAGGCCCGGTCAATATCGCATCCCCGTATCCGGTAACCAACACCGACATGATGCGGGTGGTACGAGCGAAACTTGGCCGACAATACGGGTTTCCGACGCCGGGCTGGATGCTCGAGTTCGGCGCACGAATCATCCGCACCGAGGCTGAATTGGTGACGAAGAGTCGCTGGATTTTACCAGGGGTGCTCGCGGACAGCGGCTTCCAGTATCAATTTCCGACGTTGGAGTCTGCGCTGGAACAGATCGCTCAGGAGACCCCGCGAGGGCTGCTTCCGGTCACACTCGGCTGAAGTTCGGTCGCGGTCGCGACCGCTCGCACGATATCCTGCTCGAGCAGATAGTGATTCAGGGCAATCGCAGCCTTCGACCCAGCGGCGGCGGCGGTGATCAACTGTGCAGGCGAGTCCGACACGTTCCCAGCGGCCCATACACCAGGCATGCTGGTACTTCCCGCAGGATCAGTTACCACCCAACCATTTTCGTCAGCTTCACATCCCAGGTCAGTCAGCAAAGCGTCGCGTGGAACAAACCGTGGACCGACAAACACCACACTCCGCGGAACAACCTGACCGGAGGCCAACTCGACGCCGTCCAATCGACCGTCTGCCACCGAGACCCCGGCCACGTCGCCTTCTACGATGCGAATCCCCCTCACAGTCAGCCGCTCCCGCTCGGTGCCGGTCAGCTCGATGCGATTCGGAAAGAAGACAACATCGTCCGACCATTGGCGCACCAACGACGCCTGATGAATGGTGAACGGCCTGTTGTCACCCCCGAGTACACCGATCGGCGTATCACGAACCTCGTACCCGTGGCAGTAGGGACAATGCAAAACGTCGACTCCCCAGCGATCCTGCAGCCCAGCGATGTTCGGCAGCTCGTCACGTAACCCCGTCGCCACCAGAACAGTCCGTGCCTCCAGCGACGCAGTCGCGTCGGTTTGCACAAGAAATCCACCGTCCTCCGTTTGCTCGATTCCGATTGCGGTGCCAGTCGTCATTTCGCCGCCGTACTCGAGAACCTCCTTGCGTCCGGCCGCAAGTAATTGCGTCGGACTCTGCCCGTCCCGCGTCAGGTACCCGTGCAGGTGCTCGGAGACACCATTGCGCGGGTTACCAGCATCGACGATCATCACTCGCCGCCGAGCCCGAGCCAGAACAAGCGCGGCACTCAACCCCGCCGCACCGCCACCGACAATCACCACATCGAACCTCATGCACTCCCCCAGTCCCGCAGTTCGTCCCACCCCAGACGGTGAGCTATTCTGGCAATCTAGCAAATTTGTTTACCAGTTAACAAAACTGAGGAATCGTGAACGAACCAACACTCCGCTCCCGTACGTGCAACCTTTGGGCCGAAAACAATCCTGACCTCGACACGTCGCCCATGGAAGTTGTCGCGCAACTCAAGCGGATCACGGCGCTTCTCGAACTCGCCGTCGAACCGGTGTACCGATCCGCGGACCTCACCGTTTCGGAAGTCGAACTGCTTGTGCCGCTTCGATACGCCGAGGAACCGGTCACCGCGATTCGTCTCGCCGAACGCCTCGGTATGTCTCGGGCCGGAGTCAGCAAGGCACTCGCACGATTGGAGAAGCGAGGCCTTGTCTCCCGCACGAGAAATCCCGAAGACAGGCGATCTGCACTGATCACGATGACGATCCAGGGAAACGCTGTCGTCGATGATGTCTTTCCTCGCGAACTCGCCGCTCACGGTGAATTGTTCACCGAACTCGGACGGGGCCGCGGAAAAATTCTCGCGGCACTCGAGCAGTTGGCGCTATCCATGGAAGGCGGGCTGGATCGAACGCAGGACAAGTAGCTCGCGCTACTTCTGCTCTCCGGTCCGCCCGCCGTACGTCGCAATCTTGTACTCCGTCGCAGCCAAAGACAACGTGAGCTCCTTGATCTGCCGACGAACGGTGTCCCGGTGCTCGAGCAGCATGTCGAGCCTCTCCGGAACTGTCCCTTCACCGGCGTCGACCAGTTCAACGTAGTGCTGCAGGTCGCGAATCGCCATGCCTGAGATACGCATGCGGGTCAGAAACACCAGCCTGCGAATAGATTCCGGCCCGTACACACGATGCCCGCTCGAATCACGATCCACCGCAACCAAGCCGATCTTCTCGTAGTAGCGCAGGGTATGTGCCGAAACATCCAGCAGGTCTGACACTTCGGCGATCGACATCGGATCTTCGACGTCCCCTGCATCGACGAGCCGGTGAATGACCTCGATCGACATGGGCCCGTCCACTTCCCCAAGTGCCTCGAGCGCCTTACGCATCAAGTCTTCGGTAGCCATGACTCCCAGCCTAGAACGGGCGGACAGGTCCGGCAGCATCCGCGAAGTCGGCGCTGCGAGCCAGGTCGGCCCAGACGGATACCTCGGCCAGATTCTTCCGATACGACGCGGATATCCGCTCCACGGCTTCCTTTCCCAGCGGCAGACGCAGTGGCACGTTCTCACTGTGTACCAGCGCATTGATGATTACCGCTGCTTTCTCCGGATCGCCCTCCTGAACACCGTCTGCCGCCGCCATGTCACGCAGAACCGGATCGAGCACTTCACGGTAGTCCGATGAAGATTCGGCGAAACTCAGAACGCCGGGGGTGTTGAATGCCGTGCGGAATCTGCTGGGCTCGACGATCATCACTCGGATGCCGAACTGCCCGACCTCACCGGCGAGAGCCTCCGACCAACCCTCGAGCGCGAACTTCGACGCCGAATACGCCCCGACACCGGGAAACGACATCCGGCCGCCTTGGCTGCTCATCTGCACGATCGTCCCACTTCCCTGCACTCGCATCGAAGGGAGGGCGGCGCGAACCAACGCGGCGGGTCCGATCAGGTGCAGTTCCATGAGATCCCGCAAGGTCGAATCGTCGACCAACTCCGCCGCGCCGACCATCCCACGACCGGCATTGTTGACCAGCACGTCGACGCGACCGAAATGCTCGAGCGCATGTTCGACGACGCTGGGTGCCGCCGCGGTGTCGCGGACGTCGAACGTCACCGCCGAGAACCGATCCGGATGCTCCGACGCGATATCTGCAACGGACTCGGGCCTACGAACTGCCGCGACTACCGCGTCCCCGGTTCGAAGTGCGGACACTGCAAGCTCGCGGCCGAAACCCTGAGAAACTCCAGTGATGATCCAGGTTTTTGTTGTCATGGTCGGCAACGCTAGGGGTTAGAGCGCGCTCCAACGCAAGCCTTTGGTTCTACAGCCGAGCTACACGCCGGCCCAAACCGGTCGCTCGCCGCGAAGGAAACCGTCGACACCGGCTTTGAAGTCGTCACTGCTGTAGATCATGCGCATCAGATCATCGTTGTCGGTGATCGATCGGGTCCTGATGCGGCGCAGGGATTCTCGAATCGTCCACACGGTCATCGGGGCAGCCGCAAGGAGTTCCCGCGATACCTGGGCAGTCAGGCTCGCGAACTCGGTCTCTGTTGCACAGTCGCTGAGGAAGCCGTTCCGCAGAGCCTCGTCGCTCGACATGACCCCCGCCCGAGCGACCAACGACATCAGACGCGAACTGCCGATCCTGTCCGCCAGCAACGCCACGGAATGGACCGACAACGAGTTTCCGAGTGTGCGCGCGATCGGGAGGCAGAAGCGGGACCCGTGCGTCGCGATCCGCACATCGCACGCTGCCGCTAACAACAGCCCGGCTCCCGCGCACACACCGTCGATGACCGCCAGCGTGGGAACCCGCACTTTCTCGAGTTCGGTCAGCACGCCGACGAACCGACTTTCGTAGTCGAGCCCGTCGTGAAAACTCGAGAAGGTCTGAAAATGGCCTATGTCGGAACCCGCCGAGAACGCCTCTCCCCCAGCACCTCGGAGAGTGAGTAACCGGATCTCGCGGTCGGAGTCGGCGCTCCGGCAGGCTCCGGCAATGGCGTCGTACATCTGAGGAGTCAGTGCGTTGTGTTTTTCCGGCCGGTTGAACACGACGTCAAGCGTCTCGCCACGACGGATAATCGAGATGTCTTCGTGCGTTTCAGTCATGACACTGACGCTATTACCGATCAGGAACAAACGAAACACATTGCACTCGAGTATCTTTGCGAATATTCGGTGCGAAGTTGCAGATAGTGCGAACGGAGAAGCGTCGACGAGGCCAGGAGACGGTGATGCCAGAACCGAACCTCGCCGACGCAGCATTAGTGGGGTGTCATGCCACGACTACCAAAACTGTTATGCCACAACGGTCCGCTGCGGCACACCGGAGTACTGGCTCAGCGGCCTGATCAGTGCATTCGACTGCCCCTGCTCGATGATGTGCGCCGTCCATCCGGTGATGCGGCTCATCACGAAGATCGGCGTGAACATCTCGACGTCGAAGCCCACGAGGTAATACGCAGGGCCCGTGGGGAAATCGAGATTCGGCTTGATTCCGGTGGCACTGACCATCGTCTTCTCGAGGATCTCGTACATCTGCACCCACTTTTCGCCGTCAGTGCAAGCAGCGACGTCGACTAGCGCCTGCTTCATGGTCGGAACACGCGAATCACCGTTCTTGTAGACACGGTGTCCGAAGCCCATGACCTTCTCCTTGGCAGCCAATTTCTCCGACATCCAGGCTTCTGCGCGGTCGGGGTCGTCGATCTCGAGCATGTCGTGCATGACAGCTTCGTTTGCACCGCCGTGCAACGGGCCCTTGAGCGTGCCGATCGCAGCCGTCACTGCGCTGTAGATGTCCGAAAGTGTGGACGTCACAACACGAGCGGCAAACGTCGAGGCGTTGAAGGAGTGCTCCGCATACAGGATCAGCGAGACCTCGAAGGCCTTTACGATCGCCGGCTCCGGAACAGCACCGAAGCACATGTTCAAGAAGTTTTCGGCGAAACCCAGGTCCGACTGCGGCGCGATGGGATCCTGGCCGCGCCGGCGGCGGAAATCGGCTGCGACGATGGTCGGAAGCACAGCCGTCATCCGCAGTGCCTTGGCCAGATTGGCCTTCTCAGAGTTGTCGTCCTCCGCCGGATCCTCGGCGCCGAGGTAGCTGATCGCCGTACGGACCACATCCATGGGGTGGCAGTTGTCCGGCATCTTGGTCAGGAGCGAGAGCAGTGATCGATCGGCACGGCGAGCCGCACGCTCACGCAGACAGAGCAATTCGAGCTGCTCGGGTGTCGGCAGTTCGCCGTACCACAGCAGGTGCGCAACTTCTTCGAAGCTACAATTCGCGGCGAGGTCCTGCACTGCGTAACCGCGATACGTCAACGAATTCGTCTCGGGCACTACCTTGGAGATAGCCGTCGTGTCGACGACAACCCCGGCCAAGCCCTTGTAGATCGTCGGAATCTGTTCGGTCATGTCCTACTCCCCTCCACGCTGAAATTGAAAATGCCACTGTCGAATTCGTTGTAACGCTCGTACTCGAGAATCTCGTACAACCTGCTGCGCTGCTGCATCTCGCCGAGCAGTCCTTCTTGCGTGCCCTCCGCAAAAATCTCGCGCAGACCCTTTTCGATAGCGAACATCGCCAGACGAAGGGTGGTCACGGGGTAGATGACGGCGTTGAAACCGATCTCTTCCAATGTCTTCGCCGAAATGAGGTTCGACTTTCCGAACTCGGTCATGTTGGCGAGCAACGGAGTGTCGACTGCTGCGCGGAACTTCTCGAAGTCTGCTTCGGTGGCAAGAGCTTCGGTGAAGATCAGATCGGCACCGGCATCCGCGTAGGCCTTTGCTCGCTCGATCGCTGCGTCGATACCGTCGATTCCGGCAGCATCGGTGCGCGCGCAGATGACGAAGTTCGGGTCACGACGTGCCGAGACTGCAGCACGAACTCGGCGAACCATGTCTTCGGTAGGCACGATCGCTTTGCCGTCGAGGTGCCCACAGCGCTTGGGGTTGATCTGATCCTCCAGGTGCAGACCGGCTATACCGTCGTCCTCGAAGACCGTGACCGTGCGGGCAGCACTCATGGGTTCACCGAAACCGGTGTCGGCATCGATCAGCGTCGGGAGGTCGGTGACCCGCGCGATCTGCTTGCTGTGGGCGGCGACCTCGGTCAACGTGGTCAGCCCGATGTCGGGAAGCGCCAATCCGGCGGAATACGCACCACCCGAAACGTAGACACCTTCGAACCCGATTTCCTGAATGAGCTTGGCTGTCAACGGATTGATCGCACCGGGGAGTCGTTGAATCTTTCCGGACGTCAGCCCGGCCCGGAAGGCAATCCGCTTGTCGGCTGCAGACGTCGATGCGGCAATGAGGCCCGTCATCAGAAGAGTCCCTTGGCGACCTTGGGGGCCCGAGCGAGAACGTCTTCGGAAACGGTGAAGGTCAGCTGATCGAGTTCGCCTGCCTTCAATTCGGCGGTGCGCTGTGCCGCGTCGAGGAAGCGGTCCTGTTCGCTCGGCTCGATGACGCCCTCGGCGAGGGTGCGGAACTTCGCGACGTACTGATCACGAGCGAACGGACGTGCGCCGAGCGGGTGCGCATCGGCCACCGCAAGCTCGTCGACGATGACCTCGCCGCTCTTCAAGGTGATCTCGGCGCGAGCACCGAAAGCCTTCTCGTCCGGATCCGTCGAGTGGTAACGGCGTGTCCATTCGGGATCTTCGCGCGTGGAGATCTTGTTCCACAGCTCGATCGTGTCGGGGCGCTGTGCACGCTCGGGCGCGTAGGAATGCTCGTGGTGCCACGTACCGTCCTGCAGCGCAACGGCAAAGATGTACATCACCGAGTGGTCGAGAGTTTCACGCGATGCGGTGGGGTCGAACTTCTGCGGATCGCCGGAACCGGTGCCGATGACGACGTGGGTGTGGTGACTGGTATGCAAGACGATCGAGGCGATCTGGTCGAGATCACCGACGCGAGAACGCATCCGGCGAGCGAGGTCGATCGGTGCCTGGCTCTGGTACTCCGCGGAGTGTTCCTTCGTGTACGAGTCGAGGATGGCGCGCTTCGCCTCACCCGAACCCGGAAGCGGAACGTGGTACTCCTTGTCCGGGCCACCGAGCAGCCAGGCGATCACGCCGTCTTCGCCTTCCCAGATCGGTGACGGCGCACCTTCACCGCGCATCGCACGGTCGACTGCCTCGACGGCAACCTTGCCGGCCAGCGCCGGCGCGTAGGCCTTCCAGCTGGAGATCTCGCCCTTGCGGGACTGCCGTGTAGCCGTCGTGAGGTGCAGCGCCTGACCGATTGCCTGGTAGACCGTCTCGGTGCCCAGGCCGAGCAAGGTTCCGATACCTGCCGCGACCGAAGGGCCGAGGTGTGCGACGTGATCGATCTTGTGCTCGTGCAGGCAGATAGCCCGAACCAGGTCGATCTGGATCTCGTAGCCAGTCGCCAGACCACGAATCAGGTCTTTGCCGTCACGCCCGGCGTGCTGAGCGACGGCAAGGATCGGCGGGATGTTGTCACCGGGGTGCGAGTACTCGGCGGCCAGGAACGTGTCGTGGAAATCGAGTTCACGAACCGCTACGCCGTTTGCCCATGCGGCCCATTCAGGCGAGAAGGTACCCGAGATACCGAACACGGTGGAACCGGGTGTGTACGGATGAGACTGCGCCTGTGCACGCGCATTCACTACGGGGCGGCGCACCAGGGAAGCTGCGGCAACTGCCGCGTTGTCGATGATCCGGTTGACGATCATGTCGGACGTGGCGTCGGTGACCTCGACGGAATCCGTCGCAACTTCCGCGATCTTCCACGCGAGGTGGTCTTCCTTGGGGAACTCTTCGGCAGAGCGGTGGGTGCGTACGAGATGCGTCTTCATCGATCCTCTTCTCACGTGCTTCGGTATCTATTTGCACGCTACGCAGCTCGTTCACCTCGGGATAGGCCCTCGCAATTGCCTATTTGTGCAATAACGATCCTGCAATGTTGCGAATGTTGCGAATGGCTTCTCGGTAGGGTGAACGCGATCGGCACCGAGGAGATTCGATGAAGAAGATGTACGCGGGAGCGCGGCTGCGACGGCTGCGGGAAGAACGAAACCTGTCACAGTCCGCACTGGCGAAGGCGCTCGAACTCTCCCCCAGTTATGTCAATCAACTAGAGAACGATCAACGACCGCTGACGGTCCCCGTCCTTCTCAAGCTCAACGCCGAGTTCGATCTCGACGTGCAATTCTTCGCTTCCGATTCCGACGCACGACTCGTTGCGGACGTTCATCACGCCTTGGCCGAAACCTCGGAATCCGGGGACGTATCGCTGGCAGAGGTGGACGAATTGGTGGCCCGAATGCCGGCGGTCGGACGCACCCTCGTGATGTTGCACCGCCGCCTTCACGCCGCAACAGAGCAATTGGACCAGTTCTCGACGCAATTGTCCGGCGAGGCAGCTTCTGACGTGTCGCTGGTGCCCATGCCTTACGAAGAAGTTCGGGACTTCTTCTACGACCGAAAGAACCACATCGCCGTTCTCGACGACGCTGCCGAGCGGATGTTCGTGGACAACGGGTTGTCCGTGGGAGCAGTGGATCTGCAGCTGGCACGACTGCTTCGCGATCAGCACGGCGTCACCGTGACGATCCGCACGGACGAACCAGACAAGCTCGGCCCCAAGCGCTTCTACGATCCGGAGAAGTCGATCCTGACCCTGGCGCGGCGTCTGTCGGCAGGCCAACGCGCATTCCAGATCGCGATGCAGTTGGCCTTCTTCACGCAGGCCGACGTGATCGATTCCCTTGTCGCCGAGGACGAATCGTTGAGTGCCGAGTCCGCGGCACTGGCTCGAATCGGACTCGCGCACTACTTCGCCGGCGCACTGCTACTCCCGTACACCCAATTCCTGGAATCGGCCGAGGCGCTGCGGTACGACATCGATCTGCTCAGTCTCAAATTCGAGGTCGGCTTCGAAACAGTTTGTCACCGGCTGTCCACTCTCCAGCGTCATGGCCAACGCGGCATCCCCTTCTTCTTCGTCCGAACCGATCGCGCCGGAAACATCTCGAAGCGTCAGTCTGCTACCGCTTTTCACTTCTCCAGAGTCGGCGGCAGTTGCCCGCTGTGGGTCATCCACGAGGCATTCGCGAGCCCAGGGCGCATCCTCACCCAGGTCGCGAAGATGCCCGACGGCCGGACATACCTCTGGGTGGCGCGCACTACCCACAGCGGCGGGCTCGGGTACCTCGCCCCCGAGCGGAACTTCGCCGTCGGACTCGGTTGCGACATCGGCTACGCCGATCGCATGGTCTACTCCCACGGAATCCAGACGGACGACCCCGCGACCATCGTGCCGATCGGCGCGGGGTGCAAAGTCTGTGACAGACCGGCGTGCTCTCAACGCGCCTTCCCCCAACTCGGCCGCTCGATCTCCGTCAGTCAGAACAGCAGCAGCCATCTGCCGTATCCGCAACAGTAGGGCGCAAACAATAGGGCGCACCGACTCCACCTGCGCTTCCCCGGAGCTACGGCGCCTTTCTGCTTCGATGGATGTCATGCAACCCGATACCGTGACCCCTCGTCGACTGGTTCTTCGCCGCCTTTCGGCCGTGGTTGGTGTGGCCGGAATCGTGACGGGTTTGGTTGCCTTGATCGCAACTCAGCTGGACGTCGATCACAACATCGTGATCGTTCTGGCGTCAGTGGCACCCTTGTTGATGATTGCTCCGCTGATCGGTGCCGTCGTCTCGGGTATCGGGCGTCAGTGGATCGTTTGTGCCGCATCCCTTGTCGTCCTTGCACTGTTCGGATGGTCTGTGAGCCCGCTGTACATCGGCGGAACTGGGGAGTCGACGTCTGCGAACGGTCCATCGATTCGGTTGATGCAGGCCAACTTGATGGTCGGTGCAGCGGATCCGGAGTCGCTTGTGGCGATGGTCCGCGAACGCAACGTCGACGTGGTGACGGTCCAGGAGTTGACGTACCAGGAAGCCGAAGCGCTCGAAGCCGCCGGGCTTGAAGAGGTTCTGAGCCACCAGTTCCTGATCCCCTACGCCGACGGCGGTGGCGGGGCCGGAATCTACAGTCGCTTTCCTCTCTCCAATCCACGTAGCCTCGACGGGTTCTCACCCGAAACGCTGTCCGCAGAGCTGAATGTCGGCTTGGCGCAGCCAGTCACATTGTTCGCCGTGCATCCGGCACCGGCGTACATCTCGCCGGCTTCGGTGTGGGCGGCCGAGCAGCAAAGGCTTGGGTCTTACATGGACGAAGCCGCCGGGATGGACAATGTGATAGTCAGCGGCGATTTCAATGCGTCGTACTCGAACAAACAGTTCCGGAATCTCCTCAGAAACGGATACACCAGCGCCGCCGATCAATTGGATTCCGGCCTGATCCCGACGTACCCGACCGACAAGTGGTATCCGGCGGTGGTCGGTATCGACCACATCATCACCAAAGGCGCCGCGGCGACATCCTTGGAACGGATCGAGATCAAGGGATCCGATCACCACGGCCTGATTGCCGACATCACGTTGTCTTGACTAAATACTGGATTGAGCAAGCACCGGGGCATTGTTGTGCCCCGGTGCTCTCGTCTTCATTTGTCGCGGTTCACGCCGCTGTGGGCGGACTGTTCCCGCCGATCGGCTGCTGATACGGATCGATCGACATCGGTGGATAGAAGATCGACTTCCGATCCGGGCCGATCTCCACCCGCCACTCCGTGTGGTGCAGTGTCCGATGGTGATGACCGCACAACAAGATCAGATTGTCGAGATCCGTTGGGCCACCATCATTCCAGTGAACAATATGATGAGCATCGCACCACCCCGACGGAGTCCCACACCCCGGAAACGCACACCCACCATCCCGAACCGCCAACGCCCGCCGCTGCGGAACCGTCGCCGTTCTCGCTTCCTTACCGCACTCGAGCGGAACACCATTCTCATCCAACAAAATCCGCGCCACGGTGCAGTCGCACGCCAGCATCCGGGCAGTATCGATACTGATCGGACCCACCCAATCCGTCCACGCAAACCCCAACTCCTCAGTGGACGGCAACAGGTCTTTCAGAACTTTAAGGTCCGTCATGTCTTTCGCGGACGCGGTGACCGTGATGTGCGGTTTCACTCCGCCCTCGATCGGACCCAACCCCGCCCGCTCATACCGGCGAAACAACTCGCAAAACCCGTCCGCACGCCGTAAAGCAGGCGTGCGGGTGTCCTTGACACCGTCCTTCTCCGGCGTCGGAGCAGACAGGCTCGACAACAGCGTGATCAGACGCGCCCCGTTCACAGCATCCAGATCACCCTTCACAGACACACGCCCGTACAAGCCTTTCGAGGCGTAGAACTCGTTACGCTCCGAATCCTCCCCGACCGGAACACCGTCCCCACGCTTGCCGTACTGCTTCTCGATCCGCCGAATCGCCGCCCGCACCGCATCACAATCCGCAATATTCTTCGACGCCAACCCCAACAGAATCCCGCGGGCCTTGTCCACATCCGCCAGGGTCATGTTCTTCGGTGGATGCTGACAAAACGACGCCACCTGACGGGCTTTCAACGCATCCACATCACCCCGGTGAAACGCATCGCCCACAACAGGTTCGAGCATCAACAACCGCGCCAACCCGACCAGCAGACTGCACTCACCGATCTCCAGATTCGTCGAACCATGCAACCACTGCGCGATCGACCGAAAACCCTTCCCCCCGAGAACCTCACGGCCAAACATCTCCACGATCAGCAACACCATCCGCGACTGCAACTCGTGCCGGACACGCACCAGATCAAGAACCTCACCCTTGAGGTCCTCACCATCCAGCTGCCACGCATCCCGACTATCCATACCGAAAGCTTAATCGAACATACTTTCGATAGCCAGAGACAAAACGGACAACTTCAGGAGCGCCCAGAAGTCGAGACTCGTTGAAATACAGCCTTATTCGACTGCCACAAACTGCTACGTCGGCGTGACTATCGCAAAGTTCGGGTCAGGCTCGTCAAGGTGCCCCGCAAGTTCTGCAAGCTTCGCCGGGTCGCCGGCCACCGTGATACTGCCATTCGCAATCTCGGCGCCCAGGTCCGCACCACCGAGCAGGACACCGAGCAGGTCGAGACGACTCAAACTGAACGTCGCATCCACAGACCCGGCATCTGCAGACCCACCTTCCACGTCGAAGTGGATCAGCACTCCGTTGCTCAGTTCCGTTCGGTGCACGATGTTTTCGTCGGTGATGTTCCAATCGATGACGATGTGGGAATTCGCTGCACTCACTCCGTCGACACGGAGCGACACGGCGTCGAACACCTGCTTCACCGACAACGCTGCGGTGATATCAGGAGCTGCAGCAACTGTGGGCGTACCCACCGAACCGTTGCGCAGTTCGTATGCACCGGTGAGGTAGAAGTTTCGCCAGGTGCCGTTCTCTGCGCCGTACCCGAGTTGCTCGAAGGTATCGGCCTGCAGGGTCTTGGCCTCCGCGTTGTCCGGTTCAGCAAAGATGACGTAGTTCACCACATGCGCGACCCACCGAAAGTCTCCGCCCTCGTACGATTCCCGAGCTTTTCGGAGCACCTCTGCCGATCCGCCCATGAACTCCACGTGACGCTTGGCCGATTCGACGGGTGGATGCTCCCACAGGTGCGCTGGGTTGCCGTCGAACCATCCCATGTAGCGCTGGTAGATGGCTTTGACGTTGTGACTGACGGAACCGTAGTACCCGTGTGTGTGCCACGCCTGCGCCAAGGCGGCTGGCAGTTCGATGGATTCGGCGATCTCTAGACCGGTCCACCCCTGATTGATTCGACGAAGTGTCTGATCGTGAAGGTACCCGTAGAGATCGCGCTGCAATGACAGGAACTCGGTGAGCCGTTCGGTCCCCCACGTCGGCCAATGGTGGGATGCAAACACGACATCGGATCGTGAGGCGTAGCGATTGATCGATTCGGTCAGGTACGCCGACCACACATGCGGATCTCGCACCAACGCTCCACGAAGTGTGAGCAGGTTGTGCAGATTATGAGTTGCGTTCTCCGCCATGCACAGTGCGCGAAAGTCCGGGAAGTAGAAGTTCATCTCGGAAGGCGCCTCGGTGCCTGGGGTCATCTGGAACTCGATCCGAACGCCGTCGATCGTCTCTGTATGACCAGTCTTCGAGATCGACACCGTCGGTGAAATCAGCGTCGGTGTACCGGTGGAGGTGGTCTGGCCCAGTCCTGCACCGACACCACCTCGAGGGCCTCGAGGCAATGCCGCCCCGTACATGTATGCCGCGCGTCGAGCCATTGCCGTTCCCGCATAGACGTTTTCCTCGACGGCATGCTCCACGAATCCGGTTGGCGCAAAGATCACGCATCGCCCGGCAGCGACGTCGTCTTCGGTGGTCACCCCTTTGACCCCACCGAAATGGTCGATATGCGAATGCGTGTAGATCACCGCGACAACCGGTCGATCACCACGATGCTCCCGATACAACGCGAGACCGGCGGCCGCGGTTTCCCGAGAAATCAGTGGATCGATGACGATGATCCCACTCTCCCCCTCGATCAGGGTCATATTCGACAGATCGAGGCCGCGTATCTGATAGATCGAATCCGTCACCGCAAATAGTCCTTGCTTGGCCACCAACCTCGATTGACGCCACAAGCTCGGATTGACGGTCGGCGGGCACTCCTCATCCAGGAATGAGTACGAGTCGTTGTCCCACAGCACTTTTCCGTCGGGTCCGGTTACCACGCCGGGATCGAGCGCGCCGATGAACCCGCGCTCGGCATCGGTGAAATCGGTCTTGTCGGAGAACGGCAGGGTCTCGGTGACTCGGGAGTTCGCCGCTTCGATTGCGGCCGATGCTGCGCGTGGGTCGATCATAGATCAGCCTCTCATGCTCAATTGTCCAGTGTGGTAAACCCGTTCAAGGCTTCAAGAACCAGCAGGCACTAGCTCAGCAACTGCGACTTTGCCGCAGCGAACTCCGCGTCGGTCAACACGCCGGACTGATGAAGCTGACCCAGCTCCTGCAGCTTGGAGACCAGATCGTCCGCGCCAGAAGGGGGAACGGACTGCACGGGTGCGACCTGCGGCGGCGGCTGTTGCTGCTGGTACTCCTGCTGGTATTCCTGCTGCTGCTCGCTGGCCTTCCGTTGACTCCGTCTATCCATGGCGTTCGACGTCGCTTTTGCGGTTCCAGCCACTACCGCAGTGCGCGCCACCGTGCCGAGCAACCCCGGCCGCCCTCTGCGTCCACCTCGAAAAACCATGCCGAACTCCTTGGGTAATTGTCGCTACTGAAATGCTGCTTCGACCGCTGCGACGACTACCTCGCGCGGTACCTGAACGTGAAGGACTACATCGCCGCCACCGCCGCGAACCGTCGACGCGAGCTCACGCGCCCACGTCTGCTCGTAGACGATGACTGCGGCGGACGTTCCTGGTTCGAGTGACTCACGGACCACGTCCAGATCCTCGTCACTGATCAATGCCTTGGCTTCGATGGACAGAATCGCCAGTCCGATCTCTGTGAGATCTTCGTCGACGTCGATCTGTGACACCTGTCCGTCGGCGTCCTTGGCGATGTACACGAGGTCGAGCAGGGTGACAAAACCTCGTTCCACCACGTTTTGCAGCGCGGCGACGGCTTCAGGATCCACAGTGGAACCTGGGAATGCCAGCACCACGAGCTCGACCGGTCCGATGTTCATTGCGTCGTTCATCCATCAAGCCTGGTGGCTCGGACGCTTGGGGACCTCACCCGCAGGGGATGAATTACCCGATGCGATCGAGTTATTTGTTGCGACGAATGACTTCGCGAATCGGCCGTACGTGTACGCCTTCTGCCGCGAGGGCTCGCCGGGCTTTGCCTCGGGTCACGAGCACGCCGACGATGCCGAGAATCCAGACCGGATACTGCACCATCCAGGCGACACGGAATCCGTCGAACGTGTACCCACCCATGTGTCCGAGGATCACGCCCATCACTTGAATCACGATGAGGGAAGCGAGGAATCCACCGATGTTGACCATGCCCTGTGCGGTGCCCATCGCCGAACTCGGGTTGGACGTACGCGCGTAGTCGAAGCCGATCACCGAACCCGGCCCACCCACCGAGATGACGACCACCAGGATCGTCAACAACCAGAGCGGAGACGGTTCGCTTCGTGAAAGCACGATCGTCCACATGAGCGCGCTGGCGACCATGATGGTGAGAACCAACCACGATCGACGCATGGGATAGCGACCGGTGAGAATGCCGAGTATCGGACCGGCCACGATTGCCGAGATGACCGACAGCGTCAGCAGCGAGCCGACCGTCGTGGAGTCGAGGCCTTGAGCCGATTTCAGGTACGGCACACCCCACAGCAGCGCGAACGTCGTGATCGAGAACTGAGTCCCCATGTGGCTGAAGAACCCGAGGCGGGTGCCGGGCCGCATCCACACCGTCTTGATCTGTCGCCCGATCTCCTTGGCGCCGGCCGGCACGGCGACCACGTCGGCACCGGGCGGCGCGTCGCGGATGACACTCAACGCCAGTGCAAACGCCAACAGTCCGACAGCGGCAGCGCTGCCGTAGGCAAAAGTCCAGCCCGGTCCGGACAACAGCAACATGAACGGAAGCGCAGACATCACCTGGCCCAGCTGACCGAGGATGCCCGTGAACTGCGAGACCAACGGCACCTGCCGGGGCGGGAACCACTGCGGTACCAACCGCAACACCGAGATGAAGGTGAGTGCATCCCCGGCACCGACGGCAATACGTGCACCGATCGCGACGGGCAGCGATTCGGTGAAGGCGAGAGCCAACTGCGCGGACATCATGATGAACGCACCGACTGCGATCATGATCCGCGAACCGTAGCGGTCGAGGAGAACTCCCGCCGGAATCTGCATACCGGCGTACACAACGATCTGCAGCACGACGAAGCTCGACAGAACGCTGGGCGAGATCGAGAACCGATCAGCAGCAGACAGACCCGAGACACCGAACGAAGTGCGGTGAAGCACGGCGATCACGTAGGCAAAAACACCGACACCCCAGACCAACCACACTTTTTTCATCGGGTCTGTATGTTACTCCTGTCTTTCGCAAGGCTCAGGACATGATTATTCGCGGCCCTGAGAGACCCAATTCAAATCAGCCGAACGGAAGCCTTCGGTAATCGCGGCGAGGGAGTCGAGGCGAGCGACCTGGTCTTCGCTCAGAACGATGTCCAACGCTCCGGCGTTTTCCGTGACTCGTGCAGCGAACCGCGTGCCGGGAATCGAAACGGAAGGCAACCCGTACTGACGGCCCTTGGCATCGAGCCATGCCAGGGAAACCTGTGCAGGCGTCGCGCCGAGCTCCTCACCGACGGCGCGGACCACGTCGAGAACCTTCTGATTAGCAGGGAGCGCGGAGTCCGAGAAGCGTGGGAAGCGTCGGCGCAGGTCGTTGTCACCGAGCGTCTCCGCATCGAACGATCCCGCCAGGAAGCCTCGGCCCACAGGTGAGAAGGGCACGAATCCGACTCCGAGTTCCGCGGCGGTGGGTACTACCTTGTTCTCGACGTCCCGACTCCAGATGCTCCATTCCGACTGGATCGCCGCGATCGGATGCACCCCGTACGCACGACGCAGTTCATCGCCGGTCGCCTCGGACAGGCCGATGTTGCGGACCTTGCCCGCCTTCACCTGCTCTGCGATCGCGCCGACGGTGTCTTCGATCGGAACGTTCGGGTCGACCCGGTGCAAGTAGTAGAGGTCGACATGATCGACGCCGAGTCGTCCCAGAGACTCGTCGAGTGCCTGCGGTACGTAGGCCGGGTCTCCGTTGATCCCGCGCTGACCGTTGGCGATGTTGCCGACCAGACCGAACTTCGTCGCCAACTGCACTTCGTCCCGGCGGTCTTTGAGAAGCTCTCCCACCGCACGCTCGCTCGAGCCCTCGCCGTACACGTTGGCGGTGTCGATGAACGTGATCCCGATGTCCACCGCATGGTGCAATGTGGCAAGCGCCTCGGCCGGATCCACCGGGCCGTAGACAGGGGCGACGGACATCGCGCCGTATCCCTGGGCGCTGACAGTGAGACCTTCGGCCAGAGTGACGGTGGGGACGGTCATGAAAACTCCTCGATTCGACTAAGCGACAACCTCGACAGTCTTCACCGAATCGAAGCCTCACGCACCGATTAACGTCACGCTGATCGGGTTACCCTCGAGTGATGGCATTCGATTGGCTCGAACTCGTGCTCACCGCCCACCGCGAATTCGGTTCACGACTCGCCGCAGTCGAGGACTGGAACGCACCCACGCCCGACTCCGACTGGCACGTCGAACACCTCGTCCGCCACGTCATCGAGGAGCAGCAGTGGGTACCGCCGCTCCTGGCCGGACTGACGGTCGGCGAGGCGACACCGGACATCGTTCCCGTCGGGGACGACCTGTGGACCGAATGGCAGAAGTACTCCGATGCCGCCATCAAAGCGTGGAAATCGACGGACCTCAGTGCCCACGTTCACCTCTCGTACGGCACGGTGAAGGTGGAACCCTATCTGCGCCAGCAGACCTCGGACGTCACGATCCACACCTGGGATCTCGCGCGAGCGGTCGGAGCAGACGAGCGACTCGATCCAGACCTCGTCGAGGCCGTCTGGTCCGACCTCGACGGGCAGCGCGACATGCTCGCCGAGAGCGGCCTGTTCTCCGCTCCCGTCGATCTTCCTGACGATGCGTCGTTGCAGGACAAGCTGATTGCCCTGACCGGCCGCGATCCTCGTTAGACGTTCAGCGTCACGCCCGTCGTGCGGGCGACGCCGTCCCAGCCGCCGGCAGGTGCACCGAGGCCGAGCAGAGCCGCAACCGTCGGCGCGACGTCGATCGTGCGAGCCTGCGTGTCGATCTTCCGTCCACCGTCGAGAGCGGGATGCCCGCCGCTGAGGAAGAACGGGATGGGCAGTGTCACGAAATGGCCGTGGTTGCCGGGAATCGGGTTGGACAGTGGAGTCGGATCACTGAACCGCCAGCCCTGAGCGCAAAACGCAACGACGTCACCGACATTGGTGCCGAGATCGAATTCGGCGGGGAGGTGGCTGGATTCGACGCCGTCCACACCATCCACGATCTGCTGAATCCGGCTGACGGCTTCCGCCCGTTCGCCATCGGGTCCGACGAAGTAGATCAGGTCTGCGCCACCGTTCTGGGCGATTCGAATCTTGCCTGCCAGCAACGGGTCCGCGTTCAGCGGTCGATCGAGTCCGATGAGCCGCGCGGGCTCCGACCAGTCCATGGAGTGGTCGGCCAACACGATCAGAATGCTCCGATTCCAGCGACCCGTGTCATGAAGGAAGTCGACGAAGCGGCGAACCTGGTTGTCGGTGTTCTGAAGTGCGGCCGTGCGAGCGATCCGGATGGACGGACCGGACAGATCCAGGTGCCCAACCCGATCGACGTCACCGAGGTTGGTGAACGAGAGCCGCGGCGAGTTCCCGCCGACGATACGGATCAAGGCGTCGATCGTGAAGTTGTCCGGCGCGTGCTCCGTGCCGGGAACGAGCGGCTGGGGATCCCACACCAGTGAGGCGCGGTCACCGAACAGCCCGTGGAGGTAGTGCTTCGACAGCACACTCGCAGTGGTCAATCCGAGTTCGGTGCGCACCCGATCAAGAACCGTCGATGCCTGCAGGTCGGAAGGCCGATCGAGGTCACGCTTCTTGTCGATGGACGGATCGTAGACGGAGTTTGCAGGCACTCCCGAACGCGCCGGCAGCACTCCCGTCATCATCGCCGTGTGATTCGGCAGCGTCTCCGCGATCGTGATGGCGCTGGCGTCCGGGTAGTGAATACCGCCGGCCGCAAGCCCGGTCAGCGTCGGGGTGAGCTCCGATCGCAGCTCGTCCGGACGCATGCCGTCGACGACGATGACATGCACGTCCAGGTCTGGGATGCCTGCGCTGGTGGGAACGCTCGCGCGAGCGGGCGTTCCGAGCAATGCCGTTCCGGCGACAACACTTCCACCGATCAGAACGCTACGACGCGAAACTTCGATACTCACTGGTCGACTCCTGGTCGGTACGAGGCCTGATCGAGGGCGGCCGAAGTGGGCGAGACTCTACTGCCCGCGCCTGCCGGTAGACGGTAGCTCACGGCGTAGTGCGCATTGCTCTGTGGATTGGTGAGATCGTCGACGTAGTACCAATCCATCTGAGTACCTTCGCGGGCGATTTCGAATACGCCGAAGCCGTGCGAATCCAGTTCGACGTACCGCACATGTCGGTTCACTGCCTTGAATGCTTCTTCTGCCGCAACGGTTACCGTTCGCGGCGGCACTTTCAGCATGTCGTCGATGTTGGGCGACGTCACCGACGGGACGACGAACTCAGCGCCGACAGTCGGCCCGCCTGGGTAATTCGCGGCATTGGTCGGTAGGTCGCAAGCCCACGACGTGTGGATGTCACCGGTGATGAAGACGGTGTTGTCCACACCGTTCGAGGTGATCGCATCGAAAAGCCTGGTGCGGTCGGCGGTGTACCCGTCCCACTGATCCGTGTTGTACGGGACACCGGCCTGCGGCACTCCCACCAGTTCGGTCAACGCCGCGGTGGTCGCCGGTTCCAGCGGCGGGAACACGCAGGGCGTGATCATGACCGGATTGCCGACGATCTTCCACTGCGTCGGGGAGGTGACGATTCCGCTGGTCAACCAATCCATCTGTGCGCGTCCGGTAATGGTGCGTGACGGATCGTCGACCTGCTTCATCGTCGGCTGCTCGTCGCGGTAGGTACGCAGGTCGAGCATCGAGATCTCGGCCAGATTCCCGAAGCGGAACCGTCGATACAGCTGAACGCTCGAACCACTACCCGACGGGCGGACAGGCATCCACTCGAAATATGCCTTGGCCGAGTTCGCCTTTCGATCTGCCCAATCGCCTTCGATACCGGGAGTGTGATTTTCGGCGCCGTCCCGGTACGCGTTGTCGGCCGATTCGTGATCGTCCCACGTAGTGATGAACGGGAGTTTCAGGTGAAGAGCAGCCAGATCCGGGTCGGTCTTGTACTGCGCGTGCCGAATTCGGTAGTCGGCCAGCGAAATGATCTCGTGGGCCGGCTCGTGAAGGCGAACGGATCCGTTCCGCGCGCCGTACTCCCCCTGCCCGTACTCGTAGATGTAGTCACCGAGATGAATGATCGCGTCGAGGTCTTCGCGGAATGCGAGGTGGCGATAAGCACCGAAATATCCTGCTTCCCAGTTGGAGCAGGACACGACGCCGAAGCGGAGACGATCGAGATCTGCCGAGTTCGACGGAGCCGTGCGGGTGCGTCCCACCGGAGAAACAGCCGAACCCGCAGTGAATCGGTACCAGTACGTCGTCGACGAATCGAGTCCGGTGACGTCGACCTTCGCGGTGTGATCGGATTCTGCCGAAGCAGCAACACTTCCCGACGCCACAACGCTCGCGAACCCCTCATCGGTCGCGACCTGCCAGTTGAGCGTCACCGCCGCCCCGACGCCCGAACCTGGCGTTGCGTCTGCCGTTGGGGTGATGCGGGTCCAGATGATCACGGCATCCGGCAACGGGTCACCGGATGCCACGCCGTGCGCGAATCCCGGGCTGCCACCCGGAACCTCGGCACCGGCGTGGCTCGCCGAAGCGACACCGAGACCTACTGCGCCGGCGAGAGCCGCCGATCCCTGCAGTAGGCCACGTCTGGATATTCGATCGAAGGCATTCGTGTGCACGCTAGGAGTGAACCCGCACCTGAACGGCCGTTCAAGAGAGCTTCGGGATGTTCACCCAGGCTTCGCCTGCGATTCTCTGAAAGTTTGACCGAGTCGATCCCGATCACAACCGGTAGTCGAGGGCCGAGCCTCGAACCACACCGACCTTGACTCCGATGTAACCGCCGAGTGCACCCCCGGCCGCGATCAGGATCCAGAACGCCGGCGGAATCAGAGCCTCGGACCCGTCGATCTCGGAGAACGCGGAATAGCCGGCGATCAACGCACCGAACAGCACAGGCAGTATCAGCAGTGCGGCAAAGAAAGTCACCCACACCGATACGAAGCGACCCTTCCACCGGGCAATCTCGTGCAGAACCGTCAGAACAACCAGGAAGACACCACTACCGGTCAAGACGGCCGCCAGAACTGCAAACCCGAAAGCTGAAATCAGTTCCGACTCCACCTGAATCCCCCTGTACGTCAATCACCTGCACACTCAGCCCCGACTGCGATGCGACGAGTCTATTCACGACGGACGACGTCTGTTGGCAACTCGAGTCGCTCGTCTGCCGGAAAGACATCCTGCTGACGCCTATGCTTGGAAAATGACCGAACCCGACATCAAGCCCAGAAGTCGTGACGTCACCGACGGACTCGAAAAGACCGCAGCGCGCGGCATGTTGCGTGCAGTAGGAATGGGTGACGACGACTGGGTCAAGTCGCAGATCGGCGTCGCCTCGTCCTGGAACGAGATCACACCGTGCAACCTGTCCCTCGATCGCCTGGCCAAGGCCGTCAAGGAAGGTGTCCGGGAGGCCGGTGGATTCCCCCTCGAATTCGGCACCATCTCCGTTTCCGACGGCATTTCGATGGGTCACGAGGGCATGCACTTCTCCCTCGTCTCCCGTGAAGTGATCGCGGACAGCGTCGAGACCGTCATGCAGGCCGAGCGCCTCGACGGATCGGTTCTTCTCGCCGGCTGCGACAAGTCGTTGCCCGGCATGATGATGGCGGCGGCCCGCCTCGACCTCGCCAGCGTGTTCCTCTACGCCGGTTCCACCCTCCCCGGCGTCGCCAAACTTTCCGACGGCAGCGAGCGGGAAGTCACCGTCATCGACGCGTTCGAGGCTGTGGGCGCCTGCTCGCGCGGACTGATGAGCCGCGCCGACGTCGACACCATCGAACGGGCGATCTGCCCGGGCGAAGGCGCGTGCGGCGGCATGTACACCGCAAACACGATGGCCAGCGCCGCCGAGGCCATGGGAATGTCGCTGCCCGGCAGCGCTTCACCGCCCGCGCCGGACCGTCGCCGCGACGGATTCGCCCGCGAGAGCGGCAAAGCCGTTGTCGAACTCCTTCGTCGGGGCATCACCGCCAGGGACATCCTCACCAAGGAAGCGTTCGAGAACGCCATCGCGGTGGTCATGGCGTTCGGCGGATCCACCAATGCGGTGCTCCATCTCCTCGCGATCGCGCACGAAGCGTACGTTCCGCTGACGCTCGACGATTTCGCTCGCGTCGGCGCGAAGGTCCCGCACCTCGCCGACGTCAAGCCCTTCGGAAAGCACGTCATGACGGACGTCGACCGTATCGGCGGCGTCCCCGTCATCATGAAGGCATTGCTCGACGCGGGACTCATGCACGGAGATTGTCTGACCGTCACCGGCAAGACCGTGGCGGAGAATCTGGCGCACATCACCCCGCCCGATCCGGACGGCAAGGTCCTGCGGGCGATGAACAAGCCCATTCACCCGACCGGAGGCATCACGATCCTGAAGGGGTCACTTGCGCCCGGCGGCGCGGTGGTCAAGTCGGCAGGATTCGAGTCTGATGTATTCGTCGGCACTGCACGGGTTTTCGAACGTGAACGCGCCGCAATGGACGCGCTAGAAGACGGGACCATCACTGGTGGCGACGTCGTCGTCATCCGCTACGAGGGCCCGAAGGGTGGTCCCGGAATGCGTGAGATGCTGGCCATCACGGGCGCGATCAAGGGTGCGGGTCTCGGCAAGGACGTCCTGCTGCTGACGGACGGACGATTCTCGGGCGGCACCACCGGCCTGTGTGTCGGACACGTTGCGCCCGAGGCCGTCGACGGCGGTCCCATCGCGTTCGTTCGCGACGGCGACCAGATCCGGCTCGACGTGGGTACCGGACAACTCGAATTGTTGGTCGACGACTCCGAATTGGAAGTCCGCAAGAAGGACTGGGAGCCGTTGCCGCCTCGCTACACACGTGGTGTGTTGGCCAAGTACTCCAAGCTCGTGGGATCAGCCTCGGGTGGAGCAGTGTGCGGCTGATCCCAGCTCGCAGCTAGATGGGCCGGTACCCGGCGCCGACGCCTCCGTGGGCATTGATCGTGTCCACGATGGAGGTCATGTTGGTGCCGAGTTCCGGCCCCAGGCACGGTACCCAGAGGTAGGCGTTGACCATCGCGACCAGCGTCGTGCCGACCGTGACCGGGGCCCCCGAATCACCGTGGTCGACGCAGATCTGAGTCCAGGTGGATGCGTCGGCGCTCAGGTCTCCCCAGACGACGCCGCAGGTGGTGCCCGTCGTACGACCTTCCTTGCAGGCTGTAGCCGGGAAGCTGGCCGGAGCGCCGATCGAGGTGATGGTTGCCGCGCCCACCGTTCGAACTGGTGTGACCTTGCCCGGATCGAACTGGATGACCCCGTAGTCCAGGTCCGGGTTCGACTCGACGAACGTGCCGACCACGCCTGCGTCCTCGTTGCTTTCCGGGATCACGAACGATCCAGGACCACCGCAGTGACCTGCGGTGATACCCACGAGTCTGCCGCCGTTGTCGTGCCCGATAGTGGTCAACGTGCAGACCAGCTGATTGTCGATGATGATGCCCGAACCACCACCCATGGGCGTGGGTGCAGCAACCGCGTTGCTGCTGACGATGAACCCGAGTCCGAGTGCCAAGACCAACGCTGCCAGAGCCGAAACAATTCGCTGCAACATCACAATCTCTCCGCCGGTAATCTCCCCGCTGCAAAAAACGCATACCCCGGAAAGTGCGGACCTACGCAGCGTTTCTAGTCGGTAGCTCCGAGCGCTTCGAGCATCTTGCGTGCCTCCTCGAGCTGACGACTCAACTCGTCGACTCGCGCTGCAGCCATGTCCCGTGCAGCGACGATGATGGACTCGACAGCCTCGATGGCGGTGGGCTCACCCAACTCGCGGACAGCTCGCTCGACCGCATCGGGTGCGACCGGAACTGCTTTGCCCGGACGCTTGGCGCCCTGTGTGACCGTCACGCTCCAGTCGTTGTCCGCGCCCGCATGGATGGTGACGCTGATTCCGGCCGGCAGTTTCTTCGCACGCTTGACGGCCGGACGAGGTGTCGCGGCAGGGGCAGCAGTGGTAGTCGGTACCGGAGCGGGTGCAGGCTGCGCACGCGGCTTCGGTCGAACAGGCTCTACGAGTGGCTCCATCAGGGGCTCGGACTCCACACCTGGTTTGGGCCGTGGCGCCGGTCTGGCCGGCGCCGCGGAGACGCGGTTGATGCGCAATTCTTCTGCCTCGAAAGGCAATTCGTCGTTCACGCCCTTGGGGCGGATCATCACGGTGTTGCCGTCCACCGACACGACTTTCGCCGAGGTACCGGCTTCGATCCCCAGGCTGGGAGTCGCCTCGCGCAGATAGACGGTGGCGCGCTTGCCTTCGGCGACAGCCGTGGCGAGCGCTGCCAGATTGTCCGCAGTGAGGTGATCCGGCGTTGATGCGGCAGCGCCGGAACGTCTACGGGGTGGCATGCGCAGGTCCTTTCAGAAGTATCTCGTGCATTTCAGTATCGACAGTGCTTTTCTCGGGGCAACTCTTGCACAAGCCACCGACGTGTTGACTCTCACCGCCCGCCTGGGCGCGAGGATCCGTAGCCGGTTCGGCCAATTCAGTACTGTTCTCGGGGCACCGCGTGGAAGATGGTGGACAGAAATTCGTTGCGGCAAGAAGGAGCACGGTGAGCAGTTCGGAGTCAGAGTGGATCGACGAGGTCACCGAACCCGCCCCTGCTGAATCTAACGCTGCTGAATCTCACGCTGCTGAGCCGATCGACGTCGATGCTCATCTGCTCAGCCGGATTCAAGCCGACATCGAGGAGTCCCTCCTCGGCGGACCGCGCTGCTTCACACAGTCGCAGATCGCGGATTTCGCCGGGGTGACACGCGAGCGCGCCGATCGTCTGTGGGTGGCGATGGGCTTTGCCGTCGACGAGGATCCCGACGCGGTCATGTTCACGCAGCAAGACGCCGACGCCCTCAAGACCATCACCGACATGGTCAATCGAGGAGTCATCTCGCAGAACAGTGAGGTGGCAGCTGCCCGTTCTCTCGGACAGTCGATGTCGAGGTTGGCGGAGTGGCAGGTATCGCTGATCAGCACACACATCATCGATCAGCTTGCGGACTCGGTGGATCACGAACCCGACGCCATCAGAAATGTCGTCCTGAGCCTCGGCGCCGAGATCATTCCCGCTGTCGAATCTCTGCAGACGTACGTATGGAAGCGTCACGTCGCGTCGTCGACGGGCCGCAACGTGGGAAACCCGGGCGAAGAAGTCGCGAGTCGTGTTCTGGTCGTGGGTTTCGCCGACATCGTCGGGTACACCTCGCTGACTCGCGGACTCGACTCCGCCGAACTCAACGATCTGCTCGAGCGGTTCGAGTCCGCGTCCACCGAAATCATCGGACGCAACTACGGCTGGGTGGTCAAGACCGTCGGTGACGAGGTCATGTTTGCCGCCGAGAGTCCTCATCACGCCGCCGAGATCGCCTTGCAGATCCAGCAGGCGGTCCTCGCCGATCACGACGATCCACAGCTTCGGGTAGGTCTGGCCATGGGTCCGACGTTGGTTCGCTTCGGAGATCTCTACGGTTCGGTGGTCAACAAGGCCGCGCGCCTGACCAGCTCCGCTCGCCCAGGCACCGTGCTGATCGACTCCGAGCTGGCCACCCAGCTCGGCTCGGACGCCAATTTCAAACTGCGACACCTTCGTCCACGACGAGTGCGCGGCATCGACCGCCTCGAGCAGTACGTGCTACGACGCAATCTGGAGCCGTGAGCTGTCAGTTCGACACTCCGCGTGCAGCCAGAAAATCGTCCACGATCTGCTCACACGCGGCCTCCCCGAGAGGCGTCAGCGTGGCCAGCTTGGTGAGCACCAAAGGTCCGACCAACTGAGCAAGTGCGACGTCGTAGTCGTACTCCCCCAACGCTTCGATCGCATCCGGCGAGCGCAGGATCCGATCGAACGCGTGACGGTACTGCTCGAAGACCGTCTGGCGCAACGATCGCAATTCGGGCTTGTCCGTCGACAGCGCGTCGACGCTCGAGTAGCCCTTCAGCTCCGGCCCCAAGCCGAGCCAGCACATCGCCGTCACCTGGATCGGTGCGCTTTCGATGGCCTTGGCCTGACTGGTCAACAACTCGAGCAATTGCGCGCGGAGGTCACCTTCCCCGGACATCTCGGGCACCGGCGGTAAGAGGCGAGCAAATGCCGCGGCGAGTAACTCCGTGCCGCTGTCGAAATGCCGATACAGCGTCGCACGTGCGACGTTGGCCAATTTGGTGACAGCATCGATCGTCACCGCGTCCACGCCGCCTTCTGCCAGCAGCTTGGTCGCCGCGTCGAGCAACCTGGACCTGGAACGCTGTTTACGCGGATCCTCGTCGCTGACCTGCTTGTCGATTTCCTGCTTGTCGATTCCCGCCGTCACAACCTCAGTTATACCCACTTGGGGGTTGTGGAACTACTGTTCTTGTAACGATACTGATGGTCTTGTTTCTATCGGGAGGTTTCGTGAGTAGCGATACGACGCTCGAACAGTCCACGTGGACCATCCGACAGATCTGGATGCTGACGGTCGCGTGCTGCGCCGTCGCGCTGGTCGTCGCAGCGATGGCAGCTCTCAACACGGCCCTTCCCGACTTGGCCCGCGATACCGGTGCAACACAGAGCCAGCTCACGTGGATCGTGGACGGGTACACGCTCACGCTGGCTTGTCTCTTGTTGCCGGCGGGCGCACTCGGCGATCGATACGGTCGACGAGAACTGCTCATGTTCGGACTACTCGTTTTTGCTGCCGGCTCGTCGATTCCGGTCTTCGCGGACGAACCGTCGTGGATCATCGTCTCCCGCGTGATCTCCGGCGTCGGCGCCGCATTTGTCATGCCGGCGACGCTGTCTCTACTCACTGCAGGTTTCCCGCCGGCGCAGCGTGCCCGTGCCGTCGGAGTCTGGTCCGGCGTCGCAGGGTCCGGTGCAATCGCCGGACTCGTCGTCTCCGGGCTACTCCTCGAAAAATGGTCCTGGCATTCGATTTTCGTCAGCCTGGCCGTCGTCTCGGTCCTCATCCTCGTGGTGTCGTTCACGATCGTGACGTCGAAGGACACGGAGGCAACTCCACTCGATCTACCTGGTACAGCGCTGATCGCCGGCTCGATCGGACTGTTCGTCCTGGGGATGATCGAGGCGCCGGCCCGTGGTTGGCTCGATCCGGTAGTTCTCGCGTTGCTGGTCGGCGGAATTGCCATGGCCGCGGTATTCAGCTGGGTCGAATTACGTACTCGCCATCCACTTCTGGACGTGAGACTGTTCGCCAATCGCGCATTCGGCAGCGGCGCAGCGTCACTGACCCTGCAATTCCTGGCGACTTTCGGCTTGTTCTTCCTGATCGTGCAGTATCTCCAACTGGTGCTCGACTACTCCCCACTGCAATCGGCGCTCGCCCTCATGCCGATCGCTGTGCCGGTGATGGCGTTGTCCGTGGTTGCGCCCCTACTGATTCCGCGTATCGGCCTTCGCGCTCTCACCGCCACCGGTGTTGCCTTCCTCGGAACCGGAATTGCGCTTTTGACGCGCTTGGACGCCAGTTCGACCTATGCCGAAGTCTGTGTCCCCTTGGTAGTAGCCGCTATCGGATTGGGCTTGTCGACAACCCCCGCCACTGCTGCGATCGTCTCCAACGCACCAGACTCCAAACAGGGTGTTGCCTCAGCAGTCAACGACGCAACCCGTGAGATCGGCTCTGCCATCGGCGTTGCACTGGCGGGAAGTATCCTCGCCGCCGGCTATGGCAATCACGTCCAGCCCGCGGTCGACTTGCTGCCCGAACCCGCCAAGGAACCGGTATCCGGTTCTCTGGCCGCCGCTCTCCATGTCGCCGAAGCAGCCGGGCCGCAGGGTGCCCAGTTGGCCGAATTCGCCCGTGAAGCCTTCATCAAAGGCATGGATCAAGGAGCACTCACGCTCGCCGCGATCATGTGGGTATCCGCGATCGTTCTGGGATTCTGGGCTCCGGGTCGTCAGCGAGACTGACCGCCTCGTCGGTATGCCGGGGCCTTGGTCGTCTGCTCCGATTGCAGAGTCTGCAGTAAGGGCATCGACCGGAGCGGCACCACAACCGAGAGAACCATGACGCTGGTCGACCGGGTGGCTATCCCCGACCGATTCAGTTCGAGCAGCGTCGCTTGCAAATCCTCGTGCGACGCAGCGGCAATCCGGCACAGCACGTCGCCGGAGCCTGTGGTGGCAAAGGCTTCGAGCACACCGGGGATTGCCTCGAGTTCCGCGGTGACGGTGTCGAGCGCCCCCTGGGCGATCTGCAAAGTCACGAATGCTTGTACTCCGAAACCCGCTGCAGCCAAATTGATGTGTGGCGCGTATCCGGCGATGACGCCCGCATCTTCCATCCTTTTCAATCTCGCCTGCACTGTCGCCCGCGCCACCTTGACCTGACGCGAAAGCTCCAACGCACCGGCCCTCGGGTGCTTGTTCATCGCGTCCAACAGAGCCAGATCCACTGCGTCGAGATTCACGTCTGCTCCACTCGTCGTTCAACTATGCAAATTGCCTACAAAACAGTGCCACCATCTTCGCATTCCGGCGCTGTGTCTACTTTCAACTACCTCCGTTGACTACCCAACCTCTGAAGGACTTATCTGTTTGTACTGGCAGTGCCGAACATAACTCGAGCACCGCGCTGTGTACATCGCACTCAGAGGGGACTCATCATGACCGTCGAACAGACTCTCACCGACGACGAACAGCTGGCCGGCCTGGATCTGGAGCAATTGCGCCAGTTGGTCGGCTTGGTCGAGTACGACAGCGATCACGATCCCTTCCCCGTGAGCGGTTGGGACGGCCTCGAATGGATCGTCGGAAATGCCACGCAGACTTCACATTTCTTCCAGTCCGCGTTCGGCATGGAATTGGTGGCCTATTCAGGCCCGTCGACGGGAAACCGCGACCACCACGCGTTTGTACTCAAGAGTGGGGCGGTGCGGTTTGTCGTCAAGGGCGCTGTGGATCCGGCAAGTCCGCTGATCGAACATCACAGCCGTCACGGCGACGGTATCCGCGACATCGCGCTCAGCGTCCCTGACGTGGACAAGTGCATCGCACACGCCATCACCCAAGGCGCGACGGTGTTGAGCGAACCGCACGACATCACCGACGAGCACGGCACCGTTCGCCTGGCCAGCATCGCGACGTACGGCGAGACTCGGCACACCCTCGTCGACCGTTCCCGCTACACCGGCCCTTACCTTCCCGGATACGTTGAACGGACGTCGTCGTACCGCAAGCGTGACGGCGCGCCCAAGCGAATCTTCCAGGCCCTCGACCACGTCGTCGGCAATGTCGAACTCGGCAAGATGGACCAGTGGGTCGACTTCTACAACCGGGTCATGGGATTCACCAACATGGCCGAGTTCGTGGGCGGCGACATAGCCACCGACTACTCCGCGCTGATGAGCAAGGTCGTCTCGAGCGGCAATCACCGAGTCAAGTTCCCACTCAACGAACCTGCCATCGCGAAGAAGCGGTCACAGATCGACGAGTACCTCGAGTTCTACCAAGGTCCCGGCGCTCAGCATCTCGCACTTGCGACCAACGACATCCTCGGAGCAGTCGACGCTCTGGTCGACGAAGGAATCGAGTTTCTCTCTACTCCTGCTTCGTATTACGAGGATCCCGAACTGCGCGCGCGTATCGGAGAGGTTCGAGTTCCGATCGAGGAATTGCAGAAGCGAGGCATCCTCGTCGACCGCGACGAAGACGGCTATCTTCTTCAGATCTTCACCAAGCCGATCGGAGATCGTCCCACCGTGTTCTTCGAGATCATCGAACGCCACGGCTCACTGGGATTCGGGCTGGGAAACTTCAAAGCCCTGTTCGAAGCGATCGAGCGTGAGCAGGCCGCGCGGGGCAACTTCTAAGGTAGGTCAGCTGTTTTCGGTCCACGCCCAGACCACCGCGGGTCGCCCGGTGGCACTGACCCGGACTCGTTCGTCCGTACGTTCCAGCCCTGGCAACGCTTTGAGCGTCCGGTTCAAGTTGCCCGGGTCCGGACGCACACCGGAAAGCTCCTCCGCCACGGCCAGCGCGTACGACGCCGGAAACGACGGACCCAGTAATGCCCGCGTGAATGCCTGATCTCGCCACAACAGGGTGTCAGCAAGGATCGGGCGGGTATCGGCGACTATCCGATTGTGGTCGAACGCAAGGTCCCCCGGGTTGTCCCAGCTCACCCATTCGGCCGAACCCGGCACCTCGTCCGACGAGATCACTGCCCACATGGTCACCGAGAGCGTCGGACCGCGGGGGTCTCGATTGGGTTCGTCGAACACGGTCAATTGACCGCTGACGAGGATCTTCTCGTCGGGAATTCCGAGCTTGGTGGTCACGGCTCGCCTGGCGGCGTCCTGCAACCGCTCACCGGCGCCCAGCAGTACACCGGGCAGCGCCAACTGCCCGGTGTACGGCTCCGCTTGCCGCGGAGTGACGGCAAATCGCAACATCCCGGGTTCCGGATTGCCGAACCGGAGCGCGATGACATCGATCGAGACAAGTGACTGGTCCACACCGTCCATCATGCAGGCACTGGGCATCGCACCTGACGATCGACCCGGTCGGCACCGTTCGCGGTCAGCACTACCGGCGCACCCATTTCCTCGCTCAGATACCGGGCGAAATCCTCCGGGTCGGCCGGAAGTTCCTTCGGCACGACCCCTACGGCTTTCAGGGAATCTGTCAGCGCCTGCTGGTGATCGAGATCCTTCCACTCTCCGGCGGGAACGAACGGCAATCCTTCGTACGCGTGCACCCCGTGGATCGGGATGCCTGCAGCCCGCGCGCGATCCATCGCATCGAGATGAGTAAGCGCTAAGCCGTCGACGCCACCACTCACCTCGATTGCGTAGTGCAACAACAACTCGTCGAGGTGGCCCGTCCGGAATCCGCCTTGATACTCACCCGTCCCGTTGTGCAGCTCGGGCAACACCTTCGCCAGCTCCGGATCCTCCGTCGGGAACGGCCCAGCTCCGTGTCGTGTCATGTAGGTGCGGGTGACGCCGAGTACGTAACTGTCCCGGCCCAACTCGTCGATCATCGCTCGCGCGTTGGACGGCTCGACCGTCGACCACGTGGTGTGCGGGTGAAACCCCCGCCACTCGTCGAGAAGGACACCTTGTGCCCCCTCGAACACCAGACGACCACCGGCACCCAACGCGCCCAGCGCATCCGGGTCGGAGATGTCCACGACGGCACCGAATTCGGCGTACATGTCGACCATGTCGTCGATCGGCGGAAAACCGTGGCGACTCTCCGCGATCAACGGTCCGTAGAATGTGGCCAACGCCGACAACTTACGACGCAAGGACTCCGGTCGCCGGCAGTCTCCCACCGTCGGCGCATCGGCAACTTCGAGCGCATACGCCGCGGTCTCGCCGATCCCCTTGCCACACGAGCCGTGTCGGTTATCGCCGCGAGCATCCTCACGGGCCCTGTTGGCGGCCACGTGGATCGGCGTCGTCAACAATGCGCGCGCGTCGATCCGTATCAGGTCGAACGGATTTCGAACTCCGAGCGCTTCCAGTGCACGTGCTTCCCGTGCGAGCACGATGGGTTCGACCAACACGAATCTCGAGAGAAACGTCGGGACGCCGGACAGCGTTCCCGAGCCGAACTGCGAAAACGTGTGGTGGCGCTCGCCGACCGTCACGTTGTGCGCTGCCTGTGCCCCACCGTTGAAGCGGACCACTGCGGCCACATTCAGATCGGCTCGATCGGAGCAAAGCCAATCGACGGTTGCTCCCTTCCCTGCATCTCCGAACCCGAGGTCTACGACGACGATATCGCGGTCTTCGAACGGCTCCATCATGTTCTCCTTCTAGGCGAAATCGACATCGTCCGTGCCGGTTCCGAGATCGCGCGGCAAACCGGCCACCGTCGCGGTGCTGCGCCCTGGAATCAGGGCGAGAGCCTTGCCGACAGTCTCGGCTTCAGCTCTTGAACCGATGTCGCGGAGATCCGCCAGTCCGTCACGCAGGTCGATGCGGTCCTCGCCGATTCCGACCGTCAGCGCGATCAGTTCGCACACCGCGGCGGGATCGTCGAGTTTGACGAAGCGTTCACCGAGCAACGTCTTCCAGTGATCCGCGATTTCCGGATCGTTGAAGTACGACGACTGATCGGGCAGAACGAAGTAGACGTTCCATCTTTCTTCGAGTTCACGGTAGATCGACGGCACCGACACGTCCTGACGTACCTTGTCCCCGATCACCGAACGGATGTGACGAGCCGAGAGCCGCGGCTTGTTCAGCTCGTCACCGATGATGAAGAGGTAGCCTTTCCTTCCGCGCTTCTCCCAGGCATCCGTACTGGTGTGACGTGCCATGAAATATGCTGCCAATTCATAGCTTTCCGACTTCTGACCACCACCGTTACCCTCGAGGAAGATGGTCCGAAGCTGCTCGTCCATCGCGTTTCCCGACTCGAACTGGCCGACTTGTAGTGGCACCTGATCGGAATCGGCGTCGCCGATACCACCGAACAGAATCTGCGGATCATCCGCATATCCCTTGCGTTGCAGCAGTCCGTGCAGCTTTCCGAGCTTGTCCTGCATGATTCGAGGAACAGCGCCCATCGAGCCGGTGACATCGAAAAGCACTGCTATCGGGAGAGAATCGGGGTGCCCGTCCGAGTCTCGGCATTCACGCTTGTCGACGCCGAAGGGGTCGAGGGTCGGGTCCGCTTTCCAACTGCTTCGCGGACGCGACCGAAGCGAATCGGTGTAACCGAAATCGTCGACACCGCGTGCGGCACGAAAAGTCTTGCCCGCCAAATAGGTGTTGTCGTCCCAGTATCCGTAGCCCATGACAATCACTGTCCTTTCGTGGATGGAACGGCGAACGGACGAAATGTCCGCTGGCCATAGAGAAGATCGAGGAGTTCGTCGAACTCGCCAAGTAGGTCGACCGCGTCGGGACGCAATCTCGGGTTGTCCTGCATGCAGCCGTCGGCAAACGCCTTCATCCGTTCGTGGGTCTGCTCGCCCAGCATTCGGAGCATCAAATGATGAGCCATGTACACGTCCCAGGCCGGAGACGCTCCTTCGCCGAGTTCCGGTGGGTACGAATCACGATCGGAACCGATCGTCGCCACCGGGCGGCTGCCCGTACGGGTGGCAAAGGACCAGCCGACCAGCACCACCCCGTGCCGATCAGGCTCGATCAGCACGTTCTCCGCGGTAATCGCGGTGTGCACCCAACCAGTCGCATGCGCTGCTGCCAGAGCACGAAGTAGCCGTCGGTGCATCCACGCCCAGTCCCGTGGATCGAGGCCACCTGGATACGCCTCACGGACCTCGGCGAGACTCACGAAACCTTCGGTCAGATCGTCCAACACATCGATCTGACGTCTCGTGCCGCTGCCCACATGGGTGATTTGATCGATCAATCGCGGGAAGTACGAGACTGCCCAACCGGCTTCGCACGAATTCTCGATGTCCGTCAACACGTTCCGTTCAGCCTCGATCATCGAGTTCGCCCGAGGGTTTCGCGGAATCTTCAGTACGACACCGGCATCGGACCGGTACAGGTTAGCGACCGAGCCGCGCGCTACCAGTCCACCCAACGCGTACTCGCCCCGCTCGCCGACATAAACGGGTCGAGAATCTGCCGGCTCGAACTCCGCTGCCCAACTGCGGTAAAGCTCGTTCAACCGAGATGTTGCGGCCGAGTATCGCACCCGATCTTCGGGCTTCGCCCGGTCCGGATGAATGGCGGAGGCGAGCCGATGAAAACGACGCTTCGCAGCGCGACGGGTGTCGAGATCGCTGGAGTCTCCCCCGAACACATCGGCCGAAACTCGTGCTGCCTCGACGATTTCAAGTGCCGTGCTGATCGTTTTCATGGTTTTAGTCTAACTGACTAAAACGAAGACGGCAAGAATGCGTATTTCATCCGAGTACATGCGCGTTACGTCCTCACCACCGAGATCCAGTTCGCCTGAAGATAGGTATACCTAACTTCAATTGCTTTCAAGGAGCACTTCATGCAAGACACGGCAACGGCAATCCGCACCCGATTCACCACCTATCGCGCTGTCGTCACAAGGAAACGAGAGATAGGACCTCATTTCGTCCGAGTGACGTTCGGCGAACTCGGCGACTACGACTGCCAAGGCATTGCTCCGAAGGTGAAGATCTTTCTGCCCGATGACGCCGACGAGGCCGCAGCCGCCCGAGAACTAACGATTCCGACCGTCGGAGCTCGCGGTTTCGAGTACGCCGACGACGCACCCAAGCCGATAGTGCGGACGTACACGATCCGCGCGCATCGCCCGGAGCTGTGCGAGGTCGACATCGATTTCGTCGTCCACAGCGACGGGCCGGCCGGCAGGTGGGTCACGAACACCGTTCCCGGCGACGTCGTCGGACTGACCAATGCCGGAGGGAACCAACCACTCCCAGAGCTGGCGCATTCTCTGGTGTTGCTCGGCGACGCTTCCGCTCTCCCCGCAATTATGACGATCTTGGAATCTCTGACCGCCGATCAAGAGGCGATCGCGCTTCTGACTGCCGATACCGCGGACGATGAAATTCCACTGGAGTCCGCCGCAGACGGGCGCGCCCGGTGGATCCGCGGCTCTGACGAGGACTCGATGATCGAGGAACTCCGTCAAGCGTTGTCGGCACATCAGCCCGACTACGTCTGGGCGGCAGGAGAGGCTGGTGCCCTCCGTGGAGTCCGGCACCTGCTCCGCCGGGACATTGGCTACTCCCCGATGAACTCGCATATCGTTGGGTACTGGAAACGCAAAGCCGACGCCGACGAGGTGGCCGACGACGTGTTCGCCCGCATGCATGCGGCGGTCGCCGACGGACGGAACCTGACGCCTCAGGAACTCGACGAACTGACAGTCGACGATGTGGAGTACCTACCGACGAAGCCGTGAAGCGTGAGGGGAGGCAGTGGTGCGCGTCAAATCGACGAACGCCGCGGAGTGCGCCGGTCCGCGAGTACACGCCGCGCATCTTCGCCTCGACCACGACGTGGATGTACACAGCCACGACGCCGTGGAATTGGCTCTCGTTCGAGATGGCCGAGCGGTCCAGCGCAGTGCCGACGACGTGACGGACATACGTTCGGGTCACCTACTGATCCTCGCTCCCGGCTCGCGCCACAGCCTCGAATCGAACCGCCTGCTGACTACCAATGTGTTTCTGGATCCGACTCTGTTCGCCGACGAGTTGTCATGGATCACGAGAGTCCCGGGCTGGGGCGCCGCGGTGTCACCGGAGCCGCGCGCCCCTCGGCCCGTTCTGACCCTCGATGTCGACGACCGCACCCCACAACTGGCCGAACTTTTTGACGAACTCGCAGCAGGGACGGGCCGATCCCGAGATCTCGGGACTGGGGTTTTCGAGCAATATGCCCTTCTATTCGCAGCGTTCTCCGTGCTCGAGCCTCTCGTCTCCGCCACGGTAAGCCACAGTGAACAACGCGGTTACCGTGCGACGGTCGAGCAGGCTGTCGAGTTGATGAACAATTCCCTCGATCATCCGTGGACTCTGAGTTCGCTGGCCGCCGAGGTAGCGCTCTCGCCTTCACAATTGAGCCGCGTGTTCGTTGCCGACACCGGCTCCAGCCCGATGTCCTATCTCCAAACTTTGCGCGTCGAGCGTCTCGCATCCCTGTTGCGCACAACGGAACTCAGCGTTGCTGGGGCCGCACGCGCCGTTGGATGGCATGACCCCGGCCACGCAGCGCGCAGGTTCCGGTCCCGGTGGCAGTGCAGCCCGGTCCAGTACCGCGAACGGTTTCGCTGATCACCCGGCCTTTCCGGCACCCAGCCTTCCCGTCAGCTTGTGGTCCTCCCGGCACCCTGGGCCGCAACAGCTTTGCGTAGCTCGATCACTGCCGGACTGCTGTCGCCCTCGCGGGTACACAGATCGATCGAACACTGCTCGATGTCGGAAATGCGCACGAAACTGATATCCGAGCGGGTGTAGTACTCGGCAATGGTTGCTGCCGTTATCACCACCGCCCGACCGTTGGCGACAACCTCGAGTGCTTCGTCCATCGTGCGGACCGAGGGACCGTACCGGACGGGTACACCACTCGGGCGCGGGTCCACCGACCACCATTTCACCCATTCGGGTGGTGCGCCGTCACTCGAAACCTGCACAGTCCCATCTATTTCAGAAATCTCGATGCTCGCGCGACCCGCCAGTTGGTGCCCTCGAGGCAGAGCCACCACCCGCGGTTCGACGCCTATCCGTTCGAGCACCACACCGTCGAGCACCGGCAGTGGCGGTCGCACGAATGCCGCGTCGACGGTCGCGCTCGCCACCGCGGAAACCTGTTGGGACCAATCCAACTGGACGAGCTCCACCTCCGCATGCAACGAATCGATCACCGCACGCCCCAAACTCCCGGCAGCCCCGTTGATGAATCCGATCCGCAACCGCCTGGCCCGCCGACGCTCGAGTGCGTCGAGACCGTTCATCGCGCGAACGGCAAACTCGAGAGCGGGCCGCGCATCCGCGACGAACACCTCACCCGCGGCGGTGAGCACCACCGGATGCGAACTGCGATCGACCAACTCGACTCCCACCTGCTCCTCGAGTCGACGAATCTGCTGACTGAGGGCGGGCGTGGTGACGAACAGCCGGTCTGCCGCTCGCCCGAAGTGCCCTTCCGCTACGACGACGAGCAACGAGGACACCAAACGCAGATTCAGATCTTCGCCTCTTCTCGCCTTCTTCATTACCGTCCATTCGGTTGTTTTCGACCCGCCGACCGACTTAAAGTGACGACCATCACGGTATCTGAACAGCGGAGTTAAGCAAACTGGCAATTCTCGAACGAAGATCTACATGTACAGCGAATGCCTCGCCAGGTCACAGTTGTCGCAGATCCGGACAGCCCGCCGAATCTGCGAAACCAGGAGATGTGATGAGCAAGTACGAGCACGAATTCGTCCACATGATGGATGGCGTCGAAAAGCAATTGGAAACCATCGACAATCCGCGGCACCAGAAGATCCTCCGTAACTACCGACGCCACGCCTTGCTCGAGGTCTCCGGTCGCTACAAGGAAATCCTCTCGCCGGACATGACCGTCGAAGAACCCGTCTACCGGTTGTTCGAAGACGGTCAGTCGATTGTCCTCGACGGCATGGACGCCGTCACCAACTTCTACCAGTCACTCGCCGAGACGGACACCCTTGTCATGTGGACCGGGAAGTCCGACTTCGCGGTATCGGACAGCGGGTTCTCGGGTGAGACACTCTTCAGTCAATTCGTTCCTGGATCGATCCTCGGAGACGGGGTGTTCGGCGCGGTGCACGAATCGGGCGGATCCACGTCCGCAGCCCCTGAACAGTCGTCGGGCATCGACTCCGACGGTTGGTATCTCGTACGTCGGACCTTGGCATTCGTCTGGCCGTACGACGAGCAGGGTCGACTCATCGGTGAGCACGTCTACGAAGATTCTGCTTCGAAAGTCGTCACCAAGGTGGATCCGAGCGAGGTCATCACGGCAGCGCGCGCAGCCGAACTGCTTGCCCCACTGCTCGAAACGCACCTGCCGTGAGCGCGCCCGTAGCCATTGTCACGGGCGCAGCGGCCGGGTTGGGCGCCGCTATTGCCGAGCGGCTTGCCGAGGACTTCGGCACCCTGCTTCTACTCGACATCGAAGAGGCTGCACTCGCCGACACCGCAGCACGCCTGGAAAGCCTTGGCGTAGATCGGTGCCCGCTTGGGCGGTGACATGCTCGCGCACTACGGACCGTCGAAGGCCGCCGTGATCGAGATGAGTCACAGCGTCGCCCGGATCGGCGCGACTCGAGGGCTCCGTTCGAACACGGTCATGCCCGGGCTGATCCTCACCGACATGTGGCTGCGAACCATCAAGGAACTGCGTCGGCGCGATGCTGCACTAGCGGGCGTTTCCGATGCTGATGTCTTCGATTCTTTTGTTGCCCAAATGGTTCCGATGGGTCGAGCCCAGACGCCCGGAGACATCGCCGAGATGGTCGCGTTCTTGCTCAGCGACAAGGCTCGCAACGTCACCGGGCAGACGATTGCCGTCGACGGCGGCGCCGTGATGACCTGATCGAGTCGATGGCGGTCAGCCCCAGCGCGACTGACCGCCGTCGAGCGGGATCGTGGCACCCGTCAGGTAACCGGCGTCTTCACTGACGAGGAAGACGACGGCACGACCGATGTCGGTCTCGGGATCTCCGACGCGTCCCAGCGGGATACCCGCGACAAAAGCCGCCGCCTCTTCCGGATTCTTGTCCATCCACCACTGCAACGCGGGGGTCTTGGCGTGCGGGGCGACGTTGAGAACGCGGATGTTGTCCTTGCCCCATTCGCAGGCGGCAGCGCGGGTCAACGAGCGCATGCCTTCCTTGATGGAACCGTAAGCGCCGTAGTTACTCGCATCCCAGCGCACGGCTGCCGAGGTGACCATGTTGATGATGACGCCGCCCCCACGACTGTTCATGTGCGGGTACGACGCCTGCATCATGCGCAGGGTGGCGAGTGGGCCCGTCGCGAAAGAACGCTCGAAGTCTTCGTCCAGCACGCTCAAGAGCGGGCCGGGCTTGCAGTCGTTGGCGTTGTTGACCAGGATGTCGATTCCGCCGAACAGTTCGACGGTTCGGTCCACGGCCGCCGTGATGTCGTCCTTCTTACTGACGTCACAAACCACGGCCTCACCGCGCGCACCGATGTCAGCGAGTAGTCCGCAGGTGGTGTGCAACTTGGATTCGGTGCGACCGGCAACGGCGATCACGGCGCCCTCTTTGGCCAAGGCCAGGGCAATCCCCTGCCCGATTCCCTGACCCGCACCCGTGATGAGTGCAACTTTGCCTTCGAGCTTGCCCATGTGACTACTCCAATGTCTGTCGACGCAGAGGTCCCTTTGCGGGAGGGACCGGTCGATTCTGGTGACTGCCGCCGTTTGTCGTCTACACTCGACCTACAAAACAACCAAGCACTTGCTTGACCCTAAGGTGTGCGACCACGTCGCGTCAATCACATTGGGCGGCAATTCAGCTCGGCACCGCACCAGGAAGGCTCCACCGTGACACTGCCCAACCCCGTCGATTTCAGCGGACGCTCGGTGATCGTCACCGGCGGCACCAAAGGCATCGGCTACGTCATCGCCGAAACCTTCCTCGCCGCGGGTGCGAACGTGCTGGTCTGTGGCCGTAACGAGCCCGAAAACCTACCCACCGCCGACGGCCGTAGCGCAGCCTTTCGCGCCACTGACGTCCGCGATCCCGCCGACGCCGCAGCCCTCGTCCAGGATGCCGTCGAGCGCTTCGGCCGTCTGGACGTCCTGGTCAACAACGCCGGCGGCTCCCCCGATGCCGATGCTGCGACGGTGTCACCCCGCTTCGTCGAGAAGATCGTGGCCCTGAACCTGTTGGCACCCTTCAACGTTGCCCAGGCCGCCAACGCAGTGATGCAGACTCAGGACGACGGCGGTGCCATCATCAACATCGGCAGTGTCTCGGCAATCGATCCGCAGCCCGGAACCGCGGCGTACAGCGCAGCCAAGGCCGGCCTCCTCGTTCTGACCAAGGCATTGGCCCTCGAATGGGCGCCGAAGGTCCGGATCAACCACATCACCACCGGCCTGATCCGTACCGAGGCTGCCGCCGAGGTCTACGGCGCCGACGGCGGCGCGGCGGTCACCAGGACCATTCCGATGGAGCGCATGGCCGTCCCGGCCGATATCGCAAACTCCTGCCTGTTCCTGGCGAGCCCACTCTCCTCGTACGTCAACGGCGCCGACATCGCCGTTCACGGCGGCGGTGAGTACCCGGCTCGCTACATGGCGACCCATCAGGACTGAACACAAGCACAGAGCAGCCCCTGAGCGAATCGCTCAGGGGCTGCTTCTTCGTGCAAACAACTGCGAGGCGCGACGGGGGGTCAAGCGCCCCGCAGTTGAGTCTGCGGATGCTAGCGAGCGGAGAAGCTCACTCGCGCACCGGAAATCGCTACCTGACCATCCTTGTGCACCTGGAAGGCCAGGTCGTCAGGAGTACCCCACGCAACGATGGACGGCGCCTCACCCGGATGAATAGCCGCCGCAAATCGACCCTCGAGGCTCACGAGGTCTGCCGGATGCACTCCGGCGACCCGGGCAAGCTCGAGCGTGCTGGCAGCCAACGTGCACAGCCCGTGCATGATCGGACGCGGCTGATTGATCCGCGCCGCAGCCTCGGGATCGATGTGGATGTGGTGCATGTCGCCCAGGAGCCGGTACATCGCCGTCTGGTTCTCCGCTGTGGTCAGCACACCGGTCAGCGAAGGCTCACCGGTCGGCTCCGCCGGACGTGAGGGTCCACGTTCTGCGCCGAATCCACCGGCACCGGGAGCAAAAAGTGACCAGGTCGCGACGAAGTACTCGCACTCGACCTTCACTTCGAACACCGCTGCTGCGCCCTTGTCCCACACCTCGCCGACCGAAGCCTTCAACGTCACCTCGCCGCTACGCGGAAGCGGAGCAAGCACTTTCAACTCTTGCGAGCCGTGCAGTGCCGTCGAGGTGTCGAAGGCGCCCGCCGAGCCCAGAGCGTCGGGAGCCCACTGTGCCAGCGTCAGAGCAAAAGTCGGCAGTACCCGAAGCTGATCCTCGAAGACGAGGTCCAGCTCGGTTGACTTGGCGCCCACGGCGAGTGCGTACAAGATCGCGTCGCGCTCGGTGTACGCCACGGTGCGGGTGCCGAGATCGGCTCCGCGCCAATCGCCGGCGGTCTTCGCAGCTTCCGAAGTTGTCACTGTCATTTCCTCTCTTAAACAGCGCCCAGAACGAGACCGCTGGTGGGCACTGCCGTTCCGGCTGTGACCAAGACGTTTTCGACTCCGGCGGGCTGATTGGTCGACGTTCCTCGGACCAGTCGCACACCTTCGGCAATTCCGTTGACGCCGTGCAGGTATGCCTCGCCGACCTGACCACCGTGAGTGTTGGACGGCAAGCGTCCACCGATCTCGAGGTTGCCTTCGCGAATGAAGTCCTTGGCTTCGCCTGGCTTGCAGAAGCCCAGTTCTTCGAGCTGCGGAAGCACCAACGGGGTGAAGTGGTCGTACAGAATCGCGGCGTTGATGTCATCAGGGGTCAGGCCGCTCTGGCCGTACAACTGACGAGCAACCAGGCCCATCTCCGGGATACCCGAGATGTCAGGACGGTAGTAGCTGGTCATCATGTGCTGATCCTTGCTACTGCCCTGAGCGGCGCCCTTGATGATGACGGGCTTGTTGGCCAGATCCTTTGCGCGCTCGGCAGACACGATGACCAATGCCTGGCCGCCGTCGGTTTCCTGGCAGCAGTCGAGCAGGTGCAGAGGCTCGGCGATCCAGCGCGAGTTCTGATGGTCCTCGAGTGTGATCGAACGCTCGTAGAACCAGGCAGCCGGGTTGTTGGCGGCATGCTTGCGCGCCACCACTGCAACTCGTCCGAAGTCCTCACTCGTCGCACCGTACTGGTGCATGTAGCGGCGGGCGAACATGGCGACCCACTGAGCGGGAGTCGACAATCCCTGCGGAGTCATCCACGCATATGCCGCGCGATCCGCGGTGCTGTCCATGGGTCGATCGTGCTGCCCAAGGCCGTAGCGCACACCGGAGCGCTCGTTGAAGGCGCGGTAACAAACCACGACGTCGGCAACACCCGTCGCAACTGCCATGGCCGCCTGCTGCACGGTGGCACACGCGGCGCCGCCGCCGTAGTGAATGCGCGAGAAGAACTTCAGCTCGCCGAGGCCACAGTTGCGAGCCACAATGGCTTCGCCGTTCGTCTCCGACGTGTAGGTGGACAGACCGTCGACCTCGGACGGGTCGATACCGGCGTCAGCGAGTGCCGCGACGATGGCCTCACACGCCAACTGCAGTTCGGTGCGGCCGGAGTTCTTGGAGAACTCGGTGGATCCGATGCCGACGATGGCGGCGGTTCCCGAGAGTGGGCTGATCGCCATCAGGGCCTCTCCTCTTCCTTGAAAGCGACTGCGACGGTGCCGGATGCATGATTGCCGAGGCTGTTTGCACCCTGCACCTTGACCACGACCACTCCATCTTCCTTGGACACGACCTCACCGGTCATCGTCATGGTGTCACCCGGGTAGTTGGGCGCCCCGAGACGAATGGCGATGCGGCGCAAGGTCGATGCAGATCCGGCCCAGTCCGTGACGTATCGACCGACAAGACCGTTGCTCGTGAGGATGTTCATGAAGACATCCTTGGATCCGCGCTCTTGGGCCAGGCTCGGATCGTGGTGCACGTCCTGAAAATCGCGAGTGGCGATTGCCGTGGCGACGATCAACGTACGGGTCAACGGGATCGCCAACTCGGGCAATGCCTCTCCGACAACGACGTCTGCGTAACTACGACCGGCAAGAACGGTCATGCGAGCACCTCCACACCGGATGCGAGCTGCGCACCCAGACGCGCGAGATCGGAGCTGGAACCGCCGAGGGTGGCAGCAATCTGCTTGCCCCACAAGAGGTGACGGTGAACCGGGTAGTCGGTGTCGACGCCCATACCGCCGTGAACATGCGTGGTGCGATGCACGACGCGCTGTCCGCCGTCGGTTGCCCACCACTTGGCGACGAGTACCGAGGTGCCGAGATCCAGTCCCTCGGAGATACGCCAGGCGGCCTGCCACAGTGTCACCCTCATCGCTTCGAGATCGATGTAGCAGTCAGCGAGTTGATGATTGACGGCCTGGAAGGTCGCCAGCGGACGGCCGAACTGCTTGCGGCCGTTCAGGTACGTGACAGCCTGCGCGACTGCACCCGAGCCGACACCCCATTGAATTGCGGCCAACGCCAGTTCAACTCGGTCGATCAGCCACGGAACCGTCTTACCATCGGCCGCACCGATCAGCTGCGCGGGGGCACCGGCAAAGGTGACGTTGGCACAGATCTCCCAGTTGGTGGACTGCGTCTGCTCGAGCGTCACTCCTTCGGCGCTCAGGTCCACCAGCAGCAGTGCCGTACCGGTGGAAGCGGTTGCCGAAACGAGAGCAAGGTTCGCGACGTGAGTCATCGGCACTACTGCCTTCTCACCCGTCACGGTCCAGTTGCCGTCGGCGTCCTGCTCGGCCGTGGTCAGCGGGTCGCCGCCCGTGTACGGCCCGAATTCCTCGAGCCCGACGGTCAGGAATCGACTGCCGTCGGCAACACTCGGAAGGAGCTCGGCACGAAGGGAATCGGAACCGAACTCGTTGACAGCCAATGCCGCAAGGATCGTTTCCCAGATCGGCACGGCCGCAACGTGACGGCCCTGCTCCTCCAGCAGTGCGTACAGCTCGGACAAGCCGAGTCCGCCGCCGCCGAACTCCTCGGGCAGTGCGATACCGAGCAGGCCGGTACTCGCGAGTTCTCGCCACAGTTCGCGGTCGACACGCTCGGCGGAAAGTTCGATCTCCTTGGTGCGCTCGATCGTTGCCTTGCTGGTGAAGACCTCGTCGGCCAGTGAGCGAATCGCGTCCTGCTCTTCGCTGAAATTGAAGTCCATCAGTGCTCCTCGCGTACGGCCGGCCGGAACGCGGGAAGCGTCAGATCCGGGTCGGCGTCGATCCAGTCAAGTTCCACGGGCATGTCGACCACGACATCTTCGGGCGCGATACCCACCATGTTGGCGATCAATCGGGTTCCCTCTTCGAGTTCGATTACCGCAACGATGAGCGGGTAGTCGAACGCGTCGATCTTGGGGTGATGATTGACCACGAAGCTGTACACCGTGCCACGCCCCGACGCGTCGATCGTGTCCCACTCGAGTGACTGGCACTCGCCGCACATCGGGCCGGTGGGATGACGCAACGCCTTGCAGGACCTGCAGCGCTGGATCACCAGACGGTGCTCTTTGGCCGCTTCGAACCAGAAAGCGTTGTCCGCGTTGAGAGCCGGACGCGGACGCAGTGCGCGCGGCGCCTCCGGTGCAGCAGCTTCCTGAGGCTTGAACCGCAGCGTCCGCCACCGTTGGGTGCCGACAACTTCGTCGTCGCCGTTGCGGTACGTCTTGAGCGTCGTCACGAAGTGTCCGACGCCGAGTCCGGTCTTCTTTTCAGGGGAAATCGACTCGATGACCTCGGTGTAGTTCACGCGATCGCCTGGGCGCAGTTCGGCGAAGAACTCCTGATCGGAATCGGTGGCGACGACGGAACTGTAGCCGGCCGCGTCGAGGGTGGCGATCAGATCGGTCCACACCTGTGACGGGTCGTTGCCCGCCATCTTGTCGGTGAACGTCCGCATGATCCAAACCTGAAGCATCTGAGCGGGAGCGACGACGCCGTCACGGCCGGTGGCGCGGGCAGCGTCGTCGTCGAGGTAAACGGGGTTGGTATCGCCCATGGTCTCGGCCCAATGCCGGATCATGGGGATGTTGACCTCGTCTGGCCCCCAGGTTGTGGGAACAAGCGTCTGGCCGACAAAAGCGTCGAGTTGCGCCGAAATGTCGCTCACTTGACCCTCTTTTCGCGAACGAGTCCCAAGCCGATGGTGCCGACCATGTCACGCAGAACCTCGTTGACGCCGCCGCCGAAGGTATTGACAACACCCTGACGGGAGATCTGCTCGATCTGACCGGCAAGCAAAGCGCCCGGAGACTCGGGGCGGATGCGTCCGGCGGAGCCGAGAATTCCGAGCAGGGTGCGGTAGACGTCGACGTGAGTCTCGGTCCCGTACGTCTTGGTAGCGCCGGCGTCGGCTCCGGAGAGCGTGTCCTGTGCGACGGCTGCCGTCATCTTCCAGTTCAGCAGTCGCATGGCCTCGAGCTTGGCGTGTGTACGAGCGAAGTCCTGCTGCACCCACGGGATGTTGATGGCGCCGTTTTCCTTGGCCCAGTCCAGAACCAGGTTCCACAGACCGTACGTGCGACCACCGATGGCCGCCAAGCCGATTCGTTCGTGATTGAGCTGAGCGGTGATGAGCTGCCAGCCGCCGTTGACCTCGCCGACAACGTCCTTCGACGGAACACGAATGCCGGAGTAGTACGTGGACGTCACCATCAAACCGCCGACGGTGTTGATCGGTGACCACTCGAAGCCTGCGTCCTCCGTGGGGACGATCAGGATCGAGATGCCCTTGTGCTTGGGGGCGTCCGCGTCGGTGCGGCAGGCCAGCCACACGTAGTCGGCGGTGTTTGCGCCACTGGTGAAGATCTTGTTGCCGTCGACGATCCACTCGTCACCGTCGAGAACCGCACGAGTCTTGAGTGATGCGAGGTCGGTGCCGGCCTCGGGCTCGGTGTAGCCGATGGCGAAGACGATGTCGCCGGCAAGAATGCCGGGCAGGAATCGTTCCTTCTGCTCTTCGGTGCCGTACTTCATCAACGTCGGCCCGACGGTATTGACCGTCACGAAGGGGAACGGCAGTCCCGCGCGCTGAACCTCGTCGAAGAACACGAACTGTTCTTCGATGGAGCGGCCCTGTCCACCGAATTCCTTGGGCCAACCGATGCCGAGCCAGCCGTCCTTACCCAGCAACTTCACGATCTCGCGGAAGTACTCGCCGCCCACACCTTGCTCGCCGGCCGCGCGACGCTTCTCTTCCGGCAGCAGCGCCGCGAAGTACGCGCGCAACTCCTTGCGGAGCTCCTGCTGCTCGGGCGATTCCCTCAGATCCATCGCTGTTTCTCCTATGGCATTCATGGCTGGCAACTCTTGGTCTGGACGCTAACCAGATGCCCAGGTGGGCGCTGTGAATGTCTCGTTGAGCGGGAAGCCGAAACATGAGCGGCGTCACATAGGGTGAGATATGCCCATGGACTCCTCGGATCGCGTCGCTCTCACCGACTTGGCCGCCAGGTATGCACAGGCCGTCGACCGCCGAAACACCACCGCGCTTGCGGCTCTCTTCACTGACGACGTGGCATTCGTCTTGCCGCCGGCATTGAACGGAACGGATGCGCCGACGGAGATACGTGGGAACACCGTCGTCAGCAGTTCGGTGGTCGACGCCGTCTCACATCTGCACTCGACCCGGCACATCGTCGAGCAGCAGATCCTCGACCTCGACAGCCCCACCACCGCGCACGGTGAGGCCTACTGCTCCGCTCACCACATCTATCCGCGGGGCGAGGGCCACCGGGACAACCGGATCGAGATTCGTTATCAGGACAGCTTCGAAAAGGTCGACGGCACCTGGTTGTTCTCGCGTCGTGAATTGGTAGTCGATTTTGCCGAGGACGTTCCGGTCATCCTGCTCGGACAATAGGTACAGGAAAAAATCGCGGTGATTCTGTATCTCCTCACGGGAGGTTTACCGGGCTAGCGTTCAGCAACTGTCACGCCATCTCGGCGTGACGTTCGGCTATGTCTTGGAGATTCACATGTCACGCTCGCGCACCAGAAGATTCCTCGCTGCCTTCGCAGTGGCCGCCGTCGCAGTCGGAACCGTCGCAGCGTGCTCGAGCGACAGTTCCTCCGATGAGAACGCGCCCCTTCGCATCGTCGCTTCTTCGGTTCCGCACGCCGAGATCTTGAAGTTCGTCGAAGAAAAGGGCCTGCTCGGCGACACCAAGATCGAGGTCAGCGAGATCACCGGCGACCTCGACGCCAACGAGGTGCTCGAAGCGGGCGACACCGACGCCAACTTCTTCCAGCACGTGCCGTACCAGGAATCGTGGTCGAAGGAAAAGGGTGTCGACGACCTGGTCGCCGTGGCGAAGGTCCACGTCGAGCCCCTCGGTGCATATTCCAAGAAGGTCACCAACGTGGCCGACCTGCGCCAGGGCGCAACGGTCGCGTTGTCCAACAACGTGACGAACTTCGCCCGTGGGCTGTACCTGCTGCAGCAGGCCGGTTTGATCAAGCTCGATCAGCAGTTGGGCGCCCCCGGCACCGACATCACGCAGATCAGCGAGAAGAACATCATCGACAACCCCAAGGGACTCACGTTCACCCAGGTCGATCCCCCGCAGCTTCCGCGCACTCTCGACGACGGAAATGTCGATCTTGCAATCATCAACGGCAACTACGCAATCGAAGGCGGCCTCAATCCCGCCAAGGACGCACTGGTGCTCGAGAAGGCCGAGGGCAACCCGTACGCCAACGTCCTGACGGTTCGTACCTCCCTCGAAAACGATGCGCGAGTGCAGAAGTTGGCCGAGGCGTTGACGTCCACCGACGTCGCGACGTTCATCGAGCAGACCTACCAGGGCTCGGTCATTCCGGCCAGCGCTACCTGATCGAGACCCGTCATGGTCTTCTCGATCGAATCGGTCTCCAAGGAATACGGCAGCGGCACAAAAGTTCTGCATGCACTCGATTCCGTGTCGCTGAAAATCGAAGACGGCGAAATCTTCGGCATCATCGGCAAAAGCGGCGCCGGTAAATCGACTCTGCTGCGCTGCCTCAACCTGCTCGAACGCCCGACCAGTGGCCGGATTCTGTTGGGCGACACCGATCTGACCGCGTTGAGCCCGGCGCAGTTGCGCGATGCACGCAAGCGGATCGGTGTCGTGTTCCAGCATTTCAACCTGCTGCACTCCCGCTCGGTCGCCGCCAACATCGCCTTTCCTCTCGAAGTGGCGGGGTACTCGCGGGCAGATCGCCGTGCCCGCGTCGACGAGCTGATCGAGTTGGTCGGCCTGGAAGACCGACGTGACGCCTTCCCTTCGCAACTGTCCGGCGGACAGAAACAACGGGTCGGGATCGCGAGGGCCTTGGCGGCTTCTCCCGATGTCCTCCTGTGCGACGAAGCCACTAGCGCCCTCGACTCGGATACGACCGATTCGATCCTCGACCTGCTCGCCGACCTCAATCGACGTCTGGGTGTGACCATTGTTCTGATCACCCACGAGCTCAACGTGGTTCGACGGATTTGTCACCGCGCCGCCCTGATCGACCAGGGACGCATCGTCGACGAGGGAACGCTCACCGAACTGGTTGCGGACCCGGACTCACCCCTCGGCGAGGCGATACTGCCGACGGGAACGGTGCGAACGTCCCCGACCGGAATTCCGGCACTCCTCACCTTTGTCGATTCGCTGTCGACCTCGCCTGTGATTTCCCAACTCTCGCGCGATCTCGATGTCGACGTCACCGTGATCTCCGGCGGTATCGAGGACATCGGAGCCCATCAGGTCGGCCGCCTTCGCGTGGAGTTCGCCTCGCACACCGGACTCGCCAACGACGAAGAGACAAGAAAGTCTGTCGAAGAACATCTTTCGCAGCGCGGAGTGAAGGTGACGTTCTCATGAACAAGACGTCCTGGCAGGATTCCCTGGGCGAAGCATGGGAAGCCCTACTCGACACGCTCTACATGGTCGGCGTCTCGTTCGTGCTCACCGTGATCATCGGTATCGCCCTCGGCGTTCTGTTGCACGCGAGCGCGCCCGACGGAATCCGTCCGAACCGCGTTCTCAATTCGGTACTGGGCACCGTGGTGAACATCGGCCGTTCGCTGCCGTTCGTCATTTTGTTGGTCCTCCTCATCCCGGCGACGCGGGCGATCGTCGGAACAGCGCTCGGGGCGACGGCAGCGATCGTCCCGCTGACCATCGGCTCGGTGCCCTTCTTCGCTCGCGTCGTCGAGAACGCACTGCGTGAGGTCGATTCCGGACGCGTCGAAGCAGCACGATCCATGGGCGCCACCGACAAGGACATCATCGTCAAAGTGCTACTGCCCGAATCAGTTCCGGGATTGGTAGCCGGAGCAACCCTGACGGCGGTGATGCTGATCGGTTTCTCGGCCATGGCAGGCGCCATCGGCGCCGGCGGTCTCGGCGACTTCGCGATCAAGTACGGCTACCAACGATTCAACACCCCGGTGTTGTTCGTCGCTGTCGTGATCTTGATCGTGTTGGTTCAAGCAATCCAGTCGACCGGCGATCTCGTAGTTCGTTCGATGGCACACAAGCGGTAACCGATCAGCTCGACACCATCGCGATCGCAGTTCGCAGGCCGCGCCGCTTACCGGTCTGCGGATCGACGCCGAAGACTTCCTTGATTCCGCCGCGGATGCGGAACTTCAACTCCGAGTGTGTCTCCGGAGCATCGTCCTGGGACGCGGAGAGAAACCTGTTGGGCAGCGACAACTTCCAGATGGTCCTCAGCGTCAATCCGTACTGCTTCCACAGCGGCCCGGTGGTGTACGGGAGGTCGTACTTGTCACACAAGTCCCGCAGCGGCACCGCGATTTCCGAGTACCGATTGCTCGGCAGGTCAGGGAAGCAGTGATGCTCGATCTGGTAGCAGAGGTTGCCGCTCATGAAGGCCATGACGGGGCCGGCATGAAAGTTGGCGGACCCCAGCATCTGTCGTAAGTACCACTGAGCGCGGGATTCGTTCTCGAATTCCTCGAGCGTGAACTTCTCGGCACCGTCGGGGAAGTGCCCGCAGAAGATGACGGCGTAACTCCAATAGTTACGGATGAGATTTGCAACGGCGTTGGCCGTCAACGTGGTCTTCCACGCCGGGCCGGTCAGGGCGGGGAACAGGATGTAATCCTTCGCCACCTGACGCGCGATCTTCTTTCCGACGTCCTTGGCCATCTCCGATTTCTCGGACCACTTCACCTCGCCCTTGCGAAGCTTGTCGGTCTCGAGGTGATGCAGTGCGACGCCCCACTCGAAGAGGGTCGCCAGCACGAAATTCGTGATCGGTTGGAAGAGATAGTCGGCGTGCCACTTCTGATCGCGCGTGACGCGCATGATGCCGTAGCCGACATCGTTGTCGAGGCCGACGATGTTGGTGAACTTGTGATGAGTGAAGTTGTGCGAGTGCTTCCATCCCGAGGACGGGCAGGTGTTGTCCCACTCCCAGTTGCTCGAGTGAATCTCGGGATCGTTCATCCAGTCCCACTGACCGTGGATGATGTTGTGGCCGAGTTCCATGTTCTCGATGATCTTGCCGACCCCAAGCAGCGCAGTCCCCAGAATCCAGGCAGGCTTCTTCTTGCTGGCGAACAAGACGATGCGGCCGGCCACCATCAGAGAGCGTTGAAACGCGATCGTCCGCTGGATGTATCGAGCATCGTGCGCGCCGCGCTTCTCCTCGATGTCGAGCCGAATGGCGTCCAACTCGCGCCCGAGCGCTTCGACGTCTTCCTCGGTGAGATGGGCATATTCCTTGATGTCGGTGATCGCCACAGTGTTTCTCCGTATCGGTTTTCTCCGTGCCGCAGGACTGGTCCGTCGGGCGGTACCCCTGGGAGCCGGTGCGGAAACGTCAGCCCCGATATTCATGTGCGTCTTCACGCAATCTATGCCAAAGTCGATATACGTGAGCCCCGAAAACAAGATCACCATCCGCACCGCTACCGAGAGCGACTGGCCGGCTCTCCAACTACTCGACTCGGTGGGGTTCGGTTTTCACCCGTCTCCCGCGGTCAGCGAACTGACGAAGGCGCTCTACAAGCCCGAGGACATCATCCTCGCCGTCGACGGTGACCTACCCGTCGGCGTGGCCATCGAAATCGACATGGAATTCACCGTGCCCGGCGGACGCCAGCTCCCCACGCGCGGGATCACCTGGGTATCCGTCGCACCGACTCACCGTCGCCGTGGCGTCCTACGCTCGATGTTCACTGCACTTCACGCCCACATCGAGTCGACCGGAGCACCACTTGCCGCCCTGACGGCCAGCGAGGCCGGCATCTACAACCGCTTCGGATACGGCCCGGCCACCTTCAGCGAGGGCATCACCCTCGATCGCCGCTTCGCGCGGTTCCGCCCCGAGGTGCCCGACAACGGTGGCGTGTCGATTGTCGACGTCAAAGCTGCCTCGACGCTTCTACCCGAGATCTACGATCGCTGGCGACTGCTGACACCCGGCGCTCAATTGCGTCCGCAACCGCTCTGGGACCATATGTTCGCCGACCCGTCCGAGGATCGTGACGGCGCCTCCGGACTGTTCTTTCTGACACACGCGGACGGATACATCGCTTACCGGCACACGAGCGAGGGCCGCGACAGCATCGCCCGGATCGACGAGTTCGTGACGATCACCGAAGACGCGCACGCGGCGCTGTGGCGCACGATCTGCGGCCTCGACCTCGTCACCCGGATCGAGACACGCCAACATCCTGCCGATCCACTCCGGCTGATGCTGACGGACTACCGCCTTGCCCGAACGACGACACGCTCCGATCGACTGTGGCTGCGCATCATGGACGTGCCCGCGGCTCTCGAGGCTCGTGAATATGCTGCTGACCTGGACACCGTCATCAAGGTCGAAGATCCGTTCCTGAAGGCCGGCGGAACTTTTGCACTTCAGGTCAAGGGTGGCAAGGCCACCTGTACGGCCACTGACGCGGAGCCCGCGATCACGATGCCCTCTGATGTCCTGAGCAGCTTGTACCTGGGCGAGCACCAGGCCAAGACCTTCGCGGCGGCGCACCGACTCCACGCGTCCGATCCGCGGGAGATCCGGAATTTCGACTTCGCTTTCAACGCAGAGAAGCCCGCAATTCTCGGGTACGGATTCTGATGATCTTGCCGACACGGGCATCGACGATTTGTGCCGTCGGTCGTATTCAGGGTTAGCCTCGAACAATGGCGTTTGTCGAAAAGATGGTCAATAGGCTTCCTGAGCGGGTTCTCGTGCGCGTCCTGCCGCACGCAGAAATGCTCAAGTTCCTGGTGGTCGGCGGCATCGCCTTCATCGTCACCACGGTGCTGTTCTTCGGCATCAAGTGGACGGTTCTGCCTCAGCACCCGGTGACGGCCAACATCCTTGCGGTCCTGATCGCGACGGTTCTGTCCTACGTCCTCAACCGCGAATGGTCGTTTGCTCAGCGCGGTGGTCGACAGCGCCATCACGAGGCCGCTCTGTTCTTCATCGTCGCGGGTATCGGTTTGGCCATCAACCAGGTACCTCTCTGGACCTCCAGGTACGTGTTCCACCTGCGTCAACCCGAGGTGTCGGTGTTGATGGAGAACTTCGCGGACTTCATCAGCGGATCGATCATCGGGACCCTGCTGGCGACGGCCTTCCGCTGGTGGGCCATGCGTCGGTACGTCTTCCCCGAAGAAGCCACCGACAGCCAGGTCGTTCTCGACATCGAAGCGACTCCCGGCACCAAGACGCCGACAACCGACGCCACCGCCCTCGACTGACGTCCCGGATCGACGCACCCGATCGCTCGCGCTTCGATCAGAGTTCGTCGATACCGATCAGCCCGTCCTGAAGGGCCCGTGCAAGCAGCGCCATCTTCGTCGGGGCTGTCCGGCCCACTTCGTCGTACTTCCCTCGAATACGCGCGAGATGCGTATTAACCGTCCCCTCCGCGATGTACAACTCACGGGAGACTTCGGCTTTCGAGTCGCAGCGAATCCAGGTCAACAGCACCTGCACTTCACGCCTACTGAGGCTGGGTGAGTCAGCAGTCTTCATCGGTGGTGTCCCTTACTTCCAGGCTTTCAGCGCGGTCGAACTCCCATGGAAACGGAGCATGGTCGCAGGGTCACTCCGTTTGTTGACTGGGATAACTCTCGAGCGAGAGTGAACACTCTCAGAACACCACTCGAGTAGGCCTTGACCTCGGTAGAGTCTTGTTTGCCCGTTATGTGCGGGAGAGACTGTCGAACGACCGAAGGACCGGCGATGACTGACCGCGACGCCTCCACCATGCAATTTGTCGATGCCGGCGTGACGTCTCTCGTCGATGCCCCTCGAGACATTCTCGAACGCGGACTTCGGAGCGAACAGGTCGTCAACCAAGCCGGTGCGTCGCAGGCCACGTTCTTTCGCAAGTTCCGCACCAAATCCGAATTCATCGAGGCCGTGATCACCAGCCTCACCGAATCGACCTTGCACAGCGCAGACAAAGTGAAGCAGACCGTGCGTGCGCAGCTGGCCGCAAACGACGACGCGCTTCGTCCGACGGTCACCACTCTCGTCAAAGAGGCATTCGATGCAATCGTCAACGACGCGTCGACTGCAAGAAGCCTTCTCTCACACATTTTTGCGGGCTCGCACCGGCGAACCTCCACCGCTCTGGAAAACGAATATCGTCGACGCGACGAGCTCGTATCCGCGGCCTACGAGGCCCTTTTCGAGAAAACCGACGCAACACTCCGAAGGCCGTTCACCACCAAGACCTTCGCTGTCACGGTCAACGCAGTGATCGACGGCTTCCGCATTCGTAGCCGCATCGATTCCCGCTCCGTCTCACCCGACATCATGTCCGACGCACTGCTCGCGATACTGGGCGCCGTCGTCGACACGTCCGGCCTTCACCAACACCTCGATGACGTTGTCGGTCCCATCGACCAGCCCGCCGAGCCGCGTCCGCTGCCGCGTGATCCGCGAGCCGCGTTTCTCGCCGCTGCGCGTAGCGAATTCGGCAAGCGCGGATACTTCATGACGCAGATCAACGACATCGCCGACACGGCGGCAGTTCCCCGCGCCGCCGCCAACAAACTGTTTCCCACCAAGCCCCACATCTTGGTGGCAGCCCTTCAGAGCCGCGTGGACTCACTGCGAGAGACCGTTGCCGACGACATCCTGATCGGTCTCGGTGACGTCGCGATCATCGAGAACTTCCTACTCCGCTGCGCACAACTAACCTCTGAGGAAACAGAGTTCATGGATGCACTGCTGGTTGCCGTTGCCCACGACACCTACGGCGAGCCCGAGAGCCTGCTCTCGCTCAAAGAGAAACTCAACATCCCCTCGATCATCGCGCCGATTGTGCAGCGCGGCCAGGACAACGGAGCGATGTCGTCCATCAGTGCTCCGATGGACATCGCCGCAGGCATCACCAACACCCTCCTACTGAGGTGCTTCACCCGCCGATCGGACAGCCCAGCCGACAACGCTGCCTTCGTCGGCGCGATGGTCCTGAACGGGCTGGCCCATCCCTGATCAGACGAAGGACTACGCGCCGAGCCCCAGCCGCTTCGAGCATTCAGCCATTTCGTCGATGATCAATTCCAACGACGTGCCACGACGGCTCGCGGACAACACGATTCGATCGGCTCCCAACCCGCGTGCCCACTCGAGTTTCGCTTCGTCGAGCCTGGGCAGTGTCGCACCGAGTACCAGCGAGACGTCGGCAGGATCTCGATCTGCCTTCACCGCAGCCGCTTTCATCGCCGCTACAGCCTTGTCGAGATCTTCACCGGCCAGTCCCAGCGGCTGGAAACCATCACCCAACCGGCCTGCTCGCCGAGCAGCAGCGAGACTGTGTCCACCGATGTAGAGCGGAACTCCGGATTCGCGGTGCGGCTTCGGCCAGCTGTACGCACCCTTGAACGAGAAGTAATCGCCGTCGAAATCGACTGCTTCCTTGCCCTCCCAGAGTGAACGCATCACCGCGATGGCCTCATCGGCTACCTTGCCGCGGCGCTCGAAGTCACCGCCGCACGCTTCGATCTCTTCCTTCATCCAGCCCAGACCGAGACAGATGCGCAATCGCCCACCCGAAAGTCGATCCAGCGTCGCCAAGCGCTTGGCAAGCACTACCGGATTGTGGTTGGGAAGCACCAGAACTCCGGTGGACAGACCCAAAGTCGTTGTGGCGCCGGCAACAAATGACAGTAGTTCCAGTGGATCCGGGATGTCACAGTCATCGGGTAGGTGAGATTTTCCGGTCGGAGAGTACGGGTATTCGCTCGCCGTATCCGCGATGACAACCGAGTGCTCTACGGCCGAGATCTCGTCGAAACCCAACGATTCGGCGGCACGGGCGAATTGCAGAATCCAGTCGGGATCTCCACTTCGACCCAATTCGACCGGAACAACTACGCCGAGCTTCATACCGTTTCCTCCAGTGTCGCCATCAATTTCGGACCGTCCACGACGCGACCGAGGAACCGGTCCGCATCCGGATCTGTTGCAAGCCACACCGCAGCAGCGGCGGGCACGGATGCCGGTGTGGCCGCAAATCCGGCTTCCACTATCGCGTCCGCGCCACCACGGGCTTTCCCTGATTCCGTGATGACAAATCCCGGACTCAGGTTGAACGCTTTGACTCCGGCGCCTCGATACTCCGAGTTGATCGCTCCGGCGATACGTCCGAACGACGCCTTCGACGCGGCGTACGACAAACCCCAACCACCCTCGCCGGGAGGCGCAGGCGGATCCAGGGTCGCCGAACCAGATGCGAGGTTGACGACCACCCCGTTGCCGCTCTTGATCATCGACGGCAGTATCACCTGAATCAACGCAAGCTGGTGCAGATAGTTGCCGATCGCCATCGCCTGGGCGTCGTCGATCTCGATGTCGAGCACCCGGTCCATGTTTCCGACCGTCTGGGCGTAGGCGTTGTTCACCAACACGTCGACATGTCCCCACTCCGCCAGCACCCGTTCACCGGCGCCGCGGACGGAGGCCAGATCGAGCAGGTTCATCGGAACGGCCAATGCGCGCACACCGAAGGACTCGATCTCGGCAACCGTCGTCTCCAGGCTGCCGGGTACCGGAATGACCTGCTCCCCCTGCCTCGTTCGCGGGGCCGCCCGCCCTTCGCCTTCACGAACGGTGCGAGCAGTGATTGCAACGTCGAATCCGGCGCGCGCGAATGCCAGCGCGCACTCACGGCCGATCCCCCGGGAAGCGCCGGTAACCAGCGCAACACCACTCATAGGAACCGCGTGCGGCCGTGTCATAGGAACCGCGTGCGGCCGTGCGTCTCGAACTCCTTCTCCAGGTCCACCACGTCAGCTTCGGTCATCAACGTGTATTCGGGAGTACCGCGGCCCACCCAGTGGAACACTGGTTCGTCCGTCCGCCAGCGGTCGGCTTGAAGTTCACGTTTGAGCACCTTGTTGGAGCCCGTGACGGGCAGATCAGTCGAAACACGAACAAATCGCGGCGCTGCCTTGGTACCCAAATCCGCCTGCGCGGCAAGGTAGGCAGCGAACTCGGCCGGATCGAAATCGGCAAAGTCGGCGACCTCGACAGCTGCCATCACCTGATCGCCCGAACGCGGATCCGGTACCGCGAAGACACCCGTGGCAATCACTTTGGGGTGCCGACGCAGGATGTGCTCGATCATCAAAGCCGAGGTGTTCTCACCGTCGACGCGGATCCAGTCACCCTTACGTCCGGCGAAGTAGATGAACCCGGCCTCGTCGACGTAGCCGAGATCGCCTGTCCAGTACCAACCGTGGCGAATCTTCTCGGCAATTGCGTCTTCGTTCTTGTAGTACCCCTCGAATTTCTTCGATCCGGCCTTGTCGACCATCTCGCCGATGGATTCGTCGGGGTTCAGCACGTGACCGTGCTCGTCGAGAATTGCGCGGGGTCGCTCTTCGCGGGTATCGGGATCGACGATGACGATGTTCTCGCTCGCGGGACGGCCAAGCGCGCCGGCAGGTTGGTTCGGATCGAGCACGACCGAACCGGCACCTTCACTCGAACCGTATCCCTCGAAAAGCTGTGCACCGAAACGTCGGATGAACTCTGCCTTGTCCCCCGGCGACGCCTCGGTCCCGAAGCCGTGCGTGAGGGTGTTCTCGATGTCGTCGGGCAGTTCCGGCGTCGCCATGAGATACCCCAAGGCCTTACCGACGTAGGTGAAATATGTTGCGCCGTAGAACCGAACGTCCGGCATGAATCCCGAGGCGGTGAACTTACGAACGAGGCAGACCGTAGCTCCCTGCGAAAGGGCCGGCGCCCACAGAGCCATCAACGCGTTGCCGTGGAAGAGCGGCATGCAGCAGTAGCAGACGTCGTCGCGGTCGATGTCGTACTTGGCGCAGTTCGCGTAGGCCAACCGCGTCAGACGCCCCTGGCTGCACCGCACCGCCTTGGACATTCCGGTGGTGCCCGAGGTGAAGAGAAGCAAGAACAGCGTCGACGCGTCGACGCCGAGGTCGATCTGAGGCGACTCGACCTGGTGAGCGGAAATCTTGTCCGGGTATGACGCGTCGTCGACCAGAACAAAACGATCTTCGGTCAGTCCGAGGTCAAGGCCGGACAACTTCTCGTAGCCCGCTTTGTCGGTGACGATCAGCTGGCAGTCGACGTACCGAACCTCAGCCTCGAGCTCGGCTCCACGCCTGGTCGGATTGATGCCGACGATCGTGGCTCCGGTCAGGGCCGCGCCGCCGAGCCAGAACAGGAACTCGGGATCGTTCTCCAGAAGTACTCCGATGTGAAACGGTCCAGGCGCGCGAAGCGACTTCGCAAGCGAGCCGCGCGCTGCGCTCTCGCGCACCACCTCGTCCCAGCTCCAGTCCTGCGTCCGCGTCCGCAGACCCAGGTGCTGATCACCGAGACGGTCGATCAACATCTGCGCGACGTCCTCGCGCTGAGGAGCTGCAAGAGCTGCATTCGAAGATGCTTCGGTGGCGGTGTTCGTCATCGTGTCCTGTGTCCTAGTCGATATCGGAATGTCGATTACTCCAACTGCGATACGACTCGAACGTATCGACGCCTCAAAGCCGGAACCGTCCCAGTCTCGCTCAGTGGTAACCGCCGCCACAGATATGATTTTCTCGTGAGATTTTGTGACGTGAAAAGCGCCACAATACGAAAGGCCATTCCATGACTGCCCCCGCAGATCCGCAGTTGCTTCTGGACCAGGCGGTCTCACGCCTCACCGGTCCAGGTGGGCCATTCGAGATCGTCGAAGAAGAGGTTCTCGGCACCATAATGCCCGTGATGAAGAACCGTGGTCACGCCATCGGTGAACTCATCTCGGCATCTCGCGCCTGGGGCGACGGCGACTATCTCGTCACCAGCGATCGTCGAATCTCGTTCACCGAGCACGCCGATTCCGTCGCCGCGCTGGCAACTGCTCTGCGGGACAAGTACGGAGTCCGCAAGGGCGACCGTGTGGGCATCCTCGCTGCCAACACTCCCGAATGGGTCATGACGTTCTTCGCGACGCAGGCGCTCGGCGCGATCGCTGTCGGTCTCAACGGTTGGTGGGTTCCGCGCGAGGTCACCCACGGGATCGAGCTCTCACGTCCGAAGGTTCTGGTCGTGGACGCCAAGCGCGGCGCCGCCCTCCCCGAACTGCCGGCAGACATCACGGTCCTCACCATGGAAGAGGATCTGCCCGCACTCATCGCGGAATATGCAGGCTCCGACGTGCCGAGCACCGACATCGACGAGGACGACCCCGCCGTCATCCTGTTCACCAGCGGTACCAGTGGCCGCCCCAAGGGCGCACTCCACTCGCACCGCAACGTGATGGCCGTCGTCGACTACCACAAATACAGCGACGCGATCGGCGCTGCATTCACCGGCCGTGAGTACGACGCTTCCAAGCCGAGCCCACTGCGTTATCTACTCACCTCCCCGCTCTTCCACATCGCCAGCCTGCACAATCTGGTGGTCCCCCGTCTCGCGACAGGCAGCGCCGTCATCCTGACCGAGGGCGGCTTCGACGTCGACAAGGTGCTCGGGTTGGTCGAACGCGAGCGCGTCACCAACTGGGGTGCTGTCCCCACGATGGCATCGCGGCTACTCGAACACGGCAACATCGCCAAGTACGACGTCTCTTCGTTGACTGCATTCTCGCTGGCATCCGCGCCGTCGTCGCCCGCGTTCAAGGAACGCCTCAAGGAGCAGGTGCCGTTCGCGCGCAATGCTCTGGTCGACAGCTACGGCCTCACCGAATGCAGCACCGCCATTGCGGTCGCCGTCGGCGCCGAACTCGAAGAGTTCCCAGGCACTCTCGGACGTCCGATCATCACCGTCTCGATGGAGATTCGTGATCCCTTCGGCGAGTGGCTGCCGGACGGCATCGAAGGTGAAGTGTGCGTGCGCAGCCCGTTCGTCATGCTCGGATACTGGGAGAACGACGAGGCGACCGAGTCTGCAATTGCACCTGGACGCTGGCTCCGCACCGGCGATTTCGGCGTCATCGAGAACGGACGTCTCCGTCTCACCGGTCGTCGTTCCGACCTGATCCTGCGTGGTGGCGAGAACGTCTACCCCACCGAGATCGAGCAGACGCTCGACGAACACCCCGACGTGATCGAGTGCGCTGTCATCGGCATGCCGCACCCCGACCTCGGCCAGGAAGTGTCCGCCGTGGTTGTACTGCGTCCCGGGGCTGCCACCACGGAGGCGGAGCTGCGCGACTATGCCGCCGAGCGACTTTCCTACTTCAAGGTGCCGTCGAAGTGGCGCATCACCAGCGATCTGTTGCCTCGCAACGCAACCGGCAAGATGGTTCGGCGCGAGATCACCGTATGACCGCGGAGCTGTCACGGATCGTCGCCGAGTCTGCGATCCGTGACCTGCTCTGTGAGTACACGCATCTGATCGATCAGGGCAGATTGCGTGAAGTCGCTGCATTGTTCGCCCAGTCCGACTACGGGCAGTGCGGACCGGACGGGGTTGCCACCACTCTCATTTCGTCCGACGCCGACGCAGTGTTCGCAGCCTGCAGCGGCTTCATTCGGATGTACGGAGATCCGCCGGTTCCACGCACCAAACATCTGCTGACCAACACGCGAATCTCGGTCGACGGTGAATCAGCGACGGCGCTCTCGTACGTAACGGTCATACAAGGTACCGAAGATCTTGCCCTGCAACCTATTTTGTCGGGGCGCTACTTCGATCGCTTCACGTGCATCGACGGGTCGTGGCAGTTCAGCTCGAGGCTCTTCTGTTTGGACAACATGGGCGACATGTCCGCTCATGCCAAGCGGGCACTGTAGAGGAACGACTGTGGAAATCGGTGTCAACGTTTTGGGTCTCGAGGCCCTGTTCGACGGCAAGGTCCGCCCGGTCTTGGACTTCGCCGCGGGTGCAGACCGTGCCGGGATCGATTTGATCTGCACCGGCGACCACCTCGGCTTCAATGCCGACGCTCACGCTCAGCGGGTAGTCGAACACAACTTCCTGTTCCCGTTGGACCACCCTTGGTACGAACCGATTTCATTTCTGTCTTCGATCGCCGCGGTGACGGAACGAGCTCGCCTCGGAGTATCGGTTCTGATCGCCACTGTTCGCCCGGCGGCCCTGCTTGCAAAGCAGGTTGCCACTCTCGACTCATTGTCCGAAGGTCGAACTGTCATGGGTTTCGGCGTTGGATGGCAAGAAGCTGAATACACCGCCACCAACATGCCTTTCGACGCGCGATTCGGGCGCATGGAGGAGACCGTCGCAGCCTGCCGCGAACTGTGGACCAATGCACCGGCCACCTTCAAGGGGCGCGACTTCGCTTTCGAGAACTACCACAGCCTCCCGCTGCCGATCCAACCCCGAATACCGGTGCTCTTCGGTTTCGGACCAAGCCGGCGGAACTTCGACCGCATCGCACGCGTCGCAGACGGCTGGACCGTGAACCCGACCGATCTGGGAACGTTCACCGACAGTGTTGCACTGTTGCGCAACACGTTCGAAGCCCACCAACGTGACCCGGAGTCGGCGCGCGTGCAAGTGTCTGCGGCGCCGGTTCGACGCGACAACGGGTCCGTCGACCTCTCGGCAACCGCAGACAAGGCCCGGGACTGGTTCGCCCGCGGCGCGTCCGTCGTCGTTCTCCGACCCGCCGTATTCGATTGCGCTGCCGAAGAACTACCAGAACTACTCGACTGGATGACCAGCATCAAGGAGGCGTGACATGGACCGGGCACTGCAAGATCTCATCGACAAGCAGGCAATCCGTGAGGTGGTTCTGACGTACTGCCGTGGCATCGACCGCCTCGACTTCGATCTCGTCCGCAGCGCCTACCACCCGGATGCGATCGACCATCACACCGGATTCGACGGCAACATCGACGAGTACATCGCCTGGGTGACACCAAAACTCTCGGCGATCGGCGGCACGATGCATCACATCGGCAACCATCTGGTCGAACTGCACGGCGACCACGCGATCAGCGAGGCGTATTCGATGTCCACACACTGGGGTGGGCCCGAAGGCATCGGGATGATCAACTTCACCAGCGGTGCGCGATTCATCGACCACATGGAGCGTCGCAACGGTCGCTGGGCGATCAAGGAGCGATGGGCCGTACGAGAGTGGACTCGCTCGGACGAGGGCCGCTTCGTCAACCCCGAAGGGCCTGGTCCGCGTGGGCGTCGTGACGCCTCGGATCCTCTGAGCGCACTACGACAGGCCTTGGAAATTCGCTGAGAATCAGAAAACTCGGACTATTCCGACTGATTTGAGAATTCAGTTCATATCGAACACACATTCGAATAGAATGGATGCATGTTCAACCCGACAACAGAGCTCTTCGGTATCTCAGCGCAGCTGACCGGTACCGAAACTGATTGTGCGCTGGTTGATCTCATGACAGACCTGCACGCATGTGAGGCGATGCTGGTCGAACGCAAGCTCGCTGTGATTGCCGAGTTCTTTTCGCGGCGAAGCTCAGAGCATGCCGCCAGTGGTGCGTGGTCGTCGACCGCACACGAGTTGGCTGAATCGGAAGTCGGTGCGTCACTGACGATGGGCCGCGCGGCTGCAGGCAAGCTGATCGGGTTGGGGTTCTCGTTGAAGACTCGTTTGCATCGCACTCGAGCGGCGATGGCGCGTGGCGAGTTGGATCTGTACCGAGTTGGTTTGATCGATTCCGCGACCGCGAACGTGAAAGACGAATTGATCGACGAGGTGGAACGACTACTGCTCGCGCAGGTTCTCGCCCCACCAGTAGCCGGCGGAACGGGCTTGACGGGAAGGCGACTGACAGCGGCGATCGATCGGATCGTGGCGATGGTGGACCCGGAAGGTATGCGAGAACGTCGACGCCGCGCTCTCACCGATCGCTTCGTCGGGGTCAGCGCTGCCGAGGACGGGATGGCAAAGATCTTGGGAAGCATTCCGGCAGAGCAGGCTCGGGCATTCGACGGCCGACTACGCGAGTTGGCAATGTCGGTATGCCGAAACGACTCTCGAACATACGAGCAGCGACGAGCCGACGCGCTCTTCGAGTTGACCAACGGATCACCGTTCTTGCCGTGCAACTGTGACCGAGATGATTGCCCGCAGGATCGTAGCGGTGGTGTTGTCGTTCGTCGGCCCGTGGTTCACGTCGTGATGACTGATTCCACTCTGCGCGGAGGCGGCGAGCCCGCTCACCTCGACGGGTACGGGGTGATCAGCGCTGAGCATGCTCGCGACATCGCCCAAGACGCCGTAATTCGAAACGTCCGAGTACCCGCTGATGCCGCCACCGAACCGGTGCTTGCTTCGGCGTACGTCTACCGGCCGGGTTCAGTTCTCGATACCTGGTTGCGGATCATCGCGGGCAGCTGCCAATGGCTGCATTGTGATGTCCCGGCCTGGAATTCCGATCTGGACCACAATGAACCGTTCCATCATGGCGACCCCGAACGCGGCGGCAAGACAGTCGAATCGAATATGAGTGCGTTCTGCCGCAACCACCATCGCCTCAAGCATTCCGACCGGTGGCAATTCGCGTCGAACCAGGATCGGACCATGTCGCTGACATCGCCGACTGGGCATTGCTACCGAACACGCCCCGCAGGGTTGATGGCCGGGCCGCACGGCCCGATGCCGCCGCAGTGCGGTCGAGATCGGCGGACCCAGGCGGAGAACAAGGCCGCCCGTATCCAGTCCGAACGCAATCGTCAACGCCGACGGATACAGAAACGAGCTGAGGAGCACGTTCAATGCAAGCGGCGGAAATCACCGCGAGCCCACCGAGAACCCATCGACTACGGGGACGACCCGCCACCGTTCTGAGATACCGAGCGGCGTCGAGGCGCGTCGACGTGTCGCAGGGTCAGGTCGACGTGTCGCAGGGTCAGTCCGAGGCCGGCTTGGTGTCGTCATTTCCCGCTGACGGATCGTCTCCAGCAACCGGGTCCGGATCGTCTTCACCAAACGGATCGATGGTGTCGACACCTTCGAGGACGGTCAGCTCTTCTTCAACCTCGGCCAGGAGGCCCTTGGCTTCAGCTTCGAACTTCTTCTCCCAATCGGACATACCGAGCCTCTTCTCTTCCGAAGCGAGTTCCCGCTGTATCTGAACTCAGACTACGTCGCCGGCGACGAGTTTCGCCGTCCCCTCGAGTCAGTACTCATGACCGAGTACTCATGATTCACGACGGACGGAGCCCCCATGCCCGGACAGTTGGAAGGCAAAACCGCACTGATCACCGGAGCCGCCCGAGGTCAGGGCCGAAGCCATGCCGTGCGATTGGCGCAGGAGGGTGCCGACATCATTGCACTCGACATCTGCCGCCAGATCGAATCGGTGGCCTACCCGATGGGTACCGCCGAGGATTTGAGGCAGACAGCGGCAATGATCGAGGCTCTCGGGCGAAATGTCGTCGCGCGAAAAGTCGACGTTCGCGATTTACCCGCGCTGGGAGCCGCAGTGCCCGAAGGTATCGCAGTGTTGGGCAGCCTCGACATCGTCCTGGCCAACGCCGGTATCGGCATGATGTCCCCGGACATCGACGATGCCCGCGCCTTCCGCGACCAGATGGAGGTCAATCTTTTCGGCGTCTGGAATACCGTCCAGGCCGCAGCGCCCGCGATGATCGAGCAAGGGACAGGCGGCGCAATAGTCCTGACCGGATCAACACTGGGACTTGTCGGCCGCGGAGGTGATGGAACCGGCGGATCCGACGGCTACTGCGCGAGTAAACACGCCATCGTCGGGCTGGGGCGCACGTGGGCGCACTGGCTTGCTCCCCACAACATTCGTGTCAACTCCGTGCATCCGGCGGGAGCGAATACACCGATGGTCGTCAACGATGCCGTCGCGAAACTGTTCGCAGACTCCCCCGCATCGAGCGGAGCCGACGTCGGCAATCTCTTGGACGTCGGGCTGATCGAAGCTTCCGACGTCAGCAACGCGATAGCCTGGTTGGTCTCGGATCAGGCTCGATACGTCACAGGTATCGCGTTGCCGGTCGATGCGGGATTCACGGCCAAATAGACGCCTGTTTCTCGAGCCGAATTACTGCCGATCAGTCGACGGTCGGCGCCCACTGCACACCGTTGATGTGCCCACCACCGTCGACGAAGAGAGTGTTGCCGGTGACGTAACGGCTGTCGTCGCTCGCCAGGAAGGCCGCAACGGGGCCGATGTCGTCGAGGGGATCGCCGATCCGCCCCATCGGGTTCTGTGCGGCCATCACTGCCGCGTTTTCCGGATTGGCTTCGGCGACACGCTTGTACGCCGCACTCTGCGCACCGGGACAGATGACGTTGCAGTTCACGTGCTTGGGAGCCCACTCGCGGGCAGCAGTGCGAGTCAATGTTCGCAATGCTTCCTTGGCCGCGTTGTACTGGACCGAGTACATGTGAGCATTCACGCCGTTGAGGCTGCACATGTTGATCACGCGGCCGGTGCCGTGACGCTCGAGTTCTGGCAACGCAGCCTGCATGGCCCAGAAAGCGGCCATCACTGCCATGTCGAAACCGCCACGCAATTGCTCGTCGGTCATCTTCTCGAGCCGAGCGAAACCGAAAGTCCGCCAAGCATTGTTGACCAGGATGTCGAGGCGTCCGAACCGCTCGACGGACTTGTCGACCATGGCAACAACCTGAGCTTTGTCAGTGACGTCGGTCCGGACGAATTCCGCCTCCGCGCCCCATTCGTCCCGCAACCACTGGGTGGTTTCGAGGCCCGCTGCCTCGTCGATCTCGGCAACCAACACCGACGCGCCTTCACGCGCGAACGCGCCTGCCACTCCACGCCCGATGCCCATACCGGCACCGGTGACCACTGCTACACGTCCGTCGAGCTTGCCCACTGGGCCCTCCTTCGTCAGAACCCCTACCTGGGGCGCGGCACGGTCTTGTCGATGAACAATCCCTCTACCGACACACACAATTCGCCGTCCGCAGTCTTGATCTCACCGACGGTGTGAATCTTGCGGCCGTCCTTGGAAAGGAATTTGCCGCTGATCGTGAGGGGCTCGAACAGTGGAGTCGGGCGATGGTACCGAGTGCTCAATTGTGCTGTCATGCCGGAAGTTCCACCCCAGGCGTTCGCGACGCCAAGAACGTGATCGAGCAGCAGCGCCGAAACACCGCCGTGTACATGGCCGGGAGGGCCCTGGTACGGCAGAGTCAACGTGACCACTCCCTGCACCGACCCGTCAGCGAGCCCTTCCAGAACCAGCGGCGGCGCAATGGCATTCTCGGGGCCGGTCACCGGATCGTGACGAGTCACGCCCTCACCGTTCCACATGTCGATCAAGCGCTCGGCCACCTCGGGCGAGTGCTGCTCGAGGTGCTCGGCAATGCTGTTGAGCTCCTCCGCAACCCGATCCAGATTGGCGTTTCCGCGGTCGGTGCGCAGCATCGCGTCGACAACGCGACGCGCTGCTGCCGTGGCCCGGTCGACCGGGGCGTCCTGCGGCGGCGACGTCAAAATCGTGCCGCCCGGGTGTGTGGCTGCCGTGGGGTGCGTGCCGAGGTCCATCAGTTGATCTCCATTGTTGCGTGTGTGAGAACCGGGGAGTTCTCGCGCTCGGGGCACGTCGCTGCCAAGGTCAGTGTGTTGCCGTCCTGCCAAACCGAGGTGGTGATGGATTCGCCGGGGAACAGCGAACCGGCAAACCGCACCGAATAGTTCTTCACCCGCGTCGGATCTCCGTCGAGAATTCCGTCGACCACCGCCTTGCAGACGATGCCGTACGACGCCAGACCGTGCAGAATCGGAGCGTCGAATCCCGCCATCTTCGCGAAGGAGGGATCAGCGTGCAGCGGGTTCATGTCTCCACTGAGTCGGTACACCAGAGCTTGTGAGGGACTCGTGCTCGACGTCAGGACCTTGTCGGGCGCCCGGTCAGGCACCCCGGCAACCACTTCGGGACCGGCGCTGCCGCCGAAGCCACCTTCGCCGCGGGCCCAGATCTGCATTCCGGTGGTCCACAACGGATTCCCGTCAAGGTCCTCGGCCGCCGTCTCGAGCACGATGACGGCAGCCTTGCCCTTGTCCCACACGTCAGCGATGCGAGTGGAAATACGAGCAGCACCCGTCGACGGGATCGGCGCGTGAAGTGTCAGCGACTGCCCACCGTGCAGAATCTTGCGCAGGTAGATGTCGATTCCCGGCATACTCATCGACGCTGCGGGCAGTACACCCGCCGAAACTCCCTGGCCTGCAACCATTGCAAAGGTCGGGAGCACTTTCAGACCCTTTTCGTACACCCAGGTGAGCTCGGCGGGATCCAGAGCGTTCACGCCGGCGCCGAGCCCCAACTGGTAGAGCATGACGTCGCGGTCGGTCCACGACGCTTCGCGCACAGTCGGTTCGGCGGACAATGCCACCTCGAGATCGATAGCCATCAGTTCTCCAAAGTTCCGGCTCGGTAGACGGTCACGACGCACGCGCCGCCCAGTCCGAGGTTGTGCTGCAATCCGATTCGTGCGCCTTCGACCTGGCGAGCGTCTGCGGTCCCGCGAAGCTGCCACGTCAGTTCGGCGCACTGTGCCAGCCCGGTGGCACCCAGCGGGTGGCCCTTCGAGATCAGACCGCCAGACGGGTTGACGACCCACTGGCCGCCGTACGTAGTGGCACCGGATTCGACGAGCTTTCCGCCTTCACCGGCGCCACACATTCCGAGACCTTCGTAGGTGATGATCTCGTTGATCGCGAAGCAGTCGTGCAGTTCGATGACATCGACGTCGTCGATGCTGATGCCGGCTTCGGCAAAGACCTGCTCGGCGGCCGCAGCCGTCATCGGCGCGCCGACTACGTCGATCATCGACTTCTCGGCAAACGCTGCCGAGGTGTCGGTGGTCATGGCCTGAGCGACGATCTCGATCGCACGGTCCTCGAGTCCGTGCTCACGGACGAACTTCTCACTCACGACGACGGCAGCACCGGCACCGTCCGAAGTCGGTGAACACTGCGAGCGCGTCAGCGGCTCGTGAATCATCTTGTCGCCGAGCACCTGTTCGAGGGTGTACTCGTCACGGAACTGCGCATACGGATTGTTGACCGAGTGCTTGTGGTTCTTGACCGCCACGGCCGCAATCTGCTCGACCGTGGTGCCGTACTTCTTCATGTGCTCGACGGCGGCATTACCGAACAACTGAGCGGTCATGGGCGATCGGGCGAAGCCGTAGTCCTCGACCATGATCTTCAGCTGCGAGTCCAAAGTGGTGACCTTGGGCATCTCACCGGTTCCGGTCAGCGCCGTTTTGGTCATCTTTTCGAAGCCGACGGCCAGTGCGCAGTCCGCTTGTCCGGCCTGTACCCACTCGCGCGCCATCATCAGTGCCGTCGAGCCGGTGGCGCAGTTATTGTTGACGTTGAAGATCGGGATACCGGACAGACCCGTTTCGTACAAGGCACGCTGGCCTGCTGTCGACGCGTTGAACACGTAACCGACTGCAGCACGCTGGATCTGGTCGTAGCTGATCCCGGCATCGGTGAGTGCATTCGAGACGGCTTCGGTCACCATGTCCGGGTATTCCCAGTCGCGGGTCTCGATCTTCTCGAACTTGGTCATGCCCACGCCGATGACGAAGGTGCGATTGCTCATGTGCAGGTCACTTTCCCGGTTCGGGGTCGCGAGGCAGACCCAGGATTCGCTCACCGATGATGTTGAGCTGAACATTGGTTGTACCACCCGCGATGGACATGCACTGCGAGTTCAAGAACATCTGGGTTGCAGACATCCGATGCTGGTCGCCCAGAAGTGAACTCGGCCCGGCCCACTCCATTGCCACATCCCAGACCTGCTGGATGTGCTCGACACCGATCAACTTCGCCACCGAGGATTCGGCCCCCGGCTGCGCGCCGGTGAGCGAGCGCAGCGTGGTGCGCAGACCGAGCAGACCGCCGGACTGCGCGTCGCACAGCACCTTTCCGAGCACCGTCAGCTGCTCGTCGTCGATGCCACCGGGTAGTCCGTCGACCAGACTCAGAAGAGCCTCACCACCCGATCCGAGAGACGAGTCGTTGGACAGCGAGACACGCTCGTTGGCCAGTGTGGTGCGAGCGAGCTTCCAGCCGTCGCCCGGCTCGCCGACCAGGCACTCGTCGGGGACGAAGACGTCGTCGAAGAAGACTTCGTTGAACAGTGCTTCACCGGTGATCTCGCGAAGCGGGCGAATGTCGAGGCCGCTGTTCTTGATGTCGATCAGGAAGTAGGACAGGCCCTTGTGCTTGGGGGCGTCGGCGTCGGTGCGCGCGAGGCAGATTCCCCAGTGCGCGTCGCGTGCCATCGATGTCCACACCTTCTGGCCTTGCAACTTCCAGCCACCGTCGACCTTGGTGGCCTTTGTACTCAGCGCGGCGAGGTCGGAACCTGCGCCGGGCTCGGAGAAGAGCTGACACCAGACGATGTCGCCGCGCAGTGACGGCGGGACGAACTTGGCGAGCTGCTCTTCGTTGCCGTGCGCGATGAGCGTCGGGATGACCCAGTTGCCGATGATCATGTCGTGCGGCTTGATCTTCGCAGCGCGCAGTTCTTCGGCGATGACCAGCTGACTGACGGCATCGGCGGATTTGCCCCACGGAGCCGTGAAGTGCGGTGCGGTGTAGCCCTTTTCCGCGAGGTACGTCTTCTGCGCGGCACCTTCGAGTTCGAGAGCCGGAGCGAGCTCGGCGCGGACGTCGGCGCGGATCGCCTCGGCCTCGGGCGGCAACTCGATGCTGAGCACGCGACGGATGCCGGCAATGGTCAGCTCGGCAACGCGACGACGCCAGGATGCCGTGGAACCCAGCAGAATTCGCAGGGACTGCGCGCGGCGCAGGTACAGGTGCGCGTCGTGCTCCCACGTGTAGCCGATTCCGCCGAGCACCTGGATGCAGTCACGCGTGACGGAGAAGCCTGCTTCGAGGGCCGTGGCTCCGGCGACGGCTGCTGCGAGAGAAGCCTCTTCGGCACCGACGCCGTTGGCGGGCGTCAATGCGCGCGCAGCGTCCCACGCGCAGACGCGCGCCTGCTCGGCAAGAGCGAGCATCCGAGCGGCCTTGTGCTTGACGCCCTGGAACTGGCCGATCGGGCGACCGAACTGCTGACGCACCTTCGCGTAGTCGGCCGAGGTCGTGACGGCCCAGTCGGCCAAGCCTGATGCCTCGGCGGCGAACAGTGTTGCGGCAATGTCGAGTACACGCTGCGTATCGATGGTGAGGATCTCGGAATCGGCGAGGATCAGACCGTCGACGGTGACCTCGGAGTTACGACGTACGACGTCGTAACTGGCCAAGTCCGTGACCTCGAGGCGGTCACGTCCGAGCAGAACGAATCCGCTGTCCGTCGCGAGGAGGAACACGTCGCCGACATGGCCACCGAGAATCTGGCTGGACGTTCCACTGAGGGTGGCGGTGTCGCCGTCGCGGGCGATCTTCAGCGAACCCGGCTGCAGTGCAACGGCTCCGAGTGTGCTGCCGTCGACCAGTCCGGCCAGCGGAGCGGTGACTCCGGCGTCGCTGAGAACGGCGCTGACCACGACTGTCGGCAGGAACGTGCCGGGAACCATGGAGCGCCCGAGTTCCTCGACGACGATCGCGAGCTCGACCAATCCGTATCCAGCGCCGCCGAATTCCTCGGCCACGTGTAGTCCGAGAAGTCCCTGCTCGGCAAGCCCGCTCCAGAGTTGGGGGCGAGTTTCGACCTTCGCCTCGACCGCTTCACGGATAGCGGTGGGTGTTGCGTGACGTGCCGCCCAGCCCCGTACGGAGTCGCGGAGGTCACGATCTTCTTCACTCAATCCAATGGTCATGTCTACCTCGTCAATTCGACAGTTTGAGTACGGGTCAGATGCGTTCGATGATGGTGGCGGTAGAGAGAGCGCCACCGGCGCACATCGTGACCAGCCCCGTGGACTTGTTCGAGCGCTCGAGTTCGTGCAGCGCGGTCGTGATCAGACGAGCGCCGGTCGAACCGACGGGATGCCCGAGTGCGATCGCACCGCCGTTGACGTTGACCTTGGACAGATCTGCGTCGTGAACCTGCGCCCAGGAGAGCACTACCGAGGCGAACGCTTCGTTGATTTCGACGAGATCGATGTCGTTCAGAGTCATTCCGGCCTTGTCGAGCACCATCTGAGTGGACTCGATCGGTCCGTCCAGGTGATAGAAGGGATCGGATCCGACCATGCCGGACGCGACGATCCGCGCGCGGGGCTTCAATCCCAGTTCCTGTGCGCGCTCTTCGCTCATCAGCAGTACCGCAGCCGCGCCGTCACTGATCTGCGACGAGTTGCCGGCGGTGTGGATATGGCCTTCGATGACCGGCTTGAGTCCGGCCAGCGCCTCGGCTGTCGTCTCGCGCAGGCCACCGTCGCGCGTGACAGTGGCGATCTCACCGGTCGGCACACCTTCCTTGGTGACGACGGGAGCCTTGACTGGCACGATCTCACGGTCGAAGCGGCCTTCGGCCCAAGCCTGGGCTGCGCGGCGCTGCGATTCCAGGCCGAAGGCGTCGACGTCGGCGCGTGTGATGCCACGCTTCTCGGCGATACGCTGCGCAGAGGTGAACTGGTCACCCATGTCGATGGTCCAGTCGTCCGGGTACGGGTTTCCCGTACCGGGCGCGTTTGCCTGGCCCAGGAACACACGGCTCATCGCCTCGACGCCGCAGCCGATACCGGCTGAGATCTGACCCGAGGAAATCAGGCCGGAAATCAAATGCACTGCCTGCTGGGCAGATCCACAGGCGCAGTCGATGGTGGTTGCCGCTGTGCTGTACGGCAATCCGGCGTGCAGCCACGCTTGCCGCGTGACGTTGTTGGACTGCTCACCTGCCTGGGTGACACAGCCACCGATGATCTGCCCGATGTCTTCCGGTGCGACGCCTGCTCGTTCGAGAACGCCGAGTTGCGCTGCTCCCAGAATCTCGGCGGGGTGCAGCCCCGCCAGGGCGCCGCGACGACGGCCGATCGGTGTCCGAGCGGCCTCGACGATGACTGCATGACCCATGATGTGCGCTCCTTCGTGGAGTTTTCGGTCGGTGAGCTGACTCACCGTCAACTTTTCTGCAATGTATTCTATTGTTGATGTCAGGGCAATGCCGGAATGAACGTCATCTTTGAACCAAGCCTGACTCAAATAATAGAATTGATTTCAATTTTGAGGATACGACGAACCCACCCCGAGAAGGGGCGAGGTCACGTCAGTGTCGTGAGAGATTCACCAGAAGCAGGTCGCACCCCTTGCGGATGTCGTACTCCGCATCCGGGATGGAAATTCGACCGTTGAGGCACGATTGGATGACCCCGAACCACAGCTGCATCAGCAGACGCAACCCGGTGTTGTCTTCCTCGGTCGGGTTCTCGATCCCGGCCGCATCGAGGATGATCTGCCGGAAGCCGCGATCGATCTTGCCCACGTCCGGCACCGTCGCGACGTTGGCGGTACTGGACGACTGCAGCATCGCAGTCGAAAGGGCCGGCCGACGCAGTAACCCGCGAGTCGCGCGCACCAGGACCTCGTACACGGCGTCCTGCGGATTGGCCGACTGCACCTGATGCTTGGCAAAACTGTCGCCGATCTGATCGATCTGCTCGACCATCACAGCGACGAAGAGGTGCGTCTTCGAAGGGAAATAACGGTAGAGAGTGCCGATGGCCACGCCTGCCCGCTTGGCAACTTCGTGCATCTGAACCCGTGAGAGTTCTTTCTCGGTCCCCAATTCGGCGGCCGCTTCCAGCATCCGCACATGGCGCGCCCGCTGCTCGTCCGAACTGGGCTCAGCAGCGTCCCTGACCTCGGCAATTCTCGGCAACGTCGCCCCCATCATCGATTATGTGTCCCGGCCGCGAACGACCGCGCTAATTCTCTCACCTGGACCACCCATCTCGGCATATTGCCCGCTCAGTGGGACCTGGCATGGCCTTCCAGTGCCGTGCGGTATTCCGTGGACACCCCACCCTCTTGGAGTAAGGACGCAATGATGCAGGACTGGACCAGCGAGTGCGACGTGTTGGTAGTCGGCTCCGGCGGCGGAGCGCTGACCGGCGCATATACCGCCGCTGCTCAGGGATTGACGACGATCGTCCTCGAGAAAACCGATCGTTTCGGCGGGACCTCCGCCTACTCGGGTGCCTCGATCTGGCTCCCAGGTACCCAGGTGCAGGAACGCGCCGGACTTCCCGACTCGACCGAGAATGCCCGCACCTATCTGCGCGCGTTGCTCGGTGACGCCGAGTCCGAGCGCCAGGACGCCTACGTCGAGACTGCTCCCGCTGTCGTCGCTCTACTCGAGCAGAACCCGAACATCGAATTCGAGTTCCGTGCGTTCCCCGACTACTACAAAGCCGAAGGCCGGATGGACACGGGACGCTCCATCAACCCTCTCGATCTCGATCCCGCCGACATCGGTGACCTCGCCGGCAAGGTGCGTCCGGAACTGGACCAAGACCGCACCGGTCAGGATCATGCTCCCGGCCCGATGATCGGTGGGCGCGCACTGATCGGCCGTCTGCTGGCCGCAGTTCAGAGCACCGGCAAGGCAGAACTTCGCACGGAATCCGTCCTCACCTCCCTGATCGTGGAAGACGGCCGGGTTGTCGGCGCCGAGGTCGAATCCGGCGGCGAAACCCAGCGAATCAAGGCGAACCGCGGTGTCCTGATGGCAGCAGGCGGCATCGAAGGCAACGCCGAGATGCGTGAGCAGGCAGGCACCCCCGGCAAGGCGATCTGGAGTATGGGTCCCTTCGGCGCCAACACCGGCGACGCGATCTCTGCCGGTATTGCTGTCGGCGGCGCAACAGCCTTGCTCGATCAGGCGTGGTTCTGCCCCGGCGTCGAGCAGTCCGACGGCAGCGCCGCCTTCATGGTCGGCGTTCGCGGTGGGCTCGTCGTCGACAGCGCCGGTGAGCGCTACCTCAACGAATCGCTTCCGTACGACCAGTTCGGACGAGCCATGGATGCTCACGACGACAACGGTTCTGCCGTGCCGTCGTTCATGATCTTCGACTCGCGCGAGGATGGCGGACTGCCCGCCATCTGCATCCCGAACACGGCGCCCGCCAAGCACCTCGAAGCCGGAACGTGGGTCGGTGCCGACACTCTCGAAGAACTCGCTGCCAAGACCGGACTACCGGCCGACGCATTGCGCAGCACTGTCGAAAAGTTCAACGATGCCGCAAAACTGGGCGTCGACGAAGAGTTCCATCGCGGCGAAGACCCGTACGACGCGTTCTTCTGCCCACCCAACGGCGGCGCGAATGCGGCACTGACGGCCATCGAGAACGGTCCGTTCTACGCGGCCCGCATCGTCCTCAGTGACCTCGGCACCAAGGGCGGATTGGTCACCGACGTCAACGGCCGAGTCCTGCGTGCTGACGGCAGCGCCATCGACGGCCTGTACGCCGCAGGCAACACGAGCGCGTCACTGAGCGGCCGCTTCTACCCCGGCCCCGGAGTTCCACTCGGAACGGCCATGGTCTTCTCGTACCGAGCAGCTCAGGACATGGCGAAGTAACCAGCACAACGAGGTCGTGGGGCAGGCAATGTCAGAATCACCTGCCCCACACTCTTTCGCACGGCGACGCGATTTTGTATCACTCCAGGTCGATACCCGGCAAACCGTCCACACTCTTCGCGTTCTTCTCGGCGCGATAGGCGATGAGCCGCTCCGGACCCCTCTTCTCCGCTACGCGGTCGAGCACGTCACGATCGGATTGGTAGTCCATCAGCGGTACTGCGTATCCGCACGAATCCGAAATGCGCGTCAGATCGACCACGACGATCGACCGCAGTCCCGGGTGCTCGGGGAACCTACCGACAAGCTCGTTGAACGGTTCCGACCCTGCGGGCAGAACTTGTCCGTGACCGTGCAGTCGAACGATCTTCGGTGGTCCGTCAAATGCCATGAACATCAGGGTTATTCGCGAGTTCTCGCGCACGTGCGCGATGGTTTCCACACCGCTGCCAGTGAGATCGAGGTACGCCACGCGGGTGGATGTCAGCACCACGAACGATCCGACTCCCCCTTTGGGTGAGCAATTGATCAACCCGTCAGGAGACAAAGGTGCGGTAGCAACGACGAACAGCGGTTGGGCCTGCAACCACGTGGTGAGCTTTTCATCGATGCCTTCGTAGACGCGCCCCATGTCGAGAGTGTAGTTCGCGCCGACTGGACGTCACGGGGCAGACGCTGCGGCGGCTCGAATCTCCTCACACATCGCTGCGTAGGCGCGGTCGTCGGCGGGATCCGCCGGCACTGCCAGTGCAATGCCGTCGCAGAGACTCGCGTATTTCGAACTCAGCACCCCGGGGAGTTCGGCGTAGGTGCATTGCGTGACCAAGATGTCGAGAACATCGTCCGTGAGCACAGCTGGTAGTCGAGCCCAATCACCCGTTCGTGCCATCGCAGTCAGCTTCTCGCCGATCCCCGCCAAGCCGAGAACCTCGAGCGCGGTTCGATATGCCGGTGTGGAGTAGAGAAAGGCAAGTTCACTGCGCACCGCTTCTCGTTGAGCAAGTATCGCGGCACGATCTTTGCCGGCGATCGTCTTCGGAACGGCAATCAGCCGCGGCTTCCTTCCGCCGGCCGTCAATGATGGAATGATCCTCTCCGCGAGCACCTTCGGATGGGAGCTGGTGGGGTGAGCAACAAAGCCGTCGGCGACGGCTCCTGCCAGTGAGCACATGCGGGAGTTCACTCCCCCGGTCCAGATCTCGGGAGCTGGAACGTCGAGCGGCCCCGGATTGAAGTAGGGCTGCAGTCGGTTGAAGGTGTAGTGCGAGCCGGCATAGTCGAGTTCGCCGCCCGTCTGGAACGCTTGAAATATCTCCCTTACAGCACTGACGTAATCGCGCAGTTGTGCAACAGGATTGGTCCACGGCATCGAGTACCGCCCGACGATGTTCCCGCGCACCTGCGTTGCGAGCCCCAGTTGAAATCGCCCACCCGAGAAACCTGCAAGATCCCAGGCAGCCAAAGCCGTCACCATGGGACTGCGCGCAAACGCGACAACCATCGACGTCCGGACAGTGAGAGTACTGCTGTGCTCGACGGCCAGTGCCGCCACGGCAAAGGGGTCGCGAATGGTCTCGGAGATGTGCACCGTGTCGAAACCGAGGTTCTCGATGCGTTCGACGTGCTGAGCCACCTGCCGCAGCGGAGTGTCGGCAGGTAGCGAGGTCACCAATTCCATGTCAGCCCAAAGGCTCCAGACGAATCGACAGCAGCTTTCCTTCTGTTGCCACCTTGCGAGCGTGTTCGTTGAAGTCCGGGGCGGCACAGACGAACAGCGTACGACCGTCGGAACCGCCGAGCCCGCAAGCGAAGACGCCGCTGTCGAAGGCAATTTCATCGATTATCTTGCCAGACGGGTCGACGTGGAGAATTCGACTTCCGAGTGCGTCGGCCACCCACATCGAATCGTCTCCGTCGATGCAACATCCGTCGGGCGCAACGACGATCTCAGCGAGGGTGGTCTCCATCTCGGGTCCACCAGGTACCGGCCCGAACGACGCCCAATCACGGCGTTCGCCCAGAGAGCCGTCGGGCTGGACGGCAAACGCACTGATTCGATTTCCCAGCGTTTCGTCCACGAGCAGATCTCCGGTCGACGCCAGAGCCATCCCGTTGGGGAAGTGGAGATCTCGCGCCACGACGTGCACCGATCCGTCCGGGTCGACGCGGAGGAGATCTGCCGTCTCGACGGGGGCCAGGTTCATCAGGTCGAACCCGAAGTTGCCCACGTACGCTCGTCCCTGCGCGTCGACCAGCATGTCGTTGACGTTGGCACTCACGTACCCGGACAAGTCTGCGTGCACCACCAAATCGCCATCGGATTCTCGCCGCAGAATCTTCTGGTCCCGCATGGAGACGACCAGTAATCTGCCGTCCGGAAGCCACCCCAACCCGGACGGCTGCCCTGGAATCTCCGCCTCGACGCGAACGTCGGTCCCGTCCTCACGGGCCGAAATCACCTGGTAGGTATAGAAGTCCGACACCCAGATTCGGTCCTCGTGCCAGCGCGGGCATTCGAAGTAGGTATATCCCTCGAGAACTACCGCAACCTCTGGTGCCATCAGGCTCTCCCACGTCGGTGATTGAATGGTGTGTTCACTCCATTCAATCACCGGTGCCCCGGTGCCGGTGTCCGATTCCCGACTACTCGCCGCGGTATACCTTGTCCAGCACGTCGAACGCGGATTCCCACCCGTCGTAGACGTTGCCGTCGCCCTTGAAACCTGGGATCCCGACCAGATGGAATGTCATCTCGGTCTTGTCTCCCCGATCTGCGAGCGTGACCGTGATTCGAGGAGCGGTGTCCACCGAATCTCCCGGATCCCCCCAGGTGAAGACTAGCTTCTTCGGCTCGTCGACCTCGAGATAGGTTCCACCGGTGGGAAACTCGGCACCATTCTCGTCGTTGATCATCAGGTAGCGGTACGTTCCGCCAACTCTGGGGTCGATCGTGACGTGCTCCCGAGGGCTGCTGACACCCTCAGGGTGCCACCACCGCGCCGCCTCGTCGGGATCGGTCCACGCTTGCCAGACAAGGTCACGCGGCGCATCGAAGATCCGGGTGATGGTGAATTCTGCGGTGGCATCGGCATTCTGGTCACTCATTGTCCTTCTCCTTCTTCGGTCGACGTTGCTTCAGCTCACGTAGACGCTCGTCGAGGAGGTCGAAGCGTTCGTTCCAACCGCGCCGGTGTTCGTCGACCCATGCGCTGGCGTCGTCGAGCCCCTCTGCGCGAAGGGTGCAGGTGCGCCATTGCGCGGTGGCGGTTCGTTCGATGAGACCGGCTCGCTCGAGCACCTTCAGATGCTGCGAGATGGCGGGCAGACTCATCTCGAACGGCTCGGCCAGCTCACCGACGGTCATCGAACCATCCGTCAGGCGAGAGAGCATTTCACGCCTCGTCGGGTCGGCCAGTGCGCTGAACACTGCATCGAGTCGACCACTTCGCTCGTCCATGTAAGCAACTCCTTAATTAAGGAATAACTTAAACATAGAACTCACGATCCTAAGCGTCAACCCCTTCAACTCCATGTGTATCGAAGCCTCTCGACGGTTGTCGCCTCGTCCATCTGGGAGAACGTCTCCTGCTCAGCTCCCTTCACGGACACCATCGCTTCGATGATCGACTCCCCGAAGATTTCCCTCGCCACCGAGGAGGAGTTGAACTTCTGCACGATCTCGCCGAGATCGGTGGGGACTCGGGTCACCCCGCGCTCATCACGTTCCGCCTCTGTGAGAGTCGACGGATTCACCACGATTTCAGGCGGCAATGGCGCGGCATTGTCAATACCGATCTGCGAAAGACCGAGTACCGCAGCGGTGGCCAGATACGGATTGGCCGATGGATCGATGATCTTGACTTCGACGTTGGCGCCGTGTGGATTCGACGGTGACTCCGCGCAGAACCTCAGTGCCGCTTCCCGGTTCTCGAGCCCCCAACAGACGTAGGCCCCCGACCAATTGTCCGGACGCAGCCTGAGGCCGGAGAGCGGCGAGGAAGCAAAGACGGCCGTGAATTCCGTGAGGTGAGAAAGGATTCCACCCAAAGCTGATGATCCTTCGTCTGTCATCCCGTAGTCCTGACCACCACCGGAGAAGACGGGCCGCCCACCTGAGATCAACGAAAAGTGCTGGTGTGCACCGTTCCCGGCACCTCCGATCGTAGGTATCGGTGAAAACGATGCCGCCAATCCATGGGCTCTGGCAGTGCGGCTGATCAAGATCCGGGCCAGCACCACAAGATCGGCCGCTTGAACAGGAGCGCTCGGAGCGATGGAGATCTCGAATTGATCCGGTCCGTACTCCGCATGAACTTGCTCGATATGAAGTTGTGCGCGTTCGGCATTGCGCAGAAGGTCCTTGAGGAAGTCCTCGCGGCGAAGGACTGCACCTAACCCGTACGCCGACCACGCTCCGTCGCACGCATCACCGAAAAGAGTGAATTCGATCTCGTGACCCACGCGAGCTTCCAGTCCGTCGGCAGCAAGCCGCGCCACGACGGCAGTGAGTGCGGACCGAGTGCACACGGCAGCCGTCGAACCGTCTTGCTCGTACAAAGTGGCCGGCGCCCACGACACGCCCCCGCCGAGATCGCGGAGGTCGGAGCGGTCGATACGCAACCGGAGATCACCCACGACGGAAAAGGAATCGGTGAAGGCAATCCGATCGTCGCTGCAGAAAACATTCCAACTCGGCGAGACCCCCGCACCGACTTCCTCGAAGACACCGCTTCGGCCTGCCGGCATCACTTTCGCCCGCGCGACACCCGCCATGTCCACGATCGAGCCGATAGTCAGCGCCGGAACTTCCCTCATCCAGAGGCAAATACCCCACTCGGCGGCGCGCCAACCGGTCAGATCAGGTTGTCCTCCACCGGCAGTCCGAACGCCGCCCGGCCGTACAGCGCCAACGCGCGCTCGGGTTCGTTGGCAACGTGAACGCTGCCCGCATGAACGTCTCGCCACGCACGCTCGATCGGGTTTCCGCGAGAGAGGGAGTTCCCGCCTGCCGTCTTGAACAGCATGTCGATCGCCTCCACCGAACGTTCCGTCGCGCGAACCTGATCACGACGCGCGCGCAGCCTCATCGAGAGCGGAAGCTCCTTGCCGGCGACAGCAAGTTCGTACATCTCCCGGATATTGCGATCCATCTGCAGAATCGCGGCATCGATCTCCGACGACGCACGCGCGACGGCAACCTGAGCGAACTGGTCCTCACTGAACCGTCCACCACCCAAGCTCAGACGGACCCGCTCACGCATCACGTCCAGGTACCCCTCGTAACAACCGGCGACGATGCCCACACACGGAGCCGCGACCGTCGAGGTGAAGATACTCCCGAACGGAAGCTTGTACAGCGGACCAGGATTGACTGCTTGGCCTGGGCCGCGAAGTTGTGCGGTCTCGTAGTTGCGCTTCAATCGGTGCTCGGGCACAAAGGCCTTGTCGACCACGATCTCGTTGCTCGCGGTGCCGCGCATCCCCACGACATCCCAGACATCTCGGATCTCGTAATCCGTACGCGGCACCAACACCGTCATGAAATCGACCGGCCGGCCGTCCATCCCGACCACCATCGCGCCCAGCAATGCCCAACTCGCGTGATCACAGCCGGAAGAGAAGCCCCACTGGCCCGACAGTTCGTAACCACCGTCCACCGCCGTCAGTCGACCGACCGGCGCGTACGCGGACGAGATGAGCGTCGTCTGATCCTCTCCCCACACGTCGGCCTGTGCCTGGTCGTCGAAAAGCGCCAGATGCCACGGGTGCACTCCCACCACCGACGCGACCCAACCGGTCGAACCACAGGCAGCGGAGATTGCCCTGACCACTTCGTAGAAGTGGACCGGGTCGCTCTCGGCGCCCCCATATCTCTTCGGCGCCAGCATGGAGAAGACGCCGGCTTCGGAAAGCTCCCGGATGGTCCGTTCGGAGATCTTGCGCGAATCGTCGACCTTCTGAGCGCGGGCCGCGATCTTCGGAAGCAGATCACGGACTGAGCTCAGAACCTTGTTGACCATGGAAGACACTCCTCGCACCGAACCGTGAGGGAGCGGATCGGCAGATAGACATAACGGCTGCCCCATCACGATATGTCGGTCACGCGTTCCGATGATCGGAAGTCCCGGAGGCCGGGATCAGCCGCCGGATCCACTCGCTCGCCGCTGGTCCCGGCCAGTGAGACGAGGCCCCAGCGGTAATTCACGCTCCCCTAGCGTCGGGCGTCGACACTGACCCTGGAAAGGACGGGACTCATCGTGACGATCAATCAGTCCGACAACGACGAAGTTCGCGAGATCCAAGCTGGAACCGCGCCTACTCGCTTTGCACGTGGATGGCACTGCATTGGGCTCACGGAGTCCTTCAAGGACGGCCAGCCGCACTCCATCGAGGCGTTCGGCACCAAGCTCGTCGTCTTCGCCGACAGTGAAGGCAACGTCAAGATCCTCGACGCGTACTGCCGTCACATGGGTGGCGACCTGAGCCAGGGCACCATCAAGGGCGACGCCATTGCCTGTCCGTTCCACGATTGGCGCTGGGGCGGCAACGGCAAGTGCCAAAAGATTCCCTATGCACGCCGCGTTCCCCCGCTGGCCAAGACGCGCGCATGGCAGACCCTCGACCAGGACGGCATGCTCTTCGTCTGGCACGACCCCGAGGGCAACCCGCCGACCGACGACGTAGCCATCCCCCGTATCGAAGGCGCGCTCAGCGACGAGTGGAGCGACTGGGTCTGGTACACCACGACCGTCGACACCAACTGTCGTGAAATCGTCGACAACATCGTCGACATGGCGCACTTCTTCTACGTGCACTACTCCTTCCCGACGTACTTCAAGAACGTCTTCGAAGGCCACGCCGCAACGCAGTACATGCGCGGCGTCGCTCGCTCCGATATGCGTCCCCACGCAGCAGGCACCCCGAAGATGGTCGGCAGCAACTCGGTTGCGACATACTTCGGCCCCTCCTTCATGGTCGACGACCTGACCTACGAGTACGAGGACTACAACGTCGACTCTGTGCTCATCAACTGCCACTACCCGGTCAGCGCTGACAAGTTCGTGCTCCAGTACGGCATCATCGTCAAGAAGTCCGATCGCTTCCAGGGTGAAGCCGCCGACGCGATGGCCGCGAACTTCGGTACGTTCATCGCCAAGGGCTTCGAGCAGGACGTCGAGATCTGGAAGAACAAGACTCGCATCGAGAACCCGCTCCTGTGCGAAGAAGACGGCCCGGTCTACCAGCTCCGTCGCTGGTACGAACAGTTCTACGTCGACGTCGCTGACATTGCTCCCGAGATGACCGAGCGCTTCGAATTCGAACTCGACACCGCGCGACCCGTCGCCGCCTGGCAGAAGGAAGTCGAAGACAACCTCGCTGCGAAGAAGGCAGACGAAGATGCAGCCTCTTCAGTGCGCTGAGTGCAAGGCGCAGGTCCTGGTCCAGAAGAACAGTTGGGAACACACCACCGTTCAGTGGAGTGACCAGGCCCGCGCCCAGTGCCTCGAAATCGCCGACGACCGTGAATTCGGGCAACGTGAGGGACGACCCGGTGCTCCCCGCAAGGAGTGCGGCGCCTTGATCGCGTCCATCGTGAACGCTGCAACGGCCGGCAAGCTCGAGATTCTCAACGACGAGCCGGTGCCTCAGCCGATCGTCGACGACAGCGAACCAGTACCCGCTCCGTTTCACTAGCCGAGCCAACATCTTTCGAAGAAGGTAGTAATGATCGATCCCCAGTACTACGGCCCGTGGGCAGTCATCGCCGGCGGTTCCGAAGGTGTCGGCGCAGGGTTCGCCGACGAGCTCAGCAAGATCGGCATCAACCTCGTTCTCATCGCCCGCAAGCCGGGGCCGCTCGAGGAGACTGCGGCCAAGGCACGCGCCAACGGCGTCGAAGTACGCACTCTCGCACTGGATCTATTGGTTCCCGACGCGCTCGACCAGATCAAGGCTGTCACCGACGACGTCGAGGTCGGCCTGCTCATCTTCAACGCCGGCGCCAACAGCTACGGCCACGAGTTCGTGACCGGTGATCTGAAGGGATTTGCCGGAGTCATCGAGCTGAACATCAACAAGCAGCTCGAACTCTCGCACCACTTCGGCGGTTTGATGAAGGATCGCGGACGAGGCGGCATCATGCTGCTCGGTTCGCTGGCCGGATTCATGGGCTCCGAGCACCAGAGCATCTACGCGGCCTCGAAAGCTTTCGGTCGCATCTTCGCCGAAAGCCTGTGGCTCGAACTTCAGCCGTACGGCGTTCACGTCGTCGAGTTCATCCTCGGTGTCACTCGCACGCCGGCCATGATTCGCGCGGGATTGAACTTCGACATCCCGGGCATGAACGTCGCAGAGCCCGAGGATGTTGCACGCGAAGGCCTCGAACACCTTGCCGACGGCCCGATCTGGGTTGCTGCAGGAAACTACGAAGGCGCCAAGAAGCGCAGCGGCTTCCCCCGAGACAAGATGGTCAAGGGCGCTGCCGAAGCGATGCGCAAGCTGCTGAACCGCTGACTTCTGCTGTGCGCCTTTATTAACCCCCCGACGTTAAGAAAGGCGCACAGCATGGGCGTCGACATCACCACTCTTCTCGACGAACGCGAGATCACCCGCTCCATTTTCGAGTTCGCCCGAGCCATGGACGCGCGGGACTGGGATGAACTCCACCGGATCATGACTCCGGACGCTACGGCAGAACTGGGAACCGGAACTCTTCGTGGACCTGCCGAGGTAGTGGCTTCCATCCGCTCGTTCCTCGACGAGTGCGGTCCCACCCAACATCTGATCGGCAACGTGCTGGTCGAGGTGGTCGGTGATATTGCCACCAGCCGCTCCTATGTCAGCGACATGCATGTGGGCACCGGAAGCAAAGCTCACCTGAACTTCTTCACCCTCGGCGACTACCACGATTCTTGGACCCGAATCGACGGAAGGTGGCGAATGACGCACCGCACCAAGCATTCACACGCCAGTCAGGGATCCATCGAGGTTCTGGGCGCCGGCCCCAGCGGTTGGCGGAGCTGACTCAGCTCAACATCGACGAACGGCCGGTCGCGAGTGGACTCTTGCTGGTGAGTCCACCGTCGACCACCAAGGTCTGCCCCGTCATGTAGCGAGATTCGTCCGAGGCCAGGTAGAGCATGGCGTGTGCGATGTCTTCGGGCTCACCGAGGTAGGGCAGCGCGTTTGCCTGCTTCATGCCGTCGATGACATCAGCGGGGATGTTGTCCACGAGTGCGGGTGTCATGATCGCGCCCGGCGCTACGGCGTTGCACCGAACACCGTTTGCTCCGTACTGGACTGCGATGTACTGCGTCAGACGAATAACTGCCGCTTTGGCGGATCCGTAGGCAGACTGCAGGGAATCCCCGATCAATCCACCTACCGAGGCCGTGTTGACGATCGATCCTCCACCGGCACTGTTCATGTGCGGAATGGCAAGTCGTGAAGCGACGACAGTGCTGCGGACGTTGAGCGACATCACGCGATCCCACTCGTCCAGGTCCATCCGGAGCAGGTCGAGATCCTTGCGCGGATTACTACCGCCCACGTGATTGCACAAGACGTTGATGCCACCGAATTCGGCGACCGCCCTTTCGATCATCGCTGCCAGGGACTCCTCGTTCATGACATCGACGCCGAAACCCAGCGCAGTGCCGCCGGTCTCGCGGATCGCCGCCGCTGCTTCCTCCGCTCGAGCTGGATCGAGGTCGGCGACCAGCACCTTGGCGCCTTCTGCCGCCATGAGTTGTGCTGCTGCACGCCCGATTCCGCTGGCGGCGCCGGTGATCACTACATTTTTGCCTTCGAGCCTGTTCATATTCATTCCCTTCGCGGGGAATCGCCGTACCCGGATCTCATGTGCCCGAAATTGACAGCTCGGCGATTACCCGATCACTACCAGTGAACGCAGGATCGACAGCCGCGTCCAACTTTCTTGAATGAACTCACAAGTACGTGACCACGGCCCGCGCACCTGCTACACCGCCGAAATCGAGTGGCGACGGAAGACACCATTGTGCTGAAGTGGCACTATGCAGAATTCTGTTCGACCGCTGTCCATCGACGACCTCGACCGTGCCGCCGAGGTTCTCGGCGAGGCTTTTGCCGACTATCCCTGGACGAACTGGTGCGTCGCCGAAGACTCTCACGTGGAACGGGTCGCCGCTCTGCAACGGATCTACCTCGAACACCTGGCACTACCGTTCGGACGTTCATACATCGATGATTCAGGCAACGGCGTCATCGCAGTCCTGCCGCCCGACGCCCCGGAGCCTGATGAAGCGACTGTCGAGAAGATCGTGGAACTGCACGGAGATCGGTTCGAGCGCGTTCTCCAGGCTGACGAACAACTGTCTGCGCTTCCCGCCCTCGAGCACGCGTGGTCGTTGGCAACGATCGGTACGACACCGCGTTCGCAGGGCAGTGGATTGGGCTCTGCACTACTGAAACATGCCTTGGCGGAACTGGATCGAACCGAACAGGCTTGCTGGCTCGACACGTCGACCGAACGAAATCTCCCGCTGTACCAACGGTTCGGTTTCACGATCGTCGGCCAGACCTCGCTCCCCGACGGACCGGGCGTATGGCGGATGCATCGACTTCAGGGCTGATTGTTCGACTTCAGCACTCGCCGAATCATTTTCGACAACGACGCGTATTGGGTGATCGTGTTGACGGCAATCCACCTCGAGACCGGCCACGTCCGGGTCCACGAGAAAACCCCGACCGACAGCAGTTGATCGTCTTCGAGAGTTCCCACGTATCGACGCAGCGCTGCGACAGCCGCGCGCAAACGATCCCGAAGCTCTCGAACCGAGGTACCTGCACTCGCCTCGACCACCGACTGGTTCAGCGCGGGTGTTTGCGTCCACTTGTAACCCGCAGCCGGCGTCTGCGGTGTCTCGTCTCGCAGTCCGGCACCTATCCACTCTACGACGGCCTCTGCCCACCAGACACGCACAGCGAGTACGTCGTGCACCGTCCACGCATCGACGGCAACGGCGTCGAACGCATCGGCCTCGGCGACGCCGTCGAGTAACGCGTCGAGTTTCGAATACGCCGAGTCCAGCGCACTCGCCAGTTCCTCACGTGACAAGGTCTGCGCCACAATGCCTCCGAACGATCAGTAGAGAAAGAAGAAGCGGGACCATCTCGACTCGATGGCCCCGCATTCAACATTAACGTCCTACGAGTTTCAGTTCAGCTCGCCCAGGAACCTTTCGAGGTTCTCGGCGATCTCCTTCGACTTGGTGTGGTGTAGGTAGTGGTCTCCGTCCAGCAAGACCAGTTCACCATGATCGACCGATGCTGCCTGTTCTTCGTGCAGCTCTGTCCAGCCCTGGACCTTGGAATTCTGTACAGCGAACAACAGAATCGGGAGATCGGCAGGGAACGTCTTGCCGATCGCCGCGGCGAAGTTGCTGGAAAGGTGATCCATTTCGTTGAGATACGTGTCGCTGAAGTTGTTCTTCGCGACGAGTCGGCTCATCTCTGCCTTCTCGGCTTCATCGAGGTAGGCATCGGTTTCCTCACTGCCACCGAGTTTCGCCAGAACGTCGGAGAAGCCCAATTTCTTTGCAACGCGGAAGACTTCGATCGGGAACTTGGTGTCCATGTTCGGCTGCCCCGGGACGCTGCTGTCGATGCCCACGAAAGCGGTGACCTCATCGCCGTACTTCGCGGTGTAGTCCAAGGCATAAACACCTGTGATGGAGTGACCCATGAGGATGTATTCGTCAATCCCCAAGGCCTGCACAGCCTCGTGTATCTCTTCGACGATGTTCTCAGCCGTGCGGTCCTTGTCGGTTGCGTCGCTGTATCCGTAGCCGAAGGGCTCGATCGTGACAACGCGGTAGTCAGGTGCAAGCTCGTCGATGAGTGATTTGAAGTCGAGGATCGGTGCGGACGTTCCGAACCCGGGCAGCAGCACGATGGTCCGATCACCGCTGCCGCGAATCGAGTAGCTCATGTTCTTGCCGTCGACGGACACGAACTGGTTGCCCGTTTCCGCGGTAGGAACGTTCGCCTTGCTGGAGCCGACGTTGAATACGAGCGCTATCGATACCAGCACAACCAGAACTACGGACACCGAAGCAACCACCTTCAGTGCAACGGTACGAATCTTCTTCATTCTCATCCTCATCTTCTCGGGCGTCGATACGGCTAGGAAAGGCTCGATATCGAGGCCGCACTGGTCTCGTCGAGCACACGCAACACGTTGTTGCCCATCAGCTTTGCCAAGTCCTCCGCGGACCAACCGCGTTCCGCCAGACGGTCTATCAACACCGCGAAACCGGATACGTCCTGCATACCGTCCGGAAAGTCGTCGAACCCATCGTAGTCACTTCCCAAACCGATGTGGTCGATGCCCGCGACGTCTCGGGCATGCTCGACGTGATCGGCCAGATGGTCCACCGTCATCGCCGGCCGTGGGCCGACCCGCCCGCCTTTGAACCACTCGTTGTACTCGGAAGAAAGGAACATGGGCACAAAGGCGATCATGATGACCCCGCCGTTGTCCGCGAGCAGCCTCATGACCTCGTCGGGAACATTGCGGGGGTGACCGCATAGCTGAGTGCAGGACGAATGGCTGAAGATCACCGGCGCCGACGACGTCTCGATGGCATCTCTCATCGTTTCCACCGAGACGTGCGACAGGTCGACGAGCACGCCGAGCCGGTTCATTTCGCGCACGATCTCGCGACCGAAGTCGGTCAGCCCGCCGTGTACGCGCGTGTCCGTCGCGGAGTCCGCCCACCCGGTGTTGTCGTTGTGCGTCAGAGTCATGTACCGAAGACCAAGGCGCGCCATCATTCTCAGAACGCCGAGCGAACTGCCGATGCTGTGACCGCCCTCCGCACCCAACAATGACGCGACCTTGCCCTCGCTCCAGATGCGACGCACATCGTCACCGGTGCGCGCGAATTCGAAAGTATCCGGGTACCGCTCGATCATCCGGTATACATAGTCGATCTGTTCGAGTGTGTACTGAACAGCCTCGGCCTCCGTCCTGTCACACGGGGTGTAAACCGACCAGAACTGCGCACCGACGCCACCGCGACCGAGTTTGTCGATGTCGGTTTGGAATATGGAATCCTTCTCCAGATTTTCCACCGAGTATGCGGCAGTTTCGCGAGCCGTCCATGCCAGATCGTTGTGACCGTCGATGACCGGCGCAAGGCCGTAAGCATCCAGTGCCGCTGGGTGATTCACGTCCGGAAAAGGAGCGAGAGGTTTCAACATGAGTTTTCCTCGAGAAAGTAGTGCGGGCAGGTCGAGGGCCCTCATCGCCCTCGACCTGCCCGAGAATTCATTCAGCGGAGAGAATCATCTCGCCGCGGCTAGTCGGAAATCTTCTTGAAAAGCCGTGTCATGTACAGATATTCCTCGCCATCGATCGTGAGGTGAGCCATCTCGCCAGAAGCGCTCTCGTTACTGATCGAGAACCGGGAAGCAGACAGAGGCACGACCTTGGTGGGCGGGGCCGGCGGCTCGCCGTCGATCTCGACCTTGGCGAAGTTCTGAGCCTGGAATCCGCCGTCGTCGCCACGCGTGAGTTCGATTCGAACGGTTGTCGATTCATAGGTCCCGAGAATGTGAGACAGATCGATGTCTGCTGCATCCGGTTCGGACTTCGGCTCCGGCAGAACGAGATCGAGCTCCTGAGCGATCTCCTTCTCGATGTCGTGAGCCAGGGCACCGCCACCACGCGAGTTGGTGACAACTGCCATGGCCAGGCCGAGTTCGGGGAAGGTGTGAAAACGAGTGATCTGGCCGATCGTCGCACCACCGTGCTGCGCGGACGTCACACCGCCCCAGTCGGACAGGATCCAGCCGAGCCCCCAGGCCTGATCGACGCTCGAAACCGCGGTCAGGTCGAACTGTGGGGTGCGCATCAGACGCGCGGATTCTTCGGACAGGATGCGTTCACCCGTCAACGCGAGGCCGTCACGCATGTGTGCAGCACCGAAGGTCAGAAGCGAGCTGACGGATCCGGTGATGATCCCGGCCGGACCGATACCGCGCGGAAGCAGCCACTGCTTGGTCGGAACCACCTTGTCCGGCGACGTCCGATCCGGGTTCGCCACATGACCGACGGCGGTGCGGAACAGCGGGGCATCCTTGGCCTTGGTGATGATGTGCGTCAATCCGAGTGGCTTCCAGAGGTATTCGACCAACGCCTCGTCCCACGTCATCTCACGAAGAACCTCGACGATACGGCCGGCAACGGCGAAACCTGCATTGCTGTAACTCAGATGCCCGCCGGGCTCGGTGACGCTGATCGCGGTCGCGAGTTCGTCGACGTACTTCTCGACGCAGTCGTCGCCGTCGCCGGTGTCGTTGAACAGGTCTCCGTCGATACCGCTTGTGTGCGTGAGCAACTGGCGGATCGTGATTTCCTTCGTGTTGGAAGGATCCGCGATCGTGAACTCCGGAAGCACCTCCACCACCAGGGTGTCCAGCGTCAGCTTGCCCTCGTCGACGAGCTGCATGATCAGAGTCGTCGTCCAGATCTTGCTCGCGGATCCGTACTGGAACAGGGTGTCTGCGTCGACGTCGACACGCGTGTTCAGGCTCGTCACTCCGGTGGTGATGACACGGATATCCGCTGCACCGTCTTCGCCCAGCGCGATCACACCGACCTGCGCGCCAGGTACCGAATGCTTGGCTGCCAGTTCGTCGAGGCGTTCCTGCCACTTCGGGGCGACAAGTAGGTCCTTGGGCAAGTCGGTCACAGGTCGAACTCCTTCGATCATGGAAGCCAGTGGCGTAGACAGCGTTGCTGCGATCCGCTCAGGTCTCACTCGTCGGGAAGTGAGGTTGCGGAAGCAATAACCGTCCACCCATGATCTCAGTGTGCTCGCAGTCACGTCCTGGTCGATTGCACCGAACTCGACCCCGAAAATGGTGCGATCGGACGAGCCTGCGTTCAGGACTCGCCACTCGAAACGATCAGCGCTCGAAGGTTCCTTCCAAGCGATTGCGTGAACCGGGGTGGATCAAGCGCGCCGCACTGACCAACCCGTTGGCCGACCAGGTGCGGCGGCGAATCAGCAGACACGGTTCCCCTCGATCGATGCGGAGCAGCTCGCATTCGTCCGGGCTACCTAACACTGCTTCCACGACATGCTCGCCGCGAACCAGAGGCGCAACGTCACTCAAGTAGTTGTTGGGGGTGATCGCGGTGAAGTCCTGGCGCAGATAGTCGGGCGCCTCGTTCGGATTCACGAACCGGTCTTCCACCTGAATCGGGGTTTCGTCCTCGAAGTGCACCATCAGCGAATGGAACACCCGTTTGCCCACCGATTCACGAAGGAACGTCTGCCCGTGGTCGGTTTCTTCCTCACGAACGAAGACGACCTCGGTTCGATGACGGTGGCCGCGGCGCTGAATCTCGTCGGCGATGTTCTTTACTTCGAACAGCGGGGACGCGGTCTTCGTGGCGGCGACAAAAGTACCGACCCCCATCATCCGCACGATCAGACCGTCGCTGGTGAGTTCACGAAGCGCTCGGTTGATCGTCATACGTGACAACCCAAGTGCACTGACCAGTTGATTTTCCGAAGGCAGCTGATCGCCTTCGGTCCACCGACCCGAATTGATCTGCGAGACCACGAGGTTCTTCACCCGTTCGTAGGCAGGGGCGGACTCGCCGCCTGCCTCGTTGAACAGCACGGCGAGTTCTGCGTCCACTTCAGCAATCGCCATCGCCACCACCCGTTCGTCGAAAACCACCGAGTCGGTTCTCCCGTTCGGCCTTCGAAGTCTATCCGTCTCGCGCACCTTTCCGATCAATCCGCGGGCGTCCGCGCCGGGCCTAGCCCACCATGCGCCGCAATTGGCTCGTCGCAACCGAAAGCGCAGCAAGATCGTGTTGCCCCGATGCCTCGATCTCGGCGAGCGCGAGAGTCGACCTCTCGATTCTCGACGCATTCCTTTCTTCCCACCTGGAGAGTTTTTCCGCTGTCGAGTCACCCGCTTCCGCGTCGGCCAAGACGTCGAGGGTCAAGGCCCGCACCGTCGAGTACAACTCGTCCCGCAGCGACAACCTCGCCAATGCGTTCCATTTTCCGTCCTTGCTCAATGCCGACACTCGATTGAGCATCGGGACGAGCCCAACATGCTCACCGAGCCGGAAGTAGAGTTCACCGGTCTCCGAGATTGCGCGATCGGCGAGGTCAGCGATCTCCACCACATCGAGCAGTCCGAACTGATCGAGCAATATCTCCACTCGCCTGACCAGGTTCTCCGGCGCGCCCTTGTCCGTGATGAGGACCGTTCGCGCAGCCAGGTTCCGCTGATCTGCGCCTACCAGCCAGTCATCGAGCTCGGTCGACGCCTCCGCGATGCGATCACCGAATCTGCTGATCTCGGCCCCGACGGCCAGCGGTTGCGGCCGACGCGTCAGCATCCACCGTGACGCCCGGTCGAGCAGTCGCCTGGTGAGCAGGATCAACTCGTCGGATACGGCGGTCGAGATCGAGGCTTTGCTGATGTCGTGCCACAACTTCCACAGTCCGAACACCTCGGAAACCACGGTGAAGGCACGTACCGCGTCTTCCGGATCAGCGCCGACCTCTTCACCGAGCCGATACGCATAGGTGATGCCGCCCCGATCGATGACGTTGTTCGTCAGCACGGTCGCGACGATCTCGCGCCGCAATGGGTGCCGGTCGAGGGCGTCGCCCCCTGCATCTCGAACGCCCTCCGGAAAGTAGTTCACCAGCGCCTTGCGGTAGATCTGGTTGTCGATCGAGCTTCCCGCCAACAGCGTGGACTTCAGATCGAGTTTGACGTGGGCCATCAGTGTGGCGAGTTCCGGCGACGTCAGCCCCGTTCCCGTCTTCTCGGCCGCGGCGAACTGCTTCTTGGTCGGAAACCCTTCGATGACGCGGTCGACGATTCCGCGAGATTCGAGGTTCGAAATCACTCTGCCGTGCACGCCGATCATTGCCCCCGCATCCGCACGCGTGGTGCCCATCAGTTCGTTCTGTGAACGGTTGTCTGCAAGAACGAGTTCGGCGACCTGATCGGTCAACGATTCGAGCAGTGCGTCGCGATGTGAGTCCGCGACGACGCCTGAGCTGATCAGGGAGTCGAGAAGGATCTTGATGTTCACCTCGTGATCGGAGCAATCGACTCCCGCGGAATTGTCGAGGGCGTCTGTATTGATCCGTCCGCCGATACGCGCGTATTCGATTCGTCCTGCTTGGGTGAGGCCGAGGTTGCCTCCTTCACCGATCACACGTGCACGCACTTCGTTGCCGTTCACCCGAACCGCGTCATTACTCTTGTCGCCGACTTCGAGGTCGGACTCACCGGAGGCCTTGACGTACGTTCCGATGCCGCCGTTCCACAAGAGATCTGCCGGGGACCGCAGAATCGCCCGAACCAGTTGCGGTGGAGTCAGTTCGGTGACGTCGGCGTCGAGACCCAGTGCCTGTCGCATCTCGTCACTGATCGGAACGCGCTTCGCCGAGCGTTCCCACACTCCGCCACCCGCACTGATCAAGGTCGGGTCGTAGTCGGCCCACGACGATCGTGGGAGCGAGAAGAGACGTGATCGCTCGTCGTACGAGCGCTCAGGTGACGGGTTCGGGTCGACGAACACGTGCCGATGATCGAACGCCGCGATGAGACGAATGTGCTTGCTGCACAACATACCGTTGCCGAAGACGTCACCACTCATGTCTCCGATCCCCACCGCGGTGAAGTCGTCGTGCTGGGTATCGACGCCGAATTCCCGGAAGTGCCGCTTGACACTCTCCCAGGCGCCCTTCGCCGTGATACCCATGGCTTTGTGGTCGTAGCCGACCGATCCGCCGGATGCGAAGGCGTCGCCGAGCCAGAATCCGTACTGCGCGGCAACGTCGTTCGCGATGTCGGAAAACTTTGCAGTGCCCTTGTCCGCGGCGACAACAAGATAAGTGTCGTCCCCGTCGTGGCGAACGACCCTTCGCGCCGCGACAACGGCGCCGCTCTGTTTGTCGACGTTGTCGGTCAGATCGAGTAGTCCGCGAATGAAGGATCGGTAGCACTCGATCCCGGCCGCCAACGTGGCTTCTCGGTCCGCGTCTACACCCTGTCCTGGAACCGGCGGGCGTTTGACGACAAATCCGCCCTTCGCACCGACAGGCACGATGACCGCGTTCTTGACTGCCTGCGCCTTCACCAATCCCAGGACCTCGGTGCGGAAGTCCTCTTTCCGATCCGACCAGCGCAAGCCGCCGCGGGCAACCGTACCGAAGCGAAGGTGCACACCTGCTACATCGGGTGAGTACACGAATATCTCGAACTTCGGTCGAGGGAAGGGCAATACGGACAGCTTCTCCGAATCGAACTTCAACGAGAGTGCGCCGAGCGATTCGGTGCCATAAACGAAGTAGTTGGTACGCAACGTGTTACGGACCAGCTCGGACAACGCGCGCAGGATCCGATCGGCGTCGAGTCCTTGCACTTGTGCCACGGCTGTTTCCACCTCCGCTGCTGCACGCGCACCTCGATCTCCGTCTACGACGTCGGGATCGAAACGGCTCTCGAACAATTCGCACAGACCGGCGGCGATCTCGGGATGATCGGCAAGTACCTCGGCGACGCGACTGGTGCTGTACGGAAATCCTGCTTGCTGCAAGAACTCCGCGTATGCCCGCAGCACCACTACTTGTTTCCAACCGAGTCCGGCGATCGCGACAAGTTCGTTGAACGAGTCCGGCTCGGCGGAGCCGTTTCGAACCGCGGCAAACGTCGCCGCGAACCGCGCGGCAAAGTTGTCGAAGCCTTCGACCGGCGCACTCGGATAGTCGAGCGTGAACTCGTAGATCCAGGACTGTTCCGAGCCTGCCGAGACGAGCTCGTACGGACGCTCGTCGACCACGTCGACCCCCAGGCTCTGCAATACGGGCAGCACCTCGCCCAGCGAGAGCGGGTCACCCGATACGTACAGCCCGAGTCGGTGAGTACCGGGTCCGTCGACAGATCGGGCCAACCGTGGGCTCACCTCTCCGAGTTCGAGGCCGTCGAATACCGCCATGTCCTCGGCGGCGCGGACGGCGTCGAAATCCTGCTTGTATGCCACCGGAACTTGCTCGGCGAACTGAGCACGCCTGCGCTGCTCGTCGTAGTGCGAAGCATCCAGAACGAATCGCTCGTCCCACGTCAGGCACGCGTCGACGACGAGATCCCGAATCTCCCGCGCTTGTCGCGCCGATGCAAAGTTCGCGCCGCCGCCGACTGTGGCCGTGAAATGCACGACAGCCAAGGGAGATTCCGATACTCGACTGGAGAACTCGATGGTGCGGGCACCAAGCGCCTCGGCGAGTACCGACTCGGCCGTTGTTCTGATCGTCGTACTGAATTTCTCGCGCGGAACGAACAGCAAAGCCGACAGCTCCTGGTCTTGCCCCGTCGTCGGAGAGCATCCCACGGGTTGCAGGAACAGATGGAACGACGTGCGGCCGTCCACAGAAGTGAGTTCGTCCAGTGCGTCCGCAATTCGGGCCGGGTCGGCGGCAAAGAGGACTGTGATCGGAATCGACTGAATCACCGCCAGCATCGATTGTCCGACAAACGAATCCACGGTGGATCCGGAGGCGTCGAAGATGTCTGCGACGCGCCCTCGCACGAGGGGGGTCCGCCTGACGTCTGCGACAAGTCCGGTCGAGGTGAAGGACCCGATGAATCGGTATTCACGGTCACCGACTGACACGTCGATCTCTGTGGCGTATGCGGATCCACCGAACCCTTGCCCGAGGTACACCACTCCGATCGCGAGGGGCACCGCCTTCGAATCCGAAGAGCCGGTTGGATCGGGGAGCACGCCGAGGGTGTACGGCTCGTGCCTGTCGATTGTTCGCGCACCGCCGACGACACTGAAGTTTCCGGCACTGCACCACTGGAGGAAGTCAGCTTCTTCGGCGTGACCGCCCGAGGCCAGTTGCCCGCGCGCCTCGTCGACGAGATCCCGCAGGGGCGAGGTATCGCGGAAGGCACGCGCGATACGGTCGAGGATTCCGGCGACGTCATCAGCGATCACCTGTGCCTGCGCGTCCGAACAATGTGCGGGTAGTCCTATGTGGATCCATGATTCGGCACGCTCCCCGACCCGGGTGTCTTCAGTGCTGTGCGCCGGTTGCACGACTGTGCGAAGCACTGGGTGCACCACGAATTCCGGCTCCATGCGCGCGCGGGCAAGTGTCGCCAGAACCGCTTCGACGAGCTGCGGCATGTCGTCGCCGACGTATTGAATTGCCGGCCCGTCCCCCAGCTCCCCGGCCGGCGCGAGTCTCGAGATCGACGAGTTGTGTCCCCGTCGGCGCGAAAGATCCATGTGCGCGGCGACCATCGCAAGCTTGCGGTCTTCGGCGAGCGCCGCGTATCGATCAGCCGACAAGCCCTCGAAATACCTACTGCACACCCTCCTCACATTCTCGGAGTCCGGTGTCGTGTCGACTGAAACGAGGCTCATGTCAGCACCTTCCGCCGAAAGCCACGCTGCTTCCGACTTGTAGTGGGTTCGATCCGCGATCAACTTGTCTATACAGGTTTGGACAAGTTGATCATTGCAGAACGTGAGCCGCGACACAACAGCTCCACCCCTGGACAAATTCGCCACCCTCAGCCATAGTCAGTCATGCCAACTAGTGGCAATTAGATTCCATTAGATGAAATTCGTGAACTACCTCGCTTCGAAGGAGCCCCCGTGACCACCCAGACCGCGCACGACATCGACAGCGTTGATCTCGCTGAGTTCCGCAGCACCGTCCGAGCCTTCGCCAACGCCGAGATCCAACCCGGAGCAGCCGCACGCGACGAATCCAAAGAGTTCCCGGCGCAGCTGGTCAAGCGCCTCGGACAGCAGGACCTCATGGGCATTTCCGTGCCGGAGGAATTCGGCGGTCTGGGCCTGTCGACACGAACCCAACTGGTCGCCATCGAAGAAGTTGCACGCACCGACGCCGCACTGGCATCGATTTACACCGCGCACTACCTGGGCCTCGAGCCGATTCTCGTCGGCGGTTCCGAAGAGCAGAAGCACCGCTGGTTGCCCCAGCTCGCGTCGGGCGAACTGCTGGCCGGATTTGCACTCACCGAACCCGACGCCGGCTCCGACATCGCCTCGATGCGTACCGTCGCTCGACGCGAGGACGACGGCTGGCATCTCTCCGGATCCAAGACGTACATCTCCAACGCGAAGGAAGCCGACCTGGTCGTGCTCTTCGCCAAGACGGACCCGAGCGCAGGATTCCGCGGCATCACCGCCTTCGTCGTCCCCAAGGGCACTCCGGGAATCAGTTACTCGGAGCCGCAGGACAAGATGGGAATTCGTTCGGCTCCGACATATACCGTCTACCTCGACGACGTCGTGCTGCCGCTCGACTCGGTGATCGGCACCGAAGGTCGCGGCGGCAACATCGCCTTGACCGCCCTGAACCGTGCGCGCATCGACGTGGCGGCAATGGCGAACGGCATCGCTTTGCGCGCTTGGGAACTGGGACGCGAGTACGCAACGGAGCGAAAGCAGTTCGGCACGCCGATCTTCGACTTCCAGGCAATTCAGCTACTCCTCGGTGGCTGCGACGCGCAACTGGTCGCGTCACGCGTCACCGCAGACTGGGCCGCCGACGTCAAGGACGCCGGTCAGGACATCCGCCGCGCCGCATCGATTTCGAAGTACGTCGCCACCGAGGCCTGCTTCTCGATCGTCGATCAAACCGTGCAGATCCACGGCGGCGCGGGATTCATGCGCGAATCGGAAATCGAACGCCTGTACCGCGATTGCCGCATTCTCCGCATCTTCGAGGGCACCTCGCAGATCCAATTGCTCACCATTGCCGGCAACGCTCCGTCGCCGCGTTCCACCGATTTCTGAAAGGCGCGGACATGTCTGCACTTCCCCCACTCGACGGCATCCGGGTCATCGACCTCTCGCGCGTCCTCGCCGGACCCTACTGCACCGCACTGCTTTCGGACGCCGGTGCGGACGTCGTCAAGATCGAATCCGAACACGGTGAAGACTCTCGGCACCTCGGCCCGTTCCGCGACGGCGAGAGCATCTACTTCAACGTGCTCAATCGTGGCAAGCGTTCGGTGGCACTCAACCTCAAGGACGACGAGGACCGTGAGGCGCTGCTGACGCTCATCGAGACCGCCGACGTCGTCGTGGAAAACTTTCGCCCGGGCGTCACTAAGCGCCTGGGAATCGACTACGAGGCTGCGCGGGCTCGCAATCCGCGGATCGTGTACGCGTCCATCTCCGGTTTCGGACAGGACGGTCCCATGTCCGGCGCCGCCGCCTACGACCTTGTAGTCCAGGCTCTTTCGGGAATCATGAGCATCACCGGTTCGGAGGAATCCGGGCCGACACGGTTGGGTGAGTCGTTCGGAGACCTGGTCGCCGGGCTGTTCGCCGCCTGGGGAATCAGTACCGCCCTGCTGAGTGCACGGGCGACCGGACTCGGGCAGCACCTTGACGTCGCGATGTTCGACAGCATGCTCGCCATGCTGCCGACAGCACACAGCCAACTGCAATCCACCGGGCTCACTCCCCCACGCGTCGGTAACCGTCATCCGGTGTCAACACCATTCGACACCTATCGGGCCGACGACGGACTCTTTGTCCTCGCGGTTGCGAGCCAATCCGGCTTCGAGAAATTGGCGCAGACGATGAATCGCATCGACCTGATCGCAGATCCTCGATTTGCCGACGACACCGCCCGGACCGAGAACGAGCCGGCACTGCGCAAGGAGATCGAAAACTGGGCTGCAGGAAAGACCGTCGCCGACGTGGTCGGCATTCTCGGCGACGCGGGCCTCGCCGGCTCGGAGATCTGGGACGTCCAGCAGGCACTCACCTCCGCACAGGCCGAGTATCGCGGAGTCGTCGAATCGTTCGAGCACCCGGTAGCAGGAAAGATCTCCTACGTACGACAACCCGTCGTGTTCGGTGAGAGCCAACGCCCCGATGTCCGCCGCAGTCCCCTGCTGGACGAGCACCACGGTGAGGTACTGCCGGGCTCGCGATAGATTCAGCGCAGACATCCCTCGGCACTTGGAGTAGGACATGGCCCCCGGCGACGTGACCCGCAGCGCGAATCGCACGTTCGAACTTCTCGGTGCGATCGTCGAGCACGGCGGATTGACGCTCGGCGACGCCGCCAAGGCAACCGATCTGGCAACCAGTACCGCCCTTCGCCTGATCAGAAGCCTCGAACAAACCGAGTTCGTCGTTCGCGGCGAGGACAACGTCTATCGCGTCGGCCCGCGGCTATTGCAGATCGGAGCTCGCGCTCTCGGTGACAATCAACTGTTGCCGAGAGCCCGGCCCGCGATGAAGGCCATCGCCGAAACCACGAGGGAATCGACCTACCTGTCGACGATGGGACCGAAAGACACTGCGCTGTATCTCGATCAGATCGAGGGCACGCACGCGATCCGCCACATGGGGTGGGTGGGACAGAGCGTTCCCCTGGACGGCACCGCCGTCGGCGCAGCGTTGAGCGGCAAGGTAGGTGAGAGCGGGTACGCCATTGCGCACGACACCATCGAGGATCACTCGACCGGAGTTGCCGCGCCGATCTACAACGCAGTCGGTCAGATAGCCGGAGCGCTCAGCGTCGTCGGCCCGACATTCCGTCTGACGGACGAGGTCTGCGCCAGCCACGGTCGCGTCTTGGTGGAGCACTGCGCCCGGTTGTCCGCGGAACTCGGCAGCCAGGCTCCCTGACCACCCCGAGCACTTGGCGATTCAGTCTCGTATCCGAGACAATGTGGTTCCCCGCTCCGGATTTCCTACCTACTCGTAAGGACACACCCCACATGACGACGAGTCGCGTGAAATCTGCTGAGCGCGTGCTCGACGTGCTCGATCTCCTGGCCCGCCGGGGTGTGCCGCTGGCGACGGCCGAAATCTCGAGCGCCCTCGAGCTGCCGAAGAGTACGACGCATCATCTCCTCAATGTCATGCGGGATCGACGGTTCGTCTCGTACTGGGCTGATCAGCGCGCCTGGACCCTGGGTGTCTCGGCGTTCGAAGTCGGTGCGTCGTACATGCGCTCAGGCCCACTTCACCGTGAGGGCCAACGATTCATGCTGGCACTCACTCAGTCGACGGATGAGACGTCTCATCTGGCGGTACTACAGGGCTCTGACGTCATCTACCTCGACAAACGTGAACCACTGAAGCCGGGCGTGCGATTGGTGACCGAAATCGGGACTCGCCTTCCAGCGCATCTCACCGCAGTCGGGCGCGCGATTCTGAGCCGTCTGGACGTGGAACAGATCAGCGCGCTCTACGAGGGATACACCTGGCCGACGCGGACCGGAACGGGACCGTCGACGCTCGCCGAACTGCGAGAACTGCTCGCCGCAGCACGTGAGAGCGGATATGCGGTCGAAGAGAATGCGACGACATCCGGAATCAATTGCATCGCCAGCCCCGTGATCACGCGGGACGGTCGTCCGGTCGCAGCTCTCGGCGTCACCTTCCTCTCGGGCTCCAAATCGGCCGAGGAGAGTGCCCTGATCGCCGACCGAGTGCGCGCCGTCAGCGCCGAGTTCTCCGCCGATCTCGGAGATCGAATGGTGGAGACCCCGCCCGCAGACATGTAGCCAATTTCTCCGTTCCGTACTTTGCGGGCCTTGTTTTCGTCTCATATTCAAGACTAGAGTCTCGTATACAAGACTTGCTGAATCACCGCCGCATCATCATTGGAGTCCCATGAACGCCACCCCTGCCACCCATACAGCCACCCGAACCATTGAGGTCGGAATCGGCGCTGTCACCATCGCCGACGTCGTCGACGTCGCGCGCAACGGTTACGGCGTCGCATTGACCGCGGAATCACTGACCGCGATCGCCGAAAGTCGTGCACGCATCGAGGCCCTGGCCGCAGATCCCACGCCGGTCTACGGGGTTTCCACCGGATTCGGCGCACTTGCCACCCGGCACATTCCGGCGCATCTGCGGACGCAGTTGCAGCGCAGCCTGATCCGCTCACACGCGGCAGGTTCGGGACCGGAAGTCGAACGCGAAGTGATCCGGGCCTTGATGCTTCTGCGCCTGTCGACGCTCGCCACCGGAAGGACCGGAGTGCGCCCCGTGGTCGCACAGGCGTACGCCGACCTACTCACCGCAGGCATCACCCCGGTGGTGCACGAATACGGCAGCCTCGGATGCTCGGGAGATCTGGCACCACTGGCTCATGTGGCGATGGCAATCATCGGCGAAGGTTCCGTCCGCACCGCCGACGGTGAACTCACCGATGCGGCAACGGCATTGGCTGCCCATGGCCTCGAACCGGTGGTTCTGGCCGAGAAAGAAGGCCTCGCACTGATCAACGGTACCGACGGGATGCTCGGCCAACTGGCCCTTGCGATCACCGATCTCGATCATCTGCTCAAGTTGGCCGACATCGCTGCCGCCATGAGCGTCGAGGGCTTGCTCGGCACCGATCAGGTGTTCGCCGCGGACCTCCAAACGCTTCGCCCCCACCCCGGCCAGGGCGCGGCCGCGTCGAACATGGTGCGTCTGCTTGCCGATTCCCCGATCGTCGCCAGCCATGCGGGCCCTGACTGCACCAGGGTTCAAGACGCGTACTCACTGCGGTGCGCACCGCAGGTCGCCGGCGGCGCACGCGACACCGTCGATCACGCCCGCCTCGTCGCCGGGCGCGAATTGGCCAGTGCTGTCGACAATCCCGTTGTCACCCTCGACGGACGGGTTCGATCCAACGGAAACTTCCACGGAGCTCCCGTGGCCTACGTCTTGGACTTCCTCGCCATCGTGACCGCGGATGTCGCGGGTATCAGCGAACGCCGCACCGACCGCTTCCTCGACGTAGCGCGCAATCACGGTCTGACCCCCTTCCTCGCCGACGACCCCGGAGTCGACAGCGGACTGATGATCGCGCAGTACACACAGGCTGCCGTCGTGTCCGAACTCAAGCGACTCGCAAGCCCTGCCAGTGTCGATTCGATTCCCTCCTCGGCGATGCAGGAAGATCACGTCTCCATGGGATGGTCGGGTGCACGCAAGCTCCGCCGGTCCATCGACGGTCTCACCCGAGTTCTCGCGATCGAGATACTCACTGCAGCACGAGGAATCGATTTGCGCTCCCCACTCGAGCCCTCACCAGCCACCGGAGCCGTCCTTCGGACCCTGCGCGAGAAGGTGCAGGGGCCGGGCACCGATCGCTTCCTGTCCCCCGAGATCGAGGCCGCGGTGGACTTGGCGGCATCCGGTGCACTCGTTGCGGCCGCGGAGAACGCGATCGGCGCCCTGGCATGAGCGCGCCCGGAGCGCTGCGGCCTCGCCCCCGACCCGAAATCGAAGCACTCCCTCGATACTCCAAAGCCGCAGGCCTCGAGCAGGTTCGGTGGCGGGCGTCGAGCAACGAGTCGACGGTTGCACCCTCGGCGGCAATTCTCGAGGCCGTCAATCTCGCGGCCTCACACTCGCACTTGTATCCGTCGCTGTTCGGCGACACGCTGATCGCCCGGTTGAGCGACCGCCTGGGCGTCGGCGACGACCAGGTACTGGTCGGCGCCGGGTCGTTGGCACTGCTCCAGCAGGTATTGACCGCATACACGGGCCCGGGCACCGAAGTCGTCTACCCGTGGCGCAGCTACGAGGCGTACCCGATTCTGATCGGAATCGCCGGGGCGAGCGGTGTACCCGTCGCACTCGATTCCGAACACCGGCACGATCTGAGTGCAATGGCGGCAGCCGTGACTCCGCAGACCCGCGCGGTACTCGTCTGCAACCCCAACAATCCGACCGGAAGCGAGTTCTCGACCGCCGAGTTCGTCTCGTTCGCCCGCTCGATCCCGGGTGACGTCCTCATCCTTCTGGACGAGGCTTACCGGGAGTTCGCGACCAGCGATGTCGACGGCGTCGACCTGCTTCGAGCCTTTCCCAACATCGTCGTATTCCGAACCTTCTCCAAGGCTTACGGATTGGCCGGCCTTCGTGCCGGCTATGCCATCACCAATCCGGCGATCGCAGCGGATCTTTCCAGCGCGGCACCGCCCTTCGGGCTCAGCGCCGTTGCCGAGGCCGCGGCCTGCGCAGCGTTGACCGATCCGGCGCACACCGATTCGATAGTCGAAACGGTAACCGCGGGTCGCGCTCACCTACGTGAGCAACTCGCTGTGCGCGGCGTCGAGTCCGTCCCCAGCGGAGCGAACTTCGTCTGGATCCCTCTCGGCGAGAGAGCTTCTGCACTAGAAGCGGCTTGCGTCGCCCAGGGTGTCTCGGTCCGGATGTTCCCCGGCGAGGGAGTGCGGGTCACCGTCGGCGAGCGGGCCGCAGAAGACGCCGTGATCGCCGCTGTGGATGCTCTCGCACACAACCTTTGACCGACTGGAGAAAAGAATGTCCATCCACGAACTCGCTCGGTCGATCGGTTCGAGTCGCCTGATCACCGACCCGGCGGTAATGGACTCGTACCGTCGCGACGAGGCCCATCTCGCCGAACCCGGCCATCCGGCAGCCGTCATGCTCGCTGAAACTGCGGCCGACATTTCCGAGGCTCTGAAATGGGCTACTGCTCACCGTGTCCCGGTGGTAACCCGCGGTGCGGGAACCGGTTTGGCGGGTGGCGGGGCAGCCGTCGAGGGCTGCCTGGTCATCTCGACCACTCGCATGCGCTCGATTCTCGAGGTCAATCCGGACGATCAGCTGGCTGTCGTGGAAGCCGGGGTGATCAACGCTGACATCAGCCGAGCAGCAGACGAGTACGGGCTGATGTACGCCCCCGATCCGAGCAGCTTCGAGATCTCCACGATCGGCGGAAACATCGCCACCAACGCCGGTGGACTGCGTTGCGTGAAGTACGGCGTCACCCGCGATTCAGTCCTGGGTCTCGAGGTTGTGCTCGCCGACGGTCGGATCGTGCGGACAGGCCGAAGGACCGTCAAAGGTGTTGCGGGATACGACTTGACCAGTCTTCTCGTCGGTTCGGAAGGAACACTCGGAGTCGTCACGAGTGCCACGCTCAAGTTGCAGCCCAAGCCCAAGAGAGCACCGGTCACCGTCGTCGGCAGTTTCGACTCTCTCCGCTCCGCAGCGGACGCGGTTGCCGCGGTCGTTCGCGACGGGATCGGGCCGAGCCTGCTGGAGCTGATCGATCGAGCAACCCTTCGCGCAGTCGACGACTGGAAACGAATCGGGTTGGAAGACAACACTGCCGCGATGCTGATCGCACAGGCCGATGGGGTCGACGCCGACGCAGCAGCCGCGGCGATGCAGAAACACTTCGAGCAGGCCGGCGCCGATTTTGTCGCCGTCTCACAGGACGCAGCAGAAGCCGCACAGCTACTCGAGATTCGCCGACTCGCCTATCCGGCATCCGAACGACTCGGTCAATGTCTGGTGGAAGACGTCGGGGTCCCGCGGTCGAAACTGCCCGACATGCTCGAAAGTATCGACCGGGCGGCCGCCGAGCACTCGGTCAAGATCATGACCGTCGCGCACGCGGGTGACGGCAACGTCCATCCGACCTTCGTCTTCGACCGCACAGCCGACGGCTCGGTCCCCGAAGCCGTGTGGACCGCCGCGGACGAGGTCTTCCGGCGTGCTCTCGAACTCGGCGGAACTCTGACCGGAGAGCACGGCGTCGGCGTTCTGAAGCGTCGCTGGCTCTCTCTCGAGCTCGGCGAGGACAGCATGCAACTGCACCGATCGATCAAGGCCGCGTTCGATCCACTCGGAATCCTCAACCCTGGTAAGGGTTTCTGATTCTCGAGCGGTGTTACACAGCATTTACGCGAAATCGGGTTTCAGGTATTGACGCCTGTATATACAGGCATATACATTTATCCGCAGTGACAGTGACCCAGCGCACAGAGCACCAGGCGCAAAGCACCAAGCACGAAGAAGGTGGGCAATACCCCGACGTCGATTCCGTCGCTCGACGGGCTCGCAGCAGAAAGACAGGCCTATGACTCACGATGGACCGGCCGAGGTCATCCTCACTCCGGAACGACGCACTATCGACGTCGTCCCGGATGCAGAACGACACGGCACCCCGCGCAGCCAGTTCACTCTCTGGTTCGGCGCCAACATGCAGATCACGGCAATCGTCGACGGTGCTCTCGCCGTCGTATTCGGCGCGGACGCCATCTGGGCAATCGTCGGACTTCTGATCGGCAACATCTTCGGTGGCGCTGTCATGGCGCTTCACTCCGCACAGGGCCCGCGCATGGGCCTCCCCCAGATGATCTCGAGTCGCGCCCAGTTCGGCGTCAAGGGAGCCGTCGTACCGCTAGTTCTCGTCATCCTGATGTACCTCGGCTTCGCTGCCACCGGCACCGTGTTGGCCGGCCAAGCCGTCAACAAGATCCTGCACATCGACAGCCCCACCGTCGGCATCGTCGTCTTCGGTCTCCTCACCGCATTCGTCGCGGTCACCGGCTACAAGCTGATCCACATCGTCGGCAGGATCGCCACCGTCGTGGGCATCGTCGGATTCTCCTACCTGGCCGTTCGACTGTTCCTCGAGTACGACGTCGCCTCGTACGTCGGCATCAAGGGCTTCGACATCGTCACCTTCCTGCTCGCGATCTCGCTGGGTGCCGGTTGGCAGCTCACGTTCGGCCCGTACGTCGCCGACTACTCGCGTTACCTGCCGCGCAGCACCTCCGAGAGCACCACTTTCTGGTCGACGTTCCTCGGTAGCGTCATCGGATCACAGTGGTCCATGACTTTCGGCGCCCTCGTCGCGGCCTGCGCCGGCGACGCGTTCCTGGGTAACCAGGTCGGCTTCATGGGAGATCTGGCCGGACCCGCTGCCATCGCCTTCCTGATCTACTTCGTCATCCTGGTCGGCAAGCTGACGGTGAACGTGCTCAACGCGTACGGCGGATTCATGTCGATCCTGACCACCGTCACAGCCTTCAACGGCCAGTCGCGAATCTCGAGCACCGCCCGTACCCTCTACATTCTCGGGTTCACCGCCGTCTCGGTGTTGATCGCGATCGCCGCCAGCGCCGACTTCCTGGACAACTTCAAGAACTTCGTCCTGGTGTTGCTGATGGTGTTCACGCCGTGGAGTGCGATCAATCTGATCGACTACTACCTGATCTCCAAGGAGCGCATCGACATTCCGGCGCTCTACGACGTCAACGGTCGATACGGAGCATGGAACTTCACCGCATTGGCTTGCTACGCCGCCGGCGTTCTCGCCCAGATCCCGTTCCTCGCCCAGAAGATGTACACCGGCCCCGTCACGGACATGCTCGGCGGCGCCGACATCTCCTGGATCGTCGGCATCGTGTTCACCGGGCTGATCTATTACCCGCTCGCCAAACGCACCAGCAATCCACCTTCGTCGATGATCTACCCCGATCACACCGCGATGACCGACTCTCGCGTCTGATCCCCCAACATCTTTCGAACTTCAGTTAAGCAAGGAGAACACCATGGAAATCAGCACCCCCGGCCACGAGCCGCGCCCCGTCCGTGCTCCCCGCGGCCCCGAGCTCACGACGCTCGGTTGGCAGCAGGAGGGCGCCCTGCGCATGCTCATGAACAACCTCGACCCCGATGTTGCCGAGCACCCGGACAGCCTCGTCGTCTACGGCGGAACCGGTCGCGCAGCACGTAGTTGGGCGGCATTCGACGCCATGGTCGCCACGCTGAAGACGCTGAAGAACGACGAGACCATGCTCGTGCAGTCCGGCAAGCCGGTCGGTGTCTTCCGCACCAACGAGTGGGCACCGCGAGTGCTGATCGCCAACTCCAACCTCGTCGGTGACTGGGCGAACTGGGAAGAGTTCCGCCGTCTCGAAGACCTCGGCCTGACCATGTACGGCCAGATGACCGCAGGCTCCTGGATTTACATCGGCACCCAGGGAATCCTGCAGGGCACCTACGAGACCTTCGGCGCCATTGCGAAGAAGCGCTACAACGGATCGCTCGCCGGAACGATCACGCTCACTGCAGGTCTCGGCGGAATGGGCGGCGCCCAGCCTCTCGCCGTCACCATGAACGACGGCGTCGCGATCTGCGTCGACTGCGACATCACCCGCATCGACCGTCGCATCGCCCACAAGTACCTCGACACCAAGGCCGACAGCATCGAGCACGCGCTCGAACTGGCGACAGCGGCACGTGACGCCAAGAAGCCGCTCTCCATCGGCCTCGAAGGCAATGCGGCAGAGATCTTCCCGGCTCTGCTGGAGATGAAGGCCCCCATCGACATCGTCACCGACCAGACCTCGGCGCACGATCCCCTCGCCTACCTGCCGATCGGGATCGACTTCCCCGACATGAAGATCATGTCGGAGAAGGATCCGCAGAAGTTCACCGAAGATTCCCGCAACGCGATGGCCGCGCACGTCAAGGCCATGGTCGGATTCATGGACGCCGGCGCCGAGGTGTTCGACTACGGCAACTCCATCCGTGACGAGGCCCGCAAGGCCGGCTACGACCGCGCTTTCGACTTCCCAGGATTCGTTCCGGCCTACATCCGCCCGCTCTTCGAAGAAGGTCTCGGCCCCTTCCGCTGGGCAGCTCTCTCCGGTGATCCCAAGGACATCGAGGCCACCGACAAGGCCATCCTCGAACTCTTCCCCGAGAACGAGCACCTGCGTCGCTGGATAACCATGGCAGGCGAAAAGGTTGCCTTCGAGGGCCTTCCGGCCCGCATCTGCTGGCTCGGATACGGTGAGCGCCACCTCGCGGGCCTCAAGTTCAACGAGATGGTCGCCTCGGGCGAACTGTCCGCGCCGATCGCCATCGGCCGCGATCACCTCGACTCGGGATCGGTCGCCTCGCCGTACCGCGAAACCGAATCGATGATCGACGGGTCCGACGCGATCGCCGACTGGCCGCTGCTCAACGCCCTGGTCAACACCGCGTCCGGCGCTTCGTGGGTTTCACTTCACCAAGGCGGCGGCGTCGGTATGGGACGCTCCATCCACGCGGGACAGGTGTGCATCGCCGACGGCACCGAACTCGCGGCCAAGAAGCTCGAAGCGGTTCTCACCAACGATCCCGGGATGGGCGTCATCCGGCATGCGGATGCAGGATACGACCACGCCATCGACACGGCGGCCACGCGCGGCGTCCGTATCCCGATGACCGAGAACTGAAACAGCTCCACCACCTCACACTGAGTTAGGAATTACATTGACCACGAATGGTTCTCGAACCACAGTTCTGACCAACATCGGAACCCTCGTCACCAATGACCCGACTCTGGGTGAGGGCAAGCTCGGCGTACGACACGACGCGGCAATCGTTTTCGACGACGGCGTTGTTGCTTGGGTCGGCGATTCCGCCGACGCCCCGGCTGCCGATATCGGTCAGGATATCGGCGGTCGGGCCCTGCTCCCCGGTTTCGTGGAGAGTCACTCGCACCTGGTGTTCGGTGGCGAGCGGGCCGAGGAATTCGCAGCTCGCATGGCGGGCGAGAAGTACGCCGCCGGCGGCATTCGCAACACCATCGAAGCGACGCGCTCGGCCACCGACGAGCAATTGCAGGCCAATGTTCGGCGCCTACTCGACGAATCCCTGCGCTCGGGCAGCACAACCGTCGAATGCAAGACCGGGTACGGGCAGAACACCGAGAGCGAACTACGCAGCGCACTGATCGCCGGGCAGTTCACCGACGAGGTCACACTGCTGGCCGCCCATGTTCCACCACCCGAATATGCCGGCCGCGCCGATGATTACGTCGCCATGGCGTGCGACGAGATGATCCCTGCCTGTGCGCCACACGCAAAGTGGATCGATGTCTTCTGCGAGCGAGGAGCATTCAACCGCGAACAGGCTCATGCAGTCCTGAGCGCAGGCGTAGCCGCCGGACTGATCCCCCGCGTCCACGGCAATCAGCTCGGCGAAGGGCCAGGAGTTCAGCTCGCCGTCGAGATGGGAGCAGCGTCCGTCGACCACGTCACGTACGTCACCGCCGAGGACATCGATGCCCTGGCTCAGAGTTCTACCGTCGCAACGCTGTTGCCCGGCGCCGACTTCTCCACCCGCAACAAGTACCCCGACGCCCGCGCACTGCTCGACGCTGGAGTCACCGTAGCTCTGGGCGCCGACTGCAATCCCGGTACCTGTTACACCACGAGCCTTCCGTTCTGCATCGCAATTGCGGTGCGAGACATGCACATGACGCCCGCTGAGGCAGTCTGGGCAGCCACTGCAGGTGGCGCTCGGGCGCTGCAGCGCACCGACGTCGGAACCCTTTCTCTCGGAACACGTGCCGACGCCATCGCGCTCGATGCACCGTCGTACCTCCACCTCGCCTACCGCCCGGGCGTCCCTCTGGTGCGCGAGGTCTGGAAAAACGGCGCACTCGCCACAAGCTACTGAAATACACTCACCGGGAGGCCGTCGTGGCACATCAGATCGCAGTCGACATCGAACCCAAGCCGTGGACCGGGCGCTCCGACGGCACCACTGCCGAGCATCTGCGGTGGCATCATGCCGTGCAACCGTATTCAGCCGAAACAGCTCCCGGCGACTGTGTTCTGATCGGATTCTCCAGTGACGAAGGAGTCCGCCGCAACAAGGGCCGCCGCGGCGCCGCGGACGGCCCGGACGCGTTGCGAGCGGGGTTGGCCTCCATGGCGCTGGCCGAACCACTGCAGATTCAGGACGCGGGAACCGTTGCCGTGTCGGGTGAAGAACTCGAGGCCGGTCAGGCCGCACTCGGGAACGCCGTCAGTGCCGCGCTCGATTCGGGACACTTCCCCGTGGTTCTCGGGGGAGGACACGAAATCGCCTACGGTACATACCTCGGCGTCGCGGGCTCCGAGTTGCGAACAGCCGGAGCCAAACTCGGAATCCTCAACTTGGATGCGCACTTCGATCTACGTGGCGACCCGATCCCCAGTTCCGGCACGCCTTTTCGTCAGATCGCCGAGGACGAAGCCGCGGCAGGCACCTCACATCAGTACAGCGTGATCGGAATCAGCCAACCGAGCAACACCACTGCTCTGTTCGACACGGCTCACCGCCTTGGCGTTCGCTATCTGCTCGACGAAGAATGCGGAGTGATCGGTCGAGGCGTCGTGGATCAGTTCCTCGCAGACTTCCTCGACGACGTCGATCTGGTCTACCTGACCATCGACCTCGACGTGCTTCCCGCCGCCGTGGCGCCGGGCGTCAGCGCACCCGCGGCCTACGGCGTCAGCCTGGAAACAATCCAATACGTATGTGATCGAGTCACATCCAGCGGAAAGCTCGCGGTTCTCGATGTCGCCGAACTGAACCCGAGCCTCGACATCGACAATCGCACTGCCCGGACCGCTGCTCGCCTGATCCACCGGATAGTCACGAAGCACGTGCCGGTTCAGCGCTAGCCTCGGCGCGCCTCCAGCGCATCGAGAATGAGATCGAGACCGTAGGCGAACTCACTCGTGTGGTCGTAAGCCGGACTCAGACCGTGATCGACGATCATCTCGTGAAGGAAGGGCAACTCTTCAGCCGGAAGGTGCTCGAGGATGTCACTCGCAACTTCTTCGACGTCGACGGGCCCGCTGATCGGCAGATTCGCCTCCTGGAGAACATATCCGCCGATGTAGCTGTCGATCAGCGAGGCTCCGTGGGCGGCCATCGGCAGCGTGAACCCGGCCTTCCGGAGGACTCCGAGCACAGCGTCGAGATGACGCATGGTCGCCGAGCCAGGGTTGCGTCGCGAATCCAGCAAACCGAGAGCCCAACGGTGCTGCGACAGGACTGTGCGAGCGGAAAAGGCGCGTCCGCGGATTGCATCTCGCCAATCCGCGCACTCGCCGTCGGGTAGGTCGATCGCCTCGAAGACCGCATCGACGAGGCCGTCGAGAATCGCATCTTTGTTGGGCACGTGGTGGTAGAGCGACATCGCCTCGATGCCCAACTCCTGGGCCACCCGTCGCATCGTGACAGCCTCGACACCACCCGCGTCGGCAACGCGGATCGCACCCTCGATTACGCGAGTCCTGTTCAGCGACTGTCGCGGCTGCCGTGACACACAGACTCCCCTCCGAGGAACGAATACGTTGACAACCTTACATCCGTAAGTCACCCTTACAGGTGTAAGCCAGCCTTACGCTCGTAAGGCGCTCGCGAAGGGAGACCGCAATGCCGATGCCGAGATGGTGGGGACACGTCAACAAGCGAGTGTTCAATCCGCGAGCGATCTCGAGCGGAAAGTGGCCGGTACTGACACACGTCGGACGCACATCCGGCACGACCTACCGGACCCCTCTCGACGCCTATCCGGTCGAGGGTGGCTACGTCTTCATTCTGGTGTACGGATCAGGCTCGGACTGGGTGCAGAACGTCTTGAAAGCGGGAAGCGCTCGACTGTCGGTCGACGAGACGGAGGTGCGCCTTGGCGCCCCGCGCCTCGTCACGAAAGACGAAGCATTTCAAGCACTTTCCTCAGACGTGTCCCAACCCCCGAGACTGCTCCGCATCACCGAGTACCTTCGGATGGATCTGATTACGGCCTGAGGCTGCCCGTCACGCGAGGACCTCACGCACGGCGGACCTGACTTCGTCCATGCTGCAACCGGATTCGATCAGTTCAGTACCCGTATGCACCAGCGAGTTGATCAACTTGGCGGTGAGCTTCGGGTCCGACACGCCACGGAGGCGAAGGGCCTCGACAAGCGGAAGTACAAGACTGTCGTGCATTTCCATGATCCGCGAATCTCGAAACGTTTGCGGGGTCAGCGTCGCCAGCGCTCCGACTATCGCATGCTCCCCGTCTGCTACCAGTTGGAGGTTTGCTTCGACGTAAGCCCATATCGGATCGTCTGCGCCTGCCATCGCCTCGACGATCTTGTCGTTCCAGCGCGGGAACATATCTTCGACGACGGCACTGAGGAGATCTTCTCGGGACCGGAAGTAGTGGTAGGCACTCGACCTGGCGAGCCCGGCCTTCGCTGCCACCTCACCGAGCCCCGGCGGCCGGTCCGGGGTCTCGGACAGAAGAGCGTGTGCAGCGTCGAGGAGGGCACGCCGCTGAGCAGCACGATGCTCGACCACAGTGGGGGCATCGATCCTCGGCACCGAATCTCCTCCAGTCCCCTTGCGGGCTTACTCGCTCTGACGCAATCGACCGTCAACCATTTCGAGGATGCGGTCGCAGTGCCCGAGCACGTCGTGATCGTGGGTCACCATGATCGTAGCGACGCCGGCCTCGTGAGTTTCGCGCGAGAGCAGTTCAACCACCTCATGGCTACGCTTTCGGTCGAGAGCAGCCGTCGGCTCGTCGACGAGCAGTAGCGAGGGATTGCTCATCAATGCCCGAGCGATACCGACGCGCTGTCGTTCGCCGCCGGAGAGTTGACCAGGTCGACGATCCGCACGGTGGCTCATACCGACCGAGTCGAGCAATTCCTCGGGATCGCGCCCCGGCCGCCCCGTGAGCTTGGGAATCAGCCGAAGCTGATCGCGCGCCGTCAGCGCTGGAATCAGATTGCCGGATTGAAAGACGAAGCCGACCTTGTCTCGTCGAAGTTTGGCCAATGCACGGGCCGGCATCGCCGACACGTCGACGCCGTCGATGACAATCGTTCCACTCGACGGCCGACCGAGTCCGCCTGCCACAGCGAGCAAGCTCGACTTTCCAGCCCCTGACGGCCCGACGATCGCGACGAGTTCGCCGCCCGTGACCTCGAGGTCCACGTTGTCGAGGGCGAGCACTGTGGAGTCACCGTCACCGAATCGAAGACTGACAGCGGTCAATACCAGTCCGGTAGTGGTTTTTTCGACTGTGGTCATCGGTTTTCCCCCAATGCGGTGAGCGGGTTGACACGCGTAACGCGGACGATGGAAACGGCTGCGCCGATCAGCCCGAGTACCGCCAAGAGCACTGCGCCGTTGACGACAGGGCCGGACTCCAGAGCGAACGGCATCCCACCGCCTTCGAGTCCCGAGCCGAGCCCCAAGCCCAGCAACACACCGATGCCGATGGAACCAAGCAGCACTACCAGTGCCTGTGCCATGCCGTCGCGAAGCAGAAAGCCGGTGGAGGCTCCCATCGCACGCAACACTGCGAGTTCGCGACCACGCTGAACTGTCCAGATACTGAAGAATGCGCCGACGACCAGTGCGGAGATCGCGTACAGAAACGCCTTGATCATCGACATTGTCATCATTTCCGCGGAGAAGCCCGGTGAGGAGTCGAAAGATTCCTCGAGCGTCTTTGCGGACGTTCCCGCCGCCGCATCTCCCGACACGAGGTCCGGCACTACATCGTCCAGGCCCCGAATCGCGACAACACTCGCTTCGGAATACGCACTGGCGTTGGCGGTTTCGCCGATCTTGGCACCGGCGTGAACCTCCTGCCAGGTACGCAGGGGCAGGTAGGCGACGTCTACGTGCCCGAAAGTGCGCTTGTCTTCGGTGAAACCGACAACTGTCAGCTCCGTACCGAGTCGATCGAGTATCACCGTGTCACCGATCGCAACACCATCATCACGGAAGGTAGAGCTGACGATGATGTCCGTGTCGGCTTGCAGTCCCCTCCCGTCGGCGGTGACGGGCTCGAGGAAGGAGCCAGGTTCGATACCGAAGAGCGTGAGATCGACAGGCGTGCCACTGCGAGTTTTTGCATTGACGATCATGTTGCCGAAGAGCTCGGCGTCTTGGACATCGGGTTGCATGCGCCATGCCTGCGCCTGCTCCTCGGTGACGACCGAGCGCGAAAACGCCGAGTCGGCTTTGGTGTCCGGGGCGAAGGCAAACGCCTGGATCGGCGTCCGCTGCAAAGCGGAGACACCGTCGTTGACCAGGCCGGACGAGAGGCCGGACAGGATCACCATCAAGATCGAGATGAGGGCAACCACGGCGCCCATCAAGAGGAATCGGTTTCGCGCAAACCACAGTTCACGCAGGGCGAGGAACATTCGGGAAGCTCCAAAGTCGTCGGTGCGAGTCACGCCGACTTTTATCGACGCCTTGTCGAAATCATATCGACAAGGCGTCGAAAAACTATGTGAGGTGCGTTACTACTATTCGTAGTAGACATCGTGAGGCGCTGAGCGTCGTATCAGTCCCCGACGCCCACTGGCCGATCGCCGACAATCGAGATTCGATCCATCACACGACGAGCCGGGAAGTAGTCACTGGCCGCGTAATGCTGGCAGGTCCGATTGTCCCAGAAGGCAACAGTATTCGGCTCCCACTTCAGTCGGACCTGGAATTCCGGACGATTGACGTGGCGATACAGCATCGTGAGAAGTTCGTTCGATTCCTCTTCGGATACGCCCAAGATCCGTTGCGTGAAGGTCATGTTGACGAACAACACCCGCCTGCCGCTTTCCGGAATGACCCGAACCACCGGATGCTGCACCGCGGGGAACTTCGGACGCAACATCTCGACCGCATCCGCCGGCATCGACCGACCGAACGAGTTGATCCAATCATGTTCTGCAACAAGCGGGTCGATACGCTTCTTGACGTCTTCCGGAAGCAGATCGTAGGCAGCAGCGGTGTCAGCCCACAACGTGTCACCACCCACCTCTGGCACCTCGACTGCACGAAGTACGGCGGCAAATGAAGGAAACTCGTGCCACGTCACGTCGTTGTGCCAGTTGTTCTCGACGCCGCCGACCATTGCATCCTTGGCCAGCGTCGTGACATCGACGTCCGTCTGCCCTGGCTGCGTGTACTTGAAGAACGGATGCTGTTCGAGATCGCCCCAACGCTCGGCAAAAGCTCGATGTTCTGCTCGGCCGAGGTCCTGATCCCGAAAGAAGAGGACTTTCCATTCGAGGAGAGCGCGGCGAAGTTCCGCAATCACGGCATCAGACAGGTCCCCACCGAGTCGAATGCCGGAGATTTCCGCTCCGATCGTCGGCGTGACCGCCTTGACCGCAAAGTGTTCGTACGGCGCCGGAACTACGGACTCGGGATTCCGGCGAGCGACAAGTGGACCATAGGCAGCAAGCGGATCGGTGGGGATCGGAAAGATCGTTGCCGCAGGCAAAAGGGTAGCCATCAAGGCACTTCCTCGGAATCGACGATGTCGTAACGGACAAAATCCAGATTAAGGCTATCTCCTTAACGTGTCAACGGTCACGTTCTCCGGCGCGCACCTTGACCCTGACGCCGCGTCAGGGTTGGAGAATGGTTTCCACTGACGAAATCCGAATCGACAAACGGGAGGGCGAGGCGATGATGACCATCGGCGAGCTGGCGAATCTGGCCGGCACCACCGTCAGATCCGTGCGCTACTACCACTCGAACGGGCTTCTCGAAGAACCACAACGCCAACCCAACGGCTACCGCATGTACCGGGCGGTGGACCTGGCACGACTGAGCCGCATCCGCCGCCTGCGCGATCTGGGGATTCCTGTTGCCAAGATCGCCGAACTGCTCGACGGCGACGCTCACGACACCCGGTCCGCACTCGACGCACTCGACAAGGAACTGGCAGCCAAGGCCGAACAGATCGCGGTTCAACGTGCTCACATCGAGTCGCTACGCCGCAACGCCGATCCCGAACTACCCGACGCGTTTTCGGAAGTGCTCGCACAGTATGTCGTTGCCGGTGCACCGACAGCGTGGATCGACAACGAGCGCGAACTCCTGATCCTCGCGCTCACCGTCTCCGGGGGTGATCCCGAAGTCTGCGATTCACTCCTGAGCGCACACCGCCGGGCGTTGGCGAAGCCGAACCGCAAGCAGGCAATCGAATTGATTACTCGCATGTACGCCCTCACCGACGCTCCGGCGGACGCCGACACGATTGCGGCCCTTGCCATTCAGTTCTGCGATTTCACCGAGAGAGTGCTTCCTGAACAGGCCGCACCGGAACGCCCTTCACCCACCCGGTTGGTAGCGGTGCTGCGCGAGCACCAAGCAGATCGAAGAACCCCGACCCAGGAAAGATTCGCGAAGGCTGTAGCGGCCGAGTTCGCTGCCCGCCAGTCTCGACCCTGAAACTCCGCCACTGAATCCCCACATCGGAAGTGGGGTGATCAACGCTGCCCGAAAATGGGCTCGAAACAAGGACACGACACGACAATGACTGGATCCATCATGCCTAGATCACGCACGCCTCGACCACGAAAGTGGCTGGCTACCACAATCGCCGCTGCCGCACTCGCAGTACCTGCGCTGGCGGCGTGCTCGGATCCTGCTGCTCCACAGGAAGATCCACAATCGAATCTCAGCGCGTTCCACGACCAGGATGTCGAATGGGGGCCATGCGCCACAGACACCGGAACATCGACGGCAAGTGACTGTGCCATGGTCACAGTACCTTTGGACTATTCCGCCCCTGACGGCAAGACGATCGAAGTGGCGATCTCGCGGGTCGCATCCACCGACCCCGCACAGCGACGCGGGATCCTGCTCACCAACCCTGGTGGCCCGGGTGGCCGAGGACTGGGATTGCCCGAGATTCTGAATGCCGGGATGACACCGGAAGTCGCAGCGGCATACGACGTCATCGGCATGGACACCCGAGGGCTCGGCAAGAGCACGCCGATCGACTGCGGCGTCGAGCAGATGACATGGATGCGTTCACCGGGTACCACAGAGGAAGGGTGGAACGAAAGTGTTGCGCTCGCACGCGAGGCCGCTGACACATGCTGGGACAAGTACCCGGACTATCTGCCGCACATCAATACTCAGAACATCGCCCGCGACCTCGACGTGATTCGTGGTGCCCTCGACCAGGAGAAGGCGTCGTACTTCGGGTGGTCGTACGGCACATACCTTGGTGCGACCTATGCTCAAATGTTCCCAGACAGGATCGACCGTGTGGTTCTCGACAGCGCACCGGACCCGAAGAAATACGGATACGAGATGTTCCAGGACATGGGCCCGGCCAATGAGAAAGCGATCGACGGATTCTCACAGTGGGCAGCAGACCACAACTCCACCTATGCACTCGGATCGACGCCCGCCGAAGTTCGCGCCCTCGTCGAGAAGCTGATCTCGGACGCCGCCACCACTCCGATTCAGATCGGTGACTACGCCGTCGACGATCACGTCCTTCCATTCCTGATGTACGTCAACGGAACCGGGGACACCGAAAAGGAAAGCGAGGCATTCGCGCAGGTATTGGTTCAGTTGCGCGAACTCGCCGCAGGCAAGACCGTCGAGGACATCCATCCCCAGCTGACGGGACTGATGCAGGCGTGGTTCCAGACCGAATTGGGGACCGGCCCTGACTATGCCGGAACAATCGCCATTGTCTGCGGAGACGTGTCGATGCCGAGCGATCCCGCGTGGTATCGCAACAAGTTGGAGGAGCACCGTGGTGATCAGCCGATCTTCGCCGGCACGCACAACACGATCATGCCCTGCGCGTTCTGGCGCAGTGAGGCCCCGAAGCGGATCGACATCGACAACAACGTTCCGGCATTGCAGATCCAGGCAACCGGTGACACCCGCACGACGTACGACGAAGGCCTCGGCATGCACGAAGCGATGAAAGGCTCACGGCTCGTGACAGTTCCAGGCCGCACTCATGCGGTGTTCCCGGGCTACGCGAATACTTGCGCAAACGCCGCCGTCAACTCGTACCTGCTCGACGGCTCACTGCCCGCCGAAGACGTGGTGTGCGAGTCGTGATCTCAGCCAGTCAGCTCGCTCTTGATCTCGTTCTTGAGAACTTTGCCGACCTTGGAGCGAGGTAGATCGTCCCAGACGATGACTTGCTTCGGAGTCTTCACACTTCCGATGCGAGACTTCACGAAAGCCATCACCTCGGCGCCGTCGATGTCGGCGCCGAGGTGTGGCTGCACCACTGCCACAACACGTTCGCCCCACTTGTCGTCCGGCAACCCGATCACTCCGCAGTCCTGAATCCCCGGATACGCCATGAGTGCCTGCTCCACCTCGACCGAATAGACGTTGAAACCGCCGGTGATGATCATGTCCTTCGCACGATCGACGATGAACAGGAAATTGTCCTCGTCCAGGTACCCGATATCGCCGGTGTGATGCCAGCCGTGGGCTGACGCTTCCGCCGTTGCGTCGGGGTTCTTGTAATAACCCGCCATCACCAACGAACTGCGAATCACCACCTCACCACGCTCGCCACGTCCGAGCAGCGCGCCTTTGTCATCCATGATCCCCACGGTCACCAGCGGCGACGGTCGACCCGCCGACGAAAGTCGTGACGTTGCGACAGTGCCGTCCGGGCCGAAATGCTCCTTCGGTGACATCGTCGAGATCATCATGGGGGCTTCACTCTGCCCGAACAGCTGAGCCATGACCGGTCCGATCTTGTCGATCGCCTCCTCTAACCTGGTCGGGGAGATCGGTGCCGCGCCGTACCAGAAACACTGCAGCGAGCTACGATCCGTTACCGCGAGGTCCTCGTGCTCGAGCAACATGTAGATGAGCGTCGGCGGCAGGAAGGTGTGAGTCACCTTGTGCTTCTGAACGTTCGCCAGGAAGTACCCGAGATCGGGCTTCGGCATGATCACCACTTCGCCGCCGAGGGCCATGATCGGGAAGCACAAAACACCGGCGGCGTGAGTCAACGGCGCCAACGCCAGATACACCGGGCGCCCCTCGAATGGATAACTCATCAAAGTGATTGCGGTCATCGTCTCGATGTTGTGCCCGGTCAACATCACGCCCTTGGGGCGGCCCGTCGTACCACCGGTGCCGACCAGCATGGTGACGTCGTCGGGCGCCGCGGCGTCGAGTTCTTCTTCCCCGAGCCAGCTTTCGAGGGACTGTGCCGAATCCCATTCGCCGTCGATACAGACGAGCGTCACCAACTGTGGAAGCGCGTCCTTGATCTGGTCGACGAGCGGCGCATAGGACTTCTGGAAGAACAGAGCGCGACAATCGAACAGATCCAACAGGTCTCGGTTCTCCGCAGCTTCGTTGCGAGGGTTGATCGGGCACCAGACCGCGCCAGCCCTACTGATACCGAATACGCAGGAGAACGAGATCGGGTCATTGCCGGACAAAATCGCGACCTTCTCGCCCGCCGCGATGCCCGAAGCCGCGAGCGAAGCTGCGAAGCGTCGGCTGAACTGTTGCACCTCGCCGTAGGAGAGAGTGCGCTCCCCCATCGTCAAACACGGTGCGGTGGAACCAAGAGAGGCTCCCTTGTCGAGATAGTCGGTCAAACGCATGGGGAGCCTCCAGGGCGGGGCTCCCGGCGCGATGCACGCCGGGAGCCGTGAACATGATGACGAGGGCGACGAGCTAGGCGTTGATGGTTACTTCCGGCTCCAGAGCCAGCCCGAAACTACGTAGCGCGCCGAGCAGTTCGCGATGGCCGAACGCCTGGCAAGCCGAGGCAAGCCCGGTCCGCTTGGGCGCCTGCTGAAGCAACGAATGCGCTGCATAGGCGTGCAGGAGGCCCGTCTGCTTGTAGTTGCAGTTTCCGTGGATCACGACGTGCGAGCGACCCAGCGGACCCGACGCGTAGACCGAGTCCAGTGAGGTGTTGATGCGCGGATTTTCACGAGGGGGCATACCCGCCTGAACCGAACCGGCGATCTCGGCCAAGGCGGCTTCCTGCTCGTCGGCGGGCAGGGTCTTGATCTGCTCCTCCACGATCTTCTGTGTCGCGACAACACCTTCCATCACGGTGCGGTCGAACACCCCGCCCGCAGCCTTGACGTTGGAAACTCGCGGATCGTTCTTGAACCACACGGGGTGGCAAGTTCCGCCCCACGGCAATGCAAGCGCAGTTTCGTGCTGGCCAGGAACGACGACGTCGAAAGTCTGGCCGGGCGCCCACTGCACGTACTTGTTCTGCTCGAGGTAGTACCAGTTCGCTTTGAGGATGGTGAAGATCGTCTGAGTGGAGGCATAGGTGGGAAATCCCTTCCACAGCACGAGAATGTCGAGCGTATCGAGACCCGGCGTTTCCAGTGCGATGTTGGCCGCGATCTCACCGGTGGTGTACATCTGCGCGATACCGGGCGAGAGAAGCTGACCCTTCTCCTGGTACTTGTCGCCGAATTTCTCCTGGACGTCGAGTACCCAGTCCTGCTCACCGGTGGTGTCCATGTAGTGGCAACCGGCATTCAACGCAGCCTCGACGACGGTGCCGCCAAGCTTGATGAACGGCCCGACCATGTTGCTGACAACCTGTGCGCCGGTGAACAGTTCAGTGAGCGCCTCGACGGTGTGCTCGACCTCGACGACCTCGTGATCGACGGTGTCCAAACCGGGGATCTTGTCGAGGACCTCTTGGATGCGAGCGGCGTCGCGACCGGCCGCGATGAACGGGATGTTGAACTCGCGCAGGTATTCACACACCAGACGGCCGGTGTACCCGGAGACGCCGTAGACGATGACTGGCTTCTTTTCGGACATGTTCGTGGAACCTTTCGAAGACGTGAGGAGGGTGTACGTGCGAATGGGGAGGGCGAGTTACATGCCCATGCCACCGTCGACCGGTAGGCCGATTCCGGTGATGAATCGCGCGGCGTCGGAGGACAAGAACACCACGGCGTCAGCCATGTCGTTCACTTCACCGAGGCGGCCGAGCGGGGTGAGACCGATGACGTCGCCGACTGCCGCTTCGGCACTGGGCCACAGGCCGAGCTTCTCCATGTCCGCCGCGAGTCCGAGACCCATCTCCGTGGCGACGAGGCCCGGGTAGATGCAGTTGACGCGGACTCCGTAGCCGAGCTTGCCCGACTCGGCGGCGGCAACTCTGGTGAAGCGATCGACCGCGGACTTGGTCGCGGAGTATCCACTTATCCCGGGAAACGGAATGGTTGCGGCCACTGAAGAGATGTTGATGATGGAGCCGCCGGTTCCGGCTACGCCACCCGGACGCATGCTGCGCAGTCCGTGTTTGGTTCCGAGCGCTGTTCCGAGGATGTTGACCTCACACATACGGCGGATGTCGCCCGGATCGAGGTCAACCACCAGCGAGGAAATCTCGATGCCTGCGTTGTTGACGAGGATGTCGAAGCCGCCGAGAGTCTCCGCGGTGGCGGCGACTGCCTCTTCCCAGTTGGCGTCGTCGGTGACGTCCAGCTTTACGAACCCGGTTTTGACTCCGCCCGAACCAACGGCCTCTGCGGTGGCACGACCTTCGTCTTCGAGAACATCGCCGATCATCACCGACGCCCCCGCCTTCGCCAACGCCTCAGCCATTCCGGCTCCGAGCCCCTTGGCACCACCTGTGACCAGTGCTTTTCGTCCCTCGAGATCAAACACGCTCATTTTCGACTGCCTCCATGACTGAAACGACTCTCGCGATGCCACCGTTCACAGCGACGCTGCCAAGTGGTGTGAGTCACAGAGTATTCAACTTTGGACGAGTGTCAAGAGAAATCTTGACGACTGTCAAGATTTTGTTACACGCTCGTCAAAGACCAGGGGTTACACTGATTCGGACGCGGCGATCGTGCCGCTGTGGAAATCGCAGGGAACAGGACGTGCCATCGTGACCACGACAGTCGAGAAGCCAAGTGGGGCAGGAAAAAAGGCGGTTCCTGTCTCTTCGGAGAAGCGGTCCAACGCAGACAAGGTGTCACGTCGTCAGGTCGACAAATTCTCCGAGCGACGTGATCAACTGGCCGAGGCCGCACTGCAAACGCTGGCCGAACTGGGCTACGCACGCACGAGCCTGCGCGAAATCGCCCAGAATTCGGAGTTCTCACACGGCGTCCTGCACTACTACTTCAGCGACAAGGTCGATCTCATCACCCACTGCGTGCGCCACTACAAGGCACGCTGCGTCACCCGCTACGACGGCATCGTCGCCACCGCTCAGACGCCGGAGGAACTGAAAACGGGTTTCGGCGCGCTGCTCGCCGAGACCATGATCGACGAGCCGACGATGCACCGCCTCTGGTACGACCTGCGCGCGCAGTCGATGTTCGAGGAGTCGTTCCGAACCGACGTGGCCGCGATCGACGAGAGTCTCGAAAACATGATCTGGCGCATCGTCTCTCGCTATTCCGAGCTTCTCGACGTGGAGCCCTCGGTCACCTCGCCGGCGATGTACGCGATCTTCGACGGCCTGTTCCAGCAGAGTCTTCTTCGCCACCTGTCCGGTGATCAGACTGCCGCGAACTATCTTTCGGAGAGTGTCCAGCAGATGCTGCCCATGGTAGTGCCCACACCCTGAGCCGGCACCACGTCCTGAGTCGACTCAGCGAGCAGCGATGCCTTCCGCGACGTACCTGGCACCGCGATCGAATTCGCCGACCACGTCGTAATCGGCGTCTTGCCGCCAGAAGCGGACCAACGCTCCGTACGTACCGCCGATCATCTGCGCGAGAAACAGCGGCGGGTAGTCCGATCTCACTTCGCCGGCTTCGATACCGGCAGTGACGATCCGCAGAAGTTCCACATGGAACCGATGATCGTGTGCCGCCCCCGCTCCGGAGGAGGCGAAGTCGCGCTCGAGTTCTGCAGTCACCATGCGCAGATAGCGCGGATGCATGATCGCTTGTTGCGCAAAGTCCTGAAAAATCCGGGAGATCCGATCAGAGGTCGGCATCGGAGATTCCATGAGCTGATCCACCAGTGCCGCAAGCTGATCGAGATGATCACTGTGCAGCGCCTCGAGAACCGAGTCCTTGCCCTGGAAGTAATTGAAGAAGGTGGCTCGCGACACCTCGGCTCGCTCGGCGATGTCGTCGACGGTCGTGCTGGCGAAACCCTTTGCCGAGAACAGAATTCGAGCAGCTAAGAGCAACCTGTCGTTGGTATCGCGCTTGTTCTGTTCTCGTTTGGAAATCACGTCGACCTGCCTTTCTCCGCCTCAGGACACAGTCTTCGCCACAGTCCGGAATGTGTCCAATGTCGGTCTCGCCAGTTGACGCACCACCCCCTCGATAGATGGACTACAGTCCAATTATGTCGACTGTTTCCACAGAACGCCACGACCGCGTTCTCATCGTCAGGATCGAACGCGAAGAACGTCGTAATGCGATCAATCGTGAAACTGCCGAGGGAATCGAAGCCGCACTGAACCTTCTCGACGACGACCCTGCGCTGTGGGTCGGCATCATCACCGGAACCCCCAACATCTTTTGCGCCGGAACCGATATCCGAGAGCGAGCCGACCTTCGCATGCCTCGCGGCGGTGAGTACGGCGTCATTCGGCGTCAGCGAAACAAGCCTCTGATCGCCGCAGTGGAGGGATACGCGCTGGGTGGCGGATTCGAAATCGCATTGGCCTGCGATCTGATCGTCGCTTCCGCCACAGCCCAATTCGGTCTGCCCGAAACCAAACGCGGTCTGGTTGCGACGTCCGGTGCGCTCTTTCGGGCGCCACGTGCCCTTCCGATCAATGTCGCTCGCGAACTCCTGATCACCGGGCGCACTCTCGATCCCGATCGGGCCAAAGATCTCGGCGTCGTCAATGCAGTGACTGCCCCGGGTAAGGCGCTCGACGAGGCTCTGGTGATGGCGGCCGAGATCTGCGAGTCCTCTCCGACCTCGGTAAGCCTGAGCCTGAAGGCAATCGACGCTCTTTACGCCGAGGCCGATACTGCCGGATGGACCATCACCGACGACGCCAAGGACGCGGTGCTCCGATCGCCGGACATCGCCGAAGGACTCGACGCTTTTGCGAGCCGTCGGACGCCGCAGTGGAGCGGACTGCCGCCCACATGAGCGACCACGATCCGAGACGGATTTCCTATAGGGCTGGTCGGAAAGGGTGGGAACCGGTTACAGTCTCTTCCGTGACGGGAATTGGCGCATACGAGACGGGCACGCTGCTGACGCGGCGACGCCATGTCGATTTTGCGCACGTCTGTACATCCGGGTGTCCGATCTACTGATCGGACCTACGACGTGAGCGCCGCTCACGTCGATACTCGTATGTACACCCAGATCAGGGGACATTTCTGTCATGACCACCGCTTCGATCTCGCACCTGAGTTCCGTCGTAGCAGCCAATGCCGACGCCATCGACAAGGACGCAAGCAAAGCGCACGTCGTCTTCAAGGCATCCGCTCAGGCGCACGACGCCGTTGCCAGCACCATTTCTCTCGGTAAGTACACCGTCGAGGTCGACGAGCCGCCGGCCCTCGGCGGCGAGAACACCGCAGCCAATCCCGTCGAGTACTACCTCGCATCCCTGCTCTCCTGCCAGGTGGTCACCTACCGTGTGTGGGCGGACAAGCTCGGTATCGCGCTCGACGACATCTCGGCCAGGGCAGAAGGCGACCTCGACGTTCGTGGATTCTTCGGATTCGACGATGCCGTCCGCCCGGGATTCTCCGAGGTTCGCGTCGTGGTGACCCTGACCGGTCCGGAAACTCGCGAGCGATACCTCGAGTTGCAGGAGACGGTCGACGCCCACTGCCCCGTACTCGATCTCACCCGAAATCCCGTCCCAGTGCATACAGTCGTCGAAACCGCCTGACCCGCACCAACCCACCTTCACCACGGAGTATGAATTCATGAGCGAGAACACCCCCGTCGACACCGATCCGACCGCCGATTGGTCGTTCGAAACCAAGCAGGTCCACGCCGGACAGGGCCCGGACAGCGCTACCAACGCTCGAGCGCTTCCGATCTACCAGACCACCAGCTACGTCTTCGACAACACCGACCATGCGGCGGCGCTCTTCGGCCTCGCCGAGCCGGGCAACATCTACACCCGCATCATGAACCCGACGCAGGACGCCGTCGAGCAGCGCATCGCCGCTCTCGAAGGCGGAGTCGCGGCTCTGCTGGTTGCGTCCGGTCAGGCCGCCGAGTCCTTCGCGATCCTCAACCTCGCCGAGGCCGGGGACCACATCGTCTCCAGCCCCCGCCTGTACGGCGGCACGTACAACCTCTTCCACTACACGCTGCCCAAGCTCGGCATCACCGTCGACTTCGTCGAGGACCCGGACAACCTCGATCACTGGCGTGAGGCAATCCGTCCGAACACCAAGGCGTTCTACGGCGAAACCATCTCCAACCCCAAGAACGACGTGTTCGACATCCCCGGCATCAGCGCAGTCGCCCATGAACACGGCATCCCACTGATCGTGGACAACACGGTTGCAACTCCGTACCTCATTCAGCCGCTGAAGCACGGCGCCGACATCGTCGTCCACTCCGCCACCAAATACCTTGGTGGACACGGCACCGCGATCGCCGGCGTCATCGTCGACGGCGGCACCTTCGACTGGACCCACGGACGCCACACCAACTTCACGACCCCCGACCCCAGCTACCACGGCGTCACCTTCGCAGACCTCGGTGCACCCGCCTACGCCCTCAAGGCACGCGTTCAGCTTCTGCGCGACCTCGGCTCGGCCATCGCACCGTTCAACGCCTTCCTCATCTCGCAGGGCATCGAGACACTGAGCCTGCGCATCGAGCGCCACGTGTCCAACGCCCAGAAGGTCGCGAAATTCCTCGAGGGCCGCGCCGAAGTCACGTCGGTCGCGTACGCCGGACTGGAATCCTCACCCTGGCACGAGCGTGGAAAGCAGCTGGCTCCCAAGGGAACCGGCGCCATCGTCGCGTTCGAGCTCGCCGGCGGAGTCGACGCAGGCAAGAAGTTCGTCAACGCACTGACGCTGCACAGCCACGTCGCCAACATCGGTGACGTTCGCTCACTCGTCATCCACCCCGCGTCGACGACGCACTCGCAGCTCACCCCCGAGGAGCAGCTCGCTTCGGGTGTCACCCCGGGGCTCGTCCGCCTCGCGGTCGGTATCGAAGGAATCGACGACATCCTCGCCGACCTCGAAACCGGTTTGGCAGCAGCAGCTTCCTGATCGAGCACACGAAAAAGCTCGGTCCCGACAGGCGTCGGGACCGAGCTTTTTCGTTGCGTCAGAACTAGCTCTTGGGAGTGAACGCGGCCAGCGGTTCACTGTCGGACCAGTCATGGCCCCAGTAGCTGTCCGCCGTGATTTCCTCAGCGGTGTAGAAGGTTTCGTCGACAAGCATGCCTTCGCAACCGAACTCGAGATCCCAACCACCGGGTGCGCGCACGTAGAACGAGACCATCTTGTCGTTCGTGTGGCGACCCAACGTCGAGGAGATCGAGAAGCCGAGCTTGGCAACACGATCGAGAGCCTGACCGACGGCGTCGAGAGTCTCGGCTTCCATCATCAGATGCACGAGACCGGGTTCGTCAACCGGCGGCGCCGGGCACAGCGCCAGGCTGTGGTGGCGCTGGTTGACACCCATGAAGCGAACGCGGCGAGCCGGCGGCGGCGCATCGATTCCGCCGAGACGGATGGAACCGCGCGGGAGGAATCCGAGCACCTCGGTGTAGAAGGTGTACGCCTCGTCGAAACGCGTAACCGGAAGCACCACATGGCCGAGTCCCTGATCACCGGTGACAAAGCGGCCGCCGTGCGGGGTGACCAACGGGCTGTGGTCGAGTACCGGTCCGAAGAAAACCTCGACGCGGTTGCCGTTGGGATCGTCGAATGCGATGACCTGCTCGGCATCGCGGTAGCTGGCGTCGACCTCGGAAAGAACCTCGACCTCGACTCCGGCCTTCTCGACCTCTTCACGAACACGCTGGAGCGCGAACTGATCTCGCACTTCCCAACCCACTGCGAGAGCCTTGTCCGTCTCACCGGGCAGGACGATCAGTCGCGCACGACGCTCGTCGAGGCGCAAGTAGAGGCCGTCGGCTTCCGGGCCACTACCGACCGCGAGGCCGAGTCCGTCGACCACGAGCTCGCGCCAGCGAGCCACGTCCTGCGTTTGGATCCTGAGATACCCCAGGCCCCGAATTTCAGTCATGCCTAACCGTCCTTGCTTCGAGAGTGATTGTGGGACTAGATCATCGAGCGGTGGATGCCCTGCGGTTCGCCACCGAGCTGCGAGAGCGTCGACGCGTGGAAGATGGAACCGGGTACGTGGATCGCGTGCGCGAGACCGGCATGCGCGTCACGCCAGAACCGCTGCATCGGCGTGTTCAACTGCAACGCGCCACCACCGGAACGAGCAAAGATCTCGTCCACCGCCCGCACCGCACGCCACGCCGCAGCAGTCTGCGTGCGTCGTCCGATCGCACGAAGCTCGAACGAAACTTCCTGCCCCTTCTCGGTCATGTCCCAGAAACGATCCACCGTCTCCAAGATCGCAGCCCGAGAAGCAGCGATCTCGGCCGCCGCCTCACCGATCGCGAACAGCACGTACGGATCTTCCTTGATCGGAACACCACTGACCGTCACACGCTCACGCTGCGCCGCCATGTTGCACGCCAACGCACCCTCAGCGATACCGATCAACGACGAGGTGATCCCCAGCGGGAAAATGCAGGAGAACGGGAACTTGTACAACGTCTCCGTACGGCCCGCTTCCTTCCACGCCGTCCCGTCGTACACCTTTCCGGCGTCGATCGTGCGGTAGGTGGGCAGGAACGCGTCCTTGACGATCAGGTCCTTCGACCCGGTTCCGCGCAGGCCCACGACATTCCAGCTGTCCTGGTCGATGTCGTAATCGGAGCGCGGCAGCAGTACGTGCAGGTGCTTCGGCGGCATCAACGGCTTGCCGGACTCGTCACCGACCATCGCGCCGATCATGATCCAGTCACAGTGATCGGTACCGGAGGAGAACGACCAGCGACCGTTGAGGATGTAGCCACCCTCGACCGGCCTCGCCACGCCCATCGGCGCATACGGTGACGCCATCCACGTATCGGGATCGGTTCCCCACACCTCTTCCTGAGCCTTGCGGTCGAAGAACGCAAGCTCCCACGGATGAACACCGACGATGCCGCTGACCCAGCCCGTGGCACCGTCCATCGCACCGATAGCCATTGCCGTCTCGGCGAATTCACGCGGATGTGCCTCGAGGCCTCCGAACTCCTTCGGCTGGAACATCCGGATGACGCCGGAGTCGCGCAGGCGCTTCGCGCTGCCGTCCGTCAAGCGCATCAGCTTGTCGCCCTCGACTCCGTCGGCGCGGATCTCGTCGGCGAACTGTGAGATGTTGTCCAGAACCTGACCCATGATTTTTCCGGCTTTCTGGTTTCGCTACCCGGCGAGTGCCTGGGCAGAATGAAAATCTGTTGGTGAAACGGTGGCAGGTAGCCCGCCGAAGTGCAGAAACGCTTCCCGGTGAGTGGGAGCACCCCCTGTGCGCCTTTTTGGTAGTGGGAGCTACCAAAAAGGCGCACGGGGGCGAAGCCCCTTACTTGCCTTCTGGACGCGTCAGGAATGCCAGAACGGACGCGACCCAGGCGTCACGGGCTTCGATCATCGTCCAGTGTCCGCAGTTGGGGAAGATGTGAACTTCGCCGTTGGGGATGTCGCGCATCGGCAGTATCGCCATGTCCACGGGGCTGACGCGGTCGTCGCGTCCCCAGGTCAACAGCGTCGGCGCCTTGATCTTGTTCAGCTGCGCCCAGTACGGCACGGCGGTCGACGCAGCGGCAGCCGCGCCCATGGCGGCCATGGCCTTGCTGCTGTACATCCGTCGGGCGATCTCGAGCGTCGTCGGCTCGGTGGCCAGGGCCCAGCGCTCTTCGATGAGCTGCTCGGTGACGACCGCGCGGTCGAAGACCATCGAGTGCAGCCACCGGACGAGAGCTTCGCGAGTGGGGTTGTCGGTGAACTCCATGAGGAGTTTGATGCCTTCACCGGGGCCGGGAGAGAAGGTGTTCTTGCCCATGCCGCCGATGGTGACGAGCTTGCTCACCCGGTGCGGTTCGTCGATCGCGACCTTGGTGGCGACGATGCCGCCCATGGAGTTGCCGATCATGTGGACAGGTCCGAGGCCGAGGCCGTCGAGGAACATCCCCACCGATGCCTGCGCCATCATCATCGGGTGGTCGGGGCCGGGATCGCTGACGCCGAATCCGGGGAACTCGAGAACGTAGCAGTGGAAGTGCTCGGCGAAGTCCGCGAGAACGCCGCGGTAATTGCGCCAACCGGTGACACCGGGGCCCGAACCGTGCAGCAGCAGGAGCGGCGGGCCGTCGCCGGCTTCGTGGTACCGGAGCACACCGAGATCGGTCTGCAGTTCCTTCAGGGTTCCCTCGTAGCTCAGTTCAGTCGTCATGGTCCGAACGGTGCCATCAGTACCGCTGAGCTGCTATGACTCGTCCCGATCAGCGAGACAAGTCGATCAAAATACGTCAGATCCAGTGGTCGGACGACGCTGCCAGCAGGCGATCCATCGTCTCCGCCGAGAACGTATTGGTCGGAACGGGAGGCGTCTTGCGGCCGCGGCGAGGAGCACCCAGTTCGGGGTACAACGTCCGCGAGACCTCGCGAGCCGCGTCGACGACCAGCGGAGCAACTCGCTCGAGCTGAGCGGTCCGCATGTCACCACACAAGGCGATGCTGCCGACGGGGCCCTCGTGTCCGCGAATTGCCGAAGCCACACATGCGACTCCACGCGCCGACTCCCCGCGTTCGAAGGCCAGTCCCCGACGCTGACGGATGCGGTTCAGTTCCTGATGGAGCACGGCGACGTCGGTGATGGTGTTCTCGGTGCAGCGGGGAAGTGCCGACCCGAACAGAGCGTCGACGCGCTCGGGGTCGATCCATGCCAGCATCGCCTTGCCGCCGGCCGTCGAATGAGCGAGCACTCTGCCGCCGACGCGGGACGGCAGCGCCGCGGCGAATCGTCCGCCGACCTTGTCGAGGTAGACGCTCTCGCGTCCGTCGAGCACCGACAGGTGAACGACCATGCCGGTCTGCAGGTGCAGTTCGTGCAGAAGCGGTGCTGCGGCTTCGCGGATCTGGCTGTGGCCGCCGTCGCCACCACCGAGGCCGAGCGCGCGGCGCCCGAGGCAGTAGCCGAACGATGCATGATCGACCCAGTCCAGCTTGACGAGCTGATCGAGAATGCGGTGGACGGTGGACCGCGGCAACTGAGTGCGGCACGCGACTTCTTCCAGCGTCAGCCGCGCGGCGCGGCCGTCGAAGGCGTCGAGAATCAATGTCATCCGCTCGACCATCGACGGCGGCAGATCCTTCTTGGGTTGCCCGGCGGCGTTCTGGACGGTGGACAGTGTGTCGTTCATGTCAACGATGGTCATGGACGCCTCCCGAAAACTGGAATTGATTCTACCGACTATAACCCAGGTCACAGTTTCTGGAAAGTGAATCGGTCGTTTCGATCCCGATCAGCGGTAATTCACCCGCCGCCGCGCCGGTGGGAGCGCTATAAACGCCCGATGCACCTGGGAATCGTCACGCCGGTCCTGATTCAGCACCCGAGCACGCGTTCGGAGTGGGAGGCAAGTGCTGACATCGGCGAGATCGCCACAGTGGCTGCCACGGCGGATCGACTCGGTTTCCATCATCTGACCTGCAGTGAACACGTAGCCGTTCCAGAAGAAATTGCCACCGAACGCGGCGGAACCTATTGGGATCCGCTCGCCACGCTGGGCTACCTGGCCGCACGCACGTCACGGATCCTCCTGGCGACGCAGGTGCTGGTACTGGGTTATCACCACCCCCTCGAGATCGCCAAACGCTACGGAACGCTTGATCGCGTCAGCAACGGACGCCTGATACTCGGGCTCGGAGTGGGGACTCTGAAACAAGAATTCGATCTCATAAATGCTCCGTTCGTCGACCGAGGAGCACGTGCCGACGACGCTCTGGCAGCACTTCGAGCATCACTGTCGACTCCGTCTCCGGAGTATCACGGCGAGTTCTACGACTACTCCGGATTTGTCGTCGAACCCCATGCCGTCCAGAAACGTGTGCCCCTCTGGATCGGCGGCCGGACCAAGAGATCGTTGCGCCGGGCCACCACACACGGCGACGGGTGGGTGCCGTTCGGGCTGCGATTCTCCGAACTGAAGGAAATGCTCGACGCCACGACACTCCCCGACGGATTCGACGTAGTGCTTCCCGCCGGTGCTCCGCTCGATCCCCTCGGCAATCGCGAATCCACCCTTCGCGCTTTGACACGCGTCCGTGACGCCGGGGCGACCATCGCCAGTTGCTCGGTCGGCGCTCGAAGCGTCGAGCACTACTGCGAACAACTCGAAGAACTTCACCGAATCGCCCTCGCCGAGGGCTTCTCTTTCACCACTTCCTGATTTGCCGACAATCCAATGCAAAGGACGTACCGATGACCGACTCGACCGCCCTGATCGAATCTCTGCTCGCCCGAGTGGAATTGCTCGAGGACAAGCTCGCGATCACCGAACTGCTGACCACGTACAGCCCTGCCGTCGACAGCGGATCAGCCGACGAGGTCGCGAACCTGTGGCTCGAGGACGGTGTCTACGACGTCGACACCGGCGCGATGCACGGCCGCGGCGAACTGCGTGCGATGGTTCACAGCGCCTCTCACCAGAACTGGATCATGAACGGCGCGGCTCACATGATGACGCCCGCGCACATCCGCATCGACGGCAACAAGGCCGTCGCGACCTGCCATTCGCAGTTGGTCATCAAGGACCCCGAGAACCCGACGGGGTTCAAGGTCCTCCGCATCACCGCGAACCGCTGGGAACTGATCAAGACCGACGGCGAGTGGAAGGTCGAACTGCGTACCAACGCGCTCCTCGACGGCCGACCCGAGGCCCGCGCTCTCCTGGCCGCCGGGGTGACTGCCTAACCCCTGTGCGCGGTTAGGGACCCTCTGCGGTCGCTGACCGCGCACAGCTGTTGAAAGTTCGGCTCCCCGAACTCTATAGTTCACATATTCGAACCAACAGGTCCGAGTACGTGTGACCAGGAGACCGATGAGCACCAGTACGCAAGAGCCGACGACTCCGCGCCGACGACCTACGGGAAGATCCATCGCCCTGCTCGGTCCGGCGTTCGTCGCGGCAATCGCGTACGTCGATCCGGGTAACGTCGCCGCCAACCTCACCGCCGGCGCCAAGTACGGCTACCTCCTCATCTGGGTACTCGTACTCGCCAACGCGATGGCCGTCCTGGTGCAGTACCTGTCCGCGAAACTCGGGCTGGTCTCCGGCAGATCCTTGCCCGAAATGCTGGGTCAGCGCCTGCGTAAGAACAACCGCCGCGCCTTCTGGCTCCAGGCCGAGATGATGGCGATCGCGACCGACGTGGCCGAGGTCATCGGCGGCGCCATCGCACTCAACCTGCTCTTCAACATCCCGCTCTTCCTCGGCGGGCTGATCACCGGATGCGTGTCGATGGTGATCCTGACGATCCAAAGTCGGCGCGGACAGCGCACTTTCGAGTTCGTGGTCATGGGATTGCTGGCCATCATCACCATCGGCTTCCTGACCGGGCTCGCCTTCACCGACGTCTCCGGCAGCGAAGCCGTCGCCGGGTTGGTCCCCCGCTTCGAAGGAACCGAGACCGTACTGCTCGCCGCCAGCATGCTCGGAGCAACGGTCATGCCGCACGCGATCTACCTTCACTCCGCATTGGCACGTGATCGCCACGGCCACATCAAACCCGGGCCACGGTTGCAGCGACTACTCAAAGTCACCCGTTGGGATGTCGTCGTCGCGTTGATCATCGCCGGCGGCGTGAACATCGGCATGCTGCTTCTGGCCGCTTCGGCGCTGCGCGGAGTACCCGGCACCGACACCATCGACGGCGCGCATGCCGCGATCGAGAATTCACTCGGTCCGGGTGTAGCCGTGGTGTTTGCGATCGGACTCCTCGCCTCCGGACTCGCGTCGACCTCCGTGGGATGCGCGGCCGGCGCCGAGATCATGCATGGTCTTCTGGCCATTCGCATTCCGGTGATCACACGCCGAATCGTCACTCTCATCCCGGCACTGATCGTGCTCGGACTCGGCGTCGACCCGACGCTGGCACTCGTGCTCAGCCAAGTGGTCTTGAGCCTGTGCATCCCCTTCGCGATCATCCCGCTGGTGCGAATGACCTCGGACCCCGAACTCATGGGCGACGCGCGCAATGCCCCGCTCACGACCGTCGCGGCATGGATTGCGGCCGGCTTGATCGTTGCGCTAAACGTCGCTCTGCTGGTTCTGACGGTGACAGGCTAGAGCACCGGAGCCACCCAACGCGTCCCTCACAAACGCGCTGGATGGCTCCGGCCGGACTAGGAAACTTGCTCGGCGAGAGTGGCCTTGGCCCAGCGATAGTCGGCCTTTCCGCTGGGAGAACGCCTGATCGACGGAACGTTCATGACGGTGCGCGGCACTTTGTACCGAGCGACCTGCGACGCGCAATGCTCACCGATCTCGGCAGCGTCCGGGACGTCGAAGCCTTCGCGGGTCGTGATGACCGCAGCGACGCGCTCACCGAACTTCGCATCCGGAATTCCCGCGACCAGAGCGTCGAGCACCGCCGGGTGACTCTTGAGTGCCTGCTCGACCTCTTCGGGGTACACCTTCTCCCCACCGGTGTTGATGCACTGAGAACCACGCCCCAGCAGGACGATCGAGCCGTCGGCTTCCACGCGCCCGACGTCGCCGAGCACCGACATCCGCACCCCGTCGATCACCGGGAACGTAGCCGCGGTCTTGACCGGATCGTTGAAGTAACCGACCGGCACGTGACCACTGCGAGCGATGTAACCGGTCTCGGGCGATCCAGGCTCGAGCGGCCGCATCCTTTCGTCCACGACGCGGGTCTCGTCGCGAGCGGCGATGCGCATCAGGCCGTCTTCACCGATTTCGAGATTGCCGTCGACGCCCGACTCCGAGGAGCCGAATCCGTCGCGGATCACCAGGTTCGGAAGTATCGACTTGAGCTGCTCCCGCAGTGAGAGCGAGAACAAGGCCCCGCCGGACGAGACCATGCCGACCGTACTGAGGTCGTAATCTGCTGCGTTTGCTGCCAATTCGTCTGCGAGCGGACGGGCCATCGCGTCTCCGACGACGGTGATGGAGACGGCCTTCTCACTCCCGGCGAGCTGCAGCGTCGTCTTCGCGTCGAACCGCGCCATGAGAATTGCGTTGGCGCCCATGAAGAATCCGGTGAACAGCGAGTACGACGCCGCACCGTGCATCAGGGGTGCGGTACTGAGCATGTTCATCGCGGGAACGTTCGGCACCGCGGCGAACAGAGCCTCAGCGGTCGTGTGCGGCGGACCGAACGGATTTCCGCCGGTGAGCGCCGCGAAGTAGAAGTCTTCATGACGCCACATGACACCCTTGGGCATCCCCGTCGTGCCGCCGGTGTAAATGACAAAGAGGTCGTCGTTGCTGCGGGGCGCGAAGTCACGAGTAGCGGGCTGCTCCGCGGCAGCGTCGGCAAATCGAACGACGTCGACGCCTTCGATATCGCGGACGGCTGACTCGCCGACGACAACGACGTGCTTGATGCCGGGCGCGGCCGGGAGAACCGTCTCCACGACGGAAACGAACTCCTCGTCCACGATCAGTGCCACCGACTGCGAATCGTTGTACAGATAGGTCAGTTCGGCGTCGACGTAGCGATAGTTGACGTTGATCGGGACCGCACGAATCTTGAGGCAGCCGAGCAAACTCTCGACGAACTCGACGCTGTTGCGCATGTGCAGAGCGACGTGATCGCCCGGCCCGACACCGACACTCGCCAAGTGGCGGGCAATGCGGTTCGATCCCTCGTCCAGTTCGACGTAGGTGCGACGACGGCCGTCGCACACGAGCGCCGTGCGGTCCGGAATCAGATCCGAAATGCCCTCGTACAGATCTGCCAAATTCAGTGACACTGCTGGTGCCTTCCTTGATGTCCGGCCCGGTGAATTCGGGGCCGACCGTACTGCGTTTTCGGTGAGAACTATCCGACCCTGGAGCCGACGAGTGCGGCCGAGAACTGAGCGGATCGGTGGTGACGCAAACGCGTACGCGGTGGGATCGCCGCGTCGACCCAAGGTGGCATGCAGCGCTCGTGACCCAGATCACCGCTCCCGCTGAGTGAGACTGCTCCTCAGTTGGTCAAACTTCTGCTCAAAACTAGAACTAATTCTGATTTCGTTCGAATGATTTTTTCGGAAAGACTGCCGAACTCTCGACTTCAAATTAGAATGAATACTAATTTTGCTGTACCTACCCGCCAGACCGGATCGAAGGAGCACGACATGACGCAATCACTGAGCTTGGAAGGCAAAGTTGCCGCCGTCACCGGCGCCGGCGCCGGCCTGGGTCGCGCCGAAGCACTCGGACTCGCGGCTGCCGGTGCAGCCGTCATCGTCAACGACATGGGTGCAGCGGCCAACGACGTGGTCGACGAGATCAAGGCCGCAGGTGGACAGGCGCTCGCCATCACCGGCGACGTCTCCGACTGGTCGCTCGGCGGGCGCATCATCGAAGAGGCTGTCAAGAACTTCGGATCCTTCGACATCCTCGTCAACAATGCAGGCATCCTGCGCGACAAGATGATCTTCAACCTGACCGAATCCGATTGGGACGACGTCATCCGCGTGCACCTCAAGGGCCACGCCGCCACCTCGCACGCGGCCGCAGTCCACTGGCGCGCAGCCAGCAAGGCAGCCGACGCACCGGTCTACGGCCGCATCATCAACACCTCTTCCGAGGCCTTCCTCTTCGGCAGCGCCGGACAGCCCAACTACTCGGCAGCCAAGGCCGGCATCACCGCTCTGACGCTCTCGAGCGCAGCAGGTCTCTCCCGCTACGGCGTCCGCACGAACGCGATCTGCCCCCGTGCCCGCACCGCCATGACGGCAGAAGCCTTCGGCGAGAACAACACCGGCGTCGTCGGCCTCGATCCGCTTGCACCCGAGCGCGTCGCGACCCTGGTCAGCTACCTCGCATCCCCCGATTCCGACGAGATCAACGGACAGGTCTTCGTCGTCTACGGCAAGATGGTGGCGTTGATGGAAGCACCCAAGGTCGAGAACCGTTTCGACGCAGCCGGATCCGCGTTCACCGTCGAAGAACTCGGTGGTCAGCTCTCGTCTTACTTCTCCGGCCGTGGGCCGTACGAGACCTACGCTGCCTACAGCATCGCCGGCCTCGAAAAGATCGCACTTGCAGTCGACGAGACCGCAACAGTTTAAGCAGCACTTACGAAGAGGAGCGTTTTCATGAGGTTGAACGGCAAGGTAGCGATCGTCACCGGCGGCGCCGGCGGAATCGGTCGCGCTATCACCCGAGTCTTCGCCCGTGAAGGCGCGAAGGTCCTGTTCGTCGACATCAACGACGAGCAGGGCCAGGCCCTCGAACAAGAACTGGCCGGCTCCGGCAAGTTCCTGAACGTCGACCTTGCTGCCGCCGGTTCGGCCGAGCAGATCCGTGACGCCGCGCTCGAGGCTTTCGGCAAGCTCGACATCCTGGTGAACAACGCTCACGCATCCCGTCAGGCTCCGTTGCTCGAAACCACGCAGGACATGTTCGACCTGTCCTTCAACACCGGTTTCTACCCCGTTGTCCACCTGATGCAGGCATGCCACGACGAACTCGCGAAGACCAAGGGTTCGGTCGTCAACTTCGCATCGGGTTCAGGTTTGGACGGAATGCCCACCCAGACGTCCTACGCTGCGGCCAAGGAAGCTGTGCGAGGCCTGACGCGCGTCGTCGCCAACGAGTGGGCGCCGGAAGGCATTCGGGTCAACGTGGTCTGCCCGTTCGCCGCCACCGAAGGCGTCGTCAAGTGGCAGGAAGCCTTCCCCGAGCGCGCAGCCGCATCGGTTGCCAAGGTACCTCTCGGACGCATCGGTGATCCCGAAACCGACATCGCTCCCGTCGTGGTATTCCTGGCGAGTGAGGATTCCAAGTACATGACCGGACAGACGTTGATGGCCGACGGCGGCAGCATCAAACTGCGCTGAGCGAAATACTTCTCGGTGGGCTCAGCTCACCGAGAAGAGTTTCGCAGCGTTGTCGTGCACGACGGCTCGCAGCCATTCGTCTCCGAGATCGAAGCGCGTAACCGCTTGCAAGGCTGTGAGATACGGGTACGGAATGTTCGGGAAGTCGCTACCGAACAGAATCCGGTCCTGCATGTCGACGAGCCGTGATACGTCCGCCTTCGGGAAGGCACACTGTTCTTCCGTGAAATCGGTGAACGCCATGGTCGTATCCAGGCGGACGTTGCCGTAAGCCTCTGCCAGATCGAGGAATTCGCTGTACTCGGGCATCCCCATGTGGGCGACGATCAACGACAGGCGCGGGTACCGTGCGAGCAGCGAAGCAATGCGGTCGGGTCCCGTGTACTCCCCCGGCGCCGGTCCCGATCCACAGTGAATCACGATGGGCGTCTCGGAGTCCTCGAGCTGACCCCAGACCTTGTCGAGCAGAGGGTCGTTCGGGTCGTAGTTTCCGACCTGGATGTGGGACTTGAAGATTCGCGCGCCCGACTCCAGAGCCTTTCCGACGTACGACGCCGCCGACTCCTCGGGGTAGAACGTGGCCGTGTGCAGGCAATCAGGTGTTTGCGCGGCAAATTCGACGGCCCACTGATTGAGCCACTCGGCCATCGCGTGCTTGTGCGGGTAGATCATCGACGTGAAAGCCCGGACACCGAACTCGCGGAGACGGTGTACCCGCTCCTCCTCGGCAAGTCGGTACGCGATCGGCCATGGTCGACCGATCATCGGTCCCGCTGAATCGAAGTAGCCCCACACCTTGTCCATGACGCTCTTCGGCATGAAATGGGTATGGACGTCGATCACGCCAGGAACACCCAACTCGCGCCAGAAAGCCCGAACCTCGGCGATCTCCTCCGGTCCGGTCGATGGGACCTCTTCGGTACACACGTCTGACACCCCTTTCGTTCGCTCGACCATACCGAGTGCCGTCGCGCTCACCGGGACAGGTCGTTGACGGCCCGCGCTGAGCACCCGAATGTGAACCCATCTTGCCGATCACCGTTGGAGGTTGAATGTCTCAGGCCGAGTCCGAAGTGGGATCGATCAGTGCCGTCCAGGAACTGCTCGCAATCGAGGAAATCAAACGTGTCTTCGCCGCGCGCCTACGCTGCATGGACACCAAGCAGTGGCACGTCTACCCAACCCTGCACACCGCAGACGTCGTCAGCGAGACGTGGGGCGGACTCCCGACAGACAAGCAACCCAAGACCGGTGACACCTCGAACCAGGTAGTGGGCATCGACAAACTCACCGCGGCAATTCGGAACATGCTCGACGGCGACATCCCCCTCACCACGGCGCACCACGCACACACTCCCGAAATCGTGCTGACCTCACCCACCACCGCAACCGGTATCTGGGCGATGGAAGACATGCTGTGGTGGAACGACGGCGAGAAAGAACTACACCTGCACGGCTACGGCCACTACCACGAGGAATACCGCAAAGAAGACGGCAAGTGGCTGATCAGCTACCGAACCCTCACCCGGCTCCGTGTCGACCAGGACCCCGGATTCTTCCGATTCATGAAAGCGCTGTGACGAAGTGACCAACCCGCTGTTCCAACCGCTCCGCATCCGTTCGCTCGAACTGTCCAACCGCATAGTCATGTCGCCGATGACGCGCACGTACTCCATCGAGGGCGTGCCTGGCCGCGACGTCGCCGACTATTACCGCCGACGCGCCGAGGGCGGTACCGGACTGATCGTCACCGAAGGCGTCGCGATCGATCACGAGACTGCTGTCGACCACGCCAACGTCCCCAACCTCCACACTCCCGCTGCTCAGGCCGGATGGCGGAAGGTAGTCGACGACGTGCACGCTGCGGGCGGCAAGATCGTGCCGCAGCTCTGGCACGTCGGGCCTCTGTGGGGCGCGATGACGCAGATGGACCCTTCGCTCAAGCCGATGCGTCCCTCGGGCGAGTGGGGTCCGCTCGGCGTCACCTCGTACTCCGCGGCCTACGTCGAACGCGCGCAGGCGAGCACCGAAGCGATGACCGAGCAAGACATCCAGGACGTCATCGACGCGTATGTCCGTAGCGCGAAGCACGCCGTCGAACTCGGCTTCGACGGTATCGCGATCCACGGCGGTCACGGCTACCTCCTCGATTCCTTCTTCTGGGAGGGCACCAACCAGCGCGACGACGCGTGGGGCGGCGACCTGGAGCGTCGAACCAAGTTCCCGGCCGCCGTCGTCGCTGCGATCCGCGCGGCCATCGGACCGGATCTGCCGATCATCTACCGTTTCTCGCAGCACAAGCAGCAGGATTTCACCGCGAAGATCGCGGAGACTCCCGAGGAGTTGGGCGTCATCCTGGGCGCGCTGGTCGACGCCGGAGTCGACGTTCTCGATGCCAGCATCAGGCGCTTCGACGTCCCCGCCTTCGAAGGCAGCGATCTCTCGCTGGCCGGTTGGGCGAAAAAATTGACCGGCGCCGTCACGATGGCCGTCGGCAGCGTCGGTATCGGAAAGTCGCTGCGGGACAGCCGCATTGAAGGCGTCGCCCCTGTCGTCGACAACATCCCACAGCTCGAGGAGCGCATCGGCAGTGGAGAGTTCGATCTGATCGCGATCGGCCGTCTCCACCTCGCCGATCCGGCATTGGCGACAACCCTGCGCGACGGTAGTCCGCTGCCGGCCTTCGATCGAGCGTTGCATGAGGGCAGCTTGATCTAGGGGCTCCGCCCCTGTGCGCCTTTCCGGTAGTTCGCACTACCAAAAAGGCGCACAGGGCCGAAGGCCTTTATGTTCGACCCATGACTACTTTCAACGCCTGGGTCGCCCGCGAAAGCGACGGCACCATCGACTTCGCCCCCGAAACCGTCGACGAATCCTTCCTCCCGGCAGGTGAGGTCACCATTCGCGTCGAGTATTCGAGCGTCAACTACAAGGACGCGCTCGCGGTCACCCCGAAAGGCGGGGTGGTTCGCGAGTACCCGATCGTCCCCGGCATCGACGTCGCCGGCGAGGTCATTGCCTCCGAGTCCGACGCATTCGCCCCGGGCGACAAGGTCGTCGCACATGGCTACGAGATCGGGACCGCCCGCAACGGCGGCTACGCCGAGATCGCCCGTTTGCCTGCCGAGTGGGTCGTGAAGCTCGACGGCATTTCCACCGCCGACGCTGCTGCAATCGGCACGGCAGGATTCACCGCAGCCATGAGCGTCCAAGCCATTCTGGCCAGCGGAGTGAAGCCCGCCGACGGTCCCGTCCTGGTGACGGGCGCGAGCGGCGGAGTCGGCACCGTCAGCGTCGACCTTCTGGCAAGCGCAGGCTTCGACGTGGTCGCCTCCAGCGGTAAGCCAGGCGCGGCAGACCTTCTGACGTCACTCGGTGCGTCTTCGGTGATCGGCCGGCTCCCCGAAGATCCCGACGCCAAGCCTCGCCCGCTCGGAAAATCTCAGTGGGCGGCGGCCGTCGACTGCGTCGGTGGAAAGACCCTCGCTCACGTTCTGAGCACGATCAACTACGGCGGTGTTGTGGCCGCCAGCGGTTTGACCGGCGGCGCCGCGCTGCCAACGACCGTGCTGCCGTTCATTCTCCGCGGAGTCTCACTGCTGGGCATGGACTCGGTATTGATGCCGATCGAACCCCGTCGCGCGCTGTGGGCCCGTCTGGGCTCCGACTTGGCCCCACGTCATCTGAAGGAGATCACGAACCTCGTTGCCGTCCGCGACGTCGTCTCGGTGATCGATCAGGTACGCGAAGGCAAGTACACCGGCCGGGCGCTGGTTCAGGTTGCCGACGGTTTCTGAACCGCTCAGAAAAGTGTGAACAGATCTGCCGGTTCTTCGGCCGTCGTGGACTTCTCCTTGTAAGGGGAGTTCACGGCGGTCGGTTCCTTCTTCACCGGGGCAGCAAGCGGGACCGATGCGATGTCCCCCGAGACGATGGCGCGTGCGGCTTCGCCGGCCAGCTTGTCTGCCATTTCGTTGTAATGGTTGCCGACGTGCCCGCGCACCCAACGAAAGCGCACCGGACCGACTCGATCGGTGATGGCTCGGTCGATGCTCTGGACCAGTTCCAGGTTCTTGACCGCCCCACCGCTCGCGGTCTTCCAGCCCTTGCGCTTCCAACTCGGCAGCCATTCCGACGCGCACTTGATGGCGTACTGCGAGTCGGATTCGATGAGCAGAGGATCAGCACCGGGATGGGCGACGACGGCCTCGAAGAGCGCACGCAACTCGGCAATCTGATTGGTGCCGGACGCTTCTCCGCCGGACATGCTCGGACCCTCGTGATTGACCCACGCCCAGCCGATAGCCCCGCCGGGGTTTCGCAGACAGGATCCGTCGGTGCTCACGATGATCATGGCTCGGACAATACGTTGCGCCACCGACACACGCCTTAACGGAGGATGGACGGTGGCGATACGCTGACCTCGATGACGCCGCTATCTCCGGTCGACGAAGTCACGGTGACTTCTCAGCGACCACTCGATGCCGCGCTGACGCTCAGCCCGCATCAGCGCGGACCCGGCGACCCCGCACATCGACGGTCAGCCGACGGAGCGATCTGGCGAGTTTCCCGCCAACTTTCGGGTCCTGTGACCTACCGCATCACACAGTCGGATCGCCATACGGTCCGGGTACAGGCCTGGGGTCCCGGCGCCACGGAATTTCTGACCGGCGCCGAAGCTCTGCTCGGTCTCGACGACGAGGCCGAAGATTTTGCGCCCGAGCATCCCAAGCTCGCCGAAGCTCATCGACGCTTCCCTCATCTGCGCATCGGCCGCACCGGACGCGTCATGGAAGCCCTCGTTCCCGCGATCCTCGAGCAACGCGTCCACGGCATCGACGCGTTTGCCGCATGGCGCCGGCTGCTGACCAAATTCGGGGAGCGCCCACCCGGCCCCGCGCCCGACGGAATGCGAGTTCCACTCACCGCGGACCAATGGCGACGAATGCCGTCGTGGGAGTTTCATCGCGCAAATGTCGATCCCGCGAGATCCAAGACGATCGTTCAGTGCGCTCGGGTCGCCGACCGCCTCGAGCAGGCGTCATCGTTCCCCAGGGCCGAAGCGACCAAACGATTGCGAGCGGTGCCCGGCGTCGGGATCTGGACTGCCGCGGAAGTGGCTCAGCGCGCCTTCGGCGATTCCGACGCACTCTCGGTCGGCGACTACCACCTCGCTGCGGTCGTCGGCTGGTCGCTCCTGGGTGAACCGATCGACGACGCCCAGATGGTGCAGTACCTCGCTCCCCTCCAACCGCATCGATACCGTGCCGTGAGGCTTCTGCAGGTCAGCGGCCAAGCCGTCAAACCCAAGTTCGGTCCGCGAACTGCCGTTGCCGACCACCGCTGGCACTGAGCACCAGGAGATAAAGAATGTCGACCCGATACGCACACATCGCCTTCTCCCCCGCTGCGGTGGAGCGTCAGCGGTCGACCGGGAGTTTCACCGTCTACGGTTCAAAGCTCGATCAGCCCGACGAAGGCCCGATGGAATTCGATTTCCGCGCTCAGGGATTCGTGAAATCCGTGGATTCCTTCTTCATGTCCACGGTGACGCCCGACGGTTGGCCGTACGTCCAACATCGCGGCGGCCCGCGCGGATTCCTGCATGTGTTGGGCCCGAATCGAATCGGATTCGCCGATCTCCCCGGCAATCAGCAGTTCGTGACGCTCGGCAATCTGGAAGAGAACAATCGCATCTCGCTGTTCGTCATCGATTACCCGACGCGAACGAGATTGAAGATCTACGGGCGTGCACACGTGATCGAAGCGGACGAGGACCCTGAACTGCTGCAACAACTCTTGCAGGTCCCCGGCGGCACCATGACAGCAAAAGCGCAGCGCTCCATCGTCGTCGAGATCGAAGCGTTCGACTGGAACTGCAGTCGAAACATCACACCTCGCTTCGACAAGGAGCGCATGGACGAATCCCTCGCTCTGGCACGCCAACCCCTGCAAGCCGAGGTCGATCGGCTTACTGCCGAGGTCGAAGAATTGCGCGCGCGGTTGTCGAAAAACGAATGAGACTGGGCGGTTTCAGGGCACCCAGAGTCGGGTAGCCACCAAACACGGCCCGTCGCGCGGAGACGACGGGTCCCGTTGTGCCCGAGGAGGTCCGCACGATCGATCCAGACGGTGGAGTTCTGGTTAACGAACTGCACCGCCACCATTCACGACTGGTTCCACACAGACAGATTGGCCGTCCCCATGAAACTGTCCCGAACTCTCACCATGTCCGTTCTCGTTGTCGCCGCTGTCGGCGCCGGAGCCGGCACCGCGGTCGCAGCGCCCCCGAATGCGGGCTTCGATCCGTCCCAACCCCTACTGACACCGACCGCCGAGTCGAACAGCCAGGCGGCGTTGATGCTCTTCCCCGGTAACGATCCGAAGCAAGCCGCGTTCGACACGATGGCCAACGAGGTCAATATCGGCTGGAACAACGGCGGCGTGCAGTCGACGCTCATCGGAGCCAACCTCGGCGTCGGAATCGGCTGCCTGTCGATCTTCCCGAACTTCATCGCCGGCTGCATCGTCGGTGGAGTCATCGGCACGGTTGCCGGAGTCGGCGCGGGAATCACCAACGGAAACCCGAACGCTGCGCCGGCCGTCGAGAAGTTCTTCGCGACTCCTTGAGAGACGCTCAGCTGTGCGTGTGCCCGGGGGTGGGTGTCTCGTCGTGAAAATGTGTGGCGCCGATCGAATGCAACAGCTGGTGAACGGTGTCGTCTGCCAGTTGGTATCGCATCGATCGGCCGTCGCGCGTCGCGCTCACCCACCCCTGGCTACGCAGTAGCCGCAGCGCATGTGAGACGGCTGTGCCGCTCATCCCCAGCGCCACGGACAGATCCGTGACGCAGATACCCGGTGCGTGGTGAAGGCAGAGCAACAGACGCAGACGGTTGGCGTCGGAGAGAAGCTCGAAGCGACCGGACCAACTGGTGACATCGAGACCCTCGAGTGCAGCCCTGGCGCGACGAACATCCTCGACGCTCAGCGCGCCACTGGTGTCTGCTGCGCCTGCATTCGTCAACCGACTGCCTCCGTAGAACTTCCGATCCCCCGCCGCAAGTGTACCCAGAAGCGAACCTCGTCAGGCAGACTCCACCACGGCTGCCATGCCCTGGCCACCGCCGATACACATGGTCAACAGCGCTTTTCCGCCGCCGCGACGGCCGAGTTCGTGAAGCGCGGTTGTTGCCATACGCGCACCCGTCGCTCCCACGGGGTGCCCGAGCGAGATGCCGGAACCGTTGACGTTCAGTCGATCGAGGTCCTCGAAGCCCCATTCCTTCACTACGCCGAGAACCTGGCACGCAAACGCCTCGTTCAGCTCGACCAGATCGAAATCGGCAAAGCCTGCCCCTGTGCGAGCAAACAGTTTCGAGACGGCGGCGACCGGTCCGAGGCCCATCAGCGCCGGTTCACAACCGGCCGCGGCCCAACTGTCGAGGAACCCGATGGGTTCCAGCCCCAGCTCGTCCAGACGATCCTCGGCGACCACCAGCATCGCTGCCGCAGCGTCATTCTGTTGGCTGGCGTTACCGGCGGTCACGACGCCTCCCTCGGTCACCGCACGCAGCCGTGCCAGGGTTTCGAGTGAGGTATCCGGACGGATCCCCTCGTCAGCACGAAACTGTGTGACGTTCCCTTTTCGATCCGTCAGTTCGACGGCGACGATTTCGGCATCGAATCGGCCGGATTCTCTTGCCAGTGTAGCTTTTCGGTGACTCTCGACGGCGAAGGCGTCCGACTCTTCCCGCGTGATCCCGCAGCGTGTCGCGACGTTCTCGGCCGTTTCGATCATTCCGCTGATCCGGCCGAAACGCCACTCGGGTTGCGAGCGCTCTCGACCACGATCGAGGCGGTCGAACAGTTGCAGCCCACCGGATTTGGTGCCCCACCGCGCTCCGGTGGTGTAGTGCTCGATCCCGCTCATCGATTCGACGCCACCCGCGAGAACCACGTCGGCCGCACCCGTCTGGACCATCATGGCCGCGGTAACGATGGCCTGCAGACCCGTTCCACATCGGCGATCCGTCTGGAAGCCGGCTACCGAAATCGGCAACCCGGCCTCGAGCGCCGCCCACCTTCCGATGCACGGTGCCTCCGAATTGGCATACGACTGCCCCATCGCGACGTCGTCGATGCGGGACGGATCGATTCCGCTACGACGCACGGTCTCCTTGACGACAGTGGCAGCCAAACTTTCCGCAGGCACGTCACGAAGTGCCCCTCCGAAACGGCCCACCGCGGTTCTGACCGGCGCGACCAATGCTGCTCGTTTCACAACTGACCTCGAATCTCGTTCTGGAAGAATGGAAAAGGATTCAGGAGACCAACAGGCGCACGGTATCCGCCACCAGCGCAGGTTTACCTGCTCCTTCGATTTCGATCGTGTACCGCACGACAATCGTCGCGCCCTTCGCGGTGCGCTCGAAGGAAAGAATCTCCGCACCTGCCCGCACCGAAGAACCGACCTTGACCGGTTCGGGGAATCGCACCTTGTTGCTGCCGTAGTTCACGGTCATGGAGATTCCGTCGACACGCATCACCTGAGCGCCGAGCACCGGCAACAACGAAAGAGTCAGATAGCCGTGGGCGATGGTGCCGCCGTACGGACCCTGCGCTGCGCGCTCGGGATCCACGTGAATCCACTGGTGATCCTCGGTGGCGTCGGCGAACTTGTCGATCCGATCCTGTGTGACCGGAAACCACGCGCTGTAGCCCAAGTGCTCACCGACAGCCGTCTCAACTTCGTCGATTCCGTTGAAAATTCGCATAGTTCTCTCCTGAAAGGTGTTGAACAGCAAAGAAAAGTGCAGCGCTAATGTGCGCCGCGGCGCAGCGTGACCCGATACGTGTACTGCTCCGGCAAGAAATAGCTCACCGACAACTCGTTGGCAACGCCCTGCGCGTTGGAGTACAAACGGTCCACCCGCAACATGGCGTGGCCGATCTCGCAATCGACATCCCTGGCAACGTCTGCCGTTGCCGGGGACACCGTGATCGATTGTGCTGCTTCGACAATCGGACTGTCGATCAGCGGTTCCAGCAGACCGATCACCGTATTGGCGCTCACCGCACCGGCCGCCATGGCGGGCAGGTCGATGATCTGCCGAGCTATCGCCTCCGGCAGATGCGCCGTCGTCTGCACGAACGGAACTCCCTCGTGTATCCGTCGGAAGACCACGGTGTACACGACGTCGGTGTCGAGCCGAAGTCGACTGGCCGCCTCGATGTCCACGCGCCGTTGCAGCGGTGACACCACTTCCATCGTCGTGTCCCGCGAAAGGTTCATGAGATCTTCGATGGATCCGAGATGACGGAGATAGCGGCCGCTGTTCTCGGTCACGAAAGTTCCGCGCCCGGGTACTCGGTACACGATGCCCTCGGCAACAAGATCGTGAAAGGCTCGGCGGACCGTCTGCCGACTCACGCCGTGATGCTGCGCCAGTTCGGATTCGGTGGGCAGTTGAATGCCGTCGCGGTAGGTACCGGCAGAGATCTGCTGACGAAGCTCACGAGAGAGGCGTTGGTACGCCGGCTCCGTCTCTCTTTCCTTACCGCTCATAGCGACATGATCCTACTTGCTCACCGGTCCGTCACAGACCGCCGCGGGCAACCAGCTGCGAAACGATCACGTTGCGCTGAATTTCGTTGGTTCCCTCCCCGACGATCATCAGTGGTGCATCACGGAAATACCGCTCGACGTCGTACTCCGTCGAGTAGCCGTAACCGCCGTGGATGCGGACGGCGGACAACGCGATTTCCATCGCCACTTCGGAGGCGTACAGCTTGGCCATGCCTGCCTCCATGTCGCACCGCTCGCCGCTGTCGTACATCTGCGCCGCGTGCCAGGTCAGCTGCCGCGCGGCCGTCAGCTTCGTTGCCATGTCGGCGAGGTAGTTGCCGATCGACTGGTGCTTCCAGATCGGCTGGCCGAAGCTCTCGCGCTGCTGCGCGTACGCAAGTGAATCTTCGAGTGCGGCCGTGGCGACGCCCAGTGCACGGCAAGCCACCTGGATACGGCCGGTCTCGAGCCCCTTCATCATCTGCCCGAAACCCTTTCCGGGAGTACCACCCAGAATGGCCGACTCGGCGATGCGGTAATTGTCGAAGGACAGTTCACAGCTCTCGACGCCCTTGTATCCGAGCTTCGGGAGGTCGCGGGACACGGTCAGGCCTTCGCCGTGCTCGACGAGAACGATCGAGATGCCCGCATGACGAGGGCTTGCGCTTGGATCGGTCTTGCACAGCAAGGCGATCACGCCGGATCGGCGGGCATTGGTGATCCATGTCTTGGCGCCGTTGACGACCAGATCTGTGCCGTCGCTCTTGGCATTGGTTGTCATGGCCTGCAGATCGGAACCACCGCCGGGCTCGGTGAGGGCCATCGTTGCCCGGATCTCGCCGGTTGCCATTCGCGGCAGGTACTTCACCTTCTGCTCTTCGGTACCGAACAGCGAGATGAGCTTGGCGACCACTGTGTGTCCACCCATCGCTCCTGCCAGGGACATCCATCCGCGCGACAGTTCCTGCGTCACCTGCGCATAACAGGGCATGGACACCGGTGATCCGCCGTACTCCTCGGGAATCGCGAGGCCGTAGATCCCGATCTGCTTCATCTGATCGATCCACTTCTCGGGATACTCGTTCGCGTGCTCCACCTCCTGGACCGTGGGCTTGACCTCTCGGTCGACGAACCGGCGCACGGTTTCGATCAGGAATGTCTCTTCGTCGTTGAGCTTGAGCATGAATCCGCCTCGACTTGAAATAAGTTTGTACGGCCATATTTCGATATTGTTCGCGCAATGTCAATACCGCGCCTTGACATCGATACGCAGCAACTGCCAGCATCGAGGCAGTTCGCTGCACATCAACGCCGTTCACGGCAGCACATCTATTTCGCAACTGGCCGTACATTTGATCACCAGATCGAGGTAATCGACACACTATGGACGAGAACCACTACCGCGCGACCAGACGCCGCGCGTCCCTGGTCGCTCCGGGTTCAGACGAGCGCAAGGCCCGCAAGGCACTCTCTTCGAACGCAGACGAGGTGATTCTCGACCTCGAAGATGCCGTCACTTCGGCGAACAAGGACCTTGCGCGAACCCTCGTGAGCTCCTTGGTGCACGAGTTCGGTAAGGCGCGCACCATCTCGGTCCGAATCAACGGCCTCACCACACCATGGGCCCGCGACGACCTGATCGCCTGCGGCACCCTCGGAGAATCGCTGACGAGCGTGATCGTCCCGAAGGTCGAGTCCGCCGACGAACTCCTCGAGGCCGAGCACATCCTCTTCGCTGCCGGTGGGCACCACACCACCCTGCAAGCCCTGATCGAAACTCCGCTCGGCGTCCAGAATGCCGACTCCATCGCCCGCGCGACTCCTCGTCTGCAGGCCGCGATCATCGGATACGCAGATCTCGGTGCAGCGCTGGGTCGCTCACGCTCGGCACTGCCCGAACACTGGCTTGCCGTCCAGGACAGAATCCTGATCGCCTGCCGCGCAGCCGGCGTCGCCGCCATCGACGGACCCTTTCTCGGCATCACCGACGACGACGCCTTCCGCCGCGCCGCGCACTGGACCAGCGCTCTCGGGTTCGACGGTAAATGGGTCATCCACCCGGCGCAGATCGACTCGGCCACTACCGCATTCACTCCTTCGGACGACGCCGTCGATGACGCCAGACGGGTGTTGACCGCACTCGAAGAAGCCGAAACCCTGGGTTCCGGCGCCGCCCAGCTCGACGGCCAAATGCTCGACGAAGCAGTGGCCGTGGCAGCGCGTCGTACGCTTGCCCGAGCCGAAGGAGTCACCGTATGAGCGAGCACTACGTAGGAGGACCGTACTTCGACGAACTCACCCACGGTCAGATCTTCGACGAAGCACCAGCGGTGACGTTGACCAGTGGACTCGCCGCCTCCCATCAGGCGATCCTCGGTGACCGCATGCGCTTGCCTCTCGACGCACACCTGTCGTCGAGCGTCACAGGTTCCGCTGCACCAGTGGCGAATCCAGGACTGGTCACCGACGTCGCCATCGGCCAGTCAACCGTGGTCACACACCACGTCAAGGCAAACCTCTTCTACCGTGGACTGCGATTCCACCGTTTCCCGGTACTCGGTGACACCCTGTACACGCGCACCGAGGTTGTCGGTCTACGCGAGAACTCGGCCAAGCCGGGACGCGGCGCCACCGGACTTGCCGCGCTACGGATGACGTCCGCTGATCAGAATGGCAACACGGTCCTCGACTTCTACCGCTGCGCCATGCTCCCACTGAGCCCCGACCCGATCGAGACGAGAACTCGCCACGCCGACGACCTCTCCGTGATCGGTCCGTCCGAACCGGCGCCGTACGTATCACCTGACGGTTGGGACCTCGACACATATCGAGATCGGGTACCCGGCAGGCACTTCGAGTCGGATTTGGTGGGCTCGGTATTCCGTAGCAGCGGCGACGTCGTCACCAGTGCACCCGAACTTGCCCGGCTGAGCTTGAACATCGCAGCGACGCACCACGACGATCGCGTCGGCACCCACGGTCGCCTCGTCTACGGCGGCCACACCATCGGAATTGCACTTGCCCAGGCAACTCGCGCTCTGCCCAATGTGGTGACGGTTCTCGGATGGCACTCGTGCGATCACACCGGGCCCGTTCACGAGGGCGACACCCTCACGAGCGAACTGCACGTCGAAAGTTCGTCGCCCCTCGAACACGGAACCGCAGTGCAACTGCGTTCGCTCGTATTCTCCCACAATGCTTCTGCAACACAGACTCCGGTTCTCGACTGGCGTTTCACCGTGTTGATGGCATGATCGCACACTCTTCTACCACGGAGGATCACAGATGACTCAGACCCAAGGCCCGCTGTCCGGGCTTCGCATCGTCGAGGTCTCGAGCTTTGTCGCCGCACCCCTGTGCGGACTGACTCTCTCCCAGCTCGGCGCCGAGGTGATCCGGATCGACCCGATCGGAGGTGCCTCCGATTACAAACGCTGGCCCGTCACCGACACGGGTGAAAGCATCTACTGGACCGGACTCAACAAAGGCAAACGGTCACTGTCAGTGGACATGCGCGCCGAGCGCGGTCAAGAACTGATTCGCCAACTGGTCACGGCTCCGGGACCTGGCGGCGGAATCCTGGTCACCAATGCCGGCGGTCGCACCTGGATGAGCCACGACTCCCTGGCCCAGTTGCGTAGCGACGTCATCACCCTCGAGGTTCTCGGACGCCGCGACGGCAGCCCCGGGGTCGACTACACGGTCAACGCCGCGTTGGGATTTCCACAGATCACCGGCCCCGCCGACTACGCCGGAGTTGTCAACCACGCACTGCCCGCCTGGGACGTCGCCTGCGGGCTCTATGCCGCCCTGTCGATCACTGCCGCAGTGCGCCAACGTGACTCGACCGGACACGGCACGCAGATCACGCTGCCACTCGAAGACGTCGCATTGGCCACCGCAGGAACACTCGGCTACCTCACCGAAGTACAAGTGAACGGTCGCAGTCGCGAGTCCGGCGGAAACGCCGTCTACGGCACGTACGGAATCGATTTCGTCTCCAGCGACAACGAACGGTTCATGATCGTTGCACTCACTACTCGGCATTTCCGTGACCTTGCGTCGGTCACCGGCACCACGGCGGCTGTCGACGCCGTCGAAGGTGCCCTCGGAGCCGACTTCTCCACCGAAGCGGATCGCTACCGTCATCGAGAGGTACTCACTGCTCTGTTCTCACATTGGTTCCGGGAACACAGCGGCGCCGAGATCGCTGCAGCGCTGGACACATCGTCGGTTCTGTTCGAGAGGTACCGCAGTTTCGATGAAGTGGTGAATTCCGGTGAACTGGAGAACAACCCGATGTTCTCCGCACTCGATCAGCCTCGAATCGGAAGTTATCTGGCTGCCGCGAACCCAGCCTCGTTCGACGGCGCACACCTGAGCACCGGACCGGCCTCCGAGGTCGGCGGCGATTCGATTGCGGTGCTCGCGGATGTCCTCGGAACCACTGCTGATCACGCTTCGGCACTGATCGCGGACGGCATCGTCGGCGTTCCGGCGAACTGATCTACCTGGAACATGTTTTCGGCCTCGGAACAAATGTTCCGAGGCCGAAAACATGTCGAGAGTGCGTCAGAGACCAAGATCCTTCGCGATGATGGTCTTCATGACTTCACTTGTGCCACCGTAGATTCGTGTGACACGCGTGTCTGCGTAAAGACGCGCGATGGGATACTCGGTGATGTAGCCGTACCCGCCGTGCAATTGGAGGCACTTGTCGATAACTCGACCTGCTGCCTCGGTGCAGAACAGTTTCGCCTTCGCGGCGTCGGGAATCGTCAGAGTGCCGCGGTCATGACATTCGAGTGCGTTGTCGGACACCAGCTGGATGGCATCAACCTCGGTAGCACATTCGGCCAGAACGAATTTGGTGTTCTGGAATGCCGCGACGGGCTTACCGAACACCTTGCGGTCTTTGACGTAGTCGATGGCAAAGCGAAGCGCTGCACTGGCAGTGGCGGCCGCTCCGAAAGCGATGGTCAACCGCTCCTGAGCCAGGTTGTGGGTCAGATAGCTGAATCCGTCGCCCTCTTCTCCGAGCCGGTCCTCGACGGGCACCTGTACGTCGACAAACGAAAGCTCCGCAGTGTCGGAGGTCTTGAGACCGATCTTGTTGATCTTGCGCCCCACCGAGTATCCGGGCGACGACGTGTCGACCACCAGGATCGACAACCCGGTGCGTCGGTTCTCCGCTGTGCTCGGCGCGGTGCGGCACACTACCAGGACGCGATCGGCAAGTACCCCGCCGGTGATGAACGTCTTGGAACCATTGACCACGTAGTGCGTACCGTCCTCCGACAGCTTGGCCGTCGTCGCGATGTTCGCCAGATCCGACCCTGTTCCCGGTTCGGTCATCGCAATCGCGAACATCAGATCGCCGGAGGCGAAGCCCGGCAACCAGCGGCTCTTCTGCTCGTCGTTCGCGTACTCGAGCAGGTAGGGCAGGATCAGGTTCGTATGCACCGACTGCGAGCCGAAAGACGCCCCGGCGGCAGCAACCTCCTCGGCGACGACGACGTTGAACTTGAGCGACTTCTCGCCGCCTCCGCCGTATTCCTCCGGCACCTGAATTCCGAGTACGCCAAGCTCTCCGAGTCGTCGGTAGAAGTCACGGGGCGGGTGACCGTCCTCTTCCCACTTCTCGTGGACCGGGGTTACTTCCTTCGCGATGAAATCGCGGACGGTAGCCCGGAATGCCTCGTGATCCTCGTTGAACACGGTGCGCTGCATGTATGAACTCCAGTCGGTCAAGGGAACAGGGTGATCCTGATCTCACCTTGCCTCAACGTTCCGTATTCGATCCAACACTCATCGGCTATGCGTCCGATAGGGCGTACCAATATGGCCTGACCTGCGATACATAGGCAACCGCTATCGTTCCGATCATCGACGCGACATTGCTCAAAGTGATCCAGAACACGTTGAATGGGTCAGCCGGCAAACACAACACCACCGATCGCTTCGAGGCCGCGCTTCGAGCACGATCGCATCCGCCCACCAGTCTCGAAGGGACGCCACGTGACCCCCATCGCGCCACAGCGTAACGACGTCCAGCCCGAAGCAACAGCAACGCCAGATTCGTCAGCAGTCCCCGTCTTCGGTACCCGCAAGCGTGCGTGGACGATGACCGGGCTCGTCGTCTTCCTCTACATCGTCAACTACGCGGACAAAGCAGTCCTCGGAATCATCGCTCAGCCCCTCGCTCGCGAGCTCGGACTGAAGTCTTCGCAAATCGGCATGGTCGGCTCGCTGTTCTTCCTGATGTTCTGCATCGGCGGATTTCTCGCCGGACCGCTCAACAAGTACCTGACCCTACGTTGGGCTCTGTTGATCCTGGCCGCAATCTGGTCCGTGGTCATGCTCCCCCTCGTTCTCGGTGCCAGCCTCGCGATGTTGATCGTCTCGCGCATGCTCCTCGGATTTGCCGAAGGCCCCAGCTCGGCGCTGATGCACACCGCCGCGTACTCGTGGCACCCGCCGGCCAAGCGCGGCCTTCCCGGTGCAATGCTCGCCGGATCCGCCTCCGTCGCGAAGATCGCCCTCGCGCCCGTACTGACCTTCATCGCCGTTCACTACGGCTGGCGCGCAGCGGTTCTCTCGCTCTCTGTCCTCGGACTCGTGTGGATGGGTTGCTGGCTGGCCGGTTGGTCCGAAGGCCCGTACACGAGCAAGGCCGTCAAGGCGACCAAGACTGCAGATACAGAAGCAACCGAGGCGACCGGGACGGCAACGAAGGCAGTCACCGAGCCCAACGTTCCGTGGCGCAAGATCCTGCTCTCCCGCACCTTCGTCAGCTGCTGCTTCCTCATCGCCACCATCTACGCACTGACCACCGTCGTTCTCACCTGGTTGCCGTCGTACTTCGAGGTCGGCCTCGGATACAGTGCGATGCAAGCCGGTTCGATGTTCGCACTGCCCTCGATCGTCGGCCTCGTCCTCATGATCACCTCCGGTTCCGTCACGGACAAGTTGATCGGCCGCGGCTTCACCTCTCGCACGGTTCGCGTCATCGTTCCCTGCGTCGGCGTTCTGATCTGCGGATCGATTCTCCTGTTCCTGCCACAGATCTCCACTCCCATCGTCGCTGTCGCCATGGTCTCGATCGGCTACGGATTCTCGGCAATCACCTTCCCGCTCATCAACGCTGCGATCTCCGAACTGTGCCCGCCGCAGCAGACTGCAGGCACCATGGGATTCTTCCTCGCCATCATGTCGATCGGCGGCCTGATTGCTCCCTACGCAACGGGAGTCATCGTGGACAACGCAGCAACCCCGGCCGACGGTTACGCCCAGTCCTTCCAGGCAATCGGCATCATCGGAGTCGTCGCCGCGGTTCTGGTCCTCGTCTTCGCCAATCCCGAGCGCGATCGCAAGCTCATCCGCGGCTGAATGCTCCACGTATAGCCATTCGCTAACAAAGCCATTCACCGAAAGACATTGCCGGGTCGACCCGCTCGTGATCGACTCGAGGCACGCCCCGACCGCACAATCGCAACACCGGGCACGAACAGCAGGAGAGATACATGCGAGATGCCGTCATCGTCGACGCAGTACGTACACCGATCGGCCGTCGAGGACGCGCCCTCTCGGAGATCCATCCGGCCGAACTGTCCGCACATGTACTGCGTGCACTCGCTGAACGGACCGGACTCGACGCGGCCACGGTCGACGACGTGATCTGGGGATGCGTCAGTCAGGTCGGCGAACAGGCCGGAAGCATCGCCCGCACAGCGGCACTCGCCGCCGGCTGGCCCGACAGCGTTCCCGGCGTCACATTGACCCGGGCCTGCGGATCGAGCCAGCAGGCAGTTTCCTTTGCTGCGGCCACCGTCATCTCCGGTCAGAACGACGTGGTCGTAGCCGGAGGCGTCGAATCGATGTCGCGAGTTCCGATGGGAACCGCCAGCAAGAACGGTGAGCATTTCCCGGCTTCGGTACTCGAACGCTACGGTGTGGACAGTTTCAGCCAGGGGACCGGCGCCGAGATGATGGCCCGGAAATGGGCACTCACCCGAACGACCCTGGACGAATATTCCCTCCGCTCACACGAGTTCGCGGCCAGCGCCACCGATGCAGGAGCATTCATCGGGCAAATCACTCCGATCGCCGGGTTGTCCCAGGACGAAGGCATTCGGCGAGGCGGAAGTCTGGAGTCGCTCGCGAAGTTGCCCCCGGCCTTCGACGCCGACGGTGTCATCCACGCCGGCAACTCTTCGCAGATCTCCGACGGGGCGGGCGCCACACTCGTCACGACCAGCGAGTACGCCCGGGCACGCGGTTGGAAGCCGCTCGTTCGTATCCACACCGCAGTGGTCGCAGCCGACGACCCGGTCATCATGCTCACCGGTCCGATTGCCGCCACCGCAAAGGCACTGGACCGCTCCGGATTGTCCATCGACGACATCGGTGCCTTCGAGATCAACGAGGCATTTGCCCCCGTCCCGCTTGCCTGGCAGGCTGAAACCGGCGCAGCCATCGATCGTGTGAATCCGCTCGGCGGCGCTATCGCGGTCGGCCACCCACTCGGCGGATCAGGTGCGATCTTGATGACTCGCCTGGCACATCACATGCGCGACAACGGAATTCGATACGGTCTCCAGTCGATGTGCGAGGCCGGCGGCATGGCCAATGCGACCATTCTCGAATTGATCTGACCCGACAACGCTTTCGGGCTGACACGTCATCCAGCAGGAAAGAAGAATTGATCCATGAAACTCGAGGGACTTTCCACCGCGATCACCGGCGGCGCTTCAGGTCTCGGCCTGGCAACCGCTCGACGGCTGCTCGACGCCGGAGCGCAGGTCACGTTGATCGATCTGCCTTCGTCCGACGGTAAGCAGGTGGCGGCCGATCTCGGAGCTGCCGCGCAATTCGCCCCGGCCGACGTCACCGACAGCGAACAATTCGCCGAAGCACTCGACGCGGCGCACGAGCGCGGCGGCCTTCGCGGCGTCGTCCACTGCGCGGGTGCCGGGCGTCGCATGCGCATTCTCGACAAGGACGGAAAAGCCGGATCGGTCGAAGATTTCGAGTTCGTCGTCAAACTGAATCTTGTCGGTTCGTTCAACGCACTCCGTCTCGGCGCCGAGCGGATGGCAGAACTCGATGCCGTGGACGGTGAGCGAGGAGCCATCATCATGACGGCGTCGGTCGCAGCATTCGAAGGTCAGATCGGTCAGATCAACTACACGGCGTCCAAAGCCGGCATCGTCGGTATGACGGTCACCGCTGCGCGCGATCTCGCCAGCCGCGGAATCCGCGTCAACACCATTGCTCCCGGCATCATGGACACTCCCCTGCTGGCGCGCCTGCGCGAAGATGTGCGCACGGCCCTCGAAGCCTCGGTTCCCAACCCCTCACGGCTGGGTCGCCCGGACGAGTTCGGCCAGCTGGCCGTCTCGATGCTCGAGAACGGCTATCTCAACGGCGAAACCATCAGACTCGACGGCGCGATCCGAATGGCTCCCCGGTGACGGGCATCAGCGTGATCGCCAATCCACAACTGCGCCACAAGATGCACTACCCGGACACCACCATGGCTTACTGGGCACCCAGCATGGCGGCGCTCTACGGTGATCGCCTCGCCGTCGTGGACGGCGAGCGCATGTGCACGTTCCGCGAACTCGGTCAGCGCAGTGCACAATTCGCCGGCGCTCTGCGGCAGGCCGGGGTCGGCGTCGGCGACGTCGTGTTGCTACATCTCGGGAACTGCGTCGAGTTCCTCCAGGCCTACTACGGCTGCCTGCAGGCCGGGACGACCGTTACATTGGTCAATCCGCTGCAGCCAGAACTTGGACTGCGCAAGCAGATCGAGGAGACGTCCGCCGTTGCTGCGGTCACTCAGAGTTCGCAGCTGCACACACTGCTCGCGGCCTCTTCCGGAACCTCCGTACGTACGATCGTGATGGTCCAGGACACCGAGGGTGCGCTCGACACACCGGAGTCGGTCGTCGCGTTCGACGCCTTCATCGCCGATCTACCCACCGAATTCACCCCTGCCTCCGTCCGAAGCGACGACATCGCACACATCGCGTTCACCGGCGGAACCACCGGAGTATCCAAAGGTGTTCGTGTTCTTCACCGCAACGTCGTCGGCAACATCACGCAGATGTGTGGGTGGAGAACCGGGCACGAGTTGGAGGCAGGTCCGGACGGTCTCGTCACGCCTCGACGCATCGACGGCCTCGACGTGCTCGGTCCGACGCCGGGAACAGGGGCGACCATCGTGGTCTCACCTCTCTTCCACGCACATTCGTTGCTCAACACGTCGTTCCTGTTGATCTCCGGTCTCACCCAGGTATTTGCCGGTCGGTTCGAACCCGGCCGGATGCTCGAGCTGATCGAAAAGCACGAGGCCACCTACCTCACCGGGTCTCCCGCTATGTGGCACGCACTGTCGGTTCATCCCGACGCTACGGTGCGCAACACCGACAGCGTGTGCGTCGTCTCTTCGGGCGCTGCCCCGATCGACAGCGTCACGCTCGCCGCACTCCGCCGGGCATTTCCCAAAGCGCTCGTCGTCGAGGGGTACGGGCTGACCGAGGCCACCTGTGTGGTCACGGCAGCTCCGCTGATCAACGGCTCGGAATACCGGCAGAGCAGCGTCGGCCTCCCGATCTTCGACACCGAAATCCAGATTCGCGATCAGCTGGACCGGAAGACCGTTCTGGGCGAGAACGAACGCGGCGAACTGTGGGTGCGTGGGCCTCAAGTCACCGACGGCTATCTCGGACACCCGGAAACCACCGCAGAACAGTTCGTCGACGGCTGGTTGGACACGGGTGACATCGCGTACCTGGACTCGGACGGATACCTCTTCATCTGTGACCGGGCGAAGGACATGCTCATCTACAAGGGGTACAACGTCTATCCGCGTGAACTCGAAGAGATTCTGGTTTCGCACCCGGCGATCTCGACTGCCGCGGTTGTCGGCCGCGAAGTGGGGAGCAACGGCCAGGAGCCCGTAGCCTTCGTGGTGATGATTCCGGGCGCCGAGTTCGACGCCGAGCAGATCAAGGCGTTTGTCGCCGAGCAGGTGCTGCCGTACAAGAAGATTCGCGAGGTCGTCGAGGTAGAACTCCTTCCGACATCGGCTGCCGGTAAGGTCCTCAAGACCGACCTCCGCTCGAGACTTCTCGAATCCGTCGATCAGAAAGGCGGTTCCAGGTGACGACCTTCGCAGACCTGACGTCGCAACTGCGTGTCCCGGTTCTCGCTTCACCGATGTTCATCATCTCGACTCCTGACCTCGTCATCGCGCAGTGCACCGCTGGGATCATCGGGTCCTTCCCGGCACTGAATGCTCGTCCGCAGTCGGCACTTCGGGATTGGCTCAAACTGATCACGGTCGCTCGTGAGGACCATGATCGTGAGCACCCGGAAAATCCGTCGGCGCCATTTGCCGTCAACCTCATCGTCCACCGGTCCAACAACCGCCTGGAAGAGGACCTGGCGACCATCGCCGAGTTCGAGGTTCCGATCGTCATCACGTCCCTCGGCGCTCGCACCGACATCAACGACGCCGTCCACGCATACGGTGGAATCGTTCTTCACGACGTCATCGACAATCGCTTTGCACGCAAGGCGATCGAGAAGGGCGCCGACGGACTGATCGCGGTAGCTGCCGGGGCCGGTGGTCATGCCGGTAGGCAGTCGCCGTTTGCCCTGATTCGGGAGATTCGTGAGTGGTTCGCCGGTCCACTGCTGTTGTCAGGTGCCATCGCTCATGGTGATTCGATTCTCGCTGCGCTCGCGGCCGGAGCCGATTTGGCATACGTCGGATCAGCTTTCATCGCAACCGAAGAGGCTAACGCGGATCCTGCGTACAAGGAGATGATCGTGGGTTCAGGGGCCTCCGACATCGTCTATTCCAACCTGTTCACCGGAGTACACGGAAACTACCTGCGGGGCAGCATCGTTGCCGCCGGCTTGGACCCCGACAACCTAGCCGAATCCGATCCTTCCGCAATGAGTTTCGCGACCACCGACACCGATACCAAGGCGTGGCGCGACATCTGGGGCGCCGGACAGGGCATCGGAGCGATCGACGCCGTACTTCCGACGCATGCAGTAGTAGAGCGTCTCGCCGCCGAGTACGCTGCCGCTCGAGAACGCATCTGCCGACTCTAGTGCTGTGACCGGTGTTCGTCAGAGAGGGATTCGTCGGACAGGTACTCGTGGATCAGGTTCACGAATACCTGTCCCACCGGCGACAACGTCGAGGGGTCGAAGGCGAGACCGTACGCACGCAGGAATCTCGGCTCGCAGGCCCGTTCCACGACCTGACCAGGCATCGATTTCGCCACCGAGCGCTCGACCAACGAACCGCCGAGGCCGGCGATGACCATCGGGAGCCTCGACTCCCGTTGCTCGGTCACTACCGCGAGTTCCGTTCTAATACCGGCCTTTCGGATCGAATCTTCGATCGCGTCACCCATTGCTGCCCCGCGAGGAACGAATACCATGGGAATGTCCGGCATTTCCGAAAGGCGTACCGGCCCCTCGGGCAGTTCGGTTCCCGCCGGGTAGACCAGGCGGTACTCCTGCTCCCCCAATTCGACGATCTCGAGCCCTTCGCCCGCTTCGAGTGGCAGATGAGCCACCGCGAATTCGCAGTGGCCGTCCCGGATGAGACTTTCCAGATTGTCCTCACGCTCGAGTTCCGAGAATCTGACTCGTGCTTGCGGATAGCGTCGACAGAACTCCGCAATCAGATCGACGATCGTCCCCGAGGTCAGTGCAGGGAAAGCCATGATGTCGAGGCGTCCGACGATGGCGCCATCGGATGCCGTCAACTGTTCAGCCGCCGAAGCTACGTCTCGCAAAACCTGTCGACTCGGGCCGACCAGGCTGCGACCGGCCGCACTGAGCACCATGCCGCGCCCGATGCGATGGAAAAGCCTCACTCCCAGTTCACGTTCGAGCCCGCGCAACGCTTGTGACACGGTCGGCTGAGCAACTCCCAATGCAGCTGCGGCGCCGTTGATTCCCTTGTTTTCGACGACCGCGAGGAAGTACTCCATCTGCCGGAATTCCACAGTTCACTCCTCTTCCTTGGACGGAACGGCGGAGGTGGCCATTTCCGCAGCCGTCGCGATGAATGCGGCGGCGGCCGGGGATTGCTCGCCCGAGCGATAGACGATGCCGACGTCGCGTGTCAGCGGCGGATCGAAGGAGAAGGCGCAGACGTCTGTCATCTGCTGCTGTGCAACCCTTCTCGGCACGACAGTGGCGCCGATTCCGCGGCGAACCAGTTCCCACGTGGTCACAGGGTGGACACAGTCCACGACTACGTTCTCGGCGCCTTCGCTCAGTAGACCCCGGAACTGATTCGATTGATCACCGAGATCGACCACCAGCGGCAAACTGTGCAAGAGGGCTCGCGGAACCGGATCCGCCAACGGCGTTGCAAGCCGGCCGGACAACGACGCATGGGTGGCGAGTACCAACTCCTGAGCGGCAATCGGAGCCGTGACCAAACCTTCGTACCCGATACTCAGATCGCTGACGCCGACCTCGGCCGACCCTCGCCGTAACGCATTGTCGACCCCGGCCGGGCCGTAGGTGTCGAGGACGCGCACGACGATCTTCGGAAAGTTGGCCCGGAATCGACGAACCAACTCGACCATCGGATCGATGGAGAACGCCGAGTACGAGACGACGTCCACCCGGCCGAACTCGAGTTCGCGAACGGCGGTCACTTTAGCCTTCGCGCGCTCGACGTCGGCAAGGATTCTCCTGGCCGCGAGATCGAACGTGCGGCCCGCGTCGGTAAGAACCAACCGCCTACCGGTCCGATCGAACAGCGTGGCGCCGAGTCGACGCTCGAGCGTGCGAATTGCCTGAGACAGCGAGGGCTGCGAAATGTAGAGAGCCTGAGCGGCCTTCGTTATCCCACCGTGGTCGACGACAGCGACGAAGTAGGTAACGAAATGCAGATCCACTCATCCATCATACGACCAGCGATCTGACGCTCACTCCACTCGAGTTAGCCCTGGTACGGCCCACTCTCCGGTGAAGACCGGCTCCCGCTTTTCCACGAAGGCACGAACCGCGTCGGTAGCATCCGTCGCAAAATTGACCGCTTGCGCCCTCGCCTCGTTGTCCAAGGCTTCCCGCAACGAGAGTGAGGTGTGATGTTCGAGCATGGCGGCAGACTGACTCAGTGCGGCTGGCGGACCGTCAGCGAGCCGCTGCGCAAGCTTCGACGTGTGTTCGTCCATTTCACCCGGCTCGACCAGATAGGTCACCAACCCGAGCTCGTAGGCTTCCTGTGCGTCGATCGTCTCGGCGAGCATCACCAGTCGCTTCGCTTGCTGGAGGCCGACCAGTCTCGGCAGGATCCACGAACCCCCGAAGTCGACAGACAACCCCCGTTTGGCAAAGATCTGGCTGAACTTCGCGCCCTTGGCTGCTACGACGAAGTCACAGAGCAACGCCATGTTCCATCCGGCTCCGACGGCAAACCCGTCGACCTTCGCCACCAGAGGCTTGGGAAACTCACCCAGTGCGATCGCCGTTGCGTTGATGACACGCATGCGATCGAGCGGGTGCGACGAGCCGCGTTTGTCCAGATCGGAGCCCGCACAGAAGGTCCCGTCCGCGCCGGTCAGGATCACAGAGCGAATCTGCGAATCCTCTTGAAGTTCGAGGACTGCTTCACGTAGTGCGATCCAGGCGTCGAGATCGAGAGCGTTGCGGCGGTGCGGCCGACAGAGAACAATCGTCGCGACAGCACCGTCACGTTCGATGCTTACGGCCGCGCGCTCGATCGTCTCGGCACTCATGAGCCACTCCACACGGGAGAGCGCTTCTCGGCAAACGCCGTTGCACCTTCCTTGGCGTCACGTGAGGTGAATACCGGATCGATGAATTCGCGTTGCGCGACAAAGGCATCCGGGTCGGTGTACTTGGCGGACATTGCCAGTACCTGCTTGGTCGCGCGAACAGCCAGTGGACCGTTTGCCGCTACTCGGGCCGCAAGCTCGCGTGCGACGGTCAGCGCCTGTCCAGGTTCGGCGAGCCGATTGACCAAGCCGTGATGATGCGCCACGGTGGCACTGAGCGGATCCCCCGTGATCGCGATTTCCATGGCCAACTGATACGGGAGGATCTTGGGCAGACGCAGAAGGCCACCGGCGGCCGCGGCAAGTCCCCGCTTCACCTCGGGCAAGCCGAATTTCGCGTCGGTGGACGCCACGATCAGATCGGCTGCCAACGCCAGTTCGCACCCGCCGGCGAGGGCCCACCCCTCGACGGCTGCGATCAGCGGCTTCGACGGCGGAGCTTCAGTCAGACCGGCAAAACCACGACCGGGCAGCGATGGCCGTTCTCCGCGCGCAAATCCCTTGAGATCCATACCGGCGCAGAAGGTTCCACCAGCTCCGGTCAGAATGCCGATGGTGAGATCGGCCCGTTCCTCGAACTCGTCGATGGCCGCAGCCAAGGCTTCGGCAAGTTCGAGATTGACCGCGTTCTTGGCCTCGGGACGATTGAGGGTGATGACGGCAACGCCGTCGGCGAAGTCGGTGAGCACGACGCTCATGTTCGGTTCCTACTTCCGTGATGAGATTCTTGAAAGGTCACTGCGCGCGAATGCTCCAGCGCACGGGTGTGCCGCCGGACGGTGTCACGATCTCCCGCTTGGCCAAAACAACGAGATGAGCATGGGTTTCGCGGACTGCCAAGCGAAGTAGTCGCGGCGACATCTGTTCGAACGGGCGAGACCAGGAGATCGTGCGTGAGAGTTCCCAGGCCGTGGATTCGGGCTCATCCTGAACCGCAGCCACGATCTCCGCCAATCGCTCCTCGTGGTGCCCCATCAATTGACGTGCACGATCGGCGATCCCACGGAATCGATATTCATGTGCCGGAAGCACTTCGCACTCGCCCAGTGTTGTCGTCGCCTCGAGCGAGAGAAGATAACGATGAAGCGGGTTCTCGAGTTCACCGGGAATCGTGGAGATGTTCGGGCTGATCCTCGGCAGCATGTGATCGCCGCTGAACAACAAGCCTCTGTCCTCTTCCACGAAGCAGAGATGTCCGGGAGTGTGCCCCGGTGTCCACTGAGCCCGGAGATTCCACCCGGGAAGATCGAGTGAATCACCATCTCCCAGAACAATGTCGATGGTTTCGTGCTCGGCGAACCGCACCAGGTCGACCCGAGACGCGTCGAGCACTTCGGCCGGTGCGCCGAGTTCGGACAATTGCAGGTTCCAGCCACTGATGTCGTCGCGGGTCTGCTCGGGACCGTGGTATCCGAGGAGCGTCGCGTCGGCCACGTGCATCGCAAGCGTTGCGCCGCTGACCTGCCGAAGACGCGGCGCCAGACCGAAGTGATCGGGATGCAGGTGCGTGATTGCCGCATAGCGCACTTCGGAAACGTGGTATCCGATCGATGCTATGCCGTCGACGAGAGCCTGCCACGACTGTTCGTGATCCCAACCGACGTCGATGAGGGCAAGTCCGTCGTCGAGCGCGAGTGCGTAGACGAGCACGTAACGCAAAGGGTTGTCCGGCATGGGAACAGGGATCGACCACAGTCCGTCCCGCACCTGTTCCACCGGTGGAAGGACTTTGTTCGCCCACGCCTCACGTTGTGCGACACCGACGTCTTCGGTCACGATCATGATGCTTCTCCGCTCGCGTTCAGCATGGTCCGCAGGCTCGACTTGAGCAGTTTCCCGCTCGCGTTGCGAGGCAAGGAGTCCACGAAATGGATCTGGCGAGGTTTCTTGTACGACGCCAACTTCGCTGTGCTGAACGCGATCAACTCGTCGACGCTCGGCACGTCGGCACCGTCGACCAGTTTGACCACCGCGGTGACGGATTCACCCCAGCGCTTGTCCGGAACCCCGACCACCGCGACCTCGGCAACCGAGGGGTGTTCGGCCAGAATGGATTCCACCTCGATCGGATAGACGTTCTCACCGCCGGTGATGATCATGTCCTTGAGGCGGTCGGTGACGAACAGATACCCCTCGTCGTCCAGATGGCCGGCGTCGCCTGTTCGGAGAAAGCCGTCCTTAGTGAACAGTTCCGCGGTCTCTCGGTCACGTCGCCAGTACCCGCGAGTGTTGTTTCTGCTGCGTGCAACGATCTCACCGGATTTGTTGGGCGGCAATACCTCACCGGTTGTGACGTCTCGAATGGAGATCTCGACGCCGATCATCGGTTTTCCCGCAGAGCGGAGCAACTCCGAACGCGGACCGCTCACATGATGGTCGAAGGCACGAAGGACGGATACCGAACCAGTTGTCTCGGTCATCCCGTATCGCTGGACGAATTTGCAGTTCAAGACAGTCATCGCATGAGCGAGGAGTGCCGGAGTGATCGGCGACGCCCCATAGGCGACCACCTCCAGGCTGGCCAGATCGAAACTGTCGAGAGTGGGCAGATCTACCAGCGTCTGAATGACGGCAGGCACCAGAAATGCGTGGGTGACGTGGTGAGTCGCGATGGCATCAGCGACCCGAGCCGGCGCCATGTCTCCGAGCAGCACCAATGGCACTCCGGCCGACAAGCACGTACTCATCCAGCCGGCGCCGGCGATGTGAAAGAGGGGAAGTGCGTCGAGTGCGACTGCATTCGAACCGAATTCGTAGACATCGAACCCCTCTGGCTCGTTGTACAGATTCCGGTGCGTGGCCACGACGCCCTTGGGCCGGCCGGTTGTCCCGGAGGTGTACAGCTGCAGAACTGCTGCGTCCGGATCGTGCCCCTGTCCGGGGTCGACGCCGTTCCCGGAGGCCACGAACTCCGCCCAGGTTCGCGAATCCGGCAGGCCCCCTGCAGCTCCCACGGTTATGACCTCGATCTCCGGCAACGCTGCGGACATCGCCGCCGCCCCCGCGGCGAACTCGTCATCGACGATCAAGACGTCGAGCTCCGCATCCTCGGCGATGTCGACGAGTTCGAGTGGGTTGAGCCGCCAGTTCAACGGGATGAACACAGCGCCTGCCTTCGCACACGCGATGAAGGTTTCCGCACCTTCGAGCCCCATCCGCAGTAACGCACCGACGCGAGCACCGGCTGCGGTCACTTCTGCCAACGCGCTCGCCAAGGTACTGGTCTCGCCATCCAGCTCAGCCCATGTCAAACTTCGGTCGCCGCACGTGATCGCCGGATCGGACGGCCGTGTCGACGCCGAGTGGCGTATCCGGTTGGGTAGGTGAAGCTCGCTCACATCACGCTCCTGTGTTCCAGGTACTCACCGAGCACGAACCGCGGGCGGTGGTACTGGAACAGTCGACCATCGCTATGGCCTGCGCCACAAAGACGAGAAGGCGCACAGAGCCATAGCTGAGACCTATGTCTGCAGGTCGCAGCAAGTCGCAGGCGCCAAGGCGTCGTCATCTGCGAGAATTTGTCAGATGCAGGCACCCGGGATGGACATACGCAGCGCGCAGTATCTCGTCGCCGTCGTCGATCACGGCAGCGTCACCGCCGCCGCGGACGTCCTGCGTATCTCGCAACCGTCACTCTCGCAGGCCGTACGCAACCTCGAACGAGCACTCGGAGCCACACTCTTCGAGCGCACCACTCGCGGTCTGGCTCCCACCACAGTCGGACTGGCGATTACCGATTCTGCACGTGCGTTGCTCGCCGACGTTGCTCGGGCCGAAGCCGCGGTGGCCGCAGTAACCGCTTTGCGCGCCGGCGAACTCGCCATAGCCGTTCAGTCCGATCTTGCCATCGACCCTGTCGCAGAGGTCGCGGGACGCCTCCATCTGACGGCGCCCGGCATTCGGTTCTCCACGAACGCCGTCCCGAACGCACAGGACGTGCGCGCGCTGGTCAGAGCGGGCACGTGTGAACTCGGGTTTCTCGAGACCCACCCGGGTACCGATGTCTCCGACGGGCTTCGAGAAATTGCCGTGAGTACCCAGGAAACGGTCTTGTCGATCCCCGTTCGCCTGGCCACAGACCTACCCGATCCGGTTCCGCGCGCCGTGGTTGCGCGCCTGCCGATGGTGGTCGAGGCATCGACATTTCGGCGCGGGCGTTCGATCGACGGCGATCTGGAGCTCACCAACGTCGTCGTGGAAGTACCTGATCGCCTTGCCGTCCGGGAAATGGTCGGGCAAGGTGTAGGCGCCGCGCTGCTGCCCAGATCGATCGCCGAACAAGACTCCCCAGCATCTGAGGTTCGCTCGCTTTTCCCGCCGATCACGCGGCAGACGATCTTGGTCTACCGCGACGGCCCGCTCTCGCCGGCCGGGTCTGCGTACATCGAGAACGTCTCCACACGTCACAAGCCGTCCACGAACAGCCTGCCCAACGGCGAGAGCGTCTCCGGATCGAACTCGATGCCGTAATTCAGTGAGATCGCGGGCTCCACCGGAAATATCTCCGCGCCGGACGCGACCGATCTCTCGGCCAACGAACGCTCCATGAATGCCATACCCAAACCCGCAAAGACGAACGCGCCGACGGTCTCCCGCTGCGCCAACTCCGTCGACATCCGAGTCCGGGCCCCGGCGGCCTGCAGAGACGACTCGATGGCAAGCCGAGCCCGCGAGTGTTTGAGCACACCCACCACGGGGAGATCGGGCAATGCCGTCAATGACACCGGCACTCCCGCAGCGGGTTTCACACCATTCGGCCAGACGTCAGGATGAACCCCCGACGGCACTGCCAGCCAGTATTCGTTCACCCCGATCACTTTCGTGGACAGCGCCGACATGTCGGGTGGCCAATAGCTGAAGACCACCTCACATGCGCCGTCTGCCAACACCTGCTCAGACGTTGCGCCCTGCGGCAGTTCACCGACCCGAACGGTCACAGCAGGCCACCGCTCACGAAAGTCCGCCACGATGCGTGCGATCGGACCTTCGAGACCATGTGCCGCGGAGCAGATGTCGAGCCGCCCACGAGGCTCGTCGGCCGTCCCGGTCGCGACATTGAATGCGGCCGCACTGCTGCGCATCATCTGCCTCGCCGGCCCTACCAACGCCCGACCTGCCGCCGTCAGAACCAAACCGCGACCGACACGGTGAAACAGTTCGACTCCGAGTTCACGCTCGAGACCACGAATACCCTGCGACAGCGACGGCTTGGTGACCGACAGATTCTGCGCAGCCGTCGACAAGGACTCCCCACCGGCAACGGCAAGGAAGTACTCGATCTGACGTAGGTCCACGCCATCGACTTTGCCATAAGCGCAGCCGACAGTACCGCCGGCAAGCGCAGACGGTGTTCATGCACGCTTCACTAGTCGGACATACAGGACACACCTTTTTCTACCCGGCGCCACCTAGCGTAATTGGTCCAGACCAATTACGGATGGGTCTGAACCACCGCGTCGAAGACAAAGGAATCCTCGTGAGACGTACGACCATCGCGATAGCAGCCGTGACCGCGGCTCTCGCCGTTCCCGGCATCGCCCCCGCCGAATCCCAAGCCGAACCCAGCTGGGGCAGTTCGTCCTTCGAATGGGGTAGCTCTTCGGGCGAGAACAACACGCCGCCCGCAGCGCCCGGCGTCAGCGTCCCCGGCGGACGGTACGAGCACCCTGTCGATCTGACCTTCACCGCCGAGCGCGGCGCCACTGTCCGCTACACCTTGGACGGAACGACACCCACCACCGACAGCCAAGCTGCCACACCGGGACGTCCGCTGCAGATCGCACAGGACACCAACGTCACTGTCGCCGCTTTCCGCGGCGATCACGCGAGCGCGGCCGTCTCGTTCGGCTACCTGATCAAGACCTCGGAGAAGCCGCTGGCTCAGGTCGTCGTAATGTCCGACGTCCACGTCGGCGACCACGCGAACAACGACAAGAAGTACGAAAGCTTTTTCGACACAATCGGTTCCATCTTCCCGAAACCCGACGCGATCCTCTCCAACGGCGACATGATCAACGACAACGGAGACGGCAAGGGGCCTGACCACAAGATCGTCGCAGAAATCTTCCAGGCAAACCTCGCCAGGAAGGGCATGAACGACACACAACTCCTGATCTCCAACGGCAATCACGATGCAAGTCTCGCGGCAATCAGAGCCGGATATCCGGCGGAGTGGTTCCCGGATTCCGGTGGCGGATACTACGAATCCGATGTCAGCGGTGTCCATCTCTTCACGGTCAACACCGAGACATACAACAATGATTCAGCGCAACGTAATTGGCTGAAGTCCCGCCTGACCGAAATCACCGCGGAGTCCGGGAACCTGACCAAGCCGATCCTGGTCCAGGGACACCGACCGGCAAGCAACACAGCCATGGACGGCCAGCAGGCGTCGAACCCTCGACTGACCGAAGACTTGAGCGCCTTCCCTCAGGCAATCTTCTTCTCCGGGCACTCGCACCTGAACAACAACGACGACCGGTCGATCCATCAACGCGACTTCACGGCGGTCAACGACGGCTCGATGTCCTACATCGAAATCGATCACGGCTACCAGATGGTGACCGAGTCCGGTCTCGCGAACCGTTTCGAATCACCCACTGCCCAAGCTCTCTTCGTGGAGGTCTACCAGGACCGCACGGAAATCAACCGCATCAACATGGCGGCAGACAAGCACGACATCTACACCGGAGGTGCGTGGTCAGCCAACTGGCAGCCGCCGTACTCGAGCGCGGGCACGCTGAGCGGCTCGGGTTGGACGGTCGAACTCGACGGGTCGACCAACCAGCAGATCAAGGACAACTTCCGCTACACCTCGGGCGCACGGAACACACACGCGCCGGAGTTAACCTCGAGCACTCCGCTCTCGGTGACGACCGGCGAAAACGGTGCGACCGCACTGAGGATCGCGCAGGCCAAGGACGATCAGATGGTGCACCACTACGCCGTCGAGGTCACGGACACAGCCACCGGAGCGAAGGTGGTCTCGTCGAAGGTGCTCTCGGACTTCTACTTCATGCCGCGGCCGAACAGCCTCGACATTCCGATTCCCGATGCCGCAGCGGGCACCGCATACGAAGCCCGCGTCGAAGCCGTTGACGCATACGGCAATCGGTCACCGGTGACGACCTTGGCCTTCACCCGCTGATATTTACCCACTGACGTCCACCCGCTGATCCGACACGACAAAACGGCACCGCGCATGTTCGCGGTGCCGCTTGTCGGTTCAGTTGTAGGTGCGCAACAAGCCCTTGCTGATGATCTGCTTCTGGATGTCGCTGGTGCCTTCTCCGATCAGAAGGAACGGCGCCTCACGCATCAACCGCTCGATCTCGTATTCCTTGGAGTAGCCGTATCCACCATGGATACGGAAACTGTCCTGCGTGACCTCCGAGCAGAATTCACTCGCCAGATACTTCGCCATACCCGCTGCGACGTCGTTGCGCTCACCCGAGTCCTTGAGCCTGGCTGCGTTGACCATCATCAGATGTGCCGCTTCGACTTTGGTGCCCATTTCGGCGATCCGGAACGCGATGGCCTGATGCTCGGCGATCGGCTTGCCGAACGTCTCGCGCTGCTTGGCGTAGGTGACAGCCAGTTCGAAAGCGCGCTGGGCGATTCCGCACGCACGCGCGGCGACGTTGACCCGGCCGACCTCGACGCCGTCCATCATGTGCCGAAATCCCAAGCCGGGAGTGCCACCGAGAACCTCTTCGGCTCCGATCTCGAAGCCGTCGAAAATCATCTCCGTGGTGTCGATTCCCTTGTAGCCCATCTTCTCGAGCTTGCCCGGAATGGTCAGGCCCGGGAGTACCTCGCCGAAACCTGCGGGCTTCTCGATCAATATCGTCGTCAGATTGTTGTGCGGCTTCTCCGCGCCCTCGTCCGTCTTGACGAGGACTGCCACCAACGTCGACGAACCACCGTTGGTCAGCCACATCTTCTGGCCGGTGATCACGTAATCGCCGGACTCCGTACGCTTCGCCTTGGTCGATATGGCAGCAACATCGGAACCCAGGGCCGGTTCCGACATGGAAAATGCGCCGGTGAGTTCCCCGGACGCCAGACGTGGCAGGTACTTCGCCTTCTGTTCCGGCGTCCCGTGCGCGGAGATCATGTGAGCCACGATGAAATGCGTGTTGATGACGCCGGACACGCTCATCCATCCACGGGCCAGCTCTTCGACGCACAGCGCGTAGGTGAGCAATGATTCGCCGATACCCCCGTACTCGGGGTCGATGGTCAGTCCGAACAGACCCATGTCCTTCATCTGCTTGACGATGTCGGTCGGGTACGTATCGGAGTGTTCGAGCTCCTGCGCCGCGGGGATGACCACACGATCGACGAACTCGCGTACCGCCCCGACGATGTCGCTCTGGGTCTCGGTCAATCCCGCCGTCTGCGCCAAACGAGTCACTGTTCCACCTGTCTGTCGGTACTTCGTGCTCTCCTGTCGACGAAACTGATTCGACTCCAGGAACTTTCACCCCACCGCGACATGTGTGCGGCAGAGACGCTGCATCCATTCAATCCCCGAACGGTATATGTGTCAAAGTCGATTTCGCATACGAACCGTATGGCGGAAACTATGTCCGAACAGGTCGTTCCTGCTGTTGACAACCGCGCCACGCGTGCTGGATATTCGAGTGGCCAGGTCGCGATGGGGCCCTTCGATCGGCCCGTTCACGCGACGCATTCCCCACCTCTCCTCGAGACAGGCGCATTCCATGCACGACGCAGTCATCTGTGAACCCGTTCGCACCCCGGTGGGCGGATTCGGCGGAGTCTTCAAGGACGTTCCCGTCACCACTCTCGCCAGCACTGTTGTGCGTGGCCTCGTCGAACGAACCGGCATTGCGTCCACCGATGTCGACGACGTCATCTTCGGTCAGGGTTACGCCAACGGAGAGGCCGCGGCCATCGGGCGAATCGCGGCACTCGACGCCGGTCTGGACGTGTCCGTTCCCGGAATACAACTCGATCGCCGTTGCGGTTCGGGATTGCAGGCGATCATCTACGCCGCGATGCAGGTACAGACCGGGATGAGTGATCTGGTCATCGCCGGCGGCGCCGAGAGCATGAGCGGAACCGAGTTCTACTCCACCGATATGCGTTGGGGCACAAAGCGCCCTTCGGTCGAGTTCCACGACCGATTGGCCAAACCGCGCACGAACTCCGGCGGAGTCAACTTCCCGGTCGAAGGCGGCATGATCGAGACCGCCGAGAACTTGCGCCGGGAGTACTCGATCACCCGCGACGAGCAGGACCGATACGCGGTGCGATCGCACGAACGGGCCGTTCATGCCCAGGACAGCGGGTATTTCGACGACGAGACCATTCCCGTTTCGGTGCGCGGGCGCCGTGGTGAGCAGACAGTCGTCACTCGCGACGAGCATCCACGCCGAGGGATTCAGCTGTCCGATCTTGCTGCACTGCGCCCCATTCGAGGTCGAGTCGACCCCGAAGCCACAGTCACCGCCGGAAACGCCTGCGGCCAGAACGACGCCGGAGCCGCGGCCATCGTCACCACTGCGGCCAACGCCGAACGCCTTGGCCTGCGACCGTTCGCGAAACTGGTCAGCGGGGGTGTGGCGGGTGTGGAGCCGAACCGAATGGGTATCGGACCGGTGCCTGCCGTGGCGAAAGCTCTCTCCCGTGTCGATCTGTCGCTCGACGACATCGACCTCATCGAAGTCAACGAGGCATTCGCCGCACAGGTTCTCGCGTGCGCCAAGGCCTGGGGATTGAGCGCGCAGGACATCGAGGAGCGCTTCAACGTCAACGGTTCCGGGATCTCGCTCGGACATCCTGTCGGTGCCACCGGTGGGCGGATCCTCGCCAATCTGCTGCGCGAACTCGACCGGCGCCAGGGACGGTACGGGATCGAGACCATGTGTATCGGTGGCGGACAAGGGATTGCAGCGGTGTTCGAGAACCTGCGACGCTAGAAGCGTTAACCGATCGATCCGTCGCGGCGAAGGTCCGCGATCTGGTCACCCGTACGCCCCAACTCGGCCAGTAGAGAATCCGTCTGCTGGCCGAGGGCCGGAACGTCACCCATGCGCATTTCGACGTCCGAGTACGTCATCGGAGGCAGCACGGCATCGATCGGTCCGTTTTCGGTGCCCACGGACCTCCACCTGGCACGCTTCTCCAACTGCGGATGTTCCAGTAGACCTGCCATGTCGTTGAGTGCAGCGGCCGGGACACCGGCGGCGGCAAGGCGTTGATCCAGATCTGCCGTCGAATACAGACGAGTCAGGGAACCCACCAATTCGTCTACCTCGCCGCGATTTTCGACGCGCACGATGTTGGTGGAAAAGCGCGGATGGTCGACCAGATCCTCTCGCTCGAACACGTCCACCATCAGTGCACGCCATCCACGATCGTTCTGGACGCCGATCAGGATCTCGCCGTCGGCCGTGGGATACGAATCGTAGGGAACGATCGCCGCATGGCCGAGCCCGACCCGCGGAATCTGCTTTCCTGCATACATTTTCATGTACATCGGATGCCCGAGCCACTCGACGGTGGAATCGAACATCGAGACCTCGACGAGCGCTCCCTTACCCGTTCGCTCTCTACGGAACAGGGCGCTCAGAATCGAAGTCAGCGCGTACATTCCAGCGGCGATGTCCGAGACCGGGATACCCGTCTTGGTGGCCGTCTCCGGTGTGCCTGTCACGGAGATCATTCCGGTCTCGGCTTGGACCAGCATGTCGTACGCCTTGCGCTCACGCCGTGGGCCGGCACTGCCGTATCCGGACATGTCGATCACGATGAGCTGTGGGAATTTCTCGCGCAGTTCCTCCGCGCCGAACCCCAGTCGCGCAGCTGCGTCAGGTGCCAGATTCTGTAGGAACACATCGGCTCGCGCGACAAGATCGAGAACGATTTGCCGGCCGGATTCCGACTTCACGTCGACAGCGATCGATTCCTTGGAACGGTTGAGCCACACGAAGTGTGACGCCTGACCATGAACCGCCCGGTCGTAGTGACGCGCAAAATCGCCCTCGCCGACGCGTTCTATCTTGATCACCCGCGCACCCATGTCCGCGAGATGCCTGGTGGCGAGCGGTGCCGCCACCGCCTGTTCGAGTGCAACCACGGCGATTCCGTCGAGCGGAAGATCCGAGTTCGGCTGTCCCATGTCAGTAGTCACCCCAGAAGTTTTACACCCAGAAGTTTTACACTCTGAATTCTTGCACTCGAACAGGACGGGTCAGATGTGGCGGCCGCCGGTGATCTCGAGAACCGTGCCCGTCATGTAGCTCGAGAGTTCGCTCGCGAGGAACAGTACAACCGAAGCAACCTCCGAGGGCTCGGCCGCACGCCCCATCGGGATCTCGGCAAGCTTCTCGTTCCAGATCCGTTCGGGCATTGCCTCGGTCATCGCCGTGCGGACAAGTCCGGGCTGAACGGCGTTGACGCGAACATTCTTGAACGCGACCTCCTTTGCCGCGGCCTTCGTCAGACCGACGATGCCGGCCTTGGCGGCCGAGTAGTTGGTCTGCCCGAGCATGCCCACCTTGCCGGAGATCGACGAGATGTTCACGATTGCGCCCGTCTCACGCTCGCGCATGCGGGCTGCGGCAGCGCGTGTTCCGTTCCAGGCGCCCTTGAGGTGAACGGCGATCACGTCGTCGAAGTCCTGCTCGGTCATCTTCCGCATCGTGGCGTCGCGCGTCATGCCGGCGTTGTTGACCATGACATCGACTGGACCGAAAGCACTTTCGGCCAGATCGAGCATGGCCTCGACCTGTCCGGAATCACGCACGTCGCAGGAAGCGAAACGGGCGACCGACTCTCCACCGAGTTCGGCGACCGCAGCCGTTCCGACGGTTTCGTTGATGTCGCCGAGAACGACGGTCGCACCTTCCTTGATGAAGGTGCGCGCAATTTCGAGCCCGATGCCCTGCGCTCCGCCGGTCACTACCGCAACCTTGCCGTCCAACAATCCCATGTCCACTCCGTTCGTGAGGTTAAAGCTCGTCAGGTAAAGGTGTCAGCGCTGGTTTTGCTTTTTCGCTTGCGCCACGAGCCCACCGCCGAGAATCAGTCGCTGGATCTCGCTGGTTCCCTCGTACAGGCGCAACAGGCGAACTTCACGGTAGATGCGTTCGACCGGCACACCGCGCATGTACCCGTTGCCACCGTGGATCTGCACGGCGAGATCCGCGACCTTGCCCACCATCTCGGTGCAGAAAAGCTTTGCCGCCGAGGGGCCGAGACGTCGATCCTCACCGCTGACGTACCGCGCAGCCACCTCACGCACCATCGCACGCCCGGCCATGACACCGGCCTGCTGGTCAGCCAGCATCGCTTGAACCAGCTGGAAGTCACCGATAGCGGTGCCGCCCTGTTCCGTGACCACGGAGAACGCGACAGATTCGTCGAGCGCTCGCTGTGCTGCTCCCACCGAGAGCGCCGCGATATGGACTCGTCCGCGCGCGAGAGACGTCATCGCTGCGCGGTATCCGGTGTCCTGGTCGCCACCGACGAGGGCCGACTCGGGAACCCGGACGTTGTCGAAGGTGACCTCGGAGGTCCAGGCACCTTCCTGACCCATCTTCTTGTCCTTGGGACCAACTGTGACTCCTGGCGTGTCAGCAGGAACCAGGAAGACTGCAATTCCCGGACCATCGGAATCCGCCGGGCGAGTGCGCGCGAACACCACGAACAGCTGTGCCAGTGGAGCATTGGTGATGAACCGCTTGTTGCCGTCGATCACCCATTCGGATCCGTCCAGAACGGCCTTGGTCCGAAGGCCGGCCGGGTTTGAGCCCGCGCCGGGTTCGGTGAGAGCAAAGGAAGCCACGACGTCGCCGGAGGCGATGCGCTCTAGCCACTGAGCCTTCTGCTCGTCGGTACCGAAGCCGACCAGCACCTGCCCGGCAATTCCGTTGTTGGTACCGAACATCGAACGCAGCGCCAGGGACGTGTAGCCGAATTCCATTGCCAGTTCGACGTCTTGGGTGAGATCGAGTCCGAGCCCACCCCATTCCTGAGGAATCGCGTAGCCGAACAGCCCGATGGCTGCGGCCTTCTTGCGTATGTCCTCAGGAATGGCGTCGGTGTCGGCAATCTCCTGCTCACGCGGAACTACTTCCTTACGGATGAACTCCCGCGCAGTCGCCAAGATATCTGCGAAGTCATCTGCATCGACCTGCATTCCCACCACTCACCTTGCTGTTTCCGAAGTCCATGCCGTCCTCCGAAGTCAATACCGTGAGGCAATCGGAGTCAAAGACCTGAAAACGAACCGAAGGTAAGGCAGAACCTATAGCAGGTGTCAGACGGTGCGCAGTTCCCGCTTGAGCAGCTTTCCGCTCTGATTTCGCGGGAGTTCGGCCACGAAACGCACGTGCTTGGGGACCTTGAACGGGGCAATTCGCTCCTTGACGTGGGCAATCAACGCCTCAGGCGTCAACTCGTCGTTGCCGTCCTTGAGCACGACGATCGCGGTGACGGCCTCGATCCACTTCTCGTCGGGCGTACCGATCACGGCAACTTCTGCCACAGCCGGGTGTGTGTAGACCGCATCTTCGACCTCGCGCGACGCCACCAAGATGCCGCCGGTGTTGATGACGTCCTTGATTCGGTCGACGACCGTGATGAACCCTTCTTCGTCCCGCACGACAAGATCGCCCGAATGGAACCAGCCGTCGCGGAAGGCGTCGGCGGTGGCTTCCGGATTTTCCCAGTAGCCGTTGCACAGCTGCGGTGAGCGGTAGAGAACCTCACCGGACTCACCGTCGGCAACGTCGTTTCCGTCGGCGTCGACGACACGGGTTTCGACGAAGAACACCGCTCGCCCGCAAGAAGACGGACGATCCGCATGCTCGCCGGGCTGGAGAACTGTTGCCAGCGGACCGATTTCGGACTGGCCGAAGCAGTTGTAGAAGCCGATGTCCGGGTAACGCTCACGCAGACGATTGAGCACCGTGACCGGCATGATCGAGGCGCCGTACTGCGCCTTCTTGAGCGAAGACAGATCGCGGGTCTCGAGGTCCGGATGGTTGGCCAACGGTACCCACACGGTCGGGGCCAGGAACAGCGATCCGATCTTTTCTGCTTCGACGCGGCGCAGGATCTCCGGGATGTCCGGCGCCTGCATCAGACTGACCGTCGCACCGACGGACAGGTACGGCAGCATGAAGACGTGCATGCCCGCGGAGTGGTACATCGGCATGCAGATCAGCGGGTTGTCGTTCTTGTCGAGCCCGAGCGCGATCACCGAGGACACGTACTCGTGAACCAGTGCGCTATGAGACATCATGGCGCCCTTGGGCTTCGAGGTGGTGCCCGAGGTGTACAGCAGTTGCGCCAGATCCGTCGACGTCGCACGCGGTTCGAAAACAGGCACCTCGCCGGCCTCGCCGATCGTGACCACCGACAGTTCCGCGTCCCGCAGTGCGATCACGTGGTCGAGATCGAGGTCGGAGCGAACCGAGTCGAGCGTCGACGCCAATGCCGGATCCACCAACACCGCGCGGGCGCCTGACTGCGCCACGAGGTACCGGAGTTCCTCCCCCTTGAGTGCGTAATTGACCGGAACATGCACCAAACCTGCTCGCGCACAGGCAAGGAATCCGATTGCATAGGCGTCGGAGTTGGTTCCGTATGCCGCGACGCGGTCGCCGTGTTCGAGGCCCAGACCGAGCAAGTGGGCCGCGACCCGCGTCACCGCGTCGTCGAGTTCGCGGTAGGTGCGAGTGCGATCTTCGAAGACGACGGCTACGCGGTCGGGGTACTTGGCTGCCGAGCGCCGAAGCACTCCGTCGACGGTGTTGGTGCGTGGATCCAGGCTCATTCGCTCAGGTTATAGGACGTCCAACTAATCCGGAAGAGCGATCGTTACTTATTGCGCCATTCAGGCTTTCGCTTGTCCACAAAAGCTTGCATACCTTCTTGAGCGTCGCAGGTCACGGCATTGGTTGCCATCGTTTTTGCCATCGCCTCGTACGCCTGGGCTTGCGGCAGATCGATCTGGTGATAAAACGCTTGCTTACCGATCTTCACCGTCAGGGGGCTGGCCGTCGTGATCTTGCCGGCCAGTTCGCGCACCTCTCGGTCCAGGTCTTCGGGCGCGACGACGAAGTTCACCAGACCCCAGTCCGCAGCGGTGTCGGCGTCGATCGTCTGCCCGGTGAGCAACATCTGCATCGAGCGCTTGCGCCCTACTGCCCTGCTCAGGGCCACCATGGGCGTCGAGCAGAACAGTCCGATCTTGACGCCGGGAGTACCGAAGACAGCGTTCGACGCAGCAACAACCAGATCACACGACGCGGCCAGTTGGCAGCCCGCCGCGATAGCCGGGCCCTGTACTGCGGCAATCACCGGCTGCGGAATCCGCTGTACGGTCTCCATCATCTCGGTACAGCCGTCGAAGATCGCCCGCTCGTCTTCGAGGGTTCTCCCGATCATCTCCGTCAGATCGTGGCCGGCGGAGAACACCGGGCCTTCGGCGCGCACGATCACGACCCGCACGCGCTCGTCTGCAGACAATTCGAGAAGGGCAGCCGTCACCTCGCGCATGGTCTCCGCCGAGAGCGGATTGCGCCGCGCCGGCCGATCGAGCGTCAGGAATCCGAGTCCCACCGACTCCTCGACGGAAATCTTCACTGCAGTGTTTTCTACCTGTGTCTGCGACATGTGTTCTCTCTACCAATCGAATCCGTCCCGGTCAACGAGACGAAAGGGGCATCTGTTCGCGCCGCGTCGATACGGTCCGGTCAATACTTCGCCACTACGAGGAGTGCCCATGAGCACCGATGCCGCCGTCACCACCGATCTCGAAGAGATTCTGCGGGCCCAGCAGGAAGCAACTCGCGCCGCTGGTCTTCCGTCCGCGCAGACACGACGCGAGCGCATCCAACGCGTCGTCGATCTTCTGGTGGCAAACCACAAGGATCTGACCGAAGCGATCAACGAAGACTTCGGCGGCCGAATCCCGGCCTACTCGGTGATGAATGATGTTCTGGGATCCATGGTTTCACTCAAGCACGTTCGTGATTCACTCGAAGAGTGGATGATTCGCTCACCGAGAGCCACCGGGGCTATGCAGGATCCGCTGGGTGCCACGGCGTACGTGTCGTACCAGCCGAAGGGTTCGATCGGCATCATCGGAACCTGGAATGCTCCCCTTTTCACTCTCCTGAGCCCGCTCGCCTGCGCCCTCGGAGCGGGAAATCGCGCCGTTCTCAAACCGTCGGAGATCGTGCCGAACACTGCGGCGGTCCTGGCCGAGGCGGCGCGTCGAACGCTCGACCCCGTGGAGGTCGCGGTGGTGACAGGTGGACCGGAGGTCGCTGATCTGCTGACGTCGCTGCCTTTCGACCACCTCGTCTTCACCGGCAGCACAACCGTCGGAAAGCTGGTCATGGCCAATGCTGCGAAGAACCTGGTGCCGGTCACCCTCGAACTCGGCGGCAAGTCACCGAGCGTCTTGAGCCGCAGTGCCGATATCAGCTCTGCTGCATCACGTTTGGCCATCGCGAAGTCGACCAATGCCGGCCAACTCTGCGTCTCTCCCGACCTGATCTACGTCCCGCGCGAGAACACAGAAGCGTTCATCGACGCGTTCACCGATCAGTTCACCGGACTGTTCCCCACGATCGCCGACAACAAAGACATGGTCTCGATAGTCAGCGATCGTCACCTCGCACGCATCGAGGGGTACATCGCGGACGCGGAAGAGCGTGGGGCACGAATCATCACGGTTCCCGACGAAGAACTCTCCGCAGACACTCGTCGCCGCCCACTGCGAATCGTGGTCGACCCTCCGACCGACGCGCAGATCATGAAGGAGGAGATCTTCGGACCGGCCGTCGTGATCCTGCCGTACGACCAACTCGACAGCGTCGTCGCCGACATCAATTCACGGCCGAAACCGTTGGCGCTGTATTACTTCGGAACCGACCTGGACGAGAAGGAATCCGTACTCGAACGCACCGTCTCGGGCGGCGTCACCATCAACGACGCGATGTCACACCCAGGGCTGAGCGACGCACCCTTCGGCGGCGTCGGCGCTTCGGGTATCGGGCACTACCACGGCCGCGAGGGTTTCCTCGAGTTCAGTCACGCCCGAACGGTATTCGAAGCAGCGCAGCATGACCCGCGCGGTGAATGGGGAATGCTCCCGCCGTACGGTGAGAGTTTCGAGCAGATGATGCTGGCTCAGGTCACGCCCTGAGGCCTCCGGCCCCGTGCGCCTTTTTGGTAGTGCACGCTACCGGAAAGGCGCACCGGCAAGGCCGCGGCTGAGGAACTCCACCAGCTGACCGGGTTCGGTATCCACCGACTCGATCAGTTGGATCAGTTCCCTCTTGTCCTCTGCTGCAAGCGGTTCGATGCCACCGAAGGTGCGCATCGTGGAGCCGGCGGGGAGAACGCGTGCACAGACGAGCGTGCCCGGCTCGAGATTGACTGAGCCCCACTCGTCCGTGACCTTCACCAGATGCCCGTTGCGGACGTCGCTGAGGGTCACCAACTGTCCCGGCTCCGTCGAGGCGACCTTGTACACCGAGCGCGGAATCGACAACCACTGATCGGCCAGTTCGCGTTCGTCGGCAGGCAACAGTTCTCCGCGCCGCTCGACAAATGCCGCGAAAATACCCGCATCGAACAAGGCAGCGTCGACGGCCAATCCGCCTTCGACGGCCAACGTCAGTGCTTCTTCGCTGTTGAACTGCTCGGCACGGATGAGCGCAAGATCGAACACGGCGTCGAAGTACTCCGGTGTGCGCGAGAACAACTGAGCCTTGACGTAGAGCCAGTTGGCCCGATCATCGAACGTCACCTCGGACTTGCCCAGATGGCAGACCTTGAACTTCCGACCGGAACCGCACCAGCACTTGTCATTTCGGCCGAGTTCGGGGTGCTCGGCCGGGGCATAGCGCTGAAGAACCTCGTGCAGAACCTCGGACTCGCCACCCTCGATCCGGCCGAGAAGTGCCAGCGCGCGGGTCACGTCGCTGCGATCGGCCGCCAGCAGTGCCAGATCGAAGATCGCGGGAGTCCAGTCGGGATCGAGATCGTGCGCCGTTTCGTACGACGCCTCAGCGACAAGGATCTTGCCGAGACGATCCGAAGCCTTGCCTGCCAGCCAATGCGCTGCCGGCTTGACACGACGCGACCCTGTCTCGGCGAGAGCAGTTGCAACAGAATGCAATACGGAATCATGATCGTCGAGTTCGGACAACAGCTCCAACGCTGCCGCAGCCGCGGGCGGCTCGGCGATGCCGGCGAAGGTCTGCGGATCCTCCTTGATCTGCTTGCGCGCCCAGTCCGAGACATCCTCGACGGCTTCGGCTTTCGCGGCCATGACCACATCGACGAAGGCAATCACCGAGGCGGCTTCTTCCGGGTGCAGGTTCTCCCGAACCTCGAGCATGCGGGCTCGGTTCGCCAGGTGGTATGCCTCGAAATCGAATCCGTCGACCGCAACGTAATCACCGTCGCGGACGTAACCTGCCGCCTCGAGCATTTCGCCCAGCGGTGCGGTGGGCTGACGGAACAGCGACGGCTCGTCGAGCATCAATTGCCAGACAATGGCATCGAGGGTGTCAGCACCGGTGTCTGCGAGGACCGTCCCCAGACTCTCGCCGAATCCGGGTGCGGGATCCAGTACCTCGGGGATGGTGCAGAGCGTCAGCTCACGGTCAGCGACGAACAGTCCGATCAAATCGCCCGCAGAACATTCGGCGAGAGTATCGGTGTCGAGGAGAAAACCCTCGTCGTGCGGGAACTCCGGATCTTCGATCCCACGATCAGCCAACAGGTCGTCGTCGATCCCGCGGTGCACGACGCTGATGCCATGAATCTCGTCGTCGTCACGATCGAGGAACACCCGCAGCATCATCAGATCAGGGTTCGCGTCGAGAACGCCGGACTTTATTTCGGCTTCGGTGAGCCGATGGGTCAGCACTCGATGCTCGAACAACGTGTCGAGTGCGGCGTACCGCTCCTCACTCAAGTAGCCGAGCAGTGGGTCCTCGACGTACTCGACGAATTCGGCCATGTCGTCGGCTGTACCGTGGCCGGCATCGGCCAACAGGGTGCCCCAGTCCGCCGCTGTCTGCGGGCCGTGCTCACGCAACAACTCCATCGCGGCTTCGGCGATCAAGTCATTGGCATCCATCGGTTCGTTCACCTATCCAACTTTAACGGGGTCGACTCGATACATCGTCACCGGTCATCGGTCGAGTGATCGGCGCCTCCACGCGACTCGCGGACCAGTTCTTCGGCGTCGAGTTCCTCGGAAGCGAGAACCTCGAGTACCCTCGCAGCCTGCGATTCCGAGGACATGACGACAACGCCCACCGCAAGCGCACCAGTGGGGGCCGTCAGGAGCCTGGCACTGATCAGGTCGCCGGGCTTTCCTTCGACCGGGTGACCAACGGTGACGGTTTCCTCGGACACACGATCGAGCAGCACGACGCCGGTGTCGGAAGTTTCGATCACCTCGTACACCGACCTCCGGACCCCGAGCCACTGTGCGGCTGTCACTACTTCCGCCTCGGGAAGTAGTTCGCTGCGTCTGGCCAGGAAGTCGGCAAAGATCCCACCCTCGAACAGAGCCACGTCCAGTGCCGAGCCGTCGAAGATCGTGGCGGCGATCAGTTCGTCCTCGGAGAGATTCGCGTTTTCGAGATCGTCGAGCCCGGTCACGACGTCGACGAATTCGGAGGCAAACGCAAACAGGCACGCCTTCTTGTACAACCAGCGACCATCTGCCTTGACCGATTCATCGGCCTTTCCGAGGTGGCAGACCTTGTACTTGCGGCCGGAACCGCACCAACACTTGTCGTTTCGCCCGAGTTCCGGGTGATCGACTGGGACGAAGTCCTGCAGTACGGCGTAGAGATTCTCTTCACTTCCGCCGTCGATCCGCCCGAGTAGTGACAGCGCCCGGGTCGCGTCGCCGCGGTCCGACGCGAACTGAGCCAGCTCGAACAAGGCCGGACCCCAACCGGATTCGGCAAGGAGCGCTTTCTCGTAGTGCGCCTCCGCTTCGAGGACGCGCCCCAGCCGATCGACGGCCTTACCGGCGAGCCAATGAGCCGCCGCCCTGACCGACCGTGGCCCTCGCTCGGCCAGTTCGGACGCAAGCGCTTCGAGGATTGCGTCGGTCACCGGGTCCTGATTCCGAAATCCGAGATCGAACACGGCCACTGCAGCACCCGGATCTGCCAGTGAGACAAAGAAGTCCGGGGCGGCGCTGACGTGACGGCGAGCCCAGTCCACGATGTCGAAGTCGGCGATGACGGCATCGGTGTATCCGCGGTCCGCCAGATCTACAAATGCAACAGCAGCGACGGCCTCGTCGTGGGTCAGGTCGTAGGTACTGGCGACCAAAGCTGTCCGAATCTGCAGGTCGTAGGCATCGAAGTCGAATCCCCGCCGAGCCAGTAGTTCACGCTCGTGCTCGTAACCTGCCGCCTCGAAGATCTCACCCAGCGGCGCAACAGGAACCGTGAAGAGAGACGGATCCTCGAGCAGGAGTTGCCAGCACACCGAATCCAGGGCCTCGACTCCGTCCTCCTCGAAGAGTTCGCCGAGCGCCGGAGCAAGATCGGGTTCGTCCTCGATCTCGACCAGACGAAACGCAAGTCTTCCGTCTTCGACTGCCAGGCCGATGAGATCACCGTCGGCGCACTCGCCGAGGGTTCCGGCTGGAAGAACCACAACTCGTCGACTCCGGAAGGGAGCAGCTCCACGTTCCACGGCCGCTTCTTCCGCCAGGGCCACCCGGATCGCCCCGTCCTCGCCGTCGCCGTCGCCGTCGCCGAATGCCAAGATCGGCTCCAGGTCGGGGCTCGCGTCGAGGATGTCGGACGCAATCTCGAGCTCACTTAGCCGGTGACTGAACACGAGCCCTTCGAGGACCGTGTCGAGGGCGACGTACTTTCCGTTGGGCAGGTACCCGAGCATCGGTTCGGACAGATACTCGAGCACGTCGGCCAACTCGGTCGCAGTTCCGTACTCCTCGAGATGGGTCGCCCACTCTTCGAGACTCAGCGGGCCTTGCTCGCGCAGAACAGCCAAAGCAGCGGAGGCAATGGAACCAGCAGCGTCGGAACCAGCGGTTTCGTCGTCGAAATCAGTCACCCGCCAATGGTAGGCGACTTATTGCAGTCCACTGAGCCCCTCGCCCAGCACGGTCGCACCGAGGATTGCCAGGATGACCGTCATCATCACTGCGTTGTTCGCGGTCATCCATGACTTCGCTGATGCGAGGATCTCGTCGGCTCGCTTGCCGGAGAACACCTTGACCAGGATCGGCGACGCGATGCCGACGCTCGCGATGACCGTGAAGATCACCGCGGCAACAATCTGTTGGGCAACAACATTCGTGGCGACCGCGATAGTGGCCGCACCGGATACCGCCAGCGCTGCATTTTTGGGATTGACCGCCGCGGACAAGAACGCCAACCCGAACGCCTTCCGCGGAGTCAACCCGTCGATGCTCTTCATCCACTTCGGAACTGTCGGATCACTTCCGTCCCTCGGACGCGCTCGCCACTGCTTGTACGCCAATCCGAACAGAACGAGCCCCAACACGATTCGTACGACGCTCGACCACACCGAAGTCTGCGACGACTCCGACTCCGCAAACGAATAGTCCGCGATCACGATCGTCACCGCAACGACTGCCGAGATTCCGAGGACCCACCCGAGTAGAAAAGATGCCGCCCCTCGATGTGCTCCAGCGGTGATCATGACGAGCACGATCACCGCCATGGGCATCGAGACGAAAAGCAAGCCGAGGGCAATCGGAAGAGACAGACCGATCGCAGCTAGCACCGAAAACCTCCAGTTGAATGCACGATCGACGATCGATTCGAGGTCGAAATCACGACGGCGGAGGCAGCATGACCTCGATGAGATGCGGGCCGGGTTCCGCCAGCGCTGCGGCAAACTGTTCGGCCAACTCCTCCGCTGTGTTCGCCCGCGACGCGGGCACTCCCAACCCCTCGGAGATCTTGACGTAGTCCATGTTCGGAGACGACAGATCCAACATCGACTGTGCGACGACGCCGCCACCTTCTGCGCCGACTCGTTGCAGTTCGCCACGCAGAATGGCGTACGCGCGATTGTTGAGCAGAATCGTCGTGACGTTCAACTGTTCTCGCGCCTGCGTCCACAACGCCGTGATGGTGTACATCGCGCTTCCGTCGGCTTCGAGATTGATCACCGGCCGCTCCGGCGCTGCCACAGCGGCTCCCGTCGCCACCGGAATGCCCTGGCCGATGGCACCTCCGGTGAGCGTGAGCACGTCGTGGCGCGGCGCTCCGGCAAGGGCAATCGGGATCGCCCAACCGGAAGTGGCCGCCTCGTCGGAGATGATGGCGTCGTCCGGCAGCAGGGCCCCGATCACGTCGGCCCAATTTCGCACGTCGAGAGGCCCACTCGGCAGCGACGGCCGATTTGCCTCCTGCAGAACGGGTTCCACTCCGGGTGCCACGAGTTCCGCCACTGCTTCCAACGCGCCGACAACGTCGTCGCTGACATTCGCCAGCGTTGTCACCGCGGCGCCGTCCGGGACCAGATCGCTCGGTTTTCCGGGATACGCAAAGAACGAGACCGGCGAAACCGCGCCGGCCAGGACGAGCTGAGTTGTTCCGCGAAGTTGTTCGGTGGCGTGCTCGGCGAAGTATCCCAAGCGCTCGAATGACGGTAGTCCCGCACCGCGTTGAAGCCTGGCCGGAAAGGTCTCGACCAGAATCTGTGCACCGGTCGCGACTGCAATTCGGGAAGCGGCGCGCAGTCCGGCTTCGGAACACGCTGCGCCGCCCAGCAGTAGCGTGGCGCGCCCCTCGGCATTGAGCGCGCCTACCACCGAGTCGATCTGTGCTGCAGTTACTTCCGCCCGCCCCGGTATGTCTCGAGGACCCGCAAGAACTCCACCTTCGCTCCACGAGACGTCGGCGGGGAGGACAAGTGTGGCAATGCGTCCGGGCGGATCCATGGAGGCGGCAACGGCGTCGGCCGCATCGCTACCGACGGTCGCGGTGGAGTCGGAACGTCGACTCCATCCCTCCAGCCACTCGGTCAGCGCGTCGATATTCGATTCGAGTGGAGCGTCGAAACCGTGGTGGTAGGTCGCGTGGTCCCCGACGATGTTCACGATGGGGGTGTGGGCGCGGCGCGCGTTGTGAAGGTTCGCCAGTCCGTTCGTCATTCCGGGGCCGAGGTGAAGCAGCGTCGCGGCAGGCTTTCCGGCGATACGCGCGTACCCGTCCGCGGCACCGGTGACGGCGCCCTCGAACAAGCCGAGTACCGCACGCATCTGGGGAACGGAATCGAGTGCGGCAACAAAATGCATCTCGGACGTTCCGGGATTGCCGAAGCACACCTCGACACCCGAGTCGACCAAGCTCTGGATAAGCGATTGTGCACCATTCATTTCGGTCACCTCTTCTTCATGAAAGCTGCGAAGGCTTCTTGCGCTTCGTCGGATCGCCGCCGTCTCGCGAAATGATCCGACTCCACGTCGATGGTTTCCAGCAGGGCATCGAGATGTGGGCGGCGGAGGAGCATCTTCGTCAGCGTCACCGATTCAGCCGGGGAGTCTGCAATGCGCACCGCGCGCTCCAATGCCACGTCGAGCGCGGTCTCGGCCTCCACAACGCGATTGATCAGGCCGGCTTCGGCAGCCTCCTCCGCCCCGAACATTTCTCCGAGCATCAGTAGTTCCGTTGCCCGCTTGAGCCCCGCGATCTGCGGCAACAGGTAACTCGATCCGCCCTCGGGCGAGAGCCCGAGCGGAACGAACGGCAATCGGAATCGTGTATCTCGCCCCGCGAATGCCAAGTCGCAGTGCAACAACATCGTGGTGCCGATTCCGACTGCAAACCCTTCGACCGCTGCGACAATCGGTTTGCGTGCGGTGACGAGTGCGATCAGCAGGTCTTTGGCCTCGCCGCCGTCTTTCCCGGCAGTGTCCTGGAAACTTCCGATGTCGTTGCCGCTGGTGAAGACACCACCGGCGCCCGTCAGCACCGAAACCCGCACTGCGTCATCGTCGTCAGACTCCAGGATCGCGTTCGTGAGCTCGCGGTAAGTCTTCGCGTCGAGCGCGTTGCGCCTCTCCTGGCGGTCCATCGTGAGCAACCGGACTCCCGGTGCGTGCTCCTCGATCCGAACAGTCATCCGTACCTCCGTCGTGGCCGAGAGTCTCGATTCAAGCTACTCGGTCGGGAGTTCAGCGTTCATAGCCCTTGCGCATATCGTCGACGATGCGCGGCCGGTCGAGTGTTGACGGCTCCAACTCCCGCCTCGGGCGATCGCGAGGAAACACCGAGGCCGACGCCAGGGTGGGCTCGTCGAGGAACCGCAGGTTCGGCACATCAGCGGGCAGACGAAGCTCGGGCGGCGTGGAACCTCTTTGCGCGAGCACGTATCCCCAGTCACCGAAGCTCGGCACGAAAACGTGATAGGGCGAGACGCTCAGTCCGACAGCCGATACCGTCGACACCGTTCTCCAGTACGCATCCGGTGTCGAGTACGGACTGCCGGACTGGACGACCATCAGCCCGCCCGGATTCATCGCGGCAGCGGCAAGTCCGTAGAACTCCATCGAATACAAGCGGCCAAGTGCGGGGGTGTCAGGATCCGGGAGGTCGACGATGACCGCATCGAAGCCTGGATCCGGACGCTCGCGCAACCACCGAAACGCGTCGTCGAGTACGACGTCCACCCGTGGATCCTCGAGTGCTCCCGCGTTCAGATCACGAAGACGCGTGTTGGCCAACTCGATGACTGCCGGATCGAGTTCCACCTGAACTATCTGCTCGACGCTGTTCATTCGCAGCACTTCTCGTGCAGCGAGGCCGTCACCTCCGCCCAGAATCAGCACGCGCCGCGGGTCGTTGACCAGGGCCGGATACACCAGCGACTCGGTATACCGATGCTCGTCGACACTGGAGAACTGCAGGTCTCCGTCGAGGAACAGTCGCACGTCGTTTCCCCGCTCGGTGACGACGATTTCCTGGTACACCGATCGCTCGGCGGCCACCACGGGATCGGTGTAGAGCCGCTGCCTCGACGTGGTCTCGATGTCCGAGGCCGCGATCAGCAGCCACCCGATCAAGCTCGCCGCCAACAGCATTGCGACGACGGCGATCAATCGTGCACGCAGGCTGAGCTGCCACCGAAGAAGTATCAGCGCAACAACTGCCGCAGCCACGAGATTGATCATGCCGGTGAGTGCGGCACCGCGAATCATGCCCGCCCACGGCAACAATACGAACGGCCACAGGAGGCCGCCGATCAGCGCGCCGAGATAGTCGGCTGCATTGAGGTTGGCCAATACCTTTCCGGTGCTCTGTGCGTCGTTGTCGCTGCGACCGGACTGCAACAGCGTCATCAGCAGAGGCACTTCGGCACCCACGAGGATACCGATCAGCGCGGTCGCAGCCACCAGAACTGCTGCGCTGGAACCGAAGAACGTGAAGGTCACGTACAGCGTGACGGCACTGAATCCGCCGATCAGCCCGAGCAGGATTTCGACGGTCACAAACGAGATGGCCGCATGCCCCAACAGCGGTTTGGCGGCCAGCGCTCCGATACCCAGCGCCGCAACAAATCCCGCGACGATCAACGACGTCTGGGTGATGCCGCCGCCGGTCAGACTCACGCTGAGCGTCAACAGGGCCAGCTCGTAGATCAGGCCGCACGCCGCGCACGCGGCAACAGCCGCAAGGAGAAGCACGCGTGCGCGTGAGCCGAGCATCGTCGAACGCTCGGCAACTTTCAGATCGCGATCAGCGGCAACCATCAGGTGAGCGCTGCGGCGTTCACCAAACCGATGGACAACAAGCTCACACCCACCGCCCACGCGGCGCCGCACATCTTCGGATCCTGCACCAGTGCAACCAACTTGCCGGGAAGGAATGCGTTCATCAAACGCAGCGCGATCGCTTGCAACACGATCGCGAACAGTCCGTACACCGCGGAGTCGGCGAGTCCCTGGGCAAAGCCGTCCGAACTGGTCAGGATTGCCGTCACCACGATGATCGCCAGCGCAAGATGGTTGGAAGCCAACAGAATCGCAGCGTTCGGGTTCTTGTCGACGTAAACCTGGTGGCGGAGATTTCCGGGTGTCATAAGGTCGAGGACCAGGAATCCCGTCGCCAGAACCGCTACGCCGACGACGAAGTAGGCGAGGGTGCCGAGAACGCCCCCGACGAGCAATGCCGGATCCACCGTTCCGATCTCGACGGAAGTGGATGCAAAGATGTTCGTCACGCCGTTCTCCTTCTCATTGAGCACTACCGTCATTTGGCACTACCCGAGCCGCCGCTGCCACTACTTCCACCCGCCGGGGATCCCGGGTTGAAGCCCGGTCCCAGGTACGCGTATCCGCCGCTGCGATACGTGCCGTCGATGTCCTCTACCTTGATGGTGCTGCCGCCGCCCGAAGCCGAACTGACAGTGACGATGTCATCGTCGTAGCGCAGGTATTCGTTGCCGCCGTCAGCACTTCGCGCCGCTGGTTCGTCCGCGTCGACAATCCGTGAGACGGTCGTGCCCACTGGATCTTTCGACGAGTACAACACGACGTCGCCATCCTGGGACGTCTTGGAATAGTTGTCCGCGATGAAGTCTTTGGCTCCACCACCGCACGCCGACAACATAATTGCGGCTGCCACCATCACCGGAGCCAACCATGTCCGCCCCCTCACGGTCGCCACCTACTGCGCGTCTTCACGATCACTCCTGTCCCCTCCCCCGGGTACAAATGCCAACTCTGCCAACTCCACCCCTGGCGGTCTCGCACGCCACACAACGCGGTCAACGCTGTGTCGTCGCCGGGAAAGGATCCGCAGATCCAACCGTCCTGGCCGGCGGATTCTCTCAACGATGCAGCTTTCGAATCGAATTCGACTCGGTCCAGGATCAGCGACGAAGACTCGAAGCGGTAGTTTTCCGTGGACTCCACTGCCGGCAAGGGTTCACCGCCGGCGGCAAGAGCATCGCACGAAACCTGCTCGGTCAGTTCCTTTCCCGACGCCCGGGCCGTCACCACGTGAGATGCCCCGAGCACTCCGAGTGTCAACGTCGCATCGGAAGTTTCGATCACCAACTCGGCGAGGGTCGGCGGCGAGGGAGCTCCCAGCACCAACCCCAGTGCCGAGGCATTCACGTCGGTCGGTTCCACATCGAGTCGATACAGACTCATTCCGGTGGGCCCGAGTGGATGACGGTGAGTTCGCTGCGGGTGACCGCCCGTCCCGTGGAAACCTCCCACGACTGTCCGCGCGCCCACTTCTCGAATGCGATCAGCCCGGTCTTGTCGGCGGTCGCGTAGTCCGCGTATTCCATCGAGCCGGAAGGGGCCGTACCCGTCGTACCCTCGGCCGTGAACTTCGCCGTTCCACTTTCGATCTTGCGGTGAACCTTGTCGTCGAGAATGACGTCGCCGTTCGGGACCAGGTTGGTTCCTTCTCGACGCATCCAGAGAGTCATCTCCAGTTCGCCCTCGTCGTCCTCCACTGTCAGCCAACGACGACCGGTCGACCCGTCGAGAAGGTGCTCACGCCAGATGTATCCCTCTTCGTCGAGCGTGATGGTCCCTCGAACAACGTGGTCGATACCCGCGTACGTGATGATGTCGCCGACCCCGATCTTGTGGGGGTCGTACACCTCGGGATAGTCGGCGAGCGGGTCCACGCGAGCATTCGGCTTGCCCTGGCGTCCACGCAGGACCACAAACGCGACGGCAGCGATCACTACGAGTATCAGGACAACTATCAGCACGTTGGTCAACGGTTTCTCCGAAATCGTCTCGGCAGGGTTGCCGCGGGCCATACCCTACCGATCCGTTCTCAGCCTTTTCGGATGAGACTGCCGGCAAGCTGACCCGCCGCCGGCCGGGCAGGTCTCCAGCGCCGCGGGCAGATCGAAAGACTGCCCCGGCGCACCTTTGCGTTTACGCTCAGCCCGAGGAACTCCGCGCGAAAGAAAGCCGGTCGACTGACGATGAGCAAGAACCCGGAGCCGTCTGCCCGCACCGTCATGCACACACCACGATTCTGGTTGACGCCGTTGATAGTGGTCACCCTCTTGATGTCGGCGCTGGCAGCGCTGTACATGGGCGGAATACTCGACCCCAAGAAACACCTGGACCAGTTCCCGATCGCCCTGGTCAACCAGGACGAAGGCGACACCCTCCCCGGCGGCGACCCCGCCGACCGGAAGAATTTCGGAAACGACATCGTCGCCGGCCTCGAAAACGGAATCGACCACCAGAAGATCGACCTGCAGCAGATCGGTATCGCCGAAGCCCAATCTCGGTTGAACGCCGGCACGCTGTACGGCGCGATCGTGATTCCCAGTGATTTCACGAAGAGGACGATCATCCTGGCGGAGGCCAGCGTCGTCGCCGGTGACGTAGAGCAACCGATCATCACGATCTACACCAATCCACGTGCAGGTTCCGTATCCGCATCTCTGGTCCAGTCGATCGGAACTACAGCCCTCGCCTCGGTCAACAAGAACATGGGCGAGCAACTCACCACCCTGGTCACCCAGCAGTTGGAAGCGGGAGGCACTGGAACCCAGATCTCAGGAGCGAGCCGCCTGCTGCTCGAAAATCCGGTGAACGTACTCACGGTGGCCCACGATCCGCTTCCCGACGGCACCGGATTCGGTTTGGTTGCATTCTATTTCGCGCTGCTGTTGGTCCTTGCGGGATTCACCGGAGCAACCGTGGTCAATTCCTTGGTGGACGGCATGCTCGGATATGCGCCTACCGAATTCGGTCCGCTCTTCGTTCAGAACGACGTTGTGGGTATCAACAGGTTTCGGACGCTGCTCGTCAAATGGGCGTTCATGATCGTGTTGTCCGGCATAGTCTCCGCGTTGTTCCAGTGGATCAGTCGCGCCCTCGGAATGCCGGTCACTCACGGGCTTGCATTGTGGGAGTACGGCGCGCTGGTCATCACTGCAGTCGGCGTCACGGCGATGTCGGTGATGGCCGCATTCGGCTCGTTGGGCATGTTGATCAACCTGTTCGTGTTCGTCATTCTCGCGCTGCCCTCGTCCGGTGGCACCATCCCCCTCGAAGCCAGCCCCAGGTTGTATGCCTGGCTGGCGCAATTCGAGCCGATGCACCAGATCTACATGGGTACGCGATCGATCCTGTTCTTCGGCGCACGCGGTGAGGCAGGGCTGCTGCATGCCGTCTGGATGACGTTGGTGGGTCTACTGATCGGCGTCGTACTCGGCATCGTGACCACCCGTTTCTACGACCGCAAGGGCTACGAACGCACCCATCGCCCCAAGGTGGCGTGAGATGGTACCCAGCCGGGATTTGATCGAAACCTGTTGGGCCGATTCAATGTGATTGTGCGTTTCGGGAATCTTCGACCCCCTTCCGCACGTTGTACAACTATGGCTAATTACAAAACAGTCAATCCCGCGACAGGTGAAACCGTCAGGGAATTCGATACTTTGGATGACGCCGGAGTTGAAGCCGCACTTGCGAACACGCATCGCGGCTACTTGACCTGGCGCAACAGTGCGCCACAGCAACGTGCGGCAGTCCTGAGCAAGACCGCCGAACTGTACACAGAGCGAGCAGATGAACTGGCCCGAATGATCTCGTTGGAGATGGGTAAGCCGGTCCGCGAGGCCAAGGGCGAAGTACAACTCTCGGCCGCGATCTATCAGTGGTACGCAGACCACGGTCCGGCGTTGCTCGAGGAAGAACGGCTCGACGTTCCCGGGGCCGAGGAGTCGGTTGTGTACCGGCGACCGATCGGTGCCCTGATCGGCGTCATGCCGTGGAACTTCCCGTACTACCAGGTCGCCCGCTTCGCGGCACCGAATCTCATGCTGGGCAACACGATCATTCTCAAGCACGCGTCCAACTGTCCGCAGTCGGCTCTGCTGATGGAAGAGATTTTGCGACAAGCCGGATTGCCGGACGACGCGTACGTCAACGTCTTCGCGACCAACGAGCAGATCGCGGACATGATCGCCGATCCACGAGTTCAAGGTGTGTCACTGACTGGCAGCGAACGCGCCGGCACCAGTGTCGCCGAAACTGCGGGACGCAATCTCAAGAAGGTCGTCCTCGAACTCGGCGGATCGGACGTGTTCATTGTCCTCGATTCCGACGACATGGATGCCACCGTCAAGTCCGCAACCAAGGCGCGTCTGTCCAATGCCGGTCAGGCCTGCAATGCGGCCAAGCGTTTCATCGTCACCGAAGATTTCTACGACGACTTCACCCGCAAATTGGCGACGTCCTTCGAATCCGTTTCTGCCGGTGACCCGTTGGACGAATCCACTGTCCTGGGCCCGTTGTCCTCACAGAGCGCGGCAGACACTCTGATCGAGCAGATCGACGACGCTGTGTCCAAGGGAGCGACGCTGCTCACCGGTGGGAAGAAGATCGACGGCCCGGGCGCCTACGTTCAGCCGACGTTGCTCGCAGACGTGACCCCGGACATGCGGGCTTACAGCGAAGAACTGTTCGGACCTGCCGGCGTCGTCTACAAGGTCAAGTCGGCCAGCGAGGCTGTGGAACTTGCCAATTCGTCGGTCTACGGTCTGAGCGGGTCTGTCTGGAGCAGCGATCTCGATTCCGCCCGGTCGGTCGCTGCCGATCTCGACGTGGGAATGGCGTTTGTCAACGAGCACGGAACGACGTTGCCCGGTCTGCCCTTCGGCGGAGTCAAGCGCTCCGGAGTCGGCCGCGAGCTCGGTCCGTGGGGAATGGACGAGTTCGTGAACAAGAAGCTGCTCCGCGTCTCCAAGAAGTAGCTCGGTGCAAAAGTAGCGCAATACAAAGGAAGGCCCTGATCTCTGTTGAGGTCGGGGCCTTTCCTCATATCCCACGAACCAGCAAGAGCAATGCCCTGGTCACTCGCTTGCCGGAGTGACACTCCCACGAGTGAGGCTCCACCCGAACCTCGTCGCGATGACAGCTGACAGCCAGCCCAACAGCGCACCCACCAGTGGAGCAGCGATCGCGGTGTAGATCGCCTCGTTGGAAACACCAACCGACACGGCGGAGTCACCGACAAAGGCGAAATCGGTTCGGGAGGCGACGGACGCCAACTCGATCAGGCCGGAGACAACAATAATCAGGAACCCCAGCAGGAAACCGAAGCCGGCCAGAAGAAGATGAAGTGCACGCATCCGATCAGTCTGCCTGTAACACCCATCCAGATAAAACCGACCTGCTGGTATGACACTTTCACGAATCGCTCGCACTACCGTGATCGCCGCCGCCATCAGCGCGAGCGCCGCCATCTGGTCCGCGACGTCAGCTTCCGCGGACGTAGTCGACGTCACGATCCTTCCGGGTCTCAGTAGCGGGCCGACAACGCCGTACGGGGCGGGCTGCACGTATCTGGTGGTTGCCAGGACAGCAGCGTTGGACGAGTCGAACGTCTCGATTGTCGACCTGAACCGGGCGTCGACCATGTTCCCGCAGGAATTGATCTGGGACACCGTCAATCCCTATTTCACCTTGCCGGTTGTACTCGGCCACGCCGTCACGCTGTGGACTCCGACCGCACCCGGCGAACATTCTCTGATGGCCTACCAGACGTCCGCGGGCGGGCCGGTCACAACGGTCGATGTCAATCCGGCCACCCCGATCGGTCCGGGGTGCGTCGTCGCACCCTGATCCGCTAGCCCTCCAAGAAGTCGACGAGCACTCGGTTGAGTTCATCGGCGGGAACCATCGGAATACTGTGATGTGAAGCATCTTTCAGCACCTCGACACGTGCTGCGGGAATCCTCTCCCGCACCGACCTCGACACCGTTTCCGCATCATGCACCCGTCCGTCCTGCGCGAGGACCACCAGCAACTCGACATCCAGTGCGCTCAAGTCCTCTTTCGAAGGACGTTGAGGCACTACGAGATCGGGTCGCGGTAGATCCGAAGTGCCCACTTCCACAAGAGACAGCCAGTCGGAGTCGATACTCGACTCACCTGTCTCCCACTCCAACAGTCGCTTTCGGCGTGCTCGCGACGGGGACAGCAACAGCGGAAGCGCACGCAGAAGGTAGCCCGCCTTCATGCCGGCGAAACTCGAATTAGGATCGAGCAGAACAAGTTTCCCGACACGATCCGGTCGATGCAGCGCAAAGGCCAACGCAATCATTGCGCCGTAGGAATGTCCGATCACATCGACGGTGTCGGCGCCGGTGCAATCGACTATCGAGTCCATCCACTCGATCAGATCGTCGACGGACTTCATCGGATCACCATTGGGAATGCTGAGTCCGGCATCGCCCAGGGTGTCGACGGCAAAAACACGCCGGGATTTCGACAGCGCCGCAACGTTGTCGAACCACACCGTCGAAGTGGCACCTCCCCCGGGCAGAAGGATCAACGGCCGCGAGTCTTCAGGTCCACAGACGTTCACATGCGTTCGGCCGAACCGGCCTGCGAGATCCACACCCAGCGGTTTTTGCGGCCATTTGGTCAGTACGGCGTCGTATGCGCGATTGAAGTCCATTCCCCACCCCCATTTTCTCTCGACTATCGAGATAGTAGACAATCGAGAGACAACACACCAGGGCTGGAGGCATCCATGAGCGTCGGCGATGCAGAAGACGAAGCGATGGCGATCGTCCACTCGCTTCGCGCACTGACCGTCGACTTGAACGTGGCGGTTTCCGGCTTTGCGAACAAATACAAAATGCACTCCACCGACGTCCGCGCACTGATCTGTCTTCTCGATGCCGAGCGCTCGAACACATCGGCGACGCCAGGTTGGTTGGGCTCACAGCTCGGGATCAACTCGGCGTCGGTGACTGCACTGGTCGACCGGATGGTCAAAGCGGGCCACGTAGCTCGGGAGCGGGACTCGGAGGACCGCCGGCGAGTGATCTTGCAGGTCACACCATCGGCGGTCACTCTGGGCGAGAGCTTCTTCGGCCCCCTCATTTCACGGGCTGCGAGCACCGTCGGGAATTACACCGCGGCCGAGCGAGCCACCATCGCGAGTTTCATCGTGGCGATGCGAGCGGACGTGGAGCGGACTCGAATCGATCGGGAGCCCTCCCTGTGACTCGCATACTTCCCGCGGGAGAACGCGCATTTCTCGTAGACCTCGATTCCGAAGCTGACGTTCTCGCGTTCACCGAAGCACTGACGCGTAACACCCCGGTCGGGGTCGAAGACTTCCTCCCCGCAGCTCGCACGGTCCTGGTCACGTGCACCCCGGCGGCAGATCTCACGTACGTCCGGAAGTGCTTGAACGATCTCGAGCAAACCAATTCTGCCGCGACCACAGACGAGCATTCCGAGACGGATGCACTCACCATCGCCGTCAGGTACGACGGGCCCGACCTCGACGACGTCGCACAGTCACTCGGAATGAGCCGTTCCGAGGTGGTTGCGGCCCATACCGGGGCGATGTGGCGTTGCGCCTTCATCGGATTCGCACCCGGCTTCGCCTACCTGACTTCAGGCGACACTCGGCTCGACGTTCCACGTCGAACTCAGTCGCGAACCGCAGTGCCAGCCGGTTCCGTCGCCCTGGCCGCGGGATACAGCGCGATCTACCCGCGGGCATCGCCGGGTGGCTGGCAGATCATCGGGAGCACCGGCGCCGTGATGTGGGACCTGAACTCAACGCCACCGGCCGCCGTTCAGCCCGGGTGCCGCGTGCGCTTCGTCAACGAGGACGACCGATGAGCGGTCTGGAGATACTCGACACCGGGCCGCTGAGCTTGATCCAGGACCTCGGACGGACCGGACACCTTCGCTCGGGCGTCGGGGTTTCCGGTGCTGCGGACAGGCGATCGCTCAAACTCGGCAATCGACTCGTCGGCAACGACGAGGGCGCGGCAGGCGTCGAGGTCCTTCTGGGCGGGCTGAGCATTCGGGCGCAGCAACAAGCAACGATCGCGTTCACCGGGGCGCCCGCACAGGCCTACCGCGACGGCGTTCCGGTCGGGCATTCGAGCGTGATCGCTCTCGACGTCGGTCAGACCGTCCGCCTCGACTACGCACCGAGTGGCCTGCGGACGTATCTGACCGTCCGGGGCGGCATTGTGGTTCCCGAGATCCTGGGATCGCGCAGCACCGACACCATGTCCGGGATAGGTCCGGCGCCTCTCGAGCCCAAGGTTGTTCTCCCGATCGGGCCTTCGCCGACCGCGTTCTCGCTCGTCGACCTTGCACCAGTTCCACCGATGACAAACGAGACTCTCGACATTCGAGTCGTATTCGGGCCGCGCGCAGATCGATTCACCAACCCCGAATCGCTCCTGCGGGGGAATTGGGCGGTCTCCACCGATTCGGACCGAATCGGGGCGCGACTCGATCGTGTCGGCACCGACGAACTGCTGCAACGAACGAATGACGCCGAACTCCCCACCGAAGGCGTAGCGCTCGGATCGATCCAGGTCCCACCCAGCGGCCAACCTGTCGTGTTCCTCGCCGATCACCCGATCACCGGCGGGTATCCGGTGGTCGGAGTGGTCGCGGACGCAGATATCGACCGACTCGGCCAAGCCCGCCCGGGTCAGCACATCCGGTTCGTCGGGGCCTGAGCAGCGCCGAGCGATGGCGTGTCGGACCCTGCCGTCACACTGATGTCGTGCGAGTTGTCCTGGTCCCCGGTAGTACGACGTCCACGGGAGCTGTGACGGCAACTGTCCTACGGACCGATCCCGGTGGAACGCCGCTCGCCGATCCCGTCGAATACCCCGACCTGATCGCAGCGGTGCGCACCATCGAGGAAGCCGAGCACCCGCGGTGGGTGTGGCCGAGTACGGCGACCGTGTACCCACCGCTATTGCGGGCAGGCGTACGGGTTCAGCGGTGCCACGACATCTCCCTGACCCGCGCGATACTCGGAATGCGCGTCGGCAAACCGTCACCGCCTGCCGAGGAGTTCGACGACGATCGACTCGGACTCTTCGACACTGCACCCGTTCTCGATCCCCTCGCCGTCGTCACCGAATTCGCCGAGCAGCGCGCAACCATCGGCGCGGACGCTCGACTGGACTTGTTGATCGCAGCAGAATCGGCCGGCGCTCTCAGCGCCGCCGAGATGACGCACACGGGCCTTCCGTTCTCGACGCAGAAGCATCGTGAACTCCTCGAAGAACGGCTGGGGCCGCGGCCGACGGGATACGACCTCCCCGCTCGTATGCAGGAACTTGCCGCACAGATCAGTGAGGTCTTCGGGCGCACCGTCAATCCTTCGTCTTCGGTGGAGATCACCGAGGCGTTCGGGCGTCAGGGCATCGAACTGCCGTCGACGCGCAAGTGGTTTCTGCAGGAAATCGATCATCCGGCTGTGCCGCTGCTCCTGCGTCATCGCGAACTCGCCAAGCTGTACAGCACCAACGGTTGGCAGTGGATGGACAGTTGGGTGCGGGGCGATCGATTCCGCCCGATCTACGTTCCCGGTGGTGTCGTGTCCGGCAGGTGGGCGAGCCGGGGCGGCGGGGCCCTCCAGATTCCTAAGACCATGCGCTCGAGCGTCGTCGCCGATCCGGGCCACGTGTTCGTCGTCGCCGACGCCGGTCAGCTCGAACCCCGAATTCTGGCCGCCATGTCCGGCGACCGCCGGATGATGGCTGCCGCCGGCGACGACGATCTGTACGCACTTGTCGGTGCCGAAGCCTTCGGCGGGGATCGCGCAAAAGCCAAGGTCGCAATCCTCGGAGTCCTGTACGGGGCGACGGCGGGTGAAGCCAAAGCACTGCTCATCTTGTTGCGGAAGCGATTCCCGGTCGCCGTCGAGTACGTCGAGCAAGCTGCCAAGGCAGGTGAGCGCGGCGAGGTGGTGAAGTCACTGCTCGGCCGGGCCTGTCCCCCACCGTCTCCCGACTTCTACTCCCACGGCGACGCTCATGCCCGCGGTCGTTTCACGCGAAACTTCGTCGTTCAGGCCACTGCGTCCGAGTGGGCGTTGTGCCTGCTCGCCGACCTCAGGCGACGCCTCGCCGAAGATCCGGACGGCGAGTTGGTCTTCTTCCAGCACGACGAGGTAGTCGTGCATACCCGAAATCCTGAGTCAGGTACCGCCCACGTGCTGGCCGCCGCGGCTTCGGCAACTCGATTGTTGTTCGGCGACACAGTCGTCCGTTTTCCCATGGACGTCGCAGCCCGCGAGACTTACGGCAAAGGCACTTCGTAGCGTCGTCAATTCCACTCCAAGTGGTTCCACCGCGCCCGTATTGCGTGTTCTACTGGAAAATGTTGCTTTGTTGGTGCTGGTCGACTGTGTTCGAGGAGAACCATGACCAAGCTGGATACAACTGATGCAGAACGGAACGAGCGCGGAACGGTCAAACGCCTTCGCGTGCCGATCTTCACCGTGATCGCGCTTGCAATCTTTGCCTTCGTCGCAGGCGGATTCGGCGGTTCGTTCCAAGGCAAACTCGCCGAGGTTCAGAAGAACGACAACGCCTCGTACCTGCCGAGTTCCGCAGAATCGACGATCGTCAGCAATCAATCCGCGAACTTCCTCGCGGTCGAGACGATCCCTGGTTTTGTTCTGTTCCATCGAGATTCGGCCCTCACCGAGGCGGACAAATCTGCAATCAACTCGGCCTACGGCGCCATTGCCGGCATCTCCGGAGTAGACGCCGACGGAATGCAACCCACTCAGTACTCCGCCGACGGCACAACTGCGTCGATCTTCGTGCCACTCGTCGCCAAGGACGGAGACACATCCGTGGCAGGCGATGTCCTGGCGACCACCGAGCAGAACGTCATCGACGCAGCAAAACAAGCAGCTGGTGATGTCGAGGTACTCCCAGCCGGGCCAGGTGGGCTACTCGTTGCGTTCATCGACGCCTTTGCCGGTCTGGACGGAGCGCTCCTTGGCGCGGCACTCCTGGTCGTAATCCTCATCCTGCTTGTCGTGTACCGATCGCCGGTGTTGTGGTTCTTCCCGCTGTTCTCCGCGCTCCTCGCCATCGGCTTGTCGTCGATGGTGATCTATTTCCTCGCGAAAGCCGAATTACTCACTCTGACCGGACAATCTCAAGGCATCCTTTTCGTGTTGGTGATCGGTGCCGGTACCGACTACGCCCTACTCTTGATCTCTCGCTATCGCGAAGAACTACACACGTATCCCAACCGCTTCGACGCGATGATCAAGGCCTGGCGCGAGTCTGCGCCGGCCATCACCGCTTCGGCTGTCACCGTCATTCTCGGTCTGCTCTGCCTGACGTTCTCTCAACTCAACTCCAACAAGAGCCTCGGACCCGTCGCCGCCATCGGGATCGCCTGCACCTATCTGGTGATGATGACGTTCATGCCGGTCGCTCTGGCCGCCACCGGACGGTGGGTCTTCTGGCCGCGCAAGCCCAAGGTCGATCACGCCGCAGACCTTACGACGCACGGGATGTGGGGCAAGATCGCCGAGGCCGTCGGCAGCAAGGACCGCCCACTGTGGATCGGCGCCACAGTCTTGTTGATCATCCTGTTCGCGGCCGGGATCGGCAGTCTCAAAACCGATGGCCTGACATCCACCGAAAGCTTCACCAATCGTCCCGACGCTGTTGTCGGACAAGAACTCTACGACTCGAAGTTCGATCCCGGAGCCGGCGCACCGGCCGTGATCACCGCAAACGCCGACCAGGCCGACGCCGTCATCAAAGCAGCCAGCGGCGTCGAAGGTATCTCGCAGGATCCCGGCGCCGTCTGCACCCAGGTGGACGTCGCAAAGGTCAGCGAGCTGATCAAGACCAACCCCGCTGCCGTCGCACAAGCCGCCGCTGCGGGTTGCGCCCCTGCGGCTTTCACCGTTGCACCGATCGACGGCCGAACCATGATCAATGCAACCCTCGCCGACTCTTACGATTCGCCGCAGGCACTCGAAACTGTCAAGCGACTGCGGACTGCCGTCCACGACGTGCCCGGCGCCGACGCGCTCGTCGGCGGCAGCACGGCCACCACCCTCGATGTCCAGGCGGCCTCGGTCCGCGACAGAAACCTGATCATCCCGATCGTGTTGGTGGTGATCTTCCTGGTCTTGGCCGCTTTGCTCCGCGCTCTGCTGATCCCGGTGATTCTCATTGTCACCGTGGTACTTTCCTTCGCGGCGACCCTCGGTGTGAGCGGATTCTTCTTCACACACGTATTCGGGTTCGCCGGGGCGGATCAATCGTTCCCACTGTTCGCCTTCGTGTTTCTGGTCGCTCTGGGTATCGACTACAACATCTTCCTGATGACCAGAGTCCGGGAGGAGACCGGAGAATTCGGTACCCGTGCAGGTGTCCTGCGCGGTCTTGCGGTGACCGGCGGTGTGATCACCTCAGCCGGAATCGTCTTGGCCGCAACATTTGCCGTACTGGGCATCCTGCCGCTGGTCTTCCTCGCCGAGATCGGATTTGCCGTGGCCTTCGGTGTGTTGCTCGATACGATCATCGTGCGCAGTGTCCTGGTGCCTGCGCTCTCTCACGACATCGGGAAACGTATTTGGTGGCCGTCCGAACTGGCCCGCGCGAAAGACTGACCGACTACAGAAACGCTTCCTTTGTCCACAGATGAAAGAGTGCGTACGCTCGCCAGGGTCGCCAGCGCTCGGACAACGCTGCGGCTTCTTTGCCCGACGAAACCCCCAACGCTCGCTTCAACACCAGATCGTCGGGTACGAAGGCGTCGCGATCACCGAGAATCCGGACAGTGAGATAGTCAGCGGTCCACGGCCCGATTCCCGATAGCGCCAACAGCTCTCGCCGAAATTGGACAGGATCCGCATCCCAGGAGAGATCGAGACCGTTCGCTGCCGCAGTTGCCAACGTATGCACTGTTCTTGCACGCGCTGTGGTCAATCCGACGGCTTTCTGTATGTCCTCCGGCGATTGCGCTGCAACCGCGTCCGGATCAGGGAAGGCAAGAAACTCCCCTTCCACCGGCGCTCCGAATGCGCTGACAAAACGACCACCGAACGTCCTCGCCGCGCCGAGCGAAACCTGTTGTCCCAGAACGGTGAGCACTGCGGTCTCGAACCCGTCCACCGAGCCGAGCACCCGCAATCCCGGACGGGCGGCAACGAGTGGGGCCAACAACTCGTCGCTACCGAACGCTGCTTCGACAGCAGTGTGATCGGCGTCGAGGTCGAGCCAACGACGCACGATCACCTCCAGCACTGCGGAATCCTCCGCCGGCACATCGGAATCCATGACGACACCGTCGTCTGTCCACGACACCGACACGACTACCGGGCCGGAAGGCAACGGTATGACTCTGGTGTGAACACCGTCGTCGTGACGCTCGAGGCCTGCGACGCAGTGAGCCCGCAAGGCACCGGTGAGCGGTTCGACTGCATAGGGCGCCTGAAAGCGCAGCGTCACTGCGCTCACCGGCCGGCTTCCAGATCCAGCAGAATCGCTTTCAGTTCGGGGCCGCCGGCGTACTGCCCGAGGCTGCCGTCGCTGCGCACCACCCGGTGACACGGGACCACCAACGGCAGCGGATTCTTTGCGCATGCGGTCCCGACGGCACGCACCGCACGCGGGCTTCCCGACGCTGCTGCGACCACCGAATAGCTTGCAGTGTGGCCGTATTCGATCTCGGGGAGATGACGCAACACTTCGCGTCGGAACCCCTTCGCGAGTTGGAAGTCCAAGCGCAGATCGAATTCTCGACGCGCACCGGCAAAGTACTCGTCCAACTCGCGAGCGACAGTGTCCAGCCTGCGCGGGTAATGAAGCACACGGGGGCTGACGGTGTCCGCCAAACGTTCCAGAACGAGGTCGTGCCCTTCGACGGCAAAGGCAACCCGCACCAGGCCGACATCGGTCGCCGCCAGGAGCAGCTTTCCGACCGGCGAATCGACGGTTCGATATGCCACGTCGATCAATTCAGCTTCGGACGCCTGCGCAGCCAGGCGCGCCCGTAGGCGGATCATGGCGTCAGCGTCAACGGCTGGAAGCGCCTCGAACACATCGTTACTCATGAGTGACTCCCTTCCGCAGCGGTAGCGGACAAGTAGGTTCTTCGTAGTGTGGCGATACCGTCGGCACCCGCGCGTCTGGCGGCCGCCGGGGTGTTGCCGAGGATGTCCGCGATCTCTGCGTACGGCAGCCCACCCAGAAAGTGATAGGCGACTGCCGCACGTTGTTTGAGCGGTAGCTGTTCGAGTGCGTCCCAGAGTTCGTGATCCCACGTTCCGGGTACGCCGATTCGCGTCGGCAACTCCGGAACCTCGTCTGTCGGCACGGCCACGCGGGCGCGCACTCGGGTGATGTCGATTGCCTTGCGGTGCGCGATGGTCACCAGCCAGGCTTCGATGTTCGCGTCCGGATTCAGATCCGGATATGCCCGCATCGCTGCGATGAACGTCTCGGACCACGCGTCCTCGGCGTCGACGGGACCGACCACCGCGCGGCAGACACGGAGGACCACTGCACCGTATTCGGTCACGACGTCTTCGAACGGTTTGAGTCTCACGATCGGTAGACGTTCCCGATCACCGAATTGTGAGCCGAGCGCATCAGAAGAGGACATCCGATTCGCCGCCGTGCTCGCGGTCGAGCAGGAACCGCTTGCGTTCGAGGCCGCCGGCGAAACCGGTCAGACTTCCGTCGCTACCGACCACACGATGACAGGGAACGATGATGCTGATCGGATTCTTGCCGTTTGCCGCGGCGGCGGCACGGATCGCAAGCGGGTTACCCAAAGTTTGCGCGAGCTCCATGTATGTCCAGGTTTCGCCGTACGGGATCGTTCGCAAGGTATCCCACACCCGCTTCTGGAACTCGGTACCCACGGGCGCCAGCGGCACGGAGAACTCCGTGCGATCACCCTCGAAGTACTCGGTGAGCTGCGATTCGACTTCACCGAAGACCGCCGCGGAACGATCACCGAACGTGGACTCGTCCGGCTTGTGGCGATGCTCCGCCATGTACAGCCCGCAGAGGTCGTCACCTGCTGCTACCAGCGTCAACGCCCCGATCGGCGAGTCGATCACGGTGTGCGTACGGATAGCCGTCATGTCTCGATCCTTCCAGGTTGCGCGGTGCAGCAGGCAGCGGGTGAATTGATTGTCCGCGCCGGCACCGACACCTCGAAGACGCCGCTGGCCTCGTGAATGTGAGATTTACCTGTACTTTGACGTCACATCAGGCAGTATCGAGGGATGGCTCTAGTTTTGCCCGGCAGCTCCACCGTCGTCCGCTCCGTCGGCGACGTGGTGCACTGGTCCCTGTCCACGGTCGCTTTTGCGGTCACCCTGCCCACTCGACTCGAGGCGCTCCTCTTCTCGGTCGAGAGGTTGGTGGCACGCATCAACCAGATCGCCGACAACGCCGACCGCGTCGTCATCGGAGCCGCCGCCGTGACCGTTCGAGCTGAGACGCTGGTCGAGGCCGTCGAACAGACCTCGGACATCGCGGGACAACTCCTCGAGATCTACGAGCCCATTGCGTTGCAGCTCGCGCCGCTGGCGGCCAGATTCGCCGACGACCTGTCCGAGGCGGAGGTCAGCGCCGCGATCAAACTGATCGACCAACTGCCGGAGCTCACCGACCGCGTGACCGCGGTGCTGCCCATCCTCGGAACCTTGGACTCCGTCTCGCCCGAGATCCACGAACTCCTCGGAGTGGTAAAGGACCTGCGTCAGGCGATCGTCGGAGTGCCCGGCTTCCACTTTTTCCGCAAGCGGGGCGAAGCCAAGCTGGATTGATCAGGCCGAGTAGCCGTTGGTTCCGGCTCGCGTCATGACGACCTTCGGAACCACTGCTCGAGACGAGAGCTTGAGCAGTCCGTCCACCAACTCCACGATGTCGTCGACCTTGATCATGGTCTCGGGTGTGATCCGATCGTGCGTCCACGCCGACATGTCCGTGTCGACGTAACCGGGAGCAATGGCCGTCGCGCTCACTCCGTTTCCGGATTCCTCGGCGTTGAGTGCTTCGACCATCGAAATGAGTGCAGCTTTGGTGGCTCCGTAGACGGCCAAGCCGCTCTCGGCATACACACCGGCCATCGAGGCGAGAGCGATCACCTTTGCTCCGCCGGCGAGGTCCGCGTCCGCCGCTGTACGCAGGAGCGGCAGCGACGCTTGCAATAGTGCGAACGGTGTCCGGAGATTGACGGCGACGGTCTTGTCGAAACGGCGCATCGGGTAATCCGCCACTCGCCCACTGGTTCCCACTCCGGCGTTGAGGACGAGGGCTCGCATGGAGCCGAATCGCTCGCCGTGCGTGGCTACGAGTGCTGCGGCGAAGTTCTCGTCCGCCATGTCGCCGGCCGAGACGACGACGTCCGGCGATCCGGCGCGCGTAAGTTCTTCGGCGACAACGGCGAGCCGTTCGGCATCACGCGCCGTGATGGTCAGCCCGTACCCTTGCGAAGCCAAGCGTGTTGCGATGCCGAGCCCGATTCCCTTGGAGGCGCCGGTGACCAGTGCTGATCGAGTCATTCGAATTTCCCTTGCAGTGCGTTGAGTCCGGCCGAGATCAGTTCCGGCACAGAAGATCCAGCCTTGTCGAATCCCCCGCCGACGGTGGCTCCTGCTCGGAATCGGTGATCGATGCCCTGCGCCACGACGGCGAGTTTGAAGAACCCGAGCGCCATGTAGAAGTTCCAGTGCGCCAGCTCTCGACCCGATACGGTCGAATACCGTTGCGCCAGATCGACAACGGAGGGTAGCGACGGGCTCGTCCACGCGGCAGGTTCACCCAGAACCAGATCCAAGGCGGGGTGCCGGTAGACGCACATCATCGCGATGTCCGCCAGCGGATCTCCCAGCGTCGAGAGTTCCCAGTCCACCACTGCGGCAACCTTGGTGACGTCGTTCGCCGCGAGAATCGTGTTGTCGATCCGGTAGTCGCCGTGCACGATCGACGAAGCCGATTCAGCCGGAATCAATTCTGCGAGGCTCGACGCCAACCTGTCCACATCGGCCGAGTCCTCGGTCTTGACGCGCGACCATTGACCGGCCCACAACTTCACCTGGCGGGCGACATAACCGTCGGGACGGCCGAGTTCGCCGAGACCCACGGCGTTGTAATCGACGTCGTGCAGGGCAGCGAGAACACGCACCAACTCGTCGGTGCACTGCGTGACCTGCTCTGCCGGAACAGCTTCCAACTCGGTTTTGGTCCGGATCACTTGACCGGTGACGAACTCGACCACCGTGAACGACGCACCCATCACCGAGGCGTCCTCGCACAGCACGACGGTCGGCGCGACCGGCACGGCAGTGTTCTGCAACGCCGAGGTGATTCGGAACTCGCGCGCAACGTCGTGCGCCGAAGGCGTGAGGCCGGCCGTGGGTGGACGACGCAGAATCCACTTCGAGTTGTCGTCGAAGATTCCGTAGGTGAGATTGGATTTGCCGCCTGAAATCAGTTCGGCTCGCAACTCACCGCTCACCTCGACGCCTGCGGCTTGCAGATACTTGTGGAGCGCCGCGAGATCGAGTCCTGGGAAGTCCGTCACTTCGCCTCCTCCCGAGCAGCGCGCTTCGCAGCGCCGACAACACGTTTCGCAATTGCCCAGCGATGAACCTCGGACGGACCGTCGTAAACGCGGAAGGGACGCACTTCGCGGGACAACCGTGCCAGCGGCAGATCGCCGGACACGCCCATTCCGCCACACATCTGAATGGAGCGGTCGACGATCCGGAAGATCGCCTCGGCCGCGTAGGTCTTGGCGATGGACGTCGCGTTGCTCGCGTGCCCGCCCTGATCGAGTTCGAAGCAGGCCTGCACCAGAAGTGCGCGACTGGCTGCGATGTCGATCTCGTTGTCGGCGACCATCTTCTGGATCATTCCGAGATCACCGAGTTTCGAGCCGAAGCCTTCTCGTTCGGCAACCCTGGCCACGGCGACGTCGTGGCCGCGGCGTGCTGCACCGAGCCAGCGCATCACGTGCGTCATGCGGGCGGGACCGAGACGAACCTGCGCGTAGGCGAATCCCTGATCGACCTCACCGAGAACGGCCTCGTCGGGAACGAAGAGATCCTCGAACGTGACCTCGCAGTGCCCGCCGATCATGGACTTGTCGAGAGTGTCGATGTGTCGACCCACGATGAGACCCGCTGTGTCCGTCCGCGTCAGGAACATGGTCGCTCCGCCGCGCTGCCCGGGCTCGCCGGAGGTGCGCGCCATGATGATGAAGAATCCGGCGCCGTCGGCGCCGGTGATGAACCATTTCTTACCGTTGATCTTCCAGCCACCGGGGACTTTCTCGGCGCGGGTGTTCAAAGCCGAGGGATCGGATCCCGCTCCCGGCGCGGGTTCGGTCATGGCGAATGCCGACCGCATGTCCCCGCTTGCGAGCGGCGCGAGGAACTGCTGCTTCTGTGCTTCGTTCGCGACGTGGGCCAGCATGTGAACATTGCCCTCGTCCGGCGCAGCGATGTTGAGCGCCGTCGGCCCGAAGAGCGAGTAGCCGGCTTCCTCGAAGACAGGCGCGCGATCACTCATGTTGAGTCCGTGGCCGCCGTACTCGATCGGTGCATGTGGTGCGAAGACACCGGCTTCTTTTGCTGCCGCCTGCATCTCGATGCGGATGGCATCGCCACCCGCGACGGCGATGTCACCGGCGTGTTCGTCTTCGATGGGGAGCACTACGTTGCGCGTGAAGTCGCGCGTCTTCTCGATCAGCGCCACCACCTCGGGCGCGTACGTCAGATCGATTGCCACCAGCCACCTCCGAAAGAACATCCCGACCGAGCGATCGCTCGGTAACAGCACTCTCGCACATGCCGATGCGCCGGGTCAACAATCTTCGAGCATCGCCTCGCCCTGATCGAGCCGGCCGGCAACCACCATGTCGCGGTACAGATCGTCCTTGTCCATGAGCTCGTCATGGTTGCCGATGTTGCGGATCCGACCGTCTTCCATGACCACGATCCAGTCGGCGTCACGCACCGTCGAGAGCCGGTGAGCGATAGTCACCACGGCCCCGGTACGTGCACGTTCGTTGATCGCGTCGACAATCGCGGCTTCGGTGAGTGTGTCGACCTGGGCAGTGGCTTCGTCGAGCAGAAGCAAAGCACTCGGTCGCAGAACTGCGCGCGCCATCGCGATCCGCTGACGTTGGCCGCCCGACAGCGAGGTGGCCGTCAGAGCGGTGTCGAGTCCGTTCGGCAGGGCCTCGATCGCGTCGTCGAGCCGGAGCAAGCGCAGAACGGCCTGGACTTCTTCGTCCGTCGCGTCGGGATGGCTGAAGACGACGTTCTCCCGAATCGTTCCGGGCACCACCGGTGTCTCTTGCTCCACGTACGCGAGACTCTCGCGCACAGCGCGGTGATCGAGCGCGTCGTAACCGACTCCATGCAGGAGAACCTCACCCGATCGCGGTTCGACAAATCGCAGCACAGTCGAGAGCAAGGTCGTCTTTCCGGCACCCGACGGGCCGACGATGGCCATGTGCCCACGCGTCGGAATGACCAGCGAGACATCGCGCAACGCCGGCTGGTTCGACCCGTGGTAACTCACGGTGACGTCGCGCAACTCGATCAGCGGCGCGGCAGCATTTGTTTTCGCGACCACGTCCACGACCTCGTCGTACTGCTCGGTGGGCAACGACTGCATCTCGCGAATCCGGATAGCTGCCGCGATTCCCGACTGAACGGAAGTCACGTTCTGCGCAAGCTCCGACACCGGCCCCATCAGGGTGAAGGCGTAGAGCAGAAACGCGATGAGCGTCGAGACTGCCATTTCACCGTCGGCGACTCGCCAGGCACCGAAGCCCAGGATGGCAATGATCGATCCTTGAATGGCGGTCCACGCGACAGTCCACGCGGTTGCCGACACTCGAACCGCCGTGATCGCATGCTTTTTCGCATCGGACGCATTGGTCGTCACCAGAGCGCCGACGCGATCCTCGGCGAGGGAAACCTTGACCGTCCGGATCGCACGCAAGCCACCCTCGAGTACGCCGCCGAGCTGACCGAGCGATTCCTGGGTTCGCGCTTCGGCTGCGGAAATCCGAGGCATCAGAACGGCAAAGAGTATGGAGGCGAACACGATTGCCACCATGGTGACCCCCAACAACGGCAGATCCAGAACGCCCATCAGAACAATCGTTCCGATGGTCAACGCGGCTGCGTTCAGAATATTCACTGCGGCCGACGACGCCGCCTCCCGCAGCAGCAAGGTGTCCGACGTGACCCGGGTGACCAATTCACCCACGGATCGCGATTGCAGCGAAGGTACGGTCGCCGCCAGGAATCGCCTCACCAGCGAAGACCTGGCGTCGAAGACAACCTTCTCGGCGGCGGTTCCGAGAACGATCCACTGAGCACAACCGAGCACAGCACCGACGATCAGAAGGACGACGAGCGTGAGGATCGGTCCCTTCAGCGACGCACCGGTATCGAGGGTGTCGAGAACCCACTTGGTGACCATCGGCGTTGCCAGCGTCGCCGCCGAGCCGCACAGCGCCAGTACCAATCCGAGGAGGAGCGACGGCAGATGCGGTCGAGCGAACTCCGAGAGGACGCGGAGATTGCTCCATTTCGGTGCGGGCTGAGAAGCGTCGGATTCAAGCATGAATTTATGGAACACGAATGTTCCATAAAGGGCAAGAGAAATTCCGATTCGGAAACACTGGATACCGAAACCGGACACGGCTACGCTTCGAATTCGTGACAACGATCCACAGCGCACCAGAACAAAGCGCGACCCGCGAGCGCACGCGGAAGGCCATCCTCGATGCTGCCGTTTCGGTGTTCGCATCCAAGCCTGCTGCGACCCTCAGCGAGATCGCTTCGGCCGCGAAGGTGGGCCGGACCACTTTGCACCGCTACTTTCCCGAACGGTCCGACCTGGTCGACGCAGTCGCGGCCGAGGCCACTCGCGCCGTCGGTGAGGCCGCAGCAGCGGCGCGACTCGGTGAGGGCACCGGAGCCGAGGCACTGGTGCGTCTGTGCCATGAATACTTCGAACTGGCCGACCTTTTGACGGTCCTGTTCTTCACTCCCGGCGTCTATCAAGAAGATTCGTTTGCCGAGTCCGCGTCGAACGACGACGGAGTCACCGACGCCATCGAACGCGGACACTCCGACGGGTCCATCGACCCCGACATGGGTTCGGACTGGGTGCAGAACCTACTGTGGTCACTGCTTTACACGTCGATGGACTACGTGAACCGCGGTTCCGGGACTCGACTACAAGCCTTGGATCTGACGGTTCGCAGCCTCCGTCGCGGAATCGCCCCCGATCCCGCGGTCTAGGTTGTCGGCTGCTTGAACAGCGGCACGCCGCTTGGCCACACCTAATTTGCGGTAAATCGAGCGAATGTGAGTCTTCACAGTGGGATAGGCGATGCCGAGGTGCGCAGCGATCTCGTCTGCAGTCATCGTGGTGCGCAGAAAAGTGAGAATCTCGTTCTCGCGTTCGGTCAGGACTCCGGCGAGCTGGGCAGAGAGTCGGCTCCGTTTTTCCAGAATCGTGCGCAGGAGGTCCTGGTGTCTCGACCCCTGTATTGCGTGCGCGTTCAAGAGATCGACAATTACCGGATCGTCGCTGAGAAAGGGGGCGAGGATCTGCTCCGGGATTGCCTCAGCCAGCGCACGATCCAGCTGCTCGTGCGCCTGCGGCCCACGCCCTGCGACGGAGCTCAGCGCTGCAGAGGTGACAAGTGTGCTCACCAGCGCATATCGCGGCAGCGCGGCCGAGCTTGCCAACCGAAGCGCCTGCGCCGACGGTTCCGGATCCCCCAAGACTCGATAGAGCTCGGCGAGCAGCGCGTGAGCGACCGCAGCACCTGTTCTGGTCAGCGTGGGCTTCGCGATGCGGCGCGCTTGCTCGTCCTGCCCCTGAGCGTGGGCGAGCCAGGCCGTGGTGACGCGCCGCAGCGTATCCCAAGGAATGCCGTGCTTGTCCGCAGTGCTCACGCCTCGCAGCAGCCGAGCGGCGTTGTGGTACCGGTCTTTCCGGTTCAGAGCGATCAGGCTCATCACCAGGTACAGACGGGCGAGCGCCTCGAAGTTGGTTCCGGGACTGCCCTCCACAATTATCGAGTCGAACTGAGCGATCGCTTCCTCGAAGTCGCCACGCCAATAGGCGATGCACCCTCGATTCGACTGTGGGAGTCCACCTTCGAAGCGTTCCCAGTCGGATGCAACCTCTCGGGCAGGAAGGCCGTCGAGGATCTGTTCGGCTTCGGTGAACACTCCCGCGTGGGTGAGTGCAAAAGCCAAATTGGATTGCGCGAGACGCAACGTCTCCGCACGCGACTGCAACCGCGCTTCATCGCCGGCGGAGCGAAGTAGCGCGATGGCGCGAGGTAGATCACGACGAAGCCTGATCTCGGTCCACCCGAGGAGGAAAAGTGCGGACGGGTAATCGTCCTCGGGCTCGCACTGGGCGAGGGCGTGACGCGCGCGATCGGCGATGACGGCCTTGGTCGAGGTGTCCGGAGCGAGCAGTAGGTCGGTGAAACAGACGACAAAATCGTCGGACGCAACCCGTAGACCCTGCCCGCGTAGAAACTCCGCGCCGTACGGATCGCCGCTGAGGTCGCGGCAGCACGCCCGTATCAGCAGGATGTGTGGATCGTGCGGATCGGGATGCGCAAGGCAGAGTTGCTCGAGTTCCCTGGTATGAGATTCGAGAATCAGACGGAGCCAGTTCTTCCGCAGGACGCGTCGAGCCTGCTCCGCCTCACCGGAGGCAAGTGCGTCACGCACGGCTTCGATCATGTGTCGAAGATACTCGAGACGTTCGACGGCCGTGGAAATCCCGTCTCATCCGCTTCGGATGAGACAGCGATCGAAGCATGCGGAAACCGGTGAGAATTGCCGGAATCAACTGAAAGCGCGAGTCGGCGGAATGCCGATGCGCAGGCCTGACACGAACGGACAAGACACATGAGTTTCTGGGAAAGCCTCGGCTGGATGCTGTGGGCGACCGTCTTGGTCGGATATCTTTTCGCGCTGTTCGCGATCGTCGCCGACCTGTTCCGCGACCACAAGCTGAGCGGCTGGTTGAAAGCTGTTTGGATATTTTTCCTGCTCTTCCTACCCATCCTCACCGCGCTCGTCTATCTCGTCGCCCGCGGCGATGGGATGACGGAACGCAGCAACAAGGCCGCACGCGAGGCCGAGAGCGCGGCCGAATCGTATATCCGCGAAGTCGCAGGAAAGAGTCCCAGCGAGGAAATCGCCACAGCTGCAGCACTCCTCGAAGCCGGATCGATCAGCGAGGAAGAGTTCGCCGCACTCAAGCTGAAGGTGCTCTCGTGAGTGCCGCGCGTTTCGGCCCCGTCGACTTCTACCTTCTCGGTCTGCCGGGGCAGAGCCTCGACCCCGCCGCGTTCTCCGCGCTCACCGACCTCACGGATACCGGCCTGGTACGACTCCTCGATCTGATCGTCATCTCCAAGTCCGAGGACGGTGAACTCACCCTCGTCGAGGTCGAGGAATTGCCGAACGGCTTCGAGATCAACGTCGAAATGCTCGGCGCGTCCGGTCTGCTCGGGCATGAAGACATCACCGAACTCGCGGAGGCGATTCCCGCCGGCGCTTCAGCGCTGCTGGTCGCGCTCGAGCTGGTCTATCAGCGCGAACTCGCCGCCCGGACCGCCGAGTCCGGCGCGGTGTTGCTGGGTTACGAGCGGATACCCGCACCCGTCGTCAATGCCCTCATGGACACGATCATCCCGAAATTGGAGGTCTGACATGCCGTACATCCCGAGACGAGGACGCCCCGGACTGCTGGGCCTCGCCGCCCGCACCGCGGTCGTGACCGGTACCGCGACCGCCGTCAGCGACGGTATGGCCACCCGCCGGCAAAGGAGAGCTCAGGCCGACTACGAGCAGGCGCAGTACGAATTCGCCCAGCAGCAAGCCGTACTCCCCACACCCACACCCGCACCCCCGGTCGATCTCGTCGCCGAGTTGCAGAAACTCGGCGATCTCAAATCACAAGGCCTACTGAGCGACGCCGAGTTCCAAGCCGCGAAAGCACGACTGCTGGGCTGATTCACCCGACGGGCCATGGATTACCGCGCCCGCTTCCGTACCCCGACACCGATTGGAACCCACTATGTCCACGATCGCCGTCAACGTCCTGAACTTCAATCGGGCAGAGTCCGATCTCATGTTCGCTCGCCTGGCCGCGGGCGTCGGCCTGGGCACGTGGAACCACACTCGTGATCTCGGGTCACTCGACAACCAGCCGATCATCCGCCAGAACCGCGACACTCTGTACAGCAGCGCGATCATCGACGTGCGCGAGAACGTCACGATCACGGTGCCCGATACCGGCAAGCGCTACATCTCCGTGTGGGTGGTCAGTCAAGATCACTTCGGTCCCGTCATCCTGCGCGATCCGGGAGAGCACCTGCTCACGCGCGAATTGGTCGGAACCGACTACGCCGCACTGATCGTGCGTATCCTCGTCGATCCGAACAGCCCCGAAGACGTCGCCGAGGTGAACCGGTTGCAAGACGCCCTCACCATCGACGGCGGCGGAACGGGAGAGTTCCCGTTGCCCGACTACGACGAACAATCGCAGACCGAGACCCGCGACGCGCTCCTCGCACTCGCTCGTGGCATCACCACCTACGACCATTCATTCGGCACCGCAGCGGAAGTCGACCCGATCAGGCACCTGCTCGGTACCGCATCCGGCTGGGGTGGCCTTCCCGAGTACGAGGCCACCTACGTCAACTTCGACGAACGTCTCCCGATCGGGGAATACCGTCTCCGCCTGAACGATGTTCCCGTGGATGCGTTCTGGTCGGTCTCGCTGTACAACGCAGCCGGATACTTCGAAGAGAACGCCTTGGGCGTCAACAGCATCAACAGCATCAACAGCATCACAGCCACCCCCGACTCCGACGGCAGCACCACCATCCGGTTCGGCGTCAATCTCGACGGCGTCGCGAACGCACTGCCCATCATGCCGGGCTGGAACTACGTACTGCGCCTGTACCGCCCCCGCCCCGACGTGCTCGACGGCACCTGGACGGCACCTCGTCCCGAGGCCCTCCAGCAAAGCGTTCCCCACGCACACACCACTCTCGGGTGACTCGACCTGATCACGGAGGTACAAGCCATGCGTCTGTTATTTCAGCTCATTTCGCAATGTGTACTCGGCGCGATCGCGCTGATCGTCGTGCATTTTGCGCTGCCCGGGGTCAGCCTGAGCGTCAACGGTTTCTTGGCCGCTATCGGTGTATTCACCCTCGCCCACATGATTCTCGGCCCATTCGTGCTCAGCGTGGCACTGCACTACGCGGCTCCGCTCGCGGGCGGTGTCGGCTTGGTCGCCACGCTGCTCGCGCTCTGGGTTGCGACCCTGGTCCCCGACGGTATTGAGATCAGCGGCGTCGGGTCCTGGATCCTCGCCCCGATCATCGTGTGGGTGATCACGGCGTTGGGAGGGTGGATCTTCATGGCTCTCGTCATCGACAAGTGGATCAAGAGACGCAATGCCGAAAAGCTCGTGCGCAGTGCGCAGAAGGCATGAATGATCAGTTCGGAAACGGAACCCACAAGGAGTCAGCCATGCCAACTCACCCGCTCGATCGTCGCGTTCTCCTGAAGACCGCTCCGAACTTCCGGGATCTCGGTGGCATTCCCGTTGCTGATGGCACCGTCCGCGCCGGCGCGCTCTACCGTTCGGCGACGCTCGCGAAACTCGACGGCGACGACGTCGCCGCGGTCGCCGACTTGGACGTCCGGACGGTCTACGACCTGAGGACCGCTGCCGAGCGCGACGGCGCACCCGACAATCTCCCTGACTCGACGCGGACGGTCTGGCTCGACGTTCTCGCCGACAATGCCCAAAACGCCGCGGCCACCGGACTACTCATGACGGACCCGGTCGCGTACGCCGAGACCATCAGCGATGGACGTGGGATCGCACAGATGGAGGAAGCGAACCGCAACTTCGTCAGCCTGCCGTCCGCCCTCGACGCCTACCGCGCGTTCTATCTCGACCTCATCGACGAAACAAGAACCGGTGCAGCACTTTTCCACTGCACCACCGGCAAAGATCGCACCGGGTGGGCCGCGACCTCTTTCTTGCTCCTCCTCGGCGCCGACGAAGCCGATGTACGCGCCGACTACCTGGAGACGAACACCGATCTGGCGCCCATGACGGAACCGATCCTCGACTTCGCCGCAAGCAAAGGCGTTGACGGAGAACTGCTCCGGCCGCTCCTCGGAGTCCGTGACAGCTACTTCGACGCCGCGCTCGACGAAATGCGCACGCGCTTCGGCACAGTCGAGGACTACGCAATCAACGGACTCAAGCTCACCGCAGAACAAATCACCACGCTCCGCGAGCGGTTCACATCGCGATCGGGCTTCGTCAGCGCGACGTGATCGGAGCTCTTGCCGGGCAGGAATCCGTGCTCTCGTCATGCTTCTTCGGTCGATTGTCCACCCGGGTGACCACGACGACGGCGACGATGCCCACCGCCAAGCCGAGAGCGGTGAACGGAGTGAAGGATTCTCCGAACATCAGTGCGCCCCAGACCGCGGTGACGGGGGCGATCAAGAACATCAAGGTGTTGACGGACGTGATGCCGATGCGGCGGAGCAACAACCAGTACAGCCCGTATCCGCCGAAGGTGGACAACACGATCAACCAGAGCAATGCGATCCAGAATGTGCTGACACTCGGCGGTACGGCAGCACCCGAGACGATCGCCAGAGTTGTGAAAACTATTGCGCTGGTTGAGCAGTGGATGGCCAAAGCCTGCAGTGGCGGCGTGGACGTGGGAGCGCGTTGCTGAACGAAGGTGGATGCAACGAGGCTGAGCATTCCCAGGAACGGAATCGCGTACGCCCACCACGGGGCCGATGTACCGGCCCCGGCGTCGGCTGCCGTGACCATCGCGACGCCGGGCAGTCCGATCGCTAATCCGATCCACTGCATCCGCGGGACCGCGACGCCGAGGACCGGACCGAGCAGCGCGGCTGCCACCAGCGGCTGAATACCGTCGATCAGCGCTGTGGTTCCGGTGTTCACGCCGAGATCGACTGCCCAGTACACGGACAACAGATAGCCGCTCTGGGAGAGTATTCCGATCACCACCTGCCTGCCGAGAGCCCGCGGTGTCGGCATCGCGTTCCGGCGCCGGGCGGACAGCCAGACAATCGGGACCAGTACCGCCGCAAGCGGGAGAAAACGCCACATCAGCAGCGTGGGGACCTCGGCACTGCCGGCGCCGAGTTTGGCTCCGATGAATCCCGAACTCCAGCACGCGACGAACAGGACCGACAAGGTGGCCGTCACGGCAGATCTCGAGGTCACGATCCGAGGTATACCGATCTGTTTACTCATGGAGTCGACTATACAGATCGGTATACTTTTGTCCATGGCAGACGAATCCGTACCCGAATTGACTCCGAAAGCACGTCGCATTCTGGAGTCGGCATCGAAGCTGTTCTACGAAAAGGGAATTCACGCCGTAGGCGTGGATACCGTCGCACTGGACGCCGGGGTCACGAAGAAGACTCTGTACGAGCGGTTCGGCTCGAAAGACGGCCTCGTCGTGGAATATCTGAAGGATCGAGATCGGCGGTGGCGAGCCTTTCGCGACAAGAAGCTCGCATCAGCCGGACACAGCCGCGCCGAGCAGTTGAGTGCGGCATTCGACGCTTCCGCCTCCTGGTCCAAGGCGAGCGGAGGCAAAGGTTGCAGCATGGTCAACGCTCACGCCGAGTTCAGCGATCGGTCACACCCGGTGTTCGCTGTCATCGCCGAACAAAAGCGGGAGATGTTAGACCTTTTCCGGCGCATTCTGGCGACGGACGGGCAAGCCGACGAACGTCTCGTCGAGGCAATCATGCTGCTTCACGAAGGCGCCCTCGTCGCAGACGGTATCGGTATCGGCACCGACCCCTTCGACGTCGGCCGGGATGCGGCCCTCGAATTGCTGAAGAATTCCACGTGATCGCCCTACGCCCCCACCATCCGACGCGCTATCTCCAGATACCTCTCCACCAACTCGTCCGGAGACAACTCACCGTCCGGTCGGTACCACACCGCGACGGCGACGCACATCGTCACGACAGCTCGGCTGGCATCCTCGGCATGGTCGGCATCGAACACGCCCGAAGCAACGCCGTCGAGGACGATCCGGTCCACCTGCTTCTGCTGTTCGTCGCGCTGCGCGATGTAACTAGCCCGACTGTCGGGCTCCATGCTGCGGATCTCGGAGGAGGCGACGAACGACTGCTCGCGTCGAAACATGTGGAACCGCAACAGAGATTCGATCACCGCGTCGAAGCGATCAGAGGGATCGTCCCCGGCATCGAGTTCGGCGGCGCGGCTTCGCTCCAACAACTCAGTCATCACCACGGTCGCCAGACCGATCAACAGAGCCTGCTTGGACGGGTAGTGGTGGTAGAGCCCCGGCACCGACAGCCCGGACCGCGACGCGACGTCACGGATCGAAGTCCCGTGATAGCCCTGCTCGACGAACGCCTCCAGCGCCGCAGCGAGCGGTTTCGGTAGTCCCAGGTCTTCGTAATCGCGCCAGGACCCGCGTACCGGAAGCTCGTTCGTCATACCGATACCGTAGATCGCCGTTGCGCCGCCGCCGAACGCGTCGGTGCCATTGGTTACAGTCGATGTTCACCGAAAGACAGGGACCAGTCATGATCCATGTTCGCCACTCCGCGGTTGCTGCCGTGCCGGTTGATGTCGCCTTCGACTACATCGACGACTACCGCAACGTCCCGACGTGGATGTTCGGTGTTTCCGAGTTCACCCCGTTCGGAGAGTTCGATCAGGGGCTCGGCGCCACGTTCGACGCGGCCATGCAGATCGGGCCAAGCACGTTGCGCTCCAAGCTCGAGGTCACCGAGTGGGAGAAGAATCGGATCATCAAGCTGTCTTCGCTCGGCGGTGTATCCAACTCGTCCACGTGGGAGTTCGCCGCGATCGACGATTCCAAGACCGAGCTTTCCGTCGACTTCGCCTACAAACTCCCCGGCGGCATTGCCGGCAAAGCTCTCGGCCGCTTGATCGGGCCGTTCGTCGAAAACGCTGTCAGGAACAGCGAGGAGACGTTGCGCCACAGCCTCGAGCAGCAGTTCGCGGCCCGCGGCGAAGGCTGAAACTACCCGCGGTCGCCTTCGAGGCCCAGCGCGTTGGCCCACACCTGAGTAGCCGTCTTGACGACGTCCTCGAACGGGACGGGGTTGCCGTCGGCGCCAGGTTCCTCGGAGACGAACGAACTGTAGGCAAGACGGCTCACCATCGCCGACAGTGCTCGGGAAGCCAACAGCGGATCCAACGAGCCGTCTGCCTTGCCAGCTGCTTGCAAGCGTTCGATGGCTCGGGCATTACGAGAAATGAAGGTCTCGGCTCGGTCCCGACGCAGTTTCGCGAAGGCCGGATCGATGTGCGATACCTGCTCGAGCAGACCCATCAGTTTGGCGTTGCGGCGAAACGCCGTCAGGTAGGCACGGTTGCTCGATTCGAGGACCGCATACGGATTGTCGACGTCGCGGACCCGTCCCATGCCGGGGTGCAACATGTCTTCCTGCGCAACGTCGAGAACTGCGGCGAAGATCTGCTCTTTGTTGTCGAAGTAGGTGTAGAACGTGCCGGTGGAGCAGTTCGCTTCCTTGGTGATGTCCGTCAGACGGGCATCGAGATACCCTGCGCGCTCGAACACCGTTCGAGCCGCTGCGACCAGAGAAGCCCTGGTCCGGACGCCGCGGGCAGTCACCGGCAGGTCACGCAGAAGCTCCGTCGCAGCCATGGATGGTGGCGGACGGTCTTCCCAGTTCTCCTGAGGTTCGGCGCGAGAGGTCACCAGCTACTTATACGGCAAAGCCGGCGACATCTCGGCATCGGCGTCAGGTGATGGTGATTCCTCCGTCGACGGCGATGGTCTGACCGGTGACGTATCCGCCTGCCTCGGACGCGAGCCACACCATGGTGGCCGCGAGCTCTTCAGGATCGCCCATGCGGCCGAGGATCAGGCGCGGAGCCATCGCGTCCAAGTAGCCGTCGTTGTATTGGTCGGTCATTTCCGACTTGAAGAAGCCTGGCGCGATCGCGTTGACGCGAATGCCCTTGCGCGTTCCCCACTGCTGTGCGAGGTCACGGGTCAATCCGACGACGCCTGCCTTGCTCGCCGCATAGGCGGCCTGTGGGAGTCCGGCGGTCGTCAATCCGAGAATGCTCGAGATGTTGACGATGGAGCTGCCCGGGAGCATGACGCGGCCGCAGGCCTGCGCTGCCCAGTAGGACCCATTGAGGTTGATGTCGATGACGGCGCGGAACTGGTCCGGGGTCTCACGGGTTGCCGGAACAGCGGTTCCGACGCCGGCGTTGTTGACCAGTACGTCCACGCGGCCGAACTTCTCCATCGCGGCGTCGACCATGTTCTGAGCCTGAGCCGGATCGACGATGTCGGTGGCCACGCACAACGCTTCGCGGCCTGCGTCACGCACGAGCTTGGCCGTGTCTTCGAGCTTGTCGACGCGGCGAGCAGCGAGGACGACATCCGCGCCGGCCTCTGCTGCGGCTTTCGCAAACGCCACCCCGAGGCCCGACGACGCACCGGTCACGATGACCACTCGATCGGTCAGAGAGAACTTGTCGAGAACAGACATGCGCGGTGATGCTCCTGTGTCGTCGGGTTCGGGAAGTGACGTATGGACTGCAGTGGCGTATCGACTGCAGTGACATATGGACTGCAGTTGCGAAATTACAGGCCGAGATCGCGGCCGATGAGTTCCTTCATGATCTCGTTGGATCCGGCCCAGATCTTGGTGACGCGGGCGTCCATCCACGCGCGAGCGGCGCGGTACTCGGTCATGAAGCCGTAGCCGCCGTGCAACTGAACACAGTGATCGAGGACCTCGTTCTGCACCTGCGCGGTCCACCACTTCGCCTTGGCGGCGTCGATGGCGGTCAGCTCGCCGGCAGCGTGTGCTGCGACGCAGTTGTCGACGTAAGCCTGGGTGACCTCGATGCGGGTCACGAGATCCGCGAGAAGGAATTTGTTCCACTGCAGCGAGCCGATCGGCTGACCGAAAGCCTTGCGGTCCTTGGCATATTGCAGCGTCTCTTCGAGGATCGGAGCAGCGTGCGCGATGTTGGACACCGCAGCGCCGACGCGCTCCTGCGGCAGCATTTCCATCATGTGGATAAACCCGCGGTCGATCTCACCGATGATGTTGGTGGACGGCACGCGAACGTTCTCGAAGAACAGTTCGGCGGTATCGGACTCGTGCTGGCCGACCTTGTCGAGCTTGCGTCCGCGCTCGAAACCTTCCATGCCGGTTTCGACGGCAAAGAGCGTGATGCCCTTGGACTTCTTCTCGGGACTGGTCCGCGCCGCCACGATCACGAGATCAGCGTTGTAGCCGTTGGTGATGAAGGTCTTGGAGCCGTTGATGATCCAGTCGTCGCCGTCCTTGACCGCAGTGGTCTTGAGCGAGGCGAGGTCGGATCCGCCGGAAGGCTCGGTCATGCCGATGGCCGTCAGCATCTCACCGGTGCAGAACTTGGGCAGCCAACGCTGCTTCTGCTCTTCGGTGGTGAGCTGAACGAGGTAGGGAGCAACGACGTCGGCATGGATGCCGAAGCTCGAGGCAACAGCTGCACTGGCACGCGAGAGTTCTTCGGCCAGAACAGCGTTGAAGCGGTAGTCGCCGGCTTCGCTTCCGCCGTACGCCTCTGGAACCTCGAGTCCGAGGAAGCCGTTGCGTCCCGCTTCGAGCCAGATTTCACGATCGATGAAGCGCTGGTCGATCAGCTTCTCTGCGACCGGAAGGATGTTCCGGTTGACGAATTCGCGGGCAGATTCGCGAAATGCCTCGTGATCGGGTCCGTACAGAGTGCGACGCATGACGAGTTGCTTCCTTTCGGCGTGGCAATGCCACACGTAACGATGTTCCTAAGCATTCGCTTAGAATCTAAGCATCTGCTTATAGTGAATCGAGAGCGGGATATTGTCAACATCGAAATCCGTCACACCTGGAGGAAACCGTGAGCGATTCACCTGACGTGGTGATCAGCCCCTCCAAAGCTGCGGCCCGTATCCGCGCGGCAGCCGTGGACGCTTTTGCCTCCGCGGGCTACGGCGGCACCACCACCCGTGACATCGCCGCACGACTCGACATGAGTCCCGCCGCCATGTACCCGCACTATCGCTCGAAAGAAGAGCTGCTTTTCGCGATCAGCTTCGAAGGGCACACCGAAGCGTTGAAGGTGGTCGAGGGCGCCGACAGACCGGGTGAAGAGCCGTCCGTTCGCCTCCAGGAACTGGTCAGCACCTTCGCCAGTTGGCAGGCCGGGCACCACTCACTCGCTCGCGTCGTCCAATACGAACTCACTGCACTCACACCAGAGCACTACCGAACCGTCGTCGCGCTTCGTCGCAGCACGACGCGGGTGGTCCGGGAGGTTGTCGACGCCGGCGTCCAGTCGGGCGACTTCACGATCCCCGATGCCGAAGGCGTCACCCTCGCCTTGATGTCCCTGTGCGTCGACGTGTGCCGCTGGTTCCCGGCCGGCAATCACACGAATCCGGAAGACATTGGAAAACTGTACGGAGACCTGGCATTGAGGATGGTGGGCGCCGCCTGAATCAGGTGACACCGACCGCAGAAAGGACTCGACCAGTGGCCAACCGCACCTATCTCTACTCGACCCCTGTTGCTCCGCATGAGAATCCGGCTGCCGCTCGCGCCCGAGGTCTCACCGGTATCTCCGAGTGGTCGTACGCGATTCCGCTGGTCCCGAGGATCCTTGTGTCCGTGAATCCCTTCGCCCACCAGTCGGTCATCTGGGACGACACCCCAGACCTGATCGCGGTCACCGCGCCCTGCGGTCCTGGTATCGCCCGGCTCGAAGACTTCCTCGGCAGAATCGATCACCCCGAACTCGGCACGATGGCCGGCGATGCGCTGCGTTTCCTGCGCAGCCACACCGAGCCCGACCACTACTTCGTCCTCGAGTGCGGCGAGATCTTCGACATGGACGACGAACCGTTCGCCGAACAGGGCGCGGCCCTGATGACCGGTCTGGCGGACATCGACGCCGAGATGGAGGCAGCTTTGGCCACGCTCGCACCCGCCAAGCCGCGCTTCTGGGAGCGGCTGTTCACGCCGACTCAGGAGAGCGTCGAGGAACCGCTACGCGAACTCGGCCTCGGTTACTGGTCCGAGACCCTGTACTTCGATCTCGACGTCCCGCAATAACCACCGATCAGTCAGAGATCTCACCGAGCCGACGCTCCAAGTAGGCCCGCTCCGGTTCCGTACCAACCAAATTCAGCGCACGTCGGTATGCAGACATTGCCGCGTCGGTGCGCCCCAACCGCGCGAGCAGTTCGGCGCGTGCAAGGTGATACGGGTGGTAGTCGGTAAGTTTGGGCTCCGCTGCCAGTTCTTCCAACGCTGCCAGCCCAACCTCCTCACCGTCGCGCATCGCCAGCGCCACTGCCCTGTTGACTGCGACGACAGGCGAAGGCGTCAACGTGAGGAGCACTCCGTAGAGCGCGCAGATCTGCGGCCAGTCGGTGCTCTCCACATCCGCCGCCTCGTCATGCAATGCGGCGATGGCAGCCTGCACCCCGTACGGCCCCGGCGCACCCCCGGTCAACGCGACCACGACGAGGTCGCTGCCTTCCTCGATCATCGGCTGGTCCCAGCACCCGCGATCCTGATCTTCGAGTAGGACGATCCCGCCACCGGCGTCGGTACGGGCATCTCGACGCGCGTGGACGAGGAGCATCAACGCCAGCAACCCGGCGATCTCGCGCTCATCGGGAAGCAAAGCGCGCAAGATCCTCGCCAGCCTGATTGCCTCTACCGCCAAGTCGACGCGTTGCAGATCCGGCCCCGAACTGGCGGCGTACCCCTCGGTGAAGACCGAGTAGATCACCTGCAGAACACCAGGCAGGCGCTCCGGGAGTTCTTCGGCGCTGGGAGTTCGGAAGGGAATCCGAGCCTGACGTATCTTCTTCTTCGCACGCACGATCCGCTGCGCCATGGTCGCCGAAGGCACGAGGAAGGCCCGAGCAACTTCGGGCGTCGTCAACCCGCCGAGGCAACGCAAGGTGAGTGCGATTCGGTCGTCCTCGGCCAGCGCTGGGTGCGAGCAGGTGAAGAACAGCTGCAACCGCTCGTCGGGAAGTTCTCCGTCGACCGTGGGCGGCGCCGGGTCGGCACGATCGGCGTCCACCTGCATCACCGCCAATCGCGCCGCATAGGCCTGATCACGACGAAGCCTGTCGACGGCTTTGCGACGCGCCGTGGTCAGCAGCCAGGCGCCGGGTTTGGCCGGCACTCCGTCCACCGGCCAGTGCACCAACGCGGCCTCGACGGCTTCGGAGGTAACTTCCTCGGCCAGATCCAGATCACCGAAACGGCGGACGAGCGAGGCCAAGAGTCGTCCACGTTCCTCCCGGAACACTGACTCGATGGAGTTCTCGGCCTGCTCGTCCACGGCGCATCAGTCCCCGAACCCGGCCAGTGGACGCACCTCGACGCTGCCGCCGTCGCGCGCGCCGGGGCACCGCGCGGCCCAGGCCAGCGCCGCGTCCAGATCAGGAACGTCGATGACGTCGTAGCCGCCGAGGATCTCACGGGTTTCAGCGAAGGGTCCGTCGGTGACGGTCTTTTCTCCGGACTGCGAGACTCGAACCGTTGTCGTAGTCGTCAGGTCGGCGAGGGCATCGCCGGACACCCAGATACCGGCATCTTTCATTTCCTTGTCGTATTGCTGCCAGTCCTCGAACGTGCACTGGGGTTCTGTGTCTCCGCCGGGCGCGGTGTAGATGAGCAACATGTACTTCATGACTGACTCCTTGGTCTGTTGTTTCTCTTCCGGCTTTCTTGCCTTACAACATGACGACGAACGGTTCTCCCCGGAATCGACAGGCGACTCGAAAAAACTTTCGGCGGGTTCGTCCGAGGTGCTGCCGTTAGGCTGAGTGTATGACCGAACGCGACCGGGACGCCGCTGGAAAGCCCCTCAATTCGCGGCCCCGCGACGGACTCGGCCGTCCACTGCCACGTGACGCAGCGGGCGGCGTCCCGCGCATTCCCGACGATGTGCGCCTCCCGCCGGACGAGTCGATCACCGAGGCTCAGCGTCTTCTCGACCACGGGATGCCTTTTCACGCGCACGAAATTTTCGAAGGAACGTGGAAGGACGCTCCCGCCGAGGAGCGTGACCTGTGGCAGGGACTGGCTCAATTGGCCGTCGGGCTCACCCATCTACTTCGGGGCAACAACACCGGTGCCGTCTCACTTCTCGGCCAGGGTCACGACCGCATCAGGCACTACGAAGTGGAAAGCCCGCACGGCCTCGACGTCCCCGGCCTGCTGATGTGGTCCGAGCACTTGCTCGCTGAAATCGATCGCCCCGGCGATTTCCCCGCCCCTCCGATTCCGAGGTTGAGAATCCCCTGATGCCCATCTTCCCCATGTTTCCGCTCGGCTCTGCATTGCTTCCGGGTGAGGTGTTGCCACTGAACATCTTCGAGCCTCGGTACCGCGCACTGGTAGAGAACGTTCTCGAAGCTGCCGACGGCCCACTGTTCGGAGTAGTGCTCATCGCTCGTGGCCACGAGGTCGGTGGCGGCGAATCACGCCACGACGTCGGCACTCTGGCTCGGATCGAGTCTCATGTCGCAATGGGTGCCGGACGGTATCAGTTGTATTGCCGGACCGAAGACCGCATCCGCGTCAATCGCTGGCTGCCGGACGATCCTTACCCACTCGCCGAGGTCGAATTGTGGCCTGACGAGAACAACGGAACACCTGTCACCGCTTACGAATACGACTCTCTCCTCGAGCGCATCGAGTTCATGTACGGAATGTTGGGAAAGCTCGCACTTCGGGCCGGCGAACAGACTCCGCGAATGCCCGTCCCACCGGATCCCTTGGATCCGCTGGGTTCTCGGCTGTATGCCCTCGCCAGGAGCATTCCGATGGGTGACGCCGATCGCCTGGCGATTTTGACCGCGCCAGGCGCCGACGAACGTATTCGCACGCTCTCGGAGGCGGTCGAGAACACCATCGAGGTGGCGCAGTTCAATCTGCTTTGAGCGCGACTACGCCATCGTCTGACCCATGTCGATGACGATCTTCGTCCCGGTGACCGCGCGGGAGAGGTCCGTCGCAAGGTAGACCACGGCGTTGGAGATGTCCTCGACGGTGGTGCGTGGGACGGACGTGAGCGGCCACTTGTACGAGTTCATGTACTCCGGATGAGTAGTGAGCACCTTACCCACGTTGGGATCGTTACCCATCTCAGTCTCCACCGCGCCAGGGTGGATGCTGTTGACTCGAATGTCGAAGCTTCCCAATTCCGTTGCAGCAGTGCGAGCCAAACCCACGAGGCCGTGCTTGGCCGCCGAGTAGTGCGCACAACCAGGCGCTTCGGCGACGCCGGCAGCACTGCTGACGATCACGATGGAACCACCGTTGCCCGCCTCGATCATCGAGGGAACCGCAGCCGCCATCGTGCGCCACACACCATTGAGATTGATGTCCACCAGCGTCGACCACTGTTCTTCCGGCATTTCCCAGAAACGATTCCACGTAGCGATGCCCGCATTGGCGATCACGACGTCGAGGCGACCGAACTTGTCGACGCCCGACGCCACCGCCGCCCGCAGCGCCTCGAGGTCGCGTACATCCGCTACCGCGGTGACGATCTCGCGCCCCTCTGCTCGCACGAGACGGGCCGTTTCTTCGAGGTCGGCTTCAGTCGCGGCCGCGTAACCCACGTCTTCGGACACCGACGCGCACACGTCGACAGCGATGACGTCGGCACCTTCCTGCGCGAGTCGGATCGCGTGATTGCGTCCCTGACCCCGCGCTGCACCGGTGATGAAGACGACCTTGCCTGCCAAGAGTTGTGTCATGGCCGGGACGTTAGACGCTGATGTGGCCCGCTGCCCCTGAGTTCCCGCTCGGCGGGAATCAGCCATCCACGATCACGACGTGCAGATTTCGCGGACCGTGTACACCTTCGACGCGTTCGAGTTCGATGTCGGAGGTCGCCGACGGGCCGCTGATCATGGTGGTGGGGCGCTCCGGTGTCAGTTTCGCAATCGCCTCCGGCACTCCCACTTCCACACTGCTGCGATACACGACGCAGATGTGTGTGTCCGGTACCAGAGTCAACGCACGACGTCCCTGCTCCGGACCGGCGTCGAGGAAGATGGTGCCGGTCTCGGCGCACGCTACCTTCGAGCCGGTGACAACGGCGTCGAGGTTCTCGAGTTCGGGAGCCGGTACGTCCGGGCTGTCCACCACCAGCGTTCCGTCGAACCCGGCTACCCATGATCGGTCGAGGCCGGCGGGGATCCCCAGAGTGTTCAGTCCGTGCTGTCTCAGTATTCCGGCGACGGCCTCGGCGATTTCTGTTGCAGCGCAATGGTGGACGTGCGCCTTGTAGTCCTCGAGGCGGTCGACGAACAAATCGATGAGTCCCCCGTCGGACATGGTTCTGCCAGTCCGGTAGTTTCGCGGTATCTCGCCTTCACCGGCGGGCGCCAAGGTGATGGCATCACGAATGCGTCCGAGCACCACGTCACGTGAATTCATCTGTCTGCCTTCCCGTCACGACGAGCCTCGTCCAATGCCTCGCGGCCTTCGTCGGAGTCCCACCAGGATCGGAAGGTCTGCTTAGGTGGAGCGGGAATGTCTCTGGCAGCTGTCCAACCGTTCAGTGGAGGGGGCAACGTGGAGATCTTCCCTTTCCTGCCGGCCACGACGCGTCCGAGCCCGGCAGCTTTCTGAGCCAGCGTCCACCTGCCCTCGGTCGACATCGCCAGAGATGCGGCTTTCATCGCCAAAGACTCTGCCGTGACACCGGATTGCTCGACCTTCTGGTGCCGCAATTCGACCAGCAGCGACGGGATGTCGATCTTGACCGGGCAGGCGTCGAAGCACGCACCGCACAGACTCGAGGCAAAAGGAAGAGTCGAATTCGGATCGTCTTTGCCATGCATGCCCGCGAGCTGCGGAGTCAGTACCGCGCCGATCGGTCCCGGATAGGTGGATCCGTAGGCGTGGCCACCGGTGCGCTCGTAGACAGGGCACACGTTCAGGCACGCCGAGCACCGTATGCAGCTCAGGGCTTCCCTCCCGATCTTGTCGGCAAGCGCGGCGGTCCGGCCGTTGTCGAGGAGGACCAGGTGAAATTCCTGTGGACCGTCGTCAGGCGTGACGCCGGTCCACAGGGAGGTGTACGGGTTCATTCGCTCCCCTGTCGACGACCGCGGCAACAGTTGAAGGAAGACCTCCAGATCCTGATAGGTCGGCAGAATCTTCTCGATGCCCATGACGGTGATCAGTGTTTTCGGCAGCGTCAGGCACATTCGCCCGTTGCCCTCCGACTCCACGACGGTCAGAGTGCCCGTGTCCGCGATGCCGAAATTGGCGCCGGATACGGCGACGGGCGTCGTCATGAACTTGTGGCGTAAGAACTTTCGTGCAGCTGCGGCAAGTTCGGCCGGGTTCTCCCCGAGGTTCGGATCGACATCTGGCATCTCACGCAGGAATATCTCGCGAATCTCTGAACTGTTGCGATGGATCGCAGGAACCAGGATGTGCGACGGTTTGTCGTGGCCGAGCTGGACGATCAATTCCGCGAGATCGGTCTCGTAGGCGGTGATTCCCTGGGTTTCGAGATGCTCGTTGAGACCGATCTCCTGCGTTGCCATCGACTTGACCTTGATGACCTCGTCGGAGCCGGTGGCTTTGACAAGCTCGGTCACAATGGCGTTGGCCTCGTTGGCATCCGCTGCCCAATGCACCTGCCCACCGCGAGCGACTACTGCAGCTTCGAACTGTTCGAGCAGTTCCGGCAACCGCGCCATGACGTCGGCCTTGATCGCCGAACCCGCATCCCGCAGCTCCTCCCAATCGGGGAGCTCTCCAGTTACGTTGATGCGCTTGGCACGGATGGTATGCGTTGCCTTGCCGATATTGCGTCGCAGTTGCGCGTTGGCCAGCTCGTGATGTGCTGCGACAGGGAACTTCTCAGTACCTCGCAGGAACCCTGCACCTTCGGGTGACCTCGGCGGAAAGCTGGGCAGACCCAGCGTCACAGCGCTCATGCGTGCACCCGGCTTTCCACCGATGCCAGAATCTCCGCGAGGTGAATGGTCTTGGCGCCCATCTGCAGTCGTGACATCCCACCGCCGATGTGCATGAGACAGGACGAATCTCCGGCGCTGCAGAACTCTGCGCCGGTGTCGGCCACATGGCGAATCTTGTCAGCCAACATGGCCGTCGACGTCTCGGCGTTCTTGATGGCAAACGTGCCGCCGAAGCCGCAGCAGGAATCTGCTTCCGGGAGTTCGACCAGATCGATGTCGCGAACGTTGCGCAGCAACCGAAGTGGTTTGTCTCCCACTCTCAACATGCGCAGTGAGTGACAGGTCGGGTGATAGGTGACCCGGTGCGGGAAGTGCGCACCCACATCGGTGACACCGAGAACGTCCACGAGGAATTCCGAAAGCTCGTACGTCTTTGCCTTCACCGTCTGCACCTGCCCACACAGCGACCCGGTGCCGTAGCGCTCGGCAACGATCTCGTGTTGATGACGGATCGAACCGACGCACGATCCCGATGGCGCGACAACGGCGTCGATCGACGCATCACCGAAAGTATCGGCGTAGTTCGCGACCAGTGGCAGCGCGCCCGGCTGGTAGCCGGTGTTGACGTGCATCTGCCCACAGCAGGTCTGCCCGGACGGAAACACGACGTCGTGCCCGAGACGGGTGAGCAGGAGGGCGGTGGCCTTGACGGCGTCGGGAAACATCGTGTCCCCGATGCAGGTGGCGAACAGCGCTACTCGCATGTGGTTCCCCGCAATCTGTCGGTGTGGTCTGACCACAGTAATACATCCCCGGACAGGCCACCCCGTAAACGGCGTCCACCCGGTTATGCTCTTGCCTCATGCCGACCGAGCCGAGCCCGCGAGCGTGGGAACAAGTACTGAGCCACCTCGAACGTCGGCTCGTTTCAGGCGAGGTGTCTCCTGGCCAGCGCCTGCCGGGAGAGAGAATTCTGGCAGCAGAGTTGGGCGTCGGACGGTCATCGGTCCGAGAAGCGTTGCGGGTCATGGAAGCACTCGGCCTCCTCAAGGCGCAGACAGGCTCCGGCCCGACGTCCGGCGCGATGATCGTGGCCAAACCGACCGGCGGCATGACCATGCTGATGCGGATGCAGGTTGCAGCACAAGGATTTCCGGTCTCGGATGTGGTGAAGACACGACTCGTTCTCGAATCCGAGGTGATGCAGTCCCTGGCATCGCGGACCCCGACACCCGACCTCAACGCAGCCGTCGAACTGCTCGACTCGATGGACGAGGTAGATCTCTCGGCCGAGGAATTCCTACTACTCGACGCGCAATTCCACGTAGCACTCGCCGACGCGGCGGGCAATCAGGTGATCGCAGCCATGATGACCGGCCTACGAGAGTCCATCGAGGCCTACGTTCTCGCGGGCGTGCAGATCGACAGCTGGCCGAGCACCTGGATGCGACTGCGTCACGAACACCGAGGATTGGTCGATGCGGTCAACGCGGGTGACGGCGAACTCGCACGTCAGCGCATAGTCGGACACATCCGCGGTTACTACTCGGAAAGCGCTCACTCCAGCCGGTGACAGGGGGTGGTAATTGCACCTCCAGAAGTCGTGTACTGTTGGTTTCACACCGACGCGGGGTGGAGCAGCTCGGTAGCTCGCTGGGCTCATAACCCAGAGGTCGCAGGTTCAAATCCTGTCCCCGCTACAAAGAAGAGGCCCGTAGGTTGCGAAAGCGACCTACGGGCCTTTTGCTGTGCGCCTTTATTAACCGCCGGGGGTTAATAAAGGCGCACAGCAGTAGCTCACACCGCCACGTTGTGAAAATCGATCTCCGCGGCCAGCATGCCGGAGAACCACCGATCCAGGTCCTCGTCGGTGACGGACTCGGGCATGGCGTCCACCTCGCACGCCAGCACCGCCACCTGAGACACGAACGGCGGAGCGACATGCATGTCTACCCAGTCCTGCAACGCTGGTTCGCGCTGTACGTTCACTGCCGCCGCCTCCCGGCACCACGACAGATACAGGGTTTCCGCGGCGTACATGCCCACCAGGGCCGCCGCCCTGCCCTCTTCGCCAGCGAGGGTCAAGGCATGCGTCGACAGCACAGACGACTCCTCGACCAGAGCCGCTGCGTCCCCCGCGTACGGGAAGCGGGAACGCAACTGCGCGAAATACTCGCGCTGTTCGCCCACCAGGTTCGACATCGACGTCACGTGGTCGAGCGCGTCGTCGAGCGTCGGGGATTCGGCGACCACCAACCCCAACACCTTGACGGCCGTCAGTACGAATGCCTCTTCGATCACGAGGTACCGGCGGAATCCCTCATCACTCAACGTCCCGCCGATGGTGTCCTCGATGAATGGAACCGCCCGCGCGGCAGCGAGATTACTCTGCTGCCGCGCGAGCAGGTCTGAGGAGCGACTCATTCGCCGGCGACCCAACTGATCAAGCCGTCGAACAGGTCGGTGTATCCAGGCCACTGCTCACAGAACTCCGGCGGAGCCCAGTGCGGCGAGCAGTCCGAGGTGAAGACGATCGACCGTCCGGCGCCGTATTCACCGGCAGCGACAAGCGGATCGCCGTTGATGGTGGCGGGAACCACGGCACCGTCCTTCGCGACGACACGGTTGTATCCCAGGAGCGCCGGCCAGGAATCGCCGGCACCACCGAGAGCCGGGTGAGCAGCATCGACGACGGTGGGAACGATCCCGGCCGGTGTCTCGACGCGATCGTCTTCGGCCAGCATCGTCACGGGTAGTACCTCGGCGATCGCGGTCTGGCGGAAAGCTGCTCGCGCCTGGAACCCGGAGAACGAGAGGTAGCCACCGATCATCATCAGTGAGCCGCCGGCGTTCACCCAGTCACGAAGCGCGACAAGGCGATCCTCCCCGGCGCGGAACTGGTCGAAGACACCAGGAGCCAACTGCAGCGAGTTCGCTCCGATGTCGGAGAGAACGACGACGTCGAACTGGGACAACGCTTCTGCGGTACCGGGGAACTGCGTCGGCACCAGGTGTGCGGGCATGTGTGTCACGTCGTGGCCACGTGAGGTGAGCGCATCCCGAAGCGGACCGACTCCCTCGACGTAGGAATGGACACTGAACTCGTCGACGCCCTTGACGTGCGTCGACGTCGTCATCCAGCTCTCGCCGGCGATCAGTACTCGTTTACCCATGACTGCTTCTGTTTCCTTTCGCGGCCTGCTCGAAGAGCGACCTCGGGTTGTCTCGCATCAGTGCGGACACTTGCTGGGGATCTACGCCTGCGCGCACCAACCGGGCGGCGAAGGCGAGTGGTACGTAGGAGAATCCGTTTCCGCCGTGCTTTCTGAGCATTGATTTGAGGAAGAGGTCGTGACTGAGCAGGAGCTGTGATGCGTGACCGGAGGTGACCAATCCGGCTACCGCAGTGGCTGTTTCCGCCGGATGCGGCGAAAGACCCTCGCCGGGGAAATCGAAAGGCATCCCGATCATGTCGAACTCGAGAAAGACACCGCGGTCGGCGAGCGATCGTTGGTAGTCGGCGTCGTGTCCGGACGGGTCCATGTGGCACAGGACCACTGCTTGCGGATCGACGCCCATCTCGTCGACCACGATGTCGACGACGTGATGTCCGACGCGCTGCCATCCCGGAAGGTGGACGAACAGGGGCACGTCCACCTCGCGCTGGGCGATGCATGCCGCCCTCAACGCTTTCGCCTCGTTCTGAGTGAAGAGCGGAGAGACTCCGATCTCCCCGATCACGCCAGGAGCCAATTCCTTTGCCGGATCGAACTCCTCGACGAGCGAACCGGCCAGATCGTCGACACCGAGTTCGTGCACCTCGACCGGATGGGTCGTCTCGAGGTACCACCCTGAACCCATGATCACTCGCACGTCTGACTTTCGCGAGAACTCCGCCAACTTCTCCGGTGCCCGGCCCAGTCCCGGCGGTGTCAGATCAACGATCGTCCGACCACCGAGGCGGGCGAAGTCCACAAGGTCTTCCACCACGGCCGCTGCGTCGTCGACTCGACAATTGTCGAGACTGTAGTACGGATTGTCGTGAAGAAGCCAGGCATCCTCGGCGCGTACCGGACCGGCCAACCGCTGTGCCACAACCGGATCCGGGGCCTCGGTGTACGCACCGGTGACGTCGTTGTGCAGATGTTCGTGTGGGAGAACCAGTCCGAGTTCCGAGCTGTCCACAGTTCCCGTGACAGTACGAACCTTGCTCATGAGCGTGCAGGCCCCGAGGGTGCGGACTGCAGGTGTCGCCACAGCGCGCTCAGGGTGTGTCCCCGCATGTTGATCCAGATGGCCAGTAGCAGAACGACACCGGTGATGATCGGCGTCAGGAATGGGCTCACGCCGAGCAGGGTCAATCCGTTGGCGATGATTCCGGTCAGGACGGCGCCGATGACGGTACCGATCACGGTGCCGCGACCGCCGAAGAGGTTGGTGCCACCGAGAACCACCGCGGTGATCACCGTGAGCTCGAATCCCGTTGCGGAGTTGGCCGAACCCGAGCCCAGTCGAGCCGCGATCAGCAGTCCCGCGATACCGGCAGCCAAGCCGGTGAAGACCAGCGTCATCATGAGCACACGACGCGTGTTGACGCCGGACCGTCGCACGGATTCGACGTTGGATCCGATACCGGTGACGTAGCGCCCGAAGCGCATGCGGTTGAGCGCAATTGCTCCGATGACCACGACGACGAGAGCAATCCAGGCGCTGGCGGAGAACCCGAGGAACTCAGCAGTTCCAAGCTTCGCGAAGTAAGTGTCGGCCGGAACCGGAACGGAGAATCCTTCGGTCCGATACAGCGCGATACCGCGAATGACGGACATCGTCGCCAGAGTCACGATGAACGGCGGAATGCCCTGATAGGCAGCGAGCCATCCGTTGACCAGGCCCCAGGCCGCACCCATCACCGGGGCGGCGACGAAGACCAGGGACGAATCGACGCCGGCCTGGATAAGCTCGGCACTCATCGCCGCGACGAACGCGACGATCGCACCGACGGACAGGTCGATCTGACCTGCCGTGATCACGAAAGTCATCGCCACCGCGATGATCAGAACCGGAGCGATCTGGGTTGCCAGGTTCGACAGGTTCGTGAATGTCAGGAACGACGACGTGGTCGCCGAGAAGACGGCTGCGACAGCAACTGTCACCGCCAGCATCGCGAGGGTGGGCTTGTTGACGCTGTCCCACAAGGAGGGTTTCGCGGCGAGCTTGCGCTCGATCGGCGCCTGGGTCTTCTCGAGAGTGGTCATGCCGTGGCTCCCTGTGTTGCTGCCGATGTCCGTTGCGGCACCGGAGTTCGAGTGATGAGTCCGACGAGGGACTCGATGTTCAGGTCGCCGATCGGAACGTCGTCGACGCTCTGCCCCTCGTACATGACCGTGATTCGGTCACATACGCGGAACAGGTCCTGCAGGCGGTGTGTCACGAGAATGACGCCCACTCCGGCCGCTGCGACGTCCGTGATCAGCTTGAGCACCGACTCGACCTCGGCGACGGCAAGCGCTGCGGTGGGCTCGTCGAGGATCAGTACGTCTGGCCGGAAGGAGACTGCGCGGGCGATCGCGACGGTTTGCCGCTGCCCGCCGGACAGTTGCCCGATCTCCTGGTAGGTCGACTTCACCTTGACATGCAGGTCGGCGAGAATGTGAGCCGCCTTCTCGTGCATGGCATGCCGGTCGAGAAATGGACCTTTTCGCGGTTCTCTGCCGAGGAACAGGTTGCTCGCGACATCGAGCGTGTCGCACAACGCCAGGTCCTGGTAGACGATGCCGATCTTCTTCTGCTGCGCGTCGAGCGGCGTCGAGAAGCGCACTGGTTCACCGTTGACGCGCATTTCGCCGCCGTCGTGCTGGACGGCGCCCGCGAGGATCTTCATCAGGGTGGACTTGCCGGCGCCGTTGTCGCCGACAACTCCGAGTACTTCACCCTTCGCCAGCCGAAGGTCAACTCCTTGAAGGGACTTCACCGGTCCGTACGACTTGGTGATGCCCGAGAGTTCGATCAGTGGAGGTGCCATGATTACTTCTCCAAGTAGTACATGTAGTCGGCTACGTTCTCCGGGGTCACGATCTGGGTGGGGACGGGGATGTTCGCCGGAGCGCCGCGACCACAAGCCAGGTCGATTGCCGAATTCATTGCCTCGTGGCCGAATTCGAAGGTGTTCTGCTGGACCACGCCTTTAAGCCAACCGGCTTTGAGTCCGCCTACCGCCTGATCCGAAAGATCCCAACCGACTGCTTCGATGCGATCCTGCGCCTTCTGACTGTTGACCGCCGCAACGAGTCCGATCAAAGCCGGCTCACCGGTTGCGTAGACGTACTTCATGTCGCCACCGCCGGTCAGCAGGTTCTCCGCTGCGGTCTGTGCGTTCTCCTGAATGTTACGTCCGTCCACGACGGTGCCGACGGTCATTCCGCGGCCGGTCACGGTCTCAGTGAAGCCCTTCTGCCGCTCCAACTGGACAGTGCTGTTGAGCGCGCCGACGATACCGACCGTTCCGGTGTTGTTCGCGACGTCGGCCAAGGTGTTTCCGATCTTGGCACCGCCCTCGGCATTGGCCGTACCGACCTGAGTCGACAGCGCCGGATCGTCGATGGTCGCGTCGACCGCGACGACGGGAATACCCGCGTTCTTGGCCTTGACCACCGACGGCTTGATTCCGTCCGTGTCGATTGCATCGACGATGATCGCGTCGACTCCGGCGGCGATCAGATTGTCGAAGGCGTTGGCCTGCGCCACGGAATCGTCGTTGCCACTGATGATCTGCAGGTCGACACCTGCCTTGTCCGCGACGTTCTTGGCGGCATTGTTGATCTGGTTGAAGTACAGCGCCTGAAGGTTGATGGTCACCAGACCGACCTTGAGCTTGCCGTTCGTCCCGTCACAGCTTTCGGCGACTCGGGTCGGCTGCGGGATGGACGAGCCACCCGATGCGTCCTTCGAGTCACTCGACGAAGCCGAGTCACAAGCGGTGAGCGTGAGCGCGACTGCAGCTCCCAGCGCCAGAGGCAATGCACGTTTCATCATCGAGTCTCCAAAAGGGTGTGAGGGGTCAATGTTGCTGTGAAGCTGTCCAATTCATCTCGGGTGGGGCATCCACGGGGTCCGGCAGTGGCGCAAGCCAAGGCAGCCGAGGCTCCCGCGAGTCGTGCAGCGTCCACCGGTGAGCGCCCGGCGTCGACAAAAGCGATGTACGTACCGCCGAAGCAATCACCGGCCCCGACGGCATCGACGACGTCGACCACTACTGCCGGTTCGCTCGTCACCTCGCCGTCCGGTGTGGCCAGTGTCCAACCTCGCGAGCCGTCGGTCACCAGCAGGTGTGTGTTGTGCTCGGCGGCCAGTGCCTGCCACTGATCGAAACCGATCCCGAACTCGCCTTCCCACAGGGCACGCCCGACGACGACGTGGTCAGCGAGCGCGAATGCGCGCAGTCCCGCGGCTTTGTTTTCACAACCGTCCAGATCGATTACCAGACTTACGCTTCCCGGCAATCCCTCCGGCAGGAAGCCCGCACGGTATCCGTCGAGGAACAGCCGTCCACCACCGGCAGCAGCCAATCGGGTGATGACAACTCCGATGCGTTCGGCATCGTTCGGGTCGTCTTGACTGATGATGGAGCGATCGCCGTCCTGCGCGATGAGTACAACTGCCGTCGACAGGAACGCATCTCGCGGCGACCAACTGGTGTCGACGCCGTCAGTCTCGAGGGCTTCGAGAAACTCGGTGGACCGCGCGTCCGGGCCCACGGCACCGGCAAAGATCACCTGCGCGCCCATTCGGGCTGCGGATACCGCAGCATTTGCATTCATTCCACCGTCGATCTGACTGATGGCCGTTGCCTGCACGCGCTCTCCGAGCACCGGTACATGTGGAACATGTACCGTCACATCGTTGTTGGCGTATCCACAAAAGACAATCATGGTTACTTTCCTGCGGCCCGGGACAGTTCGCGGACCTTCTCGCCTGCGACCCGTCCCCACCAGCGTCCATTGTCCTTCACCGAGGATGCAACTATGGCGCCGTCGCATTCCTTCATCAGCGCTGCGACATTGGCAGCCGTGATGCCGGATCCGATGATCACGGGAAGAACGGTGTTGTCTCGGATCACGGAAACCTCGTCGACCGAAGCGGCGTCACCGGTGCGCGAACCGGTCGCGATCAGGACATCTGCGTCGAAGAACTCGGCGTCTTCGGTCTGTTCTGCGACGGTGCGGTCCGCAACAATGGCATGCGCACCATGCTTGACGTGCACGTCAGCGAAGATCCGGACCGGGTCGGCGCCGATGCGATGGCGGAAGCGCGTCGTCTTGGCCGCCTGACCCTCGATGAAGCCCTCATTGGCAATGTAGGCATTGGCCCACTGATTGACGCGCACAAAACTCGCGCCTGCCGCCCACGCCGCGGCCACTCCGCACTCGCCGGCGTTGGACAGGATGCTGACGCCGACGGCCTTGCCGAACTCACCGACCACCGCTGCCGTGATGACTCCCATGCTGGCGGCGGTTTCGTATCCGTGTTCGCCGGGCTTGAGGAACGGTATGTCCCAGTGATTTTCGACGATCACACCGTCGAAACCGTTGTCGACGTACGCGTGCGCTTCCTCCACAGCGAAGCGAGCAATTTCCGAAACCGGCTGCCCGGTGTAGTGCGGGCTGCCCGGCAGAGCAGGGAGGTGGATGGCCCCGATGAGAGAAGGCGTGCCGGTGAACATCTCTGCCAACGCCGAGGGCTTGGGCGGAAAGACTCCGAGCGGTGATGCGGTCACTTCAGCTACCCCATTCCATGCGCAAGATTTGCGCTGTATGTCCATGCACAAGATCTGCACACGATGTAATCGATTGCCTTGATGAATTAGCAGGTTATGCGATCAACACCGGGTTGTGTCAAGGATTTCACAATTCGGATTTGTAAACGATTGCCTCAATCGCGTTACATGCGGGACACTGGACCGTGCGGTTCGATAACCTCGGACCCGAATCGAGCAGAAAACGGGGGACGCATGCGCAAGGCGACCATTCGCGATGTCGCGGAACTGGCCGGGGTCTCGACTGCCACCGTGTCGCGGGCACTGTCCGGATCCCGCCCTGTCTCGGACGAGCTTGCAGCGACGATCAAACGAGCCGCGGATTCTCTCGGATACTCGGGAAACATCATCGCCAGCTCACTGCGTCGTAATCGGACGGACACTGTCGGAATGGTGGTTCCCAGTATCGCGAATCCCTTCTTCACTTCGCTGGTGGTCAACGTCGAACACGTCCTCGCTCAGCGCGGCCTACAACTGTTCCTGTGCGATTCTCGTTCCGATCCCGACGTGGAAGCGCAGCGGCTCAAGTCGCTCGTCTCGCGGCAGGTGGACGGAATCATCATCAGCCCGTGCCACGGCGAATTGAGTGCCGAAGCAGTACGAGCCAGCGCAGCAACGCTTCCGGTCGTTCAACTGGACCGGTTTGCAATGGATACCCAAACGGACTGGGTCGGTGTCGACGACGACGCCGCTCAATCACTCGTGATGGAGCATCTGTCCGAGCGCGGCGCGCGATCGGCTGCCTTCATCAGTTCCGAGCTGACCAATTCGTCGACCGAACTTCGCCGAGCCGGATTCTTCCGCCATGCGGATCGAATGGGAATCGAAACTCGTGACGAGTGGACACAACTCGGCGAGTATTCGATCGAATGGGGACGCACGGCGTCCAACACCATCCTGACCGGCAAGACTCGCCCCGACGCCTTGGTCTGCGCCGACGACCTGATCGCGCTCGGTGTGCTGCAGACCTGCCACACATTAGGCATCGACGTTCCCGGCGACGTTCTGGTCACCGGTTTCGACAACATTCCCTTCTCCGAGTTGTGCAACCCTCCGTTGACCACCGTCGGGCAGCCACAGGAGAGAATCGCGGAAGAAGCTGTGCGACTTCTGGATCAGGCGATGAACAACTCTTCCGAGTCGACAGCCCACATTGCGCTTGCTCCTGAACTGATTGTCCGTCAGTCCACCGTCGGCCAAGCAGCAGCCACCGCACCGTAAGCCGCAATTGCATCGTCCAGTTCCGAGACCTTGACGCTTTCGTTGGCCGCATGCATCAACGAGGGAGTGCCAGGGCCCCAGATCACGACGGGAGCGCCGGGGGCGGCCGCTGCCAGCACCGAAGCGTCGGTGAAGTACGAAACCGGTTCGGTTGCAACAGGGATCGGCAAGGTAGCCAACCACGGATCCGACGCGTCGGTACGCACACCTCCCAGGTGAATCGACGTCTCCACCGAGTCGACTTCCGGTTGGGCGCGCCACCATGCAAGCAGGTCTGCGCCGTCTCCCACCGTGCGGTGATCGATCACCGCACGTGCATTGTCCGGCACGATGTTCGGAGCCGAACCGCCGCCGACCAAACCGAGGTTCCAGGTTTCGGCGCCCAGAAATACGTCGGACGACAGCGGAAGCTCACGCCGAGCTCGATCGACGACGTCAAGCAGTTTGAGGACAGCGTTAGTTCCTCGCTGCGGCGTACTCCCGTGCGCGGCTTTTCCTTTGACGGACACTTCGAGCCACAGTGCACCGCGGTGCCCCAGGTTGATGCGATTGCCGGTCGCCTCGGGAACGATGACAGCCCCGACCTCGAGATTCGCCACGGCGTCGGCCGAACGAACGGCCCCGAGCGATCCGATTTCCTCGTCGCTCGTCAGCAGTAGTGCGACCGGGACTCCACGTTCGAAAGCGTCGACAACCGCGGCAGTAGCGGCAACAAGGCCGGCCTTCATATCCGATGTCCCTCTGCCGAGGAACAATTCGCCGTCGACCTGTGCGGCGTACGGGTCGAACTCCCAGTCGGAGACAGTGCCCACTGGCACCGTGTCCACGTGGCAGGCGAACAGTAGTCTGGCTGCCGAAGGTGCAGCTTCGTTGGTGATCAAGGCCCAGGGATGATTGCCGGTCAGGTCTGACTCCACCTTCGCCTGTGGCGCACGTGAGAGAACCAACGAGACAATCGAATCCATCGCCCGCCGTTGAGGAGCGGCCTCCCCCGAGACCGTGTCGAGAGCTACCAGTTCCGAGAGAAGTCCGAGGGAATCCATGTCCCTATTCTTGCACTGCCACGGATTCAGTGCGCTGCCAGCTGGGCGATGACGACGTAATTGTCGTCGGTCGACTCTCCTTCGACCACATCACAATTGGCGAGGATCAACCGTCCGGGAACTGATTCACGCAACTCGTGAGTTCCCAGCAGCGAACCTTTGTGCAGCGGCCCGACTGTTTCGACGTCGTACTCGAGTGTGCCGTTCGGTGTACCCAGGAGAATTCGATCGCCTGGCTCCACCACCCGGAGTGTCCGGAACGGTGCTTCGCGAGTGGTGTAGTTGTGGCCGACCACGACAACTGTTTGTGTGGTCGACGTTCCCGGCATTCCGCTCTCGCCCCACCACACCGGCAGTTCGTCGACGGGATTCAGTTGCTGCCCACTCTCGCCGCCGCGCATCAGTTTCTCCGAGTGCAACGGACTGCTCAGGTACGTGACCCCGGACGCAGACCTCAACTCGATCCTCTCGGGTTCTGCCGGATCGACGGTCACCGAAGCCGGTGCAGCCGCGATATGCGACTGCACCGGCGAGCGGTCAGGTAGCGATCCCGCATTCTCGCCCGAACATCCGGATGCGAGGAGGGTGAGGATCGCTACCGCCGAGAGGCCGGCGCTACGCAGACGTGTTGCCCGGGCCGTCATGACGCTTGCGACGAACAACCACCGTCGTAGCTGCTGCGGCGGCAGCGCCCACGACTCCGACGCCGATCAGTACAGCCGGCAGGTTGGAACTGCTGCTGCCGCTGGTACTGCTGCTTGCAGTGTCACCGAGAGCAAGTTCGACGGGGGGCAGGCTTCCTGCAAGTGCCGGATCGCCGTCGGCGTCGGTGACGTAGTAGTCGACGACGTCGAAGGCGCCCTTGTTGTTGTAGTAGCCGACCAGCTTGACGCCGGTCTTGTTCACTACAGCGGTGGTCTCGTCGACCTTCGTGACCCCGGAGCCGTCGTCGGTGTGCTCACCGATGATCACTTCACCGCCGACGCCTGTTCCGTTGTCGATCTCCTTCTCGCCCTTTGCCTTGAGCTCGTCGACGATCTTCTGCGCTGCATCCGCTTCGGCCTTTGCGGCGGCTGCAGCGGCCTGAGCTTCCTTGGCCTTTGCTGCTGCGGCGTCGGCTGCGGCCTTCGCGTCTTCGGCGGCTAGGTAGAGATCCTGCGCCTTCTTGCTCGCCGCTTCGGCAGCTTCGGCCTTCTTGGCGGCTTCGGCAGCCTTTTCGTCGGCAATGGCTCGCTTGTCGGTGGCAGCCTCGCCCGCAGCATCGGCTTCGGCCTGGGCCGTCTCCGCGGCCTTCTGCGCAGCGTCGGCGTCCTTCTGTGCGGAAGCTGCGGTAGCTGCCGCTTCATCAGCAGCCTTACGGGCGGCGGTGGCAGCTTCTACCTCGGTGGCAGCCGCGGACTCGGCTGCCTTGGCCGTGGTTTCCGCGGCGGTGGCCACTTTCTGAGTTTCCTTGACGGTGATCGCGAGCTGCTTGGCGTTCCATGCGGCGGCCAGAGCCTGAGCCTTAGCGACGGCTGCCTTCGCGAAATCCCAGTTCTTGAAGGCTTCCTCGGCTTCCTTGTTCTTGTCCGCAACCAGCTTGGCGTTTGCATCCGCGGCAGCCTTCGCCTCATCGGCTTTGGCTTGCAGAGCATTAGCCTCGGCGCGCGCCTTTGCTGCCTCTTCGGTCTTGGGCCCCGAACCGGCGGCCTTCGCAGCTTCCTCAAGTTCAGCAGCCTTGGCTGCGGCCGCGTCTGCTTCTGCCTGAGCTGTTTTTGCTACCTCTTTCGCATCGGCCGCCGCGGACTCCGCAACCTTGGCTGCCTCTTCAGCTTCCTTGGCGGACTGTTCCGCGGCCCCTGCCTCCGCCTTGGCCTTGGTCGATTCGACCGCCGCCTTGGTTGCCTCGACGCTCGCCTGAGTCATTGCCTCGGTCGCCTTCACCGAAGTGTCTGTCGCTGCGGACGAGTCGACCCCTGCCGTCGCGGCTGCTTCGGCGGCCTTCGCTGCCGCGTCGGCTGCTGCTTTGGCTTTTGCTTCGGCTTCCGCCAGTGCTGCGGCGTCCGTAACTGCGGTTTCGGCACTGCCCGCGCCCGCGACCCCGGCTTCAACCTTCTCGGGTGTGGTCTCGGTGCTCGTCGCCGCGTCGGCGTCGGTGGTGGCAGCTGCCTCTTCCTCTGCGCAGGTCACCAGCGGATCGGCACTCGGGGTACACACGGTTTCGGGCTCTGCCGATGCAATTCCTGTGCCGCCCACCGCCAATCCGAGAGCTAGTACGGCACCGGCGGCCGCAGAGCGGACCCTCCGAGAATGGGCGATGGACTTCTCCGACATAGCGCTCAACCTTTCGGCCTTCTTTACGAAGACGGCAATTCCGGCGTGGACAGCCTTTACTTCGTCGGCTGAGTTCCAGACGTTACGACCGGTCGGTCCGAAAAATTGAAAGCTTATGTTCGAGTCGCAGGAATCAGGACCGCGGAACGCGCCCCATCAGGTAGAACTCCGGATTGGGCAGCATGCCGGAGAAGCTCGCCATGCGATTGCTCAGCCCGAAGAATGCAGTGATCGCGGCGATGTCCCACGCGTCCTCGTCGCCGAAGCCGTGCACACGGAGGGTGTCGAAGTCGACGTCGGCGATTTCGTGCGAGGCGGAGTTCACCTTGGTGGCGAAGTCGAGCATCGCGCGCTGACGATCGGAGATCTCTGCGGTGCGATAGTTGACCGCAACCTGGTCGGCAACCAGCGGCTTCTTCTCGTAGATACGCAGAATCGCGCCGTGCGCGACAACGCAGTACGTACATTTGTTGGCCGCAGAGATCGTGGTGACGATCATTTCTCGATCGCCCTTGGTGAGTGCGGAATCTTCCTTGAGCATGATCGCGTCGTGGTATGCGAAGAATGCCCGGAACTCGGCTGGCCGCCGAGCGAACATCAGGAAGACGTTGGGCACGAACCCTGACTTCTCCTGGATCTCGAGAATCCTGGCGGCGATGTCCTCGGGCACCTCGGTCAATTCAGCCTGCGGAAAACGGGTGCTCACTGTGCCTCCTGGTCAACCATCGATGTTCGATTCAAGATAATGATGATTAACTGAGTTGTCCAGATGCATTTCCTGCCCTACTTTTTCGGGCACGGATAGTCGGGTACGGCCCAAGTGATCTGCGTAGCGTAAAACCCGTGAACAGGAAGACACGATGATCGACGGACTGAACCGCGCGCTCGACTACATCGAAAACAATCTGAGCGGCGAGATCGACACAGCCGAGATGGCAAGGCTGGCAACCACCTCGGAGTATCACTTTCGGCGGATGTTCTCGGCCCTGGCCGGCATTCCCGTATCCGAATACATCCGTCGACGTCGACTCACCCTGGCCGGTGCCGAGTTGTCCGTCAGCAGATCAGGAGTGTTGGAGACCGCCGTGAAGTACGGCTACTCGTCCGCGGAAGCCTTCACACGAGCGTTCACCGCATTTCACGGCGTGAGCCCCGGCACGGTCAAACGCGCTCCCGCCGTTCTCAAATCACAACCGAAACTTGTCATTCATGTGACGTTGGAAGGAGCCACACCGATGGACTACATGCTTGTGGACAAACCTGCCCTGACGGTAGTCGGGTTCAAGACCCGGGTTCCACTGGTTCACGAAGGTCCCAATTCTGCGATCGAAGATTTCACCCGCTCCGTGGACAAAGTTGCGTTGCGCGGGTTGCGCGAGCTGTCCGATCAGGAACCGGCGGGAATCGTCAGTGTCGTCGACAATTTGGCGCATCCCAGAACCGAAGGCACAGAACTGGATTACTACCTGGGAGTGGTCACCGGCAAACCTTCACCCACGGGTTTCGATGTGCTGACGGTCGACGCACACACGTGGGCCGTGTTCACCGCCGACGGGTCGGCAATCGAATCTGTGCAGTACTTGTGGCGAGATATCTACACGGAATGGTTCCCGGCCAACCCTTTTCGCTCCGTACCTGGTCCCGAGATCATGCGTACCGAATACAACGACGATTTCACCGTCGCACGGTTCGAGCTCTGGATTCCGGTCGAGAGCGAGCTGAACGACGTCGGGGCGTAAAACAGCCGCCGGGTCGGATGGAAGTCACGACCCGGCGGCTGAGCCATCAGATGAAACATACTGTCAAAGAATCAGTTTCGCTCCGGTGGTAGCAACCACGTCGTCGACGCTGATGCCCGGCGCCGTCTCCACCAGGCGGAGACCGTCGTCAGTCACGTCGATCACGGCCATGTCGGTGATGATTCGCTGGACGCAGCCCTTACCGGTCAGCGGAAGCGAGCACTCCTCGACGATCTTGTGCTCACCCTTCTTCGAGACGTGCTCCATCATCACGATGACGCGCTTTGCGCCGTGGACCAGATCCATCGCGCCGCCCATGCCTTTGACCATGTGGCCGGGGATCATCCAGTTCGCGAGGTCTCCGGTGGCACTGACCTGCATGGCACCGAGCACGGCAACGTCGACCTGGCCGCCGCGGATCATGCCGAACGACGCTGAGGAGTCGAAGAACGACGCACCCGGGAGAACGGTGATGGTCTCCTTGCCCGCATTGATCAGCTCGGGATCGAGTTCGTCCTCGGTCGGGTACGGCCCCACGCCCAGAACGCCGTTCTCCGAATGCAATACAACGGTGATGTCGGTCGGGAGGTAGTTCGGAACCAGCGTCGGCATACCGATGCCGAGGTTCACGTACTGCCCGTCCTCGAGTTCTCGCGCGACGCGGGCCGCCATCTCTTCGCGGGTGAGTTTGGTGGGTAGTACAGAAGTCATGCTCGTACCGTCCGATTCTCGATGCCGACCGTCACGGGGCCGACGTGGACAACACGCTGAACGTGAATGCCCGGCGTGTGGATCTCGGCAGGGTCGAGCTCACCCGGCTCGACGAGGTGCTCGACCTGCGCAATGGTGATGCGCCCCGACGTTGCTGCAGCCGGATTGAAGTTCTGGGTACTCGCGCGGTAGACGAGGTTGCCGTGCCGGTCACCTTTCCAGGCGTGGACCAGCGCATAGTCGGCGACGATGCCGCGCTCCATCACGTAGGTGACGCCGTCGAAGTCACGAGTTTCCTTGGGCGGACTGGCAACTGCGATGCCGCCGTTGCCGTCGTAACGCAGTGGCAGGCCACCGTCGGCGACCTGGGTGCCGACGCCGGCCGGGGTGAAGAACGCGGGGATGCCCGCTCCCCCGGCGCGCATGCGCTCGGCGAGCGTGCCCTGCGGCGTGAGTTCGACTTCCAGCTCGCCGGAAAGGTACTGACGCGCGAACTCCTTGTTGGAGCCGACGTACGAGCTGACAGTACGACGGATACGCCCCTTCTCCAGAAGCACTCCGAGCCCGAACCCGTCGGTGCCGCAGTTGTTGCTCACCGTTTCGAGTGATGTCGCGCCCTGCTCGAGGAGCGCATCGATGAGGATTTCCGGCACTCCGACGAGCCCGAAACCTCCGACAGCGATCGTGACGCCGTCCGGCACGTCGGCGACGGCCTCGGCAGCAGTGGGAATGACTTTGTCCATCATGTCGATCACAGTAGCGCGGTGCGTACGTATTGTGAACCCCCGTGCGCATCACGAACATTTTTCGCCCCCGGCATTGCCTGGGTCACATCTACGAACTATTCTGTTCGCAGAGCGCAACACATGTACACATTGCGAACAACTTCACGTAACCGAACGACGAGGTTCCCTATGCTGCATCTACCGCCGAGGTACCAGCGGCCGACTGGCGTCAACGCCCCGGCCGATTTCGCGGACTACAAGACCACTTCTCTTCGCCACCCGAAGCAACCGCTGAAGCTGCTCCCCCAGCGCCTCACGGAGCTCACCGGGCCGGTATTCGGCGAAGATCGCGTCGGCGCCGGCGAAAACGACCTGACCATTGCCAACGGCGGCGAAGCACAGGGACAGCGCATCGTCGTTCACGGCCGTGTACTCGACGGCGACGGAAAGCCGGTCCCCCACACACTGCTCGAGGTGTGGCAGGCCAACGCCGGTGGACGCTACCGCCACACCGGCGACAACTGGCCCGCGCCGCTGGACCCGTTCTTCAACGGGCTCGGTCGCTGCGTGACCGACGCGAACGGCCACTACAGCTTCACCACGATCAAGCCGGGCGCCTACCCGTGGATGAACCACGACAACGCCTGGCGACCGGCCCACATCCATTTCTCGCTGTTCGGCACCGCATTCACGCAGCGCCTCGTGACACAGATGTACTTCCCCGAGGATCCGATGTTCTTCCAGGACCCGATCTACAACGCGGTACCCGAAGCAGCCCGTCACCGCATGGTCAGCGTCTTCGACTACGACGCCACAGTCCCCAACTGGGCTCTCGGGTTCCGCTTCGACATCGTCCTGCGCGGCCGTAATGCCTCCGTATTCGAGAACGAGGAAGACCACGATGACTGATCGCACCGCGAAGCCCGCACCCACTTATCCGGTCGTCCCCGGAGACTTCACCACCGCCCCCTTCGGGGTCACGCCCTCTCAGACCGTCGGACCGTACTGGCACATCGGCCTCCCCTGGACGGACGGCCCCGACGCTGCCCCGAGCGACACCCCCGGACGAATCACGCTGGCCATCACGGTGATCGACGGCGCCCGCACACCCGTCGCCGACGCGATGATCGAAACATGGCAGGCCGATACGCTCGGACGCTTCAACCATCCGGACGATCCCCGCGGCGCAGTGGACCTCACTCCGGCGGGTTTTCGCGGATTCGCCCGCAGCGCAGCAGATTCCACCGGCACCGCACTGGTCTACACCGTCAAGCCCGGAGCGCAGCCCACTGAAACGGATGCGGACGAGGCCCCACACGTGAACGTGTCGGTCTTCGCTCGCGGCATGCTCGACCGCCTGGTCACCCGCTTGTACTTCCCCGAGGACACCGACGCACACGCAACAGATCCGGTGCTGTCCTCACTGAGCGAAACCGAACGCGCGAAGTTGGTTGCAACCAAGGTCGACGGTGGGTACTCCTGGACGGTCTATGTTCAGGACGAGGACGCGAACGGCGTCGAGACGCCCTTCTTCGAGCTGTAAGAGGAGTACACATGCCCACTCGCGGCGCACTGTTCGATCCGGTGTTCGGGGCCACCCGAGTATCGGAGCACCTGTCCGACCAGGCGTGGGTCACCGCGCTGCTCGACGTGGAAGCCGCACTGAGTTGTGCGATGGCCACTGTCGGGTTGGCCGACGGGGAACATTGCGCCGCGGTGGCGACCGCCGCAGCTGAACTCTCACAACCGGGCGGCCTGGACATCGTGGCGCTCGGCCGCGCGTCGGCCACCGGCGGAAATCCCGTCATTCCGCTGGTGAAGATGCTGCGCGAAAGGGTGGGACAGGAAGGTGTGCCTGCCTCCGTGGTGCACCCGGGCGCCACCAGTCAGGACATCATGGACTGTGCGCTGATGCTGTTGACGCGACGCGCGGGCACAGTGGTTCTGGCCGACCTGACCCGCGCCGCCGATTCCGCCGCCCACCTCGCCCGCATCCATCGCTCTACTCCGATGGTCGCGAGAACCCTGGGACAACAAGCACTTCCGACCACCTTCGGGCTACTGGCATCGAGTTGGTTCACCGCACTCGACGCCGCAGCGATTCGTCTCGAAATCGTGCTGTCCACGTTGCCGGTTCAATTCGGCGGAGCCGCAGGAACACTCGCTGCGTTGTATCCCGACGGGCTCAGGATCGCGGACGCGCTGGCCGACGAACTCGGTCTGGCCAGGCAGGTCACTCCCTGGCACACCGACCGCGTGACCATCGCAGAACTCGCGACCACACTCGGTATCGTCGCCGGCGCCGTTTCCAAGCCCGCCACCGACATCACCGTCATGGCGTCCACCGAGCTGTCCGAGGTCGCCGAGAGCGCTCCGGGCGGCTCATCGGCCATGCCGCACAAGCAGAATCCGGTTGCCGCGATCACCGCCCGCGCAGCAGCGCGACGTGCTCCCGCACTGGTGGCCACAGCCCTGTCGAACATGGATCACGAATTCGCTCGCGCCGCAGGCCCCTGGCACGCCGAGTGGGAAACCGTCACCGATCTCCTGCGTCTGGCAGGCGGAGCAGCGCACCAGCTTTCCGTGAGCCTCACCGGCCTGCAAGTACACACCGAGTCGATGGCTCGTAATCTCGACATCACCGGTGGCCTGATTCTCGCCGAGCGTGTCACCAAGGCCCTGTCCGCACACACTGATCGAGCACGCGACATCGTCACCGCGGCAGCCACTTCCGGAACCAGGTTGGATCGTGATCCCGCCATCGCAGAGCACCTCAGCGAAACCGAGATCGCCGAACTACTCGACCCCGCACACTATCTGGGCCACGCCACCGATCTGGTCGACCGCGCCCTCGCCGAACGCCCCACAGGAGGATCTCGATGAGCGTCGCGCTCAACTTTCAACAGACCGGCAATCCCGATGCCCCGGCAGTGGTTCTCCTGGGTTCACTCGGATCCGATCTGTCCATGTGGCAGCCGCAGATTCACGCGCTGTCGAATCGCTACCGCGTCATCGCCGTCGACCATCGCGGCCACGGCAAGTCACCGGTGCCTGCGGGCCCCTACTCCATTGCCGATCTCGCCGGCGATGTCATCGCTCTCCTCGATTCGCTCGAACTCGAGTCCGTACATCTCGTTGGGCTCTCCCTCGGCGGCGCTGTCAGCCAATGGATCGCCGCGCACCACCCCACTCGCGTCGAGACGTTGACGTTGATGTGCACGTCCTCGCAGTTCGCCCCGGCTCAGCCGTGGATCGATCGTGCGCAGGCTGTCCGTGCGGACGGCATCGCGTCCATCGCGGCCGCCGTCGTCGGACGCTGGTTCACGCCGGGACTGGCCGAAAACGATCCGGAGCTTGTCGCCCGCCACGTCGCGATGGTCGAAGCCACACCCGACGAGGGTTATGCCGCCTGCTGCGAGGCGCTTTCGATGTGGGACGGCCGCGCCGACCTGGCCCGCATCGTCGCTCCGACGCTCCTCGTCGCGGGCGAGCAGGATCCGTCGACACCTCCGGCGACGTTGAGCGCGATCGCCGACGGTATCGCCGATGCGGTACTGCACGTGGTCGATCCCGGCGCACACCTCGCCAACGTCGAACAGGCCGGGCGCGTCACCAAACTGCTTGCAACGCATATTGCCTCGCACACATCTGCGCTCGCCCAACGTAGCGCCGCGGTGTCGGCTGGCATGACCGTACGACGTCAGGTGCTCGGCGACGCCCACGTCGACCGTTCCATCGCCGGTGCCACCGAGTTCACGGCCCCGTTCCAGGACTTCATCACTCGTACGGCGTGGGGCGACATCTGGTCACGCCCCGGCCTCGATCACCACACCCGTAGGCTCCTCACTCTCGCGATCCTCACTGCCGTCGGCAACGAACACGAACTCGACATGCACATTCGCGCTGCGCTGCGTGCCGGGATCGATCCCGACGAACTCGTGGAAGTATTTCTCCATACCGCGGTTTATGCGGGTGTGCCGAACAGCAACTTGGCTTTTGCGCTGGGAAAGCAAGCACTCGCAGACCTCTCGGCCGAACCTGAGGAGAACGAGACAACATGAGTGAGAACAGCAGCGAGCAAGCGCCGGGACCGTCACCGGACTACGTGCAGTCGCTGGCCCGTGGGCTGTCCGTCATCAAGGCTTTCGACGGTGAGCACCCGCGTCGGACCCTCAGCGAAGTTGCCAGGCACACCGATCTCACGCGTGCGACTGCTCGCCGCTTCCTGCTCACACTCGTCGAACTCGAATACGTACGTACTGACGGTTCAGTGTTCTGGTTGACGCCGCGAGTCCTCGAACTCGGCTACAGCTACCTCTCCAGTCTGTCCCTTCCCGAGATCGCCGGGCCGCATCTGGAAGCCTTGTCCGCCAAGGTCCGTGAATCCACGTCCGTGTCGATCCTCGACGGTGACGACGTCGTGTACGTGGCCCGTGTTCCGGTCAGCCGCATCATGACGGTTTCCATCACCATCGGCACGCGCTTTCCCGCGTACGCCACATCCATGGGTCGAGTTCTGCTCGCCGGCTTGCCGGACGACGCCCTGGACGCCTACCTCGCCCGAGTGTCCTTCGCCCGCCTGACCGGCAAGACCATCTCCACCGCCGACGGTCTGCGTGCCGAACTCGAGAAGATTCGCGCCGACGGATTCGCGATTGTCGATCAGGAACTCGAAGAGGGTCTGCGCTCGCTCGCCGCACCCATCCGGGACGCAACCGGTGATGTGGTCGCGGCTGTCAACATCTCCACCCAAGCCGCCCGCTACAGCGCCGAAGCTGTTCGCGGTGAACTGGTTCCGGCCGCAGTCGCCACCGCGGACGCCATCTCCGTCGATCTCGGACGTACTCAGTCGTCCAACAATCACTCGGCAGCCACTCGCTGACCGGGCATACCCAAGGAAGAACCAATGCCTGACGTTGTCATCTGTGAACCGCTCCGTACCCCTGTCGGCCGCTTCGGCGGTGTCTTCCGTGACGTAGCCCCGGAAGATCTCGCCTCGGCGTTGATCGCCGAACTCGTCACGCGTACCGGCATTTCCGGCGCGGAGATCGACGACGTCATTCTCGGCCAGGCTTCGCCGAACGGTGAAGCTCCGGCGATCGGACGCATCGCGGCGCTCAACGCCGGTCTGGGCGTCGATGTTCCCGGCATGCAGGTGGATCGCCGGTGCGGGTCGGGATTGCAGGCAATCATCCAGGCCGTCATGCAGGTTCAGTCCGGTGGCAGTGATCTGGTCCTCGCGGGTGGTGCCGAGTCGATGAGCCAGGCTGAGTTCTACGCAACCGGAATGCGTTGGGGTGTCAAGGGTGAAGGTGTTGCGCTCAGCGATCGTCTCGCGCGCGCCCGCGTGACAGCCGGCGGACGCGACTTCCCGGTTCCCGGCGGAATGATCGAAACGGCAGAGAACCTGCGCGCCGAGTTCTCCATCAGCCGCGAAGATCAGGACGCACTCGCGGTGCAGTCGCATCAGCGTGCCGTTGCCGCACAGAAGAACGGCGTCTTCGCCGAGGAAATCGTTCCGGTATCCGTTCCGCAGCGCAAGGGTGAGGCCCTGCTCGTCGACACCGACGAGCATCCGCGGGCCGACACTTCGATGGAATCGCTTGCACGCCTACGTCCCATGCGCGCAAAGATCGATCCGGACTCCACCGTGACGGCAGGTAATGCCAGCGGCCAGAACGACGGCGCAGCGATGGCGATCGTCACCACCGCAGACAAAGCCCGCGAACTCGGACTGCGTCCCCTCGCACGCCTGGCAAGTTGGAGCGTTGCCGGAGTTCCCCCGCGCACCATGGGCATCGGCCCCGTCCCGGCGTCGGAGAAGGCACTCGGCCGCCTCGGATTGACCTTGGCGGACATGGATGTCATCGAACTCAACGAAGCCTTTGCGGCACAAGCACTTGCAGTCCTGCAGAGTTGGAAGCTCGAAGCCGACGACCCGCGCGTCAACCCCAACGGCTCCGGCATCTCCCTCGGCCATCCGGTCGGTGCCACGGGTGGACGAATCCTGGCCACCCTGTTGCGCGAGATGGACCGTCGCGAAGCGCGTTACGGCCTCGAGACGATGTGTATCGGCGGCGGGCAGGGCCTGGCTGCAGTGTTCGAGCGCCTGTCCTGATCAAGCCCCGACGTGCGCGACGCCAGGGTCACCGAGTTCGCCGCGTAGACCGTCGAGAAAGACACGCAGCAGTTCGGTGAGTTCGGCCTGCTGCTGCTCGGTGAGAATCGACGTCAGTTCGGCTTCACGGCCGAGGACTCGGTCCACCAATTGCTCCACCAGTTCGTGACCGGCGGCAGTGAGGGTCACGAGCACTATTCGCGACCCTTCCGCGGCGGAAGACCTCTCCACCAGACCCGCGTTCTCCGCGCGCGCGAGTCGCTGCGAGATCGCACCGGCCGTGACTCCGGTCTGCTCGGTGATCTGGCGAGTCGTCAACTGATACGGCTCGCCGGATCGCCGCAGGACACTGAGTAGGTCCAGCGTGGCTGTGTCCGCACCGGCCGAGGCGAGTACCCGTCGGCGATCCTCACCGAGCAGCTTGGCGCACATCCACAGCCTGGTCACAATGCCGATACCCTCTACGGGCGTGCCCGGCCTTTCGCGAAGCCAGGCCAACGCAACCGCGTCCACCGCGTCGTCCGGGTTGTAATGGCCCACCACTGCACACCTCATTTAGCTCTAAATGATACGTTCTTTGTATAGGTCTAAACGTAGCTCACGGAGGTAGGCATGACACGCACAGTTCTGGTAACCGGCGGCGGAACAGGGATCGGGCGCGCAGTTGCAGCAGCGTTCGCCCGAGAGGGAGACACAGTTTTTGTCACCGGCCGACGCACGGAACCACTCGAAAAGACCGCAGAGGAGTTGGGTTCCGATGTTCACGCCTTGACGTGTGACAACTCCGACCCGAAAGACCTGAAGCGGCTGCAGGATTCGCTTCCGGGAACCATCGACGTCGTGGTGCACTGCGCCGGTGGCAACACGGACTTCGATCGCGAAGCGCCGTCAGATCTGGAATCCCTGGCCGCCGGGTGGCGTGCGAATCTGGACTCCAATCTCATCTCGGCAGTGCTGACCACAGCCGCAGTTCGCGATCGAATCCCCAGCGGCGGTGCCGTCATCACCATCGGATCGATTGCCGCCGACAAGGGCGCGGGCGCGTACGGCGCTGCCAAAGCCGCAGTTGCGACGTGGAATATCGATCTGGCCGCCGAGCTGGGCCCCGAAGGCATCACCGCGAACATCGTCTCCCCCGGCTACATCGCCGACACCGAGTTCTTCCGAGACTTCCTGACGGACGAGCGTCGCGCGATGCTGATCGAGTCCACCAGCACCAAGCGCGCCGGAACACCGGACGACATCGCATCAGCCGTCCACTTCTTGGCCTCACCGGGCGCCCGGCAGATCACCGGTCAGGTATTGGCAGTCAACGGCGGTGAGAGAACCAGTCGCTGATCATGCCAGGTGACGCTCGAAGAACGAGTCGATTCGCTTCCAGGCATCCTGCGCTGCAACAGGATTGGGACCGATTCCGAGGATGCGCTCCAACGGACGAAGCACCTTGGGTCCGGCCTCCGCGTCGTTGAGGAACGCGTGGCCGGCGGTGGGGTACTCCTTGACGTCGTTCTCGATACCGGCATTGCTGAGCGCCGTCTCCAGCTTCGCTGCCGCACCCCGGAGCGAGAAGTCCTTGCCTCCGAAACTCCCGACGATCGGGCACGCATCCACCACGGCCTCATCGAGTTTGCGTGGAAGCTGACCGTAGTTGACCGAGGCAGCATCGAAATCTCCGGCGCTGACCATCGCGAAGCCGCCGCCCATGCAGAATCCGATGACACCGATCTTTCCGGTGCAGTCCGGGGATTCCAAAAGCCAACTGCGAGCGACTTCGATGTCGGTGAACGCCTTGCCGTGTCCTCGAAGCATCGACGTCATGGTCGGCACGAGGCACCGCTTCGCCCCGCCCGCACTGTAGAGGTCGACAGCGAGCGTCAGGAACCCCGCAGCGGCCAGTCGCTTGGCTTGCCGCTGCATCACCTCCTCGAGCCCGAAGGCCTCGTGAATCATCACTACCCCCGGCCACGGGCCGGGGGTAGTGGGTGTTTCGAGTATCGCTCGCAGCGGTTGTGATCCGCCGACTACTGCGGCGCGGCCCGTCAGATCTATGTCCACCATGTCTCGATGCTAGGCCGACGCTGCGTCCGTAGGCTCGGAAGCGAGGTCAGGGGAGCTGTTTTCCCTGGCCCGCCGCAAGCCCGGTCAAGACCTCGGCGAGCTGCGGCAAGGCGTACGGCGCGCTCAGTGGACCGAAATTGTCGACAAAGGCATTCGAGAGCAGAAGTTCGACCGGCGCATAGGCTCGCGCCTTCACCGCGGGGAGGTTATGGAAAACTGCGAAGTTCTCCAACCTCGTCGTCGCTTCCTGATCAGAAGCGAGGCTGAGCAAAATGTCTGCGGGTGCGAGTACCTCCGCCTGCTCCATCGACAGCGCAGTCATCTGCTCGGCGTTGTATCCGCGATAGTTGAGTCCGAGTTCGCGCAGCAGAACCCCGGGCGCACTGGCATCCCCCTGCACATACAACTGATCGCCGTACATCGAGCCGATCATGATCGTCTTGCCACCCAAGCCATTCAGCGAAGCGGCGGTGTCGGAGATCAGGGCGTCGGTCCTGGCGATCGCTGCAGCAGCGGCCTCGTCGACAAAAGCGGCCTGCCCGACCGTGGCGACGCCGTCACGCCACGAGGTGGTCCAGTCCAGCGCGATGACCGGCGCGATCTGGCTGAGCCTCTCGGCTGCCGGTTCGAGATAGGTCTTCATTCCGATGATGAGATCCGGTGAGTAGCGCGCGATGATTTCCGGGCTGATTTCGCCTGTGGTGTCGAAGCTTTCGAGATCGGCTATTCCAGCGGTGCTCTGCCAAGGCAGTGCACCGCGGTCCCACGCACCCGTATTGCCGTAGGCGACTGGGTGAACGCCGAGAGAGAGCAGGAATTCGAGATCCGTGAAGTCGCTGGCAACAACGATCCTTTCCGGCTTCCCCGAGATCGTGGTGGTGCCGAGCGCATTGATCACCTCGCGTTGTTCGCCGGCATCAGCGGCATCTGACGTAGTCGAACAACCCGCAAGGATGGCGGCCGCTGCCACTGCGCCGACGCCGAAGAACCCACGGCGGCTGAGCTGGTCCACCAGTTCAGACGTCGTGGATTCACAAATCGTTCCGTACATGTATGCACTCTCCTTCTCGGCTGCTGCGCGCGCCGAGGGCACAGCGAATGAGAGGTTAGCCCACCCTCATCTTCCATAGGGTTCCTACGTTTGCGATTCCGAGAGATCGGAGCGATAAATATGGACCGTTCTCGAGCGGACAAGTACATTCCCGCTGATCTATCACCGCAGGCAGTTGGGCGAGCCACCAGTCCCTGCCTTCGGCGATCGGGTCGCTCCAGCGTCGAAAATCAGTCGAAGATCAGTTGCCATTCCCTCCTCGAAAGCTTCCGAATTACCGTCTTTTGCACGTCGCCCACCGTTCGACTTGCGCGGCGTGGGAGGATAGACACATCGAGATCGGGACTTCGATGTGAGGGCCCGGATCGAGTTTGTAGGGAGTATCGGTATGGCACAGGGCATCGTGAAGTGGTTCAACGGCGAAAAGGGCTTTGGTTTCATCGCTCCCGACGACGGAACACCGGACGTGTTCGTTCATTACTCTGAAATCTCGGGCAACGGCTACAAGTCGCTCGACGAGAACCAGCGTGTGGAGTTCGAGGTTGGCCAGGGCCAGAAGGGTCCTCAGGCCACCAATGTGCGCGCTGTCTAATCAGTGACACAAGAAGAGGGCCGCACCCGCAAGGGTGCGGCCCTCTTCTGCATCAGATTCACCCCTGAATCACTGATCCTGAATGACGGCCAACGCTCCCACGATATTCGACTCCGCAACCGACTTCGAGAATCCGAGATCAGCCAGAACACCTGATCCGTCTTCGAGTTCGAGCAGCGCGAGCAGGATATGCTCGGTTCCGATGTAGTTGTGGCCCAGACGAAGAGCCTCACGGAACGTCAGTTCCAGGACCTTGCGCGCGCGAGCGTCGTACGGAATAAGTTCTGGCAGTTCGGAAGTCGGAGCCGGGAGTACACCGGCCACTGCAGCTCGGACGGACCCGAGCTCCACCCCCTGCGCCACTATCGCCTTCGCAGCCAACCCGGCAGGCTCCTCGACAAGCCCCAGGAGCAGGTGCTCGGGCTGGATCTCTGCGTTACCGGCAGCGCGGGCTTCGTTCTGCGAGGCCATGACGACGTTCTTCGCCCGAGGAGCGAACCGGTTGAACCCTTCGTTCGGATCCATCGGCTTCTGATCACTCGGCGCCTTGGGAACAAAACGCTTCTGCGCAGCCTGCTTCGACACACCCATGCTCGCACCGATCTCCGTCCACGACGCCCCCGACCTGCGCGCCTGGTCGACAAAGTGGCCGATCAGGTGATCTGCAACTTCACCGAGATGATCAGCGGCGATCACGGCGTCGGAAAGTTGGTCGAGCGCGTCGGTGTGCACCTTCTTGATCGCGTCGATGAGGTCGTCGAGTCGAACCTTGTTGGTCATTTCCACTGGTTTACTCATGCGTCAACCATAGGTTGACGCAATCGAAAACGTCAACCCTAGGTTGACGATCGTTTTCGCCGCACAGCGATTAGCCGGAAAAGAACTCACGCAGAGCCGGGACAATAGCGTCGTCGGCAACGCCGTGCCCCTGACCGGGGATCTCCAAAGTCTTTGTCCCCGAGACTTTTGCAGCGATTCTCGTCGCCGAGGCAGGTGCCCATTGACCACTGTCACCGCCGTACATGACAAATGTAGGGACGGTAATGGAGGCAAGCCAGTCGAGCGACTGACAGCCGTGATCACACACGGCGACGTCGTAAGGCAAGGTGTGCGCGATGGCGCACATGTCGGGCCAATCGGCACTCCGCTTGATCTCGTCGACCATCCCGGGGGATGCACCGGTCAGATCCAGAAAACGCGTCACAGCACCTTCCCTGTCGCCGGCCGCGATCAACCGCTCCAGGTCACTTTGGGCAGTCTCGTCACGCTGGTCGTCATCCATGTACGGCGCCTCGTAGACGGCGAGCTTACGCATCGGCACGGCCTGCGCTGCGGCTTCCAAAGCCAGCGCAGCACCCGACGACAATCCGTAGACCAGCGGCATTTCACCGGTGGCAGCGACGACCGCCCGCAAGTCCTCCACCTCGGCGTCGATCGAGAACGCGCGACTGTCACCGCTGTCCCCGCGTCCGCGCCTGTCGTACGAGTACACCGTGAAGTCCGCCGCCAACGCAGCAGCGAGAGAATCGAACCATCCTCGATCGCAGAACGCTCCGGCAACCAGAACCACTGCTGGTCCGGCACCGGAGCGTTCGTATGCGATGGTCGTACCGTCGCGGGATTGCACTACCGCTGGGGATTGCTCTGTTTGCACGTCGATCTCCTCAGGTTTGGTCAATGCCTACCTGATTAGACCGCCCGCGTTACCGAAACTCATCGGTCCGGTCGGCAGAGGCTTCAGCTGATCTTGTTGTACAGGGCATCCCAACCCTGTGCCACGTATGAAATCGTGTAGATCGAACCGTAGAACGTGGAGCCACCCAGACTGGTGACGTTGCCAGCCTGCACTGCCGGGAGTCGCTGCCACAGCTTGCTCGCCACCAATGCCTGGTACGCGGCACTGTCCTCGTTTTCGGTGATCATGAAGCCGTCGACGCCGGCCAGCACATCGAGGCCTTCGAGGCTGACGCCGCCCTCGGGATCGAGGCCCTCCGAGGTGGCAGTTTTGCCACCGATGTCGCCGAGCGTCATGTCGCTGGGCTTGTCGCCCTTCTCGGACGTACGGATGCTCGTGACGTACAGCGTGTTCGTGTCTGGCATGAACGAGACACTGGCAACGGTTTTGGACGCAATCTTCTCGGCATGACGACTGCGGATGTCGGAAATCAGATTGTCGTAGTCGAGCGTCAATCGATCGAGTGTGGCCGTTCGACCGAGCCAGCCCGACAGCCGCGAGAGGTTTGTACGCCAGTCGTCGGTGAACTCGGTCGTCAGAACCGGTGCGATGGTGGACATCTCGGCGACCGGCCACCACTCGCTCTCGTAGTTGAGGCACACGATCAGGTCGGGCTCGAGCGCCAAGATCTGTTCGCGGTTGGGGATCTCCGACAGGAACGGCACCGACGAATCGATAGGCACCCACGGTGTCGCCTGGGCGTACGTGTAGCCGACGAGCGGAAGTTCCAGAGCTACAGCAGGTTCCAGATCGAGCCGCGAGTCGATCGCGACAACCCTCTTCGGATTGACGGGAATGTCGTAGGTACCGAGAGGTGTCGTCACAGAACGCATTTCGGTTTCACCCGAACTGCTCCCGCTGTCACCGCAGGCCGCCAGGAACGCGCCCAGTCCGGCGATCCCGGCACCGAAGCCGAACTGCCGACGTGTGAGGTCCGAAACGAGGCGGTTGTCGGAGTAGCCCTCGGGAAGCAAGAGCGTGGATTGAGCGGGCATGCGTGTCGAACCTCCAGAAGAAATGAATCATCCACTGTTGCGAGCGGATAAGGATGCCCTAACAGCGTACGCAGGGAGGGTCGTCGCGATCGGCCCTGAAATAGTCGAATCAGGCCAATTCGCACCCCTTACTTGTCGAGTTTGCGCATCTCGACGAAGTAGACCGCACTGAACGCGAGGTAGGTGCCGACGATTCCGAGGACCGAGATGATCAGGACGAGAGCGAGAAACATAGCCATGATGGTCTCCACTGACACGGGTTGTTCACGATGTCGATCGAGAGAAAATGGCTTCGAACTGCGGCGCTGCGACTCGAAGCGGGGCCGAAACTTTCGGTTACACACATCACGCTAGCCCCAGGCGTCTCGAGTTTCGATGAACTCGAGGTGAACTCTCCTACGGCTACGTCACACTTTTCTGTCGGACAGTCAGTTCGGTCCGAGCACCTGTCCGGACCATTCGACCAAGGGCGTCAGTGCGCGCCACGCTGTGCGAACTTCCTTCAATGTCCTGGCGCTGTCCAGCCACGACGGGCTCGGGTAACTACGACCAGCAGTCAGCGACTTGTGACGCAGCAATTCGATCCGCGGGTGGTCGACCGTGTATCCGCGAGGTGCCGTCTTGAGCTTGTCGCCGCCGATCGTGAATCCGGCCTTCTCGACGGAGGCCAAGATCTTCTCGAGCTCCGGCCCTCGAACGTCGTCGTCGACAGCCGCACGATAACGCGCGATGGTCTCCGAACTGCTGGCGTAGAAACCACCGGCCACCATCAACCCTGCCGCGTCGATCTGCACGTAGTAGCCACAGCTCTCGGCGAGACCGACGAACGCTCCCTGGTGCGTCTTGTACGGGATCTTGTCCTTCGAGAATCGAACGTCACGATATGGCCGAAAGAGCTTGGCCGTGCCGAATTCGTCCTCCAACGCCGCGGTCAACGACGCCATCGGACGACGAACCACTTCGTCGTACGTCTCCTTGTGCGCTGCCCACCAGGTCTTGCTGTTGTCGGCCTCCAGGTCTTCGTAGAAGTCGAGTGCAGCAACGGGTATGCCAGTGAACGCAGCCATGGCGTAAGCCTAGCTGCCTGTACGGCTTTGGACCGCCTGCCCTGCGACGATGCCCGGATCGGCCGGAATCCGTAGAATGCATGGGGATGATTTCCGAAATACAAGCATGGGAACTGACCGACACCAACCGAGACTGGCTGATACACCGACCCGTCGAGATCGCGATCTACGTGGCGCTCGCAGTCGTTCTGCGCTTCGCACTGCACCGCGGGATCGATCGAATGTCGAAGCCTCGCAAGTCTCCGAACGCCAAGGTGAACGAGCGCCGATCGCAGCGAGCCCGGACCATCGGTTCGGTACTCAAATCGACGGTGTCCATCGTCATCCTCGTCTGGTGTGTGCTGCAGATCCTCGGCATTCTCGGGATCAACGTCGCGCCGTTCATCGCATCCGCCGGAGTCATCGGTCTTGCCATCGGTTTCGGTGCACAAAACCTGGTGCGTGACTTCCTCTCCGGCATCTTCATGTTGCTCGAGGATCAGTACGGTGTCGGCGACGTCGTCGATCTCGGCGACGCGGTCGGCACCGTCGAAACAGTGGGCCTGCGTGTCACCACGATTCGAGATGCCAACGGCACCTTGTGGTACTGCCGCAATGGCGAAATCCTGCGAGTGGGCAACATGAGTCAGGGTTACGCCACTGCAGTTCTCGATCTCCCGATCGCCCACAACGCGAACGTGCACAAAGCGTGCGAGGTGGCGACGCGAGCTGTCCTCGAGGCGGCGGAGTCCGAACCGATCAGGGCGGACATGATCGACAAACCGGAGATGCTGGGAGTCAATTCGGTTACTGCCGAGGCAATTACCATTCGAGTGACGGCGCAGGTCAAGCCTGGGCGCCAGTGGGCAGTCCAGCGCGCATTTGCACGCTCGGCGCTGACTGCGTTCGAAGAGCAGGGAATCGAGGCACCTTACCTGCCTGTTCTGCGCTGACGGTTGAGACGGAATCGTCTGCCCTTTCCATCAATTACGCGAGCCCCCGGCGGGGTCGAAACCACCGGGGGCTCGCTGGTGCCTGAAGCACGATTCAGACGGTGGAGGTCGAGACCTCCCGATCTGCCGAGCTGTTGCCAAACACCCTGTGCAGGAACATCGTCAGAGCAATTGCTGCCACGATTCCGATCAGCGGCGGGATTCCCACCTCGAACTCACCGGAAAGCCAAGCGAGGAACGCTGCGACGGCATAGACGGCGAGGTTTCGCCAGTGGACCGGCTGCGGGGTGTAACCCTCGGGAATGCCGCGCCGCCAGCGGCACAGGAAGTCCGCGATGATCACACCGCCCAATGGCGGGATGAACGTTCCGAGCAGGCTCAGATAGTCGACAAGATGGTTGTGCACACCGGTCAGAGCGAGCGCCGTGCCGATCACACACCCACCGATGACGAACGGGGTCTTGCGGGGCTTTCTGAACAATTCGGCGCCGGCCACCCCGAAGGCGTATGCGGTGTCGGCGTTGCTCTTCCAGAGGTTCCCGAACAGCAAGACCAGGCCCCAGCCGACAAGCCCGAGGTTGTAGAGAATCAGCACGAAGTCACCTTCGTGGAACGTGATGGCTCCGATGGCACCGAACAGGATCATCAATCCGTTTCCGAGGAGGAACCCGATAACGCAGGCCCACACCGCTTGTGATCCGGAACGGGCAAACCTGGTCCAGTTGGGCGCTTGCGTTCCCGCCGATACAAACGTGCCGACCACAGTGGTGATTGCGAGCGCGATCGTCATGGTCGTCTGCGGTTGAACCGAGACCAGGCCGGAGAACCCACCGACTTCCTCGAGGGACCGGAACACGACCCAGCAGGCCAACGCCAGGATCAAGGGCGTCGAGACGAGCGAGACCCAATACATTCCGCGGTAGCCGTAGCAGGCGGTGATGCACATCAAGATGCTCGCCGCGATCATCACCGACGCCCGCGCGAGATAGGAATCCCAGCCCAATGCCTGCGCGGTGAGATCGCCGATCGTGCCGATGATGACTCCGTACCAGCCGATCTGGGTACCGCCCAGCAGGATCGAAGCGAGCTTGGACCCGCGAGTGCCGAAACTGTAGCGCGCCATCACAACTGTCGTCAGCCCGGTTCGAGCTCCGACGAACCCCATCATGGCGACGTAGACCCCCAAGATGGCGGATCCGGCGGCGATCACCACCATCAGTTTCCAGAACGAGAACGCGGTACCGAGCGCTGCTCCGGCCAACATCGTCGGTGTGAAGATGGTGAACCCCAGCAACACCACCGCGAGCGAGAAGAACGGCTTTCGCGCATGAAGCGGAACCGGAGTAACGGGATAGTCAGGATCGACCGGGGGGCCTGCGCTCTCCGAATCGCCTGCGGCCGTGGCAGGTTCGACGGCGCTGCTCATACAACTTCGCCGATGTCTTCGAGCCACAGGCTCGGGCGCTCGGCCAGCATGCGGTCCATCAGTGCCACACACTCCGCGTCGTCGACGACGTCGACCTGAATTCCGCTGCTGCGCAACCATTCTTCCGACGCCTCGAAGGAACGATTTTCGCCGACTACGATTCGAGGGATCTCGTACAGGCGCGCCGTTCCGGCGCACATGAAGCACGGTGACAAAGTCGTGTAGAGGACACACTCGCGATACACCGAGGCCGGCAGTCGTCCGGCGCGCTCGATGCAGTCGGTCTCTCCATGACGGATGGCGCTGTTCATCTGGACCCGGCGGTTGCGTCCGACTGCGAGAACCTCGCCGCGGTGAATCAGCGCCGCGCCGATCGGCACGCCGCCCTCCTCCCAACCGATCTTCGCCTGTTCGATCGCAAGTCCGAGAAAATACTCATCGGTGTGTGCCGGGTGGTTCATGTGCGCTCCTGGAGTCTGACCAAAATCGTCGATTGTGGCTCGTGTCACAATCCGACCACGGTGGTAACAGCCCGACAAGGGACAACCTGTCAGTTCGGCAGAACTAGCTCTATGACGAAGTGCCCCCTCGGCGGACGATATAGAAATGCTCCCGACTCTGCGACAAGTTCTTGCGATGCCCTCGTTCAAGGCCGCCGCAATCGAGGTTCTCGCGGGCGACGTCGACACCGCGGTGGTCCGCTGGGTCCATTCGTCCGAGGTGTACGAGATGGGTGGGCTGCTGTCCGGAGGTGAGGTCCTCCTGACCACGGGCCTCGGTCTGCACGGGCGATCTCCCGAGCAGCTCACCGCCTACATCGACCAGTTGGCGGACGCGGGATGCGTCGCGCTCGCGATGGAGGTCGGCCGCTCGTTCCTCACGGCCCCTCCCGAACTCGTCGAAGCATCGCGCCGACGCGGGCTCGCGTTCTTGGCCCTGCACGCAGTAGTGCCCTTCGAGCGGATGGTCGAAGACTTTCACGACCTCATGCTCCGCCGCACTCTCGGTTCGGCACAGGCGGGCGAGCCTGTCTGGCAAGAACTTCTGAGTCTCGTGGTGGCAGGCCAGGGTATGACCGCGCTGCTCGACAAGGTGTCACGACTCGCGGGGTGCGGCGTCGATCTCCTCGACGCGGATGGCAGAACCGTCGAGCGCAGCACAACCGGCGCAGAGCGATCCGAGACCGAACGCACGATCCACGACGTACGCGGTCCGACGAACTCACTCGGTCGACTTGTCCTGTGCGGGCCCGCAACTACACGCCGAACCGCCGTCGCAAACTGCGCCGCCGTCGCGGTGGCTCTGGAACTCGGCCGTCACGGCGATCTCGGCCCAAGACAGTCACTCGCCCAGTCGGTGATCACCGACGTGGTGGGCGGTGTGCTCACATCGCACGGCGACTTGTCCGAGCGACTGACAGCGGCCGGGTGGACGCCGTTGTCGGAGGGGCACCACGTCCTCGTCGCCGCTGTCGACATCGATCGGCAAACGCCGGTTCGAGAGCTCGCTGACCAAGTACGCGACGCCGTGCGGGCCGTGCTCGGCTCCTGTGTCGTCGGGACTGCGGCCAATCACGTCATCGTGCTCGCGCATGGATGGGCGTCCGCATCCCCCGCTCGAGTGCGGACTGCGTTCACCGAAGCCGACGAGCTGCTACGCCGCGGGCCGGGCGGTTCCGCGGTACGCACGCTCGGAGTGGCGACGCCGGTCGAGGATCTGTCGGGCGTCGGGGCGGCGGTCGCGCAAGCTCGCGAAGTCGTCCAGATCGCGCGGCGTTTCGGCACCCGGACCGGAGTGATCCTCGCTAGGGACGTCGGCGTCCAGCGACTGCTCGCCGCCGGCACGACACCCGCTTCCTTGTCCTCGTTTGTCACGGAGCAACTCGGTTCGCTGATCGCTTACGACACAGCACATTCCGCCGACCTCGTCCGGACACTCGACGCGTACCTCGCACATCGGGGCGGCAAGGTGAGAACCGCGGATTTCCTCGGCATTCGGCGCCAGTCGCTTTATGCACGGCTCACGCGTATCGAGAAGCTGATGGGTGTTTCCCTCGACGATCCGGCGCAGGTGGTGTGTCTCGGGCTTGCACTGACCGCATGGCGCATGCGTACCGGCCTTGACCCACAAGCTGCGTTCGAGCGTCTCCCCGGGTGAGCGACAACCTCTGCGATGATGAACGAATGACCGGAGCAGCGGAATTGATGATCGAGATCCCTGCCGGCGAGGTGCATCTCAGAGACGATCGCAAAGGCACTGCGTGGACCTCGAAAGTCGAATCATTCCGCCTCGCTCGCCATCTCACCACCAGGGCACTGCTTCACGGAGATTCGGCGGACGATCCGAGCAAACCCGCGGTCGACCTCTCGTGGAAAGACGTCATCGCAACCTGCAACACACTGTCAGTCGCGGACGGTCTGTCGCCCGTGTATCACGACATCGACACCGAGTCTCCCTGGTGGGACCGGGCGGCAACCGGCTACCGACTCGCCACCGAGGCCGAGTGGCAGTACGCGTGCAAAGCCGGCACCTCCGGCTACCGCTACGGCGAAATCGACGAGATTGCCTGGTACAGCGACAATTCAGGGGGACGAGCACATGACGTCGGGATGAAGGCACCCAACAACTGGGGCCTGTACGACATGATCGGCAATGTCTGGGAATGGTGCTGGGATCTCTACGACCCCGAGGTTTACGGCACGTACCGGATCTTCCGCGGCGGCAGTTGGGCCGAAAGTGAGCGCGGTTGCGGCGCTACCGTACGGAGGCGAAGCCACCCGACGTTTGCCATCGACGACCTGGGATTTCGCCTAGCTCAGACGATCTGAGGGCAGACGGCCGAGGACTTCGAGCACAGCCTCGATCTCTTCTCGACTGCGCAGCTTAACTATCAGCAGCGACGGCACATCGACAAGGACCGTGGCCATACGCTCGCCGTTGCGTCCGTCGCTTCGCCAGGCCCAGCGCACCACATGATCCGGATCGAACAGAATGGTGTGCAGTGGCGGCTCCATGTTGCGATTCCACAACACCTCTCGCTGCAATCGCCGACGCACGGTTCGTGTGATCACCTGGCGCATCACCGTCCGCCGAGGCAGATCTAACCACAGCATCAGGTCCGCACGCTCGGCCAGAAGCTCACGCACCGCACCGTACTGCCACTCGGTCACCCAGGCCGGCTCACTGGAAAAGCGTCGTACTTCGGTTTCGAAACTCTCGAGCGGAACCCAGTCGGGCCCGTGGAACAGCGAGTCCAACTCGGTGTGTTCGATCCCGAGAAGCTGCCCGATTCGACCGGCGAGGGTCGTCTTTCCGGCGCCCGAGGTCCCCGCGACAAGGATCTTCTGCGGACGAGTCGTCAGCGAGGCGGGGTCTACGAAAGGCACCGATACACACTAGGTGCCTTACACTTCGCAGTCCACCCATTCGATGTAACCGGTGCCGTTGATCGACGCACCGTCGAAGTTTCCCCTGTAGGTGTACGCGCCGACGTATCCCTTACCGTGGCCATAGCGCCACTCCGAGTCGATCTCGGCCTCGAACTCGACAATCGCCCTGCCGTAATCGCGTACCTGCCAACGCAGTACGCGCGGCACACGCATCTCACGTCCCTGCGGGTCGACATGCAATGCGTCAGCGTACTCGAGTACGTCGAACACCACATCGTCGAAGACTCTTGCGCTGCCGTCCACCGTCCGAATGTAGGCGAGCTTGCACGCCGTAACCCCTGAAGCTCGAACATCGGTGAGCAACAATTGATGCCGGTCGTCGAGCTGAACGATCTGGTAGGTGAAGAAATCGGCCGGGAGCTTCCAGGACTCGGGAAGGGCGCGGCGGGTCAACGATTGCGGTGTCATACACCGCGCGTATTCGACGGTGCACGGAGCCGAAATACTCACCGGGCCATCCGGACTCGAGATCGTCCCGGAACACTGCGCCAGCAGACTGACGTGGTCGTAGACGGGATTGCGCACGAACCACGACGCTTGATCTGATGCCACGATCTCGAGATCGACGTCGAAAGAGTCGTATCGTCCGGTGACACGGAACTTCGGATAGCTGTTGTCGATGATCAGGTTGTCACCGAAGGCGATTCGCGAACCATCTTCTTCGAACGCACACTCATCGGCCGCGTCGTACGCCCGATAGAAGTGATGCCCCGGCGCTGCGGTAGAACTCAGCACGGTTGCAGTGTTTCGCGCGTCGGGTGCAGCGAGATAGTCGTTGTCGAACACCACCGTCCCGGTTGCACCGATCAACGTCATGATGTTGAGGTAACGGAAAGGCCCTGGCAGCCGGGGAACGAAGATCCCGTAGTGCGTCCACGCGAACTTCCGCGAAGCCAGGTGCGGACGCATCATCTCGGGCCGATCGAACGGGCGTACCGATTCCGCCATTCGCTTGTCGATCAGCGGTAGCGCGCCGTCCAGCAAGGCCCGAACCGCGGGTCGCCACAATCGGCGCGAGCGGGTGGCTGGAACAGGGTCGGAACGATCAACGGTTTGTCCGGTCACGCCCCTAAGTTAATGTAACCAGCCGTAACAAACAAGTGTCGAAGTTTCCTCGACGACCTCACACCCTGAACACCCGCGCCCTGCCCACGGGGCGAATAGCATGTGAGAATCCGCGTACCGGAACCGGTCGCAGAGAGGGCGCAACAATGCAGCACGAAGAGTCGTCGTTCACCGGAGTAGCCGGCACCAAGATCGTCTACGACGTGTGGACACCGGACCGCGAACCCACCGGGGTTCTTGTCCTGTGCCACGGACTCGGCGAACACGCGAGGCGCTACGACCATGTTGCTGCGCGGCTCGGGGAACTCGGGCTCATCGTGTACGCACCCGACCATCGCGGACACGGACGCTCTGGCGGCAAGCGCGTTCACCTGAAGGAATTCTCCGACTTCACCGACGACGTCCACACGTTGTTCTCGATCGTGACGGCGGCACATCCCGGCAAGGACAAGTTCCTGCTCGGCCACAGTATGGGAGGCGCAATCGCACTTTCTTATGCCCTCGACCATCAGGCCGATCTCAAAGCACTCGCCCTGTCCGGACCTGCTGTGATCATCGCAACCGGCACTCCGAAGATCGTGATGCAGTTGGGCAAGATCGTCGGCAAGTACCTCCCCGACGTGCCTGTCGAAAACCTGGAAGCGGCTGCCGTATCTCGTGATCAGAAGGTCGTCGACAAGTACAACGCCGACCCGCTGGTTCACCACGGCAAGGTTCCTGCTGGAATTGCGCGCGGCATGATCACCGCCGCGGAAGGCTTCCCGGCGCGCCTGCCATCGCTCACCATTCCAGTACTGCTTCAACACGGCTCGGACGACCGATTGACGGACCCCGCCGGCAGCAAGCTCGTAGCAGAGTTGGCCGGTTCTTCGGACGTCACCTTGAAGGTATACGAGGGCTTGTATCACGAGATCTTCAATGAGCCTGAGCAGGAAGAGGTTCTGAACGATCTGATCGAGTGGCTGCGCCCGCGGGTCACCGGAGCATAATCATGTCGACGTGCGGGATCCTGCTGGCTGCCGGGGCCGGATCCCGCATGGGCAAACCGAAAGCTCTCGTTACGGGCACGGACGGCCAGCCTTGGCTTCGCCACGGGGTGGCGACGCTGCAGTCCGCCGGACTCTCACCGGTCATCGTGGTTCTCGGCGCACAGGCCGAGGACGCCGTCGAACTGCTGCCCACCACCGATGTCATTGTGGTGAAATCGGATTGGAAACGGGGAATGAGCGCATCACTACGCTGCGGACTCGAGGCAGCCATGCAGATCGAGGGTGCCGAGGCGGCAGCGATCTCCCTGGTCGACGTCCCGGACCTGAACACCGACACCGTGACGCGAATCGCGGGTCAGGGCATCCCATCACGAAACATACTGCGAAGAGCTGTCTTTCACGGAAGGCCCGGCCATCCTGTCCTGATCGGACGCGACCATTGGCCGACGCTTGCAGAGTCACTCACCGGGGACGGCGGCGCCAACACCTATCTACGCGAACACGGCGTGGAGTTGGTGGAGTGCAGCGACCTCAGCAGCGGCGTCGACGTCGACTATCCCGAAGCCTGATCGCACTGTCACAATCCTCCCAGGTGGTGGGTGTCCGAATTCGGTGTAAAGATGATCCGATGAAACGTACCGTCGCCGCCCTGCTCGACATCGAGATCGACGAGGCGACCAATCTGGAGTTCAAGATCGCGGTGACGCGCGCGCCGGGTGTCGAACTGCTGGAAACGATGTCGTTCGTCCATGACGGCAATCCGATCGAACCCCGTGAGATCATCGCCGAACACGGCACCCGAATTCACCTACTCGACTGTGCCCCAGGCAAACTGATCGTCAGCTACGACGCGACCGTGATCGGCCGCGCAGAACCGTCGTCGGTCGGCGACTACGACGTGTCGAAATATCTGCGCCCCAGTCGCTATGCCGAGGCCGACAAGTTCTTCGGTTTTGTCGCCGGGCAATTCGATCTCGCCACTCCCCCGGCCGAACTCCTCCTCGAAGTCACCCGCTGGGTGAGTACACATTTGAGTTATGTTCCCGGCACCAGTCGCGGCACCGACAGCGCGGTAGACACCTTGCTCGCAGGCGCCGGAGTGTGCCGCGACTACTCGCACCTGACCATCTCGCTGCTACGCGCGGTGGGGATTCCCGCGCGCTTGGTGGCCGTCTACGCGCCGGGCTGCGATCCGATGGATTTTCACGCCGTCGTCGAAGCCAGTATCGACAACGTGTGGCGCGTGGTCGACGCAACGCAATTGGCGCCGCGCAGCAATCTTGTGCGGATCTCGACCGGGCGAGACGCCGCGGATACCGCGTTCCTCGACAACCACGGCGGTTCGATCACGTTGCATGCCTCGGAAGTTCGCGCAGTCGTCGACGGCGTTCTCGACAACGACGACTACGCAACACTCACGTCGATCGGCTGACAAACACCTCAGGCGCTGATCTGGTTCTGCGAGGCCATCGTTCGCTCGAGGAACTTGACCGTGAGATCAACGATCGCCTTACCCTCCCGAAGAGCTTTGCCGATCACCGGGAAAGCATGGATCTGCCCACTCCAGATGTGCGTTTCGACGGCTTGTCCTGCCTTGATCAGGTTTTCGGTCATGATCTCGACGTCCGGACGCATCAGTTCGTATTCGGCGGACACCAGGAACGACGGCGGAATCAGACTGGCGTCGGCGTTGATCGGAGACTGCGCACCAGGAATCTCGTCCGGACCCTCCAGCCACCGGTCCTTGAGCTTTTCGACCTGTGACATCGGCAGGTAGGCATCGCGTTTCATGAAATCGGGATCGTGGTCCTCGAGGTTCACGTTGAGAAGAGGGGAATATCCCACCACGGCAGCGGGCCGCGTGATTCCGCGCAGTGCGGCAATTTCGGCGACCTTCATGGCCAGGTAACCGCCCGCCGAATCACCGGCAAGCACAATCTTGTTCGGGTCTTCCGCTGTCTCGAGCAACGCGGTGTACGCGGCCATCGCATCCTTGACGGAGGTGCCGATGGAACCTTCCGGCAGCTGACGGTAACGCACGGAGATCACCGGCACTCCGGCCTTCGCCGAGAGCAAACCGCACAGCGCGCGGTGCGTTGCCAGACCGCAGAAGACGAACCCACCGCCGTGGAAGTAGAGGATCGTGGCTCCGGCCAACTCGCCCTGCGCTTTGCGTGGATGCTGCACCTTCTCGCTTGGCACACCACCAAGCGTGAAAGGCTCGATGTCGAGGTTCTTCGGCTTCGGCAGTTTGTCCGCCATCGCGTCGAGCCGCTCGAGTTGGCGGATGCCGCGTTCGGTGGTCGGCCAGAGGGTGAACATCGGCTTCACGAACGTCCTGGTCAGACAGAAGATAACCCGCGCTCGCGGACTCACGTTCCAATGCCATACCGTCGAATCTCGCGTCCACATAGCGTCCTCCCAGGTCAAGACGTTTTGTGCATGTGAGTTACACATACTTGTCGACTGCTGTTGTGAACGATAACTGACGCTGCGCCAAAACGACACGACGGGTAGGCATAAATTACTCGAGTGTGTGCAAGTTTGGCTCGCAATCACGGCTGGGAGAGATAAGCGGAGAGTCCGCGGTGCCCGCCACGCATCATCGCTTCATGATTCCACTCGAATACCGGCTTCGCGATCTTCGAGGCCAGACCGAGCGCTCCGGACACCGCTACTTGTTGCCGAAAGTCGGCGACGCAGCCAGATTCAGCGGGGCGTACCACCCAACTACTCCACCCGGTCATGGCCCCGGAGAGACGCACTTGCAGATGGCGGGCAACGGGGTCTTCGACCTCGCGTCGCCCGAAGACGAGCAGCGTCAGAGGGACAGCGCTGCGGATGGCCATGGAGCCCGAGCGCTCGTCGGTCGCCCGGACTCGGCGTATCTGAGGCCACCACTGCGAATACCGCTCGGCATCCGCGAGAACGGCGTAGACGCGGTCGGCAGAGGCCGGGAGCGTCCAGACGCTGTGGAAGTCGAAGTCGGTCACGATCAGGCCGTCTGAGCAGCAGCAGTCACCCATGCACCGTAACCCGAACCTCGGGTGCTTACACGCCTGGCGAGCTCAGTACTCGAACGTCTCCACCCGTCGCAGGATCTCCTCCGCGATCTTGGCGGGACTACCGCCCACGTCGACGACGATGGCCTGCTCGTCCGGGTCGACGGCCTCGAGCGTCGAGATCTGGGAGTCGAGGAGCGAGGCGGGCATGTAGTGATCGAGGCGGGCGGTCAATCGCTGGCCGATCTGATCCCGCGAACCGGCGAGGTGCACGAACACGACGTGCTCACCGCGAAGCACGTCGCGGTAGCTGCGCTTGAGTGCCGAACACGTGACGATGCCCGGCTGACCGGCGTCGGTATGGCTCTTGATCCAGACGGCGATCTTGTCGAGCCAGGGCCAGCGATCGTCGTCGTTCAGCGGATGCCCGGTCGCCATCTTGTCGATGTTCGCCTGCGGGTGCAGATCGTCGCCTTCTTGAAGGTCCCAGCCCATCGCTCCGGCGAGCATGCCCCCGACCGTCGACTTTCCCGAACCCGAGACACCCATCAGGACGAGCACGGGATACTGCTTCTGCTGTGCCGCTTCGCTGTTCATGTGCTCGCCTACCTAGATGAATGCGCTCAACACGAGCACTCCGGCCAGGCCCGATACCGAGATGATGCATTCCATCACGGTCCAGGTCTTGAGGTTCTGTACCACGCTGACGCCCAGATACTCCTTCACCAACCAGAATCCGGCGTCGTTGACGTGCGAGAGGAAGAGCGAGCCTGCGCCGATCGCCAAGACCATCAGCGAGACATGTGCGGACGAGAGGTCGGCCGCAACCGGAGCGAGGATGCCCGACGCCGTCACCGTTGCCACCGTTGCCGAACCCGTTGCGACGCGGATCAATACCGCTACCAGCCAGGCCAGGAACAGCACGGGAAGGCTGCTGCCCTTGATCGCGTCGGCGATCACTCCGGCGATACCGGTGTCGATCAGGACCTGCTTGAAACCGCCACCGGCGCCGACGATCAACAAGATGCCTGCGATGGGAGGTAGGGAACTCTCGAGTGACTTCGAGATGGCCTTGCGGTCCATTCCGCCGCCGCGACCCAGCAGCACCATTCCAACCAGAACCGCGAGACCCAAAGCCACAACGGGTGTTCCGAGGAAGTCGAGGACGGATTTGGGGAGTGCCTCGGAATCGGGTGCGATCACGTCGGCGAATGCCTTGCCCAGCATGAGAACAACCGGGAGGAGGATCGCTGCGAGAGTCGCCGCAAACGAAGGGCGCTGCTGCTTCTCTTCTTCACCTCGATCTTCGCCTGTGACAAAGAGATCCGGAACCTTCACGTCGACCCACCGCGCTGCGTACTTGCTGAAGACCGGACCGGCGAGAACAACAGTGGGGATCGCGACGAGGACACCGAGCGCGAGCGTGAGGCCGAGGTTTGCGTTCAATGCCGAGACTGCAACCAGCGGCCCTGGGTGCGGGGGAACCAACCCGTGCATGGCCGAGAGGCCGGCGAGGGTGGGGATCGCGATGCGCATCAGGGACAATCCGGATCGCCGCGCGACGAGGATGATGACCGGCATCAACAGAACGAGACCGATCTCGAAGAACATCGGCAGACCGATGACAGCGCCGACCAGAGCCATGGTCCACGGGAGCGCCTTGGTGCTGGAGCGGCCGACCAGTGTGTCGACGATTCGGTCGGCACCACCGGAATCGGCGAGGAGTTTGCCGAACATCGCGCCGAAACCGATCAGGATTCCGACGCTTCCCATGGTCGATCCGAAACCGGTGGCGAATGCTGCAACCGACTCTGCCGAACCGAGGCCGGCCGCCAGACCGACACCTACCGCGCCGATGGACAGCGCGAGGAAGGGATGCAGGTCGAGCCAGGTGATCAGCGCGATGATGACCGCGACGCCGGCGACTGCAGCGATGATCAATCGTGCGTCGCTACCAGCGGGGACGACCTCGGCCGCCAGCAATGCTGTGGTGTTCATAGGGACTCCCAGTCCGATGAGTGATTGAGGTCACTGTTCCTTAATTAACCTACAATTTCAAGAGCAGACACTAATTTGTAGTATTTATTCGCCTTGCACCGGGCTTACTCCATACGCATGGGACGATCTACGTATGCCTTCTGTCCCGTTTCAGCAGTTACACGACTCGATGCTGGAACAGCTCGGCCAAGACATAGTCGGTGGTGTGCTCCCCCCGGGAACCACGATCTCCGCCGACGAGGTGGCAACGCGCTACGACGTGTCGCGAACCGTCATCCGCGAAGTTGTCCGCGTTCTCGAATCTCTCGGATTGGCTTCGGTTCGTCGACGCGTCGGAATCACCATCCTGGGCTCCGAACACTGGAACTCGCTCGACCCCAATGTCATCCGCTGGCAACTGGCCGGTCCTGATCGGTTCGAGCAGCTTTCGATCCTGAGTGAACTCCGTTCCGGTATCGAGCCCCTGGCGGCGCGACTGGCCGCAACTCGCGCAACACCCGAGCAGTGCGGCGCTCTGACCGCAGCCGTCATCGGCATGTCAGCTACCTCTCGCGCTGCCGATACCGGTGCCTATCTCGGCCATGACTCCGACTTCCACCGCACCCTGCTCGCCGCCTCCGGTAACCCGATGCTGCGGGCGATGTCGCAGATCGTCGTCGAGATACTCGAAGGCCGCACACGCCACTCCTTGATGCCCCACGAAGCCGACCCCGAAGCGATTCACCTGCACGGAGTGGTCGCATCAGCCATTCAGTCCGGCGACGCCGACGCTGCAGAAACCGCGATGCGCTCGATCGTCGCGGAATCCGCAGAAGCGGTCGAAACAATGCGCGAAAGCCCCGAACCGCCGCCTCATCTGTAAGTCGAGCCACAGACTCGCCGGAATTGGCCCGCAACTGCTCCGCAAGTGGAACGCTTGGCGCCATGACAGCACTCGCTACCCAGAACAGCGCACTCTGATGGCCCGCCCGGTACGCGTCGTCGTCCTCGGTGCCGGATCGTGGGGAACCACGGTGGCCGGCCTCGCTGCCCGCAACACTCCCACCCTGCTGTGGGCACGAAATTCCGAAGCGGCCGACGAGATCAATTCGCAACGGACCAACTCCAAATACCTTGGTGAGCGCAAACTTCCCAAGGGCCTCAAGGCAACCTCGGATCTGGTCGAAGCCGCTCGTGAAGCGGACGTACTCGTATGCGGGGTGCCTTCGCACGCCGTTCGCGCCACCCTCGCCGAGATCGCCAACGAGGTTCGGGCGTGGGTCCCGGTGTTGTCACTGTCCAAGGGCCTCGAGCCCGGCACCCGGCAGCGTCCCACCGAAGTGATCGCCGAGTGCCTGCCCGGCCATCCCGTCGGACTGCTCGCGGGCCCCAACATCGCCAAGGAGATCGTCGACGGCATGGCCGCGGCATCGGTCGTGGCCACCCAGGACGATCGCGTCGCCGCCGCGCTGCAACCCCTGTTCGCGTCGTCCGTCTTCCGCGTCTACCGCAACACCGACGTGCTCGGCTGTGAACTCGGCGGCATCCTCAAGAACATCGTTGCCATCGCCTCGGGCATGGCCGACGGCCTGGGAGTCGGGGACAACACTCGTGCGATGGTGCTCGCGCGCGGTCTCGCCGAAATGACCCGACTCGGTGAAGCGATGGGCGCCAACCCGCGCACCTTTGCCGGCTTGACGGGCGTCGGCGATTTGATCGCCACCTGCATGGCTCCGACTTCTCGCAACCGTCGCGTCGGCGAAGCTCTGGCGCAGGGATTGACCGTCGAGGAGGCGGTCGCCAAGCTCGGCCAGGTCGCCGAGGGAGTAAAAACTGCCCCTACCGTCATGGATCTGGCTCGCGAATACGGAGTCGACATGCCGATTGCCGCGGAGGTCGAGGCCGTCATCGGTGGTCGCCAAAGTGCCAGCGACGCATATCGCGGACTTCAGAAAGTTGCCCCGGGCGGCGAGCACGAGGTGGCGTGAGGAAGATCTACAGGTATCTAGCGATTTGGCTAGATACCTGTAGATCGCCCGAGATCACGGAATTGGAGCGTCGACGAAGATGTCGATCGCCAACGGTGACTGACCGCCGTACTGCGAGAAGTCCGAAATCCCCGCCTCGCGCAGGACATCGACGTCGAGTACCGTCCGACCGCTTTCCGTGCCGGCGGGACGTCCGAGAATCTCGACAGCCGCATCGGCCATGATCTCGGGTGAACGCGAGTGATCGATACTGTCGTCTCCCCCGAGCAGGTTTCCGACGGCCGCCGTGGCGATCATGGTCTCCGGCCACAGACAATTACTCGAAATCGGTGCACCTGAATACTCCGCGGCGATACCCAAGGCCGCCAATGTCATTCCGTATTTGGCCAGCATGTAGCCCGGATGAGCACCCAACCAGTGCGGCGAAAAGTTGAGCGGTGGCGACAGCGTCAATACGTGCGCGTTGGCCGAAACCCGAAGGTACGGAAGGCACGCTCGGGTGAGCGCGAAAGTGCCACGGACGTTGACCTGCTGCATCAGATCGAATCGCTTCATCGCGAGGTCTTCGGTTTTCGAAATGTCGAGGACGCTCGCGTTGTTGACCACGATGTCGATACCACCGAAGTGCTCTACCGCTGCATCGACGGCGTGCGCGATGTCGTCGTCGTTCCTCACGTCACCGACGACGGGAACGGCATGACCCCCAAGCTCGTTCAACTCGTCCACAGCCGTGTGGATTGTTCCGGGCAACCGGGGGTCAGGCGTATCGGTCTTGGCGAGCAACACGACGTTTCCGCCGCGGCGCGCTATCGCACGGGCGATGGCAAGTCCGATGCCACGGCTTCCCCCGGACATGATCGCGGTTCGTCCGCGGAAGTTCTTGTCGTCCAAAACGAATCCTTGTCATCGTCGACGGTCTTCGTCGCTGCGGTTGTGGCCGCGGGAAGTCCCGGCACGACCACTCGTCGACTTCCACGATATGAGCGCCTTCACGCGATGACTACGGCCGCGGAGCATCAATAATCGTTGATCAGTTGTCCCGTCAGGACAACTGATCAATGCGGTCAGCCACCCACCGGGCGCAGGATCCACCATCCGCCGAGCACGAGCACCGCGACGTTCACGAGCAGAAACAAACCGACCCAGACGATCGCGGGTATCGGTGAGAGCCTGGCCAATTGGTCGGCGTCCGAGTCCGGTGCCCCGCCTCGTCGCATTCGCTGCCGTTGAAGCTCCACGACTGGGCGTGGTCCGGCGAAAAGCAGGAAGAGCGTCAAGAAGTAGGCAGCAGCCACCTGCTGCTCCTGGGTCCCCCACCAGACGAGTCCGAACAACACGGCTCCCACCACGGCAAGTGAGAAGACTCCGTAGAGGTTTCGGATCAGAACCATCATCACCGCGATCACGAATACGCCGATCCACAACACCGAGACCGCACGCTGCGCGCCCAACAACCCGGCCGCGCCGAGTCCGAGAATCGACGGTCCGACGTACCCCGCGAACGTCATCAGAATGACGCCGAAGCCGGTCGGTTTGCCCGACGAAATAGCGACACCCGACGTATCCGAATGCAGGCGAAGACCTTTCAACCGTCGACCGACCAGGACGGCGACAATCAGATGAGCGCCCTCGTGTGCGATGGTGACGACGTTACGGGCGATCCGCCACAGGTGTGGTTCGAGAACAATGATCACGGCGATCAACGCGGCCAGTTGAACTACCCACGCCGGTGGGTTGGGACTGAGCGCCGCCACCCGATCCCACGCGGTTTCGAGCGCGTTCACTCCGCTTGTCCGCGCAGGTATCGGCCGAAGTGAGGGACCGTGAATCCGATGGACCCACGTTCTGCCGAATAGATCAGTCCCTTCTTGATCAGTCCATCGCGTGCCGGCGAAAGGGAAGCCGGCTTGCGCCCCAACTCGACGGCGATCTTCGCGGTTGCGACGGGTCCGTCGTCACCGGCGAGATCGGCCATGGCGCGCATGTACTCACGCTCCGCGGGCGTTGCTCGCTCGTACCGTGATCCGAAGAAGCCGACAGCGAGTTCTTCCTCAGCCGTCGGCGCGCCGACGCGCACGTCTTCCGACGTGATCGGACTCGACGCCGCCACATCCCACGTGGCCTTTCCGTAGGCCTGAACGAAGTACGGGTACCCGTCAGCCGCTTCGTACAGAGCGTCGAGCGCAGATTCGGTGAACTCGACGTCCTCACGCTCAGCAGGCGCAATCAGTGCCTGATCTGCAGCTTCCCGCTCGAGCCGATCGATCCGGTGGTAGCTGAACAGGCGCTCCGAGTAGCTTTTCGACGCCGACAGCACAGCAGGCAGATGCGGAAGCCCCGCCCCGACGACGATCAACGGTGCCGCGTCCTGACTCAACTCGTGGCAGGCCCCGCAGATCGCCGAGACATCCGCGGCACCGAGGTCCTGCATCTCGTCGATGAAGATGGCGATCCCGACGCCGACATCCCTGGCCAGCGACGACGCGTCGAGCAGCAACTCGACGAGGTCGATCTCGATGTCGCCGCTGTCTGCCCGACCCTTGATCGCGGGTGCATCGATGCCTGGCTGCCAGCGCTCGCGCATTCCCTTGTCCGCAGTGGCGCGTAGGGCAAACGATTTGAGGACTCCGAGGAACTGCTCGACCCGCTCGGGATCGCGATGGGAGACCGCGATCTCTCGGACTGCCATGTGCAGCGCCGACGAGAGTGGGCGTCGTAAATCCTGATCGGGGCGCGCCTCGATCTTGCCGGTCCCCCAACTTCGGGAGATCGCGGCCGAACGCAACTGATTGAGCAGGACGGTCTTGCCGACGCCACGCAAGCCGGTGAGGACAACACTTCGTTCCGGGCGGCCACGCGCAATTCGCTCGAGAACGACGTCGAAGGCGTCGATCTGCTTGTCGCGCCCGGCGAGTTCCGGCGGGCGTTGACCGGCACCGGGGGCATACGGATTGCGCACGGGGTCCATGCCCATCGACGGTACAAGCCGAGTAGACGAATATCCCGCTCTCTAGCGCGTGTCCTAGAGAGAACTAGGAACCGCAATATCGGCTCGACCTTGTCGAACCGGGCTCCGGCATCGTCGTCTAACCGTCCAGGCTCGACGCTCGGGCGAAGTCCCCGGCCACGTGGGCTCCAATTGCTCCGGCCAGAATGATCGCCGGATGCGTCGCGGCCAGATAGAGCCCCGACACGCCTTCGGCGAAGCCCAGCAGCGGGCGGCCACCACGCGGGATGGGACGGTCAGCGACTACCGCCTCGATCAGTTCCACTTGGTCACCGTCCACGAGCTGACTGCGGATCGCGTGCAGCGTCGGCCCCGCAAGCTCACGAGCATCTCCGGAGAACCCGGCCGGAACATCTTCAGCCGCAATCAGTGTCGTGTCGTCCAATTGCCGGATCTCGAAATCCGGAGAGGACAGTATTCCGTTCACCAATGGGTGGGGCGTCGAGAATCTGATGAGGCAACACGGGGAGGCGTCGACCTCGACGTCGACTCCCGCCGACGCCGCGAGTCCAGGGATCGCGGTACCCGCAGCGAGCACGGTGGCCGATCCGTAGACGGGACCGTCGGCAGTCATTACTCCGTACACTCTCATGCCCTCCGTGAGCACCCGGCGCGCACTGACATCGGAATACACTGTGGCACCGCACTCTTCGGCACCTCGCAGGAGCGATCGAGCGAACGCAACCGGGTCAACGCCACCGTCATCAGGCGCGTACGCTGCGACCGAGGGGGCCGTCCGCAATCCCGGCTCACGAGCAAGGATTTCCTCTTTACCGATGAGGTCGACGGGATGGCCGAGTGCTCGATGAGCATCTACGAACGCTCGAGTCTCCGCTTCCGTCTCTTCCCAGGTGATCGCGCCTCTGCGGCGCAAACCGATTGGCTCGACGAGTTCGCGCTCCAGGCGGTCGAATTCGACTGCAGCGCCTTGCCGGAACGGATCTGAGTAAGTTTCTGCGGCACTCTTCGAGAGGCCGACCCAGGCAAAGGAGTTGCCGGTCACCCCTCCTGCCACCGAGCCGTGGTCCAGCACCGTGACTCGGAGACCAATGCGCGCCAGGTGATACGCGATCGACGCGCCGACGACACCGGCACCAATCACCAGGATCGGACTGTCGTTTCGGCCATTCGGATGCGTCACCATTGGACCATATCTGCGAGCCGCGACCTGGATCCACTCAATTTGGATGCGAGGACTTCGGCGGTTAACGGAGGACTAGGCCTGTTCCCGCTCGGCGTACATCGGGAACGATACGGTGTGCTCATGCTCTGGCGTTGGTTCGCAGTCGTGATCGTCATCCTCGCTGTTGCCGGCCTTTGGCATGTGACCATCCCCGATCGACCAGTTGCCGTAATAGTCGACGCCGAGACGCTGGGGTGCGCGACCCCGTATCCGATCGGCCCGCTCCAGACGACATCAACGGCGACGGTTCCAGACGATTTCGTACCCGTCGCCGCAGTCACGTGCGACCCGTTTGTCAGCGACAACGTGGCAGCCGACCGAACCGTCAGCTTCTCTGCTCATCGTTGGGAGGGCGATTTCAGTCGGGCGGTGGAAATGCTGAACCGCTCGTCCGCGCACAAGACTTGGTTCCCCGAAGGCTGCGGTGACAACTACAGCCTGGCTGTCCTGGACCAATTCTGGTTGGTCGACGATCGAGGCCGAGCAACTCGGCCGGGGTATCCCTCCGATTCGTGTGGACTGCCGAAACCCGGTGGCCTGGCCGCCATCAAGGAACTGACACCGGTCGGCAGTACCGAACACCGAATAGCGTTGTCCGACGACCAGATCTACGAACTGTCGCATTGTCGGCCGGCCTACCGACCAGCCACAACAGGTACCACGGCGCTGACGTCGCTGTCGGCGGGCAGCGTTTTCTGCCGATTCTCCGCCACCGAATTCGTAGGCACATCGTCTACGACGGAAACCTTCGACGGACTTTCACCCGCTCCCGACTGTGACGCGGTGGCCACCGAGGTGGCGTCGACGATCTACGTGGACCGTCCTACGAACGAGGAACGATTACTCACCGTCGAACTCGACGGCTGTCGGCGCGTCATCGCCGACGGATACGCACCGATGCAAGCGTCGGACGAGCTGTTGGTGTCTTTCCGGTAGTGCTGCGCCACAATGCAGTTGATCTCCCGCCCGGATGCGTAGGTCCCGATGTGACCAGTAGCAGCCCGCGATCCTGTCAGGCGCCCGGGAACTGAAGGTGCGCTTGGGTCTTTCCCAGAACCGTCTGGCCCTTGTGCATGACGGTGACATCGATACGCACAGTCCGCGTTGTGGAGTCGATCCGCGCGATCTTCGCAGCGATGGAGAGATCAGCACCATCGACGGCATCGACTACGACGGGCCGAGTAAAGCGAGTTTCATACGAGATCACACCGCTCGGGTCACCAACCCAGTCGGCGATGGCCTGCAAAGCAATTCCGGCAGTGAGCATTCCGTGCGCCAGAACTCCCGGTAGCCCAGCCGCAGTAGCGATTGCGTCGTTGAAATGGATCGGGTTCATGTCGCCGGAGGCACCGGCGTAGCGAACTAGGTCATCACGAGTGAGGACCAGATCAACCTTCGCGACGATGTCACCAAGGACGAGGTTTTCGAAAACCGGCACGGCGGGTACGGTCATGCGCCTTCTCCTCGCGCCAGCAGGGTCGAGGTGACCGTTGCGACCAAAGCGTCGGTCACGTCGTGGATCTCGGAAACTGTCGACAGGATCGCACTGCCTGCTCGCACTGTCACCCCTGTAATCGTCAGTGTCGTAGACAGGTCATCGCCGGCGACTATCGGACGCTGATGCTCGATCTTCTCGGAAGTATGGACCACACGAGTCGGATCGAGCCCAGTATCCGGCGTGCGCAGCAGTGCCATGATCGCTCGCTGCTGGACAACGGTTGTGAATGTTGTCGGCGCGATGACATCGACGAACCCGGCCTCCCTGGCGAAATCGACATCATGGTGCAAGGGATTGCTCGAACGCACCGCCAGAGCGAACTCGCGAATCTTCTCGCGCCCGACAAGGTACGAAGACGAGGGAAACACCCGGCCGGCGAGCGCTGGGTTCACAGGAGACATCCCGGAATACTAACGGCGGCCGACTTCGGGTTCATTCGTGGCCTGAGGTCTCGTCGGCCCGAGAATGCGATCGAGGAGACGCTCAACCAACTGGGCCGCCAATTCTGCTGTGGCGTAGCCGGGAAGCATCCCCTGGGCGAGCCCGGCGACAGCCGCCAGAATGAGCTCGGCGTCGAGGTCGGGATCCATTGACGGCGCAACCGCGTCCCGATTGGTCACTCGTTGAAGCTGGCCGGAAATGAGCGCTGTCAACTCTCTTGGGGCAGTGAGGGTTTCCTCGGCGGCGATTCCTTGTCCGGTCAGTGCGGCAGCGTGGAAGGCACCGAGAACAATCGCTTCCTCCCGACGTTGCCGATCGAGTGGGAGCATGCCGACAAGGAACGCTGCGGCCGCGCGAGGTTTATGCCTGTTCCCGCTCGGCGGCGAGGGCGACCGCCTGTTCAAAGGTATGGACGAGCACTGCACGTCGAGCGACCTTGTGATCCTCGTCCGGTTCGAGTTCGTCAATGTAGCCATCCCACACGCGCAGATATCGATCGCGCCAGTCGATCAGCACTTGCGTCGATGGAAAGGTCACACCGACTCGTTTCGTCTGGGCAATATCGGTGAGGATCTCGAGCCACGCCGGCACCATCTCCCCGCCCCATTCATCCGGCTCCAGACTCGAATCGTCTTCGAACTCGGCAGTGATGTCGTCCACGATTCGACCGGTCAGGGCCCCCAACCCATCCGCGACGGTGTCACTGTCAAAGTTTCCCGGACCCCAGACTCCCACAAGCCCTCCCATATCGATTGCGGATAAATTCAGGTCGACAGTCGCGTTCCCGTCGCAGCAGGCCGTGAGCGTGCTCGCAGTTTCAGGTCGGCAATTGCAAATTGGAGAATCTGCCGCCCGCTCAGTCAGAGCTTGCGGTCATTGGCGCCCGCCCAAATCGGACTGTCGACTATCTTCCGAAACTTCGGCGACCCACCGATTGCTGAAATTTTGAGCATCAACCAGTTCCAGATTCTCACAGTCACCTCCGCGTCGTATTTCACCGTCAACACTAACCGACCGGCGGGACTCTTTCGGCTACCGGTACACCACTATGCGTCGACCAGTTAGATCAGGTGTGAACTCGAACTGGCGCAACAGATCGCCGGGAACTGAAGGAGCGCTTGAGTCTTTCCCAGAACAGTCTGGCCCTTTGTGCGTGACGGCGATTGGTTCTGGGCGCATCGATCCTGCCGGAAGCACTGCGATGTTGTCGGCACATGGAATTGCGCTCGGTGGAGATCGAGGATCCGTATCCACGAGTGTCGCAAGCAATTCCTGAAGATTCGTAGGGAAATAGCTGCGCATCGCCACCACCAACAGCGATTCCGTCGATTGTGTAACAACCACACGAAGAACAGCCATCGATCTCCGAAAGGAAGACTGATCCGGCGAAACCGCAAGGTAGTGTCACATCTGCCCAGCAAAACTCGCCACGATCTCGAGAAGACGGTCGGCTTTGCCAAGTGCCACCGCTGACGTTACGACGTTGCTGGGCAAGTGTTTACGGAAAAGGGCTTCGCACACGGGGTACCGATCGCTGATGGGACTGATCACCCCTTCTCCGAAAGATATTGGTAACGAATCGAACCCGGAGCACAGAGGTGCAACGATTGGGCGAGTTGATTCAACGCCCCCGGTGTGCGATCTATCTATTTGCGCCAATCATCCTCGGTAACGGTTTAATTCGCCGAACGGGGCCGGGTACTGCAATAGCTGGTCGAGTATTCGATCACGCGTCTTACACTAAGGAAGGACCGAGAACATCACTGAAGTAAATTCGTGGATTGTCCAGAATCCGATTGGTGCCGTCGTCGCGTTTGTTGCCGACATCGTAATATTGACGATGTCGTCTGTCGCGGGATACTCGTAACCGAATCCGCCCGTCCTTCACGGTATTCCTAAGTCGAGGAACTACATTCGAAACGCAGAGGGCAACCAACCGCAGCGTACCGTCGGCGCTCGTCACTGACCTTTCGTGGCCTCATATGCCCAACTGCGCCGGGTCCGTACTGACGTCCCTCGTGTCGAGTGTCATACCACCAGTTTCAATCAATCACGCCATCACTACTCAGGAGGAATCACAATGGGTTCGATCAACGCATTCAACGAATGGGTCAACCAAGCTACGTATGCGGGCGACCCGTTTGCCACCGCCATAGCGATCGTCCAGTTCTTCGCGGTGAGTCTCGTCAACCTGTTCACCGGCGGCCCCATTCTTTAAAGGAGTCCACTCGGTTCCACTTCTGCTCGGCGTCCATCGCAGCCTGTTCTTCGGCTGTACAGCTCCGCGCGAAGGGGGCCGGGACATCGCTGACGAGCATGATGCGTAGTTCGGCCTCGCGGATGGTCAGTGAACGCAGTTTTGGACGGTCGATCAGGACGAGTCGCCATCGGAGCGAATGAACACCGAAGTGCCCAAGCATGTTCGACGCTTGGGCACTGTCGGGCTCGTTAACCGTCAGTCGGGGTGGGCTCGGGGTTTTCCTGGATGTATCGCAGATTGCGAACCCGTACGCTATCGCAATGGACTTGATGGTCTGGATCGTCACGACGCCATTTCTTGCAGCAGCACTGGCAGGCGTGATGCGACGAACGCTGGGGACGAGAGTCGGATGGCCGCGAACCCTCGCGGTCGCGGTGATAGCGCTCTCGGTGGGTGTCCCCCTGTCTGGCTACGCCGCGACATTCGCAGGAATTGCCAGCCAGGACGATCAACTTCTGGTGAGCGTGGGAGTAGCGCTCACGTTCTTCGGAGTTGTCGCACTCTGGGTATTCGCGGCGTGCCTGGCAGTACTGGTCTTCCTCGAAGTTGTCCTTCCAACGGGGTCCATACCCGGCCCGCCAGAAGCATTGCAGCGCAGCCGCAAATCCTGGCGACGAACCAAGCGATACGTCCAGATCATGGGCATCGTCGTGCGAGCGGGAGGCGGGCCAGCTCTCCGTGCTGGGCCATCAGCGCCTCAGTTCGGGGACGCACTGGTGGAAGTAATCAACCGGTGCGGTGTCACTTTCGTCAAGTTGGGACAGATCCTCGGCACGCGAGACGACCTCATACCACCCGAGTTGGCTCGCACCCTTTCTTCTCTGCAAAGTTCGGCACGCCCGGCTGATCCCGACCGTATTGCGGAGCTACTGGCATCGGAACTCGGCGACGCACCAGAGTCGGTGTTCGCGTCGTTCGATGTGGAGCCGTTCGCCGCCGCCTCTGTCGCACAGGTACATTCCGCGCGCACCGTTGAAGGCGTCGACGTTGTGGTGAAGGTTCAACGTCCCGAGGCGAGCGCACAAGTGAGCGTGGATTGCGATATCTTCCTTCGCGTTTCCGCGCTCGCGGAGACCCGTTTTCCCTGGGCACGCGATATCGGAGTTCATCGACTCGCCGGGGGCCTCGTCACGTCACTACTCGAGGAACTCGACTACCGCACCGAAGCAGCGAATACCGGCGCGATTTCTTCCACCATGTCGAACCGCCCGGATATCGTCGTTCCGCACATCTACCCCAACCTCAGTAGCGGACGGGTGCTTGTGATGGAACGGCTTCACGGCACACCGCTCTCCGACGGTGAGTCGGCGCTCACCGGCCTCGACCGCGACACCCGCAGCAGCGTCGCCAACGAACTTCTTGCGTCGTTGCTCGACGGGATCTTTGTCCACGGGGTGTTTCACGCGGACCTGCACCCCGGCAACATCATGATCCTCGATGACGGCCGGGTCGGGCTCCTCGACTTCGGCGCAGTAGGGGTTCTGGACGGCGAGACACGGATCTTGTTCGCAGTGCTCCTCAACGCTGCCCTCGCAGGTGATCCGGTGGCGACAGTCGACGCCATGCTGATGGCATTCGACGTACCGCCCGAAGTGGATCGCGGAGCACTACGTCACCAGGTGGGCCGAGAGATCACCCTGCTCAGTGTCCAACCCAATGTTTCCATGGCATCGTTCGCGAGAATGTTCACCGTGCTTCGAGAACACCGAATCGGAGTGCCGGGAGACGTCGCCGCCGCTTTCCGTTCGCTCGCGTCTTTGGAGCGCGCCCTCCGGCTCCTGGATCCGCAGATCGACCTCGTCGCTGCTGTTCGGGCCGAAGTACCCCGACTGTTGACCCAGGTCGCCAGCCCGACTGCAGCCGCGCAGGCAATCCTGTCGACGACGGCGGTCACAACCGCGGTGGTCAGGCGCCTTCCTGGTCAGCTCGACCAGATCGCGACCTCGATCGCATCGGGAAGCTTCACACTTCGCACTCGCTCGGTCGCACACCCCGACGACAGGCGATGGCTACGACGGTCGGCGAACAACGCCCTGGGTATGGCGGCGGGAGTGACCGCGCTGATTGTCGCGGCGATCCTGCTGTTCGTACCTGGCGGACCACAACTCACACCTCAGCTGTCGGCCTATGCACTCGTGAGTGCGGTACTGGGCTTCGTCGGCGTCGTTCTGTGCATGCGGACCGTGTTCCGTTTGTTCACACTCGACAACAGGTAACCGAGAACCGATTTTCATCGCTTGATCTCGATGTCGTCGAAGTCGAGCGCCAGGAGCGTCGGCCGCGAGAGAACGCGGCCGCCTGGGCCCCTCGGGAGCACCCGTCGCCGAGTGGGAAAGGTGAGACCGTCGAACTCGCGATGCTGGTCGCAGTAGAGAGCAGCTTTCGCCCAGCTGCCTACCGGTTCGGCGACGAAGTCGTGACGGCGGATGAGGCCACCGTTGTCGACATAGAAGGTCTGCTGCCGGCAATGGGTATCGATCGCCGGCGCGAATGTTGCCTGAAGTCGTCGCCATTGCTGCCCGGATTCCTGCCAAGGTTCGGCTTCGGTGACAGTGATGTCGTCGCGGGCGAGCAGCAGCGGTGCCGTCAGATAGTTCCAAAAGGCGTAGCCGGCGAAGTAAGCGGTGTCGAGTGCGTCCCAGTGGAGGTTGCGCCGGACTCCACTCAACCCGAAAAACGCTGAACGTGGGTCGGTTCGACTCCCGAGTTCTTCGCCGTCACGAGTTTCGATCCGCACGACCCCCTTGTCGAACACAGCGCACTCGCCGACACGCGGAAAGTCTTGGAGGACAGTGCGTTGCTCGGCGACTTCAACCTCGACCGTGAACTTCGCCAACTTGTTGCCTGGGAAGCGCTGAGGCAGCAGACCGCCCAAACGTCCCCGTGCCGTGATCGCTGAAACGGACTGCCAATGTTCGACTCCGCCATGTGCGGTGAGGACTTCATCGAGTAGTTCGTTCATATGTCGACGCTCTCCGTCCCCTGACGGAACTGTGGAAATCAGCGATCAGACGGACGCGTAGTTGTAGTTGCGTTCCTCCCGCGGTACCACTGCCACCCCGCGGTGATGATGACAGCGCCGGCAAGGGACCCGAGGATGCCGCTCGGGCGCAACGATAATCCGTCGCCTGCAATCAAACTCACGAGCAATCCGCCGACCAGCGAACCACCGATTCCCGCGATGAACGCGAAGGTCCAGTCCACTCGTGCGGTCGTTTTCCCCAGAATCAGCTGGGCTCCCGCTCCGATGACGATCCCGAACAGGAGTATTCCGATGATGAGCATGAGACAAGGCCCTTTCGTGGAGTGACGACGCAAGGCGCGAACGACTTACTCTGCACCATCTTTCCGGTATGTCTCTTATGTCGTGGTGAAATCCGTGTGAAAGATCGTCGTCGCCCATTCCACGTTGCTAGGTCGATGCCAGTGTCGTCGCCCAGCGGTAGTCCGCCTTACCGGCCGGGGTTCGCTTGACTTCATCGACAAGCACGATCGTGCGCGGCACCTTGTAGCCGGCCAACGTCTTGCGGCAATGTTCCTGTACCGCTTCGAGAGTCAGCTCGTCGGATCCGGGGTAGGTCGCGATCACCGCTGCGACCTGCTGCCCCATGCGCGCATCGGGTGCGGGAACAACGAGCGCGTCGGAGATCGCCGGATGTGCGTGAAGGGCAGCCTCGACCTCCTCGGCGAAGACCTTCTCGCCACCGGTGTTGATGCACTGCGAGCCACGGCCGAGGAAGACAATGGTGCCGTCTGCTTCCACCTTGCCCATGTCGCCGAGCACCGAAAGGCGGGTGCCGTCGGCGCGGGTCGGGAACGTGCGGGCGGTCTTCTCTTCGTCCTTGTAGTACCCGAGCGGGACGTTTCCGATGCGCGCGATGTAGCCCACGTCGTCGGAGCCCGCTGGAATCTCTTCGAGGCGCTCGTCGACCAGAATCATGTTCGGCGAGGGCGGCATTCGCAGATTGCCCGCCTCGTCGATGGAGAAGGCGCCGTCGTTACCGGACTCGGAGGCTCCGAAGTTGTCCCGCAGCAGCAGGTCCGGCTTCACCGCCAGCATACGATCCCGAACACTCGTGGACCAGATCGCGCCACCCGAGGTGATCGAGAACAGGGTGCTGAAATCGACCTCGTCTTTGCGTCGTTCCATCTCGTCGACCAACGGCAGTCCCATGCCGTCGCCGACGATCAAGATCACCTGTACCGAATCCTTCTCGATCGCTTCGACGACCTTCTCCGCGTCGAACTCGCGTCGTAAAACAACTCGCGCACCAAGGGTGAGGAAGGTGAACAGCGAGTACAACGCGGCGCCATGCATCAGCGGGGCTGCAATGAGGAACGAAAGTTCCGGAAATTCCTTTGCAGCACTGGCAATCTCGGCGAGGTCCTGTCGCGCTCCCTCACCGTACGGATTGCCGCCGGAGAGCGGCTTACGGAAGAAGTCGTCATGACGCCACATGACACCCTTCGGGTATCCGGTGGTCCCGCCGGTGTAGAGGAGGTACACGTCGTCGCCAGAACGAGCGTCGAACTCCCCCACCGGCGACTGTTCACGAGCGTCGTCGAACGAAACCACAGAAACTTCATGCGCTTTTGCTGCGGCGACCAGTTCGGCGTCGATCTCGCCGATCACGATCACCGTCTTCACCTTCGGGCATGCACCGAAGAGGGAAGCAAGGACACGCTGATGCTCGGGGAGTTCCACGACCACTGCGACCGAGTCGGAGTTGGTGAAGATGTACTCGAGCTCCGCGGGTGTGTACCGGTAGTTCACGTTGATCGGGACCGCACGGATCTTGATCAACCCGAGGATCGACGTGACATGTTCGACGCTGTTCTTCAGGAACAGGGCTACATGATCGCCGCTCGAGATGCCGGCTTTCGCGAACAGGTTGGCCGTTCGGTTAGCCTCCGCGTCCAACTGAGAGTAGGAGAAGTTCTCTCCCTCGTAAGTCAATGCAACGCGATCAGGGACTGAGCCGGCAACGGTCTCGAATATGTCAGCAAGATTGAACTGCATTGTCTTTCCTTTCAGAGTCCGCGCCGCGACATCGAGGCAGATAACCCTGAATCTAGAACACGTTCCATGTCGCCGGAGGTAAAACGGAACGATTAGCTGATCATTACCTGGACCTGACCTTTATCGGTGCGGCGACGGCCGAGGCTGCCCCACCCGACATCCACTCGGCGAGCAAGGTCTGCCACGACCCGCAATGGCAGCGCAGGTAGGTGACCGTCCCCTCGCTGGTTCGGTGCCGGGATTCGACCTCCCAGCGATGGATGCAACCGATCGGCGTGATCTCTGTTTTCTTCATGCAACGAGCATGATGTAATGGCATTGTGCATCTCAACCCTTACGGCGAATATGCGGTGACGCTGGCCGCCGACCTCGCCAATCGAAACCCCGAGACCTTGGCCGAACTCGTCGAACGCTGCGTCGATGCAGGCATCATTCTCGATTTCCCCATCGCCGAGAAGGACCTCGACGAGACCCTCGACCTTCTGATCGAGTGGTCGAAAATCGTCGACATCACGGAGGAGGCAGCCCGCGCCGAACTTGTGAACGTCATGCTCGAGCAAGCGTCGGCGTATCCGCGCATGACCAACCACGCGAACGACGGCTGGCATCTGCACTACCGCGATCCCCAACAGTCGCTCGCCGAGGTCCTCAAGGCACTCTTCTCGGTAGGCACGGCGCTGCACCTCGTCGGCCGCGGCATGCACCGATTAGGTCGATGCACCCTGGACGAGTGCACCAACATCTACGCGGACACCTCCCGCAACGGCAATCAGCGGTACTGCTCCCCCACGTGCGCGAACCGCGACGCGGTGCGGCGTCATCGTGCACGCAAGTGAGTTGCACCTACTACGACGTGGGACCCACTACCTCGAAATCCGAGCCACCTTGGTACTCGAACTGAAAGCTACCGCCGCTGCTTCCCGAGCTGATCCGATTCCACGCGTCGATCAAGTCCTGAACCGTGTTGTATCCCAGATCCTCCAAAGATCCTGAGAGACTTCCGGTTCCCGCGCCCTCGAACCAGCCGCCGACCACAACTGCCTGCGGAATCGCGATAGTGGGGTTGGTCGGATCGAGCAGTCGAACGCATGCTCCCGCAACGGCGTAAACCCCGGCCGGCAGATTACCGACGGTCCGCGTGATCGTCTGCCCAGGCGAAACGGCAAACAGATCGAGGATGTTACTGACGGTCGGGTACACCAACACGCCAGGCTGGAGCAGCTTTGCCGGATCGCGAATCACGTCGGGGACATCCCTGGCATTGAGGATCGCCACCGTGCAGTTGATGAAGCTGAACCGCGGGTTCGGGTTGGTGATGGTGAAGGTGATCGCATTGTCCGCTGCGCTCACCGACACCGGAGGCGGGAGAATCGCCGGTGCTGCCGACGCCGTCGCCGGAGTCATGACAACCAGTCCCACGACGGCGGCGGACGCCGCGACAATGCTTCCGAGAGCGCGTTTGAATCCACGACTTCGCATTTCCGAACCTCCAGGCAAGTCGGTCAGATCACCAGATGCATGAAGAATAGACCGCTCAGTCGGAAAATTGGGGAGACAGGCAGCGAGCTACCCGAAAAGCCCTTCGAGGCTGCCGCTACCGAACAGGTCGCTCAGGCTTCCGGTATTGATGCCGCTGAACGGTCCACCGATGACAACGAGGCTCGGCACGCCAGGAACGGGCTTACCCAACGTCTCGAGATCGAGAAGATCGGAGCAGGCACCGAGCACGGCGTAGGTTCCGTCCGGAACATCGGTCACGGTATCGGTGACCGTCTGCCCCTTGCCCACGTCGAACAGCGAGGCCGGATCGGTGATCTTGGGGTACACCACAAGGTTCGGATCAAGCAGTTTCAGCGGATCATCAAGCACAGCAGCAGAATCCGCGGCATTGACGACAAACGCCTGGCACAACGGGGCAATTCCCGTGTTGTTGTTCGTGATCGTCAGCGCCAGATCGTTTCCGGTCACCTTGTACGAGACGACCGGGGGGACCACCTCGGCCGACGCAGTCGCAGGATTGACCATCGCGACGCCTGCCGCGGTTGCAGCGGCGACTGCCACGGTTCCCACTACGCGACGTACTCCACTCGTGCCCAGCTTCATCGAGGATCCTTTCGTACTGCGCCTTGAGTTCGGCAACAGTGCGCAGCCTAGATCGGATCTAGCGCCCGAAATGGCCCAATTGCACCGCCGGGAGGGCATGCCCGAAAGATCGGGACAAACGTCCCCTTCTCGAAGAGCTAGCTTTTCGACTCAGTTCCCACTGGAGACGAAGGGCGTTCGCACCGGTCCGCCGACCGAACCGTGCGGTGCTACCAATCCACGCTTTTCGAGGATCGGACGCACACCCTCACCGAACTGATACGCCTCTTCGAGATGCGGATAGCCCGACAATACGAAGTGATCCAGTCCGATCGCCGCGTACTCGGCAATCCGATCAGCCACTTCTTGGTGCGAACCGACCAATGCAGTACCTGCTCCCCCTCGCACCAATCCGACGCCGGTCCACAGGTTCGGCGCAATCTCCAGCGACCGCGCTCCGACGCCCTCCTTGTAAGCCGAACCACCGCCGTGCAATTCGAGCATCCGACGCTGACCTTCGGAGCCGGATCGCGCAAGACTCGCCTGAGCCTGCTCGACGGTCGCCGGGTCGAGCGCACTGAGCAGTCGATCCGCTTCTGCCCATGCCTGTTCCGAGGTGTCCCGACTGATGACGTGCAAACGGATTCCGTAGTCGAGGTGACGACCTTGGACTTCCGCGAGGTCGCGGATCCAGGCGATCTTGGCGGCAACAGCGGACGGCGTCTCACCCCAGGTGAGGTAGGTATCCGCGTAGCGCGATGCGACGGTGCCGGCCGCCGGCGAAGATCCGCCGAAGAAGATGGGCGGTACCGGATCCGGAATACGCTGCAGCGTAGCTTTTTCCACGTTGACGTACTCGCCGGAGAAATCAACCGGACCGTTACCGGACCACAACTGGCGGATCACGTCGAGGAACTCGCCGCATCGTGCGTACCGTTGGTTCTTGTCGAGGAAGTCACCGAACGTGCGCTGCTCGTGGTCCTCCCCGCCGGTCACGACGTTGAGCAGCAGACGACCGCCCGACTGCCATTGGAAGGTTGCGGCCATCTGGGCGGCCAGCGTGGGGCTGAGCAATCCCGGTCGCAGAGCAACCAGAAACTTGAGTGTCTCGGTGGTCTCGAGCATCATCGCCGTCGTCAGCCAGGCGTCTTCGCACCACGCGCCGGTGGGCGTGAGGACGGCTTCGAAGCCGTTCGTCTCGGCGGCCGCGCCGATCTGATTGAGGTATTTCAGCGTCGCCGGACGATCACCGGACATCGAGCTGCCGTGCCCACCCGCCATCAGATTCCGGGAATCACCGTAAGTAGGCAAGAACCAGTGGAAGCGCAGTGACACGGTGATTCCTTTCGTCGACGAACAGGCAGAACTCTTCTGTCATTACAACCACAGTCCACCTCGAAGAACAGGGTTGAAATCACCCTGATCGCTAGGGGTGCCCACTTTCGGCTCCGGCGATACCTTCGTGAATTTGCACCGCGACCCGGGGGCTCCGATGACCACGTTTGCCGAAGTCGAGCACAATTCACCGTTCTCGAACGAGACCCACGACGAGCGGCGATCCAGATTGAGAACCGTCGTCGCCGCGAGCCTGCTCGGCACGACGGTCGAGTGGTACGACTTCTTCCTCTACGCAACGGCCGCGAGTCTGGTCTTCAACCAACTGTTCTTCCCGAACCAGAGTTCGTTCGTCGGGACCATGCTCTCTTTTGCGACCTTCGCAGTCGGCTTTCTCGTTCGCCCCATCGGTGGAGTGGTGTTCGGTCACATCGGCGATCGCATCGGGCGCAAGAAGACGCTTGCTCTCACGATGTTCATCATGGGTATCGCGACGGCGCTGATGGGCGTTCTTCCGACCGCCGCTCAGATCGGAGTCGTTGCGCCGATTCTGCTTCTGCTGCTTCGCATCCTGCAGGGATTTGCTCTCGGTGGCGAGTGGGCCGGAGCTGTTCTCTTGGCAGTCGAACACAGTCCGGAGAAGAAGCGCGGACTGTTCGGCAGCATTCCGCAGATCGGATTGGCCCTCGGGTTGGCATTGGGCACAGGAATGTTCGCGCTGCTTCAAACAGTCTTCGACGACGACCAGTTTCTCCGTTTCGGCTGGCGCATCGCCTTCGTCCTGAGCCTGGTGCTCGTGATCGTGGGGTTGGTGGTCCGCTTGAAGGTGGACGAGACGCCCGCCTTTCAGGCCGTTCGCGACCTCGAACAGCGCTCGTCCGCCCCGCTCAGGGAAGTCTTTCAAGGAAAAGCCGCGCGAAACACCGTACTGGGCATGTTGTCTCGCTGGGGCGAGGGCGCCGCGTTCAACACCTGGGGCGTCTTCGCAATCACGTATGCAACCAAGACTCTGCATTTCGAAAAGGTTCCCGTACTTCTTGTGGTCACCGTGGCCGCAGTAGTGATGGCGATCTTGCTGCCGTTTTCCGGTTTACTCACCGATCGGTTCGGCCCGCAACGGGTCTACATCGTGGGCATCGCCGCGTACGGCCTCGCGATCTTCCCCGCCTTCGCACTGTTCGGTACCGAGAATCTCCTGCTCTTCGGAGTCGCGATGGTCGTGGTCTTCGGAGTGATTCATGCCTTGTTCTACGGCGCCCAGGGAACGCTGTATGCGAGCCTCTACCCCACAGAAATCCGGTACACCGGGTTGTCGGTCGTCTACCAGTTCTCTGGTATCTACGCCTCCGGCGTCACACCTCTGATTCTGACGGCACTGATCGGCGCCAGTGGCGGTTCACCGTGGCTGGCATGTGGATATCTCGTGGCCACCTCGGCGATCAGCGTCGTCGCCACTGCGGCGATCAGGAAGCGTGATCTGCACTTGTAGCTGTCGTCATACAAATATCTTCCTATCTTGCATATTTGCTAGATATAGATAGAAACACCTGCCAAGAAGATCTAATCGAGATACGTCTTCGCATCGGATACATCGGTGTATCGTTTGGGTTCCACCCCGACGGAGGCGCCGATGACGACTGGAACGGACAACTCGCCGGCCAAGCGTGTCACCAAACGCCGTGGTCAAACCAGGCAGCGCCTGCTCGACGCGGCTGCGGACGCCTTCTCTGAATCGGGGTTCGGGCACGCCACGGTCGAGCAGATCTGCGAACGCGGCGGTTACTCCCGAGGCGCGTTCTACTCCAACTTCGATTCACTCGACGAACTGTTCTTCGCGATGTGGGAGCAACGATCTGCAGCTATGCTCGCCGATCTGCGGTTGGCGACGGAGTCGATAACCGCCGGTAACACCGTCGACATCCATGCCGCTGTCGCCCGGATCGTGGCGGTGGTTCCGGTCGACCCGCAGTGGTACCGGATCAACGCGGAATTCACCGCTCACGCGCTCCGCAACCCGGCACTTCGCAAAGCCCTTGCCGACCGTGAAGACGCGATCCTTCGCACCCTGTTGCCCATTGTGGAGTCCGCACTCAGCGACGTCGGGCGAACAATCGTCGGCGACCCGACTGCGTTGGGACGGGCATTGGTCGCAGTGCACGACGGCACCAGCGTGCAGTGTCTCGTCGACACCGACACCAACGCCGCCTTCGCACTGCGCCGCGATATCTTCACTCGAATCCTGCTGTCCTACAGCGAAATAATCCAGAACAACCAATCGGAAGAGGAGCTGTCGTGAGCGAACAAGCTGACGTCATCGTTGTCGGGGCAGGGCTGGCGGGACTGGTCGCCACCTACGAACTGACACGCGCCGGCCGCAAAGTCCTTGTCGTGGAACAGGAGAACGCAGCCAACCTCGGCGCGCAGGCATTCTGGTCGCTCGGCGGACTCTTCCTCGTGAACAGCCCCGAGCAACGCCGACTCGGCATCAAGGACTCTCTCGAGTTGGCAATGCAGGACTGGATGGGCACTGCCGGATTCGACCGTGAGCGCGAAGATCACTGGCCTCGCCAGTGGGCCAAGGCGTACGTCGAGTTCGCGGCCGGCGACAAGCGTCAGTACCTGCACGACCTGGGGCTTCGTCTGATGCCGAATGTCGGTTGGGCCGAACGCGGCCGCGGAATGGCTCTTGGACACGGCAATTCGGTACCGCGATTCCACCTCACCTGGGGAACCGGCCCCGGCGTGGTCGATGTCTTCCTGACCAAGGTGATCGCCGCCCAGAAGCGCGGACTGGTCACGTTCAAGCACCGCCACCAAGTCGATCAACTCGTCGTCACCGATGGTGCGGTCACCGGTGTACGCGGAACCGTCCTCGAACCTTCCAGTGATCTACGCGGCGTGAAGAGTTCGCGCACCCCCATCGGCGAATTCGAGTTCGCCGCACAGGCAGTCGTGGTCACCTCCGGTGGAATCGGCGGCAACTACGAACTGGTGAAGAAGAACTGGCCCGAGCGACTCGGCAAGGCACCGAAGCACATGCTGACGGGAGTACCTGCACACGTCGACGGACGGATGCTCGAAATCACCGAATCCGCGGGCGGAAACATGGTGAACCGCGACCGCATGTGGCACTACACCGAAGGCATCCAGAACTGGAATCCCATCTGGCCCAACCACGGAATCCGAATCATCCCCGGACCGTCCTCGATGTGGTTCGACGCCACCGGCAAGCGTCTGCCCGTCCCCAACTTCCCCGGCTTCGACACGATGGGAACTTTCAAGTACATCCTCGACAGCGGCCACGAGTACACGTGGTTCATCCTCGACCAGAAGATCATCGAGAAGGAGTTCGCACTCTCGGGATCGGAACAGAACCCGGACTTCACCAACCGCGACTTCAAGCTCCTCCTCGAACGAATCAAGAAGGGCGCGCCGGGACCGGTCGAGGCATTCAAGCAGAAGGGCGCAGACTTCGTGGTGCGCAACAACCTTCGTGATCTGGTCGACGGCATGAACGCCCTCACCGACGAACCGCTCCTCGACTACGAGGACATCGAGCGCGAGATGATCGCCCGCGACCGCGAAGTCGACAACAAGTACAGCAAGGACTTCCAGGTCACCGCCATCCACGGTGCTCGTAATCTGTTGGCAGACAAGATCGTGCGCGTCGTTGCACCGCACAAGATCCTGGACCCCAAGAACGGCCCACTGATCGCGGTCCGGTTGCACCTGCTCACCCGCAAGACCCTCGGCGGCTTGGAAACCAACCTGGATTCACAGGTCATCAAGGCCGACGGCAGTGTCTTCGACGGCCTGTACGCGGCCGGTGAGGTCGCGGGCTTCGGCGGCGGCGGAGTCCACGGTTACAGCGCGCTCGAAGGGACCTTCCTCGGTGGCTGCATCTTCTCCGGCCGCGCAGCCGGACGAGCACTGGCGCGCGACCTGTAGCCCCGAAATCAGGCGAGCGAATGCGTGACCAGTATGTGGTGGGCGCGCATTCGCCTTGCCTCGTGCACGGATTGATGGTGGTGATGGTGCGTCGGCCCGCGCGCGTGGCGGACCAGATCGTGAACAGTACGGATGACGGTCGGCATTGCGACCCTCCCTCAGGAGATTGTGACTGCTGCTCTTGTCAGTGGAATCACTGTCTGGACAACGCCACTCGCGCCACCTCCTCCGGGTCGATCAGGTGGGTATGGTCATCGTCGCCGACGTCGATCTGCACTACCTCGATACGGCCGTTGAATGTGGTTGCGCCACTGTAGTCGACACTGACAGGCATGCCGTAATCGTCACCGATGTCGGTGGTCTCGTCCGCGGAGAAGACCATCGGTTGGGTCTGCTCGACGCGACCCGAGCCCACTTCGCGACCGTCATGATAGATCGTGACAGCGCCGCCCCTCGCGAGACCACCGCCGTCGTAGGCGAACTCAACTCTGATCTGATGTGATCCTGCCGGAATGTCAACGTCGGACCCGACGACGAACTCGGTCATGCCGAGCAGGTTGTAGACAAATTTGGCGCGCCCTTCCCGCGCGTAAAGTGCCCAGCCGCCGAACCTGCCGCCCTGCGCGATCATCACACCGTTGGCAGTAATGCCATCCGCGATGTCGACTGCTGCTGTGACACTGAACGATCGGTTCTTGATACTCAGCACGCTGTGCTCGCTCAGCCGTTTCATTCCGGGAAACAGAACCTGTCGGTTCCCGGACACCAACTGCGGACGCCCCGCGATGTGAGGGTTGAACCTCTCGAATCTTCGGTCGTCGATCGGAAGAACGTTGTACTTGACCGCTTCGATCAACCACAACCGTTGCAGTGCAGCGAGTTTCTCCGGCAACTCGGCCGCCAAATCTTTGGACTGCGTCCAATCCTGCGACCCGTCGTAGAGCTCCCACACGTCGTCGTCGAGAGCGGGGAGTGCCTCCGCGAACAGCCACGGAGTGCTGTGTCTGGTGACCGCACTCCAACCCTTGTAATAGATACCGCGATTGCCGGCCATCTCGAAGTACTGCAGATCGTGACGTTCGGCGGCTTCGGCGTCGTCGAAGGTGTAGACCATGCTGGTCCCCTCGATCGGTGATTGTTGGACGCCGTTGACGAAGGTCGGTTCCGGCAGTTTCGCGACCTCGAGGATCGTTGGTGCGACGTCGATGACGTGGGTGAATTGCGACCGCGTCTCACCCTTGGTCCGAATCCCCGCCGGCCAGTGCACGATCGTTCCGTTGCGAGTGCCACCCCAATGCGAGGCAACCTGTTTCGTCCACTGGTATGGCGTGCACATTGCCCATGCCCACCCCACGGAGTAGTGGTTGTACGCGTCCTTGGTACCGAACTTGTCTTTCACTTCCGCCATGAACTCGGGTGTTTCGATGGCGGCGAGTCCGTTGAAGTTGGCCATCTCGTTGAAGGCTCCGTTGATCGTCCCCTCTGCGGACGCTCCGTTGTCGCCGATGATGTAGTACACGAGGGTGTTGTCGAGAGCTCCGAGTTCCTCGATCGCATCGACAAGCCGGCCGACATGGAAATCGGTGTGTTCGAGAAACCCTGCATAGACTTCCATTTGGCGTTCGAGGACAGGCTTCATCTCCTCACTCATGTCCTCCCACGCCGGAATGGCCTCGGGGCGCGGGGTGAGGACCGCATCCGCGGGGACGACTCCCCGCTGCTTCTGCTGCTCGAGAATCGATTCGCGTTGCGCGTCCCAACCTCCTGCGAACCGGCCCTCGTACTTGTCTGCCCACTCCTTCGGAACATGGTGCGGTGCATGTGTGGCGCCGGGTGCAAAGTAGACGAAGAACGGCTTGTCCGGAGCCAATGACTTCTGCATCCGAACCCAGTCGATGGCGTGATCGGCCAGGTCCTCGGTGAGGTGGTAACCCTCCTCCGGTGTCTTGTCCGCCTCCACGGGCGCGACACCCTCGTACAGCGCCGGGTAGTACTGGTTGTTCTCCCCGCCGATGAATCCGTAGAAGTGCTCGAATCCGCCTTCTCCCGTCGGCCACGATGTGAACGGCCCCACCGGGGATGTCTGCCACGGCGGTACCTCGTGGCACTTGCCGAACTGCGCCGTCGAGTATCCGTTCAGTTTCAACGTCATCGGTAGTGCGGCTTTGGTATTCGGGCGCAGACCGGAAAGTCCAGGAGCTGAGGTCGCGGTTTCGGTGACCGAGCCCATACCGACCGAATGGTGGTTGCGCCCACTCAGCAGTGCGGCGCGGGTCGGTGCACACAGCGCAGTCGTGTGAAACCGCGTGTACGTGAGCCCATTACTTTGCAATCGCTCAGCAGTCGGTGTGTCCGCTGGTCCGCCGAAGGCACTGCTCGCGCCATATCCCACGTCGTCCAACAGGACCACCAGAACATTGGGTGCCCCGGCCGGCGGCAGTAGCGGAGTGATCGGCGGAAACTCCGTGTCCGGATCCTTCGCGTCGTACGTCACCAGACCAAGATGTTGTCGATCCGGAATCGGTAGTACAGCGCGGCTCTGGCCTGTCGGATCCGTCATGACGTCTCGCCTTCTGTCTCTCACATGGCTCTTTCAAGCGTTTCAGGATCACGACGACGCCGACATCATCCGTTTCGGGTGAAGGCGCACCATTGCCGCAGCGTGGAGGCTTGAAGGGTGGATCAGCCCGGACGTTTCGCTCCCACCCCGATCGGGCATGCCTTCCTCGTCCCCCGGCGCCGTGTGCGCGCCGGCCTGACCCAGATCCTGTGCGTCGTCGTAGGACTGGCTGCCGGACTGGCGATGCCATATTTACGTAGCGGCCCAATGATTCCCGCCCGTCAGGTCAGCGAGATGCTCGTTGCACTCGGACTGGGGTTACTGGGTGTAGTTGCAGTGATCTTCTCGCTACTGTTCCTTGTCGTCCAGTGGGCCGCGACCACCTTCACCCCTCGCTTGTTGTTGTTCCGCGACGACCCCATCGTGTGGCGGACGTTTGCCTTCGCCATAGGCCAGTCGGTTTTCGACATCACGGCAGCGCTCGCCATCAGCAACGAAACAGATGTGTCCGTGGTCGTGCCAAGTCTCGCAGTGCTGGCACTCTTGGCCACGCTGACGCTGATCAGGCTGCTCCAGCTGCGCGCATTCTCGGCCATCCAGTTGGCTCCTGTACTGACCTCGATCTCGAGTCGTGGCCGAGCAGTCTTCGCCGCCGTGTACCCCACCACCGATCTGGAGTTGCCTCCTCTACCAACACTTCCGGTGATCACGACTATCGAGTGGCATCGACCGCCGGCCGTTCTGCAACAGATCCTCGTCGAAGATCTCCTGCAGAGCGCTCGGAACTGCCGATCCATGGTGGTCCTCCGAGTGTCGCCGGGTAGCACGCTGCGAGACGGATTGCCGCTCGCCGACGTCTACGGCGGACCCATGCCCGCCAACACGATTCTTGACGCCTTGGTCAGTGGGAGTGAGCGGACCTTCACCCAGGACCCCCTACTCGCGATTCGGTTGTTGGCTGACATCGCGCTCAGAGCGCTCTCACCCGCTATCAACGATCCTGCGACGGCCGTGCAGGCTCTGGACGAGATCGAGGACCTCCTCTCTCTGGTGGCCTCCGTGCGCGCAGATTCGATCCGGGCCGTCGACGAGCGTGGTGATCTGCGTGTGGTGATTCCGCTGCCCGACTTCACGAGCTTCGTCAGAACCGGACTGGACGACGTCATAGCCTCGGCATCGAACTCGCCACTCGTTCTGGGCCGACTTCGCGACCTACTTTCGCACGTCGCCGCCCAATCGGAGTCTCGGAACCGCGATATTCTCGCCACGCGCGCCCGCTGGATTGATCAGCTGTCACAAGGCTTCCCGCGACTCGAACCCCCGTTGTGAACCCGTACAGATTTGCGGGCCATCGCGTCAAGGCATCGTCAAGATCAGTCTCAGAGCTACGGGAAATGACGATACTGACTCGGTGAGACATGCAGTGATACTCGGACACCGTGGAGTCATATCGTCGACCACCCGCGCCGGCGGCGAACCTGAGAAGCAAAAGCTCTCCGTCGCAACCGGACTGGCGGGTCTGTCGCTCGACGCAATGGCCTCGGTGTCGTACGGTCCAGAGGCCATCGTGTTGGTGTTGGCCCTCGCCGGCGGCGCGGGGATCGGCTTCACCGTGCCGGTGACGATCGCCATCGCCGTGCTGCTTGTGGTCCTGGTGGCGTCGTATCGCCAGGTGATCGCCGCATTTCCCGAAGGCGGTGGCGCATACGCCGTTGCGAAGAAGCATCTGAGCCCGCGCGCCAGTTTGACCGCTGCCGCATCGTTGATCGTCGACTACACCCTCAACGTCGCGGTGTCGATCGCAGCCGGTGTCGCGGCTCTGACCTCCGCCTTCCCTGCGCTTCTTCCCTATACGGTCTGGATCGCACTGGCGATACTCGGCGGCATCACGGCACTGAATCTGCGGGGCATCGCAGATTCCGCGCGGGTATTCATGTTGCCCACCGTGGTTTTTGTCGTCAGCATCTTCACGGTGATCGGTGCCGGACTACTTCGGGAAAACCCTGCCGCCGCCACGGCTCCCTTCCTCGCCGACAACGCACACACGATCGGCATTCTCCTTCTGCTCAAGGCCTTTTCGAGTGGTTGCGCCGCATTGACCGGAGTCGAAGCCATCGCCAACGCGGTACCCAGTTTCAAGAAGCCTCGCGTGCGTAGCGCTCAGCGTGCCGAAGTAGCTCTGGGAATCCTGCTGGGCACCATGCTGATCGGCCTTGCCGTGTTGATCGAGAAGTTCTCACTGGCCCCAGTCCCTGGAACAACGGTCCTGTCGCAACTCACTTCCGCTGCCCTCGGAAATGGTGTGGGCTACTACATCGTCCAATTCTCCACCGTGATTCTGTTGGCGTTGGCCGCGAACACCTCGTACGGCGGACTTCCCAACCTGATGCGGATCCTCGCCGACGACAACGTGCTCCCGCACCGCTTCAGCCGGAAGTCGACGCGCGACGTCTTCACGTACGGCGTTTTGTCGCTCGGTGGCGTCGGTGCTCTCCTGCTCATCGGATCCGGCGGAAACATGAACACCTTGGTGCCGCTGTTCGCCATCGGTGTGTTCATCGGATTTACGCTCGCGCAGTTCGGCATGGTGCGCCACTGGCTCACTGAACGGACACCGGGCTGGAAGTGGCGATTGGCGCTCAACGGTTTCGGGGCTGCGTTGACTTCGATCGCAGCAGTGGTGACTACCGCCATGAAGTTCACCGAGGGCGCCTGGCTGATCGCTCTCGCGCTCCCTGCGCTCGTCCTCGGCATGGAACGCATCCGCGGTGCGTACACACATATCGGTACGCGGTTAACCGTTCAGGGTGAGAACGATTCTCTGTCTATCGGATACAAACCAGCGGTCCTAGTACCCGTGTCCGAAATTACGTCGCTCTCCACCCGCGCGATGGCCGCGGCAACGGCAATGTCTTCGCAGCCCATCGCAATTCGAGTCTGCCTGGCCCACGAATCGACGACGGACTTCACCCGCCGATGGCAAGCCCGACACCCGAATTCGCGTTTGATCGTCATCGAGGACACCGAGAATTCCGTGGGGAACACCCTCGCTCGATACATCCGTACACACTTCCCCCACCGAGAAACCTTTGTTGTCGTCGCCACCATCGACCCGGCGACCAGATGGCATCGATTCCTCCCGAGCCAACGGACCGATGAGATCGCTCATGCACTGCGCAAACACACCGAGGCCGTGGTGTGCCAAATTCCGGTCCGGATCGATCCGGCTCACCGCGATCCAGCCCTGCGCGCATGAGCCGACGCTCAGAGCGAGGTCCCGAACAACATGCCGAGTAGATACGTTGCGCCGGCAGCGCCGTAGCCGATCGCAAGTTGGCGTAGCGCCCGCTTGAACGGCGGCCCGCCCGACAGCAACCCGACCACAACGCCCGTCGTCAGCAACGCGATCCCCACGAGAACAGATGCGACGATCAGAGCCGTCATGCCTTCCAGGCCGAACAGATACGGCAGCACCGGAATGATGGCGCCCGAGGCGAAGAAGCAAAAACTTGCCGCCGCTGCGCCCAATCCGGTTCCGACGGCTTCATGGTCGTCGACAACGTCCGCGGCGCCGAAGGTGCTGTTCGCGAGGACCTCGGCGGCGCGCTGGTCCGCTTCCTCGGCGGACATGCCGCGGGCCCGGTAGACCAGCGCCAATTCGTTGGCGTCGACGTCGAGCAGGCCGACAGCTTCGCTGGCCGCGGGACCAGGATTCGACGCTTCCAACAACTCTCGCTGCGAGCGGACGGAAACGTACTCGCCGGCTCCCATCGACAGGGCGCCGGCCAGAAGCCCGGCCATGCCGGTGATCAGAACGATCTGGTTGGAGACGCCGCTACCGCTGATGCCGAGCACGAGAGCGAGATTGCTGACGAGGCCGTCGTTGGCTCCGAAGACGGCGGCACGAAACGTCCCCGAAAGTCTGTTCCGACCCCGAGTGGCCAAGGCCCGCACCACTTCTTCGTGGATCTTCTCGTCCGCGCCCATCGATGCGGTCGCGTCGGCGTCGTTCGGATACGGGGATCGCGTCTCCGCGCGCTGGGCAAGAGCGAGCACGAACACGGAACCGAAACGCCTGGCCAGAAAGCCCAGTATCCGAGTGCGGATATCGCCGCGTAGTGGTTTGCCGACGTGATCGCCGAGAAGCGCTCGCCAGTGCGCCTCGTGTCGGCCCTCCGCGTCGGCCAGGGCGAGAAGGATTTCGCGCTCCTCGCCGCTGCGCCTACTCGCGAGGTCGCGGTAGACGGCGGCCTCGGCTTGTTCGTCGGCGAGGTATCGTCTCCAGCGCTTGACATCTCGCGGGTCTGGATCGGGTCGTGCGGCCGGAACTGTGGACATCGTGTTCCCCTTCCGGTGAGGCGGTCACGCTTCGAGTACGCGATCCATCCACGTCGTCAGATCGTTGATGACGTCGTCGCGGTTGGTCTCGTTGAAGATCTCGTGCCTGGCGCCCGGATAGGTGTAATAGGTGACGTCTTCGATCCCCGCCGAGTTGTACCGTTCGACTGCGACGTCGGTTCGGCTCAGCGCGGCGTTGAGAGGATCCGAGGTACCGACGAAGACCAGGATCGGAAGGTCTTGTCGCACACCCTCGACGTCGACGAACCTCGGCCCCGCTGCGATAAGTCCGCCCATGCCTGCGTCGTCCAGGCTGAAACCGCACAGTGGATCGTTGATGTACAAATCCACCTGCGCTTCGTCACGGCTGAGCCAGTCGTGCGGAGTTCGGGCCGGTTCGAATTCGGCGTTGAACTGGGCGAGGACGTCCGGGCCGTCGTTGACGAGGCTCTCGATGAGTTGATCGACCGCGGTGGTCCCCGACAGTGCGACGGCGTCGATCAGGTGCGAATGATCGAGGATGTACTGCTGCGAAGCGAACGAACCGAGGCTGTGGCTGAGCAATACGACGGGCAAGCCGGGGCGTTTGTCGCGGATGATGCCCGTGAGGGTCACCATGTCTGCCACCAAGCGGTTCCAGCCGTCGTCGCCGATATTGCCTGGGCCGGCGTGCATGCTCTCACCGTGGCCGCGGTGGTCCGCCGCATAGACGTGGAACCCGCGAGCATTCAGGGCTTCGGCAACGTGTGCGTAGCGTTTTGCGTGCTCACCCATACCGTGCGCGAGTTGAACAACCCCTCGAGGTTCCTGCTCGGTGGGCCATTCGTGGACATGAATGACCACTCCGTCGTCGCTGGTGAAGGTGAACATGCGCTACTCCCGGTGGTCGCGATCCGGACAGGTCATTTCTCATGCTAGATCCGCAGCAGCAATCCATCCGGGAAGTAGGTCCTGATCACCGGCGAGCCTGATTCGTTTCTGCACATCCGGCCTCGGATTCGGATATACCGGACACGGATGTTCCGGAGCCAGTTGTCGACCAGCTTGAGGAGTACAGAGCGATGAATCCCAACCGCATGCGCAACGTCGGCTTGTTGGCGGCTCCACTTGCTGCTCTCGCCCTTCTCAGCGGTTGCGGCTCGGACGAAACGGGAACGGCCGAGAGTTCACCGGCACCCGCCTCAACCACGAGCGCCTCTGCGCCGACGACCCAGACCGGTACTGCCGCACCTTCGACGACCCATACCGACCACACCCAAACCACAACCTCGACGGCACCCAATCCCGAAGGCTGCGCGATCGGGGAACTGAACGTCACCCTCGGCGAGTCGAGTGGCGCCGCCGGTTCTGTGGAGCTTCCGGTGGTCTTCACCAACACGGGCGGTCGCACGTGCACGCTCGACGGTTTCCCCGGCGTCTCGTATGTCACGGGAGCGTCCGGAAGCGAAGTGGGTGCTGCAGCCGGCCGCTCCGGATCCGGTTCACTCGTCTCCCTTACCCCTGGCTCTGCCGCAACGTCTTTGGTGCGAGCTACGAACGTCGAGAACTACCCGGCAGATCAGTGCGGCGTGACCGACGTTGCGGGACTGAGGGTTTACCCGCCCAACAGCTACGACTCGGTCTTCCTCGCCTACCCCACAAAGGGTTGCTCGATGACCGGCGCGAACATCAACCAGCTGACGGTCGCGCCGGTCGCCCGCTGAGTCACGGCTTGAGGCGTCGTAGGCCCCAGAGCGCCGGCAGGAGGAACAAGCCCGAAAGGATCAGGACTAGTCCAGCTTCCGTGAATTGGAATCGTCTGACCTGGTCGACCGAGTGGTACCAGGTTTCGTAGTGGTCCACTCCCTGCGCGAGCACACACGCACGATATTCGGCGTCGAGTTGGGCCAAGAAGGCTTTCTGGCGAACATAGAAATCCACGTCGCTCTCGTCGGATCGCTGATCATGTTCACTACCGGCTGCATCGGTAGTGCACGCCTGATAGTCGATCTCGACCGGCTTGCCGTTGGCATCGGTGTATCCGCTCCGCACGATCCACGCCATCGAGGAATCCATAACGTATGTCGCGTAGAAAGTGTCATGGTCGATACCTTGTGTCAGCACAGTCGGCTCGGCATAGTGTGGCCGTGCCAGATTCTGAAATCCCACCATCAAACCTGCGACGGCGACCAAGGTGACGGCCACCGCGGCGATGGGTGATCGCACCAGCAGGGATACCGCAGCACCGGCGACCAGAGCCATGAAAGTGTATGCACCCAAGACTAATCCGCTGGAATTGAACAGGGGGAAGATCATTGAACTCATTCCGTACGACTGAACGGGTCCGACGTTGACCACATAGCTCCAACTCTCGAACCCGACCCGCGCGGCCTCGAGAATGAAGCCGAGGATCGCGGTCGCAACAGTGAGCGGAAGAAAGACAACAAGAACTCGCATCCAAAACCACCGCGCTCGACTGACCGACTGCGTCAGACCGAGAACATGCGTTTGCTGGTCGATGTCACGGGAGAAGACGGTCGCACCCACCAACGCCCCGAGTAGTACCGGCAGGGCAGCGGCGATCGTGTTCACACCGGTAACGGCGGTATCCGCCCAACAGTCCCATCCGACCCCGACACACCCGAAGTACGTTCCTCGGCCCTCTGCCCCCAAGCTACTTCGAGTTCCGATTCCGCCGACTATCGCTGCTATAGCCAAAGCTGCGATGAATCCCAATGACACAATGAGCGATGTCCGGTGGTGCCGCCACGTAACCCAGATCATGCCGCCACCATCGTTTCTGCGCTCAGGTGCCCGAGCACCACGTCATCGAGAGTTGCGTCGTCGATCACCCAGCCGGCCCGAGGGCTCGGACGGACTCCCTCCACCACATGAGAATTCGACCGAATCCCCTTGTCGGTATGAATGACCGCGCCGGCGCCGACCACGTCCGAAGGATCGCCGTCCCCGATCAATACGTAATGGGCAGCGATCAATTCATCCAACGGACCGGACAATCTCGCGTTTCCACCGCCCAGTAGAAGTAGTCGATCCGAGACATCCGCCAATTCGGAGACGATGTGTGAAGACAACAGAACCGTGGTGCCGTACTCGGCAACGTCTTCGAGCAGAGTGGTCGCGACGGACCGCCGCGCCACGGGATCAAGATCCGCCAAGGGTTCGTCGAGTAGAAGCAACTGCGGTCTGCGCCCGAGCGCCAAAGCCAGTGCAACCCTGGTTCGTTGACCTGGTGACAGAGTCTTCGCCTTTGCATCGAGAGCAATCCCAGCGCGCTCCACCAGATCCAGAGCGTACTTCGCATCCCACTTGTCGTTGGTGCATGCGCCGAATCGAAGAAGTTCCGCAACAGTGAATTTGGGGTACAGCGGCTTGTGCTGAGCGAGGTAGGACAGGCCTGGGCAGATGCCGTCCTGATCCGGCGTGCTGCCCAGTACCGAGATCGAACCGTGGTCAGGCATCGTCAACCCGACAGCCAAGGACATCAGTGTGGACTTACCGGCGCCGTTCACCCCGACCAGGGCAGTGATGCTTCCCGTTGCGACCTCGAAAGTGCAGGCGTCGAGCACCTTCTTCTTGCCGAAGCGCTTGTCCACGTCCTGCATCGTCAGTGCCGATTCTTGCGCAGTCATGATGTCTCCCCCTGCTTTCCGGACGGATCCGATTCGATGAACGTCTTCTCGAGCTCCAAACTCACCAATGCTTCGATGTCCGTGCGCTCGAGTCCGGCGGCCACGGCATCTGCAACCCAACGCGCCAACTCACGACGTAGCGCAGAGCTTTCCGCCATACCGGGCTTGGCCAGGGACTTCACGACGAACGTGCCCAATCCGGGCCTCGGGGCGACAAGTCCGTCGCGCTCGAGTTCCTTGTAGGCCTTCAGGACTGTGTTCGGGTTGATCGCGAGCGCTCCCACGACGTCCTTGGCTGTGGGCAGCCGATCCCCGACTTGGAGATCACCGAGCCTGAGCGCCTGCTTCACCTGAAGGACCAATTGCACGTAAGTGGGAATGCCGGATCGGCGGTCGATACGGAAGTCGATCATCCGAACCCTTTCACTAGTTCATTAGTGGAATAGATATTTACCCTGCCTTGACCTCCCGGGTCAAGCCAGACGACCCCTGTAAAGTGCAGATGCCCCGGTTCACCGGGGTGCCACGCTGCTCGTGTGAAGTTCGGTGAAACCCCGGCACTGTCGACGCAACTGTGAATTCGCCCGTCACTACTCGAGGCGAACGAGTCAGGTCACCGGCCTCGTGGCGACACGATGGTTCTCGGACGAAGGACCGCTCGTGGCGCTTCGCCTCGCGGCCGCGCTGCTCGCGACCCTTCACCACTAGCGGAGGGGTGGCTGTGAGTACTCGGCCGACACGTAGATTCAGATCTGTACTTGCAGCACTGACGGTGAGCACCGCACTGCTTGCCGGTGCCTGCAGTAGCTCGCCGTCCGACGCACCCGCAACCACAGCCGCCTCGGACGGCTCGTTCCCGGTGACTGTTGTTTCCGGTCCCACGGATTCCGGCACGGACATCACCATCGAGTCACGTCCGCAGTCGATCGTGTCACTCAGTCCCAGCGCCACCGAGACCCTGTGGGCCGTCGGCGCGGGCGATCAGGTGAAGGCCGTCGACAATCAGTCCGACTACCCGGCCGGTATCCCGGTCACCGATCTCTCGGGCTTTCAACCGAACGTCGAAGCCATCCTCGGCTACGCACCGGATCTGGTGATCGCATCGGATGACATGAACGATCTTGTCTCCGGGCTGCAAAAGGCGAAGGTGCCGACACTCCTACTACCGGCAGCCACAAGCATCGACGACGTCTACGCCCAGATCGAACGCGTCGCGAAGGCCACCGGCCACGAGGACAAGGGCACCGAAGTTGTCGACACCATGCGCTCGGACATCGACGCCGCTGTCGCCAGTGTTCCTGCGCGCCAACAGCCGCTGACGTACTTCCACGAACTCGACTCCTCGCTCTACACCGTCACGAGTTCGAGCTTCGTCGGGCAGATCTACTCGCTGTTCGGAATGAAGAGCATCGCCGACGCCGCGGGGCAGGGCGACTATCCGCAGCTGTCCGCCGAATTCGTGGTGCAGGCCAATCCCGATCTCATCTTTCTCGCAGACTCCCAATGCTGTGGAGTGACTGCAGAATCCGTCGCCGCTCGGCCCGGGTGGAGCGGCATGAAAGCGGTTACCGGTAACCAGATCCATGTGCTCGACGAAGACCTCTCCAGCCGCTGGGGACCTCGTGTCGCCGATCAGGTGAAGGCCGTCGCGGCCATCGTTGCCCAAGTTCCCGCGGCCTGAGCACTCGATGATCAAAGCCGGTATCTCCCATCATCGGACAGCCGTTCTGCTCGGCGCCGCGCTGATTCTGTGCGCTGCCTTGCTGATCGGTGTTCTGGTGGGGCCCGCCGGTTTGACGCCTGATCGGACCATTCTCGAACTTCTGGACGGAATACCCGGCATCAACCTCGATTCCGGTCTCACCGCGACACAGCAGGCGATTCTCTGGCAGATCCGGCTTCCGCGAGTAGTACTGGGCGCGTTGGTCGGAGCAATGTTGGCCGTTGCCGGTGCCGCCTACCAGGGCGTGTTCCGAAATCCCTTGGCAGATCCGTATCTCCTCGGCGTTTCCAGCGGAGCCGGACTGGGCGCAACCCTCGCCATCGTTTCGGGTGGAGCGCTGGGCATGTTCGGAATTCCCATGGCCGCCTTCGTCGGTGGTGTGCTGGCCGTGTTCGCAACTTATTCGCTCGGCCGAAGCATTGGCGGGCCGCAGAACGCGGTAGTCATCATCCTCGCCGGTGTCGCAGTCGCAGCGTTCACGAATGCAGCGCAGACTTTTGTCCAGCAGCGGTTCGACGATTCACTCCGCGAGGTCTATTCCTGGCTGCTCGGCGGATTGTCCACCGACGGTTGGTCGGAAGTTCTGGTTGTCTTGCCGTACGTCGCGCTGGCATCTGCCGTCATCCTGGTACATCGACGCGTACTCGACGTGATGGCCGTAGGTGACGTCGAAGCCGCCAGCCTCGGCGTCGACCCGGCCAGATCACGCCTGGTACTGGTGCTCGCCGCAACTCTGGGAACGGCGGCGGTCGTGAGTGCAAGTGGACTGATCGGCTTTGTCGGAATCGTTGTTCCCCATGCGGTTCGACTGGTCGTCGGCCCGTCGCATCGACTGCTTCTCCCCCTGTCACTCATGCTCGGAGCGGCGTTTCTCGTCCTCACCGACGTTGCCGCGCGCACGGTCATGGCACCGGCCGAACTCCCCATCGGGGTTGTGACCGCGATGATCGGCGCTCCGTTCTTCCTTCTGGTTCTGCGCCGCAGCCGGGTCTCGGCATGACCGACAGCGCAGTGCGGTGCCGCGACCTCCGAGTCAACCTCGGCGGCAAGGACGTCGTCGACGGCATCGATCTCGATGTGACACCCGGCGATTGGGTTGCCGTGGTCGGGCCGAACGGCGCCGGCAAGACAACCTTGATGCATGCCCTCGCCGGATTGATTCCGTCTACCGGTGAGCTCTCGGTCGGGGGACTGAGTCCTCGCAATTCCAGCCGCAAGGCGATGTCCGCCGTCGTCGCGTTGATGCCTCAGCGTCCGGTAGTACCCGAGGGCTCAACGGTTCAGGAACTGGTTGCGCTCGGCCGCACTCCCTATCTACGACGCTTCGGAACCGAAACCGCTACTGACCGTTCGGTGATCTCTTCGGTGATCGAGAGGCTCGACCTCACCGAGTTCGCAGATCGACGAGCCACCGAACTTTCCGGTGGCGAATTGCAACGCGTGGTCCTGGCTCGGGCACTGGCCCAAGAACCGCAGGTACTGCTCTTGGACGAACCCACCAGCGCCCTCGACATCGGTCACCAGCAGCAGGTTCTCGACTTGGTGGAGGAACTGCGTGAAGCCGACAACATCACGGTCATCGCCGCGATGCACGACCTCACTCTCGCGGGTCAGTACGGTCGACGAATCGTGCTGCTGGACAAGGGCAGCGTCGTTGCCGACGGCACACCCTCATCGGTGCTGGAGGCAGACCTCCTCGGCCGCGTGTACGGCGCTCGGGTCGAAATCCTGGACCGGCCCAGCGGTCCCATAGTTGTTCCGATTCGGCAGGAAGGCACCCGCTGATGGAATTGGTGATGCTCGGCACCGGCGCTGCCGACGGTTGGCCGAACCCGTTCTGTACTTGCCCTTCCTGCCTGGCTGCCCTGTCGAGTGAAACCATTCGCGGGCACACCGCTGCACTGGTGGACAACAGAATCCTGTTGGATTGTGGTCCCGAAGTACCGCGTGCCGCGTCGCGATTCGGTCGCACGCTGGCACACGTCGAACACATCCTGCTGACACATTCTCATCCCGATCACCTCGGCCCGATGGCATTGCTGTTCCGGTCCTGGGCCTCGCGCACCGAACCACTCGAGGTTCTCGGGCCACCCGACGCGCTCGCTCTCTGCCGAGACTGGGTGGGCCCGGATGACCCGGTGACCTTCACACCGCTCGAGACCGGCCAGTCGATCATGTTGGGCACCTATCGTGTTCGCGCACTCGAAGCCGCGCACGAAGTACCCACCCTTCTCTACGACATCACCGACGCATCCGGAACCCGAATCTTCTGGGCCACCGACACCGGGCCTCTGCCCGAATCCACTGTCGACGCACTTGCCGACGCGCGTTTCGACGCCGTCTTTCTCGAAGAGACCTTCGGCCACAAAACTGATCACGGCACCGGGCACCATGATCTGCCGAGTTTCGCGGAGACGGTGACCCGACTACGCAATTGCACCGCGATCACCGATCGAACCGATGTGGTCGCCGTACACCTCGGGCACCACAACCCAGTCGAAAACGAACTCTCGGAAGCACTTCGCTTGTCCGGGGCGCGAGCGGTTCCGGATGGAGCTGTGCTCGAGATCGGGGTAGGACAGGGCCATCGAACTCTGGTCACCGGTGGCGCCCGCTCGGGCAAGTCCACTTACGCGGAGGGCCTGCTTGCCGGCTACCGGAACGTCACGTACATCGCCACCGGGGATCCGCAGGACGACGATCCCGACTGGATCGAACGAATTGCGTCGCATCGCGCGCGGAGGCCGTCGACGTGGACGACGGTAGAGACCTCCGAAGTCGCCGAGATTCTCGCGGCCGCAACAACACCGATCCTGCTCGACTGCCTCGGCACGTGGTTGACCGCACGTCTGGACCGACATCAGGCGTGGGCGACAGAAGATCTCAGCGCCGTCCACGCAGATATCGACGTCTTGGCCGACGCCTGGACCGCCTGTCCGGTTCCGATTGTCGCCGTCACGAACGAAGTGGGAAGCGGCGTCGTCCCGGACACGAAGTCCGGGAGGCTGTTCCGCGATCTACTCGGTCTGGTGAACAGCCGCATCTCCAGTGAATCGGAGTCCGTGGTCCTGATGACCGCCGGGCTCCCCCTGAGCCTGCGCGTGTGACGTCAGAGCAATCCGGTGAGCTGACGCGCACAATCGAGTAGGAAACCGACCAACTCTCGATCCTCGTCCGTCACTCGCCCGCTCGCTCCCTGAACACATAACCCGCCGGCCACCTGGTCTGCGTGATCTCGAACCGGTACTGCCACCGCGGATCGACCCAGGCGGCATTCCTGGTTCTCGAATGCAAAACCCTGCAGGCGAACAGACCTCAGCTGCTCATACAACGCATCGAAATCACCGAGGGTGAACTCCGTGACCCGGCGAAGTTCCAAACCCGAAAGCAACCGCTCGTCGTGCGCCAACAGAACCTTCCCCAGCGCATTCGCGTGAAGGTTCTTCGGCAGCGCCGCTATTCCGATGATCTCGTGATCCGGATCCTTGTCGACGAACCGCAAGCGCCCACCGGCGAATGACGCGACGTGCAATCCGAACCTCGTGTGTGTCCGCATGTCCTCGACGCGCTCGTGCAGCGTCGGCGCCGGACCACTCGACGACGCCGCATGCGAGAGCTCGGCAGTCCGACGCCCCAACGCGAACCCTGACAGGTCCGGCACCCGCACGAGAAAGCCCTCCGCCACCAGCAGATTCAGCATCCGGTACGCCGTGGCCGATGGAACGCCTGCAAAAGTGGCGATCTCCTTCGCGGTTGTTCCCGGTCCCAGATGAGCCACCGCCTCGAGCATCCCCAGCGCCTTTTGAACCGCACGCGGTTGTTGTCCACTGAAGTGGGTCTCTTCGCCGATCTGTTTTCCTGATCGTGGACCAGCGGTTGCACGGTCCGCGGTCACCGCCCATGCTCCGGCGAGTCACCCTCGGAGGTCCCACGATCCGGAACGAGTCGCCTTCGCCCGTCACCGTCGATCAGCAGAGTGCCAGCACCGGGCAACAGGTCCGCCGTCTCGACGCTGTCGAAAGCGCCAACCATCAGAAGGCTTTCAGGTCTGGCTCTACGGAGCAATGCGCTCCACACTGTCCCCGACACCGCAACAGCAAGAGCAGCGATCGGCAGTGCCCACATCCCGTGAACCGCACCGTCGAGAACGATGTAGACCAGTAGACCAGCACCGGCGGTACTCACGGACAGGGTGCATATCCGGGTCAGCGACGTATGTTCCCCGATTCGGCGCAAGAACTTCCACGAAGCAAAGGCCACCAGCGTGTAAGCGCAGACCAACGCGGTCTCCACCACGCCGTCGAAGGATCCCGAATCGTCGCGAACCGTATCCGAATAGATGAATACGCCTGCCGCACTTACGGCGACGAACGCAAGTACCGCAACGTACGGGGTGCGGAACCGTCTGTGCACGCGAGCGAGCGGCGCAGGTAGTACCCGTTCGATCCCCATCGAATACAACAACCGCGAACCCGCCTGCGCACAACCGAGAGTGGATGCGAACCAGGAACACGTCATTCCGATCTTGACTGCCAGAACCACCTCCGCGCTGGCCCCCGATGCCGTTCCCTCGAAGTACGCTCCGACGATCGTCGCGCCGTGGCCGGTCATCGCCGCCCAGGCCGCAAAAACGAAGAGGACCCCGCAGATGATCGGCGAAATGAGAACCGTGCGTGTGACGCTGATGAGTGGTCGCTTCGCTTCCGGACCGAAGAAGGCCGAACTTTCGAAGCCCGCCATGCTGAGCACCGTCAGCATCGCGAGAAACGGAACTGCACTCAGCGACGGATTCGGCAGGGCAACAGCAGTTGTCGTGTCACTGTGCGTCGCCAGCATGACCACGACGATGAGAATCAACGAGCACGCTTCGACGACCAGGATCGCTCGGGTGGCGAACCGGACGCCGCGCACTGCAATCCACGCGACGGCCAGGGCAATCGCCACCGTCGTGATCACCGTCGCGGCGGTCCCTCGCACGTCGGGGCCGACAATGGCGATGGTATCGAGCAGACTCGGAACTGCCTGTGAGAAAACCGAAACCGAGATTCCGAGATACCCGAGTACCAGTGCGGCACCCGCCGTCAGTGTCGCCCGGATACCGGAGCCTTGGAAGACGAAGCTGTACAACGATCCTGCTGCGGCCAGTCTCCGCGTGAATTGAGTGATGCAGAACGCAACGAGAAACACCGCCGAAGTTGTCGCAGCAATCGCAGCCAACCCGACGTAGCCGGGACTGTAGGTGATCATCCACAGGGCGATGAACACCATTCCCGTTGCCGGAGCGATCGTGGAGAGTGATTGCCCCAACAGGTCGATCGGGGTCAAACGTCCTCGTCCGAGACCACGGAGCGGGGAGAACACGGGCTCACTGTGTTGATCCGCATTCTGCGCTCGCGTGATCGCTGCACGCAGTGCCGCACTCACGGCCATGTGTCACCGTCCGTCGCGTCCAGGCCCGAACCTACGAGCGAATTGTCAGAATTCGGTCAAGTTAGTCCGCTTATGTTTCCGCGCAGTTTCCACGATGGCGCGCACAGAACTTTCAAGTGAGAATCCGACTCTGTTTCCCACCCAGCGTCATGCCGGATCAAGGGCGGCCGACGGTATCCGTCCCCTCCGGGAGCACCTTGACCTGCTAGTTCTCCGATTCTCACACGACAACTGCTCTCTCAGTTGCACCTCGTCCAGGCGTAGCGCGGTCGACGCGGGTTCGCAGCATCGCCCGTACAGGATGTGTCCCACACACCACCGGCACTACCCGAGAGGAACGGAGGAAGCATGGACTCGGTCAGCGCCACCACTTCGGCGATCATCGGATTTGTTCTCCTGCTCGCCGGCATTCCCAAGCTGAACGACCACGACGGGGTCCTTCGTTCGGTGCGCGGATACAAAGTGTTGCCGGTGCGACTCGAAGTACCGATCGCTCGCATCCTTCCCGTCGCGGAAACCGTCGTAGGCATCCTTCTGGTTCTCGGCGTGGCCCATCGCCTCGCCGCCTTGGTTGCTGCCATCATGTTCGCGTCGTTCTTCACGGGCCTCACGATCAACCTCCTGCGTGGGCGACGCGATCTGGACTGCGGATGTTTTGCATTCGGAGTCGGCGAGATTCCGCGTATCGGATGGTTCCACGCCGTTCGCGCCGGAACACTCGCGGTGATCGCTGTGGCGCTGTCGGTCACCGCCGGACAGGCTGAGATCGGCGTCCAGGTCGTGGCGGCGACCTTCGGATTCCTCCTCGTTCTGGCTGGAGTTGCGCTCGCACAGATTCGTTCGGTGGTCCACCTCGGACGACGCCCGGTCGACGACTACCTGTCGAGCGCCTCCATCCGCCTCCGAACCGCCGAAACCGCGTCGCGGTACGGCTCGTGACTCACATCCCCACCACTGAAAACTCGAAGGCAGGACTACCACGATGACCACTTTCCTCCTTGTCGCGACAGTGATCCTGGTGATCGCCGTAGCCGTACTGTTCTTGATGGTTCTTGCTCTGGCTCGTGAAATCGGCCGCGTACAAGTACGTCTCGGACCTCTCGGTGCCCGGATGATGGATACCGGCCCCAAGGTCGAACAGGCCGGCCCGTCGTTTGCCGGTCTCATCGATCAGGAAGGACGGACCGTCGGAGTCGGTGGTCACCGCGACAAACCTCAACTCCTGCTGTTCACAGCACCGAGTTGCTCGACGTGCAAGAGCCTTCTTCCCGGCGTAAGGGCAATGGCCCGAGCCGAATCGGATCTCGACGTGATCATCATCTCCGACGGAACACCCGAAGAGCATCGCGAGTTCCTGGCCGGCAGCGGGATCGGTTCCGAGCTCAGTTACATCGACGCTCGAGACGTCGGTATCGCATACCAGGTGGGCACCACTCCGTACGGCGTGATTCTCGACGAGCACGGCAAGATCCGAGGAAAGGGCCTGTGCAATCACATGGCTCAGGTGGAAAGCCTGCTCAATGCGCTCGAATCCGGCACCCCCTCACTCCAGCACCTTCATGCCCAGGCGAAATCCGGCAGCGCGGCCTGATCTTCCTGCACAGTTCGATCCTCTTCACGAATCAGGAGAAAATCGTTGGACGACAATGAATTCCCGCAGCACAACATGACGGAGAATCGATATCCCGTCGACGAGGCGACAGTTCAGGCCCAGGCCGAATGGATGGCGGGCCAGGGCGGTTCGCTCACCAGTCGAACCGGACGTAAACTCTCCGAACGAGTTTCGCGGCGATCCATGATCAGTCGGATCGGCAAGTGGACCATGGGTGTGTCAGGAGTGGCACTGATCAGCACACTTCCTGTGACACGTAGTGCCTTCGCCCAAGAGCCCGAGGTTCCTGCGCCGGCACCTGGCCCCGAACCTCTTGTCCCTGTCTACGACGGTAAAGATCCGGCCGAGTGCGAGTACTGGCGCTGGTGCAACATGGACGGAACGTCCTGTGCCGCATGCAACGGCGGCGGTGTCACCACCTGCGCCCCCGGCAGCAAGCCCGGCGCAGAGTTCTGGGTCGGATGCTGCACCAACCCTGATACCGGCAAGACCTATCTGATCGCCTACTACGACTGCTGCGGTGCACCTTCGTGTTCCAACGCATTCTGCGGCGAACCGGACATGCAGGCCGTGATGTACAACCCGGTCTCCGGAAGCTACGACCAGGAAATCATCTGGTGTGTCTCCGACGAGTCTCAGGCATACACCTGCACGATGGCGCCCATCATCGGTGAGGACTGCCAGACTCGACCGGCCGAGCGCCCCAAGGTCGGTGCCGGATCATGAGCAGTTCGCGAACCCGAAAACTGGCGCGCCCCGCCGTTGCCGTCATCCCACTCACCGTCGTACTCGCGCTGGCCGGTTGCAGTTCGTCCGACAACGACGAACCCTCCAGCACAGGCGATGTCACCTATCCGACAGTTCCGTTCACTGCTCCGGGCGAGGGGATCTCCCTCGGTCACGACGACCAGGAAATCGGCGATACCATTCCCGAGCCATTGCACGTCGGTTCGATCACCCCGATCGCAGCTGACCGCTTGCTGGGCGTCGAAGGTGGATTCGGCCAGCTCGAGCTCAGCGTCAACGTCATCGATCCGAAAACCGGTGTGGCCGAAAGCCGAATCACCGTCGGCCCGGGTATCTGGGACCCGGTCATTCACGGATTCGTCGGGGATTCCGCCGAGGATCCTGCGGTGCTCGCTGCCGAGGTGTGGCGCCCCCGAGGTTCCCGCGGCGCAGCAGATTTCACGGTCAGCACCTACTCCGGAAACCTGCTGGAACCAGCCGAGGTCGTGCTTCCGGACGTCGCACGCGTACATTCCCGTCCCGGCTCGAACGCCGTGACGTCCGACGGCAAGTTCTTCGTCACGTGGGACGACGGTTTGTACGGAATCAGAGTGGTCGACCTCGAGAAGAAGGAAGCGACCGGTGCACTCCAGATAGTCGGCTGCGGTCCGTTCACGTGGATGGTCGATCACGAGCTGTACAGCGTCTGCGAGGACACCCGGGAACTACTGCACGTCACGATCGGTGACGACGGTGTTCCGAAGGAAACCGCCCGAAGCAAGGTCCTACCCGAAGATTTTGTCTCCACCCGCAAGGTCACGTGGGCATCGGAAGCACAAAAAGCCTTGCTGGTCAGTGAGAACGGCGATGTGTACGTCTTCGACTTCTCCAACGGACTGCCTCAGGAAGGTGTCAAGCCGATCGGAAACGCCGGGCAGGATTCCGGTCGATTCTCGGAGAACGTCATCAATGCCGACGCAACCCGGCTCGCAATCGCGTACACGGACACGGCTATTCATCCGGACTCTGCTCGGGGAGGCTCACTGGTCAAGATCGACTTGTCCGATGCAACGACCTTCGCCCCGGTGAAGAGCTTGACGCTGGCAGACCTCGGCTTGACAGACATCAAGAGCATGACCTTTTCCGTCGACGGCGCCACGTTCTACGTGCTCGGTTCGGGACCTGAGGTCGAAGGCTCCGCTCCGCAGAAGATCGTGGGTTACAACGCGAGCACCGGCGAGCAGGTCAGTTCCGTCGATGTCTCGGGCAACGTCGGTGATGTCAGCGGGTTGATCACACCAGAAGTACTCCGATGAGTCGTCCCGGATCCGGTGTGGTGATGGGCCGGCGCCGCTTCCTGAGTTTGGGAGCACTCGGCGCCGGAGCACTCGGGCTCGGCGCAATGGGGACGATTGCCGGATGCAGTTCCACTGCAGCATCTCCGACGCCCACGACCGATCTCGACTACATCCTGCCCACCGACCCCGAAGTTGCCGCCGCAGAATCGGCGCGAGCCTGGAACGGGACCACCGCTGCGTTTGCCCTTGCCGCCGGATTCTCGACGGTAGATCTTGGCGGACGCCTCGTGGACACGTGGACGTACGGAGGCGCTGCGGTGGCTCCGGAACTTCGGCTGAAGTCCGGTGACCGGGTGAACGTCAGCGTCCAGAACGGCCTCGATGCCGAAACAACACTGCACTGGCACGGAATTCGAATCCGCAACGACATGGACGGCGCGGCACCCACCACGCAGGCACCCATCGGCGCCGGTTCGAGTTTCGAGTACAACTTCATCGCACCGGATCCGGGAACGTACTGGTACCACTCGCACAGCGGATTACAAGCCGATCGGGGGCTCTTCGGCGCCATGATCGTCGAGGACCCGAACGACATCACCGGGGCCGACGCCGATGCCGTTCTGGTGCTCGACGACTGGCTCGACGGATTGGGTACCACACCGGATTCCGTCCTGATGGCCCTGAACCCGGCAATTTCGGGCGGGCACGGCGGACACGGCGGTGGGGCAACGACTCCGGCGGAACACTCGGAAGCCGACATGTCCGTCGCGCAACAGTTGGTGAGCGGCGGACACGGTTCTTCCGAACCACTCGGCGGGATGACTCAACACATCGCGTATCCACTGCACTTGATCAACGGGCGGCCACCCAACGATCCTGCTGTCGTCACTGCAGCGCCCGGTTCGACCCTTCGACTGCGAATCATCAACGCAGCGGCCGAAACTCCGTACCGGTTTGCGGTGGCCGGTCACGAGATGACAATCGTCGCTACCGATGGCTACGACGTGGAACCAACTCCCGCCGACACCATCATCGTCGGAATGGCCCAACGCTACGACGTACTGGTGACGGTGAAGTCGGGAACATGGCCGGTGGTGGCGAAGGTCGAGGGCCGAGATGGTTATGCGTCGACCGTCCTACGCAGCACCGACGCGTTGGCGCTGGCGAATCCGGATGTGGGCGGAAACCTCTCGGAACTGGCCGGCCGACTGGTCACCGAAAGCGAACTCCGGCCCACGGAATCCGCACGGCTCGAGATGAAGTCGCCTGATCGCGACTACCACATCGAATTGATCCAGGCCGGCGATCGGTACGTCTGGGGAATGGCGGGAGCCGATGCGGGCAAGCTCGTCATGAAACAGGGCGAACGGGTCCGGATCACGATGAAGAACACGTCCACGATGTGGCACCCCATGCACACCCACGGCCACACGTTTGCGGTACCGGATTACGGCGGACTTCGCCGCGACACCGTCAACGTCCTACCCGGCACCGAGCTTGCCATCGAGTTCGACGCCGACAATCCCGGCGAGTGGATGTTCCACTGCCACAACGCCTACCACTTCGAGGCCGGCATGACGGCAAATTTGCGTTACGTCCGCTGACAAGTCGAAGAATGGAGAGAACACCTCATGAAGAAACTCGTTCCCGCTTTCCTGGCCGCGTGCGCTGCCCTGAGCCTCACCGCCTGCAGTAGTGATGCCGGTGCGTCTTCGGACGAACCTGCAGTCGTGATCGAGGTGAAGAACATGGCGTACACACCGGCATCGGTCACCATCGAGAAGGGACAGACCGTCGAATGGAAGTTCGACGACAGCGGACTCCCCCACGACGTGGTCGGCAACGGTGATCTCGACGGGAAACTGAAGAGCGAGTTGCTCACCGAGGGAACCTTCTCGTACACGTTCGACGACGCCGGCACCTTCACCTACCACTGCACGCCCCACCCGATGATGGTGGGCACCGTGATCGTTCAATAGTGAGGAGGTGGATCGCCGGCTTCGGCCTCGCTGTCGCGGCGACGTTTGTCCCAGCTTGCGGCACAGAAGATCCCGTCCCCGACGTGGTGGTCGAGATCAGCAATGTTCAGTTCAGCCCGATGGACGTCACCGTGGAACACGGCGGCACCGTCGAGTGGCGCTTCGACGACGGTGGACTCCTGCATCATGTGGAATCACCCGGCCTGTTCGACAGTGGTATCACCGGAGACGGAACGTTCCGGCACACGTTCGAGAGCGTCGGCGTCTACGAGTATTCGTGCTCCGTCCACCCGTACATGATCGGCGTCATCACAGTGCTGTGAAACCTGGCTCATCACTTTTCGCTGCGACTTCGGCTCAACACTTTTCCTGAACCACAAACACTTCGGAGGATCTGATGACTACTGTTCTCTCACACGGCCCACTGCAGACCGATGTCCCTGACATCCGGCCGACCCTTCAAGGCTCGGTCGGCACCGCGACCCGTGTCAGCCTCGTCGCGGCGGGCGCTGCTGCGGGTGCCGGCCTCGCACTCGTGGCCACGCCATCTGCGACAACAGCTTTGACCACAGCTGTTATCGGCGCCGGACTGGTTACGTCGCTGGCTGCGAACTGGTCGACCTGCGGAATGTCCGTCGCCGGAGTTGTTGCCGCGCCGAAGCAGGTAGATCGGAAGGGATCCTCGATCCCCGTCCGCCGACTCGGCTGGCACGCTCTGGGTTCGGTCACGACGGGAGCCGTCACCGGGGCATTGATCGGCGCTCTCGGTGCGGCGATGTCCGGGTACGTCCCGATCGGCTGGGCGCTGGGCGTCTGGGCCGTCGTCGCGGTTGCGTACGGGCTGCACGAGTTGGGTGCGGTGAGGATGCCGACTCCGATGCGGCGCCAACAGCTTCCGCGCCATCTGCGCCGCACAATGGCGCCCTGGAAGGTCTCGCTGATCTTCGGCGCGATCATCGGTCCGGGATTTCTGATCTTCATCCGCTCGAGTGCGTACTACCTCCTGGCACTCGGCGTCATGGCTTCGGGTTCACCGGCTCTCGGGGCGGCGCTGTTCACGGTCGTATCCCTTGGCCGCTGCATGCCCAGCCTCGCGGCAATCGTGCACACCAAGCGTGGTGGCTCGATGCCGGGATTCCTCTCGATCATGTGCGTCGTGGACCGTCGCGTGCAGAGCGTCACCGGCGCGGCATTGATCGCACTGGGAGCATTCGCCGCCGCAGCACTGATCTGACTGTCGAGCTAGCACCCTTCACCTCGAGTGAACACACGCTCCGACTCTCCGGAGCGTGTGTTCACTCGACAGAAACCGTGCGCACTCACCCCGCGTCAGGGAATCGACAGCGCCACCTGGACCGAGTCCTCCGACGGCGACGTCACCTTTGCGTCCCGACTCCAGAGCATGTCCAGCGCTGCCTTGGGCTTGGCAAGAACCCACTCCCGCGCGGCGTTCTTGATCAGCGTGGGAGTTGCGCACCCGCAATCGCTGTTCACACCGTCTGCGTCGATGCCGACGTCTCGGCACAACGCAACAGCGCGGGGCACGTGATACCCCTGAGTGACGATCAACGCCTTGGTTACCCCATACGTATGTATGGCCCGGAAGCAGGTGTCATAGGTGTCGAGGCCGTACGGATCCCCCACGATGCGACGCTCATCTATTCCCTGCTCCACCAGGTAGTTCGTCATCGCCGCGATCTCGTCACCCGAGCCGCCGTTCGCGTCGCCGGAGACCAGGACCGCTTTAGCCTTTCCCGCTTCCACCAGTTCGACTGCTGCGTCCAGCCGCCCTTTCAGGAAAGCCATCGGCTTACCGTCCTTGATCTGCGCGCCCAGCACGATCACAACCGGAGCGTCGGGAGCATCGGCGGCGTCTGACGTATGTCCGGCCGACGCCACGGAGATCCACACGATCGAGCCCGCGTAGACAACTGCTCCGAGCACCGCAATGCCTGCGACCCAACGAGGCCACCTGCGCTTGCGCGGCGGTTTCACTGGATCTGCAGCAGCTTCGTCCATTCGTCGATCAAACCACACGGTTTGCTCATGGCTCGAGTGCTCGGTCGATCCTCCATCCCTCCGCGCCACTGCGCTCGGCCCACAGATCCGAGTACTTTCCACCTCGCGCGATCAGGTCTTCGTGGGAACCGACCTCCTCCACCCCTCCGGCTTCGAGGTAGACGATGCGATCTGCTCCCTGAATAGTCGACAGGCGATGAGCGATGATCACCACCGTTCGACCACGGGCCAATCGGTGAATTGCCTCGGTGATGGCGACTTCGTTCTCTCCGTCGAGGGCGGAAGTCGCTTCATCGAGAAGAACTATCGGAGTGTCCTTGAGGAATGCCCGCGCAATCGAGACCCGCTGACGTTCACCGCCGGACAGCAGTGATCCGCCTTCACCTACCCTGGTCTCCTCACCGCTCGGCAAACGGTCGATCACTTCGCCTAGCCTGGAATCCACCACTGCTTGACGGACCTCCGACTCGGTGGCATCCGGTCTCGCCAACCGAACGTTCTCCAGGATGGTTCCGTCGAACAGGTAAACCTGCTGTGAGACAGTCGATATCCGAGACATCAATGCTCTCGTTCCGATGTCGCGAACATCGGCTCCCCCGATGGATACCGCACCTTCGTCGACGTCCCAGAATCTGGAGATCAGCCGAACCAGAGTTGTCTTTCCGGAACCGGAAGAACCGACCAGAGCAGTGACCGAGCAGTCCGGGAATTCGAGGCTCACGTTACGAATCACGCGATCCGGGCCGTAGCCGAAGGAAACCGAATCGAACCGAATATCATACGAGGTAGGCTCTTTCGGCACCTCAGGCTCCGCCAGCACCGGTACATCGATCATCTCTCGGACAGATCCGAGCGACACCCGGGCCAGTGAGATACCTTCACCGAATCCTGCGAGCATTTGCATCGGCTCCACGAACCTCACGGCTAACACGAGAACAACGATCACGCTTGCTGTGTCGATGGACCCGGTGGTGACCAGCAGCGCCGCCAGAACCAGGACGGTGAGAAAGGCAACCTGAACGACGATCATGAAGCGCAGCAGATACTTGTCGACCGATCCGATTTCCTGCAGGTGTGCGTCCCGGTTGGACACAAGAGCTTCGTCCAACCGAGTCCAGCCTTGGCCACTCTTACCGGCCGAACGTAGAACTTGCTGCGCCTGTGCATATTCGACGACGCGCGATGCCAACTCGGATTCGCTCTTGCCGATCGCCTCGTATTCGGGAACAACCGCCCGTTGCACGTTGCGGTAAGCCCGAATCCCCAGTGGAACGAAGACGACCATCGCGAGAGACAGTCGCCAGTCCACAAACAAGACAGCGATCGCCACTGTCGCTGGAGTCACCGTGACGGTGACGAGTTGCGCGATGATCATTCCCGGGATGCTCATCAAGATAGCCGTGCCCTCGGTGACCAGGCGAGTGAACGCTCCACGGTTTGCCTTGCTGAACCACCCGAGCGGAACCTGCACCAAGTGCTCACCGAAGCGATGCATGATTCCACCGGCAAAACCCTCGATTCCGATGCGGTACGCCCGATTCTCGGCGATCCACCGTACGGCGCCACAGGCCACCGCCACGAGAGCAGCCGTGACAACCCACGGAACTGCGGCGTCGTAATCGCCGCGAACCACCGCTTTCAGGATCGGAATCATCAGTGCAAAGACGACACCCTCGAGTATCCCGGCGAGCGTGAAACCTGCTATCTGACCTCGCATCCCATTGTCGCGCCCGAGGATTTCGTCCAGGTCTCGAATCATTGCAGCGCCTTTCGCGGAGATATGTCTTCGACGAGAGGGTTCTGGAGCGCCCACATCCGCGCGTAGGTTCCGCCGAGCGCCGACAACCGTTCGTGCGTACCTTTTTCCACGATCCGTCCGGCGTCGAGAACGAGTATCTGATCGGCGTATCGGACGGTGTGCAGTCGATGAGCGATCACCATCAGGGTGCCGCCGTCTGCACTGATCTCGCCCAGTGCGCGTTGAACGGCCGATTCACTGTGGGGATCGGCCTGCGAAGTCGCCTCGTCCAGGATGACGATCGGCGGGTTCTGAAGGATGGCGCGGGCGATCGTCAGGCGTTGCTTCTCCCCACCCGACAGCTCACCGCCCGAACCACCACCGATCTCGGTGTCATACCCGTCCGGCAGTCGCATGATCACGTCGTGAATCTGCGCCCGCCTCGCCGCTGTCTCCACTTCCAGATCCGTTGCATCCGGTCGACCGAGCCGAATATTCTCGCGCACGCTGTCCCGCAGGAGCACAACATCTTGGAAGACGATGGCCATCGATCTCAAGACTTCACGACTGGACTGATCTCGTAAATCGCTTCCGCCCAGTCGAATAGACCCGTCCGTCACGTCCCAGAACCGCGGAAGTAGACGCGCCAAAGTGGTCTTGCCGGAGCCGGAGGGGCCAACGATCGCGGTCACGGTGCCCGGTTGCATCTCGAAGGAGATGTTCTCGAGGACGCGCTGCCCAGTGGTGTATTCGAAGCCGACGCTGTCGAATTCGACCAAAGTGCTGCGAGCAGGCACTGCATCCTGAGGTTCGGCCAGCTCTGGTTCGCCGAGGATGCTCTCGACGTGAGTCGCTCCCAGTTGGCCTTCGCGGTAGAGGTTGGCCATCGTTCCCATGTGCAGAACCGACGACGGAACACCGATTCCGACGACCAGAAAGGCAACAAGAGCTACCGGGGTAATCCAACCCCCGGACAACATTGCGGTTCCCGTCGCCGTGATGACCACGATGAGTACCGCCGGTGAGAGGAGGATCGACATCGCGACCACCGGCCTTCCCATCCCCGACATCCATCGCACGCACACCGCAACCATCGAATCGACAGCGCTCGAGTAGCGCGCGAATGCGCGACTCCCACTCCCGTACGTCTTGACGACCTCGATACCGTCGCCCAGTTCTACTGTCGCAGAGGTCAATGTCGACATTGCAAGATTCCAGGAGTCGACGTTCGTTCGATAGGCTCTGCGCATCGACGGCGCGGCAAGAGCGAGACACACTCCGATGTAGCCGACCAGGACCAGGCTGAACTTCCAGTCCATCGCCACCAGATAGATCAGGGCCACTATCGGCGACAGGATCGCGGGTACCACGTCGGCGGGAAGGTGAGCGACGAGAAGATGCATCCGCTTCACGTCGTCGGTCATCGCCTGCTTCACTTCACCGGTGCCACCATTTGCAAACCACCCCAGAGGAACTCGGGACAGATGCCGAGCGATACGCGAGCGGATCGAGTATTTGAAATGCGCGTCGGCGGTGTGGCACACGGTCAGCGCTGCGTTGTAGACGACAAATCCGAGAATTGTGCCCGCTGCACCGATTGCGGCCCACAGCCAGACCAGGTTCAACGACGAGTCGGTCAGGAGCACCCGCGCGATCTCGACCACCGAAACGTAGGGCAGGAATCGTAGCGGCACCGACAGCGCCGACAAACCAGCACCCAGGAGCAGGTGATTTCTCACGGGAGCGATCATGCGGCCCAAAGCGTCTCGGTCGACCAGACCAGGCGAGTCTTCGAAGGCCACAGTCTCCTTCACTGTCATCGAGTTCACTGTCATCGAGTTACTCACTCTTCGACGATGATCGTGCCGGTCATGTTCGGATGTGGTGTGCACGTGTAGGTGAACGTTCCGGCTTTGTCGAAGGTCTGACTGTAGGTTCCGCTTCCTTGGAGATCGCTCTTGATCCCCAACTCGGCGAACACGACATCGTGCGGCATTCCCTGGTCCTCGAAAATCCACGTGACCGTCTGTCCTGTGTGCACAGTGACGGAGTTCGGTGAGTACGCAAGGTTCTTCACCGAGATCTCGACCGGCGCTTGCTCGGTGGAACCCTGTGATTCACCTCCGCACGACGTCAGCGTGAACACCGCTGCAACAGCGATCAATGTGGTCAACCCGGTGCGAACTGACATTCTGCTCTCCTCATCGAACGTAGTGGAGGTCGGCAGTCATCCCGGCCTCGAAGTGGTACGCGTTGTGACAGTGGAACATCCACCGCCCTGGATTGTCGGCGTCGAAGTCGATCGCCAATTGTGCACGCGGAAGTACGATCACGGTGTCTCGGCGAAGCCCGCCGTACGAGGGAACCGAGAAGGTGTGCCCGTGGGTGTGCATCGGATGCCACATATCGGTGTTGTTGTTCATGACGATTCGTATTCGCTCGCCCTGCTTCATGATCAACCGACCCACATCGGTGCCCGCCATTCCCCAGACGTATCGATCCCCGGCCTGGATGAGATCAACCGAATACTCACGATCCGGTACCCGCTGTTCCCACGCGCCCGACGGTCGAAGCGTCGGTTCCAGAACGAGTCGGCCGCCGGACCCTGACAGCACTGCAGGAGAAGTCAGGTCGACGCTCGCTACCGAATCCGGTGTCCGAAGCAGGCACGCGGCGCCACCTGGCTTTCCTTCCACCTTCGCGGCGATAGGCCACGAACCGGACTGCACCGTCACCAATACGTCGTATCGCTGCGCGGGTGCGATCAGAATCTCGTCTCCGGCTGTGTAGGCGATGTCCTGCCCGTCAGAACTGACAACGGTCAACTCGTGCCCGGCGACAGAGAAACGGTACGGAGTCTCCGCCCCGGCATTGATCACCCGCAATCGAAGCCGTGTTCCGGCCGCTGCACTGACGACAAAGGGATCTTCCACAGGCCGTCCGTTGATCAGGTGCAGTGGATACGTGATGTGCGTTGCCATTCCACCGAGCGCCTCGGAATTTCCGTGACCGCTGGCGAGAAGTTCTGCGGCAGAATCAATCTCTGCATCATCGACTTCCGGTGGAGCTCCGCCGTGCCCGTGGTGTCCTCCCTGTACGTCCGGTGACAATGCGCGAAGCACTGCATCCGGGGTTGTTCCCAGTCCGTCGAGCCAGTCGTCGATCACGATGACGACGTCCTCGTCGGCTCCGGTCCGGTCGTTCGGGTCCTCGACCACTAGTGCACCGAATAGCCCTCGATCGGCCTGCAATCCTGAATGGGAGTGGTACCAATATGTTCCGTGATCCGGGGCCACGAAGTCGTAGGTGAACTCGGCACCTGGTCGGATTCGTTCCTGGGTGACCGGTGGGACACCGTCCATGTCGTTGCGGATCGCAATGCCGTGCCAGTGCACCGAGGTCTCCGCCGGAAGGTCGTTCTGCAACCGAACGTTGAGCCGGTCTCCCTTGGAGATTCGAATCTCCGGACCCACCGCTTCTGCACCGTACGACCACGTGTCCACCCCTCTGGCGCCCAGACTCACCCGAGCCGGTGCAGCTGTCAGATTCCGTTGGACTGTGTGCCCGCTACGAATACTCGCCTGTTCGGCAGCACGAACTTCGTCGTCGAACGGTGAAATCTCAGAACTGGTTTCGTTCGCCGAGCCACGGCTGCACGCACTCAGTGCCACAGAACCCAAAGCCGCAGAGCCCAAAGCCGCAGAACCCACAGCCGCAGAGCCGAGAGTCACCGCTCCCCATCGCAGAGCCAGGCGCCGACTCAACGCACTCGAACTCATGCCGTCAGCGCCGTGAATTCCTGATAGCGCGTCGCGGCAACAGCTTCGGTTCTGGTGCCGGTCAGATTGCCGGCAGCCATGGCATCCATGTCCTCGATCATCCAGAAAGTGGCGAAGGGATGAGTGGCAAGCCACATGTCTCCGTTGACCTTGGCCACTCGGTTCTCCTGCACCGCTGAAAGACTCGAGAACCCGGGAACACCGGCAACCTTGCCGAACTCGTACACGCCCTCGTCGAACACGGCCACGATCCGAGCATCCTGCGCCGGGATCGCCTCGTCGGACAGGGGCGCATACGGCAGTCCTCCAGCGGCATTCGCTCGCTGGGATTCCGGACGCCCGAAGCCGCTCTCCGCCAACAGCAACGACGGCGGCGCCTGCTCGGTGGTAGTGGCAAGGATTCCAGAACTGCTCATCAACACCGACACGGTGTTCGCTTCACCACCGGACCGAGCAGAGACGTCAGCGATCTTGCCTTCCAAAGCGACAGTCAACTTGTCGGCAACCGACTGACGATCAAAAGCGCGTCCGAAGAAGGCAAGATTCTCACGCCACGGAGTTGTGACGGCCGGGACCGGCACTGTGGGGACGGTCGACGCAAGGGAGTCGTAGTAGCTCCGATCGCCCATCGACGTGAAGATGACCAGTCCAGGATCCTGGGCGAGGACCTGCTCGATCGGGGGTGCACCGAGCGGCGGCACCGTGACCACCTCGGTACCCGCTGACGCCAAGATGCCCTGGCCGATCTCCGATCCCCACGACGTGAAGACCACGTCAGGGGTGATGCCGACGGCAAGGAGACCGAGTGCGGCGTATTCGTCGAGGGAAACAATTCGCCCGAGGTCGCCTGGAACCGACGTCTCACCGAATTCGTGGGACACAACACGCGTTCCCTCGGCAGGTTCCGTCGTCGGTCCCGCCTCACTCGAGCTACAGGCGGCCGCAGTCAGGGCAACGACACTGACCAGCAGCGAAGCTCCCAGCCTCGATAGGTAACCGGGTCGCGTTTTCAACTTCATAATGTCCTTCAGCTTCGAAAAATCGGGGGTTCGATACAAATCGGAGCACTGCTCGGATTTGGCAAGTAAACCTCACCTAAGTTCATCCGTCAATCGGTTGCGTCGACTACGCGACCCGATCCGACGCCGCTAAGCTCGGTCGGACCATGACTGCGCCATCACCTGACAAGAAGTCCGCCGCGAAATCACAGCGCCGCCGGAGTTACAACACCGGGATCACTGCGGACGCCGTGCTGACCGTGGCGCTCGGGCTCAGTCGCGAGCACGGAGTCGAGGGCTGGTCGCTGCGGCAGCTGCTCAGCGAACTCGATACGTCGTTCTCCGTCGTCTATCGACTCGTCGGAGATCGGGACGCACTCTCGGCTGCGGTGGTCGACAGTGCGGTGTCGGCCGTGAACGTGCCATCCGCACAAGAAGATTGGCGTCAATGGCTGACGCATCTGCTCTTGCAGATGCGAGAGGCCTTGATCGAGTGTCCAGGCGCGGCACAGTGGCTGCTGATGAACGGAGTTGCCACCCAGCGCAGCCGGGAACTCATGGAGGCCGGATTGGCTTCACTGACCGCCGCCGGGTTCGGGGAAGAAGCCGCTCAGGCTTACACCGTCGCCTTCACTTCGACAACCACACTGATTGCCATGAACGACGCCAGGCGCATTCCCAGCGGACAGCCTTCACCCGATCACAGCGCGATGCTGGAACGCATGAGCAACGACGGACCCTCAGATCCCCGTTCATCGATGGAGACACTGATCGGGAAATTTGCCGGTCCACCGGATGCTGCGGAAGCAACACGGGCAGAACACTATCGCTACACACTCGACCGTGTCCTCGACGGTCTAGAGGCGCGGCTGGACGCAATCAAAGAGTCACAGAAATGACCGCGGGGTCGCTGTCGCACTTGTGCGACAGCGACCCCGCGGATGATCTGGATTCTCGGTATGCCTAGCGGAACAGGTTCGCGACGAACGGAATCGTGTCAGCCTGTGATTCGACCAAAGCGCCGCTGTGATCGGTGTTGTAGGTCTTGAACGTGACCGGTTCACCGTTGGCGACCAACGCTGCAACCAGCGAAAGTGCAGACGGTGCAGGGACATCCACGTCAAGCAGGCCCTGGCCGATAAAGATAGGGCGGTCGTATCCACTGGTCGGTACACCCATGTAATCGTTCAGCAGACCCTGGAAGTTCGGGATCTGACTGAGCGGGCGGGAGAAGATGTCACCGAGGACCAGATCCTTGGATGCCTCGTCCAGGTCTGCGGCGCAGAGCTTTTCGGCCGAGTCGACCTTTTCCCTCCCCAAGTCGTTCAGGTAGGAATTCAAGTCGATCTCGGGGTGCGCTTCCCGCAAGCCCGCGAGGATGTAGAGCGCGTACGACGTCAACCCGCCGCCGAGGGCGATGGGAGGGAAGCCCGGACCGGCAGGCAGGAGGGTCAACTCGATGTTGGCCGGCACTCCGGTACCCACGCCACCGCGGTAGTCGAGCGAATCCCCTCCGTACTCGGTTGCGTAGCGGGCCGTCGTGATGGCCGCACCGCCGCCCTGCGACTGTCCGACCACTGCCCAACGATTCGAGATGGAGGAGTCGATGACCCGGGCCGCCTTGACCGAGTCGACTACGCTGTGCGCCTCCACCTTTCCGTCGAGGTACGGCATCAGCCCTGGTGTTCCCAGACCGACGTAGTCGGTGGCGACGACGGCGTAGCCCTCCGAGAGCCAGCGCCCCAGGTACGGGTAGTCACGTTCGGGCAGGCCGGGACCGACCAGCGAAGGGGCACAGGAATCGTCGAGTCCGGTGGTGCCGTGCGCCCAGGCGATGACGGGCCAACCACCTTCCGGTGCCGGGCCGGCCGGGACGTAGTACGCGCCACTGCTCAGCGCGGGCCCGCCGTTGGATCCGATGGTCCAGTACGTGAATCGCTTGGCGTCGGCGGTACCCGGAATCCACAGATCCTTCGGTAGCGGCTCACTCGACACCACAGTGCCGGTGGCTTGCGACGCGCTCGGCGCCTGCGCGGACGCGATGGGCGCAGCAACGGCGGAGCCGATCGTTGCAGCACAGAGGGCTGCGATGGATATGCGGGCAAACGACTTCGACTGGAATTTCACGTCTGACGACTCCGGTTCGTGCGGTGGGCGACCTCGTTGGACGTTATCGTAGATTTTGTTTAACCGATCGGTCAAGCAAAATCTTGCAGCTTTGCGACACGTACATGTCGAGATCCCGGCCCCGACTCCGACCCAGTATCGAACCGGCACGAAGAAACAGTAGGAGGATGTGTCCATGGCACACGTACAGCGTTTCGACCACATCGGCATCACCGTCGCGGACCTCGAATCAGCGACGGCATTCTTCGTCGGTCTGGGTCTCGAGGTGGAGGGCACCGGATCCGTGGAGGGTGAGTTCGTGGAAACCGTCTGCGGTATCCCTGGAGCCAAGTGCGAAATCGCCATGCTGCGCCCGCCGGGCGAAGGATCACGGCTCGAGCTCTCGTCCTTCGTCACGCCCGAGCACGTACCCGGATCGCCTGCTCCGATGGCCAACGAGATCGGGATACGCAACGTGTCTTTCGAGGTGGGCGATCTCCAGGCTGCGGTCGACGCGGTGGCTGCGGACGGTTACGGACTCATCGGCGGGATCGGCGAGTACGAGAACAGCGTGCGCATGGCCTACGTCCGGGGGCCTGAAGGGATCATCGTGTCCCTGTTCGAGCAGATCGCCTGAAGCGTCACGGCATTCGGAGCGTCAGATCGCCTTCCAGGAGCTGGCCAGAGCGCCCATCGCAGCCGCGAATTCGGCGAACGCCGCGTCGATTCTGACGCGGTCACCGGTGGTCACCAGATCGAGCGTCAACCCGCGAATCTGCGCCAACACGATCGTCGCGTAGCGATCAGCGCGATCGGGTGGACATCCGTGCGCGAGCGCAGCTTCCGCCAAACCACCCAACCAGTCCCCCACCACATGGTCGAGAAACTCGCGATACCGCTCCGGATGCAACAACGCCTGTCCGTAGATCTCGAACATCAAGCGAAAGTTCGGCAACGATTCCGCTGATGTGCGCCCATTCCAGTAACTCGTCAACATCTCGACGATGTCGGTCCCGGAAGAGATGTCGAGAGAAGAACTGTCTCGCAGGGTGGCAACTACTTCAGTGAGCAGTTGTTCCTTCGAACCGAAATGATGGATGAGTGTCGCATGACTGATCCCCAGATCCTTGGCCAATGGCCGCATGGACAGTTCACCGACGCCGTTCGCCGTGACGTACGCGGTTACCTGCTCGAGCAATTCGGCACGGCGATGCTGGTAACGCAGTTTCCGGCCGTCGACCGGCGTGCTGTCCTCCACCTGCAGGAGCCTACGCAGTACCGGAAACACAGCAGTACCGGAAACACAGCAGTACCGGTTACACGGTGACGTGGTGGCGATCCGATCGACTGATCGTCACAGCGGCGACGACAACACCGATCACCACGCCGATGAGAGTGTCCGCGACGCGAGCCACTGCCGCTTCGGTCCCGATCGGAGCACTGAACCCGATGAGGAGCAGTGCCATCGGGGTGACGGCCAGTGATGTCAGTGCATAGTTCTTGATCACGAGCAGCTCAGCAGCAGTCTGCAGAATCACGACCACGGCAACCGCTTGCCAGTAGCCGAGCGTCAATGCGATGAGAGCAGCAGCGACGACGGCGCCACCGACATTTCCCACCAACCGCTGAATCCCACGCTGGACGGTCTGCTTGTAGTTCAGCCCCTGCATCGCGGCGATGGCACCCATCGACGCCCAGAGCGGATGCTCCAACCCGGCTCCCGCCGCGAGCCAACCGGCCAGAGCCGACGCTGCCACGATGCGGAGAGCATTCATCCGCACCGGGCGCGAATACAGCCGATTCAATCCTTCGAGAAAATAGCCTTCGGGCGCGGCCAGGTTCTTTGCCGGTGCGAGATCGTGTTCGATCATGCTGGAACGCTTGAGCTTCCGAAGCTCCTTCTCGTGCCGAGCAATGCTGCGAATCAGGGTGGCGTCGCCGTGCAACTGCCACTCCTGAACTGCCGCTTCTGCTTCGTCGAGCACCGCCACCAGTTCGCGTCCGTGATCGACGGTCGACTTGATCCGGCCACTCGACGCAATAACCAAGCGGGCGTTGGCAATCGATCCGAGCGCCGGTTCCACTCCGCCTGCGCCGGACTGTTCGAGACGCCCCACCGCAGAAACTGCACGGGCAACTGCCAGGCGGGCAGGTCCCATCGGCAGTACGAGCGCTGGGAGCATCGCGGCCGCCCAACCGACCAGAACTCCGAGCGCACCGGCAGTGACCAACCGCGCCAAATCATCAACGCTGGAGGCATATCCGGCTGCACCGGTCGCCGCGAAGACGAGGATGACGGGCCCTGGTCCGGTGATCCGGAAGCCCGACATGAAGCAGTACGACGCACCCGCAAGCAAAGAGAGGATGCCGATCTGCAACCACATCGGAACGCCCGCGACACCCATGGCGCCGCCGAAGGCAATCGAAACCACCAGTGCAGCACCCACCATTGCCAGCTTGCCGGCCAACCGTGGGTACGGCTCGTACCTGCCGAACGCGGCACACAGCGCACCCAAGGCCGCGAAGCCGGCCAATTCCCGCTGCCCGAGCAGTCCGCCGACCACGAGGACTACGGCGGTGGCGAGTCCGACTCTGATCGCCGGGGCGATGGTCGCGTCCGCGGATCCGATACGAAAAGCCGCTCGCCACGTCGCCCCGGAGACGGTATGTGCAATGGCCTCACTCGAATGAGTGAGACGGCTGGGCGTCCTGGCTGCGGTTTCGGTTCGGGTCACCCACCCAGCATACATTTATTTCACTAGTAAATTACTTGTGAAGTAATGTGAAATCTGTCGCTAAGATGGGGCCATGGGCGCGGCGAACAGATCCGAAGACGACTTCATCGACAAAGTCCGTCGCGAATGGAAGCGCGCCTACCCGGAGTTCGACACCGCCCCCGTCGAAGTGATGGGCCGGATCGCCCGCATCAACGCGCAGTCTCTTCACCAGCTCGACCGCGCACTGGCGTCCAGCGGGGTCTCTCGCGCCGAATTCGACGTGATGAGTGCACTCGCTCGCAGTGACCGTCCCCTGCGGGCGAGCGAAGTCACCGCCGTCACGATGGTCAGCGGCGCCGCCACCACAAAACACGCAGACCGCCTGGCCAAGCTGGGCTTTGTCGAGCGTCAGCGCTTCGAACACGACGGACGAGTGGTTCTGCTTCAACTCACCGATGCCGGTCGCGCATTGGTCGAGGCAGAGTTTCCCCGACGCGTCGAGCGAGACCGTCAAGTACTCACCGGACTCGACGAGGACGAACGTGCCCAACTGACGGCACTGCTCAAACGCATCTCACTCAACATCGACTCGGGGATCTGGGACTGACCTACTTCGGCAGCGGCACGTTCTGCAAACGCACCTGACCGCGCGCCACCTCTTTGCCCGATTCCGGATCGGTGATGACCACCGACCACAACTGCTGAACCCGGCCCTGCTGTATCGGCACAGCCACGACGTCCACGCGCCCACCCGTACGCGCCCGCAGGAAATCCGTTCCGTTGTGCACTCCGACGGCAAATTCGCCACGGTCCGCCACTGCAGTGCTGGCCCCGATGCTCGCGGCGGACTCGACGGCGGTCGTGTAGACACCGCCGTGGACTACGCCCCACGGCGTGTGATGCTCCTCGGACAGATCGATGTGCCCGACAACCTTCGTGCCGGACACCTCGTCCAGTTGCAATCCGGCAGCGCTGACAAATCCGCTTGCTGCCTCGAGATTCAATTCCGTCATGACGACCCCTCATCTGCTCCGTTGGATTTCTCGACCTACCTTCCGCCCTCGAATACATGCCGTCAAGTGCTAAGTTGGAATTCCCAACTAACATTTCCAACTAACAGGGGCCCAGAGATGACGGCGACAAAAGGACGCAACTGCTCCATCGCCAACGCCTTGGAGGTCGTCGGCGAGAAGTGGTCACTGTTGGTGCTCAGAGAAATCGCCCTCGGGCAACGACGGTTCGACGAGATCGCCGCGGGCACGGGTGCGAGCCGCGACATCCTCGCCGCGCGTCTACGCACCCTTGTCGACGCCGACGTCCTCACGAAGCGACGCTACGAAGACCATCCACCGCGCTACGAATACGTCGCCACCGAATCAGGGAAGGCGCTCTATCCCATTCTGATGGCGCTCATGGAATGGGGGGACGCCTTTGCGACGACGGGTCCACCGCCAACCGTCGTCGAACACCGTTGCGGTGAGATCCTGCACGCCCAAGTTGTGTGCGCGCACTGCAAAGAGCCGCTGGCCGCCAAAGACGCGCATGTAGTCGAACTCTCGCCGCCTACTCGATAGCGTCAGCGTCCGGGCGGAAACCCGCCTGTTGCGATCGGACCCCAGGAGTCGACGGTGACGCGGATCAGGCTCTTACCCTGCTTGCGCATGGCTTCGCGGTACTCGTCCCAGTCCGGATGATCACCGGCGATGGATCGGTAGTAGTCGACCAACGGTTCCACCGAGTCCGGGAGGTCGATCAACTCCGCGGTTCCGTTCACCTGGACGTACGGGCCATTCCACTCGTCGGAGTGGATACACAGAGACACCGCCGGGGTGCGGCGGACATTCGCGGCCTTGGCCCGTTCCGGGTACGTGGAGATGACGATCCGACCCTCGTCGTCGACCCCGCACGTCACCGGAGAGATCTGCAGCTCGCCGGATCTCTTCACCGTGACGAACGTGGCCCGATGGCGCGGCCTGATGAACTCGAGGAGTTCGGCAAACGACACACGATCTGCGCTGGCGATCTTGGACATGACCTCAGCCTAATTCGATTTACGAACTGACGCTCAGGGCATCTCGATGGTCTGAGCACGTGCGATTTCGTCGATTGCACGAATAATGTACGCGCTCTGAGCTTTCTTCACTCCGGTCGACAAACTCCCGATGACCAGAACCGCCGAACGCAGGTACGCGCCGTGCCCGATGCGGAACGAATCGTCTTCCAGATCCGAAATCCCGAGCGCCCCGGTGTAGACCGCAGCGAGCGCCTGCACGTCCAGATCCGGCAGCCACACGATCGTGGACTTGGCGCAGGCGGTGAGCGCATCCTGCACGTCCTCGCTGGACAAGCCGTCCGGATGCGTGTCCTCGAGCAATGCGCGCACGATCGCCGCGTGAACCGAGCTGACCTGCTCGAACGAGAGCCCGCGCAGTTCCTCGACAGCCACGAGTAGTCCGTCACGATTTGCCGCTCGCACCGCGGCGAGTGCGTCGGCCGTGGCATCGGCGATGTCACGGGCGACCTTCGGCCAATGCGTCGGCCAGCTCTGTTCTGGCGTCCGCTGTTCTGGCGTCATCGTGGTATCTCCTCGGTCCTCGTGTTCATGCGGAAGCCTTCCACATCCCACCGACAGGCCAGGCGATCCGTCAGCGCAGCCGCTCCAACAAGGACATTGCGTTGTGCGGCGCAAAGCCTTTCATGTCGTTGTCGAAGTAGACGTACACGTCGAGGCCCTCGTCCATCCAATCCCGAAAGCGCTTGGACCACTTGTCCAGAGCTTCGTCGGTGTAACCACTCGCATACAGTTCCTTGTCCCCGTGCATCCGCACATAGACAAAATCGGCAGTAGGAGTGGTGATGCGGGGATACCTGCCGGCTGTGTCTGCGACGACAAAACCGATGGAGTGCTCGCGCATCAGGTCCACGGCTTCGTCGGTCTCGAAGCTGGCGTGCCGCGCTTCCACCGCGTAGCGAATCGGCACGTCCCTCTCGGTCTGGGCGAACACTCGGTCTTCGGTGAGTTTGTCGTCGTGCTGTGCTGCCAGATCGGCTGCAGCCTGCGTGGTACGGGGAAGACCGTCGAAGAAGTCGGCCAATCGCTGCGATTCGAACTGCAGCGTCGGAGGTAGTTGCCACAGAATCGGCCCGAGCTTGGGGCCGAGGGCGAGCGTTCCGGCGGCAAAGAAGTTGGCGAGTCCGTCACGGGCGTCGAGCAGCCGTTTCATGTGTGTGATGTACCGGCCGCCCTTGATCGCGAACACAAAATCTTCGGGAGTTTCGCTGCGCCATTTGGTGTAGCTTTCCGGCTTCTGCAGCGCGTAGAACGAGCCGTTGATCTCAATCGACGTCAATCTCTCTGCGGCATAAGACAATTCTTTGCGGTGAGCAAGACCTTTCGGATAGAAATCTCCGCGCCACGCGGGATACGTCCACCCGGAGATACCTACCCGAATATCTGCCATCGATTCAGACTAAGCGGCACTCGAGCGTTTTGGCACTCCGTGTTTCAAACTCCGGCGCTGAGCGCGACGGATACCGGTACGACGGTCAGGCACACCACCGCACCGATGAACAACGCGATCACGAGGCGACGGTCCCACTTTCCGCGTGCACCACTGGCAGCGAGCATGAAGATCACAAAACCTACACACACGGACACGATAGTCACGATCACCGGAGTTCCAACCATGCCGTGATTGTCCCCTACCCATTGCCACCGAGCGCCCTACGGGTACACGATCGAAGTACCCATCCCGAGCTAGGAGTGGAAATGCCGAAATACCTCTGGCAAGTGACGTACTCACCCTCCGGCGCCGCCGGTCTGCAGCAGGAGGGAGGCACTGCGCGGCGCGACGCGATAACGCGAATGGTCGAAAGCATCGGTGGCACTGTCGAATCCTGCCACTTCGCACTGGGCGGTCACGACATGTTCGTGATCGGCAACCTGCCGGACGACGTCGCGGCAGTCGCATTGAGCATTCGCACGGCTGCGGCAGGTGCAGCACGCTCGGAGTCGATCACACTGCTCACGCCGGAGCAGATCGACGAGGCAGTCAAGCGACCGACCGACTACCGCGCGCCGGGCAAATGACGACGGAAGGAATAGATCCCGGCAGCAGCCGAGTTGCACCCGCTGTGACGGAGACTACGAAAACACCTGACCTGGGCACCTACGGAATCTGGCGAGGAGCGGCTGGTTTGCCGCCCGAGCTGGGAACTGCGATCGAGAAACTCGGTTTCGGCACCATCTGGATCGGCGGCTCCCCACGCGCCGATCTAGGGATCGCCGAGAAAATTCTCGACGCGACCGAGCACATCACCGTGGCAACCGGAATCGTCAACATCTGGTCCTCACCTGCGGCCGAGGTGGCGGAGTCCTATCACCGACTCGAAGCCGCGCACCCGGGGCGATTCCTGCTCGGCGTAGGCGTCGGACATCCGGAAGCGACCGGCGACTACACCAAGCCGTACGCCTCACTCGTGTCGTACCTCGACGAACTCGACGCGGCCCAGGTCCCGGAATCGCGGCGCGTCCTCGCCGCACTGGGGCCGAAGGTGTTGAAACTGTCCGCCGCTCGCGCCGCCGGCGCGCATCCGTACCTGACCACCCCCGAACACACGGCCGAAGCTCGCGAAATCCTCGGCCCTTCGAAGATCCTGGCCCCCGAGCACAAGGTTGTCCTGGAAACCGATCCGGAGAAGGCCAGAGCAATCGGTCGCCCCGCCGTCGCCAACCCGTATCTGTATCTGCGCAACTACACGAGCAATCTCGAGCGCCTCGGTTTTGCGCCCGAAGAGTTGGCCAACGAGGGGAACGATCGCGTCATCGACGCCCTGGTTGCACGCGGTACCGCGAAGTCCATCGCGGATCGACTTCGCGAGCATGTCGCGGCGGGTGCCGATCACGTTGCGATCCAAGCACTTCCCGCCGAAGGTGATCCGATCGCGACCTACGAAGCACTGGCCGCCGAACTCTTCGACTGACCGGGCAACCCTTGACTTGGATAAGTAGTGTCCGAGTATACTTGGACACTACTTATCCGAGTAAAGGAGAAAAACATGAAGATCGTCATTTTCGGAAGCGGACTCATCGGAAGCCAGGTCGCCGCCAAGCTCGCTGACGCCGGGTACGACGTGAAGGCGCTCGGTCGCGGCGACGGGATCGACATCACCACCGGCGCAGGTATCGCCGAGGCAGTCGAGGGTGCCGACGTCGTCGTGGATCTGACCAATTCCCCTTCGTGGTCGGACGACGACGTCTTGGCCTTCTTCCGCGACGGAACCGGCCACATCCTCGCCGCGGAGGAGAAGGCAGGCGTCGGGCACCACGTCATCCTGTCCATCGTGGGTGCCGATCGACTGCCCGATTCCGGGTACATGCGAGCCAAGGTCGCCCAGGAAGACCTGGTCAAAGCGGGCCCGACCCCCTACACGATCGTCCGATCGACCCAATTCTTCGAGTTCGTCGCCGGAATCGCCGACGCGGGAACCACCGACGGCGCCGTCCACGCAACGCCGGGACATCTGCAACCCATCGCGTCTCGAGACGTCGTGTCCCACGTCGCCGAGGTAGTGACCGGCGCGCCGCAAAACGGCACGGTCGAGATTGCCGGACCCGAACCGCTGGGCATCGACGAACTGGTCCGGCGCTTGTTCCTCGTCACCGGCGACAAGCGTTCGGTTATCTCCGATCCCGAAGCCGGCTACTTCGGCGCGAAACTCGACAACTCGGCACTGACCCCGACACCCGGTGCAGATGCATGGATCGCGCCGACAACATACGACGCGTGGCTTGCCGAGAAGGCCTGACGTCGACAACTCGAGCGACGTCCGGCCCGCACCGCTTTCCGCGGCGTCGATAGAGTCCAATCATGAAGCTTTCCGGAGGCGTGGAGTGGTCACTCCACTGCTGCGTGGTTCTGAGCCAGTCCGAAGGGCCGGTACCCACAGCCAGACTCGCCGAACTTCACGGGGTGTCGAAGACATACCTGGCGAAGCATCTGCGAGCGCTCGCGCACGCCGGTCTGGTCAATCCGACCGAGGGCCGAGACGGCGGGTACGTTCTCACCCGGGCTCCCGAGAAGATCACCGTTCTCGACGTCGTACAGGCCGTTGACGGCACCGAACCTGCGTTCCGGTGCACGGAGATTCGACAGCAAGGAATCCTCGCCGCCCCACCGGAACAGTGCCGTTCCGCCTGCGGAATCGCCAAGGTCATGGCCGACGCCGAAAAAGCCTGGCGCGCATCACTGTCGGGGGTCACTATTGCAGATCTTGCTGCAACCCTGGACCTTCCGGCACTCAGAAAGATCCTGACCACACCGATCACACCCTAGAGCAGCCCACACCCCACGAGACGGCAATCCATCGTTCAACTATCGGGTACCTTGTTCGGGGATCAAATCTTGACGAAGAATCTTCCGGGAATTTTCGCAAGATCTCGGAGGGGGTTTCATGGGAGTCAGTGGCGCTGCGGGGTTGGGGCAGAACATTCGTCAAACAACGGGACTGTTGAGTCGCTGGTGGTCTCTTGCGTACGACGGCGAATGGTTCCCGAGGTTCCTGGCTGCTCGATCGATGTTGGGGACAGCCAGGGTGGTCGTCACCTTTTGGTGTGCTGTGTTCGTGGCACTCGCCGTACTGGCTCAATTCGTGAAGGGTGGCGCAACCGAGCTCCCTGAACGGCTCGCGGCGGGCGCAGCATGCATGATCGCGCTCTACTGCATGATTCGCTGGTCACTCGGACGGTCTTGGCCGAGTCACCATCAATCCGTTCGTTTCGTTTCGCTCACCAATATCTGCTTGTCCTTGATACTTCTCGCCGGAATCCAATCGAGCTTCCTGGCATTGACCGGCACCGTCCTGTTCGTGGTCGTCGCGAACTATTCGTCGGTATTCCACAGCCCTCGAATAGTCACAGCACAGATCACCGGCGCGCTGTTCGTCGTTGCGCTACTGACAATTCGTGCTGTAACCGATCCGGATACCGACTCTTCGCTGTCGGTGTCCACTGGATTCGTCATCGGGTGTGTTATCGCTTCAGCTTCGATGACCGTGCATTTCCTCGTCCTGTATTTGACCGACGACGCACGACACTCTTGGCGTGATCCACTCACCGCTGCACTGAATCGACGTGGGCTGCACAATGTCTGGCAACAGTTGTTCGGTGTCGGCGAACTCCAAGGACACGTAGTCCTTGCGGTGGTGATCGATGTCGATTCGTTCAAGAGCGTCAACGACAAACTGGGTCACGCGGAAGGCGATCGGATGCTGGTGACAGTCGGCCGGCGCCTGAACTCGGTGGTCGGAGAGGTCGGGCTGGTTGCGCGGACTGGCGGCGACGAGTTCGTGATTCTCATGCCCGTGGAGCCACGTCGCATCGAACAAACCGTGGTGGACATTCACAATTCGATATCGCGGCCCGCCGGCAGGCAGTCGATTTCCGTGAGCGTCGGAGCCAGCGTGTGGCTGTCCTCGACAATCCCGGACGCTTCGGGAACCATCGATCGGATTCTTGCCGATGCCGACAACGCGATGTATCGGGCGAAACGACGAGGTGGAGACCAGGTAGCTTGGGCAGTAACGCATCTGAGCTGAATCGGCACGATTACCTGCCGATCGAATTCAGAGCGCCGCTTCGCTGTCGTTCGCCGGATCCAGCTGATCCTGGGTTGCCGCCCAACTCGCCAAGAGTTTGAGTGCGTCAGCCGTGGGCGTCTCCGGCGCCGCGGTGTAGACCAGCAGTGTCAGCCCGGGATTGGACGGCAGTTCCATCGCCTCGAAGTTCAGCTCCAGGTCGCCGACGACGGGGTGACGAACCTTCTTGAATCCCGTCCGATGAAAGCGCACATTGTGTTTCGCCCATCGGGTGCGGAATACCTCACTGCGAGTGGCAAGTTCGCCGATGAGCTCGGTCAACGCCTTGTCATGAGGATTGCGCCCCGCTTCCGAGCGGAGCATCGCGGCGATGTCGTCTGCCGCGCGCTCCCAATCCACGAAGAAGTCCTGCGATGCCGGGTCCAGGTACACGAAGCGGGCGTTGTTCGCCGGCCTACGTGGATCGGCCAACACCGGCGAATACAACGCGCGCGCCATACGATTGGCCGCCAGCATGTCGTGCCTGGCATTACGTACCCACGCCGGTGCGTCGGTGATGGCGTCGAGTATCTGCTGAATCGCCGGGCTCACGCCTTTGGGGGCGGGCCGCTTTCTACTCGGTGCGCCTGCACTGGCGGCCTTCGCGAGGTCGTACAAGTGGGCAGTTTCGGCTTCGTCGAGTTGCAGTGCTCGGGAAAGGCTTTCGAGCACCGAGTCCGACGCTCCCGCCAGATTTCCGCGTTCCATGCGCACGTAGTAGTCGATGCTCACACCGGCGAGCAGAGCGACTTCCTCACGGCGCAACCCCTTGACGCGACGGTTTCCGCCGTAGGCCGGCAGCCCTGCCTGCTCGGGTGTGATGCGAGCACGACGGGAGCTGAGGAATTCGCGGATCTCGGCTCGGTTGTCCATGCAGTTCACGTTACTCGAGCGGAGAAGACCGAGGGAGGTACTGCCGTTACCTGGAACAACAGACACTCCCGCGCCCGCGAGGCGCGGCGTTGACTGATTGCAGTCGACCGGTCCACGCCGAAACGTCGACTTCCAAGCACGCGACACCAGAAGCAAGAGGGGACACCATGCGAGCAACCATCATGTACGGCGCCGGAGACGTTCGAGTCGAGACCGTGCCCGATCCGGCACTGCAGCAGCCGACGGACGCGATCGTGCGGGTCGTCAGGGCGTGCGTTTGCGGCTCTGACCTGCACCCTTACCACAACATGCCGGCCACGCCCGGTGGTTCCCCGATGGGCCACGAATTTGTCGGAGTGGTGGAAGAGACCGGTCGCGAGGTGTCCACGTTGAAGAAGGGCGACTTCGTCATCGCGCCCTTCGCCTGGTCCGACGGGACGTGCGACTTCTGCCGCGAAGGCTTGCAGACGTCCTGCCGCCACGGCGGATTCTGGGCCGGAAACGGGATCGGAGGCGGGCAAGCGGAGGCCATCCGAGTGCCGTTGGCAGACGGCACCCTGGTCAAGGCGCCGGTCGGTGAGGACTCCGAACTCCTACCGTCACTGCTCACGCTCTCCGACGTCTTCGGCACCGGCTATCACGCGGCGGTCAAGGGTGGCGTCAACCAACGCACGACGGTCACGGTCATCGGCGATGGAGCCGTGGGGCTGATGGCAGTGCTCTCCGCCAAACGCCTCGGCGCCGAGCGCATCATCCTCATGGGGCGCCACAAGACCCGCACGGATCTCGGTCTCGAGTTCGGAGCCACCGATGTAGTTGCCGAACGTGGGGACGAGGGCATCGAGAAAGTCCGCGAACTGACCGGAGGCGACGGCACTCATGTCGTCCTCGAAGCGGTAGGTCACATGCCTGCCTACGAGCAGTCACTCGGAGTTGTCCGACCGGGCGGCGTCATCAGCCGAGTCGGAGTACCCCAATACGAAGAAGCTCCAATCGGATTCGGGACGCTCTTCGGACCCAACATCACGCTCACCGGTGGACCGGCTCCGGTGCGCGCGTACATCGAAGAGCTGATGCCGGATGTGCTCGACGGAAAGATCGAGCCGGGCAAGGTCTTCGACCACACCGTCGGGCTCGACGACGTAGCGGAAGGCTATCGAGCCATGGACTCCCGTGAATCGTTGAAGGTCCTCGTCCGCCCGTAATCCACCACTTGCGAACGTCCACCACTTGCGAAGAAGAAGCGCGTGACCCACACTGCCAACCGTCCCGTTGCCGGTCGCATCAATTCCACCGCGATCCTGGCGATCATTCTGATCAGCTATTTCATGATCCTGCTAGACAATTCGATCATCCTCACCGGGCTACCCAGCATCCAAAGCAGCATGGGTTACTCGGCAACCGGACTGTCCTGGGTCCAGGACGCCTACACCCTGGTGTTCGGCGGCCTTCTCCTGCTGGGCGCTCGTCTCGGGGATATCTTCGGCCGTCGTCGCGTATTCGTCTCCGGTCTCGCAATTTTCGCGATTGCGTCGTTTCTCGTCGGGGTCGCGCCGAACGGTTGGTGGCTCATCGCGGCGCGCGCTCTCCAAGGCGTCGGAGCCGCAGTGGTGGCCCCGGCGTCGCTGTCACTGCTGACTGCCAGTTTCCCGCCCGGCCCGGAGCGAACGCGCGCTGTTGCCTGGTACGGCGCTGCGGCGGGAATAGGCGCCAGCCTCGGCCTCGTGATCGGCGGCGCCCTTGCCGACTGGGTGTCATGGCGCGCAGGCTTTTTCATCAATGTTCCGATCGGAATCGCGATGATCGCGCTCGCTCCCCGGTTCATTCCGGAAACCGAACCCAACTCCGGACGTTTCGATGTGGCGGGCGCTGTTCTCGCCACACTCGGCATGACCGCACTCGTCTTCGGCACCGTCAACTCGGCCGAGGCGGGGTGGACCTCACCGATCACTGTTGCGACACTGGCGGCCGGGGCGATACTACTGACCTTGCTCTTCCTCAACGAAGCGAGAGCGGAGCAGCCGATCATGCCACTGCGGTTGTTCCGCAGCCGGGAGCGATCCGGGGCGTACGCCGCCCGAATACTCTATCTGGGTGCCATGATCGGATTTTTCTACTTCACCACTCAGCTACTCCAAGGCGTCATGGGCTTCAGCGCGTTCCAAGCTGGCATCGCCTTCTTCCCGATGACGATCGTCAATTTTGCTGTGGCGATGCTGATTCCGCGACTGACACCACGATTCGGAAATTCCGCAATTCTGTCGGTTGGCATTGCCGTCACCCTCGCCGGGATGGCGTGGCTCAGTCTGGTCCATCCCGGTAGCACGTATCTCACTGCGATAGCACTTCCGATGATATTGATCGGCGCCGGGCAGGGGTTGGCTTTCGCTCCGCTGACTTCTGCCGGTATCTCCGGGGTAGAGGCCGAGGATGCCGGTGCCGCATCAGGATTGGTCAACACTGCACACCAACTGGGCAGTGCTCTCGGACTCGGCATCCTCGTCGCAGTTTCCGCGGGCGCCGGAGCCTCTGCCGACGACGCTACAACGGCACTCACCGATCACGTATCAACGGCTCTCACCGCAGGCACCGCCCTGCTGGCCGCTTGTCTCGTCATCGTCCTCGCACTGATCGTCCCGGCTACGAGAACGCGAAGTACCACAAAGCAATTCGAACAGGAGAAAGGAAGCCGAGATGTCGCACTCGTGGACCGAGGCTGAACTGACCAAGATCGGTGGTGCCGAGGAATTGCAGATCTCCTCTAACCGCCGCGACGGCACCGCAAGGCCGTACGTCACGATTTGGGTCGTCCGTGCCGACAACCAACTGTACGTGCGCTCGGCATACGGAACCGACAACCCGTGGTTCGTCCGAGCAACGGCAAGTGGAAGGGGCCGAATCCGCGCAGGAGGAATTGAGCGGGACGTGGCGTTCGAGTCCGCCGCACCGGATGCGCACTCGGCGATCGACTCCGCCTACCACACCAAGTACGACCGCTACGGCCCGCAGATCGTCGGCTCCGTCACCGGCCGCGCCGCCGCACCCAACACCATTCGACTTGTTCCGCTGACGCAGAACTGAACCGCCCCTTTCGATTCCGAGGAGACCTCATGGAAATCTTGAAGCCCCAGCCCACCAGCAAAGCACCCAGCGACTGGTTCACCGGCGACGTCTGGTGGGACGTCATCTACGCCGGCCAGGAGCCGTCGAGGATGCGCGCCAACATGGTTCGCTTTGCACCTTGTGCGCGAACCGACTGGCATTCCCATGTCCTCGGGCAGACCCTCCACATCGTCTCCGGGACCGCGCTGGTTCAAGCTCGCGGCGGCGAGATCGTCGAAGTTCACCCGGGCGAGACCATCTATACCCCGGCAGGAGAGGAACACTGGCACGGCGCGGCACCCGACCGTTTCATGACCCACCTTGCGCTGTGGGAAGGACCCGGCGACGGAAGCACCGAAACGACATGGGGCGACAAAGTCACCGATGAGGAATACAACGGTCCCCGCGCCAACCATCGCTGAAACCGGACACCACTCAGATACGTCGCATCACGGAAACAACCTTGCCCAAGATGGCCGCGCGATCGCCGTCGATGACGCTGTATGCGGGATTACGAGGCTCGAGGTACACGTGACCGTCGCGACGTCGGAGCACCTTCACGGTGGCCTCGCCGTCGATCATCGCGGCGACGATCTCGCCGGAGTGTGCCTCGTCCTGGCGCCGCACCACGACGACGTCGCCGTCGCAGATTGCTGCGTCGACCATCGACTCACCGCGCACCCGAAGTCCGAACACCGTGCCGGAGCCCACGAGCTCGCGAGGAAGCGCCAGCACCTCGTCGGCGTGCTCCTCCGCGAGGATCGGCGCGCCGGCCGCAATGTCACCGACGACCGGAACCGTCACGGTGTTCGACGACGACTGTTCCTTCGCTCCCACGAGGAACGGCCGCACGTCCAACTGCCGAGCCATGGCCGCTCCCCTACGGAGGAAGCCCTTTTCTTCGAGGCTCTTGAGGTGCTTGGATACCGTCGACGTCGAGCGCAGACCAACCGCGTCTCCGATCTGCCGTGTGCTCGGCGTGCACCCGTTGGCAGCCACGAGATCCCGGATGGTCATCAGAATCTGCTGCTGGCGGAGCGGCAGGGAGGAGGCGTCGAGGCCACCGAACATGTCGAGATCGTCGTAATCGGTCACGACGAGAATCGTAGTGAGGGGTCCCGACATCCAGGCCAGGCAGCCGCAGCCTGCCAGAAACGGCACAGGCAGTTTGTTTCCCGAGCGGCGCATGGCACGCTGAGCTCATGGAGCCTCTCGAACCGATGCGCTCGGTGAGCGTTCCCGCCGACACTTATGCGTCGACGCCGATCTGGAAGTCGGCGCCGGTCACATTGGCAACGGTGGGCGTGTTTGCCTACGCATTGATGTCCACGAGAACCGGCGTCGTCGAAGTTGCACTTGGTGCGGTGATCGCGATCGCCGGCGCCGCCCTCTACTGCATGTCAGTGATGCGCACGATCAGAGAAAACTCGGGCAGCCGCGTACCTCTGCTCGGAACCCCACCCGTCTCGCCCCGTGACGTCGACCTGCTCGCCGCGGCCGGGATGCCCTTGATCATGGGCGGATCGTTGCTGGTCATTCGAGCAGCGGGCTGGACCTGGCCCTATCTCTACCTCGGACTGCTTGCCGTGATCATGGTTGCTGTCTATGTTCTTCCCGTGGTTGTGCACAACCGACGAACGCGGAAGCGAACTCACCGATCACAAACCCCGTGACGCTTGGGGACGTCGACGCAACATCACCAGCCCATTCACCGACGTCTGGGTGGTGCGACCGGTTCACCCCCCCGGTGGAGTCGACTATGCGCTGGCGACCTTGCTATCAGGCACGACAGGAATGTCTACCTTGCTGAACTGCAGCACACCGTCTTCGATCTCGGCGTCGTGCATCAGCTTGCGGTCGCGGTAGTAATTGTTGACCACTTTCCACGCGCCGCGGGCACCCTGACGCGGCATTTCTCCGTCGCCGCGCTGGATGTAGCCCGAGGTCAGGGCTCCGCCCATGAGAGATTCTTCGGCGAAGTCCTCGGGTTCGGCGTGAACCTCGAAAGTCGTGTAGCTGCGATCGCGCATGATCTTGAGCACGCGACACAGATAGGACGCGGCCAGGTCAGCCTTGAGCGTCCACGACGCGTTGGTGTAGCCGAGGATCATCAGGAAGTTCGGGATGTCGGAGTAGAGCACGCTCTTGTAGGCCACAGTCTCGTTGAGCTTGACCGGCTCGCCGTCGATGCTCATGGTCGCGCCGCCCAGAATCTGTACGTTCAAGCCGGTCGCCGTGACGATGACGTCGGCCTCGATTTCGCGGCCCGACTCGGTCACGATGCCCTTCTCGGTGAACGTGGCGATACGGTCGGTGACGATGTCGGCCTTGCCGCTCTTGAGCACCTTGAACAGGTCCCCGTTGGGAACCACGCACAGGCGCTGATCCCACGGGTTGTAACTGGGAGTGAAGTGACGCAGGTCCACATTCTTGCCGAGCTGCAGGCTGATCTGGGCGAGGAACAGCTTCTTGGCCAGCTTCGGGTTGGTGCGAGAAAGCTGAAAGCTGGCGCGTTGTAGTGCGATATTGCGGGCTCGACCAATCTTGTAAGCAATCTGGTCGGGAACACGTGCGAGCTTGAGACCCTTGGCAACAGGGTCCTCGGACGGAAGCGCCTGGATCCACGTGGGCGAGCGCTGCAGCATGGTGACGTGACCAGCGGTGGGGGCCATCGACGGGATCAGCGTGATCGCGGTGGCGCCGGAACCGATGACCACTACCTTCTTTCCGGTGTAATCGAGATCCTCCGGCCAGTGCTGCGGGTGCACGATCTGACCGCGGAAGTCGTCCTCACCGGGGAAGGCGGGGCGGTAACCCTTGTCGTAGTTGTAGTAACCACAGGCGCCGACGAGGACGTTCGCGGTCCACGTCTCGGTCTCCCCCGTCGCCTCGACCAGGACGGTCACGGTCCACTGCGCGGCGGTACGGTCGAAGTCCATAGACACGACCTTGCGGCCGAAGTTGATGTAGTCGGTGACGCCGTATTCCTTGGCGGTTTCCTCGACGTAGTCACGGATACTGGCGCCGTCTGCGAGCACTTTGGTGCCGATCCAAGGACGGAAACCGAATCCGAAGGTGAGCATGTCGGAGTCCGAACGGATGCCCGGGTACTTGAACAGGTCCCAGGTGCCACCGATGTTCTCGCGACGCTCGAGGATCGCGTAAGTGCTTCCGGTCTTCTCACGAATGAGGTGGCAAGCCGCGCCGATTCCGGACAAGCCAGCGCCGATGATCAGTACGTCGACATGCTGTGTCATGGAGGAAACTCGTTTCGTAGGTCGTCGCGAAGCTACATCTGGTGTCGGCAGTGGCCGAGAACGATCGGCCGGTTCAGGCCGGGTTCCCTAAGGTCAGCGCCAATGTACAGGGTATGTGCAACTGACGGTAACAGTCAATATCTCGACCCGACTGGGTACAGAACATTGAGAGTGCGACGCACCGGCTCGCGGAAACTCGATCGAGACGACTGAATGCCGCCAGCCACTGGAGAGTCGTTCACGTCGTCGACGGAACGTCCAATGGCTCGTCTACGCGGGATACTCATCGCCCAAATATTCAGCGCCCTAGCATAATTCGTAGGTCCACGATCAGGTGTCGGACGCGCGAGTCTCCATGGGCGGACGGACAACTGCGCTATCGCTGTCACCCTTCGTGCGCATCAGTGGAGAGGTCACTCCGATAACGAGCCCGCTGACGAAACCACGCTGAAACCAACGGTTTTGGATTCGCAACGCGGAAAACGGGCGGACTGGACCTCCGCCGGTGATGTAGTCGCTATGACACACTCCAGCACAGTCACGGTGTACACCACTCATAGCGATCGAGGGTTCGCCAATGCAATCGCTGCCCGAATAAGCGCCGGGGCTTATTCCGCGCCACAAACCGCAGACATGAGCCTGTTAAGGCACCACACCAGCGATCACGGTAGAGCGCTTGTTCTCCTACCCAGCGGGGGCGTCGATTGGCAGGTGAAGGAGCTTTCCGCACTCGAGGGATCGGTCCTGGTCGGCGATCTCAGTAGCGGCCGCTCCATGATTCGGGGACTTGCTGCGGGCGCCCACTCCGCGCTCAACTCTCAACTCCCGTTCGCATCGCTGCTCGATGAGCTGCAAGCCGCACTCAACCCCAATTCCACTCAACCTGCACACGAGAAGTCCTCGCTCGTACAACGCATCCGGTTGCGCACCGAAGAATCCGCACGAATCGGCAGTCTCACCGATCGCGAATTCGAGATCGTGGGTCTTCTCTACGGCGGTTCGAATGTCGACTCGATTTCTCGAACCGCCCACATCGCACCGACCACGGTTCGCGCCCACGTCCGAAGCATCCTGCAGAAACTGGGGGTGCACTCCCAACTGGAGGCATGCGCGATGCTCCGCCGCTCTGGTCACGACGCACGCAGACACCCGCTGGAACTTCGGATCGGACGCTTCTAGCAGGAAGTGCCCCAGACACACTCGTTGAGATGGGTGCTACCCCTGATCGAACTCGACCTTCGCAAAGATCGTCAATTTTGACGATTCGGCGACGTGTCCGGACGTCGAAAATTGGTTCCTACACGACACCGAAGACACGAGCGAACATCGAAAGGTGCATTCAATCAATGGAATACACACGCACAGTGCCGCGGCATCTCGTCCACAGACATGCTGTTGCCGAGGTTTTCTTGACGGACTACCGGATCGAATCGGACTCGGCGTACCAGGTTGCTGTGCAACTCCCGGTCTCGCACCGGATATTCGACGTATCGAGCGAGCAACACGATCCACTCGGGGTGGCAGAAGCATTTCGACAGGCAGTGGTGCTTCTCTGCCACACCCGATACGAGATTCCACTGCACTACAAGTTCCTCATGGAAACATTCAGCTTCGAGATGTTGGATGCGCTCGACGTGCAACCAGTCGCGGAGCCGTTGAGTTTCTCGATGACAGCGGACAACCTCACTCATCGCGACGGAGCGGTCTCGGGGGTCGAAGTGTCGGGGATCCTCAGAGAGGGCAACCGGCACGTCGCCAGATGCAAAGCTGTTGCGCGAGGAGTCAGCCCCGAGGGATACCGTCGAATTCGGCAAGGACGAGAAGACCACCGCCCGAGCCGGCGCATCCTTCCTTCCGGAACCGCGGTGGTCGGATCGGAGCGAGTCGGACGCCTAACCGATGGAGATGTGCTCATCAGCACTGATCCTGCTCGGCACACGATGTTCTGCACTCCCGATCCGCGCAACCACTCCCTTTTCGACCACCCCGTCGACCACATCCCAGGAATGATTCTTTTCGAGGCCGCCCGACAAGCGGTCCGATTCCACATCGGCAACCCAGCAACCAAGATCGCCTCACTCTCGGCGGTCTTTCCGAGGTTCACTGAATGGGAAACGCCGTGCGAGGTGTCAACGACCCCCCTTGACGCGTCAGGCCATGTGCACCGAGTTCGGTTCACTCAAGAACTGGAAACCACCGCGGAACTTGAACTTACAGTTGCGGACCAATGATGAAAGGGAACGAACACGTTCTTCTCGTCGCGTCATCCACGTCAAACGCTCGGTGGTTCCCACTCTCTCGGTGCAAGCGCCGCCAGTTGCATGACGTGCGCCAACTTGTCCTCGCGGACAATCGTTGGCAGCACCAAGTTCCACATCTGACTCAACCGCTCGTACAGATCGGTTCTGCCCGTAAGCATTTCCGAGAGAATCTGCACTCCGGTGAACGACCCCACCACAAATCGAGCCAACGCGTCGATATCGGTGCCCGGGACGATATCGCCGGCTTCGGCCGCTTGCGTTGCCACCTGCTTGATAGCCTCGATCCAATCGAGATACGGCTGTTCGATGGGACCTTGAATACTGCCGATCTCCATCGTCAACCGCATGCCACCTCGCGCGATGGGCTCGGTCACAAGCTGCCGAGCCATCTCCTGCGAAACGAGCACCAGGGTTTCGACCGCGATGTCGGAATGCGCAGCAACCCTCCGGGTACCCTCCATCGCCATACCGTGCTGCGCTGCGATGACCGCGTGCGCAAGCTCCTCCTTCGACGCGAAATGAAAATACATCGCACCCTTGGACACGCCCCCGTGTTGCAAGATCGTGCCCAGACTGGCGGAGTACCCGAACTTCTCGAAGCTCTTCGCAGCACCCAAAATGACGGCCTGGCGCGTGAGGACCGCACGCTCCTGCATGATCTACCCAGCTCTCGTTGCCGACGGAATGAATCTCAACGATACGTCGAAAGACCCGGCAGCAACGCCCTCGACACGGACACACCATGACGACTCTGGTACTCGGAGCCACTGGTTTCATCGGCTCAGCAGTGATGAACCAGCTGGTTTCCCGGGACGGAAACGCTGCAATCGGGTTCGTTCGCACGGACAGCGCAGCCAAACAACTCAGCCGCAACGGAATTGCCGCCACTATCGGCGACATCAACGAAAGCGCCTCTCTACGAGTTGCTATGAGCCAGGCGTCCACCGTCATTTGCTGCGTGTCGTACGTGGGCGACGACGAACAACAGTGCGTTCACGTCAACGAACACGGCATACGAAACGTTGCGTCGATCGCCGTCGCCGTCGGCGTCGAACGGCTGCTCTACGTCAGCACCGCCGCGGTGTACGGGCCAGGCCCGTTTCGAGACCTGCCCGTCAACGGCGCACCTCTCAAACCCCTCTCACCTGCCAGCCGCACGCGCGCCCTCGCCGAGGAGTTCGTGCGCGACGCCGGAGGCCTCGTCGTCCGGCCCCATCTCGTGTACGGACCCGGCGACAGATGGTTTCTGCCGACACTGACGCGAATCGTCTCTCGACTCGGCTCGATCATCGACAATGGTAGCGCGATCCTGTCAGTAGTCGACGTAAACCTACTCGCCCGATCTATCTACAAACTGTCGACAGAACAGCAATTTCGCTACGGCTCAACACTTCACGTCAACGAACCTGTCCCGCGGACAGTCATCGACCTTCTCGAGCATCATGCGCGGGAGACCAATTGGACTCTGCCCCAAAGCTCTATCCCCCGCGCCGACGCAGTGAAAGCTGCTGCCCAGCTGGGTCTCGACATGCACAAGATAGACATGATCAGTCTCGATCACTGGTTTCGGTCGAGACTGTACTGATGACACAAAGGTTGCTCTCGCCAAAACAACTGCCTCCCAAACTCTTCAGTTCTCATTCGGGATCATCCTGCGCAATGAACAGGACCTATTGCGCTGTCACTACAGACGAACAGTGCGAGCACTGATGGACGAAAACAATGGCTGCACAATGACGGCAGTGGTCGCGCCCGACACCGATTCTCTCAGGCAGATGGCGATCCACAGTTCCACTACCGGTGTCAGCTCCCGAAGTTCATGCCAGGGGTTGATGTGGGCGCACCAGCGCTGGGCAATGAGACCACCCAGGATGCTTGTTGCACCGCGTATGTGGTGTAAGGGAACATCGCCAGGTAGGGCTCGAGTCCTGGGTAGTCCGATACCCACATACTCGTCGGTTCATCGACGCTGCCGCAGGATGCCAGGACGACGTAGGAGCCGTCCGGGATATCGTTGATCGTCTGAACTGTTGTACCGGTGGGGATCACGCCGCTCTCGTAGATCGCCTGTCCTGGACCGATCGTGGCTTCGATTGGTGGCAGCACTCCGCCGGGCGCGTTCGCGAGCGAGGTGCTGCATTGCAGAGCTCCACCCGAATTGTTGGTGATGGTGTTGCTCACGGTCGAGCCGGAAGCACTGTAAGCGAAGGTGACGTCGGCAGCTGTGGAAGCTGAGGCCAGCGAGGGAGCAGCCATTGCCAACGGAAGAGCGGCAGCACCGATGAGGGCCGCTCGTGTGATCGAATGCATCGAATCTCCATCTCGTTCAGCCTGAAAGGTCGTCAGTTGATCTTGACATGAAACGAGACCAATTGGACGGATTCAACGTAGATTGATGTCTTCGCTAAAGACCACAGTTGGTGGCTATTTCAGAATGACCTGGGATGTCGATAAATTGAATGCCCGTTTCTTCTTCGAGTGCTGCCCACCGATCCCCTCGATTCGCGAGGCCGAAATCAGCCTGAGACTCACGACATTCCGGTATCCCGCAGGGTGATGTTCAGCCGCCCGGACGGCAGACCGATGTCGGGACTTGCACTTCCCGCAATAACTTTCGGCACTCCGTGATACGCGAACCGAGACTCCCCACCGAAGACGAAGAGATCACCCGAATGGAGTTCGACGTCGGTGTACGGCTTGTTCCGATTCTCGGAATTCCCGAACCGAAAGACACAACTCTGCCCGACGCTCAGTGAGACGACGGGAGCGTCGCAGCGCTCGTCCTTGTCCTGATGCATGCCCATCCGAGCGCCCTCGTCGTAGAAATTGATCAGCGCAGTGTCCGGCGTGTACCGCTCCCCCACAGTCGGACCATCATAGGCCGCGGCAACTGCGCTACGGCCGAGGCCAACGAGCCAGTCGGGCACAGCGGCAACCGGTTCACCGTTCACGTCGTCGGCGGTGCGCGTGTATTTGTACGGCTGCCAGTGCCAACCGAGACAGACTGTTTGCACCGACATCTTGTGCCCACCAGGGACGACGGCCGAGCGCATCGGTACGGGTGCGGTCGCCCACCGTCGGCACTCGGCCACCAAGGTGCGCTGTTGTTCGATGCTGAGCCAATCCGGAACGAGAATCGCCCCTGGCGCCACTTCCATTCGTGGCCGAGGAATCAAAGCGTTCATGAATTCCACGCTAATCGGTTTCGCAGCATTGACACCCTCCGCATGGACCCGTAGCGTAATCAACAGATTGGTTGATAAAGGAGATGGTTGACAAGTGATCGTGGATCCAGGGGCAGACGAGCGTCTCGACAAAGCGTTCATGGCGCTCGCCGACCCGGTACGACGGCGGATCATCGCCCGCCTGAGCACCGGCCCCCAAACGGTCAACGATTTGGCCGAGCCGTTCGAGATCACGAAACAGGCCGTCTCCAAACATATTCAGGTACTCGAAGCCGCGGGTTTGGTCACCCGCAGCCGCGAAGCCCAGAGGCGGCCGGTGCATCTCAACGCCGCAACTCTCGAGGCTTTGACCGCCTGGATCGACCACTATCGACTGATCCACGAACAACAGTTCCGCAAGCTCGATCACCTACTCAGCACCACACAGAAGGAGACTTAGCCATGGCTACCACCAATCCCGTCAGCATCACGGCTCCTGAGGGCGTGCCGTACATCGACATCACCCGCGAATTCGACGCACCCGTCAGTGCCGTCTTCGCAGCTCATTCGAATCCCGAACTGGTCAAGCAGTGGCTCGGCCCCAACGGATACGAGATGGAAATCGACGAATACGAGTTCGTGAGCGGCGGTCGATACAAGTACGTCCATCGCAACCCCGAGGGCGAAGAGTTCCGGTTCAACGGTGTATTTCACGTTGTTCGCGAGAACGACTTTGCCATCCAGACTTTCGAATACGAGGGATTTCCCGACGTCGTCAGCATCGAATCGATCACGTTCGAGGACCTGGGCAACGGACGCACCCGTCTCTCCGGCCATTCCGTATATCCGAGCCTCGAAGCGCGAGACGGAATGATCGAGAGCAATATGGAGCTCGGCGTCACCGAAGGTTACGAACGCCTGGACAAGATCGTCGCGCAACTCTGACCACCTGTTTACCCGAACCTCTTCAGCGAAAGGCAGTTTCATGGACTGGACCCTCGAAGTAGTCATCGTTCCCGTCAGTGACCTCGGCCGCTCCATCGAGTTCTACCGTGACAAGGTCGGTTTCGATCTCGACCACCACACCGTCAACGAACACATGACGGTCGCCCAGCTCACTCCGCGTGGTTCGGGCTGCTCGATCGTCATCGGCAACCTGCCGTCGCAAACCGAGATGGCCCCTGGTTCGTTGAAGGGATTGCAGTTGGTCGTGGCAGACGCTGCAACGGCTCGCCAAGAGCTCATCGACCGCGGCGTCGATGCCAGTGAGGTCACCGTCTTCGACGAGCGTGACGGGGGCACCTTCTTCGGATTCGCCGACCCGGACGGCAATACCTGGGCTGTCCAGCAGCTGAAGGTCCGCGGCGACAAGCCGCTCATTCCGAAGGAGTACCGCGACCGCTTCGGCGCGTAGCAACTGCCTTCCAGGCTGCGTAACCTTCGGGCATGCAGACGGCACAGGGGCGATAGCCGGCCGCAATCGCGGTCGGCTCGTCCGCGAAGAACACCCGACTGGCGACATACCCACCACGCGCGATTGCCTGCGCAGCCCCTCGACAGTCGAGTCGACCGTAGATCTTCGTTTTCCGATGTCCACCAAGCACACCGGGCGTCGAACTCTCGTAGGGTTTGTTGCGAGCGTCGCGGAGAATGTACGTCTTACTCAGCATCATGAAGCACCAATCCCAATGTTCGACGCGTGCCGGATTGCACCACACTGACACCATGTCGCACAGGGGCTCTCGACCACCCCCGCGAACTCTGCACCGGTCGATCCCGCGTGGTGAAGATCAACGCGTGACCTTGCTCGAGAACTGTCACCGTCCCTTTCGACTGGGCGCGCGGCCGCTGTTCCACGAGCAAGAACTCGCCGCCGGCGTGGTCGATGCGAGGTCTGTCGAGCCCGATCACGACTTGCAAGGGAAACACCAACTCTCCGTACAAGTCCCGATGCAATGCATTCCAGTCACCAGGTCCGTAGGACAGAAGGATCGGGGTAGGGCGATTCTGACCGGCGTCGTGACACTGATCGATCCATTCTTCGAAAGAATCCGGCCACGGTGCACCCTCGCCCAGCTTGAACGCCCACTCCCGCGCCACGGGCAGCAGGTGTCGGTAGAAGGCGGATCGCATAGCCGTGATCGGCTCCGGTACGGGATCGCCGAAGTACCGGTACTCCCCCTGGCCGAAGCGGTATCGAGCCATGTCGATGGTGCTCCGGAACCGGTCGACGTCCGAGTACCAGGAAGCAATTTCGCGGCACTCCGACTCGTCGAGTATCGGCGCCGTCTGGGCACACCCACTGGAGTTGATTCCCTCGATCAGCGCAGGCCAATCGAGGGAATCAACTCGAGCAGACAGATCGGTGAAGAGGTCCATACGTCGTAGACGACGCGGCGGTCAGGAATGTGAGAATGCCAGCAGCTGGTCAGCCAGATTGTTGTACGTACGGGCGATCCCGGCATAACTGAGCACGGGTTCCGGATTCCAGGTCCCGATCTTTCCCGCCTTCACCGCGGGCAAGTTGGACCACGCAGGATTGGTTCCGAGCGTATCCAGTTGCAAACTGGACGGGCGATCGTCGAGGAAGATCATGTCGGCCGGATAGTGGTCCGCCATCTCCCAAGCCAGTTTCTCGACGTAGACCGACGATCCCTCGGCCGGATCGACGACGGCAAGTCCCAATCCCGCCAGGTCTGCGAGGATCGGGAATCCCGAAAGACTGACACGAATCGTGTCCGCATCTGCGGACGCGAACAAAACCTGTGAATTATTCAGCGAAGAAGCAACTTTGGAGATCCGCGCACGCGCAGCGTCGTAGCCTTTTCGCTGAGCCTCCATATCCTGGTCCGCTCCGAGTTCCACGGCCAGTTCCACGATCTCTTGCACGGTTCGGTCGATGGTTCCTGCTGCCGTTTCCACGAACAGTACTGTCGACAAGCCTTTCACCGCATCCAAGTTCGCCTCGTCTAGTAGTGCCGAACCACGCAACTGAGGGACGATGACGACGTCCGACTCCAGCGCAGCGATCTTCTCGAGTTCCACTTGTCCCCAGAGCTGCCCGACCATGTCGGTCTTCGAGAAATCCAAGTTGCCGGAGATGCTGGTGTCCGTTGATCCCGGTGATCGTGTCAGCGCCCCGAAAACACCGACAGGCACCAGTCCGTAATCCCAGAGAGCGCCCGCGATACCGGTGTAGGTGACAAATGTCCTCGGCGGTGAATCTAATTCGATCAGGTTGCCGCGATCATCGGTGAAGGACCAGCCTGCATCGCCTTCACCCCCGGCGTCTGCGCCCGAACGCGAGCAACCGGCCGCTGCCAGCGCAGCAGCCAATCCTGCTGCAGCGCCGAGGAACCTGCGGCGACTCCAGTCCATCTCGAGACGCCGGTGCGGTCGTGGAGTGAACAGCGTGGTCATGTGTGTGCCCTTTCGGCGATTGGCTGAACTGTTGCAGGAGTTGACGAACGAGAAAAGAGAAGGATCGATACCAAACCCGTGAGCATTCCGACGCCGGCGCAGAAGACCAACGGCCACAGCAAGGCGAACTCGTCCGGACCGGCGAAGAGAGAGCCGCACAACGCAATTCCGACGGCAAGCCCGAATTGACGCGACGAGTTGGCTGTCGCCGAAGCCGTCCCGGCGCGCTCTGCCGGGGCGTCCGACATCGCGGCACCCGGCAGCACCGGCGACACCATCGCGGAACCGACACCGGTCAGAATCAGCCCGGCGATCAGCGCGGGCCAGACCGGCTCGGCGAGAACGTACAGCATGGCCACGCAACCGATTCCGCAGAGAACCGTCCCGAATCCGAGCGACAGTCGAAGGTCGACTCGCTGAAGCCGTGATCCACACAGCGCCGACACGAAGACAAAAGCGAGCGGTTGAATCGAGAGCACGAGTGCGGCCGCCGATGCCGACAGTTCCAGCCCGTTCTGCAGCCACAATGAAAGGACTACGAGCGGGCCGTAGGCCGCGAGGTAGTACCCGAACGCAGCGACGAGGACGCCGTCGAATTTCAGGGATCGGAACAATGCCGGATCGAGCATCGGACTGCTGCCTCGACGCTGCCAGGACACAAACGCCGTCAGCGCACCGATTGCGATCAGGAAGGCAAGAACTGTCGACGACGAAGCCCACCCGATGTCGCCGCCCCACGTCACGCCGAGAACCGCGGCAACGGCAGCGAGGGTGAACAAAACGATTCCGGCCCAGTCGATGTTGCCGTCGCCGCGCTCACTGTCGGCGAAACAGAACACAGCCATTGCGAGCGCTACTGCGGCCACGGGGATTCCGAAATAGAAGACCGCACGCCAGTCGAAGGACTGCGTCAGCAGCCCTCCTGCAACGTTCCCGATTCCCGCCGCCAATCCAGCGACGGCGCCCCACGCAGCAAAGGCGACGTGACGATCGCGGCCCGAATATGCGTCGCCGAGCAGAGGCAGGAGCGTCGCGAACATCGCCGCACCGGCAATTCCTTGCGCGCCGCGAGCAACGACCAGAACCGTGACGTCCGGGGCAATCGCGCACACGGCCGTTGCAACCAGGAACACGACCAGTCCGCATATGTAGAGGCGTTTACGTCCCCACGCATCGCCGAGCGCGCCCATGCCCACCAGAAGCGCGGCAAGAGCCAGCGTGTAGGCGTCGACGACCCAGGACATCGCGCCCGTACTGCCGTCCAAACCGACTGCGATGGCCGGCACCGCGATTGTCGTGATGGTGGCGTACGTCAGTAACAGGAAAGTTCCGATGCATGCGGCGATGAGCGGCAGCCATCGTCGTGCCGACATGGTCAACCTCCGGATAGGGCGGTAAGTGCGCCCTAACTATGAAGGTTCAAGTCAACTTGAAGTCAAGCGCCGCTTCGACGCGTATGTCGAGCTGCTCGAGCAACCACGGGCACTGCATCGGACGCTCTTGCCGACACGTCAGGTGATGCTCGAGGATCAGTTTCGCTCGCGTAGCAGCGGCGATCTGCGCCTCGAGTGTCGACACTTGATCTGCGAGAACCGTCGAGAACTGGTCGGACGTGGTGTCGGTTTCGATGAAGGACCGCACCTGTTCCAAGGACATTCCCGTCTCGGTGTACATCCGGATCAATGCCAGCCGGCGCAGCTCACGCTGCCCGTACCAGCGTTTGCCGCCAGTTCGCGACCGCGCGGACAGCAGTCCTTCGTCCTCGTAGTAGCGCAAGGTCGACGCCGCAATTCCGAACGATTTTGCAACCTCGCCGATCGGGATCAAGTGCTCACGCATTCACCGATCGTAGGCTGAACGCGTAGGCGGTTCCGGCAGTTATGTGTGACTTGGCATACTGACTAACGGAAGGGGTCGCGTAAGTGATCTCACGGCAAAATGCTGGATGCGCTCGTAGAACGAGGGAGAGCTGTGCTGGATCCAACGCGACCTGTCGGGCCGTACTCGTCAGGAGTGCCCGCCACTGCCCTCGAAGTCCACATGCCGGACCTCGAACGCTTCGGCCTCGCCCAGTTGTGGCGTTCCGCGATCATCGCCGTCGTGTTGTCGACGTCGATCATGCTGGCACTGATCGTGTGGCCTTTCCGCAAGCGTGGACGCACGTGGGCTGACGCTGCCTCCGACGGGATGGTCGACGGCTTCATCGCTCTGGGTCCCACCTTCGTCAAGCTCGGTCAACTGGTCGCGTCGTCGTCCGGCCTGTTCCCGGCCCCCGTCGCCAATGCATGCCTACGTTGCCTCGACGACGTTCCGTCATTCCCTGCCGAGCAGGCCAGAAGCGTCGTGCACGAAGACCTCGGATACTCCGTAGACGACCTGTTCGCGAAATTCGACGACGTACCTCTCGCGGCCGCATCGGTAGCGCAGGTACACGCGTGCGTTCTGCACGATGGCCGCGAGGCCGTCATCAAGATCCAGCGTCCGGACATCTATGCGCGGATGCTGATCGACCTGCGGGCGGCGTATTGGGGCGCGAACATCCTCGAGAAGTTTGTCGAGTTCCTTCGAATCGCCAATGCCACCGCCATCATTCGCGATCTGCACAATGCAACGATGACGGAATTGAACAGCGCGGTCGAGGCCGACCGGCAGACCACATTCCGGAACAACATCAGCGCATTCGGTGACAACAAAGGAGTCACGACACCGGAGGTGTACTGGGACTACTGTGGTCCCCGCGTCATCTGTATGGAACGCATGCGCGGCGTTCCACTGGATCGGTTCGTCGCCGGTCCGGACGGCATCGACGAAGCCCGCATGCTGATCCGGCGCGGAGTGAAGGTCTGGCTCGAATCAGTCATCGTTCACGGTCCGTTCCACGGAGATGTCCACGCGGGAAATTTGTGGGTCCTCGACGACGGCCGGATAGCGATGCTCGACTTCGGCATCGTCGGCGTCCTTCCCGAGACATGGAGATCCATCCTTTCCGACATGTTCCGAGCCACCCTCATCGACGGTGATTTCGCCCGTGTCGCCCGCGGAATTCGATCCTTGGGATATGCAACCGACTACGAAGTCGACGACGATCAGCTCGGCATGCAGGTCGCAACGGCCCTGGCCCCGATTCTCGGCCGTGACCTCGGTGAACTCAAGCTCAGTGAATTGATCATGGCACTGATTCAGTTGGGCAAGCAGTGGGGTGTTGCGAGTCCCGAGGAATTGGTTCTTTTCGGTAAACAACTCGGATACTTCGAGCGATATGCGACGGCGTTGGCACCTGGTTGGGTGATCGGACAAGACCTTTATCTGTTCAAGAACGTTTTTCCAGAGGCAGTCGCCGAAAAGGTGCAGGAACTCGGCATCACCATGCCTGACGAATAAATTTGTCCTCTATTTCCTTATTCTGCATTTCGTCTGTCGGGGTTAGCCTGTAATGACCCACCGGCCGAGGAGCAAATGTGCAGCCACTTTCTGTAGCCCTCCCGCAAGCGTCGACAGGTCCGAAGAATAACGGGCCGAGTGTCGGCACCACCCTCGGCGCCCTCATGCATTCCACGGACAAGTCCGTGATCGAACTTCTGGAAAGCCCGGATGGACTCGATGTCGAAATCCGTTCGATCGCCCTCGTCGAGTCCTCCGATATCGACGGCACCGACAGCCGTGGTGCGATCTCCGACATCTACCTCCCCGTAGGGGTTCCCGAATCGACGTTGACGCAGTGGCTGCGAAAGTTCGAAGGCAGGCCGGCGAGGCGTCGCCCGAAGCTTCTGCTCGTCAAGAATGCGCGCGAGGCGACGACGGTTCTCACCGCCGCACGTAACATCGGGATCGCAGTGGCCGCGGTACATCCGCAGGCTAGTTCCGGGCACGTCTATTCGCTCGTACTACGGCTTCTGACACAGAGCATGTACCGTTCGCGGGCCGTCGCAGGAGCTGTGGCCGGTGGTGATTCGGATCTGTTCGCGCTCTCGGAAACGATCGCCGAATTGACTGGCGGACTCGTGACGATCGACGACACGGCACTCCACGTCATCGCATATTCCTCTGCTCACGAAGGCGAAGACGAACTCCGTCAGCTCTCCATACTCGGCCGGGAGTGGCCGATCGAATACACCGAATGGATAGAGAGCAGAGGCGTGTTCGAGCACCTCAGGCGATCGGACGAGGTCATCAGTCTGCCCTCCGAGCCGAGCATCGGAGCCGCGCAGAGGCTGGCTGTTAGCATCACCCGCCCGGACCTGTCAGCGCCGACGGGTTCTGTTGCACACCAACACAATCTCGGCAGCATCTGGGTGCAGCGCGCCTCTGAACCTCTTTCCCACGACGCCCAAGCGGTATTGCGGGGTGCAGCGGCAGTCGCCGCACGCATTCTCATGCGGACCTTGGACGCCTCCAGCCGCGAGAATGCCCAAGTGCAAAGGCTGTTCGGCGTTCGCTCCGGCGGGGTCGACATGCACTCGCTGGCCGGTTCTTTCGGCATCAACACCGACGGACCGTCTGCGGTCATCGGATTTGCGACATCACTCTCGCCCGGATCGAATCTCGATCGAATCACCAACGCCTTGCGCCTGCGCGCCAGCGCATTCCGCAGCGACGCGGTCACGACGATCATCGACAACCGGATCTACGTATTGTTCCCTCAGGCCGACCACGAGGTCGCTGTCAGCGACTGGGCTTACGACACCGTGCGGGTAGTCGAGGACCGTGCGGGCATCAGCGTGCGCGCCGCAGTCGCGGTCCCGATCGCGCGGTTGCACGGCGTACCCGAGGCGCGTCGAGAAGTGGACCGCGTGCTCGATACCACCGATGATCACGAAACCTCGAAGGTCACCACACTCGCGGCGTCACGCACCGCGGTGTTGCTGGGCGAGATACTCGACCTCGTTGCCGATCACGAGCGATTGCGAGACCCTCGTATCGACAGACTCGTCTCCTACGACGACAAGAACACTTCTGACATGCAGTTCACGCTCACGGCCTACCTGACAGCTTTCGGGGATGTGAAGAAGGCCGCCTCGTCTCTGAAAGTACATCCGAACACGCTGCGCTACCGCATTCGGCGCGCTGAACAGATCATGGGCATTTCGTTGGACGAGCCGGATACGCGACTGCTCACCGAACTGCAACTCGCCATCTTGGGACGCACCCCGGACGAGTCTGAAAGATACGAAACGTCCGATCAGTGAGATAGGCCTCGAGCCCGTCCTGAACTCTCGAGTAGACAACTGAGGAAGCCGAAGAACAACTCTTACCTCAGGAGATACCTTGCGCACTCGTGGAGCCGTCATTCGCCAAGCACCAGGCACATACGAGGTGGTCGATCTCGAACTCGATTCACCCCGCAGCGGCGAACTCACTGTCAAAATGGTCGCCTCCGGCCTGTGCCACTCGGACGATCACATCGCCAGCGGCGACCACGGAGTCGGCCGCTACCCCATCTGTGGAGGACACGAAGGCGCCGGAATCGTCGTCGAGGTCGGGCCGAACACGGAAGGATGGTCCGAGGGCGATCATGTCGTGTTCTCGTTCCTCGCCGCCTGCGGCCGCTGCCGTTGGTGTGCAAGCGGAATCCAGAACCTCTGCGACAACGGCGCCGCCATCATGACTGGCAGCAGACCCGGCGAAACCTCTAGTTACAGAATGTCTCTCGACGGTCAGCCCGTCGCACAAACCTGCGGCCTCTCCACCTTCAGTGAATACACCACGGTCAGCACTCTCTCGGCTGTGAAAGTCGACAAGCACCTGCCACTCGACGCTTTGTGTCTGCTCGGCTGCGGCGTCGGAACCGGTTGGGGCGCCGCGGTCAACTCCGCTCAGGTGTACCCCGGGCAGACCGTCATCGTCATGGGAGTCGGCGGAATCGGAATCAACGCGGTACAGGGCGCCTCGCATGCCGGCGCCACCCACGTGATCGCGGTGGACCCGGTTGCGTTCAAGCGCGACAGTGCATTGAAATTGGGGGCGACCCATGCCGTGTCCACCATGGAGGAAGCCACGGACATCGCGCGCTCGTTCACCAACGGCCAGGGCGCGGATTCCGCCATCGTCACCGTCGGCGTCACCACCGGAGAACATGTCGCGCAGGCGTTCTCGTCAATCCGCAAGGCAGGAACTTGCGTCGTCACCGGTCTCGGGAAGATGACGGACATCGGCATTCCCGTGAGCCTGATGGAACTCACCTTGTACCAGAAGAGAATTCAGGGATCCCTGTTCGGTGCATCCAATCCCACCGCCGACATTCCCTGGATGATTGATCTCTACACCAGCGGCAAGCTCGAACTCGACGGACTGATCACCAACCGGTACACCCTCGACCAGATCAACGACGGTTTCGCCGACATGCATGCCGGTCGCAACCTCCGTGGAATCATCACCTTCTGAGCGAGTTCTCTCCGGACTTTCGATCGAGAGCAAGTCCGGAGAGATCCTCACTACAGCTTCACCAGGCGTTCATGGTGTCGAGAATTTGCCCTCTGGCCATCCACAATTCAGCAGACCAATACGGCCAGGAGTGAATCCCGGCGGGCGGAAAGCTGTACGTCGCTGGGATTCCCATGGATTTCAGACGAATTTCGAATGCACGCGCATGCACCCACGAGAGCGCCTCCAGCCCCATACCTGTCGCCGTGTGGAAGTAATCGATCGGCGCAGACGGATGATCGTACGGTCCCGGGATGCCGTTGGACGACGAAATGTACATCGACAGTCCGCGAAGCGATTCCGCGTTGACGAATGGGTCGTTGCGAAGCCACCCGGATGACCACGGCGGGCCCCACATCGAATCGACGTTGTACCGGCCGGCGTCGAACATGGCTACGCGGATCGCCTCACGCATACCCGGGCCCGAGATATTGATGTAGCCGGACAGCGAGCCCGCGAACTTGAACTGATCCCGATGATGCCCCGCCAGGTTCAACGCGGCACTGCCGCCCATCGACAACCCGATGATCGCATTGTTGGTTGGTGAAACACCATACCCTGCAAGGAAGTCCGGAAGCTCGCGGGTGAGAAATGTTTCCCACCTGTACGTTATGGGCTGAGCATTGAAATTGGACGGCGCGTACCAGTCCGTGTAGAAACTCGACTCACCGCCGACCGGCATCACCAACGTGATGTTGTCGTTGCGGTACTGATCGAGTGCGTTGGTTTCGAAACTCCAAGCATTCCTGTCATTTTGCGCGCGAAGACCGTCAAGTAGGTACAACGCGGCGTTGCCGCCCCGCGCGGCCCACTGCACCTGAACCTTGACGTTTCCCATCGAAGACGGGACCCACAACTCGTCGTAACCACCCCATGGCGCCGTGTGCGCCGGAGTAGCGCTCGCGGCGGTCGGACCGAACATGCCGCCGAGGAGGAATACCGACAACAACGCCGCTACGAGCACCCGCGCCCGCCGTGTATTGCGTTCGGGCAACCTGAATCTGATTCTCTGCAAGGTTGTGTCTTTCCCCGAAACTGCGCATCAAGAAACTCGCTTCGGTAAGTGCATCGTCGGTTCCACTGTCGACGTGTTTGTCCCTTTCCGGGGGCTCCGGTGTTACAAAGTCGAGGTCATCGCAACAATCGGACAACTGTCGTGCCGAGCGAATCCAGGTGGCGAAAAGCACAATTCACGAAGCACGCTGAATGCGCTCACTCAGCCGAGTGACGAAGCGATCGCATCACGACCTGCGGCAGCACACGTTTGGTCCTGCATTCCGTCCGGTGCACCACCGACACCGATGCCGGCGATCGACGCGGATCCAGCCTTCACAGTGACTCCACCTGCAAGGAAGAGAGTGCCGGGGAGGTCGGCGATGGTTGATCCCTCGCCTTTGGTACGCTGCGAGAGGTCACTGGTGTCGGCTCCGAAAGCTGCAGAGGTGTAAGCCTTCTCACGTGAGGCCTCCACCGTGTGCTGGGCTGCGTTGTCGCCGCGCACCATAGCGATGACGTTTCCGGCACGGTCGACGACGGAGACGGTGACAAATCCGAGCCCGTCCGCCCGGCATTTCGCCAGGGCCGCACCAGCAGCCTTCACTGCTGCGTCGGCGCTGAGTCGATTCTGAGTGACAATCGCCGAATCGCCGGTCGCAGCAGGCTGCTGCGTGGCAGAAATCGACGTCGTGCTCGATGCGTTCGCCACCGGTGTGTCGGTGGTCGAGCACGCGGCGCTGGCAAGGATTGCGACAACCGGAATGGCGACAGCGATCGTACGGGGAAGTCGTGTGTAAATGCGGTGGTTCATGTCGGGCACACTTTCAGTCGAATGGTTCGAAACCGTCCACTACAGCGTCGCGTCCCGGCGCGGGTGCGCACATCGGGCGCTCGGGTGACGGACCGTGCCCCGTCTGGTTGTGCAGATATCATCCGAATGGTTGATACGACGGCCTGGCGCCCTCCGTAATATTCGAGGGATGAGTAACGGAGCCATGAACGCCGACGCCGAACTCGGCCTGCGCGGCCCGTTGGCGTATGCGATCCACGCGTCGTTCTTCGTACTGCTGTCCACGTCAGGAGTCCGGTACGTCACAGTCCACGGGACCAGCGGTCGGTTCGGGGTGGTACTCGTCCTGGCCGTGGTCCTCGCCTTGCTCTACGCCGTCATGGCTACGGTGTCTTCGCGAGATGTGGTTCGCCAACGACTGTGGATGTGGCCGGTACTGAGCACCTGGGCAGCGCTGGTCTGGCTTGCGCCGAGTTTCGCGTGGTGTGCGTTCCCCGTTCTCTTCCTCTGTATTCGTCTGTACCCGAGCAAGATCGCCTACCCCCTCGTCGGGATCCTGGGCGTCCTCGCCGGAATCGCGTTCTACCGAGTCACCGGTCGTGCCGAATTGGTGACACTGCTCGGACCTCTGTGCACCGCGGCACTGGTCGCGGCAGCGTACGGGCAGATGGAACGAGATGCCCGAGAACGCCTTCGGCTTCTACGTCAGGTAGCAGAAGCGCAATCTGCATTGGCAGATACCGAACGTGCTGCCGGCGTTGCCGCTGAGCGAGAGCGCCTCGCGCGCGAAATCCACGACACCGTTACTCAGGGACTGGCGAGCGCTCTTCTACGACTCGAGGCAGCCGAACAAACTTGGAATACAACGGGTTCGCCGTCTCGAGCCGATGTCGATGCCGCAGCAGAGAACATCCGAACGAGCTTGATGCAGAGTCGCGACCTCGTCCACGATCTGGCACCGGCCAAGGGCGGTACGGGCGACTTCGACGCCTTGGTCGTGGCCGCCGCCCGCCAGTTCGTCCCGACCGTTCGGATCCGCACCGTCGGTGAAGCCGTCATCTTGCCCTCGGACGTAGCTCATGCCATCGTGCGAGTGGTCTCGAGCGCGTCCTCCAACATCGCCCGCCACGCTCGCGCCGAAACGGCGGGCGTGACGATCACGTATCTCGACGACTCAGTCTCCGTGGACATCTTCGACGACGGCGTCGGCTTCGATCCGGGAAAGCTCGCCGACCATTCTCGGTACGGTGGATACGGCCTACGTGCGATGCGAAGTCGCATCGCACAGCTCGGCGGATCGTTCACCGTGGAAAGTGCACCGGGAGACGGCACCGTCGTCGCGGCCCAGTTCCCTCTCGAACGGAGGATCCGGTGACCACCACCATTCGCGTGTTCCTCGTCGACGATCATCTGGTCGTGCGAGCCGGGCTGAGAGCGCTGCTGAACACTCAGCCGGACGTCGAAGTAGTCGGCGAAGCATCGTCCGGTGAGGGGGCGGCCACGGCGATACCGTCGGCCTCACCGGATCTGGTGATGATGGATCTGGACATGGGCACCGGCATGCACGGTGCAGAAGCGATCAAACGCTTGCGAAGCCACGGTGTCGATGTTCCCGTACTGGTTTTCACGACGTACGACACCGACGCCGACGTCGTGCGGGCCGTCGACGCCGGTGCCATCGGTTACCTACTCAAGGACTCAACGCCCGACGAGATCTTCGGCGCGGTGCGCGGCGCGGTAGCCGGGCGCAGCGTTCTCTCTCCCACTGTGGCCTCTCGTCTTGTCCAGCAGATGCAGCGCCCGCAGGAAGCGCTCACCGCCCGTGAGTCCGAACTGCTCAGCCTGCTCGCCGAGGGGATGACCAACCGCGAGCTGGGTAAGGCACTCTTCATCAGCGAAGCGACGGTGAAAACCCATCTTGGGCACATCTACGCCAAGCTCGGCGTCGAAACCCGCTCTGCCGCAGTGTCCGTCGCATTGCGCCGCGACGGAATACGCTGACCCGCCCGCCCGCGCAGGCTCTACTTGATCGAAGATCCGTGCTTCGTCAACGGCATGACCTCGATGGTCATGTACGGGAACAGCGGGAGGTTCCAGAGAATCTCATGGAGTTCGTCAGCCGACTCGACGTCGAAGATGCTGATGTTGCTGAACTGTCCCACAATTCGCCACAGATGCACCCACTTTCCCTGTCGCTGAAGGTCTTGCGAGTACGCCTTCTCCGTTGCGACGGTATCGGCGCGTACTTCCGGATCCAGGTCGCGCGGAATATCGACGTCCATTCGAACGTGAAAGAGTGCCATGTTCTTCTATCCTCTAGTTCCTGGTCCAGGTCTTGACGGCGTCCATGTTCAGTTCGACTCCCAGTCCAGGTCCGGCGGGGAGGTGCAACTGACCCTCGGAATACTTCAGGGGTTCCTGAAGCAACTCTTCGCTGAAGAGCAGTGGGCCGAAAAGCTCTGTTCCGAAGTTGATTCCAGGCTCGGCGCACGCGAAGTGCAACGAAGCGGCGGTGCCGATCGGGCCTTCGATGGACGTCGCACCGTGGCACGCGATACCGGCGGCCTTGGCAATTGCGACGATGTCGCGGCTGCGCTGGAGGCCACCACACTTGGTGGTCTTGAGGGCGATGACATCGGCGGCGCTCCGGCGGGCGATTTCGAGAGCGTCGTGTGGGGTCTGCACACTCTCGTCGGCCATGATCGGAATCGGTAGTAGCCTGCTGAGTTCGGCGAGGACCTCGATTTGGTCTGCCGGAGTGGGCTGTTCGATCAGTTCGACTCCACCGTCTGCGAGTTGTGGCAGGTACCGCAGCGCCGTGAAGCGATCCCACCGCGCGTTGACGTCGACGCGGACGCCGGCGTGGCCGTCGAGCGCCTGCGCGATGCTGACGATGCGCGCGACGTCGACCGCTGGATCGAGTGCTCCCATTTTGAGTTTGAAGCTGAAATTGAGCCGTGATTCGAGCTTTTCGTGAGCTTCTTCGATGATCTCGTCCGCCGGCGCAGCACCCAGTGCCCACGTGACGTCGACACTCTCGCGGAAAGCCCCGCCGAGGAGCGTGTGCACGGGGACTCCCAGGCTACGAGCCCAGGCGTCGTGCAACGCCACGTCGACGGCGGCCTTCGCGAATCGTGCATTGGCAACAACTTTTTCGATGTCGGCCATGATCGCGGTGATCTGATCCATACGCCTGCCGACCACCACCGGCGCGATGTACTTCTCGATGATGACCTGCATCGTCTCCACCGATTCGCCGCCCCACCACGGACCGCCCGGAACGACACCTTCGCCATATCCGATAACACCGTCGGATGTGCGAATCGCGACCAGCAACAACGGCTGCGCCGTCATCGACGTGGTGGCGAACTTGTGGGGGCGGACCAAAGGAACGTCGAGGATGGTCGTCTCGATGGAGACGATCGACAGGTCTGTCATCAAATCACTTTCTTTCGAACAGTTGTGGATCAGGCCGGGTCGAGCACGAAGTCGTACGTGACCCGGTTGATTCCATCGGCACCCGGCTTCGGATCGAGAATCAGTTCGGGCTTCGTGGCAGTTGCCACGTCGTTCTCGATCCACTCACCGTCCTTGAAATAGAGCTGCGTAGTGATCGTGCGCTTGCCGGGTGCCTTCACCATGAGGTGCAGGTGAGCCGGACGCCACGGGTGCCAGCCGGCCTTCTCGATGAACCAACCGGTGGGGCCGTCGGTCGGGATCTGGTACGGCGCAGGCTGAATCGTGGTGATCTCGAACCGTCCCGCTCCGTCGGTCACGATCGTTCCGCGGAGGTTCCCGTCGGGGATGTGCGGCGCGAAATGGGAGTAGTAGCCCTCGTCGTCCGCATGCCACAGCTCGACGGTGGCCCCATCCAACCCGTTGCCGTCGAGATCGCGAACCTGGCCCTCGAAGACCAGCTTCGATCCAACCTCGTTGTCACGCATCGGAAGTTCACACTTGGATGGCAACGTCTTGGCGTCGGCGACGTAGTAGGGGCCCTCGATGCTTCCCTTGGTGCCGTGCTGGCCGCGGTACGCAACCTCCTCGACGTTGTGCTCGAGGAAGACGTCCAGCCACAGGGGCCACTCGCCGAACTGGCCGATGTCGATGAGCCACTGCTTGAGTACGCGGTACTCGGGGTAGGTGATGCCGTGCTTGTCGATGACGCCGGCAAGTGCCTCGAGCACGTCCTTGGCGATGGCCGAGACGCGCTCGGGCGGGGTGTCCGCGCTGACTCGTTCCTGGAGGAACTTGTCGGTGGCGGCCGTGCCCGAACCTACTGCGGTGGGGCTCTCGGAAGTGGTCATGTGGTCCTCCTCGGGGCCGTATGTGGCTGTTACCGGGTGGGTGCCGTACTGCTGGGCTGAGTCGGCTTCCCAAGTCTGGTTGTACGCTGTGCGTACATCTGTTACGCTGTGCGTACGCTTGTACTGTGCGCCCAGTCACAAGGTTTGTCAACCTTCGAGGGCACTGATCAGGCATACCCGCAGATGAAAGGTCATTCCGTGAGCGAGAACGATCGCGATTACATCCAGAGCATCGAGCGTGGATTCGCTGTGCTGATGGCCTTCGACGAGAAGAACCCCAACCCGTCGCTCGCAGATCTTGCCGCCGAAACGGGCCTCTCCCGCCCCGCGGTCCGGCGTATCCTCCTCACCCTGCAGAAACTCGGATACGTCACCGGCAACAACAGTCGGTGGTCGCTCACCCCGCGCGTTCTAAGCATCGGCCAGCACTTCTCGGCATCACATGCCCTGACCGAGGCGGCGCTCCCCCGCCTGCTGGAGATCGCAGAACACACCCACGAGTCGGCGTCGCTCGGGGTCCTCGACGGCGTCGACGTGGTCTACGCCGCGCGAGTACCCGTACGCCGGATCATGAGCATCAACGTCAGCGTCGGTACCAGAGTGCCTGCATATGCGACCTCCATGGGCCGCGCCCTGCTAGCTTGGGCGCCAACCGAAATCGTCGACAAAGTCATCGCGAACTCCACGTTCGACGCCCTCACACCCACCACGATCACCGACGAAGGCGCATTCCACACCGCACTTCGAGTGGTGCGTGAGCAGGGTTACGCACTCACGTCCGAGGAACTGGAAGACGGCCTGATTTCCCTCGCCGCCCCCGTCCGCGACGCCGGCGGAAGCGTCGTCGGCGTGGCAGCGTGTTCGACCTCGGCAGGCAGGACGACCCCGGAAGCTTTCCGCACCGACGTCGCACCGTTCCTCGTCGAGAAGGCGAATCAACTCAGCGCAGACATGGGATACCGGAGCTAACTTCTCAATACTTCGGAAGGCAACAGGCCGTACTTACGCCGAAAAGACGACGCGAATCGTCCGGTGTGCGTAAAACCCCATCTCACAGCGACATCGGTGACCGTCGTCGAGTCGTCGGCATCCACCAGATCTGCGTGGACCCGCTCGAGGCGGATGTCGAGCAGGCATTCCGACGGACTCCGGCCCACGTACTGCCGAAATCCCTCCTGCAATCTCCGTACGCTGACGCCCGCCACCTCGGCCATCTCTGCTGCGGTCCACACGCGGGCCGGGTCGTCGTGCATCTCGTCGAGCACCCGCTTGACGATGCGTGGCCTGGCGTGTCGCACCGCGTCCTCACTTTCGGGCATTGCAGCGAGGACGAATGCCGTGACCACGGCACCGGAGAGCTGAGCTGCCACCAGTTCGTTGTGCAGCACGCCGACCGGGCCGAGTATCTGATCCGACAGTGAGCGAACAAATTTCAGCCATCTGGCTCCGTCGTCTCCCCGAAGATCCACCTGATCAGGCAAGTGCATTCCGGGCCGGCCGAGTACCTTCTCCATCTCGCGGTCGAGGTACTGACGGTCCATCCGGACTCCGACAATTTCGCAGTCCGCGCTCCACCGCGTGATTCTTGTGGTGATGTCGGGCGGACACACCGTCGCAACGCCCTCCGTCGAGAGCACGTGCGAGCCCGCGAACACCGACTCGAGCTCGCCCGAGAGCGGGATGTTCACCCCGTAGGCACCGGGATGCTCGGATTCGACCGCGACGTCTGCTCCCCATCGAATATGAGCGATCCTCAGCGGTCCCAACTCGGCGGTGCACACCCCGACTCCGCTGGCCGCGTGCCGTGACAACGGCGTGAGCGTGTGCGGAAAATAGGCGTCCGAAACCGCATCACACGCCTCGTCCCAGTCGCGGGGAGCTGTACCGATCATGGAGTCGACCATCGCCCTTCTTCACCTTCCAAACCCGTGACCAGCCACATTGCCGAGCATGAGCGCTGAACATCATTGAACACTGTGTCCCCGGTCACTTCCAAGAGGAAACGGATACAGACTTCGATCGGGTGCGCAATCCGGATAGACACCGCGCTGTACGGATCGACCGAACGCCGCGCTCGCCGTACGTTCGTCTTCACTCCCGGCGCGAGTCGTCCAGCACCTCCGCCTCCCGCACTTCGCGGCACCCTCACTCACCAGCCATCCGACAAGGAGGTCCGGTCATGGAACAAAATCAGCTTCGAGGCATCTTCGGCCAATTCGCGAGCGGCGTCACCGTCATCACCTGCACCAACGCCGACGGTCAGCCACACGGAGCCACCGTCACCGCATTCACGGCAATCTCCCTGGAACCACGCCTGTGCCAGATCACGATGACTCGCAAGTCCAAGGCGTGCGGCTACCTCGGCAACGCGCCGTTTGCCGTCAACATCCTTGCCGCCGACCAAGTGGACACGGCCATGCATTTTGCCGGCCGACCGCAGCGCACCGAACCGAAGTGGATCGACGGACCGACCGCTCCCCTGCTCGACGGCGCCGCAGCAACCATCTCGTGCGTCCCGTGGAAGGAGTACGACGGTGGTGACCACATCATCTTCATCGGTGAGATCGTCGATGCGCAGTCGAGTGGCAAGGATCCGCTTCTGTTCTACCGAAGCACTTTTCACGACCTAGGCGCCACCTCGTCGACCACAGTCTGGAACGGCAGTCAGGACGACCCCCACAGCGGATGGTTCGACGCCACCACTTCCTTCACCCCGATTCATCTTCAGCCCGCACCCCAAACGATCTGAAAGGCTTTGCCATGACGACCACCGAAATTCCTCCCACCGGCGTCGACCCCGCAGATTCCGGAGCGCCACAGGTCAATCCGGCCGCCGACAGCGAAGCCAACCGCACGAAGAACTTCGCCACCCGGCCGATGACGGGCGACGAGTACATCTCGAGCCTGCAGGACGGTCGCGAGATCTGGCTTCACGGTAATCGCGTCAAGGACGTCACGACGCACCCCGCCTTCCGGAATCCGATCCGCATGACCGCAAGGCTGTACGACGCTCTGCACACGGGCGAGCACGTAGACGCCTTGACCGTTCCGACGGACACGGGCAACGGCGGTGTCACCATGCCGTTCTTCCGCACTCCGACGTCGTCGGCTGATCTGCTCAAGGAACGCGACGCCATCGCGACGTGGGCACGTATGACCTACGGCTGGATGGGCCGCTCCCCCGACTACAAGGCAAGTTTCCTGGGAACCCTCCACGCCAACAAGGAGTTGTACGCACCGTTCCAGGACAACGCCGAGCGCTGGTACCGCGAATCGCAGGAGAAGGTTCTGTACTGGAACCACGCGATCATCAATCCCCCGGTGGATCGCCAACTTCCACCTGACGAAGTCGGCGACGTCTTCATGAAGGTGGAGAAGGAAACCGACGCCGGTTTGATCGTCAGCGGAGCCAAGGTGGTCGCCACCGGATCGGCGATCACGAACTACAACTTCATCGCTCACTACGGTCTGCCGATCAAGAAGAAGCAGTTCGCCTTGATCTGCACGGTACCGATGGACGCTCCGGGTGTGAAGCTGATCTGCCGCACCTCGTACACCGAACATGCTGCGGTGATGGGCAGTCCGTTCGATTACCCGCTGTCGAGCCGCATGGACGAGAACGACACCATCTTCGTCTTCGACAAGGTGTTGGTTCCATGGGAGAACGTCTTCATGTACGGCGACGTCGACCGGATCAACGCATTCTTCCCTCAATCGGGTTTCCTGCCGCGCTTCACCTTTCAGGGCTGCACTCGCCTGGCCGTCAAGCTCGACTTCATCGCCGGCCTGTTGATGAAAGCACTCGAAGCCACCGGCGCGGGCGGCTTCCGCGGAGTTCAGACCCGTGTCGGCGAGGTGATCGGGTGGCGAAACCTCTTCTGGTCGTTGACCGAATCGATGGCACGCGATCCCGAACAGTGGGTCGGCGATTCGGTGATCCCGAAGCTCGAGTACGGCCTGACCTATCGAATGTTCATGATCCAGGGGTACCCGCGGATCAAGGAGATCATCGAACAGGACGTGGCGTCAGGCCTGATCTACCTGCCTTCGAGTTCACTCGACTTCAAGAGCCCGGACGTGCGTCCGTACCTCGACAAGTACGTTCGTGGTTCGGACGGCATCACCGCCGTAGACCGCGTGAAAGTCATGAAGGCGCTGTGGGATTCGATCGGTACGGAGTTCGGCGGGCGCCACGAGCTCTACGAGCGCAACTACTCCGGCAATCACGAGAACGTCAAAGCGGAACTGCTGTTCGCAGCCCAGAATCGTGGACACGCAAGTTCCATGAAGGGACTTGCCGAGCAGTGCCTGAGTGAATACGACCTCGACGGCTGGACGGTTCCTGACCTTATCGGCAACGACGACGTCTCGTTCTTCAAGAACCGGTAGCTCACGCGGTACGAACACTGCACCCTTGGTCAGGACTAGGCAATTGCCTAGTCCTGACCTGAGACACACGATGTCAAGGTGAATCAGCTGGAGTACGCCCATGACGGATATGTTTCTCGATTCGAAACCCAGAAACTACTGTGCGAGTTGGGTTGCGGGTGGCAAGCGACGTGCAGGATCGAGGGTTCAGCGGGCAGTCGGGAGTTCGACGGCGCCGTTTTCGAGGAGAACGTGTGCGTCGATCATCTGACCGCCCCGTTCGACGTAACCCATCAGGTTCGCTCCGGACCCCCAGCCGAGCAGTCGCTGTACCTCTTCGGAAAGATCAAGCAGTTTTTCACGCGGGATTGACAGGTATTGGTTCTCTTCCTGACGTAAGCAGGCGAGGTCGAATGCCATCGTCAAGCCGGTCCGTGGCGCCTCGGACGAGTTGTTACCACCGCCGTGGTACGTAGAACCGGTCCAGATGAGGGCAGCACCGGCCCGCATCACGGTCGGCGCCGCTTCGGCTTGTTTCGGGCCTCGTTGGTCGTCCCACCGATGGCTTCCGGGTATGACGAGGGTGCCGCCGTTTTCTGCTGTGAAATCGCTGACCGCCACCATGATCTGCAGTCGGCCCTCGCGTCCGTAGTCGGGGTGGCGCCACAGAAAGCTCGTGTCGTCTCGATGGAGACGCTGGGCACCCTGCCCTGGGTGGATTTCGATTGCCTGAGTGACACCGATCTGGATATCAGGCGTGATTTCGATCTGGTCGTCTCCGACCCAGACGGACAGGGGCACCTGAAGGATCTTCTTGGCGGCCCCGTAGTAGAGCGGGTGGAGCGCGATCTGGGGCATGAGGTCGATCCGACCGAACAGCCCTCCTGCTCTTCGCGTTTGGGTTCCGGCGAAGAATTCGTCTTCTCCGTAGCCGGTGCTTTCAAGGACGGGGCCAAGTTGGGCGCGCAGCTCGTCGAGCTGGGGGGTGTCGAGGAAATCTTCGACGATGACACCGCCGTCACGGTGGATCACGTCGACGATCTCGTCGACTGTTGTTGTCGAGGGCAGGGCGGTGAGGTGATTGGCCATGGTTGTCATTGATGTCTCCTTAGATTGCGGATTGAGGGTTGGCGGAGAGTGTTTCGATTTGGGCGAAGATGCCCTTGTCCCCGTGCCCGGCTGCGCATGCACGTTGCAAGTTGTCGAGATTCGCCGTCATCAGAGCGGCGCGTTGGCCTGCTCGCTGCATCGATTGTTGCCAGGCTTCTACTGCGGCTGCGTATACGTTCAAGGTTGCCTGATCGGTCTCGTACTCTCCAGATTCGAACGCTTTGAGTGCTTCGTGAAGGAGTTCGAGAAGTTTGTCGGTCCACAGGTGCAAACTGTGGCGCATCTCCGCGATCGCGACGTCCTCGGACCGCACGTACGCTGCTGCTTCGTGGAAGGCACCGAGCGCGACGTTGAAGAATGCGCCTGCCATGGCCGCGTCGATCACGTTGGCGGCACCGGGACGGGCTCCGACATATCGTGATTGGGCGGCGATGGGTGTCAGAAGGCTCTGGACGTCCTCCCACACGTCCTCGTCTCCGGAATAGTTGATCCCTGAACTTTCGGTTCCGATGTCCTCCGGGTATGCAGCTATGGCTCCGTCGAGGTACCGAGCGCCTCGCCCTGCGATCCACTCGGCGAACTGGTTCGCTTCCTCCGGCGTACCGGTTGCGGTGTTGACGATGATTTTTCCGGCAATCGAATCTGCTTCTGTAACGACATCTTTGGCGATCTCGTAGTTCAGGAGACTGATGACGATTAGCGGGCTGGCCGCAATCGCAGATTGTGGAGATTCGGCGACTGTAGCTCCAGCCGCAGCGAGGGGTAACGCTCTGTCGGCGGTTCGATTCCACACCGTCACCTTTGTCCCGCTACGTATGAGCGCCTGAGCGAGAGCTGTTCCCATCAAGCCGGTGCCGAGTATTGATACGTCCATGTTGTTCATCCTTTGCCTGTCGTCAGTGCATGGAAGTCGGACTTGCGGAATAGCCTGGTGCGCAACCAGTATTCGATTGTGCTGGCCGGCCACAGGGTGTCGATTCGACCGTCAGCGGATTGATACCAGCTGTCGCAGCCACCCGATGCCCATACAGTTCGGCGCATGCGTTCTTGGGTGGCGGCGTAGCTGCCTGTCTGGACGGTGCGATCGAGTTCGAGGGCAGTGATACTTTTTCGGCGCATGTACTGCACTGCCGAAGCGATGTATCTGGCTTGTGCTTCGATCATGAAGATGATCGAGTTGTGACCGAGACCGGTATTCGGGCCGTTGAGGAACCACAGGTTCGGGAACGCGGCGGATGCAAGCCCGAGCTTTGTTGCGGCGCCCTCGCGCCAACTGTCGGAGAGTTCGACTCCTTCGCGGCCGAATACTTTCATCGGTGCCAGGAAGCTGGTTGCCTGGAATCCGGTCGCGAAGATCAGGGTGTCGACTTCGTGTTCCGCTCCCTCTGAGTCAATGATCGAATGCGGGCGGATCTCGGAAACCCCCGAGGTGTTCAAGTGCACATTTTCCCGTTGCAGCGCGGGGTACCAGTCGTCGGATATCAAGCGACGTTTACAGCCAGGATCGTAATCTGGGGTGACCTTCTGCCTCAATTCCGAATCCGGCACTTGCTGTTGAAGATTGGCGAGCGCCTGGGATCGGTACTGTTCGACGAGTTTGCGATTTCCGAGGAAGGCGCTGGCGAGCTTTTCGAATGCCCAGTAGGTCCGCCATCGCAGCCACCGTTGACGATAAGGACGCCGTGAGAATCTTTCGCGGGTGGCGGGCGACAGCGCGGCATCACCACGTGGCATGACCCAGTTGGGTGATCGCTGAAACACATGCAGGGTCTCGGTGTGCGGGGCGATTTCGGGGACGAACTGGATCGCACTGGCGCCGGAACCTATCACCGCGACACGCCTTCCCGACATGTCGAGGTCATGTCGCCACTTGGCGGAGTGGAATGCGGCACCCTCGAATGATTCCAGTCCGGGTAGCTGCGGGATGTACGGATTACTCAAGCCCCCTGAGCCGTTGACGACAACGGCAGCCGTCACTGATTCGCCGGATGCGAACTGGATGTTCCACCGGAGCCGGTCCTCGTCGAACCGCATTTCGGAGACCTCGACACCGAAGCGGATGTGCGGCAGCAAATCATACTGCGCAGCAACAGATCTGAGATAGTCGAGCAGTTCCGACCATGGCGGGAAGATACGGGTCCAGTTCGGGTTCTGAGCGAAGGAGTAGGAATACAACACGCTGGGCACATCGCAGGCTGCCCCTGGGTATGTGTTGTCGCGCCAGGTTCCGCCGACATCGTCGGCGCGTTCGTACAGGACGAAGTCGTCGATGCCCTTCTTCTTCAGTTCGATCGCCATGCACAGCCCGGAAAACCCGGTTCCGATGATCGCGATGTGGCCGTCGTTGACCCGTGATGACATGTGCTGTGCCTTTGTTCAGAGATGGATCCACGTCGACTTCGTCGACGTGAATTTGTCGAGTGCATGGATGCTCTTGTCCACACTGTGGCCTGAGAGTTTGCGACCGCCGAAGGGGACGGAGAGATCCCCTTCCTCGTAGCAGTTCACCCAGACAAGACCTGCGTCGATTTCGCGCGTGAGCCGATGGGCTCGTGTGAGATTCGACGTCCACACCCCCGCTCCGAGACCGAACGGTGTGGCGTTAGCCAACCTGACGGCGTCAGCGTCGTCAGTGAAACGGGTGACTGCGAGGATCGGTCCGAAAACTTCTTCGAGGAACAGGCGGTGCTCGGCCTGAACATCGGTGAACACGATCGGATCCAGGTACGCCCCCGAACCTGCTCGTTCCTGCAGCGAACCGTGGGCGAGCGTTGCGCCTTCTGTGTGAGCAGTTCTCGCGTGTTCGAGGACGTCCGCGCGATGCGCCCGACTCGCGACGGGCCCGATGTGGGTATCGGGATCGAAAGGGTCACCGACAGTGCAGCGCTTGATTTCCGAAACGACCTCGGCGACGAATTGATCCGCGATCGTTTCCTCGACCAACAAGCGAGCACCTGCAGTGCACATCTGTCCGGCGTTGAAGGTAATTGCCCACGCCACGGTGCGCGCTGCAACGGCGAGGTCCGGAGCATCGGCGAATACCAACTGTGGGCTCTTGCCGCCGAGTTCGAGATGCACGGGTTTCGCATTCGACTCACCCGCGTAGATCAGCAGCTGTTTGCCGACGTCCGGTGATCCGGTGAAGGTGAGACAGTCGACGCCGTTGTGGCGAGCAAGGGCAGCTCCGGCCTGTCCACCGCTACCTGTGACAACTTGCAGCACGCCGTCGGGAAGTCCTGCAGCCGAACCCAGCTGAGCCAAGCGAAGCAAGGACAACGGTGACTGTGTAGCGGGCTTGATGACCATGCTGTTGCCTGCAAGCAACGCAGGGGCGATTTTCCAACTACTGAGAGTGAGTGGGAAGTTCCATGGGGTGATCGCCGCGACCACCCCCACCGGCTCACGGCTCACCAACGCGACCGCATCGATCAGGCCGCGTGGCGACTCGTCGTAGAGTTTGTCAGCCAGTTCTCCATACCAGCGGAAGGTGTTCTCGACGGCGCGCAGCTCGATATCACGTGCCATCTGGATCGGCTTACCCATCTCGAGTGTGATGAGCGCAGCGAGTTCGTCGCGGTGCTCGTAGACGAGCTCTGCCCACCGCTGCAGTACCGCACCACGCTCGCGCGCACTGATCCTCGCCCACCGGCCATCGAGAAACGCCGCGCGAGCACCTTCGACGGCTCTGTCGACGTCGGCGTGAGTGGCCAGCGGGACACTGGTTACGACGGTGTCGTCATGCGGGGATAAGACATGGTGGCGCTCACTCCCGTCACCGTTGAACCATTGACCGTTCAGCCACATAGCCGATGGCGCTTCGATTGACGTCGCGAATCGTGTCCATTCCTCGCGGGTGTTCATGTGCGTTCCGTTTCCGAGTAGAGGGTCGGCATTTTTTCCGTTTCTGGGAGGAGCGGCTTGCCGGCATGAATCGGTGGGACGCGGCCTGCCCATGGGACGGCTTCCTCGAGTTGCGCGGCCACGGCAAGCAACAGATCGTCACGGCCGGGAGCTGCGGCGAGCTGCACTCCGATCGGCAGTCCGTCACACATTCCTGTGGGGATGGAGATAGCCGGTTGGCCCGTGACGTTGTAGATGGCAGTAAAGGGCGAGTACTTCGCCAAGGTGTCCACCCACTCGCCGGCGGTGATACCCCGCCGGTTGGAGTCGAGTTCGCCGACGTGCCAGGCGGTCGTCGGTGTGGTGGGCGTGAGAGTGAGGTCGAAGAATTCGAAGAAGCTCGCCGTGCCACGGGTCAGGTGATTCTGGTAGCGGCGGGCGCGGGCGATGTCCGCCCATTCCACGGTGAATCCGTGACGAACCATGGCGGCAGTCGAGCTCTCCAGCGAGGAGTACATGTCCTCGATGGCGCGTACTCCGGTCAGTGCGCGCATGGACTCTGCGATCGACGCAGACCAGAAAGTGAGATTGAGATCCCGAAACAGTTCGGGGTCAACATCTGGTGCCGCAATCTCGACGTGGCCGCCGAACTGTTCGAGCAAGCGCGCGATGCGCATCACCTCGGCTGTCACGGCGGGGTCCGCAGCGTGACGACTGCCAGGAGATTCGGTCGACACAGCGATCCGGAGGCCTTTCGGTCGCCGGCCGACTGCTCGGCTGTAGTGGCCGGGGCTTCGACGCGGCTGAAAGTACCGGTCCCCCGGTGCGCTGCCGTGCACTACGTCCATCAACGCGGCGGCGTCGCGAACTGTCCGGGTGACCGCGAACTCAGTCGTGAGGCCGAAGAGCGGTTCATCCGAATCCGGGCCGGGTGGAACGAGCCCGCGGGTCGGTTTGAGTCCCACCACCCCGCACAGTGCGGCAGGGATTCTTATGGATCCGCCGGCGTCGTTGGCGTGCGCCCACGGCAAGGCCCCGGCGGCAACGAGCGCCGCGGAGCCACCGCTGGATCCACCGGCGACCCGCTGTGGGTTCCAGGGGTTGCGGGTAGGACCGTTCACTGCCGATTCCGTCGTTGCGCTGAATCCGAATTCTGGTGTGGCAGTGCGACAGGTCACGGACAGTCCGGCAGCGCGCCACCTAGCCATCAGATCGGAGTCACGTGTGGCGATATAGCCTGCGGTTGCTGCGCTACCGTTCTCGTTCGCTATCCCCGCCGCAGTGCACAGGAGATCTTTGAGCGCGAACGGAACTCCGCTGAAAGGACCGGATGTGGAATACGTCGGTGGTGGGTCGAGTGGAGGACCGACGGTGGCACCGAGGTGCGTGTCGACGTGGGAGATTGCAGCTAGTGCGGCTTCGCGCACTTCAGCAGGGGTTACTTCTTTCCGGTCGAGTCGACATTTCAGATCCGTGGCGTCCATGTCCGAGTATTCATGCAACTCCATCGAGCACTTCCTTTCGCGCGAGAGCGACCTGGACCAACCAAGCGAAGACGGGGTCCTTCCGGCGCCATTCCGGATGCCATTGGACGCCGACGATCGGTCTCCCGCGCATCTCCACCGCTTCGACGACACCGTCCGGAGCCCACCCGCTGGGAGTGAGGCCCGGGCCGAGCCGGTCCACTGCTTGGTGGTGCAAGGAGTTGACCTCTACGTGTGCGCCGTATATCTCGAACACCGTCGAATCAGTGGCGATCCGTACGGGGTGGGTCTCCTCGGCTATGCCCAGTCCTGGTGACTTGTGGTTGATGTCTATGGTCGGAAGATCAGGCACGAGCGTGCCTCCCAATGCCACATTCAGCATCTGCATCCCGCGACAGACACCCAGCAGTGGAGTACCGAGTTCTACTGCACTCGATATTAATTCGATCTCATACGCATCTCGACGCGGGTCACTGTCCGGGTCGGTGGGCGCGGCGTCGATACCCAGTGTTTCGGGGTGAACATCCTGCCCACCAGAGATGACTATTCCGTCGAGCCGCTCAATCAGGTCGATTCCGCTTGCCTCATAGGGAATTTGGACGACCAGGGCGCCTTCGGACGACAGCCGGGTGGGAAAATCGGAGTAGTGCATGTCGAACTCGAGATGGCGGTACCGAGGTTCGACGGCCAGGCGTTCCGCGCTCGAGCGCCGACCGGTCACTCCGATCAATGGGCGACGCGCACGCTCAGGCGAATTCGACGACGACACGATTCACCCCTCCTTCACGAAGCGCTGCGATTCCTGTGTTGATCTCGTCGAAGGGGACTCGCAACGAGATCATCTCGTCGAGTTCGAGTCGGCCCTGGACGTACAGCTCGGCCAATCGCGGAATATCGGTCGGGAATTGGTTCGACCCGAGGAGGGAGCCTTGCAATCGCTTCTCCTGGAAAAACAATTCCGACGCTGTGATCCGCAGCGGCTCGTCATCAGGAACCATGCCGAGGACCGTGGCCACTCCGCCGGGAGCGAGCATCGAGAATGCCTGCTCGACAGTGACTCTGCGGCCGATCGCCTCGAATGAGTAGTCCACCCCACCCGGACACAACGCGCGTACGGCGTCGACGGGCTCGATCTCAGCCGCGTTCACTGACGCAGTCGCCCCGACTCGAAGAGCCTGATCGATACTTCGCTGGTCCACATCGATCGCGATGATCCGGGCCGCGCCGGCTAGCCGGGCGCCCTGAATTACCGAAAGCCCCACGCCTCCACAACCGATGACGGCAACCGACGACCCTGGTTCGATGCGAGCACTGTGCCAGACCGCCCCGACGCCGGTGATGGTGGCGCACCCGAGCAAACTCGCGCGATCGAGAGGTACCGAATCGTCGACGCGGACGACGCTGTTCTCGTGCACGAGCATCTGTTCGGCGAATCCACCGATGCCACCCATTCGTCCCACTGCGCGCCCGGCCTTGGTCGTCAACGCCGGCTGGGGCCGCGAGCGGAGGCGGGAATGATTGGAGCAGAGGGTGAGTCGACCTGCAATGCAGTATCGGCATCGGCCACAAAAAGCTGTCATGCACGTCACGACGTGGTCGCCAGGCGCTACAGCCGTGACGTCTGACCCAACCGATTCGACGATGCCCGATGCCTCGTGACCGAGCACCTCCGGAAGTTCTGTTCGCCAGAGCGCGTCCACGTAGTGCAGATCGGTATGACACAGCCCGACGGCTGCTGTACGTATGCGAACTTCTCGAGGTCCGGCCACGTCGATGTCGAGTTCTTCGAACTCGAGCCGACCAGGGGCAGCGTTCAGTATTGCTGCTTTCATCTTCAGACCTGTCCTCGTTGTCAGACGTGCTCGAAGTAGCGTTCGAGCTCCCAGTCGGAGACTCCTGCGGCCGGGTCTCCCCCAGTGGTGAAGAACTGCAACCATTCCCACCGGCGCGTGCCGATCCAGTACTCCACCAGCTCTCGCCCCAAAACCTCCGTCAGGTTTACATCGCCACTCAATTCCGCGATCGCTCGAGAGAGGCTGGCTGGCAACTTCGAGGTTCCCGGCGGCAATCCCCAGGCCATGACGGTGCATTCGAGGCCAGGATCGCTGTGATCGCGCAGGCCGATCAGACCGCCGGCAAGGAACGATGCCATCGACAGATAGATGTTCACGTCCGCCGACGGGACGCGATACTCGACACGAGAGAGCTTCTCGGTCGTGCAGACGGCTCGAACGGCCGCACTCTTGTTGTCAACACCCCACGTGACGGTGGTGGGAGGTCCGTCGAATTCTGCGATTCTGCGGTATGAGTTCACGGTCGGATACTGGAAAGAACTGGCCGCCGCCATTGTGTCGAGGACGCCACCGATGAAGTTCCGCATCGTCTCCGACGGGCGCGAGGGCTCAACTTCATCGAAGAAGGCGTTCCGTCCGTCCTGTTGAAGCGAAAGGTTGATGTGAGCGCCCTGCCCGAACTGGTCCGGCGACCACCGAGCCATGAAGGTGATGGTGCGACCGTGCTCGTAGGCGACTTCCCGCATGATCTGCTTCGTTCGTACGTACCAGTCCGCTGCGGTGAGAATGTCGGTCGGTGGGAGATTTACTTCGATTTGGCCGTGCGCGGACTCGTCTGCCCAGCCTTCCCAAGGGATTCCGGCCCGTTCGATGCGGTCAGCTATTGCGTCCATGAGCGTCGTGTAGTCCCGTGATCTGCTCAACAGGTAGATCGCGCCCTGGGTACCGCCGAGTGGATGCAGGTTCGTGAAACGCTGTTCGCGGGCCTGCTCGATCGACTCTTCGAACACCGTGGCCTCGATCTCCACGGCCGCCTTACCTGTAAATCCAAGCTCGGCAAGCTCTTTGACCACACGTGCGAGCGTGGATCGCGAACACACCGGAAGCGGTGCCCCGTGTTGATCGACCAGATCACACATCACCGTGGCGAGACCTGGTAGTGATGCGTCGGTTGACAGAGTCGTAAGGTCGGGACGAAGGAAGACGTCGTGCATCTCACCGCGCCAATCACCGAAATCGAATCCGAGCTGAGCGGTATTCCCGAGATCGACTGCGAGGGCGATATCAGCGAATCCCCAGCCCGATTGCGCTCCGGACTCAAACTTTTTGGGTGACAGATGTTTTCCGACCAAGGCACCATCCAACGTCACGGTTTGTGCGCGAATCGTGCGAACGGAATTGTTGCCGATCCATTCACCGAGGTTCGTCGTGTCAGACATGGAGGACCGCCTTCATTGATGCTCCCGCGACGACCGACAATTGTCGGTTCGTGCCTTTGATGTAGAACTTCCCTGCGCGCAGGGAATAGACGAACAACTCGAAACCCGCTAGCAGTCGACGTAGATCCATCTCGAGCCCGTGAATTTCATACGCATCCGTTGTCGGCCCCACGTGCACGGCTGCGCCCGTGTCGAGAGCAGCCAATGACAATCCGGGCATTCCAGGCAGGCCCGAAGCTTTCTCCCAGAATTCACACGCTGCGATGTCCAGCGTCGGTGGCTCTGGTTCGATAAGAGGGGTTAACGCGGCAACATTCGCAGTGCCCGCCAGGGGCTCGTCCTCGGATATCGCCAGTTCGTCGACGCTGATTCCGACAACAGGAACTGTCGACCCCTCGGGGCTACTGACGTGCACGCCGGTTGCTGTTCGAGTCAATCGCGCGCTTTGCGGATCACTGGTCGACTGCAGGTCGACCTCGGGGGGCATTGCCTCGAGAGCTTTCCTGCCTGAGTCGGAATCGAGAGCAACGCGCAGGCGGGTCACGACAGCTCGTACCAACGGGGGTGGGTCGAACTCCATCGTGACGGCGACGTCGGGCGCACACCGGGTATGGGATTCATCGGGTCGCGGTGGATCTGTATCCACCCGCTCTCGGATGTCGGTCATGGGGTGGTCCCTCCAGTTTCGGGGCATGGGGCAAGCGATTTGGTTGCGCGTCAGAGAGACGCGGTTTTGTGCGATGTCGCAGCTCTCGCCCTGGTGCGATCTGCCAAGCGCTATAGTCGAGCAATGAAGTCAGTCACATGACTAACTCATGTGACTGAGATTATGGCGGATCGGAGCTAGCGTCAATAGGCAAACTGCAAGAGATCCCGAAGAGCGGCAACGACGCACCCGGAACGCACCGGGCAGATAAAGGATCGACCAGGGTGTCACGCACGCTGAGTGACATCGATACGCTCGACCCCTGGAGTCCCACGACAACGAGAAGGTGAACGGTAAAGCGAATGGCGTATCTGACAGCATCCGAGCGGCGGACTGCGATCGTCAAGGCCGCCGCCCGAGTCATCATTCGCGACGGACTGGCCGCGGCGACCACCCGCCGCATCGCCGACGAAGCCGGAGTCAACCTCGCTGCGTTGCACTACAGTTTCGACGGCAAAGGAGAGATCTATACCGCCGTGGACGACATGTTTCGTGCCACCACAGTGGGATCACGCCTGGTACCGACAACTGGCTGGACACGTCAAGAGATCATCCGTTCATTGCTCGAACGCTTCCAAGATCTTCTCCACGCCGATCGGGACGTCCCGATCGCCCAATACGAGCTGCTGCTGTGGGCGCTGCGCAATCCGGACAAGGCCGAACTCGCCAGAGCCAGCTACACGACGTACATATCCGCCTTCGCCGATGAGCTTCGGCACGCAACCGACATCGCCGGCAGCGACGCCACACTGCTCGCCCGCTACACGATCGGCGCAATCGACGGAATCTACATGCAAAATCTCGCAACTGGCGCGACCGGAGTGAGCGCACCCGAACTCGACGCCATCTCGTCCGCAATCGTCGGCATCATCGATTCGATCCACCCGCCCCACTAGAGTTTTCCCGTTTCCCGCCCGGCGTTGCAATCGACAGCGCCGGGCCGCAGTCGTGCCCGTCATCATCCGAATCCCGCAGCTGCATTCAAGGAATTTCCCGGAACTCATTGACGAACAGCAAGGGCGAAGCTAATCTCAGTCGATCGACTCAGTCATGTGACTGACATCACCATCTCCTGAGGGCTATCCCGATCCTCACACGCGCGATCGCGGCCGATCCCGGCATATAGCCCCTGCCCGCACTCGACAGTGCACAAATTCAAGGACGCACATATGAATCACTCGTCGAATAATGCTGTAGCACAGACTGATACGGAGTCCATCAACCTTGAATCCGGCCATCTCAGTCGCCTTCAACTGACCTCGCTGGCCATCTCGTCAATGATCCCTGCCGTCGGCATGGCGTCGTTTCCAATGCTGCTGGTACTCAACGCAGGACTCGGTGGTTGGGTCGCTGCTCTGCTCGCAGCGCTGACAGTCATCTGCGTCGGCAGAGCAGTAACCGTCTTCGCTAGCCGGTATGTCGCCTCCGGATCGCTCTACTCCTACGCCGGCGAAGTATTCGGGCGATGGGCACAGTCACTGATCGCAGCCTCGTTGTTCCTCGGGTATCTGGCGATGGTCGCAAGCATTTTGCTGGTCATCGGCGCGTACAGCGGTAGCTTCCTGCAATCTATCGGCATCAACGGCGGCCTCGATCGCCCTGCACAAATCGCGATCTACCTCGCCTCCGCAGCAATTGTCGCGGCGATCACCTGTCGCGGCCTAGATGTTTCGATCGTAATCGCGGTCCTACTCACTGCGATTTGTCTTCCACTGTTGCTGGCCATTACCGGGGCGAGTGCGATTCACACTGGTCTACATCTGCAGGAACAACTGACTCTTCAGGGCGCGTCCGTCAGCGGGATCGTGGCCGGCATCGCATCCGGAACTGCGTTCCTGGTCGGTTTCGAGGGGAGCGCGGCCCTGGCCGCGGAGACCCGCGACCCGAAGAAGAATGTGCCGGCCGCCGTGATGAGTGTTCCCATCGTGCTTGGAACCTTGTACGTGATCGCAACCTTCCTACAGGCACCAGGAATCACGGAGACGTCCGACCAAATCCTTTCCGGCACATCATCCCCCGCCGCCCTGGCCGAGAATGCGGGCTTACCGACCGCAATGGGACAAATGACGGACCTCGTTGTCGCCGTAGCGACCTTCGCCGCACTGATCGGATTCGTCAACTACGGATCCCGCTTCGTCGCCACTCTGTCAGCCGAAAAGCTTCTACCACAAAGGTTCACACGCATACACTCCCGATTTCACAGCCCTGTTTCCGCAATCCTGCTGATCATTCTCGGTGGCCTCTTCGGCATTTGCACTTTGGTGATCGGCGCCACGGGCCCACTTCCTTCCATCTATAACGCAGTGTCAACTCTGGTCGTCTATTTCTGGGTGAGCCCATACGTCGTCATCAGCATCGGCGCCGTGATGCTCCTCTTCCGCGAGCGCGCAGCCACCGCCGTGACAATCGCAGCACTGATCGCCGGTGCCGTCGCAACCTCATGGATCTATCTCAACGGAATCTTCTTCCCCGCACCGTCTCCAGTCAGTGCCATGTCCTACGTTGCGCTCGCAACCATCACGCCGGCCACTATCGCCTTTTACCTGATGGGGCGTCGAAGCCACGCTGACGCCTCCCAGCCGCCACCTCACCTGAACTCGGAACGCGCGACGGCCCGAGAGCAGTAGACGAACCTCAAATTCAAGCCACCAAACCGGCTTCCCCGTCGCGAGGCACGGGCCCACCGGTGCATGAAGACCACGCCACCCAACCTGCACTGGAACTAAAAGCGGAAGCGCCGTCGGCGCCAATTTGCTCGAGTTGGATCAGTGGGCCAAAGACATGGTCCTTGAAGCCGTCGCTACGTCGCGTACGCGTCATCCTTCGGACGCAGCCCCTTCGGCTACTACGCGTGCGCGGCAGCCAACAACGCTGTGGCGCATGGAATGCCCTTCGACCATGCACTCGCTGACGGAGACCCTCGGATCGATACTGAGCGATTCCGGATTCCTGATCAACACCGAATTCGGAGTCCTCGGCATCAGGCCGACATCAGGACCCACATACTCGAACACCGGCCGACCTGGGCGGGAATACACACTATGCCCAGGCCTGCTGCCAGCCCTGGAATCCTGGGTCATGACTGACGCAGACGGCCATGATCCAATGTCGAGGCGTTCGACGCGGCTGATTCCGTACGCGGCAAAAGAATCGCAGGCATGTTCTCAACCGCTCAATATCGGAACGCCCTTTCTGGGAACTCGTGTTCGGGGTCATCGGCTCGCGAATGCTCGAGCGCGGTGCCCACGCCCGACATGCGAACATTCGCATACTCGACTTTGACAATCATTTACATTAAGCAGTAGATCTATACCCATGCACCTCAACACCCGCATGTCGCGGCGCCTCACCCTTGCCACATCAGTTGGCCTCTCACTCGCCCTCGTTACGGGCTGCTCGTCCGACAACAAGGACTCGGCCCCGTCGGAGACCACCACGACAACCGCGTCCGCACCCACCGAACAAGCTTCGGCAACACCACGTCTCGCAGTCTCCTACGACGGTGGCGTCCTGGTGCTGGATGCAACGTCGCTCGACGTGGTCGGCGAGACCAAGATCGACGGCTTCACGCGACTCAACCCGGCCGGCGACGGTCGCCACGTCATGATCTCGTCGGGTGAGGCATTCAAGGTGCTCGACACCGGCACGTGGTCCTCGGCCCACGGCGACCATTCCCACTACTACACAGCCGATCCCGCGATGTCCGAGGTCGAGTTCGCAGCCAACGAACCCGGACACGTTGTACGCCATGCCGGAAAGACCGTCCTCTTCAACGACGGCTCGGGACTCGTCGAGATCTTCGATCCGGCGCAACTGGCAAAGCGCCAACCTCGCGTCGAGACGTACACCACGCCAGAACCCCATCACGGCGTTGCGGTCGCACTTGCCGACGGCAGCCTGTTGACGACCATCGGAAATTCGGAGTCCCGCAACGGCATTGCCATCCTCGATGCCGACCGCAAGGAAATCCTGCGCAACGAACAGTGCCCCGGTGTCCACGGCGAAGCAGTCGCTGCCGGCGAAGCCATCGTGCTCGGCTGCCAGGACGGGTTGCTCGTGTACAAGAACGGAGCGATCACCAAGGTCCAGAGTCCGGATGCATACGGCCGCATCGGAAATCAAGCAGGCTCGGAGGAGTCGGACATCGTCCTGGGTGATTACAAGACTGACAAGGACGCCGAACTCGAACGTCCGCAACGGGTCTCGCTGACCAACACGACGACGTCCGAACTCAAGCTCGTCGACCTCGGCACCAGCTACACCTTCCGCTCACTCGGCCGCGGACCGCACGGAGAGGCACTGGTGCTCGGCACCGACGGCGCCATCCACGTCGTCGACCCGAACACCGGCGTCGTCACCAAGAAGATCGCCGTCATCGACGCATGGACCGAGCCCACCAAGTGGCAAGAGCCCAGGCCGGCACTCTTCGTGGAAGACCACACCGCGTACGTCACCGATCCCACGTCGAAGAAGCTGATCGCCGTCGACCTCGAGGACGGCAGCATCCTGACCGAGACCACCCTCGATCACGCCCCCAACGAATTGACCGGTGTCACCGGCTGATTCAGATCCTCATCTCAGGCCCCCATCTCACACCGAGATGAGGGCCTGAGCCGTTCTCGTGCTTCGCCTACTGACCAGGGAATCTCGATACCCAGGCAATCCTCGAGGTGCTACGACGCGCACCTCAGAGAATCGAAGCCGTTGTCGCCAGCTCTGCTGGAGCTGAGCGATGAGCAGGACCACGATTGACCGCGGCACAAGTCAGCATGGAATAACTCCGTGTGGAGGTTCGTTGGAGATGGTGTCGGTGTTCGGTTCTTTGCCCCGGGTACCACCCCAGAATTGCCACTTCGAGTGGCCACTTGCCGAGAGGCGCAAGACGGGCACCGACGCGCTGGAGCCGCTGGACACCTTTCGGTGCCAGCGGCTTTGTCGTCTGAATGATCAGGCCGGGTTTTCGCCGGCAGCGACGTCGAGGATCCACGTCACCCCGAAGGCATCGGTGAGCATGCCGAATCCGGGGCTCCACGCCGCCGCGGCAAGACCCTCGATGATGGATCCACCGACAGAGAGTTTGGCCCAGTAACCCTGCACCTCTTCGAGCGATTCACCGCGAACCGAGACGAAGAACGGTTGGTCGGTGATCGTGGTGCCGTTCTCACGGTGCGTCGTGCCGGCATTGGCGGTCGAACCGCCCGACTGTCCTGGGATGTCGTACGCCATCACGCTGAAGCCGTCCGCGGTTTCGACTTGGCCGAACACAATGTTCTCAGCGCCAGGCACATCCTTGGGCATTCCGAAGTCGCCGTAGGTTGCGATCGTGACCTGGCCACCGAAGACGGACTGGTAGAACTCCAGAGCCGCGCGGGCGTCTCCGCGGAAGTTGAGGTGGGTCGTTGTCTTGATGCTCATGTCTGCTCCTAGTACGAACGTCGCCCGGGTTTTCCCTGACAACGTCGACTCTCACAGCCGTATAGGACTGTTTTCGTCCTAGACTCGTCGTAGTCTCACGACATGGCGACCACCACTCGGCTCTTGAATCTGCTGTCCCTCTTGCAGACGAGGCGCGACTGGCCGGGCGCTCTACTCGCCGAGCGGCTCGACATCAGCCACCGCACGGTCCGCCGCGACATCGACCGGCTCCGGGAGATGGGTTACAGCATTGCGGCGACCATGGGCCCGGACGGCGGATACCGACTCGACGCCGGCAGCGAGCTACCACCCCTGCTGTTCGACGACGATCAGGTCATCGCCTTGGCAGTCGCTCTGCAGGCGGCGACGCTGACCGGCGTCGGCATCGAAGAGGACGCAGTGCGTGCGCTGACCACCTTGCGGCAAGTGATGCCGTCGCGTCTGCGCCATCGCCTCGACGCACTCACGTTCACCACGATTTCGACCGATTCCAGCGACGCAGACTCGGTGTCCCCTGAGGTGCTCGTAGCGATTTCCGCAGCGGTGCGCGCTCGCGAGGTGCTCCGCTTCGACTACTCGAACGGCCGCTCAACTGACAACATCGAAATAACACCCCCACGCCGCGTGGAGCCACACCATCTGGTGACCTCCAAGCGTCGCTGGTACCTCGTCGCGTGGGATCTCGAGCGAGACGACTGGCGAATCTTCCGCGCCGATCGCATCACTCCACGCACCCCGAACGGCCCGCGGTTCACACCGAAGGGGATCCCCGGCGGTGATGTGAGCGAATACGTGGCCGCGCGCTTCAAGGGATCGGAACATATCAACAAATGGCCGTGCCACGGCAAGGTCAAATGGCCGTGCCACGGCAAGGTCGTTCTCCATCGACCAGCCAGTTATGTTCTTCCCTTTGTCGAGGACGGCGCCGTCGAAGATCTTGGCCCCGACCAGTGCAGCCTCGAAGCCGGATCATGGTCCTGGACGGCGCTGGCAGCCTCCTTCAACCGATTCGACACCGACATCGATGTCGTCGGCCCGGCAGAACTGACCCACGCTTTCGCACAACTCGCCGCCCGCAATGCCGCGACTGCTGCGAGCTAGGCAGTCGTCGCGAATGAGATCCAGGTCTCCAACACAACCGTGCGTCCGTGGGTTCATGTAGGTTTCAAGTCCTCAGAGGACCTGAGGACTTGAAGACCTGAACGAAGGGATGCCCAAGGAGATGAAGAAGGGGCAAGTTGCGTTTCTCACCGGCACACACGTCGTGAACGATCTGTACCAGGGGGCTGTGCCTGCACTGTTGCCGTTCATGATGCTGGAACGCGGATATTCCTACTCCGCGGTTGCCGGAATCACGCTCGCCGCGACCGGACTATCCAGTGTCGTGCAACCCGCATTCGGCATGCTGGTCGATCGAAAGAGCCGGAATTGGCTGGTACCCACAGGTTTTGTGACGGCCGCAACGGGAATTGTCGTGGCCGCGATGAGCACCACCTACATCGTTACTTGGCTGGCAATTGCTTTGGCCGGCATCGGCATTGCCGCATACCATCCGCCCGCCACAAATTTGGCACGCGCAGCTGGAGGTCACTCGCAGAAGGCCATGAGCGTGTTCTCCGTGGGCGGCACGTTGGGAGCCTCACTGGCGCCACCGTTCGTCACGCTCGTGGTCGGTTCGCTCGGATTGTCCGGCGGCTACCTGCTCGCAGTTCCTGCAGTGGTAGCGGCTATTTGGTGGATCGTCGCCCAATCACGACCAGCCGGCACGGGCACGGACGCCGAATCAGCCCAATCGTTGAGTTCGCAGCTAGCAGCGAACGGTCCCGTGTCAGATGATTGGCGCTCGTTCACCCGACTCGTGCTGGTAACGGTGTGTTGGTCAATTCCATATGTGACCACGCTGTCGTTGGTCTCACCGTACGTACTCAACGGACTGAACGGATCGTCCTCGAGTGCAGCAATCGTGTTGTCCTCCTTCACCTTGGCGGGAGCGGCCGGCACGCTACTGGGCGGAGTCCTCGCGGACCGTCGTGGTCGACGTGCATCCATCCGACTCGGTTACCTGCTTGCGGTACCTTCACTGGCATTGCTCGCCGCGGCTCCGAACGTGGCAATTGCCGAACTTGGAATCGTGTGTCTCGGATTCGCGATGTTCTTGCCCTTCGCGCCACAGGTGACGCTGGCGCAGGACTACCTACCGAACCGCCCAGGCACGGCAAGTGGGGTGACCCTCGGACTCGCAATGTCAGTGGGAGGCATCGCCTCTCCGCTGTTCGGTTACCTGGCAGATCACTTCGGACCGCGCATGGCGATCGGGGCGACAACTGCAGTGCTGTTCGTCGGAGCCGTCATCGCGTTCACCTTGCGCGATCGACGCCTCGACCCGGAGGACGAGACGGAGCGCGAACTGGACGTCATCGCCCTTCGATAACCCGACAGACTGCACCGTAGTCTGGAGATTCATCGGAGGACATGAAGTGTCACTCGGTGGGCCGCTCCACGGCGGTTCACCGAGTCAGTCAGGAGCAGACACATGGCAGTGCGCCAGGTCAAGCAGCAGTCACTGGTACAGAAAGCCGCAGACGAACTTGCGCGCCTCATCGGCGACGGCGAGTGGCCGGTCGGGACGAAAATCCCGAACGAGCAGGATCTGAGCACGCTCCTCGGAGTCGGGCGTTCGACCGGCAGGGAAGCCGTGCGTGCACTGATCGCGTCGGGACAGCTCTACTCTCATCAAGGATCCGGCACCTACGTCATGTCCTCGACTCCGGTCACAGAACTCGAGCGAGAACTCAAACGCTCGGACCGCCGCGAAGTCTACGAAGTACGCCGACTTCTGGAAGTGGAAGCAGGCCGCCTGGCTGCCATGCGTCGGACCTCTGCCGACGTCGACCTGTTACGGGCAGCACTCGCAGCCCGTGAAAATGCTTCGACACCAACAGAATTTGTCGACGCTGACATGGAACTACATCGCGCCGTGGTGAATGCTGCGCACAACAGCGTGTTGTCGATGGTGTTCGATTCATTCATCGAAACGCTCCGCAACTCGGCCCTGGACGTGATCACCGACGTCACGGCACGAAACCCCCAATCCATCGACGACGAAGCCGCTGCCCACCGAGATCTGGTGGAAGCCATCGTCGCGGGTGATGCCGACGCTGCCAGCGCGGCGACGCGCAGGAACATGGACGGGCTCGACTGACCCTCTCTATCGTTGTCAGGCATGACGTCCACATCGCTCCCTCCACGGGGTCTCCGGATCGGTCTGTCCGCCATCGCGTGGCTAAACCTGCTCTCTGCGCTCGTAGGAATGGCGGGCCTGACGATCGGCGGCGGGATGGGCCTGCCTCCTGAGTGGATCGAGGGAACCGTCTTCCCTTCATATTTCTGGCCCGGAATCCTCCTCGGCGTTGTCGTCGGAGGCATCCAAGCCGCCGCGCTCTTCGCTCAGCACAACAGGTTCCGCCTGGCATGGGGCCTGCACGCCGCCGCCGGCCTGACGATGATGATCTGGATCTTCGTCGAAATCGCCATGATCCTCGTCTGGTCGCCGCTGCAAGGCATCTTCTTCACCACTGGATTGGCCCAGACGATCCTCGCCGTTCTCGCACTCGGCGCCTGGCCCCGCCCCTTCCTCCAACGAACCGACAGCCATCACGGTCAGTGACGAATTACATTGGGATAGAAGGTCACTAGGACCGACCTCGATGCTCTCCATCGCCCAATCCAGCTCGACCCCCGACCGTCAACTGAAATCTGTTCAGCCGATGAGGTCTTTCGAGAAGTTCAGCGAGTCGAAAGACCTGTTCGCTACGAGTTCCAATTGCCTCTGTGTTGCACCGTCTCGGGCGCGCTGAGACATGCCTTGGATGACTACACCGATGAACTCGGCAAGGTCCTCGGGATCGGAGTCAGCGGGCATGAGTCCGTTGGCGATATCGGCTGCGATCCTCTGCGACAGCAACACCACGTTGGCATTTCGCATGTCGCGCAATCGGTTTGCTATGTGACTGTTGGCGTCGGTCACGCTGACCGCCGCGCTGATGATCAGACAACCACCCGGACAAGACTCGTCGGTGTAATGGGACGCCGCGTCGTTCAAGAGGCGGCGAATCAATTCGGATGCCTCGCGCTCTTCGGCGAACGCCCGGTCCATGAAGTCGCCGCGAGTCGCGTTGTAGTGATCGACGGCGGCAAAGAACACTCCTTCCTTGCCGCCGAAAGCACTGTAGAGACTCGGTGGATTTATCTGCATCGCAGCAGTCAACATGGCAACGGATGTCCCCTCGTAGCCGTGCTCCCAGAAGGCATACATCGCCTTGTCCAAGGCCGCGTCTACGTCGAACTTCCGCCCTTGTCCCGGCACCCCGGCCATGCAACCTCCCAATTCCGCAGCATCTACCGATCCAAATGTGATCTATTCTACTCTTGTAGCGATCACTATGCGAATGTCCTACTGTTCTCCTCGAAAGATCATTTCGTTCACTGAAGTACCGCCGTACTGCTGACACAGCTCGCGAACGCTCTTTCACACCGTCTAGGGGGATCGACATGCGTAGTGCCGCTTCATTCAAACTGGGTCTCAGCCACAGCGCGGCCACCGATTCGACATGGAAGGTCGAAGCGGTCAAACAGGTCGAGTATCACGTGATTGCCGCACGAAATCTGTTCGCCAAGGACAGCACTCGACTACTCGACGGGTGCAGCGCAGCGTCGCTACACCGCGGAGACCGACGCTTGATCATCATCGACGCGAACGTCGACCGAATTCACGGGGATAGAATTCGAGGCTACTTCGAACACCACGGAATACGAGCATCCTTCGTACCGATGCGAGCCGACGAGACGGTCAAAGAGTGGGGTTCTGCGGTGCGGGTGGTCGACGCGATGAACGGATTCGGCATCGACCGACGCAGGGAGCCGGTAATCGCGATCGGCGGGGGTGTTCTACTCGACATTGTCGGTTTCGCCGCGAGCGTCTACCGCCGCGGAACGCCGTACATCCGGGTCCCCACCACACTGATCGGCCTCGTCGACGCCGGGGTCGGCGTCAAGACCGGAGTCAACTACGGCATGGGCAAGAATCGACTGGGGACGTATGCACCGGCCCTGGCAACTTTTGTCGACCGAGCATTCCTGCGTACCCTCGACAACCGACACTTGTCCAACGGCCTTGCCGAGATACTCAAGATGGCCTTGATCAAATCCCTCGACCTCTTCGAACTGCTGGAAATCTTCGGGGAACGATTGATCGATGACAGGTTTCAGGGCTCTTCCGACGAACTCGACACAGCAGCAACACAAGTCATCGCCGAGTCGATCCACCTGATGCTCGAGGAACTGCAGCCCAATCTGTGGGAATCCTGCCTCGAACGCTGCGTCGACTACGGCCACACATTCTCGCCCACGCTCGAGATGGAAGCACTACCGGAACTTCTGCACGGTGAAGCCGTAGCTGTCGACATGGCATTGACGTCTGCACTGGGTTATTTGCGGGGAAGTATCAGTGAAGCTGAACTTGATCGCGTCCTGACTGTAATGAGGCGCCTCGGCCTTCCCACCTGGAACGACGTCTTGTCCACACCGGGCGTCCTCGGCGCCGCATTGGCCGACACAGTGCGTCATCGGGACGGGCGGCAACGGCTGCCTTTGCCGGTCGGGATCGGTGGACACCACTTCGTCAATGATGTCACGATCGACGGAATCAACTCTGCCTCCGCCCTTTTGAACAGGAAGAGCGACGGGCTACGCGTCCGTGAGACGTCGGTGACGAAGGTCGCGTCATGAGGTGGGGCGGCCTCTACATCGAAGGCTTCGGCTCATACCTACCGGACAGGCGGGAACAAGCCTCCGACATGGTGACCGAAGGACGGTTCGATCCCGTCGAACAGCAGAAGACCGGACAGACTTCGGTTGCAGTGTCGGACCCTGATATCGGCGAATCCGCGCCGGAGATGGCAGTCTTCGCAGGCAGAGCTGCGTTGGCCGACAGCGGAATCAGCAGCAACGAAATCGACCTACTCGTGCATGCAGTGGTTCTGCACAACGGCCTGGAGGCGTGGAACTGCGGCGCCTACATTCAGAACGAACTTGGCATCGACGACTGCCTGCCGATCGAGATCCGAACAGCCTGCGCCGGAGCAATCGTCGGAATCGAACTGATCGGCCGCTGGTTCGACGGACACGGCAAAGGCCTGGTAACTGCATCCGACGCTTGGCGTCTCCCCCTGTTCGACCGGTGGAATTCCGACAGCGGTCTCGCCTACGGAGACGGCGCGGCCGCTGCTGTCATCGGCCCGGATCCGGGTCCCTTTCGTATTCTTTCGACTTCCGTAGTCACTGATGCACACCTCGAGCAGATGCACCGCGGGCACGAGCGCACAAGCATGCCTGTCTACGGCACCGCCGACCCGATCGATCTCCGAGCACGGGTGGGGGGGCTTCACCGAGACTCACTCCATCGACGAGTTCTGGTCACGCAACGCGGCCGCTCTGTCTCGATGCGCTGAAACAGCTTTGGGTGATGCCGCCACTCATCACGGTGACATCGCCACCTGGATCGTACCGAATTTCGGCAACGTCCTACTCCGCAAACAATGTTTCGAGCCGCTGAAGATCCGCGCCGAGCAGACCTTGGTCGAACTCGGCAGAACCATCGGCCACACCGGTGCTGCCGACCCACTACTGGGCCTCGACCTGCTCCGCCGCAGCAAGGCCCTGCACCCCGGAGACCGGATCATGCTCACCGGCATCGGCGTCGGGTTCACATGGGGATGCGCAGTCGTCGAATACACCGGATACGAGAAGGGATAGGCCATGGTGGTCGAAACTCCGCACGAATTGACGACAACGGCTCGCTCTACCAACGCGAATGCCGCAATAATCTGGATGCTCCTGGCAGTGTTCGGCGTCGGCACTGTCGAATACCTTGTGGCCGGCGTACTTCCGGACATCTCCACCGACCTCGGGGTCAGCACCTCCACAGCCGGACTGCTCGTCACCATCTATGCCGTCACAGTGGTCATCGGTGGCCCTCTACTGACGATCGCTACCACCAGGGTGCCGCGGACACCTCTCATCGCGGCTCTGATGGCTCTCTTCGTCATCGGCAACATCGGAACTGCGCTGGCACCGAACTTCGCAACCATGGTGATATTTCGGATCATCACTGCTCTGCCACACGCGACGTTCTTCGCTCTGTGCCTGGTGCTGGCGACGTCGTTGGTGGCGCCTGAATTCCAAGGGCGTGTGATCGCCCGCGTCACCCTCGGACTGAACCTGGCGACGGTCCTCGGCGTCCCCTTGGGAACTCTCATCGGTACACAACTGGGTTGGCGCTGGTCTTTTGCGATCATCGCCGTTTTCCAACTGCTGGTCACCGCTGCGCTGATCGCCTCGACGCGCAACGCCGCTCCCTCGCACCAGACCGGCAACGTCAGCTCAGAGCTACGGGTGTTCACCCGGGGCCCAGTTCTGTGGGCGATCGGGCTGACCGCTCTCAGTCAGGCAGCGCTTTTCGTGGTGTTCACCTACATCTCGCCGTATCTCACCGAGCATGCCGGCATCTCGGTGTCGACGGTGACGGTGGTGTTGTTCGTATTCGGCGTCGGGTCTGTTGTCGGCAATCAACTCGGTGGTTACTACGCAGACAAGGACCTGGACAAAACGCTGTACATCGCGTTGACCGCGCTCGCGTTGGCACTTCTCGCTCTCTTCGTCTTCGGCGGAACGTCTTGGTTTGCCTTCGCCTGGATGTTCGTACTCGGTGCTACCGGTTTTTCCATTATTCCGCCGCTCGCCTCGAAACTCATCGGTGCTGCAAGCGAAGCCCCGCACCTTGCTGCCACGGTCAACATTGCAGGATTCCAACTTGCGAATGCTGCCGGCGCGTGGATCGGCTCGATCGCTCTGTCCGGCGGCAACAGCGTTGCAGTCCTGCCTGCTATCGGGGCAGTCCTCGCGGCGGGCGCAGTACTGCTGCTGTTCGTCAGTCGGCGCACTGCTCGGAGCGTGACGTGAAAGCCATGAGAGCTGCGATGATCGACGCTCCCCGTTCCGTGTCGATCGTGACGATCGACCGTCCCAACTGCGGGCCTGACGATGTCGTCGTCAAGGTTGCCTATGTCGGTCTGTGCGGTACGGATCTGGAGTTGTTGCACGGCACGTCGTCATACCTCACTGATGGCCTTACGTCGTTTCCGCATCACTTCGGGCACGAATGGGTGGGCACCGTAGAGCAGACCGGCCCGAATATTCACGATCTGTCGGCGGGTGACGTAGTCACCGGGAGCACGATGATTTTCTGCCAGGCGTGTTCGGCCTGCGGGGCCGGACGACGCAACCAATGCTCCGATCTGCGTGAGGTCGGGCTATACGAACATCCTGGTGCCGCAGCCGAATTCCTCCGCATGCCGCGGCGCACGGTCGTTTCACTCGGTCGCGTCACAGTCGAACCGGAGCACGTTCTCATCGAGCCGCTCGTGACGGTGCTCGAGGCGCTCGACGCTGCTTCGGTGTCGCCGGGTGATCGGGTTCTCGTCGTCGGCGCGGGCACGATCGGCAGCTTGTCCATCGCCATGCTGAGTCGATACCCGATCACCGTCGACGTTCTCGAACCCCGGTCGATCGAACACCTCGACTCCGGCACCGTCACACACAGTTTCACCGATGCCACACACCTGACCGGGCAGTACGACGTGGTCGTGGAGGCGTCTGGCGGCGCCGGTGCGCTGGGTACCGCCGTACGCGTTCTCCGTCCGGGAGGCAAGTGCATCCTCGTAGGCGTCGCGGCGCACACGGAATCGATCGATCCCGGAGCGGTTGCGCTGGCCGGCATTTCGATCATCGGAGTACGTCACGGGGTAGATCACTACCGCCGAGCCGCGGAACTGTTCCCGCTGATTCGCCCGGCATTGACCGCATTGATCGACAGTGTGGTTCCTCTGACCGACGCACAGTCCGCATTCGATCGTCTCGAAGGCCACAGGACACGGCCGAAGGTGGTGATCTCTGTTGAGTGAGCTCGAATACACAGTGATAACCGGAGCGAGTAGTGGTATCGGCCGGGCAATCGCGCTCGCGCTTGCGAAAGAGGGTCACAACCTCGTCCTCGGATACGGCAATGGTCTCGATCGCATCGCACGGTTGGTGAGCGAACTAAATGCGCAGTTCCGCATCGACGTCGTTCCCCTGCAACTGGACCTGCGCAATGCCGAATCGACAGTCGACGCCGTTCTGAGATGCACAGATGAACTGGGTGAGATCCACTGCCTGGTAAACAATGCCGGAATCAACGATCGATCACCCGCAGATGCACTCGCCATCGATCGAATGCGCGAGGTCATGGCCGTCAATTCGATCACCCCACTTGCGTTGGCCTCGTCGGTGGGGCGCCGGATGATCGCGCGAGGTATCGCAGGATCGATCGTCAACATCACATCGATCCATGACACGGTCCCCATCACCGGCGGTGCAATCTACTGCGCCAGCAAGGCCGCATTGGCGGCGTCGAGTCGTGTCCTCGCCCTCGAATTCGCGCCCCACGGAGTGCGCGTCAATTCCGTCGCACCGGGAGAAACCGCCACCGCGATGAACGGCATCGATGACGAATCCTCGTATGCGGACATCGATCGCCCCGCTATCCCGTTGGGGCGTCCGGCCGGTGTGCACGAGGTCGCAGCAGCCGCGGCGTTCCTCGCCGGGTCCGGTTCGAGCTATCTCACGGGGACCACCGTTACCGTCGACGGCGGACTGGTTCTGACTGCAGCCGAAGCGAATGCCCGCTACGCCGTCGATCATTCTCCAACGCAAGGTCTCATGAAAGGAATCGCATGAAAGCCATCGCAATCGAAGCCATCGGCGACCCAAGCGTTCTCACTCTCACCGAGGTTGACGAGCCGACATCCGGCCCCGGAGACGTCACTGTTTCCGTTGCAGCCGCTGCCGTCAACCCTGTCGATCTGAAGACCCGTTCGGGGTTCTTGCCCATCGAGTTGCACTTCCCAGCCGTATTGGGATGGGACGTCTCCGGAACTGTTATCGCAGTCGGATCCGCGGTAACACGCTTCACGCCAGGAGACCGCGTCATCGGAATGATCGCGCAACCGGCACACCGCTACGGAACCTATGCCGAACGCGTCACCGCCGACCAGTCCTTGTTCGCACCCGCTCCGTCGAACGTCACCCTCGAGCACGCTGCTGCGATCCCACTCGCAGCGCTCACCGCTGTGCAATGCCTCGAGAAACTCGACCTTGCACCAGAATCCACGGTGTTGGTGACCGGTGCTGCCGGCGCGGTGGGCCGAATAGCGTCGGCGCTGCTGATCTCGCGGGGACACCGCGTCGAAGCCCTCGCTCGCGAGAGCGACACTGACGAACTCTTGGCCCTCAGCCTCAGCCGGGTCATAGCGAGTCCCGTCGACCTGCCGCAGAAGGAGTACGACGCCATCGTCGACACGGCGGGTATTGCCGAATCCGTCGACAGTGTGCGAGACGACGGCGCCTTCATCTCCATCGACGACAACGAGCAACCCGCACCGCAACGTGGAATCACACCGGCGAAAAGCTATGTCGACGAGGACGGCTCGGGCCTCGAATCATTCGCCGAACTGGTATCGACCGGTTCGGTCACCGTCCCTGTCGCCCGAACATTCCGGTTCGACGAAGCACCCCAAGCCCACGCTCTGCTGGCCGCGGGCGGAACCCGAGGAAAGGTACTGCTGATCCCATGACCGTGACCGCGAATGTCGAAGATGCCTTGTCCACAGTCGGTGTCACCGTTCCCGATGCGGACGCCGCCGCCAACTTCTTCGCTTCACTCCTGGGTGCGAACCGCGTCGTAAGATACCCCGGACGTGTCTCCGTACCGATCGGATTGTCGGGGGTCGTGGATTTCGTATCAGCGGATTGGCCCCATCAACCCCCACCGCGGTTGGTCGACATCGGTACCAACCATCTCTGCTTCACTGTCGGCGATATCGAACTCGCTGTGAGCTACCTTGATTCGCGAAGCGACGTGACAGTCCTCGGCGACGTGATCGAGGTACCCGAGGGTCCGATTGCGGGCAACAAGTGGGTGTACTTCCGGTCGCCGTGGGGCGATCTCTTCGAACTTCAGCAGTGGCCCGAGGAGCCGGGATACTTCCACGAGACCCAGGCCCGACTCCACCACAGACGAGAGGACATCGCGTCAGCCCTTCTCCCGACCTGCCGCGGTTTGGATCACACGGGCTACAGCGTCCCGGACCTCGACGCCGCGATAGCGCGTCTGGTGACCGCCCATTCGGGAACCGAGGTGCTCCGCACCGACATCGCAGCGGATCGCGGGTTCATGACGGCACAGTTCGATCTCGACGTCGAAGGAACGTCCCGGATGGCGATGGTATCCGTCGGCGACTTGAACATCGAGTTGTTCGAGCACCACATCGGCCGGCAGGAGGCCCCTCGCCCTTTGACCGCCAACGGGGGAAACTTCCTGACGTTCCGCCACGGGGGCGCCGCGCGACTGATTCCGAGTTCGCTGTGAAGTACGGAATCAATCTCCCCAACTTCGGGCCGCAGATCGACCCCGAGGGGATTCTCGCGTGGGCCCGGACAGCGGAAGCTGCCGGATTCGACAATGTCCTACTCTCGGATCACGTGGTGTTGACCGACGACGCGAATCGCCGCTCTCCCGCTCCGTTTTACGAGTGCCTGGCCACGCTGTCCTGGCTCGCAGCGGGTACCGAGTCGATTCGCCTGGGCAGCGGCGTGCTGATCGGCAGTCACCGACACCCGGCCCACCTCGCCCACGCGACCGCGACGATTGATCGACTCAGCGGCGGACGGTTGATCGTGGGCATCGGGGTCGGCTGGACTGCACAGGCTTTCGACGTCCTCGGCGTTCCGTTCACACGTCGAGGCCGACTGACGGATACCACTCTCGAAACCCTGATCGCAGCGTGGACGTCGGAGACATACGACGCACCGGGCTCGGCCGGAACACATCGCGTGCACAACGGACCTCTACCGCTGCAGCAACCACACCCTCCGTTGTGGATCGGCGGCAACGGACCCGCTGCGATCGACCGAACCAACAGATTAGGCACTGCATGGCACCCATTGCACCCTACCCGGGGCCTATGCATCGCTGGAGTCGCTTCACTCGCCCCCGGGCGTGAGTTCGTCCCCCGCATCTACTTTCTCCCCACCGAAAGATCTGTCGAATCACCAAACCGTCCACTCGGGTACGGAACCATCAACCAGATACGTGCCGACATCGATTTTCTGTCTGAGATCGGTGCACAGACGATTGTGCTCGATACCGATCCTGGCGACCAGCGACTGCGCCGCTCAACCGACCACGATCTCGATCTGATTCGCATCGCCGGCGAAAGTTTGGGAATGAGTCGGGTGGCCGTCTTATGACTCTGCGGCCCAGCTTGATTCGACAATCCATTTCGACCTCGGCACTGCTGTTCGACATGGACGGAACCCTCGTCGATTCGCAGGCGTCGATCGAGGCTGTCTGGTTCGAATTCGCGGACCGGCACGGCGTTGATCGGGCGGTGGTAGCGCAGGCACTTCCAGGCCGCATCGCTTCCGACATCATCGTTCGGGTTCTCGGTAATCGAGCAAACGTCGAATCCGAACTGAACTGGATCAGGCAAAGCGAAGAGCAGAACTCGCATCCAGTTCGCGCCATCGCCGGCGCCAAGGACTTTCTGGCGTCTGTGCCCCGGGAGCAATGGGCGATTGTCACGTCGGCCCCTCGATCGATGATGGTGCGAAGGCTCACTGAAGCGGGCCTCCCGCTTCCACACGCGTCGGTATGCGCTGAGGACGTGCGCGCCGGCAAGCCAGATCCCGAGGGCTTTCTTGCAGCGGCGGCGCGCTTGAAGGTTTCCGCCGACTCCTGCACCGTATTCGAAGACTCCTCGGCCGGCATGGCTGCTGCGGCCGATTCCGGCGCATCATGCGTTGCAATCGGAGCCGAGCCCGGACGAAACCTTTTGAGAGTGAATAATTTTACTTCACTACGACTCTCCCGAGAGAGATCGGAGCTCGTAATCGACTTGGTACCGGAACTATGACGGATACCGTATCGGTCGATCTGGGAGGTACGTGGCTACGCATCCGCAGCGGTGAGCGAACCGAACGGCTGCCATCGCCCAGCGTGCTCCGACAACCGTCTGCCACACCCGATCAACTCCTGCGCGAGCTGATCGAGACACTGGATCGATATCTACCGCCGGGTGCCGCAGTGAACATGGCGTGCGGGGCCGCGCTCGACGAACAGAAGGGCGTCGCCCATGGATCCGGCCCATTGTGGGGCGGCACTCCTGCCGGTGAGATTCCGTTGCTGCGCCTCCTCGAATCCCACCGCCCGGACGTTCGATGGACACTCGTGAACGACGTGACGGCAGGGTTGGCGTCATTCGCTCGTGGGTTTACACGTCCCACCGATCGGCGCATCGCCTACCTCACCATCAGCAGCGGGATCGCACTGCGGATAGCTGATGCAAGAGAGGGAGTGATTCCAGTGGACGCATTGGGGTTGCAAGGTGAGGTCGGCCACCTTCGTGCAGTGACGTCGGGGCCGGATACAGTGCGACAGTTGCCCTGCGCATGTGGAGGCATCGGACATGTCGCGGCGATCTCGTCCGGCTCGGCGTTGGCTGCTGTCGCCTCGGCTCTCGAATTGCCCTATGACAGAGATTCGTTCGGTCCAGCACTCGAGTCAGGCGCCCCTGGTGCATCACTTCTGTTGAGCGTGGTCGTCGAGCCGATCGCCGAGCTGGTCAGAACGATGATCGCCCTCGATCCACGACTGGATCGCATCGGGATCGGTGGCGGGCTCGCCGAAGGTCTGTCCGAGATGTACGAGAGGGAACTTTGTTCCCAACTCGCCTCGGTGCGATCGTACGCGGACACGTCACTGACTCCCGAGAGAATCCGTAAGACGATATACCTGTGCCGTCCTCACGACATCGACACCCTGTCCGGTGCCGACGATATTGCCGCCGGTCGCCTCCGCGTAAGCAAGCTGTGAAAGAGGATTCATGACAACGCAACTCACCCATCGCGCAATCGTGAGAAGGGGCAGTCGGTCGAGCGTCGAAAAGCGGCCGACTCCAACTCCCGGACCCGGCGAACTTCTCGTCGCCCCCGAGAAAGTCAGCCTGTGCGGGACTGACATTCAGATTGTGCGCGGAGACAGGGACGACCCCTCGCCCATCGTCGGCCACGAAGGCGCTACCCGCGTCGTCGAAGTGGGCGACGGCGTCACCGGCTTCGAGGTAGGTGATCGAGTCGTGGTCAACCCGACGCATCCGCATGATTCATCGTTTCTTCTCGGCCACAACGTCGAGGGGTTGTTTCAACAACGCGTCATCATCGGCGTGCCCGCGGTGAGTGGAGGGTTGGTCACGCCGTTGCCACTGGAACTTTCCAGCGCACGCGCTACTCTCGTCGAACCGTACGCCGTCGTCAGGTATGCGCTCTCCTGCCTCTCCCGTGAGTCACCAGGGACGCTGCTCATTTTCGGCGACGGTCTCATCGGAAATCTGGCTGCGGCCCTCGCACCCTCCGTTCTCTTCCCAACCGTCCGAGTAGTAATGGTCCACCGCACCGAACTCGGCATGGAGTGGACGACAAATCACTTTCCATCCGTGGTCAACTCGCTCGCTACCGAGAACTGGGTACGCGAAACCACAGGCTCGGTCGCCGTGCTGGTCGCGACTCACCGCGCCGGCACAGTAGCGTCGATCGACACCGCTCTGGAACGCCTCGGCGATCGAGTTGTCTCCGTGCATCCGATTGGTGGAGTGCCGGCCAAGGCCACGTCCGATTTGTTACCCGGGGTGGACATCGCCGGGGTGCGACAAGCCAACACGGGTGGACCGACACCACCCGCGATCACGACGTTCACCAGGGGCTCTCTGCGCGTTGCCTTGACGGGCAACAGAGGAGTCACGAACCACCAACTCGCCTCCGCTGCAGCTGCATTGACGAGCGCCGACGACACGATCGACACGCTACTCACACACCAACTCGGCATCGATGAGGGCACCGCATTGATGAACGTGATCTGCGAGAAACGGACCCGAGAGGTGGACGGCGAGTTGGTGATTCGATTGGTGGTGAATCTTGCGGGTCATTGAAGGTATTTGATCCGACGAACTCGGGGAACAACCAGCCAAGACCTCCCGCCCGAGATCCCCCACGGACTCGCATTGCTAGTGTTGATGACGTGTTTGCCACGGGACCCAACGCGCTGACGGTAAAAGGCCAACCGACGCTTCAACACATAGATTTCACCTTTTTGGATTCTTTTCGATTTCCCGACCGGCAGGGCTTCCCCGATTCATATCGCGCATTCATCCGGCACGCAGGGTGGGCGCGGACCTTCGGACTCTGGCTCATCTATCCGCCCGTCCTTCCCGGATTTGCCGACGGCTGGCAAGGGCGCGCCCGCAACCTCACCGCTCATCTTCATTCGGTCTACACAGAAGGACAGGATGACGAGTTCGATTGGATGATCGAACCCGACGGCGATTGGTCACTCCCCGACTCGCTGCAGGTTTTCGGATGGAGCGAAAACGGTGACGCCCTCCTGTGGGACACAGCATCACGCGACACCGACGGAGAGTTTCCGGTTTGGGAATCGCGATCGTTCAACTCCCTCCACCGCCTCGGCGGGAGCCTCTACGAAGCACTTCCGTCCATTCGCACCCGGACGGCGAGCCTGTTCGGACCCCGCGCCTACGACATCGAGCCACTCCAGCCCACCCAACTCTGACGCGCGACCCAAATTATCGAAAGGCCGCGGGCACAGCCACTAGTACGACACCTACGATGACGACCAGCGACAGATAGCCGAGAACGAGGCCGGCCACTGCCAATCCGCGCCCACTTTCGCCGGAACGGCGAATCTGGTTCAGCGACACATGGCCCACGGGAATAGCAAGAACCCCACCGAAGATTCCAAGTACCAGTGCGACGATGGCCAAGGCATTCGTACCGCCGACCACCCCTGGCGGCGGCGACACCACCTGCCTGACAGGCCCGAATGCCGAACGAAGGCTCCTCCCTAACAGCAGCGCCCCGACCATATACAGCGACAGTCCCGCCACTGATCCGGCTACCCAGGCTCCACGAAACGCCGGCCCGTCGACGTCGAGGATCCTCCCCGCCGCCCTTACCCCGGATCCTGCTGCACCGACCGCGATACTCAAATTCACTGCGCCAGGAAGAACGGCAAGCAAGGCAATAGCACCGATACCAAGCGAAAATGCCGGGCCACCTCGGCGCCGCCACGCCAACGAACTCATCAGCGCTGCGAACAAAGTCACAGCAATGCCTAAAAGCCCAGTCACAAATCCGACAACGACTCCCGTCTCGAAGTCCCCACCTAGATGACGAGCAACCCACTGTGCCCAGGCCCGTGCGAATGGCGGCCCGAGCGTCAGCGAGGCAACGACCGTTGCAACCGCAACACACGCCACGACACTGACGACCCGCAGAATCCACCCCAGATAACCGGAATGCGAATTATTCGGCGCAACAGTAGTTTCCGAGTCGATCACCAGGATTCCTTCGTTCAGAGTGTGACAACAGAACGGCTCTAGCCGTCACTCCACACAGAACCGTGGCCGGACCGGCTCACTCATCTGATCAAGTTCTGGTGCCTGTGTCTGTAGTTCGTTCGCACGACCAAACCGGCGATAGCAACGATTACACATTTATGTTAGCGTTGTTTTCATGAGTTCGAGAGCAAAGATTCTGGCAGCAGCAACCGAGTTGCTCAACACCTCCCCCAACGGTGACATCTCCACCCGCGCCGTGTGCGAGATGGCCGGCGTCGGCGCCCCCGCGCTCTACCGTCAGTTCGGCGACAAGGACGGACTGCTCGCAGCCGTCGTCGAGGCAGGTTTCTTCGAATACCTCGAAGGCAAACGCGCTGCAACACCTTCCGATGACCCCGTCGCCGATCTACGGGCCGGCTGGGATGCGCATACCGCCTTCGCGCTCGCACATCCCGCTCATTACCGACTGATGCACTCACCTTCCGCCCAGAGTGCCGACACCGCCTTGCAAGCCCAGGCGCTACTTCGATCCGTTCTCGAACGATGCGCTGCGGCAGGCGTTCTGACCGTGTCGGTCGACGTGGCTACGCAGATGGTGATGTCCGCCAATGCGGGCGTCGCTCTGATGCTCGTCGTAAGGCCGGAACAGTACCCCGATCCGACGCTGTCACAGCGAGTTCGCGACGGAATCTTCGCGTCCATCATCGACGAATCCGACGCCCACCCGGACGCCTCCCTCAACAGAGTTGCATCCACTCTCGATGCCCAACTCGCCGCCGTAGATTCAACTTCCCTCTCCACCAACGAAGTCGGCCTCCTACGCGAGTGGCTACGCAAGCTGTCCGATGCACCCGAAACCAGTTCAGGAGTTACATCATGACTGACACCACCATCCGCGTCGCCATCGTCACCGGAGCTTCCGGCGGCATCGGGCGAGCGACTGCCGAGAAGCTCGCCGCCGACGGAATGGCTGTCGCCGTGCACTATTCAGGAAACCTTCAACGCGCCCAGGAAACAGTTGACACCATCGTCGCAGCGGGCGGTCGGGCCATCGCGGTGCATGCCGACGTCGCCGACGAAGGTGAAGTCGCGGCCCTGTTCGATACGGTCGAGGAGGAGTTCGGGGGCATCGACGTCGTCGTCCATGCAGCCGGAATCATGATTCTCTCCACCGTCGCAGAACTGAACTTCGACGATTTCGATCGGATGCATCGGACCAACGTCCGAGGGACCTTCGTGGTCGACCAGCAGGCAGCCAGACGTGTCCGGACCGGTGGTGCGATCATCAATTTCTCCACCTCCGTGAAGAAGCTGGCGTTTCCGACTTATGCCGCGTACGCCGCCACCAAAGGTGCTGTCGACGCGATCACTCTGGTTCTCGCGAAAGAGCTACGGGGACGCGATATCACGGTCAACGCCGTAGCCCCAGGCCCCACGGCCACCGATCTGTTCCTGGACGGGAAAGACGAAGCTACAGTGGAGAACCTGTCCAAGCTGGCTCCCCTGGAACGCCTCGGCACACCGGTGGACATCGCGGAGGCTGTCGCGTTTCTCGCCGGCCCAGCTCGTTGGGTCAACGGCCAGGTCATCTACGTCAACGGCGGCGTGATTTAGCAAATCCATCGTCTAAGGACCACACCTTGGCAATTCCGACAAAACAGTCAAACCAGTCGACTTTGGTTGTAATGTGCAAACAATGGAAAACCAGGATCGAGGGTCCGCCCGGACGTCACGACGACAGTTCATCAGCGTTGCAGGACTGGCGGCAACCGCCGTCATAACCCTCGCGACCTCCTCGACCGCCAGCGCCGCCGGCCCCACGGCACCCAATCCAGGTTCGCGGGTCGGCGATCCTGCAGAAGCCCAAGCGGTACAGCGCGTCGCAGAGACACTGCTGAACAGCGGAGTCCCCGGCCTTGCCTTCGCCATCGTCAAACCGGATGAGAAGAACCGCAAAGCGAGTGTCACCACTACGTACCACTACGGCCAGGCCGACGTCGAAAACGGCGTGAGAGTCACTCCACGAACGCAATTCGAGATCGCCTCGGAGACCAAGACCTTCACCGCTGCACTACTGGCGAAACTGATCGCTCGGGGAGAAGTCGGATTGGACGACCTGGCGAGCAAGTATTCGGACGGCAACCCGCTGCCAAAAGGCAGCGGTGGCGAGGAGATCACGCTTCGCCAACTGGTCACCCACCGTTCCGGTCTGAGCGACGACCCACCCAATCTTTCGGCAGGGTGTGCCGATCCCACACAATCGTGCACGGACGAGAAAGCGAAGTACACGAGAGACATGCTCTGGGAAGGACTCCGGGCTCCCGGGGCCTTGGAGTTCGCCCCCGGTAGCCACTGGCTGTACTCGGACTTCGGGTTCGGACTGCTCGGCACACTCATGGCAGACAAGATCATTCCGGGACAGGAGAAGCCGCCTTTCGCGGCAGCAGTCGCCCGCGAAATCACCGACCCGCTCGGGATGATGGGTACCGTGATCGAGACCAAAGCAACCGACCTGGCCGTTCCGTACTACCTCGACGGCACAAGAGCCCCTCTGTGGAACAACACGGGTGCGATCGCAGGCGGGGGTGGCCTCGTCAGCACCGCCGAGGACATGTCGATCTGGGCCGCAACAACTCTCGGCTATGGCAACAACCCGCTCAAACCGGTCCTGACCTCGATGCTCGAGCAGATCGACACGCAAGCTCCGGAGAATCCTGCATTCGGAATGGGAATGGCGTGGCAGCTCCAACCCCCGACGCCGAACTTCCCACAATCGTTCGCCAAGAAGAACGGAGACAGCTCGGGATCCAACTGCATCACCCTGTTGGTTCCCGACAGCGGCTGGTCGATCACGATTCTGGCGAACGGTGGAAATGCGGCGATGATCGACCCTGCAGCAGTGAACCTGATGCATGATCTGGTTCCGAGACGACCGATATTCGGTAGCTCGACGGGAAGTTCGTCGGGCAGCGATGCCGGTTTCCAGACCGGGTCATTCGGATAGACCCGCTTACCCAGGGGCGCTACATCTTCGTCGAGCGTGCCATCACGAAGCAGTAGAGCCCGTAAGTGATGATGCCCAATCCGGCAAGGATCAGCAGGGCCACTCCGTACGGCTGCGCACCCAGCGTCTTGAACGCTCCGTCGAGTCCGGAGGACTTGCCGGGTTCGGAACTGTTGACCGCGAGAAGAACCAGAACGCCGACAGCAGCGATGGCCAAGCCCTTGGCGACGTACCCGACGGTTCCGAGTCGGCGCACGAAGTTGCTGGGTGTGCCTTTCAAATCATCCAGGAAGTTCTGGCTCGCGCCCTTGTACACGTGGTAAACACCAACAGCGATGATCGCGATCCCACCGATCACCAATGCGATAGTCCCCAGCGTGTTCTCCATCAAACGCGCCGTGATTCCCGCACTCTGACCGCTGCTGGACTTCCCGCTTCCGCGGGCGAATCCGAATGCAGTGAAAGCAAAACCGAAATAGACGAGCGAAATGCCCAGAGCCTTTGCACGGTTGAAGAACTCCTTCTTCTTGTCGTCCGAGGACGGCGACGACGAGCTCCCCAACGCAGCTTCGGCCAATCTCCACAACGCCATGGCAAGGAAGGCCACGACGCCGACCCACAGAGCGAAGACACCCCCTGGTTTTCCTGCCAACTCGGCCATCGCACCCGATTGGTCCGCAGACCCGGATCCACCGAGAGCAAGGCGGATCGCGATATATCCGATCAGCAGATGAACCACGCCGCTGACGACAAATCCTGCGCGGGCAAAGCGCTCGAAGACATTGTTCTGTGCGACGTCAGCCGCCGTGGACGTGACACTTTTCTGGTCCTGCGGTGACGATTCTTTGTTCATCATGATCGTCGAACCATATACGGGCAGACGCTTCCCTCGAACGCCTGCATCAAGTGTTTCGAGATCAAGGGTTTCGAGGGTTCTGATCCGGCGTCGACCGCGGTTCTTCGGGGTTGGGAACCTTGGGGTCGATCGTGTCTGCATGATCTCGTTGCTGGTTCAGTTCCTCGCGAGAGCTCGTCGCCTCTTTCCGATGTTGCGCTGCATGATGTTGCAGCGCAGACGCTTCCGCCGCTTTGGCGTCGGCCTCTGCCTGCACCATGCGCGCTTTGGCTGCTGTCTCTTCTGCCCGCGCCTCGCGCTCGCCTACTTGCAGCGACTTGTCTGCGACGTCTTCGCGGATCTGTTCTGCCTCGATGTGACGACGCTCGTCGCGCCTGTTTCGCGCCACCCACAGGAGTGCGGCCACGATCGCTATCACCACGACCACGGCAACAATTATCCAGATAATGCTGCTGGTACTCATACTGCGAGAGGTACCCACCTGGGACTTTCTCACACGCAGGCAAAGAAATACGCAAAAATTACAGGTCGGTCGGATGCGTGTTGGCACCGCACAAAACGACGCACAATTCACCGTCGGACGGCGGCGTCACCGTTCCGTTCAGAACCGGAACCATTGCTGCCGCGGTTCCCAACTCCACCAGGATCCGGAACTCCCGCCACAGGAACGCCCGCGCCTGCCGGATCGAATCATCGTCGACCACAACGCTGTTAACCGAACTCTCATGCAGCGTCTCCCAGGCGATGGCGCCAATCCGTGTGGCCCCCAATGAGTCCCCGGCGATACTGTTCACTTCGATATCGATCGGACGCCCCGCATCGAGCGAGGTGTGCAAGGTGGCAGCCCCGGTCGGCTCGACGGCTACCACTTGATCTTCGGGACGAGCCGCCGCGACGATTCCAGAGACCAACCCGCCGCCGCCGACTGCAACGCAATACGTGATCGGTCCGGATGCGTCGTCCTCGATCTCGAGAGCAATGGTCCCGGCTCCGCTGACGATGTCGGGCAGGTCGTAGGCGTGCAGTTCGAGCGCACCGCTCGAGCGTGCGATGTCCGCCGCAGCGGCAGCGGCGAGTGCATACCGGTCGCCGACCTTGTGAACGGTTGCACCCAGCTCCCCAAGTGCCTTCACCTTTGCTTCGGGCGCTGTCTCCGGAACCACCACTGTGCAGGTGAGTCCTCGGCGCCGCGCGGCCCACGCAGCGCCGATCGCAGCGTTGCCGCCGGACGCGATCACCACGCCGGCATCGGGCATGGTGCCGTCGGCGACCGCTCGTTCCACGGCATTGAGACTGCCGCGCACCTTGAAGGAGCCGCCGTGTTGGAGGTACTCGAGCTTGAACAGAACCGGCACCTCGCCGTGTGGTGTCGGCACCGCAGTTCGAAAGATGGGAGTACGCCGCGCCAGTCCTGCGATACGAGTCCGCGCAGCTTCGACGTCCGAGCGCTCGATTGCCACTGGACCTGCGTTGTTGTCGGCGGTGAGAGTCATGTACCAACCCTACGGTTCGCAACTTCGACCCGAAGCAGTCGGCCCATCGTCATCAAGATGTCTGTTTTTCACCAATTAATGCCCGCATCTGACCGAGACATCGACCTTCCAGGTGAATAAATTTACTACTACAAGCACAACGACGACAGCAAGGAAAGGCACACACCATGTCGAAGATCGCAGTATTCGGTGGAAACGGTTTTGCAGGAAGCGCAATCGCGAAGGAAGCCGCTTCACGCGGCCACGAGGTAACCGTCGTCGCTCGCAGCGCGCAGTCCGGAACCGACACGAATGTCGTGCAGGGTTCGGTTCACGACAACACGATCGTGGAGCAGATCACGGCAGACAACGACGTCGTTGTCGTTGCCATCCCCGCTCGCGAGATCGACGGCAAGCGCCTGCTCGACGCCGTCACTCCCCTCGCCGATGCCGCCGCACGCAACGGTGCTCGCATTGCCGTAGTCGGTGGCGCCGGCAGCCTGTTGGTCGCCGAGGGTGGGCCGCGCGTCGTCGACACCCCCGATTTCCCGGACGCATACAAGGGTGAGGCGCTCGCTCACGCCGACGTCCTCGACGCGCTCCGCGCAACTGACAGCAATGTCGACTGGTTCTACGTGAGCCCGGCCGCAGCGTTCGGTGCCCATGCCGGCGTCGCCCCGAAGGGATCGTTCCAGTTGGGTGGCGACATTCTCCTGACGGACGCCGAGGGTAACTCCGCCGTCGCGGGCGAAGACTACGCCCACGCTTTTGTCGACGAGATCGAGACTCCGGCCCACCGTCGCCAGCGTTTCACCGTCGCACACTGAACATGAGCAACCTTCGTAGGCGCGCAGCCTGGATCGCTGTTCCCGCTGCCGCCGCTCTCCTGCTCACCGCGTGCTCCAACGACGCGGAATCCGCAACGCCCAGCAGTTCTGCGACGTCCACGAGCGTTGTTGCCGAACAGGGCGATCAACTCGAATCCAACAAGACCGTCGTCACGGACTTCTACGAACTGGCGTTCAACGGCCGTCAGGTTCAGCAGGCCGCCGACCGGTACCTTGGCGACGTCTACATCCAACACAACCCCACTGCCGCCGACGGGGCAGCCGGATTTGTCAGCGGCATAGGCGGTTACGTCGAGGCCACACCCGGATTGCACGCCGAGATCACTCGTGTTTTCGCCGAGGGCGATCTGGTTGCCCTCCAGTCTCACACCACGTCTGCACCCGGCGACCGCGGCCAGGCCGTGTTCGACATCTTCCGCGTCGACAACGGCAAGATCGTCGAACACTGGGATGCCATTCAAGACGTGCCGGAAACGTCCGCAAATCCGAACACGATGTTCGACGGACCCACCTCGTCGCCGTCCAAGTCGTCAGAAGTCTTGGAGCGCAACACGGCCAACGCGTTGACGTTCCTGCAGCTCGCCTTCAACGAAGGCAAAGCCGCCGAGGCTGCCGACCAGCTGGTCGGTCCGACCTACACCCAGCACAACCCCTCGTTCGCTGACGGCAAGGACGCATTTGTCACCGCACTGGCCGGGATCGAACCCGTTACCGGAGACAAGGCCACCAAGTTTCCACGGACGGTAGCCGAGGGCGACTTCGTCTTTGTTCAGACCTTCGCTTCGTCCGGTGAGGGAACGGCCGGCAGCGGCTCGATGGACATCTTCCGATTCGACGAGAACGGCAAAATTGTCGAACACTGGGACGCGGTCCAGGACTACCCTTCGACGACCGCAAGCGGTAACACCGTGTGGGATGACGGTCGCTGAGACGACAACTCCGAACAGTTCAGCGGACGGCTACGTGATCAGCCGACGTTGATTCGTTCTGTGTCGCCGTCGTAGTAGTCCAACAATCTCTGATCCATCACCCGGCGCCACAGTGGTGGAATCCACGCGATCACGATCATCACTGCGTAGCCGGCCGGAAGTTGCGGCGCTTCGGCCGCGCTACGCAGACTTTGGTACCGCAGCTTCGGGTTGGCGTGGTGATCGCTGTGCCGCTGCAGTTGGTAGAGAAACAGATTGCTCACGACGTGATCGCTGTTCCAACTGTCAGCGGGGCTGGCGCGAACGTACGAGCCGTCAGCACGCTTGCCACGCAGCAGACCGTAATGCTCGAGGTAGTTCGCCGCTTCGAGGAAGGTGAATCCGGCAACTGCCTGCAGCAGGAGCCAGGGCGCGACCGCCCAACCGAAGATACCGATCAGCGTCGCGAAGAGGACAACACTCATCGCCCAAGCGTTGAGAATATTGTTCTCGAAGCTCCAGGTTCGTTTGCCTTTCCTCTGGAGTCGCGCGCTCTCGATGCGCCATGCCGAACGCAGCCCGCCGAACACACTTCGTGGCAAGAACCTCCAGAAGCTCTCACCGAACCGTGAGCTGGCCGGGTCCTGCGGAGTAGCTACACGCACATGGTGGCCGAAATTGTGTTCCACGTAGAAGTGCCCGTAGAGAGATTGCGCAAGCGCCACTTTCGCGAGCCACTGTTCGCTCTTCTCGCTCTTGTGGCCGAGCTCGTGGGCCGCGTTGATACCGACGCCGGCGACGACGCCCACCGTGAACGACATCGCGATCTTCTCCGCGATTCCCATCGGAGCGTTGATCCAGCACCAGCAGGCGAAGACCAGACCGGCGTATTGCAAGGGGAGGAACGCGTAAGTGCACCAGCGGTAGTAGCGGTCCTTCTGCAGTCGTGGGATCGCATCGTCCGGCGGACTTTCGCCGTCTTCACCAGCCAACATGTCGATGATCGGGATGACGATGACCAGGAGCCACGCGCCGGTCGCCCAGAACAATCCGAGACGAAGGTTGTCGACGAGAAACCAGGAGATGAACGGGCTGAGTGGAATCAGCAATCCGAGCGGCCACAGGTACCTTTTGCGGTCGCGCCAGCGCGGGTTTTCGCCAGACGGCGAGTCGGTGTTCTGGACAGCCTTCGATTCGGTATGCCGTGCGTCGGAAGTCGCTGTCATTCGCCGATCTCGCCTTTCGTCCCCTCGAACGATTCGCCCCACGCACCGTTCACGCTCAGCAAACCAGAACTAATGTCCGGACGGGTATGGTCCCGAAATCCAGAGCGCCCTGCTCGAAAGACGGCACGAGCGCTTGTACTCACCAAAAACTCCCCCGCACATCACTGCTCACCCCGACAGTAGATACGGACAAAATACCCCACGGATCTGCGGGGATGGCGACCACCTCCCCACGTCGCCGAGGATCGATGTTCCCTGGCAAGGCAAGGTCGAACCGCGTCGCTCTCGTCGAAGTAACGGTAACCGGCAGTGACAGAAATCATAAGCAGAGGACAGGATTTCCGCTCGTAGTGGCGACCAAAAAGACTGCGCGCCCTCAACTGGTCAGTTGCGGGCACGCAGTGAAAAGGTGAGCAAGCGTCAGAGCGTTGCAAACACCTTCGTTTTCACTTCGTTCAGCCAACCGTTCGCGGTCACGAAGTCTGTGACGCTCGACTGCAATCCGAAGACGTGCCCGGCCTGCGCCGCCGGCAGCCTCGTGAAGAGGTTGTCGTCGAGGACCGCTTGAACCGCCGCATCGGTCGATCCGTCCGCATTCAGGGGATACAGCACGACCGTCACACCGTTCATGATGTCGGCCAACTGCTCCATCGGGTAGGACTCGTATCCGGCATCGGTGTAATTGGTCGGAACACCGGGCCCGTACGCCAATCCGAGTTCGTTGACCACCAAATTGCCGATCGCACCGGTGGGCTGCTGAACCGAGAAAGCGCCGGGCGCGTCTCCGAGTGAAATGTGAATCCACTTGTTGGTCGCGATCACGTCGGCGTACTCGCCACGGACACGTTCGAGATTCTCTTCGTAAGCAGTGCGCGTCGACTCGAGCACGTCCGTCTTGCCGATCGCCTCGGCGATCTCCGTGGTGATCGTCTTCCAGTCGCCTCGACTCTCGCCCTTGACGATGACGGTGGGCGCAATGCCAGACAGACGGTCGAACGCCGCTTGGTCCACCTCGTCGGCGTCGCCGACGATGATGTCGGGATCTGCCGCAGCGATCGCTTCGAAGTTCATTTCCCCGTAGGGCCCGATGGTCGGGAGCCCGTCGACGAAGGCCTGCTGCTCCGGCGTGAATTCACTGATCCACTTGCCGTAGTCCTGCACAGCAGCCGGTTTCACTCCGAGGGACATGAGCTGCCAAGGAGTGTCGTACGACGCGGCGACGACGCGCTCCGGCGAGGCGGGAACCTCGATGTCCCCGTATGCCGAGGCAACCGTCCGGACGTCCGTCGGCTCGGAGTCGGCCGATGACGAGGAACAGCCAGTCACCACCATCGCACCGACAACGACAACTGCCGCCGCTGCGATGACTCTGGAACCGAAAGAAAATGATCGAATTGCGCGCACGCAGAACTCCTACAGAGGTGATTGTTTAGCCAACCCTAAGTTCATTCTGTGGCACGACACAAGTCCGATCGAGGCGCTTTGAGTCGCTGTTCGGACTAGTCCTGTAGCCAATCGGTCATTGGCGCGCGCGGATGATCGATCAGGCTTGCGAACTCCCCCGGGGTCACACCCATCGTCCGACGAAAAGCCGCACCGAACGCGCTTTCGGAACGGAAACCCGTCTTCCTCGATACAAACGAGATGCTTCGACCAAGTGCCAGAAGTTGCATCGCATGATGAGCCCGCAGTCGCATACGCCATTCCGAGAAGGTCAATCCGGTTTCGGCCGGGAACCTTCGTGTGAGGGTCCTCGTACTGACCTTCGCGTCGGTGGCCCACTCCTCGACCGATCGGGTGTCGGCCGGGCTGGCAACCAACTGATCTGCGATCTGCCGAAGCCACGGCGTCGTCGGCAGCGGCACATCGAAAATCAGTCGCGGTACGGGTTCGACGAGGTCGATGGCAAACGCCTCGGCTCGTCGACGAGCCGCGTCGGTCAAGTCGTCTCGGGTGAGGTGATCGAGTACTTGTTCGAGCAGCGGAGGGGTGGACAAGGCCACCACACGATCCAACCCGGTCACATCGGATGCCACCAACCACGTGCACGACAATTCTGTGCCGCTACGCGCCGTCACCTCGTGCGGAACAAAGGACGGGATCCACAGACTGACCCCGCTCGGCACCGTGTACACAGTCTCCGGAGTACGGACCTCGAGAACACCGTCGATCGCCCACAGCAATTCGTGATCGCTGTGGCGGTGCATCTCCCACGTGTAGTCCGAATCGACTGACAGCCGATTGGTCGCCAAACGCAGATACCCGTCGGCACTGACGCGCAGCGGTCGCACGACGCGTTGCCACTCGGACAACTCGTCGAGCGGGCTGCTGAGCGGGTAGTCGATCTGCTCGCTCACCGCAGCGTCGACAGTTCGGGATGTCCGAACAGGCCAGGTAACCCACCGGTGTGCAGGAAGACCGTTTTTGATCCCGCCGTGATGGCTTTGTCCTTCACTAGTTGGATCAATCCCGCAAAGGCTCGGCCGGTGTACGTCGGGTCGAGGAAGATGCCCTCCGTACGAGCCAAACATCGGATCGCGCCGGCTGATGCTTCCGTGAGCGTCGAATATCCTTGTCCAACTTGGTTTCGCAGGATCTGAAGATCCGCGGCTCGCACGGTCGGACCAGGCATCTCGTCCAATAACCCAGCGAGGGTCGACACTGGATCGGCAACAGCCCCGACATCGACGCCGACAACTCTGTCGACGCCCAGATGCGCGACAAGTCCAGCCATCGTTCCGCCCGATCCGAGTGCAACCACGACGCGTTCCACTCCGGGGAGTTGCTGCTCTATCTCGCGTGCGCAGTCGACGTAACCCTGCGCGGCCACCGCGCTGGTACCACCGAAGGGAATGACAAAAGGAACTCCGCCCGAGTCAGCGACGGCCTGCACCGCGGCGTCGACCGCGGATGCCCTGTCCCCACCGGCCCAGACGATCTCAGCGCCCGCGAGTGCATCCAGAACGAGATTTCCCTGCGCGGATTCCGGCTCGGCACCACCGAGCACCAGCACACAACGCAATCCCGAACGGGCTGCTGCGGATGCAGTCAACCGAGCGTGATTGCTTTGCGGTGCACCGGTAGTGATCAAAGTCGTCGCGCCGACGGCCAAAGCCTGAGCGCAGGTGTACTGCAGCTTTCGGATCTTGTTGCCGCCACCGCCTAGTCCGGTGACATCGTCACGTTTGATCCACAGGTCTTCCGGCCCCAATCCGAGTGCCTTCGCGCAACGCGCCAAAGGTTCGACGGGCGTCGGCCAACTGCCCAGGCTGATCGGCGGAACGTCGGAACTGAACATTCGACGAGTCTAGTTCGACCGTGCACCCACAGTCCGTACTCGAATACAGTCCGTACTCGCATACAGTCGGGACATGGGAACTTTCACGACGACCACACGTGACGTACCGCTGACCGTCAGCCGACCGGATTCGCCGAGTGAACCGAGACATGCGGTAGTAGTTCTCCAAGAAGCGTGGGGCGTGAACCAACACATCGAGAGCATCCTCGAACGCCTCGCCGACGCCGGCTACCTTGCCGTCGCCCCGCATCTCTACCACCGCGGCGCACAGACCTCCTTCACCGACTTCCCGTCCGCGAAGGATGCGCTCATGGCACTCGACAGCACAAGCATCGGCCACGACGTACGTGCCGCCGTCGACTACAGCCGATCCGAGGGAGCAGACAGAGTCGGCTCCCTCGGATTCTGCATGGGCGGCACCGCGTCACTGTGGTGTGCCGCGGTACCCCTCGTCGATTCCGCTGTCACGTACTACGGCGGCGGTGTCGCCGAGGCCCGATGGGACGGAATCGCGGCAGGCACCGAACTTGCAGCGCAACTGCAGGTCCCGTGGCTCGGTCACTACGGCGACCTCGATCCGAGTATCCCGCCGGAGAGCGTCGAGCAATTGCGCGCAACCGCGTCCGATCTCGCCCGGGTGTACCGCTATGCCGACGCCGGCCACGCGTTCAACAACGACACTTCGACCAGCCACTACGCCCCGGATTCTGCTGCCCTCGCGTGGACCCGCACTATGGAGTTCTTCGCCGAAACCCTGTGATTCCCAATGCGAGTCAGGGCACCCGCTTGACCACCGTGCCGGTGATCTCGTCCTGAACCTGTTCAGCCGTTACCGCTCGACTCTGCGCCCGACGTGATCGGGTGAAGTAGTAGATGCCGATCACGGCAAGAACAAACGGAACTCCGAACACCAGCGTCATCTTGAAATCGTCGACCCACAACGTGGTGATCAGAATCGCGACCATGAGGACTCCGCCGAGGATTGTTCCCACCGGAAAGAACGGAATCGTAAAGGAAAGTTTGGTTCCGTCCTCCTTCATCCGCTTGCGAAAGAACCAGTGCGTCACGAAGATCAGCAGCCACGTCGCCATCGCTCCGAACATCGACAACGAGATCATCAACGTGAATGCCTGCTCGGGAAAAAGCACGTAGACGATTGTGGCGACGGCGATACCCGACGTCGACAGTAACAGGGCGTTGACCGGCGAGCCGTTGGCCCTGACCCTGCCGAGAATGGCCGGCGCGTCACCAGCACGGGAGAGCGAGAACATCATTCGCGAAGACACGTACAGCTGACTGTTCATCGCGGACAGCGCGGCGATGATCACCACGAAGTTCAGCACACTGTCTGCGCCCGGAATCTTCACAACCTGCATCACCGTGACGAAAGGGCTTCCGCCGCTCAAGATCTTGTCCATCGGAGCAATTGCCAGAATCAAAGCAAGGGTTGCGATGTAGAAGACGAACAGCCGGACGATCGTCACACGGAACGCCTTCTTCACCGCCACCGCCGGGTTCTCCGCCTCACCGGCCGCAATGGCGATCATCTCGATGCTCAAGTAGCTGAAGATCGATACGATCACGGCAAACCACATGCCGGACAAACCATTCGGAAAGAATCCGCCACCCGCCGTGTAATTGTGAAATCCGTAGTCCGGGTTCCCGCTACCGAACACGACGTACGCTGCCATCACGATGAACGCCACGATCGCGAAGACCTTGATCGTCGAGAACCAGTACTCCATCGTTCCGAAGGCCTTGACGTTGAACATGTTCACGCCGATCAGCACTCCGGAGAACAACACGATCCACAGCCACGACGGTACGTCGGCGAACCAGAACTGCATGTATTCACCGATCGCGGTGACCTCGGTACCGACCGCGAGGACGATACAAGACCAGTAGAGATAGCGAACGAGGAAGCCGATCAACGGTCCGACGTAGAACTCTGCGTACGCACCGAACGAACCTGATGTCGCATGTGCGACGGTCATTTCGGCGAGGGCACCCATCAGCAGCAGGGCGATCAACCCGCCGATCGCGTAACTGATGATGACGCTCGGGCCGGCAAATCCGATGGCGAACTTACTGCCGAGGAAGAGTCCGGTGCCGATTGCACCGCCGAGCGCGATCATGCTCATCTGCTTGGGGCCGAGTTCGCGTTTGAGACCTGATTCTCGCTGCTGAATGTTTTTGAAATCACTCATGAAAGCTCCTTGCGAAAGGCGGTACCTCCCGGTCCGCGGAAACTTGGAAGAATCAGGTGACTGCGTCGCGCTCGCGGAATTCGGGGCGATCCCAGGACTTGTTCTCGAGGATGTCTCGCAACACGTCGACGGCGTTCCACACGTCGGCGTATCCGAGATAGAGCGGAGTGATACCGAACCTCAGCACTCCTGGTTCGCGGTAGTCGCCGATGACGCCCCGCGCGATGAGAGCCTTCATGATGGAATAGCCCTCGGGATGAACAAAACTCACGTGCGAGCCACGACGCTCGTGCTCGCGCGGCGTTATCAACTCCAAACCGTAGGCAGCGCAACGCTCCTCGACGAGGTTGATGAAGAGATCGGCCAGCGCGAGCGACTTGCTGCGGATGTCGGCCATGTCAGCTTTGAGCATGACGTCGAGACCACACTCGACGAGTGACAACGACGTGATGGGTTGAGTACCACTCAGAAACCGTCGTATTCCTGCGCCCGGTTCGTAGGCCGACTCCATCGCGAACGGTCGCGCGTGCCCCCACCACCCGGACAGCGGCTGGATTCCGGTGTTCTGATGGCGACGGTTGACCCAGATGAATGCAGGTGAACCTGGACCACCATTGAGGTACTTGTACGTACACCCGACCGCGAAGTCGGCGTCGGCGCCGCTCAGATCGACAGTGACGGCGCCGGCCGAGTGTGCGAGATCCCAGATCATGAGGGCGCCATGTTCCTGCACTGCTGCAGTGACTTCCGTCATCGCATACAGGTTTCCGGTGCGGTAATTGACGTGCGACAACATCACTACGGCGGTGTCTGGTCCTACTGCTTCGGCGAGGTCGCCCGGTTGGTCGATCAGGCGTAGTTCGTATCCCTGATCGAGCAGCGAGATGATGCCCTCCGCAATGTAGAGGTCAGTGGGGAAATTGTCGCGCTCGGAGACGATCACCTTCCGGCTGGGATCCTGAGCAGCCGCGATGGACAGTGCGGAGGCCAATGCCTTGAACAGGTTGATCGACGTCGAATCCGTCACTACCACTTCGCCTTCACCTGCTCCCAGCAACGGGGCAAGTTTGTCACCGAGGCGGACCGGGAGGTCGAACCATCCAGCCTCGTTCCAACTGCGAACCAAGCCGTTGCCCCACTCGTCGCCGATCACTCTCGCGGCGCATTCCTGTGCGGCAATGGGACGCGCGCCGAGCGAGTTTCCGTCGAAGTAGAGAACGCCCTCCGGAATCGCGAACTCGCGGCGGAACTCCCTCAGGGGATCCACTGCGTCGGCCTTGACGCAGTCTTCCAACGAAAGGGTGGTTGTCGATGTCATGACGATTCTTCTCCTGCATGTGTCGGCGTTGAAAGTGATGAAGGCAGAGTCCGGAGCACGGCGCGTACCGGGCTGGCATCGAGGTCGAGGAACTTCAGCGGCAGTGCGATCAACTCGTAGTAGCCTTCGTCGACCTCGTCGAGGCACAGTCCTTCGAGGATCGCGACGCCACGATCGCTTGCCGCGTGGTGCCCGTCCATGGTCTTGCTGTCCATCGGATCGAACGAGGCGCCGTCGATTCCGATCAGAACTCCACCGCGGTCGGCGAACCAGTGGGTCAGCTCCGGAGAAACACCGGCGAAGTCGTTGTCCCACTCGCGCGGGTACTTCGGGTAAGTCCTCAGAATCAGCCGCTGCGGCAGATGTCCGCCGAGTCGCTCCACCGTCTCTTCGACGGGCCTGATGCATGCGGCACCGTCGACCCCCGTCATGTCGACCACCAGTGCTTCGCCGAGATAGGGCTCGAGGGGAACGGAACCAATGGTCGCGCCGTCGATGCGAGTGTGCGCCGGCGCATCGGCGTGAGCACCGATATGCGGAGTGGTGGTGATTCGGCTGATGGTGACGGCGTCACTGCCGCCGAGGTCGGACGTGACAGCGCGGGTGAAGGCGGTATCGCCTGGCCACACGGGCGTCGATTCGGAGATAGGCGGGCTGATGTCGATCAACCGTGCCACCCAGTCGCCCGTGTGTCCGTCGCCCGCGTGTCGGCCGATCCTCGGAAACATCCAGCCCCCTTCGTCGCAACAGTCGACTGTGTCGATCTCGACCGTTTGATAATTCGATGTGTTTGGCAAAAGCTAGAATCATCGACGGGCGCGGTCAATAGTTGCTGAATATTTTCGCGACGGCAGGGAGAAATCGGATGATAAATGCGATCGAACGGGCAGCTGCCGCGGCTCGGCCGAATCATGTTCGGCTCGACGACGTCGATACGGCGATTCTCCGCGAACTCGTCCGGGATGCACGCATCCCCAACAATGCACTCGCCGAGAAGGTCGGGATAGCGCCGTCGACCGCTCTGGCGCGGATGCGCGCTCTACGCGAATCGGGCGTCATCAAGGGGTTTCATGCAGACATCGACCTCGAGCTACTCGGCCTCGAGATCTCGGCGATGGTGTCGATTCTGATTCACTCCCACGCCAGGAGCCGGATGACGGAAATTGCCGAGCACCTGAGCGGATTGGATTCCGTTCAGCGAGTGTTCCTGATGAGTGGGGACCGTGATCTCCTGGTACACGTGTCGTGTGAATCCCCCACCAGGCTTCGCGATTTCGTCAGCGCACACCTCAACGATCCGGCTATCGCCAATACACAGACCAACCTGATCTTCAGCGAACTGAGTCAAGGCGGCTGAACTGCAGCTGTCGCCAAGGCCGATTCGGTGTACTCTCGTAACCTTCGTCTCCGGACGGAGTACGCGGAGCGCTGATCAATGTCGGAACACAAGCAAATGCAACCCCCGGATTACCACCGATGCCTCGAAACGGTGTTCTCCTCACCCGCCGCATGCCGCGAGATACTGGAAAGACTGTCCAAGATGACGGAGGCAGAAGTCCAATCGCGATGGTCGCCGTGGGTTGACCAGGAACCCCCACCCTTCGGTTCGCATGTCAAGGATCAAGTACCCGCAGAGGTGCAGTTGGCGGCGCTACAAGTCACATACGATTCCCATCGAAAGTCGACTATGGCGCTGTGGCGCCAGTTGTCGGACATCATGGGCATCCCCGTCATGCAGGAAAGCCTCGTCGAACTCATCTGGAGTGTGCGTATGACGATCGAGCGGCTCAACAACCGAATCGAGATGCTCGAAAACGCAGCTACACAATCGGGCAAACCTGCTCCTGACGCATGAGATGACTGTGTTCATCCCACTAAAGTCGGACAGCATGTTGCCACTCGGGTTGTCCATGCTCTGGGAGTCGGTGGAGCCGGAAGCCGCTCTGGAGGAGCGATTCGGATTCAACAGCTTTGGCGCAGCCACCCATTGGGTCTCGGCGGTACTCGAGCAGACTTGGGGATTGACGGCCCTCGAGTGCTCGCGAATGGCGATCAGTGACCAGAACGCGATTGTGTGGGTTGCGAGCGACCGAGGTGGGCTGGTGGTGAAGTGGTCGCGCGCCACAGAGCGCTTCGAGAACCTGGAGGCGTCGACGCGCCTGCTGAGCGCACTCGCCGCGCAGGGCGTGCCCGTTCCGTCGCCGATCACGTCCCTGAACGGATTGGACCGGGAAACACTGCTGGTCCGGGAAACACTGCTGGCCTGGGAAACACTGGAAGGTCCTTCGTGCGCAGTGTCGTTCACCGTACTGCCGGAGTTGGCGGGAGATTGGTTGGACGTGCAGGACCACGCGGCGGTCCGTTCGGCAGGAGCATGTCTGGCAGAAATACACCGAACGCTCGGCGCCACCCATGTCGACGGATCGGTTTTCTCGTCGCGCAGCACCGGGTTGAAGGAGCGCATCGGTGGTTGGCTCGAGAATTTCGACCGCGGGTTCGCGCCTGAGGCAACGCGTAGGCTCGTGGACCTCCTTGCGCGGGTGCCCGAGTTCGATGACCAAACACAACTGGTACACAACGACTTCCGTGCAGCCAACATCTTGACTCGAAACTCTCAGACCACCGGAGTACTCGACTTCGACGACGTGGTGATCGACCACCGGGTGAGCGACCTGGCCAAGGCAAGCGTCTATCTGGGCACCCTGTTCACCGATTGGCGACCGACACCGATCGCGGTACGGCAGAGCCTGCGCGCCGGCTACGAATCTGTACGTCCCCTCAGCCGATCCGAGACAGAATGGTTCGAGATCCTCGAACTGTGGCACGGCCTGATGGCAATCCCGGGTGAGAACGACACCGCCGGTTGGGCATCAGCGTTGTGACAAAAAGTGGGGACGCCGGTACCGGCGTCCCCACTTCACTTCTGATCACATCAGGATCCGGCGCGGATCCATTCTTCGAGATGCGGCGCCTCGGTGCCGATCGTCGTGCCGTCACCGTGACCGGTGTGAACCTTGGTCTCGGCAGGTAAGGCAAACAGCTTGTCGCGGATCGATCCGATGATGGTCGGGAAATCGGAGTACGAGCGCCCCGTTGCGCCGGGTCCACCGGAGAACAAGGTGTCGCCGCTGAACAGTTCGCCGGCCTCCGGCAGGTAGAGGCACGTCGACCCCGGGGAATGGCCGGGTGTGTGGATGGCCAGAATATCCGTGCCCGCCACAGCAATACGCTGATCATCTTCCAAGCTCAGATGCTTCACCCCGGGGTGAGTCATCTCCCAGAGCACATCGTCGGCCGGGTTCAGGTAGATCGGAGCGTCGAGCTTCTCGGCCAGCTCCGGCGCAACCGTGACGTGATCGTTGTGACCGTGGGTGCAGACGATTCCGATCACCTTGCGTCCGCCGACAGCGTCGATGATCGGCTGCGCGGTGTGAGCTGCGTCGACGATTACCACTTCGTTGTCGTCACCGATCAGCCAGATGTTGTTGTCGACGTCCCATGTTCCGCCGTCGAGGCTGAACGTGCCCGAGGTGACGACGCGATCGACACGCAATGTCACAGGACCACCACCGAACGGAGGACCTCGCCGCGGTGCATCGTCTCGAAGGCCTTCTCCACCTCGTCGAGCTTGATGCGCTCACTGACGAACTTCTCGAGCGGCAGACGCCCCTGCTGGTACAGGTCGACCAGAACGGGGAAGTCACGCTCGGGCAGGCAATCGCCGTACCACGACGACTTGAGGGCTCCGCCGCGCGAGAAGAAGTCCACCAGCGGCATTTCCAGCTTCATGTCCGGCGTCGGAACACCCACCAGCACTACAGTTCCCGCGAGGTCGCGGGCGTAGAACGCCTGCTTCCAGGTCTCCGGGCGACCGACTGCGTCGACAACCACGTCGGCACCGAAACCTCCGGTCAGCTCCTGGACTGCCTCGACGACGTCGTCGACCTCGGTGGCATTGATCGTGTGTGTGGCACCAAGTTCCGTGGCCCACTCCAGCTTTCGCGGATCCCGGTCGATGGCGATGATGGTATTGGCGCCGGCCAGGCGTGAACCCATGATCGCTGCGTCGCCGACACCACCACACCCGATCACGGCCACTGAATCACCGCGTCCGACGTTGCCGGTGTTCATCGCGGCACCCATGCCGGCCATGACACCGCAACCGAGCAGTCCGACCACAGCCGGATCGGCCGAGGCGTCGACCTTGGTGCACTGGCCTTCGTGAACCAGCGTCTTGTCTGCGAATGCGCCGATACCGAGTGCCGGCGTCAGTTCGGTGCCGTCTTCGAGCGTCATCTTCTGCTCGGCGTTGAACGTGTCGAAGCAGTACTGCGGGCGGCCACGCTTACACGCACGACACTGCCCGCAGACTGCACGCCAGTTGAGGACGACGAAGTCGCCCACCTCGACGTGAGTGACACCGGGGCCGACGCTCTCGACGATGCCCGACGCCTCGTGCCCGAGCAGGAACGGGTACTCGTCGTTGATTCCGCCGTCGCGGTAGGTCAGGTCGGTGTGGCACACACCGCACGCTGCAATGGCGACCACTACCTCGTTGGCACCGGGGTCGGGAATCGTGATGGGGACGATTTCGACGGGGGCACCCTTGGATCGGGCGATGACGCCGCGTACCTGCTGTGGCATGGCTTTGCTCCTGGCTTCGTGCGATTGAGGACGTGTCGTCACATGGCGCCGTGTTTTCACATTGCGATATGTGCACTCGTTGAAAGGTTAGCCCGAAGCAGGTGCCCGCAACCCTGGTCGAACTGACTGACCGACCTGGCCGAAAGGACTAGGGTGCAGGCTTCACGCCGGCCTCCGCGCCCGCGGCGGCCGCCGCACCCCGACTCTCGACGCCCAATTTCCGCAGGACCCCGGCAACATGAAACTTGACTGTGCTCTCGCTGACGCCGAGGCGCTCCGAGATCGCCTTGTTGCGCCGTCCGGCCACCAGATGCTCGAGTACCTCGAACTCCCGCGGAGCCAGTTCGGTGAGGACGTCGCGGTTCGGTAGGGCGACGGGGGCGTCGAGCGGGATGGTTGCGCTGATCCGGTTCCCCCACCCGGGCGTCGACTCGGATTCGACGGTTCCACCCAAAGTCTCTACCCTCGAACGCAATTGGCGTTCAACGTCAACCACGTCGGCTTCGCCGCCGCCGTCGTCGCGAATGTCGATCGAGAGTGAAGCCGCGTCGAGCGTCCAGGCCACCCGGATACGCGAGAGCATCTGCTGATCCGACAAGGCCAAGACCGCGCCGCGGACGACCGCGCGGGCGCCGTGCGCCACTTCACCTGGTAACCCACGCCCGTCGACGGGTGGCTCCACCAACTCCAACGCGATTTCCCGATGCTTGAGCAGCGAACGCAATTCCCCACGCATCCGTGCAAAAGCCGTGGTGGTCGACTCTTCGGCCAACTCGCGGTGCACGTCGACGGCTGAACGCAGGCCGATCAGAGCCGAGGCCGCAGTCTCCCTGGCCGAGGTTCGCGCACGTGTGTCGTCGAGATCCGCCGAGCGCAGCGTCGCCAGCATCGTCTCGAGGGTGGCCGCATGCACCTCCGTCATCTCCGCCACGGTGCGTGCACGCTCCGACGACGCTGCCCGTGACTCGGCGAGATATGCCGGGCTCGCGTTCCGGACCTGGAGCTGAATTCCGGTTGCAGTCACTGCGAACAGTGCCTGGATCAATTCGAGGGATGCTGTCTTCACCGGTACGGGGTGCGGTGTCAAAACGAGAAGCGTATCGGTTCGATCAAGCATCGCAAGCACTTCACGGTCCCGGCCGGCGACAGCGCATTTTCCCCGAAAGATCTGTCCGACAGTGAGATCCGTACGGATACGGTCGAGTTCGGCGATGGTCACACGATCGACGACGGCTGGATCCCCGGCGACCTTGCGCGGCCTACCGGTGCATTCACGGGTGAAGATCACCAGGGAAGTGTGCGGCGCCATGTCCGCGATCAACGTCGAAAATCGTCGGCCGATTTCGGGTAGTGGTCCCACCAACACGTCTCGAAGGGCGGTGATCAGTAGCGCATTGTCGGTGGTGCTCACCGTTCAACGATAACCATCCGGTTCACTGGTGCAGCGTGGTCTTCATGAGCATCACGTTGTAGTCGGACCAGGTGGTGGCGAGAAAGTAGAGGTCCTGCCCCTGTGACCAGGGGTGCATGTACGCGCCGTAGAGTCCCGGAACCTCGTCGGTGCCGATCACTACGTCGGGCGCACTCCACGGGCCGGTCAGGTCCGACGCCGTCCGCAGCACCAGCGCTCCCCACTCGTTGGAGTACATCGCGACGAACTTGCCGAGATAGTCGTTGTACTGCACCGACAGTTCGCTGACATCCCCGTCGAGAACTACTGCAGCGGCAGCGGGATTGTTGGGGACCCATGCTTTTCCGTCCCAGTATTCGTACGCCGCGACGTCCGCGATGGAGGCTTCCTTGACCCGCGAGAGGCGCCCCTCGCCGAAACGTCCCGCGGGGGTACCGAAGTTGTAGACGTAACCACCGTCTTTGACGAAGGAACCCATCTGGAAGTTGTCGTTACCCGTCAACGGCAGATTGGGCCGGGACGAGGCCGGTTCGACCTGCCAGGTCTCACCGTTGTCGTGCGAGGACGCGATCTGCGAGAAGTTGGTGACCCACTCGCCCGACCCTCCCCACGAACGAATCGACATGTAGTTGACGTACTGAACGCCGCCAACCGAGATACCCGTCGTCGGAATGCTGCTGGTTTCGACGCCGGTGACTTTCAGACTTCCGATGATCTCGCGTGAGTGATTCGGCCGGTCGGTCGGTGAGGAGTCGATGTTCATGCCGTCGGACAGATTTCCGTCCGAGCTACGGAACAGGACGTTGCTGCGCCAGTCACCGACCACCCCGGAACACAGGGGGTCAGATCCGATGCCGACGGTGTCGCCGAAGGCTGTCAGGACCTGACCTGCGCCGTTGTCCCACATGATGCCGAGATCCGTGCCGAGAACGTTGAAACGCTCGACGGTTTGGTTGGGGCTGAGCGCGCCGGTGATGTACTCGACCGCCGAGGTGCGGCCCTGCAATTCCGGAAGTTTCCCGTCCGTTCCGTTGAGCCAGGGAATCGGATTGGTCGGCCCACCTGATTGATCCAAGCTGCCGGTGACGTTGCAATCCCACGGGGATGCATGAGCCTGGGTCGCCCCCAAGACCGCGGTCGACGCGAGTACACACGTCACTGCAGCTGTCGATATCTTCCGTATCCGGCGCATCGCTCCCCTTTCGCGGGGGAGATCCGGACTCTACGAGGTGTCTTGCTCGACCGGATCGGTTCATCCACCCACGACAACACAAGGTAACAGGTAAATCAGTCAATCAGGACAAAACGGCCTTATTCAACAGAGATCGATTTCAACCACTTCTCCATCACCGCTGCGGCAATCTCGAGCCCCTGAGACTCGGCAGCACTCAACTGATGCATGAAGATGCGCGGACCGTCCGCTCCCAGTGAAGCATGCAGCGAGTCGCGGTACTCGGCCAGTTCCATCCATTCGCGCGCCACCTCGGAGGACGCTTCGAGGTGAAACTGAACGGCGTAACTCTGCTTGTATCGGAAGAGTTGATTCGGATACTTGGCAGAACCAGCGAGCCGCACCGCGCCGTTCGGAATGTCGAAGGTATCCGAATGCCATTGCATTGCAGGAAATGTGGAGGGCAGATCTCCCCACACGGGATCTTGCCGGCCCTCGACAGTCAAGGTGATCTCCTCAACTCCGACTTCGGGCACAGCGCCCGTGTAGACGCGAGCACCCAGCGCCGCGGCGAGCAACTGCGAACCCAGACACACTCCCCACACCGGGACGTCGTTCTCGACCAGATCGCGAATGTATTCGATCTCGGATGCCAACCACTCGACCTCGCCCTGATCGCCGACGCCCATCGGCCCGCCCATCACGATCACGGCGTCGAACCGTCGATGGGCGGGAAGCCGGTCGGTACCCAGAAGAACGGTCTGCACATCTCCGTAGCTCTCCAGGACAGGCGAATACGCCGCTGGGGGTTCACACTGCGCGTGTCGTAGTTCCAGAAAATGCATGTAGGCAATTCCTCTCGAATCCGGTGCCGAAAGCCTATGGTTCTATTCGACATAAGGCACATCGACGGCGTCGGATGTGCTCTGCGCTCGAATCTCCCCTTTCATCGCCCCTTTACCGACAAGGAACGTCTGTGCGCGCACCACACCTCTTTTCGACATCGATTCGCCCGTCCTCAACTGCCGTTCGCATCGCACTCAGCGCATTCGCCTTGGCGTCACTTGCCGCATGCTCAGGAACAAGCACCGACAGCGAGGCCGAATCAACATCCACCGCGACCACCACTGCAACCTCGACAACTCAACCCACGACGACTCAGGCTCCATTGACCACCTCGGTGGCCAGTCCGACGAATACTCCACTGGCCACCACCCCAGTCACCGCAGAAGTGACGCCCCCTGCAACTCCTGCGATCATGCCCAACGTCGTGTGCATGAATCTTCAAGACGCGCAGGACACCATTCAGTCGGCCGGAGTCTTCTTCTCCAGAAGTGCTGACGCGACTGGCGCGGGTCGACGCCAACTGGTCGATTCCAACTGGATTGTTGTCGATCAGACACCTTCTGCCGGAAGCCCTTTCGGGGAAATCGAAGCCGTACTCTCAGCCGTCAAGATCGGCGAACCCAACCCCTGTTGATCGAGCGAGATCTCGAACTTCGCAATTCTGGGAACGCCGCGCCCTACTTGACAACTACCTTCAACCTCCTTCACTGTAGTCAACATTACGAGTATCCAATATATTGGATGCGAAAGGTTGGATTGCAACATGAAGGTGCAACGAATACGGCAGAGCGCCAACTCTCCGGCGGGCATGAGCGAACCCGTCATCGGAATACTCGGAGGCATGGGGCCGGCCGCTACTGCGGACTTCTACTCCAAACTCGTTGCCCTGACGCCAGGTTCGACGGATCAGGAGCACCCCAAAGTTGTCATCTGGGCCGATCCCACGGTTCCCGACCGGACATTGGCACTCACCGAGGACGGCCCGGACCCCACCCCCTGGCTGCTCCGAGGCGCGCGCGTCCTCCGAGAGTCGGGCGCAACGACGCTCGCCATCCCATGCAATACCGCCCACGCCTTCCTGCCCGCCATCTCATCCCAACTGGGACTTCCCGTCGTCCACATGATCGACGAAGTTGCTCGGCACATCCGGACGCTCTCACCCGCCGTCACATCCGTCGGACTGTTGGCCACCACGGGGACGGTCCGCACCGGGTTGTATCAACAATGGCTGTCGGAATACTCGATTGACGTCCTGGTGCCAGGACCTGCGATCCAGGACGAACTGGTGATGCCGGCGATCCGAGCAATCAAGAGTGGCAACGTCGGAGACGAGACCACCGACAAACTCGTCAGGGCCGCTGATCTTCTCGTCGAATCGGGCGCGCAGGTCGTCGTGGCCGGATGCACCGAGATTCCGCTCGGACTGCCCGCCGACGCCACAACCTGTCAGATCATCGATCCGGCAACAATTCTCGCCCGCGCGCTGCTCCTACGCGTTGCGGATGCCCGGAAACACGCGTCGTTGGCCGACCTGGGCTGACCTGCGACAAGCAACGTGCAGAGTACGATATCCAGTATGTTGCGTGGCGGTAAACCGGTTGAGCGAGCACGAATGAGCGACATCGCTCTCGAACGCATTCGCGAAGCGATCGTCACCGGTGAACTGGCGCCGGGCTCGAAGATCAAGGACAGCGAACTCGCCGAGTATCTGGGATTGAGCAGAACTCCGGTCCGCGAAGCGCTCGCAAGGCTGGTCGACACCGGACTCGTGGAAGCGAAGCCCGGTGCGTACACGCGCATCACCACCCTCGACCGCGGCGACGTCGAGGCAACACTCGCAGTCATCGAAGCTCTCGACCAACTGGCCGTCGTCACCGCTGTACCGAACCTCACCGACGAGATGATCGGGGCGATGCGCTCCGCCAACAAAGACTTCGCCGCTGCCGTCAAGCGAAACGACATAGGCCGAGCGCTGACCGCGGACGATCGCCTACACAGCGTCATCATCGACGCTGCGGCAAATCCGCTGTTGAAGAAGCTGATTCACCAGGTTCACCCACAAATTCACCGCATCTACTACCGCAAGTTCTCGAGCCTTCTCGGCAGCCAGGACTCCGTCGACCATCACAACAAGCTGATCGAGCTGTGCGCAGACCACGATGCCGAGGCGGCAGCGACACTGTCGGCCGAACATCGACGCCATCTCGGCGGGCTGATCGGTGAACTCTTCGACGCCGACGAGTTCGCGCTCTCGGACTGACCGACGCCCGAATACAAGTTTCGGCGCTTGCCTATATTGGCCATTACCGATATAAATGACTGGTGCATGCGTTCGACGTTCTCGGAGACCCAGTTCGGCGAAGAATCATGGAAATCCTGTCCAGCGGCGAGCGCTCGGCGGGTCAGATCGCCGAAGTCGTGGCAGCGGAGTTCGGAATCTCGCAACCGACCGCGTCCGGGCACCTGCGAGTGCTCCGAGAAAACGGATTCGCCACAGTCCGCAGCGAAGGCACCAGGCGTCTCTATGCCGTCGAGCCCGCGCCATTGCAAGAAGTGGACCAATGGCTCGACGGATTCCGGCAGTTCTGGAGCGGTCCTCTCGACGCATTGGCCACAGAACTCGCACGAGGGAAACGACGCGGCTCCGAGCGGAGCAGATCTTCACAATCGAATTCTTCCGACGAAGGAGACTCACAATGACCGAGATCGCGAACCAGGACACCAGCCTCACCGCGGTAGAGCGGAGCATGGGCAACCGCGACATCGCAGAAGGTGCGGCTCGAACTGCCGTACTCAAGCGCCGCTACAACGCGTCGGTCGACGACGTCTGGGACGCCATCACGACCCCTGACCGCATCAACCGTTTCTTCCTTCCGGTGAGCGGAGACTTCCAGGTGGGCGGCTCGTACGCCTTCGAAGGCCAGGCAAGTGGCGAGATCCTGGCCTGCGACGCCCCACACCTGCTGCGACTGCAGTGGACGCCGCCCGGCGATCGCGGATACAGCGATCAGGTCGAGATCCGGCTGACTGCAGACGGCCCCGACGCCACCTGGCTCGAGTTGGAGCACGCCTCCGTCGCCGATGTCTTCCGCAACGACCCGGACACCGGCTGCTACGGCGTCGGAACCGGCTGGGAAGGCCCACTTCACTACCTGGGCGAATACTTGCGCGGCACTCTCCCTGATGCGCCGAGCACCGAGTGGTACACCTTCGACGAAGCAGAGGAGCTTCGTCTGGCCAACTTCCGCGGGTGGGAGTGGGCAAAGATCGAGGCAGAGCACGGCGGCCGATAACGCCCAATTCTTCGAAAACGGTCACAGGATGGCCGTTTGCTTTGTATCGTGACCGAGCTGGACGTATGTCCAGCAGTTTTGGTGGCTTTCTTTCGTGCCACAACTGCTTCGGTCCACGAGAAGAGAGCTCCACATGGCGCCACAACCCGTAGTCGACAACGCGGCCACGACGCGACGCACGCACATCATCCGGACAGTTCTCGCTGTCCTCGTCATCGCACCGCTGTCGATTGCGGCGTTCTACATGTGGGCACTGTGGGATCCGGGCGACACGGTCAACCGCTTGCCCGTCGCCATCGTCAACGCCGATGCCGGCACAGAACTCGACGGAACACGTCTGCAAGCCGGCGATGAAGTTGTTGCCGCGCTCGTCGAGAGCGGAGACGTTGCATGGAAGGTCGTCTCGGAACAGGAAGCCGCCGACGGCGTCAACGACGGCACCTACTACTTCTCGGTCGTCATTCCCAAGACTTTCAGCGCAGACGTGGCCAGTGCCGCATCGGGTTCGGGCCGCAAGGCCGAACTCGACGTCTTGTACAACGATTACAACAGTCTGGTCGCCGGCCCGGTCGGTGAAAGCATCATCGCTCAGGTGCGCTCGGCGGTCTCCGAGTCGATCGGCGAGCAGTCCATCGACCAGGTGCTGGTCGGGTTGGGTGAACTCGGAACAGGATTCGGTGAAGCAGCCGCTGGCGCGCAACAACTCTCCGACGGATCCTCCGAAGCACTCGCCGGAACCAACGAGCTCTACGCGGGAAGCAAGGAACTCGCCACCGGCATGGGTGAAGCGAATCAAGGCGGCAAGGAGCTGGCCGCCGGAGCCGGCGAGCTGGCTGCTGGAGCGAACGAAGCTGCTGCAGGCTCGGGCGAGCTGAGCAGCGGACTCAACCAGTTGGTCGGGGGAACCGACGAACTCGGCGCAGGAGCCCTTCAGATCAGCGAAGTGGTCGACATGGTCACCACCCCGGTACTCGACCTCGCGGGGTCCTCGGACGCCGTCGTCGGTCAGATCGACGCCCTCACGTCGATGCTTCGAAACTCGGCTGATCCGGTCTCCGCCGGACTCGTCGAAGCCCTGGGTGGACTGCGGGCTTCCCTGGCTGCACAACCGTCGGACGACGACGTGATCGGTCAGCTCGGCCAGCTTCGCGACGGTGCGCGGGAGATCTCGCGCCAACTCACTGATCCGAGCAGCGACTACCGTGGCGGGCTTCTTGCCGCGGCGGCCGGTGCAGGTGAACTCAACACGGGACTAGGCCAACTGTCCGACGGCGCAGGCCAACTCGCTACCGGCGCACAGGAACTCTCCACCGGCCTCGGGCAGTTGGACACCGGAAGTATTGCGCTCCGTGACGGTCTCGGGCAGCTATCGGCCGGCGTCGGCGAGCTCGACGCGGGCAGCGCAGAACTCGCCACCGGTTTGTCCGACGGCGCCGCCCAGGTGCCGCAGTTCTCGGACGACGAACGCGCCACCACAGCCAATCTGCTCTCGTCCCCGGTTGCCGTCGACGCGCGGAACAACTATCCCGCAGCCGGTTTCGGACCGGGAGCCGTCCCTGCCGTGATCTCGGTGGCACTGTTCCTGTGCGGAATTCTCACGTGGTTCGTCGTCCGTCCACGACGCGGACGTTCACTGAACTCGCACACCAGCGTGGTGCGTGAGGGGCTGCGCCGCTACCGCATTCCCGCCCTGGTCACCTTGGTCGCGGCGCTCGTGTTGTCGGTGGTGTCACTGACCGTGGCAAACGTCGAACCACCTAGTGTTCTGGCGATGATCGCAGTGATGATCCTGGTGGGTGCCGCCGCGGTCAGCTCGGGCAGGCTCTTCACCGTTGTGTTCGGAGCCGTCAACGGAACCTTCATCGCTTTGGGCGCCTTGATGATTCAGATCTTCGCCTTCGGCGCGGTGTACCCCATCGAACAGATGCCGACGGTTCTGCAGTGGCTGCACGCCCTGATGCCACTCACGTGGGCGCGCAACGCCATGCGTATGGTCCTTGTCGGATACTACGGCCCGAAATTCTGGGTGGCGGTAATCGCTCTGGCTGCCTTGGTGATCGGAGCCGTCCTGTTCACCATCTGGTGGCGCCGCCGACAAGAACCGCCGACCGACGCCGATGACGACGCGCCGATCACCGAGGAGATCGTGTACCTCCAACCAACGCAAATGTAACTCGGCGCAAACCTGAGTCAGCGCAAACGTGAGTCGGATCAGCGAACGAGCGTCGTACGCATCAACATGACGTTGTAGTCGGCCCACGTGGTGGCAAGGAAGTACAGATCCGAACCACTGGACCACGGGTGGATGTATGCAGCGTAGATACCGGGAACCTCGACCAGATTGACCAATGTTTCCGGTGCCGTCCACGGACCGACCGGACTGGGAGCGGTTCGCATCACGATCGAACTGAACGCGTCGGCGTACATCGCCACGAACTTGCCGAGGAACTCGTTGTACTGAACGGAGATCTCCCCGATGCGGCCGTCCATGACGGGTACGGCCGCAGCGGGATCAGCTCGGATCCAGCCGTTTCCGTTCCAGTACTCGTAGGCGGAAAGATCGAGGATCGCCCCCTCGGGCACGCGAGAAAGTCGAACCTCGCCGGATCGTCCCGCGGGGGTTCCGTAGTTGTAGACGAACCCGCCGTCCTTCACCATCGAGCTCATCTGAAAGTTCTCGCTACCGGCGACGGGGGCGACACCCGCGGGAAGAACCCCACCGATGTTGGGGCGCAGCGTCTCCGGACGCATGGTCCACGTCTCGCCGTTGTCCGAGGAGGTGGCAATCTGTGAGTAGTTTGTACTCCACTGCCCGGCCTCGCCCCAGTTGCGCACCGACATGTAGCTCAGATACTGCACACCGTTCACTGCTATGCCGCTCGTGGGGATACTGGAAGCCTCGACGCCCGGAATCTTCAGACCGGAGATGATCTCACGCGCCTGACCGGTACCGTCCTTCGGCGCGCTGTCGATGCGCATCCCGTCGGCGAGTACCCGATCCGAGCTGCGGAAGAGCACATTACTTCGCCACTCGCCCACCAAACCGTCGCAGGTGGGGTTACGACTGAGCCCGGTGGTATCGCCGAAAGCGGTCAGAATCTGCCCCGCACCGTTGTCCCACATGATGCCCAGGTCGGTTCCCAGGACATTGAAGCGATCAACCGTCTTGTTGGGACTGTATGTGCCGGTGATCTTTTCGATCGCGGTAGTACGACCGGACAGACCTGGCAACCCTCCGGTGTTGCCGTTGAGCCACGGCGCCGCATTGGCCGGACCTCCACTACTACCGACGCCACTGACTCCGACGCATCCCGGCGCAGCCATCGCCGGCGAAGCCACCGCCGTGACGGCAGCAGCTGCCAGAGCAGCAACTACCCCGAACACCCCCAACGATCTCCCCGCGCGAAACATGACTCCCCCATGGCCGGGATTGTTGGTGTTGTCGTCGTCGTTCCCCCCGAACCTCGGACAATCTAGCAACTGCAGTCACAGATAACCCAATCAGACAAAGACGCGAAAAGGCCTGAAAGTCATAGTAGTTCAGACTTTCAGGCCTTTTCGGACAGAGAAGATCAGTCAGTAGGTCAGCGCGATCCGCTCGCACCGCCGTCGAGTGGAATCACCGCGCCGGTCAGATAAGCCCCGGCACGTGAAGCCAGGAAAATGGCAAGACCTGCAGCATCCTGGGGAGTTCCGACCCTGCCCAACGGGACCGAGTCCGCCACAGCCTTTGCACTTTGCTCGTCCTCGAGGAGGAATGCCATCATCTTCGACGGGAACGGGCCCGGCGCAATGGCATTGACCGTGATCTGTTCCCCCGCAAGCGTTGCCGCGAGCTTGCGCGTCAACATGTGCACCGCAGCCTTACTGGCTCCGTACGAGAAGTTCTCCGAACCCGACACCACGAGTCCGTCGATCGATCCGATATTGATCACGCGCGCGGGATCTTCCGCAGTGGCCGCAGAACGCAGCTGCGGCAACAGCTTCTGCGTCAAGAGGAAGATTGCCTTGACATTGATGTCGAAAATCTTGTCGAAGCCGGCAGCCGGAAAATCGTCGACGGGAGCTCCCCACGTGGCACCGGCGTTGTTGACCAGTACGTCGAGCGTCGGCGAAATCTCGGCGACCTTCGCAGCGAGGCTCTCGATCCCCTCGTCCGTGGACAGATCGGCCGGATGCGAGATGCAGGTGCCGAACTCCGAAAGCTCTCGCGCGGCTTCGTCACAGGCTTCGGCTTTTCGGGCCGAAATGACGACCGTCGCTCCGCCTTCGACAAATCCGCGAGCGATCATGTATCCGATGCCGCGTGATCCACCGGTGACCACAACGGTCTTGCCACTGACGTCGAACAGTCCCTCGATCAAGCTCATGCGACCTCGAAAAGCCCGGCAGCACCCATGCCGCCGCCGATGCACATGGTCACCACCACGAGCTTGGCTCCGCGCCGTTTTCCTTCCAGAAGAGCATGGCCGACCAGACGAGCACCCGTCATTCCGTACGGATGGCCGACGGAGATACCGCCGCCGTCGACGTTGTACTTCTCGGGATCGATCCCGAGCTTGTCGCGGCAGTACAGGGCCTGAGAGGCGAAGGCCTCGTTGAGTTCCCAGAGATCGATGTCGTCGACCTTCAGTCCGTGAAGATCCAGCAGACGCGGAATCGCGAACACCGGTCCGATGCCCATCTCGTCGGGAGCACAACCCGCGACAGCCATCCCACGGTAGATACCGAGAGGAGCCAACCCGCGGCGTTCCGCCTCGCCCGCCTCCATCAGCACCGAAGCGGAGGCACCGTCCGAGAGCTGAGACGAGTTGCCCGCAGTGATGGAGGAATGCGCACTGACAGTCCCGTCGGCCAGAACCGGTCGCAAACTCGACAGCCCTTCCAATGTGGTGGAAGCGCGGTTGCCTTCGTCCCGGGTCAGCGTCACGGACTCGCTGCGGATCTCACCCGTCTCCTTGTCCTGCACCTGCTTGATCGAGGGCAGCGGGACGATCTCGAGATCGAACCGACCTGCGTTCTGAGCTGCTGCGGTCCGCTGCTGCGAGACGAGCGCGAACTCGTCCTGCTGCTCGCGGGTCACTCCGTAGCGCTCGGCGACGATCTCGGCCGTGTGCAGCATCGGCATGTAGATCGACGGCTTGTTTTCCTTCAGCCACGGATCAGCCGCGCGGAAGTTGTTCATATGATCGTTCTGGACCAACGAGATCGATTCGACTCCGCCGCCGACCGCGATCTGCATTCCGTCGTCCACGATCTGCTTTGCTGCGGTCGCGATGGCCATGAGCCCGGACGAGCACTGACGATCGATCGTCATTCCGGAAACCGAATCCGGAAGCCCGGCCCGCAGCACCGCTTGCCGTGCGACGTTGCCGCCGGAAGATCCCTGCTGCAGCGCAGCGCCGAGGATGACGTCCTCGACCTCGCCGCCCTCGAGGCCCGCGCGCTGAACTGCATTCGAAATGGCATGTGCAGCAAGCTCTTGAGCCTGAGTGTTGTTGAACGCGCCGCGGTACGCCTTACCGATCGGGGTACGGGCGGTGGAAACGATGACAGCTTGCCTCATCGGGGAAACCTTTCGTCGAACACGAAGTGCTGTGCGCCTTTATTAACCGCCGGGGGTTAATAAAGGCGCACAGCAAGAATCAGGGCTGGAACACGACGCGACCGACAGTGGTGCCGTCGCCGAGGCGACCGATACCGTCGGCAACGTCCGTCAACGACAGCCGCTCACTGATCAGTGGTTTGACCAAGCCGGCATCGGCGAGCCTGGTGAGCTCGACGTGGCAGTCGTCGATGGCCTGCTGGTTGTAGGCCTTGTACAGCCCCCAGTGCAGTCCGATGATCGAATAGTTCTTGATGAGAGCGTGATTGAGTGCCGGCTGCGGGATCGTGCCACCGGCGAAGCCGATGATGACGATCCGTCCCTCGAAGGCGATGCACTTGGTGGACTTCGCGTAGGCGTCGCCGCCGACCGGATCGAAGACCACGTCGGCGCCCTTGCCGCCGGTGAACTCCTTGACCGCTGCCACGAAGTCCTCACTGTGACGGTCTACGACGAGGTCGGCGCCGAGCTTGCGCGCGTACTCGGCCTTGTCCGGGCCGCCGACGACACCGATGACCTTGGCGCCCGCCGCCTTGCCGAGTTGCACTGCCGCACTACCGACACCACCCGCAGCAGCGTGGACCAACAACGTCTCACCCTCGAGCAGTTGGGTGCGGCGATGCAGAGCGAACCACGCTGTCTGATAGCCGATGCTCAGAGCGGATGCTTCCGCGTCGTCGAGAGCCGACGGCGCCGGGAACGTGTTGTTCTGATCCAGTACCGAGTACTCGGCGAATCCGCCGGACGGCAGACTCGGATTACCGATCACCCGATCCCCCACTGCGAACTTGGTCACCGATTCACCGACCGAGACCACTTCACCACACAGTTCGACACCGGGTGTGAAGGGCAGCGGCGGCTTGATCTGGTACTCACCCCGGCACATGAGGACGTCGGGGAAGTTGGCCGGAGCCGCCAGCACCTTGACCAACATCTCCGTCGCATTCGGGGTGGGATCCGCGGTCTCCTCCAACGCGAGCACATCGCGGGGTTGACCGAGTTCGTTGACGCGCCAAGCCTTCACAGCAATTCTCCAGACAGATAGTGGGTGAGTTTCAGGACGAGATCGGGAGGTCGACCAACTCGGCGAGGCGTGCCCGATGCTGATACGCGGTTCCCAGCGACAGCTGATCGCTCTTCGCCCGTTTGAGGTACAGGTGCGCCGGATACTCCCACGTCATTCCGATACCACCATGAAGTTGGACGCATTCCTCCGCAGCATGAACCGCGACGCCGCTGCAGAATGCCTGGGCCACCGTCGCTGCGATCGCCGCATCGGCGTCGCCGCGTGCATAGGTGTCCGCCGCATATCGTGCTGCCGCTCCCGAAGAGCTGACTTCGAGCCAGAGATCGGCGAGGCGGTGCTTGATCGCCTGGTACGAACCGATCGCCCGGCCGAACTGCTTGCGCTCCTTCACATACGCGAGAGTCGTTTCGAGGCACCACTGAGCTACAGCGAACTGTTCGGACGCCAGAAGTGCGCTTCCGCAGAGCAATGCTTCCTCAACCGCTTGCGCCGCATTGCCGCTGTCGACACGGACCGACGACGACCCCGAGAACTCGACGTCCGCCAATCGGCGCGTCATGTCCAGGGACAGAACCGGCGTGACGGTAGCGTCGGCGATCCGAACTGTATGCAGCTCCAGGCCGCTCTCACCGGCAACCGGAACAACAAGAACATCGGACTCGGCGACGCCGGCAACTGTCGTGACGCTGCCGACGAGTCCACTCGCCGTTACCTTGACAGTAGGTGTGAAAGTTCCTGGTGCAGTGGACAACGGGACGACCAGAGCAGCCGTCGAATCCCCCGCTGCCAATTGACCGAGCACCTCGGTCTCGCCGGCCTTCAGCAACGCCGTCGTCGCCAGCACCGCGCTGGTGAAGAACGGAACGGGAGCGACCGCACGTCCGATCTCCTCCATCACGACCGCCGCCTCACGCGTCGACGCACCTGCCCCGCCCAGTTCCTCGGGTACCAGCAGTCCCGCCAAACCGAGTTCCGACGCCAGCGACTTCCACAGCCCGGTGAAGTCGGCGGACACGTCGTCGTACGCCGTGACCACGGTGTCGGCGCCGGCCCGCTCGCTCAGCAGTCGTCTGACGCTGGCTCGCAGATCTTGTTCGGTCTCGGAGTACAGCAGATCGGCGCTCATCGGGGTAGGTCCTTCCAGGCGATGTCCTTGTCGACGCGATGCTCGGGCGGCAACCCGAGTACACGTTCTGCGATGACGTTGCGCAGGATCTCCGACGTTCCGCCCTCGATCGAATTGCCCTTGGCTCGCAGGTACCGGTATCCGGGTTCACGCCCGGTGAAGTCGACGGAATCCGGTCGACGCAGCGTCCAGTCGTCGTAGCGCAGACCGTCCTCGCCGTGCAGCTCGAGGTCGAAACCCGAAATCTGCTGAGCCAAACCGGCAAACGCGAGCTTCATTCCCGAGCCTTCGGGGCCGGGCTGGCCGGCGGCGAGCTGCTGGCGCAGTCGCTCACCGGTCAGACGCGCAACTTCGGATTCGGTCCAGAGCCGCATCAACTCGTCGTGCATCGCCGGATTACGCAGCTCGGGCTCGTCACGCCAGGCCTGAGCGACCTTTCCGATCATGCCTCCCTCACGCGGTGCGCCCGAACCGATGGCAACACGCTCGTTGTTCAGGGTGGTGGTCGCAACCTTCCAACCCTGGCCTTCGGCTCCGAGGCGATTGGCGTCCGGAATCCTGACGTCCGTGAGGAATACCTCGTTGAATTCGGCCTCGCCGGTGATCTGACGCAGCGGCCGGACATCGACGCCCGGGTCGGTCATGTCGCAGATGAAGTAGCTCAGACCCGCATGCTTGGAACGTGACGGATCGGTCCTGGCCACGAGAATCGCCAGCTGCGCATTCTGCGCGCCCGACGTCCATACCTTCTGCCCGTTGACTATCCAGTCGTCGCCGTCGCGGACGGCGCGGGTAGCGACGGCCGCGAGGTCCGACCCTGCGCCCGGTTCACTGAACAGCTGGCAGTAGACCGTCTCCGCAGTCCACAACGGGCGCAGGAGCTTCTGCTTCTGCTCCTCGGTGCCGAAGGCGGCGATGGTCGGTGCCGCCATGCCGAGTCCGATGCCGTTCTTGCCGGTGGCCGGGCCGGGTGCGCCGGCGGCCTCCAGCTGAGCGTTCACCTGACGCTGAAAGCTCTGCGGTACACCGAGTCCCCCATGACCTTCGGGGAAATGAACCCACGCCAGTCCGGCGTCGAATCGTGCGCCGAGGAAATCCGACACCGACACACGGTTCGGATCGTTCTCCGCGAGAAGCGTGTTCACCTTTTCGGTGAGATCACGCGATACTGCCTCTTCGTCGAAAGCCATGCCCATTCCTTCGGTTCGAGCGGTGAGCGGACGGTCAGTCCTTGGGTCCACCGGCGACGTAGACGACCTGACCGGAAACGAAGCCCGCGCCTTCACTGACGAAGAACGACGCGGTGTGCGCGATGTCCTCGGGCTGACCGACGCGGTTGACCGGAATCTGCGAAGCGGCAGCGGTCTTGAAGTCCTCGAAGCCGACTCCCATGCGCTCTGCCGTTGCGGCGGTCATCTCGGTTTCGATGAATCCGGGGGCAATGGCGTTGGCGGTGACGCCGAACTTGCCCAATTCGAAGGCCAATGTCTTGGTGAATCCCTGCATGCCGGCCTTGGCTGCGGAGTAGTTGACCTGTCCGCGGTTGCCGAGAGCCGACGTGCTCGAGAGGTTCACGATGCGGCCGAACTTCGCTTCCACCATGTACTTCTGCACCGCACGCGACATGAGGAACGCTCCGCGCAGATGGACGTTCATCACCGAATCCCACTCGGCGACGCTCATCTTGAACAGAAGGTTGTCGCGAGTGATGCCGGCATTGTTGATCAGCACGGTAGGTGCACCGAGTTCTGCGGCCACACGATCCACCGCTGCAGCAACCGAAGCCTCGTCGGAGACGTCAGCGCCGACGGCCAATGCCTGGCCGCCTGCGGCCTTGATCGCGTCGACGGTTCCGGCACACGCTGCTTCGTCGAGGTCCAGCACGGCAACGGCAAAGCCGTCTTCCGACAGTCGCTTGGCCACTGCCGCACCGATTCCGCGTGCTGCACCCGTGACAATTGCGGTTCTACGTTCCTGGCTCACTGGCCCTCCATAATTTTCGTGATTCGACGGACACCGGACGATCTCGTCAGATCCCGGCCTGATCTGCAATTTCCCTGGCTTTGGCTACCAAGGCGTCAATACGTTCCACGGTGGGAGTTCCGCTCTCCGCGGCATTCTGCGGTTCGTCGCGGGCGCGACGCATCACGCCCTCGGCGATCACGGCGATCTTCCACAGCCCCAAGGTGTGCCAGAACTTCAGCGCAGCCGGATCCCGTCCGGTGGCCTCGAGATAGATCCGGGAGATCTCCTCTCGCGAAGGGAATCCCGGGAGCGCTGACGCCGGGAAATCGCCACCAGTGTCCTCCCCGGCCGCCGGCCAGTACGCCAACAAGCTTCCGACATCGGCCAACGGATCACCGAGTGTGCAGAGTTCCCAGTCGAGGGCCGCGACAACTTCGCCGTTCTCAGCGGAGGTGATCACGTTGCGTAGGTGAAAGTCGCCGTGCACCAACGTGGTTTCGGCGTGCGCCGGCTGAGCTGCAATGAGACGTCGGGTGAGATCGTCCAGGTCAGGGCATTCCCGCGTCTTCGACTGTTCCCACTGTCCGCCCCAGCGCTTCAGCTGCCGTGCAGCGTAAGGCTTGTGGCTTGCCAGGTCGTCGAGACCGGCCTGCTCGAGGTCGACGGCGTGTATCTTCGCCAGCGTCTGAGCGAGCGAGATTCCGATTGCCCGGCGACGATCTTCCGACAACGCCTCCGCAAGAGGCATTCGGTCCACCACTTCGCCGTCCACGAATTCCATGAGGAGCAGCGGAACTTCGGTGACGGCTGGATCCTCGGTCAACCCGAATACTCGCGGCGAAGGCACGTCGGTGGATTCGAGAGCGCTCAGGATTCGTGCTTCGCGCGCCACGTCGTGAGCCGAGGCCAGCAGGTGCCCCAGAGGTGGGCGTCGTAGCACCCAGCGATTGCCGGCCTGATCGCGAACCAGGTACGTGAGATTCGACTGCCCCAGGCCGATTCGATCGAAGGACAACGGCCCGGTGAAGTCGATCCCCAGGCCTGCTATCCACCCGGTGACCGCTTCGGTATCGAGTCCCACTACTCCGACGCTAGCCACCGACGGACGCTCCCTGCCGGAACGGGAGTGCGTCACCCAACAACTGGCCACCGTCGATGGTCATGATCTCGCCGGTGATCCACTGGGCTGCATCCGAAACCAGGAAGGCGATGGCAGCGGCCACGTCCTCGGGTTCACCGATGCGTCCGAGAGCGGTCGACGCGGACACCGCTTCTTCATGTTCTTTCCACAGAGCTTCGGCGAGTTTGGTTCTCACCACTCCCGGAGCAACGGCGTTGACACGAATCTTCGGTGACAACTCGAGCGCCAACTGCTTGGTGATGTGGATCAGAGCAGCCTTCGACGCGTTGTACGTACCGATCCCGGCCTCGAACGCCATGCCGCCGATCGAGGCGGTGTTGACCACGGAACCACCGTGCTCGCCCATCCAGGCCCGCGCTGCCAGGCCGGTCCACAGGACTGGAGCCCACACGTTGACGTCGAAGGTCTTGGCGAAGCGCGAGTGATCCTGGTTGATGATCGGCCCGAACGACGGGTTGGTGCCCGCGTTGTTCACCAAGATGTCGAGACTGCCGAAACGCTCGATCGTCTGCTCGACGCACTTGCTGGCAGCATCCTCGTCCGTCGCGTGAGCGCCGACGCCGATCGCGTTGCCGTTCACCTGCGCGGCAGCCGCATCTGCGGATTCCTGTGAGCGCGAAGTCAGTACGACGTTTCCGCCCGCCGCCGCAATCGCCTGCGCGGTCGCGAGGCCGATGCCCCGCGATGCGCCTGTGACGATTGCCGTCTTACCGGTGAGATCCAGTCCTGCCATGTCAGTTCGCCTTGACTTCGCGGTACTTGCGCAGTTCCTGCTTGGCGATGGCGCGCTTGTGCACCTCGTCCGGGCCGTCAGCCAGGCGAAGGGTGCGCATGTGGGCGTAAGCCATCGCGAGCGGGAAGTCGTCCGTGACGCCGCCGCCGCCGTGAACCTGGATGGCGCGGTCGATGATCTTGAGCGCGATGTTCGGCGCTGCAACCTTGATGGCTGCGATCTCGGTGCGCGCTTCCTTGTTGCCCACCGTGTCCATCATGTGAGCGGCCTTGAGCGTGAGGAGTCGAACCATCTCGATGTCGATACGAGCCTCGGCGATCCAGTCCTGGATATTCGCGTTGTCACTGACAGGCTTTCCGAAGGTGATGCGGGTGGATGCGCGCTTGCACATCAGTTCCAGTGCGCGCTCGGCCATTCCGATTGCACGCATGCAGTGGTGGATGCGGCCGGGGCCGAGGCGGGCCTGGCTGATCGCGAATCCTTCGCCCTCGCCGGCGAGAATGTCCTTGGCCGGGACGCGCACGTCCTCGAAAGTGATCTCGCCGTGTCCTTCGCGGTCCTGGTAGCCGAAGACCGGCAGGTTGCGCAGGATCGTGACGCCGGGAGCATCGATCGGAACGACCATCATCGACTGCTGACGGTGGGTGGCGGCATTGAAGTCGGTCTTGCCCATGACGATCAGAACCTTGCAGTTCTGGTGCAAGGCGTTGGAAGCGAACCACTTACGGCCGTTCAGTACGTACTCGTCGCCGTCACGGTCCATACGAAGCTGGATGTTGGTGGCGTCGGAACTGGCAACCTCGGGCTCGGTCATCGCGAAAGCAGAACGGATTTCGCCTTCGAGAAGCGGCTTAAGGTACTTCTCCTTGTGCTCGTCGGTGCCGAAGAGCGTGAGCACCTCCATGTTTCCCGTGTCCGGAGCGGCGCAGTTGGTGGCCTCGGAAGCCAGGTGGCTGCGGCCCATGATCTCCGCGAGCGGTGCGTATTCCAGGTTGGTCAGGCCGGGGCCCCATTCGGGATGCGGGTGAAAGAGGTTCCACAGCCCGCGTGCCTTGGCTTCCTTCTTCAAGTCGTCGATGATCGGCGGCTGGAAGTGCGGGTTACCGGACTCACGCATCTGCTCTTCGTAGACCGCTTCGGCCGGGTAAACGTGCTTGTCCATGAAATCGAGCAGTTCGGCCTGGTACTTCTTGGTGCGATCCGAGAACTCAAACACTGACATGTGAACTCCTGACAGAGAGGGAAGGAAAATTGGGGGCTCGATGTTCGAGATGGCTGTTGACGCCCTCGACGACATCCGGGCCGTGAAATGCATTCAGCATCAGTGATTCCGCACGCCTGGCGGAATCGGTGAAGGTCGAGTGCGCGTCGGCACTCATCTGAGACTTGATGACGGAGAGGGACGTCGGCGAGCAGTTGGCCGCGATGTCCTCGGCGTAAGCAATCGCCGCATCCAGAACGTCACCGCCGCTGACCAGGTGGTCGATCAAACCGATACGGTACGCCTCGTCGGCATCCACCATCCGGCTGGAAAGCAGAAGATCGACTGCTCGACTGTGACCGACCAAGCGGGGCAACATCCAGGAGATGCCGTACTCCGCAATCAGGCCTCGACGCGCGAATGCGGTAGTGAATCGCGTTGCGCTCGAACCGAAACGAACGTCACAGTACAGAGCCTCGACCATTCCGAGCCCTGCGGCGACGCCGTTGACGGCAGCGATCAGCGGCTTGCGAACGGTGGTCGGGAAATCACGGTCCCGTGGTCGGACAAGATCACTTTCGGAGACGTCGCCGACGTTCTTCAAATTGCCGAGGTCAGCCCCCGAGCAGAATCCTCGACCGGAGCCGGTGACAACAATTGCTCGGACACTGGGATCATCGTCTGCTGCGGCCAAAAGGTCGTAGTACTGATCTTCGAGCTCGTTGGTCCACGCGTTGAGAACGCGGGGCCGATTGAATGTCAGGACCAGCACCGCTCCTCTCTGCTCGGAGAGGACGAGTTCCTCGGTCATCGCGTTCCCGCGAGCAGCGACGCCTGGTACCGGCGCATCCCGCGCAGCCAACGGTCGTAGTCGGCGCCCTTCTGCCGGTACATGTCCAGAACGTTCTTGTGCGGAAGGATGAGGAATTCCTCGGCATCTACTGCGGCAAGAACGATTTCGGCACATTCAGCAGGCTCGAGAACATTGCCTGCCGCAAGCACAGCCCCGGTTGCGGCCTTGCCGACCGGATCGCCGGAGTTCTCACCTTCGTAGAGAAGCTTGGTGTTGACACCCATCGGACACAGGCAACTGACGCGAACGCCCCGATCTCCGTAGGTGATCGAGAGCCACTCGGCAAACGCGACCGCGGCATGTTTGGTCACCGAGTACGCGGCGGACCCGACCTGACTGAGCAAGCCGGCAGCAGAGGCAGTGCTGATGAAGTAGCCTTCCCCGCGCTCGGTCCAACCAGGGACGAGGAGCCTGGCGGCACGAATGTGGGCGCGAACGTTGACGTCGATCGTCGTGTCCCAGACGTCCTCACTGATGTCGAGGCCCATGCCTCCGGTGACGCCGGCATTGGCGAAGTAGAGGTCGACCGGGCCGAATTCCTTTTCCGCCTGCGCGATGAGGCCCGCAATGACCGTCTCGTCGGAGACGTCGCCACCCGCAGACACTGCTGCGCCGGGATGCTCCATGTTGATCGCCTCTGCCACTGCCGAAGCTGCCGCCCCGTCGAGGTCGGCTACTACGACGCGAGCGCCCTCTGCGGCCAGTCGCTGCGCCAACGCACCGCCGATCCCCCCGCCGCCACCGGTGACAATTGCTACCTTCTGGGCAACCTTCATGAGCGATTCCTCTCGCTTGCGTCATACCTACGCGCTGACAGTGATCCACGTCTCCCCTCATGTATAGTTGAATCCGGCGTCAGTTTCAACCGTCGAATCGCGACGGTCACCCGAACGGCCCGTTCCGTCCTCCTGAACTGCGAGTAAAGGGATCAACGATGACTGAAAACCAATTGCCCGTCCGCCCGTCCACCTTCGCCGAGCTCGAGAAGCTCATCGGCCAGGAACTTGGCCCGACGGAGTGGTACGACATCACCCAGGAGCGCATCAACGCGTTCGCCGAAGCCACAAACGATCATCAGTGGATTCACGTCGACCCGGAACGAGCCGCATCGAGCCCGCTCGGCAGCACGATCGCGCACGGACTCTTCAGCCTCTCGCTGGGCCCACAGTTCTCCTACCAACTCATCCACTTCGACGGCTTCGCCCACAGCCTCAATTACGGCTACGACAAGGTTCGCTTCCCCGCTCCCGTTCCCGTGGGATCCCGGGTCCGCATGCGTGCAACCGTTGTGTCCGCGGAGCAGTTGCCCGGCGGAATCCAGGTGAAGATGAGCCAGGTGGTTGAGCGCGAAGGTTCCGACAAGCCAGTCGTCGTGGCCGAATCCGTCGCTCGCGTCGTCGAGAAAAGCTGAACAGAGAAAAGCTGAACAGAGAAAAGCTGAAACAAGACTCGGCACGTCCCGGCCGCTCGAACGTCGATACGGCCGGGGCGACCTGCCGCTTCAGGATCGGTCAGGGAACTTCAGCGCGTTAGCCCACAGGTCTGTCACCGTGGCGACAATCTGATCGAACTCCGGCGAACGCCCGTCCACCTCACCCTCATGGAGGGTGAACAGACTGTAGGCGAGCCGACTCACCATGCCGGACAGAGCAATTGACGCTGTCATTGGATCCAGCGTCGTGTCCGCGATACCACGACTCTGCAGATCTGCAATCCCGCGGGCATTACGGCGTATGAACGCATTGGCACGCTCGCTGCGGAACTTTCGGAACTCCGGGTCGATGTGAGCAACCTGCTCCATGAGCCCCATCAATTTCGCATTGCGTTGATACGCCGCCAGATACGCTCGATTACTTGCTTCGAGCACGGCGTACGGATCGTCTGCGCCCGCAACGCGTCCCATGCCCGGGTGCATCATGTCGTCTCGCGCGACCTCGAGGACGGCGGCGAAGACCTCTTCCTTGTTCGCGAAGTAGGTGTAGAACGATCCCGTCGCGCAGCCGGCTTCTTTGGCGATGTCGATCAGACGGGCATCGAGATAGCCACTACGCTCGAATACCGTCCGGGCAGCGGCAATCAGCGCTGCGCGCGTGCGGGTTCCCCGCTCGGTAGTCGGCCGATCTCGGAGCAGCGCAGGCGGAGCCACCGGCAGGGCGGCAATTCGCGATTCGTCATCGAGCACGGTGCGCTCCCCATCCTTCCGAGCCAACATCATTTCGGGACAATCCCAGCAGACTCGATGTTGACGCCGGATTCAAGTGTACGCTCTGGTGAGACCCAGGACACACAATCGGTCGATTCCTCCCGAAAGGCAGAACCATGGTTAGCGTTCTCGACCCGGTGACCCGTCACGCGGAAGTCACACCGGACAACATCGCAATTCGAAACAGCATTGCGATCCGCGGCACGGATGAACACTGGACTTACCGGCAGCTCCACGACGCATCCCTGGCGTTCGCCGGCCGCATTCGCGACGCCGGGTTGAGCGTAGGCGATCGGGTTCTCCTAGCGGCACCGTCGGTAGCGGAATTCGTCGTGGCGTACATGGGAATTCAGGCCGCAGGTTGTGTCGTGGTACCGATCAACACGATGTCGGCGCAACCCGAAGTCGAGTACGTTCTGGACGACGCGGAGATTTCCCTGGCCATCGCGTGGCATCAGCTCGGTCCCGCAGTCCAGGATGCAGGGAGCGCGCGCGGCGTCCCGGTGTGGACACTCACCGAAGAGTCGGCGAAGGCCGATCATGCACCCGCAACTGTGGTCGACCGTGAAGCAACAGACACCACGGCGATTCTCTATACCTCCGGCACCACCGGACGCCCGAAGGGCGCTCAGCTGACCGTCGGGAATTTGTTGTCCGCCGGTGAGATCGGCGCCGAGAGCAGCCGCGGAAACCCCTCGGACCGCACCGGAACCGGACTGCCGCTCTTTCACATCTTCGGCCAGGGTTCGGTCATGATGGCAACCTTCACCGGCGGCGGATCACTGTCCCTGCTCGCCCGGTTCGACCCCGCTGCCATGCTCGACCTGGTCCGCCGGGACAAGCTCACCATCATGGCCGGTGTCCCCACCATGTGGAATGCCATGCTGCACGCCGCCGCCGATGTGGACAGCTCCGACTTCGAACAACTCAGGATCGCAATCTCCGGTGGCGCATCACTTCCCGGTGAAGTCGCTCGTGCCTTCGAAGCACGGTTCAACTGCACGATTCTCGAGGGCTACGGTCTCACCGAGACGAGCGCCTTCGGGACTTTCAACAACATCGACCGCGTCGCAAAGATCGGATACACCGGCCGCGCCGTACCGCGCACCGAGGTCGAGGTGCGTGATCACGACGGAAATGTCTGCGAGGCAGGCACAGTGGGCGAGGTGTTCATCAAAGGACCGACGGTCATGAAGGGTTACTGGAAGCGCCCTGACGACACCGCCGCCGTTCTTTCCGACGACGGATGGTTCCGCACCGGAGACCTCGGTGAGACCGATCCCGACGGGGACCTTCGCATCGTCGACCGAGTGAAGGACCTCATCATCCGTGGTGGATACAACGTCTATCCGGGCGAGGTCGAAGAGGTGCTCTACCAGCACCCCGACATCATCGAAGCCGCAGTGATCGGCATACCCGACGACTACTACGGGGAGGAAGTTGCCGCAGTGGTGGCCGTGCGTCCAGGCTCCGACCTCGAAGCAGACGCCGTCACTTCGTGGGCTCGGGAACGTCTCTCCGCCTACAAGATTCCCCGAGTCGTCCAGTTCATCGACGCACTCCCGAAGGGTTCGACAGGAAAGATCCTCAAGCGATCGATCGACCGAACCGAACTCCTCGCCCAGAAGCAGAACTGAAAACACAGGTGAGCCCCGGCGAGATTTCGCCGGGGCTCACCTGTTCACTCACTCAGAGAGCGTCGAAGTACTCGATCTGCGGGGCGCCGGCGAGGAAGGGTGCCATCGCCTTTCCTGCAGCCTGGAAATGCTCGGACGTTCCGTGAGCCTTGATGGCAGCACCGTCCTGATACAGCTCCATGAACTTGTAGGAATTCGCATCCGTTTTCGATCGGATCAGTTGATACAGAACCGTTCCGGGCTCCTCCGTGCGCACCTTCTCCGCAAGTTCGGCGATTACGGCTTCGAACTGCTCGCCGCTTCCGTCCTTGACGGTGATATCCGCGATGACAGCAATCATTCGTTCCTCCAAAAGTGTTCCAGCAGTATTCGAGTGTTACCGAGAAACCTACAGTTTCACTGCGTGGGCAGTAGTCCGAACGTCGATGCCAATTGTCTGCGAGTGCTTTCCGCGTCGGTGTGGAGAATGCCGGCGATCCCCAATCGTGCCGCACCGTCGAGATTCTGTTGCAGATCGTCGATCATCACGGCATCTTCGGGCGCGACGCCCAGGCGCTCACACGCGATGGTATAGATCTGACGAGAGGGCTTACGAATCCCGACTTCCGAGGAGATCACCACTTCGTCGGCCAGGTCCTCGAGGACAAATCCCGCATAACAATCACGCCCGAAAGCATTGGAGACGAGCGCAACAGGGTGTCCCACCGCCCGCACGTCTGCGAGCAGACGCACCATCTCCTCGTCTCGAATCAGCCCGGCTTGCATACGGTCGACCAATCCAACGCTGTCGACGACTGCGCCGTGCGCTCGTAGACGTTCTCCGAATCCGGCCTCGAAGGCCTCCTGGTCGATCTTTCCGGATTCGTGATCGGAGAGCAGCCTCTTCGAGACGTCGTCGCGGGAGAGCAGGGTCAACGGAAGTCGTGGGTCGCCCCCAAGCGAGGCCCCGAAATCTTCGAAGGCCTGAAGAACACTGGAGGTGAGAACTCCACCGAAATCGACGAGCACTGCCGTACGCGTAGGTGTCATTGCTCCATCAGACACCAAACATGAACCCGGCGTCAACATCAGTTTTGGCGCAGCGAGAATTGTAAAGTGTTGATCCACAACCGGTTGACCGTATCGAGCAGACCATCGAAGGTCACTCCGGCGGCGCCGTCCTCGCCGCCGCGGGATACGAAGTACCCGAACGCAAGTCGACTGATCATCCCGGAGAGTGCCCGAGACGTCAGTAGCGGATCCAGGTTCGCGTCCGCCAGACCGGCTTTCTGCAGCTTCTCGATACTGCGCGCGTTGCGTCGAACAAACGCGTCAGCACGCTCGAGGCGGAGAACCCGGAACTCCGGATCGATACTTGCGACCTGCTCGAGCAATCCCATCAGCTTCGCGTTCCGTCGGTACGCCTCGAGGTACGCGCGGTTGCTCGCCGCGATGACCTCAGCGGGATCCGCGCCTTTCGGAGTGTGCGGCATTCCCGGATGCATCATGTCTTCGCGCGCCAGCTCCATCACAGCCGCGAAGATCTCCTCCTTGCTTGCGAAGTAGGTGTAGAAGGTACCGGCCGAGCACTGCGCCTCCACCGTGATGTCGATCAAACGCGAGTCCAGATAACCGGTCCGTTCGAAGACGGTGCGAGCCGCATCGATCAACGCTCGACGCGTACGCAAACCACGCTGAGTGGAGGGGAGTTCCCGTGACACTGTCGACGAAGCATCTTCGGAGCCTGTGCGTGCTGCAGCCATGCTCCAGTTATACGTCAGACGCCCGCTACCGGTGACCGATAGCGGGCGTCTGTTCGAGACCGAAGGTATTACCTGGCGTAGAGGTGCGCGCCCGGAATTGCGTTCGGATCGTCCCGAACTTCCTTCGGGTTGGTCTCTTTCAGCACCCAAGCGCTGAAGAAGGTCACCAAGCCCATGAGTGCCACGAACACGGCAACCCATGTCGTGGTTCCGGTCTTCGCGATAAGTGCTGTCATGATGAACGGGGTGCCGCCGCTGACCGTGATCGCAGCCAACTGGTAGGCCAACGATGCTGCCGAGTAGCGCACGTTGGGTGCGAACAGTTCACCCATGTATGCCGCGATAGGCCCGTAGGTCATCGACTGGAACACGCTGCCGACCGTGACTGCGATGAAGAACAGCGGCAGGGACTTGGTGTTGATCAACCAGAAGTACGGGAATGCCCAGACCACGATCGCCGCGGCGCCGATCAGGATCATCGGACGACGACCGATCTTGTCGGACATCTTCCCGGACCACAGCACCACGCCGACTGTCAGCAACGCGCTCAGGAGCGAGATGATGAGCAGTGAGTTCCGCTTCAACCCCAGTTCGGTTGTGCCGTAGCTGAGTACGCCGGCAATGCTGATGTAGAACAGTGCATTGGTGGCGGCCAGAAGTCCGCAGCCAAGCAGGATCTTGCGCCAGTGATCCTTGAGCGCCTGCGCCAGTGGAGCCTGAACGACGACGTCCTTTTGGTTCTTCTTGGCGTCTTCCTGCAACTCGAGGAATTCCGGCGTGTCCTCGACCTTCGTCTGGATGTACAGAACCACAGGGAAGAGCAGCGCGCTGGCGAAGAACGGAACCCGCCAACCCCAGCTCAGGAATGCTTCGTTGGAAATGGTCGCGGTCGCGACGAGGAAGACCAGGTTGCCCAGCACTACACCGAACGAGACACCCATCTGACCGAAAGTGCCTGAGAATCCGCGCTTCTTGGGACTCGCGGATTCAGTGAGGAGAAGGACGATTCCGCCCCACTGGCCACCGCAGGCGAGACCTTGGATGAATCGCAGTGTCACCAGAAGAATCGGAGCGACGACGCCGATTGCCGACGCACTAGGGATCGCGCCGATCAGGAACGTCGCGACGGCCATCAGCAACAGGCAGGTGACGACGGCGGGCTTGCGTCCGTACTTGTCGCCGAAGTGTCCGGCGACCAAACCGCCGATGGGGCGGGCAACGAAGCCGGCCCAGAACGTACTGAACGAGAGCAATGTGCCCATCAGTGCGGATGAATCGGGGAAGAAAACATGCGGAAAGACCAGTGCCGCAGCCGTTCCGTACAAGAAGAAGTCGTACCACTCGATGGAACTGCCGAGCAGTCCCGCGCCGAGAAGTTTGCGGTGCGCTTTCTTCTTCTTCCGTTCCTGATCGGACAGGCCCCCTGCCTGCGTGCTCGAATCCACTGCCGATCTCGTCATGGGTTACTCCTCGATGGGTCGGACGCTCGTCGCGCCGGGAGTTGAGAAGTGAAACCGGGCCAGAAGTAGAAACTGACACCAACTTCAACTCTGTGGCGTTGCGATCAGTCTGCGATACAAAAAGAGTGATGTCAATCACTGAAATGCATTGCCGCATAAGGGACTAAATCCCCTATCGATGCTCGCCGATCACCACGACGAATGGCCGGCTCACCTTGTCGGCGGCCGGCAATTCGTTTGTCAGGCAGATCTAGTTCGGTACCCGCAGTTCACGACGAAGAATCTTGCCGCTCACTGTTTTCGGCAGGTCATTCATGACCTCGACGATGCGTGGATACTTGTATGCTGCAAGCCTTTCCTTGCAGAACTCGACCAGATCCTCGGTGGTCGCCTCGGCACCGTCCTTGAAAGACACGAAGGCCTTCACGGTTTCGCCGCGATACGGATCCATGACACCGACGACGGCAGCCTCTCGTACGGCAGGGTGTTCGTAGAGAACATCTTCCACTTCGCGTGGCCACACTTTGAAGCCCGAGGCATTTATCTGATCCTTCATCCGGTCGACGATGTAAAACCAACCGTCGCCGTCCATGAATCCGATGTCGCCGGTGTGAAAACGCCCGTCCGGCATCGCATGTGCGGTCTCGCCCGGCTTGTTCCAGTATCCGAGTGCAACCTGGGGACCGGAGACCACGATCTCGCCGTACTCCCCGATCTGTACCGGCCTGTCGTTCTCGTCCACCACCTCGGCGTACGTATTCGATACCGGAACGCCGACAGCAACGGCCCCCGACGCCGGATCTACCGGCGCTTCACGCGAATTCGGCACCACGATCGCCGGGCTGTTCGTCTCGGTCAGCCCGTAGCCGTTGTGAATGTAGTGACCGAACTTCGCCCGGAACGCTTCCAACGCCGCGTGCGGGATCGGCGCGCCACCTGAATACACCGACTCGAGAGAGCTCAACGATTCCTTCGAGACTGCGGCGCTGTCCGTCCACGCGATGAATACGGTGATCGCTCCGATGATCGCGGTAGCCCGATGCTCCGAAATCGACTCCGCTGCAACGATGGGATGGAATCGGCAGGTCAGAATCGTGGGCGCGCCGGCCAGGAGTGGAGCCGCGACGTGCCCGATCAACCCGGTGATATGGAACAGTGGCGCCACCGCGAACATCGCGCCGCCGGGGCGCAGCCCCAACCAGTCCCGATAGATCTGCGCTGCGAACACGACATTTGCGTGCGTGTTCATCGACCCCTTCGGCGGGCCGGTCGTCCCCGACGTATAAGGAAGGTAGGCAAGGTCTTCCGGGGACAGATCGACCTTCTCGGGCTTCTGTCCTCGATGAGCCTCGATCAGTTCCAATAGGTCCGGAAATCCATCATGACGAATCCTGGACGCCGAACCGAAGATCCGTTCATCGTCGCGCGACTGAAAATCCTGTTCCGACGTGGTGATGACCCGTCGCACTTCGGTGCCCTCGGACGCAGCCGCCACGGTCTCGGCCGAGGACTCGAGACAGATGACTGCTACCGCGCCGCTGTCCGCGAGTACGGTGGACAGCTCACGGTCCCGGTACATCGGATTGACCGGAACGACGACAGCGCCGAGTTTCCAGACTGCGACCGTCGCGATGACGAACTGCGGAACATTCTGCAGGACAAAGGAAACTCTGTCGCCGAACCCGATTCCGTCCACGGCGAGGGCTACGGCAAGCGCGTCCGACATCTCGTCGAGCTCGGCAAAGCTGACAGTCCTGTCGAAGTACCTGATGATCGGGGCGGTGCGATCGCGCTCCAGCGACGCACGGAACATCGCGAGGGCGTTGGCATGCTCGATGTCCACGTTCGGTGGAGTGTCGGCGTCGTAATTGGCGAGCCATGGCTTGCTCTCGTACACGTTGGTCATAACTCAGCTCTCGAAGTACCGACGCGGATTATCCACCAGCATGGTGTTGATCTGATCTTCGGTGACGCCACGTTCGAGTAGCGTGGGAATGACCTGATCGCTGATGTGGGTGAAATTCCAGTTCGGCACTGCGGCTGCCTTGGCCTCACTCGAGAACCAGTCGATGAAGCACGAGGCATCATGTGCCAGAACCATTTTCTCGGCATAGCCTCGGCGGGCCAATTCCACGACGGTGTTCACCCGCTCTTCGAACGGGAGCAGAACATCGAGACCGAAACGGTCCATCCCGAGTAGCGAACCCGCATCGGCAAGTGCACACAGGTAGTCCAGGTCGGTCGAATCACCCGAGTGCCCGATGACGACCTTGCTCAGATCTGCACCTTCCTCGGCCAGAACCTTCTGCGCAACGAGGCCCGATTCCGTGTGCGGGTTCGTGTGAACCGTGATCGGTACCCCGGTTTCGACCTGCGCCTGACCGACCGCTCGCATCACACGCTCGACGCCGGGAGTCAGACCAGGTTCTTCGATGGCGCACTTGAGGAACGACGCGCGGATGTCTGTGCCGGCAATGCCGTCCTTGATGTCCTTCACAAAGAGATCAACCATCGGCTCGCGCACGTCGAACAGCAAACCTGGACCGGTGTAATGGAATTGGAACGGAATGTCGTTGTACGTGTAGACGCCGGTGGCGACGATGATGTTGAGATCGACCTGCTCGTTGATCCGCGCAATACGCGGGATGTAGCGACCGAGTCCGATGACCGTGGGATCGACGATCGTGCTGATCCCTCGCGACTTCAGTTCGGACAGCTTGGTCACCGCATCGGCTACTCGAGCCTCCTCGTCCCAAGGCTCCGGGTAGTCGGGATAGTTCTGACGCATCTCCTCCCCCAGAACGAAGACATGCTCGTGCATCAACACCTTTCCCAGATCGGCTGTGTCCACCGGCCCACGAACGGTTTGTACTGAACTCATCGATCGAACCCCTGACTGTGATCGCCATCACTAACATGAGACAATGAGCTAGTGTGTCTCACGTCGCTTGGTTCGTCAATAGGTTCGATCCACCCGAAGCCCACCTCTGTTCGACCGCCGAAATTGTGCAGTACCGGACAACCGGAGAGAATGTCCCGATGCCTACCGACCTCGAACGCCGACGCGCGATCGACACCGCCGCGAGCATGTACCTCGCGGAGGAACCACTCGACATGTCACTGCTCGCCGAACGTCTCGGAGTAGGCCGCGCGACGCTCTACCGCTGGGTCGGCAATCGCGACGAACTGCTCGGAACAGTGCTGGCCGAGGCCACCGAACGGACATACCGGAAGGCGATGTCACAGGCGTCGGGGCAAGGTCCGGAGTACATCCTCGACGTCTTCGGACGCGTCATGCGGTCGGTGGAATCGTCGACCGAACTGCGAGCGCTGACCAAACGCGAACCGATGGTGTTCATCAAACTCGCGATGATGCCCGGCTCCATCGAATCGATCTCCGCCTCCATCACCGCCGAAATCTTGCAGTCCCAGGTCGACGCCGGCCAACTGACGATCACGCTTTCGCCGCAAGTGCTGGGCGAAGCTCTCGTTCGCATCTGCGACGTACACCTCTACGCCCCTCTACTCGGGCGGGAAAAGGCGGAGATCGAGACGGCCCTCGACCTGATCGCACTGCTCCTCGGCGTCACCCGTAACTGACGGTATCGACTGCGTGAGCGCTGCTGCGACACACCGTCAACCCGAGTCCTCAGACGTCTGACGAGTTGCTACCCTGTCGGTACCCCCACGAGAGGCAAGCCGTGTCCGACGACCACACAGGATTCACCCTTCGCAGTGGTCCGCTGGTACCGCAACTCGAACAGTTGCTGCGCGGGCGAATCATGCAAGGAACGTGGGCGCCGTCCGAGCGCATACCGAGCGAGGCGGCCCTCGCCGTCGAACTCGGCGTCGGGCGTTCCTCGATTCGCGAGGCCATCCGCCTCCTCGCTCGCGACGGACTACTCGAAGTCCGACACGGCGTCGGAACCTTCGTGGCTGCCGCGTCCGAACTCGAGCACGTCGACGAATTCACCAAACTTCTTCGACGCTCGCGGATCCTCGAGGTCTTCGAAGTGCGGCGCGCACTCGAGATCGAGGCCGCCAGGCTGGCCGCGGAGCGGGTACAACCCGAGGATCTCGACGGCCTACGGCGGCGACTGACCATGCGACACAGTCATTTCGAGGGTGATGTCGAGAAGTTCGTCGACGTCGACCTCGACTTCCACACCGAAGTCGTTCGGTTGTCCGGAAACGCGGTTCTGCTCTCGCTGTTCACGTCGGTGCGTCCACTCCTTCGTGAATCCCTCGTCGAGATGATGGCCCACGAGGCCGGCGTCCCCGACACCTCACATGCCCATGATCAGTTGGTCGAGGCCCTTCAAGACGCCGACCCAGAAGCCGCGGTAGCGGCAACCCGAGCAAATATCGACACCGTCTTACGGCGGTTGCGTGTGCTCGACGCCTAAGAGAGGTTAGTTCTCGTGCAACACCCCAATGGCACAGTTCTGTCGACCGAACACGTGGATCTCGTCCGCGACGGCCGATACTTGTTGAAAGACATCAACATTTCGATCGAACCCGGGCAACACTGGGTACTCCTCGGCGCGAACGGTGCAGGCAAGAGCACCCTCCTGAGCCTGCTCGGAGCAACCGCCCACCCCACTCGCGGTTCCGTCTACGTCCTCGGGCACAAGCTGGGCCGAGTCGACATGAGGGAACTGCGGATGGACATCGGGCACGTGAACCCGCGTCACACGATCGGGATTCCGATCACCGTCCGCAACGTCGTGATCACCGGCCTCACCAACACCACCGAGGTAATGCCGCGGTGGTCACCGACGCCGGAGCAAGAGGCTCATGCCGACGCACTGATCGATCTACTCGGGATGAGTCCGCGTTCGGACGCACTGTGGCCCAACTTGTCCCAGGGCGAACGGGGGCGAGCCCTGATCGCCCGTGCACTCATGGTGGAACCACGCCTGCTCCTGCTCGACGAACCGGCGACCGGGCTCGATCTTGCTGCGCGCGAACAGCTCTTGACGGCTCTGGACGATCTCCGCGATCAGAACCCGTCACTTGCCAGCATCCTCGTGACGCATCACATCGAAGAGATTCCGAGCACCACCACACATGCTCTCCTGATCAAGGACGGCGTCGTGACCGCCAGCGGCCTCGCCGAGAATGTGATCACCACCCAGAACATCAGCGAGTGCTTCTCGCATCCCATCGAGATCGAGCGTCGTGGTGGTCGGTGGAATGCTCAGTCGCGGCCACGCGAAAGAGTGTGACCAACAGTAGTTTCAGAGACGTCTGGCGCCGGGCCCCTCCCGGCCCAGTTCGTCTCCAGGGTTGAGCAGGTTGCATGTCTTGAGTGACAGACACCCACAGCCGATACAGCCCGTCAGTTCGTCCTGCATCCGACTGATGGCCTGCTTGCGATCCTCGAGGCGCTGATTCCACTCCGTCGAAATCTTGCGCCAGTCCTTCTTCGTCGGAGTTCGTCCCTGCGGCAACGACCCGAATACTTCGGCAACTTCTGCCAGAGGTATCCCGAACCTGACTGCCAACTGGATGAGCGACACCCGCCGGATCGAGTGCCGCGGGAACTTCCTCATATTTCCTGCCGTCCGCTCTGCAGGAACCAGACCGAGTGTTTCGTAGTAGCGCACCGCCGACACGGCGACGCCGGTGCGCGCCGATACCTCACCGATCGAGAGAAGTTCGTCACTCTTACGGATCATTCTGCCTCCCAATGGCTGCGCGACATTGACCTGAAGCGCACTTGAGATTCTACCTTCGACACCATGCACTCCCCCACCGATGCTCCCGCCGGAACCTGGCGGCAGCTCCTGAGCGGTCGATACCTCGGCACCGCTACCGTCCTCGCAGGCGGCGTCGCGCTGTACGCGACCAACGTCTACCTGACGACCAGCCTGCTTCCGACTGCCATCGACGACATCGGCGGTCAGCAGTACTACGCCTGGACCGCGACGGTCTTCCTCATCGCTTCCGTCATCTCCTCGATGTTGGTCACCAACGTCCTCGCCGCCAGGGGACCGCGCGGGGCCTACCTGATCGGCCTCGCGATCTTCGCGCTCGGCACCGTCGTCTGTGCGGTCAGCCCGACCATGGAATTGCTGTTGGTCGGCCGCACGATCCAGGGTTCGGGAGGTGGCCTGCTGGCTGGTCTCGGTTACGCCGTCATCAATGCCGCGCTCCCCAGACATCTGTGGACCCGCGGGGCCGCGCTGGTTTCGGCAATGTGGGGAGTCGGCACCTTCGCCGGCCCTGCAATCGGCGGCGTCTTTGCTCAATTCGGAGCCTGGCGATGGGCTTTCGGCGTTCTGGTCATCGCGACGATCGCAGTCGCAGCTCTCGTCCCCAGCGCGCTACCGGCACATGAACCGGGCAGCACCACCAGTAGCCCGGTGCCGGTCCTCTCACTGGCATTGCTGACTGCGGCAGCTTTGCTGGTCAGCGTTGCCGGAATTCTGTCCAACCTCGCAGTGACCGCAGCAATGGTTCTCGCCGCTGTGCTGCTACTGATCGCCTTTGTCGCCGCTGACCGTCGCTCGCGCCACGGCGTACTACCGCCGTCGACGTTCAACGCGTCGTCGCTCAAGTGGGTGTACCTGACCATCGTCGTCCTCGCTGTTGCGTCGACCGTCGAGACGTTCATTCCACTCTTCGGCCAACGACTTGCCGGACTGGCACCGCTCGCGGCCGGATTCCTCGGGGCCGCACTCGCTCTCGGCTGGACTCTCGGCGAAATCCCGAGCGCCTCGGCGACTACCCCTCGTATCGTGCGACGAATCGTTGTCAGCGGGCCGATCCTCGTCGCGATCGGGTTGGGCATCATGGCAGCATTTCTCACCGAACACGCCGGCGCCGGTGCGATGGTCGCGTGGGTGATCGGACTGCTGGTCGCCGGCGTCGGAATCGGCATCGCCTGGCCCCATCTTGCAGTCGGTGCGATGACCTCGGTTACCGATCCCGGAGAAGGTGCGCGTGCCTCCGCTGCCATCAACACCGTTCAGCTGATCGCCAATGCCTTCGGCGCAGCCCTGGCCGGAGTGCTGGTGAACATCGGCGAACCGTCGACGCTTCGTTCTGCGCAATTGCTTCTCTTCACCTTCGCCGCTATCGCGATCATCGGCATTGCCGTGGCAGCTCGCGCACTTCCGCGAACGCCCGACAAAATCGACAGCCCCGAAATCGTTCACGACGCTCGCTAAACTGTGGAAAACCCACACGGAGGAGTTGACCAGTGACAGAACCGGATCCGGGCACAGTGGAAACCGACTTCCCGAAAACGGGAGCTCCCGCACAGCGCGCGCTGATCGGAGCGGGCTACACCCATCTCGCGCAATTGACGTCCGTGTCCGAGAAGGAACTCGGCGCTCTGCACGGGATGGGACCGAAGGCTCTGAGGATTCTGCGTGAAGCACTCGCCGAACGCGGCCTGAGCTTCGCCGACTGAGCTCTCACATCAGACCAGGCTCGCCCGAACCTGGTTGCCACCTTCGCGCTTCGCTTCGTACATCACCGTGTCCGCGACGCGGAAGAGTTCGGCAAAGACTTCGTCGACGGACTCACCCGGATGCCGGGGCGCGGTGCGGACCGCCATTCCGATGCTCGCGCTCGTCGGTGGATCATCGGTCGCCCCGTCCATTGCCGAGCGGATCTGTCCTTCCAGCCTCGCTATCACGCTGACCGGCACCCGCTCGACCACGACGAACTCGTCACCGCCCACGCGGGCGGTCAGTGCAGCTTTGGTTGTCCACAGGCGAATGCGCAGCGCCGTTCGCAGGATCGTGCTGTCCCCAACGTCGTGGCCGTAAACGTCGTTGATCGTCTTGAATCGGTCGAGATCGATCACCACTACGAGAACCGCGTCGGCCTCGGTCACCGGAGGCCCCATCAGATCCTTCACCCGACGCGAAAGTCCGCGACGGTTGAGCAGACCGGTCAACGGGTCGATGTCGGAAGTAGTGGCGTCGGATCCCAGAACTGCCAGAACCATTTGGGACACCACGGGAATCACAATGATGGTGGCCATCACGACCGCGATTTTCGCCAACCCCAAGCCGACGTCCGCTGCTGGTCCGAACAACAAAGTCCACCCCGAAAGCACCGTGACAATCGAGGCGAAGACCAAGTGACCGACTTGGAGTTTCGGATTGTGGAAGAACGCAATATAGCCGCCGATCGACGCAAACACGACGCACGCGATGAGCCGTCCCATCGGTTCCGAGTCGGTTGCGGCGGCCGCCGCAATCGCAACGTCGGAACCCACGACAAAGGTGTACGACCACAGCGGCGTCGGCGGAAACAACCACCAGATCAGGGCCGCGCCGACGCACAGGACGATGACCATGAGATTGACCGCTCGCCAGAACGTACCTTGCGGACCGACGTCACTGAATCGCGCCGACAGCAACACCAACCCCATCCAGAGTGCCGTTCCGCCGACCAGCGCCCGGCAGGAAGTCAAGAACCCGCGGTCTTCGAGGTACCTGCTGAAACTATGGAACTGGTCCGGCAACTGCCACCAGCGCATGACAACTTCGACGAAACCCTTCATCGCCGGTCAGCCGATGCAGGTCTGCAACTTTCGGGCACACTTCGACGTAGCGGACAAGCTGATTTCCCCCCGGAGCGCACTGGCATATCCGGCAGCATAGTCAGCTGCAGCAGACAAACCAACCGTTCCGCCGGATTAGCGATCGGGCCTACACCCAGCCCCCTCGGCTACTACTCAGCAAGGATTTGAGTAGCGCTTCGCCCTCCCTGTCATATCGATCAAACGCAGTCACATCGATCAGCTCAGTGCGTCGTAGGCAGCCGATACGTACTGCGCCGATCTCTCGGAACCGAGCAGGCCCGGCCCCATCTTGTTCATCACGTACGAGAAGGTCATGCGCTTCTCGGTGTCGATGATGATCTGCGAGCCACCCCAACCTCCCCAGAAGCAGATTCGCCCCTCCGGAATGAACGGGACGGACTCCGGCGTCGGCAATCCGAATCCGACGCCGAAGCGGACCGGCACACCGAGGACGAGGTCGACCCCGTACGACTGCTCCTCGAAGATCTTGTCGATCGTTTCCTCCGACAGCAGGCGAACGTCACCGACCTTGCCACCGCACGCGATCACCGATTGGATCCTTGCGAGTGCCCTCGCATTCGAATGACCGTTGGCCGCACCGATCTCGGCGGCTCGCCACCCGTCGGTCCACGAACCTGTCGCGTCGGCCGGCGGCGCGGTGAAGGTCTTCACCATGATGTTGTCCATCCCGAGTGCCGCGATGTCTATCGGCAACGGCGGTGGCGCAATCACATTCGAGACTCGCCCGTATTCCGACTTCGGCAAGCCCAGGCGGAAATCAGCATCGAGCGGACCGGCTATTTCCTCGTCGATGAAGCGGCCGAGGGTTCGACCGTCGATGCGCCTGACGACCTCGCCGATCAGGTGGCCGTAGTTGAGGGCGTGATATCCGGATGCGGTACCCGGCTCCCACCACGGGGCCTGCGTCGCCAACCGGGCTGTGGCGTATTCGTCGTCGCAAATGTTCTCCAAGGTGAACGGTTGATCCCACCCCGAAACGCCTGATGTGTGCGACAGCAGTTGCCGGACCTGAATACGGTCCTTGCCCGCTGCTGCGAACTCGGGCCAGTACTGCGCGACCGGGGCATCGAGATCCAGCAACCCGCGGTCGACGAGCATGAGCGCGGCCAGTGCGGTCACGGTCTTACTGCAGGACCAGACGTTGGTGACGGTGTCGCGGGCCCAAGGAGCAGTGTGCTCGACGTCGACCCAACCGCCCCACATGTCGACGACGGATTCGCCGTCGATCGTCAGTGCGATCGCTGCCCCGACGTCCTCGCCGGAATCGAGATTGCGTGCCAGCGCCTCCTTCAAGCCAGAGAATCGCTGGTCACATACGCCTTCGATGTTCGCCACTGACAGCCTCCACAGGAAAGTTAAAACTTGACGTCAACTTCAACTATGTTGAGTATGTGTCCGATTCACCTGTGGTGTCAATCACTTCAAGTGTCAGAGTCGGCTCAGACCAACGGGATTCCCTTGGCGATGCGCCGACGCAGATCCCAGAGATAGAAGTTGTAGGGGAACATCCGCAGAATCTTCGGGCTGAACCGATTGACCAGCGCGGCGACGCGCATGGATCGGTCGAAGTTGCGCTGCTGACGCGCTGACCACGGGAGCCGCATTTCGTCACGAAAGGCCTGGGGCAGGAACCCTGTGGTGACAAATCGGTTGAGCGGACCGACCACGGGATGCAACAACTTCGGCGCGAAGGTCGCCGACGCGATCCCGTAGAGATGCTCACGAATCGTCTCGTCGATCGCCACCTTGTCGAGGTTCTCGTTCCAGTAGACCTCGAACGCATCCCGGTTCGCCGGCCACATGTCGCGTCGCATCTGAAGGGTTGTACCGAACGTGGCGCTTCGCTGATAGAACGCATCCTGGGTGACCGGATCGAGATCCCCGTACAAGATTTTGTAGACGTCCTCGAAGCCTCGGTACAGGCAGGCGGCTACCCACAACTGCAGCTCGGGATCGAACGCGTTGTATTCGACCGCGCTGTTCTCATCGGAGCGAACGTGCTTGTGAGAGCCGTTGACTGCGCGTCGGTACAGCTTCTTTTCTTCGTCCGTCGCCAGGCTCGCGACGGCGAGATACGTCAGCGTCGTCCGGGTTCGCTTCACCGGATGCCGATCCAACCGACCCGTCTCGACCTTGCTCTCATACACGCCGTACCCCACCGCCGGGCGCGCCAACTGCATGATGACGTTGGCGCCTGCGGCCAACAGTCCGAGCCCGGACATCGCCTTTTCGACCTCGGCGTCGATGTCGACCGCCTGGACGCCGACCGCTCCGATGCCGCCCGTCACCGCTTCCTTGCGCCCGTCCATCGAATCCCTACTCACCGTCATGGCAGAACCCCTTCGAGTCGATATCTGCGAACGCATGTTCTCAGATGAGTGAAACGCCGAAATGCCGAGATGTCAAGCAATCTCGGGATGCAAAGATGGTCTTCATGAATGACCAACCGCGTTCGTACGGTGGCGTCGACGGCGCGCTCCGCGTAGCCCAACGACGAGAGACGCTGATCGAGGCCGGTCTGGAACTCATGGGCTCCGCCGAGCCCGAACTCACGGTCCGCGGAGTGTGCAAGAAGGCCGGTGTCGCGGCGCGGTACTTCTACGAGAGCTTCACCGATCGTGATGCTCTGATGTCGGCCGTCTACGACACCGTCATCACGGACATCGCCGTTTCAACCCAGGCCGCGGTGGACGCCGCCGAGACCGAACGAGGCAAGGCGCTCGCCGGAATCGCGAACATCGTCCGCACGATCGCGCAGGATCCCCGTCGCGGACGTCTACTGTTCTCCAGCGCCCTGACGAGCCCTGTCCTGGCCGAGAAACGACGAGCGTCGACGACGATATTCATCGGTCTCCTGGCCGCCAACGCCAAGACCTTCTACCGATTGAACGACAGCGGCCACTTGACGCTGACGGCAACCTTCCTGGTCGGCGGCCTGGCGCAGACCCTCAGTGCATGGCTGGACGGATACATCGACGTGACGGAAGAAGAACTGGTCGCCGAATGTGCAGCGATCCTGCTCGCTCCCGCCCTACCTCCGTCTTGAGCTCCTGATTCAGTCCCAGATCCCGATGTTGTCGAGGTGAGCGAGAAGTCGAGCAGCGCCGTCGGAGAACTGCAGACTCATCTGCGCGTCCACCTGTTCTCGATCGTGCTTCTCGAACGCCTCGATCAAAGCGTCGTGGCTCGATACCGCAAGCTCACCCCAGCCTGGATCCGTCGCGTAGAGACGAGCAGGGGTGTACCGAATCGCGCCGAACAGGAACCATGCCAGCTTCGCACCACCCGCAGCGCGATTGATCAAGCGGTGGAATTCGAATTCGCACTGCTCGATCGCAGCTGCATCCGAGGCGTCCACCGCCGCTCGCAAATCGGCGTTGAGTTCCGTGAGTTCCACCAGTTGATCAGCTGTGATGGTGTCCATCGCCCGCAAAGCCAGCTTGACTGCGATCTGCCCCTGCAACCAGAAGATGTCTTCGATGTCTTGGCGACTGAGGGGCGAGACGAGATAGCCGCGATGCGGAACCAACTCGACCATTCCCTCGCCGCGCAATGCGACGAGGGCTTCTCGCACCGGCGTCACGCTGACACCGAGGTCGGCTGCGGTTTCGTCCAATCTGACGAACTCGCCCGGACGCACAGCGCCGGACATGATCAGGTTACGAACGTGGTTGGCCACGTCCTCCGACAACTGTGGCCGTCTCCTCAGCTCAGATGTCGCCCTCCGAGTGCGTGCAGACGTTGCCACAACCGATCCTCACAGTCCGTACGTTTTGCCGATGATGTCTCGCTGAATCTCGTTGGTACCACCATAAATGGAGGACACAAGAGTCTTTCGCACATGGTGCTCCATGTCGAACTCAGTCGCGTAACCGTACCCACCCATCATCTGCATCCCCTCGAGCGCGACCTTCTTGGCGGTCTCGGTCAGCTTCAGCTTGGCCATCGACGCTTCCCGCGGGAACATCTTGGTCGGGTTGGCGTCGACCATTCGGGCAACGCTGTAGACCAGCAGACGGCCGCATTCGATCTCCGTGGCGAGATCCGCGATCCGGTGGCGAAGCGCCTGAAACGATCCGACCGGACGGCCGAACTGCTTACGTGTGGTGACGAATTCGAGGGTGTCGTCGAAAGCGCGCTGCGCGGTCCCGAGCATCATCGCCGCGAGGATGAGGCGTTCGATGTTGAGTCCGGCCATGAGTTGACGCCAGCCGTTGCCGACTTCCCCAACCACCGCGTCCTCGGGCAGGAATGTGTCGGTGAAGTAGAGATCGTTGACCTCCTTGCCGCCCATGGTGTCGATTCCACTGATCTTCAATCCGGAGATGTCGGCCGGGACATGGAACATCGTCAGGCCCTCATGCTTGCCTTCACCTCGGGATGTGCGAGCCACCAGAAGGATGTTCTCGGCGAAGTGCGCGTTGGAACACCACGTCTTCTGGCCGTTGATCAGCCACCCACCGTCGACCTTCTCGGCGCGGCAACTCAAATTTCCCACGTCGGAGCCTGCTTCGGGTTCGGACATCGAGATCGACTGCGACGCGCCACGGACGATCCCGCCGAGCACTGCCTCCTTCTGGGCCGGACTGCCGAACTTCTCGTATGCAGCCCCGGTGATGACGGTCGGGCCCAGTCCACCGATCGGCGCCATGCCCTTGGCTGCTTCCTCCAGGAAGATGCACAGGTCGACCGTACTTCCGGCAGATCCGCCGTATTCCTCCGGGACAGTCAGCCCGAGCCAACCCAATTCCGCCATCTTCTCGTAGAACGCCTGGTTGTGGTTATGGGCGCCATGATCGGTCAGCAGGTCTCGCTGCTCACGGGTACCACTTTCCTTCTTGCAGAACGACGCTACCGACTTGGCGAAATCAGACTGCTCCTGCGTGAAATCCATGTACATCGAAAACTCCCGAGTGAGATGAGGCTGGAGGCTTGTCGGAGCTCGGTCCGACGCATATTGTGACTACCAGCACAGTAAATCACATCACATATATGTGATGCACCGACATGTGGAGGATCTGAAGAACATGACAGAACAGCTCGGCCGCCAGAGCACGTCCACTTCGACAGATCCGAAATCGGACGATCACACCTTCGCGAGCCTCGACCCTCGCAACGATTCCGTGGTCGCGCAGCACCCCATTGCAGATCAGCAAGAGATCGAGAAAGCGGTCGCCTCAGCACGCACGGCGTCGAAGTGGTGGGATCAACTCGGATTCCAAGGCCGCCGGAAGGTGCTCGGTAATTTCCGCGCCGCGATCGCCACTCACGTCGAATCGATGGCGGCGATCATTTCCGCCGAGACCGGAAAACCCAGCGACGACGCCCTTCTCGAAGTCATGCTGGCCGTCGAACATCTCGACTGGGCGGCACGCAACGCACAGAAAGTGTTGCGCCGCAGACGCGTCGGTGCAGGACTGATCAGCGCCAACCAGTCTGCATCCGTCGGCTACCGGCCGATGGGCGTCGTCGGTGTGATCGGCCCCTGGAACTATCCGCTGTACACACCGATGGGGTCGATCGGCTACGCATTGGCCGCCGGCAACGCCGTCGTCTTCAAACCGAGCGAACTCTCACCAGGCGTCGGCGTCGAATTGGCCCGGCTGTGGAACATCGCCGCACCCGGACACCCTGTCCTGCAGACCATTACCGGTGACGGAAAAACCGGTGCACTTCTGTGTTCGTCCGGTGTCGACAAGATCGCATTCACCGGCTCGACGGCTACCGCAAAGCGCGTGATGGCCGCCTGCGCGGACACCCTCACTCCCCTGGTCGCCGAATGCGGCGGCAAGGACGCCATGCTGGTGGACTCCGACGCCAACCTCGATGCGGCCGTGAGCTTCGCTGCATTCGGGGCAGTGGGCAACGGCGGACAAACCTGTGCCGGCGTCGAACGAATCTACGTCGCAGCGCCCGTGTACGACGCCTTCTTGTCCAAGCTCACCGCCGCGCTTCAGGACGCCCACGCCGGCGCCACCGACAGCTCGACCTACGGGCCGATGACGCTGGGAAAGCAGACTGCGATAGTCCGAGGCCAGATCGAAGACGCTCTCGGTCGCGGCGCGAAAGCTGTACTCGGCGGACTTGATTCGTTCAACGGTCCGTTCATCGATCCGATCATCCTGACGGATGTTCCGGAGGATTCCACGGCGATCACCGAGGAAACGTTCGGCCCGAGCGTCGTGGTGAACAAGGTCGCCGACATGAACGAGGGGATCGAGCGTGCCAATGCGTCGAAGTACGGCTTGGGCGCCTCGGTGTTCACCAAGAGTTCGTCGAAGGGTCGAGCGATTGCCGAGAAGCTCGAATGCGGTGTCGTCACGGTCAATTCGGTTCTCGGATTCGCCGGAATCGCCGCCCTGCCGTTCGGCGGGGTCGGCGATTCCGGGTTCGGGCGTATCCACGGAGCCGATGGGCTGCGTGAGTTCAGCAGTGTGAAATCACTGGCCGTTCAGAAATTCAGCGCTCCGTTGGACCTGCTGACCATCGAACGAAAAGCTCGGGACATGAAGATCTCTCGTTGGATGCTGGCGAAGCGCCACGCAAAGTCCTGAGAGGCCAGGCGATCAGCCGGCGGTGACGAGCACCTGCTCGTCACTGTCGGCTGCTTCGAGTTCACGAACCAGCGGGAGCACCTTGGCCCCGAAGTACTCGATCTCTTCCTGGAAGTGCAGGAATCCGCCGAGAATCAGATCGACACCGCGACGGCGATATTCGACGATCCGATGGGCGATCTGTTCCGGCGTGCCGATCAGTTGTGAGCGGAAGCCGTCGTTGTACTGAACCAAGTCCTCGAATGTCGAATCTGCCCACATCCCGTCCTTGGACGAGGTCGACGCGCCGGCTTGTTGGACTGCATTCTTGAAACCCTCGACTGCGGGACGGTTCGCCTTGGCGATGATCTCGCGCAGCGTGTCTTTTGCTTCGGCCTCGGTGTCGCGGGCGATGATGAACCCGTTGAGTCCGAACTTCACCTCCCGATCGTTCTCGCGAGCAACACGGCGGACGTCGACCAACTGTTCCGTGACGCCGTCGTAGTCCTTGCCGTTACTGAAGTACCAATCCGAATAGCGACCGGCGTTCTCACGGGCTGCCGCCGAGTTACCGCCTTGGAACAGTTCGGGATTGGGGCGCTCCGGGGTGTTCAGAGGCTTAGGCTTTAACGTGAAGTCGTGAATGCGATAGAAGTCGCCGCGGAAATCGACGTCGTCCTCGGTCCAGATCTTCCGAAGAACCTGAAGGAACTCGGCGCTACGCCGATAGCGCTCGTCGTGCTCGAGCCACGGCTCGCCCAGATGAGTGAACTCGTCCTTGAACCAACCACTGACGACGTTGACGGCGAATCGACCGTTCGACAGGTGGTCAGCGGTAGCGCCCAATTTTGCCAACACTGCCGGCTGCCAGAGTCCGGGATGCACGGCGGCGATGACCTTGAGCTTCTCGGTGGCCAAGAGAAGCGCAAGGCTGAAGCTCGTGGATTCGTGTTGGAACTCGGCACCGTAGCTCGCCTCGTAACGAACCTGACTCAGGGCGTACTCGAAGCCGTTGTTCTCGGCGGTCTGCGCCAACTTCTTGTTGTACTCGTAGTCCCAGCTGGTCCGCTGCTCGATGTCGGAGGTGACCAGACCACCACTGACATTGGGCACCCAGTAGGCGAACTTGATCTCGTCGGCGATACGTTCAGTAGACATGAATCCAGCAAACATGCAGTTCCCGGGGGTTTCCAGGGTAGCGATCACACAGGTTGTAAGTGTTGGGTGGGTGCTGCGACTGTGAAACGGTGGCAGCATGACTGCTGTGGACATTCAGGAGATCGCGCACCGCATCACCAGTGAAGACGAGGCGCTCTCGGTAGCGTCACAGCTGTCCGACGAGTTCGCGGCAGGTGCCGGCGTCCGCGATGCGCAGCGCCTCCTTCCCCACGACGAGGTTCGCACCCTGGCGCAGTCCGGTCTGCTGGGGCTCCCGGTGCCGAAGGAGTTCGGTGGCATCGACGCGAGCACCGAGACGTTGGCCGAGGTCTTCCGCCTACTCGCCGAGGGCGATCCCAGCATCGCGCAGATTCCGCACAGCCACTTCACTTTCCTGGAAGCGCTCCGGTACCAGGGGTCTAACGAGCAGAAGCAGTTCTTCTACGCCGAGGCGTTGTCGGGTAAGCAGTTCGCCAACGCCCAGAGCGAGCGCGGCAACAAGACCATCGACATCGACGGCACCACTCTCACCCCCGACGGGGAAGACTTTGTGCTCGAAGGTCGAAAATTCTATTGCACAGGAGCGCTTTTCGCAGATTGGATCGTGGTGCGTGCCGCCAATGCGGATCAGTTCACCGAGACCGGGGCACAGGTGAAATCCGCGGTCTACCTACCCCGGAATACTCCCGGACTGTCCATCGTCGACGACTGGGACGGTATGGGGCAGAAGACAACTGCGAGCGGAACCGTGACACTCGAATCCGTGTCGGTGCCGCGGTTCAACGTCGTACCCTTCACATCGTTGTTCACTCACCCGACCACCTACGGGGCACAGGCCCAGATTCTGCACGCCGCGATCGACACGGGCATAGCGTCGGCCGCATTGCGTGAATCCGTGAAACTCGCAGCAAAGGCGCGGCCCTTCTTCGAGGCGAAAGTCGATACAGCGGTGGAGGATCCACTGCTCGTTCAACTCGCCGGCGAAGCGACAATCGAGGTTCGCGCTGCCAGATCCCTCTTGGCGGAAGCGGCGCGATCGATCGACGTGGCGCGTCGTAATCCCACCGAGGACTCCACGGCCCGAGCATCCATCGACGCTGCAACTGCCAAAGTGGTCGGTGCCAGAGCGTCATTGGCGGCCACGAGCACGCTGTTCGAGATCGGTGGCACCAGAAGCGCGGGCGAATCAGCGAACCTCTCGCGATTCTGGCGTGACGCACGCACACACACCCTGCACGATCCGACGAGGTGGAAGGTCCAACACATCGGCCGCTGGACGCTGTCGGGGACAATCCCACCGAGGCACGGGCTGCTGTAAACACTCTCAGTCGGAATTTGTGTATCCGCTGATCAAGACCTCGAGACCTTCCAGGTAACTCTCAGTCGTCGTCCCTCCCGGCCAGTCCTCGAGCACCTCACTGAGTACCGGCAGTTTCTCGGGACCGATTTCTCGGATCTTGACCGCGAGAGGTGACACACTGCCTTCCGGTCGTGTGGTGGTGTCGTAGATGTTGAGCAGTGCACCGAGCGTGTAGTTCCACAGCGCGCGATAGACCAACAGTGCTCGGCGCGGGGACATGCCGAGTTCGACACACGCGGCCATGGCCCGATCGACCAAGACCACAGCGCCGCCCCCGCCGCGCCCACCTCGCTGAAGCAACTCGATGATCCAGCGCTCCGATGCCAGCGTTTCGAAGATCGCGGTGAAGATCGTGCGAAGCCGTTCGACCTGATCCTGCGGCAGGACCAGCGCGCCGAGATCTTGTGAGTACACATCGAGAACCGCGCTGATCAGCTCTTCCTTGTCGCCCACGTGCCGGTACAGCGCCATCGGCGTGGTGCCGAGCGACTTCGCCAACGCTCGCATGCTCAACGCGTCGGCGCCGCCGGACTGGAGTTGCCGTTTCGCCTCGTCGACTATCTGCTCCGACGTGATCGTCGGGGGACGTCCGAGCCGCGGTGATCTCGGTTCCATCTTTTCGGCCATCCGTCGATTGTGCGCGCCCCTGCTACGACGCTCTCGCCCGGGGAACCCCTTGCATCTCAGTCGTCAGCAAGGTAAACCTAACTACTTATGAGAACGCGTATACAAATTAGGTACCTGCAATGACAACAACAACTCGAGCGGTAGCCGCACCGGCTTTGGTCCTCACAGCCGCCGCGGCAGCGCAGTTCCTGGTGGCCTTCGACATGTCGGTTATCAACGTCGCGCTGCCAGACATCCAGGAATCGCTGAACTTTTCCGACGCCGGGTTGTCCTGGGTCGTCAACGCGTACGCCCTCGCCTTCGGCGGGCTGCTGCTTCTCGGCGGTCGTCTGTGCGACGTGATGGGTACTCGTCGAGTTCTGGTTTCCGGGCTCCTGCTGTTCGCCCTCGTCAGCATCGTCGGCACCTCCTCCGTGTCCGCCGAGATGCTTGTCGGAGCTCGGGCACTTCAAGGCGTCGGCGCTGCACTGATCGCTCCGGCCGGGCTCGCTGCCCTCAGTCAGGCCTTTCCCACCGGACGCGCCAGGGCCAAGGCATTCGGCATCGGCGCAATGTCGTCAGCACTGGGCGGCGCACTCGGTGTCGTCCTGAGCGGCATTTTGACCGAAGGGCTCAGTTGGCGATGGGTGATGTTCGCCGGCGCACCGGTGGCCCTGATCGCCGCGGTCGCCGGTGCCCGTGGCCTGCCGGCCGGCCAAGCCGCCAGAGGTGGCTCCCTCGATCTCCCCGGAGCCATCTTGGCGACGGCCGGAATCACCGCCCTTGTCGGCACAGTGATCGCCACGGAATCACATTCCTGGACTTCGGGTTACGTGCTGGGTGGATTCGCACTCACGGTCGCCCTGCTGACTGCCTTTGTCGTAGTCGAAAGCCGCTGCGCCACACCACTGGTACGACTGTCCACCCTGCTTCGACCCCGAATCGGACTGGCCAACGCCATCATGTGCCTGGTGTGTGCGGCCCAGTTCAGCGCGTTCTTCTTCGTCTCACTCTTCCTGCAACGTGGACTGGGCTATTCACCGACCACCACCGGTCTGGCTTTCCTGCCTTTCTGCTTCGGTCTGGTGATCGGCATCCTCGTGTCCACCAAACTCCTTCCGCGCTACGGAGTTCGACCGCTGCTCGTAGTCGGAACAGCAGTCGCCACAATCGGGACTTTCATGTTTTCGACCATGAACCTCGACAGTCCCTTCTGGGCCGTCATCCTGGTGCCTTCGCTTCTGGCAAGCATCGGCATCGGTCTGTCGTTCATGCCGCTCAGTAACGTCGCCACCGCCGACGCTCCCCCCGAAGAAGTCGGCATGGCATCAGGGCTACTGAGCACATCGCGTCAGATCGGCGGTTCACTCGGACTAGCCGTTCTCGTGAGCGTCGCCGCTTCCTCGACGGCGCATTCGGACAGCGCACCGACCGAAGCACTGGTTTCCGGATACTCCCAAGCCCTCTTCGTCTGCTCCGGCCTACTGCTGGCCGGCACCCTCCTGTCCTTCTTCTTCCCACGAATGGATCGTTGACCTCAGATGTTCACCACCCGAACCGCATTCGGCATCGTCTCGGCGCTTCTCCTCACCGTTGCCGGCGCAAGCGCGTGCAGCAGCTCCGCCGAGTCCGAAACCGCTTCTGCAACTCGCTCCGTCACACACGAACTCGGCACCGTCGAAGTTCCGGCCTCACCGCAGCGCATTCTCGCGCTCGACGAGTACGCGGGGCTGAGTGCACTCGCACTCGGCGTGAAGCCCACCGTCGTCTACAGCACCCTGCGATCGGACGTCGCCAAGTCGATTCTGCGGGAGCAGGGCGTCGAAGTTCTCGACAAGCCGACTTTCTTCGCCAACCCCGCAGTCGAAGAGATCGCGTCCGTCGAACCCGATGAGATCCTGATGAGCAATGCCGGTCCGCTACCGAGCCTGTTCGCGCAGATCAATTCCGTGGCGCCAACCTTGGTCCTCCCGTACTCGGCGCCGTGGCGTGACGTGCTCGAACAAGCTGGGGCACAGCTCGATCGAGGCAGCGAAGCAACCGCCATGATCGGAAAGCTGGAATCCGGCCTCGAAGACGTCAAGTCCGCGGCTGCCGGCCAGAGCCTTGCGATCCTTCTCGGCTACAGCGGAAACCTGTTCACCGTGCCACCGACCACTCCCATCTCCACACTGGTCACCGAGGCCGGATTCACCAGGCCTGCATCGGAAGTCAACGCGACCAACAATCAAGACACCGGCACGATTTCGCCCGTCTCACCTGAACTTCTACCCGAGCATGCGGCGCAGACCGTCGCCGTACTTTCCGGGCAGCAGTACGACGCATCCATCGTGCGAAACACTCCACTGTTCGACAACCTGACACCCGATCCGGCGCACGCATTGAACGTCAGCGGCGATCTCTGGTTCGGCAGCCATCCTTTTGCCATCTACTGGATCATCCAGGATCTGGACGGCATCGCACATGGCAAGGGGCAGAACAGCATCGGAACCCTCGACAGCGCTGACACACGATGGGCGGCGTTCAGCGCGCTCTGACGTCCTGACGGAAGGTCAGCGGAGAAACACCCACCCGGGTGGCGAAGAATTTTGTGAAGTTCGCAGAATCGTCGAACCCCAGCTTCGACGCCACCTGGGTGACCGTGTCCGTGCCGAAAGACAGCAGACGTTTCGCTTCGAGCACCACACGCTGATCTATGTACTGCTTTGCCGTCATTCCGGCAGCAGCTCGGGTAGCTCGCAATACAGTCTTCTCGGAATACCCGATCTTGTTGGCGTACTCCGAAACCGAACGGACCGTGGCGAAGTCACGTTCGACAACGGCATGAAACCTTTCGAACACGTCATTGTGTGCCAGCACGGAACTCTGTTCCTGTCCACCGAGGTGGGTCAGTTTCAACAGAATTGCTGTCAACGTGTGCCGCAGAATGGCCGCGCGAACGACCGGCGCAGAAGTATCCGGACAACCGTAGTTCAAGTTCAGGTGTTTCATACCCGTGCTGATGGTCTCGAGGTTCTCGCCGGACAACTGCCACGCTGCCTGCCGACTGTGAGCGTTCCCGTCCAACAACTGCTGGCTGACGGCATCGAGCGACGAGGGTGTGAACAGAACGACCATCGCCTCGAAATCCTGGATTCGCCCCCACTGTTGCACCTGCCCCGGTCTGACCCAGAACACGGTCCCCGGACTCACCGCGTAGTTGACGAAGTCGATGGTGTGTAGCGCCGAACCCTCGGTCACCAGCGCGAGTAAGTGAAACTGCGGGCGTTGGGGGCCGACGAACTCTGCACTACCCCCGTTGATGCGAATGGTGTCCAGGCTGAGTACTTCGATCTCGGTCGCGTCAGCCACCGAAGACGCGTACCCGACGTCCCGGACGGGTACTTGTCTGTTTTTCACTAGTTCGGGACTCATCTTCACCGTGACCGAATACCCGAATGCGACATACCGTCAGAGTATCAATCAGTTCGCGCTCGGATAGGAATCAACAGTGCAATCGACAGGCTCGAAAACAGCAGGCACGACGCAACTCACCTACGTCTTCGACGCCTATTGCGGGTGGTGTTTCGGCTTCGGCCCTGCTTTGACGGAGTTCGTCCGTCAAAATGCCGATTCCATCAACTTGTCCGTGGTCAGCGGCGGGCTGTTCACCGGTGAACGCGTCGCACCCATGTCTTCGGCTCCGTACCTGAAATCGGCCAACGCCACCATCGCAGCCCAGACCGGCGCCGTTTTCGGTGACGGATATTCACAACTGGTGTCTGACGGGCGGTTCGTCATGAATTCGACGGATGCTGCGATCGGACTCGCCGCGCTTCGCACACAGGATCCGACACGCGCACTCGACATCGCGGAGGCCATGCAGACCGCGTTCTACCGAGACGGTCGCAGCCTCTCCGATCCCGAGACCTACCGCGCCATAGCGAAATCGCTCGGGCTCGACCCATCTGCCGCAGTGTCTTCCCTGTTCACCGCAGATTCGAAGGACGCCGCCCGCGCCGATTTCGTCCGGGCACGCAGGCTCGGCGCCACTTCGTTTCCGACGCTGTTGTTCCACGGGAGCGACGGGTCCGTCGTGAAATTCGGTTCTCCGACCAGTACAGCAGCCGATCTCACCCGCGACCTGAAGACGTGCGTGCGGGCGTATGCGGTGGCTTGACCCACCCGCTTTCCGAGCGAAAGGTACGTTCAGCGCCTTCAGTACGCCGAACGTACCTTTCGCTCAGCGTGACTTCACCCAAATCACTCCGGCCCCCCTTCTGGTTTGATGAACACCGAACGAATCGCACCAAAGGGGAACGACAGTGGTTTCAGATCCGATCACGGGCCTGGAGATGGAACTTGCCGACATGTGGCAACGAGGACGCGCCCAGGCGCGCACCTATGCGCGTGCAATTCATCCCAAACTCGATCCGGCGCTCTACCCGGTTCTTGTCATCCTGAACCGTTCCGATGCCGTGCGAATGTCCGACTTGATCTCCACGCTCGATATCGAGAAGTCCACCCTGACCAGGCAAATTGATGCCGCAGCTCGGCTCGGCCTGGTGGAACGGATCCCCGACCCCGACGACGCTCGCGCGAAGCTGGTGACCCTGACCCCTGAGGCTCGGACGAAGCTCACGACGATCCGTAATCATCAGATCGATCGTTGGCGCGCCCGACTCGCAAAATGGGAAACTGACGACATCACCACGCTGACGGCCTTGCTGCACCGACTGGGCAGTTCCGAGGACTGACAACAAAGTAGTTGTGCAGTGCAACCAACTTGATCTATAGTTGCAAATATCAACTATTCGAGGGGGTGGCCGTGATCACTCACGACAGTGCCGAGGCAATCCTCGACAACCTTCGCGCCCTAGTCCGGCGCCACCGCGAGGTTTCGTCGACCGGCTCACGCCAACTGTCCCCCGGCATGTTGCCGGACCCACTGGGCGCCCTCCTCTCGCAGTTGTCGGCCGCAGATTCCACGAGCTCGACGGATCTGGCGGAAAAGTTGAGAGTGACAGTCTCGACGCTGAGCAGACAGATCACACATGCCGAATCTTGTGGATACATTCAGCGGCGACCGGACCCGGACGACGGACGGGCATCGCTCCTGTCCTTGACTCCACTCGGCGTCCAGACCCTGGTCTTCCATCGCCGCGCCCAGGCGCAGCGACTCATCGACCATCTCGACGGATGGACCGAAGAGGATGCCGTCGACGTCGCATGTGCACTCGATCGACTACGACGCTCGACCTGCCCAGAGTCCCACGCGGCGCACTGACCGACGCTGCACGATCAGATCGAATCATTCCCCGATGCAAGGACATTCATGAGTTCTTTCACGTCTACCGACGTTCCACCATCTCAGTCATCGACCGATGCGCCGATGACCCACAAGCAGAAGATCGAGGCACTTGTCGGGCTCCTACTCGGCATGTTCGTCGCATTCCTGTCATCGACGATCGTCTCGAATGCACTCCCCACCATCATCACCGAACTACACGGCACCCAGGATCAGTACACCTGGGTCGTGACGGCAACGCTGTTGGCTTCCACCGCAACAACTCCCATTTGGGGCAAGTTCTCGGATCTGGTGAGTAAGAAGCTGTTGGTCCAGCTGTCCATCACGCTGTTCACGATCGGCTCGATCCTTGCGGGCATGTCGCAATCGGTCGGCATGCTGATCGGTTTCCGCGCTGTTCAGGGACTGGGCCTCGGCGGCTTGCAAGCCCTCGTGATCATCGTGATCGCGGCGATGTTCAGCCCGCGTGAGCGTGGCCGATACCAGGGACCGATCGCAGCCGTCATGTCCGTCGCGACAGTCGCCGGCCCACTGATCGGCGGCCTGATCGTGGACACTAGTTGGCTCGGCTGGCGCTGGACGTTCTTCGTCGGCGTGCCGCTGGCAGTCATCGCATTGATCGTCGTGCAGCGTACGTTGAACCTCCCGATCGTCAAGAAGGACGTCAGCATCGACTACGTCGGTGCAACCCTCATTGCCGCCGGTGTCAGCACTCTTTTGATCTGGGTCACTTTGGCAGGTAAGAACTTCGAGTGGGCTTCTGCGATGTCGTTCTTCCTCGTCGGACTCGGCGTCGTGCTGCTCGCCGCAGCGCTGTGGGTGGAAAGCAAGGTCAAGGAACCCATCATTCCGCTCCGCCTCTTCCGAGATCGGACTACCACGCTGGCAACACTGGCAAGCATTGCCGTCGGCGTCGCAATGTTCGGCGGAGCAGTGTTCTTGGGTCAGTACTTCCAGATTGCCCGCGGCTACTCTCCTACTGCCGCAGGTCTTCTGACACTGCCCATGGTGATCGGTTCCATGCTCTCCGCCGGCCTGTCCGGGGCAATGATCACGAAGTTCGGGCGCTGGAAGGGCTTCCTGATCGCCGGTGCCGTCGCAATGTCGGCAGGCTTCTTCCTCCTCTCGACCATCGATCACGCGACGCCGATGTTCTGGGTCGGACTGTTCCTCTTCGTGCTCGGCGCCGGGATGGGCATGGTGATGCAGAATCTTGTTCTCGCAGTTCAGAACACCGTCGCGCCTAGCGATCTCGGCACCGCAAGTTCGACGGTCTCGTTCTTTCGCTCACTCGGCGGCGCGGCAGGCGTGTCCGTCCTCGGCGCAGTGCTCTCCACTCACGTTGCAGATCTTACGACCAAGGGACTCAGCGCAATCGGGGTCGATCTGAGTGCGTCCGGAGGATCCGGCGCAGGGCTGTCGAACCTCAACGAACTACCCGAAGCGATCCAGGATGTGGTCCGCGCTGCGTACGGCGATGCCACCGCACGGGTCTTCCTCATCGCCGGAATCCTGGCTCTGTTGAGTCTGATCGCGATCGCCTTCATCAGGGAGAAGGCGCTTCGGACGGAAAGTGGTGACGAGCAACTCCTGGCGAAGATCGCCGTTCCCGGTGAGATCGATTCCGACGCCGTCGATGCCGAACTTGCGCTTCTGACCGAAGGTGACGACGAGTTTCAACGACGCAAGTAGCACCCACAAACAGTTCCGCGTACCGTCCGGGTGATTCCGGCGGTACGCGGAACTGTATGGGCAGCTGGGTGCGTCAGGTCGCAGCGATCACGCCTGCGACCGGGATCCGGCCGAGAACTGCAACCCGGAAGTCCACCATCGCGCGTTCCACGTGATTGGCGCTCGAAACCACAACCACGCCCGTTGCTCCTCGATCGGCGAGAATCCGCGCAGAGTTGAGCGCGTTCTCCACCGTGGACCACGACGTTCCTTCTTCGATGATCCGGCCCGGGTCGACGCCGTTGGCGACGAGCCACTCGCGCATCGCCCTGGCTTCCGTCACTCCGGCCTTCGGGGCCCCACCGCTCGTGATGATCGGAGACTGCGGGTACTGACGAGCCAGCTGCAGCGCCGCCTGAAGTCGGTCGACCAGCATCGGACGCATCGTGCCGTCGTCGAAGAGGCCGGCGCCCAAGACGACGATGTTGGTACCCACCGGGTTGAGGTCGAGCAGCACGGGCGACTGGCGCGTCAGCGTCTCAGCACTCGTGCACGCAAGGATGAGAGACCGCACCGGCGTCTGGCAGCCGCCGACAGTCGACAAGATACCGTTGACGACCGTGGTCGGTGTGATGTCGGCGCTCGCTGTCGCCGGCGAAAGGCCCACGCCAGCTGCGGCGATCACCGAAGCAGCGATCAATCCCTTCGTCACAGACCTGCGAACATTTGCCATGTAGCCGAACCCCCAGATTGTCGGTTGTCCAGCACACGGTAGCGAACATTTCGCCACGGTTGCATCATTTGACTCAAATTTACTGTTCACTGACCGTCACACAGACTAAACATAAATATTGGGCAACAATTCGGGTTCGAAACCGTCATCTACCAGCATCTCGTATCGACGCGCCCGCCGCATTACCTATCTGAGCAGCAGAGTCACCGAGAAGGTTGACAACGCGGAACGGCAACAATTCGTTGTCACAGATCACGATGTTGCATCCAGGTGTTCCTGCCCCGTCCCGTCCCGGCCGAGGTGTCGAAGATCAATTCAGGGTTCGCGAAACCGACAAGCTCTGCCGGGTCGTCGACGAGCGGACCACCCGAACCGTGTGTGGGTGGCCCGACACGCAGCGCCTGGCCATGTCTCCCCACCCGATCGCCAGCCCTCCGGCTCGTTCACCGAGAACCACAGACGCATCACGTTTGGGAAGAGTCCGCCTCCATACCGATTGCGCGACGCGCTCCCAGCGCCATGGTGACTTGCACAAGATCCTTCGGAGACGACAGGTCAAGACCCGTCAGGGAACTCGCCTTTCGCAGGCGGTACACCACTGTGTTCGGATGTACGTGTAGCTGCCGGGCGGTGGCGGCTCGATCGAATCCGGAGTCGATGAAAGATTCGAGAGTCTCGAGTACCGCGCTATCGGACTCCAACGGCAACAACACATCTGCGAGTATCGGCAGCGCAGCGCTGAAGCGGGTCAGTTGATACTCCACTGCAAGATCCTCGAGACGGACGACCCCACTGGTGCGTCCGTACTTTCGGGCAACGTTCAGCACCTCGCGCGCCTGCGTGACGGCCGCTGGAATTGCCGTGGGCGCCGCGACGTGTACAGCGGCAACCGTCGATGCACCGATGACCTTCTCGAGATCACCCAAACGTCGACACAATGACAAATACTGCGGACTCGACGCCCAGTTTCCCTCTGCGGGTTCCGATTCCACAATGGGAATCAGTACGGCTCCGCCGCTGCTCCCGAGCACCCCGAGGGCTTTGTCACGTCCCACCTGATCGAGCTCTCGTTGCAGGTGGCGCACCTTCCTCCGCTCGGCGACGGCAGTGTCCACCTCGGTCGAGGACTCGTCGTCATTCCGCTCGACGTGCAGAGCCACCACCCAGTACAGGCGCGCCAACCTGATTCCCACCTCGTCGGAGACGCGATCCACGTCGACACCCGTCGAAAGTGCTACGAACAGGGACCTTCGCGCCGAATCCTCGTCCGTCTGGGTGGCGTGGTCGGAACCGTAGCCGGCAAGAACCGCGGACGTGGAGGCCGCGGTGTATGCATTCAGGAGTCGTCCGGTGCGGGCAAGTGCAACACCGTCTTCCGGGACCGCCCATTCGCTGATCGTCTCCCACCACAACCCTGCTGCCAGGTGATATGCGCGCAGTACCTCACTGAGCGGAACCAATTCCTGCGCCCGTTGACGAGCCGATTCGCTGATGTCGGCGAGCAACTCGGGCGCCAGATCTGCGCCCGTCCGGAGCATCGAAATGAACAGTTCCAAATTTCGCCTCACGATGGTCGTCACGTCGTTACGCAACGCCTCGTCCGGAAGCAACCGGTAGAAGGTGACGTCGCGGTGGACCAGATCGACCGTCGCATTGACCAGCGGATGGGTGCGTTGCGCCAATCGGTCGGCTAGAGATCTGCCGCCAACCACTATCGGTTCGAACGGCAGATCTTTGTTTCCTGACACAAAACCCTCCACAGAATTGAATTGCCACCACAAGGCCGACCTGCCTTTTTCCTATCACTATGTAACCCACGCCACTCTCGAATTCACAATCAGCGGCGTACCTGGAAGTCCCACCTTCGACCAAATAGGAGCCTCGAGTGACGTGGAAAACGCACAGCGCAGCCATTCTGGCAGGCGTCGTGGCTGCCGGTTCGATCGCGGCACTCGGGGCCGGTGTGTCACATGCCGAAACGCATGCCAGCCCCATCCAATACGTCGCTCTCGGCGATTCCGCGGCGGCCGGCCCGCTGGTCACCGAACAGGATTCATCGGCGCCGGGCTGCCTACGATCACTCGACAACTACCCTTCCGTGGTGGCGCAAAGACTCGACGCTCACCTCACGGATGTGACCTGCTCGTCGGCGCGATCCGCCAACGTCACGGACACCGCACAATCGACGTTCTCCGGTCAAGTACCGCCGCAGGAAACAGCATTGGGGCCCGATACCGACCTCGTCACCATCACAATCGGCGCCAACGACATCTCGTTGTTCCCGACAGTTCTGAGCTGCGTAAATCCTCTCCCCGAACCCACCGGAACGTCCTGCCGTGACAAGTTCACCGCAGGCGGCGTCGACCAACAGCGACAGTTGGTCGAAAATGCCTCCGCAGGTTGGAGTTCCATGCTCGAATCGGTTCGCGACCGGGCGCCCTCGGCGCGCATCGTCGTGATCGGATACGGAACATACATCGCCGCCGACGGTTGCCCCGGCACCCAGCCGTTCTGGCCGCGCGACGCCGACTATCTCCAGAGTGTGATCGACTACGGCAACACGGTCATGGCAGCAACGGCGGCCCGTCACGGCGTCGAGTACATCGACATCACCGAAGCCACTGCCGGGCATGACATCTGCACTGACCCTGCCACTGCTTACTACACCGGAATCGTCCCTACCCAGCCGGCGGTTCCACTGCATCCCACTGCGGCAGGGATGCAGGCGATCGGCAAAACCGTCGCCGACGCTCTGTCCTGAGCCTCTCCCCCAACACAATTCATTCAGCACTCGCGAAAAGGGTGGAACAATCATGTCAATTCAACGAGACGCTCCGCCGCTGCCGTCCATCGACGGCGCCCCTGTCGGAACACGCGACAAACTTCTCGGCGGCACACTCGTCGCTCTGTTTCTCGCAAACATGCTCAACTTCTTCGACCGGGCGATCCCCTCGGTCGTTGCCGAGCCGATCAAGAACGAGTTTTCGCTCAGCGACTTGCAATTGGGATTGATCACCTCTGCATTCACCCTCGTCTACGCAGTCGCAGGGCTGCCTCTGGGCCGGTTGGCCGACACGAAGAACCGTCCCAAGATCATCGGGATCGGACTCCTGGTGTGGAGCGGACTGACGGCAGCAACCGGTGCCGCCGGCAGCTATGTGCTGTTCATCCTCGCGCGTCTAGGCGTCGGTGTGGGCGAAGCGACCTTCACACCTGCAGCCAACTCGATGATCGGTGATATCTACCCGGCAGAACGACGCTCACGCGCACTTGGTGTCTTCATGCTCGGTTTGCCGATTGGCCTCATGCTCGCCTACTTCACCGTCGGCAAGATCGCCGAGGCATTCGACAGCTGGCGTGCACCGTTCTTCCTCGCGGCGATTCCCGGTGTCCTGCTGGCAGTCGTGCTCTACCGCATGGCAGATCCGGTTCGTGGTGGTTCCGAAAGTCCGGAGGCCCGCGCAGCCGCTGTTTCACAGGCACCGATCACCCGTCCGATCCGTCGTCTGCTCGCAATTCCCACGCTTCGTTGGCTCATCCTTGCCGGACTGACGTTCAACTTCGCCGCCTACGCAGTGAATTCGTTTGTCGTCCCGCTTCTGATGCGCCAGTACCACCTGAAACTGACTGCTGCGGCATCGGTCACCGGCATCATCGTCGGAATCACGGGCCTCATCGGATTGCTTCTCGGCGCTCGCTACGCTGACAAGGCCAGCGCACGCTCACCGCGCGCACGGTTGATGATCGGTGTCGGAACCTCGGCATTGGCAGCACCTTTGACGGCACTGGCACTGTTGCAGCACGGCGGGAACGTCGTGATGTTCACGCTCTTGTTCTCGGCCGGGTGGTTGTTGGCCTACGGCTTCTACATCAGCGTCTACCCTGCCATTCACGACGTCGTGGTTCCCAGGCTCCGAGGCACTGCGACGGCGTTGTTCTTCGCTGCCATGTATCTTCTCGGCGGATTCTCAGGACCAGTTGCCGTGGGCGCGATTTCGGACTGGTTCGCCAAGCGTGCGCTTGCCGATGCCGGTACCGGGAAGTTGGCTCAGTACGCCGGCGACGGGTTGAACTCGGCCATGTATCTCGTGCCGATCATGTTGGCGCTCACTGCGGTATTCATCTATCTGGCCACTCGCACTGTCGGCAAGGACGCCGCGCGTATGCAAGCGGAGCTGAGCCAGGCCTGACCCAGGAGTTCACGGCGGTGGCGGGGCCCCGAGGCCCCGCCACCGCCGAGTTCAGTTGACCGTGATCGCCAGAGTTGCCAGCATGGACCGCAACATGTCCGGCAAGCGAGCGATCATTCTCTGCTCGGTTATCCGAACGGAGACGGGCGCTGCCAGCGTCGCTCGCCACAGTTCCGGTTGATTGTTCATCAGGTTGTTGTAGACCGGGAGCAGCTGACCGTTGATGTAGGTCCAACGACCGTCCCGGTCCGCCCAGTTGAAGTCCGGAAGCGGTGTTTGCACAACGGCATTGCCCACCGCGAACGAGAGCGGGTTCGACTCACGCGGCGGTACGACGCCAGGCATGGACGGTGATGCGGCGAAGGTGGTCAGGTAGGTCAACGAGCGACCGACGCTGCCGCGGTAGGCCTTCGCCTCGTCCCACTGATCACCCACCGACTGGTACTGCTCACGGCGCAGCAGACGCACATTGCCGTCGAAGACCGACTCCGGTGTCCCCGAAGCAATGTTGTCCCACGCGATACGGGCGTTCTCGTCGAGCAGCCCTGCCCGATCGAGCTCGGCGATGCCGTCGACACCGTCGTGAACCCACGCCATGTGCATGGGAATCAGATCCGAGAAGATGTGTTTGCTCATCGCAATCACTTTCCCCTGGAACCACATCACGTCCTCGGGGCGGATGTCGTGGCCGACCTGGAGCAGCGCCGCAACGTCCTCGGGTGCTCCCATCGACGTTGCGACCGGCGACCCGATGCGGTCGATCTCTCGCCACACCAGTGCCATCGCTTCGCTGATCGCTTGGACTTCCAGCACAACCCGCCCGTAGTCCAAGTCGAGGAGTCCACCGGCAAAAGCGGGCCCGACCATTCCGCCCATGCCTGCCCACTGCAGTTCTTGATGCTCGAGCTGCAGTCGCTCGTAGAACTGGAAAGTGTTGGTGAGGTTTCCGAGATTCGCGTGCACACCGTCGAACGGAGTCCACGAAGCGAGATCGATACCTGCCGACTCCGTCCCGACTGCGAGCCAGTACTGCTTGAGCAGTGTCTGATAGCGGTGCGGAGCCACTCCCGATGCTCGGGCGGTATCGACCAAACTCCGCAGCGTCGCGGAATCCGACGGCAGTGAAGGATGCAGACCCCCCGCGGCTTCGGCGTTTGCGTTCACCGCTTCCAGGTCGAGGTACCTGTCGAGTTCACCTGTACCCGCAGACGCCCGGCCACCCAGTACGACCACACCGCCGATGCCTGCCGAAGCGACGAGAACTGTGCGCGCGAAATCCCTGCGTGTCAAAGACTTCCGCATACTCATTTCCCTTCGGCTTCGTCGAACGTCTTCGCCAGCCAGGCGATGTCCTGCATACCCAGCTGATCGGTCACCGTCTTGTACAGGTTGGTCACGTAATCGAGCGGCCCGCACTGCGACGGGAGCAGGTCCACGTCGCCGCCGTCTGCTCGATATGTCTGCGCCAATTGCTCTGCCTCACTGAAGGGAACGAGGAAGTCGTCCTCACAGGAAGAAATCAGAAGCTTCGAAGCCGGTGCCTGCTTTCCCAATGTGTTGTCCGCGTACGCCGCGGCCAGTGCCGGGATCGTTCGGGGCGCCGGGTTGGTGAGCAGGACGTCGAAGGGAACGAACGGGAGTCCGAGGTAGAGCGCCTGGCAGGACGCGCGGAATGCTGCGGCGACGTTGTGACCGATCGGAGTGAGATGATCGTCGAGCCGAACGTCGGGGTAGCCCGCGTCGAATCCGAGAATGCTCGAGAAGACGAAGCCGGAACCGATCCCACCGGCCGCCGTCTCCTCGAATGTTGCCGGGTCGATCATCATCGCCTGGATGGCGCTGGCCTGTACGTTCAGTTCCGGCGCGTAGTCATGCGCCTGTTCTGCGGCAAAGCCCGCTGCAACACCGCCGCCGGCGACACCGTAGATGCCGACAGGGGTGTCTGATTCGAGACCGGCCTCCGGAAGCGCGAGTGCTGCCCGAACGCCGTCGAGCGTTGCCTTGCCCGAGAACTGTCCGATCGAGAACGGATGGGGAGCAGTGTCGCCGTCGTTGCCGACGTCGCTCATCATCACTGCCCAGCCGTGACCGAACATCTGGGCCACCGGGCCGAGCGCCGAGAACATCGCCGGGTCGCTCTGATTGCCGCCGGTCCACTGGTGACTTGGTGCGCAGTTCGCACCCAGGCTGTCGTTCGCTTCGGCGTATCCGATGATCTTGCGATCGCCTGGCGCAGTTCCGTCCTCGGGAATCATCAGAATTCCGGTACTGATCACCTGGCGACCGAAGTGATCAGTGGTTGTGTACATGAGTTGGTGAGCCGAGACCACGTCAGGGCGGACCTGGTAGACCTGAACACTGACCGGACGCGCTTTGAGAAGGGTTCCGGGGGCGGTGCCGGGCTCGATTTCGGGCTCGTCGAACCACGGATCGTCGGACGAGAGCCCGAGTGGCGTCAATTCGGTGGAGATATCAGCGCCTTGAAGTGCCTTCACGACCAACGGGTTGAACACGTCGGCCAGGTCGACGGTCTCCTGCGCACCAGCCGGCGACCCCACCGCAAACAAGGCCACTGCCAGGGCCGATGCCGTTCCGGCGCGCCATGACCACCGTCGCCACGTCGAGTCAAACATCGTTCACAGGTTCCTTACTTTCGGGTAATGAGCACCCCTACACTCCCATTCACCTGCATTAACAGACAAGTCGGGCACCGATCCGTTGGCCGAAAACCTCGATCGGGCTTAGGCTGACGGCACCTGTCCGGCAAGTCTGGCGTGGGAGGTTTGTCTGTGAGTGCTCCGACCCGTGTATCGCGAGCTACCGGCGATTCACCTCGCGCTCGACCGCGGCCGTCCAATATCACGTGCAAAATTCTGATGGCAGTGACGGGATTGATCTTCGCCGCTTTCGTGCTCGTCCACATGATCGGAAACCTGAAGGTCTACACCGGGGCCGATCACTTCGACGACTACGCACACTGGCTACGCACAGTGTTCGAACCCTTCCTGCCATACGAGGGACTTCTGTGGATTCTTCGCATCGTCCTGCTCGCGTCATTGGTCGCACACGTCGGGTGCGCCTGGTTGCTCACCGTCCGTGGCCGCCGAGCTCGAGGGAAGTTTCGACGTAAAAGCTTGGGAATCAAGTCCTTTACCGCGCGCACAATGCCCGTCACCGGAGCAGTGCTGCTGCTGTTCGTCATCTTCCACATACTCGACCTCACGACCGGAACCCGACCCATCGGCAGCGCCGAGTACGAAGCAGCCACGCGCACGCAGAGTTACGCATACGACAACCTGATCGCCAGCTTCGAGCGTCCACTGGTGGCGTCGTTCTACATCGTCGCGATGGCTCTGCTGGCAATGCATCTCGCGCACGGACTCTGGAGTGCGGTCAACGATCTCGGCGTGACCGGCCAACGGCTGCGCCAGATTGCCGTTGCACTCTCCGGAATCTTTGCGCTCGTCGTGATGGTCGGAAACATGTCGATCCCCATCGCGGTGATGACCGGCGTCATCTCGAAGACAGGAGCGTCATAAGTGAACAGCTTCGAACTCGACAATCTGCGCAGCATCGGGACGCCGGTGGACGGTAAGGTCCCAGCCGGCGATCCGGAGACAGCCTGGCCCACTCGCAAACTCGACTACAAGCTCGTCAGCCCGCTCAACCGGCGCAAGTTCACGGTCATCGTCGTCGGTACCGGACTCGCCGGCGCGGCCTGCGCCGCCTCACTTGGTGAACTGGGCTACCACGTCGAATCCTTCACCTTCCACGATGCACCGCGCCGTGCACACAGCGTCGCCGCGCAGGGCGGCATCAACGCCGCTCGTGCCCGAAAGGTGGACAACGACAGTCTCGCCCGCTTCGTGAAGGACACCGTCAAGGGCGGCGATTTCCGCGGCCGCGAGGCCGACTGCTTCCGACTCGCAGAGGAATCCGTACGCGTCATCGATCACATGAATGCCATCGGAGCACCGTTCGCCCGTGAGTACGGCGGCACTCTCGCCACCCGATCCTTCGGCGGCGTACAGGTGTCGCGCACGTACTACACGCGCGGGCAGACAGGCCAGCAGCTGCAGATAGCGTCGTCGCAGGCACTGCAACGTCAGATCGCAGCCGGAACGGTCAACCTCCACACCCGAACCGAGATGCTCGATCTCATCGTTTCGGACGGCCGAGCACAAGGGATCGTCACACGCGATCTCGTGACCGGTGAGATCGGCGCCACCACAGGCCATGCCGTCGTGCTGGCCTCCGGTGGGTACGGCACCGTGTTCCACAAGTCCACACTTGCGAAGAACTCCAACGCCACCGCCGCATGGCGAGCGCACCGACGCGGCGCGCTGATTGCCTCACCCTCGTTCATCCAATTCCATCCGACGGCACTTCCCGTCAACTCCGAGTGGCAGTCGAAAACCATTCTGATGAGCGAATCACTACGCAACGACGGCCGGATCTGGGTACCGGCCAAGCCCGGAGACGATCGCGAACCAGGCGACATTCCCGAAAATGAGCGCGACTACTACCTCGAGCGCAAATATCCGGCGTTCGGGAACCTCTCTCCCCGCGACGTCTCTTCACGGGCCGCCCGCGAGCAAATCGACTCCGGTCACGGCGTCGGCCCTCTGAAAAACAGTGTGTACCTTGATTTCCGCGACGCATTGGCACGGCTCGGCCGCAAGACCATCGAGGAGAGATACGGAAATCTGTTCTCGATGTATCGCGACGCCACCAGCGAAGACCCCTATACGGTGCCGATGCGCATCGCCCCCGGAGCCCACTTCACCATGGGAGGACTGTGGAACGACTACGACCAGATGACTTCCATCCCCGGCTTGTTCGTCGGTGGTGAGGCAGGGTGGGGATACCACGGGGCCAACCGCCTCGGCGCCAATTCGTTGCTCTCGGCATGCGTCGACGGCTGGTTCACCCTCCCGTACGCGATTCCGAATTATCTTGCGCCGCTACTCGGATCCGCACCTCTCGAGCTTTCCGATCCCGCAGTGACGTCGACGCTCAATGACGTGAGTGGTCGGGTGGACCTGCTGCTCTCGGTCGGCGGAACACATGGCCCCGACAGGTTTCATCGACAACTGGGCGAGATCCTCTATGCGGGTTGCGGTGTCACCCGAACGGCCGAAGGCTTGACCAAGGCCATCTCCGAAATCCGAGCATTACGAGGCGATTTCTGGTCGAACCTACGAGTCGCCGGCAGCGGAAACCAGTTCAACCAGGAGCTGGAAAGGGCCGGCAGGGTAGCCGATTTCCTCGAACTCGCCGAACTGATGTGCGTCGATGCTCTCGATCGTGACGAGTCCTGTGGAGCCCACTTTCGTGCCGAACATCAGACTCCCGACGGCGAAGCGCAGCGAAACGATCAAGACTGGTGCTTCGTCTCCGCGTGGGAAACCGCCAAGGACGGCAGACACATTCGACACGACGAGCCGTTGTCCTTCACCGCTGTTCCACTGCAGACGAGGAACTACGTATGAAAATCACCGTGGACGTGTGGCGCCAATCCGGACCGGACTCGTCCGGTGCATTCGACACCTACCAAGTAAACGACGCGACAGTGGAGATGTCACTGCTGGAACTTCTCGACCGACTCAACGACCAACTCGTGGAGAGCGGCAACGAACCCATCGCCTTCGATTCCGACTGCCGAGAAGGGATCTGTGGGTCTTGCGGCATCACGGTCGACGACGTTCCCCATGGGCCTGTCGCGAACACTCCCACGTGCCGTCAGCACCTGCGCAGCTTCTCCGACGGCGACCGAATCAAACTGGAACCGTTCCGCTCCGCCGCTTTTCCGGTGGTCCGCGACCTCGTGGTCGATCGTTCGGCTCTCGACCGGGTCCTCGAAGCCGGTGGCTATGTGTCGGTCAATGCGGGAACTGCACCGGACGCAGACAGTCAGCCGCTCTCGCATCAAAGTGCCGAAGCTGCACTGGACTTCGCCGCGTGCATCGGCTGCGGCGCTTGCGTGGCAGCCTGCCCCAACGGTGCCGCGCACCTCTTCACCGGGTCCAAACTGACCCACCTGTCCCTCGTCACGCAGGGCCGCAACGAACGTGGCAAGCGGGCCCGAGCGATGTCGCACCAGATGGAGGCCGATTTCGGGCCGTGCTCGACCTACGGTGAATGTGCAGAGGTGTGTCCCGCGGAGATACCGCTGACCGCGATTGCCGCTGTCAACAAGGAATCGATGCGATTCGGATTGCGGCGCAAGGACAACTGATCGTCACCAGGCGCCGATCAGCTTCATCCACGCGCCGCCGATGATCGTCCAGATCAGGATGATCACGACGCTCATCACGAAACCGATTCGGAACCATTCCGAGGTCTTGATGTATCCGGAACCGTAAATCACTCCGGCCGGACCGGACGCGTAGTGCGAGATACCGCCGAACAGGCTGCCGATGAAGCCGAATACCAGGGCTGAGAACAGCGGCGGTGCACCGGTTGCCACCGCCGCGCCGAGAAACACCGCGTACATCGCGACGATCTGCGCGGTGTTCGACGCAAACAGATAGTGCGCGTAGAAGTACACCAAGGTCAGGATCGCAAAAGCCCAGATCCACGGCAAACCGTCGACACTCGAGGAGACCTGGGTTCCGATCCACGAGATCACGCCGAGTTCTTCGAGATGGCTTGCCATACCGACCAGAACGGCAAAGAACACGAGCGTCTGCCACGCCCCGGTGTCGTGGACCAGGTTGTTCCACGTCAGCACCTTGGTCACCAACAGGATGCCGATTCCGACAAATGCTGTTGTAGTGGCATTGACGTTGAGCTGCGAGCCCAGGCACCAGAGCACCAGCAGCAGAACAAAGGTGGCGGCCATGATCTTCTCGTTGCGGCTGATCGGACCTGCCTTGCGCAGTTCCTCCCTGGCTTGCTCGGGCGCTTTCGGAGTCTTCAACATCGTGGGCGGGAAGATCTTCGACATCACCCACGGGATCGCGATGAGACTTGCAATTCCCGGAACCGATGCTGCCAGCGCCCATTTGCCCCAAGAGATGTCGATGCCGATCTTGGCAGCCGCATCGACGGCGACGGGGTTACCCGCCATGGCGGTGATGAACATCGCGGAGGTCACGACGTTGACTTGCAGCGACGTGAGCAGCAGATATGCTCCGAGCTTCTTGCGAGAGTCCTCGGGCTCGGGATTGGAGTCCTCCAACTTGCTCAGTGAGACGATGATCGGATAGACGACGCCACCGGCGCGGGCGGTGTTCGACGGTGTCGCCGGAGCAAGTATCAAGTCCGTCAACGCCATTCCGTACGACAATCCGAGGCTCGACTTGCCGAGTTTGGTCACGAACATGAGTGCAACCCGTTTGCCGAGCCCAGTGACCAGAAAGCCCTCGGCGATGAAGAACGACGCGACGATCAGCCAGATCGTGGTGTTACTGAAGCCGGACAACGCTTCTGTCGGCGTCTCGGTCTGGGTGATCATGGCGATCGACAGGCCCACCAGCGCCACCGAACCCGTCGGCAGGGGTTGCAAAATCAACGCCACGATGGTGCCGACGAAGATTCCGAGCATGTGCATGCCCTTGGGGTCCACACCGTCCGGAACCGGCATGAAAAAGATGATCAAGCCGAGGATGACGGGCACCGCAGCCGGGTAGTACCGCCTGAGCACCGATTGTTTCGACGGCTCCGTCGGCGGTGTGTTGGCCGGCGGTGTCTTTGCCGGCGGTGTCGTTCCAGCGAGAGACTCGGTGCTTTCGGATTTGGCCTCGGACATGTACATCTCCTCGACTTCTCGCCCCAGGTGATCGCCCCAGATCATTGTCCCCCAAACGTCCGGTTTTCGTGCGGTCAATCGAAGGTCGAGAGAATGCCCTCCTGCGGTATCCGATTCTCTGGATTCCGCAGGAGGGCTCATCCCGGGGCGCAGACAGCGGCCCGGGGCGCGACACATCTCCCTCATAAGGGTGCGCCAATCGATCAACAGGAGGCGCCGGCGTGCCGCAAGCTTGAATCTCGGAGAGACCCTGTTTCGGTGTTGTTTCAGCATGCCAATCGGTGCTCGTCTGCACATGGGTCGAATGGCCTGTTCAACTACCTGTTTCCGCTCAGCACCGAGTACACCGACGTTTTGTGTCGGTCCACAAAACAGGTATGTAACCGGGTAATTGAGCCGTTGTCGGCAAGCGTGTGAGACCGCGAATCTAGTCACGCCTCCGAACTGCAATCTGGAGACGAGACCTTCACAGTCTGTCCACCTCAATCACATTTCAGCACTGACGATTTCGTCTACCGCGATATGCAGCAGAACACTCGAGCCGCACGCCGAGCCGAGATCGCTGTCCCGTCAGACCGATCAAGGAAAATATCATGGGAAACCACCGGAAAAACAAACGTCCCCACACCAAACGATTCGTCACGATAGCCGCAGGAGCAGGCGTTCTGACAATTGGCGGCGCAATCGTCAACACCGGCGTAGCCAGTGCGCACGACTGGTCGCAGGTGGCCATGTGCGAGAGTTCCGGCGACTGGAACATCAACACCGGCAACGGCTTCTACGGCGGACTTCAATTCACGCAGTCGACGTGGGATGCATACAAACCGGCAGGTGCACCGACTCGCGCCGACTTGGCGTCGACAGCCGATCAGGTCGCGGCCGCGGAAGCAACCCTCTCAGCTCAAGGCATCGGCGCGTGGCCGGTATGCGGCGCTTACCTAGGTTGGGGCGGCACCACCCCTGATTCGACCTCCCCGACTCCCTCGACGGTAGCGTCGGCCGCGGCCGAGCCTGGCACAGCGGGAAACACGGTGACAGTCTCCGAGGGCGATACGTTGTTCAACCTTGCCGCTGCGAAAGGTATTCGTTGGCAGGATGTTTGGGTCATGAATGCGTAGATTGCCGATCCCGACCAGATCCGTGTGGGTGATGTGATCCGATTCTGAAGCAAATCGGCCGACAAAGTAGACCCTCGAATCGAGAACGTCGGTATCGGGCCGCCGACTGGTTGCGCCATCTATTGTCGGGAATGTGACGGAATCCGACGCCCACGAGGACTCGACTGAATCGACGACGGCTGATCACCCGAGAAAACGTCCACTGTGGCGTGAGATTCTCATCCTCGTTGTCGTCGCACTTGTCCTGAGTGTTGTCATTCAGAACTTCGTCGGACGCATATTTCTGATCCCGTCGGAGTCCATGGAACCGACGCTTCACGGATGCACCGGCTGCACGGGAGACAAGATTTTCGTCGACAGAATCAGCTATAGATTCGGGGATCCACAGCCTGGGGATGTGGTCGTGTTCAAGGGGCCCGAATCCTGGAACGACGAGTATCAATCCATTCGATCGGACAACTCGGTGGTCCGGGCACTTCAAGGACTCGGATCCATCGTCGGTTTGGTCCCGCCGGACGAGAACGATCTCGTGAAGCGGGTGATCGCGGTCGGTGGGCAAACCGTGCAGTGTCTGTCCGAGGAAGAGGGGCTTCGAGTGAATGACAAGCCACTGACCGAGCCGTACATCGACAATCGCATTCCGGGCAACGGTACCTCTTGTCAAGGAAGGTATTTCGGGCCTGTCACGGTTCCCGACGGGAACCTGTGGGTGATGGGCGACAACCGCGCCCATTCGAAGGATTCACGTTTCCATCTCGATGACGAACGCAGCGGAACGGTTCCGATCGACAACGTCATCGGCAAGGTTCAATTGATCGTCCTTCCCTTCTCGCGGTGGGGCACCGTGGGCTCGTTCGATCCGCAGTGACAGATCGAATCAGCCAGTTAGCCCGCATCTTCGGACGGCACAGTCGACATGACTCCGCTTTCGGACGATCATCGAGCACATCTGTTGCCGAGGGTAGGAGAACCACATGCGTGCACGACGCATCACCGCCAATCTCAAAGTCGCCGATGTCGGAGCCGCCAAGAGTTTCTACTCCGACTATCTCGGCCTGAGCACCGAAGAGTTCAACATGGGGTGGGTCGCTCGCTACACCTCTCCCGACACCGGCGCGAACGTACAACTCGTCACGCACGACGCCACTGCAGCCGAGGACTCGGTCATCTCCGTCCACACGGACGACGTCGACGGCGCCTACGAAGAGGCCCGAAGGCTCGGCTACGAAATCGTGCACCCCATTACGACCGAAGAGTGGGGTGTTCGCCGATTCCTCGTCCGGGCACCCGACGGCAACGTCGTCAACATCGTGCGACACCGGGACTGAGCACTGGAAAGACTCCATTCGACGTTTTAGGTCATTTGACCTAGAGTTGAGCGCATGACCGACTCATTGCAGTATTCAGCCGACGGCCCGATCCTCGTGGCAGGCGGATACGGAACCGTAGGCAGCGCCCTGACCGCCTTGCTCGCCCCCGACTTCCCACTACTCCTCACCGGACGCACCCCCGAGCGCGGCAACGAACTGGCCAGCCGTCACGGCGCTTCCGTCCGCCGCTGGGACCTCCTCGACCCGACGCCCTTCGACGCGTCCGTACGCGCGGTCGTGTCGACGGTCAACGATCCCCACGATCGTGTTCTGTCCGCCGCCGTCGAGGCCGGAGTTCCCTACGTGGACATCACCCGCTGGACAACCCGCGTCGCTCGCGCCGCCACTCTGGCGGGTCAGAAGTCGCCGAGCGCACCGGTGTACCTGTCGTCTGGATGGATGGGCGGAGTCACCAATATCGTCGCCGCAGCGCTGGCCGAGGAACTAGGTGGCGCGAGCACGATCGACGTCTCGATTCGCTACGACGTCAACGACATTGCCGGACTCGACTCCGTCGACTTCATTGATCGTCTCGGCCAGGATTTCGAGGTGATGCAGCAAGGAAACCCGATCACCGTCAGCCCGTTGACGGATACACGCTGGGTCGACTTCCCCGGATCGCGCACCAAGGTCGGAAGAATCGACACTCCGGAACAATTCACGTTCCCCATGACCCTGGGCGCCGAAACTGCCAGCACTCGAATAGGTTTCAGTTCGCACGCATCCACAACTGCGCTGCTCGCCGCCAAGAAGGTGGGTCTGTTCCGTTGGGGTCGCGGCGACCGCTTCACACCGCTACGACGCGGACTCCTGTACTCGCCTGGCAAGGGCGGGAGCGCGCAAGTACGCATCGACGTCACCGGCCCGAGCGGCACGACAAGCGCAACAATCGTCGACCCGCAGGGCCAAGCTCACCTCACCGCGGTGGGCGGCGCACTTGCCGTCAGACAAGCCTTGGCCGACGATGCCCAGCCTGGAGTCGCTTTCCCCGAGTCGCTTCCGAACCCGCGCCGCACCGTCTCCGAGTTGGAGAGCTTCGGGGTGGCAGTATTGCGGGCATGACCCCCTCCAAGGGCGCCGCCCGCGCGGAAGCACTTCTCGACGCAGCAGAACAGGTCCTCGCCACGCAGGGCAATGCCAACTCGGCGATGCGCGATTTCGCAGCCGCAGCCGGAGTGCGGGTGGGGCACCTGCAGCACTACTACCCCACCCGTGCAGATCTCATCCGCGCAGTCATGTCACGGGCATTGACCCGCTCACTGGATCGCCTTGCCGTCGTCACGGATACGGATCAGAGTCTTTCCCGTGAGGAATCCGAACACTTCATCGGAGTCCTGCTCGGAGAACAGGACGACCAGGCCACGGTGCGTCTGTACGTCGAAGTATGGGCGATTGCCGCAGCGGACCAAGAAGTGGCGGTCGTGGTTCGAGACTTCTACGCGCAGTACATCGCACACGTAGAGCGCGCTGTTGCGTGTGCACAACCGGATCTGGATGCGGCGGACCTGGGCGCGGCAGCGCAGACCATCGTGAGCCTGCTCGAGGGTTCCGCAATTCTCCGATCGGGAATCACCGGCCGAAAGTCCGAGGCTTCGGACCGAAAGCTCGTGGACACACTGCAGTACCTGATTCACGGGTCCTGACTCGGACGTATCGTAAAGCCCATGAGCGTTGCAAACGAATGGAGCCGAATCGAAGCGTGGTGCCGTACACACGCACCGGTGACGGCTGCAGCGTTTCAGCCAGGGCTCGGTGACGCCGTTATCGAGGAATTCGAAGCGTCGACCGGCGTCACGTGGCCCCAGGAACTTCGCGAGCTGTATCGGGTGCACAACGGCAGCCTGACCCACGACGACCGGACCGGGCTCTTTCTCGGCAGCGTGCTTCCCGACAAGTTCTTCTACCCCATCGACGTCGCAACCGAAGTTCGACTCACTCTGCTCGAAACGTGGGACGAGACGATCTACGAGAATCCGGACCTCTACGCCGAGGACGAGATGGATCGACACGATCAACGCGACGCAGGCACTGCCGCAACCATGTTCATCCCCTCGTTCGTTCCCTTTGCCGGACTGGACGAGTACCACTACTTCGTGGACACACGAAACGGCGCACTCCATCATTGTGTGACCGAGTATGCGTCGGACGCCACTGACAACGGCGGTCCGATCTGGGCGTCCATCTCGGTCATGTTGGGCGCCCATGCCGCAGCGTTGGAAACAGGATCCACGATCGGAGTTTGGAAACCCGTTGTCAGCAAGGGTGTTCTGGAATGGGAAGTCGACGCATGACACCCAAGCAGGATCCGACCCGTCGTACCCTCGCCGACGGGCGTCAGATCTTCTACTTCGACGATGCCGGCCGTACCCGCGCCCACTCTGCGCGAGATTCCCGCGAATTGCCGGCTCTCGACCACTCGTCTCGGATGAGGTTCGACGTTCTCACCGGGGAGTGGATCACCATGGCTTCGCATCGCATGACACGGACACATCTCCCCTCCGCCGCCGAATGTCCATTGTGCCCGACAAACGAAACACGCACGCCCACAGAGATACCCGACGGAGACTACGACGTCGCGGTGTTCGAGAATCGGTTTCCGAGTTTTGCAGCGGCACCCGAGGAAGCCATTGACGGTCCAGGAGACGGTGTGGGCGATCGCCCAGCTGTCGGCCACTGCGAAGTGATGTGTTTCTCGAGCGATCACACGGCGTCCGTCGGCGAGCTTCCACTCGAACGCATGCGTACGATTGTGGGTGCATGGATCTCTCGGACCGAGGAGTTGTCGGCGGATCCGGTTGTGGAACAGGTGTTCTGCTTCGAGAACCGCGGCGAAGAAATCGGGGTGACACTCACCCATCCGCACGGACAGATCTACGCATACCCGTATGTCACGTCACGCACCCGATCGATGTTGACGCAGGCGGACAAACACTTCGAGCGCACCGGTCGCTCACTGCTCGCCGATGTTCTGGCGTTCGAGCGCGAGGACGGGACCCGGTTGATCTACGACGGCGACCACTGGAGCGCCTACGTCCCGACCGCCGCACGATGGCCCATCGAAATTCACCTGGCACCGCACCGAGACGTCCCGGACCTTCCCTCATTGAACGATCAAGAGCGCGAAGAGCTTGCGGTCGTTTACCAAGATCTCCTGCGCCGTATCGATCGCTTCTATCCGGGCGTCGATCGGGTACCGTACATCGCGGCCTGGCACCAAGCTCCCGTCCGCATCGACCGACCTCTGGGTCGACTGCATCTTCAGCTGTTCTCGATCTTGCGCGCACCAGGCAAGCTCAAATACCTCGCCGGGTCCGAGTCCGCCATGGGCGCCTGGGTGAACGACACCATTCCTGAGGCAGTCGCGGCCCGCCTACGGGAGTTGAAATAGTGGATACCGTCTCGAAACCATTTGTGCTCCAACAGTTTCACGACGCCTATGACTATCCGGCAACCGGAGCCTGGGCGGCACCCGGTCGAGTCAACCTGATCGGTGAACACACGGACTACAACGGTGGATTGTGCCTACCGGTCGCTCTCGAGCAGCGAACGCTGGTTGCCGTCGCACTGCGCACCGACGGGGTCGTCCGCGTGCACAGTCGGCAATCCGACGAGACATACACCGGGCCCCTCGGCGACATCGCAGCAGGATGGGCCGCCTACCCCACAGCCGTTCTGTGGTCTCTTGCGCGCCGAGGCCTCCCGCTCGGAGGAATCGATCTGGCAGTCGACTCGTCGGTACCGGTCGGGGCCGGGCTGTCGAGTTCCGCTGCCCTCACCTGTTCGGTTGCGTTGGCCGTCAATGAACTTCACGATTCACCATTCACCCGCGATGAGCTGGTACAGATATGCATCCGGGCGGAGAACGACGGCGTCGGCGCACCGACCGGTGGGATGGATCAAACCATTGCCCTCTTTGCCCGACCCTCGACTGCGCTCCTGTTGGACTGCCTGGACGGATCCACCGAACCCATCCCTTTCGAACTCCACGGTGCGGGGTACGAACTGATCGTCATCGACACTCGGGTCAAACACTCGCTCGCAGACGGACAGTACGGGTTGCGACGCTCTCAATGCGTCGATGCAGCAGCAGCTATCGGCGTCGGCAGCTTGCGAGAGGCTACTGCAGACCAAGCCGAGACAGTGCGAGACCCGATCCTCCGGGCGCGGGCACGGCACGTCGTGACCGAGATCGAACGGACACGGAAGACTGCAGAGCTTCTGCGCAGCAACAGATTCAGCGACGTCGGCGAGCTGTTCGACAACTCCCACGCGTCGTTGCGCGACGACTTCGAGGTCTCGTGTGAAGAACTCGACGTCGCCGTTGCCGCAGCACGACGCGGCGGCGCGATCGGTGCGCGGATGACCGGCGGCGGATTCGGAGGTTCGGCCATCGCATTGGTTCCGGAAGGAAGTCATGCGGAGGTCATCGCGTCGGTGAGCCGCGACTTTGCGGCGCGAGGTTGGCGAGCACCCCACTTTCTCGGCGTCGTTGCCGGGGGTTCGGCCGCCCGACTCTGAGCGAACGGCACGTTCAGCGCACTGGAGGCGCCGAACGTACCGTTCGCCCTGGTTGGGACCCTCGAGATCCCCCTCACATAAATAGTCATCTCAGATGCGAATTATGTAGGTTCAGATCATGCAACTGACGCAGTTCACCGATCTGGGATTGCGCGTCGTCATGCGGTTGGCCGTACTCGACGCGGATGCCTCCCCCAGTACCCGGGATGTTGCGCAGCAGCTCAACGTGTCGTACTCCCATGCCACCAAGGTGGTTACACGGCTCGGTGAGCTTGGCATCGTCACAACCAGGCGTGGTCGCGGCGGTGGGCTTTCCATCACCGAACTCGGCCGCACCGCCACCATCGGCTGGCTGGCCAGACGCCTCGAAGGCCCGGGTGAAGTCGTCGACTGCGAAGGCGACAAACCGTGCCCACTGCGCGGCGGCTGCCTCCTTCGGAGCGCTTTGCGAGAAGCGCAGGAAGCGTTTTTCGTTTCACTCGACGCGGTCACGATCGAAGACGTCATCCGGCAGCCGTCCAAAACTGTCCTGCTACGCCTCACCACCCGGAGCGACGAAGCAGGCTGATCAATCGAATTTCGACCGAACGGAGCAGCTCATGCTTTCCCCACAGTCAACCGAGGTCATTCGCGCCACCCTTCCCGTGGTCGGCGCCGCCATCGGCGATATCACAACCCTGTTCTACCGCAAGATGTTCGACGCACATCCTGAACTCGAACGTGATTTGTTCAATCGCGGCAATCAGAAACAGGGCGAACAGCAGAAGGCTCTCGCCGGCGCCATCGCGGCATTCGCGACGCTTCAGCTCGAGCCGGACAGCGCCAAGGTCGATCTCATACTCTCACGTATCGCCCACAAGCATGCGTCGCTGGGAATCACGCCCGACCAGTACGCAATCGTGCACGAACACCTCTTTGCCGCGATCGTCGAAATACTAGGCGATGCAGTCACTCCCGACGTCGCAGCAGCCTGGGACGAGGTCTACTGGCTGATGGCGGAAACCCTCATCACGATGGAGCGTGGCCTCTACCAACTCGCCGGCGTCGACGCCGGTGACGTCTGGCGCACGGTCAGGATCAGCGAACGAGTTCTTCAGTCCGCCGATACCGTCTCCCTGACGCTCACTTCGCTCGACGGCAGTGCACTCCCCACCTTCGCACCCGGACAGTATCTTTCGGTCGGGGTTACGCTGCCCGACGGCGCTCGCCAGATCCGCCAATACAGCCTGTGTTCGATACCGAGCAGCGCAGACTGGCGGATCAGCGTCAAGCGAATCTCCGGTACTCCTGATGGCGAAGTGTCGAACTTCCTCTACAACAACGTATTCGAAGGTCAGGAACTCTCCGTCACCACGCCTTTCGGTGATCTCACCATGCCGGATGACAACTCACCTCTCCTACTCGCGTCGGCCGGAATCGGTTGCACACCGATGATCGGGATGCTCAATCATCTCGTGGACACCGGCGCCGAGCGTTCGGTCTCTGTCATTCATGCTGATCGATCCATCGCGGACCATGCTCACCGCGCGGAACTCAGCACACTCGTCGACAAGATTCCCGCCGCAACTTTGCATCGTTGGTACGAGGATCTCGGCACGCACGTGGCGTTCGGATCTGTTCACGAAGGACGGGCGGATTTGCAAGACATTGCAGTGGAGCCCGATACCCAAGCCTTCCTCTGCGGGCCGATGCCGTTCATGTTGGCGATGCGCGCATCGTTGCTCGAAAGGGACGTCCCGGCGCAGAATATCCACTACGAGGTATTCGGGCCCGACAGCTGGGCCAACACCTGAGCGGACCACTGCCTGCGAACTGGACCTTGGCGCGCCACGGTAATCCCTTGTGTACTCGACGGAACATACGTACCGAGTAGTGGGAGACCGACATGATCACGTCAGCGTCGATGACGGGAGTCGCGCTGATAGCCCTGGCGATGGTTCTGACACCGGGCCCCAACATGATCTACCTGGTGTCACGCAGCATCAGCCAGGGCCGCCGGGCAGGCTTGATCTCGCTCGGCGGAGTCGCAACCGGTTTCCTGGTCTACCTCGCCGCCACGTGCGCTGGACTGACAGCGGTTCTCTTCGCCGTACCCACGGTGTTCACCGCGGTGAAAATCGGCGGCGCCCTGTATCTGGCCTATCTCGCCTGGTCGACGCTCCGACCAGGTGGAAAGTCCGCCTTCGAGGTGGGCGAAGTCGACCGCCACGGTAGCGGCCGTCTGTTCGGGATGGGGTTGACCACCAATCTGCTCAATCCCAAGATTGCGCTGATGTACGCGGCCCTGATCCCCCAGTTCGTCGATCCCACTGCGGGCCCGGTCTGGCAACAGGCACTCGTACTCGGCGGCGTGCAGATCCTGGTCGCAGTCACCGTCAACGCGTTGATCGTGTGCTGTGCGGCGGCCGTGTCGACCTTCCTCGTGGCACGTCCGGTGTGGATGCGGGCTCAGAAGTGGCTAGCTGGTGGCATTCTCGGAATCTTCGCCACCCGCATGGCCCTGGAGTAATTTCAGTCCTTCGGGCGTTGGTCGATCAGCCGACGCGCTTTACCGATCGAGCGTTCGAGTCCGCCGGGTTCGAGAACGTTTACCTCGACCGTGACACCGATCTTGTTCTTCACCAGCTTCTGCAATGCAGACGACGCTGCCGCATGGTCCGAAATTGCCGCGTCTGGGCGAGCCTCGACGCGAACTGTCAGGGTGTCCATACGACCCGGACGCTCCAGCACACACTGGAATTGAGGCGCGAGGGCGGGGACCGTCAGGATCAGTTCTTCGATCTGTGTGGGGAACAGATTGACCCCACGCAGGATGATCATGTCGTCGGTCCGGCCGGTGACCTTCTGCATCCGTCGCATCGAGCGCGCCGTCCCGGGCAACAGACGGGTCAGGTCCCTGGTTCGGTAGCGAATGATAGGCAGCGCTTCCTTGGTGAGCGAGGTGAAAACGAGCTCACCTTCCTCTCCGTCCGGCAGCACCTCACCCGTGACCGGGTCGATGATCTCCGGGTAGAAGTGGTCTTCCCAGATATGGAGCCCGTCTTTGGTTTCCACACATTCCATTGCCACGCCCGGGCCCATGATCTCGGAGAGTCCGTAGATGTCGACGGCGTGCATGTCGAGTTGTTGTTCGAGCTCGGTACGCATCTGTTCGGTCCACGGCTCCGCTCCGAAAACTCCAACCCGCAGCGAGGTTTTCGAAGGATCAATACCCTTCTTGATCATCGCATCCACGATGGTCAACATGTACGACGGCGTCACCATGATCGCGTCGGGTTCGAAGTCCTCGATCAGTTGGATCTGCCGCTCGGTCATGCCACCGGACATGGGAATGACCGTGCAGCCCAAACGCTCCGCACCGTAGTGTGCTCCCAACCCGCCGGTGAACAGACCGTACCCGTAAGCCACGTGCACCTTGTCCGAAGACCGCACGCCGCCGGCCGAGAGACTACGCGCGATGAGATCGGCCCAGTTGTTCAGGTCGTTGCTCGTGTACCCCACCACCGTCGGGCGACCGGTGGTCCCCGAAGACGCGTGAATTCGCGAGACCTTGTCCTGGGGCACCGCAAACATCTTGAACGGATAGTTCTCACGCAGATCCGCTTTGGTGGTGAAGGGGAACTTCGCGAGATCGCTCAGATCCTTCAAGTCGCTCGGGTGGACGCCGGCGTCGTCGAAAGCTTTGCGGTAGTGCGGAACATTGGTGTACGCGTGCATCAGTGACCATTGCATCCGCTCGAGTTGGAGCGTCGAAATGCGGTCCCGGCTGGCAAATTCGATTTCTTGCGAAGTAGCAGTGGCGAGTTCGGTCATGATTGTCTCCGGTGGGCTCAGTGAGGGCGCTGTGCGGGCGGTCAGGCGTCGAAATCGACTGTTATCTGTTCACCGACAGGAAAGGTCTGGCAGGTCAGCACGAAACCCGCGTCGACTTCGTAGTCTTCGAGTGCGTAGTTCCTGCGCATCTCGATATCACCGCAGGTGACCTTGGCGCGGCAGGTTCCGCACACTCCGCCCTTGCAGGCAAAGGGCAGATCCGAGCGGTACTGTTCAGCCGCATCGAGAATCGACTGGTCGCGTGGCAACGTCGCGGTGGTCGATCGACCGTCGAGAGTAATAGTCACCTCGCTGCTCGGTCCGACAATTCCGCGCTCACGATGCACTGCGACCGGCGGAGCGACGTCGTCGACGTAGAACAGCTCGTGATGGATGCGATCCTTGGCAATTCCCAAGCCGGCCAGCACTTCCTGGGCGTCGTTGACCATCCCGAAGGGGCCACACAACCAGAAGCCGTCGACTTGGTCGCACGGCACGAGAGAGGTGAAGATCTCACGCAAACGGTCGGCGTCGAGACGGCCCGAGAACAACTCGACCTCCCGCGGCTCGCGAGAGAGAACGTGAATGACGTCCAGGCGTGCACCGTACCGGTCCTTCAGGTCGGCGATTTCTTCGGCGAACATCACCGAACGAGTACGCCTGTTCCCGTACAGCAGGGTGACATCGGCCTCGGGGTTCGCCAAAAGTGTTGCAGCGATGGAGAGCATGGGCGTGATGCCGGAGCCCGCCGCGATCAGAACGTGCCGTCCACCCAATGCCGGATCGGCGACAAAATTGCCCGAGGGGCCCTGGACGTCGATTTGATCCCCGGCCTTGACGTCGCGCACCAACCAGGTGGAGAAGAGTCCGTCTGCTACTTCGCGGACCCCCACACGTGGAGACGCCCCTACCGGTGCACAGATCGAGTAGGAACGACGGTGTTCGACGCCGTCGATCATCCGCCGCAGTGTCAGTGACTGCCCGGCGCCGAAATCGAATTGATCGGCGATATCGGCAGGCACGTCGAAGGTGACGGCAACTGCGTCGTCGCACAGTGATTCGACACCGGCGACCGTCAACGGGTGAAATGGTTTGTTCCGGTTCGTCGTTGCGGTACTCATCTGTTCAGATCTCCTTCACGTGATCGAACGGCTCGAGGCAGTCGAGGCAGCGATACAGCGCTTTGCACAGGGTCGCACCGAATTCCGAACTCAGTCTGGTGTTTGCCGAACCGCACTGGGGGCAGAGGATGTCGCGGGGCTTGGCCGTCAACGTCAATGCGATCGGCCCCGAGGTGCGGCGCGGCGCTGCCCCCGGCACCGAGTACCCAGCCGTCCGAAGTTTCGCGAGCCCCTCTTCGCTGATCCAATCCGAACTCCAAGGCGGCGACAGTTGAGTCTTGATCCGGACGCTGCCGTAGCCCGCATCGTTCAGCTTGTGCTCGATGTCGTCTCGCATCGTCGCCATCGCGGGACACCCAGAATAGGTGGGAGTGATTGTCACACAGACGAAGTTCGCTTCGACGTCGACCGATCGGATGACGCCGAGGTCGGCCAGAGTAAGCAATGGCATCTCCGGATCCATCACCGAGGCGACGATCTCCTGCGCGGAAGAGACGGTGGTGGCAGCCACGGTCACCACACCCCTTCCGGGTGCTCCCGAGCGACGCTCTGCATTTCGGCAAGAAGTAGTCCCAGCGCCCCGGTGTGCAGTCCGGCACGTCCACCGCGGCCGCCGACGAAACCGGAGAAACGTGAAGGGGGCTCTTCCATTTCGGCCGCATGGAGGACCTGGGCAAGAACAGCGTCGAACTCCGGCCGAACAGTACGCGGATCCACTCCGACGCCAACTTCTGCCAAAACGAGTTCGTCCTGGGTGGGAACAAAGAGTTCGTCCACGAACGGGAAGATCTCGAGCAGGGCGTCGGCCGTCCGACGCTTGGATTCTGCCGTGCCGGCGCCCAAGGTGACGACCCATCTTGCCGCGTAGTCGCGGTGATAGGTCAGTTCCTTGACACCTTTGTTCGCCACAGCTGCGAGAACCGGATCGCGCGACATGCGCAGCCGATCGAACAGCGCCAGCCGCCAGGTCGAGAACACGAGTAGCCGAACGACCGTGTGCGCGAAGTCGCCGTTGGCGAGTTCCACCAGTCTCACGTTGCGGAACCCGAACTGATCACGAAAGAAGGCGAGCGCATCTTCGGCCGGCACCGGCGACGTATCCGAGATGAACGGAACCACAGTGGAATCGGCTGCTGCCGCGCGAGCCAGCAGCAGCCTGGCCTGCCCGATCAAGTCCAGGCCGACGTTGGCGAGAGCTACCTCTTCTTCGAGTTCCGGTGCTCGCGTGGACCATTCGGCGAGTCGTTGCGAACTGACGAGCGCGTCGTCACCGAGCATGAGGCAGTAGCGCGCCAGCGCACCGAGATCGACGTCGCCGGGCACCGTGGTGTCGACTCCGGCGAGGGGGTCGTCGAAGCTGGTTCCGAACGCCCACTGACCGTGGCCGTCACCGTCGACCAGGCCGTCGTAGGCACTGTCGTGATCGTTCATCTGTTGGTCCTCGAAGTCGAAGTGATTCTCACATGTGGGGAACGGAGTCCGGGATGTCGTAGAAGGTCGGGTGCCGGTAGACCTTGTCGCCGCTCGGCGCGAAGAACGGATCCTTTTCTGCCGGACTCGAAGCCACGATTTTCGCGGATGGCACGACCCAGATACTCACGCCTTCGTTACGTCTGGTGTAGACGTCGCGCGCGTGGCGTAGCGCCATCTGGTCGTCTGCCGCGCGCAGGGATCCGACATGCACGTGGTTCAGTCCGCGCTTTCCCCTCAGAAATACCTCGTACAAAGGCCATTCGCCCCGCACCTGATCGCCCTGTACCTGATCGTTCTCGCTCATGATGTTTCCCCAGTCGTGCGATCGTGCGCGAGTCTCTCGCGCTGTGCAAAGGCGTAGGCGGCGTCGCGAACCCAGGCCCCGTTATCGTGTGCGGCTTTCCGATTGGTGATCCGCTCGACGCTCGCCGCTCCGTTGCCGCGGACCACATCCATGAATTCGCTCCAGTCCGGCTCGCCGAAATCGTGTGCGCCACGCTCGGGGTTCCAGCGCAGGTCGGGATCAGGGAAGGTCACACCGAGTATCTCGGCCTGCGGTATCGACATGTCCACGAATCGCTGCCGCAGTTCGTCGTTCGTGTGCCGCTTGATGCGCCACTTCATCGACTGCTCGGTGTTCGGCGATTCGTCGTCCGGCGGTCCGAACATCATCAGAGCGGGCCACCACCATCGGTCGACGGCTTCCTGCACCATCGCACGTTGAGCTTCCGTGCCGCGCATCATTGTCGCCAACAACTCGAAGCCTTGCCGCTGATGGAACGATTCCTCCTTGCACACACGGATCATCGCGCGCGCATACGGCCCGAAGGAGCTGCGGCACAGCGGAACCTGATTGCAGATAGCGGCTCCGTCGACAAGCCAGCCGATCACACCCACGTCGGCGTAGGTCAGCGTCGGATAGTTGAAGATCGAGGAGTACTTCTGCTTTCCCTCGATCAGTTTGGTGGTCAGATCGCCACGATCGGCACCGAGCGTCTCGGCCGCGGAGTAGAGATACAGACCGTGCCCGGCCTCGTCCTGGACCTTCGCCATCAAGATCGCCTTGCGTCGCAACGAAGGCGCACGGGTGAGCCAGTTTCCCTCGGGCTGCATTCCGATGATCTCGGAGTGCGCATGCTGGGCAACCTGACGAATCAGAGTCTTGCGGTAGCCGTCCGGCATCCAGTCGCGAGGCTCGATGCGCTGGTCTGCCGCGATCGTCTCGTCGAACAGGTTCTGCAGGTCTTGTGGAGCTTCCACGTTGGTCATCGTACCTACCTTTTATTACCGAATGATCGGTTGGTAACTAGTATGCACCGAGGTGTCCCAGCGCACAAGAGAATCTTTCGACGCACCAGAAATCAGCGGCCCTCGAAAACCGGCTTCTGCTTCGACAGGAAAGCCGTGACCGCGCCTTGATGATCTGCCGTGGAACCCAGCTCCACCTGCGCGTTCGCCTCCGCCTCCAGCGCCTGGGAAAGCCCAGGAGCAACGGCACGGATCAGCGATTTCACGTGAGCGAAGGCCGCGGTGGGTCCGTCGGCAAGTCGACGGGCAAGTACCCGAGCCTCAGCTGCGACGTCCTCGTCGGCCACCACGCGATGAACCAAGCCCCACTCCAGTGCGCTCTGCGCGTCGAACTTGTCGCCGAGCAACATCAGGCCACTGGCACGGCTAGGTCCGAGCGCGTGCACGAGCGCATGACTGAGCCCGGAGTCACTGGCCAGACCGATGCCGGTGAATGCCGTCGCAAAGCTCGCGCGAGCCCCCACGACCCGGATGTCTCCGGCCAACGCGATCCCCAACCCGGCCCCGACGCAGGCCCCACCGATACCCACCACTACCGGGACAGAGAGCGTCGACAGCGCCGTGACGATGGGGTTGTAGTGCGCGGCGACGGTATCCATCGCGTGCGCCGGATCAGCATCCAACGCTGTCGCGTGCTCGCCCAGATCCTGACCGACGCAGAAGTTCTTGCCTTCGGCGAGAATCAACACCGCTCGAACGCCTGCGTCCGCGCGGACCTGCAGCAACGCTTCGAGCAGCTGAGACTTCATTTCGCCGTTGACGGCATTGGCTGCCTCAGGCCGGTCGAGAGTGATTGTCGCCAAACCTCGCTCGATCTCCAAGCGGATCACGTCAGTCATCGATGTTCCTTTCGCAGGCAGTTCGGTTCAGCTCCATGTGTGAAAACCCTGTCCCGTCTTGCGCCCCAACTCGCCGCGAGCCACCTTCTCTCGCAGCAATGCTGGAGGAGTAAATCGATCACCGAGAGTGCTCGCGAGGTGTTCGGCGATCGCCAGGCGCACATCCAACCCGACCAGGTCTGTCGAACGAAGCGGCCCCATCGGATGCCGGTACCCCAATTCCATGGCCCGGTCGATCGATTCCGCGTCCGCCACACCTTCTTCGAGCATGCGGATGGCTTCGAGCCCGAGACCGACGCCAAGCCGGCTGGTTGCAAAACCAGGTGAGTCGTTGACGAGCACCTCGGCCTTGCCGAGCATCGACACCCATGCCCGTACCGAGTCGACAACCTCGGGGCGGGTCTGAGGCGCCCGGACGATCTCGACCAACAGCGACGCCGGGACTGGATTGAAGAAGTGCATACCGATGAACCGGCTCGGATCCGTCAGCGCTGCGCCGAGTTCGGCGATCGACATGGAACTGGTGTTGCTGGCGATCACGGTGCGTTCTCCGGCAACGGTTTCCGCAGCGGCGAGCACCTCGACCTTGAGGGCCGCAATTTCCGGGACCGCCTCGACGATCAGGTCGAGCGACGGGGGTAAGGAGCTCACTGCGCCTACGACGCTCACGCGCGCGAGGACCGTCGCGGGATCCTGGTCGCCGAGTTTCCCTCGCTCGTGGGCGCGGTCGAGGCCGGTGGAAACACGCTGTAACGCTGCCTCGGAGTCGCCGCTCTCCGCGATGGTGACCGCCCCGCCGAGACCGGCGAACACCTGGGCGATACCTGCACCCATACGTCCACCGCCGATGACTCCGACGGTCTTCGGTGCAACTGCTTCAGTCATGATTTCTTCTCCAGGAAGGCCGTCATGCGATCGTGCTTGTCCGAACTCTCGAACAGGACAGCTTGGGCGATGTCGTCGGCAAACGGATGCGATCCCGGCGCGTCGACGATGATCTTCGTCAATCGCAGTGCCAGCGGGGACAGTCGGGAAATACGGTCGAGCAGCCGATGCGCTGCATCGACATGGCAGTTCGGTTCGGTCACCTCGACAACCAGGCCCGCTCGTAGCGCCTGCTCGGCGTCGAGGTTCCTGGCACCGAGGAGCACTTGCTTCGCGATCGAGACTCCGACGAGCTTCGGCAGCCGATAGCTGGCGCCGGCGGCTGCCATTATGCCGAGATTGGGCTCGGGATTACCGAAGACCGCCGTCGTTGTCGCGACGCGAATGTCACAGGCGTAGGTCAACTCTGCCCCGCCGCCGAGCGCATAGCCGCTCACGGCGGCCACGGTGGGCAGCGGGAGCTTTCCGATACGGTCGAACAGGGTCCGGTTGATACCCGCAAACGCTTCCTCTCGTCCGCGCGCTCGGAGCTCCGCGATGTCAGCGCCGCCCGCGAAGTGGTCTCCGCGCCCGGCAAGCAGGAGCAGCTTCGGATCCCGTTCGAGGCGTCCACAAACCTGATGCAGTTCGTCGATCATTTCCGCGTTGATCGCGTTGCGTTGCGCGGGCCTGTCGAGGGTGACCACGACGCGATCCTCGCGCTCGTCCACGTGCAGGGTGTTCACATTCGCTCCTTCTCGCTCTCTTACATTAATAACCGAACATTCGGTCGTTTGGCAAGGGTGAAAACGAGGTTGGTGCACAGCTTTGCCCGAACTGAGAAGATGGGGGCATGACTACGGCACGCCCCACTCGACGCACCGGCCTCCCCGGACGTCCCGGCTACGACCTCGATTCGCTCTTAGCCGTGGCTGTAAAGGTGTTCAACGACAAGGGCTACGACGGCGCCAGCATGGAGGTGCTCGCCAAGAAGCTCGGCATCACGAAGTCCTCGATCTACCACCACGTGTCCGGCAAGTCGGAACTTCTCGAACTCGCACTTTCGCGTGCACTCAACGCCCTGTTTGCGGTCACGACCGAAGAAGGCGCCACCACCGGTCCGTACATCGACCGGCTCGAATACCTGGTCCGGCGCAGCGTAGAGGTGCTGGTCGCAGAGCTTCCGTACGTCACCCTGCTCCTGCGCGTCCGCGGCAACACGACGGTCGAGCGGGCCGCACTCGCCCGTCGACGCGAATTCGACAACTTTGTCGGAGGCCTCGTCTCGTCCGCCGCAGCGGAGGGAGACCTGCGCCCGGACATCGAACCGGCCCTCGCCAGCAAGCTGATGTTCGGCACCGTCAACTCACTGATCGAGTGGTACAAACCCCGAGCGGGCGAGTCCGTCTCCGACATTGCCGACGCGGTCGTCGCCGTCACTTTCGACGGACTTCGCAAGGCCTGATTCCAGGCAGTTCTGCCGAATCCTTGACAACGCGGCGTTACCGGGCGATCGTAATTACCGACCGAACGTACGGTGAGATGGAGTTATCGTGAGCAGACTGTTGGAAAGCTATGTAGCCGGTCGCTGGTACGCCGCACCGGACGCAGGTACCCCGTTGCCGAGCGCAGTGGACGGATCAGAGGTGGCCCGGATCTCCGCAACCGGCGTCGACCTCGCCGAGATGGTTACGTACGCACGCGAGGTCGGCGGGCCTGCACTGTCTGCGATGACCTTCCATGAACGTGCCGGCGCGCTCAAGGCTCTCGCCCTCACGTTGATGGCAGGAAAAGCCGAGTTCTACGCACTCTCCACTGCCACCGGCGCGACGACGCGAGATTCCGGCGTGGACATCGACGGTGGATTCGGAACCCTGCTGAGCTACGCGAGCAAGGCTCGGCGCGAATTGCCCGACAGCACAGTCTTTCTGGATGGAAACGTCGAAGCTCTGGGCAAGGGCGGAACTTTCCTCGGGCAACACATCTATACGTCACGCCGCGGCGTCGCCGTACAGATCAACGCCTTCAATTTCCCGGTGTGGGGTTTCCTGGAGAAGCTGGCACCGGCATTCATCGCGGGTGTGCCGTCCATCGTCAAACCTGCCAGTTCCACGGCATATCTCACCGAACTCGTCTTCCGGCGCATCATCGAATCAGGCTTGCTCCCGGAGGGTTCCGTCCAACTGCTCTCCGGTAGTGCACGGGGCCTCCTCGATCACCTCGGCGGGCAGGACTCAGTGGCATTCACCGGATCCGCCGACACCGCCGCAACGCTGCGTGCTCACCCGAACGTCGTCGGCAAGGGCGTCCATTTCAATGCCGAGGCCGATTCACTCAACGCGTCGATCCTTGGCGAGGACGCCGTACCAGGAACGCCCGAATTCGATTTGTACGTCAAACAACTCGCCACCGAAATGACAGTCAAGGCGGGTCAGAAGTGCACGGCGATCCGGCGCGCCCTGGTGCCGGTCTCGCTGGTCGACGCCGTTGTCGATGCCGCATCCGAGCGACTGAACAAAGTGGTCGTGGGACACCCCGATGCCGACGGCGTCACGATGGGTGCGCTCGCCAGCATCGAGCAGCGCGATGAAGTCTTGAAATCCATTCGCGGTCTGACGAAGTCGGCAACTATCGTATTCGGAGACCCGGACAACGTCGACGTGGTCGGTGCCGACGGCCAGTCAGGGGCCTTCCTTTCCCCTGTCCTTCTCCGGGCGGAAGAGAATGCGCACGAGGTACACGAGCTGGAGGCCTTCGGACCCGTCAGCACCGTCATCGGATACGACGGCATCGATCATGCGATCGAACTCGCGGCCCGTGGCGAGGGAAGCCTCGTCGCCTCGGTGGTCACTGCCGACACCGACATCGCACGTCGACTGGTGCTGGGCCTCGCAGCTTTTCACGGCAGAGTGCTCGTCCTGAACCGCGACGATGCCAAGGAATCCACCGGCCACGGCTCTCCCCTTCCAGTCCTCGTACACGGCGGTCCGGGCCGTGCCGGCGGCGGTGAGGAGCTGGGTGGCATCCGCGGAGTTCTACACCACATGCAGCGGACGGCCGTGCAGGGCACACCCGACGTGCTCACCGCGGTCGGCGAGCGCTGGTTCACCGGGTCAGCGCGCACGACCGGATCCGAACATCCATTCCGAAAGAGTCTCGCCGAGTTGAAGATCGGCGACACCGTTGTCGGCGGTCCGCGCCAGGTCACACTCGCAGACATCGATCATTTTGCAGAGTTCACCGGTGACACCTTCTACGCACACACCGATCCGGTGGCCGCAGCGGCGAACCCGCTGTTCGGCGGCATCGTCGCACACGGCTATCTGGTTGTCTCACTCGCTGCCGGTCTGTTCGTCGACCCGGCTCCCGGCCCGGTTCTCGCGAACTTCGGCGTGGACAGCCTCAGGTTCCTGACCCCGGTGAAAGCCGAAGACAGCCTGACGGTCACCCTCACAGCCAAGACCATCACACCTCGCAGCAGCGCCGACTACGGTGAGGTTCGTTGGGATGCCGTGGTGACGAACCAGGACAACGATCCGGTCGCGACATACGACGTCCTGACTCTGGTAGCCAAGACTCGCCCCGAAGGGAATTGAAAGCACATGACCTATCGAGTAGCAGTATGTTACGGATGCCCCACCGATCCGGAGGCTTTCGACAAGTACTACAACGAGATCCACGTCCCGCTCGCCAGCGCAGTGCCAGGGCTCTCGGACTTCACGTTCAGCAAGTGCTCGACGATTGACGGCTCCGATCCAGTCTTCTACGCCGTCGCCAACCTGGTGTTTCCCGATCTCGAGACGATGCAGAGCGGCCTGAAGTCCCCGGAGATGGGCGCCGCTGGAAAAGATGTCGCAAACTTTGCCACCGGCACAGTCGACATGTACGTCCAGGAAGTTGTCTCGGTCCTCTAGACCCCTGCAATTCTCCGATCCCACAGGAGTTGTCTCGTGAGTACAGGAAGCATCACCGCCAGAGAGATGTTCGACGCGGACCAGGCGTCGCAGGCACTCGGTATCGAGATTTCCGAGCTGGCGCCCGGTAGCGCAACCGTGACCGTCACCGTGGGCGAAACCATGGTGAACGGTCACGGAATCACACACGGTGGTTATGTTTTCCTGCTCGCGGACACCGCGTTTGCGCTCGCCTGCAATGGCTACGAGGATTCAGCCGTTGCAGCGCGCGCGGACATCCGATTTCTACGTCCGACCCGTCTGGGCGACACCTTGACCGCGGTCGCCACCGAGAAGGCACGAGGCGGTCGAAGTGGGATCTACGACGTGACCGTTCGCAACGGCGACACCGTCGTGGCCGAGTTCCGCGGCGACAGTCGAACCATCACCCGCTGAAATTCAGCCCACGGTGTTTCAGCTCACGACGGGAAGTTCGAGGGGGCCGGAACCGTCGGCAAAGATTGTCACCGGCATACCTTGCAGTCCCCCACGGAAACTGATGTCGCCACCGGTGATCGCGAGACGCACGGAATGCCCTGGCTCGAATCGATGCACTATCGCCGGCATCGTCACCGGGACCGGCTGGGACGGATCACTGATGCGTATGGGCGCAATCAGTCCGTTGATCAGCGAGGAAGTTCCGTCCGGGGCCACGTCGTAGAGTTTCGCGAACACCACCGGCTGTCCGGGCGCCGCAACACGCAGCGTCAGAGTGGGAGCTCCCACCACGTCCATCGCCTCGGTCATCGGCGCAGTGGTCCAGAGCGCCTCGGTTCCCGGAATCTGTGCATTCGGAATGTTTCCGGCCGGATTGATATTGAGCGGCTCGACGCCTGTCGGCAGCCCACCCGGTGCCGTGACGATCGTCTTCGGACCAGGTACCACCGGCGTGCCGTCCGGCAGCAGTCCCCCGTCAGCGGACAGATGGAAGGCGCGGGCGGTCCCGACATCGACGGTGTCGGACGTCGCGTATGCCGGCGCCGCGTTTCCCTCGTAGTCGATCCAGTTACGGAAATACGCGAATTCCGGTCCCGTCTCCGTGTTCTCGTCCTTGAGGTAGTGATCGAACCAGTCCATGAAGCGACCGGTTTCGTATTGCGCGTCTTCGTCAGGAGCGGAGAAGCTGAATTCGCCGGGCGCAGCGGCCAAGTGGCTGTGCCCCCACGAATGCCAGATCATCTTGGCATCGACGCCACGATCCTTCAGCGCGTCGTAAGTCGCGGTTGCCTCGTTCAGATCGAACAGGGTGTCCTGTTGTCCCTGAGCAAGCAGTACCGGAATGTTGATCCGGTCGACGAACGACGAGACCGACGACGCTCGGAGCTCACTCACTACCTGCGGTCCGATGTCGCCGGTCACGACCGCCTCGGCGATCGCGTTGCACATGTAGGGGACGTAGTTCGGGCAGCCGGGTAGCCGTGCGGGATCCGCGATGTAGCCGTCCACACCGGGATTCGCGATGCCCGCGCCGAAGAGCAGCGATGCAAAGAGCACCTTCGCTGCTCCCGGCTCCGCTGTCGACACACCGGAGATGATTCCCGTGCTGTTGGGCGCCAGAGAATACGAGAGATCGTTCCAGGTGATCATGGGGATGATCGTGTCGATACGGGGATCGACACTCGCGGCGGCGAATTGAATGCCGCCGCCGTAGGAGCCACCCGTCATTCCGACCCGCGGGTCGTTCGTCGACGGTGCACCGGTGTGATCGACGGAGTCCTGTACCACCGCGGTGAGCGCCGGATAGGGCTGCGTCAGAGCCTGATCCGTGAAGGCAATCCCTTCTTGGCCGCCGAGGAAGCTGACCAACTGGGAGGCGGCGACGCCGTCGTACGCGGGAGAATCGAGTGTGATCTTGCAACTCGAGCCGCCGAAACCCAATCCCGAATACGTCAGTCCGACATACCCGTTCTCGGCGAAGTTCTGCAGCGCGGGAATCTGGTCCTTGTACGAACCACCGAACCCGTTGGTGGTCAGGATCGCGGGCGCTGGGTTGTCCGCATCGACGCCGTCTGGAACAAAAAGTTCACCGACGACGGTGCACGGCGTCGAGAGTTCAGGCCCGACATCGACCGAGAAGTACAGCAGCTGTGACGAATACGAGCCGTTCGGTGAATCCGCGAGCGCCGGCGGCGAAAAGCCGAGGGCACAAACCACGAGCGTGACGACACTGATCGCTATTCTCCGGCGCACCTGAAAACCGTACACCCGGATCTGTTCTCCACCAGCCTGATCGGGTGCGCGCCGCCGAAGTTTCCGCAGCAAAAGCTACGCCGGACGGGGACGACCTCTACTTGACCGTCAAGGTGCCGCGCATACTCGGGTGGTAGGTGCAGTGGAACGTGTACGTTCCAGGCTCGTTCGGCACCGTGATGGTTTCCGTCTCACCCGCTTCGATGTCCTCGTTGAACAACCCTGCGGTATCGGACGTGACCGAGTGCTCGACGGTGTCGTTGTTCTGAATGGTCAGTACCTGTCCGGGCATCACCGACTCCGGCGTCGAATATTCGAAACCGCTGATCACGATTCCCATCGACGACGCTCCCGGCGTCGACATACCCAGAGGCATGCTCGGCATCGACATACTGGTCGGCATGCTGGTCATCGGCATACTGGTCATCGCCATGCCGTCGTGATCGGCCGAATCGTTGTCCGACGAATCGTTGTTGTCACTGCACGCGGTCAGTGCGAACACCGCCAGGATCAGCGCTGCGAGCACTGCGAGAATCCGCTTCATTGCTTCGCCTCCTGCTCGTTCCCCCGCAGTCTGCTGATTACCCGCCGCCTAGGGGGCCAAACAGCTCCGATGTGGTGCCTGCGGCGCTGATAGTGCACGATTTCTGCACCAGCTCCACTCGCGGACCGACACTGAAGGAAACAGCACAGATGGCCAAGAGCAAAACGTCGAAGGCAGCCCAGCCGAAGGCGCCGAAGCCAGCCCAGCCGAAGGCTCCCAAGACAGCCCAGCCGAAGGCTCCCAAGACAGCCCAGCCGAAGGCTCCCAAGACAGCAGAGCCGAAGGTAGCCGAGAAGGCTCCTGCCGTTCTCTGGAAGGACCTGCCGGACGAGCACGACTACCCGGCGGCCCGCGATTACCTCCAGTTGGGCGCGACACCGGTTCAGGTCCAAGCTCTCGTGTACGCCCTCAAGACGGCGACGCTGGTCTCGAAGAAGGCCAAGGACATCCTGCGGGCCGCCGGGCTACCCCTGCTTCCGGTCGACAACCCGCACGTTGCTGCCGACCTTAAGAAGATCCGCAAGGGGATCGCGCTGTCTCCGATCCTGCTGGTGCAGGGAGACTTCCGCGCCGGAGTGCCGGCGCAGATCGCCGACGGCTACCACCGTGTCTGTGCGAGCTACCACGTGGACGAGAACACCGGCATCCCTGCAAAGATCGCTCCCTCGACAGTGACGTCGTAGGTCGTCGATGACCTTCGGCATCCTTGCCCTCGTCGCGCTGGCCGGCATCCTCGGTCCGCTGCTCGGCGCTCGCGTCAGTTGGCATGTCCCCGTGGTGGTCGGCGAACTTGCCGCGGGCGTCGTCTTCGGTGTCACCGGTTTCGGGCTGCTCGACTCTTCGGACCAGACTTTCACGTTCCTGGCCGATATCGGGTTCGCGCTCACGATGATGGTGGCCGGCTCACACGTCCCGGTCCGCGATCCGGCAGTTCGTGCGGCAATCGGCAAGGGTGCCGTTCGCTCGGTTGTCGTCGGACTCCTGTCGGTGGTTGCCGGCTACGGTGCGGCGACGGCATTCGGCACCGGTCACGCCGCGCTGTACGCGGTCCTGATCGCGTCGTCGTCCGCGGCGTTGATTCTCCCCATCGTCGATTCGCTGGGGCTCGGTGGAACCTCGGTTCTGCAGATGACTGCCCAGGTCGCGATCGCGGACACCGTCTGCATTGTCGCGCTGCCTCTGGTGATCGATCCGGACAATGCCCCTCGTGCCGGTGTCGGCGCATTGGCGGTGGCGGCGTGTGCGGTTGCCTTGTTCTTCGTACTGCGAGCCTTCCACCGGTCCGGCCATTGGCGAAAGCTCCACAAATTCTCGGAGAAACGAAAGTTTGCACTCGAACTCCGGATCAATCTGGTGATCCTCTTTTCTCTGGCAGCGCTGGCCTCCAGCACTCACGTGTCGATCATGCTCGCGGGCTTCGCCTTCGGACTGGTCCTGGCCGCAATCGGTGAACCCCGCCGCCTCGCCAAACAACTCTTCGCGATCACCGACGGCTTCTTCGCGCCCCTCTTCTTCGTCTGGTTGGGAGCGGCGATCAATCTGCGCGACCTCGTCACTCATCCGTCCGCCATCTGGCTCGGATTGGTCTTGGGCGGAGCAACTCTCGTGGTTCACGCCGCGATACGCGTCCTCGGTCTTCCGCTCCCGCTCAGCGTGCTGTCCGCCGCACAACTGGGAGTACCGGTTGCCGCAGTGACGGTGGGCACTCAATTGGGGGTGATGGGCGACGGTGAACCCGCAGCCATCCTCCTCGCCGCCATGATCACGATCGGGGCAGCAACACTGGCTGGTGCTGCCGCGTCGAAAGCCGGTCTCACGAAGCCTGTTTGACCGCGGCCCGCTCCACCGTCATCAGGCTCTCCTCCGAATGTTCGGCGTGATACGCCGCGCCACCGCCGCGGACACCGAATAGCCGCTTGCTCCAGATCAGCCACACGACGGCGGCGACGTTCACCAGCAGCAGCCCGGCCCTCAACCACGTGATCTTCTCGGTCAATTCGTAGATTTCGAGGGGCAAGAACAAGCTGGTCGCCACCACTGCGAAGTACTCGCCCCAGCGTTTGACCATCCACAGCCCGACGGCCTCGATCACTTGCAGGCCGGCGTAGACCAACAGACCGACCGCGATCCAGGTGAGCGTCGTCGCCGACAACGAAAACGCCTGCTCGATGTGATGGACCAGTTTGGAATCGTCGATGTTCCAACCCAGCTGGCGGGCCAATGGTCTGATCAACGGCAATTCGTTCTCGAAGGCGTCCTCGACGCGCCCCTTCGACGATCTGAGTTTGAACACCCCGATCGCCAGAAGAACCAACCCCAGAGCGCGGAACATTCTCTCGGTGGCAAGAAGTCGCATGATCAACCGGTCGCGAAGCAGCCGTCCCCGCGGAACCTCGGGAGCGGCGTCCGCCGGCCCGGACGCTCGCGGCGCTCCCGGGACGAAGTTGCCGCAACGTAGGCACCGCCATGCCTGGCCCACCGCAGTGTCCACATGAAGTCGATCCCGCAGCTCAGGTTCGTCCGGAGCGTAGGTCTCGTGACCGTGCCAACTGCACGAGCGCAATGCGAAGTCCACGGGTGAACTCTATGCCGCATATGCCCGGTAGCGTGGATACCCGCTGACCGTGCACTTCGAACGATGAGGATTCCGATGACAACCACCAAGATCGAAACCCGGCATGGCGTCATGGCAGTCGACGACAGTGCCACCGATGGTTTCCCGGTTGTCTTCATCCACGGAAACTCGGCCAGCCGCTCCATCTTCCGTCATCAGGTCGACGCCGGCTGGGCGGGCGACTACCGCATGATCACTCTGGACCTGCTCGGCCACGGCGACTCCGAGGACGCGAGCGAACCCGAAGCCGCGTACACGCAGAACGGTTACGCCGACGCCATCGTCGATGTTCTAGCCGAACTCGGCGTCGAACGAGCGGTTGTCGTCGGGTGGTCGCTCGGCGGACACATCGCCCTCGAGTTGATCGCGAAATTCCCCGCGCTCACCGGAATCGTCATCACCGGCACGCCACCGGCAAATCCCGAGACGCTCGGCGACGCATTCAATGCCGGCGACGGATTGTCCATCGGCGGCACCGAGGTCATCACCGCGCAGGAAGCCGAACTCTACGCACGGATGACCGCCGTTCCCTTCGAGCAGTCAGCCCTCGACGCCGCGATACGCACGGACGGGCGCGCTCGCAAGATCATGTTCGACGCATTCGGCGCCGGCCGCGAATCGGATCAGAAGGCTCTGGTTGCAACGGCGTCTGTGCCACTCGCGGTGATCGACGGCGCCGAGGACCCGTTCGTGAACACTTCGTATGTCGCGTCGTTGACCTTCGCGAATCTCTGGGAGGGCACCTACCACGTGATTCCCGGTGTCGGGCACGCAGCGTTCTGGGAAGCACCCGAGATCTACAACCCACTGTTGCAGCGGTTCCTCGCCAGTTTCGCGAAGTAACCAGCTGGGCGCCATCGGTGTTCGGATCGTCGACTGTCAGCTCGACAAACGCCTGGAGACGTGTGATGAGCGCCGAGCCCTCGGGACACCTCGTTAGAAAGATAGAGGAACCCCTTTAAAGAGAATCGCGATCCCCCCGATGGAACACATTTTGGTTGCCTTCCAAATATTAGTCACCTAATTCAAGGACCTTCGTCCCATTTATTCTTGACTGCACCCAATGAGTTATGCATCCACGAATCGCGACGGATACCATTCGAACGATTTGTGACAGGCGACTTAATTCGCCGATGACTTCAGAGGGGCCTGTCCGTGACGACGACTGTAACGCGCACCAGACGTAGCAACAAAGCAGACAGCAGGACACGTGCGTCGCAATTTCGTCCAGATATCGAGGGCCTACGGGCAATCGCGGTCCTCTTCGTACTCGTCTGGCACGCCGGAATAAGTTGGCTACCAGGAGGTTTCGTTGGCGTCGACGTATTCTTCGTCGTCTCAGGTTTCTTGATGACCTCTATTCTGCACCGCGAAATGGTCAATAAAAGCACTGTCTCGGTAAAGAACTTCTACGCTCGACGCGCTAGGCGGCTAATTCCGGCCAGTTTGGCAACGCTTGTATTCACAGGAATCGCTACTTATCTGATACTTCCACAGACGCGGTGGTGGGATATTGGACTTGATATCGCGTCCGCCGGAAGTTACATCGTTAACTGGCGACTTGCGGAACGGTCTGTCGACTACCTCTCCGAAAACTCCGCACCTAGCCCTGTCCAACATTTTTGGTCATTGTCCGTGGAAGAGCAGTTCTACATCTTTTGGCCGATCCTGATAATAGCGATCGCTTGGATGGTGAAGAAGATTCATGGCAACGCAACCCGATGGGTTTTCGGCGCTCTCTCGATCATCGCCATTGGATCGCTTGCGTGGTCCGTCTACCTCACCAACTCCGATCCTGGTCGCGCGTACTTTGTCAGCACTACCCGACTCTGGGAATTGGCGCTCGGCGGTCTCGTCGCACTCTCGATCCCACTCGCTGCCAAACTGCCTACCGCCGCTGCCGCTGCCATGTCCTGGTTGGGCGTTGTGGGCATTCTCGGAACAGGACTCCTTCTGACGACGGCCGTACCCTTCCCGGGATTCATCGCACTGATCCCTACGGTGTCGACCGCTCTGGTTCTCGCTTCCGGCCCCGCTGCCGGGACTGCGGGTCCAGTTCGAATTTTCAGTAACAGGACGATCCAGTGGATCGGTGGATGTTCGTACTCGATGTACCTCTGGCACTGGCCCGTGCTGGTCATCGGTGGATACTTCATCACCGACGGACTACGCGAAACGACGGTGACAGAGGGAATCACTCTGGTCGCTCTGTCAATACTTCCAGCGTGGCTGTCGCTGAAAATGATCGAAAACCCGGTCCGCGATGCCGCAAGAATCAAGGATTCAGTAAAGAACTCGCTCTATCTTGCATTCTTCGGGATCGCGGCTTGCCTGATCGTCGGCATGATTCTCTCACTCGCCGGTCCACGTCCAGCCACCGGAACCTACGTGTCGCAGTACGCCCCGGCCGGTAACAGCATGACCGATGCGAAACTCATGGGCGCGGAAGTGCTCGCACCATTACCTCGCGACGATGCAAACGGAGCACCTGTCGAATCTGTCGCCGAGATGGTGCCCAGCCCGGCCCAGATCAGAACCGACTATGACCGGTGTCCTGTCTCGCGGATCGACAGCGCCGAAGTCGTGGCCTGCGAACTCGGAAATCGCACGTCCCCAAAGCGAATCGTTCTGGTCGGCGATTCACATGCCCAGCAATGGATCCCCTCCCTCACGCTGCTTGCAGATCGGGAGAATTGGTCATTGACTGCCTACATTCACGACGCGTGTCCCTTCAAATCGGGCACTGTATTGCGGGACGGAAAGCCGTACGTCGACTGCATGACATGGAACCGTGAAATCAGCGACCGCCTACTCGCCGGGCCAATGCCGACCATGCTTCTCACGAGCAGCATGGGGACCGGCACGGACGGCAGTGGTTCGAACGCAATAGCGGCTGCATTGCAACCATTCGCAGACAAAGGCGCAAAAGTCGTTTTGATTCGAGACACGCCGAAGCCTGGAATCGATCAAGGCGAGTGCATTTCAGCGAATTTGAAACAACTGACGAAATGCGCCCGCCCCCGCTCGGAAACTTCCGACGCGCTGGGAAGAGAACAGATCGCCGCGTCGCCAGCCGTTGGTGGATCGGTGCTGGTTGATCTCAACGACGCAATCTGTCCGACCGATCAATGCGCGGCCGTGATCGGTGGCGTCGCAGTCTATCGCGACAGTAACCACATCACGTCCACCTACGCTCGAACCCTTTCGTCCAGGTTGTTAGAGCAGCTCCCTCAGATCTGAACCGAACGGAATTTGTCCAATGCTTCGTCGCGCTGGGCGCGGTGCTCGGTGCGCACGGCGTGAGAAGGTCTCGTACGCGAAAAGTCGTATCGTTCGCGACCGCCTCGAACAACGCACACAGCAGTTCGAAGAAGGCTTGAAACAAGCATCGAGTAAGCGCTCGACTCGATAAGAGAACCTCTTCCCCGAAAAAAATCGAACCGGTGGAACCGGTCGAACACAGATTTTCTCTTTACCTAAATTCAAGGCAAAATAGACAGCATGCCGAGCCCTGTCATCGCCTCCGAAGGGCACAGTTCTTGGCAAACACTTCACGAATGGTTCAACGAACCACACGACTACGAGTGGATAAAGCACCAGAGATCCGGCCGAGCAATCATTCCGATCTTCCGAACCTTGCTCGGAATGATGACGATCATCTTCGGACTCTCCGCGTTCTACAAATTGATCGGCCCGGATACGCCGCCGACCACTCCCGGCAAAGCACTTTCGATTTTCATGATCTGCACGTGTGTGGGAATCGCCGCATGCTGGTTCACACAACCATTTCCCGGACGCCGGGGGTTGCTTGCATTCGGGATATTCGCAGATCTCGGGATCGCGGCCGCAGTCCTTCTGGTGCCGGATCGCTCGTCCGCGACGTTCGGTTGCACCGTCTTCGCGGTCACCGGAACCTTTGCGACTCTTTTTGTCAGCGCAAGGTGGCTTGTCGCTCATGTCGTTTGGTCGACGACCATCACGACTACCGTTTTTGTTCTTGCCTATCTAGAAGGCGACGTCGATATCACGACGCTTCTGGCCCGTGGCACCGTTCTTTTCGGAGCTGTCACACTCGTTCCCATTTTTGCGCACCTGACCTGGCGCACTCTCTACCGCGATGCCCAGTATTCGGACCGGGATCCCCTCACTGGCCTGTTCAACCGTCGGGGACTGGAGGGGGCAGTCGGCGATCTCTTCGAGAGCACCCGAGACGATTCTTCGTCTCTCGCTTTCGTCGTCGTCGATATCGACAAATTCAAGACGGTGAATGATCTTCACGGTCATGCCGAGGGCGATCATGTCATCAGAAGAACCGCGAACCGATTGAGCACACATCTCGGCGAACACGGAATCATCGCTCGTACGGGCGGAGAAGAATATCTGGCTGTCATTGCCGGTGATCCCGAATCGACAACCCTGTTGATCGAAGGGATAAACGCGGCGCTGTCGGATTGTTCCGACGCGATCCCCACAACGGTGAGCGTCGGAGCTGTGATGATGACCGCCGAATCGAAGGCGTGGAGCGGCGGTGCTTCCGCAATCCTGGCGGCGACAAACGTCGCGGATTCGATGATGTATCAAGCGAAAGCGGCAGGCGGTAATACGATCCGCTCGGCTCAGATCTGATTCACAGCCACGTAAGTGGGTGGACGCTGCGCCCGGTTTCCGTGTCCGTGGCGGCAAGATACACATCGACGCGCTCAGCGGTCAGAGCCTTGCTGATGTGATAGCCCTGGACCAGGTCACACCCGACCCACTGAACGCGGCGGAACTGCTCGATGGACTCGACGCCCTCGGCCAACGATTTCATACCAAGGGCCGCGGCCAATTCGACAATGGACTTCACCACGGACATCTTCGGATCGTCCGAGTCGGTGACCAGCATGCGATCGATCTTGAGAACGTCGATTGGAAGTCTCTGGAGCGTGGCGAAGGAAGAATAGCCGGTGCCGAAATCGTCGAGCGCGACGGTAACCCCGAGCTCACGCAGCTTGTAGAGATCCCGGATCGCGCGATCGTCCACAACACCTGTCTCGGTGATTTCGAGCTGCAGCAGATGCGGAGGCAAGCCCGAATCCGTCAGAGCTTTCTTCACCATCGCGCCGAACTCTCGCGACACCAACTGCACTGGCGAAACGTTGACCGAGACACCGATTCCGGTCGGCCACCCCGCAGCAGCCGCGGTCGCCATCGCCATCGCCTGCGCGCCGAGGGGAATGATCATTCCGGTTTCCTCCGCCACCGAGATGAACTGGCTGGGCCCGATGAGGCCGCGACTGGGATGGTTCCACCGTAGAAGAGCCTCGAAGGCCACCACTTCACCGGTCTGAGTGTCGACCTGAGGCTGATAGTGGAGATCGAACTGCCCTTCCTCGATCCCTCTGTCCAGCTCGTGGAGCGCAGTCGCCCGCGCCGATGCCCTCGCCCGCAGCAGCGGTGAGAACTTGCCTACTCGATTGCGCCCCGTCGACTTCGCTTCGTACAGAGCCAGATCCGCCAGCATCACCAATCCGTCTGCGTCTGTTGAATCCTCGGGCGCGCTGGAGTAACCGATCGTGGCCCGCACTTCTATTCGATTGCCTTCGACGAAGAATGGTTCGTGCAGCACTTCCAGGTACCGATCGAAGATCACTCCGGGATCGTCGCGCGACGACGTGCAGACGATCAGCCCGAATTCGTCGCCGCCCATCCGCGAGCACATGTCCGAACCTACGACCTTGCGCAGGCGTTTCGTGACTTCGAGAAGTAATTGGTCCCCGATCGGATGTCCAAGGGTGTCGTTGACCGATTTGAAATTGTCGAGGTCGAGAATCCCGACGAGAACCTGCTTGTCCGGCGCCCGAGAATTGATCGCTTCCTCGAGCGCCACACCGAACGCACGACGGTTCGGCAACCCGGTCAACGAGTCGGTGGCCGCAAGCCGAAGGATCTCCTGCTCGTGGACATACCTCTCCGTGATGTCGGAACCGACACCGCGCCAACCCAGAATCACGCCGGATTCAAGGACCCGTGGATTACCGGAAAGAGACCACCAGCGTCGCCTACCGTCGACATGCACCGGCACGACGGTGTCCCGGAAGGGGGCACTCGATTCGAGTTTGTCGATCATCTGGGCCGCGGCCGCACGCCCCTCCGGACTCGACGCGATCTGGAGTCTGGTGAGGAGTTGCCCGAAGGTGAGTTGCTGCAACTCGTCCACCGTCATACCTGCGACCTCGGCGAGACGTGCCGAGGTGTGGGAGAACCGGCCGTTGGTGTCGCACTCCCACAGCCAGTCGCGGGAACCGCCTTCGAAACCGTCGAGCAACAACGCCACCGTCTGACGCTCGGATTCCGCCTGAAACTCTGCGAGACAACGTCTCTGGAACGAGGCTGACAGATAGACCGCCCCTACGGTGAGCGCAAACATGTAGATGCACAACTGAATCGCAAGTACGCGAAAGTGGGGTTCGGCGTGGACGATGAGAACAGTGAAGACGCCGAGGCCGTGAATGTAGATCCAGGTCAGGCTCACCGATCTCAGACTGGAGAACGTCACGGTCCCGGCGCCCATGATTCCTGCCATCGTCGCGATCAGAACCAAGTCGCGGAAGACGTCCATGTCGTGAAAGAGCAGGGCAAAAAGTGCGACGTCTAGGGTCGCGACAACGATCACTTCGACGAGCAGACCCACGTAGTCGTAGCGCGGTGTGTGCTTCGACGGTCGCCAGCGAAGCGGTATCCATACTCGAATCGAATTCGCGAGGACAAGAAAGATGAGGGCGCCGCCCAACCACCTGAGCGTCTGACGTCCAGGCGGGACGGTGTAGGTCAGAATCACGACCAAACTCGCCATGTACGCAAGATTGGCGAACGGCGCGACGGCCGCAGCCTCGTCGATCTGACGGCGAAACAGGCTGTTGCAGTCGGTCTCCGAAGCAGGATCTTGCCGACTCAATCGACTCAATCGACTCAGACGGTTCATCAGTGAGGCATCCCGACACCAGCGCAGGCGCCATCAGCGGGCGTCGAATCCGCTCGCCTGGCCATCCGAACCTCCCCTGGCTCCCCACCGAACCCTTATCCGGTGAAACGTCAGTGTTTCAGACTCGCTGCTTGTTTCCTTCACAACGGTAGCCATCTGACGAATCGATTGTGCGCAGATCACTATATCCAGAGGTCGTTCCGTCGATCGTCCAGGTCGATCCGCGATTGCTGATTCTTAGCTCGAACCACGTTTGTCGCCGACCGCGACGCGGGGGATTCGAGCGGTCGGGAACAACGCGGCGATTGCGAGCAGCGCTGCCACGGCAAAGGCGACACGCAACGCGTCCAGCCTGGCTTCTTCGTTCACGTCCACGATCGCATCCGCCGTGGACTCGGCGACGCCGGCGTCACTGAGAGCGGATCGGAGTTGCGTCGTCGACAGGAACGGCACCCCCGAGGCCATGTCGGTGCTCGCTTGCTGCTGCACCGATGTCGGAACCGCCGGATTGTCTTCGATTCCGGCGATCGCCGACGTCGTGAGAGTGGCAATGAGAACCGATCCGATCAGGGCAGTTCCCAAGGAAGCGCCGAGGTTGGTGGCGGTGTTCTGCAACCCGCCGACCTCGGTACTGCGCTCGTCCGGGACCGAGGACACCGTGACGGCTCCGAGCTGCGAAGACAGGCACCCCAAGCCGAAACCCATGAACAGCATGGGAATCATCACGATCGCCGCATTGGCGCCCGGGTCCATGCCTGCCACGAGCATCAGAATGCCGACGACCATGACCAACAATCCGACTCGGACCACGCGCCGCGGGTTCGCGGTAGGACGTAGCTTCGGAATACCGATCGCCGCCACGACGAGCGCCGCCGACAACGGCAGGATGCGAATTCCGGTCTCGAGAGCGCTGAGCTCCAGAACTACGGACAAGAACAAAGGAACCGCGAAGAACACGCCCGCCTGCACCAGAAACTGCGCGAAGAACATCGACAGCCCGCCACTGAGTTCGCGGTTTCGCAGCATCGCCGGATCGAGCAGAGGCTCCTTCCCCGCAGCGGCCAGGCGACCCTCCCATCGCAGGAATCCGTAAACGACAAGGAGCCCGACGATCAGCAGCCACACCACCGGAGACAACCCCACCAGTTGCGGCCCGCCAGGTTTGGCCTGTACCCAACCCCACTCGCTCGAACGCAGAACACCGAAGACGATCATGCCCAGTCCCACCACGGACAGGATCGAACCGAAGTAGTCGAGGCGCGACTTCGACGGTGGGACGTCGACCACCTTGCTGAGCACCAGCAAGATCAGGACAACGATCACGACTTCGCCGACGAACACGTAACGCCACGACGCAAATGTCGTCGCCGCGCCGCCGATCAGCGGCCCCACTGCCACGGCTATCGCGCCTGCTGCAGCGACGAGGCCGTAGGCCCCCGGACGCTTCTCCGCCGGGAAGTTGGTGGCGACGAGCGCAACGATCGCGGGCATGATGAGCGCCGCGCCGACGCCTTCGAGGAACGACCACCCGATCAGCAGGACCACGAGATTCGGAGCGAGCGCAGTCGTCAGAGACCCAGCGCCGTAGATGACCAAGCCGAGTGCGAAGGCTCGGCGACGGCCCATCATCGAACCGACTTTGCTACCCGTGATCATCAGAGTCGCCATGACCAGGGTGTACAGCGTGATCGCGGTTTGAATGCCGGTGATACTCGTGCCGACGTCCTCGGCGACGGTCGCCATCGAAACATTCATGACCGAGCTGTCCAGGGTCATCAGGAACTGGCTGCTCGCCAACACCGTGAGAACCAGCCCCGAACCCGCCTGCGTAGTCGAACCAGCAACCTGTCCGTCACCCATCGTGCGGGTGTACCCGGTGCTCAGGTCTTCGAAGCAGACCGGTCAGTGCTGTTTGAGGCTGTTCGAGGCTGTTTGAGTCAGTGCCGTTCGAGTCAGCGCTGTTCGAGTGCAAGTTGATCGGCCCAGGCCGACACGTCGCCGCGTTCCAGAGCGACCGCGAGCAGTTCCGGAAACTTGTCCGGCGTGCACGCAAACGCGGGAATCCCGAGGGCACTCAGCGCCGCTGCATTGTCGTGATCGAACGATGGAGCGCCGTCGTCCGAGAGCGCCAGCAGAACCACAACCTGAACGCCGGCATTCTTCATGGCCGCCATGCGCCGCAGCATCTCGTTCCGAATACCGCCCTCGTAGAGGTCCGAGATCAGAACAAACATCGACTCGGCAGGACGCGAGATCAGCGACTGGCTGTACGCGATTGCGCGGTTGATGTCCGTGCCCCCACCAAGTTGGGTCCCGAACAGGACGTCGACGGGGTCGGACAGTTTGTCCGTCAGATCGACGACGGCGGTGTCGAAAACCACGAGCGAAGTCTTCAGCGCTTGCATCGACGCCAACACCGCGCCGAACACGGACGCGTAGACGACGCTGGACGCCATCGAACCCGATTGGTCGATCGCCAGGACCACGTCGCGCTGCACAGATTTCGACTTGCGGCCGTATCCGACTAGCCGCTCGGGGACGACGGTTCGATACTCCGGCAGGTAGTGCGACAGATTTGCTCGGATGGTTCTGTCCCAGTCGATGTCACGCAACTTCGGATTCGACGTTCTGGCCGAACGATTGAGTGCCCCGGTCACCGCGGCCTTCGTTTTCTGCGCGATTCGCTCTTCGACTTCCCGAACCACCTTGCCGACGACCATTCGAGCAGTGGCCTTGCTGGCCTCCGGCATGACCTGGTTGAGGCTCAGCAGCGTCCCGACCAGATGTACATCGGGCTCGACGGCATCGAGCAGTTCCGGTTCGAGCAGCAACTGCGCCAAACCCAGTCGGTCGATTGCGTCCTTCTGCATCACCTGCACCACCGTGCTGGGAAAGTACGTCCGGATATCGCCGAGCCATCTGGCGACGGACGGCGCCGACGCCCCCAATCCGGCTGAGCGGCGGCGCCCCTTGGTCGGGCCGGACGAGTCGTAGAGCGCTGCGAGAGCTGCATCCATTCGACTGTCGCCCGGTTGGCCCAGCCCTCCCGTCGATTCTTCGGCGGATTCCCCGAGCATCAATCTCCAGCGCCGAAGGCGCTGATCGTCGTCGCTCATACGCGCGCTCCCAGTATCTCGGCAACGACCGCCATTGCCGCTCGGCCGCGTCGAGTATCGGTCTCCACTGTCGTCTCGACGCGTCGTCCACCTCTGACCGCCTGACCGATCGCTCGACGCTCCCCTGCCTCGAAGGCTCCGAACGTGCGTCGAAGCAACGGAAGCGTGTCGATGAAGTCCTGCTCACGAAGTTGGCGGACCCACGTGTCGATCAGCGTGAGCAACGCTCGATCGTGAACGAGCACAAGCCCTCCCCCACCGAGAAACCCGTCGACCCACCCGGCTTTGGCGGTCGGCGCGCTTCCCACGGACAGGGCCCGAGACAAGCGCTGGGCTGCAGCGGTTTCCGTGATCGAACCGCTGTCGCGCAGTAGCCGCACCATCCGTCCGACGAGTAAACCGTTGACGTCGTCACGGTCGATCACGCCGGCCATCGCCTGCAGCCACCGTGCGCTCGCATCGCGATCGTCACGAACCATGACTGCCGAGTGAACCTTGTCGAGGTGATCGCGAAACTCCTCGGCGCTGGGATCGTCCAGTCCAGTGACGGCGACTGCGAGGCCGGTGCAGATCCGGATCAACAAGCTGTCGGCGACGTCGATCAACGCCGTCACATCGGTTCCGCGCACATCGCCGTATCGCAGCGTTCGGGTCAGCGTCGGTAGCGCCGCCATCAGATGTGACACGTCATGGTCTAGTGCCGCAACTGTTTTCACACTCTCCAAAACCGCAGACAAAGCTGCCGGGAGGTTTGCGAGCAGTGAGTTCTCCAGTAGTCCGATCAGTGACGCGAGAGTGATGTCCGGCTCGTTGATCTTCGAGACGACACGTGATGCCGCCGCTGCGGCCACCGTCGTACCCCACAGCGACGCCTCGATCACCGAGACCGAGAATTCGGGCTTCCATTGCAGCGCCCAAGTCTCTCGGAAAGTTCCGGTGGAACGGACCTCACTGTCGGCCGGGGTTCCCCAATCGATCTCGAGGATCCCCAGTCGGTGCAGGAACTGGGAACGCTCGACGTCGATATCGCGTCGCAGGTCCAGATCGAGATTCTTGACTCCCGCTTGTTGTTTGAGCCGCAAAGTCTTCGAACGTGCTCGCAGGTCTGCTTCGAGCGGAACCGTCGGAGTTTCTTCGGGCACCGTGCCCAGGGCTTCGCCCACAACGAGTCTTCGTGTGATCAGATCCAGAAGAACGTCGTTTCCGTCGCACATCACCGACTTCGTAGCCTCGGTAACTTCCGACAATCCGGCCAGCGGGCGAGAACGCAGTGCAGCCAACGTATCTGCCAATCGGACAGCTTCGATGACGTGAGCACTCGAGATGGGAAGGTCCTCGTCCCTGAGCACCCTCGCAACTTTGGTGAGCCACCGCGTGATCGTCTTGTCGTTCGCGGTGAACAGATGGTGATACCAGCCCGGCGAGGTGATTCCGGCTCCGTAACCCGATGCCGACGCCAGGCGTGAATGTGTCCAGGGAACCCAGGTCAGCGAGGTCTTGACCTTGGACATCCCCTTGAGAATGCGGGCGTCGGGAGCCGCAGGCCCCAGGGCTCCGACCAACGCCGGCGCGTGCCAAGCTCCGCAGACGACCGCTACCCGCTCGGCGCCATCCTTCAACGTCTTTCGCAGCACCTGCCGCATATACGCTTCGCGATGCGCTGTCTCCTCGTCGATCGGCACTGTCTCACGCAGCGCCTCCATCGCCTCGGTGATCGCATCGAAAGAATCTGCGCCCGAGCTTGATTCGATCACCGAATCCCACCAGCGTTCGGTGTCGTCGAAACCCGCGGCCGCGGCCAGTTCAGACAGAGGATCGCCCTCGCGGACAGTACGAATCCCCTGATCCGCCAACACGTTGAACGCGGGCAGATCGCAGAACCTTGCCTGCACACCGTTCTTCGCAGCCCACTGCAGCGCTTGCCATTCGGGTGAGAACACCGCAAACGGCCAGAATGCCGCCTTCGACGGTTCGCCAGTGGCGTACGCGAGCAACGCAATCGGCGGTTCCATCGACTCCGATGCCGCCAGCATCACCAACGGGTCTGCATCCGAAGGACCTTCGATCAGGACCACATCGGGGGAAAACTCTTCCAGGCCCTGCCGAACCGAACGAGCAGATCCCGGGCCGTGGTGACGGATACCGAAGACCCGGACACGCAGGTCCGGAATCACGATGGTCACCCGGTGACCTCGCGGCACGCCCGGTAGAAGTCGGACCACTCGCCGCGTTCACGCACTACTGCCTCGAGGTACTCGTTCCACACAACCTTGTCTGCGACCGGATCCTTGATCACCGAACCCAGGATTCCGGCAGCGACGTCGGATGCCCGCAGTACGCCGTCCCCGAAATGCGCAGACAACGCCAAACCGTTGGTGACCACCGAGATCGCCTCCGCCGTCGACAGAGTTCCGGACGGGGACTTCAACTTGGTGCGGCCGTCGGTGGTCGTGCCTGATCGCAGTTCCCGGAACACGGTGACGACCCGGCGAATTTCCTCGGCTGCTGCGGGGGTTGTCGGCAATTCCAGTGCTGCGCCCAACTGTTCGACTCGGCGTGCCACGATAGCCACCTCGTCCTCCTCGCTGGCCGGCAACGGGAGAACAACTGTGTTGAACCGTCGACGTAGTGCGGACGACAGATCGTTGACACCGCGATCGCGATCGTTGGCGGTAGCGATCAGATTGAAGCCCTTGGCTGCCTGCACCTCGATGCCCAGTTCCGGCACCGGCAACGTCTTCTCGGAGAGAATGGTGATGAGGGCGTCCTGCACGTCGGCCGGAATACGCGTCAACTCTTCGACGCGGGCGATCTTCCCGGTTTCCATCGCGGTCATCACAGGTGACGGCACCAGCGCACCGGCGGTCGGCCCCTCCGAGAGAAGGCGTGCGTAGTTCCAGCCGTAGCGGATAGCTTCCTCGGGCGTACCCGACGTGCCTTGAACCAGGAGCGTCGACGCACCCGAGATTGCAGCCGAAAGGTGTTCGGAGACCCAGGTCTTGGCTGTACCCGGCACGCCCAACAGCAGTAGCGCCCGGTCGGTGGCAAGAGTTGCGACGGCCACTTCCATCAACCGCCGTGGACCGACGTACTTCGGTGAAATGACCGTTCCGTCGTCGAGAGTGCCACCCAACAGATACGTCACCACGGCCCAGGGCGACAAGTTCCACGACGGTGGACGCGGGCGGGTGTCCTGCGCGGCCAGTGCTTCGAGTTCGAGTGCGTACTCCTGCTCTGCGTGGGGCCGCATCAGCTTTGCCGGTTCTGTGGTGGGCACGGTTGCGCTGTCAGTCATGTGAGCTCCTCGAGCAGGGTCTTGCGGTGGGTGATGGCGCTGGCAGTTCTGGCGAAGGTCTGCCGCCAGTCCGGGTCACGTGCACGTTCCGCAGCCCGATCGAGCAAAGTTACTGCGCTGTAGGGAAATCGACTCTCGGCTAGGCGTAGCGATGCGCTGTATTTGTAGCGCGAGAATTCGCCGGCCTTGGCGCCCCCATCGGCACGTCTGGCCGCAACTCGTTCCCACTGGGCCACGACTGCCCGGGTGATGTCGTCTGGCCATGGACCTCGCAGAGCGTCGTAGATCGCTGCCCTGCCCGGGTGCAGAACATTGGCGTCGCCGTTTCCAGACCTCAGCAGGTCAGCCAGCGCCTTGGCCGGCACCAACGGGAGTAGGCGTCGATCGGTTGCCGTGCCGCGTATGCGAAAGAGTTCCAGCGCCCATTCCGCATTGTTCTGCGCGACTGCAGCGGTGGACCAAGCGTCGTGAAGGATCGGCTCCCAGCCTTCGTCAACGCTCATCCCCATGACCTTGCCGGGTTCACCGATCATGTTGTTCCACAAAGACAACGGTGCAGAACTGATCGCCTGACGCACGTACTCGGCACGATAGTCGGTGTGTGGATTCGGCCGATCTTCGATGCCGTCTCGCCTCGACGCCGCATCGACTTCCTCAGGCGGCAGGATGACCAACGTGGATCGAAGCAGTTTCCGCTCCACCCGCGCCCATTTCTGAACCCGCGCAGCCATTCGCTCCCCGAACTCCGATTCGGGAATACGTCCGAGCACCTCCGCTGCTGCGCGTCGCACGTCCTTGCGACGGTCGTCGAGGGCTTCCTCCAACAATGGTTGATCGTCGGCGCTCGATCCGATTGCCAGAGTCGAGACAAATGCAGCCTTCTGTTCGCCCCGCTCGGTGCCCCACGATTTTCTGAGTTCGGCCAGTGCCAGCGCGGGATCTGTTCGGCGAGTGTCTATCAGCCACTGCGTGCGCTGGGACGAACTTCCGTGACGCCAGACATCCGGATTTGCATCCCTGGTTCGGACGAGCTTGCTCCACTCGGGGTTTTGCGCGGCTAGCCATCGGCCACGCTCGCCGACGATCTGCAGGATGCTCTCCCGGTGAGCTTCGCTCGCACGTGCAAAGGAAAGCAACTCGGCGACCAGATGATCAGGCGCACGGTAGTTGCGCTCCAACGCGACTGCGAACCACTCGTCGAGCAAGGTCGCCTTGGCCGCGAGCATCGACAGCAGGTGCGCCGATGAGGATTCCGGCAGCGTGAATCGCACATCGTCTGGAGCAGGTGTCGGCACGGCCGCCGTGTTGGAGCCCGCACCGCCACGGCGGTACGCCCTCTCCAACGCTGCTGCTGCCAGAAGCATCTCGGCAGGATCGCCGTCGAGTTCGCTGGCATGGCCTCGCACTTCGGCCGGCAGCTCCTCGAATGTTGTTAAGGTTCTGGCAGTCCCGAGAAGAGCAGCCGAGATCAAAGTGCTCACAGCACGATCACCTGCCCTCCCGTGAAAACCGAGATCGGAGTAAGAGCCAGCGCATTCCACGTTCCGCAGACCGTGACCGGGTAACCGCCGGAAATACCGAGCAACTTCCACAGAAGATCCGAATCACCTTCTGCCCGAAGCGCTGTGCCCGATTCGTCGACGAGAAACCAGGAACCGTCGACGAACGACGGGACCACCGAACTGATCACTGCCGGCCACGAGCGCAACCAGGGATCTGCGGCGAGGGCATCGGTAAACTGCTGCAACGCAGCGTCGATGCTTCCGAACGGCATGGTTGTGAAGGGCTCCGGTTCACCGTGCGTTGCCCCCATCCGCGCCCGCAATGCCGCGGCACCGGGATAGAAATGAACATCGGCATTGAGCAGAAACCCGACTGGCGGCGTTTCGGTGGCAAAATTGGGTGACCCGTGGGAGAAGTCGAGCAGCATGGCCCACCGTTTCGAATTCCTGCCGAGCATCCACACGGTTCGGGTGAACAGTCGCTTCTCCTCGGTGATCCCGGAACCGAGAATCATCCAGTTCTCTTTCACCGGAATCGATTCCATCACACTCTCGGTTGAGACGGGATAGCCGACGTGCGCTTTCACCGAATAGGCAAGATCTTCCGGCAACTCGGACAGCTTCTGATGCGCAGCGACCAGCAGGTGCAACCGAGCCAACTCGTCGAGGACCTTCTCGGGCCAGTTCTCCGTAGACGCAACGATTCCCGCCAATGCTCGAAGCGTGCCTGCAATACCGGGCGCCTGAGCATCCACCATTCGAGCGGCTACCGCGTCGAAGCCCGCCCAGGACGTGTCCATCGCCGCCAGACCGCCCCGGATCTGATCGGTGATCCACAGGTCCAATTCGACGAGCCCGCTCGCAACGCGGTCGGCGCGCTTCTGCGCTGTCGCCGGGTCGGGAGACTTCTTGGGCGCCTCGTCGCCGCTTTCGCCGGTGTTCTCGGTCTTCTCCTCGCGGCGCGACAACCACTCTGCCGCGAAGTCGGCCGGCTCGTCCGCCGTCGGCACACGCCCTTCCGACCATTCCACCAGCAGCCCCAGAGCATGTTTGCACGGAAACTTTCGACTGGGGCACGAGCACTTGTATGCAGGACCCCGCAGGTCAACCACTGCTTGATACGGCTTCGAGCCGCTGCCCTGACACAGCCCCCAGAGCGCGAGACCGCTACTGCCGGCATGGCTCCACGAACCAGCCAACTTACGCGCAGCGGCCAGCGATGCGGCGTCGGGAGCTACCGACGCCACCTGCCCAGCTGTCCACGGCGAAGTCACTCGACCACAGTATGACAACCCGCTGACATCGCAGAGTCAGGCCGATTCTTTAGTGAATCAGCTCTTGACTCGAACGCATGTTCGAGTATTGTCTGGGGTGGGGATCGGGGGATTCAATGAGTGTTCTGTTGTCGGATGTGGTCTCGGGTTCTGCGGTGGGGTTGCGCGGACGCATGTGGCGGTTGACGGCTTCTGAGTTGCGTGCTGCTGCTATCGAGGCGAGTGCGGAGATTCTTCGTCTCGAGGCTGTTCGGGTGGCGGTGGTGGACGAGTTGTCGATGCGGCCGGATGATCAGGTGATTGCCAGCCGCGGGGTGGGTTGCTGGTTGGCGGCGAACACGATGCTGCAAATCCGGGACGGGAAGAAGATCGCCGCCCTGGGTGCGGCGCTGCGGCCGTTTCCGGCGGTGGCTGCCCGGTTCAATGTCGGGGACTGCTCCTTCGATCATGCCGTGTTGATCGTGGCGTTCTGCGAGTCACCTCCGAAGGGGATGCCGGAGGAGGCGTTGCCTCGCTGTGTCGATTTGTTGTTGGCTGCTGCTTCGGGCGTGGAGGCGACGACGACGAAGGTGCGGAGTGTTATCGCGACCTTGGAGCGAGTGTTCGAGTCCGATGAGATTCCGCCCGCCGAGGATGTGGATCGGAATGAGTTGCGGATCGCGTCGACGTTGAATGGTCGGGTGGTGGTGCGCGGTGATTTCGATGCTCTCACCGGGGAAATGTTGTTGTCGGCGTTGTCGAATCTGACGATGCCGACCCCGGCACCGGATGGAACTCCGGATTCTCGGTCGGCGGCGAAGCGGACGGCGGATGGGTTCACCGAACTGATTCGCCGCTACCTCGACTGCGCGAAGACCGGTACGGATGGTGGTCAGCGGCCGCATGTGAATGTTCACATCAACGCCCGTGATCTGGCGGAGCATCGGGACTGCGCAGCCGCACCCTCGCCCGATGGTGGTGGAGTGGCTGTGTCGGATCTTGATGTCGGGCACATGCCGTGGCTCGGACCACTGTCCGTCTCGCAGACCATACTCCTCGGCTGCGATTGTTTCCTCTCCACTGTTCTGCTCGACGGTCACGGGGCTCCGTTGGATGCGAGACCCGGGAAACGGTTGGTCTCTGCGGAGCAGCGAGTGGCGTTGATCGCCCGGGACAAAGGCTGCGCGTTCCCCGGCTGCACATGTGTGCCCGCGTGGACGGATGCACACCACATCCGGCACTGGGCCAACGGCGGCCCGACCGTGATGAACAACCTTGTCCTGCTGTGCCGTTCACATCACCGATTGATGCACCGAAAAACCGGATTCGTCGGGAAATGGGAAATCCGAATAGGCACCGACAACAAACCGTGGTTCATCCCACCACCCTCGATCGACCCCGGCCAGCACCCACGGCCCGCGAACACCACCTTCAAAACCTGAGAAGAACCTCAGGCACAACAGAACACGGCCAGGCTCCGCATCGGTCATCAAACCCCGATACGGAGCCCACAGGCCGTGTCGCGTCCACAACTCACGACGTTTTGGCGGGGCGCAAGACCGATCTACCCAACAACTCACAAACCTGCAGGGCCAGAGCGAGATCCAACTTGTCTCGGCCGGCAGCGACTGGATCTCCGAGCGCCTTGTTGATGCGATACTTCACCGTATTCCGGTGCAGATTCATGTGATTGGCAGTGTGCAGATGGCTTTCTCCGTGGGCGAAGTACACACTCAACGTCGTCCGCAAGGATGCAGCAGAAGGCGTATCGTCCGCCAACGGGCCTAGCACCTCCCAGACCCATGACTTCGTAGAATCGATGTTCTCGGACAGAAGTGAAACCACAGCGACGCCGCGGTCCCCGAAGCTCACCACCGGCCGTTGCGGCGTATCCGGCACGGCAGCAACCGAATAGGCGGCGGTTGCCTGTTCGTGAGATCGCTTGAAACCTTCGACCCCTGACCCTGGCAGTCCGATTGCCACCCGCGCTCCGCCGTCCAACGGCACTGCCGCAGCGAGAACCTCCGGATCCGGCGCAGGCACCCGGCGACCGAACGGCAGCCACGCCCACACCGTGCGTCGATCGATGGCGGTGATGATCGGCGGCTTGTCCGCTCCCGCCGCTGCGCCGAGATCACGTACGAGTCGATCGAGCGTGTTGATACCCATGACGTCCGCATCCCATGTCGACCAAACCACCAGGGCGACGTGGTTCTGACCAAGTCGGTATCCGGTCTCAGCTTCGAAAGCAGCGGTATCTGCGTTGGTGCCGGACAGGAGGGCGTGGATCGCGGCCGAATGGAGGTTTCCCTGCGCTGCCATCCATCGACTGCGTTCCCTCTCGTACGCGTCGAAGACGTAGAGCGTGATCCAGTCGATGTAGCTGTAGACCACATCCGAAGTGTGTTTCAGGACAGCCAAAGTGAGTCGCGCCGGAATATCCAGTGTGCTGATTTCGTCGTGACAGATTCGCATCAGATCGCCTTGGCCCATGTGGTAGGCCCGAACGAGAGAGTTGGACGGAACGTCCCGCTGCGCCAGACGCAGAGCGTATTCCACTGCGGCAGTGGTCGGTTGGAGATGATCGATCGGAATGTCGTTGGCCAATACGTGGATGATCGTCGTGATGTTTCCCTGCACGCTGGCCTCGAGCATTTCGAGCAATTTGGCGTCTGCATCCAATTGGTCGATTTCGTGAGCCATCATGAAGGCCATCTCACGCGCAATGTCGGCACTGCGCTCGTCGAGTCGTCGGGCCAACTCGGCAACCACCACAAGCACTTCCGGCTCCGCGGCTGCAGGCACTCGGGCGAGGCGCCGCATCGCTCCAGCGCCTCGCTCCTTGTGCGACGGACTACTCACAGAACTTCCGCACCCTTTCGTCGCAGGTACTTCAGAGCCGATTCGGCCGCGTTGTACCCGCACATTCCATGTGCTCCGGCACCCGGCGGGGTCGAGGCCGAGCACAGGTAAGTGCCCGCGATCCCCGTGCTGTACGGATCGACTGCGACGCGCGGACGCAAGACAACCTGCAGTTCGGTGTTGGCACCTCCGATGATGTCGCCGCCTACCTGATTCGGATTGTCTTGTGCCAGGTCAGCTGTACCACTGCTCGATGTCGCGACGATCTGATCCCGGAATCCTGGCGCAAACCTCTCGATCTGACGAATGATCGCCTCCGTAGCGTCGCCGGCATATCCGTGTGGCACGTGCGCATAGGCGTACAGCGGATGAACGTTCCCGGCGGATCGGGTGGGATCAGCCAGGTATTGCTGACCGAGGAGCACGAACGGCCGGTCCGGCATGCGGCCTGAATTCGTCTCACGCTCAGCGGCCACGATTTCGTCGAAACCACCTGCCAGATGGACAGTTCCGGCCCGAGCGCAATCCGGATTGGTCCACGGCACATGACCTTCGATCGCAAAATCGACCTTGAACGCTCCGGGAGCCTGCTTGAACTTTCGATAGGCTCTCGCCACTCGGCCAGGGAGTCGATCGCCCAGTATTTCGAGCGCACCCCCCGGATTGACATCCAGCAGAACAACATCGGCGTCCGGAATCTCGGAGGCCGTGCGAACCCGAATGCCGGTGTCGATCTTGCCGCCGTGATCGAGGAGCATCGCGGCCATGGCGTCGGTGATCGAACGCGAACCTCCCTCGGCAACCGGCCAACCGTAGCGGTGACCAGCAGCAGTGATCATCAATCCCACCGCCGAGGTGGCCGGACGGTTGAGTGGATAGAAGGCGTGCGCGGCAACCCCGCCGAACAGCGCCTTCCCTTTGTCGGTCTTCCACAACTTCGCGGTCACGGTTGCCGGAAGCAGCGCTCGCGGACCGAAAGCTGCGAGCCGCAGCGGATGCCGCGGGACATTGACGATCGGGCGCATCAGGTCGGACGCCAATGCATCGAATCCCGTCGACAAGTCACCGAACATGCGTTGCCATCGAGATCCGTCCGCGCCGAGTCCCGCCGCCGTCTGCTCCAGCGAGCGGTACAGAACACCGGCGTCCCCGTTGTCGAGCGGATGCGCGCAGTCCACCTCTGCCCATCTCCAGATCAGCCCGTATCGCTCGAGGTCCAGCTTGGACAGGTACGGCGAGCCGATACCCATCGGGTGAAACGCCGAGCAGTGATCGTGAATCAACCCCGGCACGTCGATCGGACCGGAGCGGGTGCCTCCGCCGATCTGGTCGGCAGCCTCGAGCACCTGCACGTCCACACCGCTACGTGCGAGGTGTACCGCGGCAGCGAGCCCATTGGGCCCGCTGCCGACGACTACGGCCTTTGTCACTTACTCACCTCTTGCTCGCTACCGCTGGCCCTCGTACGCATCTTCGGCTCGGAGACAACCTGCGGATCTGTTGCCGCGCGGTCGGCCCGCACGTCCAGTGTCCACTGAACGTCGAACGGAATGGGCCCGTTCGGCAACCACGGTTGTTCGGCAACTGCGTCGGCGACCTTGAAAGTACCCCGTTCGATGACGCCGAGAGCGGCGTCGATCACCTGGTACTCCTGCGTTCCCTTGTGGATGGGCTGCGATTCGATCCAGGTCACCAGGAACTCGCCGGGCGCGAAATTGCAGCGACGCTGAATGGCGGCAATCAACTTCGCGTCGTGCAGGTGCCCGTCACCGAAGTTGAAGGCGACGATGGAGTTGCACATGAACTCGGCTTCCCGCAGCGAGTACGTGTTGATGTCGTCGCCGAGGTGCCTGATCATCAGTGAGAACAGTGCACGCCCCTGGCTGTGCATGGAACGCCAACCCAACAGCTGATGCAGAACGACATCGGACACATCTTCGGGGTACATCGTCATCAACTGATTACGCGTATCCGGCGACGGACGCTTGATGTACTGATCGATCTTTGCTTCGGCGCCCGGCGCGAATGCCCACGTCGCAGATGCCCAGTTGCCGGCGTACTGACGCATCGACGGCAGGAACGACACCAGATCGGGTCGAAGGTTTCCGAGAATGGGGAAGAAAGCAAGGGCTGCAATAATTCCCGCTGTGATCCAGGGTGAAGACATGGCGCCGAGGCCGTAGCCGTCCCACGCCGGGAAGCCCAGGAACAGGAAGACCGAGGCGTAAGCGAACAGAAGATTCCATTCCAGCGGAACGGCCAGCGGGAAGGTCGACGCGATGAAGAGATGGAATCCGACCATGAGGATCACGGCGAGGATGGTGAGTGTCTTGTTCGTCGAGAACAGCAGTATCAACGGGGTGACGATTTCGACCATCGTTCCGGCCACGTGTGCGACCCCGCCGCCGAGGTGCGAGGGCCGCAGATCCTCCGGGAAATTCCGGTAGTGCGCACGCTTGATCTTCTTCGACGGGATCCACGGCGTATTGCTGAGCATCGGGGGGACCACCAGCGAGAAGTGACGGCCGAACTTCGAGACACCGGCACCGATCCACACCATGACGATCAGCAGTTTGAGCGCCAGAATCATGTCGACGAAGGGCAGGAACGTGAAGAAGAAGATCGCTGGCAGGTACTGCTCACTACGGGCAGCGATGAAGGGCACCTTGTCCCGCAACCCGAGAATCACCATGAGCACGAGGAAGGAATACAAGACCGTCGGGCGTACCAGTCCGGCACTGTCGGCAATTGCCGAATCGATTCCTGCGGTGTGAACGCCGGGAAGAACCGCGGCAACAAGAAGATTGGCGACTACGGCGACGTAGATGAAGACGTCGAACACCGTGCGGGTGTCACCCGAGGTGAGCGGCACCTTGCCCGGCCACGGTGGAAGGCGAATCGTGCCGGGGCGGATCCAGTAGAGAACTCCACCGGTCATCGGTTTGAAATGGCCGGCCAATGGACCCCAAGACCCTGCCAGGCCCAGGATTTCGAGCATCATCGTCCAGATGATGAGTTTCTGGTAGACGATCGGCTGGTTCCACCATGATCCGATGTCGAACCACGAGAGGCCGGAAGTCAAAGTGGCAACGGCTGTTCCAGCTGCCAGGTAGAGGAACAACAGTTTCATGATGTAGACGGTGTGGACCATCTTCGGTGTACCGAAGCCGTAATCCACCCAGTGCGTGGACATGTCACGCAGACGCTCGAGAAACGGCTTGTCCATGAAGGTTGCCGGATCGACGGGAGGGAAGTTTCCTTCTTTGAATCCCATGATGTGCTCCTGAAATACGGAATGTGGGCATGACGGATCGACTCGACGCACGTCGTCGAGTTGTGCTGGTATTACGGGGAAGGGACTAGTGAGCGGGAGTTGCGCTCAGAGCTCGTCTCATTCCGGGTTTGTCGATCTTGCCCACCGGGTTTCGGGGAAGCGTATCGACGACGTAGATCGCCACTGGCACCTTTACTCGGGTGAGCAAGGCCGTGACATATTCGAGCAGTTCGCCTTCGGTGACGGGCGCGTCGGGGTAGGCAACGACATAGGCAACTGGCACCTCTCCGTAGACCTGGTGCGGAGCACCGATGACGGCGGCCTCGAGCACGGAAGGATGTGTGGCGAGCGAATTTTCGATCTCTTTGGGGTAGATGTTCTCGCCCCCACGGATGATCATGTCCTTGATGCGATCGACCAGGGTCAGGTAGCCGTCTTCGTCGAGGACCCCGACGTCGCCGGTATGCAACCAACCATCCTTGACGGTCTTCGCGGTCTCCTCCGGCTTGCCCAGATAGCCACGCATCACGTTGCCGCCCTTGATGACCACCTCTCCGGCAGTTCCGACGGGAGCAAAGGTTCCGTCCTCGGCAAGAATGGCAATCTGCTGGCCGGGCAACGCCGGGCCGACCGTACCCAGTTTGCGCAGGCCCTCCACAGGATTACAGGCCGACGCACAGGTCCCCTCGGTGAGTCCGTAACCCTCCACGATCACGAAACCGAAACGCTGCTCCGCGCGTTCGAGGAGTTCCTTGCTGATCGGCGCCGCACCGCACACGGCAAATCTCAAGGATGACGTGTTGATCGAGGCGTCTTCCGGCTGCGAGGTCAGCATCGCGTAGATTGCCGGCACCGCCGAGAAATACGTGGGGCGAAGCCGCGCAACGTCGTCGAAGAATCTCGAAACCGAGAACTTCCCGGTGACACTCACCTGTCCGCCGACAAGCAAGGGCGTCAGGACGCTGACGCAGATCGCGTTGACATGGAACAACGGCAGAATCAGCAGGCAGTGATCCGCGCCGGTAACACCGATGTTCTTGCCCATCGACGAAGCCATGAACTGCAGGTTGGAATGCGTGAGCATCACTCCCTTGGGCCGTCCGGTGGAGCCGCTGGTGTAGATGAGCAACGCCAGATCGTCTGCTGCAACATCGATTCCGGGTCGGGGATCGGTCGGCGGCACTGTCGCCAGATCGTCGACGACCAACACCGCACGGCCACCCGAGGGCGCATCGGCAGTAGCGGTGATGACCAACTCGGCCCCGGAGTCCGCGATCTGGTAATCCGCTTCGTTCGCGGTGAACATCGGATTGATGGGCGTAGCTGCAGCACCGATGCGCCAGGCAGCCATGATCGCGATCAGCAACTCGGCGCGATTGGGCAGCATGATCGCCACCACGTCACCGAGTCCGATTCCGAGTCCGGCCAATTGCGCGGCAACAGCTTCCGTACGCTCTGCGAACTCTTCATACGTGAGTTCGACGTGGTCGTCCCGCAGGCACGGCTTCTTCCCGTACTTCTCCGCAAGATCCCAAGCCAGATATCCGATGTCCGCCACGAGAGTCAGCACCTTTCATTCGTGTGTGACTCAAAACACTATCGGCGTCCTGCGGCCGAAGAAACGGTCTCAGGGGATCAACTTATCCAGGTTCTTTGTTCCCTGAGCACAACGCCGCAAGGGCGGCGAACATCAGATCGAGGGCTGATGCAACACCTCGTGAGCGCGTCGGGTCACCACTTCGGAGATCCGGCGCAAGACGGGTGACGACAGTTTCCACTGCTGCCAGTACAGCGGAACGTCGTCCACGAAGTCCGGATCGAATCCGATCAGCACTCCGCCGCGATCGTCTTCGCCGCACTGCAGGTCCGGTATCAACCCCCACCCGTATCCCCGTCTGACGGCGTCCGCGAAGTCTGCCGATGACGGAACAAGATGGCGAGGCGGATCTGCCGGGTGGCCGACCTTTTGATCGAGGTACCGATCCTGCAGCAGATCCTTGCGATTGAACACCACCAGCGGCGCCTCCGAAAGAGATTCGGCCGTGACACCATCTGCGAACCAGCGACGGCAGAACTCTGCGCTCGCCATCGGCCGATACCGCATGATGCCCAACCGACTGGAGGTACACCCTTGAATCGGTGACGCAACCGACGTGACGGCAGCCATGACCGAACCGTCGCGCAGCAGTTCGGTGGTGTGGTCTTGATCGTCGAGATGAAAATCGAAACTGACTTCTTGCGTGAACTCCGCGAGGGCCCCGAGAACCCAAGTGGACAGCGAATCGGCATTGACCGCGATCGAGACGCGGGCGAAGGTGTTCGAACCGTTTTCCAAACCGAGTTCTCGCACGGTGTCACGCGACAGTGCGTCTATCTGACGGGCAAGACGCAGGACTTCTCTCCCGGAATCGGTGACCTGGATGGGTTTGGTGCGCTGCACCAGGATCCGGCCAACCGAGGTCTCGAGAGCTTTGATTCGCTGGCTGACCGCCGAAGGCGTGATGTGTAACTTCCGCGCCGCCGCCTCGAAGGTTCCCTCGTCGACCGCAGCGTGCAATGCCCTCAGTTGCTCGAAATCCAACATAATCTGAAGCTACTCTGATGCGTCCTAAGAATCATTAGCTGGACTGAATGATATCTGCGCGGCAGGCTCGACAACATGCTCAGCACCAACGACCCTGCGTCGGCCCTCGTCGGTTTCGGAGTCGGACTGTCATTGATCGTCGCAATCGGCGCCCAGAATGCGTTTGTTCTTCGCCAAGGTCTGACGCGATCGCACGTACTCCCGATCGTCGCAGTGTGCGCGTTGTCAGACGCAATTCTGATCCTTGCAGGCATCAGCGGAATCGGGACCCTCCTCGAACACGCACCGTCGCTGATCACGTTCGTTCGTATCGCCGGTGCGGTCTTCCTCCTCAGCTATGCAATCTTCGCCGCCAAGCGGGCGCTTCGACCCCAGACGCTGGCGCCGGATCAGCACGGCAACGGTTCGAGGCTGGCCGCCGTCACGATGGCATTGGCTCTCACCTGGCTCAATCCACATGTTTACCTCGACACCGTGGTGCTCATGGGTTCAATTGCCAACGGTCGCGGCGAAATCGGACGTTGGTGGTTTGCGGCCGGTGCCATCACCGCGAGTGTGGTGTGGTTCAGCGCCCTCGGTTACGGCGCACGTCTGCTGACGCCGCTTTTTGCGAAACCCAACGCCTGGCGGATTCTCGACGCTCTGATCGCCGTGATGATGGCGGTTCTCGGAATCAGCCTGCTTGTCGAATTGTGACTCGGCTGCACAACCTCGATCCGACACTGCGGGTATCGGGATGGGTTACCGTCCAAGGTGAGCAAGCTCAATTCACCTGTCGCGAGTTGTGACCATCAGGTAGGGCTGATCACGATGACCGAGGACGACGGCGGCACCGAACCGCGTGACTCCAACCGCGGACTGAGTTTGCTGTGCCTTCTCGCTGCGGTCGCCGGCGTCGGGGTCGGATTTGTCGGCGGCGCATTCCGTTGGTGTCTGATCAGGGCCGACGAACTCCGTCGGACGATCGTGAACTGGGCGCATCACGTTCCGTACGTCGGGTGGCTCGTACCGGTCGTCCTGGTGGCCTTGTGCACCGTGCTGGCCGTACTGATCGTCAGACGAGTACCCCTCGCAAAGGGAAGCGGCATCCAGCACGTCGAGGCGGTGTCCCGCGGCGAAGCGAAACCGCCGGGAATCAATCTCGTGCCTGCCAGATTCATCGGCGGCCTCTTGGCGATCGGCTCCGGTCTGGTTCTCGGCCGCGAGGGCCCCACCGTACACATGGGTGCGGCGATCGGGGCAGAAGCGGGACGGCGGGCCCGCCTTGCCGAACCGGACGTCGCCATGCTGCAAACATCCACGGCCGGAGCAGGACTCGCCGTCGCGTTCAACGCGCCGATCGCCGGGGCACTGTTCGTCTGCGAGGAGGTGACGCACTCATTTCGGCTGCGCACCGTGCTGCCAACACTTTTCGGTGTTTCGGTCGCGGTGGGCTGTGCACGACTTGTCATCGGTGACCAACCCGATTTCGAGGTCGGCACCGTCCCGACGCCTCAACTCGCACTCTTGCCGCTGTTTGTCGTCTTCGGAATCCTCACGGGGTTACTCGGTATCGCCTACAACCGCTTGATTCTGGGTCTACTCGACGCCGTTGCACGACTCGACAGGATCCCGCCGACTGTCATCGGCGCAACGATCGGCGCCACCATCGGCCTGACGCTGTTCCTCGACCCGCTGGCCAGTGGGGGCGGCGACGTTCTTGCACAGATGATCGTCAGCGGAAGGACCTTCGTACTGCCGATCCTGCTGCTGTACTTGGCGGTTCGGTTCTTCACTGGCCCGCTCTCGTATGCCGCTGGAACCCCCGGCGGACTGTTCGCTCCCTTACTCGCACTCGGTGCACTCTGGGGGTCGATCTTCACCGGACTGTCGAGCTTCGTGCCCGGAGTGGACGCCGGGCTCACGGTCACCATGGCCACCATCGGCATGGCTGCCTTCTTCGGCGCTGTAGTGCGCGCACCGTTCACCGGCATCGTGATCGTGGTCGAGATGACAGCGGTGACGTCGACGCTAATTCCGATGCTCGCTGCCACTGCGGCAGCGGTATTCGTCGCCACCGCGGCAGGGTCGGCACCTATCTACGACAGTCTCCGAGAACGGATGTTGGAAACTCGACACCCACCTCTGCGATGATCACGATCGACATCGTGCCCGACCAATGCGTAGGCAGAGGAGCATTCATGACCCCACAAAGTCTTCACCGAGATAGGCGCGTCGGGTAGCGTCTGGGACCTACCGTCGACCGTTGAATCACTGCGAAACGAACCCATCGACAGCGACGGCATCGAAGTTCACAACTTGACCGGTCGCATCATCGACGACGGATACGTCCTGACACAGTGGGATTCACTCCGTGGCGTGCGTCGAGCGCGGCGCACATCCCTGTGGCGCCGCGCCCCGGCCGGATGGCAACTGGTACACCATCAAGGCACCCCGCTCCACTGATTACGCACCGCAAAATCTGCGACAACTCTCTAGATCAAGGGTGTTCCGACGTAGTTCTCGGCGATCAGCGTTCGTCCGGCGACCGAACGCGTGACCATGTCCAACTCGGCCAGTTGACGGCGATGCCCGAAACCGCTGTCGCCTGGCAAGCGATGGAGCATCGACGACATCCACCACGAGAAGTGCTGCGTCCGCCACACACGCGGCAGCACCGTTTCGGTGTACCCGTCCAACATCTTTCGGTCGGACGAGGTGAAGAAACTGTCCATTGCCTTCGCCAGAGCGTAAACGTCGGCGATCGCGAGATTCATTCCCTTCGCACCGGTCGGCGGCACGGTGTGCGCCGCATCGCCGGCAAGAAACAGGTTGCCGTGCTGCATCGGTTCGCATACGAAGCTTCGGAACTGAAGGATCGACTTCTGAAAGATCCTGCCGTCCTTGATCTCTGCGCCCTCGCCGTCGACGCGCATGTGCAGCTCGTCCCAGATTCTATCGTCGGACCAGTTGTCCACGGAGTCGTCCGGATCGACCTGAAGATAATGACGCTGCACCTCGGGAGTCCGCGTGCTGATCAGTGCAAACCCACGCTCATGGTTGGCGTAGATCAATTCTTCCGATGACGGCGGAGCCTCGGCCAGGATGCCGAACCACGCGAAGGGATACTGGCGGAAATGATCCGTTCGGATCGACGGTTCGGGAATCAGCTTTCGCGTTTGCGTACGTGATCCGTCGCAACCGGCCACCAGGGCGCACTCGAGCTTCTGGTCGTTTCCGTCCGAATCGACAAAAGTGATACTCGGGCGATCCGATTCGTGATCGTGCACTTTCGCGTCGGACACTCCGAATCGAATGTCCCCGCCGTCAGCGAGACGTCGCGCGATCAGATCCTTGAGCACCTCGTGTTGCGGATACACCGTGACTGCGCGCCCGTCGGTCAGTTCGTCGAACGCGATTCGGTGCCCTCGCCCGCCGAATCGCAGCTCGATTCCGTGATGTTCGAGGCCCTCCCGCTTCAGTCGATCACCGAGTCCGGTCTCGACCATGAGATCAACCGTGTTCTGTTCGAGCACGCCGGCACGAATGGTGCCTTCTACCTCTTCACGGGTGCGACATTCCAGGACTACCGAATCGATTCCCTTCAGATGCAACAGATGCGAGAGCATCAACCCGGCGGGACCACCACCGACGATTCCGACCTGGGTGCGCGAAGAAGACATACAGAGAACTCCTGAGGTGAGTGACGATTGAGACCACCATCGACCACGACCACTCCCCTGCACAGCTGCAATTTCACTCAGTGAAAGACTGAAATAGAGCTACTCGAGCCCGCCGCCACCGAGCCCGCGTGATATTCCACGGGCGGCCGCGACCAAGGCCGGCAGTAACGGAGCTGGATCCTGCTCCACCGGAACAACTGTCGAGACCGCTGCGACGACATTGCCGCCGGCATCGCGTACCGGAGCGGCGACGGCAAGGGTTCCGACGTTCAGATACTCACGGCAGACGACAAATCCGGTGCGTCTGATCTCGTCGAGAGTTGCTCGCAAAATCCGCTCGGACGTAATGGTTTTGGGAGTGAACGACTCGAGACCGGCCTGGAGGACGTCGTCGAGAAGCTCGGTTCCGCCGTGCGCGAGGAGAATCAATCCACCGCTGGACGCGTGCAACGGCAATCTTCCCCCGGCCCGACCGACAACGGTGACGGCACTACGCGAGGACAAGCGCTCGAGGTACAGCGCCTCGGTACCCTCACGAACGACCAACTGCACATTCTCCCGGGTGACCTCGTACAGGTCCTCGAGAAACGGCAACGCCACCTGTCTGAGCCCGTGCGCCCCGGGAGCAAGAGCGCCGATCTCCCACAACCGCACTCCGACCTGGTACTTGCCGTCACTCCGACGCTCGAGTGCGCCCTCAGCCACCAACTGCCCACACAGCCGATGAACGGTGGGCAGAGGTAAACCGCTGCGACGACTGATCTCCGACTGCGTCAACCGCGGCGATTTCGCGTCGAAGGCACCGAGCACGATAAATGCCCGGCCGATCAACGAACGGTCGCCTGATGCCATTCACACAGTGTGACAGGGCAGTGCCACTAAGAATCCACTGTGACTGGCATCAGGCGAAACGTGTTCAGGCGGTGCGGAGCTACGCGGAGTGCGCCAATTCCGGTTCGCGTTCGGTCACCGGCGGCGCGGCCTCGATCTTCATCGGTTCTTGCGCGTAGTGGAAGTGCGGACGACGGTGACCGATGAACGAACCGAACCACGACATCACAGCGACGTACCGGTTGCGGAAGCCCACCAGATACATCACGTGCACGGCCAGCCACATGAACCAGGCGATCGTGCCCTTGAACTCGACCTTGCGGACGCGACATACAGCGCTGAATCTGCTGATGATCGACATGCTGCCCTTGTCGAAGTACTTGAAAGGCGTTCCGGCCTTGACCTTTCCGTTCACAGTCTTCGCGGCGTGACGGCCACCCTGCATCGCAACGGGCGACTGACCGGGCAGACCGTTGAGCGAAGTCATGTCGCCGATGGCAAAGACGTTGGCGAACCCGCCGACGGTCAAGTCCGGATTGATGAGCAGACGACCTGCGCGGTCACTCTCACAACCGGTTGCCTCTCCGAGCACTGCGGCGAAGTCGTTGGCGCGTACACCGGCCGACCAGATGACGGTCTCGGCGTCGATGCGCTTCTCTTCCTTGGTCTTTGCCGAAGAGACGGTGACACCATGCTCGTCGATGGCGGTGACCATGGTGTTGAGGACTACCTCGACACCCGACTTCTCGAGCGAGGCCTGCGTGTACTCACTGAGCTTGCCGCCGAAGGCCGGAAGCGCAACGCCGGCGCCTTCGACCATGGTGACCGTGACCTCGTCGGCACTGATGTTGTTGATGGCCTTCGCAAAGTAGCGACGCGCCAGTTCCTTGATCTGTCCGGCGAGCTCGACGCCGGTCGCGCCGGCACCCACGACAACGAAGCTCAGCAGGTTACGGCGAACCAGCGCGTCGTTGGTGGTGTGCGCTTCCTCGAAGCAACGCAGGATCTGCTTACGCAGTACCTCGGCGTCCTCGACGGTCTTGAGCTTGTAGGTGACCTTTTCGAACTCGTCATGCCCGAAGTACGCCTGCGTGGCACCGGTGGCTGCAATGAGCGAGCGGTACCCGAGCGTGTGGCGGGTGCCCGAGGCTTCGTAGACGACGGTGTTCTCTTCGGCGTTGACCTCGACGACGCGGCCGAGGCGGACGTCGGCGTTGGGGTACTTCTGCAGGATAGTGCGGATGGGCGGAGCAACTTCGCCGGCCGACAGGACACCCGTCGCCACCTGGTAGAGCAACGGCTGGAAGAGGTGCTCGGTGGTGGCGGAGATGAGAACGAACGGCGTCTTGGACTTCGCGAGGGTCTTGGCCGCGGCGAGGGCTCCGAATCCCGAACCGACGATCACAACCTGAGTCTTCTCGTGTCCAGTCGCGTCGATGTCGGCGCGACCCGCAGCTGTTCTATCCACAACGAACTCCTCAACCAAATTGAAAGTATGACTATTACGGTATGGACTGATCATGGGTCGGGTCCAGCTAGCTGGAGTATTCGCAAGACTGTTATCTCGATTGCTCATAAGTAAGCTGTCCTCATGGACTTCCGCCAACTCAAGTACTTTCTCGTCGTGAGCGAGGAACTGAGCTTCAGTCGCGCCGCCGAACGCTGCTTCATCTCGCAGTCGGCGATCAGCCATCAGGTCGCACGACTGGAGAAGGAGCTCGGGGCGACACTCTTCGAGCGCTCGACCCGGGCGGTTCGCCTGGCCCCGGCAGGATCGCGACTGGTGCCCATCGCGCAGCAAGTCCTCAGTCTCGAAACGATGGCGTACTCCGTCGCACGAGACCCGAGAGCCCGGATCCGAATCACGGGAAACATGAGCTTTGCCGCTCAGACGCTGGACGCCATCGCACACGTGCGCGAACTTCATCCGGACCTGGACGTCGAGTTCGTCATCAAGAGCTTTGCCCACCGCATGGATGCTGTGGCCTCCGGTGACGCGGACATCGCCCTGATTCGCGGCGGCGTCGACCGCCCCGGACTCGAACCCTTGGACCTCGGCGTCGAAGATCTTCTCGTCGTCATGTCGAGCCGACACCCCCTAGCCGGCCAGCAAAGCGTCGACCTCAATGATCTGGCCGCATATCCCCTGCTCCTGCCGCCGCGCCAAAGTCAGGTGCTCATTCACAAGGTGGTCGAGGACGCATTCCGCGAGATCGATCGACGCGTCCAACTGGGCCCCGCAATTCCGAGCGATCACACAGCCACGCTGGACGTGATCACCAACCCGCGCGCCTGGACCCTGCTCTATTCGATCACCGCAGGCGAATCTCCGCGCGCTGGAATCAGCTTCATGCGAGAATCGCACGGCCGCTTGCGAATTCCCGTCTCGGGAGTGACCCGCAGCGGCGCTACCCACTCCGCCGAGTTCGCCGATCTGATCCAAGCACTCAAGGACGCCATGAATCCGTCTTTCACTGAGTGAAAGTGCGATGGCGATCGACCCCCCTCACAGAGCAACGTGATGAACAACCATGTGATGCGGCGCGCGGTTGCATCCCTTTACCGAGGAGCGGCCATGACGCGTTTGCTGAGCGAATCTGTGTGGGAATCGAAGATCTTCGACGGCGAATGGGTTCGCGGTAGCGCCGACGATCGTATTGTCGTCGAGCCGGCCACCGGCAAGCAGTTGACGACGGTCGGCATGGCAACACCCGACGACGTGGCAGCCGCTGCAACAAAAGCTACTGCAGCTCAGAAGGATTGGGCGGCAAGACCATACACTGAACGAGCCGCCGTTCTACGCCGCGCCGGTCAACTGTTCGAGCAGTACGCCGACGAAATTGGCGAATGGGTAATCCGCGAGGCCGGCAGCATCCCGGCCAAGGCCGGGCTGGAAACCCATACCGCTGCCGAAGAGTGCTACAACGCAGCAGCTTTGGCCGCACACCCTGTCGGCGAGGTTCTGCGCTCGGAGCAACCTCGGCTGAGCTTCTCTCGTCGCGTACCCGTCGGAACCGTCGGCGTCATCGCGCCGTTCAACTTCCCCATCATTTTGTCGATCCGTGCAGTCGCTCCCGCACTGGCGCTGGGCAATTCGGTGATTCTCAAGCCTGACCCGCGCACGGCGATCTGCGGCGGTGTGGTTCTCGCTCGCATCTTCGAAGAAGCAGGCTTGCCCGCCGGAGTGTTCAGCATGCTGCCGGGCGGCGCTGACGCCGGTGAGGCAATCGTGGTTCATCCGAGCGTTCGCGTCATCGCATTCACCGGGTCGACCCGAGCTGGACGCGCGGTCGGCGAACTGGCGGGCCGCCATCTCAAGCGCGCTCATCTTGAACTCGGCGGCAACAATGCGCTGATCGTCATGGATGACGTCGACCTCGAAAAGGCCGCATCTGTCGGCGCTTTCGGATCGTTCATGCACCAGGGACAGATCTGCATGACCACCGGCCGCCAACTGGTCCACGAAAGTATCGCCGCCGACTACACCGCACTCCTTGCCGAACACGCCGACAAGCTTCCGGTAGGCGACCCGTTCACCGGTCAGGTCGCACTCGGACCCATCATCGACGCCAAACAACGCGACCACATCCACTCTCTGGTCAACGGAAGCATCGCGGCCGGAGCAAAACTGGCTGCCGGCGGCACCTACGAGGATCTCTTCTACCGGCCCACCGTGCTAGCCGACACCCCACTCACCGCGCCTGCCTTCGCCGACGAGGTCTTCGGGCCGGTCGCACCGGTGACCCCCTTCGCCACCGTCGAACAAGCCGTCGCCATAGCCAACGATTCCGAGTACGGGTTGTCGCTGGGCATTCTGACCTCCGACGCGATGCGCGGACTCGAACTCGCCCAACAGATTCCCACCGGCCTGGTCCACATCAACGATCAGACGGTCGGCGACGAAGCCGTCATCCCGTTCGGCGGCATGGCGTCTTCGGGTAACGGCGGCCGTGTCGGCGGTATCGGTGCAAACCTCGATGCCTTCACGGAAACACAATGGGTGACGGCGCAAAGCGCACTCCCGGTATACCCCTTCTAGAACGAATTCACAGGGCATGTCCCACTCGGTCGCTGACCAGCATTGACGGGATCGATCTCGCGGACTTACCATCCAGAGAAAATTACTTCGCCACATTAAGCATTTTCTCTTGTTGTTCCCGAGAAGGACCCGTTGACGAACACAGTTACGACGAGCAGTGCCGCGAGCCCCAGCGCCACGCCAACTGCCACCGATTCCCCGGACCAGTCCGTAGCAAGATCGCCGCGCCGGGAGGCCGTGATCATCGGCGCTTTGAGCCTGGCAGCGATGATCGTCTCGATGATGCAGACGCTGCCGGTTCCGATCCTGGGACGGATTCAGTCCGACCTCGGAGCCTCGTCCGCCGGCGTCAGTTGGGTGACGACGGCGACCCTGCTTTCCGCTGCCGTCTTCACTCCCCTGCTGGGACGCTACGGCGATCAGCACGGCAAGAAGCGCACCTTGGTCGGCGTCCTCGTCGTCATGGTGATCGGTTCGATTGTCGCGGCATTGGCGCACAATCTGCCACTGCTGATCCTCGGCCGTGTACTCCAGGGAACAGCCACCGCGATCTTCCCTCTCGCACTCTCGGTCTTGCGCGAAGAGATACGACCACAGAAGCTTCCCGGCGCCATGGCCCTGGTCAGCGGAACTCTCGCGTTCGGCAGCGGTCTCGCCCTCGTGGCCACCGGTCTGCTCACATCGGCTCCGGATGCCGACTACCGCAACGCCTTCTGGATGGCCACCGGATTCGCAGTGCTGGCCTTGATTGCCGTCGCCACGCTGGTCCCGCCCACCACGCACAAAAGCGGTGGGCGCGTGGACCTCATCGGTGCGCTGAGTCTGGGCGCGGCACTACTTCTGCTTCTTCTGGCGATTTCTCAAGGCCACCAATGGGGGTGGTTGTCACCCTTGACCGTCGGTGTTTTTGTGGCCTCGATCGTGATGTTCGCAGTCTGGGTATGGATCGAGAAGATCGTCGACGAACCGCTTGTCGACATGCGGATGTTCGTCCACCGCCCGGTGATGATGGCAAATCTTGCCGGCGTCGTGGTGGGCTTCGGCATGTTCGCGAACTTCCTCGGGATCTCGTATCTCGCACAACTTCCCCGCGATCTCACCGGATACGGCTTCGACGCGAGCATTCTGCGTGCGTCGGTCGAATTCCTGCTGCCTGGCGCGATAGTTTCGCTGATCGCCGCCCCGATCGGCGGTCGTCTCATCAGGCTGCGTGGGCCGCGATTCGTTCTGGGACTCACTGCGATCCTGGGCGCGGTGCCGTTTGCGTGGCTCGCGTTCGACCACACCCACACCGCGTCGGTCATCGGTGCGGGCATGGTGATCGGCGCCGCCCTGAGCCTCGGCTATGCAGCCATGCCCGCCATCATCATGTCCAATGTGCCGCATCATCAGAGCGGCATCGCCAACGGCATCAACTCGATCTCACGTTCCACCGGCAGCGCCATCGGCAGCGCAGTAGTGACAACGATTCTGGCGTCGATGACAATCGCGAACCTCCCCGAAGGGGTTCCGGCGATGCCAAGCGAATCTGCCTTCACCGTCACGTTCGCGACCGCGGGCGTTGCCTTCGTTCTGGTGGGACTGGTGGGGTGGCTGGGGCTGCGACCGGCACGCTCCCCGTCCGCTTCCGAACAACCTCCCGCTGCGTGAGATCGGTAGTACCGCAGAGACTTAGACGGAACGTAGCCTGCGCACATGGCAGGTGAGACTCTCTACGTGATCGACCGGATCGTCACGAATCCCGGATGCGGGCAGAAGTTCGTCGACGAATGGCGTGCCGGCTACCTGCCGAACGCCCGGCGACGCAGCCTGACCCTCGACAACATACTTGTCAGTCCGCCGTTGTGGTCCGAGTACGAACCGAACGTCGTCACTATCACGTGGACCGTCGACGGAGCCTCCGGTTGGTGGGCAATGACTCGTCTGAGTCGCGGCGACACCACGCTTCGGCAGTGGTGGGATGCCATGGAACCACTCATCTGCGAACGTAGCCGCACCATGGCTGCTGCTGCCGACGACGTCGAGGCACTGGCCGATGTATAACGTCACGAGGGTTGTTTTTGCTGCCGACAGCACGGACTCGGACGGCTGGGCGAATGCGGTGAACACCATTGCGGCAGTGGCAGAATCGTCGGGCGCAGTTCGCCATCTCGTCACCGCTACTCTGCCCGGCGCCATCAACGGCGGAGATCTGATCGTTTATCTTCAGTTCGCGAATGAAGCCGCGTGGCGAGCCGTTAGCGATTCCGTCGACGCAGAACTTCACCACGATGCCATCGAACGCTTTCACGGCGCCGAGTACGTTTCCGGAACCGAGGGTCGCTCGCGCGCCACGGGCCCGAACGGGGTGTACCGAGCGCTGCTGATTCGCGTTGAACCCACTACCTCCGAGGACGAAATCGAACAGTTCGAAAGTGACCTGCTGAAGATGCCCGGGCATATCTCCTCTATCGCTGCCTGGCGACTCAGTCGGGTGAGTGCGGCGACCGGCGCAACACCTGCATGTGACGAAGCACCGTGGACCCATGTGTGGGAGCAGGAGTTCACCGACCTCGAATCACTGCAGACCCAATACCTCGATCATCCGATCCACTGGGGCGTCGTTGATCGATGGTTCGATCCCGAATGCACCGAAGTCATTGTGCGGGAAAGAATCTGCCATACCTTCGGTGAACTGGGCGACGAGATCCTATCGAGCGGCGGCTGATACCTCGCGGATCATCGCCCAAACTTTCTGGCGTGCCGGCTCTGTGAGCGACAATGACGGAATAGTGAGGAACCCGTGAAACAACCCGTCGAAGCGATGATGCTGCACGGGGACGCCGGCCGAGGCAAGCAGTTTCGCGTACTCGTCACCGGACGAGCACGGCGGATCCAGCTCGGCTGTCACGACAACAGCCGCGGGAAGATCGGCGAACGACTCTGTCCGAGTGGGTATCACCCGCACGTCATCTCGGCGTTCGGGAGCATATTGGTCCCAGTACCACTTCATGGCCGTGGTCGTGTTGTAGTGGTCGGTACCGTAGAGACGGTAGGACTCGGTGTCGAAATCGTCGTCGATCACCGGATAGATGAGAACCTGCGCCGCAACCGCCGGCCCCCCACGATCGCGGGCGGCGATGGCAACTGTCGCAGCAAGATTGCCGCCCGCGCTGTCGCCGGCAAGGACTATCTTGCTCGGGTCTGCGCCGTACTGTGCCGCGTGTTTCGCCGCCCACTCCAATGCGGCGTAGACGTCGTCGTGTGCTGCCGGCGCGGGGTGCTCAGGGGCCAGACGATAATCGACGGAGACGACGACGGCGCCAACCCCTTCTGCCATGGACCGGCAGAATTCGTCATGGCTGTCCAGGTCACAGAACACGAAGCCTCCGCCATGAGCGAAGACGACCAGCGGTATGGCGTCGGAGGAAGTGTGCGGGCGGTAGACACGGATCGCCAGATCTCCACCGGGGCCCTCGATTGCGAGATCTTCGACCGTACGCAAATCGGGAAGCCGCTCCAACGGGGCGCGTCGATTCCGAAGCAGAGCACGTAACTCCGACGGCTCGAAGCTGGTGACATCCGGAAATGCGGCGTTGAGCGTGGCCAGCATGGTGATGACTTCCGCGTGAATTGTCATGTGCACTCCTGATCTCGGACGTCGGCATCCGCCAAGGTAGATCGCGCGCGGCCGAGTGAGAACACACCTTCCCGATCAGTGGTCTGTTTGGTCGCGAGAAGCGGTGAGAAACAGAAAGGGAGACCACACCTCGTTGTGTGGTCTCCCTTTTCGATTCGGTTCAGCCGATCAGGCGTCAGCTCCTACTGCGAGCATCCACCTTGTCGTCATCGTCGTCGTGCTCGCCGGCAGCAAGTGCGATGTCGGAAGACTCGACGCCCCCATTCGGGCCTGTCTTCTCGAGGTCGACCGGTGCCTCACCGGACGCAACCTCTTCGGCCTCAGGCTCTTGCGGTAGCGGTTTCTTGAGGCTCAGGATGATCGAGCCTGCCAAGACCACGATGATCACCGCGAGGCTGACCAGCGAGGGGATCTCGGGGATCGACGTGCTGATCACCTTGTGGCTGGCCTGCATGATCAGCTTCACGCCGATGAAGGCGAGGATGATCGACAGACCCTTGGAGAGGTAGTGGAACTTCTCGAGCAGACCCGAGAGCAGGAAGTACAGGGCACGCAGACCCAGGATCGCAAACGCGTTACTGGAGTACACGATGAACGGGTCGTCGCTCACTGCCAGGACTGCCGGGACGCTGTCGACTGCGAACACGAGGTCGGCGGCTTCGATGGCGACGACGACGGCGAACAGCGGTGTTGCGACGCGCTTTCCGGCTTCCTTGACGAAGAACTTGGTTCCCGCGTATTCCTCGCGAACCGGCATGATCTTGCGCAGCAGGCGAACTGCCAGCGACGTACCCGGATCGAAGCTCTCGTCGTCGTCCTTGAGCAGCTTGTAAGCGCTGTAGAGCAGGATGGCGGCGAAGACGAACAGGACGGCCGTGAACTTGCTGACCACGGCAACGCCGGCAGCGAGGAAGATTCCGCGGAAGATCAGGGCGCCGATGACACCGAAGAACAGCACACGGTGCTGGTACTCACGGGGCACCTTGAAGTAACCGAAGATCAGGGCGAACACGAAGAGGTTGTCGACCGAGAGGCTCTTCTCCAACAGCCAGGCTGTTGTGAATTCGACGCCCGAGTTCACCCCCAAGGTCAGGGTGACAACCACCGCGAACACGAGAGACAAACCGACCCAGAGTGCACTCCACCAGGCCGCTTCCTTGAAGCCGATGACATGCGCGCCGCGGTGGGCGAGCAAGTCGATGAGCAACATGACGACGATGACTGCGGCGAACGCGGCCCACGCCCACATGGGAACGTTCATCGCTGACCACCTACCCGAATGGCACTGATGACTGCGGTCACGGGGAGCTCCTTCACTGGGTTCGGACGGCCGTCTCGCCGTCTTCTCCAGTGTTCCTTGCCGACTTCTATCCATCCCTGTCGAAATATCGACGACTTTTGTATCTAAAGTTGCCGAGATCATGCAATCTAAAGGTGTTGCATCCGAAACCGCCGTTGGAAGGCAACTTGTTCTAGCCTGGCAAACATGAGCACCTCGTTGTACTACTCCGCCGTCCGCTCCACACCGCTGACCGACGACGAGAAGGCCGAAGTCGACCGACTCATCGCCGTCCACAACGACGAATTTCCGTTCGACTACGAGGTCCTGGACCTCTACCCGTCGGATATCCCCAACACTCTGCTCAACGGCTCGACCAAGATCTCGAGCGATCCGACCGAGGTGATTCCGTCACTCGTCTACTGGTTCAACGCACTGACCGAACTCCGGCGAGCGGTGCCCGACGCCGACTGGGACGTTTCACTCGACGACACCCCCGCAGATTGGGATGACAACTCCGGCTACTCGCTCCCCGGACTCGATGACATGCAGTAGCGAATCACGGCGCCGGCGCGATGGTGGCTCCGTAGCTCTCCAGTGCGATGAGGGCCAACTCCGTCGGCAGCCGACGCTGGTCGACGCTGCGACCCAGTAGCTTTTCGGCCTGATCGAGTCGATACCGCACGGTGTTCTTGTGCAGGCCGAGGGCTGCGGCAGTAGCGGCCGCGGTGCAGTTGTTCTCGTAGTAGACCCGGACGGTGTCACGGATGCGCGTCGTGACGCCGTCCGCGCCGGCCAGGCCTTTCAGTTCCCGAGCCACCAACCCACGCAGTTCGCCCAGATCTTCGGTGAGCAGACAGGGAACCTGAACATCCTCGTAGACGGTGATACCCGGCGAGCCCCCGGAACGGACCGCCACGCGCTGCGCGGCGAGCGCCTCGCGATGACTGCGAGCGAATCCTTCCATTCCGTAACCGCTCGCTCCCACTGCAACGCGAAGATCCGAATGCCGGGCATCAACATGTGACGCCCACTCCTGGCCGTCGAAATGCGCGACCCACGACCACAGCTCACGCGCGCCCGAAGGCAAAGTCAGAACACGCTCGCCATTGGACTCGTCCACAAAGGTACGGGCGTACGAGTCCAACCGCGCCAATACGTCTGCAGCCGGGTCGGTGTCGTCCGTCCAGAGAACAAACGCCGTGTGGTGGCGCCGCATCGGATAGTCCAGGATCCGGGACGCTTCGTCGGAGTGAAGGGCTTCGCCCGCGACAATCGCGTGCACCGTCTCGGACCGACGCGCAAAAGCGCCGCGCGCCAAGCTCTCCCGCTCCTTCGCGTACGTCGCGACCAACAATTCGGTGGTCACTTCCAGCCATCTCATCGCCGAACCCCACACTCGAACCAGAAGTGCGCGTTTGAGTTCCGGACCTATCGGGAGTGCTTCTATCGACTCGTCGACGAAGCCCAGCATCGCGAGGCGTCCGGCGCCGTAGATCTTGAGCAGGACCCGAAGATCCATACCGCGCCGAGCGACGGTGAGTGCAAGCGCAACCGACTCCGCCGGCGGCGTGACCTCCTGGGAACCGCCCGCGATCGCCGCCACGATGACGCGGAGCTGCGCCGCGGTGCTCGCATCCACATCGCGTCGTAGCTCCCGATCAGCCGCCACCTCGGGATTGGCCTCGGCAATGGCGTCGTCGATGCGTTGGACGAAACCGTCGATCACCTCCGGCTGGAGATAGATGGGTGCGAGATTCGCAATCCAGCCGTCCAACTCCGATGTGTCCATGGCGCCTCCCCGAATTGTGACTTAGTCATAAATCTATCGCCTTGGTTGGGCCAACAAGCCCTATCTAACCAACTTCAACTGGTCCACAATCACATCTCACTGCAGTTTCACGTCGCTGCAGATTTACGTCACTGCAATCCCATCCCTCTAGTTTTTGGAGACGCTCGCGATATGAACAAGCCTTTCGACGGTCAGGTAGTGGTCATCACCGGTGGCGCCAGGGGCATCGGATACGCCACCGCGAAACGGCTCATCAGCCTGGGCGCGAGGGTCGCGATCGGCGACATCGACGAAGCCACTCTCGCGCAGGCTGCAAAAGATTTGGGCATCCGTACGTTCGGGCGTCTCGACGTCACCGACCCCGCGTCGTTCTTCGACTTCCTCGACACCGTCGAAGGTGAACTCGGCCCGATCGACGTACTGGTCAACAATGCGGGCATCATGCCGGTCGGACGGATCGTCGACGAGGACGACACCGTGACCAGACGCATCATCGAGATCGACGTCCTCGGCGTGATCACGGGAACCAAACTCGCACTGCGACGGATGCTTCCACGTGGACGTGGACACGTCATCAACATCGCTTCGCTTGCCGGCGAACTCCCGTGCCCCGGTCTGTCGACGTACTGCGGCGCCAAGCATGCGGTGTTGGGCTTCACCGATTCTGTCCGCAAGGAAGTTCGTGGCACCGGAGTGAACGTCTCGTCCGTACTGCCGACGCTCACCAACACCCAACTCACTTCCAGGACTTCGGGAATGAAGGGTTTCCGTGAGGTTCAGCCGGAGGAAATCGCCGAAGCAATCGTCGGCTTGATCACCAAACCTCGACCACGCGTGCGCATTACGCGAGTGTCCGGACTGCTTGTCCAGGCACAGGGTTTCGTACCCCGACGGCCTTACGAGGCATTGAGCCGACTGTTCGGCGTCGAGACGCAGTTTCTCGGCGACGTCGACACCGCGGCCCGTGCTGCCTACGAGGAACGGGCGCGCACCAGCTGATCAGGCCAGCTCCGTGGCCGGCCAGTCGAGCAACTTCGCGCCCAACACGGCAGCGTGGAGCGCGAAGCTGTCGTTGGGGTCGTTGACGTTCTGGCCGGTGAGTTCACGGATACGGTCCAAGCGGTACGTGACCGCCCGGACCGACAAGTGCAGGTCTCGGGCGGTCTTTGCCGTATTGCCGCCGGCGGAGAAGTACGCGAGCAGGGTGTCGATCATCGGCCCAGCGCCGCCGCGCGCCTCGAGCAGCGGCGTGAGCAGGGTGTGGATCAGGTCGGTGACCGCCGGCCTGTCGTTGACCAGAACGCGGTAGACCAGCAGGTCACGAGCATCGATGATCGGTGCGGTCAACGACAGGCGCTGCGCCAGGTCCAGTGCGTCGAGCGCCTCCCGGTACGACGCCACGACGCCCGAAGCGGTGGTGCGAGGGCGCCCGACAGCGATCTGCCAGGTGCCGTCCAAAGCACGCCGCTGCAACTGAACTCGCCCGTCGTCATCGGTTCCCGGTCCGAGAGCCGACCGAATACCCGCCAGCACGTGGTCGACGGCATCACGGTCCGGCGCCGCGAAAACGACGACCAGTTTGCCGCTCTTGCTGGCAACCAGCGCGTCGGCGTCACCCTTGCTGCCGAGCACGGCACGTTCGACGGCCCGCACCAAGGGATTGTCGTCGGTGAACTCGCGCGTCGCGGTCACCACCGCGACGGCATGCGGACCGCTGAGGTGGAGACCGAATCCCGAAGCACGACCCAACAATCCGACGACATCGGCTCCACCGGTCAACAGGTCGTCGACGAACTCACGGCGTGCCGATACCTGCGAGCGGACCAGAGAACGCCTGGCCAACTGGAATCCTTCGGCCAGTTCGGCGACGGCATCGTCGACGGCGCGGAGCATGACTTCGCCGGCCGAGACCACGGCAGTCGGATCCGATTGTGCCGCAATAACAGCGGGGAGCTCACGCCACAGGCGCCAGGCCGAGGAGAGATACAGATCGAGCAGGGCTCGCAGGGCAACACCCTGCTGCGCCGCTTCTTCACCACGGGCGCGGAAACGATGCAGCTGACGACGCTGCAGCGGCTTCCCCTCGCATACGGCGACACTGAGCACGTCCAGGAAATCACCCAGCAGTTCGACGGGTAGGCCACCGGCGTCGTCCGCCCCTGCCGCGGCTACCCGGGAAAGCACTTCTGTGGGTACTCCGGTTGCGTTCACCCCCCGCATTCTTCCACCACGTTCCGAAGGCGGGGGGACTGTCGTACCGGAACCGCTAGTCTTCGCCGACCAGGATGTGCGCGTAACTCACTCCGCCGGCTCCGATCATCTGCGCGAATCCGATCCGCGCACCGTCGTGCTGACGGACCCCGGACTGCCCACGAATCTGCTGAGTGATCTCGACGAACTGGGACAGGCCGGTCGCTCCACCGGGATGCCCACGGCCGATCAGTCCACCGCTGGGGCTGACCGCGACACGGCCTCCGATGTGGAAATCGCCGTCTGCCATCGCGAACGACGCCTTCCCTTCCGCCGCCAACCCGAGATCCTCGATGTACTGCAGTTCTTCGACGCTGAAAGCCTCGTGAACCTCTACGACGTCGACGTTGTCGGGGCGAATGTCGGCTTGCTCGTAGGCACGGGCGGAGACCCGCTTGGTCACACCGAGATCAGGCATGAACGCGGCAGCCCCGTGCCACTTGTCTGTCTCCGCTACGGCGGCAGCCACTCGGACTGCCCGACTGGCGTTCGCGAGTTTTCTGCTGGTGATGACGACTGCCGCTGCGCCGTCACCGATCGGGCAGGATTCGACGCGCCGGAGCGGATCCACCAGCATCGGTGCAGCTTTCAACTCGTCCATCGTCAATGCTTTGTTACGCTGCGCCATGGGGTTTCGGCTTGCATTGAAGAGGTTCTTCTCCACCACCAGGAGGCTGGCGTCGGCCGATTCGCCGTGTCGATGCATGCGGGCCTGCTTCATCAACGCAAACGGAACAGCAGGAACTGCCATGCCGGATACAGAAATCAAGTCCGGTTCACGTTCCCCTTCGGCAGCGCGGCTCATCAAGAGAGCACCTAGGCTTCCGACTCCGACCACCGCGGCAGTTTCCACCTGCCCCGATGCCACAGCAGCGCGGGCCTGCTCGAAAGCCGCTGTGCCGGTAGCTGATGCGTTCTCTACCGCAACAGCAGGAATCCCGGTCCACGCCATTTCGTGCAGAACCAGCGGAGCGGTCGACATTCCGGTACCGACGGCACCGACCACGAGCAGGCCGACTTCAGCCCAGTCCAGTCCGGAATCCCCGAGGGCCGCGTTCAACGCCTGTCCACCCTGAACATGTGGCGGTGTCGTCGTTTTGGAAACGAACGGCGTCATTCCGACGCCCGAGATGTATACCTCACGCATCGCGCGACTCCTTTTCGAAACCGTATGTCGTGAACAGTGAGTCTTCCGTGCCCGCACTCCGGGGAACAACGGAAACCACATCGCCGATTCGAACGGGATCGGCACTGACTCCCAGAATTTCGATGTCGGCGTCACCGATACGCACCTGCGCGATGGTCACGGGAGGTTGCGCTCCGGCAATCGGAAATGCTGCAGTGCAATGCGATAAGACGGTACCGGACTCGGCCAGTTCGATCTGGGTCGCCGGGGCGTAGCACTTGGCGCAACGCTCACGGCTAGGGAAGCTGATGTTCTCGCACCGACTGCACTGCGAAGCCAGCAGTCTGATGCTCGTGCCTTCACATCGCAGGGCGGCATCGTCGAATGAAGGGTGCATTATTCGTCAGTCCTGTTCTTCAGACTCGTCGAGCCTGATCAGCCCAGTAGAGTTCTCGGAGATCCTTCTTGAGGACCTTCCCGTTGACGCTGCGCGGGAGTCGTTCGACGAAGTCGATTCGCTTGGGACTACGAATACCTCCGAGCTTGTTGCGGCACAGAGCAATCAGCTCGTCGGCACCTACTTCTGCGCCCTCGTTGAGCTCGACGACAGCGGTGACCGCCTCGCCCCATTCCGGGTCCGGAATGCCGATGACGGCACAGTCCTGCACAGCGGGGTGCGACCAGATCACCTGCTCGACCTCAGCTGGGAAGACGTTGAATCCGCCCGAGATGATCATGTCTTTCTTGCGGTCGGTGAGCGTCAGAAACCCTTCGTTGTCGAGGTATCCGATGTCGCCGGTGTGAAGCCAACCGTCACGTATGGTGTCGGCGGTCGCCTCGGGGTTGTTGTAGTACCCCTTCATGACCAGGTCTCCGCGTACGCAGATTTCGCCACGCTCACCGCTCGGAAGCGCGTTGTCTTCGTCGTCGCGGATTTCGACTCTGATCAATGGCGACGGCCGACCACAAGACAGCAATCGGGCGTCGTCGGCGATCTCGCCGTCGACAAAGTGCTGCTCGGGGCGCAGGAAACTGATGGAGCCGGGAGCTTCTGTCTGGCCGAAGCATTCGATCATCACCGGACCCAGAACCTTCAAGCACTTGCGCAGCTTCTCGGCCGACATCGGGGCAGAACCATAGAGGAAGTACCGCAGCGACGTGAGATCGTAGTTCGCCAGATCCGGATGTTCGATCAACCGGTAGATCACGGTGGGCGGCAGGAACAGGTCGGTGACGTTGTATCGGTCGATCGACTCGAGCAGGGTCTCCGGATCCGGCCGCTTCAACACGACGACGGCGCCGCCGCGGGCAGTTGCCGGCAGGGTCAGCATTCCGGCGGAGTGCGTCATGGGGGCAGCCGCGAGGTTGACCACCTTCTCGTCGGCGCGATAGTGCATGGCAAGCATCAGCTGCGCAACACACATCGAGAAGCTGCGGTGGGTGTTCATCACGCCCTTGGGAGCGCCTGTCGTACCGCCGGTCGGCGAAATCATCGCCACGGAATCCTGCGGAACGTCGACCCTCGGATGCGTCGACGGAGAATCGCCGAGCCAGTCCGTCAAAGCGCGGGCGTAGTCACGAACACACTCGGCGGAGTCCACTGCTCCTTCGAGGCGGATGTACTGGATGCGGTCGCCGACTGCAGCGTGAATCTCGTCTACAGCTGCTGCAAGCGCAGGGTGATAGAAGAGAATCTCGCAATCGAACTGGTTGACGAATCCAATGCTGTCCGTGATCGGACTGTTCGGGTTGAGAGGCACCCAGGTTCCACCGGCACGCCAGGCAGCGATGACGCATAACCACGCCGCTGGATCATTGGGAGAGAGAACGCCGATCTTCGTTTCCGGCTTCATTCCGTCTCGCAGCAACGCGTTCGCGACACGACAGGACAGCGAACCCGCTTCTTCGAACGTCCAGTCGACGTCGCCGTGACGATATGCGATGGCAGCGGGATCGACGCTCCACCCTTGGTCGAAGAAATCGGAGAGGGCCATGGGAAACCATTCCTTCCTTCCTGCGGGCCGCAGCGTCCCAGGAAGTTGTCAGTAACTGTTTACATCTCGGCGAAACGTAAGCTCCCCCGGCCGACCTGTCAACCACCGAAAACCGCAAAACTGTTGCACAACAACAGAATAGAGCTAACAGTCGAACAGACTCAGCAGAATCATCCCGTCTCGTACACTAAACCATACGCCATTAGGTTTACCGAAGGCGCATGCATTGACCATTTAACCGAACTGCGTTAGATTAACCGATGTGACTTGAGGCACATCGATTCAGTGTCCACTCGAAAACTGCTGCTGGTGAACATCACCCGAGCGCACAAGCCAAGTCACACCCGCAACCACCCCTTCCGCCTAAGGAACACGATGGCTTCAGCACGCGAACTGATCGATGCGTCTCCACTCAGCAGACTCCAAATACGGGTAATCCTTCTGTGCACGCTGGTCAACATGGCCGAGGGATACGACATCCTTTCGATGTCACTCGCCATACTGCCGATCACGGACGACTGGGGAATATCCGGCACCCAGTCCGGCATGCTTTTCAGCGCCGGCCTCATCGGCATGGCGGTCGGCTCGATCGCCTTGGGACCGGTCGGCGACCGATACGGGCGCCGCCCCCTGCTGATCGGTTCGCTGGTCGTCATCACAGTCGGTCTTCTACTGTCCGCAGCGAGCGGCGACGTCACACAACTTGCGCTTGCGCGTCTGCTGGCCGGCGTCGGTATGGGCGGCATCATCCCGAGTTCGCCGATCATCGTCGGCGAGTACGCACCTGCACGCAAGCGCTCGACGCTCATCGCGCTGTTCGCAATCGGCATTCCACTCGGGGGTGTACTCGGCGGCGCCGGAGCAGCGGTGCTGATGTCGACGTACGGCTGGCACTCCGCATTCCTGCTCGGCGCGGTCGTCACGGCGATAATGGCGGGCGTGGCCTATTTCGGAATCCCTGAATCGCCGGACTTCCTCGCCGCCAAGGGAACCGAGTCGTCGCGAAAGAAGCTGGACGAACTGATTTCCAAGATGAAACTGACCGGAGTCCCGGCCACGGGCAATCACACGACACCCGTGCGCCGGTCACCGAACGTCTCCGGATCTGCTCACCTGAAGTCCTGGGCCCTGGCGACGACATGCATCGTCTTCGGCCTGGTCAACATCGCATACTTCTTCGGCAATACCTGGACACCGAAACTTCTCAAGCTTGCCGGCATGTCCAACAACGCCGGAATCAGTGGTGGACTGATGTTCTCGCTCGGCGGCGCGCTCGGAACGCTGGTCTTCGCCGGCCTTGCCCTTCGATTCGCCTCGATGTGGATCACGATGGGCTTCATCCTCGCCGGCTCGCTACTGTTCGGCGTCCTCGCTCTGGTCTCGACTCAACTCAGCCCCGCGCTGGTGGCGTCAGCTCTGCTCGGGCTGTGTATGACCGCGGCCTACACCGGCCTGTATGTCATGGTGCCGATCCTCTTCCGCCCCGAAGCACGTGTCTCCGCTCTCGGAATCGCAGCGGGACTCGGCCGCATCGGAAGTATCGTGACGCCGTTGGGGATCGGTCTACTCGTCGACCGATCCTGGACGACGGAATCCATCTTCTTCCTCTTCGTCGTACCGACCCTGCTCGCCGCCGCAACGATCGCATACGCGCAGGTTCGCAATACCAAGGAATCAGTCGCCCTTGCCGTCGACGGCGAAAAGGCATCTGTACCTGCCGCTTGATCAGATCGAGTTATCCACCTGGTCGGCGTGAAGAACCCCGTAGAGGAAACTTCGCATCATCTGTTCGTACAACTGCCTGGGCGTACGTTGATTCGACTTCAGCGCGGCGTCGAGAACCGGGTGGGCAATTCGATCTACGTTGGCAAAAACGGCGGAACGCTTGGCCTCGGGCCTCATCGCCTCAGTGAGGGTGACACCCAAGGTCAGCTTCTCGAGGCCGTCGAGGATCTGAACATGCAGCCGCACAGGAACTCCCGAACCCTCGAGGTAATCTGCTGCAGCCTCGAACATGTCAGTCACGAGGTCTCGCGGAAGAAACTGCAACATCACCGGCGCGGCATTGCGGTGACGCAGAATCACATCCCGAAAGTTCAAGCCGTACGCGACAACCCAGTCCTGCCAATCACCTGACGCGGGCTGACGCGGAATCCTGGTCTCGAACACGATTGCTCGCGCAACCTCCGTCAAAATCTCGTTCTTGTCGGAGAAATGGTGATACAACGACGGAGCTTTGACGTCGAGGTACTTAGCCAGACGCGGAAGGCTGAAAGCGTCCAAGCCCTCGGCATCGATAATCGAGATTGCTGCGGCAACTGCGGTGGTTCGGCTGATCAACGGTTTCGACGGTCGAGCCATGTCGCTCTTCACTCCTGATTTGCTCGGCGTCCGAAGATCGTACAAGCACCGATCGGAAGGTCAGGACAAGCGCATCGAACCCGTGTCGATGTACCGCTGATGGAACGAGAATGCCTCGCCCAGGATGTGCGGCGTCTGCCCCGCGCCCGGCTGAGCGTCGGCGCGAGCGATGTAATCGCGGAGCAGTGGCCGGAACTCCGGGTGAGCACAGTTGTCGACGATCAGGCGCGCGCGTCGCCGCGGAGACAGACCGCGCAGATCGGCCAACCCCTGCTCGGTGACCAACACCTGCGTGTCGTGCTCGGTGTGGTCGACGTGCGGAACCATCGGAACGATCGCCGAGATCTCACCGCCGCGGGCCGTCGACGGGCTCAGGAACATGGACACGTAGCCGTTGCGGGCGAAGTCCCCCGAGCCGCCGATTCCGTTCATGATCTTCGTCCCCATGACGTGCGTCGAGTTCACGTTGCCGTAGATGTCGGCCTCCAGCATGCCGTTCATGGCGATGATTCCGAGTCTGCGCACCACCTCTGGGTGGTTGCTGATTTCCTGCGGACGGAGCGTGATGTGGTTGCGGTAGAAGTCGATGTTCGCGGTCAGTTCTTCGATGCCCTCGTCGGTGAGCGCCAAAGCCGTCGACGACGCATGCGCGACGGTTCCGTCCTTGATCAGCTTGAGCATCCCGTCCTGGATGACCTCGGAGTAGCAGGTCAGGCCGCGGTACGGCCCCCGATCGAGACCGCCGAGCACCGCGTTTGCGACATTGCCGATGCCTGCCTGCAGCGGAAGCAAGGTATCCGCCGGCATCCGTCCGGCGCGCACCTCGAAGTCGAAGAATTCCAGGACGTGGCCGGCGATCGCCTCACTGACGGCGTCGGGTGCAGTGAGAGGGCTCGCGCTGTCTCGGCAGTCGGTCTCGACAACGGCCACAACCTTCGCGGGATCCACTCGGAATGTCGTCTGGCCGATCCGGTCTTCGACGCGGGTGATCTCGAGAGGCTTGCGATGCGGCGGCAACGCGGTGCCGTAGTAGACGTCGTGGATGCCTTCCATCGCCTCGGGCACCCAGGAGTTGACTTCGAGAATGACCTTGTCTGCGACGTCGAGCCACGTCTTGTTGTTGCCGATCGACGCGGAGGGAATCAGTTCACCTGATTCGGTGATACCGGCGACTTCGACGACCGCGACGTCGACGTTGCCGTAGTAGCCCTCCCACACCTGCTGAGCAACGTGGGAGAGATGGATGTCGACGTAGTCCATGCGACCGTCGTTGATGCGGCGACGCGCGGTGGCCTCGGACTGATACGGCATACGCAGCGCGATTCCGTCGACCTCGGCGAGCAGCCTTTCGGTCTCGGTGGACACCGAAGCACCGGTCAGGAGATTGATCGTGAAGTTCGATCCGTTGCCGCGGGTGTGGTGAATGCGCTCGGCCAGTGCCGGAATGATCACCTTGGGAGTACCGGCGCTTGCGAAACCGCTGATCGCGACCGTGTCGCCGGGGTGAATGAACTTCACAGCGTCGGACGCGGCCATCACCTTCGACGCAAAGGCTGTGGCGCGGATGCGGCTGGAGGTGGCTTTGTGTCCGGTCTCACCGAAAGATGAACTCACGCCACCAGGATAAACAGGGCACATCGGAGCGATTTACGGGGATAACCCAGACAGAATCGCTCCGACGTGCTATGCGCTCGGGTCAGCTGACGACGCCGTAGGCGCCCTCGCCGACCAGGCTTGCAATTCGATATTTCTGAATCTTGCCCGAGCCGGTCAGAGGAAATGCTTCTGCACTGAACCACTCCTTGGGTGCTTTGTGGCGTGCCAGTCGCTCGGTGCAGAACTCGACCAGTTCGGCTGCGGTCGGCTGGTCGGACTCGTCTTTCCACCTGATGACGGCAACCACCCGCTCGCCCCACACCTCGTCGGGCACACCCACGACCGCCACATCGAGGATCTTCGGATGCGTGAAGATCACGGACTCGACCTCTCGCGGATAGATGTTCTCCCCGCCGCGGATGATCATGTCCTTGAGCCGGCCAGTCACCCGGACGTATCCACGGTGATCCATCGTCCCCAAGTCGCCGGTATGCAACCAACCGTCCTTGTCCACGGTGGCGGCCGAAGCCTCCGGGTTGCGGAAGTATTCGGTCATGACGAGGTACCCGCGCGCGCAGATCTCACCTTGTTCGCCGAGTGGCACGCTGTCCCCGGTCACCACGTCGGAAATCTTCACCTCGACCTGCGGCAACGCGAGACCGACCGTCTCCGATTTGTCTTCGGGGGTGTCGGCGGGGCTGGTCTGCGTGATCACGGGGCTCGCCTCGGTTTGTCCGTAGACGATGCTGAACCCCGCACCGAAGGCCGATTCCACCGTGCTCACGAGTTCGGGCGGGACCGACGACCCACCCGACACGACCACCGAACAGGCCGAGAAATCGCGGCTCGCGAAGCTGGCGTCGTTGATCATCGCGATCAGCATCGTCGGGACTCCACTGACCACGTCGGCCCGAAAGCGTTCCGCCGCATCGAGAACCGCAGTCGGATCGAAATACTGGATCAGACCGATGGACATTCTTCGCTGCGCGGCACCGAGAACCAGGATGCCGCACCCGGCAGTGTGAAACAGCGGCATCGCCGACACCACCGACCCCCGTTCGGGGAATTGACCTCTCCAACTGACGAAATCGGCATTGTTGACCAGTCCTCGGTGATGCAGCAGCGCACCTTTGGGAACTCCGGTGGTTCCCGACGTGTACTGGATCTGCGCATTGTCGTCAGGAGAGACTTCCGGCAGTGCGCCCCGTTCGCCCGCCCAACCTCGAACCTGACGATCCCAATCCTCGAAGTTCACTGCCAGAACTTCTGCTCCCGCAATCGAAATCGCCTCGGATGCCACCGCCGCCATGTCACCGCCGCGAAACTTTCCGGTGTGGAACAACCCGCGGGACTGGGACTGCGACAAGACGTACGCCAATTCCTCCGCACCCAATGCCGGATTGGCAGTCACCAGAACCATTCCGGCAAGCGCGGCGCCGTACTGCAGAATCATCCACTCCGGAATGTTCGGAGCCCAGACCGTTATCCGGTCGCCGCGGTCGAACTGCGACAAGAGGTAATGCGCGCACCCCTCCGCTTCACCCAGGAGTTCCGCAAAGGTCCAGGTGCGATCCGTCTCGGAGGCACCGGACAACGAATGCGATTGCGCCGGAACTACTTCTCGGATAGCAACCAGGTTCGGCGAGTCCGCGGCGCACTCTCGGAGCAGCCCGCCGACCGTTTGTTCCACTATCGGGTCCGACACGTCCGCGGGGAAGTACGACGTTTCGAGAACACTGCTCATCTCACATCCACTTTCTTTTCGGAAGGGGTGTCGGATTCGGGGAGCGGCCCGCCTCCGTCTGGAATCTTGCGGCCGGAATCGCGGTACTGCACCGCGGCGTGAAATCCGTCGCGTTCGGCAAAATCCTTGAACCAGCGCCCTTCCGGAGAGTGACGCGTAATTCCGTCGAACAGGGTTGCCAGTACCTGGGTGCCCTGCAACCCCATGTTGTCGTACGCCTGATTGATCATCATCTTCTGCATTGCCAATTGATTGAGCGGGACACCGGCGATGCGATCCGCCAACGCCTCCACCGCAGCGTCCAGTTCGTCGGCCGGCACCGATTCGAGCGCCAATCCCCAATCGGCGGCGGTGACACCGTCAATGGTGTCTCCCGTCAACAACATTCGCTTGGCGCGTTGCGCCCCGAGGCGGTACACCCACATAGCTGTGGTCGGGCAACCCCAGACGCGAGCAGGCGGGTATCCGATGCGGGCGTCGTCAGCCATGATCAGCATGTCGCAGGACAGCGCAATATCGCTTCCGCCTGCGACTGCATGACCCTGAACTTTGCAGATGGTCGGCTTGAGCGATCGCCAGAGGGTGAAGAAGTCGTCGGTGTTCTGCTTCATGCCCCGAAAGTCCTTGATGGGGTCCCACACCGGGCCTTGATTCCACTTTCCGTCGAGATCTCCTTCGGCGAACTTCTTGAGGTCGTACCCGGCGCAAAACGCCTTGCCTGCGCCTTGCAAGATGATCACGCGAACGTCGTCGTCGTCATTGGCCGCCGCAACTGCATTTCGGATGTCCGACGGCATCCGATCGTCGATTGCGTTGAGCCGATCGGGGCGGTTCAGGGTGATGTACGCCTTACCACCAGAGGTCTCGTATTTCAGGGTCGCAAAATCTGTCATCATCGGTCCTGTCGATCGAGCGCATTTCGAACGAAACGAGTTGCGCTAGTTCTGGGTGAGCAGCAGGCGAACGACGCCCGCCCATTGACTGATCGAACGACGCGCAGAGGCATCGCTCTTGTGTACCGCCCGGGACAACGCCAAACCACGGAGCATCAGCACGGTTAGATCTGCAATTTGCGAATAGTTCTCGGAAGCAACAATTTCAGGCCCGAACGCGTCATGGACAACTCGCTGCAAATCCCGCCCGGCGACGCGCTCCGATTCGCGGAGAACCTCCGCCAACACCGGATCCGTCCGAGCCGCCGACCACAGTTCGAGTTCCGCTTGGAACGGCGGCTGAGTCAACGCCGAATACAGAGCGGAGATCGAGTTCTCGATCGTATCCACCGACGGGTCTTGTCGAGACATCGCCGACCTCACCGCCGCCTCGTTCCGCACGACGATGTTCGACACCAACGCCGCAGTGAGCTCCTGCATATTCGGAAAGTGGTGCAGGAGAGCGCCCCGACTGACTCCGGCAGCCGTTTGAACCGACTGCGTCGTCAACGACGAATACCCGTCCGCTATCAGTAAATCCGTTGCCGCATCGAGAATCCGGTGGCGCGTGGCTTCGCGCTGCGCGTCACGCAGGGTCACGGTCACACCTCCAGTCTCTCGAGTGGCATGGCTCACAGTTTTACAGTCCATTCAGACTGTCAACGGTCGAAGACCTCCGGCGTACCCTCGATCCACCGGACCTCGGACTGATCGGAGCAACAAGTGAGGACCTCACCGCCGACCGTCTCGCTGACGCTCGATCAACTTGCCTCACGCGCCGCTTCACTGATCACCGACAACGGCCGATACATTCTCGGCATCACGGGAGCCCCTGGAGCCGGGAAATCGACGGCTTCACAGGCAATTGCGCAGAAACTGGACTCACTGTGCACCGTCGTCGAGATGGACGGCTTTCACCTTGCCAATCGGGAACTCGACCGACTCGGCAGGCGTGGACAAAAAGGCGCTCCGGAAACTTTCGACGCCGACGGATACGCGGCGCTTCTACACCGCCTCCGATCGGCAGACTCCATTGTGTACGCGCCCGTCTTCGATCGCGAGATCGACGAATCAATCGGCAGCGCAACCGCTGTCGAGCCTCGAACACCGTTGATCGTCACCGAGGGAAACTACCTCCTCCTACCAAACGGCAGCTGGCCACAAGTACGAGCGGCGATCGACACCGTCTGGTACCTCGAGGTTCCGGAGGCGACACGCACGCAGCGGTTGGTGAAACGCCACAGCCGCTTCGGGAGGAGTTCCGAAGCGGCCGCGGACTGGGTGAGGCGGGTGGATCAACCGAACGCCGACGTAATCGCAGCGGCCAGGTCACGTGCGGATCTGATCGTGGAGATCCGCACGTGACTGCCAAAGTTCGGCAGCTCCCCACACTCACCCGTCATCCAACTGAACGGCGAAGACTACGGTAGTTTGGATTAAAAACCCTGGTCAAGTCGATTTCAGATCTCCATACATACGTACGTATGGATCCTCTTTCGCCATCATCCTCGGGGCAACAAACTCTACCGCTGGTCGTCGCCGTCAGTTTGTCTCCTCAGTGAAACTCGACAGTTGCGCAGCAAACAGATTCAGTACGTTTGCGGTTATTCGTTCGGTGAAAGGATCCCGGTGAATCAGTCCACTGACCCACTCGGTCGTCCCGGCATTGAAAACGGTTCCGAGACCGCGCTGATGTGTCGCCACCATTCCCGAACCGTATTCGAACTCGCGCAGATGCTCGGGGAGTTCTCTCCCATAGGCACTTTCGAAGATTCCCGACAACTCGGCGAAGGGCACACCAATCGGAGCGGTGCCGTTCCAGTTGTCCCGTGACCCCGATACTGCCGGCGCCATTGCGATGATTTCCAGATCCTCTGGTGCACCGTCGACACCGGTGGCGTACGGCAGACCCTTCCTGAACGTGTAGTCCGCACCGTCCATTGCGAAGGCGGCAATACAGACCGGCGCGATTCCGAAGTTGTCACCGTAATACAGGTCGGTTCCGTTCAATGCCCAATGATCGGGCCGGTATACGGTAAAGCCGCCGGATGACCTCGGAGTTGTTGCACCGTAACGGTTGTACACCCCCGCCATCGCGGTCAAACCCATCGTCCACGCGCCCGGCCGAGCAATCTCGGGGGAATCCCATGCCGTGGTGACGCGGGTGGGGTCTACTTCTCGTATGGGATCGTCGAAGGGGTTCTTGTAACAAATCTGCGCGTCACCTTCGATGCGTACCTGCCACAGGAAGTTCCCGCCGAATCGCGCCAGGCCGCCTCCTCCTTCGACAAATGCGTCGAGACGATCACGCATTTCCCACGACCAGTACTCGTCGTGACCGACGACGACTGCACACGAATATCCGTGCAGCGCTGAAGGATCCTCATGTAGGTCGTGCTGGGTGATGTGGTGTACGAGAAACGCTTGCTCCTCCGCCCACACCGTGAACGGGCGTTCGTACGTCGCCCAGAATGCGTCGGCGTGATGGCGCGAGTATCCGTTCACCCAAGCCCATTCGTACGGCGGGTGCCGCGGAACCCATCCGATTCCCGGCATATCGGTGTGAATGTTTCGCGCTGCACCTTCGGGTTTGCGCAACATCCCGCGCGCGATGGGACGCTGCGTCGACGAAATCGGTGTCGCCACGTCGCCGAAACCGTCCGGGGCACCACGGAAATTGTTGGCTCCGCCCCAGTCGTTGTAGGCCAACATCGTGCTCGTGGTGTGGATGAGGACCATGTCAGCGTGCTCGGGTTCACGTGCCTTGACAATGAAGAAGCCCTCACGTTCGACGACCACACCTTCGTGGCGCATTCGAACCAGGATCAGGTACATCCCCGAAGCCCAATTCGGTGCAACGGTGAAGGCAACGGATTCCGACCAATCACACCCGGTCGCATAGGCGTCGTCGGGCGTCGACTGTTGTTTTCCTGGTAGCCCGATGTACTTGACGATGCTCTGTGGGCGCGCGCCGTCACGGACCACCTCGATGTCGTATTCGTCAGCGGTGGTGTGGACCCGCACCGAGACGGTGTCGCCGGCGAAGTAGGAGAACTTGTCTGCGTAGACCCAGATCTCAGGTGCACCCGGAATCAATCCCGGCCGTTCGACCAAACCACCAGTGGCCGACCACGCGGCAGCAGCACCCGCGCGACGTGGACGGGTTTTCTCTCTCATGGGGTAACTCCGTGGATCGTCGTATTTAGGCGCATGGACTGGGAATGAGGGTGCCCGAGGTCGACCGAATTTCACTCGAAGTTGTCCCGGTGTTCTACGAGAGTGCCGAAACGTTTCGGCATAGTCAATAGCTCTGATGAAACGATTCGGCGAAATTTCTCCGACTGAACAATCGTCCGCCAGGTTCCCCCTGCCGAAACGATTGGGCGTTACTCTTGAGTAGAAACCGCCCAGCAACTAGAGGACGCGACCCCGATGATCACGCCGAACGTCCCGACGCTTCGCGATGTCGCGACAGCCGCCGGCGTCGCCGTGTCCACAGTTTCCTACGCACTCAACGGCAAGGGCAGAGTCGACTCTGCCACCCGGGCGCGTGTTCAAGAGGTTGCGGATCGCTTGGGTTACCGAGCCAATCGGTCGGCACAAAACCTTCGCTCGGGTCGAACCGCCACCCTCGGGTTGATGCTCCCGGCTCCGGACGAGCCTTCCTCGGCCGAGTACCTCAACTTCGACTGGTACGGCCGTGTGGCGACCGCCGCCACACAGGCAGCGTTCCACGCCGATCACTCACTCCTGCTGTTGCCGTCGATGAAGGACCCGAACGGACTGCGTCGCATCGAGATGGACGGTGTGATCGTCGTCGACCCGATGATGCACGACCCTCGCGTCGACATCTTGAAGAAACTCGGAATACCTTCTGTCGTAGTGGGTCCCGGCAACCCTGAGCAATTCGGATGGAGTATTTCGCCGGATCTCTTCGCCACGACCGAAACGCTCTTGAACCACCTCACCGAACAGGGCGCAACGGATATCCTTGTCCTCAATCCCGGAATGGATTCGGCATGGACTCGCGCAACGACCATCGCTTACCTCGAATGGTGCCGCATCCACGGCGTGTCGCCCCGAGCCACGGACGACCTGGCGTCGTTCGAGGGCGTCAATTCCGTCGAACAACTCGTCTCCGCGGCATACGGGGCGACTCACAAAGCACTGACATCCGAGAATCCCCCTGACGCGATCCTCTCGGTCATCCTCGGTTGCGCCCCCGCCGCTGCACGAGCGGCGCTCGATCTCGGCCTGTCAATTCCCGGAAGTATCTTGATCGCCCAGGACAGTGACGAGCCCGCTCTACTGATCTCCGATCCCCCGATCACCGCCGTCGACTTCTTCCCCGAAGAACAAGCAGCTTTGGCGGTGGATGCACTGCTCGCCCTGATCGACGGTGACGAACCCTCTGCGCCGACCCACACCCGTAGCGAACTACGAATACGAGCAAGCACCGCAAATTCGCTCACCCCATGAATTCACTCGGCACCGATAGACTGATTTCCTGACAATCGTCCGTCGCAGACCGAGAGGAATCAAGCCATCGCGCACCGCTCCCGCGACCGCTTGGCCAGGTACCTCGCCGTAGCGCTCGTCTGCATCTTCACGCTCGTGATCTCGGTCGCCAGCGCCACCGGTCTCGACCGCGATGTCCCTGCGGTACGCATCGCTTACGCCGCTGCCGCAGATACTTTCGGCGATCTGTATCTTCCACCCGGATCGGACGGCGACCTGCCAGTCGTCGTATTGATCCACGGCGGCGGCTGGGCGCAGAAGAGCAATCTGGAGTACGCGGGTGCGTGGGCAAAAACGCTGACCCCCTACGGAATTGCGGTCTGGAACATCGAATACAGACGTATAGGTGGGCAGGGCGGTTGGCCGACTACTCTCTCCGATACCGTTGCGGCGACCAACGCGCTTGCCGGCATCGTTCAGGAAAAGGCCTCCGGGCGACTGGATTTGGGTCGCGTGCACATCGCCGGATACTCCGCGGGCGGACAACTGGCCGCGTGGGTCGCGTCGCGACCACAACAGGACACGGATGCTCCCGCGCCTGACCTCACCGTGCCGATTCGTTCGGCGACGATCATGGCCGGCGTCTTCGACATGACACTCGCCGCAACCGCGGGCAAAGATCGATTTGTTCGAAATCTTCTGGGCGGCATGCCGGTCGATCACCCTGACCGTTACCGCATCGCGTCACCGATCGAACATCTCCCCACCGGGCTCCCCGTCACGGCGATCCACGGACTCGGCGACAAGGTCGTGTCGGTCGAACAGAGCCGGCGCTATGCCCGTGCCGCACGAGCAGCAGGCGACGTGGTCGATCTGATCGAACTACCCGGCGTCGGCCACGGCGACTTCGGAAACCCGACAACCAACGCCTGGGCTATCACCAAGCAAGCAATAATCGATCACGTAAACACTCCTTGAGCAGGTGAAACCGCCTACTGTGAGCATGATCGCCCGCAAAAGGATTAGCTGAAACCAACTCCATGACGTACGGTGGGGTTATCAGAGGGCAGCCGTCAGTCAGGCAGCCGGTCGCTTCGCCCGGAACGACAGTTCCAATATTCGTTCCAGGGGCAGACTTCCAGTTCGGTGCAAATCCGCGCCTTTGATCACTACGCACTTTCATCAGTCCCGCAGATTGTTGACCAGGCCGAAGGCTCCGACAGAGTCCGCCGCCAATCGCGTACCGACTGCACCAGTATCAACATGCGCTACACACCGCACGGGTCCAAAACCCTTGCGGTTCAAAGGAATACCTTGTACAACACCATGATTCACCCCGACGACACGAACAACCAGACGAACAGTGTCCCGACAAACGGACTACGGATCCCGACCAATTCGGGCCGTCTCCGCGAACGGGCTCTCGAAATTGTCTGCACGCTCTACCGCTGCAGCACCGACGAAGCCGCCGACCTGCTGGTACGACATTCTCAGACGAACAACCTCAAGGTCACCAGCCTGATCAAGGCGCTTGTCGCCTTGATCGACGAGGACACCTCCGGCACCGGCTACGGAAGCAACAACGCGCTGGCGTCTCACTTCTGGCTTCGCGAGATCAGGAATCTCAGCCAGGCCCACCGACGCAGCGATCACTTTCACCGCCATCTCGTCGGCGCGTAACAGTCGCTGAACGACAACTGACCTGAAACGACAGCTGGGGCAGTACACGGAAATCGTGTACTGCCCCAGCTTCGTGTTTTCAGTTGTCAGGCGGAAGCCGATTCTCGGCAGTCAGGCGGAAGCCGATTCTCGGCAGTCAGGCCGAGGCCGATTCCTTGTTCAGGTCCTGCCGCACACCGTCGGTGTCGGTCGCCTCGTCCACATGCTGCGGAGCGAAGAGCAGGCAGACGATGCTCAGGATGCACATGCCGATCAGCAGTGCGATGACCGGCCAGATGCTGCCGGTTGCCTTGTACATGAGCGTCGAGACCAGCGGAGACAATCCGCCGAAGATCGCGCCGGCACCCTGGTACGCCAACGAGATACTTGTGTAACGAGCCTGCGGCTTGAACATCTGTGAGAGAACGGCGGCGATCGGACCATACGTGGCAGCAAGCACCAGTCGCATGACCGCAAACGTCAGGAAGATCAGGAACACGGATCCGGACTTCAGCACCAGGAACTGCGGCGCTGCGAGTATTGCGACCGCAGCAAGACCCCAGATGACCACGCGGACGCGCCCCACCTTGTCGCCGAGCCACGCAACTCCCAGGGTCGCGATCAACTCGACCACTGCAGCGACACTGAGCGCGTTGAGAATCAGCGTCTCCGACAAGCCGACGTCGGGGTCGGTTGCGTATGCCGTGATGAAGGTCGTCACGAGGTAGTAGCCGCCGACTGCGACCGGCAGAATGCCGATACCGAGGATGATCGGACGCCAGTTGGTCACCAGCGCGTACTTGAGCGGCAGCATCTCCGGAACGTCCGCGGACTTCACCTCGGACTCGAAGACCGGGGACTCCTCGACCTTCAGGCGAACGACCAAGCCGACCAGAATCAGCAGTGCCGAGCAGAGGAACGGCAGACGCCAAGCCCACTCGCGCAGAGCGTCGTCGCCGAAGGTGGAGAGAATGCTGAAGAAACCGGTGGCAAGAAGGGCGCCGGCCGGGTTGCCCAGCTGAGCGAATCCGCCGTAGAAGGTCTTCTTGTCCTCGGGAGCATGCTCGACGGCCATCAGGACTGCGCCACCCCATTCGCCGCCAACGGCGAAGCCCTGGACGAAGCGGAGCACGACCAGCAGTAGCGGCGCCCAGAACCCGATCGACGCGTACGTGGGCAACATGCCGATGAGGAATGTTCCTGCACCCATCAGCGTCAGGGTGACAACAAGAGCGGTGCGTCGGCCCATCTTGTCACCGACATGGCCGAACACGATTCCACCAAGGGGGCGGGCGAAAAACCCGACGGCGTACGTCGCGAACGCCGCCGCAACGCCGGTCAGGCGATCGGTTCCGGGCGGGAAGAAGATGTCACCGAACACCAGGGCGGCTGCCGTGGCATAGACGTAGAAGTCGTACCACTCGATGGTTGTACCGACGAAGGCTGCAAATCCCGCCTTGCGGGCCTTCACGATCTGTTGCTCTCGGTTCATTACTTTTCCTCGGTGGTCGAAGTGCTCGACAATAGGTGGTTATAACCTGAATGTGCGAGTTCGCCGTCGATCCAGGTCTCCCGGACCTCGATCTGCGCAATCGCGTCGGCCGGAACCTCGAGGAGATCCGCGCCCAGAATCACGAAGTCGGCCCGCTTGCCGACCGAGATGCTGCCAAGTTCCGCTTCACGACCCAGCGCACGCGCGCCGTTGAGCGTGTGAGCCTGCAGTGCCTGGTCGGCGGAGATGCGGAGTGCATCGGAGCCGAGCTGATGGCCCTGACGTGTCACACGAGTGACGGCTGCCTGAATTGCCTCGAGCGGCTTGGGCTCTGCGACCGGGGCGTCGGAGCTGATGGTCACGGGAACCTCGGCAGCGATGAACTCCCCGAGCGGGTTGAACCGCTCACCCGGAGTGCCGATCGCCGCGGTGACGCCCTCGCCCCAGTTGTAGTAGTGCTGCGGCTGGTTCACCGGGTAGACACCGGCCAGGTTCATCCGGGCGATCTGCTCGGCCGTCGGGAGTCCGCAGTGCTCGATGCGGTGACGCGCGTCGGCGTCGGGGTGAGCCTTCTGCGCTGCTTCGATGGCGTCGAGCACCATGTCGATGGCGGTCGGCGACTGTGCGTGCGTGGCGGTCTGCAGACCCACGGAGTGTGCCTTGGCAATGAGCTCCGAGTAGTCCGCCGGCTCATGGTAGAGCTGCCCGGTGCGGCACGGGTCGCCCACGTAGCCGTCGGGGAAGTATGCGGTCCAGCCGCCGAGAGTGCCGTCGGCGTAGAACTTGATGCCGCCGAACGCGAGCCGCGAATTGCCGAAGGCGCCATGCATTCCCGTGTCGATGACGTGATCAAGGAGATGGCTGAGCATGTACATGCTGACACGCGTCTTGAGCTGATCCTGCTCGGCCAGACGCAGGTACATGTCGAATTCACGACGCGTCACCTGGCAGTCGCCGATGGTGGTGACGCCGCCGGCCAGGAACTTGTCCTGAGCGACCGACAGCTGGCGAAGGTGCTCTTCCGGCTCGTCCTCGAGATGGAAGTTGGGTCCGTGATGGCCGACCTTCACACCGTTGACACCGGTGAGGATGTTGCACGCGGCGTCGGACAGCTCGCCCGTCAACTCGCCGTCTGCGTCTCGGAAGAACTCGCCACCGGCCGGGTTCTCAGTGCTCGCATCGATGCCGTGCTTGTCGAAAGTGAAGGAGTTGACGACGCCGCCGTGACCGCTCGCGTTCATGAGGTAGACCTCGCGATCGGTGGCCACCTGATCGAGCTCTTCCTTGAGCGGATGACGCCCTTCGATCAGGTTGCGGTGCTCATAGCCGTATCCGCGAATCGGGACACCTGCAGGAGCTGTGAGTGCCGCTTCCTGAAGCAGAGCAATGATTCCGGGAATCGAGTGCGCCTTCTCCGGCCCGCAGTCCACCCAGCTGAGCATCTGTCCGTACATCAACGGGTGTGCGTGCGGATCGACGAATCCGGGGACGACGGTGGCGCCGTCGAGTTCGACCACCGCGGTCGTGCGAGTGCTCAGGCGTCGCGCCTCCGTGCGGCATTCCTCGAGTGTCCCCACCGCGGCAAAGCGGTTCCCGAACACCAGGAACGCTTCGGCTCCCGCCGTGCTGTCGTCAACGGTGTGGATCTTGGCGCCGGTGAAGATCGTGGCGGTGGCGTCGAGCGGCGAGGCTTCGTGCGTGTGCAACTTGCGCATGGCGGTCCTTCGTCGAGATGGTGGTGCAGGTCACTGCGTGTTGAGCGAAAACTACGCCCTGACCTGGAGCTATGCAATGCATCAAAGTTTCAGACCAGGTGGTACACAACTTTTTTGTACAAGTATTCGAGCATTTCTGCACTTATCCACATAATCTATGCCCACATGCGACTGTTCTAATAGGAAGCTCATACAGAAAAATCTCTGGAAAAGTTGGGGCATCCATGACGGTCGATCTCGATTCCAAGCTCATCGCTGCTCTTCAACGCAATGGGCGAGCGACGTACCGCGAACTGTCCGTGGCCGTCGATGCCCCACGCGCGGCAGTGTCCACCAGGGTGCAGGCACTACTCGACTCGGGAACGGTGTCCGTGGTTGCCGTCGCACACCCCGAACTTCTCGGCCTGAAGGCACTCGCACACGTGTCGATCGCCGTGTCCGGACCGATGACCCCGGTACTGGACGCGTTGATCGAATCCGAGGCTGCCGTCTACATCTCGGCAGTCAGCGGGCAGTACAACGTGATCGCGGAACTTCGGGTGTCCAGCCACGACGATCTGTACCGCGCTATCGCCGAACTCCGCTCACAGCGTGGCGTCAGATCCGTGAGCACGCTGGTCTACGTCGACGTCATCAAGGGAATCTTCATGCCCGAGACCGCTTTACAAGCCGACATCCGACTCGATTCGACGGACGTCACCTTGATCGAACTGCTCGAACGCAACGGGCGCATGCCATTTCTCGAGCTGGCCGAACACACCGGCCTGTCGCCGAGCGCTGTGCGCAATCGCGTCAATCACCTGATCGCGAGCACGGCACTGCGCGTCGGCGCTGTCGTCAAGCGGCGAGGTGGTGGCCGGACGCTGGCGATGGGCATCGGCGTCAATCTGGGCTCACGGGACGACAACGCGGTATCGGAGATCGAGTCCCTGCCCGGAATCGAATTCCTCGCGCGGACCCTGGGACGGTACGACGTGATCGCGACGGTCGCCGCCAACTCGTCCAACGACCTCCATGCCCTGTCCGAGCGAATCCGGGGCATCGACGGTGTCAGCGGCTTGGAATCGTGGGCGCATCTCGAGGTTTTCAAGGAGCACTACGCCCGCAGCCTGGACGTACGCGGATAATTCCCAAGTCATTGACCCACTCGTGAGAGCACGCTAACCTCGGACAAAGTCATTGACTCACTTACCCGAGGTGGCACACATGTCCGACTCCGGACGCAAGGTAGACATCGTCGCTGCGGCAATCGAGGACGCGATATCGACCGGCCGATGGCCCGTCGGATCAAAACTCCCGCCGGAGACCGCACTGGTCGAGGAATTGGGAGTCGCCCGAAACACCATGCGCGAAGCGGTACGGGCGCTTGCACACGCCGGAGTTCTGTCCGTTCGTCACGGTGGCGGCGTGTACGTCATGGCGGCGTCGCCGGTCGAAGGACTACTCGGGCGCAGGCTCGCCAGAGGTGACATTCTCGACGTACTGAGCTTGCGACGCGGACTCGAGGTCGAAGCCGCGCGACTTGCAGCGCAGCGCCACACCCCCGAAGATCTCGCGCGGATACATGCAGCCTGGAATGCCCACCCCGGTCACGTCGGCGGCTTCACTGTCGAAGCCGGCATGGCCCTGCACCTTTCGATCGTCGAGGCGTCCCACAATTCCGCACTGATCGACGTCTACCGGGGAGTCCTTGCCGCCGTGACGGATTCACTGTCCGCCGTCAGTGTCGGTCCAGGTTTCCACGTCGACGAGCACCGACCCTTGATCGCTGCCATCGAGGAACGCAACCCCGACGAATCAGCGCGCGCGGCGGGCGCAGCGCTCGATACGGTCATCGACGCAGTCGAAAGGAGCTTGGCGTGAATCAGGGAAACTGGAACGGTACGACGTATTCGCCTCTTGCCGAGCAACTCTCACCGGCATCGACGGAGGCACTGCGCTCGATCGGGCATGTGAGCACGGTGTACGACGTCTGCGCCGGAACCGGGAACTTTGCGCTCCCGGCGGCTCAGTCAGGCATGACGGTCCACGCACTCGACCTCTCCGCCAGCCAGCTCGAGGTCGCACGCAAACGCTGGATTCCCTACCCCGGCACTACCCAACCCACCTTCACGATCGGCGATGCGCAGTCTTTACCCTGGCCGAATTCGAGTGCCGACGCCTGCGTCAGCATCTTCGGGATCATCTTCTGCCCCGACCCCTCGATTGCCCTCGCAGAGATGATGCGGGTGACCCGGCCAGGCGGAAAGATCTGCGTCGCGACGTGGTCGGAGAACGGGTGGGCAGCAGCACTCCGCCGGGAGGCCGCCTCGGCGTGGAATGGCATCACACCACTACCGACGACATGGTCGAGCTCGAGCGAATTCGAGAAGGCAGCAGCCGGATTGGAGTCGGTGAGCTCGGCCTCCCACCTGCTCGAGTGGCAACTACCAGCCGGATCGGATCCCGTCGAGGAACTGTGCGACCAGGCACCGGCGTTGAAGAACTTTCGCGAGGCCGTTCGAAGCACAGGGAATTGGGCTTCGATGTCAGCGCACCTCCGCTCGACGCTCGAGCCCTATCTCAGGTCGAGTGCGCCAGGCCCCGTCGCCACCAGCGAATACATCCTCCACGTTGGCACTGTCCCGAACTCTGACACCGCGTTCTTCCGAACGCGCGGGTAACCCTCTTTGCCGGATACGGTCTCTTCACCGTCCACCGACCCGAAGAGGCCCGCTCGATGTCCGAATCGAACTCCCTGCCCGAATTGAAGCAAGCATCGCAGCAAGCATCGAAACAAACGTTGTCCATGACCGTCCTCATGACGCCGGACATGTCCAATTTTTCGGGCAACGTTCACGGCGGAACGATTCTGAAGTTTCTCGACCAGGTCGCCTATGCGTGCGCGAGTCGATACGCCCAGACGTACGTCGTGACCCTGTCGGTGGATCGTGTGGTGTTCCGCGAACCGGTGCATGTCGGAGAACTCGTCACGTTCAGCGCTTCCGTCAATTACACCGGGCGCACCTCGATGGAAATCGGAATACGCGTCGAAACCGAAGACATTCTTCTCGGAAAATCTCGACACACCAATAGTTGCTACTTCACGATGGTCGCAATGGGCAGCGACGGAAAACCGGCCGAGGTACCCCAACTGCGGCCGACCGGAACAATCGCGAGGCAGCGATTCGAGGCCGGTCGTCGGCGTCGTGAACTGCGCAGAGAGAACGAGCTTCGTGAACAGTCCATCCGGGCTGCAGTTCGGGACTTAACGCCCGAACACGATGACTAAATCCAGTCAAATTTAAGTTATAACCTTATGCATTAAACTTATCGAGTGACTTCGAAGGCACGGGAAAACTATGACGTTGTAATTGTCGGCGCGAGCATCGCAGGATGCGCGGCCGCAATCATGTACGCCCAGCAAGGTCTGCGGATAGCGCTTCTCGACGCTCGCTCCGACATCCGGGCGCACAAAGTCCTGTGCACTCACCACCTACAACCCTGCGGTGCCCCGATCTTGCAACGACTCGGCGCCACGGAAAAACTGCTCGCCCTGGGAATGGTGGAAACCGTTCCGAAATTCTGGACCCCGTGGGGAATGATCACCCCTGATGCTGCAGAGAACTCACCGCCGCCTGGATTCAACGTCCGAAGGGAAACTCTCGACCCCCTCCTGCGCCAACTCGCGAACGACTACCAGAACGTCGACCTTCTTCTCGGACATCGTGTTTCCGGACTACTGACCAAGAACGGCACTACTGCAGGCGTCTACGGCACCGAACAGGGTTCGGCCTTCACTGTCGAAGCACGATTGACCGTCGGAGCGGACGGCAAGGATTCGACCGTCGCACGATCCGCGCGTTGCGACTCGGTGAGTGCGTCCAACGGGCGCTTCAGCTACTTCGCTCAACTCTCCGGACTCGAACGACCCGACGGAGAATCTTCATTGTCGTGGTTCATGGATCCCGACGTCGCCTATCTGCTCCCCAACGACGGCGGAATCAGCGTGCTGGTCGTCTTCCCTGCCCTCGACAAGCTCGGCCCGTTCACTGACGACCTGTCTACTGCTTTCCTCGCGTACGCCAACGCATTACCCGGCGCTCCGCCAGTTCGCCGAGAGCACATCGTCGGGAAGATCGTTGGTACCAAACACTTCTCCACAATCCTCACCGACCCGGTAGGTAACGGGTTCGCACTCATCGGCGATGCCGCGGCAACCAACGACCCGTTATGGGGCATCGGATGCTCGTGGGCACTGGAGACCGCTCAGATGCTGGTCGACGCGACCGCCCAAATGCTGACGGAGACGACGTCACACACACTCGACTCGCATCGGAACGTGAACGCTGCCTTGGCCGAATACCGCAGTGCCAGAGCGAGTATGACGAAACACATCGATTACATGAGCGGTTACGCCGGTGGGCGAAAATTCACCGCGATCGAACGTCTGCTCATCTCCGCGGCCACACATGACCACGACGAAGCCCAAAGGTTCTACTTGTTCGGTTCCCGGTTGATACCCGCCGAGCAGTATCTCTCGACTCGCTCGGTCGCGCGGGCAGCACAAAAACATCTCAGACACCGTCTGCGTCGTAGATCTGTGGCCGGGACGTAATCTGCCAAGCGTTTTTTCGGCGCCGGCAACGGGGAACCCTCCGATCGCAACCGAGCCGGAGGAGCGACCATGCGTGCACACATCGCCATTCCGAGTGAATCGACTTGTCACAGGTACGTAGTCGCCGTCGCCAGCTCCACCTTCGCCGAATCGGTCATCTGGTGCGACGGCCCCGCGTTCGACGCAGTACTCGTTCTGGGCAGCGAGATTCCGCAGCACAGTGGCCACCGAGCCGTACTCGCCTGGAATCACTACTTCGGGTGGGCGCTCGGCGTGGAAACGACACCGGATACGTCGTTCGCCGTTGTCGAATGCCTCGGTATCGGGAGAATGCCGGACCCGGAACTGTGCGCCGACCGCGCTGTCGAGTTGATTGCCCAGGCGGGTAGTTAAGGAACTCGTCGCGCGGCGCGCAATCCAGCGGGCATAGGATCGAGCGCGAGTTTCGCACGCCCGACGAAAGAGAGCCCGACATGGACCCGGTGAACAGGCCTGCCGGTCAGCTGGCTCTCGAGAACGAACCGGACGGCAGGGCGACTTTGCGGGCGCGTCAGACGCCCCGCAGTGAGCGTCGCAAAATCGGGAAGGGCCTGCGCAAGCGAGTGGCACGATCGTCGCTCGGTGATTGGACGCCCCCGCCCAACCGACGCGATCCGGTCGATCAGGTCAACACGGCACACGAGGGAAGACTCGACTGGTTGGTTCCGATTCGTGTGGGACGCATGGTCGCTTCACCGTACGGTTTCCTGCGCGGTACCGCCGGCTTGATGGCAGAGGACATGGCGCAGCTCCCGTCCACCGGCATCACTCCCGTCATCTGCGGGGATGCGCACGTCGGAAACTTCGGGTTCTACGGGTCCCCGGAACGCGAACTTGTCATAGACCTCAACGATTTCGACGAAGCACATCCGGGCCCCTGGGAATGGGACCTGAGAAGGTTGGCTGCGAGCATCTGGGTGGCCGGGCGGCAGAACGGTCTCACCGAAGCTCAATGCGAAACAGCGACAACCTCGTGTGTGTCCGCATATCGCCTCCACTTGGCAAAGCTTTCCGAGCGTCCACTGTTCGATCGCTCCTTCGACCGGGTCGATCTCGACGGACTGACCGACCACGTCACTGATCCCGGGTTGCTGGCCGAGATCCGCCGCGCCGCGGAGCGGGCACGACGGCGTACGAGCGATCACGCGGTTCCTCGGTTCACTGTCGAGGATCACGGACGGCGCCAGTTGCTCGAGAACCCGCCGCTCACAACACGACTCACGCCGAAGGACACCGACTTCCTCCTGGAGGGTCTGGACGAGTATCTCGAAACCCTTGCACCACACTGGCGCCGAGTCGTCTCGGGATACAACGTCATCGACGTTGCGCACCGGGTTGTCGGAGTCGGAAGCGTCGCTCTGCGTGCGTATGTCGCCCTGTGCGAAGGGAGCATCCCGGACGACGTCATCTTCTTGCAGCTCAAGCAGGCTCGCCGATCCGTCGTTGCACCCTTCGTGCACGGCGACTCGGCCTGGCACGACCATCAAGGACGACGCGTCGCGGAATACCAGCAGGCTCTCCAGACAGTCAGCGATCCACTGCTCGGGTGGTGCACCGTGGACGACCGCCAGTACTACGTCCGTCAGTTCCGGAACATGAAAGGTTCTGTGGACCTGAACAATATCGATGCAGCAGCCTTGACCGACTATGTCGCGATCTGCGGTCGCCTACTGGCCAAGGGACATGCACGAACCAGTGGCGCGTCACTGATTTCCGGTTACCTGGGAACCTCGGACACGGTCGACACCGCCCTCACCCGGTTTGCTCGGCTCTACGCCGATCAAACCGAACGTGACCACGACGCTCTGTGCCGGGCGGTATCGGCCGGTACGATCGCCGCGGAGCCGGGAATCTGATCCCTCACGCCGCGACGATCCTGCCCTGCTCGAACTTCACTCCTCCCCAGATTCCGGTCTGGCCAGTGGCAGAGGCGAATTCGCGACACGATTCCGCAATCGGGCACCTGTTGCACACGTCGGTCGCGTAGTCGTATCCCTCGGACGGAAAGGGAAACCAGCGGTCCGGCTCGGGGTCTCCTCGACATTCCGCCTGCCACCAGGTTCGGTCGTCCGAGATCGGCAGAAGCTCAGCCAGATTCGAGATTTCGTCAGCGCACATCACTTACTCCTTCCGACCGTCACGTCCGACTCAATTCACGCCAGATCTTCTGCTGCACCTTCTCGATGCGTCGAGGCGCCTTCGGTTCCCACAGCAGCCGCATGCCGGCCTCAGCCGGCGTGCGATCCGCTTTGCGCTGATTGCAGGAACTGCAGCACGCCACCAGATTCCCCCACGTATTGGGCCCGTTGCGGCTTCGCGGCTGGACGTGGTCGATGGTCGTTGCTCTGGCGGCGCAGTACGCACATTGACGACCGTCCCGGTCGAAGATGCCGGCGAAGGTCGCTCGGCTGGAATCGGTGACCGTAACCCGGTGGGCGACATACACGTACTCGGCAAGCAGGATCGTCCGAGGCAGTGGGATCTCGACGTGCTTGGAGCGCACCGGAAATATCGGGATCACGTCTTCGGTGGACTGCGCGGAACCGGTGGCGATCAGGACGACCGCACGATCGGCGCTCACTTCACCGAGGTACTCGTACGTTGCGTTGAGTACCCGGACGGACCGGTTCATCCAACTGTGAGAAGCGGCGGTAGATGCGCGGTTCGGGTTCCGCATGAGACGTCTCAGTTCATGTCGAGGAGTGGAACTCCTGGACGTGAAGACGGGTCAGGAGCAAATGCAAGAAACAGGGAACGGCATATATCCAGCGCCACTCTGTTCCCCGAATGCAGGAAGGGAAATGCCGCGGGGTGAGTGCCCGCTCAGGTGCAACGCTTGCTTCGAGTCGCGCATGCCTGTCCCCTTCCACTTCGTGTTCTCTTCACCGACGATTGCCGGCGCCCATCATCACACGGAAGGCATCCTCAGCGATATTGATTTATCAGGCCGGAATAGCCGTCCAGCAAAGGCCGCGGTTTGACGCCGGAACACGCGGCTTGATCGAATGAGCCATGACTTCGTCGTACATCGACCTACGCTCGGACACCGTCACCAAGCCTGATGCGGAGATGCGGAAGGCGATGGCTGACGCCGAGGTCGGTGACGACGTCCTCGATCACGACCCGACCATGGCGGCGCTCGAGGAAGAGGTCGCACATACTCTGGGCTTTCCGGCGGCCTTGTGGGTACCGAGCGGATCGATGGGCAACCTGATTGCGCTGATGCTGCACCTTCGCCGCGGCGATCAGTTCCTCGCACCGGAACACTCTCACGTCTTGGGGTCAGAGTTGGGCACCGCTGCTTGGCTCGCACAGGGAATGCCGATGGCGCTGCCGCACGACGGCGGACCCGGACGTCCCAGTCCCGAGACCGTCGTGAAGGCGGCGGGTTCCCCCGGCCCGTACTTCACGTTGAACACCACGCTGCTCTGTCTCGAGAACACCCACAATTTCGCCGGCGGCGCCGTCATGAATCCGGCGGAGTGGACGAAACTGGTCGACGCGGCGAGATCACGCGGCTTGAAGATTCATCTCGACGGCGCCCGCCTCTGGAATGCCGCTGCTGCACTCGATGTTTCGCCCACCGAACTTACTTCCGGCGCCGATACCGTCCAGGTGTGCCTGAGCAAGGGACTCGGTGCGCCGGTCGGCTCGATTCTGGCCGCATCACCTGAATTGATCACCGAAGCCCGAAGGATCCGCAAGATGCTCGGCGGCGGCGTTCGTCAGGGCGGGGTGCTTGCCGCAGCCGGCATCGTCGCGCTTCGCTCACAAGCTCGCCTGTCCGACGATCACGACAATGCGCAACGCCTGGCGTCGGGCCTTCGTGAACGCGGTTGGGCTGTCGACGAACCCGCAACCAACATCGTTCTCGCCGCCACAGCCGATCCGTCGGCCACCGTTGCTCAGCTCGCCGCCGTCGACGTCGGTGCGGTCACCGTCGCCGGGAAGGTTCGGTTCGTGACACATCGAGACGTGAGCACTGCCGACATCGACGAAGTTCTGTCCCGACTAGCCGCCTGAGCTACACCATCAGCGGTTGAACCTCCTGCGCGACAAGGCGAATGAACTCGCGGACGTCCGGCTCGTCAACGGTCGGTTGGAGTACCACGGTGGTTGCACCCGCGTCCACCCATCGCACTGCTGCGGCCGCAACGTCGGCCACGGTCCCCACGGCAATCGCTTCCTCCGGCGACTCGCACCCTGACGCTGCGGCCTCGGCAAGGGCGCGCTCACGACCGCTGGAACCAAATGCACAGATGACGTAAACGACCACCTCGAGATCCTGCGCTCCGATATGAGCGATCGCCCGGCGAACACCTTCCGGGGTCGTCCCACCCGAGAGCACGGTGCCCTGCGCCAACTCACCACTGAGCGCCAAAGTCTTTGGCCCCGTGGCACCGACGAGCAACTGCGGCACCTTCTCGGGCGGCCACGCCAGCTTGACGTCCGTGAGATTCACGTATCGACCGGATACCGTCACCGACTCACCGCGCAGTAATCGCTCGAGTGCTCCGAACTGCTCCCGGAGGAGGGTCAACGGCGATTCGACCTTGGCGCCGATCTGCCGCATCCAACTCTGAACACCGTGGCCGAAGCCAACCCGCAGTCGATCCGGATGAACTCTGGCCAGCGCCGAAATCTCCATCGCCGTGATCGCGGTGTTGCGCATCGGCGTCGGCAGCACACCGATCGCCACTCCCAGGCGCGTGGTTTCGGCCAATACAGTTGCAGCAGTGGCTATTCCTCCACCGAAGAAGCAGTCCTCCCACAGCCAGACCTCATCGATACCGACTTCGTCGGCATACCCCGCATGCCGAACCAGATCTTCCGGGCATTGCTCCGGACGCAGGACCACGGCAATCCGTGCGGCGCTCATGCCGTCACCAGAAACGCAGCGATCTCGTCAGCTGTTCGGCGACCCTGTTCGCGTCCGAGTTCAGCTGCCGGGCGCCTTGTCGCCGGCGAGAGGGAGTTGGTTCCGATCGCTTCCACGACGGCGTCGTCGGCGAAGATCGCCAGTACCCGTGACTGCGTCATCGCGTCGATTTCCTCTCGTAGACTGCCGCCCAGCAGATTCGGGGCGGGATCGGCAGCAGGTGAAAGAACCACGACCACATCGCAGTCGGCAGCCAAATGAACATTCGAGCCACTTGCCATTCCGCCGTCCATGTACCGGTCGCCCTCGATCATGACTACCGGCCACACCCCTGGTACGGCGCAACTTGCTCCGACTGCGTCGATCAGTTCTACGCCGTCAGCACTGCCGAACACCCTCAACTCACCGGTCTGTGCGTTGATCGCCGGGATGCGCAACACCCGCTCGGGCCACAACCGATTGGGCAGCCTTGCCTCGATGACCGCACGACGCACGGCGGGTTCGACGGTGTCGGCGGCCATCGCTGCCTCGCCGAGCGCACGAAGTTGTTCGGACCGATCCGCGGAGCCCGCGATCGCGTCGACGAACATCTGACCGAGGACCTCGACATCTACCTCCGGATCGATCTCACCGGTCGCAGCGGCCGTTTGTGCGTCGAAAAGCTCCTGAAGGGTCGCGCCGCCCGCAATCTGAGCAGTCACGGTGGAACCTGCAGAAGTGCCGATCAATACGTCCGCTGCCAGCAGCGCTGCGGCAGCGTCCGGCGATTTGTCCTGAACGCCCAACAGAAAACCGGTTTCCCAGGCGATTCCCGCAACGCCGCCACCGGCAAGTACCAACCCCAATTTCACGCCGTCCACCTCTCGTCGATCACGATCCGTGCCCGAAGTCGACGTTAGACCTACTCTGAAGTGATGTTCATGCGCAGCGCAAAGACATTTGTTCCCGACGCACTCCGCGGGTTGATCGCATCCACCGACGACATCGCGTGGAACCCCGATCCCGGATACCTCACTCGTGCACAGCCCCTTCCACGCGGGCGAGTCGCGCTCGTCTCCGGCGGCGGCTCGGGTCACGAACCCATGCACGCCGGATTCATCGGCGAAGGAATGCTCACGGCCGTCTGTCCCGGGTTGATCTTCAGCTCACCCAACGCACTGCAGATCCATGAAGGATCCAAAGCTGCCGACGCCGGTGGCGGCGTCCTGCACATCGTGAAGAACTACACCGGCGACGTGATGAATTTCGGTATCGCACGGGAACTACTCCGCGAGGACAAGATCGACACGGACGTCGTCTTGGTCGACGACGACGTCGCGACCGAACGCGCAGACGGTAGCGGCCCAGGGCGACGCGGCACTGCGGCAACGATCGTGGTGGAGAAGGTCTGCGGCGCGTCCGCCGCCCGCGGTGACGACCTGGCCGAGGTGACCCGGATCGGACAACACGTCGCACACTCGGCTCGCAGCATGGCCGTCGCTCTTCGCCCATGCACCTTGCCGGGGTCTGACGAGCCGTCGTTCGACCTGCCGGAGGGGCAGATGGAACTCGGTATCGGAATCCACGGCGAACGCGGCACAGAACGCGTGGACGCCCTGCCCGCACCGGAATTGGTGCGACGGCTGACGGATCCGATCATCGAGTCCCTGAGTCTCGCCGAAGGTGATCACGTCATTGCGGTCGTCAACGGGCTGGGAGCCACCCACCCAATGGAGCTGCAACTGCTGTTCGCCGAACTCGGAGACTATCTGGCCGACCAGGGAATTCACATCGAGCGGACGCTGATCGGAACGTTCGTCACTGCATTGAACATGGCCGGAGCATCCATCACCCTTGTTCGCACAAACAAAGAAATCCTCGAATTATGGGACGCGCCAACAAAAGCGCCCGCCTGGCCGAATGCTATGGCACGTGAGTACAGCGGCATGGGCAAGCGTGAATCATTCGGTCCCACATTCACACCCGACACCTCACGCACTGCCGAAAGCAGCTTCGTCGGCGGCTGGATTGCGGACTGGGCCGCGAAGGTACTGGAGCAGGAACCTGCCCTGACCGATCTCGACCGACGAGCAGGAGACGGCGACTTCGGGACCAACATGGTGGCCGCACTGGATCAGCTCGACATCTCGGCGATCCGTGACACCTATTCCACTGCAACGATATTCGATGCAGTCTCCCAGGCGTACCTCGGTCACGCCGGCGGTACGTCCGGCGCGTTGTTCGGCATCTGGTTCCGGCATTTCTTCCGCGTCGCCGCAGAATCAGCGGACTCCGAACTCGACCTCGGTGCGATCGCGACTGCAGCACGGGCGGGGCTCGACAACATCACCTCGCTCGGCGGCGCACGCGTCGGCGACAAGACGATGGTCGACGCGATAGTTCCGGCGGTCGAGTCGTTGGAGCAATCCGTGAACTCGGGAGCCGATCGGGACGCTGCTCTGGCCAGCGCAGCGGCAGCGGCGGCGGCCGGCGCGGAGTCGACCGAAACCATGCTCGCGAACCGCGGACGTGCAAGTTATGTGGGCGAAGCCGCTCGCGGAGTGGTCGATCCGGGAGCGCTACTCATAGCGTGGTTCTTCGCTAGTGCAGTGGGTCACTAGCGAGCACTTCGGAGCTGTGACTAATCTGGCAGCCACAGCACATCGTTTGTGAGGGCCCGTGGGCAAAAGCACCGGTCTCACACACCACACAGGAGCAGCCCATGCTGAGCACCATGCAAGACGCCCCCCTCTCCATTGCTCAACTTCTCCGCCACGGTGCCTCCGTTCACGGCGCTTCCGAGGTTGTCACGTGGACCGAGTCCGGCCCGCGCCGTGTGTCATACGCAGACGTCGGCAAGCGCTGCGCACAGCTTGCGCACGCCCTGCGCGGACTCGGTGTCGAGGGTGACGAGCGAGTCGCCACGTTCATGTGGAACAACTCCGAGCACCTCGAGGCGTACCTGACGATCCCCTCGATGGGTGCTGTGCTCCACACGCTGAACATTCGCCTGTTCCCCGAGCAGTTGATCCACGTCGCCAATCACGCCGAGGACCGCGTGATCATCGTCGATCCGTCCCTGATTCCGCTTCTCTCTCCGCAGCTTCCGTCGCTGACAACCGTCAAGCACATCATCGTCACCGGTTCCTCCACTGCGGGACTCGAAGCTCCCGAGGGCGTGCAGGTTCACACATACGAGGGCTTGATCGCCGATCAGCCAACCGAGTTCGACTGGCCCGAGGTCGACGAACTCAGTGCTGCCGCAATGTGTTACACGTCCGGCACCACGGGCGACCCCAAGGGTGTCGTCTACTCCCACCGTTCGATCTACCTGCACTCCATGCAGGTCTGCATGAGCGACGGCCCCAACCTCGCGCAGGGCGATCGTGCACTCGCCGTAGTGCCTCAGTTCCACGCCATGTCGTGGGGACTTCCCTACGCCGCGTTCATGATCGGTGCCTCGCTGATCATGCCCGATCGCTTCCTCCAGCCTGCTCCGTTGGCTGCGATCATCGCCAGCGAGAAGCCGACGTTCGCCGCGGCCGTACCCACCATCTGGCAGGGCCTGCACCTCTACCTCGAGCAGAACCCACAGGACATCTCCTCGATGCGTGAGGTTCTGATCGGCGGCTCCGCGGTACCGCCTGCCCTCATGCACGCATTCGAAGCCGACCACAACGTCTCCGTCCTGCACGCCTGGGGCATGACCGAAACCTCCCCACTCGGATCCGTTGCCCGCCCGCCGGCCGGTGTCACCGGCGACGCGATGTGGAAGTACCGCTACTCTCAGGGCCGCTTCCCGGCATCCGTCGAGGCACGTCTCATCGACGACGACGGCAAAGTTGTTGCACACGACGGCGTTTCCGTCGGCGAGCTCGAAGTGCGCGGCCCCTGGATCACCGGGTCGTATTACGGCGTCGATGCGGAAGACAAGTTCAACGACGGCTGGCTCAAGACCGGTGACGTCGGATCCATCACGGCCGACGGCTTCCTGAGCCTGTCAGACCGCTCCAAGGACATCATCAAGTCCGGCGGCGAATGGATCTCATCGGTCGACCTCGAGAACGCCGTCATGGGTCACCCTGACGTCACCGAAGCTGCCGTCATCGGCGTGCCGGACGAGAAGTGGGACGAGCGCCCGTTGGTCGCGGTTGTTCTGCGCGCCGGATCCGAGACCACGATGTCCGAACTCCAGCAATATCTTTCGGACAAGGTCGCCAAGTGGCAGCTCCCCGAGAACTGGGCTGTGGTTCAGGAAGTTCCGAAGACGAGCGTCGGCAAGTTCGACAAGAAGCGCCTGAGGGCCGACTACCACGAAGGCGGACTCGAAGTCACTCGCCTCTGACACGGAGTGAATGCTGAAGTATGAATACTGAAGGTGGGCAACAGGTTTTCACTCCGTTGCCCACCTTCGTTTAACGAGCAATGCACTTTACGGACGATAACCGACCGTGTGAAAAGCGATGTCGACGTACTTCTGCGCCAATTGCGTCGGCGACATCGGCCCGCCGGTCTGGAACCAACGCGGCAGTGACTGCGCCATACCGAGTATGGCCCGGACGGTCTCTTCGGTGTCGGTGACCGCGAAATCTCCCGATGCCACACCGTCGTCGACGATCCTGCGCATGAGCAACTCGAGCCGCTTACGACTCGCGGCGTATCGACTTCGGCTTTCCGGTGAGACATGCCGAATCTCGGTGTCCAACGCAGCATGCCGCGACCGGTGGGTCATGTAGAGAACAATCGCCTCCACCACCAAGGCGAAGCGTCGTACCGGATCTTCGCCGGCTTCCACCTCTGCCGCTTCGGTTCTGGTATTCAGCTCACTCATCGAGATCTCGAACAGAGCGACGAGGACTGCCTCTTTGTTCGCGTGGTGATAGTAGAGCGCGGGAACGGTTACCCCGACACGGTTGGCAATCTGCCGCACCGTCGTGCCGTGGTAACCGTTCTCATCGAACAGCTCGAGCGAAGCCATCAGGATGTCGGTCATCACCAGCGGCGGGAAAGTCCTCCAGTCCACTGCCACCGAATTCACGGGCTCCACCTCGCCAGTCATGAATAGCCGAAATTACCGCGGTGCCATACGGATTGCACCGTCGAGGCGGATCGTCTCACCGTTGAGCATAGGGTTGGAGACGATATGCGCAGCAAGCGCGCCGTACTCGCTGGGATCGCCCAGGCGAGAGGGGTGAGGCACCTGCTGACCCAGCGACGCCTGAGCTGCTTCAGGCAGTCCGGCCAGCAACGGGGTCTTGAACAGGCCGGGAGCGATGGTGTTGACGCGGATCAGCAGCGACGCGAGGTCACGGGCGATGGGGAGCGTCATACCGACGACGCCACCCTTCGACGCGGAGTACGCAGCCTGCCCGATCTGACCGTCATAGGCTGCGACGGAGGCGGTGTTGATGATGACGCCGCGTTCACCGTCGATGGGTTCGGTCTTCGAAATACGTTCCGCAGCAAGACGAAGAACGTTGAAGGTGCCGATCAGGTTGACGTCGATGACCTTCTTGAATGCGTCGAGCGGGAAAGCACCCTTCTTGCTGACCGTCTTGACTGCGTTGCCGATTCCGGCGCAGTTGACTGCCACGCGCAGGGGTCCGAGGGACTCGGCCACGTCGAGTGCAGCGGTGACCGCAGCCTCGTCGGTGACGTCTGCAGCCGCGAAGCGGACCCGGTCGCCAAGTTCCTTGGCGATGGCTTCACCGTTGGACGACGGAAGGTCGATGATGACGACGCTGGCACCGTCGGCAAGAAGGGCTTTGGTCGTAGCCAGGCCGAGGCCGGATGCTCCACCGGTGACGACGGCGACGCTGTCGTTGACGATCATGAGAGTTCCTTTCGAAAGGTTATGTGTTTCAGATGCGTTCGATGATGGTGGCGTTGGCCATGCCGGCGCCCTCGCACATGGTCTGCAATCCGTAGCGTCCGCCGGTGGCCTCGAGGTGGTTGACCATCGTGGTCAACAGTCGAGTACCCGAGGACCCCAGGGCATGGCCGAGTGCAATCGCGCCGCCCCACGGGTTGAGCTTTGCCGGATCGGCGCCGAACTCATGAGCCCAGGCGAGTGGAACGGGAGCGAAGGCTTCGTTGACCTCGTAGGTGTCGATGTCGTCGATGCTCAAACCCGCGCGAGCGAGCACCTTGTGGGTGGCTGGGATGGGTGCGGTGAGCATGAAGATCGGGTCGTCGCCCGCAACGGAGAAGGAATGGAAACGAGCTCGCGGGGTCAGCCCCAGCTTCGACGCCATTTCTTCGCTCATGATCAGTGCTGCGGACGCGCCATCGGTGAGCGGCGACGAGTTACCGGGAGTGATCGACCACTGCGCTTCGGGGAAGCGCTGCGCGTACTTCTCCGAGTAGAACGACGGCTTCAAGCCGGCGAGTCCCTCGGCGGTAGTAGACGCGCGAACCGTCTCGTCGACGGTATGCGAGACGATCTCACCGGCGGCGTTGGTCACCGAGATCGGCAGAATCTCCTTGTCGAAGAGCCCCTGCGCCGCTGCCTCTGCTGCCCGCTGGTGGGACTGCGCAGCGAATGCGTCGAGAGCCTCGCGGTCAAGCTTCCACTTCGCGGTGATCAACTCCGCGGAGATGCCCTGATTGACCAGGCCTTCGGGGTAGCGAGCCGCGATGCCCGGACCGGAAGCATCCTTCCCCATCGTCGCGGTACCCATCGGGACACGACTCATGGATTCGACGCCTGCCGCGATAACGATGTCGTAGGCCCCGGCGATCACGCCTTGAGCCGCAAAGTGCGCAGCTTGCTGACTTGATCCGCACTGGCGATCGATCGTGGTGGCGGGTACCGACTCGGGGAACCCTGCCGACAGGACCGCGCTGCGGGTGATGTTGAGCGCCTGCTCACCGGCCTGGCCGACGCAACCGCCGATCACGTCGTCCACCAAGGCGGGGTCGAGGCCGTTTCGATCGACGATGGAACGTAGAACGTGCGCCATCAGTTCGACAGGGTGCGTCCCGGACAGTGCTCCGCCCGGCTTTCCCTTGCCAGACGCGATCCGGACTACATCGACGATCACTGCCTTGGTCATCTTCGTTCCCTTCGAGGACGTGCATTGCTGGGGCGGTCCGGCACCCGAGTTCGTGGCACCGGATGCCGAACCGAGATCGTGAGAGCACCCTGACTTAGCGCTCGCTAAACAATTACCACCGAGTCGGACCGTCCGTCAAGAGAGGGCTACCGAACTCGAAGCCGATGTGGGCAGATGAAAAGTTGGGCGATCAGGAACCCCTGACCCACGCCCTTCATTAGTACTTTCGAATGATAGGTTTTCAATCTTCGCCCGAAATGTCCGGAATCGGATAACCTTCCGCCACAAGCAATCCAAGCCACAGGGGATTCGGGGCGTGGCACCAATCGATGACAAACCGCAGGGGGACTGACCCGGAGGTAGAGCGTGGACCTGCGATACGTTGCATTCACACGTGCCGACTCGCATTTCTACGACCGAATCAGAACGGTCACTCGACCTGACACACTGACTGACCAGCACTTTAAGCCTGCAAAGTCGGTGGGCTGGTCACTCTGGCGGCGCGGTCCCCAAAGCGGACCGTGGAACTACTTCCAACCGCCTGACAGCGTGCTGCCAGAACAGGGATGGAAGATTCACTGCTCCGCTACCCAAGCCAACGCGCAGGAGCTGCTCGATACCGTCTCCGCGTATTGCGGCCACAATCTGGTGCCTTTCAAATTTCTTCGGACGGCAGCAGACCTCATGTTCTCCAACAGCAAGCAGGCCAATCGAACATCCAGCGGAAAATTCATCACGATCTATCCGGCGGATAGCGTTGCCACACAACGTGTCATCACCGAACTGGACGAGCTTGTCAGGGCTGCCGACGGGCCATACATCCTCAGCGATGTGCGATGGAACCGGGGACCACTCTACTTACGGTACGGCGCGTACCTGCCCATGCAGACCAACGATTCATTCGGCGATCGCGTCCCGGCAATACGGCGCCCCGACGGATCGCTCGAACCCGATCTGCGCGGCACTTCCTTCAGAACTCCAGACTGGGTACAAATCCCGGACTTCGTTCGCGCGCAGCAAGACAAGCTGAAATCACGCGACGCCTTCCCCTATTCGATCACTGAAGCCCTGCACTTCAGCAACAGCGGGGGGATCTACTCCGCGCTGGACGACGCCGGCATCAATCTCGTCATCAAAGAGGGTCGGCCCTTCACCGCCCCGGACGCCAACGGCCGGTACGCAATCGACCGCATTTGCAACGAGTACGACACGCTGACTCACCTTGCCGACAACCCGTACTCACCTTCCGCGCTCAACTTGTTCGAGCGCGAAGGACACCACTTTCTTGTCACCGAGCGCGCACCCGGCGCTCCCCTGAATCAGGAGATTGCGCTCCGCTATCCGCTGATACGCGCGGATCAGACACTCAGCTCCCGAACGGAATACAGAACCTGGGCGCTCGGTATTGCACAACAGCTGACTACCGCAGTCGAGAGCTTCCACAACGCCGGAATCGTTCATGCCGATCTTCACCCCGGCAACGTGATGTGCTCACCGTCGGGTATTCGGATCATCGATTTCGAGATGGCCCACAGCATCGACGAGCAACCGCCCCGGTCCACCGGGGCTCCCGGGTACACCGCACCGCAACAGTTGACAGGAATCGAGGCAGATCGATACTCCTTGGGATGCATCGAGCTGGGACTCTTTGTCCCACTTACTACATTGCTCCCCCTCGACCGCAACAAGATTCCCGAACTCATCGGCTACGCGGTGTCTCGATTCGATCTTCCTCGTGCCTTCTGTGCCTCGCTCTATTCGATGCTCGACGCACAGCCGCCGGAACCGGCGGATCACCCGCATCGTTGGGACACGTCGTCGAGGGAAACCTTGCAACGTATGGACGCTCGATTGCGCTGCGGCATCCTCACCACACTTGATCTCTCCCGCGCTGATCGACTCTTTCCCGGTGACATCGCCCAGTTCGAAGTGAACGGTTACGGCATTGCTCACGGCTCGTGCGGAAACCTACTCGCCGATGATCTTCCCACCGACACCTTGGAGACAGTTCTGGAATGGACTGAACATCAAGTTGATTCGGATACGCAACCACGGTTCGGTTTCTTCGACGGGCTCGCAGGTGCGGTGCATACCTTTCGGCAGCTAGGACGACACTCGACTGCCGACAGATGGGTCGAGACTTTGCGTGGAGTCCCACTCGACGATCTCGACTCCAGCCTCTTCGGCGGCCTTTCCGGAATCGGGTGCCTTCTACTCGAGGAATCGGAGTCATGTCCGGCGGCATCGTCAACTCTCGCTCTCGTCACCGAAACTCTGCGGGATCGCCTTCCGGCTGCTCGCGCACACGTCCGCTTCACCGACGGAACATCTTGGGCGACAACGGGTCGCGGAGGCTTGATGAGAGGGCCGAGCGGGCAAGCGCTGTTCTGGACTCGCCACTACGAACGGACCGGTGATCCTCGATCGCTGGAACACGCGCGACAGCTTGTCGACATCGACCTGTCCGTGATGCAGATGTGCCCTGACGGTTCGATGCAGCTGAGAGAGGAGCGCCGGACAATGCCGTACCTCGGATCGGGATCCGTCGGCGTGGGCCTGGTACTTCTTCAACTTGTTCGACATGTCGACGAGCCGCGCTACGCGTCTGCGCTACTTGCCATATCCCGCGCTGCCGCCGTCGAATTCACTGCCCAAGCCGGACTACTAAACGGGCGAGCCGGGCTGATTCTCTTCCTCGGCGAACTCTCCAAGAGTCCATATGCCGGCGCCGATTGTGAGCAGACGCTTGCCCAGCAGTTCCAGCTTCTGGGCTTACACAGCCTCAATCACGCAGGAGGACTGCACTTTCCAGGTGAACAGAACCTGAGACTCTCGACAGACTGGGCAACCGGATCTGCAGGAATACTGGCGTTGCTCCGACATACCGGATCGGCAACTGCCCGACAGTCGTTTCCACTGATGTGCGCGTCGAACTGCCACATCGCCTAATTGTTCGGAAGTTATCACCCACGGCAGATTGGAGCACAGAAGTACCAGGCGAAAACCCTGGAACGAAATCAACACCGTAAGCAAACTCGATCGATCAAATCCATCGGCAAGAACGCCGATCAACAAAGGAAATGACAATGGACGCTATTCTCTCCCTTCAAGATCTGTCAGTCGCCGCCGGCAACGTCGGAGACGCAGGCCAGCTCGAGCAGAACGCGGCAATCAGTTCGCTCAGTTTCTTCTGCCTCTGACCTCAGGCCGATACCTCGGAGAAGGTCCGGGGTATCGGCTTTCGGAATCCGTGCGGATCACCAGACGAACAGTATTGTTTCATCATGAGACGCATCCGCACTTCACCGAGCTGTATTTGCCGATGATGTGCGCGACCTGGCGGCAATGCCGAGGGCAGATCGGGCGGCCAGCGGCGGTGATATTCCTCCTGATCCTGACAGCCGCGTTTTCAGGTTGGTTCGTTCAGCGTTCGGCGAGAGTTGGGACTTCGGGGACATCTGCTCACGCTGGTACGACGGAGGTGGCAGTTGCCGCACCGACACCGCCTTGACCTTCACGACGCTTTTCGTACTCCTACTTCCCTTCGCCTCCGGAATGCTGGTCGGGTGGTTTGAGTTTCAATAGCTGTCAACGACAAGATGAGGGAATCGGTACCATCCGCCCCCGATGTCTTCCAACTGGAGCTGATTGAAGGTCTTGTCCGACACGCCATCGGGTGCGTACACCCAGCCTGGATTGTCCAAGATGTCCAATCCATCTCGTGCGTCATAGAAATAGACGTGGCCTTCACTGCTGACGTTGGCATAGGAGATATCGAATCTGCCGATTCGTAGATCACGATGATACCCATCGGAATAGGGATCGTCAGGTTCTTGAAGTAGTTGCTGTGCAACGGTTTCGAAGTCTGCCCGATACTGATCGAAATGTGGCTGCCCCGCGGCCGCGATCCCGAGCGCGATCACCACGAGAACCGGAACAGCGACAACGGACCACAACCATCGGCGTCGCTGCCACCAGCACACTCCGAGCAGCACGATTGCAACAGTCGCGGTGAGGACCCAGAGAACGATCGCACCGGCGATCGAGAGTGCACTATCCCCAGGTTCGGGCCAGGTGAGATGGCATTTCGCTGCGACATACATCGCCGACGCCGACGCTGCGATAAGTGCGTTTACCAAACCAACCCAACGAAGAGCACCGGACCTTCTCGTTGCCTGCGAGTTCGACACTGCCTGATCCATTCGATGAGAATAGCGAGCTGTTTGTCGCGGACTAGCAGTAACCACTTCCCCGATCTCACGATCGATTGTTTCTCGGCACGGAGAAAGTGTCCACGGTGCTATCTTTGCTGCCTATGGGAGGCAGGGCTGCGAGGATGGTCGATTGAACTACCGATGTCAGGAGAGTTCGGCGACTCCCAAAGTCGACAGGTCAATTTTGAGCACGGCTGGATTCGGTGGATCGCAGCAACCAATACCATCGTCGCCTCATGATGACGTGACTGTTGCGGGCGAGTCGTGAAGATTCGATTATTACGAGCACGCCAAGCGTCTTTAGCAATATCGCTGATCGCACTAACCTTGGTCTATTTGTTGGACGCATTTTCTTTGCGCCTCCAACATCAGCCCAGCTGGTGCATTGATCACTATGGAATCCCATCACGATTCAATTATCTCCTTCCCGACCGGGCGGAGAGGGTAGCGGCAGGAATTACAGACTTCTGGGGATGGTTCCCTCCAGGCATAAGCTGTACATTCACTGATGCAGTGACCAAAGAAAGCGAAACCGTGGCACCGGCCGCGGACAGGTCGTACATCGTCGTCGTTCTTGTGGCGCTGATCATGATCTCGGCTGTCGGCGTATTGTTCGGCCGCCGGAAGCGCTGAAGATTGGTTCTGACTCGGGACTGCAGATGCGCACTCGACACCAGACCGATGAGTAAAAAATCGGTGTCCGTCGTGTCCGGCGCTTCCACTACTCGTCGATCTTCGCGAATCCACCGGCCGTGTTCGAGGGTATTTCTTGCGGGTCCTGGTGGTCTTCGTTCCCATCACGCTGGCGATGACACTCCTGGGCCTGGTGCTCGACTGGACCCATACGCTTGCCGGGGACAGGCGGCAACATGATCGACGCCGATTACACAATGTGCTGGGGCTCAGACAATTCCGACGTGATGCTGTTGCGCTCCGGGTTGATGGTGGCGCTCGCACTCGTCGGCGCACGTGGACAACGTCGGTGACCCGCCTAGGCCGAATGTCCGAATTGTCGAAATCGATTTGATAGCAGCAATTTTCGATCCAACATTCTCTTGTATTCGAAACTTTGTTCGAATATGATTGCTTCATGGACAGTCGGGAAGCGTGGCAGCTGGATGGTGAGGGCCTCAAGGGTGAGGTTCTGGATCTGGTGCGCGCCCGGCACGAGTTGCAGTCTCGGTTGGTGTTGCTGATCGTGGAGATGTTTTCCCGGGAGGTTCTCGGCGGGAAGGGTTTTCGGGCGATCGCGCAGTGGTTGCATGGTTCGACGAATTTGGAGATCGGTGAGTGCAGTCTGCTGGTCGGGTTGGCGCGGTTGTTGATGCTCGAACCTGTTGTGGCGGATGCGTTTCATCGGGGTGACGTGGATGCGTTGAAAGCCCGGCAGGTGGCGTCGTTTTGTCAGCATCCGCCGAAGAACATGACCCTGGCGGATGTGGACAAGGCTCGCGGGATTCTGCTTCGGTTGGCGTCGAAGAACATCGCCGATTGTGATGCGGTGCGGGCGGCGATCCGCCGAATCGAGAAGCAGTACGGAAAACGCGAGGACGGTGTTCCGGTCGGGGAAGATTCGGAGCGGAACGAGTTCTACGCCTCGAAAGGCCTGTACGGCAGAGTAACTGTGAAGGGTGATCTGGATGCTGTGAACGGGGCCCGTCTGATCACGTTGCTGTCGAGCCTGTCCGCTCCGACGCCGGAGAAGGACGGTGTCAAGGACACGCGTACTCCGGCGCTACGGCGTGCGGACGGGTTTTGCGAACTGTTGCGCCGGTACGAGCGGGCGGGGTTGGGTCCGATCGAGGGCGGAGTGAAACCACACATCACGGTCACTGCCAGTGCGAAAGATATGACCGATCTGCAAGCGTTGAAAGACCTGTTGCCGTCGACTCAGGAACTCGGATTCGCATGGACCGATTGGGTGGGCCCGATCAGCATCGACACCGCCCGGATGCTCGCCTGCGACTGCACCGTCACCCGAATCTTGTTGGACGAGAACGGTGTTCCGCTCGACTGCGGCAAGGAAGCGAGAACAGCAACGGTGCCGCAGCGGCGGGCGTTGGCAGTTCGTGATGGTGGGTGCGCGTTTCCAGGGTGCGGGACTCCGTCGGGGTGGTGCGATGCCCATCATATTGTTCACTGGAACGATGGTGGCCCAACAGATCTCGACAACCTGATCTTGTTGTGCGGTCATCACCACCGGACGCTGCACCACACCGAATGGCGGGTCGAGATCGGACCGGATCGAAAGACGGTGTTCTATCCGCCGATGTCGATCGATCCGTATCAACAGCCGATCGGCGGGAACAGCCCACCCACAGCGGCGTGAATCGCGACAATCGAATACATCAGCACCGGGGACGAACCATGCCCCGGTGCTGGCGCACGTTTCTGGTCAGATCCCAACCCCTCAAATCCCAGCCCCTCAGATCCCAGCCCCTCAGATCCCGGCCCTTCGCACGAGAGCGTCAGTGGCAGAAGGGGATACAACGTCAATCGCTCGTAACAGCCCCGCGTACCGTGGATACAGCTCGACGGGACGCGTATTGATCGCCCTCAAGATCCACGATGCAGCTTGATCGGCCGTCAGCGCCGGCTGGCTCACGTAATCCGCCGTCGGCGCGATCATCGGTGTTCGTATGAGTGGGAATTGCACTGTGGTGACATCGACCCCGGTGCCGTGACATTCCGCGCCGAGGCTTCGGCCGAAGGCACTGAGAGCAGACTTCGACGCGTGGTAGGCACTGAACCTCGGCATCACGCCGGCAGTGACTCCCCAGGTTCCGACGTTGATGATGTGTCCGGACTTCGCCTCGAGCATCGCGGGCAGCAGACGCAACGTCAGTCGTGTAGGTCCGAAGTAGTTGAGTGCCATGGTGCGCTCGTAGTCGTGGAATCGGTCGACCGAATCCAACGCGGTACGCCGGATCGAGCGACCCGCATTGTTGACGAGGATGTCGACCGACCCGAATCGATCCGCAATCGTCTCCGCGAGTTCGTCGACGGCTTCACCGCGGGAGAGGTCCGCAGGCACGATGTGCGCCCACCCTCCCCTGCGGTGGATCTCGTCCCGTACGTGTTCGAGGTTTTCCTCACCGCGCGCGACCAGGATCATCTCGGCTCCCCGACGAGCCAAGAGATGAGCTGTCGCCTCGCCGATCCCCGAGGAAGCTCCTGTCAGAACGATCGTCTTGTCGGAGAGCGTGACGCCGCGTGACGGAACAATGGAGCGCAGACGCGTCGGCGGACTCAAGGCAATATTGCTGAGCAGCGTTCTGATCACATCGGCCTCGGTTCGATCTTCGCGTGCGTTTCGGTGCGAACCCATCCCTGAACAGCCAACTTCGAGCGCACCGCGGAAATTACTCAAAAGTAAGTTATGGCGCCGTTTCGACCGTGTCAAGAATTCGTCGAGATCCAGGAGTATCTGCCACTAGCTTTTCCTGATACCTCGGGTTACATTAAACCCAGACCGAGTGCCAGCGATCACACAACCGGCCCTCGATTCCACCGAACACCGCGAGAAATACCAGCGGTGACCGAAACGAAGAGGAGACGCCATGACGCTCACATCGCCGCTCGACAAGCGCGGAGAAGCATCCGACGACTCGTACAACGAGACGCTTCGACTCCTGTCCGAGGGCTCGGTGCACAAGCACTTCGACCCGTACCTCGACATCGACTGGGACTCCCCCGAGTTTGCCGTCGTCCCGAACGATCGCCGCTGGATCCTCCCGGCCGAGACAGACCCGCTGGGTGCTCACCCCTGGTACCAGTCGCAGTCCGAGGCCAGGCAGATCGAAATCGGCATGTGGCGCCAGGCCAATGTCGCGAAGGTCGGTCTCCAGTTCGAGAACATTCTGATCCGCGGCATGATGCAGTACGTCTTCTCGCTGCCCAACGATTCGGCCGAGGCGCGCTACTGCACGCACGAGTCGGTCGAAGAGTGCAACCACACGATGATGTTCCAGGAGATGGTCAACCGCATCGGTGCCGACGCTCCCGGCATGAGCCGTCCGATGAAGATGCTTGCACCCTTCATCCCCCTCGCTGCGGGTCCGTTCCCCGAACTGTTCTTCGTCGGTGTCCTCGCCGGTGAAGAGCCGATCGACCACATTCAGAAGAGCATCCTGCGCGCCGGCGGCCAGATCCACCCGATCATGCAGTCGGTCATGGCCATCCACGTAGCCGAGGAAGCGCGTCACATCTCGTTCGCGCACAAGCTTCTGAGCCGTCGCATCCCGCTGATGTCACGCCCGAACCGGTTCGTCCTCTCGCTGCTGTTCCCGATCGTCATGCGCATTCTCTGTGACGCCATCGTCATCCCGCCGAAGTCCTTCTGGAAGCAGTTCGACATCCCGAAGTCCGTGAAGAAGGACCTGTTCTGGGATCTGCCCGAGTCACGCCAGACCCTGCGCAACTACTTCGGTGACGTCCGCATGCTGGCCACCGACACCGGCCTGATGAACCGTGCCTCGCGCCTGGTGTGGAAGGCCTGCAAGATGGACGGCCGCGCATCACGCTTCCGTAGCGAACCTCACCGCAGCTCGCACAACGCCGCCGCGTAGCTCCCGGACAGTCGAGATCGGACTCATAGCGCCATGCCACACGTAGTCACGCAGTCCTGTTGCAGCGACGCCTCGTGCGTCTACGCCTGCCCGGTCAACTGCATCCATCCGACGCCGGACGAGCCGGACTTCCTCACCGCCGAGATGCTGCACATCGATCCGCAGGCCTGCGTCGACTGCGGCGCATGTGTCTCGGCCTGCCCGGTCGACGCCATCGTCCCCGAGTCGAAGCTGACCGACCCGCAGCGAGTCTTCCTGTCCATCAATGCGGACTTCTACAAGGAAGAGCGGCCCAGGCCGCTTCTCGCCAAGGTCATCCCGGCAGCCCACGTCGACAAGGGCCGACCGCCGTTGCGCGTTGCGATCGTCGGTTCCGGACCGTCGGCGATGTATGCCGCGGACGAGTTGCTGACTCAGCCTGACGTGCAGGTCAACGTCTTCGATCGCCTTCCTGTGCCTTACGGCTTGGTTCGCGCCGGCGTTGCTCCGGACCATCAGAAGACCAAGCAGGTCACTCGCTTGTTCGACAAGATCGCCGCACAAAAGGGTTTCGAGTTCTACCTCAACGTCGAGATCGGCAAGCACATCTCGCACAGCGAACTGCTCGAAAATCACCATGCGGTGCTCTACGCAGTCGGCGCTTCGTCCGACCGTGGTCTCGGCATTCCGGGTGCTGATCTGCCTGGCACGGCATCGGCCACCGACTTCGTGGCCTGGTACAACGGCCACCCCGATCACGCCGACGACGTCTTCGACCTCTCGCATCGCCGCGCGGTCATCATCGGAAACGGAAACGTCGCGCTCGACGTCGCTCGCATTCTCACGGCCGATCCCGAGAAGTTGGCGGGCACTGACATCTCCGCTCACGCACTCGCCGCTCTGCGGAAGAGTCGCGTCGAAGAAGTTGTCATCGTGGGTCGACGCGGAATCGCGCAGTCCGCGTTCACAGTCCCCGAGTTCACCGGCCTGATGGCACTGCCGGACATCGAACTCTCTGTCGGACCCGACGACATGGTTCTCGACTCGGCCACCGAAGAACTGGCAAAACGCGGCGAGCTTCCGCATGCCGTCGAGCAGAAGTTGCGTCTACTCGAAGCCCTGAAGAACCGCGATCACGTCGACGTCGGCAACAAGCGCATCACGTTGCGCTACCTGCTCACGCCGACGTCGATCACCGGCGACGATCAGGTCAGTGGAATCGAGTTCGCTCGCAACGCCCTGGTCGACGCCAACGGAACCGTGCAGATCGAGGCGACGGGCGATACCGAGACCATCGATGCCGGCTTGGTCCTCACCTCGATCGGCTACCGCGGAGTGCCCATCACCGGCGTCCCGTTCGACGAGCGTGCTTCGGTCATTCCGAATGAGAACGGCCGCGTCCTCGAAGCTCCGAACGGCGATCCCGCAACCGGCGTCTACGCGACCGGTTGGATCAAGCGCGGACCGAGTGGGTTCATCGGCACCAACAAGTCCTGCGCGCAGGAAACGATCAGGATGCTCGTCGACGACTTCAACGACGGACGCCTGACCAACCCGGTCGCCGACGACTCCGCAGTCGATCGTCTGGTCCGGGCGCGACAGTCCGACGTAGTCGACCGCGAGGGCTGGCACGCCATCGACAAGGCGGAACTGGAACGCGGCGCTGCGCACGACCGTGTCCGCGAAAAGGTTCTGGATCAGGTCGAGATCACCTCCATCCTCGACGCTGCGGCCCGGGTGAAACCGGCGCGTCGATTCGGTCGACCCGTTCGCGCTCGCTGATCCGCTACAGGTAAACAGCTACTTTCACGCACACGGCCCCGCCTGCAGACTCGTCTGCCCGGCGGGGCCGTCTGCGTTCCGGCAGCGTCCCACTCAGCGAAAATTTGTGCCCGTCAGCGGCCAAAATCGTGTAATACTGCAACCTGTTCCAGTAAGCGGCACAGCGGGCCCACGATCCCCCGGATCAGGCTCGCCAACCAGATGAGGATTGCATGAGCGAGACTGCAACGCCGGCGCCGAACGGGAGTGTGACACCTGCAGTAGAGGGTTGGTTCACCACCGGCGACGAACCTGCACTGATCGGCACGAAGTGCCAATCCTGCGGCACCATTTCCTTCCCTCGTGAGGCGACGTTCTGCAAGAACCCGAGCTGCTTCAGCGAGGAGTTCGACGACGTGGAACTCTCCCGCCGCGGCACTGTCTGGTCGTACACCGACGCGCAGTACCAGCCCCCGCCGCCGTACATCCCGCGCTCGGATCCGTACGAGCCTTTTGCTCTTGCAGCAGTCGAGCTGCCCGAGGGGATCGTCATCCTCGGCCAGGTGGCCGACGGATTCGGCGTCGACGATCTCAAGGTCGGCAATACCGTCGAATTGGTTGTCGAGCCGCTGTACACCGACGAAACCGGAGTACGTACGACGTGGCGCTGGAAGCCTGTCGCCGCAGCTGATCAGGAGTCGCAGTCATGAGCAAGGACGTCGCAGTACTCGGTGTCGGAATGCACCCCTGGGGCAAATGGGGGCAGTCGTTCGTGAAATACGGCGTTGCCGCCGCTCGCGCCGCGCTCGCCGATTCGGGTGTGAATTGGCAGGACGTCGACTTCATCGTCGGCGGCGAGACAGTCCGCAACGGTTACGGCGGATACGTCGCCGGAGCCACCTTCGCACAGGCACTCGGCTGGAACGGCGCTCGCGTCGCCACGTCGTACGCAGCGTGCGCGACGGGAGCCCAGGCACTCGACACCGCTCGCGCACGAATCCTGGCCGGCCTCAGCGAAGTTGCCCTGGTCGTCGGCGCCGACACCACCCCCAAGGGTTTCCTCGCTCCCGTCGCCGGTGAGCGTTGGGACGACCCGGACTGGTTGCGCTTCCGCCTCATGGGTATGACCAACCCGGCGTACTTCGCGCTCAACGCGCGTCGTCGCATCGACCTCTACGGCGCCACCGCGGAGGACTTCGCCAACGTGAAGGTCAAGAACGCCAAGCACGGGCTCAATAATCCGAATGCGCGCTACCGCAAGGAAGTCACCGTCGAGAACGTGTTGGCCTCCCCCGTGGTGTCCAATCCCCTGCATTTGCTCGACATCTGCGCGACGTCCGACGGCGGCGCCGCAATCTTGCTGACGTCGATGGAATACGCCCGCAAGATGGGCATCGCGGAACCTGTTCGCATCAAGGCTATTTCGACGGTCACGCCGACGTTCCCACAGACGATCATGGATATGCCGAACTTCTCCACCGATTCCAGCTCCGCCGTCCCGGCTCCGGAGCGCACGTTCAAGGAATCCATCGGCTACGCCGCGTACGAGGAAGCCGGGATCTCTCCCGAGGACGTCGACGTCGCCGAGGTTTACGACCTCGCTACCTCGGTGGAACTGGACTGGATCGAAGACCTCGCGCTGTGCAAGCGGGGCGAGGCCGAGCACCTTCTGCGTGCGGGTGACACCAGCATAGGGGGCCGCATCCCGGTCAATCCGTCCGGCGGTCTCGCGTGCTTCGGCGAAGCCGTTCCCGCACAGGCACTTGCGCAGGTATGCGAGCTCACCTGGCAGCTGCGCGGACAAGCCGAAGGCCGTCAGGTCGAAGGAGCTCGCATCGGTATCACCGCCAACCAAGGTCTGTTCGGACACGGCTCCTCGGTAATCGTTTCCGCCTGACCCCGTTCTACTTTCGTGGCGGTCGCACACTCACCCGTGAGCGGCCGCCACGATCACGTCTGCCACTGCCCCTGGCTGTGAAACCAGCGAGGCATGGGAGGTCGGGAGTTCGCTGGTGTTCGCGCCCATCCGGTTTGCCATGAACCGCTGCGCCGAAGCTGGGATCACGCGATCCTCACCGGCGACCAGATACCAACTCGGTGTGTTCGCCCACGACGGCGGCCCGCCGAGTTCGAGGTTCGCCCACAAAGCAGCGGACTTCTGATGAGCCAACATCGTTGCCGCCGTCTCGTCGGAAACGTCCTGAGCGAAGACGGAATGGAAATACTCGTCCGTGACGTAGCCGTCGACGTTCTTCCCGCCGATCGCGTGAGGATCGTCGACGATCTTCAATCCCAGAGCGGGAGGAAGCAATTGGCTGCCAGGGAATCGAATCGGGTCGATCGTGATCTGTACCGGCTCACCCTCCACCGGACCGAACGCCGCGATGTAGACCAGCGACTGGACTTTCGGATCGTGGACATTGGTGATCACCGCGCCGCCGTACGAGTGCCCGACGAGAACGACGGGGCCGTCGATGTCCGCAACCGTCTTCTCGATCACGGACGCGTCGTAAGCCGGCCCGCGCAGAGGATTGTCCGGCACCACGACGCGATAGCCACGCGAGCGTAGGTCGGCGGCAACGCCGTCCCAACTGGTGGCGTCGGCAAAGGCGCCGTGAACCAGAACGACAGTTGGCTTGGGGCTTGCCACCGCAGCACCGGAACCGAAGATCAGTCCGGCCGCGACTGTCATGAGCATTGCCAGAACTGCTGTGAATACACGTGAGATCTTCATGCGTTTCCTTCACTCTCGTAGGCAAGCGAGAAACTGCGGTAGGCCGGGACACGCCCGTTTCGATCCTAGAAATACCTGCTGCGACGGACGTGACTGTCCGTGCAGACTTCTGGTCTCACGGTGCACAAATTCTGGTTGAGCGTCCACATCCCGGGGTATCAAGGCTGCATGGCTTTGCTCCTGGATACTTCCGTGCTGGAGCCTGACCAACGCACGGACGCCTTCGTCGACGCGATGGGACGCGCATCGGTTCCCTGTGCGATCCACTTGGAGGATCCGGCGGGCGTGAGCGCCCGGATGAACGTGTGGAATCTGGGCGCAGCATCACTGTTCCGCTCCGAGTCGACGGGGATGCGATTGACCAGAACACCGCGGCACGTGCGATCAGCGTCGATGCCGGTTCTCGCGATTGCCCTGCAGGAGAGCGGAATCGGTCATCTAGATCAGCACGATGAACAACGCAGAGTCCCGGCCGGTGAACTACTCATGACGGACCTGACGTCGACCTACGATTTCTCCTGGACGGAAACGGGTGCTTCCCAGTGCCTCTACGTTCCGATGGATCGGCTGGGACTACCGATCGACTCCATCCGTGACGCTGCCACGCGACCTCACCACAGCAACCTGTACCCCTTGATGATCGCGCACGTTCGTGAATTGTTCGGCAGCGCCGATCAGTTGGAGACCGATCCTGCCGCCGAACAATTGGGCGAGGCCTCGATCGAACTGGCGCGCGCTTTGGTCGCATCGATCGCGCATGCAAATCCCGACGCCTCCGCTCCGAGATCGGCACTCACGTTGACATCGATCCGCCGATACATCCGCGAACACCTTCACGATCCATCGCTGCATCCTGCACGAATTGCCCACGCCCACAGCATCTCACTGCGTCAGTTGTACAAGATCTGTTCAGACAACGAATTCCGGCTCGAGCAGTGGATCATCACCCAGCGCCTGCAGAAGGCTCGGGACGAACTGGCTCGACCCGCTACCGTCGACCTGCCGATCGCCACCATTGCGCGCCGTGCGGGATTTGTCGATGCCGGACACTTCAGCCGACGGTTTCGGCAGGCCTACGGAGTCAGCCCGACTCGTTGGCGTCAGCTCCGCGATTGCAGCAGCGCCACAACGTCTGACTGACCACGGCTTTCGGCATTGTCCAATGCGGTCTTTCCCGACGCATCCCGGATCGAGGGATCTGCCCCGGCGTCGAGAAGCTGAGTGATCACGTCGACGTAGCGCGCCGAGCCGTCGCCGTACACAACGGCCTCGAGAAGCGCCGTCCACCCCGGATCATTGACGTGATTGACCGGTACCCCGGCAGCAATCAGCATCCGGACGGTCTCGACATGCGCGTGTTCACTCGCGGGAATCAGAGCCGTACCGCCGTAACGGTTCACGCTGTCGACATCCGCGCCATGGCTGAGCGTCAGTGCCAGAATCTCGTTCAATCCCTCGGCTCCGGAATACAGGAAGGCCGAATCCTGCATGGAGTCCTTCGCATTCACGTCAGCTCCGGCAAGAATCAACGTAGAAGCCGCAGCGACGGCGTTGTTCTTTGTGGCCTCGACGAGTGGAGTCCGTTCGCCATCGCCGCGCGCTTCGATGTTCGCGCCGGCAGTCAGGGCAGCGGTAACAGCTGCGGGATCATTGCGGTCCACAGCATCGAAGAGCGCGCGTTCGGATTCCGGCGTCGACGATGGCTTTACACCCGCAGGTGGTACAGCTGACGTTGTTGTCGCTGACGCCGCGGTTGTCGGCGTCAGCGGGGTGTCGGACGAACTGCAACCCGCCAACGCTCCGGTCACCGATGCCGCGAAGATTGCGCAGGCGAGGACAGATCTGCGCGGCCGCGCCATCACAGCGAATCACTTTCTTGGACAAGTGTTTCGAGCGTCATCCTGACGGCGTCCAGGTGTTCGGCCATCGCCCTGGAGGCGTGGTCGTAACTCCCGGATGCAATTCCTTCGACTATTCGTTCGTGTTCCTCGTTCGACTTTTCCTGGCGACCGGCAACAAGATTGAGTGTCTCGGATTGCCTTGTCAGCGCTTCACGGATATCGACGATTACCGACTCGAAGACACGATTCCTACTGGCTTTTGCAATCAGTCCGTGAAATTGGGCGTCGAGTGCAACCCATACGAGCGGATCGTCCTCGTCACGCATCTGCTGAACCAGTCCGCGGAGTGCTGCCAGTTCCTCCGCGGTGTGCCGTTGCGCAGCCCATCCTGCGGCCGGAATTTCGACATGAGGCCGTGCTTCGACCAATTCGTTGGCCGCGTAACTGCCGAAATCGAGGTCTCGCGCTATCGAATCACTGACGACGAAGGTGCCGAGCCCGGATTTTGTCTCGGTGAGCCCGAGGGCGTGGCACGAGCGCAGGGCTTCACGGATGACCGATCGACTGACCCCGTGCCTTTCGGCCAGGGACGCTTCGGACGGGAGACGCTCTCCGACTGCCAGATCGCCGGAGGCTATTGCGGCACGAAGGTCTGCGAGGACTGCCTCGGCAGCACTCACCCGCGCGGCGACTGGTCGCCTGGTGGCCCAGCTGTCTGACAGGTTCATGCCGTCATTGTTGCGACTGCCGAAGTCGCGCGTCAAACATCGCACCTGGTGACGGGTTGACGTGCAGGAGTGAGCGAGGTAACAATTAGACCTGTCAGACAGCCTGATAGCCCGATAGCTGGGCGGGTCTACTACTTGTCCGTCAGCGCTGCGATCCCGAAATACACCCACCGCGCAGAGTGATGCTTGCGCGAAGAGACACGAGGAATTGATCAAGTGCTCGAAACGCGAACAGAACACGATCTGCTCGGCGATCGCGAAGTTCCAGCCGATTCGTACTGGGGAATCCACACCTTGCGCGCGATGGAGAACTTCCCGATCACTGGTCGAACAATTGCCACGAACCCGCATCTGATCCGCGGCATCGCTTACGTCAAATGGGCCGCAGCCAGCGCAAACGAGAAGCTGGGCATCCTCGACGGCCCGCGAGCCGAGGCCATCTCACAGGCATGCAAGGAAATCGTGGACGGCCGGTGGCACGAACAGTTCGTGGTGGACGTCATCCAGGGTGGTGCCGGAACGTCGACGAACATGAATGCCAACGAGGTAATCGCCAATCGCGCATTGGAAATCCTCGGCCACCGGCGCGGCGACTACGAACGACTTCACCCCAATGAGCACGTGAACCTGAGCCAATCGACCAACGACGTCTACCCCACGGCCGTCAACATCTCGACGATCTTCGCGATCGAGGACCTGCTGGATGCACTTCGTGTACTCCAGAATGCGTTCACGACCAAATCTCTCGAGTTCGCCGACACAGTGAAGATGGGACGCACCCAACTGCAGGACGCCGTGCCGATGACTCTGGGTCAGGAGTTCGGCACCTACGCGGTCATGATCGAGGAGGATCGAGCGCGCCTGGCTGAGGCTGCTCTTCTCGTTCACGAGATCAACCTCGGCGCCACTGCTATCGGCACCGGTCTCAACGCACCTGCCGGCTACGCCGAGGTGGCCTGTTCCGACCTGGGCGCACTAACCGGGCTGCCGCTGGTGTTGGCAACGGATCTGGTCGAAGCGACCCAAGACGTGGGCCAGTTCGTCCACCTCTCCGGCGTACTCAAGCGGGTCGCTGTGAAGTTGTCCAAGGTGTGCAACGATCTTCGGCTGCTCTCTTCTGGTCCGCGAGCCGGATTGAACGAGATCAATCTGCCTCCGGTGCAGGCAGGTTCGTCGATCATGCCGGGCAAGGTCAATCCGGTAATTCCCGAGGTCCTCAATCAGGTCGCGTACGAAGTCATCGGCAATGACGTGACGATTACGATGGCTGCGGAATCCGGGCAACTCCAACTCAACGCTTTCGAGCCGATCATCGTGCACTCACTGTCCGAAGGAATGCGACACCTCGGTGCGGCTTGCCGCATTCTGGCGGACCGGTGCGTACTCGGTATCACGGCCAACACCGAACTGTTGCGCGCGCGAGTCGAAGATTCCATCGGCCTCGTCACTGCGCTCAATCCCTACATCGGATATACCGCGTCCACACGGATTGCCCAGGAGGCGTTGATTTCCGGGCGTCGCGTCGCCGATCTCGTGATCGAAGCGGGCCTGCTCGACCGCGAGGAACTCGATCGGTTGCTCAGCCCCGAACATCTCGCCAATCTCCGCGTTGCGGGCGAGAAGCCTCATGCTACCGCCGTTGCGGAGGAGGTTTGATGACCGTCGAACGGGAAGAGACACCCCACGCCGAGGTTGCCGCTGACGAGGATCTCGGGTATCAGAAGGCGCTCGGCCCCAGACAGATTCAGATGATCGCGATCGGTGGTGCGATCGGAACAGGCCTTTTCATGGGTGCGGGAGGGCGGCTCCAACAGGCGGGCCCGGCCTTGGTTCTCGTGTACGCGCTGTGCGGGTTCTTCGCGTTCCTGATCCTGAGGGCACTCGGCGAACTGGTGATGCACCGACCGACTTCGGGATCCTTCGTTTCCTACGCACGCGAATTCTTCGGCGAGAAGATGGCTTTCGCTGCGGGTTGGCTGTACTGGATGAACTGGGCAATGACTGCCGTGGTCGATGTCACGGCTGTGGCGTTGTACATGAACTTCTTCAAGAAGTACTGGGCGCCACTGGGGCACATCGATCAGTGGATGTTCGCTCTGATCGCGGTGGTGTTGGTTCTCGGACTGAATCTGGTGTCCGTGAAGGTCTTCGGAGAGCTGGAGTTCTGGTTCGCGTTGATCAAGGTCGTTGCGTTGACCGCGTTCCTCGGGTTCGGTGTCTATTTCGTACTCTTCGGCACGCCCATCGAAGGACATTCCTCCGGATTCAGCCTGATCACCGACAATGGTGGGCTGTTCCCCAACGGAATACTTCCGGCAGTCGTGGTGATTCAGGGCGTCGTGTTCGCTTACGCCTCAATTGAACTCGTGGGAACCACGGCCGGAGAGACCGAAAATCCCCGGAAGGTGATACCCAAGGCAATCAACACAGTGATCATTCGGATCCTCGTCTTCTACGTGGGATCGGTGCTACTGCTCTCGCTGTTGCTCCCGTACACGGAGTACCACGCCGGTGAAAGTCCATTCGTCACATTCTTCGGTTCGATCAACATCCAAGGCGCGGATGCGATCATGAATCTGGTCGTTCTCACGGCAGCCTTGTCTTCCCTCAACGCCGGATTGTATTCGACCGGACGAATACTCCATTCGATGGCGATGGCAGGCTCGGCGCCTGCCTTCGCTGCCAAAATGAACAAAGCCGGAGTGCCGTACGGGGGAATCGCACTCACCGGCGTGGTCATCCTGTTCGGCGTCGGGCTCAATGCTGTTGTCCCAGCGCAAGCCTTCGAAATAGTCCTCAATCTTGCAGCCCTCGGCATCATCAGTGCGTGGGCAGTCATAGTGTTGTGCCAGTTGAAGCTCTGGCAACTTGCGAAACAAGGCAAAGTCACCCGCCCTCCCTTCCGCATATTCGGCGCACCGTACACCGGGATCGCGACACTGGTTTTTCTTGCGGTCGTTATCGTATTGATGGCATTCGACAACCCTGTTGGAACATGGACCGTCGGCTCCATCGCGATCATCGCACCGCTGTTGATGATTGGTTGGTACGGCGCCAGGAATCGCATTCGCGAGTTGGCCATCCATCGACCCGCAGCTTGACGTGAAAGGACCTCAGTGTCGAAAGTCGCAGTCGTCACCACTGGTGGCACCATCGCCAGCACCCGAGATGCGCACGGAATCAGTCGGCCCGCAATCACCGGTGCAGATCTGCTCGGCAATGAGCAGACCGACATCGATCTTCGAGTCGTGGACGTGATGTCGAAGGACAGTTCGAGCATGACCTTCGCGGACATGGATCGTGTTCGCGACGCCGTAGCTGACGAATTGAAGGATCCTGGACTCGACGCGGTGGTCGTGCTTCACGGCACCGACACGATGGAGGAAACTGCGTTCTTGTTGGACCTGCATCACGACGACCGACGTCCGGTGGTCTTCACCGGGGCGCAGCGCACTTTCGACCATCCCGAGTCCGACGCTCGTTCGAATCTGGCCGCGGCGATCGCGGCCGGACTCGACATCTCGTCGCAGGGACGTGGTGTCCTCATCGCCTTCGGCGGTTCGGTCCACCCGGCAGCAGGTACGCGAAAGGCCGACACGACGGCACTTGATGCCTTCCACTCCTTGCCCATCGATCCGGCCCTGCTGCACACTCCCGAACCATTGCCGTGGCATCCCATTTCGAACACCCGCGTCGACATCATCGCCGTGTATCCCGGGGCAGACCGCGTACAGATCGACGCTTGCGTGAACGCCGGGGCAAATGGACTTGTTCTCGACGGACTCGGTTCGGGAAATGCCAATCCGACGATCGTCGAGGCCGTCCGAGACTGCGTAGGCGCTCACATTCCGGTGGTCGTGACAACTCGTGTGCCCTCGGGGCCAATCTCCCCGGTTTACGGAGGTGGCGGCGGCGGCCACGACTTGATCGCCGCAGGCGCTGTATTTTCCACCGATCTTCGGGCCGGGCAGGCACGTGTACTTCTGGCGGCCTTGTTGTCAGATCCGGATCTCGTGGGCCTGGAAAAGGCATTCGACCGATATTCGAGGTTTGCTCGCACCCCGCCGTTCAGGCGGTAGCACTGGCGACGCCGTTCGTAGTTCGAACGCACCCCTCGCCAAATCAGGGACTTTGGTCCGAATCTTTTGATTTGGACGCTTAATAAGTGTCCGAATTGGGTAGTTTCACATCATCTAACTCGTTACGTATGTCGATCCAGCGGTCACGTCCAGTGCAGCCAGTCGAACAGGAGTCGGATGAGCAGCCCATTTCGTGATGCCGCTGCAGTGACGCTCGACGCGTCTCACCGCGTCGGGCACACTCACGCGTCGGACGCGCCTGTCAGCGGGCGCTTTCACCCACCCTCTGCAATCAAGGGACTGGTTCCACGTCCCCGGTTGCACCAGAAACTCACCGCGTCCACCACTACCGAGGGCTCGGGACCCGGGTCCGTCGGGCTGCTTTCTGCACCGGCCGGGGCGGGAAAGACCCTGCTGCTGGCGAATTGGGCTCGTGAGTATTCGCGGGCGTCCCCTGACGTGGACCTCGCCTGGCTGACGTTGGCCGAGCGCGACAACAACGTGTCGGTGCTGTGCGAATCCCTCGCCGAGGCCATCTCGACGCCTCTCGACCCGGCCGGTCGCGCGCCCACCGGGCAAGGGTTCCCGGCACAGGCGGGATCGAGACGACCCGTCGAACAGTGGCTCGCGCACTTCGCGGAAACCGTCGAAGCTCACGATCGCCGAACGACGCTGATCCTCGACGACGTTCACACACTTCACGATCCGATGTCGATCGGTCTTCTCGACCAGATACTCACGCACACCCCGGACAATCTGTCGATCATCGTCGCTGCTCGATACGAACCTCCGCTCACCTGGCATCGTCTCGCGCTCGATGGCCGACTCACTCGCTTCGCATCCACCGATCTCGCCTTCGACCGCACCGAGATCACTGCGATGTTCGGCGAATACGACATCGCCCTCGGCGACGACGAGCTCGCAATCGTCGAGAACTTCACCAAGGGGTGGGGCGCTGTTGTTCGCCTGACCGCAGCGTTCCTGGCAGGCCGGAGCGACATCGGTGATGCATTGAACGAGTTCACCCATACGCCGCGCCCGATCGCCGACTTCCTCGTCGACGAGGTCCTGACATCCTTGCCTGAGCATGTCACGACATTCATGTTGCGGACATCCGTCGTCGATTCGTTCTCTGCTCAACTCGCAGAAACGTTGACCGATTCGAATGCGCGGTCCGAGATCGACGCTCTGATTCAATACAACTTCCCCGTGACGCGGACCGACTCCGCTGACCACACCACGTGGTTCAGCTACCACCCCCTTCTCCTCGAACACCTCCGCGCAGAGTTCCGTCGGGTCGATCACGAGGAGAGAAATCGCGCGCACCTTCGAGCAGCAACCTGGTTCGAGAGTCATCATTTCGAACTCGAGGCGCTCGAACTCGAGGTGTCGATCGGCGACCCGGGCCGCATCCTCGCTTTTCTCGAGCGCTGCGGACTGGGCCTCGTACTCGACGGGCACAGCGGAGACGTCGTCCGAGTGCTCGAATCCGCACCGACGCAGGTCTCCGAATCTCCGATCACCCGCCTGGTCCTGGCTGCGGCCGCCCTCCATTCCGGCGACATGACCTCTGCGACAACGTGCCTCGATCTCCTCGAGGCAACTCATCCGCCTATTGCGGACGAGCCACTGTTCCTGGCGATGAGTCTGGAAATCTCCTGTGCTTCGCCAACTTCCGACAACAAACCATTGGTTTCGCGCCTGGTGCGGCGCCAGAACAGCACTCACTCGGACGTCGAAGCCTACGCTCACCTCGAGGTAGCGACGGCCCTCCTACTCAAACGCGAGTTCGACAGGGCAACTGTCGAATACACCCAGGCGGTCGCGCTCGGAACACTACGAGGCAGGTCGCGATTCGTACTGAAGGCACTGACCGGGCTGGGATTCGTCGCCTCACTCAGCGGGGACATCGAGGCGATGAGGGCACACTCCACCTACGCCATCGACTACGCGGTCGAACACCGAATCACAACGACGGCGGAGTACGAGTTGTCCGCGTCCGTGGTGGCCTTCGCTGCATATCTCTGCGCCACCAGCGAACTTCCGTACCGCATACCGACTATCGGAAACTACCGGAGCACAGATGTTCTCGGCGCCAGCGTCCCGGCATTCGGGTGGCACACCGTCGTCACGTTCGGGCTCCACAGTCTCGGCGACGCGGCCGATCGACGGTCGACCGCTGCCGACGTCCGCGATGCGATGCTCAGCGCGATCGCACTGCGCACCTTCTCATTGGCGACTCTTGCCCTACTCCCACCGGTCGTGAACGCATGCCTGTCGGTCGGCGAAGTGGAATGGGCCGGCCGACTCGTGCGCGATGCGGCTGATCAGTTCGGCGAGACTTCCGAGATACACCTGGCGCGAGCTGCCGTGGCTTTCTCGTCCAACAAGTTCGCAGAAGCACTCGTCGAGGTTTCCGAAGCCCTCGGATCCACCGAAGAGCCTGTGCTCGCCCACACCGTCTACGCCTGGACACTCGAGGCTGGGATCCACGCTGCCACCGGTCACGAGCGCAAGTCGTTTCGTTCGCTGCACAAAGCCCTGCGAGCCGCAGAAACCGGTGGGCTGTTGCGACCTTTCCTCGACTACGGCGCGTCACTGCGTCCGATCTTCGACGAGTTCAGTGGGCACTTCGGCGATCAGGAGGCTTTTGCCGAACAGGTACGCAACCGCATTCGTCCACAAGAGCTGGTGAGTGCACCGATCCTCACACCGGGCGAATACACCGTGCTGCGCGAACTGGCCTCGGGAGACACCACCGAGTCGATCGCCGACACGCTGTTCCTGTCCGTCAACACCATCAAGACGCATCTACGCGGGATCTATCGGAAGTTGGAAGTAAGTAACCGACGCGACGCACTCAAGGCTGCGCGTCGCGGCGGACTCATCTGAGCAAGACTGCTTCCATGCCCCCGAAGCTGTACTCCGATACGCGCGATCGAATGACTGTCTGGGCGAGACGCACACCAAGCCGACGGTTGGCTACCGACGCGACGATCGACGTCTTCGAAGTCGGACTCGTCGACAGCGCCATGACTTTGGCAGCCCAGGCGTTCACGTCCTTGCTGCCGGTGATGATCGCAGCGTCCACCCTGGAAAAGTTGAAGCCCTTGGCCGATGTCGCCAGAGACGACCTCGGGGTGCAGCTCCCCGACGCCGTGATGACCGACACCTCCACTGCGGCCGCGTTCGGCATTGTCGGCTTGCTCATGCTGTTGATCAGTTCCACGTCCTACGCTCGCGCCCTTGGCCGGATGTACGGACGAATCTGGAGTGTGCCGACAGCGACACTTCGCCAGGCATGGCGGTGGATCGCGGTCGTGTTCGTCGTCGCCGCGTCAGTGGTCGGTGCTGCGCTGTGCCGCGAACTGAATGCCGTTCCGAGAGTGGGCAGTCTCCTGGAATTTGTTGCGGTCTACGCAGTGTGGGCACTGGTCTGGACTGCTGTGCCCATGCTGTTGACCGCCAATCGCATGACCACTCGTATGTGTGTCGGGTCCGGCTTGCTCACCGCGACGGGTCTGACCGGACTGCACGTGGCCGGCACTCTTTTCCTGCCGCGGATGACCAAAACGTCTCAGGACGAGTTCGGCCTTCTCGGCGTGATGTTCACCGTGATCGGGTGGCTGTTCATCTTCTCTGCCATCGTGGTGGTCGCGTCGTCGATCGTCGGATCGGTCGCAAAAGATGCGGGGCCACTGGGAATCTGGCTGCGGACGTCACGCTGAAGTGTTGTCCCGGCCCTCGAGTGCCTGCGAGACGGTCGGATAGACGTCGACCTTCAGCGCACCCTCGTCGGCCCCGGACAAGACATCGCGGAACTGCCCGATGTCGCGGGCCACCCGGAAGCTCACATTCTTGCGAGCCAACGAATCTCGAAGCTGAGCCAACATCTGGGCCGCGCTGACGTCGATGAACGGTGAAGTCTCGGCGTCGAGGATGACCGTCGTGGTCCCGGTGGTCACCATGCCGGTGATCTGATCACGCACGTGATCGGCATTCGCGAAGAAGAGTCCGGATTCGACCCTGACCACCACGACGCCGTCGAGTGTCCTCAGATCAGGATGGCTGCTCGTGTCGACCCAACGCGTGCCGTCCTTGGCCAGAGCGGCCACGTGCGGTTTGGAGACTCGATACAGGAGCAGCAGCATCGAGACGACGATCCCGATGATCAGACCGGGCAAGGTATCGAACAGGAGAACTCCGAACATCGCCGCGACAGCGGCGGCGAAATCGGCCCGAGCGGCGTGCCCGTAGATGCTGCCCAATCGCTTCGTCCAGACCCGGTACAGCGCTGCGAGAGAAGAGAAATCCACTAGTTCGATCACTGCGGCGATCACCACCGCCGATAGCGTCGCTTCCGGTAGTTTCTCGAACAACCCAGTCAGGAACAGCAGTGTCAGCAGCGTCAATGCGGCGACCACCAACCCGCTGACCTGTGATTTGGCACCCGCTCCCCCGTTGACAGCCGTCTTCGAGAGGCTGCCGTTGACCACCATTCCCGAGCAGATGCCCGATCCGAGATTGGCGGCCCCCAGTCCTACCAGTTCCCGGTTGGCGTCGATCGTGTATCCGGCCTTCGCCGCGTATGTCTTTGCAGCGCCGAGACCTTCGGCGAAACCGATGAGTAGAACACCGACGGCCGGCGCCACGAGGTCGAGGTAGTCCTCGGCTCCTACTCCACTCGGCAGGCCCATAGTCGGCAAGCCCGAATCGATGTGTCCGACGATGTCGATGCCACGGTCGTCGAGTCCGAACAGCGCCACTGCGGTAATCCCCAGTAACACAACCAGAAGCGAACCTGGCACGAGCGGGAGCCATCGCTTGACTCCCAGAACCATTGCCAAGCTGAGTAATCCGATGACCACCGTCGGACCGTCGACCTCGCCAAGTTCCTTGATCACCGTCCACGCCTGGACGAAGAAGTTCCCCTCGCCCTTGTCCACGCCCAGGAGTTTGGGTACTTGACCGATGATGATCGTGAGCGCCAAACCGACTATGAATCCCTTGAGAACCGGCTCGGAGATGAAGGATGCGATGAATCCGAGGCGCATGAATCCTGCGAGCAATCCGACGAGTCCGGTCACGATCGCGAGCCCGACCGACAACGCGACAAATCTGGTGTCGTCTCCCGACGCCAGTGGCGCGATCATCGCCGCGGACAACGCGGCAGTGGCCGACATCGGTCCGACGATCAGATGCCGCGAACTACCAGCTGCTGCATACAGAATCAGTGACGGAACTGCAGCATAGAGCCCGACCACCGGCGGAACTCCGGCGATGGTGGCGTACGCGAGCGCTTCCGGGACAAGGACAGCCCACACCGTGAGGCCCGCGATGATGTCTGGGCGAAGCCAGCCTCGCTGATAGTCGGACAGTGATCCGAAGACCCACCACGTCCGTGTGTGCGGAGCACTCATAGCCCTTGCACCCCTTTACTGATCTGCATCGCCGCGATCAGGACGAGGAGCCCGACGTTCAGCAAGTGCGTGTTGGTGGCTATCCAGGTGCGGATCTTCTGCAGCGGTTCGGTGGCCTCCTCCTTCTTGATCAGGAGAAGGGCGACAGGCACGGCGACCGAGGTCACGGACACCAGAGAAAAGATCACGGCCGAGACGATCTGCGACGTCGGCGCCACGGTGCTGAGGCGAAAGTTCATGGCAGCGGCAATCGCACAGGACATGTCGATGGGATTGAGAACGAACAGCGCGAACCCGAGCACACCCGATCGCATCGGCTGGAAGTGTTCTACCGACTGGAGCATTTTCGGCAGTTGAGGGGCCGCCGCGACAACATCTCCCGGAGCCACTGCAGCCGCCATCGCCTGTACTCCGCGCCGACTACGCGTGTAGACGAACCAGGCACCCGCGAGCAACGTCACGCCGAGGACGAGGTGGAGGATGGGCACCCACAGGGGTGGGTGTGTTCTCTGATGAACTTGGAGTGCGGTCAAGATGATGTACGACCCGGCCAGGGCGACAACTATTCCGAGATACCACCCGATCAGATACGCGATGCTGTTGAGACGCGCTCGTTCGGAAAAGAGCACGGCGACAACGGCGACAACCGCCAGCGGGCTCATGATGATACCGAGTGCCAGCGGGATCTGTTGCAGTAGCAGCGATCCCATAACTACCTCCCGTTGTCAGAGACCGCCGATGCCCTTACCGATGAGAACAACACCGATAACCAGGATCAACACACTCATCACAGTGGCGTTGTTGTCCTGCAACCACACCTTCAGCTTGGCCAGCGGACCGCGCAGTCGCTCCGCGGCAACGAGGTAACCGATCACGGGCACGCACACTGTCGAGGCAGCGATGACGGTGAAAACCAGGACCGCGACGACTACTTCGCCGGAGCCCAATGACGCAGAGCCGATCGAGATTCCAGCCGCGATACACATCATCAGATTCTTCGGATTGATCGCTGCCAGCGCGAAGCCCAAGCCGATGCCCTTGGCAGCGGTCATGTCGTCGATGGCTTGCATCCACTTCGGGGTTTCATGCTCGCCACCGCGGCCACGCCATTGCTTCACTCCGAACGCAAGCAGCAACACACCCAACGCCAGCTTGATCCACGACACCGTCGCAGAGGGATCACCTTCGGAGTCGCCGAGCTTGCTGGACAGGAGCACGAAGATCACAGTGGCGACAACTATTCCGAGTATCCAGCCCAGGGCGAAGCCGACGCTGGTGCTACCGGCTCGCTTGGACAACAACATCAAGATTGCCGCGATGATCGGGATGGGCGATACCGCAACACCGACCGCTAAGGGTAGAAGATCCCCGATGACAGATCCCATGCCGACCTCTTCTCTCTCCCGGTCGACACTAGGGCTGACGTTCCTTCGCAGCCTCACACAAAAGGGATGAACGGAGCCGCGATGACATTCACCCGTTGGGGATGACGCCTCGGGAGCGTCTGGGAGCAAGACTGGATCTCACGGATACGGAGTCCTGGATCGAGCGGCGACGCCGATTGCCCCTGACGACACGTGATTTCGAGGCTCGACGCGGTACTGACCGAACCTCATGGCCCTACGAAATGGAGCGGACACTGATGAATGCTCCCACTCGGTATCAATTCCTCATCGACGGCGAAGTGTCGGACCGCGTCAAAGCGGCGTTTCCCGAACTCAGCGTTGCCAGTGCCGCCGGCGGATTCACCAGTTTGTACGGGCCCGTCGCGGATCACACTGCTATGCGAAGCATCATGGCCCGCCTCGATTCCCTCGGCTTGACCGTTGCCGAACTGCGAAGGCTCCCAGACTGATCCGAACAGAATGATCCGAGCCGACTGATCCGAGCCGGCCATCCGTCGGGTCGTCCCCCGCGCACGAGCGATGGTCCCGACCGAGTCGATTCGGTCGGGACCAACTGCCCTCGAGTTGTTCGGCGCCTAGACTCTGTCTGTGTCCCAGGTCGCGACGGCCCAGATCACAACGACGTCGAGCGCGATGACCAGGATCGACCACAGCGGGTAGTACGGCATCCACAAGAAGTTGGCGATGATCGAGAGCGACGCAATAACTATTGCCGCCGCCCTGGCCCACACTGCACCGGTGAAGAGGCCGAGAGCCACCACGATTCCGATGATGCCCAAGATGATGTGGATCCAGCCCCACGTCGTGATGTCGAACTTGTACGTGTAGTTGATACCCACGACAAACAGATTGTTGTCGGCGACCGCCGCAATGCCCTGAAGCAGAGCGACAATGCCTGCGGTGAGCAGCAGAATTGCTGCTGCAAACGTCGTACCTACCGCGAAACCCTGCCGGACAGGGTGATTCGCGGGTTCCCGCGGTGGAGCAGTCATCAGCGTTCCTTTCGACAGAATGCACTTCCCATACTCAGTCTCGAGGGCCTGGAAAGCGAAAACATCACCCGTCGCGGATGAACCGCAGGTCACCGACCCGTACCCGCTTGTCGGCATCGCAAACCAACATTGGCAAACTGGCACTGTGCAACACACCGTGGTCGTGATCACCGATATCTACGCTCCACCGGCAGTGATCTTCGATCTCGAACTCGACATGGACGAACACTCCGCCTCGCTCCACGCAACAGATGAGGTGGCAGTCACCAGTACGGGTGGATCGACGCTGGGAGAGGGCGACGAGGTGTCGTTCACTGCTCGGCATTTCGGGTGGAGATTCTCGATGACAAGCCGAATCACGCAGTACAACCGTCCGTACTCGTTCACAGACGAGCAGGTCCGCGGCCCGTTTGCCGCGATGCAACACGAGCACGTCTTCGACGATCAGCCGGGTGGGTGGACGCGGATGCATGACCGCTTCACGGTTACGGCCCCTTTCGGCGCGCTCGGACACCTGGCACTGAGGTTGGCTGTCAGCCCGTATCTGCGCCGTCTTCTCGAGCAACGCGCGGCGCACATCAAGACCCGCGCAGAAGCTGGCACCCCTTTCACCGAGTGAGCACCCTCTCCGACGCGCTGCAGACGGTGTTCACTCAACTGGACCTGTGCTCACTCAGCAGCAGTCGCACTCGTCACCGCTCTCGGGCACCGTCACAACCGGGCAGCACGGATCACCCTTCCACGCGTTGATGCCTTCCTTCACGGCGATGACGGCGATCACCAGTGCCGCAATCGGGTCCGCCCACGACCAGCCGAGCACCGAGTTGAGCAGCAAACCGACCAGCAAGACCGCAGAAAGGTAGGTGCAGAGCAGCGTCTGCTTCGAATCCGCGACCGCCGAAAGCGACCCCAACTCCCTACCTGCTCGGCGTTGCGCATAGGACAGGGCCGGCATGATCGCCAAACTCACTGCAGCCAATACTATTCCGACGCTCGTGTGCTGCGCTTCACCCAGACCGAACAGCGACCGAATCGCGTCGAACGAGACGTACGCAGCGAGCCCGAAGAACGAGAATGCGATCACTCGCAGTGCCGTCTTCTCACGGCTCGTCGGATCCGGAGCCGAGAACTGCCAGGCAACCGCTGCCGCCGAGGACACTTCGATCACCGAATCGAGGCCGAAACCGAACAGTGCTGCGGACGACACCCGTGTGCCCTCCGCCAGCGCGATGATCGCTTCGACGACGTTGTAGCTGATCGTGATCGCCACGAAGATGCGAATTCGTCTCGACAAGAGCGCACGCCGGGCAGTCGAGAGGCCGCCACCGTCAACGGGCGCAACCATCAGCAGCATCCTTCTGATTCACTGTCCGGGCAGTACGACGGATCCACCGCGAGTACGACCCCGAGCAGGTCGTCGAGGGCCTGACCGATATGTGCGTCGGCGAGTTCGTATCTGGTCCGGCGCCCTTCCGGGACGGCCACTACCAAGCCACACCCGCGCAGACAAGCCAGATGATTGGACAGCTTCTGCCTGGTCACAGCCAGTGTTTCAGCGAGGTCGGACGGGTACCGAGGGGCAGTTTTCAGTTCGAGCAGTATCCGTGTCCGAGTCTCGTCGGACAAGGCATGCCCGAACCTCGCAAGCACCGCCACGTTGGTCACCACATCTACGCCCTCGACATCCATACGCACGACAGTACATCGAAATCTGTATTCAGAAAACAGTGAACTCAGATGGTTCAAGATCGCTCCATCGGGTAACGCAAGCGTGAAGCCACCCGACCGGGTAAGCGAACACCGGGAGTCCACATCCGATGAACCGTACAAAAGTCGACGATCACGTAGCGATGGCCGAACTACCGACAACCGGAAGCATCTTCCAGGTCTCCTGGCCAGTGCGTACGGGCGACATCCACACCGACAAGCAACTGCGCCTCGACGCGATCGCGCGCTACCTCCAAGACGCGGGCTTCGACAATCTCGTCGACCGCGGCGCCATGGATACACACCCGCTGTGGATGGTGCGAAGGACGGTGATCGACGTACTCGAACCCGTCATCTGGCCGGATCGAGTTCATCTGCAGCGCTGGTGTTCCGGACTCTCCAGCAAGTGGTGTTCGATGCGGGTTCGGATCAGGTCCGACAGCGGTGGATTGATCGAGACCGAGGCATTCTGGATCAACATCGACCCGAAAACCGGAATGCCGGCAACCATCAGTGAAAAGTTCACCGCTGCCCTGGCATCGACGGCCGTGGACGAGCATCTTCACTGGCGTCGGTGGATCGACCCCGACACCGACAATCAGGCGGATTCTCCATTCCCGTTGCGCTCGAGCGATTTCGACCCTTTCGATCACGTGAACAACGCGATCTATTGGCAACCCGTGGAAGATGCACTGCCCGAAAAACTACGAAGCGAACCCTTTCGCGCGATCCTCGAGTACACCCAGCCCGTCAAGAGAGGTGAGCAGGTGAGCGTGCGAACCGGCACGAACACGCTGCACATCGACGCCGGCGGCGAGGCACGTGCATCCGCTCGATGGTTTGCCCTGACCTCGAACCACAGCGATCAGGGGTGAAGTTTTCCGAACCCCACGACGGCGGAGTCGGATTGCCAGTGAAGATCATGGACCCGCACCTTGCCGAACTCGTTGCCGCCGACCGTGATCGCCGAGTCACCGTCCACTGCCACAACGATGTTGGTGTGCTGACCTACCCATCTCGAACTGTCGTAGATCACCACATCACCCACGCTCGGGGTGTACCCGCTGCCGTTCTCGGCGTACGCGCCGATCCCCTGGTAGTACTCCTGCAAGGTGTACACCCCCGGGATACGCCAGCTTCCGGAGTTCGGGTTCGACAACGGTCGACCCGCTTCCCTCATTATCCAGCTGACAAAATCGGCGCACCATTCTTCGTCGATACCGTCGGAATAGAAAGTGCCCGGACGGTCCCGCTCATGCTCGGATTGCAGCAGTTCGAGCACTCGAGCCTGGTCCGCAGTCACCGAACTGGCGTCGACCGTCGGGAACTCGGCAGTGTCCCAGGGCAGATACCGCGAAGGCGCGACCGCGACGACAACCGCCCCGACCACGATCACGACGCCGAGCACCCCGGCAATCCAGAGCAAGATACGGCGGCGACGGTTGGGTTCGGCAGGACTCACCCTTACGAGTGTGCCAGCCTGCCGAGAATCGAAACGCCAACCACCCCGATGACCTGGCACTTCTCATCAAACTCACACGAATGTGCCACCAAACTATTGCTATGGCACCAAAGTGGTGCCATAGTGATGCCATGGACTTGACACCGTACGTAGACAACCTTCGCCACGAACTCGCGGTGGCGGCCGAAGCAGGCGGAGAAGACGCAAAGGCCCTCGCCGATCGTTTGACCGCACCGCTGGAATCAGCAGTGCGACTCACCCTTCTCGACGCATTGTCTGCGGCAGCCGCCGAGATCACGCGTGACCTCGCCCCGGGCTCGGTGGACCTGCGCCTACGGGGACGCGAACCCGAATTCGTGGTGGCACCAGCCATCAGCGAACCGGCTCCGGCCCCCGCCGAAGAGGAACCGACTCCGGCTCCGCGCCCCGTCACGGAGTCCGACGACGCCTCGATGACTCGAATCAACCTGAGGCTGGGGCAAGACCTCAAAGACCGGATCGAGGCGGCGGCCAAGGAAGCCGGGATCTCCGTGAACGCGTGGCTGGTTCGCTCGGCTGCAACTGCGCTGGAAGGCGGCATGAGCAGAAGCACTCCGAGACAGCGCACGTCCCAAGGCTCCGAGAGCTTCAGCGGCTGGGTGCACTGACACCGGCTTCACCTTTCGCACGACCCTCTATCACCAACCGAGACAACCTCATCGGGAGTATCACCATGCCTACATTCAGCACACCTGACCCCATCACCTTGAACTTCGACGTGGCAGTCGGACACATCCGGATCGCTGCGAGCAGCCGCAACGACACTGTCGTGGAAGTGTTGCCCAGCAACTCGTCTCGCGAGGTAGACGTTCGAGTCGCCGAACAAACGCGCGTCGAATTCGCAGGTGGCCGGCTACAGATCAAGACTCCGAAACAGCGCGGTCTCGGCATTTTCGGGAAGACAGGATCTGTCGACATTGCCGTTCAGCTTCCCTCCGGCTCGGAACTCGAAGGCACTGCAGCAGTTGCCAGCCTGCGCGCCGAAGGCACTCTCGGACGCTCACGCGTGAAGGTCTCGGCCGGAGATTGCACACTGGACACGACCGGACCGCTCAACGTCAGCACCGGCGCCGGAGCGATCATCGTCGAGCATGTGGCCGGTGACATCGACACGAGCACCGGGTCCGGAAGCATCCGCATCGGCCGCGTCGACGGCAACGCGGAGGTCAAGAATTCCAACGGCGACATCAACATCGGCACGATCACCGGCGCGCTGAAGGCGAAGACCGCCAACGGAAGCGTCGCCGTCGAACACGCCGAATCCGACGCGAGTGCCGCAACCGCCAACGGCGACATCCGTTTCGAGACCATCGAGAGTGGAGTCGTATCCGCCAAGACGGCCGCCGGGCGAATCCATATCGGCGTTCGATCCGGAACCGCCGCACGATTCGACGCGCATACGTCCTTCGGCCGCGTCGACAACCAGATGAATGCCACGCACGGTCCGGCTTCCACTGAACGCCGGGTAGACGTCCGGGCACAAACTAGTTACGGCGACATCGTCATTCGACGTTCGGAGCCCCGAGAAGAATCCAACAAGAAGATCTAGCGAAAGGAACGCTGATGTCCCGTAAACCAGCCATCACCGCGACGGGCCTGAAGAAGGCCTACGACGACAAGACGGTACTGGACGGAATCGACATCTCCGTCGACCGCGGAACCGTCTTTGCACTCCTCGGCCCCAACGGCGCCGGCAAGACCACCATCGTGGAAATCCTCTCGACCCTCGTTCCCGCAGACGGCGGCGACATCCGCATCGCCGGGTACAACCCTTCCGACGATCCTGACGCGGTGCGTTCGCGTATCGGTGTCACCGGACAGTTCTCGGCGGTAGACGACTACCTGTCCGGCGAGGAAAACCTTCTCCTCATGGCCGATCTTCACCACCTCGGCAAGGACGAACGCCGCACTCGCACTGACGAACTCCTGGAGAAGTTCGATCTGCAGGGCTCCGCGGACAAACTCGCGTCGACGTACTCGGGCGGAATGCGCCGACGGCTCGACCTGGCAATGACGTTGATCGGACGACCGGAGATCATCTTCCTGGACGAGCCCACCACCGGCCTCGATCCCCGGAGTCGACGCACCATGTGGCAGATCATCCGGGAGTTGGTCAAGGGCGGTGTCACCATCTTCCTCACGACGCAGTACCTCGAGGAAGCCGATCAACTGGCCGACCACATCGCCGTCCTCGATCAGGGACGGATAGTCGCCCAAGGTACGGCAGCGGAACTCAAACGACGCATTCCCGGCGGCCACATTCGTCTTCACTTCATCGACCGAGACCAACTCGACTCTGCTGCTGCTGTTTTCGACGAGTCTACCCGTGACGATGCCGCCTATGTCCTGCAGGTTCCCAGCGACGGCGGTGTCCGCTCGCTGCGCTCTCTTCTCGACCAACTCGACGCTCACTCGATCGACGTCAAGGAACTCTCCGTGCACTCACCGGACCTGGACGACGTGTTCCTGACTCTGACCGCCACCGAAAGGACCGACGCGCGATGACCACCATGACGCTTGCCTATCAGGACTCGAAAACCATGCTGCGTCGCAGCATTCGACACATCCTTCGATATCCGTCGATGACGGTGATGCTTGTCGGGATGCCAGTCGTCTTCCTGCTGCTGTTCGTCTACGTGCTCGGCGGAACGCTCGGGAACGGCCTCGGCCCAGGTGGTGGCGGCCGAGCCGAGTATGTCAATTACGTTGCACCGGCGATTATTCTGATGACTGTGGCATCAGCGGCACAAGGTACTGCCATCTCCGTCGCAACCGATATGACCGCGGGGATCATTGCACGATTCCGCACGATGGCGATCACGCGCACGTCCGTCCTGACCGGTCACGTTCTCGGCAGTCTCCTTCAGACGATCGTGAGCCTCGTTGTAGTCATCGCCGTGGCGATAGCCGTCGGCTTCCGGCCTACTGCAGGCTTCGTGGAGTGGGTCGCCGCGTTTGCTCTCCTCATCCTGGTCTCCATCGCGATGATCTGGTTGTCCGTTGCCTTCGGCCTCGTCAGCAAGAGCGTCGAGACGGCCAGTAATCTTCCAATGGTGTTGATCCTCTTGCCTTTCCTGGGAAGCGGATTTGTTCCCACCGACTCGATGCCGACCGTGTTGCGATGGTTTGCCGAGTATCAGCCGTTCACTCCGATCATCGAGACTCTTCGAGGACTTCTTCTCGGCGAAGCGATCGGGAACAACGCCATACTCGCGATCGGATGGTGCGTCGCAATCACCTTCCTCTCCTACCTCTGGGCGCGGAGTTTGTTCAATCGACGCCCGGTGCGCTGACCTCGAAACACACGATCTTCGAGAACAGGTACGGTGTCGCTGTCGTCGAGTTCCGAGGCGATGGCGACGTCGTGTGGAAACCCCATGACGATCAACTCGCGTCCTGAGGCACAGTCCCGCAGGCGGTCCTCGTACGAATCCGACACCGCTGTCCAGGCATCCGCCGCCATCTGTGCCTCGGGCGACAGGGAACCTTCCCAACCAGCCGCGGTCAACGCCGTGACAACCCCGCCGGCGCCCCACAGATCCTCCACTGCAGGACGCAACTCTCCACCGGGCCACTTCTCCCCGGATGCGACTATCGCAACCCGCGATCCCGGACCATGTTCGTACACAATCCAATCAGCGACGGCGGAAGCGTTCCTCAATGAAGCGCCGACACACACCGCAACCTGGGACGCCAACGCCAACGCAAACGCGATAGTCGACCCGTTCGGCGACGGCAGTACCAGCCGACTCGGCACCTCGGACTCGCGAATCGTCCTGGGAGACAGACTGATCTGCCCCTCCCTGGCCACACTTCGTCGTACTGCAAGAACCGCATCGGCATCACGCGCGTAATCGACCGCACTCTCGTCGTTCCAGGAATAGGGAAGTACGTCGATTCCCGCGTCGGCGGCGACGCTCAGCGTCGTCGTGAACGAGAGGACGTCTACCACCACTGCCACATCGACGCCGACAGCAATTGCTTCGGCGCCGCGCAGGCCCCAGTCGAATCGAAGTCCGCACTCGAGTTGGCGATGCTCCGGATTCATCGCACCAGCATCTCAGAAACGAATCAGCTTGTCCGGCACGCACAAATCCTCGTGCTCGTACAGCGCTCGCACGGCAACTGGATCGTCGCCGGCGCACACCTCGGCTATATCGTCGAGCAGTAGGTCGTAGTCGGCGCCGGTCTTTCCGTCGTAGGCGTCCGTCATACGACCCCACTCGTCCCACGGCAGGGTTTCGACCTTGTTCATCGCGGCAAGATCCTTCACTGCGTTGCCGCGGATCTCGGCAGGCCCCCAGTTCTGGGTGCCGTACACCCCGAACTGGGACCCGTCGATCTCGCCGCGTCGATACGCCAGCCACGCCTCACCACCACTGAGGAATTCTCCCGGCTGCAGGTTATGGGCGTGAGGAAGGACGTTCTGTCCGAGGATCTCCGAGTCGATGCGGATCCACCGCTTGCCGGCGTCGTCCCAGTACTCGGTGATCCAGTGGTCCACGCCCTGTCCCGGTTGAAAGTAGGTGGCAAAACCACAGCGGACGCGAGCGGCAATTCCGCGGTGGCGCAGAAACGCACAACTCAAAACAGCAAAGTGCCGACAGGTTCCGACGAGCCGCTTGTCGGGTTCTCGGGCGGAGGTCACCGGTGCCGGATCGAGCGCAAGCAAGCGTTGGAGCAGAACGCTTGCCGGCCGGATCTGGTTTTCGTCGAATCGGTCGGCAGGCAGATTCAGCGACCGTGCATCGGTGGGTTGGACCACCAGGTACGGCACTACCCGGCATATTTGCACGGGGTCGGTGGGGAGCGACTCGAGGGCGAGCGGGTCCACTCCGTCGATGCGGGTGAACGGTCCTGCTGATGTGTAGTCGAGAACCGCCGTCATGGGCGGAGACTAACAAACACTGCCGACACTGCCGCTCCACTATGGTTAGGGTCCCATAACCATGAAACCCGAGGTTGCTGTGAACCCAATGTTGAGCCGCCGTGCCATGCTGTCCGTCACCTTCGCAACAGCAGCAGGTTTTGCCCTTGCTGCCTGCGGCGACAGCGCGAAGGACGAATCCACTCCCGGCACCGAAGGTGCTCACGCCGAGGCCAACGCCTTCCCTGTGACGATCGACCACAAGTTCGGCTCCACCACCATCGGGCAGGCACCCAGCCGCATCGCAGCGGTCGGTATCGGCGACGCAGACGTTCTGCTTTCCCTCGGGCTCACGCCCGTCCTGGTCCCGGTGTGGAAGGGATCGACCGACGACGGAATCGGCGTCTGGGCCGACTCGGCAGTCCAGGGCGCCGAGCCGACACCATTGGCCAACGCCACCACCGATTTCGACATCGAAACGATCGTGGCCGCAGCGCCTGACCTGATCATCGCCGTCAACAACGCGATCGACGAGGATCTGTACAAGCAGCTCAGCGCCATCGCGCCGACCGTGCTTCACGCCGCCGATCAGACGGATTGGGTTCTGCCCTGGCAGGAAGTCACGACCCGCATCGGTACGGCTGTGGGCGTTCCCGCGCAGGCAAAGCAGGAGGTCCAGGAAGTCGAAGACCTCATTGTTCGCACCCGCGCGGAGAACCCCCAGTTCGAAGGCAAGACAGCAGCTCTCGTCATTCGCTGGAGCGACGGAAATCTGCGGGCGTTCAGCCCTGAGGCAGCGCGCGCTCAGTTGCTCACGCAATTGGGATTCACGGCTCCTGCCGCATTGAAGGATCGGTTCGCGGGCAAGCTGAACTACGAGATCTCCGCCGAGAACTACGACCTCCTCGAGTGCGACTACCTGCTCTTCGACAACTACGAAAAGGCTCGCCCCGAGATGGAGACGCAGCCGGCGTTCACCAATTTGAACGTGGTCAAGACCGGCGGCCTGATCAGCTTGGACCCCATCGTCAGTGACGCGGTGTCCATGCCGAACCCGCTCACCATTCCGTTTGTGCTGGAAGATTTTGTAGCAAAGATCAATCAGACGATCGCGGGTCGATAACCTTCGTTCGACCGGACCACACCCACAACACCACAGCCGACACGGCCACGCAGACCGAAACGATCACCCATGGTGACGCCGGCGCTGCGTGGCCGTTGTCGACTAGGTCGTACACGAATCCGACTCCCACGGTTCCCAGGAGCGCGAGCAGACCGCCGATCGTGTTGAGCATGCCGAAGTGCGCTCCGAGGTTGCTTTCACGACCGAGGATGGCAATGGTGTCTCGCATCGGCGGCACCATCAACATCTGTCCCAGGTGCAGCAGCCCGATCCACACCGCCAGACCGACTATCTGCGTCGACGCCGAAACTGCGGAGTCGACGCCGGTGACCAGCGGAACCAGGAACGACACCGAAATGAGCACAAGCCCGAAGGTGATCGCGCGTCGATGCCCGATGCGGTGGGCAACCGCGACCGTCGGCCCCTGTCCGACGATCACCAACACCGCTGCGCCCACGTAGAACCATCCCAGCGCCGACTGTGAACCGATACCGCGCTCTAGCTGTTCCGGCAGCATCAGGTACAGCTGGCTGTACGCAACCAGCTGAAAACTGCAGAGCGTCGCGAAGAGCAGAAAGTTGTTGTTGGTCAGCACGCTTCGCCAGACGTCGCGCAGCGTATAGGTCGACACCGGGCCGTCGTGGGCATCGCCCGGCCGCGGGAACCAGATGAAGAACCCGACCCACATGATCGCGAACAGCAACGCCGCGCTCGACGCCGTCCACGAGAACGGAAACATCAACAGAGCAGCACCCAATGCCGGACCGATCACGGTTCCCAGACGACTGCACATTTGTTCCACTGCAAACAGATCCGTACGACGCATGACTCCTGAGGTTTCGAGTTCGCGTCCATATTCGGCGTTGGCCGACTCCACTGCGGGTGCGAACAGAGCCGCGGCGAACCCGACCAGAAGCACACCGACGATCACCGCCGCCATACTCTCGGCCAATCCGAGCATCAGGAAACCGACCACGCGAACTGCGATGCCCAGCAGAATGATCGGACGCTTGCCGAACCTGTCGGCGAGGCTTCCACCGATGAAGAACATGCCCTGCTGACTGAACATCCGGAGTCCGAGGACCAGGCCGACAATCCAGGCCGCGAATCCGAGGTCCTCCGAAAGGTGCACCGCGAGAAAGGGGACAACCAGATAGAACCCGATGTTGAACAGCACCATCGAAAGAAGGAGCAACTTCACCACCGGCGGCAGGACACGAACCTTCGCGAAGGTCTTGTTACCGGGAAAACGCTCACTGAGTACCACGACCAGAAGACTATTGCCCGCGCGGTGTTCTGTGGAAATCTGCCATTTTGCAATTGGTTAACTGTCCGTTTAGGTAGCGATGGTAATCATCTTCCGGGGGTTCGAGCACACGACAACGAGAGCCGGGATTTGATGAATGGATTGACGCGCCGTCAGATGGTCAAGGCGATGGCGGTAGCCGCAGGGACAGTCTCCGCAAGCGCATTTACCTTGGGTGCCAATACCTCCGTCGCGGGGGCGAACCCCGCGCAGGAGGTCAAAGTGCTCTCCCTCAATACCTGGCACGGCGGAACCAAGATCAACGGTGGCCTGCAGCTGATCGCCGATATGATCATCTCGACCCAGGCGTCGATAGTTCTTTTGTCGGAAGCCGGCACTGCGACAACTGTATTGGCCGACATGCTGACCAAATCAGGAACCCCCTTCTACGGAGCAGCGTCCTCCGACGTGGGGATTCTCTCCAAGTTTCCGATCGAGGAAACAGCCGACCTGAACTCGATGATCAAGGCAGTCGTGACGGTCGACGGCAAACAAATCGCTGCTTACTCGGCACATCTGGCCTACACGTCCTACGCAACCTATCTACCGCGCGGATACGGCGCGGGTGTTCCCACGCCTGGAGAGTTCTCCGAGTTCGGCTGGAACAAGATGCCGTCCGGTCCGGTCACGGACCCCGAGACGGTTCAGCGTGTGAACGTCAATTCGGGACGACCCCTGGCAATTTCGACGTTCATCGACGATGCGGCCGCAGAACGGGCGAGGGGCAGGTCCGTCATCCTCGGCGGCGATTTCAACGAGCCGTCGGCCCTGGACTGGACCGACGGCACGCGAAATCTGTTCGACCACAACGGTGTCGTCATTCCGTGGGAATCCACCCGTCTGCTCGACCAAGCCGGATTTGTCGATGCATACCGCAGCAAGTACCCGAACCCGGCTACACACCCGGGCTTCACCTGGCCGTCCGACAATCCCGACGTCGACACCTCACAGCTCACCTGGGCACCCGAGGCAGACGAACGCGATCGGATCGACTACATCTTCGCCGACCGCGCTTCCGAGCTGAAGCTGGGATCTGTAGGAATCATCGGACCCCGAAAGACGATCGTGCACAACAAAAGAGTGGAGGAGAACTCCCAGGACAACTTCATCGCTTCACCGACGCCGTGGCCGACCGATCACAAGGCCGTTCTTGCGACGTATCGTTTTGCCAGCTTCGGCGGCGGATCATCTACCGGTTCGTGGAGCGGTTCCTGACAGGGCATCTCGTAGCCAGTCGATCATCATCGGCGTCAACTCGGGCAGCTTGGTCACTGCACAGTGCCCCGCATCCGGGATGACGTGTACCTGCGTGTTCGGGCGCTCTTCGAAGAGTGTTGTGTCCGAGAGCGGGATGTGAACGTCGTCGGCCCCGTTGACCACAAGCATCGGGGTCCGGCCGTCGTCGGCGGTCATCAAGACACTGCGATCGAACGCACGGAGACCCTGTACCAGCGCCTCTTTGGTTGCCGGGGCATCGAAACCCAGTGCGTTTCCGACGATGTCGCCCATGCCGTAGACCAGGCGCTCGGCATTCGCGGTCTCGAACGCACCCTTGACCGGGGCGCCGATGTTGATCACCGCATCGACGGCGCCGGTCAACCCCGAGCGCACGGCGAAGTTGCCGCCGAAGGAGACTCCCAGGTGCGCCACCTGCCCGTTGCCGAGAGCGCGAGCCGTCGATACGAGCCCGTCGATCACCTCGTCGCCGAAAGCATCGAGAGGAACGGGTGATTCACCAGTTCCCGGCTGATCGAAAGCAACAACCGTCACCCCGGCGTTCTTCGCGAACGCACTGGCCAACGGATGCATGTCCATCTTCCAGCCGTCGACGCCGCCGCTGAGCAACAGGACGGGTGCGTCTTCGTACCGTCCGTCCGCCGAGAGGATGTGTACCGGTAGCTCGATCTCGCCGTTTCGGTAGGGCAGGGGCAGGATTCGACGCTCGAACTCGAGCCCGAATCCTGGTGCTGCCTTGACGTATTCGTCCACCTGATTGCGCAGAGCCCGTCGACGGGATTCGTTGGCCAGCACCGGGAACTTGGCGATTCCGTAGATCATCGCTGCCAGGGAATGATTGCCGGCCGCGGAGTACTTCGCCGCCAGCGCCGACCACTCGTACGACCAACCACCCGGCGCGTCGGCCCAGGTCGAGTTGATGGACGCGCGCAGTTCCTCGAGATCCGAGACGGGGAGCCCGAAGCTCAGAAACTGTCCTGTGCGCTCTTCGAAGAGGCCTCGGTGATCGACAGGAAATTCGTATGACATGGGAAAACACCCCTCAATTCATCTCTAATGCAACGATCAGTTGCATTAGCTCAGTGAACCACGCGTCTCCAGCTAACACAACACCTTGTTGCGATAAGGTTGACCCATGACCTCGACACCACAACGGCCCGGAGGGCGTAGCGCCAGGGTGCGCGAGGCCGTCCTGGCGGCCACCGCGGCCGAACTGTCCGAACGCGGATTTGCAGCGATGACCATCGAGGACATAGCCGCCCGTTCCGGAGTCCACAAGACCACGATCTACCGGCGATGGAGCACGCTGTCCCAACTGGTGGCCGACGCGGCCGTCGAGGTATCGGCAACCACCGTCCCCATCCCGGATACCGGTTCCATCGAATCCGACCTGCGCGAGATGGCCAGATCGATAGTCGCACTGGTGACAAGCGAGTCGGGCGGCGCGTTGGTGGCCGCACTGTTCTCGGACGCGGTTCGTACGCCGGAAGTGGCGAGACTCAAGCGCGAGTTCTATTCCGCACGTTACGAACTGGCCGACATAGTGGTCCGCCGAGCAGTCGAACGCGGGGAAATCTCCGAGAAGGTCTCAGCTGCTGATCTTCTGGCGGCCGTCGCCGCGCCCATCTACTATCGCCTGTTGGTCGCCGATCTACCTGTCGACCAGTCGGTTGCCGATCGCGCTGCTGCCGGCGCGCTCGCTGCGGCGCACGCCGGAGCACTCGATCAGACCGAATGAGCCAGTGAATTCAGCGCTTCCACGATTGCCTCGTTGAATCCACCCCCGCCATGCCCGGCGTCGTCGAGCACCACCAACTCACTGCCCGGCCAACGCTGGTGGATCGCCCAGGCAGTATCGAGTGGTCCGGAAATGTCATACCGGCCGTGCACGAGAATCGCGGGAATCTCGGCGAGACGGTCCATTCCGTCCAGGATCTGATTCGGCGCGAGGAAGCAATCGTTGGCCCAGTAGTGCGTGACCAGCCTGGTCATCACCCGACGGAAGTCCGGATTCTGGTATCGAACACTCGGAGTCCACCCCGGCATCAGCGACACATGTACGTCTTCCCAGCGGCACCACTGCACCGCAGCATTTTCCCGCACAACAGGATCCGGATCGGCGAGCAGTCGCGCGTATGCCGCCGGGAGATTCCCGTCACGCTCTTCCACCGGCAGCTGCGCGACGAACTCTTCCCATTCACGCGGAAATATCCTGCCCATGGCACGGGTGATCCATTCGATTTCCACTCTCGTCCCGCCGGTGATCGCGCCCAAAGCCATCGCGATCACCCGCTCGGGAAACGCTTGGGCGTACACCAGACCCAAACTGACGCCCCAAGAAAGGCCGGAAACGATCCATCGTTCGATACCGAGATGTTCACGAAGACGCTCGATGTCGTCGAGGATGTGCGCCGTCGTGTTCACGGTGAGATCGACGTCCGGGCTACTCGCGAGAGGAAGACTGCGCCCACAGCCTCGTTGATCGAACAGAACTGCGCGAAAGGTTTCGGGATCGAAAAAACGCCTGGCACCGACAGTGCATCCCGCACCGGGGCCACCGTGGAGATAGAGAACCGGGACACCGGCCGGGTTACCGACGGTCTCCCAGTAGAGGCTCTGACCATCGGGCACTTCCAACAGTCCCGACTCGTACGGTTCGACGGGCGGGTACAGGACAGCGCTCATAGGCGGTAATTCTTCCATCAACCGACGTGTCCGGTAAGCAGCACGCGTCCGGGCTATGGCCTAGCGTGGACATGACACCTCTGCGACGGGAGTACACCAGATGCGTGATGGGTTCAGGTTGCCGGGGTACGGCGGCACCGCGGTATTCCTTCGCAGTCATGCGGTACCCGCCGCTGTCTTCGAATCCGACGTACCCACACTCGTTTTCGACGTAGGCCTGCTCAGCCCCGATCGGTTCAATCAGTATCTCAGCAGACACACCGACGAAGGATTTGTCGAACGGCTGGCGGCGTTCTTCTTTCACGCGGCCGCAGACTTTCATCCCGAGAAATCGCTACCGGCGTTCACCGACGAACGACTCGGGCTGATGATCTCGGTCTGTTCCAGCACCGATCGAGAGGTGGAACTCGACTTCTCACTCGCCGAGGATCCCGAATCGGAGGACACCGAACGCGACGAGATGACCTTCGAGACAAGCCGAGTCGTCCTCGCGACCTCGGCTCAAACGGTTTCTCGACTCACCGGTGGAGTAACCACCCACTTCGACGGAGAGTGGTGACGACATGGGTTTCCTCTTCGAGGTTCTCGATTTTCCCGACGGCAGTCGGATGACCGACCTGTGGAACAACACGTGGGCCGAGCCGGCAACCGGAGAGGAGATCGCGTCCGGCCACTTCATTCACCTCGGAGACGATCAGCACGTCGACGTGGAGACAGATTTTCTCAGTAGTCACCTGCCGTTCAACGTGGCAGGCTTCGGCGGAGTCTTTCCCGACGGCAAACCCTGGATGTTCGTCATGCAGAAGGCACCGGCCGACCTCGCGACCAGGCTGCGCGGTGAGGACGATCCACACTCCCTTCTGCGCGGATCACTCGACCGCGCCATGTCTTTCAATCCCGATGCACTGGTGGCCGAGGAATTGTCCTGGAGGCATGACGATCTGGTGAAGGTGTACGAGGAAGAGGGGATCCCAGCAGCATCCATCGCCGGCTGGTCGGCCGCGGATCTCCTGCGCGGCCTCTTGGCGCAGTGTTGTAATGCCGAACTTGCCGCCGTCGTCGCCGGATACCCCGAATGTGCCTACCCCGAATCGGCGCATGCGTGCGAAGCAGACGTGTTCTCCGACGTGTTCGCCGGTTGGGTCAGCGGACTGCGGTGATGTGACGGAGGAGACCCCACCCTCTCGACATTTCGGAGTAGACTCATTTATGAGCGTGATCCGAAATGAAACGAGGTGAGCGGGATGACGAAATCGGACCAAGAGTTGGGTCGTCGTGAACGCAACAAACTCGAGAAGCAGGCACGCATCTTCGACGCCGCGGCCGAACTGTTCGCGGAAAAGGGCTATAGCGCAGTCACAACTCAAGAAATTGCCGACCGCGCCGATGTAGCCGGTGGCACCCTCTTTCGTTACGCCGCAAGCAAAGCCGAGCTACTGCTCATGGTGTACAACGCGGAGTACCGCAAGCAGATCGAACTGGGAGAAGAGCGTGAGGCCAAATCGACGGGCACAGAAGATCGTGTGCTCGAGCTGGTTTCACCCCTGCTGATCGCGAGTCGCCGAAACGACGAGAACACCGGTATCTACCAACGCGAAGTGTTGTTCGGCGAGCCCAGCGAATGTTTCCGGGCCGAAGGTCTGGAACTCTCGCAGCGCCTGCAAACGCGGATTGCGCAAATCTTGCTCGAGGGGCACCCCAACCACACCACCCGAACCATCACTGCAGCGCGAACGATTTCCAACGTGCTGCACTTCGAAATAGCCCGCGCGGCATTGGACCGGATCACGGCTGACGAACTCACGAACATCGTTGCCGCACAAGTTCGATTGACGCTTGCCGGACTACCCACCGAAAAGGATTGAGGATCGAAAATGACTGAACTGAAGCAGATCACCGTTCTGGGTACCGGAGTTCTCGGCTCGCAGATCGCCTATCAGACCGCCTATCACGGATTCGACGTCGTCGCGTACGACATCAACGCCGAGGTCATCGAGAAGGCCAAGGCTCGGTTCGACTCGTTGGCCGCGGCCTACAAGGCCGAAAACGTCGAGGGCGCCAAGGAAGGCAAGGCCGACGAAGCGCTGCAACGTATTACGTACTCGTACGACCTAGCCGAAGCCGTGACCAAGGCCGATCTTGTCATCGAGGCAATTCCCGAGGACGTCGCCATCAAGCGCGACACCTACGAGAAGCTCGCCGCAGTAGCTCCGGAGCACACGGTGTTCGCAACCAACTCCTCGACGCTTCTGCCGAGCGACCTCAAGGAGTTCACCGGCCGCCCCGAGAAGTTCCTCGCACTGCACTTCGCAAATCACGTGTGGGTCAACAACACTGCCGAGGTCATGGGCACCGAGTCCACCGACCCCGCCGTGTACCGCGAGGTCGTCGAATTCGCGAAGAACATCGGCATGGTGCCGATCGAACTCAAGAAGGAGAAGGCGGGCTACGTACTCAACTCGCTCCTGGTCCCGCTCCTCAATGCAGCATCCGACCTGCTGATCGACGGCATCGCCGATCCCGACATGGTCGACAAGACGTGGCGTATCGGCACCGGAGCCCCGTTCGGCCCCTTCCAGATCATGGATGTCGTCGGGTTGACCACCGTCTACAACATCTCCTCCCAGGGCGGCGAGAAGCAGCGCGCGTTCGCCGACTACATCAAGAAGAACTACATCGACGAAGGCAAGCTCGGCGTCGCTGTCGGCGAGGGCTTCTACAACTACAAAGGCTGATCAACCAACCGGCTCACCGCGCGGTGGCTACGACGTGAATTCACGTGGTAGCCACCGCGCGGACGTCTGTTGTCAGTAAGTCCGAAACCACCCTGAGCGATTGTGACGCAAGCTTCTTCACGTGCGAACCCATCCTCAGGAGAGATCCCCACATGCGTCGTTCCGCCATCTCGGCACTCACAACACTGGTACTGCTCGGCGCCGGAACACTGGTCAGCACACCCGCTGTCGCCGCTCCCCTCGCGTGTGGCGGAATCTCCACCGGTTCGTTCTCAGGCTCCGCCGGCGGCTCGGAGTACCTGTGCGCCAAAGAAGGTGACCTTCTGGACGTGCGCATCGGCGACGTTCATGCGACGCAGCCTTCCCTCGGCTACGACGAGGTGTACTACAAGCTCGGGCGATACACGCTCGGAAAAGACACGATCAACAAGAAGTTCGACGACTGGTGCGAGGCGAACGGCCAGATCCAGGCTGCGACCGCTACTCCCGCCTCGACGCTGAAGGACCCGTCGTCCTTCACCTGCCAGATTCCAGTGGGTCAGGAAACCGCCGAGAGCATCGCGCCCATGAAGACCGTGGTCGTCGGACCCCGCGGCGATCTCTACCTGACCGACGGTCACCACACCCTCACGTCCTTCATCGAGACGGCCGACGGAGGCCCCGACCTGCACGTGCGACTGCGGGTTCTCGGCAACCTCAACGGCCTGAGTGAAGGCGCCTTCTGGACCGAGATGGAAAAGAACAAGTGGGTCTGGTCGCGTGACGTGGACGGAAGCCAGGTACCGGTCCAGTCCCTGCCGAAGAGCGTCGGCCTGGCCAACTTCGCCGACGACAAGTACCGCAGCCTGATGTACTTCTCCCGCGACATCGGATTCGCCGCCGGCACGATTCCGTTCCAGGAGTTCTACTGGGGTGCGTGGGTCCGCGACGCCGCGCCCGTCGACCTCACCAACTGGAATCGCGACGACCTCTCCAGCTACCTGGCCACCGTGAAGTCGGTGACCAAAGCACAGACCGCGTTGGCGGGTGATGCCGTCGTCGACAGCGGGTTCACGGCTACCGATCTCGGAGTCCTGCCGGCCTGGAACGACGGCAAAGCGGAGTCAAAGGGCGAGTTCGCAAAGCTGTCGAAGCCGTACACAGACGACAAGCCGGGCAAGATCGCCTACGCACTTGCCTACAAAGCAACCCTCTGACCTGCTCGGATCCAAGTCACACCCAGCAGACTTGACTAAGGTAAGCCTCTACTCAGTAGTCTGATCCCATTCGGGTGCCGCTTCATCGAAGCAGCGACGCCCTGCCCTGACGGAAACCATGCCGTCGTATCTGCCCGGTCGAACAATCTCCGGGCAACCAGGACAGGGAGAAGGTTGCTGCAGTGAGCACGTCCATCGTCGGTTTGTACGACCCCGCAGATGACAAGAGCAGTTGCGGGGTCGGGTTCATCACGCGCAAGGACGGCGTGCAGACCCACGATGTCCTGATCAAGGGCCGCGAAGCGCTCTGCTCGGTTCCGCACCGCGGCGGTATGTCCTCCGAGGGCGTCGGCGACGGCGGCGGCGTCTCGGTGGACCTCTCCCTCCGGTTCTTCCGCAAGGTAACCGGGCGCCCCGACCTTCGCGCCGGACGCTTCTGCGTCGGCAACTTCTTCCTTCCGGACGACGACGCCCAGCACGCTCGCGCTGCCGCCCTGGTCGAACGTGAACTTCTCGATCGCGGTTTCACCACTCTCGCGGTGCGCGACGTCCCGGTCGACAACTCGGCGATTCGGCCGGCCGCGATCGCGCATCAACTTCCGGTCAGGCAGTGGATTTTCGAGGTCCCCACTCCGCGTCCCGAGCCTGCGGTAGTCGATCGCCTCGTACACGAGGCCCTGCTCGCCATCGAGGCAATCGCGTACAACACGCCTGCACTACGCGGGTTGTACCCACTGTCCCTCAGCGCGAGGACTCAGGTTCTCAAGGGCCGCTTGAACTCCGACGAAGTGATCCCGTACTTCCGCGACCTGGTCGACCCCGATCACGCTGTCCACACGATGTACTTCCACACGCGGTTCTCGACCAACACGGACCCGCATCCCACGATGGCGCAGCCGTTCCGGTTCATGGCTCACAACGGAGAACTGAACACGGACAAGAAGAATCGGCTCTCCGAAGCTGCGGTGGCGAGCGCAAAACGACGTGCGATCGTCCGTCCGCCCGGTCAGTCCGACAGCTGCCGGCTCGATCAGACTCTGGAAGCACGCGTCATCGAGGACAGCGTCGATTTGGTGACAGCTGTGGTCTCGATGATGCCCCCTGCCTGGGAAAACGACACCACTCTCTCCCCCGCAGTGCGTGCGATGTTCGAGTACTTCTCGCTGTACGAGGAGAAGAACGACGGACCGGCAGCGCTCGTGTTCGGCGACGGCACCATCATCGGCGCCCGACTGGACCGCCTCGGCCTGCGTCCACTACGCACGATCGAGACACACGACTACGTGTGCGCATTCTCCGAAGCCGGACAGATCGCGTTCGCACCCGAGACGGTGATCCACCGTGGCCGCGTCGAGGCCGGCGGAATGCTGTACTTCGATCATCGAGATCGCCATACCTATACCGCCCGCGAAGCCCTGGAAAAGATTGCCGCACAGCGCGACTACCAGTCTCTGCTGGAGCAGTCACGAATCCTGATCGAAGACATTCCCGCCGTACCTGCGGAGAAGGTCAGCTCACCGACGCGCTACAACGGAACGTTCGAGGTTCATCAGCGCTACATGGCGTACTCCCTGGATCAGGAGAGCTTCAAATTCCTGATGGATCCGATGCTCACGCACGGAGCCGAGAAGGTATCGGCCATGGGTTACGGCAACGCCATCAACGCGTTTTCCGATCGTGAAGGCGGTGTGGCACGCTACTTCTCGCAGCGATTCGCGCAGGTCACCAACCCTCCGCTGGACAGCATCCGGGAAGCGGACGGCATGACCCTCCGGGTCGCGTTGGGCGCGAAGATGACCGCCGGACAGGGCAAGCAGATCGTCATTTCGTCGCCGATCCTCGGGCATCTGGACATGCTCAAGATCCGTGAACAGAAGCACACCCCGCATCGCCGCTTCGAAATGCTCTACCCCGCCGCGGGTGACGCGCAGGCGATGGTTGACGCGATGACCGCGCTCGGCGACGCCGTTGTCGCCTTCGCGGCCGAACAGGGCGGAATCGCAGTCCTGACCGACCGGCACGTATCTCATGAGCGCGCAACGCTTCCCGCGATCATGGTCGTCGGAGCACTGAACCAACGCCTCATCGACGCAGGCCTGCGATTGCGTGTCTCTCTCATCGTGGAGAGTGGCCAGATCGAGTCCTCGCACCACGTTGCCGCTGCGCTCGGATTCGGTGCTTCCGCTGTCTACCCCTTGTCCGTTCAGTTGCGAGCCGAGGAGAAGTTCGCTGCGGACCCGGATGCCGCCTTCCGACGCTTCGCGAAGGCTGCCGAGAAGTCCCTCATGAAGACGATGGGACGCGTCGGCCTGTGCACTGTCGAGAGCTACATCGGCGGAGAATTCTTCGAACCCAACTTCCTCGATACGTCCGACCCTGTTCTGCGCCAGTGGTTCCCCAACATGAAGTCACCGGTGGGTGGCGTCGGTTTCGACACCGTCGCGGTGACCTCGAAGCAGTGGCACGAGCGTGCAAGCGAAGTCGAGGGTGAAAAGGACCTGCCACTGCTCGGCCTGTTCAAGGAGCGCGCAGACGGCGCAGGGCATTCGTTCGGTACCACCGCAGTCCGCAAGTACGTCGAGCTCACCGAAGAGAAGATCGCGTTCGACAGTCCCTCAGGTACCGAACAATTCGATGCTCTACGCCTGCTTCCGCTCGGGCGACTCGACGATGCATTCCGCCTCGATGCCGGGGCCTACCGGGCGACGAGTTTCGACCGGTTGACCACCGAACAGATCGACGACTTCGACATCACTGCCGGGTACCGTGATTTTTCGACTGTGATGGCCGCGGAACGATCGCGTCGGCCCGCAGCGTTGCGCGACGTCATCTCTGTTCCCGGCGACGTCACGTTTGCGGTCACGACAGCCGAGTTCGCCGAGCAGATCAGCCGATTCTCGGTGCACGGCAACACAACGATCGTGATGCGCGGAGTCCAGTGTGAATCCGCCGCAGACGACCGGTACACGCTTAGCCTGGACGGTCCACTGGCCGGTGACAGCGCGCGAGCAAAAGCGCTCGGCGACGCTCTCTGCGCCACCTTTGCCGCCGATATCACCATTGAAGCCATCACACCGGATCTTGCGCTGAGGGCAACCGGCATCGGGGCAGAGTTCCTGTCCAAGCTGAGGGTCGCACCGGCAGGTGTTCCTCTCTCCGCGGTACAGAGCGCCAGCGACATCACCCCGAAGTTGGCGTCGGGTGCCATGAGTCATGGCGCACTGAACGCTCCGGCGCACGAAGCCGTCGCACACGGCACGAACATGGTCGGCGCGATGTCCAACAGCGGCGAAGGCGGCGAACACCTTTCGCGCTACAACACGATTCGTGCGTCGCGCATCAAGCAGTTTGCATCCGGACGCTTCGGAATCTGGGCGGGATACCTCGCCGACCCGATGCTCGAAGAGATCGAGATCAAACTCGGCCAGGGCGCAAAACCCGGTGAGGGCGGGCAGCTTCCGGCCGCCAAGGTCACCGTCGACATTGCTGCTGCCCGCGGCGGAACGCCCGGCGTCGAACTGGTATCGCCGCCGCCGCACCACGACACCTACTCCATCGAGGACCTCGCTCAGCTCATCCACGACTGCAAGGCAGCGCGCATCCGGGTGATCGTGAAGTTGGTGTCCTCGGAAGGAATCGGCACCATCGCCGTCGGTGTCGCCAAGGCCGGCGCCGACGTCATCAACGTCGCCGGAAACACCGGTGGCACCGGCGCCGCTTCGGTGACCAGCCTCAAGTACGCGGGTCGTGCGGCCGAGGTCGGTATCGCGGAGGTCCATCAAGCTTTGTGTGCCAACGGGCTTCGCCAGAAAGTCGTTCTGCGATGCTCGGGCGCGCATCAGACCGGCAGCGACATCATCACTTCCGCGCTACTGGGCGCAGACAGCTTCGAGTTCGGTACGTCTGCGCTGATGATGATGGGCTGCGTCATGGCCAAGAACTGCAACATCAAGTGTCCGGCCGGTCTGACCACCAACCCGGAACTGTTCGACGGCGATCCCCGCGCCATGGCGCAGTACCTTCTCAACATCGCTCACGAAACTCGGGAACTGCTCGCGAATCTGGGAATGCGATCCCTTCAGGAAGCGCGGGGTCGAACTGATCTCCTGCATCTGCTCGATCACCCGTCCATCGTCGGCAATCTGAAACTGGACGCGATGTTCGAGTCCGCCCCGAACATCACCGTCGACAATCCCGTGTACCTCGAGCGTGAGTACGCGCTCGACGAGAAGATCATGGACGAGGTTCGTACGGTGCTCTTCAACCGTGGCGAGGCCTCGGTCGCCGTGTCCGGACCTGAATTCGCCGAAGGTGCACTGCACCTGGGTAACCGGAACAAGAGCGTCGGTGGGCAGTTGGCGATCGACCTCGAACGCGAACTCAACTACGGAGCGGCCGGCCTTCTCGCTCCGGGGGTACTGACTGACGAGCGTGGGCGACGATATCTGGCTCCGGGCAGCGTGCGCGTCCTGACGACCGGATCTGCTGGCTTGTCGTTCGGCGCATTCTGCAACGACGGCATGCACCTGGAACACACCGGGACATGTAACGACGGTGTGGGAAAGAGCATGAGCGGCGGCGTGATTGCCGTGCGCAGCCCAGGCGGCGGCTCCAGTGACGCCGGCGGAAACGTGTTGATCGGCAACTTCGCGCTCTTCGGCGCCACCGGCGGACGAGTGTTCGTCGAAGGTGAAGCAGGCGATCGCTTTGCAGTTCGCAACTCCGGCGCCAGTGCTGTCGTCGAAGGTGTCGGCGACTTCGCCGGCGAGTACATGACCAACGGTGCTGTCGTGAATCTCGGCGAGTTCGGCAAGGGTGTCGGCAACGGCATGAGCGGCGGGTTCTTCTACCAGTACGACCCTCGCGGCGAACTGGCACTGCGAGCAAGTACCGATTCCGTACTGCTGGGTTCGATCACCGCTGCGACCGATCCTCTGGCCGCCGTCCACAACCACGCGGTACAACTCCTGCTCGAACTGCATGTGGAAGCAACGGGATCCGCGCTCGGAACCCGACTACTCGAGAACTGGGAAGTCGAACAGCACTCGTTCGTCTACGCCATGCCCAAGGCATTGATGCTTTACCAGGACAGCGATGCAATCCTGGCTGCGAAGTCGCACAAAGAGCTTCTCGAAGAATTGGCGTCCGCCATCGCAGCACGTCAGGTCCGCACGTTCAAACTCGCAGTGCGCGATGGGCGCCCCGCACTGAACGGAGCAGTCCCCGCCTACGGCGAGACCGATACCGCGACGATGTATGCGCTGCTCAGTGCGTACACCGTGCTTCACTTCGCACAACAACTCGCCGCCGCCCGCACGCCGGGTGCGTCCGGACCCGACGATCCAGCAGTGCAGAAGGCGGCCCGAAACCTGGTGCTGACCGAGGACTTCGCCCTCGTCCAGCACTTGGTCAAGTACTCGAAAGAGATTCTCGCCGGCTACGACGACGAACAGTTGGCTGCGTTGATTGCAGCCAAGCGCGTCGACGACTACAAGCAGGCGCTGAGCCTGCGCAACGTGTTGGCCATGGACAGCCCGGCGACGTACGGCTGGATTCTGTTTCAAGACAACAAGAATCGGGACAAGCTCGGATCACTGCCGAACTTCGACGAACTGTTCGCTTCGCGCACGATCCCCGACCTGGTGTCCTGACCTCCTCCCCCGAACGTAGGTGAGCTTCAAAATGGAAATCCCGTACATCCCCGAATACGCACCGTTCAACGGCGACCAACGCGCGTGGCTTTCCGGATTCCTGGCCGGTCTACACTCACGAACTGTCATGCCCGGTCAAACCGGTGCTGCAACAGCGACAGTGGAGAGAACTGCCGGCGCGGCAGTGCACATCCTCTACGGAAGCCAGACCGGCAACGCGGAGTCCGTGGCCGAAGACGCGGCCGCAGCTGCTCGTGCCCACGGTCTCGAACCACTTGTCGCGGGTCTGGACACCGTGGATATCAATGCACTTTCCGCCATGCGCCGGGTGCTCGTCATCACCTCCACCTACGGCGAGGGCGAGATGCCTGACAACGCGCAGCTGTTCTGGGATGCAGTCGAATCCGAGAGTGCGCCCCGGCTGGAGGGTCTCTACTTCGGAGTACTCGCACTCGGTGACACCAGCTACGACGGCTACTGCCAGTCGGGAAAGAACATCGACGCCCGCTTCGAAGCGCTCGGCGGGTCCCGGGTTGTCGACCGCATCGATTGCGACGTCGACTACGAGGATACTGCTGCCGAGTGGATCGTTCGGGCCGTCGCTGCGGTGGCCGGTGTCGACGGTGATGCGGGAGCCGCTGCCGCGCCGGTTACGTCCGCTCCGACGAAGACCAAGTCCCAGTGGACTCGCAAGAACCCTTATCCTGCAACCGTCCTCGCCAACCGACTGTTGTCCGGCGAGGACTCCGCCAAGGAAGTCCGCCACTTCACCTTTGCGCTCGGCGAGGACGGTCTGGACTACGAGGCCGGAGATGGATTGGGCATCCGCCCGATCAACGACCCCGCTCTGGTCGAGGCGATCATCCATCAGCTCGGTGCGAGCAGTGACTACGTCGTCACCGCGAAGGACGGCTCGTCCGCACCGTTGGACCAGGTGTTGACCAGCGACTACGAGATCTCGATTCCCTCGCGCGATTTGATCGAAGACATCGCCCGACGCAGCGGCGACGCCGAACTGCAGCACATTCTCGACACGGAAGATCGGGAAGCGCTCGATGCGTGGCTGTGGGGCAAGGACGTTCTCGATCTCCTGCAGTTGGACAACAGCATTCGATTGAATCCCGAAGATCTGCTTGCACTTCTGCGCCCGCTGCAACATCGGGTCTATTCGATCTCCTCCAGCCCGCTGGCCCACGACGGCACCGTGCATCTGACGGTAGCGAGTGTGCGCTACCGCTCGGGCGAGCGGGACCGCGGCGGCGTCTGCTCGACGTACCTGGCGGACCGCGTCGGCGAGGGAGATCGGGTCGGAGTTTTTGTCTCCAAGAACAATTCGTTCCGCCTACCTGCCGATGACACTGCTCCCGTCGTGATGATCGGACCCGGCACCGGTATCGCACCCTTCCGTGCTTTCCTGCACGAGCGTCGCGCACGCAACGCGTCGGGGCAGAATTGGCTTTTCTTCGGCGATCAGCATCAGTCGAGTGACTTCATCTACGAGGACGAGTTGAACGGTCTGACCCGTGACGGTGTCCTGACGCGTCTCGATCTGGCATTCTCGCGTGATCAGTCCGAGAAGGTCTACGTCCAGACTCGTATGCGCGAGCAGGGCCGAGACTTGTTCGACTGGCTCGAAAACGGTGCGCACGTGTACGTCTGCGGCGACGCTACCCGGATGGCAAAGGACGTCGACGACGCGCTGCACGAGGTGGTCGCCGAGCACGGTGGGTTGGGTGCGGACGCCGCCGAGGATTACGTCAACAACCTCAAACGATCGAAGCGGTATCTACGGGATGTCTACTGAGATGTGCCCGCACCGTGGCGAATGCCGTTGCGCGGCTTTGGCGCGCATGTCGGACCTGGATGCACTGCTTGCGCGTCCGGGTTTCCGCGGCGGACTGATCGACACCGCACCTGAGGTAGTCGGCAAAATGTTGCCGCTCTTGGACGACGCCGTAGCGATCACCGTTGCAGGTCCGGTGGCTGTCAACGACTCGGGCAAGTACGCCGTTCCAACAGTTCCCGGCGATCCGCTGGTCTGCACGCCCGGACTCGTCTCTCTACGTTTGAACCCTTCTACCCTCGGTTCGGTGGTGACCACTGACGCAGAACAGCACCTGCCCCCGACGCTTCGGATGTTCGATACCCACGGATCGAGTTCACACACTACGTATTTGACCCCGACCTCGGATCGTCTCGCCTTCGAAGCGATGCGAACTGCACCGAGCACTGTGAGGGAAACAAGCCCTCCCGCCCAGACATCGAATACTCCCGCCTTTTGGGCCGAGGCCGATCAGCTGACACAGCTCGACTTCATCCTCGCGGACAGCGGCAGCGAACGTCGTAGCGGCTTGGTCGCTCTGGGTGCCCTCGGCTACCGGAGAATCGATCCTCACCTCATGGCTGCCGGGATGGAGCACCTGTCCTACCATCAACTACCCGTCACGACAGTCGTCGCCGGCAACGGCTGCCTGCAGATTCACCGCGGTCACCTCGACGCCGCAGCCATGTTCGGCGGGACATTGACTCTAGCCTCGGACACCTGCCGAACGATGATCGATCTGAACGGCGTCTCGGAGTGTTGGCTGACCCGCACCCACGGAGTGCACGGTTTGACGACGTCTGTCGAGGTGTACGACTTCCGCCGCAAGTGCGTAGCCGTGTTCACTCAGACTGGCCCAACCGAATCCGCGGTCATGAGCGTATGGGAAGACGTCATGAGTTCCATTTCGGCCACATCCTGAAGACCGAAGTACGACCCATTCGGGTGTAAGAAATCGGCGCATCGCGATAACTGGACGTGACGACCGAAGCCTAGCCTTGGGTTTCGGTCATTTGTCGTGTCTGCACCCGGACGCTGATTCAAGGAGTTATCCATGCCCCGCCCTCTCGTCGAACCGTCGCTGGTCCCGGCTTTGCGCCCGGCGCTGCCTGCATTGGCCGCCGGGGTGGTCGCGGCGGCAGCGTCGGGGGTCGCGATGCTCGGTGCGCTCTGGAGCGTCGTGCAACTCATCGGTGAACCGTCGATGACTTGGGCCGGGTGGGCATGTGGGCTGTGGCTCACCGGGGTAACGCTCGCGGCCACGTCGTCGTGGCTCTCGCATCACGCCGAGTCGCTCTTCGAGGCCAGGCTTCGACGCCAGCTCGCAGCTCATCTCGTTCGACTGCCCGCAAGCACGCTGTCCCGCTACAGCGGAGACGCACTGAGGAGGCTCGTTTCGGACGACATCTCGGCGCTGCACCATATGACTGCACACCTACCGGCCGAGTTCGCGACACTGATCGTGGTCCCGGCGGTCACGATCGCGGTACTGGTTGCCTCAGCCGGCCCCGTAGCGCTTCTCGCTCTCGCTCCCGGCATCGTGGCAGCACTGTTCTACTTGTTCGTAATCCCCAGAATGGCCGCTCGGCACAGCGCCGAAAGTGCGGATGTCATGGGCGGCATCGTGACCGCCGTGGACGACTATGCCCGCGGTATCCACGTCTGCCGGATCTACGGCGCGCAGACCGGCGCTGCCGCCGACTATGCAGAATCGACAGCACGGTTCACCCGGGGAATGCAGGAGCGCGTTCGACTCGTGGCTACCCCCGCGGCCGTCGCGGTTGCCCTCATGCAGGCGACGGCGACGTTCGCGATCGCCTATGCCGTCGGATATCGCTGGGATGCAACGACATTGGCCGCCACTATTCTCTTCAGCCTCGCAATCGTGACACCGGCCCTGCGGCTCGGGCACGGCCTCGACTACGTCGCGGCTGGACGCGCTGCTGCAGTCCGGCTCGCCGCTGCCCTGGACGAACCCACCCTCCCTGCCGGTGAAGCACTCACCGTTCCGGCGTCGAGTCCCTCCGACCGCCTGGAGATCGTCGACCTGACTGTCATGATCGCGGACCGCAGAGTCGTCGACGGCGTCACGCATGCATTCCGCCCAGCCGCGATCACTGCGATCACGGGACCGAGTGGAGCGGGCAAGTCGACGCTCCTGAAAGCACTGGCCGGCTTCGAGATCCCGGAACTGGGTACCGTCCGCTACGCGGGCCAGAGCGTCCTCACGATCGACGAGAACCTGCGGCCACAGTCCATTCTGCTCACACCCCAGGGCGCAGACGTGTTGCCGGCCACGGTGCGCGAGAACATCGCACTGGCCGCCCCCGATGCAACGGACGCAGAATACACCGCCGCACTACGCCGGGCACAGATCGACATCAGCCTCGACACCGACGCCACTTCACTCTCCGGCGGAGAACGTCAGCGAGTCGGGCTCGCTCGGGTATTCCTCTCGCCCGCAGCAGTACTGCTGCTCGACGAGCCGACCAGTGCGCTCGACGATCGGACAGCAGCCGAACTGCTGAAGGAACTGCGCCACTTCGCGCACGCTGAAGGGAAGACGATCGTGATCGTCACCCACGACCCTGCTCTTGCAGACGACGCCGACGATCGACTCGACCTCGACAGTCCCAACTCGCACAACGCCGCCTCGCGTAATGCCGCCCTGACTGGAGCCTAATAATGAACAGCGCCAATGCAGCCCGTCGCCGCTTGATCACCATCGGATTCGGTTGGGTGTCCGTTGCTGTCCTCGAGGCGATCGCGTACACCACCCTCGCCCTCTCGATCGCTGATCACCGGTCGCCGGTTCTCGTGCTGGCCACGGCCGCAATCGCTCTCTTCGTGACCGTCCTGGTCTCGCGGGGTGGTTACTTCACCGGGGCTCGACTCGTCGGCGATCTCTACGATGCGCTCGGCGACGCCTTCGCCCGCACCAAGCTGTCGTGGTTCACCGACGACAACCGGGCGCTGCTCGCCACCGTCGCCGGGCGCGGAATCCCGTCACTGATGAGCGTTCCCGCGCACCAACTTCAGACCTTCCTCGTTACGCCACTGATACCGCTGCTCCTACTTCCTGGAGTCGCGGTCGTCGCGGGGCCCGGCGTTATGCTGCTCGTCGGCGGACTGCTCGCCGTGTCGCTCGCGGCTCAGACGCTCGCCCAACGCGCTCTCAGCCGAGCGGACGCGCGCCGGCACGAGGCCGAACTCGCAGCAACGCAGTCGACTCTCGAGCTCACCGATCATCTCGAATTACTGCGCACGGCAGCCGGTCCCACACGTTCCGTCGAACGTATCGAGCGAAGTTGGCGGGATCAGGAAACCGCGCTTGCACGGACCAATCTCGCCGCGGCACCAGCGACATTCATCTCGGCGATCGCCACCATTGTGCCGCTGGCAGGCGCAGTGATCTTCCTCGCCGCCACCGGATTCGACGATCCCGCAGCCGCTCTCGCGCTCGTCATCCTCACCGCCCGCGCCGCTGCCCCGCTCGACGAACTCGCTCTGGCCGGAATCGGAGTCAATGAACTGCGTGCAACGGTTCGCGATTATCGGGCCGCGACTTCGGCTCCCGCACTACCCGAGCCCGCGTCCCAGGACGCCGCGCGCCCTGTTGGAACTGACATCAAGGTCGTCGGAGTGGACCACGCTCCGGTTCTGCGCGGCATCAACGCGGAGATCCCCGCCGGGGAGCGTGTTCTCGTCGCAGGGCGCTCGGGTACGGGGAAGAGCACCCTTCTCGGGCTGCTCATGCGCTTCGACGACCCGGACGAAGGCAGCGTCACTCTCGGCGGAGTTTCATTGCGCGACTTGCCATACGACGACCTGGCTGCTCACATCGGCTATGTGCCGCAGGATCCACTCGTGTTCTCGGGCACGCTCGGCGAGAACATCGGACTGGGAAGACCGGGCGCTACCGAAACCGAGATCGAGGACGCCGCAAGGCGCGCTGCCCTCGGCGCCGTTCTCGACCGCTCGGCGCTCGGCATTCATCAGGACATCGGTCACCAGGGAACCGCTCTCTCCGGTGGCGAACGTCAGCGGGTGGCGATCGCTCGCGCCTTCCTCAAAGACGCTCCCGTCCTGGTACTCGACGAGGCTACTTCGGCTCTCGACGAGGGCACCGAGCGCCGCATCGCTAGCGCTGTGCGGGAATTGGCGGCTACCGTCTTCGTCGTCACCCACCGCGACCCCGCCATCTGGGAGCCCACCCGCACGATCACGCTCTGACATCGCAAGCCCTAGTGCTCGCGTTGCAGTCCTTCTACTTCGGCAGGTGTACGACGGACAACCCTTGCAGGCGATCCAGCAGCAACGACGTGATCGGGAATGTCATGCAACACCACACTTCCGGCACCGATCACGGCGTTATGACCGATCGAAACTCCTGCACCGACGGTGACGGAGGCACCGAGCCACGTGTTCTCGCCGATGACGATCGGAGCGGCTCGCTCCCATCCCTCGCGACGCCGTAGATGGTCATCGACAGGGTGCAACGCTGTCATCAGCTGGGCTCCAGGCCCGATCCTCACGTCCGCACCGATCGTGATCAGCGCATCATCCATGAAGAACCCGTTCGCGTTGACGAATGCGTTGGCTCCGAGCCGAATGTTGTATCCGTAGCTGCATTGGAACCGCGGCACCACCAAAGCTCCGTCACCTACCTCACCAAAAAGACTAGCGAGAGCCCGTGAGCGGACAGCGTCGTCGTCCGCCGCAGCCCCATTGAACGAGTCGAGTCGACGCCAACACTCAAGCCGCCGCTGCCGCAGCTCGTCATCATCGAGATACCACTCACCACGAGCAAGACGATCCGCCTGTTCTCCCACCCGCGGATCGTCGCACACCGCGCCACCGCACTCCGACTGGGCACACCGCACCCCATCGAGCGCTATAACAGGGAGGCTCCAATGCAGCCCGGACGGCGAACGAGATCGCACACCTTTACCGCCGGACCGATCACCCCAGGTTGCGCGGCTTTTTTCGTTCCATCGGTGACCCCAACCCGGGACACCTGCTGTACGAACAACCCGTCGCCACACAATCATGTGGCGACGGGTGAGTGCTTTCCGTTCTCCAGTTGTCCGTCTACAGCTTCGCGCTGATGAGCGGCACGATATGTTCAGCCGCCCACGTCGTTCCGATCGGGCCACCGCTCGTGATTGCCCACAGAACATCCCCGCCGTCGGCGGTGCGAGGAGGCAGGCCAACCCAATGACCGGAGGACACAGCGCCGAGTGCTTGGAAGAGCTTCCCGCCGGTCAGCTTGTCGAAATCCTCTTCGCTGCCGGCGGCACTGCGACCGATCAGCAGGAAATCCGCATCGATGTTCTCGAGAAGTTCCTCTCCGACCGTGCTCTGGGTGACGAACTCCTTCGCACGCGGATTCTCGGCGAAACCAAGCTCACCCAGGAATGTTGCCGGCGCCGAACCTGGCGCTGAAAGATACTGCAGCCCATTGCCGGTGCCGTAGAAGATCGCCCAAGTCGCAGTCAGACCCGCGAGTTGCGGGTTCTCCTCACGCACTTTGGCGAAGTACTGATCATGCTCTGCCACAACCTTTTCAGCCGCATTCGAGAGATCGAGGGTCTCGCCCAGAACACGGATCGACTCCTTCCACGGCACGAGCATCCGCGACTTCGTGTCGGGGCTCGTCACAACCGGTGCGATGGAGGACAAACGCTCGTAGTAGTCGCCCATGGACAAACCACCCAGGCCGTCAGCCCAGCCGACGGCGACGATGAGGTCCGGTTCGCTCGCGGCGATGGCTTCGACGGGAAGTGTTCCGCCCATCGCGAACTCGAAGGTGTCGAGATCCTCTGCGTCGTAAGGCAACAAGTACGACTGGGAAGCCGATTCCTTCACCATCGACGAGGAGAGCACGGGTTTGACGCCGAGCGCGAGGAGGATTTCCGTGTCGACGGCATTGGGCACGATGGCGGCGATCCGCTCCGGTCGCTTCTCGAGAATACTTGTACCGTATGGCGATTCCAGGGTCAGCGGGTAGGTAGTCGTTCCTTCCGCAGCGGGCAGGGCGTTCCCCTCCGAACCGGGAGAGGATGCCGTTTTCGAGTCTTCGGCCGAGGCCGAGCACCCGGTTACGAGTAGCGCTGCGGCGAGCGCGGCCCCGATCAGTCCGGTGATCCGTGATCGTCTGGTGCGCAGGACTGTCATTTCTGCCTTTCGGTGTTATCGAGCACTTTCGGTGTTGCTGAGGTGAAGGGTGTTGGGTGAGCGATGGAGCCAGGTCAGGAATCTGCGCGCACGGCCCCGCCGCGTTTCCAGTAGCCGGTGAAATCGATGTCGGTCTTCGCAATTCCTCGATCACGAATCAAATGACGCCGAAGCGAGCGAACCGTCGCCTGTTCGCCTGCAAGCCAAGCGAATACGCGTCCGTCAGGCCATTCGGCAGCACTGACCGCGTCGAGCAACAAAGTAGTAGCGCCGGGCTCGGCCCCCTCGCGTGGCAACCACGTGACACTCACCCCGGACAACTCGCGCACCGATTGGATGTGAGCCGAGTCCGCAATTTCGACGAACACATGCCCCCTGGCATCGGCGGGCAATTCCTCGAGCAGACGTGCGATCGCCGGCAACGCGGTCTCGTCACCGACGGCCAGCAGATACTCGTGATCTTCCGGGAGTCCCTGCGATACAGAGGGGCCCGCGATGTGCATTCGGTCGCCCGGGCTGGCGTCCCGCGCCCAGGTGGTAGCCACTCCGTCGCCGTGAACGACGAAATCGACGTCGAGTTCCCTTGTTTGCGGATCGTAGCGGCGCACGGTGTATGCGCGGGCAAGCGGACGGCGCCCCGCAGCGAAAGTCACACTGCCGTCGACCATTACCGGCAGGACCGGGTCGGATTCGCCGGGGTAGGTGAACAGCAACCGGATGTCGTCGTCGAAGCCCGTACTCGCGAAGGCGGGTTCGGCAATTCCGTCGGCGTTGGTGAAGGTGTCGAGTTGGGCTCCGGTGAGCGTCACTCTCCGCATGCCCGGCGTCACCTCTGTCACCCGATGTACCTCGAGTTCACGCAAGGTAACGGGGTACGCCGTTGTCGGACGGGTGTTTCGGGGCACGGAAAGTCTCCTCGGAAGCGCACAGACGGGGGTCCGGCCCACGTTCGATCACGACGGGAGGGCCAATAAATAAAGCTAGCCTGCCCTAATCAGTTAGGGTTATCCGTGCGTGCCGACTTCTTACACTCATCGGTCGGCTGGAAGAGAATGCATCGACGTCGGGAGGGCATCGTGGGACCACGGCTGGTGTTCCCCGCAGGCGAAGTCCCCGAGATCCCCGCTGCTCGGCTCGCCGCGATCGCGAATGAACGCGAGCCACTGCTGTTCTGGGTACATACCGGGCGCGCAGAACTGCAGATCGGCGGCCGTACCCGCAGTGTGACTGCGGGGGCGGCAATCTGGGTACCGGCGGGAATCGCGTACAGCATCCGGGTCGATCCGGGCACGGTCGCATTTCCCATCCCACTGCCCGCGGCCGACCTGCCGCCCGCGTTGAACCGGGTCATCGACTTCGAGATCCCAGCAGACTGGCAGGACTGGCTCGTCCACCAATTCGCGCACAACTTGGGATTTCTTCGGGGTGAGACGGCAGCGGGAGCCGGACTGATCGAGCTTGTCGCGGGTGTTCACTCCGACGGGGACGACAACTCCCCGTCATACTCGCCACCGCGCTTGCCACGCTCGGCCGAAACCCTCGAGATCGCACGCACGCTGCTGCGGACGCCATCCGACGACATCGAACTTTCCCGGTTCGCCCAGCAACTCAAGATCGGTGTCCGCACCCTGCAGCGCCGATTCACCGAGGAAACGGGATTGTCATTCGTGCGCTGGCGTACTTCGGCCCGGATCGCGGCAGCGACCTCATATCTGGCCGCCGGCCGCGAAATCGGCTGGACGGGTAGCCAGGTCGGATTCGCGACACCCGCGGGCTTCACCCGCGCCTTCCGAGAACACACCGGCATGACACCCACCGACTACGCACGCGCCAACCGGCGCCCGACGCCGCCCCGTGAAGACGAGACCCTGGCACAGGGCGTTGCATTGTTGTCCGAAGAAGGCGCCCGGTCAGGATCGGCACCAGCACCCCCGACGATCCCCGCAAGTGGAACGTGGGCACGGGTCAACGACTTTCACGTCGTTGTCTGGATCTACCGAGGCTCCGCCCGGGTCACTTTCGGCGACCGAACCTGGAATCTGCGACGGGGTGACGCGATGTGGCTTCCCGCTGGAGTGCGCAACAGCGTCGAGATCGCCGAAGGCTCTTTGTTACTTCCCCTCGGATCCCAGCCGGGTGCCTCTCCAGTTACCGCACCGCCCCCACGTGTGCTGCACTTCGCGCGCGAAGCGCAGGCGTATCTGCTGCACACGGTGGTCGCGAATTACACCCACCTGCGCCCCGAGATCCACGACCCCGCCCGGATCGCGAGGCTGATTCGAAGTGCCGCGGCAGTGCCCCTACCCAGCGGCGATCAGGCCGATCCAGTCGAAACGATCCTTGCCGCACTCCGGAAGAACCCCGCCGATTCGCGCACGCTGCCGGATTGGAGCGCTCGGCTCGGCGTCGACGAGGACATGCTCCTCAAAGACTTCGTAGCGGCCACCGGCCAGAGCTTCCCGCGCTGGCGCGGTCAGTTGCGGATGACCCTCGCCCGCGCTTATCTCGAGGAGGGCCTCGCGGCCGGAGAGACTGCCCGTCGACTCGGCTACGCGCACGCGTCCGGATTCACCAAGGTCTTCATCGCGGCTCACGGCATGTCGCCGCGGGATTACCAACGCCGCGGTTGGCGGGGCGCTCCCGAAGGACTCATCGACCCGTGAACCTCCGTCGGATTCACATCTACCGCTCGTCGCCGCCCTTGGATTCCGGCGACAGGGCCGGGAACCAGATGTCGGTCAGAACCTCGGCCGCCTGCATCCGAGTCACGTCGATCGTCCCCTGCACGGCCCAGCGTGTGAAGAATCGCTCCAGCTGGCTCACGAGCAATTCGACGCGCAACCTCGCCTCGTCATGCTGTTCCACCGGCCACCGACCCAGATACTTGGGCATGGCATTCGGTAGTTCGGTCATACCGTCTCGCGCTGTCTCGCGGAACTCCGGTTCGAGTGCCACGGCCTCGTCCCACGCCGGCAGCAGGCGCTTGTTCTCGTCGAACCAGTCGAAGGCACGCTCCAGCCATGCGGTGAACTCCACGCGAGAGTTCGTGTCGAGGACCCGATCGAGATCGATGTAGAAAGCGAACGCACTCGCCGCCATCCCGGCCGCGCCGATCGTCTTGAGCATCTCCACCTTGCTGGCGAAATGCACGTAGAACGTGGCTCTACTGCATCCGACGACCGAGGAGATGTCGTCGACCGTGACAGCCGCGTATCCCCGTTCCTCGAACAGAGTGCGTGCGGCGTCCACGAGTTTGGCCCGCGTCGCTCGTTTCTGCTCGTCGCGAAGGGTTCCCCGCCTGTTCTTCGGGCCATCGGTAGTCGTGCTCACGTCGCCCACCTTGCTCGCATTTCGACTTCCTGGCAAATCACCGACTCACCGTCATCAAAAAACATTGCGTCATTCATTGACACATCGTCAGCGAATGGCGCACTATGACTCAAGTCACTTCTCGGGCTTCGATTCTTCTTCGCGCACGCCCGAGACAGAACAGAAAGCGATGGCGAATGAGCCCCTCCCCCTTGCCGAGCGTCTGCATCATCGGCGCCGGGCCTACCGGAATCACGACGGCCAAGCGAATGAAGGAATTCGGAATACCCTTCGACTGCTACGAAGCGTCCGACGAGGTCGGCGGAAACTGGTACTACAAGAACCCCAACGGAATGTCGGCCTGCTACCAGAGCCTGCATATCGACACGTCGAAGTGGCGCTTGGCATTCGAGGACTTCCCGGTCTCTGCCGACCTTCCCGATTTCCCCCACCATTCCGAACTCTTCCAGTACTTCAAGGACTACGTCGAGCATTTCGGCCTGCGTGAGTCGATCATCTTCAACACCAGTGTTGTTGCTGCAGAGCGTGATGCAAACGGACTGTGGACCGTCACGCGCTCGGACGGCGAAGTCCGTACCTACGACGTCCTGATGGTCTGCAATGGTCACCACTGGGATCCCAACATCCCGGATTACCCGGGCGAGTTCGACGGCGTCCTCATGCACAGCCACAGCTACAACGACCCGTTCGATCCGATCGACATGCGCGGCAAGAAAGTTGTCGTGGTCGGAATGGGGAACTCCGGCTTGGACATTGCTTCCGAACTGGGGCAGAGATACCTCGCCGACAAGCTCATCGTCTCGGCACGCCGCGGCGTGTGGGTGTTGCCGAAATACCTGGGCGGCGTGCCGGGAGACAAACTGATCACCCCGCCCTGGATGCCTCGGGGGCTGCGCCTGTTCCTGAGTCGTCGATTCCTCGGCAAGAACCTGGGAACCATGGAGGGCTACGGACTACCCAAGCCGGACCACCGCCCCTTCGAGGCACATCCGTCAGCCAGTGGCGAGTTCTTGGGACGCGCCGGGTCCGGCGACATCACCTTCAAGCCGGCGATCACCAAACTCGACGGAAAGCAGGTTCATTTCGCCGACGGCACCGCGGAGGACGTCGACGTGGTCGTCTGCGCCACCGGCTACAACATCAGCTTCCCCTTCTTCGACGACCCGAACCTGCTGCCGGACAAAGACAACCGATTCCCCCTCTTCAAACGCATGATGAAGCCCGGAATCGACAACCTCTTCTTCATGGGACTCGCCCAGCCCATGCCGACGCTCGTCAACTTCGCCGAGCAGCAGAGCAAACTCGTTGCCGCCTACCTGACCGGGAAATACCAACTGCCGTCCGCGAACGAGATGCAGGAGATCACCAAGGCCGACGAGGCGTACTTCCTCGCCCCCTATTACAAGTCACCGCGCCACACCATTCAGCTCGAGTTCGACCCGTACGTCCGCAACATGAACAAGGAAATTGCCAAGGGCACCAAGCGTGCCGCGGCCTCGGGGAACAAGCTACCTGTTGCGGCGCGTGCAGCCGCACACGAACTCGAGAAGGCGGATCGCGCATGAGCACGGTGAACGGTCACTGCAACAACGAGTTCGAAGCCGTCCGCACCGCCTTCGAGGCGCAACTCGAATCCGGTGAGGAGTTGGGTGGCTCCATCGCCATCACCGTCGACGGAGAAGCAGTAGTAGACATCTGGGGCGGATACGCCGACGAATCCCGTACCACTCCTTGGGGTCCGGACACCATCGTCAACACCTTCTCCATCACCAAGACCATGACGGCTCTGTGTGCGCTCCTGCTGGTCGAACGCGGCCAATTGGACGTGTACCAGAAGGTTGCTCACTACTGGCCCGAATTTGCGGTAAACGGCAAGGAGGACATCGAAGTTCGCCACCTCCTATCGCATACGTCTGGCGTCTCCGGTTGGGAGCGCCCGATCGAACTGACGGACATCTACGACCTCGAGACGTCCACCGCTCGCCTCGCTACCCAGAAGCCTTGGTGGACCCCGGGTACGGCGTCGGGCTATCACGCGATCAACTACGGCCATCTCGTCGGTGAAGTCATTCGTCGCATCGACGGTCGGACCCTCGGCAGGTTCTTTGCCGAAGAGCTTGCCGGTCCACTGGGAGCCGACTTCCACATCGGCACGTCCGCAGAGCATTTCGGTCGAATAGCCACCATGGTTCCGCCGCCCGCGTTGGAGTTCGACCTGTCCACGCTCGACCAGGACAGCATCTTCATCAAGACCCTGACCTGCCCACTGCTCGACTACCCCGAGGTCAACACCGCGCCCTGGCGGGAGGCCGAGATCGGCGCAGTCAACGGCCACGGCAACGCACGTTCTATCGCTCGGATCCAATCCGTGATCTCGAACGGTGGTGTGCTCGACGGCCAGAAGCTGCTCTCGCAGAGCACCATCGACCTGATCTTCGAGATCCAAGCCGACGGTATCGACCTCGGGATCATGACTCCGCTCAAGTTCGGCATCGGATACGGACTGCCGCACCCGGATACCGCACCGCTGGTTCCCGACGGACGCGCCTGCTGGTGGGCCGGTATCGGCGGCTCGATGCTGGTCAACGATCTGGACCGTCGGCTAACTTTCGCCTACGTCATGAACAAGATGGCACCGGGTCTGATCGGATCCGACCGCAGCAACGCGTACCTCAGCGCCGCGTACAACTCCGAGATCAGCGAGGCCAGTTCATGAAGGCAGCTCAGCTCATGGGGCCTGGTCTCCTCGAGATCAACGACGTGCCGATCCCCGAGATCAGTCCATCGGAACTGCTGATTCGGGTGGGCGCAGCGGGAATCTGCCACTCCGATCTGCACCTCCTGCACTTTCCGTACAAGATGCGCGAAGAACCGCTGACCATCGGCCACGAAATTGCCGGAACGATCGAAGCCGTCGGGAGTGGCGTCGACGGCTGTTCCGTCGGAGAGCGTGGCGTCGTCTACCTCTGTTGGTCGTGTGGCCAGTGCCGAGAATGCATGAGCGGCAACGAGAACATGTGCCTCGCCGCTGGACGCACCGCGATGCCGCCCTGCCCCGGGCTCGGTCCCGAAGGCGGAATGGCCGAGTACGTCAAGATCCCGGCTCGCTCCTTCGTACCCATCGGAGACCTCGACTTCCTGCAGGCCGCACCACTCGCCGATGCAGCACTGACGAGCTACCACGCCATTCGCGGCGCACGCGAACATCTCCAGCCCGGTGCCACCGCCGTCGTGATCGGCGTCGGCGGACTCGGTCACGTTGCAGTACAGATACTTCGGGCAATCAGTGCCGTGCGCATCATCGCCGTCGACGTCGGACAGGATCAACTCGATCTCGCCAAACGTTGCGGCGCCGACATCATGCTCGAATCGGGACCGGACACCGCGCAGCACATCCTCGACCTCACGTCGGCCAGAGGCGCAGAAGTCATCTTCGACTTCGTCGGTATCGACGCAACTGCACAGATGTCCGTTCAAGCGGTTGCGCCGAACGGCGCGTATCGCATGGTAGGTCTCGGAGGCGGAAACCCGGGAATCACAGCCGAAGCTGCCGGCGGACCGGGCTGGCCGTGGGGCGCATCGATCCGGAAGTCCTATGGCGGCACCAGAAACGACCTCGTCGATTCCATCGCCCTGGCACAGGCCGGTCTGGTAACGGTAGAAGTAGCCCGCTTCGACCTCGCTGATGCCCGCGACGCACTCGACCGTCTCGAACACGGCAAGGTCACCGGACGCGCAGTGCTCGTACCCTAATCTTCGAAAGGCACTTCACGTGACTACTTCCGCTGATACACAAGCATTCATCGCGTCCGTCATGGCCGGGCTGACCGGCCCCGGTGGTCCTTTCGAGATGCAAGTCGAGGATGTACTCGGCAGCTCGATGCCCGTCATGAAGAACCGTGACAAGGCACTCGGCGATGTGCTCGCCGCATCCTTCGATTACGGATCACGCGACTACCTGGTGACCAAGGAACGACGCTTCAGCTACCTCGCGCACGGCGAGGCCGTAGCGGCACTGGCCACGGCGCTGCGCGAGCGTTACGGCGTTCGCAAGGGCGATCGGGTGGGCATCCTCGCCGCCAATACGCCGGAATGGGTGATGACCTTCTGGGCGGCTCAGTCGCTTGGCGCCATCGCCGTCGGGTTCAACTCGTGGTGGGTGGCCCGTGAAGTGCAATACGGCATCGATCACACCACTCCCACCGTGGTGATCGCCGACGCCAAACGCGCACAAGTTCTTTCCGAAGTGAACACCGATGTTCCCGTGCTCACGATGGAAGAGGATCTACCGGCCTTGATGGAGAAGTATTCGGGTTCGGCACTGCCCCGCACGTCCGTCGACGAGGACGATCCGGCCGTCATTCTTTACACGAGCGGAACCAGCGGCCGCCCCAAGGGCGCTGTTCACACTCATCGAAACGTGTTGGCCGTCATCGACTACCACCGCTACAGCGATCGCCTCGCTGCGGCGTTCACCGGCCGACCCAGTGACGGCCGACCCAGTGACTTGCGGTATCTGCTGACCGCGCCGCTGTTTCACATTGCAAGCCTGCATAACCTGGCGATCCCACGACTCGCGACGGGCGGAGCCGTGGTCATCCATCAGGGCGCCTTCGACGTCGACGAAGTCCTTTCCCTTGTCGAACGCGAGAAGGTCACCAACTGGGCGGTGGTCCCCACCATGGCAACCCGTCTCCTCGAACATGGCAGTCTCGAGAAGTACGACCTGACCTCACTGAGCGCCTTTGCACTCGCGTCTGCGCCGTCATCTCCGGCTTTGCAAGACCGCCTGCGCGCACGAATGCCTTTTGCGCAGCACACCTTGGTCGACAGTTACGGGCTCACCGAATCCTCCACCGGCATTTCGGTTGCCACGCCACCAGAACTCGCCGCGTTCCCCGGAACTCTCGGACGGCCCATCATCGGTGTGAGTGTGGAGGTCCGTGATCCATTCGGTGTTGCGGTTCCCGACGGCGAGGAGGGCGAAATCTGCGCTCGCAGTCCGTATGTGATGTCGGGATACTGGAACGACGAGACTGCAACTGCTGCCGCCATCGGTCCCGACCGATGGCTCCGAACCGGCGACTTCGGAGTTCTCGAAGACGGCCGACTCCGCCTGACGGGCCGCCGGTCCGATCTGATCCTGCGCGGCGGCGAGAACGTCTACCCTCTCGAAATCGAGCAGACTATCGACGAGCATCCCGCGGTACTCGAATGCGCTGTGATCGGCATTGATTCGGCAGACCTCGGCCAAGAAGTGGCGGCCGTTGTCGTTCTTCGCAGCGAGGGAGCGGCGACCGAAGAAGAACTACGCGACTATGTCGCCAAACGACTGGCCTACTTCAAGGTGCCGGTGAAGTGGAAACTGAGCACAACTCCTCTGCCTCGCAATGCAACCGGGAAGACGATACGCGCAAAGGTGGCTATCTCATGACCTACGACGCCGTGATCAACAACGGTCTGTGGTTCGACGGCACCGGGGCGAAACCAGCTGTCCGCAATCTGGGTATCAGTGGCGGGCTGGTCACTGCCATCTCCCTCGATCCACTCGACGAAACCGACTGTCCCCGTGTCATCGACGCGCGGCGCAAGTGGGTGATCCCGGGCATCGTGGACATCCACACTCACTACGACGTCGAGATCCTCGAAGGCCCGGCGCTGAGCGAATCTCTCAGACACGGGGTCACGTCGATCTTTGTCGGATCGTGTTCCCTGTCCACCATTCACGCCAGCCCGTCGGACGCCGGCGACCTTTTCGGCCGCGTCGAAGCTATCCCACGCAAGCACGTCGTCGAAGCACTCACGCGGGCCAAGACCTGGAACTCCGCGAGAGAGTATGTTGCTGCACTCGAGGCGCTTCCGCTAGGTCCCAACATTGCAGCCTTCATCGGACACTCCGACATGCGAGCCGCCGAGATGGGACTGGATCGTGCTACCCGGAAGGGCGTGCACCCCACCGACACCGAACTCGCGTCGATGGAAGCACAGTTGACCGAAGCTCTCGACGCAGGATTCGTCGGGATGTCCAGTCAGCAATTGTTGTTCGACAAACTCGACGGTGAGACCTGCCGCTCACGCACGCTGCCGTCGACGTATGCAACCACGAAAGAACGACGCCGACTCAATGCGATCCTGCGCCGCCGAGGACGGGTATTTCAGGCCGGACCTGACCTCTCCAACCCGATGAGTACCGGAGCTATGGCGTTCTCCAGCGCGGGTATCTGGCGTAAGCGACTCAAGACGAGCATGCTTTCGGCGGCCGACATCAAGTCCAACAAGTTGGCCGTGGTGATCCTCGGCCCACTGGCACACTTGGTCAATCGACTCGGCGGCGACCTGCGCTGGCAGCACCTGCCAGTTCCCTTCGAGGTATATGCCGACGGCATCGACCTGGTTGTCTTCGAGGAGTTCGGATCCGGCGCTGCAGCACTGCATCTGACCGACGAGATGGAACGCAACGTTCTGATGCAGAGCGAGAAGTACCGTCGGCAATTCCGCAAGGACTACGATCAAAAATTCGGCGTCAAAGTCTGGCACCGCGACTTCTTCGACGCCGAAATCGTCTCCTGCCCCGATGAATCCCTTGTCGGCAAGAGCTTCGGGCAGGTCGGCGTCGAACGAGGCGGCCTCCACCCTGTCGATGCATTCCTGGATCTGGTCCTCGAACACGGCACGAAAGTGCGTTGGCGCACAACCATCTCGAACCACCGGCCGGAGATTCTGGACAAGTTCGCCCAGGACAACGGCGTCCAACTCGGGTTCTCCGACGCCGGAGCGCATTTGCGCAACATGGCGTTCTACAACTTCGGCTTACGACTGCTACGACGTGTCTACGATGCCCAAAAGGTCGGCCGTCCCTTCATGACCGTCGAGGCAGCGGTGCATCGCCTCACCGGCGAACTGGCCGAGTGGTACGACGTCGATGCCGGGCACCTTCGATTAGGTGACCGCGCCGACCTGGTTGTGATCGATCCCGCCCATCTCGACGATTCACTCGAGGCGTACGCCGAAAGTCCGGTCGTGGAGTACGACAACCTCTCCCGCATGGTCAATCGCAATGATCAGACCGTCACCGCAGTGTTCGTCGGCGGCGAGTACGTCTTCGGCGACGGAGAAGCAGCACCCGTTCTCGGCAACCGCCGAACCGGAAAGTTCTTGAAAGCAGGTGCCCATTAACACGTCCAGATTTGCCGGCAAAACCGCGGTTGTCACCGGCGCAGCATCAGGTATCGGTGCAGCCATCGCACTACGACTTATCGGCGAAGGCGCACAGGTAGCCGGAATCGACATCGATGCAGAGGGTTTGAAGGAGATAGCCTCCCAGCACGGCGCGTCTTTCCTCGCCGTTCCCGCTGACGTCACCAAGGAATCCGATGTTGCCGAGGCAATTGCCGCTGCGGCAGCGGAATTCGGCGGTATCGATCTGGCTTTCAACGTTGCCGGGGCGTCGAGGGTGGGGCAGATCGTCGACCTCGACGAGGCCGACTGGGACTTCACCATCGACCTGGTGCAGAAGGGCGTCTTCCTCTGCACCAAACATGAAGCGCGGCATATCCGAGAGCACGGTCGCGGTGGTGCGATAGTCAACGTGTCCTCATTGAACGCGCACGTACCGAGCCCCTACGGGAGCGCGTACGCGACAGGCAAAGCCGGGGTCGAGATGTTCAGCAAGAATGCCGCGATCGAACTCGCTGCGTCGGGGATCCGGGTCAATGCCGTTCTACCCGGCCTGGTCGACACGCCACTGGTCGCGCCGGTCATGAACTACGAACCCGCCCGCGACATGTTTCTCAGCCGAATCCCCATGTCCCGAGCGGCAACTCCCGACGAGATCGCGGGCCCCTGCCTCTATCTCGCCAGCGACGACGCCTCGTACATCACCGGAACCAGTCTGGTCGTCGACGGCGGCTGGGAGGTCTCGAACTACCCGGATCTGACGACGCTGGGCAACTAGGTTCAGTTGCCGGGCAACACACATTGAGTGTCGAGGCCGAGGACGTGGTTGAGCCGGCCGAAGGCCAACCACGATCCGAGGCACATGCTCAACTCGACGATTTCTCGCTGGGAGTAGTGAGCTGTCATACGTTCCCAGAACTCGTCGTCGAGCCCGTGGTGGTCGAGGGCGTATCTCTCGGCGTATTCGGCAGCGAGGCGCGTCCTATCGTCGAAGGCATCTGTGGTGCGCCAGTCGGTGACAGCCTGATCGAACGTCGACTCCACAGTCTCGCCGTCACGCTCGGTGCGCCAGTCCTGACAGAAGATGCACCCGTTGATCTGAGCGATCCGAAGCCTGGCCGCCTCGAACTCGCGGAGTCCGAGAGTGCCGTCCGTGTAGACCTTTTGGGAGAACCCGGCGGCCGCGGGCCCGATGCCGGGAACCATCTCGCCCCACACGTAGCCGATCGGGTTCTTGCCTTCGGGTATGTCGATATTCATGTGAGTACCTCCGAGTTTCGGGCACCGAGCTTGCCGACGCCGGGTGTGAGCGGAACGTCCAGCGCGTCGTAGAGGCCGGGTTCGGCCTGACGTAGCCACGGAATGGCGTTGACGAGACGTCCTACGGCCGTGGCATTTCCACCGGCCGCGCGGTTTCCACCTTCATCGGTGGCTTCGACGTTGATCTCGATTCGTGGTCGTCCTTCGACGATCACCTTGTGCGCGCCGTCGCCTCCGTCTGGCGGGAGCGGCCAGTCGCGGGCACAGGACGGATGAATACGCGTGACGTGTTCGATCACGATCAGGGGTTCCCCGCCGACGATTCCCTGAACCTCGAATCGCAGTGCGCCTTGGGTGCCGGCCGCGAACTCCCCCATATGTTCGGTCGACACGGTTTCCTCGAGCCGGCGGCGCAGCAAGGTCTCGCGGATCTCGTCGAGTTCCACCCCGAGCGCTCGGGCGATGAGCCGAATCTGCCCGCCCCAGACCATGGTGGGAACACTGGGCGCGACCATCGGAGGTTCGTAGTCCATCGGCTGACCCATCCCGATCAGGTAGCGGACAGAATCCGGCTGTTCGTAGGTCGTGTAGTCGAAGATTTCCTGACACCGGATCTGGTCGATTGTCCCCGCGAGCCCGCTGACGAGAATCGGCAGGATGTCGTTGCCCCAGCCTGGGTCGATACCGGAGACGAACAGAGCGCCGCCGCCCGCCTTGGCGGCAGCTTCGACGGGATCACGAAGTTCGGGAGGCGCAGATTTCGGGTCGTACAGCGCATATACCGACGGCGTGACCACTACAGCTCCGGCGGCCAGCGCCCGCGTGATGTCGGCAACCGCGTCATCGGGCCGAATGTCGCCGGACGCCGCGTAGACCACCGCGCCGGGAGACGCTGCGAGCACGGCATCGGCGTCGTCGGTAGCCGCGACGCCCAGGTGCACTCCCAGATCGGCGAGGTCACCGGCGTCTCGCCCGACCTTTGCGGGGTTGGCAACGATGACGCCGACAAGTTCGAGGGCAGGATTGGCTGTCACAGCGCGAATCGATGCACGCCCGACGTTGCCGGTACCCCACACGACAGTCGGAATCTTGGACTCGGCTTCATTCGAAACTGCACCCATCAATCGGACATTACCCAGCTCAGCGCGTCAGGTCAGCAGAACTGCAAGAATTCGTTTCACTTCATCCGGTCAAAAATGCCATTGCCTGCGCAGCCAGTGCGCCGTCACCCCGCCTCCGGTACGTCTCGGCGGGTCGGCCGTTACCTGGTCTGCTCATCTCGCCGGTACTTTCGATCGCGTCGAACACCTGTCGGCGGAAGCTGTCCTTCTGGAACGGACGATCGAAGATCACCTCGTACAGTCCCCGAAGTTCGGCGACGGTGAACGTCCCGCCCGACAATCCGTCCGGATCCACGTACGACGCATACCTCGCGCGTAGGTCCGTGACCGCGAGTCGCACCATGTCGGCGTGATCGAACGCGAGTCCGCTCACTGCCTCGTCGTCGTACACATCGACGAGAAGCGCCGAATCGGGCAGCGCCGATTCCGGTAGGCAAGCCGTGTGTGCGACCGACAAAACCCATCCACGGTCGTCGCGGTCCGGTCGGTCGAAGATCGCCAACTGGTGAAAGCTCGTCTGGGCCAACTCGGCCTTGACCGACAGGGCACGATCGGCTGCGGCCGTGAGCAATTCGCGTTCGTGCAGAAACGTTCCCGGTAGCGCCAGCGCCCCGAGGCGGTGCCGAACGACCAGAACTTTCAGAGATCCACCGCTGTACGTCAGCACCGCGACGTCCACTGCCACAGACGGACGCGGATAGTCCGTCAATCCCTTGCCGCTCGTGTCTGTCCATTTATTCACCCTTGCATGTTATCTCAAACATGATCTATGGTTAGCGCAAAGTTGATCAAACGATCGTCGCGAACCGAAGAGGTGGCTATGAAACTCACCGCACAGCAGTCCGATCGAGCGGCCGGCGTTCTGCTCGGCACCGCAGCAGGAGACGCACTCGGCGCCGGCTACGAATTCACCTACCCGAAGGCCGAGGTCACGATCGACATGATCGGTGGCGGCCCGTTCGACTGGGCGCCGGGAGAATGGACCGACGACACCTCGATGGCAGTTGCGATCGCCGAGGTGGCCGCCACCGGAATCGACATCGGAAGCTCTGACGGTCTCGATGCCATTGCAGCACAGTTCATCCGGTGGTACGACTCGAAGCCCGCGGACATCGGCAACCAGACGCGAGCAGTGTTGTCCGTCCGCTCCGAAAGCGCAGCGGCGATGGCGGATCGTGCGCGGGCGATCAGCGGCCGCAAGGCCGGCAACGGCTCGCTCATGCGCACCGCTCCCGTCGCCCTCTCCTACTTGGACGATGCAGAAGGTGCCATGGCGGCCGCGCACCGGATCAGTTCACTCACGCACGACGACCCGCGTGCCGGACAGGCGTGCGAGTTGTGGACCCATGCCATCCGCCATGCCGTTGTCGCCGGCAACTTCGACGGCGTTCGAGGCTTCCTCTCCGTTGCCGATCAGGAGGTAGCCGAATACTGGGGCCCGCTGCTCGATCGGGCCGAAACCGGGAACCCGCAGGACTTCTCCAAGAACGGTTGGGTGGTGCATGCACTTCAGACTGCTTGGTGGGCCATCACTTCCACGGACAATGCCGATGCTCGCCACCTCCAGTACGCATTGGAAGCAGCCGTACGAGCCGGCGGGGACACCGACACGACGGCGGCCATCGCGGGTGGCCTTCTCGGCGCCCGTTGGGGAGCGTCGGCGGTTCCCGCCCGCTGGCGCCGAATCATGCACGGCTGGCCGGGATACCGTTCCTCCGATCTGGTTCGCCTGGCGATCAAGACTGCTCGCGGCGGTACCGACGACAAGAACGGATGGCCGTCGACCGCAGAACTCGATTACTCGAAATTCCGCGGAACCCACCACCTGACCACACATCCGCATGACGACGGCGTCACGCTCGGCGGCGTCGATGCGGTGTCCACGGCGGACTACGACGCCGTGGTCAGCCTGTGCCGCATGGGAACACGGCAGGTCAGCTCCGATCACGTCGAGTTCTGGTTGGTCGACGACGGTCACGATTCCAACGCCAACCTCGAGTTCGTTCTCGACGACGCAGCGCGCACCGTCCAGGCGTTGCGGGCCGAGGGAAAGCGCGTACTCCTTCATTGTGTTCAGGCGCACAGTCGCACACCGTCGGTTGCGGCGCGATACTCGATGTTGATCGGACGTGATCCCTACGACGTACGCTCGGCTATGCCGTGGGCTCGCCCGAAGCGTGAACTCTGGAACACAGCAGTCGGACACACAGCCGTCGGACACACGGCCGTCGGACACACAGCCGTCGGGTACCCAGGAGGATCCATGCCCGCTATTACAGTCGTCGAAGGTGACATCACGACGCTGACCGTCGACGCCATCGTCAACGCGGCCAACTCCAGGCTCCTCGGCGGTGGCGGTGTCGACGGCGCGATCCACCGAGCCGGAGGACCGGAGATCCTGAAGGCCTGCGAGGTATTGCGCAACACCAGCCTTCCCGACGGTCTCCCGGTGGGTGCGGCCGTGGCCACCACCGCGGGAAAGCTCCACGCCAAGGCCGTGATTCACACCGTCGGCCCGAGGTATTCGCGCTCCGAGGACCGATCCGGATTGCTTCGGTCGGCGTACACCCGCAGTCTCGCCGTTGCCGACTCGATCGGCGCACGAACCGTCGCCTTTCCGTTGATCTCGGCAGGGGTCTACGGCTGGCCGAAGGAAGATGCGGTCCGACAGGCCGTTTCAGCGATTCGCGCGGCGAAGACCGAGGTCGAGACGGTCACACTGGTCGCATTCAACAAGGAGACGGCAGAACTGATGCGCCGCGCGATCGCCTGACCGTTTACCGGGCCCACTTCACGCCACGTCAAAGCAGTGCAGAGCGGTCAGACAAGTGGAGAAATTTCGCCGGTTGGACGTTTGTCCAACAATTTGTCCGAATCGCATATTTCGCGGCTCGCTCTGTGTTCTACTCCTCTCCAGGGTTTGAGCTGGTGGTGAGCAAACGACGAAGACGTATTCGCTTCTCTGTCAGCTCGAGGCCGGTTCCCGGACCCGGCTTCAAGCCGAGAGCTCGATCTTTTCGAGCGCTACTCAAGGAGAATGTGAATGGTGTCGACGTTGATGCGCCGAGGAGTAGGGGTGGCCGCATCCTTGACCGGATGCGTTGCCCTGGTCGTCGGCGGAGCGGGAGTTTCATCCGCCGCTGATGTGAACCTTCCGTTCACGGCATCGTGTCACGGGTGGCAGTTCCCCGGTCCGATCACACACAACGAGACGCGTGATTCCGGCGTCACGATCAGTGCCCCGACCGTGGTTCCGCCGAACTCGACCTTCACCTACCGACTCGCCCCCAAGCCGATGACGGTCCCCAATGACGGCTACGACCTCAGGTCCGTCGTGAACTGGACACGTCTCAAGTTCGATTTCGACATCCCTGCAGGCACCTCTTACGTGGGGGCGCAGATCGTGGCCGGCACCAGCTCGAATCTGGGTGGGGTCGCCCCGACGATCACGCGGGTGAACGATGCCGGTTCACCCGATCCGAATGGGACGCATCTTCGTATCTCCGGCAACAACATCACGGCGGGCAACGGACCCAACACCGACGACAACGGCGGCGGCGGAATCGAGGTCGGTGGAGGAAAGACGTTCCAGCTCCCGGCAGTCGACGTCACCGTCACGTCAGGGGCTGTGGGAACCCAGATCAAGCCCATGCTCCGCGTTTCCGACACCAACTCCGGTTCCTACGACAGTGCCGCCAACTACCTGACCTTCCTGCAACAGGAAACCCTGCTCGGCGGCGTCAAATACTGGCTGACCACCAATTGCTCACCACGCGACAATCGTTCGGCCGGATTGAACGCAGGCGGCCAGCCGCTCGCCGTGATCAATGTCGACTCCAGCCTCGCTCAGACACAGACGCGAATCGACGCACCCGGTAAAGCTGTCGTCGGTGACTCCGTGGAACTGACGGCGACGGTCACTCCTTGGCCGTCGGGAGGAACAGTGCAGTTCCGTGACGGAGGGGTCGACCTCGGCGCTCCGGTGGCCGTCGTCAACGGCGTCGCGAAGGCCAACCGCACGATGACAACAGTGGGCGACCACAACATCACGGCGTACTACACGGGATCTGCAGGCTTCATGGAGTCGATGTCGGGCGCCGTGACGATCAACGTCGTCGAACCGTCCGAGCCCGAGCCGGGCACCGGTAGCCTCGGCAGCCTTGGTACCCCGGGATTCGGGTCGTGAAAACTGTGAACAGAAACCAGGATTCGTCGATGAACTCGAAACTGTTACGCGGCTCTGCGATTGCAACCGTCTCGGTACTGGCCGGCGGGTTGTTCGCGATCGCCGGCGGCGGGACCGCCTCTGCTGCCCCCGAGACCAAGAGCGTGGCCTTCACAACTGCATGCCATGTGCGCGAGATGGACGGTGCGGCAAGCCCGATCACGTTCAACGAGACGCTCGGCTCGGGGGTCACCATCACCGCGCCGACCACCGCGGCACCAGGTGAGACCGTCACCTACCGCGTGCAGCCGAACGAGATGAAGGCAAACGGCGGCGGCCATGCCAGCCGTGGAGTCGTGCATTGGGCCCGGATCAAGTACGACTTCGACATCCCGTCGGGCGTCGAATTCGTGAGTTCGCAGCTTGTGGCGGACAGTGCGTACGGCCTCGGATCCGACAGTGCCACTCCAACAGTCACACAGATCGACGACGGCGGTAATCCATCGGCATCCGGTACGCACCTGCGTATCTCCGGATCGAATCGGACCATCGGAAACGGTCCGTCCTCCGCGGTTCGATCGAGTGACGGCATCATCGTCGGTGCCAACACCAAGTTCCGACTCCCCGCAGTCGACGTCACAGTCAAAGCCGGTGCGGCTGGTAGCGAGATCAAGCCTTCGCTGCGAGTTTCCGATCCCGGCTCCGCCAACTACGACGACGACCGAAATGCGCTCACATTCGTCCAGCGCGAGAAGGATGTCTTCACAGTCAACTACTGGGAGCGCTACAACTGCTCCCCGCGGGACAACAGGAACTCCGGCCTCAACGCCGGTGGGCAGGCCCTGACCACCATCTACGTCAGCCAACCGACAACCACCACAATCCAGATGCCCGACTCGATCCAAGCCAGCACACCGACAGAGCTTGTCGCAAAGGTGGATCCGGCTCCGGTCAACGGAAACGTGCAGTTCAGGGTGGACGGCGCTGACGTCGGTACACCTGTCACGCCCGGTGCCGACGGCACTGCCCGGCTACCGCATACCTTCTTCACCGCCGGAACCGCGCGGGTCTCCGCAACGTTCCAGGGAGTCAACGGATTCCAGAGTTCCAACTCGACAGAGACGATGGTCACGGTGACTGCCGCACCTGTCGTCAAGCAGACCGACACTGCCGTGAACGTTCCTACCGATGCAAAGACGGGCGTATCGGTGTCGCTGAGGGCGCAGGTCACGCCGACCCCCACTGGTGGCACTCTCCAGTTCAAGGATGGCGCTGCAAACATCGGTGCCCCGATCCCGGTGGGCGCTGACGGAAAAGCCACTCTGGAACACGCATTCACCTCGGCCGGATCTCATGCAGTGTCGGCCTACTACTCCGGCGCAACAGGATTCATGCCGTCGATGGCATCGGCCCAAACGGTCACCGTGTCTGATCCCGCGCCGTCCGATGTCACCACCTCGACCTCACTGGCAGCTCCCGCGACGGCCAAGCAGAATGTCGCGGCAGAACTTTCCGCAACGGTCAGTCCTAATCCGGGCGGGGGTTCGGTTCAGTTCTTCGACGGTGACCAACCCATCGGACAACCCGTTGTCGTCGGAGTCGATGGTGTGGCGCGACTGACGCACACTTTCGCATCGACGGGCGACCATCCGATCAAGGCGGCATACGCCGGGCGAAGCGGATTCACGCAGTCTGCGTCGGACGAATCCGTCGTAAAGGTTTCTGCTGCGCCTGATGATGGCGGAAACGGCGGCTCGGGCAGCCTCGGTTCGCTGGGCGGTCTCTTCGGTTCCTGATCGCATTTCTCTCGACACTGTTGCCGCTGCACCGATTCGGAGCAGCGGCAACAGCATGTCGCGGCCGTAGTCATAGCACTGATTGATTGATCGATGGAGCACAAGTGTCCAGGAATTCCTTTTCTCGACGGTCGTTTCTCGCCGCCGGGGTCGGTGCGACTGCAGTCGCCGCCGCTTCCCTTCTGCCGCCGTCGCTTCAACGTGCACTGGCGAGACCCGCAAACTCCGGCGGGCTCGATTCGATCGAGCATGTTGTCCTCGTCATGCAGGAGAACAGATCTTTCGACCACTACTACGGCGCTCTGAGGGGTGTCCGCGGCTTCGGGGATCCGAATGCGTTGCGTCTACGCAGCGGCCAAAGCGTCTTCGAACAACCCGGACCTACCGGTCCTGTGCTCCCCTTCCCCATCCGCGATTCCGCTGCAGCACAACGCATGGACACCCAGAACGTCACCGGGCTGGATCACAGCTGGGCGGGCGGACATGCCGCACTCGCCGACGGCTGGCACGACGGTTGGATTGCGGCAAAAACCGGTACGACGATGGCGTACTACGACCGGCAAGACATTCCCTTTCATTACGAACTGGCGGACTCGTTCACAATCTGCGACGCCTACCACTGCTCCGTTCCGACGTCGACGAGCCCCAACCGGAACTATTGGGTCTCTGGATACACCGGATACGAGCCACTTTCGCCGAATCCAACCGAGTCCGTCCTGCCTTCGGATCCGCCCGGCCCCGAGGGAAGAGCTGTAACCAATGCGGCCTACAACCCCTGGCACGCCGGCTACGGATGGACGACGGTTCCCGAGCGGTTGCAGTCCGCCGGCATTTCCTGGAAGACCTACCAAGAGTGGGACAACTTCGGAGACAACAACCTCGAATACTTCACTGCCTTCAAGAAAGTGGCGGCAGGGCTGCTTGGTCGGCCAAGCCTGCTCCCCTACGAACTGCAGACCTTGGCCGGGTTCTATCTCGCCCTGCCGTCGATGCCGGCGCCGGTCCAGGACGCAGCGGTACTGGCCCTCGAGAATGCTGCAGACCAACTGTCGCCTGCTGATCGCCAACTCTACGATCGCGCACTGTACCGATCCCGGCCCGGCACACTGGCCGCCGAGTTCAGGAAGGACGTCGAGTCGGGCCGACTGCCGCAAGTCAGTTATCTCGTTCCGTCCGAAGTGGATTCGGAGCACCCATCGGGATCGTCACCTGCGGCGAGCGCAACACTGCTATATCAAGTGCTCGACGCCGTCGCCTCCGATCCCGATCTGTGGGCGAAGACGGCCGTGATCGTCAACTTCGACGAGAACGACGGGTACTTCGACCATGTACCGCCACCTCGACCACCGCGCTCGGTCGAAACCGAATGGGTCGGCAATCAGCCGCTCGGCCTCGGCCCGAGGGTGCCGATGACGATCATCTCGCCGTGGACTGTTGGCGGTTTCGTTTGTTCACAAGTGTTCGACCACACGTCCGTCACACAATTCCTGGAGAAGCGGTTCGGAATCACGCAGCCGGAAATCGACCCGTGGCGACGCACGGTGAGTGGCGACCTGACGTCGGCGTTCGACTTCGCCAACCCGCGTAGCCGACCGACTTTGGCGCGCCCGCAGCCCACTCCGCCTCTGGAACCGCGGTGGACACCGACCCCACCCACCGAACAGAGAATGCCCCTGCAGGAAAGCGGCACTCGACCAGCACGGGCCCTTCCCTATCAGCCCGACGCCTACACGACGGTGAACCCGGAAACCGGCTCGTTGACGGTCCATCTGGTCAATGCCGGTGCCGCATCAACTCACCTGGCCTTGTACCCGTACGCAGGTGAGTTCGACGAGCCACGGCATTACGACCTCCTGGGCGAGGTCGATGACACCGTTGCGCTCAGTGATCGCGTCTACAGCCTGACCCTGGTGGGTCCCAATGGTTTCAGGCGCGAGTTCAGTGGAGCTACAGACAGTGCGGCAGCCTCGCTCGACGTCTCGACAACCATCGACGCAGGGTCGCGCGCGCTTGTACTGACCGCGAACAATTCCGGAAGTCGTGCACTCTCCGTCGACGTCGACGGAGACCGACGGAAGCTCGCTGCCGGCGCACGCGGCCGGTGGGCGGTGGCGTCGGTGGACGGCTGGTATCAGGCCACCGTGACGGTCGACGAAGATCTTGAATTCAAGCGCGTGCTCGTCGGACACATCGAAAACGGGCGTACCAGCGTAAGCCAACCGACGTGAATCGACACCGAGTGATCAAGACCAGGGCTGAATCCTCAGTCGGACAAGTCAATCCATCCACACATCCAGGAGGAGTTTCCGTGCGCCGTATCCCGCTCTCAGCATTGATAGTCGCGGGCTCACTGATACTGGGCGGCGGCATTGCCGCGGCTCAGGGCAGCCTGCCCACGTCGGGGAGCGCCGGTGGCACTTCGATGTCGCCGTCGTACCTGACCGATGACGCCGGCCGCTCCTTGATCCTGCGAGGGTTCAACACGGCGTCGAGCGCAAAAAGCGCACCCGACGGCATTCCGAAGTTCACCGAAGCCGACCTCGAGCGCGAACATGCAGACATGGGAACAAATTTCGTGCGGTTCCTGATCTCCTGGCGTTCGGTCGAACCGGAACCAGGACAGTACGACCAGGAGTATCTCGACCGCGTCGAGGACCGGGTCAGCTGGTATGCCGAGCGCGGCTACAAGGTCATGCTCGACATGCATCAAGACGTCTATTCCGGCGCGATCACACCAGAGGGCAACAGCGGCAACGGCGCAGGCAACATCGGCAACGGCGCACCGGCCTGGGCGACATACATGGACGGCCTTCCGGTCAGCCCTCAAGACCGCTGGGAGCTGTACTACATCCAACCCGGCGTGATGCGCGCATTCGACAACTTCTGGAACACCACCGGCCAACACCCCGAACTGGTCGAGCACTACGCGAACGCATGGCAGGCGGTGGCCGAACGTTTTGCAGGCAATGACACCGTCGTGGCATACGACCTGATGAACGAGCCGTGGGGCGGTTCCCTCCAAGGCCCCGCATTCGAAGGTGGGCCCCTCGCTGCCCTGTATCAGCGAACCACCAACGCCATCAGGGAAGTTGATCAGGACAGCTGGGTGTGTGTGGCCCCGCAGGCCGTCGGCGTCAACCAAGGTGTCCCCAGCGGACTGACGAAGATCAACGACCCACGAGCCGGCGAACAGCGAATCGCCTACTGCCCACACCTGTACCCACTGCCCCTCGACCTCGGTGACGGATACTCCGGCCTCTCACGCACACTCACCGACGCGACCATCGACACCTGGCGCGACAGCGTCGAACACATCGCCGGAAACGTACTCGGCGGCGTCCCGGTCATTCTCGGCGAATTCGGGCTCGACACAACACTGCCCGGCGCAACCGACTACATCGACCGCGTCTACACGACCGCCCGAGAACTCGGCGCGGGTGTCTCGTACTGGTCCAGTGATCCCGGGCCTTGGGGCCCGTACCTGCCGGACGGAACACAGACACTCCTCGTCGACACCCTGAACAAGCCGTATCCGCGTGCCGTCGCGGGCACACCCACCGAATGGTCCTCGAGCGTTGACCGCCTTCAGTTGACGTTCACCCCGAACCCCGCGGTGACGGCGCCGACGGAGATCTACCTACCCGAGAGCGGCTTTCCCGGCGGCGTCGACGTCGCAGGCGCCGACATCGTGAACTGGAACCCCCAAAGTCGTCTTCTCACAGTGGAAACCGCGGACGACGCGGGCCCCGTCACAGTCACGGTGACGCCGGCAGGTTGATCGCGAGCGTCGAAGTTCCTGGATATTTGTCCAGTTCTTTCGTAACGTACAAGCGACGGGTGATCAGCCGACGGAAGGCGAGTATGTCCACGGAGAAGATGTCTGTCCAAGATCGTGTTGCGCGGGTGGTGCTCGATGTCGTTGGCGCCTTACCGACTGGCGCGCAGCGCATTCTCGGTGGCAAGCCGAAGGAGATCGACGGACAGACTCTGCACCCCGAGATCCAGCTTGCACTGCGATTGCTCTCGGCAGTGGAAGGTACGAGCTTCGAGCATCTTCCGGTCGAAGAGGGACGAGCTCAGATCGACGCCGAATCGCGACTGTTCGGCGGTACGCCCATCGACATCGAAACGGTTCGCGACCTCGAGATCCCGGCCGGAGACCACGCGATTTCCGCTCGGCTGTATCGCCCGGCCGGGGTCTCCACGCCCGCTCCACTTTTGGTGTACTTCCACGGCGGCGGGTTCGTCCTCGGCAGCCTCGAGAGCGGCGACAGTGTGTGCCGCTTCCTGGCCCGCCACGGCGAAGTCAGTGTGCTGTCGGTGGACTACCGGCTGGCACCGGAGTTCCCCTTTCCCGCCGGGATCGACGACGCCGTCGCCGCATTCCGGTACTGCGTCGAACATGCCGCGGAACTGGGCGCCGATCCGAAATCCATTGCAGTGGGCGGAGACAGCGCCGGCGGGAACCTGGCTGCCGTCGTCGCGCAGTCCACGACCGAAGACGACGTCAAACCCGCATTCCAACTGCTCTTCTTTCCCTGGGTGGACCTTTCGTCGAAGCGCCCGTCGCACAAGATGTTCGGCACCGACTTCTTTCTCACCGACGCCCAACTCGACTGGTATGCAGCCCATTACCTGTCGGGCGGCACTTCGGCTCTCGACCCGCGAGTCTCACCGCTGCTCACTCCGGACCTGGCCGGCCTACCGCCCGCGTACGTTGCGGTCGCCGGTTTCGACCCACTACGCGACGAGGGCGAAGCGTATGCGAACCGGCTGCGAGAGGCCGGAGTCCCGGTCGCACTGAGGCGTCACAGCGGTTTGATCCATGCCTTCGTCAACACCACCGGCGTCGGCCACACCGGACAAGACGCGATGTTCGAGGCCTGTGGCGCTCTGCGAGTTGGACTTTCGGGCCCGCGCTGAGGGCACCTCAGGAAACGGGGAGTGCCAGATCCGCCCACTCGACCATCGCTTCGAGCACGGAGCGCAGTTCCATCCCCGTCGCGGTGAGTTCGTACTCCACTCGCGGCGGCACCTCGGCGTAAGCAGTCCGGGTCACCAGGTCGAACTCCTCGAAACGTTTGAGCCTGGCCGACAGTGTCCTTGGACTGATGCCGGGCAAAGCGCGTCGTAGTTCCGTGAAGCGCATGGGGCCGTGCGTGAGCTCACGAACGATCAGCGTTGCCCACGGCCCGTCCAGGACCAGCAGGAAGCGCGCGACGCCGCACTCCGGAAGCACGTGACCTGATTCACTCATCGATTCCCCATTAGTTCACTTGAAGTAACTGGTTCCCGATGTGAACTATAGGCGTCATGACTTACACAGTGCATGGCGCCACCGGCGCACAGGGCTCTCCCGTTCTCGCAGGACTGGTCGCGGCTCTCGCCGGATCGGCAGGGGCCGAAGTCCGAGCAATTACCCGTAACCCTGACCAGACGTTCGAGGGTGCGAACACCGTCGTCGCGGACAATGCGTCAGTCGACTCTCTCGCCGACGCTTATCGCGGGGCGGACGGGGTGTTCTTTCACCTGCCACTCGCCGGCGACACCGAGACGCTAGCTGGTTATGCCCACAATGTTCTGGCTGCAGCGAGAGCGGCACGCCCTTCGCGGTTCGTGATCTCTACCAGCGGCACGGTGATCGGCGACGCTACTTCGCCGCTTGCCGGTCCCAACACACCCGTTCTCTCCGAGCTCGTCGACGGACTTCGCGCCGAAGGCATCGCGGTGACCGTTCTGACCCCACGTTTGTTCCTCGAGAATCTTCTTCTGCCCACTGTGCTGTCGGGAGTGAAAGACGAAGGCGTCCTGCGTTACCCACTGCGTGCCGATCTCGCGGTCGCATGGAGTTCACATCTCGACGTCGCTGATGCAGCCGTCGCGGCCCTGACTCTCGACGTAGCACCGGACGCGGTCGACGTCGGACAGATTCCGGCGATCACCGGTATCGAATTGGCCGAGGCATTCGCCGAACACTTCTCGCGCGCGGTAACTTTCGAAGCCGTGACACCCGATGCCTTCGGTGCATCGATTGCGCCGATCATCGGAGCGGGTGCAGCAGCCGGGGTTTCCCAGCTCTACACGGGACTCGAATCTGCCGACAGCGTCGCGTTCGACTCCGCGACGGGTTCTACTGCTGCCTTGGGTATCACTGCCCGCAGCACGCGGGCCTGGCTGGCAGATCTCGGGGTGAACTGACCGGACAACGCAAAAGGCCGGCTCCGCGAAGTATCGCGTGGAGCCGGCCGATTTCCGGGGTTACCGGTGCGTGCGGGTCTTCAACTGGCGGTTAAGCTGCCGACTCCCGAAGTCCAGACCGGCACCGTCACTGGTGGCCAGCACGGTGAGTCCAGCGGCGACCAGCAACGAAATAAGCACAACGCTCATGGTGAGTCACCTTTCTTCCTGTCGTGAAACGGTTTTGCGCCTCCGGGAAATGCCGACATACCCGGCACCCCACTTCAGCTGACCTCAAAGTATCTGTAACTATGGGTTACGCGCAATGTGTGGTCCCTCACCTGAAAGCGCAGGGTGATGCGCAGATCACGCTGCATTCGATGGCGGACTTACCCGGCCAGAACCATGCTCACGAACTCGTCGGCGAGCGCGTGAGCGTCCGCACCGCTGCCAGGAACCACATCTGGCGCACTGTGCACCAATTGCATCTGCCCCAGGTACATCGAATAGGCAAGTACGCCACGATGTTCCGCTTTCTGCCTGTCCATCCCCAGATCGACCAACAACGTCACGATGTAGGCGACTCGACGCTCGGTGACACGTCGAACCGCCGCCGAAACCACAGGATGGTCGATCCCGGCAAGCAGTTCCAACTCCGCACGGCGACCGGGCAGTCCGGTTGTGACCGCGTCGACCAGGCGACGCAACCTCACCTCTGCCGGTTCGCCGGAGGCCTCGACGGAAGAGATCAGTCGCTCGGTTGCCAGAACTTCCCATCGATCGAGCGCAGCCTGCAGCAATTCGTCACGGTTCGCAAAGTGCCAATAGAAGGAACCCTTGGTCGATCCCAGCGTGCGTGCCACCTTCTCCACAGCGACGGCACCTGGCCCGTGGCTGGTCAGAGCCTCGAAAGCAGCATCGATCCACTGATCGCGGGAGAGTCGGGCGCGGGCATTCGTCACCTCCGTACGGTACCGTATGGGTAAGTTCCATACGGCACCGTACGGAGGATGAAATGACACTCGCATTCAAGGCAATGCCTGCACCGGACTGGGCAGAAGCCACCACGATCACCATCCCGTCTGTTCCGACCCATACATCCGAGGAGTGGGCGCAGGCCGTCTTCGACGTCAGGAATGTCCCCGCACCAGTCCTCGCGATGTTCTGGCTCAGGGAGCGGGTAGTCGGACTGCTCGGCATCGCCAAGGGACGCCCGGACACCTTTACCGTCGACAAGATCGCCGACGGCGAGGCCCTCATCGAGGCGGACGAGAAACACCTACGATTCGTCGCCTCGGTTCAGGCCGACAACGACGCCGGTCTCCTGCACGTCGTCACTGCCGTGGAGCTGAAGAACCGCGCGGGCCGAATCTACTTCGCACCAGTTCAGGTACTGCACGGCGTGATCACGCGGGCAATGATGACGTCTGCTCGAAAGAGACTGTGCACGTGATCAACCGTCCGGACCGCCCTTGAGTTCGAGGCTGATCTGATCGGCGTCCAGCGCGGCCAGTGCCGATCCGAGCATCCGTGCGTCGAACAGGCCGTCGTCCCGCGCGTCGAGTAGCGCTTGGCGCTGCGCGTCGATCACGTCGAGCCGGGTCTTCTTCTTCGACTGCCCCTCGGGTGGAACGAAACTCGCAGAAGCATCCTCGAGGAGAGCGAGCAAACGTCGATGTTCGTCGAGTTCGGAATCGGTGAGGTCCTGCGCTCCCGGACCGACCGCCACTACGACGCGCTTCAACGTCCCACCCTGAAGGATCAACGAGCCGGCTGCGACCAGGAACGCCACCAAGATCAGAAGCGATCGACTCGGAGTGTCTTCCGGAAGAGTCTGCGCGGCAGCCAGAGTGACCGCTCCGCGCATACCGGCCCAGATGACGATCGCCCCTTCACGCCATCCCAACGGCGCGGCAAGGTAGTAATCGATATCGGCAACCGTCCGCCGCACCCGAATCTTGAACCGTTCCATCTGATTCGCCGAAGGCGCCCGGCGCCTGCTACGCCGCCCTTCGTCCGGTGGGTAATCCTCTGGATTGTCGAGACGATTCGCGATGTCGGAGAGTCTGGGTTTCATGCGTTCGCGAAAGTTTGCCCGCGCTTGGAGTGCTCGCAGTAGCGGCGCGACGTACAGAGCCCGAACCAAGATCGTGAGGAACAGTGCACCCGCAGCGACGAAGAATGCGGTGGGTATTCCCTCGTGGTCGACCCGGACATCGTCGACTATCGACGAGAGTTCGAGGCCCATCACCAGGAAGATCGCACCTTCGAGGACCAGTTCGACTGTGCGCCAGTTCTGGGAGTCCGACAACCGATGACGCGGCGAGAGCTTCCGAGGAGCGTCGTAGCCGGTGACGAGCCCGGCCACGACGGCAGCAACCAACCCCGATGCACCCAACTCTTCGGCGGGGATCGCGGCCAGAAACGGCACCGTGAACGAGATGACCGTGTTTACCGTCGAGTCGGTGACACGGGCACGAACCATCAGGTTGACCTTGCCGACGACAACACCGATGACCGCGGCCACGACGACGGCAAAAGCGAACTTGCCCAACACACTCCACAGCGATACCGACGCGGCCGCTCCGGCGATGGCAGTACGCAACAGGACCAGAGCGGTGGCGTCGTTGAGCAGGCTTTCGCCTTCGAGGATCGACACCACCCGCGGCGAGACCGGGAGTTTCTTGACGATGGACGTCGCGACGGCATCCGTCGGGCTCACGATCGCGCCGAGTGCAATGCCCCACCAGATGCCGAGTCCTGGTATCACCCACGAGAAGAACACACCGAGAACAAGCGCACTCACCACGACGAGGAGAACTGAGAGCCCACCGATAGCACCGAATTCACGCCGAAACTCCATCGACGGCATCGAGACCGAAGCTGAGTACAGCAGCGGCGGAAGCACACCCGCGAGAATCCATTCCGGATCGATGTCCACCGCTGGGACAAAGGGGAGCACGCTGACAACGATCCCGGCCATCACCAGAATCAGCGGCGCCGCGACTCCGATCCGCGCCCCCAGCGTCGAGGCGGCGACGATTCCGAGTAGTCCCAGCACAACGATGATCAGCGCATCCACAGTTCCCCCGCACTCCGGCTTGTGTACCCCGCTCTTTTTACACCTGTGCCGGCGCCGCGGGCGAGACCCGCCACGCGACGGCGATCAGAAGAACCGTGAATGCCGAAGCAGGCCACAGAGCGTGAAGGCCGATCCACCGATGAACCAGCGCACCGACTACCGCGCCCGCGATCAACCCCGCGCACATCCCGAAGTGCTGCAGCCACGCCCACTTCGGGCCGCCCAGAAAGGCTCCGGTGAGACGCTGGCCCATCTTGACCAGCGCACCGGTCATGTACGTGACACCGATCGTCACCTCACCGTCGCGCTGGAACACCGAGTTGACGGCTCCCATCGCCAGGGCCATCGCCGAGATCGCGCCTGGGGTGACGTCGAGGCTGCTCATCACCGAACCGATGGCCAGCAGTCCAGCCACAACCGCAAGCACTGTTACCTTGCGGGTCCGGACGGAGTACCGCTCCGTGAAGTGGGTGACGACGGTTCCCAGCGCGATTCCCAGGAGGAAGAGCACGATGATGCCGCCTGCCACCCGCGCGGTCGACCACACCCCGTCGGCAAATGCGACGCTCGCCTGCGTCATGTTGCCGCTCATGAACGAAACGAAAGGCCCACCGAGCGTGATGAATCCGAGCGCGTCGACGTAACCGGCCAACCCGGCGAGCGCTGTCGCCAGGCCGATCAGCGACCTGCTGTATCCCGTCACCCGACGAGCTCGGTTCAGCTCAGCTTGCTGGTGCGCAGCTCGTGGCCCTTGGACGTCTTGCACCGGCCGGTCTCGAGATCCCACTGCCAGCCGTGCAGATCGCAGGTGAGGTTGGTGCCGTCGACGACACCGAACTTCGACAGGTCAGCCTTGAGGTGGGGGCAACGACGCTGAATCTCGTAGCCACCCAACTCGATAGACGCGCTGTCGTCGTGCGCCTCGGCGAACCAGCCGTCGGCGTATGCGATGCGTTCGTCGGTGAGGCACTTGAAGAACGTGTAGAGGAACTCGTTGTACCCACCGATGCGCCACGCCGTGAAGCGTGTCGACAGGAAAATGGTGTTGACCCAGTCTGGCTCGTCGTCACGCAGAACGGTGCGAACCAGTTCGGGAGCAATGCGGAAGCCGTAGCGGTACTTACCTTCTCCGTCGATGGGCTCGCGAACGATCCGCTTCGGGAAGTCGAGGACGACAGTCTCCTCTCCCATCACGAGTCCGACGGGGTAGCCGATTCCGTCGCAGATCAGATCGGACTGCGCCATGATCGGCTCGAACTTGGCCTTCAGACCGTCGAGCAGCGGCTCGCCTTCGGTCGGAGCCCACGTAGCCTTCTGCGCGGCGATGACCGGTGCCATCTTCTGCGCCATCTTCTCGATGTACTCGGCCTTGTTCGAGAAGATCTTGTCGACGTCCGCGTCCGGGATGGGATGCGTCAGGGCGACCTTCTCGCTCCCCCGAAGTTCGACGGCCGAGCCGGGGATCATCAGCAGACCACGATCGTTGCCGTTGATGCGCATCTGCTCGAGGAACGTGATCTGGTCGGGGAAGATGTTTCCCTCGTCGCCGTGATCGTCGTTGAGGTAACGCAGGTCGTCGTCGAGGAAGACCGGCGGGCCGGCCGACGGGACAACCCAGGCAGCGTCGACCTGGGCGATGTAGTTGCGGCAACGGTCCATGCCGCGCTGACGCTTCTGCTTCCCGAAGTTGCGCTTGGTGCCCTTCGGGATGTCGTAGACCATCGGGTACCAGATCGCGCCCGAGTACTGCAGCAGATGGATGTCGACCTTCCCGAAGGCGTCGGTCAGCGGGTCCAGGTCGACGGGCCTGGCGTCGTTCATGTTGAAACAGGTGGTCTCCCCGTCCGAGACGACCAGGCCTGAGTCACCGATCGGACCGTCCGCGGGAGCGCGCAAAGCGATGATCATGATGTCGAGATCGCCCTTGGGACCGCTGACTGTGTGCTTGACGGAGTCTTCCGTCTCGAAGAACTTGTGGAAGCCGAGCTTCTCGAGCTCACGTTTGAGGTCCGGCACCGGGTAATCGGGGAGCAGGACGGTGGCGTCCTTGTTGACGTGCGCGATCAGGTTCTTCGGATCGAAGTGATCCTTGTGCAGGTGCGAAACGTAGAGGTAGTCGCAATTGCCCAGCGCGTCCCAGTCCAACTCGGTGTTGTCGGGGAACGGCACCCAGGACGCGAAATACGTCGGGGTCACCCATGGATCACACAGGATGGATCCGGCCTCGGTCTGGATGTGAAATCCTGCGTGGCCGACGCTGGTGATCTGCATTGCAACCTCCGAAATCGTACTGCTGGTGCACCCAGCATAGTCGGCGCCATCAGGGCCAAATCGCGATCGAGGAGGCGGCCGGTTGTGACGTCATGCACGTCAAAGGTCGAAAGTGGGTTGTGATTCAGGCGGGCCGGTGACGCCGACAACACTCTGCGCGCTGGCGTGTTCGCCGTATTTCTTGGCGCTCATGGGAGCTGTTTCGCCATTCCCGAAGGCAGCCCCTAAGGCTAACCTAACAAACATGACTCGACTTCTTTCTCACTCCACGACCGATCGCGACTACTGGGCGATCGTGGACAACCTGACGCGGCGCGGTTTCTTCGGCGTCGGCGCGGGCGTCGCTGCGGCCGCGTTTCTCGCCGCCTGCAGCAGCACGGAGAGTTCGACGCCCGATAACGCGGAGACCTTCGAGTTCACACGCGGCGACGAGAAGCTGACCATTCCGACGGACCCTCAGAACGTCGTTGCCCTCGATCCACGCGACGGCCTCGAATTGTCGATCCTTGCGGGGTACCCGGTGACCGCCTACCCGACCGGCGCCGCCGAACACCTACGCCGCGAGGTCCCGGATGCCACCGGTGTCGAGATTTTCGCCGAAGGTGCTTCGGATCCCAACTTCGAATACATCTCGACCCTCGGCGCGGACCTTCTCGTCCTCAGCGCCGGCTGGTGGGACACCGGGTCGTACGGCAACGACCGGATGCAGCAGATCGCACCGGTCCTGCCCGTCGGCAAGGACTTCACCCCGGAATGGCGGAAGGTCATGTCGGACTTCCTCACCGGCATCGGGCGCAGCGATCGCGCCGAAGAAGTACTCGCCGAGTACGACGCCCATGTAGCTCAGGTCCGCCCGACCGTCGAACCGCTGATGGCCGGCAAGAAGGTTGCCTTCGTTGCCGCCGCGGAGGATCAGATCGCGTGGTTCCAGAACGATTTCCGCACCGCCGTCGCCGAGGACCTCGGGTTCGAGGTGCTCCGTGAAGGCCCCGACCTTCGCGTGATGCTCGGGTCGGAGCAGTTCAACCGTCTCGAAGAAGCCGACGTCATCTTCGCCTTGGATCGCAGCGCCTCCGGCAGCGCGTACACCTCGCCGACGTGGCAGCGCCTGCCCGCCGCACAGGCCGGTCGCGTGATTCCGTTCGACTACTACAAGGCCGCGGGATACGCCTTGACCGCCAAGGTCCTGGTCGACGACTTGGCGGCCGGGGTCAAGCGGTAGAACCCGACCTTCGTCAACCCGACGGGGCCCCGATCATTCGGCACCGGCGGCTCGTCCTGTCACGCGGTCCCGAAACTCGCGGAACGCTTGGAAACCACCGGTGAGCGCCCGCGCCAGTTCCTCGGCGCTTTCGACCCAGACGACGTCCTCCAACTCGGAAACGTCGTCGGGCTCGTGATTGCGCTGGGGAACGAGAAACGTCGGGTCACCCTGAGGGTTGACGATCAGGAACCCAGCGGCCGCGCAGAGGTCGTAGACGAACGCGCACTCGGCAGGCGACAGCGTCGCGTGGAAGATTCCACCACTGAGTGGATCGCTCTGCTCGAGCGAGTCGAGATGAAGGTCGGAGAAGGCCCCGTCGATCGTCAATGCCCTGTCGTCACGGTCGACGATCTCGCCTCCGTACGGGCTCTCGACCACGCGCAGCCCGTGCTGATCGAGGAAAGCGGCGACCGCCGCCCGATCAACATCGAGTTGCACGTCTTTCGTCATACGCATGAAGTGCAGCGAGAAACCCATCGATCCCCCTCGTCCATTCGCGACGCACGTGATGCGCTCGCCAGTACCTCGACAGCCGAGAAGCGTCAAAACTACCTCTCGAGTAGGGTCCGGATCGCCTCGACCACTTCGGCAGGCGCCTCTTCTGCCATGAAGTGACCTGCGGACAGCGTGCGGTGCTCGAGATCGGGCGCCCACGCTTTCCACAGGGCCTCGGCGTCGTAACCGAGCATCGAACCCCAGTCCTGCTGAATGACCGTGACCGGCATGTGCAGTTGGTTGCCCGCCTCCCGATCGACCTGATCGTGTTCGATGTCGATGCCTGCCGACGCCCGGTAATCGGCAACGATCGACGGCACGGCCTCCCGTGAGGCGCGCAGGTATTCCGCCCGCACGTCTACCGGAATCGCTTCGCGGTTCTGCGTCCACACGTCGAGAAAGTACTCGAAGAACGCGTCGGCGCTGGCGCTGATCATCTGCTCGGGGAGACCGGGTGGCTGAGCCATGAGATAGAGATGGAACGCCACAGCAGCATTCGATCCATGCAGGATGTCCCACATATCCAGGGTGGGGAGCACGTCCAGCGAACCGAGCTGTGTGATCACATCCGGGTGGTCCAGCCCAGCTCTGACGGCAACCAGCGCACCACGATCGTGGCCGACGAGGGCGAACTTCTCGTGTCCCAGCTTCTTCGCCACCTCGACAATGTCGGCAGCCATTGTTCTTTTGGAGTAGGTGTCCGGGTTTTCCTCGACCGGTTTGTCGCTGGCTCCGTATCCGCGGAGATCCGGGCAGATGACGGTGTGATCCGACGCCAACGCAGTGGCGACGTGACGCCACATGAGGTGTGTCTGGGGGAAACCGTGAAGAAGGACGAGTGGTGTTCCGTTTCCGCCGACCGCGACGTTGAGCCGCACCCCGTCTGTTGTGGAAATCTGCTGATAGTCGAAGCCTGGAATGGTGATCGTCATCGGTCGCTCTCGTTGGTCGGGGTGATGGCAATCAGCTTCGCCGTAGTCGATGAGCATTCGATGAGCGCGATAACGTGGGGAAATGCGAGACCACATATTTTTCGGAGTTCTCGGACCCGTGGTCGCGTGGAACGATTCGTCAGGGTTGATCGATCTGAAAGGTCCACGACACCGAGCGGTCCTCGCTCGTCTGATCATTGCCCGAGGACGTGTTGTTCCGGTGGACGTGATTGTCGACGACTTCTGGGTCGATCCTCCGGCCGGGGCTACCAGTGCAATACGTACGTTCGTTTCCGCACTGAGGCGCGCGCTCGAACCGGATCGTGCCCCGCGAACGAAGCCGAAAGTCATTGTCACCGAAGGCCCTGGCTACGCCTTTCGCGCTGCACCCGACGCGGTCGACGCTTGGGAATTCGAAAGACTGGTTCGTGAAGCCGCCGATTCGACGCCGGCGCAATCACTCGAACTGCTCCGAACCGCGCTCCAACTGTGGAGAGGGCCGGCCTACGCGGAGTTCGCCGAAGAACCGTGGGCTCGATCTGAGCGGTCACGCCTCGAGGAACTGCGTCTGACTGGCGTCGAACGCTTCGCATCCGCGCAACTCGATCTCGGGCGAACTGCCGAAGCGATTCCCGATCTGGACGCCCACGTCACGGAACACCCTTGGCGCGAGGACGGTTGGCGACTACTCGCTCTCGCGCTGTACCGGTCCAACCGTCAAGGCGATGCTCTGGCAGTCCTACGTCGCGCACGCGAGCTACTCGCCGAAGAGTTGGGCATCGACCCCGGGCCACGACTGACCGACCTCGAGTCCGACATTCTCCGCCGCGAAAACCACCTGGATCCTGTAGCGGCAGAACAGATCTTCACTCAGGTTTCGGCAGCGTACGACCGGACCGTAGCGGCAGGATCGAAATCGAGATTGGAGTCAACCGTCGGTCTCCTCCGAAGTTTGGCAGTTACGGGCGGAAGCGGACTCGAGACTGCCCGAAACCAACGACTGACAATCATCGGTGCCGCTGAACAATTGGACGATGTCGAACTCACCGCACGGATCATCGGCAACTACGACGTGCCCGGAATCTGGACACGATCCGACGATCCTCGGCAGGCTGCGCAGATCGTCGCGGCCGCTCAGCGCACCCTCGATCGACTTCCGGTCGGCAACGAACCCGCTCGGGCCAGACTGTTGGCGACAATTGCACTCGAATCGCGCGGACTGTCCGGTCATCGTGGGCTCGAATGTGCCCGCGCTGCAGTGCAGATCAGTCGTTCTCTCGACGATCCAGGTCTCCTGGCTTTCGCTCTGAACGGATTGTTCATGCAGACGTTCTGGACTACCGGTCTGGCCTCCGAGCGCGACGGCATCGGCCGTGAACTGGTCGACCTCTCCGCTCGACACGGACTGTCCACCTTCGAGATTCTCGGACATCTCATCCGTATGCAAGCCCTCAGCGCACTGGGGCAATTCGACGCAGCCGAGCTACACGCCGAGACAGTTGATCGATTGGCCGGACGTCACGAACGGCCGTTGGCAGCGGTGTTCACCACCTGGTTTCGCGCTATGCGAACGGCCACTACCGGCGCAGAAGCGGCGCACTGCGAGAAGCTGTACGAAGCTGCGGCGGTGAACCTTTCCGGTTCCGGCATGCCGGGTCTCGAGGACGGCATACTCCCTCTCGCAATTCTCGCCCTCCGTGTGTGGCGGGGACTGCCGGCAATTTTCGACCCGGCTACGCAGTGGGGCCCGTACGAACCCTGGGCCCGGCCACACCTGCTCATCGCACAGGGGCAGGCGAACGAAGCTGCGAAGGCCGTCGAGGCATTGCCGGACCCGCCCAAAGACCTACTCTCCGAGGCACTGTGGTGCTTGACTGCCGCGGCGGCCACTGCAGTCGGCGACAGTCGAGTCAAGGAGCGTGCTCGAGCGGCGCTCTTACCTGCCGCCGCCGAAATTGCCGGCGCCGGAAGCGGAATGCTCACAGCGGGACCCGTCTCGCACTATCTCGCCACACTGCAGTAGACCGGAACCATCAGGTGAATGCAATCACCGTGTCGCCCCACGCCTCCCGGATTTCGCAATCCAGATCAGCGACGACGGCATCGTGCTTGTCGATCAACAGTGTCGAGCGTGTGTCGGTGTCGTAAGTTGGCCATCCCGGGTCCGCACCCAGTTCACGATCGGCCCCGGTGCCGTAATCACCTGCAGCTCTGGCGAAATCCAGCCACCTCGCCTGCATGCGCTCTGACACGTGACGCGCCGCGCTCAGCCCACCCAATTTGTAGGTGATGTCCCGCGCTCCGTGATTGATGTTGCCGAAGACGTAGGCAAGTTCGGTCCCGTGGGTCGCACCAATTTTCAGCGCCTTGAGCATCGGCGGCGCGTAGTCGAATCGGTACAACCAGGTCGGTGCAATCTTGCTGTGCGCCTCGGCAATCCACAGCGTGGGCAAACGAAATCCGAAGTCACGGGTCAGCCCGAGACCAGCGCCCAGCTTGGACAGCCCCGAATACGCGCCTTCGATCTGCGAATGATCGGGTAGCTCGAGCCCAGGGTGCTCGTCGGCGATCTCCGCGAACATCGACGTGATCACGACGGGATCGATCGGCATCAACGGCGATTTCATCATCCGGAAGAGCGAAGATTCGTCTTTGTTGGTTCCGATGATCAGCGGAATCGGGTGTGCACTGCCGTGACGGAACGCGCGCACCGGGTAATCAGGGAGCAGATCACCGTCGACGATCGGCGCGAACGCCAAAGTGCCGGGCGTCTCCTGAGGGACGCGAGCAAACAGTTCGTCTGACGGCCCGATCATGTCTTCGGCAGACGTGGACCGCAATAGACCCAGATCGCCACCGCCGCTGAAGATCTCCAGAAACAGCTTCGCGACGATCTCGCCACGTTCACTCCCGTACACCGAAGTGGCGGGGGAACTCTCGGCGATAGCGCGATGAAACAGGCCACGGGCGGACGGCACGGTCATCAGCGTCGTCACAGCGCCGCCACCTGCCGACTCGCCGAACAACGTCACCCGATTCGGATCACCACCGAAGGCCGCGATGTTGCCTTGAACCCATTGCAGCGCTGCAATCATGTCGCGGAGAGCGACATTGGGTTCGAAGGTGTGTTCTTCCGAGTTGAAGGACGAGAAATCGACGAAGCCGAACACACCGATGCGGTAGTTGATCGAGACGACGACAACGTCACCGTTCTCAGCCAATGTGGTTGCGTCGAAAAGTGGTTGGCTGGATGCTCCGCGAAAGTACGCACCGCCGTGAATCCAGACCATGACCGGTTTACCCGGCGCATCAGAGCCGACGGGGCCCGGCGCCCATACGTTGAGAAACAGGCAGTCTTCATCCATCGGAACGTTCTCACCGAGCGGGATCATCGCAAGTCGACTTTGCGGTTCACACGGACCGAATTCTGTTGCGTCTTGAATCTCGGTCCACGGCTGTGGCGGAACGGGTGCGCGGAAACGCAACGACCCGACCGGAGGTGCCGCGTAGCGGATCCCCTTCCAACTCGATACCGCACCTTCCGTGGATCCACGAACCGGCCCGTACGTTGTCTCGACTACCGGCGCTTCGCTGGGTGTGATCGTCATTCGATTGCTCCTCGAGGATCCGTACCGGCCCTCAATGCTGCCAGCATCCGGTGCAAATCGGACATGTTTGCCGGATTCACTCTGCTGGCAGTCATGCAAGGCTATCGCCAGGTCATGCGCCGGATTTCGTGAACTTAGCCAACTCTCGCAATCGGACCAGATCCCAGGCATGCCTGGGCCTACGGACGCCCGGACGGTCTCGGGGGACTCTGACTCTCAGTGCCTGCGGGCTGACCGTGCACCTGACGGGAGTCGGCATCACCAGAGCCTCACCGTCGACGCCGACCGGAATCTCGTCGGTGTCGGCGTCGATGATCACCTCGAATCCGGTGCCCTGAGCCAGGCCTCGTTGATGCGCCCGATGGAGTAACCCGACGGCCTGACGGGCGCTGCCGACGGAGATCGCCACGATCCCGAGAGTGCCCCGGTCCAATCGCGGGCGATGACCGAGCCCCGCCAAGTCGTTCATCTCGTACGGTCCGTTGCTGACCAGAACCGCCTGTGGACCCACCGCGGACACGCTCGGGGAGCGCGCGGTCAGCACCGCTCCGGCGCGTCCGGCGAGCAGATCCGGGAGTTTCTGCAGGAAGGTGCTGGTTTTGGCGTCGCGGTACTCCGGACTCTGGACAACTTCGGCGTATGCCCCGAACGATGCGTTGTTGACGAAGGTTCGACCGCCGACATTACCCAGATCCACCGTCACCTCGACGCCGTCGACAAGAGCGTCGAGGCACCGTGACGGATCGTCGAGGTCGAGACCCAGATCCGCGGCGAAGTGATTGCGCGTCCCGGCGCTGACGACCAGGAAGGGCAGATCGTGTTCGGCCGCGACAGCGGCAACCAACGCCTGAGTTCCGTCGCCACCGGCAACACCGAGTAGGTCGGCGCCGTCCGCGACCGCCTGCCTGGCCAAGGCCGTCACGTCGATCTTCTCCGGCCCCTCGAGCAGTACGACCGTGGCCCCTCGTTCCTCGGCCTTGCGTTTCAAGTCGAACTTCTCGACCTTGCCACCGCCGGAGTTCGGATTCATCACGAAGAACGGTTTGGCGGGCGGCGGCGCCGGTCGCTCGACCACCGGCAGTTCCTTCTCCTCCCCCTCCAAAGCGGCGCGGGCGCAGATACCGGCTATGACGAACAATCCGATCGAGAGCAGCACCACCCACAAGAGGCGTTCTCGGATCAGGAAGGCGAGCACCACGATCGGCGTCAGAACCGCCACAGCCAACGAGATCCAGCGGAGGAATCCGCGGGTGGTCAGAAACCAGTACACCGCTACGACGCACACGACCACCCCACCGATCCCCAGGATCAGCATGGTCAAGGTTTTCAGTCCGGCGAAAATCAGGAGCACCACGACGGCAAGAACCAGCGCAGCAAATGCCGCGCGCGCCAACCAACTCTGTTTCGACGAGGGCCGATCCGTGCGGACAGGGGTCGTCATCGAGCCACCTCCCGCAGTTCGCCTCGTCGGATATTCAACTGTTGATATTGCCGTGTCTGTCTCCTCAGGACTAGCCAATTACCTACCCTCGGAAACCCACTTTTCCAGCGCTGATACTTTATGACGACACCTCGTCATAAAAAGGAGAAGGCCCGTGACAACACCGACGTCCGCAGCATGGGGATCTTCGGAGGAGCCTCTGACCGTGGTGCGGAAAGCCGGTCTTCACGGACTGCGGTGGACGGCCTGGCTGGCCGGCGCGACGGGCCTCGCACAATTGGTGTCGATCGGGCTGAACCTAACCGACACCGTCCACGGAATCGTCCCGACCACGTACCCGCCTGTAGACGTGGCCTGCAGCGTTGTCGCGCTCGTTCTCCTGGTCAGCCTGCTTGTCGGCCGACCCGACGGCCCCGCGATGTTGTCGGGTCTCGCCCTCCTCATGGCCATGCTGATGGCGCCGACCCTCCACAAACATGCACCCGAGTCGCTCTGGCTGGCGGGTGCACACGCCGTTTCGGTCGTCGCCGTCATCATGCTGTCCGTGATGACTTCGAGGTTCTCCAGTGCCGAGTTGGATCGGCCGTGACACCGGATTCACCTCTCTCACTTGCAGCCGAAGAATGGATCACCGATCTGACTGCCGCGGAGATGGAGCGATTGCGCAAACGCACGACGCTCACCGCCGCCGAGGCGCAGGAAGTCTGCCGATCCGTACGCTCGATCGCGCAGCAGATGATGCTTGTACCCGTCTCGATGTGGCAGGGTGATCCACGCCTTGTTGCGGATCTGTTCGACCTCCCCGTGACCATGAATCAGACACAGGAGGATCGACCATGCCGAAGCTGACCGGTGGCGCGACAACCGCAGAACACAAGATCGCGACCCGAGAAGCCATGTTGGACGCGTTCATTCGCGAACTTCACGAGCAGGGCTGGCAAAACGTGAAGCTGCAGACTGTGGCCCAGGCAGCCGGTGTCTCACGGACCGCGGTGTACAACTACTTCCCCGACAAATCTGCGTTACTGCTTGCCTGGTCCACCCGGGCGATGGACAGATTCCTGCTCCTGGCCGAGCGTGAACTCGCGGATCGCGAGAATCCTGTCGACCGAATCGAAATCCTCGTCAAACTGACGCTCGTCGAGTTCTCACTGCAGCGATTCACGGGAATCGCGTTGGTCGAATTGCTGTCTGCGCAAGATCGCGAAAGTTTCCTCGAACATATTGTCCCGCTGTCGGTTCTGGTAGAACAGCTCGTCCAGGAAGGTGTCGACGCCGGCGTCTTTGTCGATTCCGATGCTGCCGCGTCCGCGCAACTCATCCTCGCCTGCGTGGAAAGCCGTCGCCCGATGCTCATGGCCGGCGACCGAGTGGACACTGTCGTGGCGACCACCGTCCCGTTCATCATGCGCGCGTTGGGCGTCTCGTGGCCGACTTCCCTCACCGCCGATCCCACCGATCGGCCTGCTCACGATCGGTAGGATCGCAGGTATGCACTTCGACCTCCCGCCCATCGATCAGCAGGCCGAACGATTGATCGAACTCGGGGTACACGAGATGGCCGGGCTTTCTGCCGGCGACGTCAGGGCAGCCGCCGCAGCCGGACAAGGTGAGGTGGGACTGCTTACCGTGCACGAAAAACTCGCTCCAGCTTCCATTTTGACTCCCCTGCTCGAGCACAAGAACAAGCGGGGCTTCATTGTCGTCGACATGGCCGACGTCGATCTGTTCGCTCCTACCGAGCCGGCCGCGTTGCCTGATACCGCGATGTATCTGCTCGGTGAAGTCGACCGCGGGGATCACCTGGCCAATTGGAGCCCGGACGAAGCACTTCCCGCGATCGTTGATGCCGACCGTACGCCGCTGACCCTCACCGAAGGCATTCACTGGCTGTTGCAGCGCCCCGACGTCCTCGAACGCGGAAAGTGCTTCATGACGATCGGCTCCCGATTGCGTAAGCCTGACGGAACTTTCGACACCAGAACCCCGGCTGTGTGGATCAGCAACGGAACCGGCCGGGACGGCAAAGACAACCGCAACGCCCCGAAAGTCGGGTGGTGTTGGTGGGGTAACCGCCACACGTGGTTGGGGTTTGCATCGGCCGGCGGGCGGACGTCGCTCCCGGGTTAGAGCACGGTTGCGCGGTCGAATCGGTATCGATCCTTCCACGGCATCGCGTTCTCCAGCATTGCAGCGGCAGAGAGCAATTCTGCGTCGCAACCCCATTTCGCCGAGATCATCACGCCGAGTGGAACACCGTCTTCCGTCCAACCGAGCGGCAAGCTGATCGACGGGAATCCAGTTGCGTTGGCGACGATGGTGTTTCCCGTGAAAGCGACCATGTCGATCAGTTCGGTCGCGGGGTCTTCGTCATTGCGTAGCTCACCGACTGCCAACGGCGGTGTTGTCACCGTCGGAGTGACAACAAGATCAGCGTCGGCGTAATCCAGGCTCCACCGCCGCGCCCATGCCTGAACAACTCCGATTGCCGCGGCCAGATCGCCCGACGGCACTTCGTTCGCTCGAACACGTAAGTGCTGCACTATCGGACGGAGAAGGTGTTCGTACTCTTCTGGAATGGGCTTGGTGCCGGCCAAGGACGAGAACATCGTGGTGAAGGCATCGACGAAGGCGGTGTCTCGGACCTGAGGACGTTCGAATACGTTGTGTCCCAGGCTCTCCAGAACAACGCCCACCCTCGATACCGCCTCGGAGACTCGTGGGTCCACCGTACCGCCGGATACCGAGCCATGAGCGAGGGCGACGGTCAGGGGGCGAGAGTGCGACCCTTCTGCCTGGACGACAAACTCTTCGAACGACTTCGGCCGGGGCGGGTGAATCGTCCCGGCGCCAGGTCGCGTCGCCAGAACATCCAGCAGTGCAGCGGTATCGCGAACCGTTCGGGCGATCGGCCCCTTGCTCGCAAAACCGAAGTTGTCGTGACCTGCCACCCCCATCGTGATCAGACCGCGACTCGGCTTGAGGCCCACGACTCCGCACGTACTTGCCGGTGAACGCAACGAACCGGCGGTGTCACTTCCCTGAGCAAACGGCACCAGACCAGCGCCGACGGCGGCCGCGGCGCCACCACTGCTACCGGCAGCACTGCGTGTGCGATCGAACGGACTGCGCGCGGGCGGAGCAACTTCCGGCTCGGTGTAACACGCTGCCCCGAACTCGGGCACCGTCGTCTTGCCGATGTCGATCAGACCACCTTCTCGGATCGCCTCGACGATCTCGTCATCGGCGTCCGGCACGAAGTCCCGAAAGAGCGCCGATCCGAAGGTCGTGCGGATGCCGCGAGTCGCGTCGAGGTCCTTGATAGCCGTCGGGACGCCGAACAGGCGCGGAAGCGGTCCGGCGTCCCGCGCGTCCAACCTGCGCTGGGCCTGCTCGGCGAGTTCGATCGCATGTTCCCCGGCGATCGTCGTGAATGCACCCACGTCATCGGAAGTGGTCGCACGATCGACGAAGTACCGTGCCACATCGGGGATCGAGACCTGCTTCGCGGCGATCACTGCGGCGAGTTCGACAGCGGACAATTGATGGAGATCAGTCATGGGGCAGCACTCCTTGTAGGTCAATCGGCACTTGTAATTTCGATACGCGTATCGCTATTGTTGTCAGCATGGTATCCGAATCCGTCGGCTCTGCAAGGGCCGGTCGACCAAAAGCATTGAGTCACAGACAGATACTCGATGCTGCGGCCGAGATCGCCGATACGGACGGCCTGGACGCGGTCTCATTTCGAGTGCTCGCCGAGCGACTGGGCATATCGCCGATGTCCGTCCACCGCACTACCGGCGGCATCGACGCGCTGAGGCGAGACCTGATTTCCACCCTCGTGGGAGAAGCCGTCTCGTCGATCGACTGGCCGACCGACTGGCGCGGGGTTGCCCACACGTTCGCCTACGGTCTACATGACCTTCTGATGAGGCATCCCCTCGTTCTGGAAGCCCATCGGCAGGCATCGCTGGAAGCACCCGGTGCCGACGATACCGCCCACCGAGTCGTGCGAGCGCTTTCGCAGGCCGGCCTCGATGACGAACAGGCCACTTACGCATACGGCGCCGTGCATGATTTCGTGACCGGACACGTCGCAATTCAATTGGGACGCGGAGCTTTCGACAATGCACCCGCCGATCGACGCGAGGCATCGGTGTTCGCGCTTCATCACGATCCCGCCCGAAGGTTCGAATTCGGAGTCACGCTCATTCTGGATGGCGTGGCGTCGATCGCGCAGCGAGGAAGCACAACATGACAAGTAGCGTGGCGACAACCGAAATTCGTGGCACCCCGGGGCGCCGTATCGCGTTCTGCGAGTACGGCGATCCGACTGGCCGGCCGGTAGTCGTGGTTCATGGATCACCTGGCAGCCGATACGAGGGGCTCTCACTCGACAACGCGGCTGCGACGGCGGGTCTACGGCTGATCGTCCCCGATCGTCCCGGTTTCGGGCGCACAGATCCACACACGGACAAGGGATTTCATTCCTGGGACGACGACTACGTCACTCTGATCGATCATCTCGAGTTGGACTCGGCCGCACTGATGGGCTTCTCCGGAGGCGGCGGTTACGCGCTCGCAGTCGCTGCGGCCGTACCCGAACGAGTCTCGAAATTGGTGCTGGCGTGCGCCATGATTCCCGGAGCCCCACGAGATACTTTGCGGCGCAGGATAAAACTGGTATCCGCGCTGTACTTTGCCGCCAACTGGGCTCCCCGCATGGCTGGCGCAATGCTTGCGGGAACCGGAGTGTTCTCCAAGTTGCGCAGCGACTCCGTCTCGATCTGGCCGGCCGCCGATCAGGCCGTCATGACCGACGAGTCGCATCGCCCTGCTCTCCAATTGGATTCATCCGAAGGGATCGCACAGGGCGGATCCGCAGGGGTTGTCGACTTGGCTCGGTATCGCCACGAGATGCCAGGGTTGCTTCAATCCATCTCGGTACCAACGGTTTTCCTGCACGGAACCAATGACAGGAACGTACCCATCGAAGTTGCCCGCTGGGCCCACTCGATGATCCCCCACTCTCGCTTCGAAGAGGTCAGCGGGGGCGGCCATTTGTTCGTAGTCGCGGACCCCACTCCACTCATTCGCGCCCTCACATAACCTCTTGACTCGAACTGATGTTCGAGTATTGTTGGGGGTGGGGATCGGGGGATTCAATGAGTGTTCTGTTGTCGGATGTGGTGTCGGGTTCTGCGGTGGGGTTGCGCGCACGCCTGTGGCGGTTGCCTGCTTCTGAGTTGCGTGCTGCTGCGGTGTCGGCGAGCGCGGAGATTCTTCGTCTCGAGGCTGTTCGGGTGGCGGTGGTCGACGAACTCTCAATGCGCCCGGATGATCAGGTGATTGCCAGCCGCGGAGTGGGGTCCTGGTTGGCGGCGAACACGATGCTGCAGATCCGGGACGGGAAGAAGATCGCCGCCCTCGGTGCAGCGCTACGGCCGTTTCCCGCGGTGGCTGCTCGGTTCGATGTCGGGGACTGCTCGTTCGAGCATGCCGTGTTGATCGTGGCGTTCTGCGAATCACCACCGAAGGGAATGCCGGACGAAGCGCTCCCTCGCTGTATCGACCTACTGTTGGCGGCCGCGTCCGGAGTGGAAGCGACGACCACGAAAGTCCGGAACGTCATCGCGACCTTGGAGCGAATCTTCGAATCGGATGAGATTCCGCCCGCCGAAGATGTGGATCGGAATGAGTTGCGGATCGCGTCGACGTTGAATGGTCGGGTGGTGGTGCGCGGGGATTTCGATGCTCTCACCGGGGAAATGTTGCTGTCGGCGTTGTCGAATCTGACGATGCCGACCCCGGCACCGGATGGAACTCCGGATTCTCGGTCGGCGGCGAAGCGGACGGCGGATGGGTTCACCGAACTGATTCGCCGCTACCTCGACTGCGCGAAGACCGGTGTCGATGGTGGTCAGCGTCCGCATGTGAACGTGCACATCAACGCCCGCGATCTGGCGGAGCATTGTGACTGCGCCGCCGCCCCCTCGCCCGATGGTGTTGCTGTGGCTGTGTCGGATCTCGATGTCGGGCACATGCCCTGGCTGGGGCCGCTGTCGGTGTCGCAGACAAGGCTTCTCGGGTGTGATTGTTTCCTCTCGACCGTGCTGCTCGACGGTCACGGCGCGCCTCTGGATGCGAAACCCGGGAAACGGTTGGTCTCTGCGGAGCAGCGCGTGGCGTTGATCGCCCGGGACAAAGGCTGCGCGTTCCCTGGTTGTGCGTGTGTTCCCGCGTGGACCGATGCGCACCACATCCGGCACTGGGCCAACGGCGGCCCGACCGTGATGAACAACCTTGTCCTACTGTGCCGTTCACATCATCGATTGATGCACCGCAAAGCCGGGTTCGTCGGGAAGTGGGTGATCCGCATCGGCGTCGACAACAAACCGTGGTTCATCCCACCACCCTCGATCGACCCGCAGCAGCACCCGCGGCCGGCGAACACCACCTTCAAAACCTGAGGACGAACCTCAGGCACAACAGAACACGGCCCGGCACCGCATCGAAGGAGTCCTCGATGCGGTGCCGAAAGCCGTGCTCAGGCCTAGCCGGTGATCGTTCAGCCCAAGTCGGCGACGATCCGCTCGGCGAGCGGCTTCGACGAAGCCGGATTCTGGCCGGTGTATAGCTTCCGGTCCACCACGACATAAGGCGACCAGGCGTCAGCCTTCGAGAATTTGCCGCCCAACTCGCGTAGCCGAGTTTCGAGCAGCCACGGAGCCTTGTCCGCCAGACCAGCCTGCGTCTCCTCTTCATTGGTGAACGCCGTCAGCTGATAGCCGTCGAACAGCCAGCTTCCATCGGATCTCTGGGCAGGCAGAAGTGCCGCCGGTGCGTGACAGACCGCCGAAACCACCTTGTCGGCGTCCAAGAACTTCACCAGAAGCTCGCCGAAGGATGCCGACACTGCAAGATCTTCCATCGGTCCATGTCCACCTGGCACAAAGACCACGTCGTAGTCGGCAGCATCGGCGTTCTCCAGAATCTCCGGCGAATCCAGCACCGGCTGCAGATCGGCGATGTACTTGCGCATACGATCAGCGCCTTCTTGCCCGCCGTTGACCTCAGGCGCCAGGCTTCCCTCATCCACAACGGGGGCTTTACCGCCAGGCGTCGCGATCACGATGTCGTAGCCGCCCTCGACGAAAACGCGATGCGCCTCGACCAGTTCTTCCGCCCAGTATCCGGTTGGGTGGGCTGTCCCGTCGTTCAGCGTCCAGTGATCTGCAGAAGTGACTGCAAACAACAGCTTTGTCATCGCGCAACCTTTCGTCGGTGACAGGAACCCAATTGTGACAAGAAGCCAGTTGTGACAAGACTCCATTGTCAAGGCCCGATCAGTGAAACAACGTCCAGTCAGTGCAACACCTTGCCCCTGGGAGAATTCCTCACCACAACATCACGTCCCCCGCTAGTTTCCGATCGGCTTGCCGAACAGGCCTGCGACAAGTTCGCCCACTGCGTCTTCCCAGACCGGCCACGTTCTCTGATCAAGCGCCATCGATCCAGCATCGAAGGTGCTGCACCCCTGTTGGGCCGGGACGCCGGCGAACCGATCACGAAGCCACAGCAGAGCACTCGGCAATGCGACGACTTCCATGCTGACATGCTCACTGAAGTGGTCTCTGGTGTAAACGACACTCGCAGAAGGATCTTGGCAATAGGTATCGACAAGTTTGTTCACCGGGCCCACAGGCACCAACCAGTCGGGATTCGACTGGTAGATGTACATCGGCACGTCAGGAACGGACTTACCCATGGCAGCTCGAGAGAGCGCGGCTCTCACCGTGGGATGTTGGACGGGATCTCCCGGTACATCGAGGAAACCTTTGATGTTGAGGAAGGGCACGGCAGCCGACGTCCAGAGCATGCACAGGTTGTCTTTGGCAGCGAAAAGCGCTCGGCCGGCGGGGCTTATGTGCTGATCTATGAAGCCTGCGAGTTCAGAATCTTCTCGGCTCACTCCGATGACACCGGCAGCGACGATCCCGGCCCCTAGAGCGTTGTTGGCATTGTCGAGCAAAGCACCGAGATCGGCTGCAACACCGCCTTCGGCGACTCCGACGACATTCAGTTCCGGGGCATAGGTGCGCCGTATTTCAGCCGCGTGACCAGTAGGAATCGACCCTCCCGAGTACCCGAGCAGCCCTACTCGAGTCGACCGACCTTGCAGATCCATGGGTTCGAAGTTCTCGGCCGCACGAATACCGTCGAGCGTGATCCGCGCGGCTACCGGGCCGGACGCGAAAGAAGAATTCGGCCCCTGATGATCGGGCACCGATAGTGCCCAGCCCTGCGCCAGCGCCGCTTGCACTTCGAGGAACTGCGCCCCACCAGTGGCAGCGCCCGTCACCAGCCACGGCAATGCGCCCTGCTGCATGACATACGAAGGTGCGCAGTAACTTCCGAGCGAGTCTTCGGCCATCTGAAAGGACAGCAGCGGACGCGGCCCGCCGTCGCGAGTGTCGCCGCGAGGCTTGATCACTGTGGTGACAGCCGGAATCGCCTCACCCGCAGCGTTATTGGAACGATAGGAGATCTGCCACGCATCAACATTGGTCGGAATCAGATTGAGAGTACCGAGATTCACTGTACGCGCGGCAATGATCTCACCCGGCTCCTTGGATTCGACGACCCCGGCGGGCGGTTCATAAAAGGCCTGGTCCAGCGCAGGCAATAGCGGCGCAACCGCAGGCGGCAGGGCAGGCTGGACCTGAACTTGGGTAGGAACACCTCCGTCCGGTGCCGCTGAGGCAGGTGCCGAAAGTGCGATCTGCCCGATTACTGCAATCACGGCAATCGCGAAGCCCCCGCATTGTCGGTCAGTTGTCCAGCGTCGTCCCATACCAATTCCTCCCCGAAAAAGCACAGATTGCCTTGTGTTGCCGCAGTTCTCATCACGGGCGCACAAGTTAGATGCGAGTGTCTAACATATTGAGGACGAGAGTAGAGCGTTGTGGGCTGGATTACAATCCCCGGTGTTCGTGACCTATTCGCCGGCACGAAGGGGCGCGTCGTCAATCAACGCGTTCAGGAGCACCGTCATCAGATCCACCAGTACCGACACAGGGGGACGAGGCTCCGTAGTGCTCCACTGGTGCACCAGCGCGGTAAGCGCACCGATGAAGGCAGTGGACGCCCACCGGTAACCACCCGGCGGTTCGTAATCGTCGCCCACAATCCCTTTGATGATCGACTCGAAAAATGTTGCCCAAACCGAACGTTGGTCCACACGATGCTTTTCCACTCGAGGACTGACACCCACGACGTCGATGAAGGCAACGTGTGCACGTCGCGGGTCACTTCCGACCGACTCGACGAAGGCAGCCATGGCCGTTGCTGCCTTGTCCCGCAGATTGACCGAAGGCTCCGCGTCGAGTGCGTCGACCATTGCAATTCTGGCGTCGAGTTGAATCTGGTCATACAGCGCCAGGAGTAGATCCTCGCGGCTACCGAACTCGTCGTAGAACTGCCTTCTGGCCAAACTCGCGGACGCACAGATATCCGCCACCGAACTTCCGGCATACCCCTTGTCGGCAAACACACTGAGAGCAGCATTCAAGAAGAGGGAACGGCGCTCGGCCTTGCGTGCCGCGACCGACCTTCCTCCATAGTTCCTGTCTGTTTCAGCAATTGCCACGCCTGCCAGGGTATGCGGCATCGCGCTGCAGACAAAACGTACCTGACCTGCTGCGCAGTTCAGTCGCCGACGCTGGCGCGCTCACGCCGAAGTGCGATCAGGCCAGTACGAAGGCCACGGCAAAAAGTGTCCAGGCGGCAGCAAGAACCGTCGACGCCGCAGTAACTGCCCCGGTCACGGCAGGTCGAGTGCTGCAGTTGCGCGCCGCGATGATCCCGACCGTCATCAAGGTCAGCGCCATCAGGAATGACAGAACCACGATCTTCACCAGCAACCCCTTCGACGTCGGCCAACAGAACCGAAGGCCATTTAGATAGTACACAAATAGATCGGGCATTAATCAAATGGAATCAGTCAGGTATCTCTTGACAACATTCGATTGAAACTGTCAGGCTAAACCTGACGAATGGAGAATTTCTTATGCAAGATCTGATCGAGACCGCCCTGACCGCAAAGATCGAGACCGCCGCAACTTCGACGGTCAACGCCGGAATCGCCGAGGCCGGCGCGCAGGCGGACAAGATTGTCGGAACGGATCCATTACCTGGCAGCCCCGAATGGGAGGCAGAACAGGACACCGACATCCCGGCGCAGCGTCAGATGGCTTGGCAGTTGGCAAGTTTCCGGATCCAGCTCGCCGCAGGCATCGATTCGACGGCAAGCGTCATGAGCCTGCGAAGATTCGGCGCAACATGGGCAACCATCGGCCGCGCTGCCGGAATGACCCGTCAGTCCGCGCATGAACGGTGGGGTCGACGTGTATCGGACATGCTCGATCCTTACGGGGTCGGGATGCCGCCCATGGTGCCGAACGATGATCCGACTCAGCCCTGACTACCAAGCGTGTGACTACTGATCCGACAGCAGCGCATCTGCTTTCGCGACCAATACTGCACGCTCACGCTCGTTCCCGGCCAGCCTCGCTGCTTCGAGGAGTTCGGTTCTAGCCTCCTCGGATCGGCCGAGCTGACTGAGCAACTCCCCCCGAACACTGGGAAGCAGGTGGTAGTCGGCCAATTCACCTGAAGCGACAAGCTTGTCGACGAATTCGAGCGCAGGGCCAGGACCGTATGCCATGGATACCGCCGCCGCATGATTGAGGTCGACCACGGGCGATGGGGCCAGTTGCGCCAACGCCTCGTAGAGGATGACTATCTTCTTCCAATCGGTGTCATCGAAAGTTGCTGCTCGCGCATGACATTCGGCTATCGCTGCCTGCAAACCGTACGGGCCACGTCCACGCCCGACGGCGTCAGCTCGTTCCAGCGCCGCAAGCCCACGCGAGATCTGTAGGCGGTCCCACCTAGTCCGGTCCTGGTCCGCCAGCAGGATGGGCTCACCTGTCGAGGTTGTCCGAGCGCCGAATCTCGAGGCTGTCAGCTCCATCAACGCGACAAGGCCGTGTACCTCGGATTCCCCGGGGACCAATTCGGCGAGTATTCGCGCGAGCCGCAGAGCTTCAGCACTGAGGTCCGCCCGCATCCACTCGTCCCCCGAGCTGGCTGCATAACCTTCGTTGAACACCAGGTACAGGACTCCGAGGACGGCGCTCAACCTGCTCGAAAACTCTTCTCGTCCTGGAACTTCGAAAACCGCTTTCGAAGCGGTCAACGCCTTCTTCGCACGCACTATCCGCTGCTGAACTGTCGCGGTCGGCGTCAGGAACGCCTTCGCAATTTCTTCGGTGGTCAACCCGCCCACAACCCGAAGAGTCAAGGCCACCTGCGCTTTTCGATTCAACACCGGGTGACAGGCGATGAACATCAGCCGGAGGACGTCGTCGTCGATCCGATCCGGATCCCAGCTGACGTCGTCGAAATGCGAAGCGTCGTTCTCGAGTTCACGCGCAAAGTGGGCGTAGCGCTCGTCCAGCCTCTCACGTCGTCGCCACCCGTCGATTGCTCGACGCGTCGCAACGGAAGTCAGCCAGGCAGCGGGATTTCGGGGAACGCCGGTGGCAGGCCACTGCTCGACAGCTTCGAGCAGAGCCTGCGCTGCCAGGTCTTCGGCGAGATCAAGATCTCCGACGGTGCGAGTCAACGTGGCGACGATCTTCGCGGATTCGATTCGCCAGACCGCGTCGACAGCCTTTCTCGTTTCTTCTCGCACCGCCTCGTCGGTCATGGTTCAGCCTGCGACCGGACGATCGGTACCGAGCTCTTCGCGCCAGCCGGCTTCCTTCTGGATGTACTCGTTGTCCTGATCGAAGTCCGACATCTCGCTCACGCGGCGCACCTCGAGCTTGCTTCCCGGCCCGAGCGGGCAGCGCTTCGCCCATTCCAAGGCTTCGTCTTTGGTCGACGTCTGAATGATCCAGAATCCCGAGAACAACTCCTTCGTCTCGCCGTACGGGCCATCGGAGACCAGCGGCGGATCGGACTCGAAATCGACGATGAATCCCTCCTCCATCGCCAATCCCTCACCCGCCAGCAGCACACCGGCCTTGATCAAGGATTCGTTGTATTGCCCCATCGCGGCGATGATCTCGTCGAAGTCCATGTCCTTGGATGCTTCGATGGCTTCGTCGGTGGAACGCATGATCAGCATGTACTTCATGAGAATCTCCTTCGTTTGTGGACCGCTCATTCGGTCCCTCTGCCTACACGTCGAACGGCAAAGACGCCGATCGACAAACTTCCGAAACTAATTTTCGAAGGACAAATCCGCCGGTCGAATACGTTGCCCACGGTATCGGCAGAAAGGTCGTCTGGCAGCTCAGAAATCGAGAAATCCTGGCACGACTTCAACGGCGTGCCCGGCCGCGTCAGCGCTCCCGTAGAAATACACCGAGCCGTAGCCAAACAGGTATTCCTCGACGAACTCGGGTTGCGGCTCGGCAACCACCGGCCATCCCTCTTCATTGATCTGGAACAGGAAGCGATGCCCGTCCGCCTCGACGGTATCGGCGTAGGACGGTTCATTTTGTATGAGTACCGGTTGCGGCGCGATCAACACCAACGGCATCACTTCGTCGTCTGCGGGAAGATTGACCAACGCCGCGCTCCCCAGGCCCTCGTGAGTGCCGGCCGATTCCGCACTTCGTGATGACGGCGGGTGCAGGACTGCACTGAACCCGATGTCCGGGTATTCGAGGTCGTCGTCGCCGATGGAGAATCCCCGACGGATGAAGACGGAAAGCTCTCGCGCACCGAGCCACGAAGCCGTGTGCGCCTCGAGCGTCAAGAGATACTCATGCGTCTGCAAAATCGGCTGACCAGCGAAAACCTGCGGCGGGCGTCCACCGATCCTGGACCCAACTTCCGAATCGCTCGAACCCACCCCGAGATGTACGCTGTCCACCGGCGTCATCCTAGGGAGATCCGACGCGCGTCGGAAGAAGACTTTCCGATTTCCTACAAACCACTGGTGACGTAGGCCACATTCAGGATCGATGATGAGTGCATGACAACATTCCCCACTCTCGACCCCGAACTCGCCGCAGCACTCACCATGCTCCCGAAGGTGGACTTCGCTGACCTCCCCAACGCGCGGGCCACCTACGACGCTCTGATCGGCGCCATGTTGGCCGACCTGCCATTCGACGGAGTCTCGCTTCGGGAACTGTCCGCTCCTGGCCTGGACGGCGATCCGGAAGTCACGATTCGTTTCTTCACCCCGGACAACACCGCCGGCCCTGTCCCCGTTCTGCTCTGGATCCATGGCGGCGGATTTGCAATCGGCACCGCTGAGTCCAGCGATCCATTTTGTGTCGAGGTAGCGCGCGAACTCGGATTCGCCGTTGCAAACGTGGAGTACCGCCTCGCCCCCGAAACCTCCTTTCCCGGTCCCGTCAACGACTGCTACGCCGCACTCCTCTACATCCACGCCCATGCCGAGGAACTGGGGGTCGATCCCAGCCGCATCGCAGTGGGCGGGCAGAGTGCAGGCGGCGGATTGGCCGCAGGCACTGTCCTCAAAGCCCGCGACGAGGGCGTTGTGCCCGTGGCATTCCAATTCCTCGAAATTCCTGAACTCGACGACCGTCTGGCGACTGTCTCGATGACGAACTTCGTCGACACACCGTTGTGGCACCGCCCCAACGCCATCCTGTCGTGGAAGTACTACCTCGGCGAGTCGTATTCAGGTCCCGAAGATCCTGACGTCTCCATTTACGCTGCGCCGTCCCGGGCGACCGACCTCACCGGTCTGCCGCCGACCTACCTGTCCACCATGGAACTCGACCCGCTCCGCGACGAAGGAATCGAATACGCCCTTCGACTGCTGCATGCGGGAGTCAGCGTCGAATTGCACTCCTTCCCCGGAACCTTTCACGGGTCGGCACTAGTGGCGACCGCAGCAGTCAGCGAAAGAAGTGCCGCCGAAGCCCTCACTGCGCTCCGGAGAGGGTTGCGTTCGCTGTCGCCTGTCTCGTAGCGTTGCGAGATGCAAGGACTGATGTACCGGCTTGCCGAGCTCGATGCAGACTCGGCAGGCCTGGTACGTGTCATCGATTACTTCGACACGCTCGTGCGGCACGGCTCCGACACCGCATCTCTGCTTCGCGCGAGCGCGCAGTTGGCGGACTGCGTTGTAGGTATCGAGATCGTGGAACACGGTAGAAGCAAGAAGAATTTGCGCCGTTGTGACCCACGCGGCCGATGGTCGCCCGAACCCCAGTTCCCTCCGAGCATGGCCAGGGACATCGCTGTAGACGACGAGGTTCTCGGGAAAGTATGGATCGAGCGTCCTGGTGCGCACTTGCCGCTCGACGAAATGCTCGTCGACCGAATGGCCCTGACCGCGGCGATAATCCTGCAACCCCGACGCTTGCCTACCGAAGCCGAGCACACTCGAAATCTGTTGTTCCCGATGGATGAACTCGCGGTGCTCACCTCCTGCGCCGGTCTCGGTATCGAACCCCAAACCCCAGTCCGCGTCATGGCAACCAAGGCAGTCTCAGACACGGCCGGCGGCACTGCACACCTTGTTATTTCGCAAGATTGCACACCTGGCAAAGCTGTTGGGATAGAAGCTGATGGCGAGTATCTGAATCTCGTGGCGGGTTCGTTTGCACCGACACCCGAGCTGTCCGAGTCAGCACTGTCGTCATCCATTCGCGCCGGAATATCTTTGGCTGCTTCCGCTTCCGAAGTGAATACAATACTCAGCACTGCACGATTCGCTCGTGCACAGGCGTCAGCAACAACACCGATCGTGAACGCAGACGATCTCGGCGCCCTCAACCTCCTGGCACCGGGATCACACATCGATCACTCGCGAATACCGGATCTGGTTCTTGCCGAAGAGATCGGCGATACCAAACAGGGATTGGAACTACTCGAAACCTTGAGGGCATACCTGCAATCCGGAACATTGAGGGCCGCAGCCGATTCCATGCATCTTCATCACAGCAGCGTCGCGCACCGATTGGCGAAGCTGTCCCAGCACGTCGGATTCCACGTCGACACCATCGAGAACCGGGCACGCGCAACGGCCATGATGCTGGTCCTCGATGGCGGATAGGGCCCACCGCGCATCACTTGTGCTACACAGTGGTTGACGATCTTTCGCGTTCGGCGAGCGCAACGAAGGGTGCAAGCGCGGGATTCGGGTTGTCCGGACGGTAGGTCACGGCAACTTCGAGAGTCGGCTGCATACCGGCGATCTCACACAGATGAATACCCGGGATTCGGAGCATCCGGGCCCGCCCCTGCGGGATCGGCGCAATTCCCACCCCGTCCGAGACGGCGTGCAAAACCTGCTCGTCGTCAGCCTCGAATCGAACGATATTGGGAGCGCTGTCGGGCCAAAGTTGTTCGAGCGTACGCGAATACATCCCGGGCGCATTCGCCTCGGGCCAGAATACGACGGGGATGTCCACCAGATCTCCGAGTTCGAGTGTCGTTCGATCCCCGAACGGATGATCCACGGGAACGGCGACCAGGATAGGTTCGGTGTCGAGGACGATCAGGGGAAGTTCACGATCGTCGTCATCGAGCGGCGGTCGCACAACCGCGATGTCGACGGCTCCGGTTCGGACGAGGTCGACAGTCTGCGCCGAAGTGCCCCGGTGCACGACAACTTCGACGCCTGGATAGAGCTTGCGATAAGTGCTGACCAGATCCCCGACGGCGCCACCCGCCCACGACCGGGTGTACGCGATGCGCAGTTCCCCGTCCACACCGCGTGCAGCCAATCGAATTCGTTCGACCGCCCGGTCTGCGCACCCGAGCAAGAAGCGTGCCTCTCGTACCGCTACCCGCCCCGCGTCGGTGAAAGTGAACTGCGGACCTCGGCGGTCCACCAGAGGAACTCCGAGTTCGCGCTCGAGAACCTTGATCTGCTGACTGAGTGCAGATTGCGCCACGTGGACGTTCGCGGCGGCGCGAGTGAAGCTGCCGTGATCCGACAGAGCAATCAGATAGCGTGCGCGCTGCAGGTTCATACGGTGATTATAAGAAGAACAGATGGTGGTGTCACTACTTGGTCTTGGACAGCGCATCACCTGAGGTCGGAGGATCGAGTGCAGGTTGTTCCACCGCTCGCCTCCCGAAAAAACTGTCCCCCGAACGATCACAAGGTTGAACATGAGCCCCCGAACACTCGTCGAAGCACGCGAACCTGCAACGGACGCGAGGTTCCTCGACGCCCTCGCAGAGATCGTCGGCGAAGCGCACGTCCTCACCGATCCAGAGCTGATCGAGGGTTACACACGCGACTGGACGGGACGTTGGATCGGTGACGCAATAGCTGTGGTCCGTCCGGCCGACACCGCCGAAGTGTCCGCCGTCGTCACGACCTGCTTCGAGGCCGGGATTCCCATCACCCCACAAGGTGGAAATACCGGACTGGTCGGTGGCGGAATACCGTCGGCTGGATCAGTGGTGCTGAGCACCAGGCGCTTGGATTCGATCGAGACCGTCGACCCCATCGGCCGGACAATCGCGGCCGGTGCGGGCGTGACCGTCGCTCGCGCCGACCTGGCGGCCTCCGCACACGGCCTCCGATTCGGAATCGATTTGGCATCAAAGGAATCCGCGACCCTCGGCGGCATCGTCGCAACCAACGCCGGTGGTACCCGCATGGTCCGATACGGAAATACACGGGCACAGATACTCGGGATCGAGGCAGTACTTGCCGATGGTTCGGTACTGAGTAGATGGACTCCACTCGTCAAAGACAATGTCGGATACGACATCCCAGGGCTTCTTGCGGGCAGTGAGGGAACGCTCGCGATTGTCACCAAGGTCCTGATGAAGTTGGTCACCCCGGCGACCGACACCCAGGTCGTGCTCGCGGGTGTGCGCGACGTCGATCAAGCGCTGCAGCTGTGTAATCGAGTGCGCCAGAGCGGGTTGACCGTGGAGGCCGCCGAGATCATGACCGACGACGGCATCTCCCTCGTCTGCGCACACACCGATGCCCGTCGCCCGTTCGGAACACCGTCACCGATGTACACCCTGATCGAGGTGTCATCGCCGCGCGAGACGGAAGAGTCACTCCTCGAAGTTCTCTCCGCCTCTGCCGATCTCATCGAGGACGCGACAGTCGAGCCTGGCCCCGCTCGAAAGCTGTGGACTCTGCGAGAAAGCCATACCGAAAGCATCAGCGCTTCATCGACGACTCCGGTGGTCAAACTCGACATCTCCGTCCCCTTGTCCGTGATGGGCATGTTCATCGAGAGCCTCCGCGAAGTACTCACCGAACGATTCGTCCATGTGCGTCCAATGTTGTTCGGACACTTCGCCGACGGGAATATCCATGTGAATCTTCTTGACGCCGAACCGAGCATCGCCCACGAACTGACCGATACGGTCTTCGAACTCGTCTCCGCCCATCACGGAAGTATCAGCGCCGAGCACGGGATCGGTCGCGCGAAGTCACCGTGGATAGCGCTGGGGCGCACGGAAACCGACATCGCCGCCATGAAGCTGATCAAATCGTCCTGGGATCCGCGTGGAATCCTCAATCCTGGAATACTGTTGCCCGAAACGGTCGGGTAACAAAAGGGGTCTCGTGCAGGATCTTTACGTCGTCACTCATCCTCATGCCGAACACACAGCACAGGACATCGTCGGAGGTTGGCACAATTCGGTTCTCACGCCCGCCGGCAGGCGCGATGCAGAGTTGATCGCCGAAGAGTTGAAACGTCGACGCACAGGAACTTCGCGCCCGATCCGCATCACCTCTTCCGACCTCGAACGGTGCGCCGAGACATCCGCGATCATCGCCCGGACACTCGATGTTCCGGCGACAACAGACTCTCGATTGCGCGAAATCAGCTTCGGAGAAGCCGAAGGGCGCCCGAACTCGTGGCTGACCCAGCGGCAGGTTCCGGCTCCTGACAACAACCGCCTCGATCACCGTGGCCCCGTTGCCGGTGCCGAAACCCGCCGCGACATCGCATCAAGGGTCGGCGAGTGCATTCGCGAACTGATGACCGAACTCGATCACGATCACATCGTCGTAACACACGGATTTGCACACACATTCGTCGTCTCCGCCTGGCTGCAGATCCCCGTCGAAGCCACAGGGTTTGCGAACTTCGCGACCACGCCCGGGGCCATCACACATCTCCAACACGACGACTACTGGCGCAATCGAACTCTCGCGCAACTAGCCGATACGACGCACTTGGCCTGTGGCACGATGGCCTGATGCGCCATGTTTCCGACGACGAACGCCGTGCACGCATAGGAGTACGTCACGCGCTGGCGCCTTCGTTCCGCGTCGATTCTCCGGAAGCTGCCACGCGGGCGATGACGGTACTGCACGCCACCGAATCAGCGACTGTCTATCTGTCTTGCTGGGCGAGGGTTCGGTCATTGGACGCCACTGACGTCGACAACGCCTTGTACGACCAACGCAGTCTCGTGAAGCAATTGGCTATGCGCCGCACGCTCTTCACCTTTCCCCGAGACTTGCTGCCGGCCGCGTGGTCGAGTGCGTCCGCCCGCGTCGCGAACACCGAGCGCGCACGAATGGCCAAGGATGTCGTCAAGGCCGGAATCGCCGTCGACGGCAACGACTGGCTCGATCGCGCGCGGGCGGAGGTTCTGACACTGCTCACCGATGCCCCTGAAGGACTTTCCGCACTCGAGGTCCGTCAGGCAGTACCGATGATCGACGTCAAGGTCGAGGGTTCGGCAGGCGAAATCTGGTCGGCACCCAGGGTTCTCACGCACCTCGGGGCGACCGCAGACATCATGCGCGGCAACAACACCGCCCGCTTCCCCGTCTCACGCCCACTGTGGACTCTCACTCGACACTGGCTCGACGACGCCCCCACCGATCTCGAATCTGCAGACGGATACAGAGAAATAGTCCGACGCTGGCTCCACTCCTTCGGACCGGGGACGGAAGACGACATCGTCTGGTGGCTGGGCTCGACCAAGACGGTCGTCCGGGCCGCCCTCGCCGAACTCGAAGCCGTTGCAGTCTCACTCGACAGTGGCGACACCGGCTGGTTACTACCGGATGACGTCGCCACGGTGTCTGATCCAGGTCCTTGGGTGGCACTCCTACCGGTGCTCGACCCGACGATCATGGGGTGGAAGAACCGTGACTTCTATCTCGGCCCGCACCGCAACCAACTCTTCGACACCCGAGGTAACGCCGGCACCACAGCTTGGGTCGACGGTCGTGTCGTGGGCTGCTGGATCCAAGACGCCGCCGGAGTGGTCCACGTTCGAGTACTCGAATCCGTGTCCGCGGATGCGCAACGGGCGCTCGACGCCGAGGCAGTTCGCCTGACCGAGTGGCTGGGTGGCGTCAAGATCGGCACCGGTTATGTCTCGCAGGCTATGAAGCAAGCGGTTGGAATTGCTGCAGCTACGCCTTGACGACGTAACCAGAACACTGTTCTAGCTGGTCTTTCTGCTGACGCCATCCATGGGCGGTAAGGCAACCATCGACAAGTGTACGAAACGTACAGTACACTTTGTCAGTCAGTGATTGACCGATCTAGGAGGTTCCATGGAGGGTCAAGCAGTTCGTGAATACGGTGCGTTCATCAACGGAGCGTTCCGAGCCATGGGCACATCCACATTCGAGGCGCGTGACGCCGCTTCCGGCGCTCTACTCGCCACACTGTCTCGGTGCGGGCCCACAGAGATCGACGACGCGGTCGAAGCCGCCAGGCGGGCATTTCCTGCATGGTCGAACCTGACCGCTGAAGAACGATCCGCCAAAATCTTGCAGTTTGCCGCGCTCGTGGAGGATCAGGCCGAAGAGCTTGCCCAGCTCGAATGTATGGATACCGGGCGCCATATCAGTGAGATGCGCGAGGACTATCGAGCCGCCGTCTCACATCTGCGATACTTCGCGTCAATCTCGTTGGCCCACCATGGCTTCGGCCGCGAGTTGGCATCGGGATACCTGGTCGCGAAGCGAGTGCCATTGGGCGTATGTGGACAGATCATTCCCTGGAACGATCCCGTGGTAATGACGGCGTTCAAGATTGCACCTGCTCTGGCTGCGGGAAACACAGTGGTCCTCAAACCTGATGAAAATGCTTGCGTTTCCGTCATGGAGCTGGCCAGGATCGCCGCCGACGTGTTTCCCGCAGGCGTTTTCAATGTTGTCCCTGGTCTTGGCGAGGAAGCCGGCGCAGCCCTGATAGACCATCCGAAGGTCAGCAAACTCGCTTTCACCGGAAGCACCGAAGTCGGCCGACTCGTGGCACACGCCGCAGCCTCACGGCTGATCTCGACCACGCTCGAACTCGGAGGCAAAAGTCCCAGCATCGTGTTTCCTGAAATCGAGGACATCGATGCAGTGGTCGCCGATGCCACCGCAGGTGTCCTCATGTGCAACGGCCAATCCTGCTTGGCCGGAACACGTCTCTTCATCCACGAGGACATCTATGACACCTTCGTGGAAAAACTCGTCGCAGGATTCCGATCGTTGCGAGTCGGGCCGCCACTGAACGAGGACACCGAACTGAGCGGATTGATCCACCAGGAACACGCCGAACGTGTGATCTCCATGATCAGATCCGGTATCGACGAAGGCGCACAACTACTTACAGGCGGTGATCTGGTAGAAGTGCCGGGATTCGAAGCCGGAAACTTCGTCGCGCCGACGATTCTCGAGGTCGCCAACTCGATGCGAATCGCACAGGACGAAATATTCGGACCTGTCCTGTGCGTCCTCAGATGGAACAACTACGAGCACGTGATCGCAGAAGCCAATGACACTCCGTACGGTCTCGCTGCTGGGATTTATACCTCCAACCTGAAGAACGCGATGGAAACCGCGGATCGTCTTGATGCGGGCTGTGTCTGGATCAATCAGTACTTCAATCTGGGAGGCGGTGTCCCCTTCGGGGGATTCAAGGAAAGCGGCCTGGGGCGAGAGTTCTGCCTCGAGACGCTCAACGAATACACCCAACTCAAATCCATCACTGTCGCCACGTCGACGCCCACGACAAACCAAGGAAGCACAAATTGAAAATCTCGGGAAATACCATCTTCATTGCCGGCGGAACCTCCGGTATCGGCCTCGCACTTGCAGTGGGATTGCAGAACGAGGGGAACAAGGTAATCGTCGGAGGGCGTCGATCCGCTCTGCTCCAAGAGATCTCGGACAAGTACCCGGGCATCAGCACGGTCGTCATCGACGTGGACGACCCGAGATCCATTCGAACCGCACATGAATCCGTCACGGAGGAATTTCCCGATCTGAACGTCCTCGTGACGATGTCGGGAATCATGTACCCGGAAGACTTGAAGAACCCGGACTTCCTCGACATCGCCGAGAGAACGGTCACGACAAACCTTCTCGGAACAATTCGCTTGGCCGGCCAGTTCATCCCGCATCTGATGACGAAGCCCAATGCCACCATCGTCACCGTCTCATCCGCCGTCGGCTTCGTCCCGCTGCCCGTCACGCCCACGTACAACGCGACAAAGGCGGCGGTTCATCTCTTCACCGAGAGCATGCGCGTACAACTCGCCGATACCTCGATCCGGTGCATCGAACTCATCCCGCCAGGAGTCCGCACCACGCTGATGGGTCAGGAGAACTCGGAATCAGCTCTGCCACTTGATGACTACATTGCCGAGACCATCGGCCTACTGAAGGCGCACGACGACGCCACGGAAATCGTGGTCGACGCCGCCAAGCCGCTTCGCAACGCCGAGATCAACGGTGAGTACCAGCTAGTACTGAAGATGCTCAGCTGACACCCGAGTGTTGAGGCACATCGCAGTGCGGGGAGGGCAATTCGCCCTCCCTGCGCTGCGGATTCTCAACGGAGAACCCGTCTATGCACCACTGCGGAGTCCACGAACTGCGTGATCGATGATCGAGCGCACAGTGTTGTCGTCGATACCCGCGTGCCCGACCAACATCCGGTAGATCAACGGCCCGAAGAACAGATCGATCGCTTCCTCGGTGTCGATGTCTTCGCGAAAGTAGCCGGAATCCACACACCGCCGAATCAGTGCGGCGAAACCCCGACGACGTTCGTCGAGGAAGAAAGTGCGGAAGTATGCCGCCGTCGTCGGATCGTTGGCACACGCGCCGACAAGTTCGGCAAAGATCGACCCGAGTGGACCTCGGTAGAACTTTCCGATGTCACCTAGATAGTCGTTCAAATCGGCTTGCGCACTATCGGTCTCGGGAAATGTCAGATGACGAGCCATGAGCACGCCGAATGCTTCAGCAGCGATAGCTTGCCGCGACGGCCAGTGCCGATACAGAGTCACCTTGCTGACACCGGATTGTTCGGAGATCGCATCGATGGTCGCGGCCTTCATTCCACCGGATTTCAGAAGAGCTTCTGCTGATCTGAGGGCCTTCTCGTGAGCCGCCTCACTACGTGCACCGCTCGGAGGAGTCAGCAATCCCGTCTCGGCATCACCCGATCCCCGAAACACGCCGTCGTCGGGAGCGCGCTTACCCATGTCCACTCCTTAGTCCTTCAAGACCTTGCAGCACAGAGCATTTCCCGGCATCGGAGGACCCGGCACAGCCCAAGGCAGCAACTTGTCGCGATAGCTACTAGTCGTATCGTACACATGGCGCCCTGGACCGAATCAGCATGGTCACAACAACAAGCCCAATCTGATTGCGTCCGCGCATGATTCAAACAACCAGCGCAAGCCTCTCGTTTATTACTCAAAAGTAAGATAGCGTGTGGTCGTCATCACACCAGCCCGTCAAGTACCGAGAGACATACGAAACCGAAGGGTCGATCGTGGCATCGAGGATTCTCTTTCAGGGAGCGGTGGCGCTGACAGCCATTGCACTCACAGGCATCACGGCACCTACTGTCGCCGCGCAACCGTCGGCGGATTCCTTCTATCAGTACGACGGTTCGGCACCGCTGTCGTCGTATCAGCCTGGGGCCGTTCTCAAAACGAGGACCTTGCCCTATCACGTCGTCAACATTCCGACCCCGTTGCAAGCCGTGCAGGTGTTGTACCGGTCGACCGACGCTCTCGGCCGGCCGTCTGCGAATGTCACATCGATTCTTCGACCACCCAATGCCCAGCCGGACAAAGTTGTCTCGTTCCAGTCGGCCTACGATTCGCTGAACCCGGAAGACGGTCCGTCACGAGCTGTCGCGGGGGACACCCCGATCGGCAGCCTGACCGCCAGCGGACGGAACGTCGCCTTCGGCGGGACTCTCGCTTCCGGCGAAGCTGCCATGTTCGGTCCCCTACTGGCACTGGGCTACACCGTCGTCATTCCCGACACCGAAGGGCCGAACGCAGACTTCGCGGCGGGACCCGAATACGGAATGATGACTCTCGACTCTCTTCGCGCCGCCCGTAACACTCCCGAGACAGGTATTGCCGACTCAGCCGAGATCGGCCTGATGGGATACTCGGGCGGAGCAATCGCCACCAACTGGGCGTCCATCCTCGCTCCGGACTACGCCCCGGACATCAACGAGGACCTGATCGGCGCCGCCCAGGGTGGACTGTTGGTCAACCCGGCGAACAACCTCCGGTACGCAAACGGAAGCATCGGCTGGGCAGGCGTTGTCGGGATGGCAGTCGTCGGACTTGCCCGTGCCTACGACATAGATTTCGATCCGTATCTCGGCGATCGCGGACGCGAACTCCTACCTCGCATCGAGGATGCCTCGATCGGGAACGTCATCCTGCAGTACCCGGGGGTGACCTGGCAGGACCTTGCCAAACCAGAGTATGCGAACCCCAACTCGGTGCCCGAGTACGTCGACGTCGCCAACAAAATCAACATGGGCAACGCGCCGATACCCACCATCCCTATGTTCATCGCTCAAGCCGCAAACGGAGCCCTCGAGGGCACCCAGCCAGGTGGACCCGGCGTCGGCCCTGGCGACGGAGTCATGGTTGCCGGGGACGTCCGCACACTCGCCACTCGTTATTGCGACGCAGGTTTGTCGATCCAGTACGACCAGTACGACACCATCAGTCACGTTCCCGGTGGCGCGCTTTGGCTCCCCGGCGCCATCACCTGGCTCAACGACCGTTTCAACGGGAATCCGGCGCCGAACAACTGCTCGAACATCGCACCGGGCAATTCACTGGCGCCGGAAGAACACGCGGCGAGTTGAAGTATCCAACCGCCGGGTCAGATCCCGATGGCGAGATCGTCGATATCCGCGAGTGTGCCGCCGTTTTCGAGGATGCTCGTGTAGTTCCGAAGTCTGTTCTGATCTATTTCGGTAGTGCTGACCCCGCGCTTCCAGTACCCGAAGACAACTACATCGTCCTTCGCCAGGCCGACTGTCTTACGGAAATGCGCTCGGATGGAGCGCATTTCATCCCGTTCCCCGGCACCCCACACCGCATAGTCTCCTGGGTTCTCGAGCTCGAGGGCATATTCGGCGAGGCGATCTTCGACATGATGCAATTCGAGGCCGGGGATCACGGGCAACTCCGCGAAAGCCTCGGCGTCACCGGTGGCGACCCAACCGACACCGGTCACACCCTCGGGCCACTGAAGCAGAATCGAATAGAGGGCAGGTATCGCGGTGTCGTCGGCGAACAGTGCGACGCGGCGACCAGCGATCTCGGGAACGAGGAAGTGCGGGCGAGGGCCGGTGAGCGAGAACGTGTCACCCACACGGCGGTCGTCGGCCCACCGCATCATCGGGCTGGTGTGACCGTGCAGCACTACGTCGAAGGTCATCGAACCGCTCGACGCATCGAAGGTGCGCACCGTGTAGACACGAGAGACGTCGTCGTACTGCGGGCCCAACTGGATGCGGAATGCGACGTTGGGACGCAACCAATTCGGGTCGTCCGCCGACGAAGTCAGCTGGGCGGTGATGCGCAAGATGCTCTCGGTCGGACGTTCGACGCGTTCGACGACGGCAACCACGTCGTTGAGACCGCGGTCGTGATCTTCGCCGCGTGGCGCCTTTGCCGACGCAGAGGTTTCAGTTTCTTCAGGTCGAGATGCGGTAGTCATTGATATCTCCTGATCGGTGGTTCAGTTGTGGACGGGTAGCTGGCTGGCAGGTCTTCGATCACGCGGAACAACAAGTGGCCGTCCGGTTTCGGGATCTTCGAGGACCAGAGCCTCGAGGTCGAACACTTCACGCAGTAACTCAGGGGTGAAGACGTCCGAGGCACTGCCCTGCATGACGATTTTTCCGGACCGCATGGCAACTACGTGCGTGGCATATCGAGCCGCGAGGTTCAGGTCGTGCAGGACCGCGACCAACGTTCGACCAGACTGGTGCAGTTGGGAACAGAGGTCGAGAACCTCGATCTGGTGGGCGATGTCGAGAAAGGTGGTCGGTTCGTCGAGCAACAACACCGGGGTGCGCTGCGCGAGTGTCATGGCGATCCATACCCGCTGCCGTTGTCCACCGCTCAGTTCGTCCACCAATTGATCTGCTGCATTGCGCATTCCGACCTCGGCAAGCGCTTCGGCGACAACACGCTCGTCTTCGGGTGACCATTGGCGCAGCATGCTCTGGTACGGATATCGGCCGCGAGCCACGAGGTCTGCCACGGTGATCGCTCCGGGTGAGAGCGGAGACTGCGGCAGCAGAGCGATGCGCCGAGCCACTTCCTTGGTGCGGTAGGACCGAATGTCGTTACCGTCGAGCAGAACCCGACCCGATCGCGGCGCGAGCATTCTGCCGAGCGCACGCAACAACGTCGACTTGCCGCACCCGTTCGGTCCGACGACCACGGTGAAACCGCCGTCGGGGATCTCGAGACTCAACTCGTCCACGATGGTTCGATCGGCGTACCGGAGCTCGATCTTCTCGGCCTGTAGCCGCGATACCGGAGTAGCTGTAGTCATGAATCTCTTTCGTAGCAAGGTTTTCAGGCCTGACGGGCCAGCAGCCAGATCAGATAGGCACCGCCGAGCAGACTGGTGACAAGACCGACCGGAGTTCGGAGACCGACCTCGACCGCTTGGGCAATCAAGTCGGCGCCCGCCAACAGAACCGCGCCGAGCAGGAAGGAGGTCGCGACAAGAACACCGCTGCGCCGAGCCAACCGTCGTGCGATCTGGGGAGCTGCGAGCGCCACAAAGGCGATGGGACCGGTAGCTGCAGTTGCTGCTCCGGTGAGCGCGACCGCAAGCAGGATGCCGGCGAATCGGTATCGCTCCACGGAGATTCCGAGCGAAGACGCTGCGTCGTCGCCCATTTCCATCATGGTGACGCGCCTGGACACCACGACGAGAGCAGGAACGAGAACACCGACGGCGATCGCAACGCTGATCGCGTGTGGCCAACCGCGCCCGGTCAGCGAACCGGCCGTCCACTGCTGCACCACGGTGGCGTCGTCGATATCCGCGCGTACCACCAGGAACGACATCACGGCGCTCAGCATCGCCCCAACTCCGATGCCGACCAGGACGAGTCGAAGACCGCCGCTGACTCCGTCTTTGCGTGCCAGCGCGTACACGAGCATTGCGGTCAGCATGCCGCCGAGAACAGCAGCGCCCGCGGTCTGCAGTACCCCGCCGCCGAAGAACACGATCTGGACCACCGCCGCCGTCGCAGCGCCGGTGGTGAAACCGATGATGTCCGGCGAGCCGAGAACATTGCGCGAAAGCGTCTGGAAAACCGCGCCGGCCACACCGAGGCTTCCACCCACCCCGATCGCCGTGATCAGCCGCGGAAGACGGCGATTCTGGACGGACCGAACCGCCGCTGGGGTGCCTTCGCCGTTCAGAGCGCGCCACACCTCGCCCAAGGACAGGTCCAAGGTTCCGTACATCAGCGTGGCAAACGAGAGCGCCGCCAATGCCGCGCTGATTGAGATGGCTACGAACAGCACTCGCGGGACTATTCGCCACGACCACGACCCGATTCGAACCACCCAACCGCGAAAGAGCGGTGGGACCGGCTGCGCTGCAATCATGTTCACAGTGACGCCACCCGCCGTGAGCGAACGAGCGCGACAAACAACGGTCCGCCGAGCACAGCCACCGCGATCCCCGTCTGCAGATCTCCCGGCGAGGTGACAACGCGACCGAGAACGTCGGCCAAGAGCAGAAACGCCGGCGCGACGACGAGCACGCACGGCAGAAGAAGACGCAGGTCCGGTCCGACCACGCCGCGCACGATGTGCGGCGCAGCCAGCCCCACGAATCCGAGCGGGCCTGCCGCCGCGGTGGCTGCCCCCGCGAGCAGGATGACTGCTACAGCGGATCCGGCCCGGGCGGGGCCAGTGCGGGCGCCGAGCCCTTTGGCAACGTCCTCACCAAGAGCAATCGCATTGAGTGGACGAATCAGCAACAACGACAACACGATACCGATCGCGATGAAGGGAAGAACGGTGACGATCACGTCTCCGCCGCGCCCCTGCAACGAACCCACTGCCCAGAATCGAAACTGATTGAAGGCAGCCTCATTGCTGATGAGAACCATGCTGGTGAGCGCCGTGATCGCCGTTGCCACAGCGGCACCGGCGAGCGCCATGCGCGCTGGGGTCGCGGCGCTGCGATGCGCAGACCCCAACATGTACACACCCACCGAGGCAACGGCCGCGCCGGCGAGCGCGAACCACAGATAACCGCCGACCGAAGTCACCCCCAGATAGGCAATCGCAATCACGACTGCCGCTGATGCTCCGGCGTTCACACCCAGTAGCCCCGGATCGGCCAGTGGGTTGCGGGTGATCGACTGCATCAGCGCGCCGGCCAGTCCGAGCGCAGCCCCGACCACCAGGCCGAGAATTGTTCGGGGCAGGCGTGATCCGATCACCACGAGGTGTTCGTTGTTGCCGGCGTCGTAGGAAAGGATCGCGTCGAGCACGGTGGCGACGGGGATGTTGCGAGAGCCGAGTACCAGCCCACCGACGGATGCCAGCACGATCACGACCACGGAGGCCACGACCAACAACCCCGCACGCGCGGCTGTCACGGACCGCAGCGGTGCTTCGGTCCGGGACTGTGAAGAAGCGCTCACTCCGTCATCCACCGAACGTGGACACCAGCGACTCGACTGTCTGCTTGGCACTGAAGTAGTCGAGGCGGAAAGCCGCCGTTCCCATTGCGTAGACCCGATCACCCTTGACAGCAGGTTGATTCGCGAGAAGCGGATCGGCGGCAAGTTGCTTCTCCACGTCCTTGGGTCCCATCGAGACGGCAAACAGCGTCTGTGAGCCGTCAAGGGCGGCAGACATGTTCTCGGAGCTGACGATCGCGACGCCGGAGGCGCCCCGCTTGTCCGGGGCGACAAACTGCTCAGCGGGCTCGGCATAGGTGAAGCCGAGCGAGGTCAGCAGATTGCCCTGTGGGCTGTCGGCCCGGAACGTCCAGACACCGTCGGCACCCATGTAGACCAGCGCCGTCACCGGCTGCTCGGGAAGTTTGATCTTCCCGGCCTGCGTCGTCACCCAGCTGTCGTACTCGTCGACGGTCTTGTCTGCCTCGCTCTCGAGTCCGGTGACAGTCCCCAGCTGATCTGCGAGCTCCTCCCAGGAGCTGGCGCCGTAGTCGAGAAGAACGGTGGGTGCGATGTCGCTCAGCTGCGCGTAGGCGTCGAGCGTCGAGTCACCTCCGTTGGCGGACCCGATGATCAGATCTGGTTCGAACGTCTCGATCGCGTCGAGGTTCAGCTCGAGTTTTCGGTAGAGAACCTCTACTCCACGATCAGCTGCCACCTCCGACCACTGGGAGAAGAACCCCTGGTCATCGGTCATTCCCGACGGCGTTGTTGCCGCGCTGGCCACGACCGGCGCACCGATTGCAAGCAGCGTGCCGGTCAACGACGGCGAGGTGGACACGATTCGGGTCGGCTTCGAGGTGATCTCGGTACTGCGGTCGCCGTGATCGACGGTGCGCGGCCATCCCTCGGCAGAACCTGAGATTTTCTGGGTGCCCTCGGTCCCGGTATCGCTATCTGACGAGCTGGAGCAGCCGGCAAGAGCGAGGGCGACGACCGCGGCGAGTATTGCCGCCGTCGGGCGAAGTGATCTGCGCATGAGTATGGCTTTCTGAAGGTACGAGAGTGCGCCGCTGCGAACGCAGACAGCAGAGGTAAAGTTAGCCATACTTAAGTAACAAGGGTTGTCCAGGAGCGCCAACGTGTTACCACTATCAGACCCGGACGCGATCGGGTTAGGGCCGGTCCGCGCGAGCGCCACCGAGCCCAGCACCGCCCGCTCACCGCTGTTGTTCTGGGTTCTTGCAGGCAGCGGACGCGACCGAGTCGGATCGACGGTCCACGAGATACCAGCTGGCGAATCGCTGTGGATCCCGGCGGGTGCGCGATACGCAATGGAGACGGACTCGGATTCCGTCGCGTTTCCCATCCTGCTTCCGCCCTCGAACGGCGTCAGCGCCGGGCCGGCTACCGTGACGCGCCTGCGCGTTCCGCCCGGATGGGAAGACAGACTGATCCACGAGTTCGTTCACAACCTGGGCTATCTGCGCGGCGACGCTGCACACCCGTCGTCCTTGTTCGAGATGATCGCCCGGGCTGACGACGGGGCCACCTCGCTGCCGCGATTGCCGCAGTCACGGGAAGCGTTCGAGATCGCGCACGCCCTTTTGCGAACACCTGGCACCGACGACACCGAGGGACAATTCGCGAAGCGTGCCGGGATCAGCATTCGAACGCTCCAGCGGTACTTCGTGGAAGAAACCGGCCTCACCTTCACGCGCTGGCGGCTACGAGCTCGGATCGCCGCCTCGTTGGAGTACCTGAAGCAGGACCGCGAGATCGGTTGGATTGCAAACGAAGTCGGCTTCGAAACAGGAAGCGGATTCACCCGCGCGTTCCGGGCCCAGATGGGAGAGAGCCCGAGCGACTACCGTCGACGGGCCCTCTCCGGTCCAACCGATCGCAGCGTGGACACCGACAACGATCAAGCATTGGTCCGCATGCTCGCAGAGCCCAGGCAGCCCGGAGAAACTGCGCCGCCGATACCGGCCAACGCGACGTGGCCGCGCGTCAACGGCGCCCACGTCGCAGTGTGGGTTTACCGAGGCCAAGCCCGGGTGGACGTCGCGGACCGCAGCTGGGAACTGCGCACCGGCGAGGCCATGATTCTGCCTGCGGGCGTCCTCAATACCGTCACGGTTCCGACGGGTTCACTGCTGCTACCGCTCGGCTTCCGCTCCTCGAACGGGTCGACCGTATCTGCCGACGCCCTCGAGACCGTGCAGTTCTCCCCCGATGACGAATTGGCATTGCTGCACACTTTCGTCGCCGCCTACACACCCTTGCGCCCGCGTGGCCACGACAGCGCCGCAGCATTCGACATCATCGCCACCGGCCCTCTCGCACAATCGGTTTCGAACGGGTCTGCCGCCGATTCGATTGCCACACTTCTGGCAGCGACAATCGCCGCCCGACCGGCCGACCCTCGCACTCTGGACGAGTGGGCGCAAGAGTTCGGTACCGACGCGGCCAGGCTGCGCCGGGAGTTCCGTATCGAGACCGGCACTACGTATCCGCAATGGCGATCGCTTTCACGGATGACCCAGGCACGCACCCAACTCCAACTCGGGGTTGCACCCGGAACGGTGTCGAGGAACCTGGGTTACGCGCACCTGCCCGCATTCAGCCGAGCGTTTCGCACTGCGCACGGGATCTCACCGCAGCGCTTCCAAGCTCAGTCCGTCGAACGCGCCCTCTGGTTACGTTCTGTGCCGCGCGCCGCCGAGCCGAGCGCTCGGGTTCTTCACACCCACTGAACGAGCTGCCACACGATGCCGTTGGGATCGACGAACTGGCAGTAGCGCTCGCCCCACGGTTCGGTCTCCGGCTCTGTGACGACGGAGGCACCTTCGGCAGCGATGCGGGCGAACTCGGCGTCGACGTCATCGACCACGAATGCGATGAGCATGCCTTGCCCGGCCGAACCTGCAACGAAGTCCGGCTTGAACGTACCGAGACCGGTGCGAAGGAAGACCACGTTGACCCCGGCATCCGGATGATTCAGAGAAACGAATCCATCGTCGGACATGGCCTCGGTGAAGCCGAAATGGGTTTTCGCAAAGTGGGCCGACGCGTCCGTGTCGGCAACGTTCAAGGACAGAGCAGTGCTGGTGATTTTCATCGTGGCCTCCATGATCATAAACCTTGTGCAGTGCATACAGTATGCACCGTATAAGGTATACCACTGTTGAGGTATTCCCGATTTCTGGAGACGGCTGATGGCACGCGAACTGATCGACCTACTGTGGCGCGATCACCCCCTCGCACCGAAGGGTGGCGCCCGCGGCCCGCGCGCGAAGGTCACCACTTCACAGGCGGTCGACGTCGCTCTCGCCCTCGCGGACATGGAAGGGCTGGACGCGGTGACGGTGCGCCGATTGGCCGCCGAGCTCGGAATCTCGGGCATGGCGGTGTACACCCACGTCGGGTCCCGTGACGATCTCCTGGTGCTCATGGTCGACACCGTGCGCAGCAACAGTCCGCGCCTGTCGTACGGGAACATGACGTGGCGCAAGCGCGTGCGCCGGGTAGCCGAGGAGGAACTTGCCCTCTACTCGGAGCACTGGTGGCTCCTGGACATCACCGATCAGCGCTCCGCGTTGGGTCCGGGAACTATCGCGAAGTACGACCACGAACTACACGCGTTCGACGGCACCGGGCTGAGCGACATCGAGCGGGATTCCGCGCTGACGTTTGTCGCCGACTTCGCCCGGTCCTCGGCGCAAGCACGGCGCCCCGACCCCCGAGCGGCCGACATGGCCGAGGTGTGGTCGTCCTGGAACCAGCGTCTGGCTGCCTATCTCGGCGACAACTTCCCGCTGGCGCAGCGAGTCGGAGGAGCGGCCGGCGAAGCCAAGAACACCCCGTACAGCCCCGAGGCAGCGTGGAAATTCGGGCTGGACCGGGTCCTCGACGCCCTGGAAGGTCTTGTTCACATCGAATGACATTCCTGCAATTCGAAACCGCGAGAGCTGTTGCACGCCTAAGAGAATCAATCGACCCGAGAGGTACGGGGTTCCAGTGAGCTTCTGATCGAGATTCCGCTGCGCGACGCAACCAGCTAGCCCCGACTTCAACGGCATATATCCGCGGAGAAGGGGTAGACGAGTAGATACCGGCGGCACATCGACTCAACTCCAGGCGTGGTGGACAATGTTTCTCAGCGACCAGTCAATTCGTCATCACACCCGCCGTTTCGGTGCAGCTCTGTCGCCTTCTCACAAATGGCCTCCCCCGACCGAAACACAGCGCGTCGCACGCTGGAGTGAGAGGTCGGAGATGCTCGGCGCGCTGTCAGTACTCCTGTTCTGGGCTTTCGGCTTCGGCATCCTTCTGGGTGCGGGCGCGATTACAACAGGAATCTTTGCGCTCCGACGTCACCCGAAGAAGTCTGGCGGGCATCTGTTCTCGAATGCCCGCCAGCTGCCGTGGGATGCAATAGTCGGCCTCTTCACCGGCGTCATCGGTCTTGCCCTGAGCGGTTGGTTCTTCGTCGTGGTCCTACCCAACATGTAGGCGTCTGCTAGCCAAGGCCGTTCGCGTCAGTGGCCAATGTTCGGAGTTCCCGTCGTAGGATCTTGCCCGTGGTGGTGAGCGGCAAGCTGTCGATGAAGGTGATCTGCCTGGGGTACTGGTAGAAAGCAAGGCGGCTTTTCACGTGGGTCTGCAACTCCTGGCGAAGCTCTTCCGAAGAGTTCGTTCCTTCGGACAGAACGACAAAAGCGTGAACGGCTTCCCCGCGCAACGGATCCGGAACACCGATGACGCCGGCCATAGCTACCTCGTCGTGCGAGAGCAGGCACTCTTCGATCTCGCCGGGGCCGATCCGGTACCCCGCGGACGAAATGACGTCATCGGCACGCCCCTGGTACCAGAAGTTCCCCGCTTCATCGGTCCGACCCAGATCACCGGTATGAATCCACCCGTCGTAGACCTTTTCATCAGTCTTCGACGGTTGGTTCCAATAGCCGAGGAACTGTCCGGGGTTGCCTGCCTTCACACAGATCTCGCCTACCTGCCCCACCGCTACCGGCTCGCCGAGCGGATCGAGGAGGGTGACGTCGAAGCCCGGAAAAGCGCGACCCATCGAGCCGCTCACGGGCGTCCACTTCGAACGCGAAGTGCCGATGGTCAGATTCATTTCCGTCTGCCCGTAGAACTCGTTGACAGCTACGCCGAGTGTGTTTGCAACCCACGCCTGCAATGCGTCACCGAGGGCTTCACCACCAGTTCCCAATGCTCGCAGCCGAATACCACGCGCAGCGGTGCCGTCGACGCCGATACTCCGCATCTGCTTGAGCGCAGTCGGAGGAATGAAGGCACCCGTTACTTTGTGACGGCTCAGAATCTCGACCGCACGCGCCGGTGTGAATTTGTCGGGCGTCGCAACAACGGGGCACCCCAACGCAAGGGCTGGAAACAGAACGTCGAACAGACCGCCGATCCAGGCCCAGTCTGCCGGCGTCCAGAAGACGTCTCCCCGCTGCGGCGCATTGTCGAATGCCGTCCGCATACCGGGCATGTGCGCCAAGAGAATTCGGTGCCCGTGGAGGGCGCCTTTCGGATTCCCCGTCGTTCCCGAGGTATAGATGATGATGGCGTGTGAATCGGGGCCCGTCGCCGCCAATTCCGCGCTTTCTGCGGCACTGTCGACGAGGCTGTGGAAATCGAGAAGTCGAACGGGGGTCGAATCGGAGGGCTGATCCGTCTTTCCGACAACGATGACGGCTTCGATGCCGGGTATCTCACCTATTCCGTCGGCAACTCGTTCGTAACAGTCCTTGTCGACCACAAGCACTTTCGCTCCCGAGTCACGCATTCGATGAACGACCGCATCCGACCCGAACTTGACCGAAAGCGGAACGGTGACCATTCCGGATCGGAAGGCGCCCAGATGTGTCGCGAGAACCTCGATCCCCTGTGGGACCATCACACCGACGCGATCCCCTGAGACAAGGCCGAGATCCGCAAGCACGGTTGCGAACTTTCGGCTTGTCGTGGCGACTTCACCGAAGGTGTACCGACTCCAGTGTCCACCGGTGTCTACGACGAGGGCTAGATCATCGGGATTCTGCACATCGACACAGGCGTGCGCGATGTTGAATTGCTCTGGCACAGTCCATTCGAAGTCTTCTGCTTCGAGATCCTGCCACCATGACATATGCGGCCGAGAACTCACCGAGCACCCACTTCGAGGTCGAGGGAATGGGTCTCGCCTACCAGGAAAGAGAATTCGCCGGAGAAAACAAGGTCTCCGTCTTGGTTGACGAGTGAGCCTTTCGACGTCACGATCGCGGTCTCACCGTCCGAGCGAGGACGCACCGACAGCACTTCCGACACCGCATGCACCGAGTCGCCGAGGTAGGTCGGCCGGTGGAACCTGACGTGGTCAAGTCCGTAGAAGCACTGGAGGTAACGGGGATCCAACTCCACCAGGCCGAGCAAGGTGGACAGCATGAGTGCGCCGTGGGCGATCTGGCGACCGAAGCGCGTCTGCTGCGCGTAGTCGGGGTCGAGGTGCAGAGGATGGCGATCCCAGGTGAGGTCGGCGAAACTTCGCACATAGTCTTCGGTGACGACCCGCGGGTCCGTTACCGCAATGTCTCCGACAGAGATCTCTTCGAAACTCTTTGTGATCATTGAAGTTTCCTCTACTAGTTGACAACCGTTGAGCGTTGATCGACCGGCGGTAGATAGGCCCCGTTGTCATCGATGTACATGTCGCGGCTTCCTTCGTCGAGGTCGGTGTCACGGACGAAGTAGACGCTGATCAGCGAAATCACCGACAGGGCAGCGATATACACAGCCACCGCGAACGATCCACCTGTCGCGCGGACCAACATGGCCGCGACCATCGGCGCGATTGCTCCACCCAAGAGCACACCGATCTGGAAAGCGATCGAGGCCGCGCTGTAGCGCACCCGGGCGTCGAACAATTCGGCGATGAACGTCGCCTGCGGCCCGTACGAGATGCTGAGCATGAAGGCGCCGACCGCCAATGCGCCGGTGGTGATCCAGAAGTTGCCGGTATCTATCGCGGCGAATGCAACGAAGACCCACAGACCCATGCCGGTGATCCCGACCATCAGGATCCGGCGTCGGCCGAACTTTTCGGACAGTTGACCAAAGATCGGAATGAAGATGACGGCAACGAGCGCGGACACCATGACCGCGCCGAGCATGAGGTTTCCGGACAGCAGATCGAATTGATCGGCGTACGTCAGGCTGTAGGTGTTGAGGATGTAGAAGTAGGCGCCGGTGCTGATCATCGAACCTGCGGCAAGAATGATCTGGCGAGGATAGTTCTTGAACGCGTCGACCATCGGGATCTTGACCGCGGTGTTCTGCTGCTTCACGCGAGCGAATGCCGGAGTCTCTTCCAACGCCGTGCGAATGTACAGCCCCACTGCAACCAAAGCGATACTCAGCAGGAACGGAATTCGCCATCCCCACACCAGGAATTGGTCTCCGGTGAGCGCCTTGGTGCCGAACATGACGGCCGTCGCCAGCAGAAGGCCGGCGGGCACACCCACCTGCGGCATGCTGCCGTAGAAGCCGCGGCGATTCTTGGGTGCGTACTCCACAGCAGTCAAAACTGCACCGCCCCACTCGCCGCCGACGCCGAATCCTTGAATCAGCCTCAACACAACGAGAAGAATCGGGGCCCACACACCGATCTGGGAAGACGTCGGAAGGACGCCGACCAGGAATGTTGCAGCTCCCATCAAGAGAAGTGCAAGCACCAAGACCTTCTTGCGTCCGATGCGGTCACCGAAGTGGCCCATCACAACACCGCCGAGTGGCCGCGCCAGAAAGCCGACCGCAAAGGTAGCGAAGGAGAGAATCGTCGCCAGCGCGGGATCTGCGCCCGAAAAGAACAGCGGCGCAAAGACCAAAGCGGCGGAGGCGCCGTAGATCTGAAAGTCGTACCACTCGATCGTGGTGCCGACCAGAACTGATCCGGCTACACGCCGCAGGGCAGGCCTGTCGACAGTTGCGGGAGATGGAGGATTCGCGTCGTTCATGTCATTGCTCCTTGTATGGAGTGCCCTGTTAGCTCGCGCACCGAGGGGAGGCTCGACAAGAACACTATGCAGTGACCCAACGCACAGTCAAGCATTTTTCAATCGATCGATTGATGAATAGATATGTAATTTGCCAGTACACAGGCAGCTATCAATCAATTGATTGACGGTCAGTCGATTTCGGCGGCGATGCTAGCATGATTGGGCAACCAACCGAAATGAGGATCATGGACCTGGGGCGCGTTCAACGGGCGGCAGTCACGCTGTTCGCGACGAAAGGGTTCGCCGCTACCGGCATTCGTGAACTCGGAGCAGAAGCCGGCATCAACTCGGCAACGCTCTATCATTACGTCGGCAGCAAAGAGTCACTGTTGGCCTCGATCATTCGGTCGTGCCTCGACGAGCTGACACAGTCGGGAGAGCGGGCGATGCGTCGCAGCGCCGATCCCGTGGTCCAGCTCGCCGGCCTGGTGTCGTCGCACGTCGGCATTACCGCTGTCAACCAACTGACTGCCCGCGTCGCCGAGTACGAGATGCGCGGATTGACCGGAGACAACCGCATCGAGTTGCAGACGCTGCGCGACGAGTACGAGCTTCTTTTCGGACAGATCCTCGAACGCGGACAACGCGTGGGCGCCTTCGACATCGAAGATCTGGCATTGAGCCGACTCGCGATACTGGAGATGTGCACCGGGGTTGCGCACTGGTACCGGCCCGGTGGGCGTCTCGAGTTGGAAGATGTCCAGCGATTCTTCGTCAGCACCACATGCAAGCTTCTGTCGGTTCCGTCCGACGAACTGAACGGAGTGGACTTCATTCACGAAGTTCGAAAGCTGGACAGCGAACCCGAGACTCAGTCCTCCGAAATTTGGGGCACCCACGCACAGAGCGACTTCGTACGCCAGTCCGAACTGTAATCACACCAGAACTTCCGCGCTCTGATACGAACTGAACATGCAACTACCCGCGGACAGTCATGTTCACAGCGAGTGGTCGTGGGATACCGGCGGGCCACAGTCCGACGCTTCCGGGCGAATGCAACAGACTTGCGCACGTGCCGAAGCAATCGGATTGCCCGCCTTGGTGTTCACCGAGCATCTCGACTTCGATGCTCGGTGGCGCACAACCGCCGCAGATCTGATGCCCCATCAACATCACCTGCTGAGCACCGACGGCTACGTCCGCGCACCCATCCTCGACCTCGACGGCTATCTCGACAGCATCGAACGATGTCGACACAGTTTTCCTGAATTGAGGATTCTCACCGGAGTCGAGTTCGGACAACCGCACCTGCACGAAGCGCAGGCGTCGCACCTCCTTGATCTCGGTGTGATCGACCGGGTATTGGGTTCCTTGCACACGCTCGAAGTCGGCGACGATCGGAGTGAACCGAACACCCTGTTTCGAAAGTGGGGCGCCGACGAAGTGATGTGGACTTACCTCGAAGAGATCCCGCGTATGGTGGCTGGCTCTCAGACCTTCGAGGTGTTCACCCATATCGACTACGCAGTGCGTGCATGGCCGACCGAAATCGCCGGACCTTTCGATCCCCGCCGATTCGAGGACGGATTCCGAAATGCGATGCGCGCTATCGCCGAAAGCGGTCGGGCGCTCGAGATGAACACCCGTCGACTGTGGTCCTGGATACCCCAGTGGTGGAGCGAAGAGGGAGGCAAAGCGGTGACATTCGGAAGCGATGCCCATGTGCCCGAGGCTCTGGCGGCGAACTTCCCGGAAGCGACAGCGATGCTCGAACACTACAGATTCCGTTCAGGTCGAAGGCCCGAAGATTACTGGACCCGCTGACCTTCTGTTCTCCTGGCCGACATTTCCGTGAGCAAAGGTTGCCGGAGGCGGATCTACCCGCAATAGTCGATGTATGGATCGGTACAAGATCACGATGCCCGACGGCTCCTCGACCGAGGAACCTTTCGACTCCGACAAGGAAGCAATCGCGTGCGCCGTGGATGCCAATCGAGGCGTCAGCAAGCACCTTGTAGTCGAGAAATACGCGGCCGACGGCCGTCTGATTCCTACTGCTCAGGCTCCTGCGAAACACAAGGGACATCACAAGAATCGTTCGAACAGTTGAATTCTCGACTACACCACGCCTGTCGAACTTGGTGTGCGACGACCCGACGCGTGACGCAAAAGTAGATGGATCGCATGCTCGACGGTTGCTCCCAGGACGGCTTCGGGGTCACCTGAGAAGACCTGTTTCTCTGTTTCAGCGGTCCCATGGTCGACGACTCCGAACCACACAGTTCCCGGTGGGACGTTCTCCTGGGTATCCGGACCGGCTTCGCCGGTGACGGCCAGTGCCAACGTCGCGCCGAACAGTGTGGCAGTGCTGTGTGCCATGACCCGAGCAGCGTCCTCGCAGACGACTGGGCCGTCAGGAACATGAAGAACGGAATGCTTGACCGCTCGGGTATATGCGACGATCCCGCCACAAAACCAGGAACCGGCGTTCGGCGCCTTTCCTAGATGTGCGGCGATGTTCCCGGCGGTCAACGATTCCGCCGTCGCCACCGACAGACCGTGTTCCTCTACTACTGCGGCCAACTGCCTGCACATATCGTCGAGATCCTTGTCCGACGCAAGCTCGGGTCGTGGATCGCCATTCATATGTTCCTCCTCCTGCCGTCCGATCGGTGACCTCGATAAGAAATTGGAGGTCTTGGAATGCCAATTCCAACCGTGCCCTACAGCTCACTGCCACCTTGTGAACTGCACCCTTCGAAAGTGCGTCGGGCGCACTCGTCGATCACATCGGCCACCCGTGACCGGCGTGCGAGTTGCCGGCGCTGCACGATCGCCCCGTTTCCGTTGCTGAAGACCTTGTCCAAGGAAGCCGTGACCTGCTCGAACTCTCCGAATGCGGTCAGAGCAGGTTCGACATGATCCACCAACCGCCGAACCGCCTGGTGTGCAGTCAGCAAACGCACGGATTCCACGTCCAGCGACCTGCCGTCGAGTCCGTCGCGTGCTGCACGCCAGCAAGCCGCGCGGAGTAGCTCCTGATCGACGGCAGGCGCAACCTCACCTTTGGTGATCGCAGCGGATGCGGTGCCGACGAGTGCCTGCACCAGTGTGGCCAGAGTCATCGTCTCCTCCACGGTGGCGGGCACGTCGCTGATCCGAATCTCCACGGTGGGAAGGTGATCCGACATGCGCACGTCCCAATAGACCATGTGCGGATCGAGAATGACCCCCGTCTCCAGCATCGCTGCAACGGCATCTTCGTAGTGCCCCACGGACTCGAAGAAGGGTGGCGGACCCGAACTGGGCCATCTGCCGAACAGAACGTAACGCCAACTCGCATAACCGGTATCGCGTCCCTCGCTGATCGGGGAGTTCGCCGTCAATGCCAACAAAGTTGGTAACCATGGACGCAGATGATTGATGATCTGGACCGATCGTTCTCGATCTTCGACACCCACGTGAATGTGGCAACCACACATCACACCTTCGGTGATTGCACCGAATTGACCGGCCATCCGTTGGTACCGCGACTTCTGCGTGATCTCGTCGACCGGTGGATCGTAGAAAGGCGTCCCGACTGCTATGAGTTGACATCCCACGCGGGCAGCGGCATCGGCGGTGAGGGCACGAGACTCACAGAGTTGGTCACGAAGGTCACGAATGTGGCTGCCGATCGAAGTGGAAGTCTCCACCTGACAACGTGTGAGTTCGAGTTGCAACGAGATACCGAGTTCTCGCCCGGCAGCAGCAACCTCGGAGTTGCGCAGACTGGGACGCCCAGTCTGCGGATCGCAGAGCAAAAACTCCTCCTCGACACCGAGAGTCGGTGTACCTACCGAGAATAGGTCAGGAGTCGGCTTCCCATTCATAGGCCTTCCTCGCACCGGTTTTCCTCCACACCCGATACTTCGAGCGTACGGCTTTCTCCGCACTTCGGCACTACTCCATCTGTTTCATTCACCCATCGATCGGGTAGTTGCCCTGTGAACCGACGACGAGCGAAGAATCGCAAGTCTTCATTAGCGAAGGATGGAGTGCGCCGTGACCAACATGAGCGGGAGTTCACCGGTAGATGACGAACACACCAATCGATCGCACGTCGGGGAGGCAATCAGCGACGGGCGCAACTATCCCGGATACCTGCTGATCGGGCTGGGTCTGGCAACACTCGGATTGACCTTGGTGGCAGCAGGTTACGGATTTCGCGGATGGGCAGTCATCGCCGGCGCGGTGTGCGTCGTGTCCTTCGTCGTCGGAACAGGGGCCATCTTGATGGAACACCGTCGGGTCAAGCGACTGGAAGGTCAGGAACTCTTCGATCAAGAAGGGCACTGAACCGAACGCTCGAGTTGGATTCTGCACAAGCAGAATACAACTCGAGCAGAATCCGGCTCAGTGATCGCGGAGTTTCTCGATCAGCTCACCCTTGTTCAGTTTCGAGTACCCGTGCAGATCGAGTTCCTTGGCGCGTTTCTTCAGATCGTCGACCGTCCACTCCTCGTACGGCGAAGATTGTCCGCCGGACTTGGCGACAGTCGACCGCCCTCGATTGGCGGCCGCATTGGAGATTCGAGCCGCCTTCTCCTTGGAATCACCCTTCTCACGTAGCTCTTCGTAGAGTTCTTGATCCTTGAGTTGAGGTTGTGAGTCCTTGCGAGCCACTGTTTCGTCCCTTCACTCGTGTCTTCACTCCGACGGTGTAGGCGGCACCTCGAAACGCCCCCACACGCGGTGTGTCTTCAGAAGCTGAGCGAGTGAGGCGAGCGCTCCTTCCGCGTCAGCATCGACGACGACTCCCAATGCAGACTCGTCGATACCGGCGGCAGCCAGCGCACTCATGCTCTCACCCCAACCACCAATTGCCTTGCTGTGACGATACATTTCGTTCAGCAGAGTCTCCACCCGTGGATCCAACTTGCCCTCGCCGATCCGAGAAACGTCGCCGCTCAGCAGGATTGCATCGAATTCGATCGAACGAGCCGTGAGGTACGTTCGCTGCACCGTCACCGCGTCGTCACCGTCCCCGATCGTTCCGCCGTGCGGGCCGAGGATCAGCGGCACCATGCCGGCGTCGAAGATCTTGTCTCGAATGGCGACCACGGTGTCGAGATCGGAGTTCTCGTCGACCAGTAGCGCGATGATCCTTCCGTCTACCGGCCATTCCGCACCAACCTGGGACAGTGCAGGGCTGAGCTCAGGATCACTCAACGGCTCCGTCGGTTCTGGAACCGGAAGGCCAAGCCCTCCTGCGACAATCGACACGAGGCCCGCGTCGATGTTCGCCAAGATGCCCAGATTCCGGGTCTTGATGTTCTCCTCGTAGCACTTGCCCAATTCGAAGGTATACGCCTGCGCGACGTGCTCCTGTTCGACAGGGGAGAGACTGCGATAGAAGAGTCGAGCTTGCGAGAAGTGATCGTCGAACGATGCCGGCGCCTGCCTCACCTTTCGCCCTGAAACTTCCTGGGGCACCTCGATATAGGCCGCGCTGTCCGCCGAGGCCATGAACGGGCACCCACCGTCCAACGAATTGGGATGGTACGGCGCGACTCCGGTATGCACACCGTCCTGATGGAAGCCGTCGCGAAGCATGTCGTTGACAGGCGCGTGAGGACGGTTGATCGGAATCTGGTCGAAGTTGGGGCCACCGAGTCGCGTGATCTGGGTGTCGAGGTACGAGAACAAACGCGCCTGCAGGAGACGATCGTTGGTGATGTCGACGCCCGGAACCAAGTGGCCCGGATGGAATGCAACCTGCTCGGTCTCGGCGAAAAAGTTCGTCGGATTGGCGTCGAGTGTCATCGTTCCGATGACCTGAACCGGCGCGAGTTCTTCGGGCACGATCTTGGTGGGATCCAATAGATCTATGCCTTCGAACATTTCGTCTTCGGTATCAGGGAACACCTGCACGCCCAGATCCCAGGACGGATATGCGCCCGCCTCGATGGCGTCGGCAAGATCGCGTCGATGGAAATCCGGATCCACACCGCCGGCGATCTGCGCTTCCTCCCACACGAGTGAATGCACTCCGGCGGCCGGCTTCCAGTGGAATTTCACCAGATTCGTCTCGCCGTCGGCATTCACGAGCCTGAACGTGTGAATGCCGAAGCCTTCCATCATGCGATAGGAGCGCGGGATGCCTCGATCGGACATGTTCCACAATGTGTGCGCGGTGGCTTCGGTGTGCAGCGACACGAAATCCCAGAACGTGTCGTGCGCGCTCTGCGCCTGCGGAATCTCCCGGTCCGGGTGGGGTTTCGCGGCATGGATGATGTCTGGGAACTTGATTCCGTCCTGGATGAAGAACACCGGGATGTTGTTGCCCACCAAATCGAATACACCTTCGTCGGTGTAGAACTTGGTGGCGAAGCCGCGTGTGTCTCGGACGGTATCCGCCGAACCGCGTGAACCCAGAACTGTCGAGAAGCGTACGAATACCGGGGTTCTGGCACCTGAAGCGAACAACGAGGCTTTACAGATGTTTTCGGCTGCGCCATTCGCCAGGAACGTGCCGTGCGCGGCCGCCCCGCGGGCGTGGACGACACGCTCCGGAATTCGCTCGTGATCGAAGTGTGTGATCTTCTCACGCAGATGGTGATCCTGCAGAAGAGTCGGGCCCCGCTCGCCGGCGGTCAGTGAGTGGTCAGTCTCGTAAAGCCGTGTACCGGTGGCGGTGGTGAGGTACTCCCCCCGCTGGCCACGTCCATTTCCCTTCACCTTCTCTTCGGCACCCGCGACGGTACGCACCTCCGGCTGCCGCTGGTCATCCTTGGGCGGCAACGGCTGTCGAGGCTTGACCGGTTCTTTCAGGTCCGGCGCTTTCGGGGCCGGTGCACCTGGGACGGACTGAGATGAAGGCATCGAACAGCTCCTCTTGATCGTCATGCTGGGCGCACGAATCTTGTTACGCCCTAAGTAAGTAGAGATTTCAAACTGAACGCGGAGCCACGACTCACCCTCGGGCTGGGATCAATCCCAGGCCGAGGGTGACGAGTGCGTCAGGGCTATTGCTCGGACTTCTGTCGCGCTTCGTCTGCGGCCGCTTCGGCGCGAGCCTTCTCGGCTTCTGCCTCTTTCTTCGCGACTTCTCGCTGGCTTTCGGCCTTGTCCTGCTGGGCGCGGCCCTCTCGGGTCAAACTGTCGTTTCCGGAAACCGCACCAACGGCTTCCTTAGCCTTACCCTTGACGTCCTCTACTACGCCTTTGATTCCCTCGCTGGGACCGCTCTTGTCATCTGGCACGTTGACCCTCCAATACGTTTCGGATTCTCGCTCAGGGTTCCCACACAGACAGGACTCCCACACAGAAGGCCCTACCCCGTCGAAAATCGCATAAACATCCGTGCACCGACCAGGCGCAGACCATGACTCGTCGTAGCCGAACGACGAGGTCGTTCCTCGAGTAACGATCAACCGTTCTCAGAAACTGTTTACCGGGCACAGGAATTGGCGGGACTCGTTCCAGAAGGGGAAGAGATCGGTGGTGGTTGCCGTGGGGTGGTCGATCTCGGCGAGAGTGTAGAAATCGAGAATCGTCCGAGCAGCTGCGGCGCTGACCTCGCATGCTTGCAAGCTCAGCTTTGCCTCCGCCACGAAGCCGATGCTGCGGGCGAAGGGACCGAGAGTTCCCGCATTGACGAAACTGTCGAGGTCTTGTCCCCACTGGTTGTAGTCCGACTGCAAAGCGAAGCTGCACGTTTCGCCGAACAACTCGCCGCAGGTGGTCGGCTTTCCGCCGATCGTGTGCACCGTATCGGCAAGCTCGTGTGAGGTGCTTTCGCGCGGAGATCCGGAAAGGAAAAGCAAGATGGCGACGGCCAAGGCAACCACCAGAAGGATGCTTGCGGCCGTTGCCAGTATCGCCTTCACAATCCCTCGATCCACGTAAGTTCATGAGGGCAACCGATTTTGGAGCACCGGCCACTAGATTTGTACCCGTGGCGTTCAGGGTCCAAACATCGACCAGGCTGGGAGCCGTACGTCAGTCTGGGGGATCTGTTACAGGAACTGTGAGGGAGGATCAACACTCCCTTCCACTATCAATATATATCCCACTGGGGGCCTTGCGGCAAGGCCCGGGTAGTGCCGCAGAATGGCTCTTCCGATCCCGCACGACCGACTACGGGATCGGAACAGCCAGCGGAAGTGAGGGCACGTGCCAACCCAGGGATACGAAGAAGAACTGCGATCCGAGCGGAACTATGTGGAGGGGCTCTACGCGCGCCTCGATGCGGAGCGCGCCCGAGTCAAAGGCAGGTACAACACCGCTCTGCGCGGAAACGGCGAAGCACTCATGGAACGCGACGCCGAGGTGCGCGCGCTTGCCAAAGAGGTGAAAAGGCTGGACGTAGCCGACAACGGACTGTGTTTCGGCCGGTTGGACTCGCTTTCGGGCGAGACCTCCTACATCGGCCGGATCGGCCTTCTCGATGCGGACAACGACTACGAACCGGTGCTGCTCGATTGGCGGGCGCCGGCGTCTCGCGCGTTCTACGTTGCCACCGCTGCCAACCCGGAGAACCTGCGTCGACGCCGTCAGTTCCGCACCCGGAGTCGAGGCGTGGTCGATTTCACCGACGAGGTACTCGGGCGCCCCGACGGCGTAGAACACGACACGCACAGCGATTCCGCCCTGCTCGCGGCAGTCAACGCACCCCGCGGTGAGGGAATGCGGGACATCGTGGCAACCATCCAGGCCGAACAGGACGACATCGTCCGACTCGAACACCCCGGGGTGCTGGTGATCGAAGGTGGCCCAGGTACCGGGAAAACCGTCGTCGCCTTGCACCGCATCGCCTACCTGCTCTACACCCAGCGAGAGCGGATGGAACGTCACGGCGTTCTCGTGGTCGGGCCGAACCCGGCGTTCCTGAACCACATCGGCCGCGTACTGCCCTCGCTGGGAGAGTCCGACGTGGTGTTCATGACCACCGGTGATCTCGTTCCCGGTCTACGCGTCACCTCCGAGGACACTCCGGAGGCCGCTGGGCTCAAAGGTTCGCTGAAGATCCTGGACGTTCTCGGCGCAGCGATTGCCGATCACCAGCAATTGCCCGAGAACCCACTGTTGATCGAATTGGCGGACGTCACGGTGCGGATCGACGCCGAAACCGCGGAGTGGGCCCGAGAAGAAGCCCGTTCGAGCGGACTCCCCCACAACGACGCACGCACTGTGTTCACCGAAATCCTCACCTGGGCGCTGACCGAACGGGCGATAGCGCGGATCGGCAAGGGGTGGTTGACACGCAGTGACCGTGAAGCCTGGGAGCAAGTGCGGACGGACCTGACCGCAGAGCTGGTGGAAAACAGCGCATTTACCGCGGCGCTCGACACGCTCTGGCCGATCCTGACTCCGAAAGAGCTACTGACACAGCTGTTTACTTCTCCCGCGCGACTACGCGCGGCAGGCGCGGACGAGAAGCTGCTTCGCCAGGACGGTGACGCCTGGACTGTCTCGGACGTTCCGTTACTCGACGAGTTGGTGGACATGCTCGGCCGGGACAAGCCCGTCGACCAGAGTGCCGAACGTGAACGCCGCGACGAGGCCGCGTATGCAGCGGGCGTGCTGGACATGATGATCAGCCGCGAGGATCTGATGGACGACGAGGACCACCTTCTCGCCCAGGACATGCTGTACGCCGAGGACCTGGCGGATCGTTTCGTCGAACGCGATACCCGGGAACTCGCCGAACGCGCTGCTGCTGACCGAGACTGGACGTACCGGCATATCGTGGTCGACGAGGCCCAAGAGCTGTCCGAGATGGACTGGCGAGTCCTGATGCGCCGCTGCCCAGACCGATCTTTCACGGTGGTAGGTGATCTCGCGCAACGCCGTTCACCCGCAGGTGCCCGCTCGTGGGCGACGATGATGGAGCCGTACGTCCCCGGCCGCTGGATCTATCGATCCCTGTCGGTGAACTACCGCACCCCCGCCGAGATCATGAGCGTCGCCGCCGCTCTGCTCTCCGAGTTCGCGCCGGACGTGCAGCCACCCGAGTCCGTCCGCGCCTGCGGGATCGCGCCGTGGTCCAGACAAATATCCTCCGACGAACTAGCCTCCGCCATCGACGAATTCAATCAGGACGAGGCCGGGCGCGAGGGTACGAGCATCGTCATCGGACCTGCGGACGTGCCGGGCGCTGTGCCTGTTTCGGAAACGAAGGGTCTGGAGTTCGATGCCGTGCTCGTCGTGGAACCGGAGCGAATCATCGCCGACGGCCAACGCGGCGCGTCGGAACTCTATGTCGCCCTCACCCGCGCAACCCAACGTCTCGGCGTCTTACACGAGGGGCCTTTGCCGCAGGCATTGACCGGGCTCGTCCAGGCCGGGACGGCCGGATCACCGCAGTCGTTCGCGGCGAGCGATGGTGCTGTGTAGGCCTTCGGCAGCGGCGCGAACGTAAGGCACTTGGCTCTCGGGAACGAAGCGGCTGGTGGGACCGGTGACACTGATGGCGGCGACGGGTTTGTCGTTGGTCCCGAATACCGGCGCCGCAACGCACGCGAGACCCGGCGCTGATTCCTCGCGCTCGAACGCAATACCGGTCTCGACCACTCGGTTCAGTTGGGTATTGAGAATGCCGGGCGCAACAATTGTGTGCGGGGTTCGGCGCGTCATCGGTTCCGACAGCACCTCGCGACGAAACTCGTTGTCGGAGAATGCCAGGAGTGCCTTGCCGATTGCGGTGCAATACAGCGGTATCCGGCCACCGGTCCGGGACGGCGAGTTGGCTTGCCGGTGTCCGCCTATCTTCGCGACGTATACGACGTCGTGGCCGTCGCGAACTCCCAGGTGAACTGTCTCGTGGGTCCGCTCGTACAAGTCTTGGAGGAAAGGCATCGCCATTTCCAGGAGGCTGCGTTCGAGGGAGGCGAGCATGCCGAGTTCGAAGAGGCCGCCGCTGAGCCGGTAGCCACCGTCGGTTCGGTCGAGTAACCGGTTCGCGACCAGTTCGTTGGCCAGGCGGTGCACCGTTGCCTTGTGCAGCCCGGTCCGTTGGACCAGGGTGGCGAGAGGCAACACGTGGTCGTCAGCCCGGAAGGCACGCAGGATCGTCACCGCCTTGCCGAGCACGGTGTCGAGGTTTGCGCCGCCAGTCACCTGCCCAGCGTATCGCTGAGTGAGACAGTTCCCTGGCGCAATCTCGGCGCCACGGCGAAAGTAATGGCCATGAGCCAGCCCACGAATACCAGTACAGCGAGCGAGACGGACATCTCAGCTGCTGCTGACCGCCTCGCAGCCGCCATCGCGAGCGGTACTCCCTGCGCACCGGTGCGCGATCTGATCGGCGCCGACGATCTCGTCGCTGCCTACGCTGTCCAGCGCCGCGTCGATGAAATCCGTCGGCAGGCGGGTGCCGTCGTCGTAGGCCGCAAGATCGGCCTGACCTCGGTGGCAGTCCAGCAACAGCTGGGCGTCGACCAGCCCGACCTCGGCGTTCTGTACGCCGACATGGAGTTCCCTGCCGGCGGCACCATCCCCATGAGTCGTTTGATCCAGCCCAAGGTCGAAGCGGAAGTGGCCTTCGTACTCGGTGCCGACCTCGTGGACGGACCGCTGGACAGTGCGCAGGTGCGCGGCGCGATCGACTACGCCGTCGCAGCGATCGAGATCTGCGACAGCCGCATCGCGTCGTGGGACATCAAATTCGGTGACACCGTCGCCGACAATGCGTCCTCGGGCGTGTACGTCCTGGGAACCGAACGTCGCACCCTCGACGAGGTGGAACCCGCCGGCGTCGTCATGTCGATGTCCGTCGACGGCACCGAGGTGTCCACCGGCGTCGGAACCGCTTGCCTGGGCGATCCGATCGAAGCAGTCGTCTGGCTCGCCCGCACGGCGCGCGAGTTGGGGCAGCCGCTGACTGCAGGCCAGGTGATCCTGTCCGGCGCACTCGGCCCCATGGCACCGGTCACCGCAGGCAACGAAGTCACCGTGACCGTCTCCGGGTTCGGTTCCGTCACCACCAGTTTTTCCAGCGAAGAGGACAACGCATGAGCAAGGTCAAGGTCGCGATCATCGGATCGGGCAACATCGGCACGGATCTGATGATCAAGGTGCTGCGCAACTCCGACTACCTGGAGATGGGCGCGATGGTCGGCATCGACCCGGCGTCGGACGGCCTCGCCCGCGCAGCGCGTCTGAACGTGCCGATCACGGCTGAAGGTGTCGAGGGTTTGATCGGTCTGCCGAACTTCGACGAGATCGAGATCGTCTTCGACGCCACCTCGGCAAAGGCTCACGTCGCCAACAACGCGCGGCTGGCTCCCCTCGGCAAGCGCATGATCGACCTGACGCCTGCCGCCATCGGCCCGTACGTCGTGCCGGCCGTCAACGCAGACGAGCACCTGGACGCACCCAACGTCAACATGGTGACGTGTGGTGGCCAGGCCACGATCCCGATGGTTGCGGCTGTTTCTCGGGTCGTCCCGGTGGCGTATGCGGAGATCGTCGCGTCCATCGCCTCGAAGTCCGCCGGTCCCGGAACGCGCGCCAACATCGACGAGTTCACCGAGACCACATCCGAGGCGATCGTGGCAGTCGGCGGCGCCCGCCGCGGCAAGGCCATCATCATCCTCAACCCCGCCGAGCCGCCGCTCATCATGCGAGACACGGTGTTCTGCCTCGTCGACGCCCCGGACCCGGCTGTTCACGAGGAGATCCGTCAGTCCATCGAGAAGATGGTCGGCGACGTCTCCGCCTATGTTCCGGGGTACCGCCTCAAGCAGGAAGTCCAGATCACCGAGATCCCGGCCGACCAGCCCGTCGAGACGTTGCTCGTCGACGGCAATCGCCCCACCCATCAGGTGTCGGTGTTCCTCGAGGTCGAGGGTGCTGCACACTACCTGCCTGCGTACGCCGGCAATCTCGACATCATGACGTCCGCCGGAATGCAGATCGCGGAGCGCATCGCCCAGCAGAAGGAAGCAACCAAGTGAGCAACCGCAAGATCTTCGTCCAGGACGTCACCCTTCGCGACGGCATGCACGCTGTCCGCCACCGTATTTCGCCCACCGACGTCAAGCGGATCGTCACAGCTCTCGATGCTGCCGGCGTCGACGCGATCGAAGTTGCACACGGTGACGGCCTCGCCGGCGGCTCGCTCAACTACGGCCCCGGCTCGAACACCGACTGGGAATGGATCGAAGCAGCGGCCGAGGTACTCGAGCACGCTCGTCTCACCACGCTGCTGCTTCCGGGTGTCGGCACGATCAGTGAACTCAAGCACGCTTACGACCTCGGTGTTCGCTCGGTTCGCGTTGCCACGCACTGCACCGAGGCCGACGTCTCCGCGCAGCACATCGAAACCGCCCGCGAGATCGGCATGGACGTCTCGGGCTTCCTGATGATGAGCCACATGGCGCCGGCCGAAGAACTGGCGAAGCAGGCCAAGCTGATGGAGTCGTACGGCGCGCACTGCGTCTACGTCACCGACTCGGGTGGACGTCTGGTGATGAACGACGTCGCGGATCGTGTTCGCGCATACCGCGACATCCTCGACGACGGCACCGAAATCGGTATCCACGCCCATGAGAACCTCTCGCTCTCGGTTGCCAACTCCGTTGTCGCAGTGCAGAACGGCGTCACCCGCGTCGATGCTTCGCTTGCCGGTCACGGTGCCGGCGCCGGCAACTGCCCCCTCGAAGCCTTCATTGCCGTCGCGAACATCGAGGAGTGGGAGCACGGCTGCGACCTGTTCGCCTTGCAGGACGCCGCCGACGACATCGTCCGTCCGCTGCAGGATCGGCCGGTTCGCGTCGATCGAGAGACCCTCACGCTCGGCTATGCAGGCGTGTACTCGAGCTTCCTGCGCCACGCCGAGGCCGCTTCGGAGCGCTACGGAATCGACGTTCGCACACTGCTTCTCGAAGCCGGCCGCCGCCGTCTGGTGGGTGGCCAGGAAGACATGATCGTCGACATCGCACTCACCCTCGCAGCGCAGGCGACAAAAGAAGCTGTCTGACGCGCTGCCGAGTTCGCTGATACCCGAGTCCCGCTCCCGTCTCCGGACGGGGGCGGGACTTGCCACTTCGGCCGAGAGAGCCCACCGACACGGCACTCGAAAAGCTGGCAAAGTTCGTCGCACGACATCTCTGACGCTCAGAGTAGAAACTTCTCCGCTACAGACGAATTCAGGAAACCAGCTTCATCGATGCAAGACCTGCAGGGTGATACCTTCGATATGCTGAGCCCGTGGAACCTACCGAATACCGTGACGAATTGAGATCTGTCCTCGATACCGCGTCGGGGGTAGTGAGCGATCGACTGGCTGCGATCCACAACGCGGCAACCCCGCGCACCGAAGGGATCGTCATCGACGTCTCGCTCGACCAAGACGGCGAGGGAACATTCGGCGTCTGGGCACGATACGAGGGTCCCGACGCATTCAGTCTGAATCAGCAGATCGGTGACGAGAGAGAGCTATTCGGCGTGATCTGGGGCGAGGAGGGCTGGGAACCGCCGGTTCCGCATCGACCGCGAAAGTGGTCACGTGGGGAACTCGAGAAAGTGGTCGTCGGTGTCGTGGCCAAATGGATCGACGGGCTCATTCCCTCGACCGCCACCGAACTACCCTGGGAAGTAACGACTCCCGACGGAACTGTCGACGCTGTACTCGTGGGCCCAGAGATCAGCCGTGGACATTCGCCTCGATGAAAGCGCGGAAGCATCGGCGAACACGTTGCAGCGTCAGCGTCCGGTCGAACCGTCGATCAATTCGCGGAGGATGTCAGCGTGCCCGGCATGGCGTCCGGTCTCTTCGATCATGTGCACGAGCGCCCAGCGGACACTGGGAGCGGGTCGTTTCGCCCCCGGTCGCGGGATGGGCGCGGCAAGATCTGTGCATCCGTCGAGAACTGCGTTGGCGCGCTCGACCGTCTCGCGATAGCGACTGACGACACCGTCCACGCTGTCTTCCGATGACGGTTGAAACGTCGCTTTCCAATCCGTCACGTTTTCTGCAAGGAACATCGATCGTTCGACAAAGGTCAGATGATTGACCAGCCCGAGCAAGGTTGTTCCCGACGGAACAATTGTGTTGCGCACCTGAGGTTCCGGAGCACAGTCGACTTTGGCGGCAATCGAATCACGGAGGTAGTCGAGAAACGCTCGTAGTGTGGCTGCCTCGCTATTGCCGGCCCGGGGTGGTGGGGCATCTCGGCGGCTGCGACGCGACATTGCCATGGTGGTTCTCCTTCCTCGGCGAAGAACGATGAAGAGGCTTCATTCCTGGATGGGCAGAACCGATCCTTCCGAACTCACTCCGATCCCGCATCAAATATTGCCGTTACAGCAAAGACAACTTGGTTGCCGGTGTCAGCGTGCCGAGTTCAGGTCGCGCACAAGTTGGGGTCTCCGCCACTTGCCGACCTCGAAAGGCCACCGCCGCAGCGGATAGGCGAGACGAGCCACGAAGTAATTGACGTACTCGACGACGCCGAAAGCCCACACCGCCACGACGCCCACCGCCGCGCCGGAGTGATCTGGTAACCAGATGACAACGCCGAGAAGAGCTATCGCCAACAAGAGAACATCGAGAACCCGAAACACGCGGTAAAGCGCTGCGAGGCGGGCCGGTATCGACTCCAACTCGACCCAGCCCCGCGCAAGCAGCCAATAAACACCTGCTTGCACGAGGATCACAAGCAGTGGGGCCAGCGCCGACCACAACGCCGCGGAGTCTTGCGAACCTTCGAGCCGGGGCATCACGACACCGACCGCCACAGCGGCAAATACGGCCGCGGCAGCCAGTTCGCCGAGGCCGAGGCTCAGGTACCTGCGTCTCAAACTCTGTCGCCGTTGATCCACCACGTAAGAACCCTATCCGTTGATCACCATCGCTTGCCACGTGGCGGTCGGACCGATTCTGCAGCGCGAGTAAGGAATACACTTCATCTTGCTCTGTCAGGAGGTGTTCCGGCGCAGGCCCAGAGTTTTGCGTCGGCATCGGAAAAGGTTCCTGCGAAAGCTACGGATGGGGAGCGCGAGCAATGAACGACGAGTTCAGCGAATTCGACGGTGAAGGGCTCGAAGACCACCTACCTACGCGGGTGTACCGGTGGAAAGACCTCGATGGAGAACAGGCTGCGGAGTTGTGGGCCGAACGCTTCGCATGGGTGAGCTGGTTCCGCCGGCGCTACTCGGTGACCGGATCGGATGCGGTGATTCCGCCGTGCTGGTACCGCCATCCTGTCGCGGTCGAGGAGTTGACCGCGCTGATGGTTTCGCACCAAAGCGCCTACACCCTCGACGAACCGGGATCGGAACTCTCGGCATTCCATGTGCAGTGGCTTTGGCTGACGTTACGTGGCCTTGCGGAGCGAGCCGGATACAAACGTTGCACTGATGTGAAGTGCTCGTTCAAGGCTCCGGAAGTAGTCGATGACCCCGGCGGCTTGGAGGAGTGGATCAGCGACGACATTGCGTCCCGCCACTGATCTACCCGGCCGAATACGAAAAGGTGGCCGCTCACCCCGGAAAATGGGGTGCGCGGCCACTATCTGTTTCAGGTGGGACTTAGCTGATCAGGAGCCGAAATTTCCGAGCGACCCGAGTGAACCTGTCGCAGGGGGTTCAGGAGCTGCGGTGATGGTGATGGTTGCGTCGAGGGTGGCAGGAGTACCGATGCCGTTGGAGGCGGTGAAAGTGACTGCGAAAGACCCGGTCTCAGTGGGTGTTCCGGACAGCACCCCGGTTTCGGTGAGTGTCAGACCGGCGGGCAATGCACCGCCTGCGGTCACGGTGGGGGCCGGTTGTCCGGTGACAGTGAAGGCGTGAGTGTAGGGCTGGCCGACGACGCCGGCGGACGGGGCGCCTGTCAGCGTGGGAGCTATTTCGATGGTGATCACCGAGACTGTGGCGTTACCGCTGTTGGTGACGTAAGCGCGCAGTCCGTCGGTGCGGGCCTTGCCTGTTGGTTAGCCCAACTGCGTGTTCATCTTGTTTGCGAGCCATTCCGCGTCCGACTGGACCATCGGTCCGCGTAGGCAGTAGCGGCCGCCGTTGTCTTGGACGTAGTGGGTGAAGCAGTCGTAGCGCACTCCTGCAAGTATCGCGAGAAAGGGCGCGGCAGCGAGCGCGGTACCTAGGGCTGGCGGATGCACTCGTCGAGTATCTCTGCCGGCGCTATCGAACACCTGCCTCCTCCTTCTTCGATCCCCGATCGTCGATCCTTTGCCCACCCCACCATTCACCGACGGTTGAGAGTAACGGAATCAATTTGCCTAACAATGGTTTCGACCTGATCCACCCGGCAACAGCGTGGCCGCGCGGAGGCAGGGTGGTTCGGTCGTTCACACCCGTTCGGTTCCAGGAGTTCCGGCCGCAGCCAGCCAAGACCTTCAGACGATGGCCTTTACAGCCAGCGTTTGCGGCGGAACAGGGTGAACAACGACACCGCGCCGGTCACCGCGATGATCCACCACAGCAGGTACCCGTATCGCCATCGCAGTTCCGGCATGTCCTGAAAGTTCATGCCGTAGATCCCGGCGAACGCAGTCACGAACGCCGCCAACGACGCCCAGGCGGTGATCTTGCGCAGATCGGTGTTCTGTTGGAGATTGACCCGGGCGAGGGTCGCGGCGACGAGAGAGCTGATGACATCGTCGAATTCGACGATCCGTTCCGCCACCGCGGCGTGGTGTTCGGCGACGTCGCGCAGATGCCTGTGTACGTCCTTCGGAATCGGCTCCGGCAACGCAGTGGCGGCAGCGAGCGTGGACAGCGCCGCCGCGAGCGGGTTGACCGAACGCCGCAATTCGAGCACTTCGCGTTTGACGAGATAGATCTGCTCGATAGGGGTGTGACGATCGGGGCTGAGCAGTTCCACTTCCAGGGTGTCGATGTCGATGTCGACGGACCCGACGACGACGAGGTATCCGTCGACGATCCGGTCGATCACCGCGTGTAGGACAGCCCACGGTCCCATTCGCATGTGTTCCGGCGATCCTTCGAGTTCGGCGCGCACGCCCGCCAACGCGGTGTGAGCACCGTGCCGGACGGTGACGATGAAATCCGACCCGACAACAGCGAGAATCTCACCGGTTTCGACGATGTCGTCGGCGGTGCCGATCGAGGTCGGTGAAAGGTAGTGGGCCGTGCGCATCACCAACACGGTCACCTCGTCGTACTGTTCGAGTTTGGGGCGTTGATGCGCGTGCACCGAGTCCTCGGCGACCAATTCGTGCAGGCCGTATACCTGTGCGACGGCCGCCATCTGCTCGAAGGTGGGGTCGAACAGCCCGAGCCACACGAACCCCGAACCCCGACGCCGTACCTTACCCAACGCGCTTTCTGGCGTGTGAGTGCCGGGGAGTCGCATCCCGTCGACGTAGACGGCGCAGTCGACCACAGCAGCGGCCGTAATTGATGCTGGTTGCCGATCCATCGCCGCAGCTCACCGTCTCCGTAGATTCCTGCCCGCGAAGTGGTGGGCGACTCAGGATAGCCGCTCGACCGCGGGCGGAGCCTGATCAATGTTGCAACGGAAGTCCATCGGCTGCAGAGGAATGATCGGCCGGACAGTTGGCGGCAGGAAAGCGAAGGATCAATTGCTCGACCAGACGATGAACTCGGTGAAGGTCCTTACGCAGGGCCGCCGCGTCGGTGCGCGCTGCCGATGCCTGAGCCGATCCGACCGGACGCTTTCCCCGCACCAGTCTCAGTGCGGATTCGGTACGCTCGGACAGTTCGTCGATCTCCGAATTGAGCAGGGCGAGAAACACTCTCGCCTGCGCGATATCGGACTCTTCTGCGGCTGACACCTTCGCTACGACGGGACCAGTGAGGCGAGCTTTTCCCCTGCCATGCGCTCGACGAGCAGAGGAACGAAGTCACGCACCCGATGTCCGTCGAAATGACCATGAGCAGACGCCACAGCGTCCGCCACGACATCTGCCGAGATCGAGGGATACTTCGCAGACAACCTACTCACCGCATGAGCGATGAGTCGTTCTTCCTCTTCGGTCTTCATCTGTAAATACTGCGCCCCACCTGCCCATTGTTCAACAGGAGAGACGACTATCGGCCGCGGCGACAATCAGCACGTAGCGGGGCTGTGTTGCCGCGAGTCGAACCCGACCGGCCGAGTTCGTCCCACGCCGGCGACGGGTGCGCGGAACCGGGATGCGATGTTCACACAATCTCCTACCCTGAAAACCATGAGCACCGTCCCTGTCGTCGTGACCGAACCCGGCCGCAACTGCACCCGATGCGGCCAACCCCTCACGATCACGGTGCTCGAATTCTATGCCGAACCGCACCCGACACCCGTCGCTACCAGAGAAGGGTTTGTGGACTGCCCCAGCGGGTGCACCGGTGCCATTGACCCTCACGCGCGGTAGGTCCCGCGCTTTCCGCCTCGTGAGCCCCTCTCCTCGATGAAATTCACCCACGGTAGCCGTCCGCTTAGACCGGAATACCCCTGATTAGAAGGATCCGACCGCTGTCATCCACGCAACCCCGATGTCTCAGGGGTTCGGAGTCATTGCTGGCAAGCAGTAGGTTGGCGCTATGGACGAAGCGGCCAGAACAGCGGGTACGTGCAAGTTACGGGCTTTTTCATGGATCGTTGTCCTGGCTGTGACTCTCACAGCATTAGTCCTGCTGGTGCTGGCGCGGGGTCATTGGTGGCCGCGGGGAAGCGACTGGTACTTCACGACTGCGGCGGCGGGACTGCTTCTTCTGGCGACCGGGTGTATCTGGGTCATCTCCACGATCGTCGTCCTACGACGGTATCGCCGTGGGGCATGGTGGATGCTCGCTTGGCCGCTGACGACGGCACTTGGGGTGATCGTGGCACTTGCCAGCGCCCCACAGTTCGACAACGATCGTCCGCAATTCGAGAACATCGCCCAGCAACTACTCGCAACCCCGGACTCCGAAACGCTCGACATGCAGCGTATCGGCCGCTTCGAAGTAGATCGCGTATACGAGATGCCTACGGGCGAAGTGTATTTCACCGACGCAAGGCGAGGTTTCACCGATGAGTCGGGTTGGGTCTATTCTCCCAGCCATATCCCTGCCGGCCGCGAGGGCGATCTCACCGTTGAGAATCTCGGTGGACCTTGGTACCGATATCGATTGGTAATGAGCTTCTAGATCTTGCTGCTTCGCTCGCGAGTGGAGCCCGGCCCCGGACGAGGGCCAGGCCGGCACGGTGCTGACTTCGGATGGTCGGTGGGCTTACCGGTACAAGGACGGCGCGGAACTGATCATGATGACGATGCCGGAGCGTCCTGCGCCGGCATAGGAGCGCAGCAGTGAGGCCCGCACCGAATCCGGTGCGGGCCTTGTTGGTTGGCTAGTCCAACTGTGTGTTCATCTTGTTTGCGAGCCATTCCGCGTCCGACTGGACCATCGGTCCTCGCAGGCAGTAGCGGCCTCCGTTGTCCTGGACGTAGTGGGTGAAGCACTCGTCCTCGCATCCGTCGTGTTCTTCGGTGCGGGGTATCGCGACAAAGCGTGTGGGAGCGGCTGTTTCAGTCATGTGGCTGCCTTTCTGAGAGTCGGTAGAGTCGCTCCCCTGTCACCGGTCGAGTGCTTCTATCAACTTCGCAAGCATCAACGGCCCCCGGACACCTCTGATCTCAGTATCCGTCGGTACCGGCGAAGACAAGTTCAGGCGTGCCGACAACCGGCTGTCCGGGGTGTAGTTGCTGCTGTAGGGACTCGATCCCGGCAGCGTCGAGTGTTCCGCGGTGAATCTGACAGGCCCAGTCGAAATATTCTGTAGACCAGCCGATCTGATATCCGTAAGTCTTGGTTTTCCACGGCTGGTTCGATCGCGGCCGCCGGGTGATCCAACCCGCATTATCACCGAGTTCGGCTGCGAATGCGCCGGATTCGGGTTCGATCGAGTGAACGAAGCGTGGAGTCAGGTCCGTCAGCAGGGGCACCCCGATGGGTTCGGCCGTGATCTCATCGCGGAACCAGCGTATCGATTCGTGCCGCGGTGTAGTTGGCGGTCCGCCGCAGCCGGCGAGGGTCCTGGATTCGGCGTCGGTGATGACCGGACCGTCCCAGGTGAACAGGGAGGGGTCGAGGCGCTCCCCCACGGTGAGGTCGGAGTATGAGGCGCCGTCGACACCATTGCCGGAGTGTTGGGCAAGTACCGCACCGGTTTCGGCGTCGACAACAAGCCGCAGCGACGGCTTCGGCAGATTCCGGCTTTCGCGTGGGGCGAGATCCACCGACCAGCATCGACGGCCGAGGAACTCGACGTCTGTCACCGGCCCTGTCGGGCGTGAATGATGGTTGCCGACCCAATGCTCAACCTGCGGGGTGATCGCAAGGTATCGACCCGCGCCGGGTGAGTGCACCTGACGGAGTTCGGTGCAGCGCGGATGGTCTGGGTCGGCGGTGAAGTCCCAGGCGGTGGTGCCGTCGCTGACGAACATCACCTGTCCGTCGAGCGATTCGATCCTCGACCGGCGTCCCCACCGATACAGATGCACGCCAGGGAGACGAACGGGAAGAAACACAGGTTCTTCCCCGTAGCTTCCGTAGTAGTAGTGAAAAGGTTCGTCGGAATTGCGGTACGGGACCACGACCCCGTGGACCGGTTGCCGCGGGCCATCTGCCATGGTCACCAACATCTGGACCCATTCGGTCATCACTGCCTCCACTACACATTCGGGTGTCGGGCGTCTTCGTCCCAGGTCAACGCGTCTCCCACCGGTCATTTCGGTGAGCTTTCCGGCTCGATCGCCTCCGCTGCTCAGCTCAGACATGCAGGACTCTCGCGATGGCTTCGGAGACCGGCGGGTATGCGCGGGTGTCGGCTTGTTCCCCCAACTCTGCCGAGGCGTAGGACAGGAGATTGTCGAGTCGGTTGCCTTGCTCGTCGTACAGATTGAGACGAGCTGTCAACACCAGTCCCGGGTAGTCACGATGCCGGAATCGAACATGGATCCGGCCGCTCGGCCACTGTCCGACGTACGTGGCGCTCACCTGATCGACTTTGTCCGAAAACTGCATTCGGTCAAGACCGCGCAGGCAGTACTGCACGTACCCGTGATGGTCGAGTGGCTCGGGACCGACAGGCCAGCACCGATCGGTGATGTCGATGCCACCGGTGATCAGCGAATGGATCCCGCCATCGAACCCGGTGGAGAGTACCGACCGACCGACGGCAGGACGGGTAGCGGTCCTCGCAACCAACCACAGCCTCCCGCCCCCTGCTACCCCGTGTGCGACATCGATCCCAGGCAGCATCAAGGTCGTCACCGGCGACGGATCCTCACCCCGCAAGGACCGTACGATCGTGGCACCTCGCGTACTGGGGTCTTTACCCCAGTACCAGCGCACGTCGCCATCGAACGCCCGCTGGCGACGGTGATTTTCGTTGTACGACACATCGGCGTACTCGCTCGTGTACCCGACCTTCCGATTTTCCGCGTGCGGGTAGGTGTCGCGGTCGATCCGCTGCGGTGGCGGATCGTGCAGAGGTATCTGCAATACCGATGAGCTGTAACGTAACTCGAACCCGGCCCGCTTCCCTCCGGCGCCGCCCACACGCGGCACCCGTTCCCACGGATCGTGTTCGACACCGAGATACAGCGAGCATTCGTCGAGTTCGGCCGACACGATCGCCGTGGCATCCACTTCGACACGACGCATCCCACCACCCGGCTTCGTCACCAGCAGTGCCAGCTTCCGCCGCAGCGTCCGTGGCGGAATGTCCGAGGAGGGTGCGATGTCGTTGTTCCTGCGTGTAGTCGTCCTACACCAGGCGCCGAAGCGTCCCGCGCCGATCAGATGGTGCCCTTCGGTGTATTCGGAACGGTCGATGCCGTCGGTACCGATGTGAACCAAGGGACCGTCGCGGTGATTCTGTATCCATAAACCGGACTCGTCGGCCGCGATCTGTACTGGTCCGGAGCCCGGTGGTGCGGGAGGAAGATCAGTCCACGCCACCAACCCCGCCAACGATTCTGTATGCGGATCAATCAGTGCCGCAACGGGTTGACGCTCGTCGACCACCCACAGGTGAGCCGCGGTGAAGAAGACATATCGAGGGCGCAGGAACCTGCGCCCGAGGTGGACGCTCACGCGCCTTTCTGCAGAGTCATGACATTGACGGTACCAGCGAAGCAGGTCGTACACCGCAAAGACCGCCGACTGGTTCGAATTCAGGGCTGCCGATTGCATCGCGGACAAGTGTGGCTCCGATGTTCGTATAGTTATACGCTACTTCGGGACGTCTCTCATTCGTTCGTTTCTCGGACACTGCCGGACTCACATCGGGAGGCTCGGTCGTGTGACTCCCTGAATTATTTGGCAGGTTTTTCACCGAATTATTTGGCACGAGGGATGACTGTCCGGTTATTCGAAGTGGTGTTGCCACCTGATCGGTATTGTCGCGGTATGACTCGTTCGGATGTTTCCTGGCAGAGTCGAGCGATGGCGTGGCCGCTGATCGTGGGAGCCGTATTCGGAGGTTACTTCGCGCTTCTCTTCGCAGATTCCAGCGAGTTCAGCAGTGTTCTCACCGCGATCTGCCTCGGGTCGTTGTGCTCGCTTCCTGCCGACGCGCTGTTGGGAATGGCAGCAATCCTGACGGGGAAGGGCGTCCTCGCGGTCGGCGAGCGAAACGTCCGCGCCGCGGCGCCGATGACGTGGCGGCTCGCATTTGCAACGGCGACGGCTGTGGTGGTTGCGATGATCGTCACTGCTGCGCTCTCCGTCGCAGGGGCCGATGGGTGGAGTATCACCTGGCCTGCGTTGACGATCTCAGCCATTTCCTTCGGCGCAGCGTCCGCCTACTACCCGCGGCCACACATGAGGACATCGCTCACCCTCAAGGGTGCGAATGAGTAAACCTCTCAGCCCTACCGCAACGAAGGGACGGGATGTGCGACCGGCCATCTTCGGTGCGATCGGGCTTCTGACAGGAATCATCGCAGCAATACCGTCTCGGGGAGCCCACGAAGCACCGCTCGATTTCGCGGCCCGATGGTATTGCCTGCCGCTCGCGATGGTCGTGATCGCTTCCATCGTGGTTGGCCAACTCCGGGACCGATCTGAGCGGTATGTGATGGCGGCCGGGACCCTATTCATTCTCAGCGGATTTGCACAATTTCGCTATTTCTTGATCGTCCTCATGTATCGAGACCTCTACTCCATGGTGGGAATGATCAGTGCGGGATGTCTCTTCGCTGCAGGCGTGATGGCCCTGCAGCGCCAAACCAGCCAACCTGATCAGTAACATCCGCGAATTCTGCACACTGATTGACTACCCAGTCCGGATTCGTCGACCTCGACGACCGATACGTTCTCAGTTCGTTTCTGCGGGTTTGGGTGTGCGTTTTGACCATCGCTAAACAGGACGAGATCTGTACCGACTCAGTGTGGAAATCGCCTACTCAGGCTCCGCCGACTTCCACACTTGAAGCAAATAATTTTCTGGAAGCGCTGAACTCGCTTCGTTTCGATTCGCTAGCCGCCCTCTGGTAGAAACCCGCATACCGTACTCACCCGGCCCGTCGAAGGTGATCGGCCGCTCGAAACCACTTGCATACGAGAACGATTCCATGTCATACAAGTACATCTGACCGTCGACCGTCGAAAACTCGAGATCGAACGATTCTTCCCAACCCTCTTCGTCGACCGGTTGCGATTGCACCGAACTGACGGTGACCTCCACGCGGGGTCCGTACTGATTTCCAGTATGGATGATGACAACGCCGTCATCAGCAGATGCACCGATACGCGCGTCATCGGCAGAAAAGATTGCATACGGAAGTTGTGGCATCCCCGTAGGTCCCTCGACCCATGACGAGATCGGCCCGGCGATCATCAGCTGTCCATCAGGGGTTTGCACCGAACCCGACTGGATGTACCGACTGTCAGACGATTCGACTTTGTTTTCGTCTGACGAACAGGCCACCAGGGTCCCTGCCAACATCAGGACCGTCCAGGCCGTCGTGGCACCCACCGAGATTCTCATTTCAGTGAGTTTGCCAGGTCGGGAATGCACACGAAGTCAGATAATCCGCCGATGGGCGAGAACCGACCGAAACGCGCTGAGCGGCTTCCTACAGGTTTGGGTGTGCGTTTTGACCGTCGACAAACGGACAGTTCAAGCCTCGACGGGAAGAGCGGCGTTCCGACGCGGAGTCCACGGACCGCTGCGCTACGCCGACAGCTGCCTTCAGGCTCGTCGCACCACCCCTTCAGGGCGGCGGGGGCCAGGGCTCACTCACCCTCGATCAATGGATCCTCTAATTTGAGAAGCTCGGCTTCCTCTGGGTGCAGGTTTTCATACGGATCCACCGATCTGGTCAGTAAATAATCAGGATCGAATTCGCTCGGGACCTGAACGATCTGAAGACCTCGTGCCAATATCTCGACCTGTTCACCGCTCTCGTCGCTCGAAAAATCTGCGGCGAAGGCAGCGGCTACCGCGTCACGCGCCACAGCCTCCGCCAGATCCCAATCACGTACGTACTCCTCGACAGAGGAGTTCACCTCTCGCTGCGCCAACGCGGCCAAAGTGCATTGCTGAAAGTAAAAAGCGACTACCTCCTGCGCGCCGTCCCATTCCGCCTCGAATCCGAGGGCTACCGCCTTCCCCCGCAACGCAGACCGAATGTCGAGCGCATCGGCTGCTCTCATCGCAGGTGATGCGCGCACCATGCTCACGTATTCGTCAAACCCATTCGCCGCGACAGTTCCGATGACATCGATTACCGCCTGCCAATTCGGTCCCAGATGATCAACGAGGTCGAGATCCGAGATCGTGGTCGAATCGATATGGCGCACAAGTGAATCGAGCGACTGATCGGGGCCATCGTAGAGTCCGTCTCGTTGCGCCTGACGTAACCATTCCATTTCTGCGACCATCGCATCTCCCGGAACCGAACCGGCATGCTCGAACGCTTCCTCAATAGACAGCTCACTGCCGACGGCGACTTGGGGACCCCAAGCCGCTCCATTAACTCGCAGGAGATCCGCAGCGGTCTGCACTATGTTCGTCAATCGTGTCGATGTGTTGGCAGTGTCGGGCGATGTAGCTGCTTCGGAGTCCGAGAGGAGGGGTTCACATGCCGGATTGCGTTGTTCACGTTGCCCTGAACTGCTGTTCTCCTCGACGACCACAGAGGGTGAGTTGGCCGTGATGAACTTCGATACTCCGATAGCACCAGCAGCCGCTACAGCGATAATCAGCCCCGCCGCAGCGAGTTTCGTCCTTCGACCCCGTGCTGAATCCACGCGTTCGACACCCCCTCGATATGCCCCACGACGATGCGACCGAAAACGAGGCTAGATCACAAACGCTACCGGCTCACGAAACTTCATCCCTCGGTTGAGGCACCGAGGGATGACAAACTTCAACCCCATCAGCCAGCACGGGCTCAGTTCGTTTCTGCGGGTTTGGGTGTGCGTTTTGACCATAGGCAAACGGACGATTTGCGGGCCTCTCACACGATGCTCCAGCTCGTAGCTGAAGATCAGTACAACACATCACCGATTGGGCTGTCGGACTGCGATCTGACGACAGTACTTCGGGAAAATCATTACCGAATGCCGGCGACTACTCTGACAACCGACGAATCATGACCGCAGCCGAAATCGGACCAATATTGCTGGGGGACGATCTCGTTGCCCTCAGTGAGAGCTTGAGCAGGACGGAATCGTTCTGGTCTGGGACGACAAATTCCGGTCTGGGACGACAAAGGAGACAAGGGTGAGCGGTCATCGTGGCAACGAGAGTCTCAGACCCGGTACACCTGGACTTGGGTTCGCGTTCGCCGCAGTCCCGTTCCTCGCGGTGCTTGCTGGGGTGCGCTACGACTGGTGGAGATACCCCCGGCCAGCGGTTCTCCTCCTCGAACCGGCGACGGTGGGATCAGCTCTCCTAGGTTTGGCCGTTGTTGGCACGCTCTGGATCTTCCGGTCCTACGGTTACTGGAAACGTGAGCAGCGGTGGTCGTGGAGAACTGGACTTGCCCCGATGGTTGTGGCGACGACGGCTTTGGTGTTTGTGCTGGTGCCGACCCCGAGGGAAGGCGCCTTCGACCGGGCCCGGGGCGGGATGGAGGCGGTCGCACACTCAATACAACAGAACCCGACGCCATATGCCGGCCAAAGAACCGTGATTAACGAACTAGAATTTCACGTGTATATCAAAGAGGGCTGCGTGTTTTTCGCCGACCTCGAGCAGAGCGTCGTACACAATGCCGGGTGGATATACACGGCGAACTGCACCCTGAACCCGGACGAATCCCGTCGTTATAAGCCCGTCGCCGAAAACTGGTACGCATTCCTGTAAGGAATGGTCACACATTCACATCGTGCAGATCCCAAATGGGCAGGTCAGCCGAGCATTTGACCAGGCTGGAGGCGTTGCCGGCGCCAACGTAGAGCCTGGCGAATCCTGTCGGTACGAACGGAAAGAACACGACCCCCGGAAAGTGGAATCCGGCAGGATCCCGGCTGCACACGGGTCGACCGGTCATGTCCGGGATGCGTATCTAGGTGCTGCTGGTGAAAGATTGAGGTTAGTAGTGAGCTGTATAACTAACCGACGAGAATCTTCGCCATCCGTAGCCGCTTAGCACTGACCTTGCTGCTGCGATGGTTGTGGTTGTGGTTGTTGTGGTGGTGGCTTTGTAGTGGACGAAAACGATTGCTTTCACAAAGACAGCGGTAGTCGAATTCAGCACCCACCAGCCCTCCGACGGTTCGGTAAGTTTCAATCTGATCGACGTCGAAGCTGCACCAGACGATCTGACTAAGACTGCTGAATTGCTTGCACAAACTCGTGGTGGGAGCTCTTCTGACTACGAATCCGACCTCACGATCACGTCGGCGCCGGACGTATCGGGCCTGGCGGTGAGGGCGCGAGGTCGTACACCAGACGCGGCACGGTCGTTGGCAACAGACGCTGCCGTCTTGCTCACTTCGTATCTCACGGAAACCAACGCCACGCATCCCCAACCGCTTCACCTTCACCGTCGTCCCTGCGCGGTAATAGCCAGACGCTCTCTGCTCGGTACCGGCGGTCATTGTCGCGGGTCACTAACTTACAAATTTCCCTTTTGGATTACGGCGCACCAGAGAGCTGATAGCTGATGTAGCTGTCACCCCACTCGAGATAGGCACTTGACGTTGCCGAGCCTCGGATCTGGTCGTTCTGCCATTGATATACGGGCAGGCCTAGAGGAACCGGAAAGGAGCTCACCCGTTCGAAGGTGTAGCTCGTGCCATGGCCCTGCGAGTAGCGCCGCTCAAGCTCTTCATGACTGCGTGGCGGAAAATTGCTGATCAGGTATGTTCGCCCGAGCGACGTGATGCGTTCGGGAGGCGCGAAGACATTGGCGCTTCGATATGCGGAAGCAAAATACAGGTAGGACACCGCGACGACGGCTACTAGCGATACCGCGACGATCTTCAACGCACGACGGAACGATAGCGGCATGGTTCAGAGTACATCGGGCCGTACATGTCTCTGATATTTGTGACAGCGCGTGCGTCATCCTCCGAGCGGAGACGCCCCTCGAAATAGACACACGCTCAGTTCGATCCTGCGGGTTTGGGTGTGCGTTTTGACCATGGCCACGCCGGACGATCTCGGATACAAATCCTCATAACGACGGGTACGGCCTTTGCGGACGCACTCGGGCAAAACGAGTGCTTCTGCTGCTGCTAGTCCAGATCCCAGTCGAGATAGCCTTCGGCTACTACCGGGTGGAAGGACCAGAAAGTGCTACCGTTCTCGAGGGCGGAGGCTATGTCGCCGACGAACGTGGCGAGGTTTTCCCACTGCGGTGATGAGTCGATTCCATCCTCCCCGTAGTAGAGTCCTACCGATCCGTGGGTGGCTCCAGGTCGAAGATCGACGACAAAGAGTGAGTCTGTATTGCCAGCGATCGGAATGAATCCCTTCACGAATCGCCGTTGGAAGGTGCCGGCCTCGCCTGCATCCTCATCGGACTGATCGGACCATGCCTGAAGCATCGCTTCTCGATACGTTCGCATTTCGTCGAGAGATAAGAACGGTCCGAGTGGGGTGATCATCATCCCTCTGGTCCCGTTGTGGACTGTGTAGAAATCGACGAGTTGTTCCGGCCACGTCACCGAGGTCGCGGCGGCGTACCGCACGCACAATTCTGCGGTCGAAGGAGCGAATTCGGTGTCCCAACCGGGCGTCGACGCGTCACACCAGGCACTTATCCGAGCCCACGACTCTCCCACCGACGTCGGCAGTACCACCTCGGATGGCACCGACTTCTTCCGCGAGGCCCGCGACTCTTCCATGGTGCGGCGGTAGTTTTCATCGCGGTAGCGCTGGGTTTCCATCGCAGCGTTGATGAGTTCGATCAGTTCCTCGTCTGGGAGGAGCACTGAAGTTGCCGCAGTCGACAGCTTGTAGGGGACAAACCGATCCGCTGCAATACCCAAACTGCAGTGTCGCGCACGTACGTCTGGCCGTTCCCTGTAGACCCCTCGAGCAGTGGCAATCATGTCTTTGAAGGCGGAACTTTCGTCGGGCGCAGACCCTTTGTACACCTCAGTCATGTTGTGCTCATTGTCGAACGTCGCTATCCAGGAAAACATGTGCTCCACATTTCCGAAGGGGTGAGCGCGACTGAACCAACCCGTTTCGCGCTCGTGCCTTCTTATTTGGAAGACGGGAATTGAACAGAGTCATTTAGACAGAATCATGCGTGTTCTCGCCGCGCGAGATTCCAACCCGCCCCTGAAACGAGTGCTCCGCCTGCGGCCCCGAAAATGGGTCCACCAATGATCAGCCCCACTATGAATCGGTAAACCGAGACCTTGTCGATCCGTATCGATCGGAAGTCATTTGGCTGGTAACTGGCCGTATAGATCGTGAGCGGTTGGGAGTAGTACCACCACAACACCGCAGCACCTATTAGTCCACACGTTAGGCCGAAACCGGCAAAGACCAGCACTGTCACGGCCACCGGCCGGGGTGGCGCTTTCACAACTTCTCTTCCAGAGTCACATACGCACGCTACCCAACGAGAATCTCAACCATCACCTCCTCATCCAAATCCGCTGAGCGCCCTCCTGCGGGTTTGGGTGTGCGTTTTGACCATCCGTCATACCGGACGATCACAAACGAGCTTCTGTGTGAGATTGACGTGGCGAAATTCTCTCGATCTTGTCCGATATAGGTATCCGTTGGATCAGTCCGGTATGGCATAGTTTCTAGCGGACAGTTTGTGTCCGGGACGTCGTGAACGGCGAAGATCGGGAGCGGGAATGAAGATCGGCTACGCACGTGTGAGTACGGCGGCCCAGGATTCGTCGATTCAGGTCGAGCTTCTTGCCAAGGAAGGCGTCGATCGCGAACGGGTCTATGTCGATCACGGAATCAGTGGCAGGCAGACCCGGCGCCCCGGACTCGATAATGCGATCAACGCCGCCCGCGAAGGTGACGTCTTCTGCGTGACCAAACTCGACCGCCTCTCCCGATCGGCGAAAGATCTCCACGAGACGGTCGGGCGCCTTGCAGCCAAGGGCGTTGCGTTGTCGATCGACGGGAAGATCTACGACCCTGCCGATCCGATGGGCAAGATGTTCATCGGTGTCCTTGGGCTGATGGCCGAATTCGAGTCAGACCTGATCCGGAGCCGGACCAGGGACGCCGTGGCTGCGGCTGCTGCAGCCGGCAAAATGAAAGGTCGTCAGCACAAGCTCACCCCGGAAGAGCGTGCATACCTGCTGCAAACCTATGAAACCGGGCAGTTCAAGATCGAAACACTCTGCCGGAACACCGGTTTGAAGCGGTCGGCGCTATACGCGAATATCGAGTTGGCGCGCACCGAACGGGAAACCGAAATGCTTCCGGCGCTCTGAAAACTAGCCGGAAGTCAGTTCGTCACGTCAACGCTCGGCAGATCTCGTCGCGTTCCCCGTGCCAGGTAGCTCTGTGTAAACGTGTCAAAAAATCGACAAGGGCACAGTGATAGAGAACTCGGCAACAGTCGATGTAAAAGCAGTGGCACGGGGTTTTGCGAGACTCCCCTGGCTGGTCACCCTGTGGGACCAGCCGGCGACGTTCGTGTCCGAGACCGATTATGAGGTTGAGGTCAGGCGGGAGTGATCGTGTAGTTGCCGAGCACATCGCCAACGGTCACGAAATATGTCCGTTTGTGTTCATTGGTCGTGTAGATGTTGCAGGAGAACTTGATCCCAGGTTTCGCCGGAACGCGCGATTGAAGACACTGTGCCCTGTCGACGGGAGCTGGCGCTAAGTCTGCGACCGCTTGTGCATACACCGACCTCTCGACTTCGCGTAAGTCCAGTTCGAGCGTTGCGGTAGGAAGCGGGTAGTCGATTGCGTAAGGATTCGGAGTAGGAGGCGGTTCATTGGGATCGTCTTGAGCAGCTGGACCTTCGGATCCGATCACGACGATCTCGCCGGGCGAGGGGCTCTGCTCGCTCGATCTTTCGCTCAAGGCAACGATCCCCACTGCGACAAGAGGTGCGGCAACGTAGCCGGCGACAATCGCAAGCCTGACACGGGATGGCATGTTTCTTCCTTTTCGCTGCCAAGGTGTATTGCTTCTCTGAAACTGGTGCGCCTTTACAGGCTGTGACCGATCCAGCGCTCGTACTGGTCTGCTGGGGCCAACTTCGGAAAGAACTCACGGCGAAGGTCAGTGATGAGTTGCAGATAGTCGGATCCATCGGTGAGTGCAGCGGTCCGCAGACTGTGGAACACAGCCGAAAGCGGCTCTTCCATGGTTGCGTTGGTTAGCGCATTGAGGGCGATAAGCGCAGCACTAGCCGCTCTCTCTCCGCTCTCGTCCGTCGTCCATAATTCGATACGGGGCTCGGCCTGAAAGACTTCCCACACATGAGTGCTGGCCCGATCGTCGAACGGGTACGGCAATGGATCAGCGTTGTCCAACGCATCCAGCCCGGCGCGAATCCACTCAATGTGGTCGATGCCGGCGATCGTGTACGCACGACGCGCTGACCATGCCGCGATTCGCCGCAGTTTCGGTGCTCGACATCGGACAAGAGCGTCGACGAGCATCCTGTCGTGACCTGCGAATTCCTGGGCGTAGCCGTGCCTTCGGAGTGTCTCCGTGGGTGGACGTCCACCCCATCGGATCGCTTCTTCCTTCGCCCACGTCGCCATCTGCTCATAGCCGTACCTCAGATAGAGGGTCGCATCTCCCGCCGGATCGGGATCCCAGAAGTTCCGAACCGGGTGGGTCACGATCTCGTCGTTCCAGGCGGTGTCGGTCTTGTGAAGTCTGCGCATGGCAGCGGGCTGGGTCACCTTCCACACCTGCACCAAATATGATTCTGTTGGTTCAGTTACGGTGAGGTCCCATTTGAGGTCGCGGCCGCGTCCCGATACGCGGAACATGTTCATTCCCTTGGTGATTGGGACTTTCGCGAAGTCCGGCAGCAGGTCTCCATCCGTGGTGATGACCCGGAAAGGTCTGCTGATTTTGACCGTCGCTTCTTCCACCACCTCCCACTCCACGGAAGAAGGATCGAGCTCGCCAGGCTCGTCGTCCAATACCTCGATAGTCAATGAGACTGGGCCGTACGCGATCCCTGTCATGATGGTGACAAAGTTTGGTCCTACCTCGATCACGCTGCCAGTCTCCGACGGCTCGTACGTCTCGGCAGTCTGCGATCCGACGACGAATTGATGGTGATCGACAACAGCGGTCCCGGTCTGTTTCACCCTTGGAATCTATCGCAAAGTACACGATGCGACACCGGCCCTCCGTGGCGAAGTTCCGGGATGCGGCAAGCGCTGGGGAGTCTGGGGGTATACGAAAAAACGAACAATTCCGAGGTCGATAGGCCGACTGGGCGACCTTGGTGTTCCATGCCGCTGTTACTTCCTAGCCCGGATCGGCCTTGCCATAGATTTACCAAGTAGGCATGGTCTCCGCGATTTACAGCAAGTTTTGAAAGGAACCGGGTTGAACATAGTGAACGCTTTTCCGCCGCCGTGCGTGCTCGTCGGGGGTCGTGACGGGGGCGTCGAGGATCGGATCACAGCGGCGGTGTCGAAGTATACCGAGAGCATTACGCCTGTACGGAACACGCCTCGATGGAAAACTTGGGACTCGATCGTCGCAATTGGAAATTCGCCCTTTCTGCCTGCGCTTCCCGACTCGCGCGAGCTACGCGTGGTTCAAATCGGCGGGCGGGCGCTCGGAAGCTTCCGCGGGTCAGCTGGCAATAGGTCCGGCATCTCCGGTCCTGCTAGTTCTTTGTTCGAGTCCTACAGTGTGCTCCGAACTGAGCTCAAGCCCGGGCATGAGCTGCTACCTCCTCGAGGATTGGGCGAGGAGCGAGCGAATCTCGTGAAACGGCACATCATTCCGCTCCTGCCGCAGTACCCACACGAACGAGCAGTGTTGCATCGGTCTTACAGCATCGAGGACGTGGAATGGGAACCGCTTCTAGAGAACGCTGATGGCGAGGCGATCGCGGTCATCTATCGACCTCATCGTGGTGCCCGCGAGGTGTGGTACTTCCCCGAGGAAGCTGATCAGGCGTTGGACGCGATTCTTCGTGTGGCCTTTACCGAATGGAATGCACAAGACCCGAACCGTTTTCCCTCGTCGCCGAGCTGGACGTCCGACGCACGGTGGATGTCCGCGGACCAACAGCAGCGCGTGCTGACGTTACGGAACGAAATCGATTCTGCAAGAGAACAGATCGATCACTTGGCCTCTGCAATCCGAGAGTCCGAGGTCAAACTTGACGTACTGAGTGGTGATGTTGAGCAATCGCCTCAGCGAAAGCTGCTGATGGCCACAGGTGATGAACTCGTCGAAGCCGTGGCCTACGCGCTCAAGGCATTCGAATTCGATGTTGTCGATCTTGATGCACTCGTGAGCGAAGGAGTGGCGAAGACCGCCGACCTCTTGGTGTCCGAGGACGACTGGAGTGCGATCGTCGAAGTGAAGGGTTACGCAAAGGGCGCGAAGTCGAACGATCTCATGGATGTGATGAAACACCGCCGGGCTTACGAGCGTCGGCACGGGTGTGATGCAGGAAGTATGTGGTACGTAGCCAACATCTTCCGTACGCAAAGTCCCGAAAGCCGACCCGAAATCTTTGCTGGCGCGGACGACCAACTCGATTCATTCGCTGACCCTGATGGTTTGGTAATTGACACTCGAGAACTGTTTGATCTGGTCAAACAAGTCGAGTCGGGTGCCGTGTCGCCCGCGGCGGCACGAGCCGTATTGAAGAACTCAACCGGACGGTTCTCCTGTCACACGGAACTCCTGCAGGGCAATCTCATTCAGGATGGCGCCCCTCGCGTTGTCTCCGAGCTGTAGATTCCCGATCAAGATGGGTTGCAGCCTTTGTGTGGGCTGTGACGGTGTCTTCGATGCGGGTTGCGAAGTCGACGTCTTCTCTCAAGGTTGCTGATGCGTTGGCGGCTCCGATGGTGCCGGCGCACAGGTTCCATGCGAGTCGGTGTGTTGTGGAGGTGTCGGTGAATTCGCCTTCGGTGATGGCGGTATCGATGATGTCGCTGATGGCGTCGACCCAGTGTGCGAATGCTGCGCCGTTGTTGATGGTCGGTTCGAGGGTGAGTTTCATGCCGGCCCGCAGGTTGGTGTCTTCGCCGATGTGCTGTGCGAGCGACATGAAGATCGCTGTCAGCTTCTCCCCTGCCGTGCTGCTCGGACTGGCCGCCAGTACGTCGCTGATGGTTTCGGCGAGGGTGTGCTTCCCGGCGGCACCCCAGACTGGAATGTCCGCTGCGTCAACATCTGCCGATTGGGGGCTGGACGGATGGAATCGCCTGACTTACTGGGTCTGACGGTCTCACTGACGTCGTCGACGCTTATCCTCGCGTTCGTTGCTGGGCTCATGCCGCGACTCGTCGGTGATGAACCGAATCCCGTTGTCGGCATACGGACCAAGTCGACGATCGCGAGTCCAGAGGCGTGGCAGTTGGCACATCAGAGTGCGCAGCCGCTTCTGCGCCGGACGATGTGGACTGCCGTAGCGGGACTGTGCATGCAGGTCGCCATCGGCGTCGTGACAGGTTTCGGATCTGTGGTGTCGGCTGTCACCTCAACAGTCGTGTTTCTTGCGGTGCTCCTTCTCCTGCTCTTTGCAGGAGTGAAGGGCAACGCCGCGGCGAAGTCGTTGCAGCGTTGACCGCCTGACCCCGCCGCTGTCAGACGCGCCTTGGATCTCGGCTTTCAGTCCCCGATACGCGGTCGTTCGCGCCGACGTGGTCCTCGATCGCGCATCTCTAGAATCGCTGCTGCCGTGGACGCGACCGTCTTGTCGTCGTCGTGGGTGATCCGGGCGAGCGCTTCGCGTGCTGCCGCGCCGGGAATCTCGGCGAGCGCCTGCGTAATTCGCAACCTCGTCGGGGCGTCGTCAGTGCCGTCGAGCCTTGCCTGCACGGCATCGACGACCTCACCGCTTGTCGGTGAGTGCTCCGCGAGAAGACCGAGCACCTCGCCTGCCTCGACGTCGCGGCGCCCGTCGGCGACCATCTCGAGGAGAGCGGGCATCGAGACAGCCTCTCCGCGAGATCCGAGGGCGAGAGCGGCGTCGGCGCGGACTATCGCGTCCGAATCATCGAGAGCTCGCTTCAGAGACCGAGTTGCTTCCTCGGTGTTGATCCCGGATATGGCCGACGTCGCGCGACGTCGAACCTCGACGTCCTCCGATTCGAGCCCCTTCGTCAGACCTGCAAGGCCCGCACCTTCGGTCCTCGCCAACGCCCACTGCAATGCTCCCGCCACGTTGGCATCCCTCTCCGACAGGATGGCCTCGACGAGTGCGTCCACGGGCAATGCCGCATTCGCGTCCTGCGACAGAATCGCTTGCTGGCGGTGGGCGGCGAACTCGGATTCGAGTGCACGCAACAGCGAGACCATGCGCAGGACGTCGTCCCACTCCGAAGGGGCGGTGGCGTCGACCCTTTCGAGTTTGGTCAGCAATTCCTCCTCCGCCGCGATCCGTTGCCGAGTGTGTTGCATGAGTTCACCCACCAAATCGGCCGGTGCGAAGTCTGGTTCGTCCAGTGCACGCTTGGCCTCGTTCAACGAGAGCCCCAATGTCCTCAGGCTCTCGACGTGGAAGAGGCGACGGATGTCGTCAGCGGAGTACTCGCGGTAGCCGCCGGACGTGCGGCCCGTCGGCTTCACCAGCCCCAAAGTGTCGTAGTGACGCAGCATCCGTGTGCTGACACCACAACGCCGCGAGACCTCGCCGATCAACATCTGTCTCCCCTTCCTACGCGTCCGGGCCGATTGCCGCGACGCGCTTCGCCAACTCGTGTGAGAGAGCGAATCCACCGTCGGGGTCGTGCCAGAGTTGCTTTGTAGCATCAGCATGCGCTCGGACACGCGGATTCGGGCTCGTACCGGCCGCGTCGAGCACCGGGAGCACAGCCTCGCCGAGCCCGGTCAGGGCGCGGCTCAGACTGAGCTGCATCTGCAGTTCACCCCGACCGAGTTCTGTGGCCAGATCGGCCGCGAGTGCGCCCTCGTCTCCCGCCGGCACGAGAGCCACAGCCGCGCGCCACGCACTGCGCGCAACCTCGTCGTCCTGGTCGTGGACCAGCGCAGAGACCTCGGGCCACGCGATCGGATCGCCGATCTTGGACAAAGTGTGGAGCGCCTGACTGCGGGCTTGCGAGCCATCGGACCCGAGCTCACGGATCAGCCTCGGCACCGTGATTTCGGCCGGCAAGCGGCACAACGCCCAGGTCAGCATGTCGCGGACGAAGAAGTCCGGCTCGACGGCGCACCGATCGATCAGGGCATCCGTCAACTGAGGATCCGGGCGTGTGCCGACCGCAAGCGCGGCGCGCAGTCGAACCGAGGGATCTGCTGCGGCCACGGCGTCGACGAGGTGAGCATGCTGCCCACCGTGGTTGGTTGTGTTCACGACAACCACCTCCTTCACCGACCAGTGGAACCCTTGTCACTGTGTCAAGGTCAAGCGTCACTGCCTCCGACACGTGAAATGTCGCCTCGGATCACACGCCGGTTGTCGATCCTGGCCGAAAGATCATCAGCACGACGACAACGACCCAGAGCAGATTGAAGATTCCCGTCGCAGTGCCCAGCCGACGGGTGAGCCGCGTTGCGACATCCACAACGGACCCGGTTCCTTCGATCGCCGCCATTGTCAGCCGTTGGGCGGGAAGCACGACCGCGGTGAGTATCACGGCGGCAACGACGGTGAGTGCGATCGAGGTGAGGATCCACACGTCACCGAGCACTCCGAGATTGACGGCGGTGGCGACACCGAGCATCGGAACGACAATGCCGATCGTGGCATACACCCGAACGATGCGATGCAGCATGCCCGTCGTCGCAACACTGGCGCTGTCCGGATCGGCGAGCGCGGCGCGGCTCGCCACCGGGAACATACTCGCCGCCACAGCGACGGGGCCGATGGCAAGAATGGCCGCAATCACATGGAGGGACAGCAGGATTCCGGTCATGGGATTTCTCGCGTTTCGGTACGCACAAGCGTATTCACGCGGCGTCCGGGGCGAAGGTGACTACAGGCTCGGCGCCCTTGGCCGACCACACCGTTCCACGACGCTCGTAGTCAAAGAGCGCTTCGACCTCGAGACTTATCCGGGGCCCGAGGCATCGTTCCAGCAGATACAGGCCCAGGTCGAGACCGGATGTCACACCGCCGGCGGTGATCAGGTCACCGTCGTCGACGATTCGCGCCTGGATCGGAATTACACCGCCGGCCGCCAGTGCGTCCACGGCAAGATGGTGCGTCACGGCGCGGCGCCCTTCGAGAAGCCCCGCCATCGCCAGCGCCAATGATCCTCCACAGACGGTCGCAACGAGAACACCAGGATCGTCGAGTGCACGGCGCATCATGACAGGCAGTTCGGTTTCCGTTGTGGCCGCGAGCCTTTCCGGCAAGCTGGAACCCGGCTGGTCCGCATTGGGTTCGAAGAGACCCGATGCTCCGGGAACGACGATCAGATCCGCGTGTTCGACATCGAGGGTTGCAGTGGCGGTCATCTCGAGTTCACCACTTCCGCTCACGACGGTCCGAGGCCCCTCCGCGCTGACGAGTTCGACACTCAACGCCCCACCGCTGGCGAGACCCCCGGCGTAAAGCACCTCGTACGGACCCACGACATCCATGGGATCGAATCCGTCGAACAACACGATCTGCGCGTGCACTGCAACCTCCGATTTTGTGCGACGCGCTCCTGTGCACGTCGCTGTTCCCACGACAGTAGGAGGAAGTTGACCTCTATGGCGACGGCTGAAAGCCAACCTTCGACGGCTTTCAGCCAACCTCACACATTCTGTGAAATACCAGTTGAGAGGATATTTCAAGACACGAGATCACCGAATCTCGCGCCACATACGCTACGTTTCAGACATGCATGACGTTGCAGTTCTCGCGTTGCCCGGGGTGGTGCCGATGGACCTGGCGGCACCCCTCGAAGTCTTCGGACGATGCAGGCTCCCCTCGGGTGCACCGGCCTACCGGACCTCCGTGTGCGCGCTCACCGAGGAGGTGGAGACCGGAACGTTCACGATGCGAGTACCGCACGGACTCTCACGTCTCGCCCAGGCAAGCACGATCATCATCCCGGGCACCGCCGATCTCGACGTGCCGATCGACCCCGAGATCATCGACGCCCTCAGAACTGCCGCGGATCGCGGCACGCGCATCGCCTCACTGTGCGTCGGTGCATTCACACTCGCCGACACAGGCTTGCTCGACGGACTTCGCGCGACGACGCACTGGGCGGCTGCGTCGGAGTTGGCCCGCCGGCACCCGGCCATCGACGTCGATGCCGCTGTTCTCTACGTAGACAACGGGCACGTCCTGACTTCCGCCGGCGCCGCGGCCGCACTCGACCTGTGTCTGTACATGGTCCGTCAGGACTACGGGTCCGCGGTCGCCGCCGACACGGCGCGGCTGAGCGTGATGCCGCTCGAACGTGCCGGAGGGCAAGCACAATTCATCGTCCACGAACCTCCCGTGCCCAGCGGGACAACCCTTCGGCCGCTACTGAACTGGATGGAAGAGAACCTCGGGGAGCAACTCGACATCACGACAATCGCAGCCAAGGCAACGATGAGCACTCGCACGCTCAACCGCCGCTTCCAGGAACAAATCGGTACGACGCCGTTGCAGTGGCTCCATCACGCGCGGCTCCGTCAAGCGCAATTTCTGCTCGAGACCACCGACCACTCCATCGAACGTGTTGCGGGACAAGTCGGATTCAATGCCGTCACCACGTTCCGCGAACGCTTCCGAGACTTGGTCGGCACCAGTCCACAGCGATACCGGACGCAGTTTCGAACGTCGCGCTAGCTGACCTACTTCTCGCTCTGTCGACGCACCATCTCCGAGATCCAGATCGGCGCAAACGGCGAGGTGCAGTTCGGGGGAGTCGGGTAGTCCTCGAGCACTCGCAGACGCTCACCAATGCCGATTGCGCGGGCCCGGTACTCGGCATGTTCGATCCCGATCTGGGCCAAGCAGTGGTTCATCGCCCATTGCAGGCGATCAGGGGCATCCTTCATCTCTGCCTCGATGACGTCGAGCAATCCTGAAAGATCCAGGCCCTCGGGCTTCTTCGCTACGCGCTCGGTAGTCAGGGCCCAACCGGCGCTCGCAACCACGGGATCGGAGTCGGCGGTCCAGGCCACCCGCAAATCCTCCGCGTGCGGGTTCTTCTTCACCACGTAGTTGACGAGCCAGTCATGCACCTTGGGAGTACGAGCCTCACGCAACATGACGTCCAACTCGTCACGCTCGAACGCCTTCGGACGACAGATCAAGAGGGCAAGCAGCCTCGCTGCGGTATCGCCCGTCGCCCAAAGTTGTTGTGCAAGTTCCTGCTGAGTTTTCAGTCGCTTCGCGACTGCCCGCAGTTTTGTCAGGTTCACACCGTGATCGTCACCGTGCTTCTCGTTCACTGCGCGCACCTTCGGATCCTCGAGCGCAGCCAACTCGTCCAGCACCGCGGCAACCGTCGATTCAGCCACGCCGTCCTCCAGTCACTACTTCTGCGATTCACCTACTGCAAGTCACCTACAAGGAAAGCACGGGACGGCACGCGCCGACGCATCCACGTCCGACCCGTGTTTGAAACTTAGACCAATGGGTACATGTCTGCTCCTGAGGTGGCGGCACGTCACCATGAAGACAGGACGAACCTTGCATATGCGACGCGCCGCGGGTGCCGAGAACGTGGACGAAACCGCAGGCGGAGATGAAGGCGGCAGTAAGAACGTTCTCACTCGGGCTATAACCGGCCCACTCCTTTTCGTGTTCATCCTCGGAGACGTCCTGGGCGCCGGTATCTACGCATTGGTGGGCGTCATCGCCGGTGAAGTTGGTGGAGCCGTCTGGGTACCACTGCTCGTAGCGCTCGTCATGGCATTGCTGACAGCAACGTCGTATGCCGAACTGGTCACCAAATATCCGCGGGCGGGCGGTGCAGCAGTATTCGCCCAACGGGCGTATCGGAAACCGCTGATCTCATTCCTCGTCGGCTTCTCGATGCTGGCGGCCGGTGTCACGAGTGCAGCAGGACTCGCCCTCGCATTCTCGGGTGACTATCTCAAAGCCTTCATCGACGTCCCGACCGTTCCAGCCGCGCTCGTCTTCCTCCTCCTGGTGGGGCTTCTCAATGCCAGAGGCATCAAGGAGTCGATGCGCGCAAATGTCGTCATGACAGTCGTGGAGGTCACCGGCCTCGTCATGGTTGTCGTCCTCGCCTGCGTAGTTCTCGGGCACGGCGACGGAACCTTGAGCCGTGTCGTGGAGTTCGACGACAGTCGATCGCCTGCACTCGCCGTGTTGGCAGCGGCGCTCCTCGCGTACTACTCGTTCGTCGGCTTCGAAACCTCGGCGAACGTCGCCGAAGAAGTGAAGAACGTGAGCAAGGTCTACCCACGCGCACTGTTCGGAGCCCTGTTGACGGCGGGCGCCGCCTATGTCCTTGTCGGCCTGGCTGTCTCGGTGGTGCTGCCCGCCGACGAGCTCGCCGCGTCCTCCGGCCCCTTACTGGCAGTGGTGTCAGCCGCCGACGTCGGTGTTCCGCCTCGCCTGTTCAGCCTGATCGCTCTGGTAGCCGTCGCCAACGGCGCACTGCTGACAATGATCATGGCAAGCAGGCTGACGTACGGAATGGCGTCGGAAGGGTTGCTCCCCAGCGCATTCGCGCGCGTGCTGCCGCGGCGCCGGACCCCCTGGGTGGCGATCATCGCAACCACAGCCGTTGCCATGGCTCTCTGCGTCACCGGATCGTTGTCAGCCCTGGCAGAGACGGTGGTACTCCTGCTGCTTTTCGTATTCATCAGCACCAACATCGCGGTCCTGGTTCTGCGTCGTGACGCAGTGCAACACAGTCATTTCCGGACACCGATCATCTTTCCGATCCTCGCCCTCGGTACGTGCGTTGCGTTGCTCACCCAGCAGAGCGCCGCAACGTGGTTGCGCGCATCATTACTCTTGGCGGTCGGAGTAGTGCTGTACGCCCTCTCCCGCCGTCGATCCACGAAGTAAGGTGCGATGTTCGAAAGGGGGTGTGATGACCGACAGTTCTGACACACCAGATGTAATTCAGCGTCGAGAGCAGAAAATCAACAGGCGAACCCTGACGTACGGCCTGTCCGTCGTTCTGGCTACCGCGGCACTGGTTGTCGCGATCGTCTGGTTGGGCTCCCGGCGGGGCGAATGCTTCGGTACCGACACCTTGCTGTGCTCACAGAAAGATCGCCGACTGGCCGTCTTCGTCCCGAGCCTCATGCTGCTACTCGGCTCCGTAGGCGCGTTCTTGCGAGCCTCCCTGCGATTGCACCGTCTGCGGCGCCTCTACATCCGGCCGTACATGGCGTGGCTCCTGACGGGGCTCACCCTGGTGTACCTGGCGGGAGCCTTCATCTTCATCGAGGGCAATATTCTCTGAATACATCTGTTCGGCAATCGGATTCACAGACCGAAGCGGTAGCTGTCGTTCAGAATCGTGTGTCGTCGATGGCAGTAAGGACCACTTCTCGAACCGATGACGAAGACGACAGATTCGAGATGGAGCGCACGGTATCCACGACGTCGTGCACGGGAACCAGAGACCCATCTCCGCGGGCAGCAGCGATGTCTCGGGGCACATCGAGTCCATCTTCCGTGTTGAGATATCCGAGGTGAAGGACCGTCACTGCGAGTCGGTCCTTCCGGTAGCCCTCTCTCAACGCGTCGGCAATGCCGTTGATCGCGGACTTCGATGCGCCGAACGCAACTTCCGGCCTACCGCTTCGCGGGAGCCCCGAGGTAGAACCGGTCAAGAAAATCCGAGGCCGAGGACGCCCGATCATCCGTGGGATCAGGCGCTTCGACAAAAGGATCGTGCCGGTGATGTTGGCGTTGATCATTTCCAGCATTTCGACGTCGGATTGATCTGTGAACACATAATCGGAAGTGAAGGCGTCCCCTTCCCAGATTCCGACGTTGCAAATCAGGGTGTCTACACCTCCGACAAGCTCCTGGTCGATCGAGTTCGCTGCCGCAACAGGGTCGGTCAGATCTGCTTCGATCCACTCGGAGACGTCGAACCCGTCAGGGCGCCGACGAGAAATACCGACAACGTCGTGACCATCGCTCCTCAAGCCCTCGATCAATGCACGACCAAGTCCCCGGCTCGCGCCGACAACAACTACCCTCGCCACAATTGCACCCTTCTGCCCGCTCTGTTCACATCCAATGGATGACACGACACATTCATGCACGCCGAAATACGTTGCCCTCGAGCGTGACAACGGCACCGGCCGCAACGAGCCGCTGAAGGTGCAGCTGCGCAGTTCGTCGTTCGACTGCATCGACGTACGGCGCGTTGACGTGCGGACGGTAGACGAGGCGATGCGCGACGATGTCTTCCAACTGCCTTGGTTCACCGAGAAATTGGACGAGTCTTTCTTCGCGGCTGAGCAGTTTGTCGCGGTAGGCGGTCAGCCGGCGACGGAACTCGTCGCTGCCTTCGACGACGCCCTTTTGATGGAAGGTGCCGTACCACCGAGCGTCGATGCCCGCGGCGCGGTCGATGGAGGCGAGGAAGTCGTCGACGCTACTGCCCAGGTCGCCGTACATCGGGCCGAAGGAGGTGAGATCGATGTCGGCGACATAGAAGAAGCCGTCGGGCTCGATGAGGAGGCCACAATGTCCGGGAGTGTGACCAGGTAGGTGAATGACCGTCGCCGTGCGGTCTCCGAGGTCGAAGACGTGGCCGTCGGCGATCCCGGAAACGTCATCGTGCGTCGGGGGAATGCCGTACTGCGCTGCTATTGAATGTTCGACCTCCGCTCGCTCCTCGGGGCGGAGGCCGTAATTTGTGAGCATCGTGTCAAGGGAGGCGACCGACGGTGCGTCGAGGTTGTGCGCGTACGTCGGTGCTTGAAAATGCCGGAGACCGGCAACGTGGTCCTCGTGGCCGTGACTGATGAAGACGAGGTCTGCGCCCACGGGATCGCGGTCGAGGGAGAGGGACGGGTCGATCACCAGCGTGCGTTCGGATCCGTGCACGACCACGGTGTTTCCGAAGGGGACGGTCCCACCGTTCTCTGGTACCAGCACCGAGACTTTGCCAAATTCTGTGGGTGTGAACATCTCTCGCTTCTCCCTGCGGCCATCGGGTAGTGACGTTGCAGATCTCGAAGCAATCGAAGGTATCGCTGACAGAGACCTCAGTCAGTATGCATGGCCGGGTCAGCGGGCCGTACGCGGATCATCCTGGACTACCCGGTGAGCTCGTCACGAGCAGCGACAAGGACTTCCTCGGAGAGGGACGATCCCTTGGTGGCTCGCGAGAGGACCAGAGCGCCGATCATGGTCGAGAGACGCACCAGCCCGTCATGCTCCTCATCCGCGAGCGCCTCGGCAAAATCACCGACCCCCTCGACATACACCCGACGGGCCTCACTGTCTGCCGGCTCGCGTGCCATGTCGGCGGCGAGTGCAGCAGCGGGACATCCGTCTGCCGGATTGTCGCGATGCTCCACGGAGAGGTAGTTGTCGATCAGGGCTTGTCGAGCCTCGTCACGCTGGCCAGCGTGCCTTTCGAGACCTGCTGCGTGCAGCTGCGCCAGTTCAGCGAAGGCATGGGTGGTCGCTTCGTCGATGAGCGCGTCCTTGGACGCGAACTGCTTGTAGAAACCACCGTGGGTCAGCCCCGACGCCTTCATCAAGTCAGCGACGCTGAGGTGAGTGCCCTTCTCTCGGAACAGACGAGCTGCGGTTTCCACGACGCGCCGACGGTTCTCTTCCGCTTGTTGCTGCGATACGCGGCCCATCACAACGCCTTCCAGTTTGGATTTCACTTGACATCTATCCTAGCCCACACTTAGATTTGATTCATAATCTAAATGTCACCGACAGTCACAACCCTGGGAGAATCATGGACCTGAACAAGACGGTTGCGGTCGTCACCGGAGCCAATCGCGGACTCGGCCGCCATCTGGCAGCAGGGCTCGTCGAGCGCGGCGCGAAGGTGTACGCGGCTGCCCGCAATCCGGAAACTGTCGATCTGCCCGGCGTCATCCCCCTGAGGTTGGACGTGACGGACGCCGAATCGATCACCGCCGCAGCGCAAATCGCATCGGATGTGACCTTGGTGGTCAACAACGCCGGAATCTCTACCTCGGCACCCTTGATCGGGGGCGACATCGATGACGTTCGCCGCGAGATGGACGTCAATTTCTACGACCCGCTTGCCGTGACCCGGGCGTTTGCTCCGGTCGTCGAAAACAACGGAGGCGGAACAGTACTCAATGTTCTTTCGGTGCTGTCCTGGTTCCATCCGGCTGCGCTCGGGTCTTACGCGTCATCGAAGGCAGCGGCGTGGGCGATGACCGACGCCGTTCGAGAAGAACTGGCGCCGCGGGGAATCGCCGTCTCGGCACTGCACGTTGCATACATGGATACCGATATGGCTGCGGGCGTACCGGCCGAACAGAAGATCGATCCGGCCGATGTCGCCGCGCAGGCCCTGGACGGCATCGAACGTGGGCTGGCTGAGATCCTCGCCGACGACACCACCCGATACGTCAAGGGGAGTCTGTCGTCTTCGAACTCCGAGTAACCAAGGGACTGTTGACGAGTGACACTCATCCCACCGTTTTGAGACTCGCCAATCTGCCCAGGATCGGTGCCCGCCAAGCCGCGAGGTCTTCCGGACCGTTTTCTTCCCACAACTCGTACAACTCCGACGTGTCGCTGTCTGCGACGGCACGCTCGAGTGCGGTGAGGACCCATGCCTTCTGCTCCGGACTCAAGCTTCCGGCGTACCCGGCGGCATCAATCTCGGCCAGCTGCACAGGCGCCGGTGCAACCCCGTGCGCAACCGCAAGGATCTCGGCGACGGCAATAGCTGTTTGAGCATCATCGGCATCGAGGTAGCCGTCGTCGGGGTGGCGTGCGTAATCGTCGATATCGTAGTCACCCGCCTGTACCGCGCTGAGCAGGTCGCCCGCTACGTCGTTGTCGAAAGGTCCTGAACCCCAAGTCCCCATGCTGTCTCTCCGATCCGTACCCGCGTCATCTGTCGTAACGATATTAGTGAATCACCGGCTTCGGCGAGGATCCTCGGGCTGGAAGTACTGCGTTCGCCGGAAATCGACATCAGCGCAACGGCACGCGAATGATGCGGTCATCACCGGGGTTGGGGTCGCCGCGTCCGTCGGTGTTGTTCGTCAGTATCCACAGCGACCCGTCCGCTGCGACTACAACATCACGGAGGCGCCCGTATTCATCGACGAATTGCTCGTCGGCGGTCGCGGGATCGGTCAAGGGCACCGTGCGGAGTCGCTCACCACGAAGATTGGCGATGTAGATCGTGCCGTCGTGGATGGCGATTCCGCTGGGACTGGCATCGTCAGGTGACCATTGTTGGAGCGGGTCGATGAATCCGTCTTCACCCGCAATCCCTTCGACCTCGGGCCACCCGTAGTTTCCGCCTGCTTCGATCTTGTTGAGCTCGTCCCAGGTGTCCTGCCCGAACTCGCTGGCGTACATCGTGCCGTCCTCGGTCCAGGCAATGCCCTGGGAGTTGCGGTGGCCGTAGCTGTAGACAAACGAGTTCGGAAATGGATTATCTAGCGGCACATCGCCATCCGGAGTCATTCGAAGGATTTTCCCGGACATCGAGTCGAGGTCCTGAGCCCTGTCTCGACTACCGGCATCACCGACGGTCACGTACAGCATCCCGTCCGGGCCGAACGCGATGCGACCACCGTTGTGGTAGTTGGCCGAAGCGAGCCCGTCGAGAATCGTCTCGGCCGGCCCGAGCGCGAATTCCCCCGGAGCACCGATGATGTCGAAGCGTTCGATCCGGTTCTCCCCGTTCGCGGTGAAGTACGCGTACAGGCGGTTTTCACGTACTGCGATCCCTAATAAACCGCCCTCACCTCTGGGGCTGACGCCGTCGACGACTCCCACCTCGCGGCTGTTTCCGCCGGCGTCGAGTTCGAGGATTCGCGCGCTGTCGCGCTCACTGACAAGTGGTGTGTCGCCGTGGAATGCGATCGACCAGGGCGCGTCCAAGCCGTCGGCGACGGTCTCGGGTTCACCGAAGGCCGCGGCGGGCGCCGATCGTGTTGTCGTGCTTGCCTGCGGACGGGGCCCTTCAGGATCCTCGCTACCGCAAGCCGTCAGGAAGGCCGAGACGAGCACGGCGGCGCCCAGTCCTCGGATCTGTCGTCGTGTCATGGGCGCGTCTCCCGGGTTCAGGCAGTCTTTGCGCCGACGGTAGCGCGCAATCGGCCACACCGGGAGTCCCTTCGAGTACCCCCAACGACCGGGACTCCCTCGCAGGCGACAGGCGTGATGCCCTGGACGGGTGCGCCACGACATGCGCGTCGTCAACAGAAAGAGAACTGACCACCTCATGATTTCCGCCCCGACCGTCGAAGAAACCGGCCGCCTGCCGCTCGTGATCTACGTGCTGGCCGTCGGAGTTTTCTTGATGGGTACAACCGAATTCGTCGTCGCCGGCATTCTTCCCGAGATCGCGGGTGACCTCGGTACGTCGATCGCGAACGTCGGCCTGATGATCACCGTCTTCGCGATCGGAATGATCGTCGGCACGCCGGCGATGGCGATCTTGACACTCAGGGTTCCTCGACGCGTGACCTTGAGCTCGGCGCTGGTTGTTTTCGCGATCGGACACGTCATCGTCGCGCTCTCGTCCAACTTCGGACTCATTCTCGGCGCCCGCTTCCTCACAGCCGTGGCGACGGGCGCATTCTGGGCAGTCGCCGCAGTGGTCGGAGCAAAAGCGGCCGGCCCGGCGTCTTCCTCGCGGGCGCTCGGCATCGTCTTGGGCGGAGGCATGCTCGCGAACGTCATCGGTGTTCCGCTCGGCGCTCTGGCTGGTCAGAGCATCGGGTGGCGTGGTCCTTTCTGGGCCCTCGCCGCCCTCGCACTCGTTGCCGCGGCCGTCGTCCACCGATTGGTACCCGCCGACACCGACTCCGGTGCGGTGCCGTCCTGGCGAGCGGAGATCGCGAGCCTACGGGACGGACGCATCTGGCTCGTTCTGTCCGGTTGCGCCGTCGTGTGCGGGTCGTCGCTGGCGGCGTACAGCTTCATCTCTCCGCTGTTGACCGAGAACACGGGACTTGCTGCGTCGGCAGTGCCGCTAGTGCTTGTCGGCTACGGACTCGGTGCGTTCGTCGGCTCCAATCTCGGCGGTCGACTCGGTGCGAAGCATCAGTACGGGGTCTTGTTCGTCTCGGCAGCGATGACGTTTCTCGTACTCGGGGCGCTCTGCCTCTTCTCGCACAACGTGATCGTGACGGTGATTCTCGTAGTCATGCTGGGACTATTCGGCATGTCGACCAATCCCATCCTGATCGGGATGGCTGTGCGTTATGCCGATCAGGCGCCGACGATGGCTTCTGCTCTCAGCACCTCGTCGTTCAATCTGGGCACGGCGGTCGGCTCCTGGATCGCCGGGTTCGCGTTCGCCTCGAGTCTCGGTGCCACTGGGCCGGTGTTGGTAGGCACCGGCGTTGCCGCTCTCTACTTTCTGCCGCTGATGATCCTGTTGCGCAAGGAACGCACGAAGCGCACCGCCGCCGAAGTCGTCAACTGACGACCCGATCAACCGTCGCGCAGTTCGTCAGCCGTCCGTCAGCGACCGCTCCGACACGTGAGGCGCAGAGTCCGCATTCTCACTGGCTGCCAACGAGGCGAGTAACTGCATCCGTTCCGCGGACGGCGATCCCGGCTCTGCGGTGTAGATCGTGAGCGTCAACCCCGGCTCGGCGGCCATCTCCAAACCTTCGAAGGCAAGCGTCAGCTCCCCCACGGCGGAGTGGTGAAAAGTCTTGAATCCGGTGCCGTGATGGCGGACGTCGTGCGCGCCCCACCGACGCCGGAATTCCTCACTCCGAGTGCTGAGTTCACCGATCAGATCGTGCAATTCCTTGTTGTGAGGATCTCGCCCAGCCTCGGTTCGCAGAATCGAGACAGTCACCTCGGCAAACGCGTTCCAGTCCGGATAAAACTCGAAAGCCCTTTCGTCGAGGAACGTGAAGCGCGCGATGTTCGGGGGCTGCCCCGGCATGTCGTAGAGGTCCTTGTAAAACGCACGCGCGAGTGGGTTGACCGCAAGAAGATCCATGCGACCGTTCCGCACGAAAGCGGGTCCTGCGGTGACTGCGTCGAGCGCCCACTGCAGGCTCTGATGGGGCTTCCAGCCCTTCGTATTTCGCCGACGCGGGGGCCTGGCTACCGGGCTTGCCGCGTGCGCGAGATCAAAAAGGTGGGCGCGCTCGGCGTCGTCGAGTCGTAGGGCCTTCGCGATACTGTCGAGTACACCTGGCGATGCGCCGCTGATCGCTCCGCGCTCTAGCCTCGTGTAGTACTCGACGCTCACTCCGGCGAGGGTTGCCACTTCACTTCGACGCAGACCTTCCACGCGGCGGTTCGATCCGGCCGGAAGTCCAACTTGTTCGGGCGTGACTCGGGCGCGCCGCGAGGTCAGGAATTCGCGTACTTGCGCTCGATCGTCCATGCCATCGAGGGTAAGTCAGTGACCGGTAGCGAGGGAGTCCCTCGCAGTACCACTATCGCGCGGGACTCCCGCACGCCGCCAAATCGTGATCAGGTTGAAGTGACACGAAGAAACCGATGGTGAGGAGCCACGTCATGCGCGCTGTCGTCATGCATGCCCCCGGCGATGTCCGGGTCGAAGAGATCGAAGCGCCGGTGATCGTCGAACCGACCGACGCGATCATTCGCGTTACAGCCACCTGCGTCTGCGGTTCCGACCTCTGGCCTTATCGCGGCATCGAAGAGCTGAATGGCCCGACGCCGATGGGACACGAATACGTGGGCGTCGTCGAACAGGTCGGCCCCGAGGTCAACGACATCGAAGTTGGGGACTTCGTCGTGGGCTCGTTCGTCGCGTCGGACAACACCTGCGAAATCTGCGAGGCCGGCTTTCAGTCTCGCTGTATCCACCAGGTCATGATGGGCTCGGTCGGCACCCAATCCGAATACGCTCGCATCCCGCTCGCGGACGGCACCCTCGTCCCTGTCCACGGAGAGCCGACCGAGCGGCAGGCTCGCAGCCTCCTTGCAGCCTCCGACGTACTCGGCACCGGTTGGTTCGCCGCCGTAGCTGCGGAAGCCGGACCTGGCAAAACAGTCGCCGTCGTCGGCGACGGCGCAGTCGGACTCCTGGCGATCCTCGCTGCCAGACAACTCGGCGCCGAGCGGATCATCGCTATGTCACGTCACGCCGACCGGCAGGCACTCGCCACGCAATTCGGCGCCACCGACATCGTCGAAGAGCGGGGCGACGCGGGCATCGCGAAGATCAAGGAACTCACCGGCGGCTACGGCGCCCACTCGACCGTCGAAGCCGTAGGCACCCAAGAATCGATGATGCAGGCTATCGGAGCTACCCGCCCCGGCGGACATGTCGGCTACGTCGGGGTATCCCACGGCGTCGAACTCGACGGCATGAACCTGTTCTTCGCGACGGCGAGCCTGCTCGGCGGTCCCGCGCCGGTCAGGCGATTCCTACCCGAACTGATCGAGCTCATCATGACCGACCAGATCGACCCGGGCATCGTCTTCGACCTCACTCTCCCGTTGGAGGACGCCGCCGCCGGCTACCAGGCGATGGACGAGCGGCGCGCCACCAAAGTGCTACTCACCCTCTGACCGATACCAAAGGCTCACGAGACAGAACTGGGCTCTCCACGCCGATCGAGGAACGTCTCGGCTACCAACGAGAGGCGCTCGTGGTTTACCGAGCAGCATGTTCACTGATCACTGCGAATGCGTTTGACGCCGAAGGCGAGGATGGGCACTTCGATTGGTGCGCAGCTGCTTTGACCCAAGAGGATGCTACGCGACTGATATGCACCCCACCAGCGGAAACCGATTGTACGAGTGAATGTTTCAATGAGAGCGGCTCGGCGCTACTTTGTAGCAACGAAACTCGTCTCTACCTACGGTTGCGTACTGAATTCCTTGTGGGGCAGGCTTTCTTGTGTACTGCTGACGAGCCGTATCTGCTGACGAATCGTATTGCTGACGAACCAAGGTCGGAGAACAATGGGTCACTACAAAAGCAACGTGCGTGATATCGAGTTCAATCTGTTCGAGGTGCTCGGGATCGGCGAACTGTTGGATGCCGGCGCTTACGGAGACCTCGACACCGACACTGTGCGCAACATTCTTGCGGAAGTAGCGAGACTGGCAGAAGGCCCGGTCGCCGCGTCCTTCGCCGACGCGGATCGGAACCCTGTCGAATTCGACGCACCCAATCACGCAGTTGTGGTCCCGGAACCTCTACGCAAGACGGTCGAGGCGGTGAACGAGGCCGGTTGGTCGCGACTCGGCCTACCAGAAGGCATGGGTGGTGTTCCTGCTCCGGCACCGTTGGTCTGGGCGATCGGCGAAATGTTGGTCGCGGCAAACGGATCCGCAAGCTTTTTCAACATGGGTCCACTGATGGCGAGCGTGCTCTACACCATCGGAAACGAACAGCAAAAACACTGGGCCAAAGAAGGATTCGAGCGCGGATGGGCCGGAACGATGGTGCTCACCGAACCAGACGCCGGATCCGATGTAGGCGCAGGCCGAACAAAGGCGATCGCGCAGGACGACGGCACCTGGCACATCGAGGGCGTCAAGCGGTTCATCTCCGGCGGCGACGTCGGAGACACGGCCGAGAACCTCTTCCACTTGGTGCTTGCCCGGCCCGAGGGCGCCGGTCCAGGAACCAAAGGTTTGAGCCTGTTCTACGTTCCGAAGTCCCATTTCAACTCGGACACACTTGAACTGGGAGAGCGCAACGGTGTGTACGTCACCGGCGTCGAGCACAAGATGGGCCTCAAGTCTTCCCCAACTTGCGAGCTCACCTTCGGAGCGACGGACGTTCCTGCCGTCGGCTGGCTCGTGGGTGATGTCCACAACGGTATCGCCCAGATGTTCCAGGTCATCGAGAATGCTCGAATGATGGTGGGCACCAAGGCTACCGGAACACTGTCCACCGGCTATCTCAACGCCCTCGAGTACGCAAAAGAACGAATTCAAGGCGCAGACCTCACCGAGCTGACAAACAAGACCGCGCCCCGTGTGGCCATTACGCACCACCCCGACGTCCGACGCAGCCTGGCGATGCAGAAGGCCTACGCCGAAGGCCTCCGAGCGGTCTACCTCTACACCGCTGCACACCAGAATGCCGATGTCGCCGAGTTGGTTTCGGGTGCGGATGCCGAATTGGCGGCGCGGGTCAACGATCTGCTGCTGCCGATCGTCAAGGGCGTCGGCTCCGAGAAGGCCTACGAACTGCTCACCGAGAGCCTGCAGACCCTGGGCGGCTCCGGTTATCTTCAGGACTACCCCATCGAGCAGTACATCCGCGATGCCAAGATCGACACCCTGTACGAGGGCACCACGGCGATCCAGGCGCAGGACTTCTTCTTTCGAAAGATCGCACGCGACCGCGGCGTTGCACTCGCTCACGTAGCCGGTCGCATACGAGAGTTCATCGACAGTGAGGCCGGGAACGGTCGACTCAAGGCCGAGCGAGTCCTACTCGAGACCGCCTTGACCGACGTGCAGGAGATGGCCGGGACGCTCACCGGGTATCTGATGGCTTCCCAGGACCAACCCTCCGAGTTGTACAAGATAGGCCTCGGCTCGGTGCGCTTTCTGTACGCGGTAGGCGACCTGCTCATCGGATGGCGCCTGTTGGTGCAAGCGGAAGTCGCGTTGGCAGCCTTGGACCGTGACGCGTCGGCAAAGGACCGATCGTTCTACCGGGGCAAGGTGGTGATCGCGTCGTACTTCGCCAAGAACATCCTGCCTATCCTGGCGTCGACGAAAGAAATCCTGGGTTCCCTCGACAACGAGATCATGGAACTCGAGGAAGACGCATTCTGACAACGTGCCATAATGAAAGCAGCCCTGATACGTACATGCAGAACTGCGTGTGGACGGTCTCGTTGCTCGATGACGGTCAGTGCCACCTCGCGCTCGACGCTGGACCACGGCCAAAGGGCAAGAGTGCAGGAACCAGTCCCCTGATCGCCGGCGAAGTCCAGGACGAGCTGGCCGGCGGATTTCCCTTTGTGCACTGGCCCATCGAGAAGGACCGACTCTTGATGCCGACATTGCGTGGCGGACGCGCGGTATGGGTGGTTCGCAGCGCTGATCGCATTGTCTCCGAGATGGGCGAGCTCTGCCCGAGATGAAAATGCTTGCTGCGTGATTCAAACGTGGTCGTGAACCGGCGACGGAATCTTGTTGGAACGATACGAGTCTCCGCTCCGGTTCGGCCGCCAGAGACGCCAGTGTTTCGCGGACAACCGGAACGGGAGATGGTCTTGTAGGTGACGAGCACCGGACGACAACCGTTCGTCTGCAGGCAGGTTGAGCCACAGGGACAGTGAGGATGCGGCGTTGCCGAGGGTTGCGCGTATGCCTGACTCGCCGAGAATCCGGCCGTATCCATCCACGGCAAAACGGCCGAACGTGTCGGGGGTGATGTCGGGGTACGGCGCGCGGGTGTTGGGGTCGATCAGGCGTACGGGCGCGCTGCAGGTCAGCGCCGCCACAGAACGTCCGTGGGTTGTGACCGCATCGCAACCAACGAGGGCATCGAGCGCTTCGTTGACAGAACCAGGTGGGACGTTCCATTCGGTATGGGTTTGCGCTTTGTAGCGGGGCCCACCGAAGAGCTCGGTAGCGAACGATGACAACTGCGTGGTCGGCTCGGATGGCCCACTCTGGTAGATCTCGAACGTCCACGACGGCAACGACACAGGTTCGGTGCAGGATTCCAGGAACGTCTGCAGCCGCTGAAATGCAACATCGGGACGCTTGACTCGAAGCGAGTGTGCACCACCGGCGGACCCGGGCAACCCGTCGTATGTCACTACTTCCGGCAATCCGGCTTCCGGTGTCCGCGCCGTCACAGGTTAGCCAATCGCGAAAGCACTACCCCGGCTGGCTCCTCCGTCGCGTGGCGATAGCCAGTGCCGGCCCACAGGTGCATTCGCTCGGGATCTGCCTGCGCAACAGCGGCTTTACGCATCGGGTTGGTCAGGTGATGGATGGCCGGATACCCGATGGGCGCTTGTGCGTCGTAGCGATCGATGAACTCGTTCCGAAGTGCCCGTGCAGGACGTCCCGTGAAAGCTCTTGTGACGACCGTGTTCCCGCGTGACGTGTCGGCCAGAGCTGCCTTGTGCGGAGCCGAGGCACCACTCTCCTCGGTGCGCAGCAGTACGGTACCGACGACTGCCGCGTCCGCTCCGGCACGTAAGGCTGCAGCGACGTCGGCGGAGGTCGCCAGTCCACCGGCCGCCAATAGCGGAACAGAGGTGCGATGACGGATTTGTGCGATCAGTTCGGTGATCGGTGTTTCTGCCGGAACCTGCAGGGGAGTGAGCGTTCCGGAGTGGCCGCCGGCAGCCGACGATTGCACGACAAGCAGATCGGCACCGGCGTCGACGGCAAGGAGCGCCTCTGCCTCCGAAGTCACAGTGAGGACGACAAGTGAACCGGCAGCGCGCAGCGCCTTGATGACGCCGGGTGTGGGAAAGCCGAAGGTGAAGCTGACCACCGGAACCGGGCTGGCCAGGAGCAGATCGATCTTGTCCTCGAAGTAGTCGTCGTCTTCGACCGGCTCACCGTCAGCCAGTGTGATGCCGTAGCGATCCGCATCGACCTGGATCGCCCTGGTATAGGCACGGTAGGCATCGACGTCGACAGGCACCGGGTTGGGCGCAAAGACGTTGACACCGAACGACACTCCCTCGGCGCGCACGGCGTCGATCTGGTCGGACAGAGCCTGAGGCGTCTTGTACCCGGCGGCGAGGAAGCCGAGACCGCCTGCGCGAGAGGCAGCAGCAACAAGTGCCGGTGTGGAAGCGCCGCCGGCCATGGGGGCTGCGATGACAGGGACCTTCAGGTCGAGATCGGTTGTGAGTGCGCTCATTCGAACATCTCCAGTCCTACGTCGGGTAGTGCTCCGGCGGTTTCGTCATCTGACATCAAAAACTACCTCCTCAGTCGAGGTGGCCGTCCGAGGGTCCGCATCGAGATCGGAAGGGAATCGGAACCGCAAAACCGCGGCGGCCACTGCTGCGCCCAGAACGACGGCCGCACCCAACAGCAGAGCGTCGCGATACCCGTCTCGCAGCAACGGAGTGACAACGAGTGGGCCGAGAATCTGACCGACGCTGTATCCAGCGGTCAGCAACGCCACGGCGCGTGGGAACTGCAGGTGCGCGCCGATTGCCAACACAATTGACCCGATACCAAGGAAGGTGACACCGAACAGGAAAGCTGAAATCAGTGCGGGGCCGACGCCTCCGATCACAGCAGGAAGCGCTATGCCCACCGCCTGAATCAACAGGGCAACGAGAAGCAGAGTCGGCCTCGACCAACGCAGGCTGAGCCAAGCCCACAGGGCGCACGAGGGAAATGCGGCCAGACCGACCACTATCCAAGCGCCGCTGCCGACCCATTCTGGAGCGGCGAGATCGATTGCGGCAACAAGGAACGTGCCCGCGATGATGTAGCCGATGCCTTCCAGGAAATAACTGATGAACAAGGCAGTGAACCCGCGTTGGGAACTGGGAGTTCCCGGCGCGTCCGGTGTGATGGTCGGACGCGGTTCCGGCGTCAATCCCCAGGCTGCGACCGCACACACCACTGCAAGGGCCGCAGATGCCAGCCAGGCTGTACTCCAGGTACCGATGAAGCGGACGACCAACACGAGGACCCCGGACAGGGCGATACCCAACCCAACTCCACCGAATCCCCATCCGGCCAAGAATTGGGACTGCCCCCGAAGGTGCGCGTGCAAAGCGCTGACGGCGATCATGAATACGAGGGCACTGGCAATGCCTGCGACGAGCCGCAGGGCGAACCAGATGGATCCGTCGTGGGTAGTGGGCATGAGCGCCAAAGTCGCGATGAGGACCACCAACGACGTACGCATCACCGCTGCCGAGCGCACCACGCCGGGAATGAGGATTCCCGCGAGCGCGCCGATCAGGTACCCGACGTAGTTGGCCGTCGCCAGGGTGGCGCCGAGCGAGGCGGATAGACCGGCCTGCGTGTGCATCAACGGCAGGATCGGTGTGTAGACGAATCGACCGATTCCCATGCTCGCCGCCAGCGCAGCGGCAGCTTGGACAGCGTGCGCTCGCGGGGAGACGCCGTTGTGGATTGTGGTCATGGTCTTATCGTGTGCCCCCGCCGCGCCGGACCGCCACGACCGCTTTGCTCCTGACTGATAGGCACAACCTCCCACCGCACGTAGCATGAAGGATCGTGGAGCTGCGTCAGCTGAGATATTTCGAGGTCGTCGCCGAGGAACTGCACTTCGGCCGAGCCGCGGCGCGGCTACTGATAGCCGGGCCGTCATTGTCGCAGCAGATCATGGCACTCGAGCGCGACCTCGGCGTCAAGCTGTTCGTCCGCGACCGCCGTTCCGTCGCTCTGACGCCAGCCGGCGCGGCCTTGCTCCCTGATGTCCGTGCGCTACTCGAGAGTGCCGAGAATCTGCGACGCCGCGCGGAGCGTCTGTCCGGAGCGGAGCCCGTCCGGATCGGCTACGTCAATTGGCTCCCCACGGATCTGATCGCGCGCACTTCAGGGGTCGCGCAACTGCACGTCGACGCCTGGGTGGTGCCTTCGCACGCGCAGGCCGCGCGGGTAGCGGACGGCAGCCTCGACCTGGCGATCGCCTGGGTGCGGAAAACCGATGTCGCCCAACATGCTCTGAGCGCAAGACTGCTCGGTGCGGATCGGCTGTACGCGGTCTCCACCGGAGAGGACACCACACCGGTGCGGGCACGCGACGTCGTCGTACTCGTCGACGACGACACCACCTCCTGGTATTCGTGGAACGTCTACGCCGAAGAATTCGCTCGCGATACCGGCGCACAGATCCTGCGCATCAACGACGGTGGTATCACCGGTCCGGCATTCTTCGATCACGTCCGTGCCGTCGGCCGTCCGGTCGTCAACTCGCCCAAAGGGCAGACCATCACGTTGCCAAGCGATCTCACTGCACGTCCGGTGATCGACCCCGCGGCGATCTGGACGTGGTCACTCCTGTGCCGCGAGAACGAAACGCGCCCTGCAGTTCTCGCGGCCGTCGACGCTCTCACCCGCGGCGTCACTGATCTCGAAATCCACGAAGACGGGATATGGCTACCCATGGACGATCCTTACCGGAGGATTCGATGACACGACGCGCTATTCGAGTTTTCTGGGGACGACGGCCGGAATCGGTGCAGGCCGTGGCCTCCCGGTGGCGTCGGACGTTGGAGCAAGTCGAATCCCTCTTGCCCGAGGTGGTCGGCGGGTCGTGGCAACAGATCCATTCCGCTGGACCTGCTACTGCCGTGACCGTCGACCAGTTGGCACAGGTCCTCGAGAACGCGCAGGCCGCCGAAGACTGGTCGGATCGTCTGGGAATCGGATTGAGGCTCGCATCCAGTGGAGGGTCCGATTGGGGGCTCGAACTCTCCGGGTTGGCGGGCGGCGAACCTGAAATCGTCCTTCAGTCGATGATTATTGCCGTCAGCGCGCCGGACGCCGCCGAAGTTCCTGAGACAGAACTACTTCGGATGCTCGCCGCGGTGTGGGAACCGGATTTCGGAGACGTCACCGACGACAACGTCCTCGACGCTCTCGAAGACGAGTCCGACTATCGCGTCGGTGATCCCGTGATCGGCCGAGTCGGCTACCTCTCGTCCGCTCGCGCTGACGCGATCCCGGGTGACCTCGCAGCAGGCGTTGCCGCGTTACCGGGCGGCGTGTTGCTACAGATCGGGGCCATCGATGGGGTCGTTCGGGCGTACGAGCGCCTGCGCGAGACCGGCGCACTCGACCCGCTTCCGCGTCCACTGGACCGCGCAGTCTTCTGAAGGTGGTTACCGTTTGTCGAGTTTGGGTAGCCCGGGCGTCGGAACGAACTCTCACCGCGGCACTACCGCCGAAAAATGAACCGAAAGGCCCACCGCATGGTTGACGTCACCCGCAAATTCACCGCCGAGGTACCGATCGAAAAGGCTGCGGCGTTTCTTCGCGACTTCGCCAATGCGCCGACGTGGGATCCGGGCACCGAGAGCTGCACACAGATCTCCGACGGTCCTGTCGGCGTCGGAACCCAGTGGCACAACGTGTCCAAGCTGTTCGGCGTCACCACGGAACTGACGTACACGCTGGTGACCGACGAGCTGAATCACGTTGTTCTCGAAGGAAAGAACAAGACTGCCACCAGTACCGACGACATCACCTTGACTTCGGTGGGTCCGAACTCGACCGAGATCGAATATCACGCGAACGTCGAGTTCAACGGTGCCGCCAAGATTGCGTCGCCTCTCCTGAAGGCGGGATTCGAAGCCAAAGTGGCACCAGAGACGGTGAAGAAGATGACGGAAGCCCTCGAAGCGCTCTGAGCACCACTGCACAGAGTAGATACGCAGCAAATTGGCTTTACTAGGGCGTTTTGACTTGACGCAATCGAGCCCCGACTGCGTACCGCTGACGAGCCGAGGGATTTCGTTGTGGCAACGCCCCGGGGAGATCGCCGGGTTTCACTCAGCCAGGTCTGGGCAGCATCGCGACTGTGCGACGAATAGGGCGGTGCACCGCTGGCCGCTGCGCCGCGATCGATGACGAGAATTCAGATATTCAAGACAATTGGGGCACGTCTGAAATCCACCGCAAGGATGGCTTGGGAAATCCGATCCACGGACGATGGCGGCACACTGCGCAGGACCGATTCCGAAAAGCTGCTCGGCCATCGGTCCAGCCCTCGCCATACGTCCCCGGGGATCAGGCTCTGCGCACTTCCACTGACCTAGCAGGCTAATCGCATGTCAACACCGGCCGGATCATGCTCGCGCCTGAGAGGTGCGAAACGCAGGTCGCGGGGACGTCTGAAATGTAAGACGCTACAGTTTGTTGGTGTGTAGCGATAGTTCAACGGTGGCACTCCTGAATACGATAGGTGTGGCGCTACTTTTGTTGATCGCAGCGCTATTTATTGTCCTGACCGTGCATCACAGTTCGGGGATCCGCTGGCGCCGCAAACCCACACCCACGCTTGTCTCCGTTGACGGGGCAGGCGAATTACATTTTACACTGGAACGTGCCGTGGCGTTGAATGCATATAAAGTCAACGCACGGAATAATCCGAATATCCGTCTCAAATCTGCAGTACGATTGAGGCCACCAGACTTTCAAGCTGCGACTCACGCAATTTTGCATCACTTTCGGGGAGGACGCGTCATTTCCCTGGACGTTGGCGGAATGGACGCCTCACAAGCGGCTCAACTAGTCAACTTTTGCAGTGGGATGACCGCTGCGACTGACGGGTGGATATTTCAACTTTCCGCCGAAGTTCTTGTCCTGTCGCCATCCGGAAATCGGCAATAATCGAATTCCGAGAGAAGACATTGAGATCGCAAACAGAGGAATTTTGTGCACGGGGATAACGAACAACTACTGACCTTGAATCATCAGATTCGCCTCACAGAACATTCACTGAGAGTGGCGCAACAACGCCGATTCGGATCGACCTTCTCTATGATATTTGGACCAGTACTGGCGATACTGCTTTACGCAACACTCTGGATCCCATGGATTCCCAGGATGGTCCTTGTTGCAGTTTTTATACCAACCGTTCCGATAGTCGCTGCATTCTGTGTCGCTGCATACAGGCTCAAACGTAATCCCGGAGGTCTCGTCGAGCCCGGCACCCACGAACGCTTGACGGAAGGCGACCTCCAGCTTGAACTAGCTCGTCAGCGAGAAACTCGAAAGTTGCTGCTGGCAAGCATCGACGTTCCGACAAGGGTTCGCAGGATCACCTATAAAGAGGATGCTTACGCCGATATCGATCGACTTCGAGATGAGAGCAATCGATATAGAAAAGTCAACAACGGCCTGCAAGGAGTCCTAATTATCGGATCCCTCGCTGCAACTGCAACATCCGGAATCGCGGCAGAATCGATATCTGTGCGCTGGGTAACTCTCGCCTTGACCTTCACTGTCGGGATGTCCAGCGGTTTTATGGGATACTTCAAGTACAAGGAACGCAGTTTCTACCTTCAGCAAACTGCAGATGCAATCGAAAACGAATGGGAAGCATTCGAAATTGGAGTTGGCCGTTACAAGAGAGCAGGCAGCGAAGAGGAAGCTCTCTCAGAATTTGTCGAAGAAGTTCATCGCCTTAAGTCCGAACAAAAGAAGCGTCAACAGAATTTAGAGCAGCCACCAGAATCACGTAGCTCTAGCGAATAGGTCGTGCAACGCCCTTCTATGATAAATTTTAGAAATGACGCCGTCCAGGGCGTGGATACAGACCCCTAAAGATGCCGACGCTTCGCACTGCAGACGAATTATCGAAATAGCTGTATTTTCCTAATCGACAATCATGCGACAGCGATTTCGATTCGCGCTTCGGATCAGCTCACTTATCGCGCGGCTGCGTAGACCCTCCGCTCGCGCCACCGTTGCGAGCTTCGATGGCATCGATGGACTTCGTGAACGACTTTCCCAGCACTTGGGTGCCGACGAGTCCGAGTACCGACGCCAGGAGCTTTCCCTTGAGGTTCTTGCCGTCCCGGACCACGACGGCATCGACATCGGTCAGGCCCGTCGGCTGCCGGGTCAGCGTGTAGGTATGGCTCGACGCCCCGCCCCACAGGTTGGAGTCGGTGGTTGTCATCACGACGCGGTGCGGGTCGGTCCAGTCGTAGTGCAGGCGCTCCCAGATACCACTGGAGCCCTCGGTGACATCAGCATCGTGGGGTCCTTGTTGGTGCACTTTCAGGTAGCTGTCCGCACTGCGGCCGAAGATTTCCTCACGGCCCGGGCCGAAGTCGGTCAGGCCGGCAAGGACCTGTTCGGGCGTCGCAGTAGTCGTCTTGTGAAGATGGATCGTGGTCATGGCGCCTTCTTTCAACTGTGGATGATCCAGTGCTGAAAAAACGGGGGAGTGACTCATCCAGCACACCACTCACACGAAATGAATGAAAGAGAATTGCTCGCCCAGTCTCGATCCGCTGTCTCGATCCGCTATTCGACGCCGCGCCGGCTGGCAGTGATTGCGCCGTGCGGCCTGTAGCCGCTCCCCGTCCGGGTATGGGTCTCGATCACGTCGAAACCCGCTGTGACCAGCACCTCGGCAAGTTCGGTCACCGGCCATCGATAACCAGTCGTCGCGGCATGATCAAAAGGCTCTACGGTTGCGCCTTCGAAGAAGCCCACCAGCAACCCACCACCTGGGCGGATCACGCGCGCGAATTCAGCGAGCGGTGCCTCGATATCTTGCGGGTGATGGTGAATGAGCGAGTACCAGGACAGCACGCCGCCCAGTGAATTCGTTTTCGCGTCCAATGCCTCGAAGCCCCCGACCTCGAAGGAAAGATCCGGGTATCGGGTGCGGGCTCGTTCGACGAACTCGGGCACGAGATCGATCCCGCTCACAGCCAGCCCGCTCTGGGCCAGGAAGTCTGTCCACTGCCCCGGCCCGCACCCGGCGTCGAGTACGGGGCCGGTCAAAGTGGCGGCCCAGCTGGTCACCAGGTCCCGATCAGATACGTGCGTCGAATCCATCGAGCCGAAGAGGTCCGTGTACTCCTGGGATCTGGCCGAATACGACTTTCGGACTACGTCGCGGCGCGTTGCACTCGAATTCTCCACGCCGTCAATAATTATCGATGTGCACCATTCCTTCGCCACAACTCGCCGAACCGAAGGTTCATACTCTGTTGAAGGCCTACGGTCACGACCGGAAACTGAGGTCATACGGTGGAAGAGAAAGAACTGGCGGCGAAGATCCGCGAACTACTCAGTGCCCGATCGGCCGAGTCGAGCATCTGCCCCTCCGACGTGGCCCGCGCAGCGGCACCCGACAATTGGCGTCCGCTGATGGAACCCGTCCGAGAGGCTGCCCGCCACATGGTGGCCCACGGCGAAGTACAGATCACCCAGGGCGGCGAAGTCGTCGACCCGGAATCCGTACGAGGTCCGATCAGGATTCGGTGGGCTCGTTGATCAACCGCGTGACTTCTGGCGGCACTGCTCTCGCAGCGTGAATCAGCGGAAACGGTCCAGATGCTCACGCAGGAACGCATCCAGGCTTCGTGGCTCACGCCCCAGGACACGTGCCACCGTGTCGGTGGGTGACTCCGGGCGCGAGACGGCAAGTTGCTGGATCTCCAGAATGTGCTCGGCCAGCCACGGAGGCATGTGGGCATGATCGACGAGGTTTTGCCGCAGTTCGTGCGGTGGCAGGTCGATATATTGGACGGGGCGATCGAGCATGCGGGTCAGAGAATCGGCGATGCCGCCGTAGCCGACTGCCTCGCTACCCGTCAGGACGTAGGTACCGCCGGCGAGGTCGGCGCGTGTGAGCACGGCCGCGGCGACGTCACCGATATCTCGGCAGTCGATCCAGTTGCACGGCGCGTCCCGCATCGCGCCCAGAATCACCCCTTGCGCAGCCACCGCCGGAGCCAGGAGCAACAGATTCTGCATGAACGCATAGGGGCGGAGCAGAGTGTGGCGGATCCCGGATGCGCGCAGGTGTTCGCCGACGGCATGGTGGCCACGGGAGAGAGCGATGGGGGAGTCGGTCGCGGCGGCGGGATCGGAGATCTTGACGATGTGTTCGACGCCGCTCTCGGCGGCGATGTCGATCACACGCGTTTCGAGCTCGACCTGTTCGAGTCCGTTGGCCATGGCAAGGAAAAGTTGTTCAGCCCCTTCGAAAGCCGTGCGTAGCGAAGTTGAGTCTGCGGCATCGGCCCGCACTACTTCGACCAAACCGTCGGCCAAATCGCCGAGGTGGGCGCGCAGCCTGTCCGGGTCGCGGGACAGCGCTCGGCTCGGCACACCCGAGGATGCGAGACTGCGTAGCAACGCGCCGCCTGTGGTTCCGGACGCTCCCATGATGACGATCATCGTGTTCCTTTCGGTCTTCCCCGCGAAGCCGGGGATCTTTGACATGTGTTGTCTGTCAGGGATTCTGACGGCGCCATCGCCAGCTGACGATGACGGCAGCGACAGCGGCAGATATCGGTAGATCGAGTTGCAGGCGAGCAAGCCAAGCAGTGTCGACCACGCTCGTGTGAGCTGGTAGCCAACGGGAGGCGAACCACCCGACGAGGCCTGCAATTGCAGCGGCTCCGACGGCAAGAATTGCCGCCACCATGACGCGAGGCAGAGCCGTGGTCCACGGTCGTGACCTCCCGCGACGCTGCAGCCAGGAGCCGATCAGCAACGCCACCACTGCCGACGTGCCCGCAATGGACGTAAATGCCGCCATCGTGAGGCCCGATTGGCCGGATGCGACTCCGCCCGCACCCGCCATCAGCGCAGGGGCAAGGTAGGCGACCAGCACCTCTCTCCACAGGGTGAAAGGTCGTGCGGCGCGACGATCGGCAACCGGGTCGAGTCGATTGGAATCGGTTATCTCCCTTTTGTTTTCGCGACGGATCGGCGGGGTGTGTCCCGACATGAAGGAGACCAACTTTCCGTTTATAATTAGGTGGCTAACTATTTGGGCATGGAAGGAGAAGCCTCTGTCGAGAATTGACGACGATTCGAATCGCTACGCGACGGCTTGGAATCCCAGCCGACTACTCCGCAGTCAGCGCACCGATACCGCGAACGACCCGCGAGAGCAGGTCCAGAAAAACCGCACGCTCGTCGACAGTGAGCTCGTCGACCATTTCCTCGAGACGAGCAAAGTGTTCGGGCGCCATGTCACGTAAACGCTGAGCGCCGCGAGCAGTCAGGACGACCACCGCACCACGCCCGTCCTCGGCGGACGGACGCCGAGCGACCAAACCCTCCTGCTCGAGGCCGTCGACCAGCCCGGTCACCGTGGCTCGCGAGACGCCGAGATCAGCGGCCAGTCGCGAGGGAGATTTCTCCCCGTCGTGGTCTTCCAGATCCGCAAGCAATCGGTAACGGCCGGTCGACAGTCCATACCTCGCGAAGTGAACCTCGGTTGCTCGACCGAGCCGCGCGCCCGCCGAGATCAGCCGCACCGCAACCAGCACCGCCTGCGGATCGGACCCGAGGCCGTAATGCTCCAACTGCCGCCGCGCCTGATCCAACGTGGGTGAGTCGTGATCGGTTCCGTCCACTGCCATGCAACTAATATGGCACCTAACTACATTCTGGTCAACCCTTCACCAGAGCGAGTGTCAACGCTGCCGAAGCCGTGCGCGAGTTGCAACAGGTCCAGATCGGCATGACTGCGAGCCAGAACCTGTATACCCATTGGCAGCCCCTCAGAATTGAAGCCTGCAGGCAGGCTGATGGCCGGCAGGGTCGCAGCGAGGCAAAGCCGGGTGTCTCAACGTGATTCGATGGCCGTGACGATCCGGATCACAGCATGAACCCACGCATCTGCCGACGTCTCCAGCTCACCGAACGAAATCGCATCGGCTACGCACTCCAAGGCTCGCGCCGTTGAAGCCATACCGACCATGACTACCCCCGCTGCACAACGACGAAGCGCAGAAATAGTAGGCTCAGCCGCATTTCTCAGCCCGCGGTGAGCGATGTCCGCGAGTACGGATAGAGCTCCCTCCAGCGCACTGTCGATGGCGTCCACACCGCCCGTCGCAACTGCGCGAGTCATCGTCGCACTGCCGAGGCCTTCTTCGAGATCGGGAACGATGACGCCGAGGTCGCATGCAACAGCGAATGGTGTCATCCACAACGCACCGGCTCGGACAGTCAGCCGACCGCTCACGGCCCTCGGCCGGGCCGACATTGCCCGGACCATCGCGTCGATTGCACCGGGCGCATGCGCTCGATGTACGACGCTCACCTGCGCCAGGTTGCCACGCCCATCTCCGACCCGCATTGTCCACATCTGTTCTGCAGGAGCGTAATCGGTGCTGATTACAGAATCTATTCGCATCACACCGACGCCATCGGTAGTCAGCCGGGCTCGGGCAAACGACGGCGGGCGCTCGATGAACCGGCGATGCATCTCGGCGTAATCGTCCACCACGTCAATCGATTTTTCCCACGCGTCGACGCCGAGAGGGAGAATGGAAGTACGCCCGATCCCTTTACGCCCGAGGCGGATTCTGTGGTTGGCACGGCGAACCGCTGATTCTGTGAGCACTGTCGATGAAGCCAAAGCGGCGACCGTCGAACCGGCAATTCGGCGAGTCGAGATCGCATACCCGGAGAGTGCCTCGTCGGATTCACTCGACCAATCGTGACTCATGAGAAAAACTGCATCCGAATCTGGTTCGGCGAAGTAGATATCGGCGGTAGTCGAATCGCCAGTCGCCGTCACCCTCGCGCCGAGGCTGATCAGACGTGAACGACGCAGCGGAGTTTCACCGGGAGTCTCGGTCCCTAGTGCTGTCCCGGCAAGCGATGAATCGACCGATTCACCGAGTTCGACCCTCGCATGAATCTCGGCGATGATCATCGCCACTCGTGTGCGACTGTGCCCGGCATGCCGCATCGAATAGGCCTCGATCTGGTCAGTCAGTTCTATGCACGCATCGGCCAACCAGATTGCGGAACCTGCCTCAATGGCGCGCGTGTCTCTGACGGCAGTGGCGTGTTGCACCGCCGTTGTGGTGGACAGACCGTCCACGAGGATCGTCCGCGCCAAGGCCCTTGCCAGAGCACTTCGATCAGCATCTCGCACGACTGAACTCCGACCCACGTGCACATGGTCGGTTCCGGATTCGTCCGCCGCCCGAACCGCCCACACGGCAAGTGCTATCGCTTCTGCCGTCGTGTGCGCAGATGCCGAAGAATGGGCGTGACTCAGTTCGTGTGGGACCAAGAACCGGACCGTGCAATGCGGGAGTTCGACTCGCACAACAGGATCTGCACCTCGAGCTCGATGCACTGTTGCCTGGTAGCCCTCCCGCCTGGTCCGATTCGCCCGTGCCAGTACCGCCGCTCCGAGAAATGCCTCCAGCGCCTCGTCATCGAATTCCCCTGGTGTCCAGTCTATGTGATCGAAGCTCGACTCGTGATTCGCCCGATAAACGAGAACAAGACCGACACGGTGCCGGCACACCGAGCTTGCGCCACACGTGCACGACGCTTCCGAGAATGGAACGCCGGCAGGAAGACTGGTTTCGACACCGTCGCCGTACCGGACGAGGATCCGTTCGCTCGTCACCAAGAGTTCAGGCGTTTCCTCGGCGAACATACGCGCGGCTCGCTTGACGAGCCCGCGATTAGCGACCAGCGCAAGCGCATCGTCGGTGAGCGCAGCCAGATCAGGCCGGGACGTCATCGAATACAACCGGCCACGAATTCGGCCAGCCCTCCGGGAGTCATCGCACCGACGTGCACACCCAATCGCGTCAAGCGACGGGCAATTTCACGGTCGTAATCAGGGTCACCAGCATCGTCGAGCGCAGCAAGCGCCAGGACACGCACACCATTGTCAGTGAGACCGGCAACGCTCCGGACGAACCGATCCGGTGCACTTTCGTACAGATCGGAGATGATGACAACAATCGTTCGTTGCGGCGTATCCACCAGTTGCGCGGCATAATCGACGGCCTTTGCACCGTCATTCCCGCCTCCCAATTGGACGCCCATCAAGAGCTCGACCGGGTCGAGAACCTCGGACGTGAGATCGACGACATTGGTGTCGTATGCAATGAGGTGAGTCCTCAATCCGGGGACATTCCAGAAACATGCAGCGGTGATCGCCGAGTGGATGACAGAGTCGATCATCGATCCGGACTGGTCGACCAACAGAATCAACGTCCACGTATCCGTGTGCCGACGAGTTCGCGAAGTGAACAAAGGCTTTTCGATAGCAATCTTGCGTGTTTGCGGTGACCAATGCTGCAGATTAGCGCGAACCGTTGCCTCGAAGTCGAAATTGCGCGAATTACGAAACGCTGTTCTGTGTCGGCTACGTTTGCCGTGGAAGGTCCTGCGGACGTCCACCGAGAGCCTCTCGATCAACTCGCGTACGACATTGTCGACAGCCTTTTTTGCCATCGCCAGAACTCGGGGATCCATCAGGTGTTTGGTACGCAGCACTGCTCGAAGCAGAGTCACGCTGGGCTCGATACGCTGCAACGCTTCCAAATCTGTCACCACTTCGGTGATTTCGTATTTCTCCACGGCGTCGCGTTCGAGTCGATGAACTGTCTCGCGAGGAAAAAGACGATGGATGTCGTCGAGCCAGTCCACGGCCGTCACCGTCGTTTCGCCGAGCCCATTGGGGCGGTACCGCCCATCCTTGCGACTCGGCGGAACCGCACCCGGGGAACCGGGCGTATCTCCGCCACCCGGGTTGTCTCCAGTCGTTACGGAGTCGGTCCCCTGCAGTCGGGAAGTTCCAGCGCGAACGCCCTGCGCGCTGCGAGCCGGGTCACGGCCGTACAGCCACTCCAACGCGTCGTCGCGTTCAGCCGCATCGCCCGTTGGATCACCGAGTACTCCGGCCGACGCATCACCCAGAATCAGCCGCCATCGTTCGATGTTCATCGCATACCGATCTGGGCAAGCGCGTCGTCCACCCGGGCGTCGAGCTGCCTTCCGACATCCAGGGAGTTCACGACTGCAGCCTCTGGTGTCGACGTTGTCAGGCGGCGCGCGATGATGTCGCGTTCACGGGGAGGGAAGAATTCGAAGGACTGCCGTAGCGCGGGAAGTGCTGTCAGGAACTCGTGTTCGGACAGTCTGCTCACGATTTCATCGACGGCGGTCAACACTGTGTCGCTGGATTCCGCGTCCAGAAAACGCTCACGTGCTACTCCGAACAGTCCGCACAACCAATCACCGAGGTGTTCTGCAGGAATCGATCGAACGGCGTCGACTGCTGCATCGGGGGGAATTCGATCCCAGGACGTTCCCAGGGCCGATCCCCTGATGTCGACCGCGGCACCATTGTCACGAGCCAGAGCGGTCAGTTCGTCGGCCGGATCAGTCGAGAGGATCTCCGTCGCATACTCCATCGCATCGGATAACGCTGCGAGAGCAGATATCCGGAGGAGATCAGCGCCACCGGTCGTGACCCGAACTCGGTGCGCCAACGCAACGACCTGCGACGACGCCGAATCAATTATCGCCCCGAGCAGGGTGGACCCTCGGCTCCCGAAGAGTGAATCGTGCCGCCACAGGTCCAGAGCGGCTCGAAGCAGCAGGCCTGTGCCCCCGAGATCTCCTACGCCCTTCAATGATTCGGATGCGATCGACTCGGTTCGGTCAGCCACCGAGTCGAGTCCACAAAGAACTGCATCGAACAGAATGTGTGCAAGACGCTCGACATCAGCCGCAGCCGAAGTCAGCGAAGATTCCAGGGTGGCCCCAGCTGCCTCTACCAGAGTGTGGCCTTTGGCTGCAGCCTCGACCAGCACCGGGAGGCGGTCTGCGGAGTCGACAATCATCCACCGTTCTGTCGACACCACTGCAGAACCACTGCCTGGACCTGCAGTTCGCTCGAATCCTGGCACTCCCAGCACACGCAACTGATGTAGTGCACGACTACGCTGACGACTACGCTCGTCGGCCAAGTCGAGTACAACAGGGCCAGGCAAGAGGTCGAACTCCTCGAGGAGCATATCGACGTGATAAACCAATCCCGGTACCGGTGAATCAGGGTGTAGCGTGCCCCGCCGATCACCTCGCATCGTGCGCATACAGGCCGAGATGACGGGGTCGGGTTCGGGCCCCAGAGGTTCCCCTGCGAGTGTCCAAGGCAGCGGCGACGCCAACGCCTCACCCACCAATGTACTTGCTGCAGCATCTAATACATCTCGTCGCGTCGGCAGCGTGTGACCACGGATAGCGGCGAGTCCGAGGATCTGCGTACGGAATCCGATGAAATCCGTTGTCGAGACGCGTTGATTCCGGGATCGCAAATCACGGACGATCGCCGCGGCTGCAACCTCCCCGGCCGATGCCGTTTTCTGCCAGAGCTTCTCGTACCACCATGGTGATTCCAGGTCGAGACGACTGTAGGAATAGGGGACCAGGTAACTGCCGATGTCGACATCAGGGCCCGCGGTCGGAACGGCGGGCCAGGATCCGTCGGTCGGTCTACCGCGAGCCAGTTCGGACATGATCGCCGGCCGATGACGCCCGCCGCAGATGACAACGACAGCACCGCTTCCGGGGCGCTCGCGAGCGGCCCGTATCCACGATGCCATGTACTGTTCGCGCTCGGATACTGTGGCGTCACCTACCCGGATCGCATCGAAGTAGTCGTCGAGGACGGCAGTCAATTCCTCGACAGTGAGCGTATCGGCGCGCGACTCGACGACGTGATCCCACATCGCGTCGACCGTGTCCAGTCCCAGTCGGGCCGCCAATACTGTTGCAGCCACACTGTACTCGTCCGGCGGCCCGTCGAAAGCGGGGTGCCAGGCGGGAAGATCGATCAACCGAACCTCCGCCGACACCTTGGAGGCCGACCGAAGGGCGATCCATTCTGGAGACCAATCGGTGAAGGCAGCCCATGTCACACGTGTGTGCGCTCCTCGTCGCACGTGGGAGTACAGCGCGATCGGTAACTTGTGATCGAGTCTCAGTTCATCGATTCGATCGGTGAAGTCTGCGGGTCCCTCGATCAAGACATGCGTCGGCTGCAGGCGTTCAATGGTCTCCGCCACGATCCGAGCACACGCAGGGCTGTGGTGCCGAATCCCGATCACCACGACGTCGCGACCAGCGTCCACCACAGCGACGCTCACGGTCCGGTCAGACGTGCGTGCGCCCGGCGTAGCTCTTGCCATGCCGCACTCGTCCGCTGCGACCCTACTTTCTCGACGTAGCGGCGCAACCGGGCAGCATCCTCACTGTTGTCTTTCGTCGCCGTACCGGCCAGGGACTCGGCGAGGTCGGTGACGGTACCGGCGTCTCCTCGCAAGAACCACCCACGAATACCGGTGGCATGCGCAAGGGACACCGCTTCAGCCGTGCTCATCACCGATGACAGTCGCTCGACCGGCGATCCGTTCGCGGTGAATCCTGTACGTAGGTCACGAAACAGCGTGACCAACAACTCGGACACTGCCGGATCTTGTTCTGCGGCTACACCGGAAGCACGCAGCAAGGCCGCCGATTCTGTTCGCACGAGTTCGACTTCGGTGTCGAAATCGGCGATCGGGTGCACGGTCTCGAAGTTGAAGCGCCGTTTGAGTGCGGCGCTCATCTCGTTGACGCCACGGTCGCGGGTGTTTGCGGTGGCGATCACATTGAAACCCTCACGGGCATAGACCATTGCGTCGTCTCCGGAAAGTTCCGGGACTGCCAGCACCCGTTCGGACAGCAACGACAACAGAGTGTCCTGCACTTCGAGCGGACACCGCGTGACCTCCTCGAACCGCACGACGCGTCCCTCGGCCATTCCACGCATCATCGGCGCTGGAACCATCGATCGAGTCGAGGGGCCTTCCGCGACGAGCAGTGCATAGTTCCACGAATACCGGATCTGATCCTCGGTCGTGGCGGCACCGCCCTGGATCGTGAGGGTCGAATCCCCGCTCACGGCAGCGGCGATGAGCTCTGACAGTAGCGATTTGGCAGTACCAGGTTCTCCGACCAGCATCAATCCACGTGTCGTCGCCAAGGTGACGAGTGAGCGTTCGACGAGCGATGCGTTGCCTACGTATTTCGGCGCTATTCCCAGCTCGACGTCGCCCATGACGAACGTCCGCGCCGACGTGAGGGTTAGACGCCACCCCGGTGGTCGCGGCCCAGTGTCTTCTTCGGCCAAACGCGCAAGTTCCTCGGCAAACCGCTCCTCAGCCGGTGGGCGCTGGACTCGTGAAGTCACGAGGCGAACCCTGCCAAGTCTGCGATGAGTTCGGAGACCGTCGCACGATCGACATCGTTCAAAGTCCCCCCACGGAGTTCCACCGAAACGAGCTTCTGATCGGGGTACCCGTTGTAAGGGTCTCCCGTCCCCATCCCGGGCTCCAACCCCAGCAGAACAGACACGTCATCGCTGAGCTGGTACAGCAGGCCTTGTCCCCAGGAAGCTGGGTTCTCCCACACCGGTTCCCATCCTCTGTACGTCAACCGCAGTGCCTGACTGGGGCTGGCGGTTACTCCGGTGAATCGACTCAGACCACTCCCGTCGACGTCATCGGGTAGCGGATCGTGGACAGCACGACCCAACTGTGGGAAAGGCTGCAAGATTTCGTAGTCGGCGAACACGTCGGACCACGCGCCCACCGTATCGGGTATGTGCGCGGGGTGTACTAGCCCGATACGGCCCTCCGGTAGCTCGACGGTCTGGTCGTCGATGTCGGCCAAGGTACTGTCCTCCGCGACCCGGAACACGACTGTAGGCAGACCGCTGTCATCGAACGATGCCCACAGCAGTCGCCGTGCAAGGTGAATCAGCAGCGGATGGCCGAGCACGAAGTCGTCGAATTCTGTCCTAGTCCAGCGGCGCCCGGTAACCATCGAACGGTTCAGGCGTTTGATCTGCTCGGCAGCAACAGCTTTCGTTTCTCGCTTAAGCTCGGTGAATCGCTTCTTCGCACTCTCGGCGAGAACAACGTCGTCATTTCTGGTGGGTTTGGGCAGTCCTGACGTCTTCTTACCTCCTCCGTCGAGCACATAAGGCACGAGAGCCTCCGTGAAACCGACGGTGAACATCCGCGTCCCGTAGTCGAAGTTCATAGTGCCGTCCGGCGTCAGATCGAGATCAGGAACGATCCGGTCGGCCAGCTGTTCTCGATCGAGCCCGAGACTGTCGGCCAACTCTGCGACGCGTTGTGCCGCTCCGTTCTTCAACGACTTGAACTTCATTTTTCGGGAGATGTGATCGAGTTCTGTCAACGCGCGGGCTGACCCATGTGCAGCCAGTGCATCGAGACCGAGTTGTGCTCGTGCTGCACCATTCTCACCTGGCCACCGTCTGACGAGGGGTGCCAATCTTGCCACGGTCGAATCGTCGCCGAGCCAACCCAGCGCAAGAATCACCCAGTTGTCCTTCGACGGAGCGCCGGCACCCCACCATCGTTCGAATAGTTCCCACGCGGCCTCGGCGAGCGACGATCGGTCACAGTACGCAGTTACTACATCGAGTCCGGCGTAAGGAGCGTCCGCGGTTCCGATTGCGCACATCGTCAGGATCGTCGACACCGCCGACGTCGGCAGTGCGGCTGATCGATTCTCGTTCAGAATCAGCGGAAGTGAAGAGACATCCACCCAAACCGGAGTTTTCGGTATCCGCTTGGGCAACATCTCGAGCGGGTCGAGATCGACAATGCCGGCGACTACCTGCCCGGCTTCGGGGCCGTACCGGTTCGCTCCGTCCACCACTGTCTCGCGTGAGGTTGTTCTGGCGAGCGCACGCAGGGCGGCGGCAGCATGATCACGTTGAGCACCTGCCGGACCCACTGCGTCTGGAACGAGTAGTGCCACTGCATCTTCAGCGTGTCGAACCAGCCACGCCATCGCAGGTTTGCGGAGATTCTTCCTGGTGGCGAACATCGTCGCATGCACGCGCGCGACATCGATATCGACATATGGCATCAAGTATGGCGCCGCGGCACCTGGATGAGCGCGCGTGAAGCGAAGCATCAGCGGCAGCGCATCGAGTTCGTAGCGAGCGACAACCCGAAGTGGATCCTTGAGCGAGGTTCCGGGCCAGTCCGTCAGGAACGGGCGCGCGATTTCGTCTGGGGCCAGTAGAAAAATCACCCAGGTGTTCCAGTCATGGGTGGAACGCGGTGATACATCCTGCACATACTGTTTGTAATTTTCCCACGTGGTGTAGGAGTAGTCGCTCGGAGTGTTCTTGATTTGTTCGAGTTCACCTGGAAGCCAGACTATTCGGCTGATTTCAGGAGCAACGAGTTCACCGATCACCGCGACCTCGAGCGCTTTCTTTCTGTTCGACCATGGCGGCGCGACGAGAATGGGCGGAAGATCCGTGGCCTCGGGCGTCGGCGTCGACAATTCGGCGATCCTTCGCCTTGCAGGCTCGGGAAGTGTAGGCGACAGCTCGGCGGCGATGTCGGGATTCGCCCGCACGTGACGGTCCAACAGGTCGATATCCCTCTCTGCCAATATCTTCAATGCTCGACGTGGGTAATGTTGCATTGCGTGTAGGACCGCGGGCAACGCACTCTTCACGTGGCGACGTTCGACCAGAGCAGTGAAGGCTTCGTCGGTGGGTATCGCCGAGAGCGCCCAGAGGATTCGGAGCAGTGTCGCCTCGTCCCTCATGTGTCCGTACTGGTTTGGTTTGTCGAACGCATCGACCAACAGTCCGGTAAGACCTGCACCTATGCCGTCAACTACTGCGGCAACCATCGCGTCGTCCTCGAGCCAACTGCGCATTGCGTGTGAGTCGGCGACCCGTTCGAGCTGCTGTACCGTGTTCGACGAAACCGTCAGCTGAGTGTTCCAGTGATACCACCGAGCGCGCATTCCCATGATGAGTTCTTCCGACCATCCTTCCTCGGTCGGAAAGATGTACGACGCCGTCAAACGGCGGGTGCTGTTGGTGCGCATCGACGACGCCACCTCTCGGGCTGCGGCGTAGTCCTCGTCAGAGGCTGTCGCCAACAGACCGCGCATACGGTCGAGCATGTGCTCTCGGACCACTTGCGCATCAGGTTCGTCCGTCCGCCCGAGCTGCTCGCGCAGTACATACTCAGGCATCTTGTATCCCGCAGCTGGCGACTCACCGCCGATGTTCGCCACTACAATTACCGCGTCGGGTCCCAGCTCTGACACAGGCACCGAAACATGAACGAACCGCAGGTCGGCCCATTCCAAGAGTGCTTCGACCGCGAAGACCAACCCGTGCCGTGCCACCAACCCGTCCACGAGAAGTGTCGATTGTTGCCGGTCATTATCTGCGTAGCGGCCGAGTATGCAGTACAAAGCAGCTGCACCGACAGCGGAGATCTCACCGGCTTGATACTTCCGGGCGGCGAGGGTGAGCTCGTCAGGATCAGGATCATTGACCAAATACGCTGAACTGAATTCGCCAAACTGGTCGTCGCTGTCGAATTGTCGATCGAGTTCGGCACCGGCTGCGGGATCGACAGGTGCCACGTCGGCGGCAAAACCGCCGCGCCGAGGGTACTTCATCGGCAACCACGACGCGGGCGGCACGGCAGTAGATTCGGTCGTGGTGTGGTTCACGCGTCTCCTCGAGATCCCGGCCCGGTCGGCGGGCGTAGCCAGAATGATAGCGATCCGAACGATCGGCTTGTTCGACATTCCCGAACGCGGCCCCCGACAGCGGTTGCGGTGACGTCCTCCTGCACATTGGCACAGGGCCGAATACGGGATCGACGCTACAAGCGACTGGTCGAGTATCTGCTGCTGCTGACAATCGAGCCGCCGACGGACCGGTGGACTGCCCACGTCGCACGCGGAAATAGCGGCGAGTATCTTGGTTCCGAAGAATGCCGCAAGCTTCCTACCTCCCGACACTCGATTGTCTTGGGCGTTAACATCGACAGATGCGCACTCGAGTCGATCTGACGATGGATTGCACAGACCCCGACCGCTTGGCTACGTTTTGGAAGATAGCCGCTGGATACGTCGATGAGCCACCACCGCAGCCTTTTTCGACCCGGGAGGAGTGGCTGGCCACTTTCGACGACGAAGGCGACGGGATGGGCGGCGCTTGGTTGCACCACCCGCTCGGAGTGGCTCCCCGACTCTGTCTACTACAGGTTCCTGAATCCAAGGTCGCCAAGAACCGATTGCATCTCGATCTCCGGGTATCCGGAGACGGGACCCCAGTTGAGAAGTGGGCGACAATCCTTCGCGAGGTCGAACGACTACTACGCGCGGGCGCCTCAGAATTGGAAAGATTCGAAGGTCACCATGTGCGCATGGCCGACCCAGAGGGCAACGAATTCTGTGTGGCGTGATTCACCCGCCTGCCCGAGATTCTCACGAGAAGGCCTGGCAGTCCGGGTGATTGCCGGGATAGGGCAGAACCTCCTCGAGGGCGAGCCCTATGGCAAAGGCCGTGTGGTCGTCGTACGGCCGCGTAACTATCTGTGTACCGGTAGGGATTCCGTTCCGAGCGAAACCGGTGGGGATTGTCAGCACCGGGCAGTTGCTCAGGATGTTGAAGGTGATGGCCGGTACGGCCTCGAGATAGAATCCCAATTCTGTTCCAGCCACATTGATTCCGTGCCCGACGTAGTCATCGCCGGCAAGAAAGCCGTCGGTCACCACTGCCGGAGTGATCAACGCGTCATAGGTGTCGAACAGGGATCCGATCGACGAATACGGTTCGGCTTCGATCGCGAGTCCGTCGAGGAAAGTCGCGTCACCACGGGTGCGGCGTGCCCATCGGGCGAATTCCTTCGCGTACTCCGTGACCTTGTCGGGGTGCGCGGACGCTTCGGCGGAGATCGATGCACCGAACACGTGATCGTAGTGAATGGCGGCCGCACGCATGATTGCAGCGCGTGACAGGTCGACTTCGATGATCTCCGCGCGTGCGCCCAGCGCAGTGAGGGTGTCCACCAACTTGGCGGTGTTGGCGGCAACGTCCGGATCAACCGGCCAGTCACCCAACGCCGGGATCACGGCGATACGCATTCCTGTCAACGAATGCGTTGCGAGGCCGGGCAGCGGCGATGCCGGCACATGCGAGGCAATGTCAGTGGAAGTCGGTCCCGCGATGACCGACTGCATTGTGAGGCAATCACTTACGGTGCGAGCCATCGGACCGCAGTGGCAGTAGCGATCGAGATTGAAGGGCGGATCGACGGGGACACGGCCGTGCGGTGGCTTGAACCCGACAATTCCGTTGAGAGACGACGGAGTTCGGATCGATCCTGCAACATCGGAACCGGTAGCCAAGTGCGTCATACCGGTGGCAAGTGCGACTGCCGATCCACCGGAAGACCCGCCGGAGGAGTATTTCGTGTTCCACGGATTGCGAGTGACGCCCCACAACTCGGACTGTGTGAACGCGGCCGAGGAGAATTCGGGTGCCGTCGATCGCGCGTGGACGATGGCACCGGCGTCGACGATCCGCTGCACGAAAGTCGAAGTGTGGGTGGCGATCAAGTCCTCATAGACCTTGGACCCTTGAGTCCACGGTTGGCCTTGTACCGGTTCATCCTCTTTCACCACAACGGGAACACCGGCGAGCGGAAGGCTGACATCCGAACCGCGGGCGTAGTGGCGTTCCGCTGACTTCGCTTGTACCCGTGCAGTATCGAAGAAAGTGTGTCCCACTGCATTCAAGGTCGGGTTGAGCGCCTCGATACGTTCGATGGTGGACTCGAGCACCTCCACCGGCGACAGCGATTTGTCCCGGTAGCGTTCGAGCATCTCGGTCACATCCATGAAGGTTGAAACGGGTGTCTGGCGCATATCTGTGGTCCTGCCTCTATGAAGGTTTGTGTAGGCGGCTAGGTTGTCAGTTCGTGCTTTGCCGCGACGGGATTGCGGAATGTGGCGAGCAGCATTGCGAGAGTGGCGATTCCCGCGGCTATCCAGAAGACCGTTTCGGAACCGGAGTGGTCATGAATGCGTCCACCCGCGAACGCGCCGAGGGCGATGCTTGCATTGAAGACTGCAACCCACAGAGCCGCAGCGGCCTCTCGGTGAACGGGAGTGGCTTGTGCGATCCATGTTTGAGTACTCACCGATACACCACCGTAGAAGAGGCCCCAAGCCGCCATGAACAGAGCAGCTGTGATCAAGGTAGTAGCCGAGATCGGGAACAGGGCAAGGGTGATCGCTACTCCCGCACTGAGGATGACGACCACAGTCTTCGGCGACTTGGTGGCAGATGGCCCGGCTATGAAGTTGCCGACAACGCCCAGAGCCCCGTAGATCAAGAGCATCGTGCCGATCTGCGCAGGGTGCAATCCTGCGAAGAACTCCAGCCCCGGACGCACATAGGTGTACGCCGCGAAATGAGCGGTGACGATGAGCGCGGTAATCGCGATTCCGACCCGGACTCCCGGGTTCCGAAAAGCCACCGCGAGACTCCCGAGCGACAAAGCTTGATCAGCTGGCATCACGGGTAGGACAGCGAACATGGCGAGCGCGATCAGCGTCGCGGCGCAGCTGAGAGTCCAGAATGCCACGCTCCACCCGGCCGCTGCTCCGATATACGTCCCTGCAGGGACACCGAGAACTGAGGCAACCGCGATTCCGCTGAAGATGATCGTGGTCGCCAACCCGACGGATCTGGAACCCACCAATTTGGGTGCCAGGCTAGCGGCGAGTGCCCAGACTCCGCCCATGCTCACACCGAGTAGGACGCGAGCAACAGCGAGTACAGCGAAGCTTGGTGCGAGAGCCGTGAGGGCGTTCGCCGCGGCGACTACAAGCATCAGAACGATAAGCGTCGACCGACGATCGAAGCGCCGGGTCACGATGGGCACGAACGAGGCAGTGGCCGCTGCCACCAATCCGGTAATGGCCAGTGAGAGCCCGATGGTCCCTTCGCTTTCCACCAGGTCAGCACCGATCGGGGTGAGTAGCCCGACCGGCATCATCTCTGCCGCGACAACGATGAAGGTGGACGCTGCGATCAGGGCGACCGCAGCCCAGTGGTTCTCGATGGTGTGTTCGTGGGTTGAGGACGTGGGCGCGGGGCTGTTCTGCCCGGGCGCGGAATGTGGCATGTAACCAGAGAAGCTCCCGCACGCCCAAGGATCAACGGCGAATCGCTCATCCAACCATTAGCTCAATTCATCGATGAGCCATGATGGAGTGGTCGAATGAGTCGAAGGTCGGAGTGAAAATGTCGGAGCCTCCGATGCGTGAGATCGAGTGTTTCCTCGTTCTCGCTGAAGAACTGCACTTCGGTCGCACCGGCGAACGACTGTTCATCTCCCAGGGCCGAGTCAGTCAGCTGATCAGCGGGTTGGAGCGCCGTATCGGCACCAGCCTGGTAGCGCGCACCAGTCGCCGCGTACACCTGACTGAATTCGGTGCCGAGTTTCTTGCGTCGTTGGCTCCCGCGCATCGTGCGCTTGTCGGAGTAATCGAGGACGCTCAGTCACGAGCACGCAACATGCCGACGCCGCTTCGGGTGGGTTTCCAAGGAGCAATTTACGATTCGATCGCGGCTGCTGTCTCTCGCTTCGAGATACAACATCCGCAAACTTGCGTGACCATCAAAGAATTACCCCTGGGTGATCCGTTCAGTGATGTACTCGCCGGGCGAATCGATGCGGCAGTGGCACTTCTCCCCGTAGATGAGCCCGAGCTGACAACCGGGCTCGTCTTTTCTCGACAGCCCCAGACCCTGGCCGTCTCAGTCCATCACCCGTTCAGTGAACTGGGCGTGATCGACGCCGAGCAGTTGGCGCAGATCTGTCTCGTACCCATCACCGGCCCCGCCCCCGACTATTGGCAGCGTGTGAATTCCCCGAGCACGACGCCAGGCGGAGCCACGATTCCCGCGCAGGGTGGGGCGAGCACCGTTCAGGAAGGCCTGTCGCAGGTCGCATTCAGTCAGGTCGGCCTCATCCTCTGCGCAGCAACCGCTACATACAGCCAGCGCTCGGACATCACATTCGTACCGATCAACGGATTACCCGAATCTGCTTTGGGTCTCGTGTGGCGTACCGATCTCGAAAGCCCACGACTTCGCGCTTTCGCGAAGGCGATCGAGGAAGCACACTCCTGCCCCGCCTGACGGCGATCAGCCAAGTCGCGGAAGGACTCCGGGGCATTGGGATGCATCGTGTGTGAGATGATCGCGCCATGTCTGCGATCACCGACTACTTCACCGCGCGCACGGATGAGCATGCCACCTCTGCCCTCGAGGGACTCGTCGACTTGGAACCAGAGGCGATGGAGGCGAACGCAGCTTCTCGCCCGCGGATCCAGTTGGCTGCGAGTGGGACTCCAGTTCTGCAGGCGAAAGGCGTCGATCCAGTTGTCGCGCTCGGCCGACTGGAAGCAGCCCTCACCGCTCGCCCCTACGACGAAGTCGCAAAAGGTCCACGCTGCGGGAAACTCGTCGCAATGAGCGACGACGGCGACACCCTCGTGCTCACGGTTACCGACGAATTACGCGATGCCCTAGCGGAATTGAACGCTGAAGGTGTCGCCGCCACTGCGGCGGCCTGGGCGATCGACGAGACGAGTAAACCGTCGGAGGACTCAGTGCCGTTCCTGACCGCCTTCGCCGAACTAGCGACCAGAGCTGTGGCTCAGGGCGAACGGATGTACGGCTACGTCGTCATCTGAGCTTTGCGACTCCGCCGACCTGATTGGAAGGCTGTTCGTCTTCGACAACTCCAGATCTGACCGTCACCCCGGGATCTGCATGGCCAGATCGTTGCGGTCGAAGTCGGAGAACTGCTGGGTGTCAGTGCAGTATCCACAGCTCGCTCCGAAGAACTCGGTGCGGGCGTTCGGATCGTCGAGTAGCCAGTACCGCAGCCACGCCGTGCTCGGCCCGCGCATATCGCCGCCGTTGATCGCCGTACCGAAGTGCGTGGCGCCGCGCAGTTCCAGATACTCGGCAGGCACGTGGTCTGCGTCCTCGTACATCGCCCGCACGATCGCCGGCCAAACGATTGCGTCGGCCTGGCCGGCCAGATAGAGAACCGGCTCGTCGATGAGATCGACATCATTGAGCGGGCCAGGCTGGATCGCGACGGCGGTGTCGACGCGGTCGTCGATCGCCGCATTGATCGCCGCAGACCCACCCTGCGAGTGCCCCACCGCACCAATGTGTTCCAGGTCGACTTTGCCGTAGAAGACGCTCGACGGGCTGGCCGCCTTGTCCGCGATGAGGTCGATTCCCGACCGCATGGTGATGGCGAAGTTGCTTGCCGGTGTATTGGCGGCGACCACGATGAATCCGTGGCTGGCGTAGTGGCGCAACAAGGAGGTGTACGCACCGGGGAGCACACCGGTCCCGTTCCCCCAGATCACAACAGGGTGCTTCTCGCCGCGCGCGCCGAGCTGGCGCGGGTAGTACAGAGTGTGTACCAACCCGATCGAGACATTCGGCGTGTACGGCCCTGCACTCGCCCAGTCGTGCCCGACGCTCGGGATGCCGGGCGTATCGGCAGCCGCTGTTCCGGTTGCGCCCGTGAGTCCTAGCGTCGCGCACAACGCAACCGCCGCTGCAGCATTCACGAAATGTTTCAGAGACTTTCGCATGAAAGTCAACCTTTCGAAGTTGATCCGGAATGACGTGTATTACATATTCACGGGAAGGCAACCCGTCGGCTTTGTCCCAGGAAACGGACTATCCCAGAAGTGTTGTGTCTGTAGACAAAAATCATCGTTCTCGGCGTATGAGCAGCCGTCGCGAATACGCAAAGTCCCAGAGAGATCGACTCCGCCTACAGCTTCCGCGCCGATTGCTCGGCACACAGCCGTAGGAAATGTTCGACGACCTGCGTGTTCTGGCCGTCCTTTGCCACGGCTGCGATCGTCCGTGGCGGCAGTTCGAGTATCTCGCCCACAGTGCAGCCCCGTTCGGATGCTCGCTCAGCACTGGAGAGTTCGAGGATGACAGCACCGATCCCTTCGTATGCGAAATCCGCGAAGGCATCGCGATGCTGTGACCTCATCACGAAGGCGTGGTCGATTCGCGGTTCGATCGAACGCAGATGGCGATAGACATCGGAAGTTTCGAACCGCGGTGCGACGACCAAGCCGATGCGCATGAGGTCCTCGCCGATGAATACCCCGCCCACCGGTGGCGGGGTGCCGGGCGGGCAGACAAGGCGCAACTTGTGGTCCGGAAGGCGCACCATTCGAGTCCCGGGAACGCCGGTGGGCGGGGACTCCATTATTGCCACGTCAGCGGTGCCGGCCATGACCGGGTGAAGCGCATCGGCCACAGATGACCCCGGCGGAACCGAGATGGTGATTCTCAGGTTCGGCACCTCCGAGCGCAGCGCTCCGAGCAGCACCGCTGTCGGATCGTCCGCAAGGCTCGCTGTCGTGGCAACACTGAGGTGGGGGACTGCTGACAGTAAGAACTCGCGCTCGACCACTAATCGGTCGAGCGCGGCCAGCGCTTCGCGTGCTGGATCAATGAGATTCCGTCCGCGCGCAGTCAGCGTCGCGCCGGCCCGGCCCCGATTGAAAAGTCGTCCTCCGACGCGTCTTTCGAGTCGCGCAATTGATTGAGAGACGCTCGATGTTCCTGTGAACTGGTTTGCCGCTGCTGCCGTGATACTGCCGTGTTCGACGACCGCGAGGAAGTCTTGTAGCTGCCGCGGATCGATTCGCGGGGGCGCGGACTCTCCGAAGTTGCTCATCCGGCGTTCCCCATTCCACCTTCGTCACGTAATCGGCTGGTCGTCTCGATAAACGCTTGTGCCGCAGGCGATGGCGTCGAACCGTGGAACATCCAGATATCACGAGTGAGCGGGGGCCGAGTACGACACAGCACCACACCTTCTCCGACTGTATCGGCGACAGATTCGGGAAGGAAGGCGACGCCGACTCCCGCGCGTACAAGTGGGATCATCGAGGCCACAGAGATAGTCTCCGCAACCACCGCCCCGTCCACAGTGCCTTCGCCCAAGCGTTCCGCCAACAGGCGCCGAGTGACATCGTCACGCGGGCTGGCGATCAATCCGATTCGCAACAGATCCGTCAACGCCGCTACCCCCTCGCCTTCACTTCGTGCGGCGGGCACCAGCGCAACGATTCGTTGCCGGCCGAGAAGGATACGTTCAACACCCTCGTCGAACACCTCGTCCACCCCGAGGCCTATATCAGCCTGACCCGAGGCGACCACCGTTCCGATTCCGTCGGTGTCGTTGCTGAGCATCGTCACCGCAACATTGGGAAACTTGCTTTTGAACGCACCGAGGGCCGTGGCCGCCGGATCACGCGCCAATGTTCGTGGACATACGACCGTCAGCCGACCCCGCTGCACGACGTTCAATGGATGCAAAGCGTGATCCAAATCCCGGTATGCCCGAAGTACTTGGGCCGCCGGACCTGTCAGATCGCGTCCAGCGTCGGTCAGGGTGACTCCCCGCGAGCCACGGCGGACGAGCGTCAGGCCGCACTCTTTCTCCATTCTGGCGAGAGCCTCCGAGATTGTCGGCTGGCTGACCCCCAGTCCGCGAGCAGCAGCGGAAATGCTGCCCCGATCAGCAAGGGCGAGAAAGTATTCCAGATGACGCCGGTCCATTGGGATTCCCTTCTCATGGAAGTCCGCGTGCGCGCCCGATTCTGCGCCCGTCAGCCATAGGTAAACCCTATGGCATACCTCTCGAATGTGGCGTAGACGGGAAGAAGAATCCCGTGATCTGCTTCACATATGAACGCAGTGAGCAACAACCCGGGGAGCTTCGACCAGACGCACCCGTCTGCTTTTGTCGAGCACCTATCGCCGCCTGTGAGCACTACGGAGAAGGCGCCGAAATGACCGAAACCATCACCGCAAGTTCGCCATCCGGTGCTACGTCACCCCGTTCCGCGAGTCGGGCACGCTCTGAGCCGAAGCCCGCTCGACAGCGTCGATCCGGCACGCGACGCACCATCGGGGTACGACTGGCCCAGGCCGCACTGCTTTTGGTCCTACTCGGAGCGTGGCAGCTCGTCGCATCGCAAGGTTGGATCGAACCAGTTCTGGCCAAAACGCCAGGCGAAGCCTGGAACTACTTCACCGCAGCAGTGCAGTCGGGGGAGATTTCGACGAACTTGCGTGCCACGATGGCTGCCGTCGTGATCGCTTGGATCCTCGCTAGCGCGGTCGGGGTGGCGGTAGGGCTCTCTCTCGGACTACTTCCGACCCTCGAACGCATCATGAGTCCGTTTCTGGATGCGGCGAATGCCATGCCACGTCTTGCGCTGGCACCTCTGCTTATCGTCATCTTCGGGATCACGATGACGGCGAAGGTCGCTCTCGCGTTCACACTCGTCTTCTTCATCGTCTGCTCGAGTGCACGAGCCGGTGTGAAGTCAGTGGACGACGAATGGCTCCGACTTTCCACTGTCCTGAATGCCAGTAAGACACAGGTGTTCTGGCACATTCTCCTCCCCGTCGCGACACCTGGCATTTTTGCCGGTCTTCGGTTGGGGCTGATCTATTCACTGCTTGGCGTCGTGGGTTCTGAACTGATCTCGTCACGGGACGGGCTGGGCCAGCTTGTGTCGATCTACTCGGCCCAGTTCCGGATGGAAGCGGTCTACGCGATCCTCATACTTCTCGCAATCGTCGCAGTCGTCCTCAACCAGGCCATGAACTTCGCCGAGCGCTACCTCCTTCGGTGGCAGCCCCCGGCTCGACGATGACAGGAATCATCATGGATACCAACGTGATTACACCCGCAGTCCAACTCGACGGACTGACGATATCCTTCCCCTCGCCCGACGGGTCGGCGAAAACTGTGGTCGATAATCTCGACCTCACAATCCCTCGCGGACAGTTCGTGAGCCTGGTCGGCAGGAGTGGTTGCGGCAAGACCACCCTGCTCAACGCGCTCGCTGGATTGGTGGACGCAACAGAAGGGAAGACCGAGGTCCTCGGCACAACGCCATTCGACGCTCGTTCTCGGATGGGCTTCATGATGGCCCGAGATGCGCTGTTCCCGTGGCGAACAGCGCAGAAGAACGTGGAGTACGGTCTCGAATTGAGGGGAGTACCCAAGGCGGAGAGACGAACTCAATCCGCGCGCTGGCTTGCGGCCGTTCAAATGTCCGAGGCGTCACGGCTGTGGACTTGGCAACTCTCCCAAGGGATGCGCCAGCGTGTCGCGTTGGCCCGAACGTGGGCTCTGGATCCGGACATCTTGTTGATGGACGAACCGTTTGCCGCCCTCGATGCGCAGACCCGAGTCGAAGTACAGCGAGAATTCCTCGAGCTTTGGCAATCCCAGGTAGGCCGGACGGTCATCTTCGTAACCCACGACCTCGGCGAAGCCATCTGTCTCTCCGACCGCGTTCTGCTGCTCGGGGCCGGCCGGGTGATCGACGACGTCAGCATTGACATCGAGCGCCCCCGCGAACTCGAAACCCTCACCGCCGAACCTCGATACATCGAAATCTTCAACCGGCTGCGTGGTCAGCTCGACCACTGATGTGCCCCGCCAACTCAGCTTGATTACTGATGTGCCCAGCCAACTCAGCTTGATTTCTGATGCGCCCAGCCATCAAGGAACAGGAATCCCATGAAACTTCGACCTTTTGTCGGCACAGTCATTGCAGCGTCCCTACTGCTTTCCGCGTGTGGAGGGGGAGGGCGTCCGAACGACGGTAGCGTCGCCATCGGGGTCTACCCTGCGAGTGCTTTGTCCCTACCTGTCTACGTCGCCGTCCAACAAGGAATGTTCGACAAGGAAGGCCTCCACGTCGAGCTCATCGACGGAAAGAACGGGCCCGAACTCATCAGCGGTCTCATCGGCGGTACAACCGATCTCGCGGTCGGAGCACCCGGAACCGTCGTTCCGGCCATAGAGCAAGGGCAGAGTCTGCGGCCACTGTCCCCGTACGGGTCGATCGATCTTGCCATCGCCGTGACGAAAGACAGCGGCATCACCACCATCGAGGATTTGCCCGGCAAGCGGATCGCCATACCGTCACGTGGCGGCGCAGCCGAGCAATTCGTCAATCAGCTTCTCGCAGAACGAAACATCGACGCATCCACGGTGCAATTCATCGCAGCGGCACCCACCGCGAGTCAGATACCACTCGCACGAAAGGGCGACATAGATGCCGCCGTTCTCACCGCTGCCAGCCAGGCCGTATTCGATGCTCAAGGAATACCGATGACGGCGATTACAGAAGTAGACCCGGTGGCCTCTGACGGCGTGAGTTCATACGGCCTGGGCACGGTGCTCGTCACGACAGCCACATTCGCTGAATCCGATGCTGCTGCCCCCGTGTGTGCGGCGCTCGAGGCCGCAGCAGGGTGGATAGCCGATCCTGCAAACGAGCAAGCAGGAGCTCAACTTCTCACCGAGCGAATGAATGTTCCTGCTGACAAAGCCAACCAGGTGTGGGCTTCACAGAAGAGCCTCTGGCCTGTGCAGATTTCGGCCGACCGATGGACCCAGAACGTCAGATGGGTGAACAACCAGACCTCGGGCAAGTCCGACGCAGACGTTCCTTTCGACCCCCTCTGCTGACCAACGCCCCATACACAATCCAGTTCGTCTACTACGAAAGAGAAGAAACGATGACACAACTCGCTGACCAGTCAACACAATCCGAGTCCCAGCACGATCGCCGGCAGCTCACCGAGGCTTGGTCTGCAGTCACCGACAGCCTTGCGACATTCGGTTCGACAGCTGCCGCCACAGGATCGCCGCTGGACAGCGCCGAAGGCGTACGGCACGCACTTCGCCTGTTCGGATACCTCGCCGAGATGAATATCGAACGCCAAGACGTGCTCCGACCTGAACTCTTCACTCTGATGTCACCGATGCGAAAGTTCTGGGGAGACGGCATCGACGTCGACTACTGGACTGCGATGATCGACCCCAACGAGACATACCGTATTCACGGTAACCGTGGCACAGTGCCGTACGTCGCCGTCCTCGCCAATCGCGTCGGTGCGTCTGGGACCGACCGGGTCGCCGACAACATCGTCATCGACGACAAGGTGTGTGACGCGGACGGCAACTTCGAGATCTTCGTCGCACAAGAGCTGGAGGGGCGCAGCGGCATTCGGCTGGATGAGCGCTGCTTCGACGTTGTAGTGCGTGTGTATCACAAGACGCGTAACGCGGAGATCGATCCCGTTCTCCACATCGAGCGCCTCGGTCCGCCGCCTGGTGCACGCCCCGAACTCGACACGGCGTGGCTGGCCCAGCGCCTCACGAAACTTGCTCGTGGCATGGACGTGAGCCTTCGACGCAGTCTTCAGCTCATCGAAACACTCAGTCAGTCTCCCAACGAGATTCGCGTGACCTCGGAGCAACGAGGGTGGGGAGACTTCTACGGCACCAGCTCCAACCAATACATTGCCGGCTGGTGGTCACTGAAAGACGCTACTGCCGTGGATATTACATTTACTCTCCCGGACTGCACCTACTTCGGAGTGATGCTGTATAACCACTGGTTCGAGTCCTTCGAGTACCGCGACCACACCGTCAACCTCAACGACGCACACTTCGAGCGCAATGACGATGGAACCGTGACAATCCGCATCGGGGGAGCAGAAGGTGACAGAAATCGATTGAACCCCTGCAACCACACCGAAGGCATCCTGTTGGCGCGCTGCCTGGAACCTGCTGAGGATGTCACTTCGCCTCATGTGGAGATCATTCGATGACCCACGAAGTAGACCTGCCGTTGGCAGGTGTCCGAGTAGTGGAGATCGGTCAACTGATCGCAATACCCAGCGCCGGGCAGCAGTTGTCCGATCTCGGCGCCGAGGTCATCAAGCTCGAGCCCCCTGGCGGTGAACCGGCCCGACAAATCGACGCCGATTACGCACGCGGCATCTTCTACGGGTACAACCGTGGAAAGCGTTCAATCTGCCTCGACCTCAAAGACTCCGCCGATCTGCAGCGAGCTCGGGATTTGATCGCGTCGAGCGACATCTTGCTGCACAATCTGCGCCCGGGAACGCTTGATCGACTGGGATTCTCCTCTGCCGAACTCCAACGTCTGCGACCGGAAATCATCAGCGTATCGGTGAGCGGGTACGGGGCGGAGGGCCCGTCCGCCACCCGCGCCGGGCTCGACATCGCTGCGCAAGCAGAGAGCGGACTGATGTCGGTGACGGGTGAGGCGGAGGGCCCGCCACAGCGTGTGGGCGCACCGGTCATAGATCATGCAACGAGCTACGTCGTCGCCCAAGCGGTACTGGCAGCGCTACTGCGGCGCGATCGCACCGGCAAGGGCTCCTCTGTCCGAGTTTCCCTGCTCGACGTCGCAATCCACTTGCAGACCGCCAACTGGATCGAGTGGCAAGTATCAGGAAAGTCTATGAGCCGCAAAGGGAACGGACAACCAAGCGTCGCACCTGCCGCAGACGTCTTTCGTGCCGTCGATGGCGAGCTGGTGATCAGCGGCTACCAACCACGAGCCTGGATCGAACTGTGCAAGGCGATCGACTTACCAGAGTTGGCCGACGACCCGCGGTTCTCTACCAACACACTGCGCGTGGAAAACCGTGCAGTCCTCGTCGCCACGATCGAGAAGCAGCTGTGCCACCGCAGCGCCGCTGAGGCGGTAGAGCATCTCACCGCAGCCGGAGTGGTTGCAGCGCTTGTGCGTGACTACGACCAGGTAATCTGCGCCGACGATGTGATTGCGAACCGTACCTTCATCCCCGGCACCAACGAACGTGGCGAGCAATATTTGACGCCTGCCATGCCCTATCGCGCCGAACCTCCGATGGCACGAACTGATCCCTCGCAGGTCCCGGCCTTGAACGAGTGGGCGTCGTCGATGGGCTGAATGCGTCACTCTGGCCGAAAACCACTTGGCAACAACGTAACTGACAAACCGATATCCATGCATCATCGAGGAGATGTCCAGTGCTGACAACCGCATTTACCGAGACGTTCGGAGTTCGTCACCCCATCGTCCAGGGCGGCATGCAGTGGGTGGGGAGAGCAGAACTCGTAGCGGCAGTTGCAAACGCCGGCGCGCTCGGCATGCTCACTGCTCTGACACAGCCGACGCCTGACGATCTTGCCCGAGAAATTTCCCGCACGCGCGAGCTCACCGACCAACCGTTCGGAGTCAATCTCACAATCCTCCCGACGATCACACCTCCGCCTTACGATGAGTATCGCAACGTGATCATCGACTGCGGAGTGAAAGTCGTCGAGACAGCCGGATCTTCTCCCGCACCCCATCTGCCGCACTTTCACGCCGCCGGCATCAAGGTCCTCCACAAGTGCACCAGCGTCCGCCACGCGGTCAAAGCCCAGGCCCTCGGCGTCGACGGCATCAGCATCGACGGGTTCGAATGCGCCGGGCATCCAGGGGAAGACGACGTACCTGGTCTCGTTCTCATCGCTGCAGCAGCAGAGCGGATCAGCATTCCCATGATCGCGTCCGGTGGATTTGCCGATGCGCGGGGATTAGTGGCCGCCCTGGCGCTTGGCGCCGACGGCATCAACATGGGCACTCGGTTCATGTGTACCGAGGAGTCCCCGATTCACCGCAACATCAAAGAGGCGATAGTTGCTGCCTCCGAGGTGGACACCGAGCTGATTTTCAGGTCACTGCGCAATACCGCTCGCGTAGCACGCAACAGCATCAGCCAAGAAGTTGTCGAAATTCTCTCCAGTGGTGGCAAATTCGAAGACGTTCGACATCTTGTTGCCGGTGCGCGAGGCAGAGCGGTGTTCGACAGCGGCGACCCGGAGGCTGGCATCTGGACGGCGGGGACTGTGCAAGGACTGATTCACGACGTCCCCACTGTGGGTGAATTGGTGGAACGTATTGTCGCAGAGTCCGAAGCACTGATTGCCGGACGGCTTACCGGCCTCCTGGATCCTGTCAGCGCCTGACGCTGTCCGAACCCGCTGAGCGCTACAGTCGGCCAGTCCTGCGCGCATGATCGCTGCCGTTGCGCTCGCCGACCCGCATGCCGCCGATACCTCGTCCTCGATGCGTCGTGCGGTGACGGTGAGCTCTTCCGGATCGCCTCGCGGCTTGTCATCGCCGTTCGATCGTTTCGGGTGCATCCGGACGATCATTGACGTCAGGACGAGGAAAGGAGGTGTACTCCGAATTGCTTGCGGTCATCAGAGTGACAACCGCAAGGATTTCGATCGGCACCGAACACGATCTACTCGATGTTGTGGCCATGGGGCTACCAAAACATCACCGTCGGCCCACAGCAGCTCCCCCCCATTACGTCCCCCGACATTTCTTGGCTTCGACTGCATACAGCAAGGACGAGAGCCCGGCGCGCCCGTCCCGACTGTGCGATCGTCGAAGTCGTCTCACAACCCTTTCAAGGCACCTAGTCCCTATGGCGCCACGATCCCCGCAACAATCTTGCGCTTGACCGAACACTGAAGTCCCACGAGCCCGATAGCGTTCGCGATAGAATCCGATATTTCGCTCGCATCGTCCCGGGGCACACCGAAGGGGAATCAAGAGCATGCATGCGGTAGCGACCCGGAGGGCGAAATTCGTTGCAGCGGGATTGATCATCGCTGTGGCTACTGCTGGTGCTATCGGTGTATCGAAGATCTTCGCTGCACGCCCATCCTCTGCGAACGTCGAAGAGACCATCACGGAAGCGGAACGTGGACGGCACAATCCAGCGTGTGAACCCATCCCGTCGAGGCCCGATGTAGCTGCGTTGCGTCGCTCTTCTGACGCGTCGGTTCGTTTGAACGAACGTGGTACAGACTGCTGCGGAGCTCTTGCGAGTCAACGGAGCGGCTTGGGGGCCCCAAGTCGCTGTCGGTACTGAGCTATCCATTGATGAAGCTTTCGAGAACGCCGGTTCGATTCCCGGAGATGCGATAGTCGCAGAAGCGGAGTGGCTTCGTCAGGCGCAACGAGATGGACTCTACGACGACGCAGATCGTTCGCTCGATTCGCTTGTCCGACACATCGAGTCGACAACCATCACGGACGTCGACCTCGCCAGCCATCTGGGGCCGAATTGGCCCGCAGTAATCGATGTCGTCGGGACTGTCGCCGCGATCGGGTTCGAGGAGTACGCGAGCAAGGTGCGCGCGTCACCCCCGATGAGAGCAGCTGACGCGCTCGACCTTCGATCCGCGTTGCGGGGGAACACGGTAGCCCTCGGCCTGGAGGCGGAGTGGGACGGCGCTCAGGAGTTGGTCGCTCTCTACTTTCAAGGATGCACTTCGGCCGCGCTGAGCCGGCGAGAAGCGAACCTTTCGGTCGAGGATTACATCCATGATTGGGACCTGGCGGAGGCTCTGGCACGCGACGCCGTAGCTGCTGCTTTCGCAGCAGATCTCACGAGCAACGAGAACCGTGGACGAGTCGAGATCTTGGCACAAGGTCTTCAGATCATCCAGGCGCCAGACGAATTGGGTCCAAACGACCGGTTGACCCGATCCGTGGATCCGAACGAAAACTTGCATCCGGACGAGGTCGCGCTTCTCGAACTGGAAGATCCATTGATCGAGGGCGAGTGACACGACCAGGACCTCCGGCGAGTGTGGCGCGGCAAGCAGAAGGGCGGTTGCCGATGTGGCACCGCGCTCTTAGAACCGAAGTGACGCAACATCATCGTGCTCTGCTCTTCGGTGCCCCCTTGCTCACGCAGACAACGCAGCACCTCCTTTCGATACGCACGTAATCGAACCCCGAAAATCATGTCCTCTAGCTGACGGTCCATCCAGTCGAAGAAACAGTTCGCGTCGTGCGACAGCAGCGGATTTACCGTGGGTATGCCCAGTCTCGAAGCCCCAGCAGAAGCCGAGGGTCTCGACTAACTTTGCCGGACCGACTGCAATGGTCAGCTTCGGCGGAGTGAATCTCGGAAGAAGAAACCTTCGTCCCCGATATGCCAAGTCCCTTTGCAGCCGGATCGACCCGCGGCACGCCTCGCGATAATTGTTCACCTCAGTGCCGCTGTTCCGACCAAGGAAAGTTCGAGGCGCTTCTCCACGGCGAAGTCGATGCATGTCGCGCCGTCGACACCATGCACCTGAGTGTTGGGAAGGGTGCCGCACTGGATTCGGCGTCCGTCACCAGAGTGTCAGTGATGGCTACATCATCCCAGTACTCAACCCTCGCGCCATCACGCAATTGGTTCCAGAAACAGACAATCGGCCGTTAGGCAGTTCGATAATTTGCGGATCGAATCCACCGTAACCGATCCTTGTCTGGCGCTGGAGATGCAACAGCGCTCTTCATCTAAGCCGTGGGGATTGATAGATAGATGCAGATCAAGCCTGCAATGTCTCCCATGAACTCACCTCGCCCCATGGTTTCGCCAGCCAAGCACACAATCGATTGTGGCGTGCGCCACAAATCTCCTATAGGGTAACCACTGTTAGCCTGCGACGGGGTGCGAGACATTTCCCAGCGCCGGATCCACGCTCTATCCCACTCCCGAACAGACCGAGGGAGAGCTGAGCGCTCTTGACGACGTCGTGGTGGATTGAGGATCAAGAAAGAAAGATGGTATTGCCGTGCAGTCATCACTTGTCTCTCTGCCGTCCATGGAGAGAGTCCGCATTGGCGCTCCGGTCGCGGAGGCCGCAGCCCAGGAAGCAGAATTGCTCGGGGCGAACCGCGTCTTCGTCGTATGTAGCGGGACGCTCAACTCGCAGACAGACGAGATCGCTCGGGTGATCGAGGCACTGGGTGATCGATTCGTGGGACTGTTCGATGCGGTTCGACCCCACGTACCGCGCGAAGACGTCATTGCTGCCACCCGAGTTGCTGCCGACGCCGATCCGGACATGCTGTTGTGCGTGGGCGGCGGATCGGCGACGGACCTGGCGAAGATCCTTGCAATCACTCTGGAGCACGGAGTTCGCGAGGCATCGCAAATGGACGCCTACCACCTGCAGGTCAATCCCGACACATCGGTGACCGCCCCCACCTTCTCCGCCCCGAAGATCCCGGTAGTGGTGGCGCCCACGACCCTGGCGGGAGGTGAGTTCAACGCGTTGGCCGGGTCGACGGATGAGAAGAGCAACGTCAAAGAGGGTTACTTGCATCCGGCGATGACCCCGAAGGCTGTCATCCTCGATCCTGCACTCACGCTGCACACGCCGGAGTGGCTGTGGCTGTCGACCGGGGTTCGCGCACTGGACCACGCCTTCGAGACCTTGGGCTCGCTCGAATCGAACGGGTACTACGACGGGATGGCGATGAATGCCATACGACTGCTCTCCGAGGGACTCGTCCGAGTGAAGGAAGACACCGACGACGTGGATGCCCGTCTGATGTGCCAGGTCGGTGCGTGGTCGTCAATGGTCGCGATCGTCGCAGGCCTCGACATGGGCGTCAGCCATGCCGTCGGGCATGCACTCGGCGGTTCGTTCAACGTCCCACACGGGTACACCTCCTGCGTCATGGCGCCTTTCGCGCTCGAGTACAACCGCGAGGTCAACGAGCATCGCCAGGCGCTGATCAGTGCGTCCTTGGGTGCGCCGCAAACGCCGGCACACGAGTTGGCGGACTCGCTGATCCGGCGACTCGGCATGCCGAGATCGCTGGGAGAGGTCGGGCTGACCGACAACGACCTCCCCAGCCTGGCTACGTACACGTTCAAGGACATCTGGTGCGGGACCAACCCGAACCCCATCGCGAATCCTGACGCGTTGGTTCCTTTGTTGCGGCGGGCACTCTGATCGAGCCCGAAAACAGGTGATCCCCCTCCACGTCGGGTGGAGGGGGATCACCTGTTTTCGGGCTGAACGGGCGTCACCGTCGGCTGGACGTACCGCCGGTACCACTTTGCGTTCCGGGACGGTGACGGAGAATTCCGACGACGATGTAGTCCACGTAGGTTGCCACCAGCGCCTCGATATCGTGGTCGTCCCGGAGCCACCAGCTCACACCATTCATGAGGTCGAGCACCGCAACAGCCGCACGCTGTGGGTCGGCGATCTCGAACTCTCCGGCGCGGACCCCGGCAGCAATCACATCGCGCACACGCCTCTGGTAGTACTTGCGGTACTCGAGCACCCTCAGACGGTGTTCGTCGGTAAGCGCCGAGATCTCTCGAAGGCTGACCAGATGCTCGACCCTGTTCATCGCTAAATACCGTAGATGAACATCGATCAGCGAGGTGAGTCGCTCGGCCGGTGTTCCAGTCTCGTCGAGGACAAGTAGATGCTCCTCGACCGGGTCCCTGGTCATCTTGAGCGCGATCGCGTAGAGGATCTCCTCTTTCGAGCTGAAGTGGTTGTAGAGGCTCGCGCCCTTGATTCCTACCGAATCTGCGATGCCACGCATGCCTGCCGAGTGGTAGCCCTGATCAGCGAAGTATTCGGCCGCCGCGGCCAGTATGTCGTCACGTCTGCTTGGAAGACCTTCAAGCCGTGGTCGACCGGATCCGGGTGTCGCGCTGCTGGCAGGATCGATGTTCAGCGTTTCAGTCCTTTGCATACAGGCGGCGTAGTTCTCTCTTGAGCAGCTTCCCCTGAGGGTCTGTGGGCAGCTCATCCACAATCGTGATCGCCTTTGGAACCTTATAGCCTGCGAGCGCGGCCTTGCAGTGGTCTCGCAACTCCTGGCCGGTGAGATCGCTGCCGTCTACGACGATGACGAAGCCGGTGACCGCCTCGGACCAGTAGGCGTCCGGAAGTCCCACGACGGCGGCGCGCGACACCTCGGGGTGGGCTTGTAGTACGCGCTCGACCTCCTGCGAGGACACGTTGTAGCCGCCCGTCTTGATCATGTCCTTGCTGCGATCGAGGAAGAACATGTTGCCCTCCGAATCGCGACGTACGATGTCGCCGGTGTGGACCCAACCACCGTCGAGGACAGCTGCGGTTTTCTCGGGATCCTTGTAGTAACCCAGCATCACCGACGGCGTGCGACAGAGGAGTTCACCTCTCTCTGCTTCATTTCCGTCGACATCGACCACCTTGACCTCGAGATGGCCTACAGGCTTGCCGATCCAGGTCGGATCCTGATCGGGAATGTCCTCGAGTCGCTTGAACCAGCCGACGGAGCCCAACTGCGTCAACTCGGACTGACCCCAGTAGGTGCCCCACACCGATGCGGGCGCCGCGTGGTGCCATGCGTCCACCGTTCGCGGCGAGACCTGACCTCCGTAGGTCAGGCAGCGCTGGATGGTCCCGACAGTCTCAGGACCGAAGTCAGGATGATCTGCGAGCGAGATGAAGAAGGTCGGGGTTTGAGCCAGGACGGTGATCTGCTCCGTTTTGATCATGTGCAAAGCGTCGGCAGGCGCGAGGCTGGCCGGGAGCACGAGCGTCGCTCCCAATAGCAGGAGCGAGGTCAGGGAGCCGATTCCCGCAATAGTGTGGAATGGCATGACGTAGAGCCAGACGTCATCGTCCAGGCATCGCAGTCCCCATGTGTACGCGGGTGCGGTGGAGACCAGGTAGTTGCGATGCGGCAGCATGACGCCCTTCGGAGCCGCCTCGGTTCCACTGGTGTACACGATCATTGCGAGATCGTGCTCGTCCACATCACAATCCGGTTCTGTCGGCGACGAGGACTCGAGGAGTTGATCGAAGCAGTGGCCGCCGAACTCGTCCGTGCTGTCGAGAACAACGATTTCGGGGCGGGTACCGAGTCCAGCCAGCGCTTCTTCCAGTACCGGCAGGAATTCCGCGGCCACGACCACAACCGCGGGCTCGAGGTGCCCGATCTGTTGAGCCACTTCGTTCGGTCCGAAAAGGACATTGATGCCGGAGTACACCGCCCCTATTTTGAGAGCACCGTAGTAGGCGACTATCGACTCCACGCGATTGCGGGCCATCACGGCGACCCGGTCACCGCGGGAAACACCGAGTCCGAGGAACATGTGGGATGCCCGGTTGGCATCCTGATTGAGCGCACCGTAGGTGGTCACGGTGCGTCGACCACCTGGGGCATACGACACGATCGCCGGCTTCGAGTATCGACTCTGCGAGTGGCGGCGTAGCTGGTCGCCTAACGTCGCTCGCCCTAGCGGTGACGACTGGGTCGCTGTGAGGGATCGGACAAGCGGACCTGAACTCCGTCGCATATCAGTGGCATCCGATTCGACACTTGTCGACAGATCCATGGTTCCTCAACTTCCTGAATGCTTACCGCGGTTAGTATGATGTGGCTCATACTGTCATCGGCATCCTCGCGGGTCAAGCGAAGTTTTCAAGCAATAATCGGAATATTAAGATCGCACTTGGTTGTGTCGCTAACGACTGTTAGCCTGCATGGCATGACTATCGTCACTGACCTGGACCGTGACCACCTACGTTCGGCGGTGTTACGGGGCAATGTTCCGACCATGCTCGCCGTGTTGCTGGAGCTGACCGCCGATGAGCGGTGGGTGGCACCCCGCTATCAACCCACGCGCAGTCGGGGCATGGATGACAATTCCACGGGAGGACTTCCGGAGGAGGTTCAGTCCGAAATCCGGAGCGCGTTGATCGACGCAGTGGAACGCTGGTGGACGCTGGACGAGCCGTCCCGGCGGACGCTGGACAGCTCGGAAGTAGAGCGAATCCTCAACTTCACCTGCAGCGAGACCGTACCGCCGGACTTCGCGCCGATGATGGCGGAGATAGTCAATGGTCCGCAGATCAAGCCTGCCACCGCCAAGTGCGACGAGCGACTCCACGCCATCGTGATCGGCGCCGGCATCGCGGGGATGCTGGCCTCCGTCGAGCTCAGCCGCGCTGGGATCCCTCACGTGATCCTGGAGAAGAACGACGACGTCGGCGGATCATGGTGGGAGAACCGCTATCCGGGCGCAGGAGTTGATACACCGAGCCACCTTTACTCGATCTCGTCGTTCCCTCGTAACTGGTCGACCCACTTCGGCAAGCGCGACGAGGTTCAGGGATATCTCGAGGACTTTGCGGAGGCCAACGACATCCGGCGCAATGTCCGCTTCCGTCATGAGGTGACGCGCGCCGAGTTCGAGGAGTCGAAACAGAGTTGGCGTGTGTCCGTCCAGCGACCAGGTGAGGCGCCGGAGACCCTCGAGGCTCCCATCCTGATCAGCGCGGTCGGTCTGCTCAATCGTCCGAAGATCCCGCATCTACCGGGAATCGAGACCTTCCGTGGTCGCCTCTTCCACTCCGCCGAGTGGCCGAGCGAGCTCGACGATCCCGAGTCGCTCCGCGGAAAGCGAGTGGGCATCGTCGGTACCGGAGCCAGTGCTATGCAGATCGGGCCGGCCATCGCGGATCGTGTCGGATCGCTGACGATCTTCCAGCGCTCACCACAGTGGATCGCACCGAACGACGACTACTTCACGACCATCGACGACGGCGTCCATTGGCTGATGGACAACATCCCCGGCTATCGCGAGTGGTACCGGGCGCGTCTGTCGTGGATCTTCAACGACAAGGTGTACTCGTCCCTCCAGGTCGACCCCAACTGGCCAGAGCCGAGCGCCTCGATCAATGCAACCAACCATGGTCATCGCAAGTTCTACGAACGCTATCTCCGCGATCAGCTGGGTGATCGAACAGATCTGATCGAGGCATCTCTTCCGGACTATCCGCCCTTTGGTAAGCGGATGCTGCTGGACAATGGCTGGTTCACGATGCTTCGTAAGCCCGACGTCACACTGGTGCCCCACGGAGTCGACGCCCTGACACCTTCTGGACTCGTCGACACGAACGGCGTCGAGCACCAGCTGGACGTCATTGTCATGGCGACGGGTTTCCACAGTGTGCGCGTTCTTTACCCGATGGACATCGTCGGTCGATCCGGCCGGTCCACCGGAGAAATCTGGGGCGAGCACGACGCGCGCGCCTACCTGGGGATCACAGTTCCTGACTTCCCCAATTTCTTCGTCATGACCGGACCGAACACCGGCCTGGGACATGGGGGGAGCTTCATCACGATCCTGGAATGTCAGGTCCGCTACATCATGGATGCCTTGAAGTTGATGCAATCGGAAAACCTCGGCGCGATGGAGTGCCGGGCCGAGGTCAACGATCGATACAACGAGGCCGTCGACCGACAGCACGCACAGATGGTCTGGACCCATCCGGCAATGGAGAACTGGTACCGAAACCCGGACGGTCGCGTCGTGTCGGTCCTTCCGTGGCGGATCAACGACTACTGGGCCATGACCTACCGAGTCGACCCGGCAGATTTTCGTACCGAGCCGGCACGCTCCGAGTCGGTCCCGACTCCGACCGCGCGAGGGTGATCATGCAGGACGAAGCCACGGGCGGAGTGCACGGCGGGCCGCTGTCGGGTATCCGGGTCATTGAAATGGAGGCCATAGGGCCGCTACTGCACGCCGGTCTGATGTTGGCAGATCTTGGCGCCGATGTCGTGCGCATCGTGCGCCCCATCTCGATGGGAGCAGATGACGGAATCGACGATGCGAATGCGGGGATGCTCCGAGGGCGGACCGAACTCACTGCAGATCTGACCAAGACCGAAGATCTCGCCAAGGTGCGCAGGCTGATCGGCCGAGCGGACGTCCTGATGGAGGGCTCTCGGCCCGGCACGATGGAGAAGCTCGGCCTGGGCTCCGAGATCTGCCTGCAGGACAATCCGGGGCTGATCTACGGCCGAATGAGTGGCTGGGGCCAGAAGGGACCGATGGCCCGAGAAGCCGGGCACGACCTGAACTACCTTGCGCTTTCGGGCGCGCTCGAACAGCTCGGACCGGCTTCCGGGCCGCCGTCACCGCCGCTGAACTACGTCGGGAACTTCGGCGGCGGATCGATGTTCCTGCTCGTAGGAGTACTTGCCGCGCTGCACGAAAGAGAACGCACTGGCCGAGGCCAGGTGGTGGATACAGCGATGGTCGACGGCGCCAGTTCGTTGACTGCGCTCGTCCGATCGTGGCAGCATGCCGGCCGCTGGTCAGCCCGTCGTGGAACCAACCTCCTCGACGGATCTGCCCCGTTCTACCGCGCGTACGAGTGCGCAGACCACAGGTACATGGCGGTAGGGGCCCTCGAAGACGTGTACTACGACCGCTTCGTGTTCGGACTCGGATTGGATCCCGCCTCGTTGCCGAATCGCTGGGACCAATCGAACTGGGACGACTTGTCCGAACGCTTCGGCAGAACCTTCGCCACACACGATCGCGACGCCTGGGTCGAGGTCTTCGACGGCCTGAACGCTTGTGTCACACCCGTGCTCACACTCCACGAGGCAACACTCCACGACCATGCAATACAGCGGACGGCCTTCGTCGATGCAGGAGGCTTTTCGATGCCCTCCGCCGCACCACGGCTGGACTCGTCACAGGGAGCAGCCCCACCACGGAGAAACGACGAACTGGACGCAACCGTGTCGCGATGGGAGATCGCCTCAGAGCACCACGGGGGCAATTCCACTCGACATCGGTCCACTCGCATGGCTGTTGGTCCACAGACGTGGTGAGCGAGAGAACCGATGGCGCCAGGCGGGCTACGATTTCGGTATGCGCAGGCTGGCTGGATCGTTCGATCGTGACCTCCCCGGGTTGCCGCGTGGCCGCGGCCGACTGGCTGTGGACGAGGTCCAAGACGCGCAACGCGATCGCATTCTGCGTGCGGTGATCTCGTCGACTGCGGAGAAGGGGATCGCCTCGACCACGATCGCCGACGTCGTCGGGCGTGCCAGGGTATCTCGCCAAGCTTTCTACAAGCAGTTCGAGAGCAAAGAAGCGTGCTTGGTCGCAGCGATCGACGCAGGCATCGAGGTGATCGTCTCCAACATCACCTCGACACAAAGCTCGACCACCAATTTGTCTCTACACGAACAGCTTTCGGCTGTAATCGAGAAGTATCTCGAGACGTGTTCGTCCGAACCGGAGTTCGTGCGAGCTTGGGTGGTGGACCTACCTGTGGCCGGCCCGGCAGGGGTGGCGAAGCGCAACGAGTACGTGGAACTGCTCGCCGATGCATTGCTCGTCGGCTACTCGTCCAAGTCTTCAGAAGCCCCGGGGCGTGAAGTGTTTCTCGCGGCGATCGGCGGTTGCAACGAGTTGTTCTACCGCCAGGTGGTTGACGGGTCGAATTCGTACATGAATCTTCATGCGCCGATCATGTCCTTCCTTGAACGGGTACTGGATCTCTCGTCCGACCCTTCGTAGTCCGGTGTTGACAAGCCAAGGGTAGATCGCCATGCTCATTCATAAGTACTGCTGCGTACTTATGAGTGAGGAGTGGTCATGCGAATTACGAGTGGACTGACACAGCGTCCGATCGGACCGCCCGGCCGGGTAGCGCTCCGTCCGCGGCGAGTCGATTTCGACTGGGAGAAAGCGCCTTTGGTGTGGTTGCCGAACGAGCCGATCGCCTCATACCTCCTCGGCTCGATGAACCTCGTCATCCCGGAGGGCGAACGGATGATGATCCAGGCCTTCGAGCAGGCTCTCCCGGACGTGCACGACGAGAAGCTTCGCGAGGACATGCTCGGTTTCATGGGCCAAGAATTGCTGCACGCAGAGGCGCATGACGAGGTCATGAATCAGGTGTTCACACGGCACGGGATCGACCCGGCCCCGTTCAACCGCCAGATGCAGTATTTCTTCCGTAGAACTTTGGGCATCGGTGACGACTCCGATCCGCAGGCCATCCGGCAGCGTCTGATCGAGCGTCTCGGGATTTGCGCGTCTTCGGAGCATATGTTCGCGTTCGTGGGCGACTGGGCGTTGAACGCGGACTTGGAGAAATTCGGCGCGGATCCGCAGATGCTTGACCTCTATCGGTGGCATGGGGCCGAAGAGGTCGAGCATCGTGCCGTGGCACACGAGGTCGCCACGTACTTCGGAGTCGGCTACTTTCGCCGCTGTATCTCCATGATCATCACGTGGCCAATCTTTTTGGGGTGGTTGCTCCGTGCTGCGATGTATCTGAGTCGCAACGACCCCAACACGCCGAACATCGGTTATCCACGATTGCTACTGGAATTCGTCCGCGCCGGACGCCGCGGACTGGTGCCTGGTGTATCGAAATGGTTCTGGAGCGGTGTGTCGACGTTCGTGCCGGGATTTCACCCCGACAGTGTGGGGTCCACCGCCCAGGCCCTCGCCTACGTCGCGCAATCGCCAGCGGCCAAGCGGGTCAACACATGACACCCAACGCGCCCGAACTCACACAGCGGTGGCCGGCCCCCCGCGAGATCCCGGTCGACCTACGTCGCGGCAAGCGCCGCGACTCGATTCTGCGCATTCTGGACGTCCTGGTCTCCACGCAGGTCAAGTTGGCGGTCTTGATTCATCGCGACGAGCCACCGGAAAACCGGATCGACGAGTACAAGACAACGCTCACGGTGTCGGAGCGCACGACGGTGGCCACCGACAACGACGTGGTCAGTCTCGAACTGCGAGCACCTGACGGCAGCGACCTCGAACGGTGGTATCCCGGGGCACACCTCGACCTGTACCTGCCCTCGGGACGGATACGTCAGTACTCGCTGTGCGGCGATCCCGCCGATCGACGCTGCTACCGGATCGCGGTACGCCGGATTCCTGATGGTGGCGGCGGATCGAACGAGGTGCACGACGAGTTGCCAGTCGGTACCGTCGTCGGCGTTCGCGGTCCACGCAACGCGTTCGGGTTCGTCGAACCCGGGCGAATCGAGCGCGGGAAGCGCGTTCACTTCGTGGCGGGTGGCATCGGCATCACACCGATACTGCCGATGGTCCGCGAGGCGGAGCGCATGGGCCTGGATTGGTCGCTGATGTACGTCGGTCGCGAGCGCCGCACACTACCGTTCCTCGAGGAATTGTCGTCGTTTGGTGATCGGGTCACCATCCGCACCGACGACGAATACGGCCTACCCGCAGCGAACGATCTTCTCCCGCCGAATGTCCGCAGCGGCGACGCGATCTACTGTTGCGGTCCGGTCCCGATGATGGACCTGATCACAGCTTGTGTGCGCAACGAGCCCGGTGTGGAAGTGCACGCCGAACGCTTCTCCGCCGCACCGGTCGTCGATGGACGACCCTTCCGCATCCAACTGGCTCGCACCGGTCAGGTCATCGATGTCGCCGCCGACCAGACCGCACTGGACGCGGTCCTGCGTGTGAACCCGAAAGCCCCCTATTCATGTCGTCAGGGCTTCTGCGGCACCTGCATGGTCCACGTCAGCGACGGCGACGTCGATCATCGTGACAATTCGTTGAGCCCAGCCGAGCGCGCCGCCGGCAAGATGCTCCTGTGCGTTTCGCGGAGCAACAGTCCCTGCCTGACGGTCACCACATGAATCCACCGATGAGAAAACACAATTCCAGACGACCGGAGTACCTGTTGAACGACGATCAACTGACATCGCGGGTGGTGGACCTGCTGATCGCACTGGAGGAAATGGACGCCGATGCCGTGCGCGCACTCGTCGATCCCGACATCGAATGGCGCAACACCGGCCTGCCCAGCGTGCGTGGAAGCAAACGCGTCGAACGGGCGCTCACGATCGTCTCTCGCCTGATCACCAGGTACGAGGTCGTGGAAGTGCTCACGATGACCACCGACCACAACACCGTGTCCTCCCGGCGAAGAGAGATCATCCGCATCGGATGGTTTGCCATGCACCTCGACGTAGACGGCCACTACACATTCGCAAACGGCCTGCTTCGCATTTGGGACGACCGCTTCTCCTACCGCCGACTGCTCCGCGGATTGCGATTCGGCCCAACCACCTGAAGTAGCGACGTTTTGTGTCGCATTTTGCCGGGGAGTCCTCACCAGATGCTGAAATCTCCCCCCTGCGGCCTCTCGACTACATCCTCGGCTCAGGAGTTCGGCTGCTGGTGCGGGCAACTCTCACCGAGTTCACGGTCGCGTATGTGACCGGCTCGTTGTGCCGTTGGACCGCAACGGGATTGGATACCGCTGATGGATGCACGACAATTGTTCGCCCTCGGCGCGCTCGGTACCGGGATGTTGTCGCTGGCCTTGCAACTGACCGCGCTGTGTCTCGGCGCCGAGGACGCGGAGCGGTACGTCTTTGTTCGCGCCGCCAATGCCACCGCGGTCCTCAGCCTTGCTCTGCTGTCCGCCGCGTTTGTCTTCTGACCGACGGCTGGATGACTTTCCGGGCGCAACATGTTCACGAACGAAGGAGTTTCGGTGAATCCACCCATAAACCACTACCGCCGGCGATCGGTGAAATCGATCCTCTTCGGCGGAGTCGTTGCAGCACTGCTGCTCTCGGGATGCACGATCAGTTCAGCAGGCCCCACTACCGAAGGCAGGCAGTCGTCGAAGATGCCCACCGACTCCGAGCAGATCACCACGGTGATCCGATCTCACCTCGATGCACTCCGTACCGGCTCGACCGAGAGCGCTGCTGCCACCGTCTGCGCCGAGAAGCAGGTATCAACCACGACCACTGGAAAGGTGTTGCCGGCAATCACACTCGATGCAGTCGAGTACGTCACCCTCCAAGGATCGACAGCCACAGCGACCGTACGCGGACATCTCGATGACGCTCCGGAGACCTCGATCGGCAAGGTCGTGTCGTTGACCTCCACCAGTGGCCACTGGCTCATCTGCTAAGCCTGCACCGCTTCGGCAAGCACAGGATAGGAACGAGAGAATTGAGGTAGCGGTGATGGTAGGCCGTGCGACGGACGAGAACGTCTTTCAACTCCGGTTGAACGAGCTTTTCTCCGGCTCCGATCGGCGCCTGACGAACACCGCTGTGGCTAACGGCCTTCTCGCACGGGGCTACCGAATCTCGACACCGTATCTCTCACAGCTTCGACACGGCGTCCGCTCGAGCCCATCGGATGAGGTGGTGTCAGCGTTGGCCGACTACTTCGATGTCCCTCCCGGCTATTTCTTCACCATCCCCTGGTCCGGCGATCGCGCGCGCATTCACGACGAGGACGCGGAGATAGTCGCTCATCTCGCCGACCCGGAACTGAGACAGTTGCTCCGGGCCGCGAACGGACTCTCGGCGACCTCACTTGAACTGTTGTCGAATCTGGCTGCCGCACTACGTATCTCCGAAAGCCGTCGGAAGACGCCCACACGGACTCAACGTCCTACACCCGATCGACCGAAAACCGGCACCACGACCGCGGCGAATCAATCCCACCGATGTGATCTGACCCCCAAGTAAACCCATAGGGTTGCCGACTATTTGCCAAATGGCGCTCACTGGCACGCCCCCTCCACCTATTTTGGTTTCGAGACACCGGATTCGGCCCCTGACTAGATCCGAACGAAGAAAGGCCCTTTCGATGACACGTGCACTCAAGATCGTTGCCGCTCTGGCCATCCCAGCGGCTGCTGGAGCTGTGGCGGTTGCCGGCGCAGGATCTGCCTCGGCGTCGACTCCGGTATCGGGAGACGGTTACGTCGGAGTCATTCTCGATCACCACGAGACGGTCGTCGCGAGCCAGATCAAGGCGGGCAATCTGATCAACGCCGCATTCGGCGACGCCTGGACTGTCGGGTTTCCGCACGATTCCATCTGGCACACCGGAGCATGGACCCCGGGTCAGTCCTCATGATGCTTGTCGTCAACACGAGCCTGGAATTCCGAGAACTGTTCGTCGAGGTTTTCGACCTTCTCGTCCGACATCTCCGTGACGTGGTCGGCGAAAGCTGTCCCGGCGACTGCGCCGCCGGTCCCGGGCACCGTGACCGTCTCTCTTGATCCAGGCTCGTATCTTTTGTCCATCTCGTCCGCGAGTTCTTTCGCCCCGTCAGCGGTGTCGGGACTTGTTTCGGATCCAGTCGCACCCTCTTGGCCGGCATCAACGTGCCCGGAACTTTCCACGTTCACTGGTATCCCACTCTCTGCATCGACACCGACCGGTCGTCGCTTCAGGCAACCTGCCGACACTCGAACGGGTTGCTCGGCAGCCTGTTTCGTCGACATATCAGTTGCGGGGTCACGACGCATTAGAGGTACCCCGTCCGCCGCACGGCGAATCCGGAGTGTTGGTCCGCGGTATCCAACGACCTACACGCGCGGTGGTACAGGACTGCGAGATCCTCGCGGACGAATCAGGCCGCCCCACCATGAAATCGGCCCCCGCCACCCTTGGCCCAATTACTCGTCGATGCGGTTCGACATCCGCAGCGAAGTTGCGGTGGTTACTAGGAGGTAGGTCGGGGTAGCCCGCGTATCGGCGGTGGCTCCGCGGTCCGCGGAGCACTCGTCGAGCACAAGCTGAACATCATGTAAAGCACGCACCGACGAAGGGACGACCCCGATATGAGCAACTCCGAAACCACGTCCGCCTTGATCAACCAGCTGCGCATCATCCTCGGTCTGACACATGCCGAGATCCAGGTCGCCGAAACACGCGTCGCTCAGGCCAGAACCGAAGCGGTTCGACGCGAACTCACGGAAAACGCAGAGAACGGTCGAGAAAGGGCCAGTTCCATCGAGTCCACGATTCGCGATCTGGGTGGCGTTCCGGAATCGGTCGGTCCGTTCCTCGGACGAGCGACAGCAGGCGTGAAAGCGATGGTCGAATAGGCCCAGCCCTTCGACGAAGCTGTACTGGGAGACCTTGCGCTCGAACATCAACTCCTCGACCGCTCCCGCTACCTCAAGGCCCTGGCCACTGCCGGCGGCGATCAGACCGTCGCGGCGTTGGCCGACCGCCTCATCACTGCACACTCCGCGACTGTGGACTGGCTGACCACCGTCCTTGCCGAGGAGGCACTCGGGGGGCCGGCAGCTTTGCGTCGCACTCCCTTCCAAGCGGCCACCGGAGCAGCCATTCGACTGGTCAACGTTCCGGTCTCCTGGTCCACCCGCAGTCTCGACCGTGCCATCGACGCTGTTCGCACGTCGCCGCCGGTATTGGGTGAGCTGATCAGCTGGGGCGCATATGCCGGTGACGTGACTGTGAAAACACTGTCGGCCAGTAGGGATGCGGCCATCGCCACGGCTGAGAAAGTCACTCGCCGAGAAGGTGCTGACGGTGCCGCGGATGTCTTTCGTTCGGTACGGAAGTCGAGTGGGTTACTCGACCCCGCTGAACTTCCCATCGAAGACTTCGACGAACTCAACGTCGCCCAGGCCGTCTCCGCGGTCAAGGAACTGACCGACGCCGCACAGGTACGAGACATCGTTGCGTACGAGGAAGCGCACAAGAACCGACACGGCGTCGTATCCGCTGCACAGGCAAGACTTGCGGCGATCGCCCAGGAAGTCGTCGGAATTAACTGACCTTCGTATCCGCCTGAGGAGGGCGAGAGAAAACAGCCTCTGCATTGCTTCGTGTCCCGCGAAGAACCGAGCAGGGCCAGACCGCCCCGAACACAACTACAAAGCACTCCCGAAATCGGCGATACGCGTTCATCACGACAGGCTCCGGGCAAAACGGGGCGGTGGCTGACCACGCATCGAAGTCAGCCCCCGCCGCCGTTTCTGCAGTTTAGGGCTGTCAGCGCAAACTCACCATGGAAGAACGCGCCTGTGTGCTCGAAATCTACGAGACGCGGCAGTTTCAGAATCGAAACACATTGCAAGAATACGGGTTTGAAGCAATCGCCGTTGTACGCGAACCTCGAACTTGCTGGGCGCAGCGGCAGTCGTAAGCCCGCACGAACTCGACCGGCAGCTGACAGCATCTCGACACCGGCAATTCCCGTTTCGCCCCAACCACATGGGGTTGGCAACCGTCGTTGTTCCTGCCCCGATGCTGCGTTGTTCGCGACAGAGACACTCCTCGAAAAAATCTGGCACTCTCAGTTGCAGAGTGCTAATTCGTGTGGTTATCATGTTCTCGCACAGTAAGTTCGGTCGACCGCCACAGTGGCGGGGACCTTTCGTTTCACGACATGGGAGGTGTGTTGCTGTGCTTCGTTTCGATCCTTTCACCGACATCGACGCGATCACCAAGTCCGTCCTCGCCGCGGGAACCGGCAACGGACGCAGTCCACGGTTCATGCCGATGGACCTCTACAAGGTCGAGGACCAGTACGTCCTGCACGCCGATCTTCCCGGCGTCGATCCCGGCTCGGTGGACGTTCACATCGACGGCTCGACCCTGACGTTGACCGCGCATCGCACCGCCCTCGCCGAAGAGGGTGTGAGTTGGCTGGCGAGTGAGCGTTTCGCTGGAACATACAGACGGCAACTGTCCATCAGCGACGACATCGACGCCGAACAGATCGTCGCCTCGTACGACAACGGTGTGTTGACGGTGACGTTGCCGATCGCGGAGAAGGCGAAACCGCGGCGGATCGAGGTCTCCTCCGGACCGCCCTCACGTACCGAAACCATCGAAGCGACAAAGCAGGTGCAGGTCGAAGCCTGATCCGCCTGGCCCGAACACCGCTTGATGGTGGGGTGACTCCCGAGGACACGCGATGGGTTCTCGGGCCTCACCCACCATCGTTTCGATCTCCCACTGCACACCCGTGGCACACACCGGTACATCCACCACACGAAAGAATCAGCGCGAGAACCCTTTAGCCGTCATGACTGCATCAACCATCCCCCCGCACGAACAATCCGACAACACCGGCAACACCGAATCCCGCCCGCACACCTCGCCCGATTGGTGGGATCACCACCGTCCGATCACCAGCGACGAATACAGCGACATGGCGTTGATGCTCGGTGCCCTCTCGATCCTGACGTTCTGGATGTTCGGCCTCGGCATCCTCCTCGGTGCCGCCGCCATCGGAACCGCACTGGCAGCGCGCCGACCCGACACCCCCGGACACGGTCCGGGCGACAACACCGCCGGCGTGGTCGGGATCCTCACCGGCATTGCCGGAATCGCCTTCGGCATCGTCTTCCTCACTGCAGCACTACCCCACCTGTAGACAAACCGAATTTTGCACTAGTGGAATCGAATTGGTGCTTGTAGCAGGATCTCACAAGATCTGAAATCCGTCCCACCTTCAGGCGATGGCGGCAGCAGCTATCCCCGCGCCATATCGACGAACTTCGAGAGGTGAAGCTGGTGCGCCACAGTGATTGTCGCGGTCGGGCCGTTACGGTGCTTACCCAGAATCAGGTCGGCTTCACCGCCACGGGGATCGTCTCGCTCGGTCGCGTCGGGGCGGTACAGCAGAATCACCATGTCGGCGTCCTGCTCAAGTGAACCGGACTCACGAAGGTCGGCGACCTGGGGACGCTTGTCGGTTCGCTGCTCGGGACCACGGTTGAGCTGACAGATCGCGACAACCGGAACTTCGAGCTCCTTCGCCAAAAGCTTTAGGCTACGGGAGAATTCGGAGACTTCCTGCTGACGGGACTCGACCTTTTTACCCGAGCTCATCAGCTGGAGGTAGTCGATGACGATCAGGCGAATGTCGTGTTTCTGCTTGAGCCGCCGCGCTTTTGCGCGAATTTCCATCATGGTGAGGTTGGGGGAGTCGTCGATGAATAGCGGCGCCTCACTGATCTCACTCATGCGACGCGCGAGCTTGGTCCAGTCGTCGTCGGTCATCTTTCCGGAGCGCATGTCGCCGAGCTTGATCTTTGCCTCTGCGGACAGCAGACGCATGACGATCTCGGTTTTGCTCATTTCCAGGGAGAACATGACGCTGGCCATGCCGTGGGTAATGGAGCACGAACGCAAAAAATCCATTCCAAGCGTCGATTTGCCCACACCAGGTCTAGCCGCGACGATAATCATCTGACCAGCGTGAAGACCGTTGGTGATCTCGTCGAGATCCTTGAATCCGGTGGGCACACCGAGGGAAATTCCGCCGCGGCTGGCGATGGAGTCGATCTCGTCCATCGTGGGCTGGAGGAGCTCGGTGAGGGGTACGAAGTCCTCGGTGGTTCGACGCTCGGTGACCTCGAAGATCTCGGCCTGCGCGCGGTCGACAACCTCGGCCACGTCCTGGCCCTCGGTGCCGGCGTAGCCGTACTGGACGATGCGAGTACCGGCGTCGACCAGACGACGCAGCACGGACTTCTCGGCCACGATCTCGGCATAGAAGGCGGCGTTGGCGGCTGTGGGCACTGTCTGGGTCAGCGTCACCAGGTAGGCAGCACCACCGATACGGCGGAGCTCACCTCGACGGTCGAGCTCGGCGGAGACCGTCACCGGGTCGGCGGGCTCGCCACGGCTGTAGAGGTCCAGGATCACGTCGTAGACGGACTGGTGGGCGGGCCGGTAGAAGTCACCCGGACGCAGTACCTCGAGGACGTCAGCGATGGCGTCCTTGCTCAGCAGCATGCCGCCGAGCACCGACTGCTCGGCAGTCATGTCCTGAGGTGGCTGGCGTCCGAACTCCTGGTCGGGCTCGGCCTCGGGAGGGCCCGGGTAGTCCGGCCCCGAGAAGTCGGAAGGTCCTCGATCATCTACAACAGCCACAAGCGAGACCTTCCCGTAAAACACTCGACGACACTGCCAGAAACCGCAGCGCCCTCATCATTTGTACCTGCCCCCACCGACATCCCCTAGCCGCATTCGGCCGGGCTGTAGATAGACGCCGAGATGACGTTAGGGACTAGTAGGTCCGCATACAAACCGGACTGTGGATAAAGCTGTGGATGCTTTGTGGAAACTCCCGCCCCACGGTGTGCACCGCCTGTGGAGCATTTGGGGACTACTTTGCCTAGTAACTACAAAAGACCAGGTAGATGGCTATCCACAATTTCACAGGCCTGTTGATGAAAATAGTTTTTCCACAGTCGGCGCGTCGGCGTGTCGGGCGTGTTGCCTCGCCCGATTCGTCACTGATCACCAAGTCGAACATCACAGTGTGAGAGTTATCCCCAGGTCCGATTCGGGACGCTGCCAGGCGGCACACCGCACCCCGAAACAAAACGTCGGGCCCCGCACACCGAAGTGTGCGGGGCCCGACGAGACGAACAGTCGACTATGCGCCGACGACGTTCAGGTTGAACTTGGCAACCACATCGGGGTGCAGGTTCACGACCACGGCGTGCTTGCCCGTGTTCTTGATGTGAGCCTTCGGCAACACGATGGAGCGCTTGTCGACAATCGGTCCACCGGCAGCCTTGATCGCAGCAGCGACGTCAGCGACGGTAACCGAACCGAAGAGCTTGCCCGAGCCACCGGCGGTCTTGACCGTCAGCGTTACGGACTCGAGGCCCTCGATAGCTGCCTTGAGCTCCTTGGCGTGATCCAGGCCGCGCACAGCGCGCGCTTCCTGTGCACGACGGATGCCCTCGACCTGCTTCTCGGCGCCACGGGTGGCGACGATTGCCAGTCCGCGGGGGAGCAGGTAGTTACGGCCGTAGCCGTCCTTGACCTCCACGGTGTCGCCAGGCGCACCGAGGTTGTCCACGTCAGCGGTGAGGATGAGCTTCATGTTCTTTCCTCCCTTTCCTTAGCGAGCCACGGTGGCGTAAGGCAGCAGTGCTACCTCACGTGAGTTCTTGACGGCAATGGCAACGTCGCGCTGGTGCTGGACGCAATTGCCGGTGACACGGCGAGCACGGATCTTTCCGCGATCGCTGACGTACTTACGAAGCAACGTCGTGTCCTTGTAGTTGATCTGCGTGTTCTTCTCTTTGCAGAAGGTGCAGACCTTCTTCTTCATAACCTTGTCGCGCAAGGGCGGCTTCGGCATGTCTTTGCTCTTTTCTGGATGTTCCTGATCAGGTACGGATCAGAAGGGCGGTTCGTCGCTGCCCGCACCACCGAAGGAGCCCGAAGCCTGAGGCGCACTGCCCCAAGGATCGTCTCCACCCGAAGGTGCAGCGCTCGGACGTCCGCCACCCGATCCGCCGGAGGAACCGCCGAAGTTGCCGCCTCCACCGCCGCCACCACGGTTGGCCTTGTTGACCTTTGCCGTGGCGTACTTCAGTGAAGGACCGATTTCATCGACTTCGAGCTCGACGACAGTTCGCTTTTCGCCCTCGCGAGTTTCGTACGAACGCTGCTTGAGCCGGCCGCTCACGATTACTCGTGAACCACGGGTCAAGCTCTCCGCGACGTTCTCGGCTGCTTCGCGCCAGATGTTGCAACGCATGAACAGCGCATCGCCGTCTTTCCATTCATTGGAATTACGGTCGAAGGTGCGGGGCGTGGAAGCAACCGTGAAGTTTGCAACCGCGGCACCCGCCGGGGTGAAACGAAGTTCAGGATCAGCCGTCAGGTTTCCGATGACGGTGATGATGGTGTCGCCAGCCATGTGGTTCCTCCTGCATTGATGTAAGACCGTTGGGCGCGAGAGTAGAGCTCGCTACCGACAGTAATTACTTGTTGTGGCGCAGAACCTTCGTGCGCAGAACCGACTCGTTCAGACCGAGCTGACGATCGAGCTCAGCGACGGTGGCGGGAGTGGCGTTGATGTCGATCACCGCGTAGATACCTTCAGCATGCTTCAGGATCTCGTAGGCGAGACGACGCTTACCCCAGACATCGACCTTGTCGATCGTGCCGCCGTGCTGGCGCACAACATTGAGGAACGTATCCAGTGAAGGAGCGACAGTGCGCTCGTCCAGGCTGGGGTCAAGGATGACCATCAATTCGTAATGACGCATAAGACCTCATCACCTCCTGTGGACTAAGTGAAAACGGCCACGGACTATCCGTGGCAGGAGGGTCGTTGCGTCAGCAACCCTCGTAGGTTACACGAGGGGCCTTGACCAGGGAAATCGTCCCGGCCCTCCAGGAAGACCACCAGATCGATGCGCGACGCGTGGCGCAGACGCATCACCCCGCGAGCCACTGCGCCCCCTAGGGTGAGAATCATGCGAACAGACCGCAAGACCCCGGCGTCGATCCTGGCGTTGGTCGTCGGATTGTGCGGGCTGACGATGGCGCTGGGCTATTTCAACAAGGCCAGATGCGGCGGTGCACCGTTCGCGCCCGACGGCCGAAGCCTGAACTTCGACGTCAACAAGAACATCGACGTCTGCTACTCCGATATCCAGTTGCTCTGGCTCGGACGAGGAATCGATCAACATCTGTTCCCCTTTGTCACCGGAGGGATAACGCCCGAAGGATTCCTGACCGGCGGAACCGTCGAATACCCGGTGCTCAGCGGAATTCTGATGTGGCTGGGCGGTATCGGCTCACACACCGACACCGATTTCCTTCTGCACTCGGCACTGATCCTGGCTCCTTTCGGACTGCTCACGGCGTGGATGCTCGGCAAGATGAGCGGCGCGTACGCGCTCGTGTGGTCGGCGACTCCGCCCCTGGTTCTGTACGCATTCCACAACTGGGAGCTCCCGGTGGTGGCCACCAGCGTCGGCGCGATCTTCCTGATGACGTTCGAGCGGATTCCACTGCGAACTCGCGCGGTTCTGGCGGCCGTCATCCTGGCGATCGGTTTCTGTTTGAAGCTGTACCCGGGAATGTTCGTGCTGCCGCTCATGGCCTATGTGCTCCTACGCGGCACCGAAGGCAAGCGCTACGACGTTCGTGGGGCGCTGATGACGGCGGGCGCGGCGATCGTCACCGTCGTCCTCGTCAACCTGCCGTTCGCCCTCATTTCCTACGAAGGCTGGCGCGCGTCGTTCAGCTTCCAGGAGAAGCGAAGCGCCGACATCACCACCAACTCGGTGTGGTTCTGGGGGTTGCGCCCGTTCTACGGTTTCGGAGTTCGCGAACTCAACGCCGACTACGACGCACTGGTGAGCATCCTGTCTCCGGTCATGATCCTGTTGTCGTTCGCGCTCGCGATGTGTCTGGGTTGGCGACGATACGTCCGCGACGGCTACTTTCCGTGGATTGCAGTCAGTGCCGCGATGTTGTGCGGATTCGTGTTGCTGCACAAGGTCAATTCACCGCAGTACACACTGTGGATCCTGCCGTTCCTCGTACTGTTCAAGATCCGGTGGTTCTGGATCGTCGCCTATCTGATCGCCGACGCGGCGTTGGGTATCGGCATCTTCCGGTACTTCTACCAACTGGACATGAATCTCGATCCGAGCAAGTACGAAGCCGTCGTCCAGGCGAGTGTGTGGGGCCACGTCGTCCTGCTCGCCGTGTTCTTCTTCTTGTTCCTGCGAGTCCCACTGCGGTATCCGCTTGCCGGTGGGACCGATCAGATTGCGAACTCCGACAACAACCTTCCGACTCACTCACGGGAGCACGCCTGATGACTGCATCATGGTTCGAATCACCGACGCTGACCGGTGATCGTGTCCGACTCGAACCCCTGGGCGTCGCGCACACCGACGCTCTGCTCGCGGCGGCCGACGACCCGGCGATCTTTCGTTGGACCGCATCGCCCATCACCGATCGGGAACAGGCACAGACGTACATCGCTGCAGCAACCGACGACCCGAATCGGATCGCCTTCGCGCAGGTGAACATCGCGACGAACGCCGTGGTCGGCACTACGTCCATGTACCAGATCGACCCGGTAAACCGCAGTCTTGCAATCGGATACACGTGGTTGTCGCGATCTGTTCAGGGAACCGGGATCAATCCCGAATCGAAACTGCTCCTGCTTCGTCACGCCTTCGACCAGCTCGAAGCCGTACGCGTCGAGTGGCACACGGACGAGTTCAACGAACAGTCCAGGGCAGCGATCGCAAAGCTCGGCGCTCAGTTCGAGGGCCTGCTGCGCAAGCACCGACGCCGCGTCGACGGCAGTTGGCGTACAACAGCGCTGTTCGCGATGACCGACGACGACTGGCCGACCATCGCACCTCAGCTCGAGACACGTACCCGAAACTAGCGATCACCTGCACTCTTCGGCCAAGTCCATGCCAAGATTCACCTCATGAGCGATCAGGGTGGGTACGGGTACCAGGGCAATCAGAATTGGCAACCGGCTCCGTACGGGCAGCCCGATCCGTACGGCAGGCGCCCGACGAACACACTCGCGGTACTCGCCCTCGTCTTCGCGTTCCTCATCGCGCCGTTGGGGATCGTCTTCGGGCACATCGCTCGCGGCCAGATCAAACGGACCGGCGAAGAAGGCGACGGACTCGCCCTTGCCGGACTGATCATCGGCTACATCTTCACCGCACTCGGCATCCTGGCCGTGATCGTGTGGATCGCGTTCTTCGGGCTGCTCGCCGCCGCTTTCGGCAACGCCGCCGATGAAGCGAGTTCGCGGAGTTTCACCTACACGACGCCGTACTCGTACTCCACGACCACGACTCGGGCACCGAGTGCACCCACCACAGCGCCGAAAACGACGACGCCACCACGCGTCACAACCTCGATCGGTCCGGCGCCGACCGTCTCTGGCACCGACCGTCAGGGTTTCATCTCCGGCGGCCCCAGTTGCAACTCCACCAATCCTGCCGTCGCCATCGCCGTCACGACCGGATCACGAATCGTCATCTGCGAAACGGGAGTCGGCCGCTACTACTACAAGGGTCAACGGCTGAGCGACGGCGCCACCATCGAACTCGACGATCCGACGCCCACCGGCAACGGATTCACCGTCACCAACAAGGACGTGACATACAAGCTCACCTCCGCCGGACTGGTGATCACCGGCAGCGGAGGCGAGCTGGGTCGGGAACCGGCGCTCGAGTTCTGGATGAACTGACCCACGTCAGCCGGCACACGGATCCTGATAGGGAACACCGGGCAGGTAACGCTCCCATTCGGCTTCCGTGATGGGAGATCCTGCGGTGCGGCACAATCGATCAACGACGCTGTCGGGGTCGATTCCCCACAAGCGAACGGTCTTGTCCGACCCGCTGCCCGCGATCATGTCACTCGCGCCGGCGAACTGAGCGTCGTTGACGCGACCCGGGTAGGCGGACAGCGTCGCAAATCGTGTTGACCGCGAGGGCGTCTCGATATCCCAGAGCCAGACGGTTCCGTCGCCGACACCGGCAGCGAGCCGATCACCGGCGCGGTTGAACGAGATCGAATAGATTGCGCCCTCGGGACCGAGAAGACGAGCGAGCTCCTCGGGTGCCGACGGTGTGCGTACGTCCCACACGGCGACACTGTGATCCGCACTTCCGGCGGCCAACAACGTCCCGTCGGCACTGAAAGACACTGCTAGTGCGTAACTTTCGAATCCACCCACCGTCGCCGCTACCCGGGGCGACGCTGGGTTCGACACATCCCACAGATCCACTTCGTTCTTGGCGTTCGCGATCGCCAGTATGTCGGCGCCCGGTTGAAAGGCCATCATCTGCGGGTAAGAGCCGACATCGGTCGACGACAGCAGCTTCGGTTCCGATGGATCGGAAACGTCGACCAACGCAATGCTGTTGTCGTCCTGCGAGGACACCGCCAGCAGATCTCCGGCGGGATTCAACGCGACGACCGCCACGATGCCCTTCACGTACACTGCGGGTTCGCTGTAGATCCGTGGCGACGCCGGATCACTCAGGTCCCAAAGATATGCACCGCCGCCGCCGGTGCCGCTCACAGCCAGGTTCCCGTCTGCCGACACCGCCGATGCACCGCTGAAAGAGTCGGCCCCTTGCGGTTTCAACTCCGGCATCACCGCGGGGCGATCGAGATCCTCGGTGTTCCACGCCAACATCGCGCCACCCCTGGCGCCGACGCCGGCCACCAGACGCGAACCGTCCGCGGCAAAGGGACTGGTGAAAATCGTGTCCCGAGCTCCCGCCCAGACCGGACCCGGCAGAGCCCACACGCGAGTCACACCGTTGAGTCCTCCGGTGACCAGGTTGCGGCCGTCGTCGCTGTAGTCGACGGTGGTCACCGCCCCACTGTCCGGAAGTGTTTCGATCAATGCCCCGGTTCGTGGGTCCCACACGCGCACGGAGTTGTCGGAACTTCCTGCGGCAAGACGTGTTCCGTCTTTGCCGTAGTTGAGTTCGTTGACGTAGCTGGAAAATCCCGTCAGTGCTGGCAGGGGAGTGGGGCGCACCGGATCTCTCATGTCCCACCGAACCACCTCCCTGCCAGTGGTTCCCGCCGCAAGCTCGCGTCCGTCCGGACTGAAGGCGACGCCGAGGTAGTGGACGGTGGTGCCGTTCGGCTCGGTCGCGAAGATCGGCGCCGATTCCTCACCCCACTTTGCGACGTCCCACACACGAAGTGTCGATTGACGCCCGCCCGCCACGAGGAAACGTCCGTCAGGACTGAACGTCGCGGTGACGATGCCGTCAGCTGGGTGCGGAAGAGCAGGCAAAGCAACGGCATTCGTGGAAACGTCGATGTTCCATCGCAGGACGTCAGGCGTCGAGGTACCGGCGACCAGCTTGGTTCCGTCTGGACTGAACTCCATGTCCTGCACTACGCGTTCACCGTCGACGGGAAGAGTTCCACGGACCGGATTCTCGGGATCCGACACGTCCCACAGCGCAGCGCCGCCGGCGCCACCGGTCGCAAGCAGCCGTCCGTCCGGGCTGTAGGCGACGGCAAAGAGGGCCGTGCCCTCCGAGACTCCGAGGAACTCCGCCTGCGGAACAGCTGAGGCCACACCGTCCACCATCGGATAAAGTCTGACCTTCCCATCCGAACCACCCACCGCCACAACAGTTCCGGCTGGGTTTATCCGGGCCTTCATCGCGCCGGGCGGTCCGATGATGCGAGTAGCCGAATGAACGCCCGACGCATCCAGCAATGCCGAGCGGGCTTCGGTCGTTTCGTTGACCGCAAATGCCGCCAGAGCAAGCTGCGACGCCAGCGACGGATCCCGCTCGCGCATCCTGATCGACTCGGTGGCCACCTGACGCGACATCGCCTCGTCGCGCGCGGTATCTGCTTGGACGCGTTGACGATTGGCTCCGATACCGGCGACGGTCGCAACCACCGCCAACACCAGAGCGATCACCGACGCAGCCGCCAGCGCAGTCACGAGCCGTCGCAGCACGCGTGTACGTCGGCGATCGGCAAATTCCTGCTGATCACGATGCTCGATGCTCGCAGCGAGGTACTCCCGCTCGGTGGCGTTGAGGTCGGCGGCGCGGGTCCGACTCGGTTCCAGTGAGAGACCGAGTTCACCCGAGTTCAGCCATTCTTCCGTCAGGTGAAGACGTGCGGGTCCGAGCAGCGCGCCGGGGTCGCGTCCACTGTCTTCCCACACCTGCGCCGCGTAGGTGAACCGGCGATGCACCGCCAGGCCGGCGCGGTCCGAGTCGATCCAATCGCGAAGCCGACTCCACGCTGACAGTAAGACCTCGTGCGAAACCTCGACCGTCTCTTCGTCGACGGTGAGAAGGCGCCGTAAGGCGAACCGGTCGATGACGGTGTTCACGTCGTCGACGTCGTCACCGAGGAAGAGTTCGGTGCGCGGTGCACGCCGACGCGTCTGCGTCACTTCGTCGACGTTGACCAATCGGAGGAAGATCCTGCGCGCCAACTGCTGCTGCCGCTCTGTGAGCTCGCCGTAGACTTCCTCCGCGCTTTGCTGGACGGCTCCGGCAATCCCGTCGGTGGCGTAGTAATCCGAGACGGTCAGAGTTTTACGCGTCGACCGTTGCCAGGTCCCCAACAGTGCGTGTGACAGCAAGGGCAAAGCTCCGGGGTCGCTCGCCGTACGCGAGCCGCGTGGTGTCAGCTCGGAGACCAGAACCTGAACCAATTCGCTCTGCACGGTCATCCCGGCCTTGATCGCCGGCTCGACGATCACCTCGCGCAATTGTTCGTCGGTCAGTGGCCCGACCACCATCGGCGAATCGTCGAGCAGCGGCACCAAAAGCGGTTCCTCCGCCGCGAGCCCGTAGAAGTCGGCGCGCATTCCGATGACGGCGATGGTGTTCTCACCGAGTTCCGCGAGAGTCCGCAGTATTTCCTCGCGCCGATCACCGTCGCACTGCGTCCACAGTTCCTCGAACTGGTCGAGGATCAAGACGGTTGGTTCGTCGGAAATCGACGACGGAATTCCTCCCGTACCCGGCTGCAGGATTTCCACCCGCCAGCCGTCGAACCGCGAATCGCCCTCGGCAACCTTGGGGGCGAGCCCGGCCCGCAGCAACGACGACTTACCCGATCCGGAAGCACCGATCACCATGAACTGACGGCGGCCGACACCTCGTATCGCCGACGCCACCCGTTGGGCCAAGTTGGCAGTGAGTTCGTCTCGACCGAAGAACCACTCGGCGTCCTCTTGTCGGAAAGATTCGAGACCTCGATACGGAACGGTGGCGTCACCGCGTCGTCTGGCTGTCAGCTGCCTCACTCGTTGCACCGCACCGATCCAGCGCTGCCGCTCATCCTCGGAGTCGACACCGCAGGCCTCGAGGAGCGCAAAAAACATCGGGGTACTCGCCGGCGTCGGCAGGTGTTGGCCGGCGAACCATCCGCTGACGGTTCCGTGCAAACCACCCGAACGCTCGACGGCTTCGCGGACCGTCAGTCCGGCTGCCTTCCGCAACGCCGTGAGCGCCTCAGCAAACTGTCCACGCGACTCGATCTGGCCCGGATCGACCTGATTGTGCCTACCGGCTTCCGCCTTCGAGTTCATAGCGACGCACTCTATCGGAGCAGGTAGGGGATTTGTCCGTTGTATGGACTCTGTATCGAGAGAGTTGCGCCCGTTCCACTGAGTCGCCTCGATCGAAATACTCGTTCTCAGTCGCGCCCCATCTCAGCAGCCCTTCTGCAAATACGGCAGTCGACGTCCATTCCCTCCGTCGAAAGGCGCTACTCGCATGTCTTCAATCGGCATTTCTCCGAAGATCGAGGCAAACGTGTCCCGAGTCGGCAACCCCAAGCACGGCAAGCACAAGCCGAAGCTGAGCGTCCGCGAGATCGAAGTACTTCTCGCCTGGCTTCGTTCGGATTCCAAGTCCGAGGTCGCCGAGACACTCGGCCTACGCGTCTGCACCGTCAACACACACATCACTCGGGTACGCACGAAGTACAGCGACGTCGGGCGGCCGGCTCCCACGAAGGCAGCGTTGTTCGCCCGCGCGGTCCAGGACGGGTACACCACCCTCGACGAGTGGTGACCTCAGACCGCGACGGGTTCCGGTTCCTTCGCCTTGGACGGCTTCAACCAACCGGGTAGCCAGGCAGGTTGTTTGTCCGGAGCCTGATCGAGAACACCGCCCGCCGGATCGTCGATGAACCCGTACCGCACGAGATCCTCCGACGGCCGGTAGATCTGCCGAAGCACCAGCGCGCACAGAACGAGTACCGCGATGTCCCGGATCACGACGGTTCCGGTGAACCACTGCTCGGGCAGCCCCTTGTTGGACACCCCGAGGTAATACATCATTCGAGGAACCCAGACCAGGGCGTCGATGGTCATCCACGCGAGCAGGAGTCTGCGGTGCGGCAAGGCCAACACGGCCAGCGGCACCAGCCACAGAGAATACTGCGGGCTCCACACCTTGTTGGTGAGAAGGAAGCCCGCCACCAACAGGAAACACAACTGCGCAACGCGCGGACGACGCTGCGCCGTCAGGGCGACGTATCCGACACCGATGCAGACGGCCACGAACAAAAGCAGAGAGACGGCGTTGAGATTCGACGGTGACTCGCCCTGTGCGAGAGGACCGTCGAGGCCCTTCCACGACGTGAACGACGCGATCACGTTGTAGAGGGAATCGGGATCGGCCCCGCGCTCGGAGTTGAGCCGGAAGAACTCGTACCAACCATGCGGGTACAGCGCGGCGATGGGCAGGTTCACCGCAAGCCATGCCGCGACGGCACTGAGTGCGGTCACCAGCCAGTCCCTCGTCTTGCCCGCGCGCAGACACAGGACAAAAAGCGGTCCGAGTAGGAGCAGCGGGTAGAGCTTCGCGGCGCCGCCCAGGCCGAGCAGGATTCCCGCGAGCACTGGCCGCTTGCGTGCCCACGCCAACAACCCGCCGGCCGCGAACGCGGTCGCCAGAGGATCGAAGTTCGTGAACACGTGCACGATCACCAACGGGGAACACGCGATGAGCGCACCGTCCCACACTCGTCGTCCGGCCAGCAGGGTGCTCGCCCACACGGTGACCAGCCACGCCAACGCCAATCCGAACGCCACGACGTTGAAATAGAGCGCCACCTGAATCGCGCCCGGCAGCCAGGTGATCGAATCCCACGCCTTCGCGACTTTCATTGCGCCGTACTGATAGAGCCCCGAGATGACCGGATACTCCATGTACCGCATCTGGATCGAACCGTCGCCGCGTACTTCTTCCCACGACGTCTTGTACGGGAATGCTCCCTGATCGAGGCGTTCGGCCCCGTACAGCGGAACGGTGTCGGAGTAACACATCGCCACGTACTGACGGCTGCCACTCCAGTCGAGGCCGACCTGCCCGCTCTCGCCGACCGGCGCCTGCTGAATACAGCCGGCCTTCGCGAACCAGCCGAAAGCCAAGAACACCACGGCGAGCAGAAGGATCACTCGCATCGGGGTGAAGAAGCGAGTGCGTCCGATCAGTGCGTGACGACCTACCGGACCGCCGATGGTTCCCGACAGCGCAGACACCATCGCGTCGTTGCGACTGGGAACGTCCCGCCAATCCGCCGAACGAAGATCTTCGGCCAGCGGAGCGGGGGAGGTCGGTTCGGCATCATCAGCATTCGCGGCCACTCCGCGAGGTTACCGTCTTTCGAACCGACCACCCTCCAACTACTGGCCGGGGCTCACACCTGCCGGTTCTTCCTCGGTGGTCTCGCCTGCCCCTGGTACCTGCGGCGTGGTTGTCGTCGGCCGGGAGATGCCCGGAATCGGGATGGTGATGCCCGGCAGAACCTCGACCTGCGTCGTCGTCACCACGGGCGGCGGAGTGGTTTCCGTCGTCGTCGGTGCGGTGGTCGGCGGCGCCGACGTCTTGGGCGGTGCAGGTGCCGTGTACTCCGGAACACCACCGGCTTGGCCGTTGATCTTGCCCGGCGTCGGGAACTTCTCGTTGTCGGTGCCGTCGAGGGCGCCGTCCATCGTGTCCTTCCAGATGTCCGAAGGCAGACCCGAGCCGTAGATCATCGCGCCGCCCGAGTTGGTGATCGCTTCACCGTCGGGAGTTCCGACCCAGACCGCGGTCGAGAGTGACGGCGTGTAGCCGACCATCCATGCGTCCTTGTTGGCTCCGGTGTCACCGAGCTGCGCGGTACCTGTCTTCGACGCCGACAGACGTCCGCCGGCCAGGTTGTGACCGCGCGAGTACGCCGCGATCGGCTGCATCGCAGCCGTCACGTTGTCCGCCACGGCAGCGTCGATGCGGTCCTCACCGGCGGGTGCGCCGCGGTCCAGCAGCACGGTGCCGTCAGCCGCGACGACCTTCTGGACGAAGTGCGGTGCGTGATACGTGCCGGATGCGGCGAGCGTCGCGTACGACGACGCCATGTCGAGCACGCGGGCCTGGTACTGGCCGAGCACGATGCCGTTGTTGGGACCGGAACCGTCAGCCTCGGTGAGCGACGGGCCGACGCCCGGGATGTCCTTCGGGATGCCTGCTTGGTGTGCGATGTCCGCGATTGCCTGCGGGCCGTTGCCGTCGAGGCTGAGCATCTGGCGGTAGAAGCTGGTGTTCAGCGAACGCTTGAGCGCCTCTGCGATGGTGCAGGTGCCGCAGCTTTCACCTTCGACGTTGCCGATGGAGATGCCGTTGACGGTCAGCGGCGAGCTGTCGTACATCTGCGAAAGCGGGATCCCCTGATCCAGGGCGGCTGCGAGACCGAACACCTTGAACGAGGAACCGGTCTGAAGTCCGGCATTCGCGAAGTCGTATCCCGCGCCGTCCTCACCGCCGTAGTACGCCTTGACGGCTCCGGTCTTCGGGTCGACCGATACAACGGCGGTGCGCAGGTTCTCCGGCTCACCCTCCATGTTGGAACGGGCTGCCTCGACCGCTGCGGCCTGAGCCTGCGGGTCGATGGTCGTGGTGATCTGCAAGCCCTCGGTGTTGAGCAACTGCTCGCTGATTCCAGCGTCGCCGATCTCCTTGAGCACCTGACGCTTGATCAGGCCCTCGGGTCCGGTCGAGCCTTGGCTGCTGTTGTCGACCTGGGCGAGCGGGATGTAGGCGGGGTACTGCATCGGCGTGCGCGCGGCCTGATCCAGCGTGCCGGCGGACACCATGCCGTCGAGCACGTAATCCCAACGGGACTTCGCGCCGGTCGGGTTGGTCTCGGGATCGAGGAGCGACGGAAGCTGAATCGACGATGCCAGGACGGCGCCTTCTTCGATGGTCAGCTGGTCGACGGGCTTGCCGAAGTAAGCCTTGGATGCTGCGCCGATGCCGTATGCGCCGCGACCGAAGTAAATGGTGTTCAGATACGCGGCGAGGATGTCGTCCTTGGACCACTCGTTGGCCATCTTCGAGGAGATGACGAGCTCTTTCATCTTTCGCGTCAGCGAACGCTCCGAGCCGACGAGCGCCTTCTTCACGTACTGCTGCGTGATGGTCGAGCCACCACCGGCACTGTCGCGACCGAGGACGTTGTCTCGGGCTGCGCGTGCGAAACCGGAGATCGAGAAGCCCGGGTTCGAGTAGAAATCGCGGTCCTCTGCGGCCAGAACGGCGTTCCGAACGTGAAGCGGTACCTGATCGAGCGAAACCTCGACGCGGTTGCCGTCCGGCGGGACGACAGTACTGATCACCGTGGTGCCGTCGGCGGCGAAGACCGTCGCCACCTGATTGGTCTTGAGGTCACCTGGCTTGGGGACGTCCTGCACGATGTACGCCGCCATGAAGGCAAGGACGGGCAGAACAAGACCGAGCGCCACCAAGACGTAGGCCGAGCGGCGAACTGTGCGCCACTTGGACTTCTTCTTCACGGTGCTCTTTCTTCCCTTCGGGGGTTGTCCGTCGTTGCCACCGCCACCGGAGCCACCTGTCGGCGGCTTCGTCGGCGGAGGCCCTACCGGCGGGCGGGTGCCCGCGTTGGTACGGGTGGTCGCTGCTGCTGCCGCGACGCGCTGGGTCGGTTCGTTTGCCTGAGCGCCTGCGGCGCGATCTCGAGGCGGCGGGCCGGCAGATCGGCCTTGCGGCGGACGACCCTGAGGAGGGGGACCGGCGGGGCGGCCCTGAGGAGGCGGGCCCGAAGGTCGGGCTTGCGGCGGACGACCCTGGGGCGGGGGTCCCATCGGACGGCCTTGCGGCGGACGACCCTGAGGGGGCGGACCCATCGGAGGGCGTCCCTGCGGTGGTGGACCCTGCGGAGGTGGACCCATCGGACGTCCCTGCGGCGGACGACCCTGAGGAGGTCCGGCGGGACGGTTGGGACCGACGGGACGGCCACCCGGGTTGTTGCCTCCCGGGTTGTTGTTGCTGGGGGAACTCACGAATCAAATCTCCAGTGGTCACGGACCGATCACGTGCAGACTTCGATCGGGCCCTTCTTCGGGTGTGGCGTTACTCGCTGGCGGTGCGCCGGCTTGGTGGGCGTGCTCGCCGCGGTCGCGGCGGCGCAGGTACTGCGCCGAGCACATAGGACTGCACCAAGTGGTTCCAACTGCAGGTACGGCACACCTCTACAACGTGCACCGTGAACTCCTCTGCTGTTTCCGCAAGCCGAGCGAGCTCGTCCGAGGTTCGGGCCGATCCCGAAACCTGACCGAGCTTGTCGCCGAACACCCAGGACACGAGCGTCAACTGTTCCTTGCGGCAAATGGGGCAGACGACGTCGCTGCCCCGGCCGTGGAACTTCGCGGCTCTGAGTAGGTACGGATCGGCGTCACACACTTGCTTGACGTCGGTCCTACCCGCAGACACTTCGGCCAGCACAGACCGACGCGCGAGCGCGTAGTCCACAACTTGCCGCTGTATCCGCACCTGACCAGCGTACGTGCGTCCGTGCCGCCACGGACGGTTCGGGAGGGTCACGATGAACACATTTTGCGGTCCGGACGCATGGCGACCAGCCATTACGATCACTTCCTGTGAAGTCTTCCCGTTCCCCGATGACGCGTGCTCGTGATCTTGATCGCGTCGAAACGTGCAATGTGTTGGACGCCGCGTACGCCGAAGGGCAGTTAAGCGCGGAGGACTACTTCGAACGGACCGAAAAGGCGAGGTCCGCGAAAACCCTGCTCGAGCTCGCGCGCCTGGTCAACGATCTGCAGGTGCCGAAGATCGATACCACAACGGCGCCTCGGACGTCGGTGACGCGCAAGGCCGTGTACATCGGTGGCGCTGCTCTGATCGTCGTCGGCGCGGTCGCCGCGGTGGCCTGGAGTCGCTCACCATTGACGCCTTCGGAAGACATCACCGCCAGTTATGCCAGCACTACTTCCCTCGCGCCACCGTTGCCGACCACCACCCTGGTGCCGGAGCCGACCGTCGAACCGATCCTGATCGCACACATCGACACATTGACTCCCGAGGGTATCGGCGCATTTATCGAGAGGTATCGAGAAGAGTTCGGCGACATGTTCATCGATGACGCCAGCTTCCACGGCGACTACTCCGTGGTGAGCCGGGCGGTCCCCGACACTCCAGCCCTCACCGAGTCCATCAGTTTTCGCGACGGCTTCGAGCGGGAAGCGACATCCATTCCGCGGCGAACGGGCCAGCCGACCTTCGATCTCGGTTCCATCCAGATCGACAAGCTCGCGCCGTACATGGTGAACATCGGCGGCTACATCAATGTGCCGGACGCCGCGATCACGCACTTGATCGTGGACGTGAACTACGGCGTACCAAAGATCAGGATCTACGGCGATAACGGACTTGGCCACAAAGGCCGCATCGAGGTCACGCCATGGGGCGAGATCTCTCGTGTGTACCCGTACGAGAACTAGGGTGGGTGGGTGAGCGGGTCATGACTTCTAACTCTTCGCGTACGCGAGCGCGTGACGTCGATCGTTCCGATACCTGCGCTGTGCTCGATGCCGCCCTGTCCGACGGCCAGATCACGGTCGGCGAGCACGCGACGCGAACGGCGTCGGCCATGACCGCGACCACCCTCGGCCAGCTCGACCTATTGGTCCACGATTTACAGAAAGCGACGCTGCGGAACGCCGTCGCGAAAGTTCGTCGTATCGACAAGATCTGGTACGTCGCGGCCGCGTCGGTTGTCCTCGCGGGCCTGGTCGGCTTCCTCACCGTGTCCGCCGACGATTCGTCTCCGGCGCCGTTGCCGGTTGTAGCCCAGGGGGCCGAACCACTTGCCCCCATCGTGGGTTCGACGTTGAACACGGTCACCGCAAGCGGAATACGGGAGTTCATCACCCGGTACAACAACAAGTTCGGCACGACGGTGATCGATTCTGCGAGCTTCTTTGACGGCCATGCAAGCGTCACTCGCGCAGCCGCTATCTCGCCGAACGTAAAGGAGGACATCGACTTTCGAGGCGGTTTCACACCACGTGACAGCACGTCGACTCGAGCAGCCAGCACTGTCACCTTCGACCTCGCTGCCGTCGACATCGACAAACTCGCCGGATATCTGGCAGGAGCGTCCGCAAATCTCAACGTCCCCGACGCCGAGATCACACATATCAGCATGAGTTCGTCGAGCCAGGAACCACGCATTTCCATCTACGCCAGCAACAACCTCGGCGCGAGCGGCTCAATGGATTTGACCCCGGATGGACGCCCGATCCTCTTGTCTCCCTTCACTCCTCGATAGGCCCCGGACATGCCGAACGATCTGACCAGGACCACCCGTGCCCGCAATGCCGATCGCGAGGCCACCTGCGCAGTGCTGGACTCGGCCTTCGCCGACGGGCAACTCACGGCGACCGAGCACGACGAATTGACCGAACTCGCCGCGGTGGCTGTCACTCTCGGCGATCTCGAAGATTTGACGTCCGATCTGCAGACCGAAGCGTCTCTGCCTGTTCTCCGGAAAGAACCTTCGCTCGACACGCGTTTGATCGCCCTTGTGATCATCGCTCTGTCACTGGTGTCGGCAATCGGCTTCGGAATCAAATATGTGGCGTCGGACGTCACGATCTTCTCCAGCCCCGAGCCACAGTTGCACACCGTCGACGGCCTGGGTGCGATGTTCCGTGCCATCGAAACGGAGTACGGCAGCGGACTGGTCGACGAGATGACCATCTATCCCACTTACGCACGCGTAATTCGCGCCGATCCTGCCGCGCCTCGCAAGGCCCTCGACAGCTACTACCGAGGCGACCTCGAGGACCCGACTTCGGGAGGATCGCGCGAACCCGACGTGGCACAGATCGACGTCACGCAGCTCGATCCTCGCATCGTGATCGCCCTGCTCGACGGAGCCGGAACAACGACGTCGGTACAAAACCCGACCACGCGATACGCCTCTGTCGAGAGCACCGAAACCGTGCCGACCATCGAGATTCATGTCCGCAACGACCTCGACGAAAGCGGGTCCCTGACCGCTGCCCTCGACGGGGAAATCATGTCGATCAACCCGTTCACCCCCTGATCTAGCCGTGACACCTTGGTACACGTATCGGGCCGCAGTGTGGTTTTATATATCGGCGCGATATAGTTGGTTATCGCATCAAGCGGTTAGGTTCAACGACTCGGGAGGTTTGTCAGTTGCTCGAACTCGCAATCCTCGGGCTGCTCCTCGAGTCACCGATGCACGGATACGAGCTGCGTAAGCGGCTCACTGGTCTGCTCGGCGCATTCCGCGCGTTCTCGTACGGATCGCTGTACCCGGCACTGCGGCGCATGCAAGCCGACGGATTGATCTCGGAAGACGTCGACACTGCCACCGGCACGCTCAAGCGTCGGGCGCGTCGCGTCTACCAGCTCACTCCGGAAGGTCGGCAACGGTTCACTGAACTGGTCGCCGACACCGGGCCGCAGAACTACACCGACGACGGTTTCGGCGTTCACCTCGCCTTCTTCAGCCGCACCCCCGCAGAAGCGCGGATGCGGATCCTCGAAGGCAGGCGACGCCAGGTCGAGGAGCGCCGTGAGGGGCTCCGCGAGGCCGTCGGTCGGGCCAGCGGATCGCTGGACCGCTATACCCGTCAGCTCCATCAGCTCGGACTCGAATCGAGTGAACGCGAAGTGCGTTGGCTCAACGAATTGATCGCAGCCGAGCAATCGACAACAGGAACATCCCGGAAAGAAGGAGAACCCGACCATGGGTGAGAACAGCACCGCGGTGCGCGTAGCCATTGTGGGCGTGGGTAACTGCGCCTCGTCCCTGGTTCAGGGCGTCCACTACTACAAGGATGCCGACGAGACCCAGACGGTCCCCGGCCTCATGCACGTCAAGTTCGGTAAGTACCACGTCCGCGACGTGCAATTCGTCGCTGCGTTCGACGTCGACGCCAAGAAGGTCGGCTTCGACCTCTCCGAGGCGATCCTCGCGAGCGAGAACAACACCATCAAGATCGCCGACGTCCCGCCCCTGGACGTTCCCGTTCAGCGTGGCCCGACCCTCGACGGCATCGGCAAGTACTACGCCGAGACCATCGAGCTGTCCGACGCCGAGCCCGTCGACGTCGTCAAGGCACTCAAGGACGCTCAGGTCGACGTCCTCGTCTCCTACCTGCCCGTCGGTTCCGATGACGCTGACAAGTTCTACGCACAGTGCGCGATCGACGCAGGCGTTGCATTCGTCAACGCCCTGCCCGTCTTCATCGCTTCCGACCCGGAGTGGGCTGCCAAGTTCAAGGACGCCGGCGTCCCGATCGTCGGCGACGACATCAAGAGCCAGGTCGGCGCCACCATCACCCACCGCGTGATGGCGAAACTGTTCGAAGACCGCGGCGTCGTGCTGGACCGCACCTACCAGCTCAACGTCGGTGGAAACATGGACTTCAAGAACATGCTTGAGCGTGATCGCCTGGAGTCCAAGAAGGTTTCCAAGACCCAGGCCGTGACGTCCAACCTGACCGGCGCACTTGCCGGCAAGGTTCACGACCGCAACGTCCACATCGGTCCCTCGGACTACGTGGAGTGGCTCGACGACCGCAAGTGGGCATACGTCCGCCTCGAAGGCCGCGCCTTCGGTGACGCTCCCCTGAACCTGGAGTACAAGCTCGAGGTCTGGGATTCGCCCAACTCTGCCGGCATCATCATCGACGCCGTCCGCGCAGCCAAGATCGCCAAGGACCGCGGCATCGGTGGACCGGTTTACCCGGCTTCCGCTTACCTGATGAAGTCCCCGCCGGTCCAGATGGCCGACGACAAGGCTCGCATCGAGCTCGAAGCGTTCATCATCGGAGCCGACGAGGCCTGATTTAGGTTCACGCTGATTCGGGGTCTTGCGCCAACGGCGCAAGGCCCCGATTCTGTTATCCGCAGGGTGTTTCCGCATCCGCGCGGGTAATCACGCCTGCGGCTGCCGAATCGCCGCGCGGGTCCGGGTGCCGATCAGCGTGGAATGATGGACATCAGAACCATCACACGGATCGAGGACCCCATGTCGATTACGTCGCTGCCAGTGCTCGATCTGTCGCTTGCGCAGAACCCCGACACCGCCGAGCAGTTCCGCACTCAGCTCCGCGAGGCCACCCACGAGGTCGGATTCTTCTACCTGGTCGGCCACGGAATTCCCGACGAACTGCAGCGACGCCTCCTCGCCGTCGCCCGCGAGTTCTTCGCACTTCCGACTGCCGAGAAGCTCGCGATCGAGAACGTCCGCAGCCCGCACTTCCGTGGGTACACCAGGCTCGGCGGCGAACTGACCGAAGGCAAGCAGGACTGGCGCGAGCAGATCGACATCGGCGCCGAACAGCCCGCGGCCGAGCGCACCGACACCTCACCGGCCTGGGAGATCCTGCAGGGTCCCAACCAGTGGCCCGACGCCCTTCCCGAACTCCGCGACGTCATCACCGAGTGGAACGACACACTCACCTCGATCGCATTGAGCCTCTTACGCGAATGGGCGGTAGCCCTGGGCCAGGATGCGAACATCTTCGACGACGCGTTCGCTCACGATCCGTCGATCCTCATCAAGGTGGTGCGTTACCCGGGCCGCCCGAAAGGTGCCGGCTCCCAGGGCGTCGGCGGGCACAAGGACGCGGGTGTACTGACACTGCTCTATGTCGAACCGGGCAAGGGCGGTCTGCAGGTCGAGCACGACGGCGATTGGATCGACGCACCGCCGATCGACGGGGCGCTGGTGGTCAACATCGGCGAACTTCTCGAGGTCGCTACCGGCGGCTACTTGAAAGCGACTGTGCACCGGGTAGTTTCACCCGAGGGCGACGGTGAACGTATCTCGGTGCCGTTCTTCTTCAACCCGAACTACGCAGCGCAGATCCCGGAGTTCGACCTACCACCCGAGCTGGCGGCGCGCGCCACCGGCGTCACCGTGGACGCGAACAACCCGATCCACGATTCCTACGGGGCGAACGCCCTCAAGAGTCGACTACGCGCGCACCCCGATGTCGCGGCCCGATGGTGGCCGGACATCGTTGCGGCACAAAGCGCTACCTAGGGGATGGGTCAAAGATCCATCGCAACTTTCCACGCCGTGTGCATCGCACCTTCGATGTAGTCGACGTTCACCGCGTCACCGACCACGTGCACGTCGGAGACGACGCCGATCAGAGCGTCGGCCAGCGGCGCTTGCGCTGACACCCCCGATGCGACGACAACCATGTCGGCTGGAGCGGTCAGTGTCTTGTCACTGGAACGGAATTCGACGTGCTCCTTGGTGATTCGCTGCACCGTTGAATTGCGGTGAATGTCCACACCGACATGCTTGGCGTGGCGCACAGCCGTCCAGCGGCGCGGCATCGCCATCGGAATACCCAACTGCTGGCCTTCTTCGATCAGCGTCACATTGCGACCTCGCTCGGCCAGGAACTCCGCAAGCTCGAGTCCGACAAGCGAACCACCGATCACGACAACGTCCTTACCCATGGGCAGGAACTTGCGGGTCACAGCTCGGATCGCCGCGGGGCTCTTGGTGATACCGGACAGCTTGCCCAACTTGGCCATCGTCCGCAGGAACGGCGGCACCTGTGAGACGTCTCCCGCTCCGGTCATCAACGCGCGCAACGAATCACCGGTGTGCACGTGTGGGAGATCACCGCCCGGAACGCTAGGCCGCTCACGAACTGCACCGGTGGCCACGACTACGGCGTCGGGGTTCAATGCCCGGATCGAAGCAACCGAGGCTTCGGTCTTCAGTCGAACATCGACACCGAGACGCTCGATTTCCACTTTCAACCAGCTGAGCAGACGCCCGTTGTCCGGGGTAGTGAGGCTCGAGAACCACAGGGTGCCGCCGAGACGATCGGATTTGTCCAACACCGTGACTCGGTGCCCACGTTCAGCGGCCACGCGAGCCGTTTCGAGACCACCGGGGCCCGCTCCGACCACAACAACGTGTTTCGGGGTGCTGGTCCGAACGAAGGGGAGCAGCGCTTCGTTGCCCAGGGCAGGGTTCACCGCGCACAGCGGGGTCTCGTCCCAGAAGTTCTCCTGCACGCAGACGTAGCAATTGATGCAAGGCCGAACCCGCTCGGGTACACCGTCTTTGAGTTTGTTCACCAGCTGTGGATCGGCCAGGAGCTGGCGGCCCATCGCGGCGAAGTCCGTGCGACCTTCCGCGATCATCTTCTCGCCGACCTCGGGGAGCATACGTCCGACCGTGATCACGGGGATCGATATCGCCTGCTTGATTCGCGTTGCATTGTCCGTGTAGTAGCCAACCTTGTCGGGCAGGGGGCCGTCGGTGAAGTTGGCAAAAGCATTCAGCGCGGTACCGGTGACGTGAATGGCGTCAGCGCCGGCCTCTTCGAACATCTTGGCGGCCGCAGCAGCCTCGTCGACGGTCAGCCCGTCGGTTTCGCCGTACTCTTGACCGGCCAGACGCACGATGACGGCAAGCGCACCGCCGACCTCCTCCTTGACCGCCCGAATGACCTCACAAGCCAGGCGTGCACGGTTCTCCATGGAACCTCCGTACTCATCGCTGCGCTGATTCGTGTACCGACTCAGGAACGCTCCGAGGACGTAGTTGTGGGCACAGTGAATCTCGACGGCGTCGCCGCCCGCCGCCTTCACTCGTCCGGCAGCCTCGGCGAACATGCGGACGAGCCAATCAAGATCTTCCTTGGTGGCCTCGTGGTAGGTCGCCCTCTTGCCCTCGTTGATGGCAGCCATCTTGCCCAGTTCTTCGGGCGTGCAATCGGCCATCGCACTCATGTCACCCGGCGGCTTCGGTGTGGACGGGACCAGCTGCGGTCGGCCGTCGAGGGTATCGATGCGCGCCACCTTGCCGTGGTGTGTCATCTGCACACAGAGCTTGCTGCCTGCGTCGTGCACCGCGTCGGCCAGCGCTTTGAGTCCGGGGATGAACCGGTCTTCGGAGAGCCCCGGTTCCTTGCGGCTGGTGCAGCCCAGCGGGTACGCAACAGCGCAGCAACCGGTGATGATCAGACCCGTTCCACCGGCCGCACGAGCCACGAAGTGGTCGATGTCGCCCTTTTCGATTTCCCCGTCTTCACACAGGTTCATGTCCATCGCAGGGAGAACCACGCGATTGGGCACGGTCATCGGGCCGATGGTGCCTGGTGCGAGCAGGTGCGGAAAGGTCTGGCTTCGGATCGTCACGAGCAGACGCTAGAACTGGACCACGCCCATCCGTTGCCGCACTCCCGATCAACGAGACTTCACGCGCTGTGACGTGCGAGGCACTCGGCTATCACCTCGAGCGCATATTCGAGGTCCGCGGATTCCACTCGCCCGTAGCCGATGACCAATCCGCCGGGGTCTCCGTGCGTTCGGGTGGACTCGACCAGGGTGGGCACTTCGACGCCGAGTTCAAGTGCCTCGCGAGCGACGGTGGCTGCCAGATCCGCGTCGAGCATGAGCGTCGTGTGCATGCCGGCGCCGAGTCCGCGCAGTTCACCGAACGATGACAGTGCTTCCTCGACCGCCCGATCGCGCTCGCGGTACCTGCGCCGGGCGGTACGTACCGCTCGATCCCATTCGCCGTCACGGAGCAGGGACAAGAGTGCTTGCTGCAGCGGAACCGACGGGAAGTCGCCGATTCGCTTGCGGTGTACTGCTATGCGGTCGACCAGGTCGAGGGGAGCTACCAACCAGCCCAATCGAATTCCGGCGCCGAGCGTTTTGGCAACCGTTCCGAGATATACCACCCGATCAGGAGCCAACTGGGCGAGCGCAGGCAAAGGCGCTACGTCGTAACGGAATTCGGAGTCGTAATCGTCCTCGAACAGGACGACGTCGCGGGCGCGTGCGAACTCGATCAACTGGTTGCGCCGACCTACCGGAAGCAGCCCACCTGTCGGATACTGATGGGACGGTGTCACATACACACCGCGGACGCCCTCCGACGCCGTTTCGAGTTGGTCGACACAGAGACCATGAGCGTCGACGGGCACGTCGAGTAGCGACCATCCACAGGCTGTTGCGGCCGAGGACGCATACCGGTACCCGGGATCTTCCATCGCCAGAACAGCACCACGGGTACGCAGAGCCGACAGGGCGAGGCCGAGACCATGCGTGGCACCTGAGGTGATCAGGATTCTCTCGGGTTCAACCGACATTCCGCGGGCTCTTGCCAGCAATTCCGATAGTGCCGAACGCAATTCGTAGTCACCCGCAGGATCGGGATCCTCGAATGGTGGCGGTTTGGACCCGACGTCACGCCACGCCCGCCGCCACGCTGCCGATGCACGCGGCGGCGTCCACGGCACGCCTGGCCGGAGCTGCACCCTGGGCGACATCTTGTCGGCGGTCTTCTTCGGTGTAGTCGTGGGAGTGACCACGGGAGAGGGCGCCTCGGCAACGAAGGTGCCCGAGCCGTGCACAGCGACAAGCCAACCCTCGGCAATCAACTGCTCATACGCCCGTTCCACGACGCCCCGCGCCACCTCGAGCTCCGCCGCCAGCTTCCGGGAACTGGGCAACCTCAGTCCCACTGACGCCTTACCACTGCGGATATCAGCTCTGAGGTGGTCGGCAATCTGGATCGGGAGCGCCCGCCGATCTGTCCGGTCGAGGACGACGGCTACCGCCGAAGGAAGAAACATTCAGAACCCTCTCGGAAGTGAAAAATCGAAGTGGCCTATCGAAGTCTCCACTGATTGGACCATGACTTGAAGCCACTTTGCCACCAGCATTGTCTGCATGACAGATTCCGTTGTCTTTGCTGCCCCTGCTCCTGCCCCCACTGCACCTATTCCGCTGTCCCCGACAGCACGTACGACGCACAAGCGCGCCCGCCACCACGGCGTCGCAGAACGCGCGGCACTCGTCGACGTCTTGCAGTCCGCGAAGCTGTGCCACATGGGCGTGAACGTCGGCGGAGTTCCCATGGTGTTTCCCACCGCGTACGGGTTCGACCTCGACGGCCCTGACCGCGGCGGGTCTATTTATGTTCACGGCTCGGTGGCCTCGCGAAGCTTGGCTCCCGACAGCGAAATCTGCATCACCATCACGATCCTCGACGGGCTCGTGTTGGCGCGGTCGGGCTTCCACCACTCGATGAACTACCGCAGCGGCGTCATCATCGGATCACCTCGAGTCGTGACCGACGGCGACGAGCGAGTGAAGGCTTTGAATCTGATCGTCGACCAGGTGGTTCCCGGACGTTCCCAACACTTGCGGGATCACACGCGCAAGGAAATGGCGGCAACCATCGTTCTTGCACTGCCGTTGTACGAGGCTTCCGTCAAGGCCCGCACCGGCGGCCCCGGCGACGATGCCGCCGACATTGGTGTCGAAACCGTTTGGGCTGGAGTAGTTCCCGCAGCTACGCACTTCGGTGAACCGATCCCGTCCGAGGATCTCGACTCAGGTGTCGCGCTTCCGGACCATATCTCGACGATGCTCTGACCGCACACGCGAGTCCGACAAACGCAGCTCGCACCGGGGCATGGCTATGCCCCGGTGTGTACGTATTCAGTTGCGCCCGTTCAGGCTGCTGTGGGTGGGCTGTTCCCGCCGATCGGCTGCTGGAACGGATCGATCGACATCGGTGGATAGAACACTGTTTTTCGATCCGGTCCGATCTCCACCCGCCACTCCGTGTGGTGCATCGTCCGGTGGTGATGACCGCACAACAAGATCAGATTGTCGAGATCTGTTGGGCCACCATCGTTCCAGTGAACGATATGATGGGCATCGCACCACCCCGACGGAGTCCCGCATCCCGGGAACGCACACCGCCATCACGAACTGCCAACGCCCGCCGCTGCGGCACCGTTGCTGTTCTCGCTTCCTTACCGCAGTCGAGCGGAACACCATTTTCATCCAACAAAATTCGGGTGACGGTGCAGTCGCAGGCCAACATCCGGGCAGTGTCGATACTGATCGGCCCTCCCAATCCGTCCACGCAAACACCAACTCCTCAGTGGACGGCAACAGGTCTTTCAGAACTTTCAGGTCCGTCATGTCTTTCGCCGATGCGGTCACCGTGATGTGCGGTTTCACCCCGCCCTCGATCGGACCCAACCCCGCCCGCTCATACCGGCGCAACAATTCACAAAACCCGTCCGCACGCCGTAATGCCGGAGTACGCGTGTCCTTCACACCGTCCTTCTCCGGCGTCGGCGCCGACAAACTCGACAACAACGTGATCAGACGGGCCCCGTTCACAGCATCCAGATCGCCCTTCACAGTTACTCTGCCGTACAGGCCTTTCGAGGCGTAGAACTCGTTGCGCTCCGAATCTTCGCCGACCGGAACACCGTCCTCGCGTTTTCCGTACTGCTTCTCGATCCGCCGAATCGCTGCCCGCACCGCATCACAATCGGCAATGTTCTTCGACGCCAACCCCAACAGAATTCCGCGAGCCTTGTCCACATCTGCCAGGGTCATGTTCTTCGGTGGATGCTGACAAAACGACGCCACCTGACGGGCTTTCAACGCATCCACATCACCGCGGTGAAACGCATCCGCCACCACGGGTTCGAGCATCAACAACCGCGCCAACCCGACCAGCAGACTGCACTCACCGATCTCCAAATTCGTCGAACCATGCAACCACTGCGCGATCGCCCGAAAACCCTTCCCACCGAGAACCTCACGGGAAAACATCTCCACGATCAGCAACACCATCTGCGACTGCAACTCGTGCCGGGCGCGCACCAGATCGAGAACCTCACTCTTGAGGTCCTCGCCATCCAGCTGCCACGCATCCCGACTGTCCATGCAGCAATCATATTCGAACACAGTTTCGAATACAAGAGAATATCGAGATGAAACTAGCTGCTAATCAACAACTTTCGCATTCCAGACAGAACGGGCATGTTCTTGGGTGGCTGTGGAAACCTCCGCTTGGCCGCCCATGAAGGGCCGGACAAGATCCAGCGGCAAGGGGAAGACAACGGTGGAGTTGTTCTCGCTACCGATCTCGTGAAGTGTCTGCAGATATCGCAATTGCAGGGTGGTCGGATTGCGGCTGATCACCTCGGCCGCCTCGGCGAGCTTGGCCGAAGCCTGAAACTCGGCGTCGGCGTTGATGATCTTGGCTCGACGTTCACGTTCGGCCTCTGCTTGCCTGGCGATGGCGCGCTGCATGTTGGCTGGAATCTCGACGTCCTTGATCTCGACGGTCGTGACCTTGACGCCCCACGGTTCGGTCTGCTGGTCGATGACTTTCTGCAGATCCTCGTTGAGGCGTTCACGTTCGGATAGCAGCGAGTCCAGCTCAGCTTTACCGAGGATGGAGCGCAGTGTGGTCTGGGCGATCTGTGAGGTGGCGGCCAGAAAGTCCTCGACTTCGACTATCGAACGGTCAGCGTCGACGACCCGAAAGTACGTGACGGCGGTGACCTTCACAGGAACATTGTCGCGGGTAATCACTTCTTGGACCGGTATTTTCAGCGTGACGGTTCGCAGACTGACCCGTTCCATACGATCGATCGCCGGCACCAGAATCACCAGGCCTGGGCCTTTCAAGGTGATCAATCGGCCGAGGCGGAACACCACCGCGCGCTCGTACTCGCGCAGAACTCTCACCGACATTCCCACAAGGACTGCAATCAGCACGACAAACACGGACAACACGACAAGCACGGTGGTCATAGCGGCAGCTCCCACGGTTCACGACGGCGCACTCTCAGAGTCAGGCCTCGTACCTGCTCTACGACGACGGATTCGCCCACGGCAGGCACAGAGTCGTCGTACCCGAATTCCATTCGAGCACTCCATAATCCGCCGTCAAGCTCGACCTGCCCCTGCACGCCCGTCCAACTGCGAACGGTCGCGTCGGAACCGACAAGAGATTCCGTCCCGGTACGCACGGGAGCGCGGCGCGCGGTAAGCGCTTTTCGACTCGCTACCGCCACCACGCCCAGGCCGACTACCGCGACCCCCGCCGTCACCGGGATCGCGATCAATTGCCCGATACCGTCGGATGTGAAAAGCATCCAGACGCCGGCACCGATCATGAGTGCTCCAAGCACACCGAGCACCCCCGCGGTTGGGGCATGCGCCTCGACCACGATCAACAGGACGCCCAGCACCAGGGCAACGACACCGATCGTCGTCATCACTCGTCTCCACGCTCGCGAGGACGCGGTCACGTCGCGTAGCCATTGTGCGATCGCGCCCTCGGCTTCAACGGTAATCACGTTCGGCCGGATCTGCCACAAGCACTTCACGCCAGTTCAGAGAAGCACTTCACCGATCTGTCGCGCAGTCACCTTGGCAAGGTCGGCGAGGAACGGAATCCGTTCGTCGATCATCAGCTCGACCGGACCACGAAGCCCGAGAGCGTAACGCACAGTGCCGGATCCATCGATGATCGGAATTCCGATCGTTCGGTAATCCGGGGTCAACTCCTCGTCGTTGAATCCGTATCCTCGCTCACGAGTCAGTTCCAATTCCCGGCGGATACCGGCAACATCGGTGATCGCACGCTGAGTGGTCGCTTCACGTGGCAGCGCAGCGAGCTCGGAATCGTCGACATCGGACCACGCCAGAAACGCTTTCCCGAGTGCGCTCGCATGCAAGGGAAGGCGGACACCCTGGAGCACGTGCCCGTCGGCCTCGCGCCACCGACTGAATCCGAGCAACACCACCTCACTTCCACTTCGCACTGCCAGGGAGGCGGATGCTCCTGTCGTCGCGGCCAATTGCTCCAAATAGGGCTCGGACAGATAGATCCGATGCTGCCGGTAGGAGACCTGTCCGTAGGCCGCAAGCGCCGCGCCGATGCGATACCGACTGGTTGCGTCGTCCTTCTCGAGGAACCCCGCGTCGACGAGCGACTGCAGCAATCGATGCGTGGTGCTGACCGCAAGCTCTTGTCGCCGCGCAACTTCCGAGACTCCCAGTTCTTCGCCACTGCGAAAACATGTGAGCATGGTCAGGGCACGGGTTACCGTCTGAACTCCCGCGCCGCGTGCGTCCGTCACGAACGATCCTTTCGCTGTGGCCTGATCGACCTGAGAATCGGACGCTAACACGGACCCAGCAGTCCGGCCATCCTTTCCGTCAGGTGGAAAGGAAGCAGACGCGGACCCACAAAAGCCCAGATGAACAGACTTCCGATGTTGTCAAGATTTCCAATCTACAGAAAACAAACGGGGGTAAAACAGACACGCACCCAATAGCGTCATCGTCGTCAGTTCTGACGAATCAACGCCTGAAGGAGCCACATACATGTCCCGCTTCCGCCGACTGCCACGAGCTGCCGCTGCGCTCGCCATGATCCCGCTGGCCGGGTTGGCGGTGGCGTGTGGGTCTTCCGATTCCGACAGCGCCGCAGGCAATTCCAGCGCCGACTTCACGCTCAAAGTCTTCGATCCCGGAAACTCCGGTGCCATCGCCGTCGGCAAGCGTGACGGAACCTACGACGAGGCGCTGGCACCGCTGGGCGCAAAGATCGAATGGGTCAAGACCACACCGGGATTCAGCTCCAACCTCAAACTGTTCAACAGCGGAGAACTCGACATCCAAACCGGCGCATACAGTCCCGTCGTCGGCGCACTGTCCAAGGACGTGGGTGTCCGCATCTTCGCCACGTCCGACCCGTACAACAAGGACCAGGCCGGCATCATCGCCACTCCGGAATCCGGAATCAAGACCGTCGCAGATCTGGCCGGCAAGCGCATCGCCGTCAACCCTGCAGGTAAGGGCGAGTACATCACGCTCAAGGCCCTGACACAGGCCGGAGTGCCGATCGATTCCGTCGAACGCGTTCCGCTGCAACAGGCTGACGCGGCGTCGGCGTTCTCCACCGGGCAGGTCGACGCGTGGGCATCGTTCCTGATTCCGTATCAGGAGGCGAAGGCCAAGGGCGCGGTCGAGATCGCAACCGAGGCGAGCATCGACTCCGTGGACAGCACCATCATCGCCGGCCGCACCGCAGTACTCGAAGCCCATCCCGAGGTTGTCCAGAAGTTCCTCGAGGTCACCCAGGAACTCACCGCGAAGCAGCAGGCCGACCCAGCAGCCTTCGAGAACGTCTTCGAACAGACCGGTCCGCGTGCACTCTCCGGACAGCGACTCGACGACGCGATCACCCTCGGCGGCCAGATCACCAACTTCCGCTACCCGACTGCAGCCGACGCTACCGACCTCGAATCCATCTCCACGCTGTTCGCCGAGAACAAGGTGATCCAGCAGCCCCTCGAGGGCAGCGACGTGATCTTCGACCTCCAGGGTGCTGTGGCAGGTTCGGCAGCGGCAGCGCCCACCACCGAGGGGAAGTGACCCGATGGTGACGCTGACCCGGCCCGCACGAACGGCGTCGCCGTCGGTGGAGCATCCGCAACTCGAAACGCCCCGCTACCGGCGCAATCGCAGCAGGCCCAAGTGGGTCTCGATCCCCCTCCGCTTCCTCGTGCCCGCGCTGCTGGTTGCCGGATGGTGGATCGGATCCGCTACCGGACTGATCCGCGAAGAGATCCTGGCCGGACCTCCGGCGGTGTGGACGGCATTCGCCGAGCTGTACCAGTCGGGTCAGTTGGTCGACTTCGGTCTCGCGTCGCTTCAACGTGCTGCACTCGGTGTTTCGGTCGGTGTGATCGTCGGATTGGTGCTCGGGGTTCTCTCCGGTCTCTCCTCGCTCGGCGAAGAACTGATCGACTCGACCATGCAGATCAATCGCGCGGTCCCGTTCCTCGCGCTCGTTCCGTTGTTCATCGCCTGGTTCGGTATCGACGAAACTTTCAAGGTGGTCCTGATCGCGGTCGCGACCGTCGCCCCCATGTACGCGTACACCTACCTCGGTGTGCGCGGGGTCGATCGCAAGATGGTGGAAGCGGCACAGGGTTTCGGACTGACAGGTTGGCGACTGGTGTTCGGAGCGATTCTTCCGACCGCCCTCCCCGGCGTTCTGATGGGGCTTCGAATCTGCCTGTCGCTCAGCATCACCGGATTGATCGCAGCCGAGCAGGTCGGCACACGTGAGGGCATCGGATACCTCGTCACCCTGGCGCAGGAATACAACCGTACCGACTACATGGTTCTGTGCATCGTCATGTACGCGGCGCTGGGTCTCATCTTCGACGCCGTGGTCAGGCTGATCGAGCGGTACTCCATGCCGTGGCGGAGATTGTCGGTGGCGCGGTGACGAACACGACCGTCGGCTCGCTGCCTACCTCCGAAGCACCTCTGCCGCCGTTGGCAACGCGTGAGCGGACCGGCACCACTGCGGCCGAACGACGAGCCGGATCACCGGTGGCAGTCTCACTCACCGGAGTGCGGAAGTCGTTCGGTGACAAGACTGTTCTGGGAGGTATCGACCTCGAGATCACACGCGGAGAGTTCGTCGTTCTCCTCGGCCCCAGCGGCACCGGCAAGACGACCCTGTTGCGAGTGCTCTCCGGTTTGGAAGCACCGGACAGCGGCGAGGTGCTGGTTCCGCGCGACCGCACGGTCGTCTACCAGGAACCGCGATTGATCCCGTCGAAGCGAGTTCTGGCCAATGTCACAGTCGGACAGAAGCGGTCACGTCAGGTGACCGACAATGCACGCAACGCACTCTCCGAGGTCAACCTCGCGGACAAGCACCGTGCCTGGCCGGCCACCCTCTCCGGCGGCGAGGCCCAACGCGTCGCATTGGCTCGCGCTCTCGTTCGCGAACCTGAACTATTACTGCTCGACGAACCGTTCGCGGCCCTCGACGCTTTGACCAGGCTCCAAATGCAAGACTTGGTAGGCGATCTGGTCGCCCGCCACCGTCCGGCTGTACTACTCGTCACGCACGACGTCGACGAAGCCGTACGACTTGCCGACCGCGTGCTCATCCTCGACAAGGGCGGGTTTGCCGTGGACGTCGACATCGACCTGCCACGCCCCCGCGATCGGAACGATCCCGAATCTTTGCGCTACCGAGCGAGTTTCCTGAAGGAACTCGGTGTCGGCCGCACCTTCCCCGACGGACAGGACAGTCATGACATTGATCGCTGATTCCGCAATCGACACACTCTGGTACACCCGCTGCCCCGTTCCCACCGCCAGCGGTCTCGCCAACAGTCTCGGTTGGCTCGGCCGGACGGCAAACGAATCCGGAGTGCGTTTCGGCGTACTGCAAGATGCCGGACCGGAATTGGCAGTGCGCCATTTCGATCACCATCTCTCCGGACTCATTCGCGAAGGCGGCAACGTCCCCGCACTGGCTGCGCGTGCCAGTGGTTCTCCGACGAGGCTCATCGGGCTCACCTGGATCGACGAGGCCCAGGCAATCCTGGTGCGCGGAGACTCCGACATCCGCGAAGCAGGTCTTCTGGCCGGCGCTCGGATCGGTATCCCGGCCTGGGCTGCGGATCAGGCCAGGAGCTTTCCTCGCGCCATGGCCCTGCACGGCTTCGCCTCCGCACTTCGACTGGGCGAGTTGAGTTTTGCCGACGTCACCCTCGTCGAGGTTGCGACGACCGCAGCCCCCGAGGTCCGCACCGCCTCGTCCACCCGCAACACGACGTGGGGTGTCGAATCCCTGCTCCGCGGCGACGTCGATGCCATCTACGTCAAGGGTGCCCGCGCCCAGGAAGTTGCCCGCGAACACGGCCTCGCCGTTGCCGTCGATCTCGATTCCACTGCATCGCTACGTGATCGCGTGAACAACGGCACCCCACGACCAATCACGGTTCATGCCGACCTACTCGAACAGCGCCCGGACATCGTCGTCGGTTTCCTCGCCGAGAGCCTGAGAGCGGCGGACTGGGCCGCAGCCAATATCGACGAGGTCCGAGCCGTGCTGCAGACCGAAACACAGTCCGGGCCCGAAGGTGTGGTGGCAGCGTACGGCGAGAACTTCCACACCGGACTGCATTTGAGCCTGTCGGACGAGCGTGTGGACCTGCTCGGCGTGCAGAAGCAATTCTTGTATGCGCACGGCTTCCTTGCCGCCGACTTCGACCTGCAGTCCTGGGTGGCGCACGAACCACTGGAACAGGCACGCGCACTTGTCGCCGCGCAGAAGGGCACAGAAGAATGACGGACGTCTACTGGGAGCTGCCCTCGCGTGGTGACGGACGCCGGGCCGTGGCCGCGCTGAACAGTCGCGGCGGCTTTGGGCCACAGCGACCGACTACCGTCGCGACCGATGTTCGCCCCGGAAACTTCGGGCCCTTCGACGAATTGGCACAGATCGTTCTCGCAGTCGAACTGTCGGGCGTCGACGGCGTTGTCGCACCGTACGATCCGAATGGCGAAGAATCCTGGATCGTTGCTGCCGCCGCCCTACGTCAGACGCGTCATTCGCGAGTGGTCGTGGAGTTTCACCCCACTTTCGGCACCCCCGTCTACGCCGCCAAAATGTCGGCGACACTTCAGCGCCTGTCGGCAGGTCGTCTCGAATGGCGAGTGAAGGTAGAGACGGACCCCGAAGACGCCGCTGCTCGCGGAGACGTGGTTCGAGGAGCCGACCGCTACGCGCGCGCCGCGGAGTTCCTGACCGTCGCACGCGGTGTGTGGAACGAGGAACAGATTCTCCCCGGCGGATTCGGCGGCACGGGTTACGACTTCGACGGCGAGTACTACGACGTACTCGGCGGCGGATTCCGAGGCATCTTGTCGGGGCTCCGTTTTCCCCGAGTACATCTGACCGGAGACTCACCGGAAGCTCTGGAACTCTCGGCCCACCATGCCGATGTCCATCAGTTCACCCTTGCCGGTGACGAGTTGTCGACACGGATCACCACCCTCGATGACCGAGCATCCGAACTCGGCAGGACCGTCGAGAAGGTCCTGCTCATCCCGATCATCGCGAGGGAGACAGCCGACGAAGCCTGGGCTCGCGTCGAACGGCAACTGAGAGAATCCGATTCCGCTGCACTCGAGATCGATCGGGGCGGCATCCTGTGGTCCGGATTCGACCGCATCGGCTACGAGCACAGTATCGGCCTCGTCGGAAGCTACGAGGAAGTGGCGCAGCGATTGTCGTCGTATCGCGATCTCGGCGTGGACGGTTTCGTCCTGTCAGGTCGACCACACATCGAAGAGTTGCACCGGGCGGGCGAGCATCTCCTCCACCTGGTCGATCCCGAGGGTCGGATCCGCAAGGAAGAGAAGGCCACCAGAGAAGAGAAGGCCACCGCATGAGCATCGATTTCTATTGGCGGATCGGGATGGAAGGCGACCACGCGTCGCTGCGTACTCCGCGTCGCTACAACCGCGGCGATGCCGGTGGATACGGGCCGGGCAACATCGCTCCCGCGATCCGCGGCGGCGAGTTGGACGGATACAGCTACATCGACCACATGGCCGCGGTGGCAAAGGCTTCCGAGTCTGCGGGCTTCCTCGGTGGACTGCTGCCGTCCTTCCCGATGACCGAGGATCCGTGGGCGACCGCAGCAGCGTTGGCCGCCGAGACCACCACGTACCGTTTCATGGTCGCGTTCCAACCAGGGTTCCTTCACCCAGTGCAGGCCGCGCGGATGTCGGCGAGTCTGCAGCGAGCAACTGGCGGACGTCTGGTTTACAACATCATCAGTGGCGGAGGCGGAGCGCCTCAGCTGTGGTGGGGCGACAAGGTCGACCACGACGATCGCTACACCAGGACATCCGAGTTCCTCGATGTCCTCAAGGGTGTGTGGGACGGCGAACCTTTCGACTTCGACGGTCGCTTCTTCCAAACCCACGGTGCTGCACTGCCACCCGGACTTGCCGGCCAGCCGTTTCCCGAGGTGTACTTCTCCGGATCTTCGGCAGCAGCCGTCGCCGCCGCCGGACTGCACTCCGACTATTACCTTTCCTGGCTGGAACCGTACGCCGATCTGAGAGCCAAGATCGACGGCGTGCGGGAGAATTCGGCCAAGCTGGGCCGCACCCCGAAGTTCGCCGTACGCATCGACGTCGTTGCCCGGCACACCGAAGAAGCCGCCTGGGCCGAGATCGAGAAAGGCTGGGCCTTCGTCGACAAGGGGGCCGCCGACCGCGCAGCGCAGGGTGATTCGGTGGGCGCCGCCCGCATCAAGGGGTGGGTGCCCGAACACATCACCGGTTACCGAGATCTGGAAGTGCAGCCCAACGTGTGGTGTGGCTTCAGCCTCATCCGCGGCGGACCGGCGTTCGGACTGGTCGGCAGCTACGAACAGGTCGCCGAAAGACTCGACGAGCTCCGCGAACTGGGCGTCGACGCCTTCATCCTCGCGGGTAACCCGCATCTCGAAGAGGCATACCGCGTCGGCGAAGAAGTTCTTCCCCTCCTGCAGCGCACCCCGATCACACCTTCTGGACTGGAGACTCGATGACCACCACCGAAACTCGACTCGACGCCGATACCGCAGCATTCGTCGAAGAAGCGCGCAAAGCAGCAGACAAAGCATTCGACGTCTTCCGCAAGACCGGAACGGTTGCAGCCAACGGGACCGTGAACTTCGTCGAACGCGTACCCGGCACCGAAATCGCGGTCGCCCTGAACGACCCGGGACCGTGGGCGGACGATCCGTCGGTGTCACCGGTTGTTGCTACGTTCGATGGAGAGGTGCTGTCCGGCAACGGATCGGCCGGTTTTGTCACCGGCTACGCGTCAGTGTTCCGTGAGCATCCGGAAATCACCAGCGTTGTCCACATCCACACTCCGTGGCTCGGCGGTTGGGCCCAGACCCATCGGACGTTGCCCATCCGCTATGCGGCTTCGCAGAGGCTGACGCTCTCCCGAGAGATTCCGCCGCACATCGATCGATCCCGGTCTGCAGGCGAGTTCATTCTCGAGCGTCTCGAACACGATCCCGATCTGGTGGCGATCTTCGAAGCCAACGGCGGGGTCAACGTCATCGGCCGCAGCGGGTTGCTCGACCTCGCGAAGTTCGTCGTCCTCCTCGAGGAAGGCGCGCAGTTCCAGGCGATCGCCGAAACCCTCGGCGGTTCAGTCGAATTCGATCCGTCCAACCTCACGGTCCAGTGGGGCCGTAGCGGACTCGCCGACGAGGCGCGTCGACGCGGCCTCATCTAGCCACCCCCCATCACTGATTCAGAACAGGAAAGCGTAGATCTCATGACCGTTCGCGTCGGATACTTCCCACACAACAATTCACTGTTCGTTTTGCGCCACACCGGAATCCTCGAACGTCGTCTCCCGGACGTCGAGTGGGTGGACCTGCGTGAGCTTCCCGCCAAGCCTGCAGTGAACCCGGAAAACGCCTTGCCGACCCTGCACTCGGACTGGCTGTTCGAGGAGGGCGGATACGATGTGATCGGAACCGGATTCACGCCGCCGGTCACCGGATTGGCTCAGGGCCGCGATCTCGTCTACATCGGAATCTCCGGCCCCCGCGTGGAGAACGGGCGCCTGGTAGTCAAGGCAGAGTCCGAGATCAACACGGTAGAGGACCTGCGCGGCAAGCGCGTCGGCATCGCGCACGGATCATGGCAGACCACACTTTTGTTGTTCGCCTTGGATCAGGCGGGGCTGACCTGGTCCGACATCGTCCCTGTCGACACCGACGTGCGCGGTGGTGGAGCGGACCTCGTCGACGGCACCATCGATGCCTGGGTAGGGGCGTACCCGGGGCTGACCGACATCGAAGCGAACCACGAACTGCGCACGCTGATCGCCACCGACGGACTCTTCAGCCACCCCTCACTGTGGTTCACCCGGCGCGATTTCGCGGATACCAACCCGGAGGCCCTCCAGGCGATCATCGAGGCCCTGCAGGAATCCGACGCCTGGATCGAAGCCAACCCCCGCGAAGCCGCGCAGATCTTCGTCGACGACATCGAGAAGCGTGGCGGGTCCGCGAGCATCAATGCCTGGGAAGCTGCACTGCGCGGACGTCCTTTCGGTGTCAACCCGGTCACCGACGAGTTCCTCGACGAGCAGCAGCGCGCGGCCGATCTCCTGCTGAGCAACGGACTACTGCCGCAGGCGGTCACCGTCCGCGAAGCAGTCGTGCCGTGGATCAGCGAGTTCGTCGGTTCGGATCGTTCGTCGATCTGAGGGCCCACACCTGACAGATCCGCTTCACACGTGACAGATACCGAACGGTCTGCCATTGTGAAGAGATGCGGCGGCGCGTGGGTGAGAGTTGGTCCACGCGACCAGTCTCAGGGGTAACCCCTGGGTCGGCCAGAAGAATTGGATACTGCGTCCACCGGCGTTCGGCACGCTCCGCGTGCTTGCCGCCGCACCGGACAAAGGATTTGGTCACCCCGCCCCGTCGCATCCCGGAGTCGAATCATGCGTGACTTCGAGCTCGATCCCGAGTTGGCGCGTCGTCTGGCCGTTGCGGCTGCTGACGCTCCGTGGACCCTCAGCGGCCTCGAGGAGGCATTCGGAACCGTCTTCGGCGTTTCCCCGACGCTCCTGGCCGTGCGCGTTCTCGACCTCATGCCCGCCCCACCGTTCGAACCGCAAACGCTGTACCGATTGCTTCGCGAACTACCTCGCCTGCGGCCTGTTCCTCTCTCACTGGACACCAATGAATCTTCGGTGTGGCGGTTCGACGTTCCCCGCTACAACACCAGTGTGGACCTGGCTCGTTCACTGGATCTGACGATCTCCGAACTCGAGTGGTTTGCCGACCGAGGGGAATGGCTCCGCACGAAACCCCTACCGCTACGCCACTACCGGCCCATGCAGATCAGCAAGAAGACCGGCGCTCGCCTCCTCGAGGTACCGAAACCTCGATTGCGCGAAATTCAGCGCAAGATTCTGCGCCGCATACTCGACCTGGTGCCCCCACACGACGCGGCACACGGATTCGTCCGTGGTCGAAGCCCTCTGACTTTTGCAGCGCCGCACGCACAGTCGGAAATCGTGATCGGTGTGGACCTCGCGCAGTTCTTCCCCTCGATCAGCGGCAGCCGCGTCCACTCCGTCTTCACCGCCCTCGGCTATCCACCCGCAGTGGCGGGAGTTCTCACCGGATTGTGCACTGTTGCAACACCTGCCGATACCCTGCGCGGCCTACCGTATGCACAGGCATCACAGCTACGCACCGCGCATCTTCCGCAAGGCGCGCCAACTTCGCCTGCACTGGCGAATCTCGTCGCGCGCAAACTCGATATCCGCTTGAGTGGACTCGCACAAGCGAACTGGCTCACCTACACCCGATACGCCGACGACCTCGCCTTCTCCGGAATTGAAGTAGCCGACGTCGGAACCCTCCTCTGGAGCGTCGAGCAGATCGCCAGGGACGAAGGGTTTGCCATCCATCCACGAAAGACCAAGGTGATGCGCCCTCATCGACGCCAACACCTCACCGGGCTGGTGATCAACGACCAACCGTCGTATCCACGCGACGACTACGATCGCTTGCGTGCCCTGCTGCACAATGCCGCCAGTACTTCTGCGCAGGAACAGAATCGGGACGGTATCGAGAACTTCCGCGCCCACATCTACGGCCGGATCGCGCACATCGGCGAAACCAGCACTACGCGCCGACGCACATTGCTGCGCCTGGCTGAACGTGTGGATTGGGACGGCTAGTGCCCGCGAGCAGTCAGACCCGCGGTGTGTACGCCATGCATTCGACCTCCATGTGCGCACCCAGCGCCAGTCCGTCTGTTCCGAACGCACTGCGGGCCGGCAGTCTCGACGCCGGGAAGTACTCGAGGTAGACCTTGTTGAACTCCTGCCAACGAGACATGTCGTCAAGCATGACAGTGCATTTGAAGATTGCTTCGACGCCGGAACCGTAAGCGATCAGCGAAGCCACGATGTTCTCCATGGTCTGTCGAGCCTGCGCTTCGAAGCCGTCGGCCAAAGTCCCGTCCGGGAGCATGCCGATCTGACCCGACAGATACAGAACGTCTCCGACGCGCACTCCGGTGGAGAACGGCGTATCGAAAGCGGGTGGGATGAACTCGACGGTCTGAGATGAATCCATTAGATCTCCTCGGAGTTGGAATATGCGTGACGAGTTGGTGTTTCAGCGCACTGGGCGGGCACGAACATCGGCCAGGAAGTGCGCCACCAACTCGTTCCACGTGTGTGGGTCCTCGAAGTAGGGGGAGTGGCCGCGGTCGGCAAGTTCGACCACTTCGGCGTGGGGCAGGAACTCGGCGGCGCTGCGAATCCGCTCGGGTGTCATCAAATCGTCCAGCTCACCCGCGATCAGCAGAACCGGCGCCGTCACCGCGGCAAGATCGCTCGGCGAGTAGTTGTGGGCCTTGAGAATTCGGAAGAACTCGGTGTCAGGTGGGCGATGACCGAAGGTGCCGAGAGCTTGGTACAGGTATGCCCTCGCCATGTCCAAGCTCGGCAACCGTCCGCCCACAGCGGGGTGTTCCCCCAGTGGCCGCGCCGTGACGGGCGCCGCGGTGAGGGGAGGTGCGCCGTCCGGACCGAATCCGACGGGAATACCGCCGGTCGTGCAGGCCAGGACTACCGACTCCACCCGCTCCGGAACAGCGATCGCGGTCCCCAATGCGGCCCAACCGCCCATCGACTGGCCGACCACGTGCGCTCGATCGACCTCCAACAGGTTCATGATTTCGATCAGATCCGAGACTGCCGCTACCGGGTCGTGGTTGCCCTTTTCGTTGGTGGACCGGCCGAATCCTCGCTGATCCCAGCTGATTACCCGATAATGCTGAGCGAAGTACGGTAACTGTTGGTACCAGACCGCGGCGTTGCCGCCGAGACCGTGCGTGAGAATCAGATCCGGGCCTTCGCCGGCAGTCTCGTACCAGACCCGTTCGCCGTCTGCGACGGTGATGAAGCCCTCGGTCCGTGAAATCATCCTTCTTCTCCTGTGTCGGACGGGCGCTTGCCCGAAGTGTGGTCAGTGAGGAGTTGCTGCACTTCATCGGTGGCCCGAAGCAGGTGTTCTTCGACCATTCGCGTCGTTTTCGCATCGAAGTCGGTATCGAACCCGATCACCGTCAACGCGCAGAGCGGAGATCCCTTGCGGGAAGACACTGCACGCGAGACCGAACCGATGATGTCCTGAGATCGTTTGTGTACAACGGCGAATCCGGTTTTCTGCGTCTCGGCTATGTCGGCGAGAAAGCCGGTGGGGCCTTCCAGTGGATAGCCGCTCTTCTCCACCATCGCCAGGTAGGGCGCCCGGGTGTTGTCCTCGAGTGCCGCGACCAACGCGAGCGGACCCGCGAACCGGTGCGGCGGAAGCAGATCCCCGAGCATCCGAGTGATCATCTTGAGTCTCTCGGGACGCAGCGCCGCGATGATCCGCGTTCCGCCGCTCTCGAGAACCTGCAGATTCACCATCATGTCGGTGCTCTCGGACAGCACCCGCATGGTCGGATCGCACAAGGCCGCCAACGAGTGCGCTGCCGCTTCGTGGGAAACCTGCAGTGCAGCCGGGCCGGGGAGATAGCGACCGTCGTAGCGGAAGACCCAACCACGGTTCGCGAGTTCTCCGAGCACTCGGTGCGCAGTCGGGCGGAGCATCCCGACTTCTTCTGCCAGTTCGCTGAGCTTCATCGGCGTGGTCGAGCGCGCGATGGCCTCGAGTAGATCCAGCGCTTTGTCGACGGCGGACGCAGAACCCTTCGTCATCCGATCCCCTCCCGGTGCCGTGGATGTACCCGGCGATCCGAAATCTCGTGTTCTTGGAAAACCCTTGGCATTCGTCTTGGAAATTACTATAGTCACAACAATCGTTCCGGCGTACGGAATTCTTTGAGCGTCTTCACCTTCCCACCGGATTACCGGCAAGGAAGTCATATCTTTCCCAGCGAGAGGCTTTCGGACATGACGGTTGGACATACCCTTCGGTCGACACCACGGTTCAGAGTTGTTGCCCTAGCTGCGGTCGCGACCGCAGCATTGGCACTGACCGGCTGCTCGAGCGACGCCACGGCCTCCGACGACGGGGGCACCCAGACCACCACGATTCGAATCGCACCTCAGCCGATCGCAGACTTCGCACCGATCTGGCTCGGAATGGAGCAGGGATACTTCACCGACGAAGGACTCGACATCCAGCTCGTCGAGGGCGGCGCCAGTTCCTCGGCTCAAATTCCGTTGCTGCTCAGCGGAAATGCAGATATGGCAGCCACGACCGCCGCCGCCGCAATTCAGGCACGCAGCCAGAACATGCCCGTCACCATCGTCGGAGGGCTCACGAATTTTGCCGCGAGTGACGGCGTCGACCAGTCCGGCCTCGTTGTCGCCAAAGACAGTTCCATCAGCGGCTTCCGTGACCTCGAAGGCAAAACCGTTGCGATCAGCGGATTGAAGTCCGTCAGCGAGGCAGTCATCTCTGCTGCGGTGGAGAAGTCCGGTGGAGCAGCGGACAAGATCTCGTTCATTCAGGCGCCCATGCCCAACCTCGGTGACCTTGTTTCCACTGGCGGAGCCGATGCGGCATTCCTCATCGATCCGTTCCTGAGCAAAGCAACCGACTCGGGGCTGAAGATCCTCGGCCACCCCTTCCCCTTGGCCGCGCCCGGTGTGCCAGGGACCTCGCTGGTCGCTTCGGAATCGTTTGTCGACGCGAACCCGGACTCACTCGCCAAATTCCGTACGGCGCTTGCCAAATCCGTCGACTACGCCAATCAGAATCCGGGCGCCGTCAAGGCTGCACTCTCGACACAAGCCAAGATTCCGCTCGAAATGCTGGCCAACAGCAAGAATCCTCAGTTCGTCGCAGTAGTGGAACCGGGTGCTCTCGGCACGGAGATCGAACTGCTGGTCAAGTACGGGGTACTGACGGATTCGGTCGAGGCCGATTCCTTGCTGACCCCGGCCAACTGAGTTGTCCGCCTTGACAACCCTGCAGACTCGCCGCAGGCAGGTTCTGCTCGGTCGGCTGCTGACGCTCTTCGCGTTGGCAGCCGCCTGGCAGATCTTCGGAATGCTCGGCGACGAGGACGTCAAAGGTATTCCGAAGTTCAGCGACGTGGCAGTGGCACTTGTGAACGAACTCGGCACGTCCTCGTTGTGGACATCACTGGGACAAACGGTGACCACCACAGCGATCGGATTGGCGCTGTGCCTGGTCATCGGGATCCCGGCAGGACTGCTGCTCGCCGCGCACCCGTTCCTGACGGTCTCCTCCCGTTTCGTCATCGACTTCTGCCGAACCGTTCCGCCGCTCGCAATCATTCCGCTCTTTCTGCTGATCATGGGCCCGACGCAACGGATGGCGGTGGCACTGATCGTGGCAGTAAGTGTGTGGCCGATTCTGCTCCAGACGATTCACGGTGTGCGCAACGTCGACCCGGAACTGCTGGCGACCGCACGCTCCTTCCGACTTCCGCTGTGGCGCAGACTCGCTCTCGTCGTCGCACCGGCGTCGATGCCCTACATCTTCACCGGGATTCGCATCTCGGCAACACTGAGCTTGCTGCTGACCATCGGTGCAGAATTGATCGCGGGCGTGCCGGGACTCGGTAAGGAGATCTTGCTGAGCCAATCCGTCCCCGATCGAATGTTCGCACTGATCATCGTCGCCGGACTACTCGGAATGCTGCTCGCCTTCGCCGTGATGGCGATCGAGAATCGTTTACTTGCTTGGCATTACATCCCGAGGAGGATGACGACGTGAAGATGATGTCAGGACTTCGACTCCTCGCGTGGGAGTTGTGGCTGCCGATCTTGATCGTCGTCGTATGGTACTTCGGTTCGGAGTCGAGCAAGTCGCCCTACTTCCCGCCACTGTCGCGTATCTGGAAAGCGTTTGTGGACAACTGGTTCGGTCCGGGATTCGCCCACGACGTCGTACCGAGCTTGACCAACCTTGCCTTCGGTCTTGCCGTGGCACTGGTGGTCGGCATCGGCGCCGGTCTCCTGCTGGCACTGTTCCCGCTGACTGCCGATATTGCCGATCCGTTTCTCCAGTTCTTCCGCGCCATTCCGGCGCTGGCCGTATTGCCCGCCCTCTTCATCGTTTTCGGAACCGGTTCGACGGGTAACGTTGCCGCCATCGCCTTCGGTGCGGTCTGGCCGATACTCCTCAACACCCTCGACGGCATTCGCTCCATCGACCCGAGTATCCGATTGGTGGCGCGCAGCTACCGGATCCGTACACCCCTCCTGGTGACGCAGGTACTCCTCCCCGGAGCGATGCCACAGATAACGGTCGGTATCCGTACCAGTCTCGCGATCGGTGTCGTCATCATGGTCGGCAGCGAAATGTATGTCTCCACTGCAGGAGTCGGCCACTTCGTGATCGTCGCGCAACAGACATTCGCCATCGCGGACATGTGGTCCGGAATTCTCCTGTTGGGAATCATCGGATACGTGCTCAACCTCGGATACGGCGTGATCGAACGATGGTTGCTCAGATGGCAGCCGCGGACCCACGACGCTCTCGCAGTGAAAGGAAACTGATGTCATCCACAGAATCTGCGGCATCGATACCCGCAGTCGAACTGAGCGGCCTCGGGGTGACCTACGGCGGCCCCACCGGCCGCGAAGTGCTCCGCGGGATCGACCTTACGGTCGCACCGGGAGAAATCGTCTGCATCGTCGGCCATTCCGGCATCGGCAAAAGCACGCTGATTCGTTGCATCGCCGGTCTGCAGAAGCCGACCACCGGTGAGGTCCGCATCGCCGGGATCGCGATCGATGCACCGCCGGCCACTCTGGCTCTCGTGTCACAGGACTACGGACGCACACTGATGCCGTGGCTTCGAGTGGGCGAGAACGTTCGCCTGCCGCTGCGGGGCAACGGTCTGGCGCGGAAGGTTCAGAACGAGAGGGTTACCGATGCACTCGCCGTTGTCGGTCTAGGTGGTGCTGCGCGTTCCTACCCCTGGCAGTTGTCCGGCGGAATGCAGCAGAGGGTAGCGATAGCTCGCGCTCTCGCCTATCGGCCGCAGGTACTCCTCATGGATGAACCCTTCGCGTCGGTCGATGCGCAGACCCGCGCGGAACTCGAAGACCTGCTGCTGACGCTTCAACGTGATCTTGGTATCACCGTCCTCCTGGTCACCCACGACGTCGACGAGTCGGTGTACCTGTCCGATCGAGTGGTCGTACTCGGCGGAACGCCGGCATTGATGCAGGACATCGTCGACGTCCCGTTGACCGGAGCTCGAGATCAACTGACCACCAAGGCGGACCCACTGTTCATCGAGTGCCGTACCAGGGTGCTGTCCGCGATCCAGCAGTCCAAAACGGTGGCGCCCGTGTAGTGGGCACCTCGCCTAGTCTGGCTCCGTGATCCTTCTCCTCATCGGCCTCGCGCTGCTCGGATTCTGCGGCTACCGGTTCAGGCAGGATCGGCGGAGGCTGAGCAACGGCGTCTATCTACTTCTCGGAGTGATCTTCACCGGTCTGTGGATGCTGCAGTCGGGTGCACCGGGGACGGAGATCCCGTCGTTCGTCATCGCGACGATCGCTCTGCTCTCGCCGTTGCTGGTGCTCCTGCTTGCAGGATTCCTGATCGTCAACGGGGTCACGATGCTGCGGCGCGAGGGATTCAGCGTGGCGAACCTGCTCTCCCTCGTCGCCGGACTCGGACTGCTCGTTCCCTACGTACTGCTCGCATCAGCGTTGCTGACGCAGAGATATTGGCTCGCAGTCGTTCTCGGATCGTTCAGCCTGGTCGCGTCGTACCTGGGGTTTCTGTTCACGAGCTTTCTGCTCTACTCCTACGTGTACGGACGCCAGAAGTACCAGCCCGGGATGGACGCGATAGTGGTGCACGGCGCCGGGCTTTCGGGTGCCGACGTGACGCCCCTGCTGGCCAGCCGTCTGGACAAGGCCGCGGACGTCTTCCGCGCCGAGGTCCGCGAAGGACGTTCACCGCTGTTGGTCGTCAGCGGCGGGAAGGGATCGGACGAGGTGGTCAGCGAGGCTGAGGCAATGTGCGTCTACCTCGTCGATCACGGGATCCCGCGCGAGAACGTGATGCTAGAGGACCGTTCGACCACCACGCTCGAGAATCTCGAGTACACCAGGGACCTTCTCCGAGCCGACACCACGAAGCCTCGAATGGTTCTGGTCACCAGCAACTTCCACATACTCCGAACCGCAACGTTTGCCCGAAGCCTCGATCTGGACGCAGAAGTCATCGGTTCCCACACCGCCCGGTACTACCTGCCGAGCGCTATTCTGCGCGAGTTCGCCGCCGTCACGGTGGAACACAAGTGGCTCAACGGAACGGTCTGCCTGATACTCGCCGCCCTGCCCCCACTGGTTGTCTGGGCGGCAGGAGGCATTGCGTAGCAAGCCTCACCGAATCAGGCTCTCGACGCCCATCGGTCGGCGACCCAGAAGCAGTTCCACGGCAGCACTGCCTGCAAGGAAGTCGTGGTGGTTGTAGAACTCGAACATCGCCGCCAATCGTGAGCTGGCGTTGACGTCCAGGCCGCTGCCGATCTGTTCACGCCATTGATCCACGCTGATCTGTTCTATCGCGACGGTACGTGACGTCTGCTTCTCCACCATCTGTGCCACCTCCATGACGCTCAGAGCTTGCGGGCCGCCCACCTCGTACGTCGCTCCGTGATGCTCGCCCGGGCCCTCGCTCAGGACGACCGCGGCAACAGCTGCCACGTCCGCCAAACTCACGAACGAGAACCTCGTGTCCGCGCTGTACGGCACGACGATGGTCTCTGACCGACCCGTGAGTACTGCTTCGAAATTCTGCGCGTATGCACATGGCTGCAGCACAGTCCATTTCAAGGGCGAACGATGCAGTTCGTCCTCACACCTGGCTTTGTCCAGGTGATGCGGCATTGACGGGCTGAACGGCCACGCCACGGAGTGATAGACAAAGTGCTCCACCCCCGCCGAAGCCGCTGCCGTCAGCGCATTGCGAAGCAGCGCCGGCTCGTCGGGATGGACGTTCGGGGCAATGAAGTACACCCCTCGGCACCCGGCGAGCGCCTTGCGCAGCCCTCTTCCCGTTTCGAGTTCTACCTCGAAGTCCCCGTCGACACGCGCCTTTCGCACCAGTCGCCGAGCTGTCACGCTCTGCGGCAGTGCAGCGACGACTGCCTCACCGGTCTTACCCGCGGCGCCGATCACCGCGATGTCGGCGCCGCGAGCAATTCCGTTCTCCATGAGAGTTTTCCGTCCTAGACGTAGTCGTAGACCGCTGAGGTGGCGCCACCGGAAAGCTGCGCGTAGCCCGGACCCCGATCGAAGAAGGGTTCGTTCTCACCGCGCTCCGAGCGCAACTGATCCCGTAGCTCCGTGGTAGCAGCCTCGTCGACCGACGGCTCGTCACCCTCGATCACGACAACACCGTAGTCGTCGCGTGCACCCTCCACGGAAACCTTGCGCCACTGAATGTCTCGCAAGACCTCTTCGATCGGGCGCTCCAGTGGATCTCCCCAACCGCCACCACCGGTGGTGCGAATCCGTACGACCTCGCCGGCCTTGATCGGCTCGGCATCGGTCAGAGCGTCGAACTCACGCTCGTTCGGTCCACCCGGATCCAGGACCACGGAGAACGGCCGACCGGCCTTGCCGCCCTTGACTCCCCAGCAGGCGAGGATCGAACGATCCGCAATGGACATGAAGTGCGCATCCTTGAGCATCCGGATGTGCTTCTCATATCCCAGGCCGCCGCGGTAGCGTCCGGCTCCGCCGGAATCCATGGCCAGACCGAGCTTCTCGACGATGAAGGGGAAACGGCTCTCGGTGAATTCGGTCGGCAGGTTCCGTGAATCGGGAACGACGTGAATCGTGTCCTCACCGTCGGCGTAATAGCGTCCGCCCGAACCGCCGCCGAGCACCTCACGCATGAGGTACGAGTGACCCTCGAAGTCTTCACCGTAAACACCGGTGTACCTGATGGTCTCCTGGTCGGCGGGCATGTTGCCGTCCACAGCCTTGGCGACGACGCCGGCCAGCACTCCGAGCAGACGGAGGATGACAAAGGTGCGAGCGTTGGTGGGGGCAGGGAAGATCGGGGTGATCAATGTTCCCTTTTCGGGGAACTTCATCTCGATCAGCGGTACGACGCCCTCGTTGACATCCAGTTCGGCCATGCGCTCCGGGGTGTCCGCGAGGTTACGCAGAATCGGGGCCAACCACTTGATGAGGAAGTTTCCGTCCGCGTAGTCACCGCAGTGATTGATCGGGCCCTTTGCCTGCGGTCCGGTTCCGTTGAAGTCCAGGATGAGTCGCTCGCCGCCCTCGTCCTCCGGCCGCGTCTTCGTGAGCGTGATCCGCTGGATGTGGAGCATCGGCTCGTCGACGCCGTCGTGCTCGGCGTAGTCCTCCCACGTGTACTCACCGACCGGGATCTTGCTGAGGATCTCGCGGCGGTACGTCTCGGTGGTCGCGTCCATCATCGCGTCGAAGCACGACTCGACGGTGTCGACGCCGTAGCGCTCGAACAATTCGGTGAGTCGACGCGCCCCCATCAGGCACGCCGAGCACTCGGCGTCGAGGTCAGCTGCGAGAGCGTCCGGCATGCGGGAGTTACGCGTCATGATGCGCAGCGCCGCCTCGTTGGGAACTCCCTGGTCCCACAGTTTGATCGGCGGAACCATCAAACCCTCTTCGTACACCGTGGTGGCGCCGGACGGCATGGAGCCGGGGCAGCAACCGCCGATGTCGTCGTGGTGACCGAATGCCTGAACGAACGCAACAACCTTCGGCTCGGCATCGGGAGTGACGCGGGCGAAGACAGGCACCGTGACGCAGAGGTCGGGGAGATGGCCGATGCCACCTTCGGACAGGTAGACGTCGTTGTGGAAGTACACGTCTCCCGGCTTCATCGTCTCGAGTGGGAAGTCCCGGGCGATCGGATGAACCAGGGCGGAATACGAACGGCCCGTGAGCTTGCGGAGGTTCCGGTCGTGAATACCCGCGCGGAAGTCGTGAGCGTCACGGATCATCGGCGAACGCGAGGTGCGCGAAATGGAGGTCTCGACCTCCATTTCCACGCTGGCGAGGTAACCGGCGACGATCTCGACCAGAATCGGATCAGGTGACGCACCGTCGGTAGCGGTGAGTCGGTACGGCTTGGCCGCGGTGGCAGCAGCAGCATCGAGAATGGCGGTCATCACTTCACTCCGTTCGAGTCGGAAGACTTCGAGATACGAATGTTCCCGAAGGTGTCGATACGTGCCGAGAATCCGGGGTGGATCGGGACAGTCGAGCTGAACTCCTCGATCACGGCCGGTCCTTCGATGACGTCACCCGCACCGAGCAGCGTGCGGTCGTAGGTAGCAGTTTCGACCCAGCTGTCGAAATACGATTGCCGCGAACCGGTTCGGGCGGTGTCGGCGCCAGTGCCGGCGGGGATCTCCTTGAGCGTCGGACGCTTGATCGGGCCGATGCCACTCACGCGCAGGTTGACCCATTCCACGTGCTGCGACGGGTCTCCCCGGAAGTCGTAGCCGTACAGTTCGCGGTGCGCCTGATGGAACGCCTCGGCCGCGTCGTCCATGATCTGCGCCGTGACGGTACCTTCCGCCACCGGGACGCGTACCTCGAAGGCCTGACCGAGGTAACGCAGATCCGCAGTACGGGAGTACTTGCGCTGCGTCTCGTCGAAACCCTCTTCGGCGAGCGCGATCTCGGCTTCGCCGGCCAACGCGTCGAACTGGCTCTGCAGGTCTTCAGCCTTCAACCGGTCGTGACGACTGACATGCGTCTGGACGTAGTCGTTGCGGACATCGACCGTCAGCAGACCGAACGCGGAGACGTTACCCGGATTGAGCGGGACAAGAACGTCTTTCAGACCCAGGATGTCGACGAGACGGCAGGCGAGCAGGGAGCCGGAGCCGCCGAACGTCACGAGGGTGAAGTCGCGAACGTCGAGGCCACGCTTGACCGTGATCTGACGCAGGGCGTTGGCCTGGTTCCACGCCGAAACCTCGAGGACACCGACCGCACACTCCTCGAAGCCCAGACTGAGCTGTGTTGCAAGCTCTTCGAGGCCCTTGCGTGCCAGTTCTGTGTCGAGGGGAATTTCGCCGCCGAGCAGATGGGGTGGGATGCGCCCGAGCAGGACGTGCGCGTCGGTGATGGTCGGTTCGCTGCCGCCCTTGCCGTAGCACAACGGTCCGGGATCGGCGCCCGCCGACTGAGGGCCGACGCGGAGGGTGCGTTCCGGCGTCATCCACGCGATCGAGCCACCTCCGGCGCCGACGGTCACGACGTCGATCATCGGGATCTTCGAGGGGTAGTTGCCTACTCGCCCTTCGGTGGTCAGCGCGGGCTCGCCGCGAACCACGACGGTGACGTCCGTCGATGTTCCGCCGCCGTCACAGGTCAACACCTGCTCGACGCCGGCCGCATCGGCGATCAGCGCAGCACCGAGAGCTCCGGCAGCCGGTCCCGACAGGACTGTCGTAATAGGCTGGTGAACAACCTCTTTGGCTGACAGGACACCGCCGTTGGACTTCATGACGTAGAACGGTATGTCGCGGGGTTCGCCGTCGGTGGTCGAGAACTCACGCAGACGATTCGCGATGTTGTTCACGTAGTTTCGGATGTTCGGCTTGACCGCGGCGTCGACGAGAGTGGTGATGGACCGCTCGTATTCGCGGTACTCACGAAGCACCTGGCTCGAGATGCTCACCGTCGCATCGGGGAAGACCTCGAAGAGGATGTCGCGAACGCGCTCCTCGTGCGTCGGATCGGCGTACGAGTGCATGAGGCAGACGCCGATGGTCCGGATGCCGCGGTCCTTGAAGAACTGCGCTGCGCTGCGAACGCTCTCTTCGTCGAGCGGACGAATCTCGCTGCCGTCGAAGGAAAGCCGTCCACCGACGGTGCGTACACGATCGGCGGGAACGATGCGTTCGGGCTTGACCCAGAAGTACGAGTTGCCGTAGCCGTCCGGCACCGACTGACGAGCGATTTCGAGAACGTGCTCGTAGCCTTCGGTGGTGATGAAGCCGAGGTTCTCGACCTTGCCTTCGAGCAGCTTGTTGGTCGCAACGGTCGTGCCGTGGCTGACCGCACCGATCGAGTCGCCGCTCTCGCCGAGCTTGGCGAGTACCTTCTCGATACCGGCGAGAAAGCCCTCGGCGGGGTCCGCCGGGGTGGACGGGGTCTTGGTGGTGACGATGGCGCCGGTTTCGTCGTCCACTGCCACGATGTCGGTGAACGTTCCGCCGGTATCGATACCGACCCGAATCTTCCTGGGTTCCACGCTTCCTCCTGAGATCTTTGGCTCGTCTCGTCTGGTACCGATCGACGGTTGCGGCCTAGCCGGTGAGTGGCTCGTACCTGACGTGTAGTGCTATTCCACAGGTTCGGAAGGGCGGATTCTTTGTCACAATTCGCCGAATCGGGGGGCCAAGGTTCGGCGCACGATCACGAGCGGATCTTCGCCGGCGCCCCCGTGGGTTACGCGGACGTGAAAAACGCCCCGAACCTGGTCGGTTCGGGGCGTTTCCCTCATCGTGAATCAGCTGTTGACACCTGAGTGAACTACTCGCGACAACCAGAACGCGCCAGGAATCCGCCTATAGCAACACCTGACAAAGCAATGGCTGCGCCGACGACGGCGCTGACCATCACCGTGCGAGCATCTGTGCCGCCCGCTGTCGGTGCAGCGGCCGGAAGAACCGCCGGTGCCGCGACAGCTCCGGAGACTACCGGCGCGCCTTCGACCGCCACTGCCGGTATTGCCGCCGCCACGGCGGCAGTGACCTTCTCGGGGATGCCGTTGGCAATGACGCCGTCGATGCTCTTGAAGAACACCCCGGCCATCTTCTTGGCTACACCGGTGATCATGCGCTGCCCGACGCCGCCGACCATCCCGCCGACCACGGCATCGGCGTCATACGAAAGCAGCGTGCCACCCTCGTTCTCCGTCAAGGTGACCGTGACGTCCGCCTTCACCGTGCCGGGAGCACCAGCCCCCGAAGCCGTCATGACAAACGAATTGGGCCGATTCTGTTGCGACAGAACAACCTCGCCGTCGTAGACGCCCTTGATCGACGCAACTCCGGCCATGATGGAGAGCTTGTAATGATTGTCTGTGAGCTGCTCGAGCGACTGCACACCGGGAATGGTCGCGGCCAGTACACGACCGTCCTGGAGCTTGTCGTAGACCTCTTCGCGAGGTGCCGTCAACTGCGCGGTGCCGGCGATTCTCATGAATTCTCCTCTGATGACGAACCCGCATGTGCGAGTCGAAGTTCGAACAGTTCGGACGGTGAAATGGGCATGGACGTGATCGAGATTCCTTCGGCGTCCTCGATGGCGGCCGCGATGACGGCGCTGGTGGGGATCACACCGGCCTCACCGGCACCCTTCATTCCGAGTGGGTTGAGCCCTGACGGCGTGACGGTGTGATCCATCTCGAGCGAATCCGGCATCTCGGTGACGAACGGCATCAAGAAGTCCATGTACGACGCGTTGAGCATCTGCCCGTGCTCGTCGTAGACGATCCGCTCGTAGAGTGCGCCGCCGATACCTTGCGCAACTGCGCCCATGACCTGGCCTTCTACGATGCGGGGGTTGATCACGTTCCCGCAGTCGTGGATGACAACGTAACGACGGACCGTGATCTCGGCTGTCACGGGATCAGTTTCGACGATCGCCGCGTGCACTCCCGAAGCGAAGGTGGAACTGGGCGGCGAGTAGTAGCCTGTTGCTTCCAGACCGGGCTGCTCACCCTCGGGAATCGGCGGCTTCGACATGTCCGTGTCGGTCTTGGCGAAACCGGTGGCCAGCTTCGACTCACGGTCGAACGCATATCGTAGCGGGTTCGACAGCACGGCAACAACACTCAGCGGTACGGACGTACCTTCCACACCGGCTTCGGTGCCGATCTTGCACACGTGGCCTTCCCGGAGTTCCAGTTCGGTTTCCGGCAGATCCAAGATTCCGGAGGCGATCTTCTTCGCCTTCTCCGCGACCATCTGCGCCGCGACATGGAAGGCCGAACCCGACATGACCGCACCACGCGAGGCGAAAGTGCCTACGGCATAACCGAACCGGCGGGTATCACCCGTGACGATCTCGACGTCGGAGACCTTGACTCCGAGATCGTCCGCGACGATCTGGGCGAAGGCGGTCTGATGGCCTTGGCCTTGCGTCGTCAAGCCTGTTGCCGCCTTGACCTTTCCGGACGTCTCGACCACGACGTGTGCACCCTCGTAAGGCCCCGGGCCGGTTCCCTCGACGTACGCACCGATACCGATGCCGACCGACCGCCCTTCGGCGCGAGCCTTCCTCTGGTACTCGGGAAATCCGTCCCAGTCGATGAGCTTCTTGAGCTTGTCGATGCCTGCCTGGTAGTCGCCCGTGTCGTAGATCAACGGGCGTCCGTCCTGGAACATCAGGCCGAAGTCGTACGGCATGTCCTCGGGGCGAATGAAGTTCGCCTCCCGCACCGCGATCTTGTCCTTGTTCAGGTACTTGGCGATGGCGTCCATGGATCGCTCCATAGCGAACACGGCCTGCGGACGTCCGGCGCCGCGGTACGGGGTCACTATGACCGTGTTGGTGTACAGCGAATAGGCGTTGACCCGGAACGACTTCGGCTTGTACGGCCCGAGAACCTGCGTCGCGGTGTTGATCATGACGATGATCCCGTACGGCAGGTAGGCACCGTTGTCGTGCCAGAACGTGAAGTCGAACGCCAACAGACGACCCTCGTCGTCGAATCCGATGTCGACCTTCTGGATCTGCCCACGCTCGTGCGCGCTCGAGATGAAGTGCTCACGGCGATCCTCGACCCACTTCACCTCACAGGAGATGCCGGCCTGGCCGAGGCGTCGAGCGGCCCACGTGATCATCACTTCTTCGGGCCACGGGTGAACGATCTTGACGCCGAATCCACCGCCGACGTCAGGAGCGATGCAGTGAACCTTGTTCAGCGCCATCCCCAATCGCGCGGCGATTGCGGCGCGGGCGGACGTGGAGGTCTGGGTGGAGGTCCAGAACGTGAGGGTGTTCTCGTCGCCGTCCCAGCGCGCGTAGACACCCTTGCCCTCCATCGGCATGGAAGCCGAACGCTCGATTTCGAGATCCAGCGTCAGTCGGTGCGGCGCGGCGGCCAGTTCGGCATCCAGATCTCCGAACCCGTGCTGCAGGTGAGCGGCGACGTTGTCCGGAACGTCGGCGTGGACGGCGTTGGCGGCGGTGCGAGCGACGTCGATCCCCACTACAGGCTTCAGCGCCTCGTAGGTGACGTCGATCTTCGCGCAAGCGTCCTCGGCGATGTACCGGTTGTCGGCGACCACCATGGCGATGGCTTCGCCGACATGCTTCACCTCGTCCTTCGCGAGGGGATACCCGTTGCGCGGAGCGATGATTCCCGGATGCGGAATGAGCAGTGGCAGGTTCTCCGCCATTTCCGGCGTGTCGGCCAGGAGATCTTCGTAGGTGTAGATGGCATGCACACCAGGCACTTCCAGCGCCTGGTCGATGTCGATGTCGATGATTCGCGCATGAGCGTGCGGCGACCTGACGAATGCCGCGATCAGCGCGTTGTGGCCCAGATCGTCGAGGTATCGCCCCTGACCGCTGAGCAGACGCGTATCTTCCTCGCGCGGAATCGGTTTACCGAAGAACTTGCCGTCGTCGGCAACCGAATGATCGGCCGTCGAATGATCGGAAGCCGGGTGCTTCGCCCCGTTGCGCTTTGCTGGTTTGACCGGAGTACTCATGCCTTACCCGCCCGTCCTCCGACGGGATTCGTCGTTCCCCGCACCTTGCGATCCAACGCCTCCCGAGTGGACGCGTCGTCGATTCCGAGCGGGAACTGCCCGGCCCGTTCACGCTTGATCTCGGCTGCGCGCAGAACCGACGCCCTGATGTTCTGGTATCCCGTACAACGGCAGAGGTTTCCCGCGATCGCGTCGGTTGCTTCCTCACGTGTGGGATTGGGGTTCTCCTCGAGAAACGCCGCGATGGTCGTCACGAATCCCGGTGTGCAGAATCCGCACTGCAGACCGTGACAATCCTTGAACGCCTGCTGAACCGGATGCAAAGTACCGTCCGGCTCGACGAGGCCTTCGACGGTCGTGATCGATCGACCTTCGAGGCTGGCAGCGAGGACGAGGCAGGACCGAACCGGCTTTCCGTCGAGCAGCACGGTGCATGCACCACACACGCCGTGTTCACAACCGACGTGCGTGCCCGTCTTACGGAGGTGGTGACGAATGGCATCCGAAGCCAAGGTGCGGGAGGGAAGAACGACGGTGCTCGTCACCTCGTTGAGCGTGAACGTCACGGCCACATGGTGCTCACCGGTGTCTGCTGCCAACTCGGCAAGTTGATCATCGATGGAGCGATCGTTTTTGGACATTGTCACCACTTTCCTGCCAGTACTGCGTTCTCACTGAGAGCATCCGTTGCCGCCGCGAAGCCGACCCGCGCCGTGAGCGCGGACACCAACTGCGAGCGGTACGCCGCCGTCCCGTGAATGTCTGCCTCGGTATCTATCTGCGCGCGGGCGCATTCTCCGAGAGTGCGCCATCGCGGGTCTCGCTGATCCGTCGCGGACGCCCCCGCCAGCACGTCCGTGTAGTCCACGACCTGCCCCAGCTCTCCGGCGGACACGTACGTCATGTGCGCTTCGGCCACCAGACCGTCGACCACGCGAATCCGGGCGACGACGCCGACCAGTGCATAGTCACCGTGACGACGCGCGATCTCGTCGATGGCGGTCCCCACTCCGGGTTCGGCGCCGGGCACCGACACCGACACCGCGATCTCGTCCGATTCCAGGCTCGACTCGAGAGGACCGGCAAAGAGATCCGTCGACGCGATCTCGCGGGTGCCACGCACCGACTGGACGGTCACGCTGCCGCCGAGCAGTGTCAGGACTGCCGGCATCTCCGCCGACGGGTCGGCATGGACGATGGAACCGACGCTCGTCCCGCGGTTACGGATCGTGGGGTGCGCTACCAACTGCAGAGCACGGTTCAGTAGAGGCTGAACTCGACGAGCACCTTCGTCGGCCGCCAGCACCGAGTGCGTGGCCAGGGCCTGGAACCGCACTCCTTCGTCTTCGGACGAGGTCACCGAAGCGAGGTTCGGGATCGATCCGATGTCGACGATGTGGGCGGGCGCGGCGAGGCGCATGGACAGCAGCGGCACAAGCGATTGCCCACCGGCGAGCACCTTCCCCTCGTGAGAGACCTCGGAGAGGATTCGGCACGCGTCCTCGACCGAGGACGGTCGGTGATAAGTCAGCGGCGACGGTTTCATTACTCAATCCTGCCTCTATGAGTCACTTCACGTTTTGTGCAGATGTGACAACGGTCACGGGTCATACCTGGCATACATTCAACTTGGCATCACGTGAGCTGCGCCACGGGCTCTTCCCGTTCGTCATCTGACGTATCCGGACCCGTCGTGGAGCCCGGTCGCCTGCCGGGCTCCGGCCTGTTCAGTTCGGGGTTCCTGGACCCGACGAACTGGCAGAAGTGGTACATCACGATCAAGACGATGGTGCCGAGCGCGATGCCTCCGAGTGAGAACGTGTCACTGAACTTCAGAGCCGTGTCGCCGATACCGATGATCAGACCGGCGGCGATCGGCATCAGATTCAGCGGATTCCCGAAGTCGACACCGTTCTCTTTCCAGATCTTGGCGCCGAGCAGACCGATCATGCCGAACAGAACCACAAGAATTCCGCCGAGAACGCCGCCGGGAGTCGCCGCCATGACCGCCCCGAACTTGGGGGAGAAGCCGAGCAGGATCGCGATGACACCCGCGATCACGTACGCGGCGGTCGAGTACACCCGAGTGGCCGCCATGACACCGATGTTCTCGGCGTGTGTCGTCGTGGGAGAGCCGCCTACTGCGCTGGCGATGGCGGTGGCAAAACCGTCACCGGCAATTGCGCGTCCGATGTACGGGTCGAGATCGTCGCCCGTGATCTCGGCGACGGCCTTGACGTGACCGGCGTTTTCCGCGACCAGTGCGATGACACCGGGAAGGACCAGAACGATGAACGTGAGGCTGAACGAGGGAGCGTGGATACCGACGATTCCGTTGGCTTCGTCCGAGAACGGCGGCAACCCGAACCATGACGCCGAGTGCACCGAATCCCAGTTGACACGAAAGTGCTCGGTGGGTGCTCCACTACCGCCGGCGGACGTGATCGGACCGGAGACCCGGTCGAGGACCCACGAGAAGATGTAGCCGAAAACCAGCGCGACGAGAATGGCGATACGTCCCAGGAAGCCGCGTAGCGCAACGCTCATCACGATCAGGGCAACCATCACGATCAGTGCCACCCATTGGTCCTGCGGCCAGTACAACCCCGCGACAACGGGCGCCAGGTTGAAACCGATCAGCATCACCACAGCGCCGGTGACCACCGGCGGTAGCGCTTTACTGATGACGCCACCGCCGAGAAAGTGGATGGCGATGCCGACGAATCCCAGAACCAACCCCGACACCAGAATCGCACCGGTCACTTCCGCCGTCGTTCCACCCTGAGCACGAATAGCGGCAACGCCGCCGACGAAGGCCGCCGACGTACCGAGGTAACTGGGGACGCGTCCTTTGACCACCAGGAGGAAAAAGAGCGTACAAAAGCCCGACATCATCACGGCAAGTTGAGGATTGAGCCCCATGATGATCGGGAAGACGAACGTCGCGCCGAACATCGACACGACATGCTGGCCACCCAACCCGATGGTTCTTCCCCAACTGAGTCGCTCGCCGGGAGCGACCACTTCACCGGGTCCGATGTTCTTTCCGTCTCGGTGCAACGTCCAGATCGGCATGACGAGACCTTTCGCGAAGGAGGAAGGTGTTCGAAATGCTTTGTGCCCCAGCTCACAAACACCGTGTCTGGAGTGAAACGCTAATGCAGCAATCAGATTTGGACGTGATGACAATCTGCCAGAACCCACTCGCCGAGATTGGCAACAATGGTGGCAGATGACGCGGGCAGGGGTCATCGTCAGTGCTGGAGACAGTTTCGACCGAAATGAGGACCGCGCCGCGAAGGGTCCAAACATTTTCTTCGGCTCAATGATTCCGTAACACGATGTCTGTCAACGGAAAACGAGGCACCTAGCCCAGGGCTGCGAGGATCCCTGCTGCCATCTCCGCGACCTGATCGTCGGTCATGACGAACGTCGGCGAAATCTGCATCGCACCCTGACCCGCCGCGCGACCCGAAATACCGTGCTCACGCAACGTCTTCACGAACGGCAACGCCTCCGCCGGATCAGCCAACTGCACCGCAGCGACCGCACCGAGCCCACTACGAACCTCCGCCACTCGCGGATGCTCGGCCAACGGCTGCAGATGCGTATGCAACGACGCCTCCAGACGCTTCGACTCCCCAAGCAAATTCTCACGCTCGAGAATGTCGAGGTTCGCCATCGCCGCCGCAGCAGCACCGGCATGCCCGCCGTACGTGTAACCATGACGCCACCACGAACCCGCATAGAACGGCTCCGCCACCCGCGGCGCGATGAACACCGCACCCATCGGAACGTAACCGGACGTCAAACCCTTTGCCGTGGTCATCATGTCGGGCTGCAAATCGAAACGGGTGGACGCGAACCACTCGCCGCCGATACGACCGAAACCGGTCACGACCTCGTCGACGACAAACAAAATGTCGTGCTCGCGGCAGATGTCGCGCACCTCGGCCAGGTACCCCTCCGGCGGAAGATACACCCCACCGGCACCGATGATCGGCTCCGCGAAGAACGCGGCGATCTTGTTCGCACCGATCCTCTCGATCAACTCGAGCAGACTCTTCGCATCATCCCAGCCGACCGTGGCCGCATCCGCCATCAGCTCGCCGTAACCCTCACGGTTCACCGGAATACCCGCCAGAGCCGTTCCCGCAACATGCATTCCGTGGTACGCCTTCTGACGACCGACGATGATCACCTTCTCCGGCTGCCCCACCTCGTGCCAGTACCGGCGAGCGAGCTTCGCCGCAGTGTCCACCGAATCCGAACCACCCGAAGTGAAAAAGATCTTGCTCCCGGCAACCGGCGCGATCTTCGACAACCGCTCCGCCAACACCTGCGTGGTCTCGGGAACAAAATCACCGAAGTTGGAGAAATGAGCGATCTTCGACAACTGAGCCGCCACCGCATCCGCGATCTCCGTGCGCCCGTGCCCGACATTGGTGAACCACAGGCCCGCCGTCGCATCCAGATACCGAGTGCCCTCGCGGTCCCAGATGCACGCGCCCTCACCGCGAGAGACGACAAACGCGCCGTTCTTCTCCACAGCGCCCATGTCCGCGAACCCGTGCCACAATGCCGAAGCCATCGTCGTTCTCTCCCAACTGGATACGTTCGAAATAGATTAGGTCAGTTCACGCGGAGTGCGGGAGGAAGAACCCGCTCGACCCACTGGGTTGCCTGCTCGAATGCGTAGGCGAGTTGGAGTACGTCCACGTCGGCTCCGTGCCGACCGATGATCTGGATACCCATGGGAAGCGAACGATCGTCGAAGCCGACCGGCATCCCCGCAACCGGAACCCCGGCCATCGTCCAGGGAACAACCGTCTCCATCCACCGGTGATACGTGTCCATCGACCGCCCGTCGACGGTCTCGGGCCAGTGAGTGTTCTTGTCGAAAGGAAACACCTGAGCACTCGGCGCGAGAATGTAGTCGTAGGTTTCGAACATCTTGGTAATGGCCGACAGCCAGCCGTTGCGGGCCTCCGCAGCCTTGGTCACGTCGAGTGCCGAGAGGGTGACCGCATGCCCGAGTTCCCACAACAGTTCGGGCTTCATCAACTCACGCAAACTCGGATCGTTGTACTGATCGATCAAACCGAGCTGCGCCCACCAACGCCATCGCAGGAACAGTTGCCAGATGTCCTCGGGTTTGAAGTCAGGAAGCGCAGCCTCGACGCGGCACCCCAACTGTTCGAAGACCTCGAACGAGGATTCGCACAACTCGAGAACTCCAGGTTCGGTTGCCAGGTAGCCGTTCCAGTCACCGACCCATGCGATCCGAGAGCCCTTCAGATCCCGTGCGAGGCTTTCGGTGAACACAGCGGGATTCTCACGAATCCCCAACGGTGCATAGGCATCCGGTCCCGCCATCGTGGAGAGCAGGTGAGCCACGTCGGTGACGGTTCGGCCCATCGGACCCACAACAGCGCCCTGAGCGATGAATCCCGTCTCCGGTATCCGACCCCAGGAAGGTCGAAACCCAACAACGTTGTTGAACGCCGACGGGTTTCGGAGCGAACCCATGTAATCGCTTCCATCAGCCACCGGCAGCATGCGAAGCGCCAACGACGCTGCGGCGCCTCCGCTGCTACCGCCGGCAGTGCGCGAATTGTCGTACGGCGACACCGTCGTACCCCACACCGGGTTGTACGTCTGCGATCCGAGCCCGAACTCCGGTGTGTTCGTCTTGCCGATCACGATGGCACCGGCAGACTTGATCCGCTTGACGAACAGGTCGTCCTCTTCGGCGATTCGATCCGCGAACATCGGCGACCCGGACGTGAACGGCAGACCCTTGGCTGCCGAAAGATCCTTCACCGCATGCGGAAACCCGTGCATCCAACCGAGATACTGCCCACTCGCCAACTGCGAATCACGCTCGCGCGCCTCCGCCGTCAATGCTTCCCGATCCCGCAATGCGACGATCGCGTTCACCGCCGGGTTATGAACTTCGATCTGGTCGAGGTAGCTGTCCATCACCTCGACACACGACACTTCACGCCTGCGTATCAGACCACTGAGCGTGACCGCATCGGCCATGACGAGCTCGCGATTCTCGGGCGCACCGGAAACGCTCTCGTCGACAGGGTCAGCAGCATGAACCATCGTGAATCCTTTCAAGCAGTGAAGTGGGTTGCGCCGGCAGAATCTCGGTCGGATTCGCCGCCACCGGCAACTGATTCGAGGACGAATTACCGGTGGCGGCGCGCGACTGTCGAAGTTTCCAGCGAGGTTCTTACCGGCTACTGACCGAGATCGACGATGGCGGCGACAGGGCCGCCACCCTCGGGGCCCTGATGCGCTGCCGAGACCGAGACGAACACTGCCGGATCACCGGTGACAGCTGCCGTGACTCCACCTACGCACGACTTGATCTGGCGGTGCCAGTGCACATCGGAGTCGTCGAGCATCGCATTACGACGGCCGCGGACCGTTCCGTCCTGGCTGGCCTCGCACTTCAAGAACACGTTGACGAGTTGACCGTCCAGGTCGCTCGAGTGCGGCCGCTCCGGAAGTTCGAGTCCGGCGTCACGGATCGCCGCCCAGATGCCGTCCTGGTCGAGCGGATCCTTCATCACGCTGTGGCCGATCCGGTAGCGTCCGCCGACGCCACGTGCGTTACCGACGACAACGATCTGAGCACGGTCCAACTCGACGCCGGACGAGCAGGATGCAACAGAGGAGAAGAGCTCGCGGCTGTGCATGACATCCTCGTCGGTCGGCATGTCGATTTCGCCGAGTGCAACCGCGATTCCGAGCGCCGTACCGCCGTTGGACAGGTCCATCGACTCATGAGTCTGTTCGGTCCACACGGTCTTGCCGCGACTCTTGGCGTCACGGATGGTGTGGATTGTCAGCAACGGAGTCTTGGTCTGTACGTAGTGCACGTCGGCGGGATCGGTGATTCCGGCATCGGCCATCGCATCTTTCACTGCCGCAGCTACTTTGGTGATCATTGCGGTACGACCGATGTCCTCGGGCAGCAGCTGCTCACTCATGGCGACACCCACGGTCAGTCGCGGCTCGTCGGTCTTGGTGACCTTGTCTGCCGGTACCGTCGCGAAGATCGTCGCGTGCGGGCTGATCACACCGTCCGTGCCGCCTGACCAGACGATCGGCACCTCCGCCACCTCTTCGGGGCTGCGATTACCCTTGGCGGAGAGAACCTCTCGAAACGCTCGGTCCGCGATGATTCGCGTGTAGTCGTTGACGCCGCCGTTACCCTCGGTTTTGCCGATGACTGCAATGACGCGGTCGGCCTCGAGGACACCGTCGTCGATCAGCTTGGCGAGCTCACTGGCGTCGGAGACGCTGTGTAGCGGAACCTTACGGACCTCGATTGCTTCGGGCATTGGCATCTCCTTGTATAGGGAATCGTGGAGGCAAAATTGGGCCTTGACAGCTCCTGGCGCCCAGCCCAGCCGAGCGGTTCGGAACTGCCATGCCGACCACGCTATGACGACTCGAACCCTTCGGCATCGTCAATAGTTGCCCAAACGAAAACCGCGATTGGTTATTTCGACTCCAATTCACCGGTTGTGCGCCGCCCCATCGGTTCTCACTTACGATTCGACCATGGACACCACTGTTGTCGACCATCCGCTGGCGGCATCGCTGCTCACGACCATGCGCGACGCTCGCAGCGACAACGCAACTTTCCGGTCCGCCTTGCGCAGACTGACCCATATGTTGGTCTACGAGGCCATGCGCGGCGCAGAAGTGGAACAGTTCGACATCGAGACGCCAGTTGCTCCGACGCTGGGAGTGCGGCTGGCAAATCCACCGCTCCTGGTACCGGTCTTGCGAGCGGGCCTCGGCATGGTCGAGCAGGCGAGTGCCCTTATTCCGCAGGCAGGTGTCGGTTTCGTGGGAATGGCACGAGACGAGAAGACACACCAACCGGTTCCGTATCTGGAGTCCCTTCCCGCTGATCTGTCGGGCACCCCCGTCTACGTCCTCGATCCGATGTTGGCGACCGGTGGATCCATCATCCGCACAATCGATCTGCTCATTGCACGCGGAGCCACCGATGTGACTGCAATATGTGTCGTCGTGGCTCCGGAGGGGATCGAAGCACTGAGGAACTCCGGACATCCAGTCAGGCTCCTCACTGCGAGCATCGACGACGGCCTGAACGAAAATGCTTTCCTGGTACCTGGACTCGGAGACGCGGGCGATCGCCAATTCGGACCACGGTAGTTGGCAGACATACGGAGAACCACTCATTTCGAGAGGCTATTTTCGTCAACTGTTGACAATGTTCGTCGCGTGATCGAGCGTAGTCTCGCGACATGGATAGATCTGCCAAATATTCGAGCGAAGAGCTTCAACATTTGCCAGAAGGTGGCGACTACAGACTGACGGTTCGGGATGTCCTCGAGCTGCCCAGTCTGCGTGGAGCCGAAATCCTTGCCGGGCACGGGGGCTTGCGCCACCTCGTTCAATCGGTGAACGTGATGGAAGTACCGGACATCCTCGCTTGGGTGAAGCCGAACGAACTGTTGGTGACAACCGGGTTCCCGCTGCGTTACGGGCGAACCGGAGAGCTTCTCGACGATACAGATCTCAGCGACCTCGTCGACGGTCTCGCACGCCGAGGAGTCGCGGCACTTGCCGTTAAAACGGGCCGCTATCTCGACGAACTGCCGGAAGCCATGCTGCACATGGCAGAGCAGCGAGGGCTGCCGTTGTTGGTTCTTCCCGTCACCGCAGGATTCGACGAGGTGATCTCGGAGGTCTTCACCAAGTTGGTGGCGAAGCAGTCTGCGGCACTCGACATTGCCGATCGTCTTCACCGCTCGTTGACGTCGATCGTCTTGGAAGGTGGCGATCTACCCCAGATTGCCGCGGAATTCGCCGCGCTTTTCGACGTCAGCGTTCTCATCTGCTCGCCGGACGGAAGAGTGTTGACGGAGGCCGGAGATTCAGCCGCGCTGAACGCGCTTCCGTTGTTCGAAAGCACCGGTCGGTTCCTGACCGAACGGGTCGCTGTCGGTTTACAGAACGCGCCCAAAGGATTTCCTGGTCAGTTGGCGCTCACCCGGGTGGTGGCCGGCGGCACCGACCACGGCCGAATGGTCGCGTACGCCGGCACCCACGAACTCGGCGCGGTTGTCGTCCAAGCGCTGGAGCGAGCGGCCACCGTTGCTGCGCTGGCCGTCACCAAGCAGCTGGCAGTTGCGGCAGTGGAATCCAAATTCCGCGGCGACTTCCTCCGCGACGCACTGATAGGTGAAGCCGGCTCGCCGGCGGAAGTGAGCGCGCACTTCACCCAGTTGGGGTGGGATGTCACTCGTCCACTTGCCGTAGTGGTTGCAGAACTCGACGTCGATCACCCGGAATCCCAGCACGCGAATTCCACGCGCACGGACCAAGATCGACTCAGCGACGGCTGGCAACAAGTGGTACGCACCCACGAGCGGACGGCACCCTCCGTCGGGTTTCGACACGAGGTGGTCACGCTTTTCCCCACCAGCACCGACCGTGCGGTTCGGGACATCGAAGGGTTGGTGCGCAAGGTTGCCGGAGATCGCACCAGCGGCCGCCGCTCCTTCAGCACGGGGGTGAGCCGGGTGATCTACTCCCTGGCCGATCTACCTGCTGCCTACGACCAAGCCTGTACGGCCGTGGTCGTCGGCCGACGTATCAACGGGCCGGGCCAGATCGCGCACTTCGACGAACTCGGCGTACACCGACTCCTCTCGCTCCAGACGGACAAGAGCGAACTGCGTTCGTTCACCGATGACGTTCTGAAGTCCCTGTCGGCGGACAACGCCGAAGCCGCAGATTTGCGTCTGACACTCCAGACGTTGCTCGACTGCAATTGCAATGTCGCCGAGGCGTCCCGGGCACTGCATATGCACTACAACACTTTGCGATACAGAATCGGAAAGCTGGAGAGCGTCGTCGGATCGTTCACCGACGACCCCGTCCTTCGATTGAACGTCTCACTCGCCCTGCAGGTCATGAAGATGCACGAGATGAGCTGACAGAACGCCCCGATTACGGTTCGATACAACCGCAATCGCGCCATGCGTTGAGCGTTCGTCACTTCTTACCCACCACTGATACCCGTCATCGGCAAGGTTACCCATGTGCCGTTGACCGGTGCGCGCTTACGGTTCGAATGACGGGCCGCACATACCTCCTTCAGTGGCCCTGGCCGATTTCTCGGTCCAGCGGACCGGAGTCGACCGAACTACGGAGGCCTCAACCACCAACTGGCTCAGCCAATTACACCAGAACACGGCGGTGCGACATGAACTCGACTTCGAAGCCTCACAACACAAGTGCTCGTAGTGGTCCGTTACACAACGTGATTGTCGTCGACCTCACGCGCGCACTCGCGGGTCCTCACGCGGCAATGATGCTCGGCGATCTGGGTGCCGACGTGATCAAGGTCGAATCACCTCACGGTGGCGACGACACCCGTGGGTGGGGGCCGCCTTTTGTGGAGCCACCGCTGGAACCACCGAACACGCAACGGGAATCGACGTACTTCCTCTCCACGAACCGGAACAAGAAGTCGATCACGCTCGACCTCAAATCCGACAGCGGGCGCGCAACCCTCGAAGATCTTGTCTGCCGCGCCGACGTTCTCATGGAGAACTTCCGCACCGGAGTTCTCGATCGACTCGGATTCTCCACCGAGCGGCTGGCCGAACTCAATCCTCGACTGATCGTCCTGTCCATCAGCGGTTTCGGCCACGACGGCCCGGAAGGTGGCCGCGCCGGCTACGACCAGATCGCCCAGGGGGAAGCCGGACTCATGTCGCTGACCGGCTCGAGCCCGGACGACGTTCAACGAGTCGGAGTTCCGATCGCCGATCTTCTCGCCGGAATGTACGGGGCGTTCGGTGTCGTCGCGGCCTTGAAGGAACGCGAACAGACGGGGAGAGGCCGTGTCGTTCGAACGTCGCTCTTGGCCAGCGTGGTCGGCGTTCACGCGTTTCAAGGAACGAAGTGGACCGTCGCCGGCGAGGTAGGCACAGCGCAAGGCAACCACCATCCCTCCATCGCACCGTACGGACTCTTTCGTACCGGCGATGGCGCAGTACAGATCTCGGTCGGCAGCGAAAGCCTGTGGAGAAGATTCTGCGAAGGGTTCGAACTCGATCCCGACGCCCCCGGTATGGCAACAAACGCCGAACGCGTCGAGAATCATTTCCAGGTCGTCGAATTGATCGAACGTACCTTCAAACCGTATTCGCGTGACGAGCTTCTGACCGAACTCGACCGCATCGGAATACCGGCAGGACGGGTTCGGACGATCTCCGAAGTGTACGAATGGGAGCAGACCCGATCACAGGGATTGCTCGTCGACGTCGACCACAGCACGCTCGGAAACATCACACTGCCCGGTCCACCGCTACGATTTTTCGATCCGGACGGAACCGAAGTGACGGAGACCCGCCACACTGCACCTCCGGTTCTCGGTGAAGACACTGACGAAATCATGTCGTGGCTACAAGGATTCACCCGATGAACCGCCTGACGGCTCGCGACTTGCTCGACCTGGTGATCGATGCCGGCACCTGGGAATCGTGGGATACCCCTCCGATTCCCGTCGCGACCGACTCCGACTACGCCGAAGCACTTCTGCGGGCCCAGGAGAAGACCGGGCTCGACGAGTCCGTCCTGACCGGAAGCGCCTCCGTCCGAGGCCGCCGTGTGGCAATCATCGTCTGCGAGTTCGGTTTTCTCGGTGGTTCGATCGGCGTGGCGGCGGGAGAACGCCTCGTCGTCGCCATCCGTCGAGCCACCCAAGAGCAGCTGCCCCTTCTTGCGCTTCCCACGTCCGGGGGAACGCGTATGCAGGAGGGGACGACGGCGTTTTTGCAGATGGTCAAGATCACCGCGGCGCTCATCAAGCACAAAGAAGCGCACCTGCCCTACATCGTCTATCTCCGAAACCCCACCACCGGAGGCGTATTCGCGTCCTGGGGATCACTCGGTCACGTGACGATCGCGGAACCGGGGGCCCTCGTCGGATTCCTCGGCCCTCGAGTGTTCGAGGCCTTGTACAACTCACCTTTCCCCGCCGGTGTCCAGACAGCGGAGAACCTTCACGAGCACGGACTCATCGATGCAGTGAGGCCGCCAGACCAGCTCGCCGAAATCGTCGAACGCGCATTGCGCATCATCACCGGGGCGCATCGTGGGTACTTATTGCCCAGTGACCCGTGCTCGTACGATTGCCCACCCGATACGTCGGCGTGGGAATCCGTCGTCGCATCCCGACGCGAAGACCGACCGGGGATACGGGAAGTGTTGCTCAATTCCGCCTCGGACATGCTCCCGCTCAACGGAACCGGCCAGGGCGAGAACGATCCCGGCATCATGCTCGCGCTGGTTCGCTTCGGCGACATGCCCTGCGTCCTTCTCGGACAGGACCGGCGCGGACAGACTGCTCACTCCCCACTCGGCCCCGGCGCTCTGCGGGAGGCTCGGCGAGGTATGCGGCTGGCCGCAGAACTCGACCTGCCGCTGGTGACGATCATCGACACAGCGGGCGCGGCACTGTCGAAGGAGGCCGAAGAAGGCGGACTTGCGGGCGAGATCGCTCGGTGCATAGCCGACATGATTTCACTCGAGGTCCCCACCATTTCCCTCCTGCTCGGGCAGGGCACGGGCGGCGGCGCCCTGGCACTGATTCCGGCCGATCGAGTGCTGGCGGCCCGCCACGGTTGGCTCTCGCCCTTACCTCCCGAAGGTGCGAGCGCGATCATGTTCCACGACGTCACGCACGCGCCGGAGATGGCGGCCGGTCAAGGGATACGGTCCTTCGATCTGCTCACGGGCGGCATCGTCGATCGGGTCATCCCCGAATTTCCCGATGCCGCGGACGAATCCGCCGCCTTCTGCACTCGCGTCGGAGCGGTACTGCACTACGAGCTGAGCGTGCTCAGTGCTACCGATGCGACTGAACGGCTCATCACCCGCACCGAACGCATCGACCGTATCGGCCTGGTCGAAGCCAGCACTGCCGTCTGATCGATCAGCACACAGAACACAGAACACGCACACACCGCGAAAGGCCGGACATCCTCCAAGGAGGATGTCCGGCCTTCGGCAATCGAGCACACTCAGCCAAGTGTCACGTGAGCTGCGGGGCGGGTTCTTCCCGTTCGCCGCCGGGAGCCTTCGAATCCGGCTTGTTCGGTTCCGGATTCTTCGCATTCAGCTCCGGGTTCTTCGAACCGATGAACTGGCACAGGTGGTACATCCCGATCACGACGATGGTGCCGAGCGCGATGCCGCTGAGCGAGAACGTGTCACTGAACTTCAGAGCCGTGTCGCCGATACCGATGATGAGGCCGGCCGCGATCGGCATGAGGTTGAGCGGATTCCCGAAGTCGACGCCGTTCTCCTTCCAGATCTTGGCGCCGAGCAGACCGATCATGCCGTAGAGCACCACGGTGATTCCGCCGAGAACACCGCCGGGCGTCGCCGAGATGACGGCACCGAACTTGGGGGAGAAGCCGAGCATCATCGCGACGATGCCCGCGACCGCGTAGGCGGCGGTGGAGTACACACGGGTCGCTGCCATGACACCGATGTTCTCGGCGTACGTCGTGGTGGGCGAACCGCCGACGCTGCTGGCGATGGCGGTGGCGAAACCGTCACCGGCGAGCGCGCGTCCCATGTACGGGTCGAGATCGTCGCCGGTCATCTCTGCGACTGCCTTGACGTGGCCGGCATTCTCCGCGATCAACGCGATGACACCGGGAAGGACCAGGATGATGAACGTCAGGCTGAACGACGGAGCGTGGATGCCGACGATTCCGTTGGCCTCGTCCGAGAACGGGGGCAGGCCGAACCACGACGCCGACTGCACCGAATCCCAGTTGACGCGGAAGTGCTCGGTGATCTGACCGGTGCCTGCGTCGTACGAGGTGATCGTGCCCGAGACCCGGTCGAGGATCCAGGAGAGGACGTAGCCGAAGATCAGCGCCAGGAAGATGGCGATGCGCGCCATGAAGCCACGTAGCGCGATACTCATGACGATCAGGGCCACCATGACGATCAGAGCCACCCACTGGTCCTGCGGCCAGTACAGCCCCGCGACGACGGGTGCCAGGTTGAATCCGATCAGCATCACCACTGCGCCGGTCACCACCGGGGGAAGAACCTTGAATACGACCCGGCCACCGAGGAAGTGGATCGCGATACCGATGGCTGCGAGGACCAGTCCGGACACCAGGATCGCGCCGGTCACCTCTGCGGATGTTCCGCCTTGGGCACGAATGGCGGCGATACCACCGACAAAGGCCGCCGACGTACCGAGGTAGCTGGGAATGCGCCCCTTGACCACCAGCAGGAAGAAGAGCGTACAAAAGCCCGACATCATCACGGCAAGTTGAGGATTGAGCCCCATGATTATCGGGAAGACGAACGTCGCGCCGAACATCGACACCACGTGCTGGCTGCCCAGCCCGATGGTTCTTCCCCAGCTGAGCCGCTCGCCGGGAGCGACCACTTCACCCGGTCTGATGTTCTTTCCATCTCCGTGCAACGTCCAAATCGGCATGATGGGACCTTTCGTGCAGAGGAAGGTGTCCGAACGCTGAGTGTGCTCCAGCTCACAAAACACCGTGACTGGAGTGAAACGCTATTACAGCGCAGGGGTATCGACGTGATGACAATCTGCCAGAACCCACGGACCCGGATTGGCAATATTAGTGATTGATGCCGCGCATCGCGGTTATCTTCAGTGCTAGAGACAGATCCAGCCGGAGCTCGGGTTGCGCCGTGAAGGGTCCAAGCATTTTCTCCAGCTTAACGACCCTGTAACGCAGTGTGTTGTAATGGAAGTGGAGCTTGCGCGCTGTCTCGGCGATGTTGATGTTGGTCGCGAGCAAGACTTCCAATGTCTTGCGCATGTCCTGCGCTTCGGCAGTTTCCTCCGTCAGTTCCCGCAATGTCTCCCGCGCGAACGTCTCCAGCTCGTTTTCGTCCTCGACCAGACTGAGCAGTCTGTACACACCGAGATCGTCGAACTGAGTCACGGTCCACGGACCGGAGATCCGGCGTCCGACGGTCAGTGCGGTGCGCGCCTGACTGTAGAGCGCGGGGACTGCGTCGATCGCCGCTGTCGGCCGGGACACCCCGACACTGAACGGCCTTCTCCCGCCGCCACCTTCACCGCGAACGACCGTGACGAGGTCCCGCACCAATGCCATCGTGTCGGTGCCGACGCCCATGACGATCACCGTCTCGCCCGTCAGCGCGGTCACCGCCGCACCGGGATCGCGGTGGGCGATCGCCCCGGAGAACGCCATCGCCTGGCGATCGACGACAGGCAGCCGAGCGGGCGCCGCAGAGGCCGGTTCGTCGATCGGGTCCGGCTCGATCGAGACGATCACCAGCGGGCGATCGAAGTCCCAACCGAACGTCTTGGCGTGGGAGACAACGTGATCGTGGTCCCCGGCCCGGCCGAGGAGCAGGTCGTGAACGAAGTTGGCGCGATGGCGTTCTTCCACCGACGCAACGGCCTGCTCACGGGTGATGACCAACGCGCACACCGACGCCGCTCGCTCGACCAGGTACTGGTCGTAACTCGTCATCACGCGCTCACCGGTGAACAACGCGAGACGCCCGTGATCGATGTGATTGGCGGAAATCGCGGACACCGCGATGAATTGACCGTCGAACTCGTGCAGACCCAACCCGCCCTCGACGGTGTCGGTCCGCAGACGACCGGTGGAATCGACGGCGGGACAGGCAGACAGATGCTTGCGCTCCGCGGCATCCCCGGCGCGGCAGATCTCGCGTCCGTCCGAGGTGGTGATCAGGGCGGCGCCCTTCATCTCCCGTGCGATGACCTCGGTCAATTGTGGGAGGCCACCGCCGCCCATCACGACGTCGACCAGCAGCCGTCGCAAGCGCTCGGCCCCGAACATGGCGTCGATCTGGGCCGACTCCGTCTGCTCACGGTCTCTCGCCGCAGGGTGATCGCACGCACCGTGAAAAACCAGGAGCGGGAAGCCGGCGCTTTCGGCCGCGTCGACCAGTTCCGGCGCGAGAGTGTCCCCGTCTGCGCCGAATTGGACGGCGAGCGCTGCAACTCCGCGCGTCGACAACCGTCCGACAAATGCTTTGAAGGTTTCGGTGACCCGGGCGAGGGTTTCCGGCGTGGTGATCAGCAACTGTCCGTGTCGCAGCCACGGTCCGATGTCCGGAACCGCCATGAATCCCACCCGGGCTACCGTCGGGTCTTCGGAGCCGCCGGCGACCTTTCGAACACCAGGAAGGAGCGGGGTTCGAAGAAGTTCGGAGAGAACAGCATTCACCTCGGATGCCGGTACGGCCGGGTTTGCCACTTGGCAGGCACCTCGATTTCATTCGGATCACGGAAGATGGTTCACGAAAGAAACGATCCTATCCCCACCGAACACAAGATGTCCGAATTCAGCGCAGTCGACTCAGGCCGTTCGATGCAGGGCGGTCGGATTCTCCTGAGGTGGCGGGTGGATCGGCCCCTGCAGATCCCGCAGTTCCAAACCGGATGCATTGCGCAGGGTCTTGGTCATCTCGGCGAGGATCGACACTGCAGTCTCCTCCGGCGTCCTGGCGCCGAGATCCAACCCGATCGGTGAGTGCAGACGCCCCAACTCGGCGTCGGTAACGCCTCGCTCCTTCAACAGCGCCACCCGACGCTCATGCGTCGCACGACTTCCCATCGCGCCGACGTATGCAGCCGGCGAACGCAGAGCGATCTCGAGCAAGGGGATGTCGAACTTCTCGTCGTGCGTGAGCACGGCCAGGACGGTTTTGTTGTCGATCGGTGCGGTTTCGAGGAACTTGTGTGGCCACATGACGACCAGATCGTGGGCGTCGGGAAAGCGCGCCCGTGTCGCGAAGACCGGCCGTGCGTCCACGACGGTCACTCGGTAACCCACAAAGGCGCCCAAAGTACACATCGATGCCGCGAAGTCGATGGCCCCGAACACGTACATCCTCGGTAGTGGCGCGAAGATCTCGACCAGCAAGTCGTGCTGCGAATCGATGAGGGTTCCCGCCGGCGCGACAAAGGCTACGGACTCACCGGTGTCCATCGTGCGCAACAGGATGGAGACCTCGTCCTCCGTGGCATCCAGATCCCCGCTGCGTCGGCCGTGCTCGACGACGAGATGCCGCGCCGGCGCTCCCGGACGCACTTCGGTGACCACGACGACGGGCGTATCGGCCTCGATTCGTTCACAGACCTGACCGAACTCGGCGAAATCGGCTCCGACGGCCTGGACAAACACTTCGATGGTTCCGCCGCAGGTCAGCCCTACTCCGATGGCGTCGTCGTCGGAGACGCTGAAGACCTCGACGCGGCTGGTGCCGTCGGCGAGAACCTCCTGGGCGATCTCGTACAGCGCACTCTCGATGCACCCGCCCGAGACGCTGCCGACCACCTCGCCGGAGCGTGAGACGGCCATAGAAGCACCGGGCATGCGCGGTGAGGATCGCCAGGTACGGACAACCGTCGCCAGTGCAAAATCCTCGCCGCGGGCGTGCCACTGCGCCAGCTGAGTGGAAATGTCGCGCATCGCCTCGCCTCCCGCTTGCATCGCCGTCCGTAGAGAGTTCACGGTATCGGCCCACCGCAATCCTGCCTGTCACACAATGCGCCTAAATCCGGGCCCTGCAGTTGTGCAATGTCGCCGTCGCATCACCGTGCGCTCTCGACCAGTGTTGTCACCGAGCCCAGCCGAAAGCAGGCCTGACCTTCATTCTTCCCCTCTCCGACGATCACTGCAGCGGTAATTCACGCAGATGGTGCGACGGATCGAGTGGGCGACGTTGCACACCACAGAACCGAGGTTTCTCCCATGGACCAATTGCTCAGCGGTATCAAAGTTCTCGACCTCACCCGCGCTCTCGCGGGCCCTCTGTGCACGTCGCTGCTCTCGGACTTCGGCGCCGACGTGGTCAAGGTCGAAACCCGTGGCTCCGGCGACAGTTCGCGTCAGTGGCCGCCGTTCGACGGCGATCGAAGCCTCTACTTCGCTTCCGTGAACCGCGGCAAGAGGTCGATCGCCATCGACATGCGCAGTGACCGCGGGCGGAAACTGCTTCGCAGCCTGGCCCTCGACGCGGATGTGCTGGTCGAGAACTTCCGTCCGGGAGTGCTGGCCGACATGGGGCTCGATCCCGATTCGCTCGAGCAGGAGAATCCGGGTCTCGTCGTGATGAGCATCAGTGGTTTCGGCCCGGTGGGCCCGGACCAGTTCGCGCCCGGACTCGATCAGGTGGCCCAGGGCATGTCCGGGTTGATGTCGGTCACCGGCGCCGGGGAACAGACCCCGATGCGGGTCGGTATCCCCATCATCGACACGGTCTCGGGCATCTACGCGGCGCTGGGTATCACGGCGGCGTTGGCTTCGCGCGGACGCGACGGTCGTGGGCACCGCGTGCAGACCTCGTTGCTGGAATCCGCGATCTCGATCATGACCTTCCAGGCGCAGGACTACCTGAGCACCGGGCGGGTGTCGACGCCGAACGGCAATACGCACCCGACGATCACGCCGTACGGCGCTTTCGACACTGCCGACTTCCCGATCAACATTGCCACCGGCTCGGACAAGCACTGGATCGCGCTGTGCTCGGTTATCGGCGACCCCGATCTCGCCTTCCGTGCCGAATATGCCACGGGTAAAGAACGTTTGGCGCACCGAGACCAACTGACCAAAGAACTCGAGGACCTACTGACCACGAAGGGCGCCGCACAGTGGATCGCCGAGATCCGCGGTGCCGGAATCCCCTGCGGCCCGATTCATTCGATCGATCAGGTGTTCTCCGACCCGCAGGTCGAGGCATTGCAGATGGTCGAGCAGACCCAGAGCGCCGACGGAACATCGATTCCCGTTGTCCGCGGACCGTTCTGGGTGGACGGCAAGACCCTTCCCGTCAGGAATGCGCCACCCATGACTCTCGGCGGTGACGCCGACGGCGTACTCACCGACTTCGGCCTGCGCCCGGAGGAGATCGAGGATCTTCGCGCAAATTCGGTGATCTGACCGCACACTAGTAACAGAGCAGACGCTCTGTTACTGTGCGTTCATGCCTCGGCCACGCGTCCACGATCTCGACACGCTGCTCGACGCTGCCGAAAAACTTGCCGCCACTGCCGGGCCGAGCGCTGTCACGGTCAGGGCGGTCTCCGACGCCACCGGTGTATCCAACGGGGCGATCTATCACGCATTCGGCTCTCGCAGTGGACTGGTCGGTAGCGCGTGGCTGCGTGCCGCGCAACGATTTCTCGCGCTTCAGCAATCGAGAGTGGACGACGCTCTCGCGGACCCCGCGCCGACCTCCGCGGTTTCCGCCGTCGTCGCAGCCGCCGAAGTTCCGGCCGTCTTCGCGCTCGACTACCCACAATCCGCGTTGCTGCTGCTGACGATTCAGCGCGACGAACTGCTCGGCACCGACGTCCCCGCCGACATCGCCGAGAAACTCACACAACTCGACCGGTCTCTGGTCGAGTTGTTCATCCGGTTGTCGACCGCGCTCTGGGGCCGCAAGGACGGCCGAGCCGTCGAAGCAATCGAAGCCTGTGTTGTCGGCCTGCCTACCGGGCTGCTCATTCATCCCGCCAAACGCGCCGACGGTTGGCGAGTCCCCGACGCCGCAGCACGCGCGCGGTTGGATGCCGCCGTTCGAGCGGTTCTGCATCTCGACCCACCACTGCCCAAGCCCCGCAACAGGAAAGGCCAATCATGACCGCAACTCTGCGCTTCGAAGACAAGATCGCCGTTCTCGATCTCGGTGAGGACGAGAATCGATTCTCGCCGGATTGGCTCGATTCCGTCGACAAGCTACTCGACCAGGCTTTAAGCGAAGGCGCACATGCCCTGGTCACCACGGCGACGGGCAAGTTCTACTCCAACGGACTCGACCTCGACTGGCTGGGCGCGAACGGCGACAAGGCGAAGTGGTATGTGCAGCAAGTCCAGTCGCTGTTCGCTCGGATGCTGACGTTCCCCATGCCCACCGTCGCGGCGATCAACGGCCACGCCTTCGGAGCCGGCGCCATGCTCGGCATCGCGCACGATTACCGCGTCATGCGCGATGATCGCGGCTACTACTGCTTCCCGGAGGTGGACATCAACATCCCCTTCACCGAAGGAATGGCAGCTCTCATCCAGGCCAAGCTCAGCCCGGCGTCGGCAATCGTCGCCATGACCACGGGGCGGCGATACGGCGGAAGTGACGCATTCGCAGCCGGTTTGGTGGACTTCACCGCTTCCGTCGACGCTTTGACCGCCAAGGCCATCGAAATGGTTGCACCGATCGGCCCGAAGAATGCGGGCACGCTGGGGGCAATCAAGTCGACGATGTTCGCTTCAGTGGTCACCGCTCTGAACACCGACAGCTAAGAGCGCTGGACTGCGTTCTCGCAGAGCCGCTTCCAGATCATCGGCAACACTTTCGGGATCGCGGCCTTCTGTGCTCAGAACCACGTCGACCCCACTGAGCGTCGGCATCGAACCGGCCAGCAGTTGTGACGCTTCCACCAGACCGTCGAGCCCGGCCCAGCCGGTCGGTTCACGTTCGACGATTCTGGTGCGCAACGTATCCGGATCGGCCTCGAGGCGCGCCAGCAGGTGCCCCTCGGCGCCGGTCGCGGCCAGCAAGGCATGCCCGTAGTCGTCGTCTTCGACGGTCGCCGTGAGGAAGAGGAGTTCGTACCCCGCTTCCCGGAACGACGCGCACAACATCCCGACGTGTGCGATTGCCCGCTCGGTTCCCAGCGGCGGGTAGCACCGCTCGAGTTCGTCCACCTCGATCATCGCGTTGCTCACCCCGGCCTCGCCGAGTCGATCGTGAAGCGCGGTCAGCACGGAACTCTTCCCCGCGCCCGGCGGGCCTGTCAGCAGTAGTACGAACACGTCCTCCACTATTCCAGAGCCTTGTGCAGGCGCGGAGCGGCGAGAAGGCTGGAGAAGACAGATTGACGTGCACAACAGCCCTGATCGGAGCACAGCGATGACCACCACGATCACCGAAATCGCGCCGGACATCTACCGACTGTCGACCTTCGTGGACGAAGCGAACCTCACGATGAACCAGTTTCTCGTCGACGGCGAGGAACCCTTGCTCTTCCACACCGGGCAGCGAGCGTTGTTCACCTCAGCTTCCGACGCACTCTCCACGCTGATCGACATCGACCGTCTGAAATGGATCACGTTCGGTCACGTCGAGGCCGACGAGTGCGGGTCCATGAACTCCTGGCTTGCGGCGGCCCCCGAAGCACAAGTGGCGCACGGCGCGATGGGGTGCTTCGTTCAGGTCAACGATCTGGCCGATCGGGCGCCACTTCCCTTGCAGGACGGCGACGTACTCGAAACCGGCAGCCGCCGAGTCCGGCACATCGACACCCCACACGTCCCGCACGGTTGGGACGCGGGCCTGATGTTCGAGGAGACGACGTCCACGCTGTTCTGCGGAGACCTCTTCACAGCGTTCGGGCACCACCCCGCGACTACCGAGCACGAAATCGTCGGTCCCGCTTTAGAAGCCGAGGACTTGGGCCACGCCACCTGCCTCACCCCGGATCTCGAACCCACGATCCGCGCCCTGGCCGACCTCGAGCCGCGGATTCTGGCTACCATGCATGCACCGACGTACTACGGCGACTGCGTCACCACGCTTCACGACCTGGCCGACTCGTACGCAACACGTTTCGCAGCCGAAACCGAAAGATGGAAGTCAGACTAGAGCTTGCGCATTCGACGTGATTCGCGCCGCCACGGACAGCGCAACATGCTCGTGGAACGGCCGCGCCACCACCTGCACTCCGATCGGTAAACCGTTGCGGGAGAGTCCTACCGGAACCACGACCGACGGAAGGCCGAGCACACTGATCGCCCGGCAACTCGCGAGCGCGTCCATCCACGTGAGTTCGCGACCGCCCACCTCGAAGCTCTCCACACCGAGCGGCGGAGCGAGCACCGACGCAACCGGCAGAATCAGGACGTCGCCCATCTCGTCGAGGAAGTCGGCGATCAACATCGCACGATCCGCCCACAGCGCTTCCACCTCGGCGGAACTCCGATCATGGCCTGCGGCAAGCATGGCGGTGATGTCCGCGTCGAAAGAGTGCGCTGAACCTGCGGCGAGAGAGTGGATGTCCGCGTGGGTCTCGACCGATCGCAACGCGCCGAAAAGCGCGTTGGCCCGCGGCAGAGCCAGACCGTCGTACTCGCTCGCGTCCAGACTGTTCGCCGCCGAGCGAACCGCCGCCAGGATTTCTTCGTCGACAGGCATGGTTCCCTCGCCGGGTGCCCAGCGGATGTCGAGGTGTTCGACGTCGACCGAGTCCGGCTCGGTCCACGCGAGATACGGCTTCGACAGGACGCGCAGCGCAAGCGTCGCATCACCGAGGTTGCGGGCCAGTGGGCCGATGGTCTGGATCGTGCCGTGCATCGTCATCGGATTGGCGAGTACCCGTCCATCCGAAAGCACGCCGGGGTATTGCCCTTCCGGGTCGATACGGCCGAGCGTCGGGCGAACCGAAATGAGGCCGGTGCAGTGGGCGGGCCAACGCACCGAGCCACCAAAATCCGTACCGAGTCCGAGCACGCTCATTCCGGCAGCAACCGACGCGGACTCGCCGCCACTCGATCCGCCGGGGGACCGGACGACGCCGTCCGGTCGCACCGGGCTGGCCGTGGTTCCGAACAATTCGTTGCGCGTCAGGCCGCACGCGCCGAATTCCGGGGTGTTGGTCTTGCCGATCAGAATTGCGCCGGCAGCCTTGAACGCCGCAACGGCCGGGGCGTCGACGGCCGGGACGTTGTCCGCCAGAGTGCGAGAACCGGCGGTGGTACGCACGCCGGCAGTAGCGATCAAGTCCTTGACCGTGAACGGAACCCCGGCAAGGGGACCGAGTGTCTCGCCGAGAAGGCGACGTTCGTCCAGGCTGTCTGCGGCCGCACGCGCGTCCTCGGCGCACACGGCGACCAGTGCGTTGAGCTCGCCGTTGCATTCGTCGACCCGTGCGAGATGATCTTCGACGACGGTCCGCGCCGACGCCTGACCCGACCGCACGGCTTCGGCGATGGATCGGGCATCACGGCCCACCCAGCTCTCACGACTCATCGCATGCCTCTCCTCGCCGGACTCCTCTGCCGAGCGTAAGGACCGCGAGCAACCCGAGAAACGACCACAATGCACATACCGACAGCTCCGGCGATGTGAGGTTTTGCCACAACGTCCGCGGTTCCGGAGGGATCGGTCAGGTGCTGGTACCTACAAGCCCTGCCTGATGAATGCAGCAAGCTTCTCGATCTGTTGCTCGTTTCGTTTGTAATGCCTCCACTGGCCGATTCGTGTGGTGGTGACCAGATCCGCAGCCTGGAGTGCGGCCATGTACTGAGACGCAGTCGATTGCGACACCTTCGCCCTCGCTTGTATGTGCTTGAGGCACACTCCGACCTCCTCGGCAGGCTCGAGCTGAGGGGGAAAGCTCCCGGGGTCTTTCAACCACTGCAGGATTTGTACACGCATCGGGTTGGCCAGCGCCTTGAACGCCGTTTCCCACTCGGTTGTTGCGTCTTCCATGCTCGAGATCATACCGCTAGATCGCGAAATGCCGATATATATGGTTCACTCTCTATATCGCAACATCGCGATATTCCAATGGGAGGCTGAAATGGTGCATCACAATAAAGTCGCACTCGTGGTCGGAGCCCGAGGTGTGATCGGTGGGAACTTGATCGATCACCTCGAATCAACCGGCGAATGGAAGATCATCGGACTCTCGCGCCGAGGCGGCACGAACACCGACCGGGTCGAACACATCGCAGTCGACCTGCTCGATCCTTCCCGGACTGCAGCGGCACTGAGCGGACTGGACGACGTCACCCACGTCTTCTACGCCGCCTATCAAGACCGCCCGACATGGGCCGAGCTGGTTCCGCCCAACTTGGCGATGCTGGTCAACACTCTCGACGCCATCGAACCCGTTGCCGGCGGACTCGAGCACGTCAGCCTGATGCAGGGCTACAAGGTTTACGGGGCACATCTCGGACCGTTCAAAACTCCGGCCCGCGAGAGCGATCCACCGCACATGCCACCCGAGTTCAACGTCGACCAACAGCAGTTCCTCGAACGCAGGCAGCTCGGCAAGTCGTGGACGTGGTCGGCGATCAGACCCTCGGTCGTCTCCGGATTCGCGTTGGGCAACCCGATGAACCTCGCGATGGTCATCGCCGTCTACGCGACCATCTCGAAGAAACTGGGTGTCCCACTCCGATTCCCCGGCAAACCCGGCGCGTACACCAGCTTGATCGAGATGACCGACGCCGGACTCCTGGCCGAGGCAACGGTCTGGGCCGCGACCAATACCGAGTGCGCAAATCAGGCGTTCAACATCAACAACGGCGACCTGTTTCGCTGGCAGGAGATGTGGCCGAAGATCGCAGCCTTCTTCGACATGGACGTCGCACCTCCGCTCCCGATGTCCCTCGATGTCGCAATGGCGGACAAGGAGTCGGTGTGGGATGAACTCGTCGAGGAACACCAACTTGCTCGGACCCCGTATTCCGATGTCTCGTCCTGGGGGTTCGGCGACTTCGTATTCGGATGGGACTACGACTTTTTCGCTGACGGATCGAAAGCTCGGCGGTTCGGATTTCACCGCCACGTCGACACCGAAGCGATGTTCCTCGACATCTTCGCCAATCTGCAGGCTCGGAAGATAATCCCCTGACTACGAACATCGTCACTTCGGATCCTACGAACACTGTCACTGTCGGACCCCGGGACTACCGTCGTAGGCGGGGTTTGAAAAGCAGGGGTTTCGGCGAGTCGTCGGTAGGGCCCATGCGCCCCCCGGACCAGAGGAGCGACGATGTCGGACAATACTTTCGATCTGGAAATCCTGAGTGCCTGGACTACTTTCGAGACTCATCTCGCTCGCTACATCTCCGTGATGGAGGACGACGACACTCTCGTGGTGGAGTCGCATTACGACAGCATGGACGAACTGGCCGACGCACCCGCGTGCATCCAGTTCTTCGCGTGGAATCAGACCTCCGTGCGCTGTGAAGTCCCTTCCAACAGGTTTCTGCATCCACTGCGGATGCTCGAACCGGAAGACCATTCAGCGCTGCTCGACATGGGGTTCAGCGCTCCCGATCTGTGCGAGCACGAGCCCGAGGGCAACGGGTCCATGTCCTTCTACATCGACGTCGACCGCACTCGTCCCGAGGAACTGGTGACAAAGGTGTTGCGTGTCTTCCGCGAGATGTGGAGCATTGCGCACCCGTCGTTCCTGCGTGCCAGCACCAGTGGACGCGAGTCGACGCCGGCGTTCGCCACGACGCCGTCGCACGCTCCCTCGGGTTCGGGTGACATGCTGCGAATCCTGGTCGACGGGGCCGTCGAACGCCTTCTCGGCCATCCACCCAAGCGTGACGACGACGGCGACATCCCGCTCGTCCGCGGTGAGCAGGTCACCTATGTTCGTGTCCTCGAGGACGACGAGTACGTGGAGGTGTTCTCGCGGGTCGTGCATTCGGTGGAGAACGTCGATAACGCTGCTGTTGTTCTCGCCCAGCTCAATCGGCAGTGGCCGACCATCAAACTCATTCTCGTCGAGCAGAGTGTGCTGGGCGTGGTCCGCGTAGACGGCGCACCCTTCGTCGCCGAGCACCTCCTGCGGGCTCTGCGCTCGTTCGCCGAATTGGCCGAAGCATCCGACGAACTCGCCGAAGAACTGGGCGGGCAACCCATTCGCGCTACCGGAGACACCGCCTTCAACGACGGGATGGCCTCCGAGCACGAAGATCCCGGTGCCGAATACGAGTCACACGAGTGCCACGAATTTCCTCCGGCACTCATGGCGCTCCTCGAACTCGACGCCGACGGAACGGGCGAGCTCAGCGCCGAAGAGGTTGCCGTGATCTGTGAGCACGACCGCGACACCATTCTCGACTACCTGAGGATCAGCCAGGAGCAGGAGACGGCGTGGCACGAGGCGTTGACCGAGTCCATCCGGCGCAAGGACGACGACACCGACCTGTGTGCGGGCGAAAAGCGCGCGTGGACGCACGCGATCCGCAACCTCAGGCGCGGACTGCGCGTCGTTGTGCTTCCCGCCAAGGATGCAGCGCCGACCCAGCTCGGCCTCTTCGACGATCAGGCCTGAGAGCCGGAAATCGAGCGCTGTGTCAGCCCGGTAGCGGGATGACGATGCCAGGCAAGATCTCGATCTGACGCGGCAACTGGGGAAGCTGCGGCACTTCGATCGGCGGCAGGCCGGGCACCTCGATGGGTGCTGGGGGAGCGGCCGCGCCCGTCGTGGGCGTGCCCGTCCCGTCACCCGAGGTCACACCGGAGTTGGCGGGAACGCCGGCCTGCCCGCCGATGGGGTCGGGCCACGGGAAGCTCTCCCAGTCGGAGCCCTTCAGGGCGCCGTCCATCGTGCTCTTCCAAATGTCCGCAGGCACTCCGGAGCCGTAGATCAAACCGCCGTAGGAGTTGGTGATGGCCTGCGCGTCGGAAGTTCCGATCCACACCGCGGTGGACAGCGACGGCGTGTAACCGACCATCCACGCATCCTTGTTCTGGCCCGTGTCACCCAACTGCGCGGTACCGGTCTTGGCAGCAGACGGGCGTCCACCGGCGAGCGCGTGACCGTTCGAGTACGACGCGATCGGCAGCATTGCCTGCGTGATGTTGTCGGCAACGGCAGCATCGAGACGACGCTCACCGGGAGAGACCGGGCGATCGAGCAGGACTTCACCTTCGGCCGTCACGACCTTCTGGATGAAGTGCGGCTGCTGGTACACACCGGAGTTGGCGAGCGTCGCGTACGCGGATGCCATGTCGATAACACGAGACTGATACTGGCCGAGCACGATTCCGTTCTCCGGCGGGCCACCCTCCTGTGTGAGCGTCGGGTAGTCGAGTCCGGGAATCTGTTCGGGGATGCCGGCCAGATGGGCGGCGTCGGCGATCTTCTGGGCACCGTTCTCCATCGAGAGCATCAACCGGTAGAAGCTGGTGTTCAGCGAACGCTTGAGTGCCTCGGCGATGGTGCATCGACCACAGGATTCGCCGCCGACGTTTCCGATGGTCACACCGTTGATCGTGAGCGGTGAACTGTCGAACCGTGCGGACAGCGGAATGTCTTCCATCAATGCTGCGACCAGGCCGAAGACCTTGAACGCTGAACCGGTCTGCAGCGGCGCCTGGGCGTAGTCGAATCCCGCTCCGTCGTCACCGCCGTAATAGGCGTCGACGCCACCGGTCTTGGGGTCGATGGACACTACTGCGGTCCGCAGGTCTTCGGGCTCACCCTCGAGATTCCGCTTGACGGCGCCCAGCGCAGCTTCCTGCGCAACCGGGTCGATGGTTGTCGTGATTTGCAGACCAGCGGTGTTCAGCGTCTGGTCGCTGATACCGGCCTCGGCCAGTTCCTTGAGTACCTGAGTCTTGATGTGGCCTTCGGGTCCGGGCGCCTGGTTCAGATCGGTCGGCCGATTGGCGGGGGCGACAGCCGGGAACTGCATCGCGTCGCGATCCGTCTTGGTCAGGCTGCCCAGTTCCACCATGCCGTTGAGAACGTAGTCCCAGCGCGCTTGCAGCGCGGACAGATTGGTCTCGGGGTCCAGGAACGACGGGCTCTGGATGACGGAAGCGAGAACTGCGCCTTCCTCGACGCTCAGCTCACTGACCGGCTTGTCGAAGTACGCGTTCGACGCGGCGGCGATGCCGTAGGCACCGCGACCGAAGTAGATGGTGTTGAGATACGCGGCAAGAATGTCGTCCTTGGACCATTCGCGCGCCATCTTGGCGGAGATGACAAGCTCACGCAGCTTCCTGTCGATACTGCGCTTGTCACCGACCAAGACGTTCTTCACGTATTGCTGAGTGATCGTCGAGCCACCGCCGGCGCTTTCCTTGCCCATCACGTTGTCTCGGGCAGCGCGAGCAAATCCGGAGATCGAGAAGCCGGGGTTGGTGTAGAAGTTGCGATCCTCCGCCGAGAGCACCGAATCGCGGACGTGAATCGGGATGGCCGACAACGCGACCTCGGTGCGGTTTCCCTCCGCCGGCACCACCTTGCCGAGCACGGTCGTGCCGTCGGCCATGTAGATGGTGGACACCTGATTGGTCTGCATGTCCGAGGGGCGCGGGACATCGGTCCGGCTGTACGCGACAGCAAAAACCGACGCAGGCACGATGATCATCAGGAGCACGAGAACGTAGATGGTCCGCCGGACGTACCGCCACTTGGAGCGCTGCTTCTTCTCCGGCTTGGCCGACTTGCTCGACCGTGGGGAATTAGCCGACTTGCCCGATCGAGCCGACGACTGATCGCCACCCGTCGCACTCGATCTGTTCGATGGACTCACTCAACACTCCCGGTCGTGGATCCGGACTTACCGGCACCATTCCACCAGGGTGATATCTCGATCAGATAACTCCCGGCAACTGCGATACCGAAATGTCACCCTACCGGGCTGGCTACTCGCGACGTTCTGCTCGGACCGCGTTCCGATATCCGCGGAACGCCAGCCCGAGAGCGACGACGCAACCGAGCAGCACCAAAGACGGCATCACGCCGGGGTCGCCCTTGACGATCGCGACCACAGCGCCGATCAACGCCATGAGGGCGAAGACCGAGATGAAGCCGGCGATCAGCTCCATGCGCTGGGCGCGCGAAGCCCGCCTCATCGAAACCGCGCGCAGGCGCGCATCACGACTTGACGCCGCCTGCGGTCAGACCGGCGATGATGCGTCGCTGGAAGATGAGAACCATGATGACCAGCGGGATCATCACAAGGGTTCCGCCGGCCATGATCGAGGTGTACGGCGTGACGAATGGGTCGGTTCCGGAGAATTTGGCCATCGCCACCGTGACGGGCGCGGTTTTGTCACTAGAGAGTTGCAGCGAAAGCAGGTACTCGTTGACCGTTGCGATGAAAGCCAAAATCGCGGTGGTGAACAGGGCCGGCGCGGCGAGCGGCAGCATGATCAGACGGAACGCCTGGCCACGGGTGGCGCCGTCGATACGCGCCGCTTCTTCGAGCTCCCACGGAAGTTCGGAGAAGAACGACGTCAGCGTGTAGACCGTCAGCGGCAGCACGAACGAGATGTTCGGGATGATCAGCGCTTTGTAGCTGCCGATCCAGCCGATGTCGGTGAACAACTGGAACAGCGGGGTCACGAGAGCGACGACCGGAAACATGGACGCGCCGAGGATGATTCCGGTGACGAAGTATTTGCCACGAAAATCGAATCGCGAGAGCGCGTAGGCGGTGAACACACCGATGACCAAGGCGATCAGCGTGGTCGCACCCGCGATGATGAGGCTGTTCATCAGTGCCCGGGTGAAGTTCACCTTCGCGTCGGGATCGAGCGCCGCGGTGAAGTTCGACAGCGTGAGATTGGTGGGCCACAGCGACGTCGAGAACGTGTCAGCCGGGTCGCGCAACGCCGTCACGATCATCCAGTAGCAGGGAGCGAGTCCCCACACGATGATCAGTACGACGCCGATGTAGGTGCCGATCTTGCCGCGTAGTGCCTTGTTCATACCGGCTCCCCCTTCCGCTGCTTTTCCTGCGTGCTGACCGCATTGGCTCCGAGGAATCGGACCAGGATGAAGGCCACAGCGAAGATGATGAGGAACGTGATGGTGGACAGGGCCGACGCCGAATTGGCGCCGACGCGCATCTGATCGACCACCAGAACCGAGATGGTGGAGGTGGCGGGATTGGATCCCATCATGATCGCGGGCAGGTCGTACATGCGCAGCGCGTCCATCGTGCGGAAGAGCACCGCCACCATGAGTGCGGGCTTGACCAGCGGAAGCGTGATCATGCGGAATCGCTGCCAGGCCGTCGCGCCGTCGACCTTGGCGGCCTCGTAGACGTCGGCGGGAATCATCTGCAGACCCGCGAGAATCAGCAACGCCATGAACGGCGCGGTCTTCCAGACGTCGGCGACGACGATCGCGAATCGTGCCGGCCAGGGATCCGCCGTCCACAGGATGTTGGTGCCGAGGATCTTGTTGGCAATGCCGTCGTTGGCGAAGATGAAGAACCAGAGCTTCGCGGTGACGGCGGTGGGGATGGCCCAGGGAATCAGCACGGAAGCGCGGAGCAAACCGCGGCCGCGGAACGTCTTGGCCATGATCAGCGCCATCGACAGACCGATCACCGTCTCGAGCAGAACGGTGACGACGGTGAAGCCGAACGTATTTCCGATCGACTGCCAGAACTGCGATCCGAGCGTGCCGGGCGGGCAGGGAATCGAGCCGTTGGCGGTGTTGCAGGACTGGGTGATCCAGTTCTTGTAGTTCTCGAACCACGTGAACTGACCGGTGACGAACATGCCGGTCTCGGGGTCGAGCTTCTTGCCGTCGCTGTGCATCGACATCCAGATCGCTCGTCCGAGCGGATACAGAATGATGACGGCGAGAACGATCAGCGACGGTGCGACGAACGCCCACACCGGAACTCGTCGACGCTTCTTCGGCTTGTCGGCCGACGCAGGCGGGGGCGAGGTCGGTGGGGGTGGAGTAGCTGCAAGGTCAGGCAGAACCTTGGTCAGGGATGTCCCTGCTGCCTCGGATGCCGACGGCTCTTCTAGCGGTTCCGGTGCACGGTGTCTCCCACCAACGCCCGAACGGTCGGGACCGGTTGAACCGGCCCCGACCGTGGGGTTGGTAGGCACAGCCGCGGAAGGATCCTGCGGTTCTGCCATTGCTTATTGCTCCTGGTAGATCAGTTACCGGCGGTTTCGATGCCGGCCTTGGTGTCCGCCAAAGCCTGCTCGACGGTCTTCTCGCCGCGAATAGCAGCGTAGGTGTTGTCGGAGATCGACTTCGACACCTGCGTGTAGTACGGCGTGACGGGGCGCGGCTGAGCGGTAGCGAGTGCTTCCTTCAGGGTCGCGAAGTACGGGAACTGGGCGAGCACTGCCGGGTCGTCGTAGACAGCCGAGAGGACGGGTGCGCCGCCGACCTCGGTGAAGTACGTCTGCGACTTCTTGGTCTGCATGAACTCGAGGAAGTCACGAGCCGTTGCCGGCGCGTCGGAGTACGCGCTGATGCCGACGTTGTAGCCGCCGACGGTCGAAGCGCCCGGTCCGTCGACACCCGGAAGAACGGTGTAGCCGTACTTGCCGGCAACCGAGGTCTTCTCACCGTCGACCGAGAAGCCGGACCACGTGCGCATGAAGAGTGCCTTGCCGTCACCGAACGCGGTCTGCGACTCGCCCTCGGAGTAGGTCAGTGCTTCCTGCGGGATGGTGTTGTCGGCGAAGTTGTCGACGATCGACTGAACGCCTGCCTTCGTCTTGTCGTCGATGGCCGGGGTGAGTCCGTCCGGGCCGACCCACGGGCCGTCGAAAGCGTTGGTGATCTCGGTGGTGTTGACCGTCAGGCCCTCGTAGTTCTTGAACTGACCGATGTAGCAGGAGATGCCGGCTTCGACAGCCTTCGGGCAGTTTTCCTTGAGCTCGGCCCACGTGGTGGGAGCCTTCTCGACGAGGTCCTTGCGGTAGTACAGGAACGCGGCGTTGGTGTTCTTCGGCGCTGCGTAGAGCTTGCCGTTGTAGGTGCCCGAAGCGACGGTCGACGGCAGGAGGCCGGACTCGTCGATCGCGAGGTCACCCTCGAGCGGCAGCAGCCAGCCGTTTGCGGCGAACTGAGCGGTGTTGACGACGTCGACGCCGATGAGGTCGTACTCGTCGCTCTTGGCCTGCATGCGCTGGGTGATGTCGTCGACCTGCGCGTTGGCTTCCTTGGCCAGCGGCTTGAGCGTGACCTTCTCGTCCGGATGCTCCGCATTCCAGTCGGTGATGATGTTTTCGAGCGCCTCGTTCAGGGCATCCTGCCCCTCGACGATCGTGATGGGTCCGCGGCCTTCGCTCGAGGACGATCCCCCGGATGCGGCCGTGGTGCTGGTTCCGCTGTCCTTGTCCGAATCGGACGAGCAGCCTGCCAGTACCAGCATGGACGCTGCCGTGGCTGCAATTGCAGCGCGGCGCATCGCCTTCGAGTTCAGAACCATGGATTCGCTCCCCGTATGTGTATGACAAATAGACGGTCACCGAGAGCCGGCTCACGGCATGCGCCATGGGTGCCGGCTCCCGGCATCGGCCCCTACTGTGGCACGAGACACCCCTACTTGTGGGTATTACGCCGAACCTGAATCGGTCATGTGTCGTTTGACAGGTCCACCTAACCCAGGCGACGCCCGTCGGTGGTGGCAAAAATGTGCACCTTCTCAGGGTCGACGCGCAGGTTGACTCGCTCGCCCTTCTGCGGCGGGTTGCGCCAGTCACCACGCGAAACGATCTGCTGCAACCGTCCGCCGATCGTGGTGCGTCCGTAGACGTAGGCGTCGGAACCGAGTTCCTCGACGACGTCGACCTCCATCGGCAGGCCTTCGGCGGCGATCTCGAGGTGCTCGGGGCGAATACCCAGAACAACCTCGGTTTCGACGACACCGTTCATCGTCTCGCGCGGAACGGGAACGATCCCGCCACCGAATGCGACGCCGCCGTCGACGACGGGGAGGGTGAAGAGGTTCATCGCGGGTGAACCCATGAAGCCGGCAACGAAGACGTTCTTCGGCTTGTTGTAGAGCTCGCGCGGCGAGGCGCACTGCTGCAGGATTCCCTTTTCGAGGACTGCGACGCGGTCACCCATCGTCATGGCCTCGACCTGGTCGTGGGTCACGTAGACCATCGTCGTCGCGAGGCGTCGTTGCAGCTGAGCGATCTGCGTGCGCGTCTGAACACGGAGTTTCGCGTCGAGGTTCGAGAGGGGCTCGTCCATGAGGAAGACCTGCGGCTGGCGGACGATGGCGCGGCCCATCGCCACTCGCTGACGCTGGCCACCGGACAGCGCCTTGGGCTTGCGGTCGAGGTACGGCTCGAGATCGAGCATCTTCGCGACCTCTTCGACGCGGGCGCGGATCTCCGTCTTGTTGGTTCCGGCGAGCTTGAGCGCAAAACCCATGTTCTCGGCCACCGACATGTGCGGGTACAGCGCGTAGTTCTGGAAGACCATCGCGATGTCGCGCTCTTTCGGTTCCTGACCGGTGACGTCGCGGTCGCCGATGAGGATGCGCCCGCTGTGGACGTCTTCGAGCCCGGCGAGCATGCGCAGGGTGGTCGACTTTCCGCAGCCGGAGGGTCCGACGAGGACGAGGAACTCGCCGTCCTCGATCTCGAGGTCGAGCTTGTCCACTGCCGGGGTGTTCGATCCGGGGAACAGGCAGGTGGTGCTCTCGAAAGTCACTGAAGCCATGACGGGGTTGATCCCTTCTACCGGCAGGAACGTGCCGGACGATCCAAGTTGAGGGTGAGCGTGTGCGCTAGCAGCATAAACGTCCGTGTCGGCGCGCGAGCGTAGTCTTTCACGGTGAGTTCGGAGAAGATGCTGACCCGCATCGGTGCGCTGCTTCGCCAAGCGGAGTCCACCGACAATCCACACGAAGGTGAAGCCTTCATGGCCGCCGCGCAGCGGTTGGCCACCGGTTCCGCGATCGACCTGGCGGTCGCGCGGGCGCACACCGCGTCCTCGGAAAAACGTGCGACACCCACTCAGCGGCTCATCACCATCGGCGAACCGGGCAAGCGCGGGCTGCGAACGTACGCCCAGTTGTTCATCGCGATCGCCGCTGCCAACGACGTACAGTGCGACATCGCGCAGACGTCGGCCGTCATCTACGCCTACGGCTTCGCCGGTGACATCGACGTGTGCGAAGCGCTGTACTCGAGCCTGCTCTTCCAGATGGTCCGTGACTCCGACGCGTACGTGCGCTCCGGGGCGTACCGCGGCGAAACATCCGTGCGGACCGTCGTCGAAACTCGTGGACGACGACGCGTCAACACGCAGGTCCGCAAGCCGGTGGCCGGAGTGACGGCGCGCCTGAACTTCCAGATGGCGTACGCGTCCCGCATCGGCGCTCGGTTGGCCGAGACGAAGCAGGAGACGGAGAAGGCGGCGATCGCAGAATCTGCCACGTCGTCTTCGGAAACCGCACTCGTGCTGCGCAACAAGGAAATCGAGCTCAAGGACTACTACTCGTCCAACTCCCAGGCACGTGGGACGTGGCGGGGCGGTGGCCGCGCGAGTGCCGGACATTCCTCGCATGCTCGACGGGCGGGTGATCGGGCGGCGCGCTCCGCACGTCTGGGAAACCTTCCGGAGATCGGCGGGGTGCGCGGGCAGCTCGACTCGTGAGGGATACGCAGCGGAACGCCGTCTACGAGGCAGAGACGTTGGTGCGCACCATGTTCGATCGCGCCGACGAGCGCGGACTTCGGAGCGTCGAGGTCATGGGTTCCACCATCACGTTGCCGGTCGAGCGCAAATTCGGTTCCGTCGAGTCGGTCCAGGCGTACTGCGATCAGCTACTCGGGCTGAACTGGGTACTCGCGACCTGGCCTCGCGCAACCATTCCGGTGTCCGTACGCTCCCGCGCCGGCAATGCCGCCGCTCACTACTCGAACGACGTCATCGCCGTCCCGGACGACCGTGACGGCCGGTGGGCGCTACGCGAATTCGTTGTCTTGCACGAACTTGCGCACCACCTCGGCGACCCCGCTTCCGACGAGGCCTCCCACGGGCCCGAGTTCGTCGACCGCTATACGAGCCTGGTCGGTGAGATCATCGGACCCGAGGCGACCTTCGTTCTTCGAGCGATGTTTCTTGCTGGTGGTGTTCGAACGGACTAGATGTCAGCCCTCGGTGAACCGGGTGGTGTGCGAACCGGTCGGCTGGAATACTCGGCCTATGGATGCGCCGCGCAGACTGGTCCTGGTCAAGGGTGAGTCGGAACTCCCCGATCCAGCTGTCGCCGTGCGCAAACCCCCGCTGATTCGTGAAGCCTACGGACGAGTGCTGAGGGAGGTCCGACGCGATCAGGACCGAACTCTCGACGACGTAGCCGCAAAGGTCGGGATGTCGAAGCAGTACCTCTCCGAGATCGAACGGGGCAAGAAGGAACCGTCGTCGGAAATTCTGCGCGCCATCTGCGAAGCGCTCGGGATGCCGCTCGAGCACCTGCTGTTCCGAGCGGGCAACAGGATCGTTGCGCTCAACTCCCTCACCTTCGGACATTCTCCCGCCCCGATCTCCGGTCCCGTCCTGATGGCAGCCTGATCAGTTCCCTTCGATGAGGGTGTCAGCCAGTCCGTAGGAGATAGCGTCGTCGGCAGTGAAGATCCTGTCTCGATCGGTGTCCTTGCGGAGCCGCTCGACGCTCTGACCGGTGTGCTTACTCAGAATCGCCTCGGTCTGCTCCCGGATTCTCAGGATCTCGGCTGCTTGAAGCGCGAGGTCCGAGATGGTGCCGCTACCTTGCGTCGACGGTTGATGCAGCAGCACCCGCGAATGGGCAAGAACATGCCGATGGCCCGGAGTACCTGCGGCCAGAAGCACTGCAGCAGCCGAAGCCGCTTGACCCATGCAGTACGTCGAAATCGTCGGTTTCAAGAACTGCATGGTGTCGTAGATCGCGAGCATCGCCGTGGTGGAACCGCCGGGAGAGTTGATGTACAAACCGATTTCGCGATCCGGGTTGTCGGCTTGCAGATGCAGCATCTGAGCCATCACGACATTGGCGACGCCGTCGTCGATCTCTGTGCCGAGAAAGACGATGCGTTCGTTGAGCAGCCTGCTGAAGATGTCGAAAGATCGCTCACCCGTTGGTGTTCGCTCGATGACACTGGGAATCGTGTACTGGGACATGACGTCACAATCCGATCTTGGGGAAGGTGGCTTGCGGTGCGATCTCGGCGAAGGACGTCACGACGCGGTCGACGATTCCGTACTCGCGCGCCTGCTCGGCGGTGAACCAGCGATCCCGATCGCTGTCGGTCTCGATCTCTTCGACGGTCCGGCCCGTTTCGGCGGCGAGGATTTCCTGCGATTGGCGCTTCATCAGCTCGAGGCTCTCGGCCTGGATCGCAATGTCCACCGCAGTGCCACCGATACCCGCCGAAGGTTGGTGCATCATGATGCGGCTGTGCGCCAGGCTGATTCGCTTGCCGTGGGTGCCGGAGCAGAGAAGCACCTGGCCCATGCTGGCCGCGAAGCCCATCGCGACCGTCACGACGTCGTTGGGGATGAGCTTCATCGTGTCGTAGATGGCCAGCCCGGCAAACACCGATCCGCCAGGTGAATTGATGTAGAGCACGATGTCGCGCTTGGGGTCGGTGGTGGCGAGGAGCACCAGTTCCGAACACACACGTTCGGCCATGGCGTCGTTGACCTCGCCGGTGAGCAGAATGGTTCGCTGTCGGAAGAGCCTGTCTGTCAACAGGTCACGGTAGCCGGTATCGGTGGGCGCTTCAGTAGTCATGAATCCATTCCTACCGGCGCGGCGGTGCCGGGACCCCGCCTGTCTGCTGTGGGCAGACCACCCCTGTTTTTACCCGCCCCCCTTTTTTGCCCGCCCCCTGTTTCTGCCCGCCCCCTGTTTCTGCCCGCCCCCCTTTTTGCCTGCCCCCCTTTGTGAGCGAACGGCACGTTCAGTCGATCTAAGGCGCCGAAAGTACCGTTCGCTCGAAAAGGGGTGGGTACAAGAGCGGGCAAACCCGTCACCGACGGCGGCGGTAGCGGTACCGCGCACACCCGGCCATGATGGGAGAAGACAACCATTCCTCTCGTCAGGAGCGTGGCATGACTCGTCCGGTACGCATCGGTGTTCAACTCCAACCCCAGCACGCACCCGATTACGGGTTGATACGCGACGCCGTCTTGCGGTCCGAGGACGCCGGGGTGGACATCGTCTTCAACTGGGACCACTTCTACCCGTTGACCGGCGATCCCGACGGCGCCCACTTCGAATGCTGGACCATGCTCGGCGCCTGGGCCGAGCAGACCGAACGCGTCGAAATCGGCGCCCTGGTCACCGGTGGTGGCTACCGCAATCCGGATCTGCTCGCCGACATGGCGCGAACCGTCGACCACATCAGCGGTGGGCGCCTGATCCTCGGCATCGGTGCCGGCTGGTTCGAGAAGGACTACGACCAGTTCGGATACGACTTCGGCACTCCCGGTTCACGGCTGAAACTGCTGGGCGAATACCTCCCCCGCATCACGGGCCGCCTGGCGAAGGGCAACCCGCCGCCGACGCGCAACATCCCGGTCCTCATCGGCGGTGGCGGCGAGAAGAAGACCCTGCGCCTGGTCGCCGAGTACGCCGACGTCTGGCACAGCTTCGGTGACCGCGAGACACACCTGCGCAAGTCAGACATCCTCTCCGACCATTGCGCCGACGTAGGCCGGAACCCGCTGGAAGTAGAGCACTCGGTTCCGTGGCCTGGGCTCGAGAATGCTGCTGACCTGGTCGCCGACGGTGTCTCGCTCTTCACCGTCGGCGTCAGCGGACCGGACTACGACCTCACGACGCTTGCCGAGGCCATCGCTTGGCGCGACGACAACACACCGCCTGCGTTGAGCGGGCTGGCCTGAGCGGTACCAAGGACTTCGTCGTTGTCGGCGCCGAGAACGGGCGGCGCCGACGTCAGACGTGGCCTCTGGCCGGAGAAGTTGACCGGAAAGGCCACTTGCTTCAACGGTCCGAGCGTCGGATGGTCGACGGTTCCGACCATTCCGAGCGCGGCGGTGTGGGGATCGGAGTAGATCTCGTCGAGATGGCGGATCGGTGAGACCGGTACGGCGCGTTCGGCGAGAAGAGCGCACCAGTGTTCGACGGTCTCCGATGCGAAGGCGCTGGTGAGTTCTCGTTCCAGACTCTCGCGGTTCTCCACCCTGTCGCGGTTGTGGGCAAAACGCGGATCGGTGACCAGTTCACTCCTTCCGATGGCCTCGCACAGCGACGCCCACATCCCGTCGTTGCCGACAGCGACGACGAAGTACCCGTCGCTGGCAGGAAATGCTTGATACGGAGCAAGATTCGGATGACCGGAGCCCAACGCAGTCGGGCGCTCACCGGTGGCGAAGTAACTGGTCGCCCAGTTCACGTGCATCGCGAGTTGGCACTCGTACAGCGACGTGGTCACGTACTGTCCGCGTCCGGTCCGGCCTCGCTCGACCAATGCAGCCAGGACACCGACCAGTCCGAAAAGCGCTGCGCCCAAGTCTCCCAACGCAAACCCGGATTTCATCGGAGCACCACCCGGTTCACCGGTGAGCGACATGAGCCCACCCGCGGCCTGCGCGATCATGTCGTACCCCGGTTCGTCGCGCAGCGGTCCTTCTTCACCGAAGGCAGAGATGTGCAGGGTGATCAGATGCGGGTATCGCTCGGACAGTGCCTGGTAGTCGAAGATCTTCTGTAATCCGCTGCCCGGCTTGAAGTTCTCCACGACTACATCGGTCTCTTCGAGCATGCGGTGGATGATCTCCTGTCCGTCGGTGGACTTGAGGTCGATCGTGACCGACTTCTTACCGCGGTTGATGGCGAGATAGTAGGCGGCATCTACCCCGACGAAGGGAGGCCCCCACGAACGCGTGGGGTCGCCGCCTTCAGGGTGTTCGATCTTGGTGACGTCGGCACCGAGATCGGCAAGCGACATGGTTGCGTACGGCCCGGCAAGGATCTTCGACAGATCCAGAACACGGACACCGGCGAGGGGTGTGGGGCCTGTTGGAGAGTTCACCGATGACCACCTGCTACAGAGAGGAACTCGGCTACGACGTCACGTGCATCATCCAGCTCGACGTCACCGCCGTCGGTGATCACGTCGAGATTGCCGAGTGCAGCCGACGGCACCTTCCCCGCAAGACCGGCCAGGTAGGAATTAGCCACCAGCAGTGACCGGTACCCATTACCGTGTCGGATGCCGTGATCCGCAAGATCGAAAAGCAGGGTCGTCATGACGGCACGAGCGAGCTCGTCGGCATACTTTGCGCTGGCGGCCTGGGCGGCATCGTCAGATCCGGAGATCAGACGATCTCCTTCCTCTACCAGTTCCTCCCAGCGCCGCAACAGAACTCCGGCCCCGGCTTCGCAATCCGGTCCGACGGTGGACAGGATGTCCGTCATCGCTCCCGCGACCGAGCGGTGCGAGTTGAACTTGCGCAGGCACCGAAGTACGTCCAGCGCAATGACATTGCTCGAGCCCTCCCAGATCGAGCCCAAGTGGGCATCCCGCACGAGTCGCGCGTTGGCCCATTCCTCGATGTAGCCGTTTCCTCCGCGCACCTCCATGGCCTCGCCGGTGACCACCCGCGCGCGTTTGCAGACAAAGTGTTTGGCGATCGGTGTCAGTACCCTGATCAGTGCGCGCGCCTGTTCGTCGCCGCCGTCTGCTGCCTGAAGACACTGTGCGCTGTACGCGACCAGGGCTAGCGAAGCCTCGGCATCGAGTGCAAGGGGAAGAAGCGTCGCCCGCATCAGCGGCTGGTCGAAGAGCTTCTTACCGAACACGACTCGGCCCTTCGAATGTTCGACGGCTTCGCGGACTGCTCGGCGCATGAGAGCGCTCGAACGCATCGCATTGGAGAGGCGAGACGTGTTGACCATCTCCGCCATCTGGCGGAACCCTCGATCGAGTTCACCGACCTGGAGTGCGTGCGCGCGGTTCAGCGTCACCTCGCCGCTCGGCATCGAACGCGTACCCAGCTTGTCCTTGAGACGATCGATCGTGAGGTTGTTGCGCTCGCCGGATCCCACGGTCTTGGGCACCATGAACATTCCAACTCCACGCGTCGAACCATCTTGTCCGCCCGGGAATCTCGCGAGGGTGATGATCACATCGGCATCCGGGTTGGAGGCGAACCACTTCTTGCCCGTCAGAACCCATCCGTCACCGTCGCGCTCGGCGCGTGTTTCGGTGCAGGCGATGTCGGTGCCTGCCTGAATCTCGGTCATGAACATCGCACCCGTCTTCGCCTGCTCGGGGTCCGTCGACGTCAACGCGTCGATCCAGGGCGAGAACACGGCCGGATCACCGAACATACGCAGGGTCCGCGCGGCAGCATCTGTCATCGACACCGGGCAGGCCAGCCCGAACTCTGCCTGCACGAAGATGTACGACGCGAGATACTTCGCGAGTGGCGGATGCACGGAGTCCCATCCGTGCAACCCTTTTCGGTGCGACATGGCGGACAGGCCGTACTCGTTGTACGCCGCCCGGCACAGTTCCAGGTAGGCCGGGTGATAGGAAATCCGGTCGACGCGGTCACCGGCCTTGTCGAATTGCTGCAGCACCGGCGGGTTCTTGTCCGCGATGTCGGCAAGCTCGGACAAACGGCCGGCGGCATCTCGGCCCAGCCGGTCGAGCAATCCGTTCAACGTCTCTCGGTCCGCCCCGGCGGTCCATCTGTCCACTACCGCTGTCAGAGCGGGGTCGGTGTGTGCAAAGTTCATCAGTGGTCAACGCCTTTCAGGGTGGAAACATCGGTCATGTTCGAGGAGCTCGTCGAATCCGGCCCTTGCGCGTGCAGCGCACTCCTGCGCAACAAAGCCGTCATACAGACAAGGGAGAGAACGACATACACGAGCCCTAGAGCGACGACCGGCCAGATCGAGTTGGTTCGCGTCAGCAGATACTGGCTGACCATCGGGGCCGTTCCGGCAAATACGGCTGTCGACAATTGGTACGACAGAGAGATGCCGGTATACCGAACATTGGTGGGGAAAACCTGCGCCAGGATGCCGGCCAACGCGGCGTAATACATTGCGTGAGGCGCCGTCGCGAGGACCATACCCAGAATCGCCAAGGGCACGGAGCCCGTCTGAACCAGCACGAACATCAGTGGTAGGAGCACGATCTCCGGAAGCAGCATCCAACGGACCGCTTTCGACGGATCGATCCGCGTGGCCAGCACAGCACCGAAAGGCTGTACGAGCGCCTGGGCTACCAGTGCCACGGTGATCACGAGGAGAAAGTCACTGCGCTCGAAGCCGAGATCCGTTGTCGCCCAGGAGAGCGCAAAGGTTGTCTTGACGTACGTGATGGCAACACCGGCAACCACAGCGCCGACGCCGAGAGCAAGTTCGACGGGATGCGAACGCAACACTTCGACCAGCGGCATCCGTGTACGTTCCTGTGCCGCAACAGCCTTCTTCATCTCGGGTGTCTCGGAGATGTGCAACCTGATGTAGAGAGCGACGATCACCAAAGCTGCGGATCCGAGGAACGGCAGACGCCAACCCCACGACTCGAACACGGAATCCGACATCAACGTCAGGCCGAGGAAGGCCAGCGTCGCGAGCAGGTTGCCGACCGGTGAACCCTGCTGCGCAAACGCACCGTAGAGCACCTTTTTCTTCGGGGGAGCGAACTCGGTGGCGATCAATACGGCGCCACCCCATTCGCCGCCCATGGCAATGCCCTGGAGAACACGCAGTGCCACAAGCAGTATCGGTGCCCAGATCCCGATCTGGGAGTACGTAGGGAGGAGACCGACACCGACAGTTCCCAACCCCATGAGCGCGAGGGTGATGATCACGGCGTTCTTGCGACCGAACTTGTCTCCGAAATGACCGAACACCACTCCGCCGACAGGACGAGCCACGAATCCCACGGCAAAAGTCGCGAAGGCTGCGAGTGTTCCCACCGCCGGCGACGCATCCGGGAAGAACAGCGGGCCGAGCACCAAGGCAGATGCGGTTCCGTAGATGTAGAAGTCGAACCACTCGATAGTCGTTCCGACAAACGCCGTGATTCCGGCCTTGCGTGCCTGTTTGGTGTTGTATTCAGGCGGATTGGTGTCTTGACCTGGGTGTTGATCCACGGTTCTCCCTGATTCTCGCGTCGGGCATCACCAAGGGATGCAATGTGAGGCGTGAATCACTATCGTCCGAAATCCATGTAGAGTCCAAGACTTAGTTCGACACATTTTTGTGGAAGAACCACATAATGAAACCCGGGAGGAGCGACATGGAATTGCGTCAGCTGCGCGCGTTTCTCGCAGTCGCCGACGAACTTCATTTCGGCCGGGCCGCCGAGCGACTCCACATCGGGCAGTCCCCGCTCAGCCAGACCATTCGGGCGCTCGAGCGCGAACTCGGCACCGACCTGTTTGTCCGGACCACCAGATCAGTGCAATTGACCGCAGCCGGCGAAGCCTTGGTCACGCCCGCACGAATCACCGAAGCGCAGATCGCCGTCGTACGAGATATCGCATCAGCGGCGTCAACCGGGGAAACAGGCCGTGTCACGGTGGGTTTCGGCGGAACGGGCGGCTACACGGTGCTGTCGGCCCTCACACGATCGCTGGCCGACTCCCATCCGGGAATCGAACTGGACCTACGGCCGCAGATGTACTCGGGTGAGGTGCTCGACGCTCTCCGACGCGGAACACTCGACATGGGCATAGTCGGCCTGCCCATTCCGCGCGGATTCGAGACTCACACTGTGCGCGAGGAAACCTTGATGGTCGCGGTCCCGGCCAGGCATCACCTCAGTACCAGGGACTCGGTGTCACCGGAAGACCTGGCAACCGAGCGATTCGTGATGTATCCCGCCGAGCACGGCTCGGTGGTGCGCGATGCGACGTTGTCCGTCTGCGCCACAGCAGGTTTCACGCCCACCGTCGCGCACGAAGCCCCCGATCCGTACAGCCTGTTGGCCATGGTCGGAGCGGGGGTCGGGATCGCCGTCGTCGTGGAGTCGACGGCGCATCTGTCCATGGACGGGGTCGTGTACCTGCCGATCGCCGGGGCCACGCCCACGCTGAAAATCGCGATGGCATGGCGACCCAACAATCCGACACCAGCAGTACACACCGTCACCAGGGTACTGAGGGAGCAGCCTTAGGCTCTCGCGATAATTCCCGCGAAATCTGTTCCCACAGGCAGAGTTCCGTACTCGTGACCACGGTCGGCGCCGAGGCGAGCGGCAATGAACGCATCGGACGAGGCGGCCGGGGAGTGGCGCACCATGAGCGAAGCCTGCAGCGCCAACGCCATAGCCTCGACGACGGTCCGAGCGCGGAACTGAGCGTCGGCGGGTGCCATCGTGGCGAGCTCACCGAGTTGGCGTCGTACCCGATCGAGGTGCTGATCGAGGACCGGGTTGTTGCCGCGAGCGAGGTTGACCTCGTGGTCGAAGGCGGCAACGGAATCGGGTTCACGGGTCATGGCGCGCAAGACATCGAGTGCGATGACGTTGCCCGACCCCTCCCACACGGCCATGACGGGCTGCTCACGGTAGCGACGGGCAAGCGGGAAGTCCTCGGTGTAACCGTTACCGCCCAGGCATTCGAGTGCCTCGTAGGAGTGGTGCGGGCCGCGCTTGCAGATCCAGTACTTCGCAACAGCCGTCGCGAGTCGGCGGAACGCCTTTTCCTGCTCGTCCGCGTCCTCGTCCTGCGCGCGAGCCAATCGCAGTGCGGTGATGGTGGCGGCTTCGGATTCGAGAGCCAGATCGGCAAGCACCGAGGTCATCGCCGGCTGATCTGCCAGGACGGCACCGAAAGCGCTGCGGTGCCGTGCATGCCACACCGCTTCGGCGACCGACTGACGCATACCTGCCGTGCTGCCGAGGATGCAGTCGAGTCGCGTCTGGGACACCATTTCGATGATGGTCCGCACGCCACGACCCGGTTCGCCGATCATGGTGCCGACGGTGCCGTCGAGTTCGATCTCGGACGACGCGTTGGACTTGTTGCCCAGCTTGTTCTTCAGACGCTGGATGCGGAAGATGTTGCGTGTGCCGTCGGGCAGGATGCGGGGGAGAAGGAAGCAGGAAAGTCCCTCACCGGCTGCACCTTCGGCCTGAGCAAGAACCAGGAACGCGTCGGACATCGGCGCGGAGCAGAACCACTTGTGTCCGGTGAGCAGGTAGTCCGCACCCGGGCCGCCACGTCCGGCCGGCTTGGCGATGGTCGTGTTGGCTCGCACGTCGGAGCCGCCCTGCTTTTCCGTCATGGACATTCCGAATATCGCGGATGCCTTTCCGGGAGCATCCAACTCGGGGGTGTAACTCCGAGAAAGGGCTCGCGGCGTCCAGAGAGCGGCCACGTCCGGTTGCAGCTCGAGCGAGGGGATCACGGCGTGCGTCATGGAGATTGGGCACGCGTGGCCCGGTTCGACCTGGGAGAAGAGCATGAATGCCGCGGCCCGAGCCACGTTGGCACCCGGCTTGGGGTCAGCCCAGGCAGAGGTGTGCGCACCGTGCGCTACGGCAGCAGAGATGATCCGGTGATACGACGGATGGTATTCGACCTCGTCGATGCGGTTTCCCCAGCGATCGAAGGTCTTCAATTCGGGGATCACCGTGTTGGCCAGCTCGGCGTCGTGCTGGAATCCAGCACTGCCGACCAGTTCACCGATGTCGGTGAGTTCACTGGTGGCCCAATCCGCGTCGTGGCGCGCGACCCCTTCGGCCAGGACCGTATCGAGCAGGAACTCGTTGACGTCCGTGCGCGGTACCGACTGGTTGAGCACTGCATGGGTGCGATGCGGAGCCGGGTGGGTGACGGTCTTCTCGGAAATATCAGTCATGACAGGCCTTTCAGCTCGCTGCGCGGATGAGGTGCTTCTGGATCTTGCCGGTCGGTGTACGCGGAAGAATGGTCGCGAACACCACTTCACGCGGAATCTTGTAGCGCGCCAACTTGTCCGAGAGGTAGTCCTTGATGTCGTCGGCGCTGATGACATCCGGTTCACGCCAGACGACGTGTGCGACGACGGTCTCGCCCCATTCTTCGTTGGGTCTTCCGACAACGGCGACGTCGACGACGTCCGGGTGGCCGGAGATCACGTCCTCGACCTCCTTGGAGTAGACGTTCTCACCGCCCGTGATGATCATGTCCTTCGCGCGGTCGACGATGAAGAGGTAACCGTCCGCATCCTTGCGCGCCAGATCGCCGGTGCGATACCAACCTCCGTCGGCAAAAGCAGCCTTCGTGGCAGCGGGGTCGTCGAGGTACCCCTGCATGACGGTGTCGGCGCGCAGCCAGATCTCACCGATCTGATCGGGCTCCGCGTCGGTGCCGTCATCGGCAACCAGGCGCAGGTCGACGCCGGCCAGCGCGACGCGGCCGATCGAGCCCGCCTTGCTCAACTGCTCCTCGGGGTACAGCACAGTGCCCACCGGCCCGGTCTCGGTCATGCCGTAGACCTGCCGGAATTCGGTGGTGCCGTACGACTCCACCAGTCGCCGAGCGACATCCGCGCCGATCGGTCCGCCGCCGTACAACCACGCACGAACGCTACCGAGGTTGTAGTCGGCAAAGTTCGGCACGAGGTTGAGTGCAGTGGTGTAGATGACCGGCGGGCCGAAGCAGAGGGTAATACGTTGTTCCTGAACAGTTTCCAGGAATTTGACGGGATGGTACTCGCGCAGCAGCACGACGGTTCCGCCCATGTAGAGCGTGGACATGAACCAGTTGTTGAGCGGGGAAGCGTGCCAGATCGGGACGGCCATGAGCAGGCGCTCGTCCCGAGTCGTCGACACGGCGAGGGCCGCGGTGACGGCAACACCGACGACGTTGCGGTGGCTGTGGACGCATCCCTTGGGCGAGCCGGTAGTCCCCGAGGTGTAGAGGATTTCAGCCGGATCGTTCTCGTCGATGTCGATACCGTCAACGCCCTCTTGGCGGGTGATGGCGTCGTCGAAGAAGTCGAAACCGTCTGCGACAGAGTCCGTGCTGATCAGCTTGGCCGTTGTCTCCAGTCGACCGACAACCGGCGCCAACTCACCGTCGAAGACGCACACCGACACCTTCGCGTGTCCCAGCACGTAGGCAACTTCCGGAGTCTGCATCTTGTGGTTGATGGGGACCACGACGGCGCCCAAGCGCCAGGCACCGAGCATCGCGTACACGAATCCCGGAGTGTTGTAACACATCAGCGCGACGCGGTCGCCCGGCTGCACGCCCAGCGACTGCAAATAGCCTGCGGCGCGTCGACTTCCGTCCTGAACCTGGGAGTACGTGTGATCGTGACCGTCGAATATCAGGAAGGGTTTGTCCGGGGTCTTGGTGACGTTGCTGTCGAATACGCGAACGATGTTCATCGAAGTCCTTGTCGGAGAATCACGCTCGAAGAGAGTTCATTCCATCGAGCTGTTGAGTACGGCGTCGGGTATCTGGAGAGTGGCGAAGATGACGGCGACCGCCTCCTCGAGGGAGTAACCGAAGCTCTCGCCGGTGGCAGTTTTCTGAATGACGAGGCCGAAGATCGCAGACCAGAAGGCCTTGGATTCGACGTCGATGCCCGCGCGCAGCTGCCAGCCGGTGCGGATCAAGGTACGGAGGAGGGCTGTTTCACCCGAGGAATGCAGAGTGCGAAGCGTCTCGGAGATCAGATCGCGGAGTTCACCACGGCGACCCGTCATCATCATCGCTTCCACGAACAGTTCGACACTGGGAGCGCCCGAGCCGAGGAGTGATCCGACCAGCTTCTCGGTGTAGTCACCCACGGTGTCGGCGTCGGCGGCGTCGACCTCGGCACGCTTGCCTGCGCGCAGAACGGCTGCACACGCCACCTCGACGAAGAGCTTCTCTTTTGAGCCGTAGTAGTAGGTCACCTGGTTTGGATGGGCGCCGGCGGCGGTGCAGATCTGCGCGATGGACACGCTGTCGCCATGTTCGAGGAAGAGCTCGGTTGCAGCGTTGAACAGTGCCATGCGCGTCTGCTTGCCCGACTCACGCGTCGCGCGCGCTGCGGGAACTGACTCGGTGACCATCACGAACTCCTACTTGTTTGTATGACAAACAATAACTCGGCGTTGTTTGTATGGCAAACAATTTCTCCCGACGTGATGACATGTCGACTCCTATCGACATGTCCGATGTGCGGGATTACTCTCTGAACATCGAGCACCCGAGAACTTCGGCTTTTCTGCGAGGAGGCGCCCTGCAATGCTCGCGCGATCCGGCTTCTCCCTGCCCACACGCACGACTCTCACGGGCGACTGGGCAGATTTATTGCGTGAGCATTTTGTCGCGCTCGACGTATCCGATATCGAAGACGGCGATGGATTCAGCGGGGCCGTGCACTCGGCCCAACTCGCACACGTTCGGGTGTCCGCAGTTCAATCGATGGAACAACGAATAGTCCGTAGCAGCAGCCTGATCAAGAGTGACGGTGCGGACTATCTGCAAATTGGCATGATCCGCCGCGGTAGCGCGGTAGTGCGGCAAGACGACCGCGAATGCGTCCTGCGACGTGGCGACTACGTCCTGTACGACACCACGCGCCCCTTCGATTGGCAGATCGAGGGACACGCACACGACGGCATCTGGGGACTCGAGGTGTTCACCTGGCCACGGTCATACCTGTCCCTCAGCGACGCGGAGGTCACGAGCTTGACAGCCATTGCCTTCGACGGACACGCGGGCCTGAGTGGCCTGCTGGGTCGCTTTCTTCACGATCTTGCCTCCGTCCGCATGACGTCCGACGCGAGCGGAGACGAGGAGGAAGTCGTCAACGAGATCGGCAGCCTGGTCAAGTCGGTTCTTCACGCAACCGCGCGTCCGATCGTCTCCCGGCGAACTGGCCTGTACGAATCCGCTCTGTCGGCCATAGACGCCCGCCTCGCTGACCCGGCCCTGTCTCCGGTGGACATCGCGGGATCAGTCAAAGTCTCCATTCGCCAGTTGCACCGAGCCTTCGCCGAACACGGCACAACGGTGTCGCGTTCGATTCGCAGCCGTCGACTCGACGGTTGCCGTCGTGAGATCGTGCAACGCCACGGCGTAGAGCGGTCGCTGACCCAGATTTCTCACCGCTGGGGATTCACCGACCTGGCCGCCTTCAGTCGCGCATTCAAGGCGGAGTTCGGGATCAGCCCGCGGCAATACCGGTCGCAAGCAGTGGCCCCCACAAGCACTGCCCGCTGATCTGTAACATCCTCGGACACTTACCCATTCAACATGATGTTCAAAACGTTCTGTCGCCGACGCCTATCCACAATTCTCGGCGCGGTAGGCCAAGTATCGGGCGCTGACGGCCAAGTTTGCTCGGCCTCGCGGGCGTAGATTTTCGGCACGGCGTTGCCAAGTGCCAGGCACCCGATCCGACCACCTACATCACAGGGAGCACTCATGGAATCTGCAATCGGTGAACATCTTCAATGCCCGCGCACGCTGACCAGGCGCGTTCCGGATACCTATTCGCCACCATTTCCCATGTGGGTCGGGCGTGCGGACGACACATTGCACCAGGTCGCGATGGGCTATCTCGGCGTGCAGTTCCGCGGCGAGGATCAGCGCTCGGCTGCACTGCAGTCCATGCGGGATATTGTCGCCGGCTTCGACTTGCCGGACGGACCGGCACATCACGATCTCACTCACCATGTCGACAACCAGGGCTACGAGAATCTGATCGTGGTCGGGTACTGGAAAGATGTTTCATCCCAACATCGTTGGAGCACATCAGCTCCGGTGGCCTCCTGGTGGGAGTCCGAGGACCGCTTGTCCGACGGATTGGGGTTCTTCCGGGAGATCGTGGCACCGAGAGCCGAACAATTCGAGACGCTCTACGCGTTCCAGGACGATCTCCCCGGAGTGGGAGCCGTCATGGACGGTGTCAGCGGCGAGATCAACGAGCACGGCTACTGGGGTTCGATGCGCGAGCGCTTTCCGATCTCTCAGACCGACTGGATGCAGGCCTCGGGCGAACTACGGGTCGTCGCCGGTGACCCCGTCGCAGGTGGACGCGTAGTAGTGCGGGGGCACGACAACATCGCACTGATCAGATCCGGGCAGGACTGGGCCGACGCGGAAGCAGACGAGCGCAGCCTCTACCTCGACGAAATCCTGCCCACTCTTCAATCGGGCATGGACTTCCTCCGCGACAACGGCCCGGCCGTCGGGTGCTACAGCAACCGTTTCGTACGCAATATCGACATCGACGGAAACTTCCTCGACCTGAGCTACAACATCGGTCACTGGGCCTCACTCGACCAACTCGAGCGGTGGTCGGAATCCCACCCGACCCATCTGCGGATCTTCACGACGTTCTTCCGGGTCGCCGAGGGCCTGTCGAAATTACGTCTCTACCATGAGGTCTCGGTATTCGATGCCGCCGATCAGCTGTACGAGTACATCAACTGCCATCCCGGGACCGGGATGCTGCGCGACGCGGTGACCACCGCCGCGCACTGACCGAAGCCGCCGGAAAACTTCGGCCACGTTCTTTCCCTCGGAGGCAACTCGAGATATGTTGACGAGTGTCGACATATCTCAGTAGAGGCCATCGAGGAAGCGCGGACAGCACACAGTGACTACTCAACGAAACGAAGAGTTGGCGTTTGCTGTGCTGGCCGACCAGGTGCGCCGACAGATTCTCGACACTCTGGCTACCCACGGCGAATGCAACGCAGGCTTCATCAGCGATCAAATTTCGACGGTCGGTCGCACCACGGTATCCACACATCTCAAGGCGCTGCGGCTGTCCGGAGTTATCGTCGAACGCCGTCAAGGACGTCATCGCTTGTTTTCGATCGATCCGTCTGGGCCCGCCAACGATGCACTCCAGTTCCTGCGCGACGTCCTCGGGCGAGCGCTGGAAGCGGGTTCGAATACCTCCGAGTTGCCGACCACGGCGACTGAGGATTCCGACGCGGCTTCGGTGCGTCGCCGGGCTTGAGGCCCTGTTTGAGCCCCAGCATCTATTTCAGGCAGGAAGTAGAACGTGCCAGGTCTCTCCGTAACGGCACAGATCGTGACGACGGACCCACCAGGGTCAGCCTTCGAGCGCTTCGAAACGGGGCAACTGCTCGAACTCGAATGTGAGCAACTGACGGTCGGGGCCGCCGTCGCCATCTCCCTTCCCGTCGGCGACGGCGCACGCGCAGATGTAGCCGGAATGCCGATCACTCTGTTGGGGTACGTCGCCGGCGTGAAGCGGGGCCGATCGGTCGTAATCGTGCACCACCAACCGTGGCGCGGCCGTCTGACGATCCGGTTCTTTCCCGACGGCACCGGCACCCGACTCGTTCTCGAGTCCAGCCTCGATCAGGACGGCATTTCCTGGCTTGCCAACAAGCGCGGATTCGCTCCACCCGAACCTCCGCGCTCCGACCGACATCGGATCGGACTGCTGGTCAGCAAATCCGGCTCGGCGGCTGTATTCGCCCAGGCCACAGAAACACTCGCTGCCCTGGCGGTGGAAGAGATCAATGCCGACGGCGGTGTCGGCGGCGTTCTCGTCGACTTGGTGATCGGCGATGACGCTTCCGACTCGGCGGCCGGAGCGGCGACCGCACTGCGATTGGCGAAAAGCGGATGTCGCGCCATTTTTGCGTGCGTGACGTCGTCGACCTTCAATGCCGCCGCATCTGCGTTGCAAAACACCGGTGTGTTGTTGGTGCACACAGTTCTCAACGAAGGAGGTCGATCGCGTCCGGGGATCCTTCGATTGGGTGAGCGGCCACTAGACCAGACGCGAGCTGGCATACCCGCAATGATGTCCGAGACCGGTTCTCGCACTTGGTTCCTGGTCGGTCAGCAGTATTCGTGGTCGTTCGGAGCACATTGGGCGGCCCGGCGTGTGATCGCCGAATCCACAGGTTCGGTGGCCGGCGAAGTCTACGTACCGTTGGGAACAACCGACTTCTCACGGATCATCGAGTCGATAGTCGACTCCGGGGCCGAACTGATTCTTTCCACCCTGGTGGGCCATGACGAGGTCTTCTTCGAACGGCAATGCGCCCAGCACGGACTGCGGGCCACCACGCGGACGTTTGCGCTGGTCCTCGACGAGGCCACTCAGCAGCTCATCGGCAATTCCGATGCCGACGGAGTCTGGGCGGCATTCGGCTACTTTCAATCCGCAGCCGGCGAGCACGACCTCGAAAAGCGATACAGCGCAAGCTCGAACGAACTCCTGCCTCCGCTCAGTTCCCTGTCGGAGACAACGTACGAAGCGATCGTCGCTTACGCACGCGCAGTCGAACGAACGTCGGCGGGCGATCCGGAAACAGTACTTCGGCAGCTTGTCACAACGTCGAAAAGCTCGACGGACACCGGCGTTCCACTGCATCGGCCGATTCTGATCGCTGAATCACGCCATGGGCGTCTGTACCCCCGCTCTCTCTGAGCGCCCGTAACCCGAACTTAACGAGTCAATATGTCGATACCTATTGACGCAATTATGGATCTGGCCCTAGCCTGAAAGACAAGTGAAGCCGATCACATCAGGAGCACACTTCTCATGGCGACAATCCGACCTGACGACAATGCAATAGACACCGCTGCAAGGCATTACGGCATCACTCTCGACCAATCAGCCCGGCTCGAGTGGCCGGCACTGATCGACGGAGCACTGGGCTCCTACGACGTCGTCGACCAGTTGTACGCCGACGAGGCAACCCCGCCGACCACGTCACGCGAGCACGCCGTGCCAACTGCGAACGAAAACCCCTTGAGCGCTTGGTATGTGACCACAAGCATCCCGCCGACGTCGGACGGCGTCCTGACCGGCCGACGCGTGGCGATCAAGGACAACGTGACCGTGGCCGGAGTTCCGATGATGAACGGATCTCGGACGGTAGAGGGATTCACTCCGTCTCGCGACGCAACTGTGGTCACTCGACTACTGGCGGCCGGTGCAACCGTCGCAGGCAAAGCTGTGTGTGAGGACCTGTGTTTCTCCGGTTCGAGCTTCACACCGGCAAGCGGACCGGTCCGCAATCCATGGGACCCACAGCGTGAAGCAGGTGGATCATCCGGTGGCAGTGCAGCTCTCGTTGCAAACGGTGACGTCGATTTTGCCATCGGCGGGGATCAAGGCGGATCGATCCGGATCCCGGCGGCATTCTGCGGCGTCGTCGGACACAAGCCGACGTTCGGGCTCGTCCCGTATACCGGCGCATTTCCCATCGAGCGGACAATCGACCATCTCGGCCCGATCACACGCACGGTCCACGATGCCGCACTGATGCTCTCGGTCATCGCCGGTCGCGACGGTAACGACCCACGCCAAGCCGACAGCGTCGAAGCAGGTGACTATCTGTCCACCCTCGACTCCGATGTGGATGGTCTGCGAATCGGGATCGTTCGAGAAGGTTTCGGGCACGCGGTCTCACAGCCCGAGGTCGACGACGCAGTCCGCGCAGCGGCACACAGTCTGACCGAAATCGGTTGCACGGTAGAGGAAGTAAACATCCCGTGGCACCTGCATGCTTTCCACATCTGGAACGTGATCGCCACGGACGGTGGTGCCTACCAGATGTTGGACGGCAACGGATACGGCATGAACGCCGAAGGTTTGTACGATCCGGAACTGATGGCACACTTTGCTTCTCGACGCATTCAGCACGCCGACGCTCTGTCCGAAACCGTCAAACTAGTGGCCCTGACCGGCCACCACGGCATCACCACCCTCGGCGGCGCGAGCTACGGCAAAGCCCGGAACCTCGTACCGCTCGCCCGCGCCGCCTACGACACTGCCTTGAGACAATTCGACGTCCTGGTGATGCCCACACTGCCCTACGTCGCATCCGAATTGCCGGCGAAGGACGTGGATCGTGCAACCTTCATCACGAAGGCTCTCGGGATGATCGCCAACACGGCACCATTCGACGTGACCGGACATCCGTCCCTGTCCGTTCCGGCCGGCCTGGTAAACGGGCTTCCGGTCGGAATGATGATCACCGGCAAGACCTTCGACGATGCGACGGTCCTCCAGGTCGGGCGCGCATTCGAAATGCTTCGCGGCGCGTTTCCGGCTCCTGCCGACCACATCTCCGACTCCGCACCACAACTCAGCCTCACCTAGTCCTGTATCCGCACTTGCACAACAAATTCCACCGATTCACACATGATCAGCCCGCATAGAAAAGGTGAACCAGATGTCAGTAACGATCGACCACACAACGGAGAACGCCGCACCGGCCCAGGCGCCGGTCTCCGATCGCGCGTGGGCCCTGTTCCGCGCACTCGACGGTAAGGGATTGGTACCCGACGGTTACGTCGAGGGATGGAAGAAGACCTTCGAGGAAGACTTCAGTCCAAGGCGCGGAGCGGAATTGGTCGCGCGGGCTTGGACCGACCCCGATTTCCGGCAGCTGCTTCTCACCGACGGTACCGCCGCGGTTGCCCAGTACGGATATCTGGGCCCCCAGGGCGAATACATCGTGGCAGTCGAAGACACCCCGACCCTCAAGAACGTGATCGTGTGCTCGCTGTGTTCATGCACCGCGTGGCCCATCCTCGGTCTGCCGCCGACCTGGTACAAGAGTTTCGAATACCGTGCACGCGTGGTCCGCGAGCCACGGAAGGTTCTCTCCGAGATGGGAACCGAGATCGCGTCGGACGTCGAGATCCGCGTCTACGACACCACCGCCGAAACTCGGTACATGGTCCTACCGCAACGTCCCGCAGGCACCGAAGGCTGGAGCCAGGAACAACTGCAGGAAATCGTCACCAAGGACTGCCTGATCGGCGTCGCAGTCCCGCAGGTCACCACCGTCTGACCACCCCGACAAGAAAGAAGCACACCATGGATGGAGTACACGATCTTGCCGGAGTTCAAGGCTTCGGCAAAGTCCCGCATACCGTCAACGCCGACATCGGCCCCACCTTCCACGCCGAGTGGGAGCACCTGCCGTATAGCCTGATGTTCGCCGGTGTCGCCGAACTCGGGGCCTTCAGCGTCGACGAAGTTCGATACGTCGTCGAGCGGATGGAGCCCCGCCACTACATGATGACCCCGTACTACGAGCGGTACGTCATCGGCGTCGCGGCACTGATGGTCGAAAAGGGAATCCTGACGCAGGAGGAGCTCGAAAGCCTTGCAGGAGGACCGTTCCCACTCTCACGGCCCAGCGAATCCGAAGGCCGACCGGCTCGCATCGACACAACCACCTTCGAGGTCGGTCAGCGAGTACGTGTGCGAGACGAATACGTTCCCGGGCATATTCGAATGCCTGCTTACTGCCGAGGACGGGTGGGGACCATCGCTCACCGGACCACCGAGAAGTGGCCGTTCCCCGACGCAATCGGTCACGGCCGCAACGACGCCGGCGAAGAACCCACCTACCACGTGACGTTCGCTGCGGAGGAATTGTTCGGCAGCGACACCGACGGCGGAAGCGTCGTTGTCGACCTCTTCGAGGGTTACCTCGAGCCTGCGGCCTGATCTTCCAGCATTCCAGGCGGCGGTCACGCGATCGCAGCGGTTCGCGTGACCGCCGCCTGATCACAACGATTCACTCATTCGGAAGGACACTGGAAATCATGGTCGACACACGACTTCCGGTCACGGTGCTGTCAGGTTTCCTGGGCGCCGGGAAGACGACGCTACTCAACGAGATCCTGCGCAATCGGGAGGGCCGCCGGGTTGCGGTGATCGTCAACGACATGAGCGAAATCAACATCGACAGTGCAGAAGTCGAGCGTGAGATCTCGCTCAGTCGCTCCGAGGAGAAACTGGTCGAGATGACCAATGGCTGCATCTGCTGCACTCTGCGAGAGGATCTTCTTTCCGAGATAAGCGCCTTGGCCGCCGATGGCCGATTCGACTACCTTCTCATCGAATCTTCGGGCATCTCCGAACCGCTGCCCGTCGCGGAGACGTTCACCTTCATCGATACCGACGGCCATGCCCTGGCCGACGTCGCCCGACTCGACACCATGGTCACAGTCGTCGACGGCAACAGTTTTCTGCGCGACTACACGGCTGGGGGTCGCGTCGAAGCCGATGCCCCGGAAGATGAACGAGACATCGCGGATCTGCTTGTCGATCAGATCGAATTTGCCGATGTCATCCTGGTGAGCAAGGCCGATCTCGTCTCGCACCAGCACCTGATCGAATTGACCGCGGTCCTACGATCTTTGAACGCAACTGCTGCGATAGTTCCGATGGCTCTCGGCCGTATCCCACTCGACACGATTCTCGATACCGGCTTGTTCTCGCTCGAGAAAGCTGCTCAGGCCCCTGGATGGCTACAAGAACTCCAAGGTGAACACACCCCCGAAACCGAGGAGTACGGAATCGGTTCGGTGGTGTACCGCGAGCGCGCGCCCTTCCACCCACAACGCCTGCATGATTTCCTGAGCAGCGAGTGGACCAACGGAAAGTTACTTCGGGCCAAGGGCTACTACTGGAATGCCGGCCGGTTCACCGAGATCGGGAGTATTTCTCAGGCCGGTCATCTCATTCGCCACGGATACGTCGGCCGTTGGTGGAAGTTTCTACCCCGTGACGAGTGGCCGGCCGACGACTACCGTCGCGACGGAATCCTCGACAAGTGGGAAGAACCTGTCGGTGACTGCCGACAAGAACTCGTCTTCATCGGCCAATCCATCGACCCGTCTCGACTGCACCGAGAACTCGACGCGTGTCTACTCACCACAGCCGAGATCGAACTCGGGCCAGACGTGTGGACCACCTGGAGCGACCCCCTGGGCGTCGGCTAAACCGACCAGACCGTTTGATATTGGTCCGATTTGCCGTAAGTTGTGCGCAATGGGGCTATCACGCAACCGAACTCGGGCGTTGTTGATCGTCGCGGCAATCGCAGCCGGGACCGCTGCCGCGGCGACGCCGGCGAAGGCCACCTGGACAACCGCGCCGATGTGCGGCGATTGGCAGGTCGAGACCGTAGCCCAGGGGTTGGAACAGCTCGAAAACCTCGAGACCGATGACAACGGCGGGTTCTACCTCTCCGGCGAGTCGAAGATCTATCACGTCGACGCCGAAGGACAGGTACGAACCGTCCTCGACGGCATGGCTGCTCCTGGCGGTTTGCAGCTCGACGGTTCGAGGCTGTCCTTCCTCACCAGACAGGACGGCAAGCTGTGGCAACTGGACACCACGACGGATCAGCTGTCCGCGCCCGCCGACTTCGCGGGCAACGGCTTGCTCCGCCTACCTGACGGCGATCTTCTGACGACGTGGGTCGGAACGGAGGGCGGCCAGTCGAAGGGCGTGTCGCGCTATCAACATGACTCCCGAACCGTCGTACCCAATTGGGCCGCAGTGCCACGTTCGGAGGGGCTCGCGCTCAGTCCGGATCATCGAGCCGTGTACACCGATGATCTGTTCACAGGTCAGATCATTCGAGTCCCTGTGGATACCCCTGATGCGTGGGCCGTTGTCGCAACCGTCCCGAGCCCGGTACCCGGTCTCGACGATCTGACCATGTCGCGGGATGGGATGCTCTACGTCGCTGCTCACCTCGAGGGCGCGATCTATCGTGTAGATCCCGAGACCGGGAAGTCCTGCGTCGTCGCTTCGGGTCTGTCGGGTGGGTGGACCGGGCCGAGTTCAGTGCGTATCGGCCGGGACGGCGACGGCCGGGCGCTCTACGTCACCGGCTTCGACGGGACACTGCGCCGCCTGGTACCTCCGGCGGGCGTCGAACTCGCACCGGTTCGGTAACTCCGTTCTCTTCGAGACGGGATTCTCCGACCTGGCGATACTTAAAATCACGCTGATTTGAAGGCATGCCCGCAGCGCAGCGGCCGCTTGTCCGAAAACTGTCAACAGTTCTACACGGAGAAATGGCTACCCTTAGGTTTACGCTGCTCGCATGTTTTCTTCCGTCGCAGCGAAGATCCGCCTGGTGGTGGCACTGCTCCTCACTGCCCTCCTGGCGTTGACTCTGTCATCGTGCTCGAGTGGCTCGGATTCGTCGGCAGCCCCCACAGACCTGTGTGCACCTCCAGGAGTGGGAGCCGCAACCGCGGCGCCCACCAATCTGGATGCGGCAGCGGGTGCGGGCGCCGAAGACCGCTACACCACGGCCACCGTCACCCCGGTCGATCGGATCGACACCTCGAAGCTGAACTTGATCAAACCCGGGGTCATCACGGTCGGCACGCTCGGTGACGCGCCCCCGAGCATCTGCGTCAACTCCGAGAATCAGTACACCGGATACGACAACGAGCTGCTGAAGGCCGTCGCGGACAAGCTGGGCCTGAAGGTCGAGTTCGTCGGCACCGAGTTCGCCGGGCTTCTCGCCCAGGTTGCCGGTCGACGCTTCGACGTCGGCTCGTCGTCCATCACCACCACAGACGACCGTCGCAACACCGTCGGCTTCACCAACGGCTACGACTTCGGATACTTCTCCCTCGTCGTGCCTAACGGCAGCCCGATCACCGGCTTCGGAGACCTGGACGCATCAAAGCGCATCGGCGTCGTGCAGGGAACCGTGCAGGACGACTACGTCGTGAACACTCTCAAGCTCGATCCCGTGAAGTTTCCCGACTACGCCACGGCGTACGCGAACCTCAAATCCGGACAGATCGACGCCTGGGTAGCTCCGTCTCAGCAGGCCGAAGGCGCAATCGCTCCCGGTGACCCGACCTCGATCATCCAGAACACCTTCTCGGTCAACAACTTCGTCGGCTGGGCGGTGAACAAGGAAAACCAGCCGCTGATCGACGCCCTCAACTCCGGCCTCGACGCAGTCATCGACGACGGAACCTGGTCTCAGCTGTACGCCGACTGGGTACCGCGCCAACTCCCTGAAGGCTGGAAGCCCGGATCCAAGGCCGCGGCCACTCCGGAACTGCCCGACTTCGCAGCCATTGCCGCGGAAAACGCAGCAAACGGTGACGGTGGCGATACTGCGTCGTACCAACCGAAGTCGACGCTCGAACAGCTCAAGGACACGTTCTTCGACTGGGATCTGTACAAGAAGGCATTCCCCGATCTCCTCAAGACCGGTCTTCCCAACACCCTGATCCTTGCGCTCGCGTCTGGCATCATCGGCACGGTCCTCGGCATGCTGCTCGCTGTCGCCGGTATCTCGCGCACCCGTTGGCTGCGCTGGCCCGCCCGCGTCTACACCGACATCTTCCGTGGCCTGCCCGCCGTCGTCATCATCTTGATCATCGGGCTCGGCGTCGGACCGATCGTCAAGGGAATCACCGGCAGCAATCCGTACTGGCTCGGTGTCGCGGCGCTGTCACTGCTCGCGTCGGCGTACATCGGTGAGATCTTCAGATCCGGTATCCAGAGCGTCGAGTCCGGGCAGCTCGAGGCTTCACGCGCCCTCGGCTTCAGCTACCGCAAGTCCATGTCGCTTGTCGTCATCCCGCAGGGTGTACGACGCGTTCTGCCGGCGTTGATGAACCAGTTCATCTCGCTGATCAAGGACTCGTCGCTGATCTACTTCCTCGGTCTCCTCGTCACCCAGCGGGAACTCTTTGCCGTCGGACGTGATCTCAACGCCCAGACCGGCAGCCTGTCCCCGCTCGTTGCGGCAGGCTTGTTCTACCTTGCTCTGACCATCCCGCTGACGCACCTCGTCAACTACATCGACAACCGGCTCCGGACCGGACGCGCCGACACTTCAGGCACGTTGGATCCGCTCGAGCAGGCCATCGTCGTGGAAAGGGGCTGAGGACATGACCACCAGCTCTGAACTGAAGTCCGTATCGCTCACCGGCAAGGACCTGCATCTGTCCTTCGGCACAAACAAGGTGCTTCGCGGCGTCAACCTGCACGTCGACGCCGGAAACACCGTCACCGTCATCGGGCCCTCCGGTTCGGGCAAGTCGACGCTCCTGCGCGTGCTGAACCGTCTGCACGAGCCTGAGCAGGGTGACGTGCTGCTCGACGGGAAGTCCGTCCTGAAGGACAATCCCGACGAGCTTCGCCAGCGAATCGGCATGGTGTTCCAGCACTTCAACCTGTTCCCACACAAGACCGTCGCCGAGAACATCGCGCTCGGGCCGAACAAGCTCAAGGGGTTGTCCAAGGAACAAGCTCGGGCGCTCGCGCTCGAGCAGCTGGATCTGGTGGGGCTCAAGGAGAAGGCGGACTCGCGGCCCGGCAACCTTTCCGGTGGTCAGCAGCAGCGCGTCGCCATTGCCCGCGCCTTGGCGATGAAGCCCGAGGTCATGTTCTTCGACGAGGCGACGTCAGCTCTCGACCCCGAACTGGTCAAGGGCGTTCTGGCGTTGATGGCCGATCTCGCGAAGTCCGGTATGACCATGGTCGTCGTGACGCACGAAATGGGCTTCGCGCGTTCCGTTTCCGACAAGGTGCTCTTCATGGACCGCGGCGCCGTTGTCGAAACCGGTACTCCGGAACAGCTTTTCGACGATCCCGAGACCGATCGACTGCAGGCGTTCCTGTCACAGGTTCTCTGACCCAGGACGCTTCAGAGATCGACGGGCGTTGATCCTCGACGCCTGAAGCATCAGATGGTCACGTTCGGCGAGGTTGGATGCCTTGTGCGCTGCATCGGCATACAACCTCGCCGCCGTCTCCAGGTCTCCGTCGCGTTCACGGAGATAGGCCTCGACTGCGGCATGGCGCGGAAGTGAATCGTCCAGCGCTGCAAGAGCTGCCAAGCCGGCGCGTGGCCCGTCCGCCTCGCCGACCGCCACCGCTCGGTTGAGCCGGACGATCGGGCTGTCGGTCAGGGCTGCGAGTTCGTCGTACCACTCCACGATCTGCACCCAATCGGTCTCGTCTGCTGTGAGAGCGTCGGCATGAAGTGCCGCAATCGCGGCCTGGGCTTGGAACTCGCCCAGTCGGTCGCGAGCGAGGGCTCCCTGAAGGATCACGACCCCTTCCGCGATCGTCTCGGTGTCCCACCGTCCGCGGTCCTGCTCGGCAAGCGGAACCAGGCTGCCGTCTGCGGCAGTGCGCGCGGCGCGGCGAGCGTGATGAAGCAGCATCAGAGCGAGCAACCCCGCCACCTCGGGATGATCGATCGCAGCGGCGAGCTGCCGGGTGAGCCTGATGGCCTCGGCAGCCAGGTCGACGTCGCCGGAGTACCCCTCGTTGAAGACCAGATAAAGGACACGTAGAACGGTGGCGACATCGCCGGGTTGCTCGAACCGGACGCCGGAGACCGTGCGCTTGGCTCGGCTGATGCGCTGAGCCATCGTCGCCTCAGGCACCAGGTAGGCCTGCGCAATCTGGCGAGTGGTCAGCCCGCCGACAGCGCGCAGCGTGAGTGCAACGGCGGACGACGGCGTCAACGACGGGTGAGCGCACAGAAAGTAGAGCTGGAGTGTGTCGTCCACGCCCGGCACCGACCCGCTGACCGGCCGCTCGCCTGGCTGCTCGTCAACCAGAACCTCCCGCTTGCGACGAGCCGCATCCGACCGGATCCCGTCGAGGAACCGCCGCCAGGCCACTGTGACCAGCCAGCCCTTGGGGTCCCGCGGCGGGTTGTCCGGCCAGGCCCTCACCGCCTCGAGCAGAGCGTCTTGCACGGCGTCCTCGGCCGACGCGAAATCTGCTCCGCGGCGGACGAGGATGCCGAGCACGCTCGGAGTCAGACGTCGAAGCAGCGCGTCGTCCATGAGAGTCGTCAGTCCGTGATGGTCGGCGGCTCGGTCAGGAACGGGCGCAGTTCGAGCCATTCGTGAATCGGCTTCCCGCCTGCGCCGGGCGCGGCCGAGAGCTCCCCGGCCAATTCGACGGCTCGGTCGTAGTTGTCGACGTCGATCACCATCCAGCCGGCAATGAGGTCCTTGGTTTCCGCGAACGGGCCGTCGGTGACCGGCGGGCGACCCTCACCGTCGTACCGGACAAAGGTGCCCTCAGGAGCGAGAGCCTGACCGTCGACGAACTCGCCCGCCTTCTCGAGCCGATCCGCGAAGTCCTGCATGTACTTCACGTGGGCCGTGATCTCTTCCGGTGTCCACTGGTCCATCGGCACGTCGTTGACTGCAGCCGGAGCGCCGCGGTAGTGCTTGAGCAGCAAGTACTTGGCCATCGTGAATCTCCTCTGTGTCGGTGCCACCCATTCTGGTCGCACGTCACTACAGGGACGAAGCAAGTCGGGGATTCTCGACATCGCAGGGCCTTCGGCCCTGTGCGCCTTTTTGGTAGTGCCCGCAACCAGAAAGGCGCACGGGAGGCCCTAAATCCACCCCTGCCGGCGGGCGATCACTGCAGCTTCGTGCCGATTGGCCGCACCGAGTTTGGTGACAGCTGACGACAAATAGTTTCGGGTGGTACCCGCAGACAGGTGTGCCCGGGAAGCGATCTGCTCGATGGATGCCCCGTCGGCCGCGTATTCGAGTACGTCCGCCTCGCGCGGAGTAAGCGGTGAGTCGCCGGCGCCGATCGCCTCGGCAGCCAACGACGGGTCGACGTACCTCCCACCGGCATGGACGCTGCGGACCACCTCGGCGAGCGTCGCCGCAGGCGTCGTCTTCGGTAGAAATCCGCGGACACCTGCTGACAGTGCCTTCTTCAAGTACCCAGGACGCCCGTGGCTCGTCACGATGATCGAGACGCACCCCGAGACCGTCTGCGCAATCTGTTGCGCCGTCTCGATGCCGTCGATACCCGCCATCTGAAGGTCGAGCACGGCTACGTGAGGTTGATGCTTTGCAGCAGCGATCACGGCATCCTCGCCGGATTCGGCTTCTGCCACGACAACGATGTCGTCCTCGAGCGACAACATCATGGCCAGAGCCGAGCGGATCAGGTTCTCGTCGTCGGCCAGCAGTACCTTGATCGGCTCGGTCACCGAGACTCCTTCGTTCGGGACGGAAAGTGGGCGGTGAGGGTGAAGCGATCTTCGTCCTGCACGGTTTCGACAGTTCCTCCGACGGCGCCGACGCGCTCGCGTAAGCCGTTCAGGCCGGTTCCGTTGTTCGGCTCTGCGATCCGTGCGCCGTCGTTGGCAATCACGACGCCGTCCGCGGACACCTCGATGCTGCAATTCTCGGCACTGGAGTGCCGGAGAATGTTGGTCACGCCTTCACGGACGACCCACGCGGCGGCCTCGGCCAGTTCCACCGGCAGTTGATCTGCCGATCCACGTATCGCGGTGGAGATTCCGGCGGCCTCGAGCAGAGACTGCGCACCAGCCAACTCGGACGCCAAGGCGATGGACCGGTATCCCCGAACCAACTCGCGCGCTTCGTCGAGAGAATCTTGCGCAAGTTCGCGCACTTCGTCCATCTGCGCGGCTGCACGATCGTCGCCGCGTCGTGAAAGTGTCGCTGCTAGTTCGCTTTTCACCGCAATTGCAGACAGTGCCCGCCCGACGACGTCATGGAGATCGCGTGAAAATCGCAACCGCTCCTCGGCGACGGACAGGGCAGCGGCAGCTCCGCGAGCCTCGTCCAATTCGGTGACCATGCGAAGCAGCCACACCGACATGTAGACGGTCAGCCCCATGAAGGCGGCGACGATTCCGACGGACACGCCGCTTTCCGGACCCGCAAGCAGTCCCAATACGACCCCGGCAGCCACCGAGCCCACGATCAGCCAGCGCAACGACGTCAACCCTGCAAGGGGCACGACAAGGATTGCCGCGAGCCAGAAGTACGGGCCGTTCTCGGCATTGCTTCCCAAGGCGATTCCCGCCGAGCAGAACGCCGACAACGTCATCACGGCAAGAGGAATCTGGACGGGCTTGGCCACGACTCCACCCAGATCTGGCATCCGAGACACGGCGATGACGCACGCAACGGCACTGATCCCGAGGAAGACACCCGACAGGTACCGATCCGCAACGATCTCGGTGACCGCACCGAAGCCACCGAAAACCACTGCGACCATGATGAACGATTGCCGCGTGTAGAGGCGAACCTTGTCGACGTTCGACGCGGTTCGCCACGTCCGTCTCGGATTCCAGCGTCCGAAGTTCTGCGCGATCATGCCCACTACCTTCTCAGAGTTCTACGAACGCGGTTCCCAGCGGAAGTGGACGTTCGCGATCAGAACCGAACCGACGATCCACGCCAGCATGACCAACAGCGGTTGCCCAGCCGAACCGAAGGTGTCGACAAATCCGGCCGCCGCACCGGGCGCATCGCCCAGATCAGCCAGTTCGCCAGTGGTCCGCCCCAGCCATCCGAGATTGAGAAGGTCGACTACTGCGGCCAGCGGAGTGAAATCGAGAATGCGAGCAACGTTGTCCGGCACGACATTCCTGATCGAGGACATACCTGCCGTCGCCAGAATCAGAATCGGCATGCAGGTGATCTGCGCCGCCTCTGCATTTCGCGTGACAGCCGAAGTGATCAACGCCAGCGCCGTGAAGAGCGCGGCGCCGCCGATCACCGCGACCAGCACCAGCACCGGATTGACCGGAGCACTACCGCCCAGAACCATCACAGCGATTCCGATGACCACCGTCAACAGCGCGGTGAGAACCCACGACGGCACTGCCGGGCCCGCCAGGATCTCGGCGTCGCTGCATTCCCCGGTCCGTAGTCGCTTGAGAACCAACTCGTCACGGCGCGTCGCGTACACCGACAGCAGGTTGTAGAAGACCACGAAGACGAGAAGGAACAGTGCAAATACCTCGAGGCCTGCCGACACCGACTTGTCCGACAGCCCGCCGTCTCGCGACAGGTACAGCATTCCCACGGGAAAGATCAGCGGGAGGACGATTGCATTGAAGAGCAACAGTCGATTTCGTCCCAGGAGCGTGAACTCCGAACGAGACAGGGTTGCGATGCGGTTCATGCCGACGCTCCTTCGAGAGTTGCGTGATGATCGAATTGGTCTGCAATGGAGAGGAATACTGTCTCCAGGGACGCCGCCCGGGCATCCAAGCCGGTCAGCAAGACATCATTGTGCTGCGCCCACAGCAGCAGTTCCGTCAGCGTCTCCTGGACGGTGCGAGTGGTGATCAGCACCAGATCGTTTTCGACGCGCACCTCGGCGCCGGCCAGCGCTGGGAGCGGAAGGCCTGGGCGGTGCAGTTTGATCTGGGCGGGATGATCTGCGACGACGTCCGCCACGGTTCCGCTGCGCACGACCGATCCACGGTGCATGATCGCCAATTGGTCGCACAAGGATTCAGCTTCGTCGAGATAGTGCGTCGTCAACATGATGGTGACGCCCGACGCTTTCAAGTCAGCGATCAATTGCCAAGTGTTACGACGACTTTCGGGATCCAAACCAGTAGTCGGTTCGTCGAGGAACAGTACGAGTGGCCGGCCGATGATCGCGCACGCCAGATCCAGTCGGCGCGCTTCACCGCCCGAGAGGAACTTCACGCGGGTATCGCCACGGTCACGCATGTCCACGCGCTCGAGCACCTCGTCGACGGGAAGCGGATTCGAGCACGTTCCGGCCCACATCGCCAAACTCTCACGAGCAGTCAGGTCTTGGGGAAGCCCACCCTTCTGGAGCATGATGCCAAGCGACGGTCGAATCTGCTTGCGGTTGCGCACCGGATCCATTCCCAGAACGCGCACCGTACCGGCGCTGGCTCGTGAAAGGCCCTGAATCACTTCGAGAGTGGATGTCTTGCCGGCACCGTTTGTTCCGAGGAGGCCGAACAGCTCGCCTTCCTGAACACTCAGATCCAGATTGCGAACAGCATCGAACGCCTCCTTGCCGGAGCCGTAGCGCCGCGACATTCCGACTACGTCGATCACGGGATCGCCCTTCATCGCTGCGCCTCCTCTCGGTTCCAGCTGCGCAGTCCGATCGTGAATCGAATGCCCGCGTAGACCGCGAGAGCGGCAACAAGAATCCAGGACACCGGATTGGAGCCGATGATCGCGAATACCCCTCCGATGATCGCGATGTTCACCACGATCACAACAAGTTCGCGGCCCATCGTGGGTGCGGGTCCGATGTCCATCAGGTCCGTCAGGAGGCTTCCCTCATGTGGTTCTCTCATGCCTCCAAGCCTCGCGGGAAGTCCGCGACGAAAACAGTGCACCGCGTCATCACCTGCGGTGACACCGTCATGGATCGGCGATGACAAATGTCATGCGACGTCCCCGCGGGGACGCGTCGTAAATTGCAGGTAAGGGTCGCCTCGTTGTTTTGCCGTTCATTTTTACGTTCCTTTACCCTCGCTTAGAGCTTCTACGGTTCCCGAAGTCCGTACATCGAATCTCGGGAGTTCACGGTGGCTATCAAGCCTTTGGCCTTGTTCGTCAAACACGACGGCGTGTCTGCACGCGCGTCGATCACCTGCCAGTACAAGTGCGGAAACGCGTGCTCTCATGAGGTCCCCAACACCTCGGGCGGCGAATACTTCCGCGATATCGCACGCACGGCACTGACTCGTCGCGGCATGCTCCGGGGCAGCGGCATGGCAGTGCTCGCGGTGGGAGCGGGCAGCGCCCTCGTCGCGTGTTCGGACGAATCCGCAAGTGCCGAACCGGGAACCGGATCAGCGAGCGGCAGCAGCGGCGGAACCACACCAGCGGGGACGAACTTCGACGCCGTCGCGCCCAACAAGGAAGACAAGGTCACGGTCCCTGACGGATACGATCAGGCCGTCGTCATCCGTTGGGGTGACGCCGTTCTCGCCGGAGCCCCGGCATTCGACTTCGACAAGCAGACTGCGGCAGCACAGGAACTGCAGTTCGGATTCAACAACGACTTCGCCGGATTGCTCCCGGTCGACGGGCAGCCCAACACCTACCTCCTCGTGGTCAATCACGAATACTCCACCGAGCCGGCGATGTTCCGCGGCTACGATGCGGAGAACCCGACCGAGGAGCAGTTCAAGATCGGCCTGGCCAGCCACGGACTGTCGGTCGTCCAGGTCAAGGGCGAATCCGACAACGGCAAGCTGGTACCGGAGATCGGATCGAACAACCGCCGCATCACCGGAACCACGGAGTTTGTCGTGACCGGCCCCGCTGCAGGTAGCGACTTCCTCAAGACGAGTGCCGATCCCACGGGAACCAAAGTGCTCGGCACCCTCAACAATTGCGCTGGCGGCGTCACACCTTGGGGCACAGTGCTTTCCGGCGAAGAGAACTTCAACCAGTACTTCGCGAATGCCGAGGGTGTCACCGATCCCACGGTGGCAGCACGGCTGAAGCGCTACGGTCTGGCCGGAGCCGCTTCCGAGCGCAAGTGGGAACGCTTCGACAAGCGGTTCGATCTGGTCGCAGAACCCAACGAGGTCAACCGATTCGGATACGTCGTCGAGATCGATCCCTGGGATCCGTCGTCGACTCCGATCAAGCACACAGCGCTCGGACGTTTCAAGCACGAAGCCGCCACCATTTACATCACGTCGGACGGCACCGTCGTTGCATACAGCGGTGACGACGAGCGCTTCGACTACATGTACAAGTTCGTCTCGAGCCGAAAGATGCAGGACGGCAAGAGTCAGGCAGCCATGCGCCACAACATGACTCTGCTCGACGCCGGAACACTGTACGTTGCAAAGCTCAGCGGAAACTCCGCCGGCGAGATCGACGGAACCGGCAAGCTCCCGTCGGACGGCACGTTCGACGGAACCGGCGAGTGGGTAGCCATCCTGCGCACCGGCGAAGACGGCAAGGGCGAATCGCTGGTAGACGGTATGAGCGCCGAAGAGGTCGCCGTCTTCACCCGCCAGGCCGGTGACAAGGTCGGGGCAACGAAGATGGACCGCCCCGAGGACTTCGAGGCAAACCCGAAGAGCGGCAAGGTTTACGTCGCACTGACCAACAACACCAAGCGCGGAGTCGACGGTGGCGCCGTGGCCGACGAGGCGAACCCGAGGAACAACAACAAGAACGGCCAGGTCCTCGAAATCACCGATGACCACGCCGGCACCACCTTCGGCTGGAATCTTCTTCTCGTCTGCGGAGATCCGGCCACAGCCGATACTTACTTCGGCGGGTTCGACAAGAGCAAGGTCAGCCCCATCTCATGCCCGGACAACCTTGCCTTCGACCCGCACGGCAACCTGTGGATCTCCACCGACGGCAACGCACTCAAGTCCAACGACGGACTGTTCAGCGTTGTCCTCGAAGGCGAAAACCGCGGTGAAACAAAGCAGTTCCTCACCGTTCCCGTCGGCGCCGAAACCTGCGGCCCCATCGTGGACGAGAAGCGCGTCATCGTCTGCGTCCAGCACCCCGGCGAGACCGACGACGCCACCATCGAAAGCCCCGCATCCCATTGGCCCGACGGTGGCTCCTCCCAGCCTCGCCCGTCGGTAGTTGCAGCCTGGAAGAAGGACGGATCTCGGCTCGGCTCGTAACACACACGAAAACGACTGTGGGGCAGATCGCATAATCTGCGATCTGCCCCACGTCGTTTACCTCAGATTCTCAAGAGAATCAGTTGTCACCATCCTCGCGACGCTTACGCGTCAGGAGAACAACACCCGTTCCCAGCGCCAGCAGCAGAACCAAACCGCCTGCCGCGAGCAACCCGGTGTTCACGCCACTCTCACCAGCGCCACCACCCGAGTTGATCGTTCCACCCTGAGGAGCAGACGTCGGCGGCTTCGGCTGACCCGGCTGACCCGGGTTTGCTGTCGGCGGCTTCGGCTGTCCCGGAACCGTGCTCGGAACCGGCTGACCCGGAACCGTCGGCGGTACGACGATCGGAGGCACAACGACGATCGGGGGAATGATGATCGTCGGTGTAACCGGCACCGTCGTGTTCGGAACCGTCGTGGTCGGCGGAACTGTCGTGACCGGCGGCGTTGTCGTCGGCGGCGTCGTTGTCGTCACGCCACACGGATCCACAATCTCCTCCGCGACAACTTCTTCTGTCGTGGTCTCCTCTGTGGTGGCCTCCTCCGTGGTGGTGGATTCCTCCGTACCGGTCACATCAGCGTCACCGGCAGTGGTCGCGCTAGCCGTCGTCGTCGCAACCGTTGTGGTCGGAACCATCCGCGTGGTCGTCGTCGGAGGAACACAGGGCTCCGTCGTGACCGGCGGCGTCGTGGTGGTGGTCGTCGGAGGCACCGTGGTGGTGGTCTCCGGCGGGTCCACCGGGTGTTCGGTGCAGAGAGCGTCGCCCGGGACACAGTCCACCGGCGGGTTCTCGCCACCAACCACCAGGTAGTTGTTCAGGACGCCCGGAGTGAATCCGGGACCTGACAACGTTCCGATCTCAGGATTGACCTTGACGGTGTACGTCACCGTCGCGCTCTCACCCTTGGCCAGCTTTCCGGTGACCGTGAAGACGTTGTCGACGACACCCGAAACAACCAGCGTGGAAGTAGTAGCCGGATTCTTCGTCATTACTGCATCGTCGAGAACATCGGTCAGATCGTCGTAGAAGCTGATCTCACCATCCGCGGTGCCCACATTCTTGAACGTGAGCGTGTACGTGATCTCCTGGCCGCCAACCACACGGTTCGTGGTGGACGGGTCAGAGGACTTCAGTACCTCGATTGCGGGAGTGCCATCAACCGGGTGTTCGGTCGTGACCGGCGGAGGAGTGATCTCCGGACCGGTCGGCGGCTTCGCAGTACCGGTGACCTTGTTGTTGATCAGAACGCCGCCGGCAACACCGTCGTTGATCTTCACCTGATAGGTCAGAACAACCGACTTACCGGCCTCGAGTGCACCCGTCCAGGAGAGCGTGGTGCCCTCGAGGGTCGGCGCAGTCGCGTCGACACCGTCGACAGTTGCCTTGAGCGAACCGTCCACCAACGCCGCGTTGTCGAGAACCTTCGACAGATCATCGGTCAACACCACCGGATCAAGGGTCGTGTTACCCGTGTTCGCACCGGTCACCGTGTACGTGATCGTCTGACCAGCAGCAACATTGGTACCCGAGGCCGGATCCGCAGTCTTCGCGACCGTGAACCCCGGAACCTTCACCGGGTGCTCGGTCGTCACCGGCGGAGGAGTGATCTCCGGACCGATCGGCGGCTTCGCAGTACCGGTGACCTTGTTGTTGATCAGAACGCCGCCGGCAACACCGTCGTTGATCTTCACCTGATAGGTGAGAACAACCGACTTACCGGCCTCGAGTGCACCAGTCCACGAGAGCGTGGTGCCCTCGATGGTCGGAGCAGTCGCGTCGACACCGTCGACAGTTGCCTTGAGCGAACCGTCCACCAACGCGGCGTTGTCGAGAACCTTCGACAGATCATCGGTCAACACCACCGGATCAAGGGTCGTGTTACCCGTGTTCGCACCGGTCACCGTGTACGTGATCGTCTGACCAGCAGCAACATTGGTACCCGAGGCCGGATCCGCAGTCTTCGCGACCGTGAACCCCGGAACCTGAACCGGATGCGTCGTGCACAGCTGAGTCGCCGGATCACACACCTCCGGAGGATCAACCGGAGGAGTCGTACCCGGAACAACGAAGTTGAGCACCGTGTTGTCGGCATTCGCCGCAACGCGATCGGCATCAGCCTTGACCGTGACGGTGTACGTCACCGTCTTGCTCTCGCCGGCCGCCAAGGTCCCCGTCACCGAGAAACCATCCGTGCCGACCATCGCAGCAGTCAACGGAGCATCAGCACTCAAGCTGCCCGCAACCAGATCAGCATCGTCGAGCAGACCACGCAGATCGTCGAAGTGCGCGACCTCACCCGCACCGTTACCGGTGTTCGAGAACGTGAGCGTGTACTTGATGTCCTGACCGGCAACAACATTCGAACCCGACACCGGATCAGAGGACTTCACCACAGCGATCTTCGGAGACACCACCGGATGCTCGGTCGTCACCGGCGGAGGAGTGATCTCCGGACCGGTCGGCGGCTTCGCAGTACCGGTGACCTTGTTGTTGACCAGAACGCCGCCGGCAACACCGTCGTTGATCTTCACCTGATAGGTCAGAACAACCGACTTACCCGCCTCGAGTGCACCCGTCCAACTCAACGTCGTACCCGACAGGGTCGGAGCAGTCGCGTCGACACCGTCGACAGTCGCCTTGAGCGAACCGTCCACCAACGCCGCATTGTCGAGAACCTTCGACAGATCATCGGTCAACACCACCGGATCAAGAGTCGTGTTACCCGTGTTCGCACCCGTCACCGTGTACGTGATCGTCTGACCAGCAGCGACATTGGTACCCGAGGCCGGATCCGCAGTCTTCGCGACCGTGAACCCCGGAATCTGAACCGGATGCGTCGTGCACAGCTGAGTCGCCGGATCACACACCTCCGGAGGATCAACCGGAGGAGTCGTCCCCGGAACAACGAAGTTGTTCACGAACACCCCACCGACCACATCGGCATTGACCTTCACCGAATACGTCACCGTCTTCGTTTCGCCGGCCGCCAAGGTCCCCGTCACCGAGAAACCATCGCTGCCGACCATCGCAGCAGCCAACGGAGCATCAGCAGTCAAACCACTCAATGCACCCTTGTCCACAACCTGACGCAGATCGTCGAAGTACGCGACCTCACCCGCACCGTTACCGGTGTTCGTAAACGTGAGCGTGTACTTGATGTCCTGACCGGCAACAACATTCGAACCCGACACCGGATCAGAAGACTTCACCACAGCAATCTTCGGAGAGACCACCGGATGCGTCGTGCACAGCTGAGTCGCCGGATCACACACCTCCGGAGGATCAACCGGAGGAGTCGTCCCCGGAACAACGAAGTTGTTCACGAACACCCCACCGACCACATCGGCATTGACCTTCACCGAATACGTCACCGTCTTCGTTTCGCCGGCCGCCAAGGTCCCCGTCACCGAGAAACCATCGCTGCCGACCATCGCAGCAGCCAACGGAGCATCAGCAGTCAAACCACTCAATGCACCCTTGTCCACAACCTGACGCAGATCGTCGAAGTACGCGACCTCACCCGCACCGTTACCGGTGTTCGTAAACGTGAGCGTGTACTTGATGTCCTGACCGGCAACAACATTCGAACCCGACACCGGATCAGAAGACTTCACCACAGCAATCTTCGGAGAGACCACCGGGTGTTCGGTCGTGACCGGCGGAGGAGTGATCTCCGGACCGGTCGGCGGCTTCGCAGTACCCGTGACCTTGTTGTTGATCAGAACGCCGCCGGCAACACCGTCGTTGATCTTCACCTGGTAGGTCAGAACAACCGACTTACCCGCTTCGAGTGCACCCGTCCAACTCAACGTCGTACCCGACAGAGTCGGAACAGCGGCAGGAGCACCATCGACCGTCGCCTTCAGCGAACCGTCCACGAGCGTCGCGTTGTCGAGAACCTTCGACAGATCATCGGTCAACACAACCGGATTGAGCGTCGTCTTACCTGTGTTCGCACCCGTCACCGTGTACGTGATCGTCTGACCAGCATTGACGCCCGTACCCGGCGCTGGATCCGCAGTCTTCGCGACCGTGAACCCCGGAACCGAGTGATTCGTCTCCACCGAAGGAGGAGTGATCTCCGGACCGGTCGGCGGCTTCGCAGTACCGGTGACCTTGTTGTTCAAGACTGTGCCCGCGGCAACGCCGTCGTTGACCTTCACCTCATAGGTGAGAACGACGGACTTACCGGCTTCGAGAAAACCAGTCCACGAAAGGGTGGTGCCCGACAGAGTCGGATCAGCGGCAGGAGCACCGTCGACGGTCGCCTTCAGCGAACCGGGAACGACAGCGGCGTTATTGAGAACCGCACCCAGATCATCGTTGATCTTTACCGGATCGAGCTTCGTCTTACCGGTGTTGGTTCCGGTGACGGTGTACTTGATCGACTCGCCGGCCTGAACCGTCGAACCGGAAATCGGATCAGCAGTCTTCTCCAATTTGAAGCCGGGAACCGAGTGATTCGTCTCCACCGTAGGAGGAGTGATCTCCGGACCGGTCGGCGGCTTCGCGATACCCGTGACCTTGTTGTTCAGAACCGTGCCCGCGGCAACGCCGTCGTTGACCTTCACCTGATAGGTCAGAACAACAGACTTACCGGCCTGGAGATCGGCGGACCACGACAAAGTGCTGCCCGACAAAGTCGGAGCAGTCGCAGGAGCGCCGTCGACGGTCGCCTTCAGCGAACCCGGAACGACAGCAGCATTGTTGAGAACCGCACTCAGATCGTCTTTGATCGTCGCGGGAGTCAGGGCCGTCTTGCCGGTGTTAGCACCGGTGACCGTGTATGTAATGGTATCGCCGGCCTGAACCGTCGAACCTGTCGCGGGCACAGCGGTCTTCGCGACTGTGAACCCGGGCATGGGATGCGTCGTGCAGAGATTGGTTGCAGGATCACATGTTGCGGGAGGAGTTGTTGTACCCGGAACGAGGTAGTTGTTCAGGACTTTGTTACCACCGTCTTTGACCGTGACGGTGTATGTGACTGTCCCTTTGCCGCCGGCTGGCAATGTGCCGCCGACTTTGATTTTGTCGGCGCCATCCAATGCAGCGGTGAGTCCGCCTGTAGCAGCACCGACCGCAACCGTTCCGTCATCAATGACGTCGGCGAGGAAGTCCGTGTAGTCGATCGTTGCCGGCGCAGTGCCGGGATTCTCGAAATTCAGAGTGTAGGTGATTGTTTGGCCGATATTGACCGTCTCACCGGTAGGTGGTGACGACGACTTCTTCACAAGAACCGGGGTGTTGATGATCTTGCAGTACGCGTTGTCACCAGGTGCCAATGCTGTCTGCGCAACTCCACCAGCTTGAAGATTCTTGGCCACACCATTGACCTGGCAGTCCCACTTCGTCGCGTAGTTCGCGGTCTTGGTCGCCGAAGTAGTGGGCTTCTCCCAGAACGTGACGGGGGTAGGCGTCGTGTCAGCGAGGAGCATCCTCCAACCGGTGGAAGCGGTGGTTGCTGTAGCCCCCGTATCGGTGCTCTTGAGCACCTGTCCGCTCGCGGCATTTGCATCGGCGAAAGTACCGGTGCTTGTTCCGATGGTGAAGTCATCGCCGGGGCTGACCCGGGTGAGTTCCTTGTCGATCTTGACCCTCGGCAGCAAAATGCCGAACGCAACACCCTGCCGAGACGTGTCAGCTGTGGTGTTTCCGAAAGTGCCGGCGAAGGAAGTCGGCGCTGTCGCCGCCAGTACTACCGTTCCAGGTGAGTAATTCTTACTGAGGTCGTTGTCCCACCACGAGTTGCATCGAACCGAAGTCGTCCCCAGCCCGGTGAGACCATCGGCTCCACCGACAGTGCCGTTGCACGCCCGAATCGGCGGCCAACCTGGAGTGTTCACACCCATGGTGCGATCGATCAGGCGGAAGTTCTTGTCCGACTGGAACGACAGGAATTCTTTGTTGTTTGCGGCAACAGGGTCCGTCGATTCGGCATCCGCGACAACAAGTCCGTAGTTGTTAACAGCGCCGTTCGGCCCATTCATGACAATATTGTCGAGCTTGACGGTTCCGCCCGACTGGACCCGATTACCCCCACTCATTGTTGGAACCGTTTGGTACAAAGCAGGTTTGACCGCAGACGGCAATCCACTGTATGCGACGTCGCCGAGCGCGGAAAGGCCCTGTAACGCCGGAAGCGGGTACGCAGCTACACCCGTGTGCGGCTTTGTCGTGGATCCGTCGATCGAGTTGACCAGCTTGGCATTGAAGCTGATGGAGTAGATATCCGTCAGCTTGACTGTCATCGGCTGTCCCGCTGCTGAGGTTGCGGCAGCCTGGTTGAACGTCGACATATCGATCCAGCAGATGTTCTGCGAGAGATTGCCGGTGTTGGGCGCACTGAACGCACAGCCCGTGGGCGGTTGCTCGTCCGGCAGGACAGCAGCGCGAGCCGGCGTCTGAGCCTGAACGGGACCGCCGAGCGTTGCGGCCGGCTGCGCTGACGCAGCTACTGCCGTCGCGCCGGAGAGGCCGAGAATCATCGCGATGGCGGTCCACACCACCGTCCACGCTCGCACCCAGGGCGGGAGCCCTGCGGTGAATAGGGCCGACCTTGTCGGCGGTATGTCGTTAGGCATTTCTTACTCCCCAGGATGTGCCTGATCGATGTTCGGTGGACGGAGATGCGAGAGCGCTGGCGCGAACTCCCGATTGATCGGTTGGTTCGGGTCGATCCGCCTGTTTTCGGCTGATCGACCTCACACCGGACGCTGTTGCCGGTCCTGTCATTCGAGCTCCTCTTGGGAAACACCTGCGTGTTGGAAGAGCCGCCCTGAACAGGACCTTGGCCCTCGAAATCCGTGCAAATCGAGAGCAACCTTCCAGTTATCTCGATCAAGATAACAGATAACCGGGAGCTTGCCCATCGAAAGTCAGACAAAGCAGACCGATCGACGTTTTTGTTCGTAGATCGGACAAGCTTCGAGGAGCAGCGTTGTTCAAGCGGACAATTCAGCCCTCGGAGTACGGCACCGCTCCGAACGCGATGGCATTCGGCGTTTCCGCTGACCAGATCGGGTGACGACCAACTTCGAGGGCGACAAGGAATCTGGACAACTGCCCAATATGGATAAGGCCTGTTGGATGCGCCACAGCGCCTCGAACCATGAGCGGAAACTCCGTACTGAATGGAGTCCAATCGCCCGTGCAAGCACGTAGAAATTTATCGAATTGGTCCAGACCGCACCCGGCGACGGCTGCCGGTAACGAAGCACTCCGGCGCTCCGATAATTGGGTTGCGAGGCGCCATCTTCGACCGAAACCGGGTCGGCGCCTTCGATCCAGACCCAACTTCAAGTCCGTTTTGTAGCTTTTCGGTTGGAGCAGTCCTGCTCATTTTCTGCCATAGCTATTTTCTGATCCTGCTCAGCTAGTCGAAAGTTCAGCGACCGTGGCTACCACTCGGCAGAATTCTCGTAACTGACGAGCAACAACCGGACTAACCAGCCAAGCGTCACAAGAGTGCCAAAAAGGGCCCTTCCGCGTGCCTCGAGGCAAATGCATCGAGGGCGAAAGGGCCCGAACCGGGCACCACGGAGCCAAGGGCCCCCGCCGCAAACTAGCTGCTGCCGAACCCCACACTGTTGGCGTAGCGATCGAAATCGCCCTGCGCCCCGCTGTAAACGTTGATATCGGTGTTTCCGGTGATCCCGGGGATGCGTCCGGTGCTGGTGTACTGCCAGAAGGTCCAGTTGGACCAACCGCCGGGCAGCGGGCCCGGAGCGTTCTGCCCGTTGTAATCGGCGATCCACAGCGGGTAGTGGTTGAACTCGGTGGTGTTGGCCATCTGAGTGCGCCAGAAGTTGGGATACGTGTAAATGATGGGCTGCCGCCCGGTGAGTGCCTGGACTGTATTCAGGTAGCGATGAGTCCAGTCGATGACCTGACCGGCGGGAAGTCCCTTCGCATCCTCTAGATCCAGAACGGGCGGGAGGTCACCAGGTCCGTTGATACCCAGGACGATCGCCGAATAGAAGGCAGCCTGGGCTTCGGGGGACTGGCGAACATCTGCGTAGTGGTAGGCCCCGCGCGAGACGCCGGCAGCCCGCATGACCAGGCAATCCTGGATGAAGTACGGATTGACGTAGTTGAGCGACTCAGTGGCCTTGACCATCGCGAACTCGTGCCCTGACGCCTTGACCTGGAACCAGTCGATTCCGGTTCCGTCCACGTGCTGCCACGACGAGACGTCCGGGCCGCGGGGAGCGTCGGCAGCGGCGAGGCCAGGTGCCGTGATCGCGATGGCAGCTGCCATCGCGATCGGGGTGAGCTTGCCCAGTGTCCTGACGATCCGTCGCTCGACCATTTCCCGAGAGTAAGGTCGACTAGTCCGTTTTGTCCGCTAATTCAGGGAATGTTCACTCAACCGAGCCAATCGAGAACGGCCGCCGCGGTCCACGACTGTTGCATACTGCCCAGCGGCTCACCGGTGAAAGGCTCGTAGTACTCGGCAAAGCTGCCGTCACTGGCCTGCCGCAACCCCTCCGAACGCAAGACGTGCGATCGCTCGGCCCACCCCCGACGCGCGAACGCCCACGAGAACAACCACGTGATCACCGGCCACACTGGGCCACGCCAATACTCCCGAGGACGGAAATCGCCGGAAACCGGAGACGTCGACGGTGGGACGGCAAATCGCATGTCCGGGTGACCACAGAATTTGGGCCCCTCGAAAGTACGCAACAGAGCGCGCTCGGCATCGCGGCTCAGGCCGCCGCACAGCAACGGCGCAAACATCGCGATGGTCTCGGTATGAACCCATCGTCCGGTGCGAAGATCGAAATCCTTTGCTGCACCCGATCGTTCATCGGTGGTGGCAATTACGCCCTGCCGGAATCGATCTGCCCAACCGCGCAGATCACGGACGTCGGAGTTTGGTCGCGAATGCTCCTCACCGATAGTTGCCAAAACGTCACATGCCATCGAGAAAACCGCACTGACAAACACGTCCTCCACGGCAAAACTCATGGCAGTGGCGAGTTGAGAATCCTCGTACCTCACGGCCTTCATCTCTTCGAGAAGCCAAAGGTAGCGGTCGTATTCGTGATCCGTGGGTCGCTGAGACAAGTCGGTCACCACAGCGAGATCAGCGCGCTGATACGCAGGCACTTGTCCCGCAACAACATTCGCGTACGCCAGATCCCATCGCGGAGAATTGTCCATCCCCGATTCCCACCCGTGATAGAGCGCGATGCGGCCGTTGCCGTCGAGATCGCGGGCCTCCGCCAACCAGCGGTGCCACCGAACCAGATCGCTCCAGCGCCGGTCGAGGAACTCTTCCGCGACCGCACGCGTCGTACGTCCGTGCCGACGCGAATGATCGAGAATCCGCTGCACCGCAATCGCGTGAACGGGGGGTTGGGTGATTCCCGATGTAGCTGTACCCAAAGGAGCATGCGCTGCCAACGCATTGACATCCCACCGCGTCGGGCCGGGGAAGTAGCCGTCGACACCGTTCGCGAACACGATGTGCGGAATCATTCCGTTCTTCCACTGAGCCGAGAGCAAGGTATCGAGCTCTACTACCGCCCGTTCGACGCTGAGCGGCGCCAAACCTACCGCGACGAACGCGGCGTCCCAGCTCCACATGTGGGGATACAGCTTCGGGGCAGCGCTGGTCATCGTGCCCAGGTCGTTTCCGCGCAGCAGGTAGGCAGCTCGGGCGGCGAGCTGAGTCGGGGTAAATCCGCGGTCGGCCATAGATGTCTATTTTGCGACGCGCGGCGCCTTTGCGCTCATCGAGCACGAATCGGGCGCCGTAACCGCGATAATGTGGCAACACCGTCAGGCGATCTCGAAGTGGAGGGCTTGTGCGCGAGAAGATCAAAGCACTGCTGTTCGACGTCCAGGGCACAGCGACCGATTTTCACAGCACCCTGTGCCGAGAGGCCCGTCGGATCACCGACGCCGACGTCGACTGGCCAAGATTCGTCAATCTCTGGCGCGCTGAGTACTTCGCGAACACCTCCGAGGCCGGCGACGCCACAGGCGAATGGGTGACAGTACATTCGGTGTACCGCGAGGCTCTGCGCAAGCTGTTGGCCCGCGAGAGCATCGAACTTTCCGATGCCGAACAGGAAGAACTCACCACCGCCTGGAAATTCCTGGACCCGTGGCCGGACACCGTCGCCGGCCTGACAACCCTGCGCCAGCAGTACACAATCGCTGCCTTGTCCAACGCCGATGTGAATGCCGCAGTCAGCATCTCCCGGCACGGAAATCTGCCATGGCATGCCGTCTTCACCGCCGAAATGGCCGGTGTCTTCAAACCAGATCCGAAGATCTACCACCTGGCTGCTCGATACCTCGGGTTCGACCCGGCCGAGATCATGATGGTTGCCAGCCACAAATATGACATCCGGGCGGCCAAAGCTCTCGGGTTCCGCACAGCCTTCATAGCCCGACCACTCGAATTCGGAGCCAGGGGCAATCCCGATGTGTCATTCTCCGACGAGTTCGACATCAACGCCGAGGACTTTCTGGATCTGGCAGCACAATTGGTCCACTGATGCCGTGCCTGCGCGTCGTTGCTGGTATTCCTACGTGAAGGAATATCGAAACGGACAGGCGGTTTGGATTTCATGGGCACCAAGGAAGACAGCGCTACCCGCGAACGCAAGGCCCTGCGGTACTCCCTCGTGGTCGCAACGGCGTTGGCTGTGCTCGCCGCATTCTGGGGCTGGATCTCGCAGTCCCAGGTGATCCTGCTCGACGGTGTGTACGCCCTCATCGGAATGGTGTTGACGGCGCTGTCGCTGCGGGTCTCGCGGATAGCCGACTCGGGCCCCACCGCACGCTTCCCCTTCGGTAAGGAGGCATTGATCCCGGTAGTCATCGCTGTCCAGGGCATGGCGCTACTGGCGACGCTCGCCTACGCCGCAGTCGAGGCAGTTCGTGTCATCCTCGCGGGCGGGGCCGACGTCACCGCGGGGTCGCTGGTGGCATACGGCGCTGTCAGCGCAGTGGTGTCGATCATCATCTGGCGCTACGTCGGACAAGTCGACCGCACATCTGATCTGCTCGTCGCCGAAGCCAGGCAATGGGGAGCGTCGGCTGCCTTCAGCGCGCTGGTCGCAGTCGGTGCTGTCGTCGCAATGATCCTGGGCCGCACCGATTTCTCCGACGCCGACCGATATGTCGACTCCGTCTTGGTCCTCCTCGGCTGCGCGATGTTGGTCCCGCAACCGTACGCACTTCTGCGAACCGCACTGATCGAACTCCTCGAAGGTGCTCCCGGCGAAATCGTTCAGGCCCGCGTGCACGAAGCCATCACCGCCGTCCGCGACGAATTCGGTTTGGACGAACCGACTCTCACCATGAGCAAGGTGGGTCGCAAGCTGTATATCGAAGCGACGTTCATGGTCGCGCCACACAGCTGGGACATCGACGGTGAAGACGCAGTTCGACGCTCGTTCGCCAACAGCCTCGCCGATCTCCCCTACGAACCATGGCTCAACATCGAACTGACCACAGATCCGGCGCTGATGCTCTAGAGGCGGAATCTCCTCTCGAACAACAGAATCGCGACGGCAGGCTCAGCCTCACCTTCCCCCAAAAAACCCTTGACTCGAAAGTATGTTCGAGTACGATGGGAGATGGAACGGGGGGGTTCGCATGACGATCGACATCACCGACGACGCTGTCACTGCCGTGGTCAACAGCTCCGCTGTGGGTGTGCGCGGACGATTGTGGCGGCTGCACCCCAGCAACGTCCGCGAGATCGCCATCACCGCGTCAGCGGAAATCCTTCGCCTGGAAGCCATTCGAGTGGCCGCCGTCGACACCCTGACGTTGAACCCGGACGAACAAGTACTCTGCTACCGCGGCACCGGACAATGGCTCGCGAACCACACCATGCTGCAAATCTCCACCGGCAGAAGAATCGCAACCCTAGGCAAAGCCCTACGGTCATTCCCCGAGATCGAAGACCAATTCGACTCCGGCGAACTCACTTTCGAGCACGCAGCACTGATCGTGGCGTTCTGCGAATCCCCACCCAAAACAATGCCCGACGCCGCGCTACCGTACTGCCGCGACACACTCCTCGCCGCAGCATCCGGAACCGAAGCAACCACCGTCAAACTGCGCTACGCCATCAGCGTCCTCGAGCACATGTTCGAATCCGACGACATACCACCAAGCGAAGACACCGATCGCAACGAACTGCGCATCTCCCCAACCCTCAACGGAAGAGTCTCCGTCCGAGGCGATTTCGACGGAGTGACCGGCGAGATGCTTCTCTCCGCCCTCTCCAGCCTCTCCATGCCCACCCCCGCCAAGGACGGCACACCCGACAAACGACCCGCCGCCACACGCAACGCAGACGCCATGGCAGAGCTGATCCGGCGCTACCTCGACAACGCTGCCACCGGCATCGACGGAGGCCAACGCCCACACCTGAACGTGCACATCAACGCCAAAGACCTGGCCTACCACCGTGAATGCGCCGGGACAGCCGGTGCCACAACAGGTGATGGCTCAACACCTGGCCCGTCCGACAGTGACGACCTCGACACCCTGGACCTTGGCATGCCGGATCTCGACAAACAAGATCTCGATGTCGGCCACATGCCCTGGATGGGACCACTGAGCGTCGGCCGCACCCGCATGATCGCCTGCGACTGCATGCTCGGCGCCGTCCTCCTCGACGAAAACGGTGCCCCACTCGACGTCACCCCACTCAAAAGGCTTGTCACCGCGGCACAACGCACCGCCCTGATCGCCCGCGACAAAGGATGCGCCTTCCCCGGCTGCGACTGCGTCCCCGCCTGGACCGACGCCCACCACATCAAACACTGGGCCAAAGGAGGACCAACCGTCATGGACAACCTGGTCCTGCTCTGCCGAACCCACCACACCCTGATGCACCGAAAACCCGGATTCACCGGACAATGGGAAATCCAGGTAGGCGCTGATCACCTGCCCTGGTTCATCCCACCGCCAGGCATCGACCCCGACCAGAAACCCCGTCGCTCCACCACACGACGCTGAACCCGGAGGTCACCGAGCAAACGCCTCGGTGACCCATTCCGGCATGCTCTCAATTGCCCGCCCACTCCAAAAGATCTTCGGCGGTCCACGTATTGATCACCCGATCCGCTTCGACGCCGCACTTTTCGGCCCGGTCACAGCCGTAGCCCTGCCAAGCCAGCTGACCGGGGGCATGGGCGTCGGTATCGATGGAGAAAAGACAATCGAGATCGCGGGCCAACTCGATCAAACGCGAAGGCGGGTCACGACGCTCCGGTCGGGAGTTGATCTCGACGGCGGTCCCTGATTCTCGGCAGGCCTCGAACACTTCCTCCGCATCGAACTGCGACTCGGGCCGGGTTCCGCGAGCACCCTCGACAAGACGCCCAGTGCAATGCCCGAGAATATCGACACGCGGATTTCGCACTGCAGCAAGCATTCTGCGGGTCATCGCCTCGCGCTCGGACCGCAGCTTCGAGTGCACACTCGCCACCACGATGTCGAGTTCGTCGAGTAGATCGGGATCCTGATCGAGTGAACCGTCCTCGAGGATGTCCACCTCGATTCCCGTGAGGATGCGGAAGGGAGCCAGTTCGGCATTCAACCCGGCTATCACGTCGAGTTGAGAACGTAGGCGCTCCGCGGACAGCCCGTTGGCAACAGTGAGGCGAGGCGAATGATCGGTGAGGGCGCAGTAGTCGTGGCCGAGTGCTGCTGCGCGTCGCATCATCTCTTCGATGGGGCTTCCGCCGTCGGACCAGTCGGAGTGTGTGTGGAGATCGCCGCGCAGGGCTTGGCGCAATGGGCCGTCGCCGATGGGCTCGGCCTGCCCCCGCAGTTCCTCGAGATACTCGGGGACGCCGTCGTACGACTGGGCGATGATCATTGCCGTCTTGGGCCCGATGCCGGTGAGAGCCTTCCAACTGTCGGCCTTCCGGCGAGACTCCTTCTGCTCGTCGGACAATCCAGCAAAGACCTCCGCAGCTCGGCGATAGGCCTTGACGCGGTGCGTTTCAGCGCGTGATCGTTCGAGCCAGTAGGCGATCTCCCGAAGCGCTTCATCCGGTTCCATGAGACCACTGTTCCGTCAGCAGCGGCTCGCGGCAAGCCTTGATCCCCTTACGCTGTGAATATGGACGACCCGAGAGCACGATTCGAAGCCGCGCGGGTGGCTCACCTGGCAACGGCAGATGCGGCCGGCGTTCCGCACATCGTGCCGCTGGTATTCGTTTTGGTCGGCGACACCGTCTATTCCTGCGTCGACCACAAACCGAAGACCACCACCGCACTTCGCAGGCTCCGGAACATCACCGAGACGGGGCGTGCGAGCCTGCTCGTCGATCATTACGACGACAACTGGTCCGCGCTCTGGTGGGTCCGCGTCGACGGACGCGCGGAGGTCCTCGGCCCCGGCACCAAGGAGTCCGAGAGCGCAATCGATGCTTTGGCCGCAAAGTATCCGCAGTACGTAGATCACCGACCGCACGGACAGGTGATAGCCGTCCGCGATGTGGAGTGGTCGTCATGGTCCGCAGCAGCCTAAGGTTCTGTCCTAGTGTTCAAGGAGCGAAAGTGATTGCAACACTCTCAATTCGGGCAAATTGGCGGGGGATCGATGAAACGACGACAGTTACTTCAGCGCGCAGCCACAGGCCTGGCGCTGGTAGCGGGACCTCAGGTGATCGACATGGGTAGCAGTTCCGGAAGCAGCCAAGACGCAACAACCCCGTTGGATGAGCTGTTGCAAGTCGTTTCGCTCTCCCACGTGAACGACCCCGCGACCACGCCGATTTTTCCCGGCGATCCCGCGTTCACTCTCGACACAGCGGCAACCATCGCAGACGACGGCTACTACCTCCAGTACGTCAAGGAGGGTGAACACACGGGCACACATTGGGGCGCACCCGCGCACTTTCAGGAAGGTGGACTCACAGCCGACCAACTCGATCCGGCCGACCTCTTCCTTCCCGCAGTGAAGATCGACATCCGGGACAAGGCTGCCGCCGATTCGGACTATGCGCTCACGGTCGCGGACCTTCAGGAGTGGGAAACGCGCAACGGCAAGATCCCCGATGGAGCGGCCGTAGTTCTCTGGACCGGTTGGGAATCGCGCTGGGGTAGCGAAGAATATGCCAACGCCGATGCCGAGGGTGTCACCCACCAACCCGGATTCTCGGTGGACGCGGCGCAGTGGCTGATAGACACCGGACGCTTGGGCACCCGCGGAGCATTGGGAACCGACACCTTCGGTCCCGACCTCGGAAACGACGAGACCTACCCCGTCTCGACGCTCCTGTACGACAAGCATCGAATCAGCCTGGAGAACTTGAACAATCTTGCCGCCCTGCCAACCACCGGGGCGAGCATCCTTGTCGGTGGCGCGATCAACAAGGCCGGATCGGGTTCACCGGCAACGATCTTCGCACTCTTACGGCGCTAGTCTTCGCGGCGATCGCAGTAGACGACAACGGCGCCCTTCCCGCTTCTCTTCGCCTCGTACATCGCCGCATCGGCTCGGCGGAGAAGAGCGTGTGCACTCAGCGGCTCGTCCGCCAACTCGAACTGCGCGACACCAACGCTCGCACCCACCGACACCGATGTGTCTGCAGTCTGATCAGAACTGAGCGCGTCGACGATCCGGCGGGCTACGACGACGGCGTCGTCGATCGGGCCCTGCAGAAGCACCGTGAATTCGTCGCCGCCGAATCGAGCGACAAATGCACTCTCGGGAACCGCTTCGCGCAGACGCGCCGTGAGGGCAACCAGCAACCGGTCACCGGCCGGGTGCCCGTAACGATCGTTGACCTGTTTGAAGTCGTCCAGATCGACAAGCATCAGCACCCAATCGGAGTTCGTGAGGCGGTAGTTCTCGATGGCGCTCGCGAAGTGTTCGTCGAATGCGGCCCGGTTGGCGAGCTCGGTGAGTGGGTCGTGATGCGCTCGGTACCGGAGCTCGTCCTGCGCAGCGGAGATCTGTTGGAGGAGCGCGTCGTTCTCGAGGAGCGTGAGTATCTGGCGCACCAGCGCGAGAACCAGCACGCCGACGCCGAGTATCACGACCACGGCATCGAGGTTGCCGACGATCAGTGCCTGAACAGTCACGATCGTCGCGATCACCGCGATCAACAGATACGGCAGCAGCAACTGAGTCCGATCACTTCGCCACTGCTGTGGCGCGTCGCGGTTCCGAGGCTCGGTTCGCTTCGTCAGCGCCGCCAGGGCGATCAAAGGCGGCCCCGCGATGAACCCGGCATCGGCGATGGTCGGCATACTCTCGGCGCCGATCGCGACCAAGTACGCGTACAAACTGTCCGAAAGGGAGAGCATCACCAACCCGCACCCGAGGAACGTCAGCGGTTCGCGGATCTCGGCAACGGCCTTCGGCCCGATGACCATCAGCAAGACCATCGCGATCAGAACGAAGTCGGTGATCGGATACATCACCGCGACAAGAAACCCGAGAGATCCCGTCGGACCGGTATGAACGACGGCGCCCAGGGCGGTCGTCCACGTGAGGATGAACAATCCACCGACAACGACAAGACCGTCGAGCGTCAGCACGAGCCAGAGATGGATCGGGCCGATCGCCTCACGCCGGGGAGACTCACGTACCAGCGACAGAAGCGCCGGTACGGCAAACACCGGGAACATGAAGAAACCGATGTCCGCGATCGACGGCGACGGAAGTGGTACGTGGAGAACCGAGCGGTAGAACGCCCAGAAGAACATTCCGAGGGTCCAGCCGGCCATACCGAGAGCCATCAGAGTTCGCCAACGACGCTCGACTCCGTGATGGCGCCGCGACGTCCACCAACAGACCGCAGTCGCAGTGGCGCCGCCGACGAGCTGGGCGACATCGTCCACCAGAACCGAGGTTCGTGGGCTGAGCAGCCCGGATCCGGCGAGGACGATGACCGCAACAACGACGCCGAGAACCAGCCACGTGCGTCGTGCTCGGAACAGCGTCATCGAAGGGCCCATCGGTGTTCAAGGCGTCACCACCGATTGTCTTGCAGCCGGCATCGTTGCGGCCGGAATGTTTGTGGTGACGAATGCCCGTACGAACCTACCCGATTTGGTAGCGGATTGTTAACTGGACGAACGATCAAGACCGCCCGTCAAGCCGCGGCGCTGTATTCCGCTCGGGTCCTACGCCGCTGCGAAGTCCATTTCGCGATCACCCCCTGCGACGGGCTGAACAGGTACACCAGGGCGAATAGGATGCCCTGCGTCATCACAACCATGCCCCCGGAAGCTGTGTCGAGGTAGTAGCTGACGTAGATACCCGTAATCGCGCAGATTGCGGAAACCACCGGAGCTATCACCAGCATCCGCGAGAACTTGTCAGTGAGAAGGTAGGCCGTCGCGCCGGGGATGATCAGCATCGCCACCACCAGCACGACTCCGACAGCTTGCAGCGCCACAACGGACGTGAGTGCGAGGACGCCGAGTAGCAGCGATCCGAGACGCTTAGGCGAAAGACCTATCGCGTTGGCATGGATCGGGTCGAAGGCGAACAACGTCAGATCGCGACGCTTGATCAACAGAATGCTCAACGCCAACGCGCCGAGTATCGCGACCTGCAGAAGATCGGACGAGCTCACCCCCAGCAGGTTGCCGAAAATGATGTGGTTGAGATCGGTCTGGCTGGGGGTCACCGAGATGAGAACCAAACCGAACGCAAAGAGAGTCGTGAAGACGATACCGATCGCGGCGTCTTCCTTGACGCGGCTGGTGTTACGGATCAGTCCGATCAGTGCGACGGCGATCAGCCCGAAGATCAAGGCCCCGATGGCAAATGGAGCGCCGACGACGTAGGCGAGGACAACACCGGGCAGGACAGCGTGCGACACTGCATCACCCATCAGTGACCACCCGATGAGCACCAACCAACAACTGAGCACCGCGCAGACAACCGCCGCCACAACCGCAACGGCCAACGCGCGCACCATGAATCCGTACTGGAGAGGATCAAGTAGCAGTTCTACGAGGTTCATCGATCAGGTCCTGTCCATCACGTCGAGACCGAAAGCCAGGGCGAGGTTTTCCGGTTGAAGCACGGTGTCCGGGTCGGCGTGCACCAGGACCTTGCGCATGAGCAGTACCGCCTCGTCGCAGAGTTTCGGCACGGCGTGGAGGTCGTGAGTCGAGACCAAGATCGATCGGCCGTCGGAAGCCAACTCTCGTAGTAGCGTCGAAATCGTTGCCTCGGAACGCTTGTCGACGCCGGCAAACGGCTCGTCCAGCAAGAGTATCGACGCGTCCTGTGCGATACCGCGTGCGACGAAGGCGCGCTTCTTCTGACCACCCGAGAGCTGACCGATCTGGCGATCCGCAAATTCGGTGAGTTCTACTCGCTCGAGGGCCTCTGCCACCGCCTCGCGATCTACACGCCGCGGACGTCGCAAGAACCCGAGGTGGCCGTACCTGCCCATCATCACGACGTCACGGACACTGATCGGGAAGGTCCAGTCGACGTCTTCACTCTGCGGCACGTATCCGACGCGCCCGCTCTTGCGCGCAGCGGCTGCGTCGAGACCGGCGATTCTCACAGAACCGTTGTCCGGCTTGATCATTCCCATGATCACCTTGAACAGGGTCGACTTTCCTGAACCGTTCATACCGATCAATCCGCAGACGCTTCCGGAATTCAACGTCAGATCGACATGGTCCAGTGCGTGGACCTCGCCGTAGTGAACGCTGACGTTTTCGACGCGAATGGCTTCGTTCATGATTTACCGCCGGTCAGACCGCCGAGGATGACGTCGGTGTCGTGGCGAATCATGTCCAGGTAGGTGGGCACGGGACCGTCGGCTTCGGACAGCGAGTCGACGTACAGCGTCCCACCGAATTTCGCACCGGTCGCCCCGACAACCTGCTGCATGGGGGCATCCGAGACCGTCGACTCGCAGAAGACCGCGGGAACGGAATTGGCCCGGACGAAGTCGATCGCGGCGATGATCTGCTGCGGCGTCGCCTGCTGCTCGGCATTGACCGGCCAGATGTAGGCCTCGCTGAGTCCCGCGTCCCTGGCCAGATAGGAGAACGCACCCTCGCAACTGACGAGTGCGCGCTGACCTGCGGGCAATGCCGCCAGCCCACTGACCAGGCCGTCCTGCACTGCTTGCAGTTCCGCCTTGTACTTCGCGCCGTTCTCCGCAAATGCCGAGGCGTTGTCCGGGTCGAGGTCGCTGAAAGCATTCACCATGTTGTCGACGTAGATCTGCGTATTCAACGGAGACATCCATGCATGCGGATTGGGCTTGCCCGCATACGCGTCACCGGCGATCGGAATGCCTTCGACACCGTCGCTGACCACGACGTGTGGCACGTCCAGACCGTTGACGAATTTCGCGAACCACGCCTCGAGGTTCATGCCGTTGTCGAGGATCAGATCGGCTTCGCTCGCCCGCCGAATGTCTCCGGGCGTCGGCTCGTAGCCGTGAATTTCCGCCCCCGCCTTGGTGATCGACTCGACGCGAAGGTGATCGCCGGCAACGTTCTGGGCGATGTCCGACAGCACGGTGAACGTGGTGAGCACCACCGGGCGGTCGTCATCGGAGCCGGAATTCACCGCAGAACAGCTGGAGAGAAGCAGGGCGGCGAGGGCGGCAATTCCCAGGCGGCGGAAGTTCTTCGCGTCGCGAGTCGTCATGGTCGAACTCTAATATGTGGGTAAACAAATACACAAGTTCGTATAGCCGAACAATTCACACTCGATAGGCTCGGACCATGCGTCCTACTGCCTTGATCACCGGTTCCAGTCGCGGCCTCGGAGCTGCCATCGCACGCGAACTGGCGCCGACACACGACCTGCTGCTCGGTGCACGATCCGCGCAGGCCCTCGAACCGATCTGCGCGGAACTACCCGGATCGACGCCCCTACCCCTCGACCTCACGGACTACGACGCCGTCGCGGTCGCCGCCTCGTCCATCACGACGCTCGACGTGCTGGTACACAACGCCGGCGTGGCCGATATCGGAACCATCGAGGAATCCTCGGTCGATCAGTGGCGACGCACCCTCGAGGCAAACGTCATCGCCGTCGCCGAACTCACTCGTGTCCTCCTTCCTGCCCTCAGGGCAGCCGGTGGCCACGTCGTACTGATCAATTCCGGTGCCGGACTGCGCGCCAACGCCGGCTGGGGCTCGTACGCGGCCAGCAAGTTCGCCCTGCGCGCTTTCGGAGACGCACTGCGCCTGGAAGAGCCGTCCTTGCGGGTCACCTCCATTCACCCCGGTCGGATCGACACCGACATGCAGCGCGACATCGTCGCCGGCGAGGGCGACGAGTACGACCCGGAACGCTTCCTGAAGGCCTCCACTGTGGCGCGTGCCGTACTCACTGCCGTCGAAACACCGTCCGACGCACACCCCACGGAGATCGTGCTTCGACCTACCGGCCGGTAAATCCCCAGTTCGCCGGTAACGGAATGATGACGATGGCCACCCGGATATCGCTTTTCCCGGTACTGGCCCGATACTGACATCAGTTGTCGGACAAAGAGACTGGACTGGTTCTCAGGAGTTCATCGAGAGGTGGTGTGCGATGCATGATCATACGAATACGTGGGGAATTTCCACCGAGGCTTTCCTCGGGTGGTACGTCGCCGCTGCCACCGGAGCGGTGGTGATCGCACTTGTGATCAGAGGCGTCGCCATGCGCAAGCCCACACCTGCATTGCGCACACTCACACCACCGGAGATGGGTGTACTGACCAGCGACGAGCGTGCGGTACGCGCTGCCGTGGCAGAACTCGAGAGTGCTGCATATTCTGCCGGCCAGGGTCAGCATGACCGCTTCACCCGCATCGTCCGCCAGCGGATCGACGACGCCGGTGGAACTGCCGTGCCCTCCCGGCTCGTGCCGACACTTCCGCTGCCCCTGTTGGAGCTTCGTAGCGACCTGGTGCAGGCCGGCTACCTGAACGGCAATCGTGAACACACTTTGACGCGATTGTCCGTGGTACCGGTCGTTATCGTCGCCGTGGTCGGCACGATCAGGACCGGATTCACTGTCGTGAACGAGAACCCGGAGGGATACCTTCCGCTCGTTGTCGTCTGCCTCGCCCTGATTGTCGTAACCCTTCTCCGCCTGAGCCGACGCACTCGTTTCGGCCAGGTCGAATTGAGTCGCTTGAAGGACGAATACTCCTACCTCACACCGAATTTCCAACCGTCGTTTGCCACCTACGGGGCGACGTCGGCGGGTATTGCCGCGGCACTCTTCGGTCCGGGCCGCGACGGCGGTTGGGCACCCGGATGCGGCGGCGGGTCTTCACCGTCCAGTTGCTCGACCTTCTCGAGCACCGTGAGCTGTGGGGGGTGAGTGCGGTGAACAACTACTACTCAGCCGACACGTGGGGGATCCCCAGCCAGACTTTCCTTCAGTGGTACCTGGTGGCGGCTGCCGTCGCGATCGGACTCTCGCTGTACAGCCGAATGACTGCGCGCCGGTCGCCCGTGGTCGTCGACTCGGTCCGTCGGCCGCTCACTCCTCCCGAGATCGGTGCCTTGACCAGTGACTACCAAGCGGTGCTGGCGTCGATGGCTATTCTGCGCAGCGCCGAACTGATCAGCACCGAAGGAAAGACCAAGCTGGCACTCACTGCGGAGGACAAGAGTCGTCTCGACTGGTTCACCCGTACCGTGCACAAGCGGCTCGGCAACGGAAAGGTCCCGCTGCGGCAGGTGCGTCTGATGGGACGGCTGAACGTCGCACTCGCACAACTACGTACGACGCTGATCGACGAGGGATACTTGCAACGCCCGCAGGACGGGCTGACTGCTGCCTTTCGGACCGTTCCGATCCTGGCGGTAATTGGTCTCGGCGTAGTCCGTCTCGTCGCCGGCATCGCCGGCGGTAAGCCGGTCGGGTTTCTGCTCCTCACCATCATCGTTCTCGCGCTGATGATTCCACTTCTCCGCATCAAGCGTCGTCGGACAGCTTTGGGCGACAGCGAGCTTCGACGCCTCAAGCACGAAAACTCGTACCTCTCACCGAAACTGCGGCCCGCGTACACGAGCTACGGTCCCTCGCTCGCCGGGCTCTCGGCGGCGCTCTTCGGTTCGGGAGCTCTGGTTCTGATCGATCCCGCGCTGGCGGGAGCAGTGGCTGCGGGCGCCGCGTACAGCCCGGGCGGCGGGGGTTCGAGCTACTACAGTTGTGGCTCCTCATCCGGATCGTCCGGCTCGGACGGCGGTGGCGGCAGCGGTAGCAGTTGCGGCGGCGGGGGGTGTGGGGGATGAGCACGCATGCAGCCGACACGTGGGGGATCCCCAGCGAGGATTTCCTCTACGGCTACATAGCCGTATCGGCCACGCTCATGGTTCTCACTCTGGGGTGGCGTCTGATGATCCGGGCACGCCGGCACGGGTACTCAACCGAGCACGGGTATTCCGCCGAGCAACTGACGCCTCCGGAAGTCGGAATGCTCACCGGCGAGTCACGCGCCATCGCAGCATCGTTGGCAATCCTGCGTAGCGCTGATCTGATCACCACCGACGGCGCTGTCCTGCGCCCGTTGGGCCCTGGCGACGAAACCCTGGACTGGTACACCCTCACCGTGTACCAGCGCCTGGCCCAGCAGGCTCTACCCCATCGTCGGCGGCAACTCGCCGAGCGCATGACGGTGGAAACAGCTCGCCTACGAAACTCTTTGGCGGACCGGGGATACCTGACCTCCGACAGCACCAGGCGTTCAATCTTTCTCTCCACAGTTCCGTTGAAGATCCTGGTGGCCGTGGGTATCGTCCGCGTTGCTTTCGGACTGCACAACGACAAGCCCGTCGAGTTTCTGATTCTCGCCGTACTCGTCACCGGGTTCAGCATCCCGCTGCTCGGGCTCAACTTCGATCGCACCACCTCGGGCAGTGCGGCACGTTCGGAACTGACCACGGCACACGCCTACCTGTCCCCGCGCAACAAGCCTGCCTTCTCCGCCTACGGCCCACGCTTGGCGGGGATGTCCGCCGCTCTCTTCGCCGGTTCGGCGATGCTGATGATCAATCCCGCCTTGGCCTCCGCCGCCGGAATCGGTGCCGACGGCAGCGGAAGTAGCGGGGGTTCGGACGGTGGCGGTTCAGACGGGGGAGGCGGCAGCTGCAGCGGGGGTGGCGGATGTGGCGGCGGCGGTGGTGGATGCGGGGGATAGCCGCGTCCGGGCGAGCAGAAGCGCTGCGGCCTCGGTAGTGATGCCACGTTCCTCGCTCAACGAATACACCTCGTCCAGAGTTCGACCGATCCCTCGGGTTCGTTCGACGACATCGTCTTCGTTCCACCCCAGGACTTCTCGCCCCACCAGGTGAAAGGCTCCGCCTGCGTTCGCGACGAAATCAGGGGCACAGAGAACCCCGCGGCTCCGCAGAACCTCGCCCGCAGCGGCATCGGTCAAGATGTTGTTTGCTGCGCCCGCCACGGCCAGAGTCGGAATCGACGCAGCAGCAGCGGAATCGATGATGCCTCCCATCGCACAGGGAGCAAAGAGGTCACACGACGTTCGAAGTACCTCGTCCGCAGGAACGATCGTGTGCCCCGCAAGAGAAGCCGCCTCGAGGCGCTGCGGGTCCGTATCGGCAACAAGCAGGCGTGCCCCAGCCTGCGCCGCGAGACGCACAACATCTCCGCCGACGGCGCCGAGCCCCTGAACCAGCACCTTTCGGCCGTCGAGTGTTCCGAGTCCACGACGACGCGCCGTGGCCTTCATCGCTTCGAACACGCCCAGAGCCGTGGCGTGCGCGCTGGAACCGGCGCCACCATTGTCGACCGAACGCCCGAAGACGTACTTGGTGGTGCGACTGAGCTGATCCATGTCGGAAGAGTTGGTGTTGACGTCAGGACCGGTCCAGTAGTTTCCCTCGAGCTTGTCGATGTTCTCCGCGTGAATGTCGAGGATACGAGACCAAGTCGCCGAGTCGATCCGATTGCGCGGTGCGGGCAGTGCTATCACCGACTTCCCGCCACCCATCGGCAGGTCGGAGACCGCCATCTTCAAAGTCATTGCGCCGGCCAACTTCCCGGCGTCCGCCAGCGCGTGACCGATCGAGGGGTAATGCGCCGCCCGCGTGCCACCCGACGCCGGTCCCAGACGGGTGGAGTCGATTCGGATCACAAAGGTCGTGCCGGTCTCCCGATCATGTCGGGTGACGGTCAGTTCACCGTCCCAGCGCAGTTCGTCGTCGATGCTCATTGCAGATCCTCTTCTGGTCATGGTTCAGCTGTGCGCGTGCAGTGGTGTTCCCGCGAGTGCGAGCATGGCCTCGCCCAACGCCTCGTTCTGGCTGGGGTGCGCGTGGATGAAACGCCCCACTTCATCGGGAAGTGCTTCCCAGGCGACGGCCAACTGCGCCTCACCGATCAGTTCACCAACCCGGTCGCCTACCAGGTGGACGCCGACGACGGGACCTCTGGTTCCGCTGCGAATCACTTTGATTCCCCCGGTGGTTCGCAGGATCTGACTCTTGCCGTTACCCGACAGGTCGTAGACGACGGTGGAGACGTCACCGTACTGCTTGCGCGCCGCCTCTTCGCCGAGTCCGACTGATGCAACTTCGGGATGTGAGTACGTCACGCGAGGAATCAAGTGTTCGGCGACCGGTATCGGATCCTTCCCGGCGATCTGTTCAGCCACAAAGATCCCTTGTTGGAAACCTCGGTGCGCCAACGCAAGACCGGGCACGATGTCGCCGACCGCGTACACACCGTCCACGGACGTACGGAGGCGTTCGTCGGTAACGACAAAACCCTTGTCGAGGCTGATTCCGTTTTCTTCGAAACCGTTACCGCCCGTGCGGGGTCCGCGGCCGACGGCGACCAACAGTAGTTCGGTATCGGATATCGTTCCGTCGCCTAGTTCGACGCGGACCGAATCGGCTGCTTCTTTCGCGGAAACGATCTTTGTGTCTGTCTTACAGACGATTCCGCGTTTCCGGTAAGCCCGCTCCAGCTGCTTCGACGACCACGGGTCCTCCGCGGCGATCAGTCGCGGGAGTGCCTCGACGATCGTGACTTCGGCGCCGAACGAGCGCCAGAGGCTCGCGAACTCGACGCCGATGACACCGCCACCGAGCACTGTCGCGCTGGTGGGCACCCGGTCGAGTTCGAGCGCCTGGTCACTGGTGAGGATCCGGCGGCCGAGTTCGATGCCGGGCAGTTCCCGCGGATACGATCCGGTGGCCAGTACGAGTGATGTTCCGGTATAGCGGGTTCCGTCGACGTCGATGCTTCGCCCACCGACGTACGTTCCGTATCCGTTGACGATAGTGATCTTGTGTTGCGCCAACAAACCTTGCAGACCGCTGTACAGCCGCTCGACTGTCCCGTTTTTGTAGTCGTGCACCTGCGCGATGTCGATGCCGTCAAAAGATGCTCGGACTCCGAATTGCTCACTGGTGCGTGCCGAGTCGGCGACCTCGGCGGAATGCAGCAGCGCCTTGGTCGGGATGCATCCGCGGTGCAGGCACGTTCCGCCGACCTTGTCCGCCTCGATCAGCGTGACCGACAATCCGAGTTGGGCGGCGCGGATGGCGCAGGCATAGCCGCCCGATCCTCCACCGAGGATCACGACATCAATGTGCTGTTCTGCAGTTGTCATCGGAGCCTTGGTCATCGGAGGCTTGGTCATCGGAGGCTTGGTCATCAGAGCCTTCCCAGGACGCGGATCGGGTTCTCGATGTAGTCACCGAACAGCCTCAGGAATCCACCGGCTTCGCCTCCGTCACAGACGCGGTGGTCGAAGCTCAACGAGATCTGAGTGACCTTACGGACGGTCAACTCGCCGTTCACCACCCACGGCTTGTCGATGATGCGCCCGATCCCCAGAATTGCCGCCTCGGGGTGATTGATGATCGGAGTCGATCCGTCAACCCCGAATACCCCGTAGTTGTTGAGCGTGAACGTGCCGCCGGTCAGGCGGGCGGGTTCGAGTTTGCCGTCGCGCGCAAGGTCGGTGGTCACCCGAAGTGCTTGTGCGAGTTCGACGGTGCTCAGGGCGTCCGCATTTCGAATGACCGGTACCATCAATCCCTTCGGTGTCTGTGCGGCAATTCCCAGGTGGATGCGGGCGTGTCGAACGATCTCGCCTCGAGCAGTATCGACCGACGAGTTCAGTTCGGGGTACTGCGCCAACGCCGCGATGGTCAGCCGAGCCAGGAGCGCCATCAGGCTGATCTTGTCGGAATCGGGCAGTGACTTGTTGATCTCGGCTCGCGCCGCCAACAGTTCGGTGGCGTCGACGTCGACCCAGGTTGTCGCGTCAGGGATCTCACGGCGGCTGGTGGACAGCTTGTCGGCCACCACCTTGCGAAGCCCCTTGATCGGGATGCGTTGGTCGCTCACGTGCGACGTTTCCGTCTCCGGGCCGGTGTTCGACCCGGCCTCGACGTCAGCGCGCGTTATCACCCCGCCGGCACCGGATCCGGAGAGCAAGGAGAGGTCGATATCGTTGTCAAAGGCCAGTTTACGAACGATTGGTGAGATCACGCGTACCGCCGAAGGAGTCCGACGTCGGCGTCTCGGTGCATCCTCGCTGGTGCCGTAGCCGATCAGGACATTGCCCGAACCCGCGCGTTCCTCTTCACGGTAACGCTCGTGGTTGGCCGAAACGACCGCGTCGACACTCTCGCCACCACTCACAGTGATCAACGGCGTGCCCACCTTCAAGGTGTCGCCGTCCTTGCCATGTAATTCGACGACGGTCCCGGCGAACGGGATAGGCACGTCCACAGCAGCTTTCGCGGTCTCGACCTCGACGACGATCTGATCGATGGTGACCACGTCGCCAACCTTGACGTGCCACTCCGCAATATCGGCCTCGGCCAGACCTTCACCCAGGTCGGGGAGCATGAATACCTGATTGCTCATGCCGTCACCGCCCAACGGGTGTCCGGGGCGTCGTTCCACTGCAGACGGTCGACGGCGTCCAGGACCCGGTCGACGCTGGGCAGGTGGTGACGCTCGAGCTTCGGCGCGGGGTAGGGGATGTCGAATCCGCTGACCCTGAGCACCGGAGCGTGGAGATGGTGGAAGCATCGCTCCTGCACGCGAGCAGCAATTTCCGCACCAACACCGGCAAAGCCCTGCGCTTCCTGGATGACGATGCAGCGTCCGGTCTTTCGCACCGACGCGGTGACCGTCTCGTCGTCGAACGGCACTATCGACCGGATGTCGATCACCTCGATGTCGCGGCCCTCGGCCGCAGCAGCCTCGGCGGACTTCAGTGCAACCTCCACGGACGGACCGTAGGCAATGAGCGTCGCGTCACGACCGGGGCGCCGGACGACGGCGCGCCCGATCGGCTCCCGTGCGGTCAGTTCGACATCGGCTCGCGAGAAGTACAGCTTCTTGGGTTCGAGGAAGATCACCGGGTCGGGGTCCTCGATCGCCGAACGTAGCAGTGAGTACGCATCTTCCACCGTGGATGGCGCCACGACCTTCAGGCCGGGCGTGTGTGCGTAGTAGCCCTCGCTGGAATCACAGTGATGCTCCACCCCGCCGATACCGCCGGCAAAAGGAACACGGATGACTATCGGAATCGACAGTGCACCCTTGGTACGGTTGCGGATCTTTGCGACGTGGGAGGCGATCTGCTCGAATGCCGGATAGGCAAACGCGTCGAACTGCATTTCCACGACCGTACGAAAACCAGCCATGGCCATGCCGATTGCGAATCCGATGATGCCGGACTCGGCGAGGGGAGTGTCGAAGCATCGGTCGTCGCCGAAGTCGCGGGTGAGGCCGTCGGTGACGCGGAAAACGCCGCCCAGGGTGCCGACGTCCTCACCGAAGACGACAACGTTGTCATCCGCAGCCAGAGAGTCCCGTAGCGCGGTGTTGAGGGCCTGAGCCATCGTGAGCATGGGCATGGTCAGTGTCCCCCTGTGTCAGCGGCTTCGGCGGCAAGTTCGGTTTCGAGTTGGGCTTGTTGCTCACGCAATTGCGGTGTCTGCTCGGCGAAGACGTACCGGAACAGATCGAGCGGATCGTGCGGGCGGTCGACGTTCATGCCGGCGCGAAGTGTGGCGGCCTCGGTTTCTGCCTCTGCGGTCAGTGATTCCACGAACGCGTCGTCGATCAGATCGTGTGCGCGCAGATACTTTTCGAGACGCGGCAACGGGTCTCGCCCTAGCCAGCTTTCCACCTCGGCGCTGTCGCGGTAGCGGGTGGCGTCGTCGGCGTTGGTGTGTGCGTCGATGCGATAGGTGTGTGCCTCGACGATCACCGGCCCGTTTCCGCTGCGGACGAAGCGCGCCGCCTCGTCCATGACGGCCATCATCGCAACAGGATCGTTGCCGTCGACCTGCTCGCTGCCGATCCCGTAGCCGACACCCTTGTGCGCTAACGTCGGTGCTGCGCTTTGACGTGACAACGGCACGCTGATCGCAAATCCGTTGTTCTGCACCAGAAAGACGACCGGCGCCTTGAAGACGGCGGCGAAGTTCAGCGCTTCGTGGAAATCACCCTCACTGGTGGCCCCGTCGCCGCAGAGCGCCAGCGCGACGGTGTTCAGGCCCCGTCGGGACTCCCCGTAGGCCACCCCCGCTGCATGCAGCAATTGCGTTGCCAGCGGGGTGCACTGCGGCGCACTGCGCAGCGCTACCGGGTCGTACCCGCAGTGCCAGTCGCCGGCAAGCATGCTCAGAATCTGCACCGGATCGACACCCCGAGCAGCCAACGCCATCGAATCCCGATAGGTGGGGAAGAGCCAGTCACTCGGCTCCAGACTCATCGCTGCCGCGATCTGGCATGCCTCCTGCCCTCGCGAGGACGGATACACGGCCAAGCGCCCCTGTTTGGTCAGCGCCGTCGCCTGCTGGTCGAAACGTCTGCCCAGGAACATCTTTCGATACATCTCGATCAGGCGATCGTCGCTCGGTTTTGCGTAGCGGGCCTCGCTGCGCGTCAGTTCTCCAGCAGGGTCGAGGTACTGCACCGCGGAATCGGCCGGCAGGAACTTTTGATACCGCAGTTCCCCCAAGGGCTCGACAAGAGTCACTTCTACCTCCAGAAGACGTTGTGTCCATCAGTATTCGCACTTCGGCGACGTAATGGCAGAAGGCGTCGAAGATTCAAGACAAACGGCCTATCATGAGGATTCGGGCAGCGATATGTCCATCAACCGACTCGACTACCGAAGCAGGAATGGACAGATGGCCACCGAACCGCACGCTCTCGATGCGATCGACCGCCGCATCATCGCCGAACTGGTCGCAGACAGTCGCATCTCCATGCGTGCACTGGCCGAGAAGGCGCACATATCTCGCGCTCACGCCTACGTCCGCATCGAAAGGCTCGAGGACGCCGGAATCATCACCGGATTCACGACGCGGATCGCCCATGAGAAGGCCGGACTCGGCTCCTCGGCGTACGTGGCGCTCTCGATCAGGCAGCACTCGTGGCGAGGTCTGGCTGCGTCGTTGAAGGCACTGCCGTTTGTCGAGCACTTCTCCCTCCTCGGCGGCGACTTCGACGTTCTGGTGCTGGTTCGAGCCCCGGACAACCAGGAACTACGCCACACCGTTCTCGAAGAACTCCAGGGACTCGACGGGGTTCTCTCGACCAAAACGTGGCTGATCTTCGAAGAAGGCAACGGTCCGGGACCCAACTGGTTGCCCGGCTGATCCGTCTATAGTCGCCGTTAGCAGTTGCACATGGGAGGTGACTCGAATGACCCTGTACGGCCTGGGAATCGGTTGGCGTCCCGAGGTATCCGGAATCATCGCGCAGCTAGACGGCCTGGCATTCTGCGAAGTCATTGCCGAATCCATCGGAACCGAGATACCGCCGCACCTCGGTTCGCTGGGAGTTCCGGTGATCCCGCACGGAATCTCGCTCTCCCTTGGCGGGGCCGAGGCGGTAGATCAGGCTCGGGTCGATCACCTTGCGCATACAGCCCAGCTACTGGACGCCCCCTTGGCGAGCGAGCACATCGCATTCGTGCGGGCGGGCGGCATCGAGGCCGGGCACCTGCTCCCACTACCACGCACCTACGAAGCCGTCGACGCCTTGGTACGCAACATCACCCGGACTCAGGACGGTCTACCGGTGCCGTTTGCCGTCGAAAACGTTGCCGCCCTTTTCGACTGGCCCGACGACGAGTTGACCGAAGGGGAGTTTCTCTCGGAGATCGTCGACCGCACCGGGGCTCTGCTGGTTCTCGACATCGCGAACGTCTATGCCAATGCCCTCAACCGAGGGCGTGATCCCTGGGCCGAGCTGAGCCGGCTACCACTCGAGCGAATCGCATACTGCCACATCGCCGGTGGCAGCATCAGCGACCGCAAATACCACGACACGCATACCGATCCTGTGCCCGAAGCCGTGCTGGAACTCCTTGCGCAGTTCACCGCCGCCGGTCACCATCCCGCGATCATGCTCGAGCGCGACGGAAACTATCCGCCGGCACTGGAATTGCTCGACGAGCTCGATGCCATCGCCGACGCAGCGGGTCTGGATCGCATCACCGCGGGCACCGATTGGTCACGCACATGAGCACGCTCGGTGAGCGTCAAGAAGCGCTTATTCGCGCTCTGGTGGCGGGTGGCGAACTACCCGAAGGCTTCGACAAAGACGATGCTGCCGTTGTCTCGACGGCACTGCTCCGAAAGCGCGCAGGAGAAGTGGCGCACCACCTTCCGGTCGTGCGCCACACTCTCGGCGATCGCTATCTTCGGTTGTTCACAGCGTGGGCCGACGGACGGCCGAAGACGTCTTCGCACGCGGACGCCCAGGCTTTTGTCGCCCACCTCCAGGACATCGGCGAACTGCCTCGCTCGCCCTGGCATCAGAGGTTTCGAAGGCTCTTACGCAAGTGAGACAACGGCTTCGCTGGTGTACATGAGGAACGTCATCGATTCCTGGAAGTACAGCTCGACGGAGTTCGCATCGTGCGAGAGGTAACCGATGGACAGGTCCTGGCCCAGATGCAGTTCGTAGTCACCACCACGCGTCGACAGCAGGAAAGCGCCGTCGATGGCCGGGGCCCAGATGATCTCGCCGTCGAGAACGCGTCGCAGGTGCTCGCGGATGGGGTAGCCGTGATCGGAGGTCTCGTTGATCGCGGTGAACGCGTCAGCGTTCAGGAGCAATGAGTACGGTCCGTTGACACCGGCCAGGCGCAGCGACGTGATCGCCTGGCTGATGGCTTCCGGGTAGTCCTTGGCGTCGATGGGGAGCTTCAATTCCGGGTTGGAACCGCTCGCCCGCACGCCGGTAATGCTGGCTGCGGGGTATCCCTCGAAGATGGCGCGGTCCTCGGCGAACGCGATCTGCTTGGCGGCATCCTTGACCGGCTGCCAGTCGGAGTCCTTGGCGCCGCGTTCGACGTCGTCGATGGCCTGACGGCTGACGGTGAACGGGACCCGCAGTTCGATGACCGGCTGCGACTGACGAGCGTGTGCGATGACGCCGTCGGCCAAGGGATTGATCGGCACCTGATGTCCGAGCGGGATGGCCGCAAGATCGTCACCTGACGGGCCCTCCACGTCCACCACACGACGACCGGCGACGTGGCGCTTGAAGGTACGGCTCGCCTCTTCTTCGATCTCGGCCCAGGCTGCTGCCGAAATGGGTGCTAGGTCGCGGTGCAGGTTTGTCATTGCTGGGCACTCCTTTTGAGGCTGCCGATTCCGAGAGAACCGTCAGAGATGGGCGCTGTGAACGTCGCTTCGGGAACGAGCCTGGTCGGCAAGTCCGGGGGATCGTCGAGAAAGTCCGCCGTCGGAACGAAGAAATTGATTCCGGTGACGGCGGTGGAGAAATCGAGAATGCGGTCGTGATTGCCGACGGGATTCCCGATGAACATGTTGGTGAGCATCTGCTCGGTGACCGTCGGCGACGCCGAGTAACCGATGAAATAGGTACCCATCTCAGCGGAGCCGACGTGGCCGAACGGCATGTTGTCGCGCAGAATCTGGATCTGCTCACCGGATTCGTCTTCGATGACGGTGAGTGCGGTGTGGGAGTTGGCCGGCTTGGTGTCGTCGTCCATCTCGAGATCTTCGAGCTTGGAGCGTCCGATGACGTTCTCCTGCTCCTCGACGGGCAGGGAGTTCCACTCCGACATGTCGTGGAGGTACTTCTGGACGATGACGTAACTGCTGCCCGCGAAGTCCGGATCCTCGTCACCGACGGTGACCGCGACGTAGGCGGCCTGCCCGGACGGGTTCTCGGTGCCGTCGACAAAACCCATGAGGTCGCGTTGTTCGAAGTACTTGAACCCGTGGACCTCGTCGATCACCGACGCGGCGCCGGCCAACCTGTTGGTCACGACCGTGGCGAACTCGAAGCACAGGTCCATTTGACGGGCCCGGATGTGGAACAACAGATCGCCAGGTGTGCGGGGAGCGTGGTGTTTGTCACCGGTCAACTCGACAAAAGGATGCAATTCTGCCGGCCGTGGACCCTCGAACAGACGGTCCCACGCATCCGAACCGATGCCGACGACGGCGGCCAAGCCACCGGCGGGAACCCGGAATCCGATCGAGCGTTGCAGTCCGGAAATATCGGCCAGAACGTCGTGAACTGCCTGCTCACCACCCTCGTCGATGGTGAAAACCAGGAAGATCGCAGCTTCGGTGAGCGGGGTCAGCAACGGCTGCGGTATCGCGGGAAGGGCCACTTCGGCCTCGTCGATCTCACTCGTTTCCGCCATGCAGACCAGTATGGACGATTCCGGCAGTCCCGGCATCAGTAGTGGGTAAGACGAGTGAAGGTGTCGCGTTACGGTGTCGCGGCCTGGGCACCCGCATCGAAGCCAGCCGGAATCTCGAAGATCTTTCCGTCGAACCCAGCGCGGTAGAGATGCCCGGCCGCGAATCCGGAAGTGCCACGCCCGTAGGTCAACACACTCGACGCCTGCAGTCCGCTGGTGAGCGAGCAGTACTGGCCGGGTCCGTCGATCCGCCACACCTCACCACTGATGTCCGTGGGAACGATTGCGCGATCTCGCGAGTCCAGGGTCAAACCATCTGGGGCAGAGAAGGTTTCGAGACCGCCGAGATCGACCAACGATTCCGAATACCCTGGATTGTCGACGGAGATGCGGCTGACACCCGGGTTTGCGAACGTGCGCGAGACGTAGAGCCAGCGATTATCGGCGCTCAGGGCTGCGCCGTTTGCACTCGGGAAGGTCGCCCACGCCGGGTCGACGGCACCGCCTGGACTGACCTTACCGATCAACGAACCGAAATCGTTGGTGGCATAGATCGTTCCGTCGTGCGCGACGGCGAGGCCGTTTGCAGCGCTCAGACCACCGGCGATCGGCGTCACGGCACCCGAGTTTACGTCCACCCGCGCGACCGACGCAGCACGCGTCAGATCGCCAATCAGCACGCTGGCGTTTGCTCCGGTTCCCACCAGCAGTGAACCGTCCGGGCTCCACGCGAGTGCGCCCGCACCGCCGGGAACCGTCGCGATCGGAACTGCGGCCTGACCAGGCGCGTCGACGCGGAAGATTCGACCACTCACCAGGTCTGTCGTGTACAGGCGACCCTGCCCGTCCACGGTGACACCCTCGAGGGCCGCGCCCGGAATCTGGGCGCTGAGGATTGCGGGGGACGAGCCAGGGCAGGGCGGCGCGGCCGCGGCACCGGACACACCCAGAGCCAGAAGCGAACCGGCAACAAGAGCACCGGTGATACCTACCCGAATACCGCGATCGAAGATCCTGGTGCGCATCTGCGCAACGCTAGACCTTCGGCCCGATTTCGCCTAGAGCGACCGAAGGAAAGAGATCAAAAGTTCATTGACCTCGGTAGCACGTTCCTGCTGTACGCAGTGCCCCGCGCCGCCGAGAAGGTGCACACCCCGCAGGTCGGGGACGGTGTCCTTCATGCGGTCCAATGCCTTGGGGCCGCTCATCGCGATGACCGGATCCTCGGCGCCCGCGACGAAGAGCGTCGGGACGTTCACGTGCGCGCCGTCCAAATCCGCACTGCGTTCCCAATTGGCGTCGTACGCTCGGTACCAGTTCAAGCCGCCTGTGAAACCTGTTGCAGTAAAGGCCTTTACATAAACATCCAGATCGTCCTCGGTGAGCCACGACCACGGCAATGCAGGCGCCTCGGGCAGTACGTCGAGGTAGCCGTTTCCTTCGGCCGGGTTCTTCCAGACGTCGAGGTACCGGTAAGCCCCGGAGAGGGCATGGAAAAGCCGCTGAAGAAACTCACCTGGACGGGCGTCGAGTTCGCGCTCCGCGACACCCGGTTCCTGGAAATAGTGAATGTGCAGAAAATGTTTGCGCGCCATCGCGGCGTAGATGGTCGAGGGTTTTGCGGGAAACCGGTCGGGCGCATAGGGGACCGCCAACGAGACAAGCCCCGCAACACGATCGGGATGGCGCAGAGCGGTGGTCCACGCGACCGGCGCGCCGAAATCGTGGCCGACGAACACCGCTTTGTCGATTCCGAGAGCGTCGAGTAGATCGATCAGCCGGTTCGCGACGGCATCGTTGGTGTAGTCCTCGACCGCTTCGGGGCGGGTAGTGCCGCCGTAACCGGGCATGTCGAGTGCGATCGCCCGAAAACCCGCTTCCGTCAACGCTGCCGACTGATGCCGATAGCTGTACCCGAGGCCGGGAAAGCCGTGACACATAACCACAGCTGTCCCCGAACCGGAATCGTCAATCTGCCAACGGAATCCGTCGACATCGATCGTCTTGACCGTCATGTCAGGCGGTGATCATGTCTTCCTGGTTCCAGAATGCACGCATCGACAGGATCTTTCCCTCGTCGTCGAAGGTCATGACGTCGATGGGTGCGATGGTCAGGGTCTGCTCGCCGAGCTTGGTGATCAGCGAGAAGTGGAATGCCGCTTCGTTTCCGGCGATGCGGAGGGTCTGAAGGTGAGCTTCCTGGTCGAAATTCTCGATCACGGAGTAGAACTCGAGAATGGACTCGCGGGTGGTGCGCACGTCGGTACCAACCGGGTCTTCAACGGTTGCACCCTCGGCATACAGGGCCACAACCTGGGCGGCAGTGCCCGTGGCAACTGTCTCGATGTAGGCGTCGACGGTCTTGCGGATTACCTCTGCGGACGGTGCCATGGTCTACCCCTCGTAGTTAGAACAGGTTCTAATTCTGAGGATAACCTACGTCTCTGGTCCACGGGTCAGGTTTCGAGCACCTTGCGCAGGCGAGCCTTCTTCCGGTTCTCCCGGACGATCCAGACGACATCGGCGTCGTCCGACGCCTCCAGGGAGACGAATGCCGGCAGGGCATTCTCCGGATCAGCCGCGACCGCGACGCTCCAGCAGTATCCGAGCGCCTGCCGGAGAGTACGTGTGTCGGCGTCACGACGGGCATCAGCTGGTTGCGAGACGATCCACTCGGTAGCGTCTCGGCACACCTGGACGGCCAGCGCAGCGTTGGTCCTGTCCTTCAGCAACCGTGGCTCGCAGATCCCGGCAGCCGCTGCGCGCAGCGTCAATGGATGGGTGGAGCGTGCCCACTGCTCGATGATCGCCCGGAACAATTCCGGATCCGTGTCGCCTATCGCTTGAACGGCCATCGCGGCAGCTTCACGTGCACGCCACGAAGCACTGGTGGTCGCCTCCGTCAGACTGTCCAGAACAGCCTCGTCGCGTGAACGAACAAGGATGAATCCGAGCCCGACGATCCCACAGCAGCGGATGTATTCGTCTTCGGACTCCACCGCCTGCAGGATGTCGTCGTCATCGGCGCCGCGCGCGAACTCGAGCATGAGCGCGAGGTTCGCGCGCGGGCCGGGCAATCCTGAACGCTCCTGCAGATAACTCCACAGCTCATCGCCGTCCAGATCCGCGAACGTCATGGGAGTCCTTTCGTCAGTACACCCAATCCTGTCAGCCCGGATCTACACGCGCAGCATTTCCGATCAGTGAGCCGGGAGAAGGGACGTCTCCTGCTGCACACCGTCTTCTGCGCCGATCTGGACGATGTTTCGCGGCAGGAAAACGGCAGCGATCGCACCGAAACGCCGGTTCCAACGAAGTGTTCCGCGAAATGATCACTGAGCCAGGCGATCACATCCTCAAAGCGACAGTCGGCCGGCGCGAGCAGTTCGCTCGGGAATTCAGCCTCCCGATCGACAACGCAGCGAACACCGCCTACACCGATGCAGTAGACGAGCTTTTGGAAATCGGAACCGAGGATGCGGCATGAGTAACGCCAAGGACCGGATACGCGGAAGCGCTGAGCGCGCAAAACCCAGCCATCATTGGCATCGCCGAAAATGCCATCACCTCAGCCGAATTCAATGACACTCCCACTGTGCGCCGACTCGCCTGGACCCTGTGGCGAGCACCATCGGAGCCGCTCACGGCGCCGCTGCACTGCACATCGACATCACGTCCCGCATCGAGGACCTCGTCGCAGCGCACCTGCACGGCACACTCGGTTGACCGCATTTCATGCCAGAATGCGAAAACCACAATGGAATTCGAGAGACCGCGTTTCTGCAGAGTGTTTCGATTGAACTGTCCAGTCGCGTAAGTCTGCAACAGGTACGCGCGCTCTTCCGGCGTGAGCTTGTGCTGACGACCCTTCATCTTTCCGGCAGCCGCAGCCGCAGCATCCCGCGTTCTCGACTGGATCGGGTCTGACTCGAATTCGGCCATCAATCCGAGGACGCCGATGAACATCTTGCCCATCGGATCGGTGGGGTCGTAGATCTTCCCGTCGATCGACAGCGCAACACCCTTATCCGCCCGTCGCCCCACCGTTTCGTGAAGGCCCTTCGCTGATCGGCAGAGTCGGTCGAGTTTGGTCATGCAGAAGACGGCGCCTTCGCGGGCAGCGTTGATCGCGTTGTCGAGTTCGGGCCGCTGAGTCTGTCGGCCACTGATTCCGTGATCGGCGCAGACGCTGTCTCGATCGACTCCCTCCTTGGCGAGAAGCTCGACCTGAATCGACGAATCACGAGCCGCCGTACTGACCCGTGCGTAGCCGACCTTCATTGCACTCCCGATTGTTGCCGCTCACAACGTCCTGCACACGAATCGTCCGCTAGAAACGATGCCATACAGGATTCTTTCAACGGACAGTAGAAATGGACGGAACGCGCCGAAATTTCCCCGGGTGAATCGCACGCAGGAGTGTGTTTGCGATCGTCCGGTATGAACGATGGTCAAAACGCACACCCAGACCCGCAGGAAGCTGTTCAGCCGCTTTCGCTTGACTAGCTCAGTTCGGAGAGAGGCGGGCTGCCGCCGCGCATGAACAGCGGTCAATTACGAGATTTTTCCTTCGTTCAGTTGTTTCAGCTCCTGGAGCTCGACCCATCGCTGCTCTAATCCTGCAAGAGTCGGGCTGACACCCTGAGTGATGAGCGCTTGGGAGTGAGCGTCGATGTACCGGCAGGCTTCTTCGAACACTTCGCTGACCTTGGGGATGATTTGTCCGAGCTTGTCGATGTTGATGCTGCCGAGTGTTGTCATCTGAACATTGGCCTGATATCGCCGAGTCACTCCCTTGAGTAACTCCTCCTCCGTGAAGACCTCACACCAGGAACGAAGATGGCTGTACCCAGTGTGCACCAGCGCATCTCGCGCTTCACCATCCAACTGGTTGGCAGCCTGAATGGTGCTGTTGATCCTCTTCTTGATCGCGTTCAAGGTGTCAATGCGCGGTCCGGTGGCACGAAACACTTTGCCTTTGCCGATCTCGTCGGTGATCTGGAAGTATGCGCATCGCTTGGACTTCTCGAACAGTGCGAGGAGCGTCGTGGCGAACAGAATGTCATGAGTAAAGACGATGACCTGGTTTTTGTCGGCCAGACGAGCAATACGCTGGGCAACTTCTTTAATCCGTCGATGATCGAGGCTTGAGACTGGATCGTCGAATACAACTGGTGCCGTGATGCCCGCGAGACGTGCCTCGGCGAGGAAGTCTGCGAGCGCCAGCACTTTCTGCTCGCCCTCGGACAGCACCTTGGACGGCTTGTGCTTGCCACTGAGCACCTTGCGGCGATGCGCCTTACCATCTCGGCCGAGGAATTGAACCTTGAGCGAGGGTGCGCGGAGCGCTTCGCACTCCTCAAGGAACAGTGCATCGAAGCTCTGATTGATGAGTTGGCCGCTGGCGGTCTTGGCTAGCTCGGTCACGGATCGGCCGAGGCCCGGCAGTGGGCGTTTGAGTGTCTTGAGTCGATCGGCCTCCTTGGCGTTCTTGACCTGTGTCTCAATCTGCGACCAGGACGTACCCAGTTCGACAGCGTCTTTGAGTTCGAGCAGTTCAGCCTGCTTTTCGTTTAATGCCTCGGTTCGGCCCGCTTGCAGGGCTTCGAGTTCCGAGATGCTGTTGCCCACGGAAGTGAGCGCTGTGTCGACGTCGGCGCGGGGTTCGGCCACGAGGTCGTCAATCTGGATGCTGATCGACTGGCCTGCGGCGACTGCTGTGGCGACAGTGCTCCGTGCCGCTTCGATCGCTTCAATTTGAATGAAGTATGTCGGGCGCTCGCTTGGATCGGCGTCCTCGTACTGCTGGATGAACGTTGTCATCTCGTTGCCTTGGAGCGCGGCGGCGTCCCGCTTGTAGCCATGGAGCGTTGTTTCGGTGGCGCCGAGATCCGCCGAAATCTTGTCCTCCAGGTACGTCGAGTAGCGTGTGAGCAGATCACGCGCCGGATCGAGTAGTGGCTGGCGGCAGTAAAGGCAGCGGTCTGCATCGTGTGCCTGAACCTCGACGAGATGCTGGCGGTAGGTCTCGCCCGCGTTGATGAAGTCGTTCCACGTGTCGTCGGGATCAGCAGGCAGATCCGCAGCCGCGAAAAGTTCACGGCGGAAAGTCTCGTAGTCGACCGTGAGCTGAGCGCGCTTCGCCAGTGCCTCGTTGTACTTGGCCTGTTCGAAGCCATGCAGGGCTTTGGCTGTGGTCACGGCCTCCGACAGAACTCGCTGCTCGCTCTTGAGGCCAGCGATCTGGGCACCCATCGTGTTGGCGCGCAGGGCCGCAACACCTTGGGTCAGGGCATCGAGCTGTTGATCGACTTCATTACCGCTCTTGGCTTTGGTCTTGAGGTCGGCGAGATCGGTTGAAGCACCAAGGGTCTCGATCAGAGGGTAGATTGTCGACCCACGCTCGAACCTGGAAAACAGCCCCAATCCACTCGTACCGAGCTCGGAGATAGCCACGTCGATCTGCGCGGTTACCGCCTGAATTGCGGTCGTGACGTCGTTGAACAGCGCCAACGAGGCCGGCGTGTAGACGTAGTCGAGGTCTTCGTCGACGTGGGTACGCACAGCAGGGCTGTCGAAGATCGACATGCGCGTGAACGGCGACACGCCCAACTCGCCCGCCCAGGTCAGAGTTTGGTCGTCTTCGCCTAGTTTGAATTCGAGCTCGGCGGACTGCGCTTCCGAGGAGTCGGTATCGATGTTGCCTAAAATCGTGTCGGCGGTTCGACTGTTGGCCAGAGCCTTGAATATGCGCGAGTAGCCCGTCTTGCCGGTGCCGTTCTCGCCGTAGAGGATTGTCAATCCCTCATGGGGCTCGATCACTACGCCCGCCATCAGCGCGTTGACACCACGCACTTCGGAGAGCCGTGTCAGCGACAGGGGCGGAGCCAGTTCGTCCTGGCGAGCCTCAACCTTGAGCGGCGGAACGCTCGGAAGCTCGCGCTTGTCGAGCGTCTTCTCCTGCCGGAATAGCAGGTAAGCCTTCTCGACCACCGAGGTTCCGACCGGGCGTCCGGTAGCGATCACTTCGGCGACTAGCAAGCGCACCCATTCGTCATTGTTGTTCGCCCATTCGGCGAGTTGCGCCCGTGGGTCAATCAGCTCGGTCGGCTCATCGACTTCGGCTTCAGCTGGCCTGGCCATTAGGCCTCCCCATCTTGCGGTGCATAGTCGCGATTTCGTCCGATCAGTCGGCCCTCCGACGGTCCCAAGGATCCGATCAGCGGTGCGTGGAAGTCACTGTGAGATCGATGCATGACATTGCCCTGCCTCGCCGACGCAGCATGACGCCCCAACAGCTCGATCCAGGCCGGGATAACACGCATCCAACAACCCTACCGTGAGGTCTGTTAATTGCGCCGTGGCCAGTACACTTCGCCGATGGTCAAAACGCACACTCAAAGCCGCAGGAAGGCGCTCAGCCGTGATCGCTGGCGCGGCGCGAAACTCACCGACAAACGAGGGTTCGGGAAAAACTATTGAGCCGGAATCTGCGACGCTCTCTCCGTGGTCACGTCAACCCGTCGACGGGGGATCGGCGCACGCCGTACGCACATGCTTGACTTCTCTGCACTTGGATGATGTCGAGCTGAGATAGCTTGGGGGCGTAAGATGTCGAGGTTCGTGCGGTTACTCGACAATGAGGTCGTCCAGCGAATGAGCAGCTACAGTCGCCACTATCATGTTCCCCCTGATTGTTTCACCTTCCGCAGTCAATTGGGCTGTCGAAAACGCGTCGGCGTGGAACTGGGCAATCCTCATGATTCTCCTGGGTGGACTTATCCCCGTGGCGATCGATGCCATCACTAAGTAGCGCAAGCACTTCGCTCGCAAGAAACAAGCCTGCCCAAACCCGGTGGCGCTCGGCCTCGTCGGTGTCCCCCCAGATCACCGACAAGGCACGTGTTCGGCGCACTGCTTGTGCGTCTACGTTTTCGTTGTGTCGTGGGTGCACCGGCGGTTGATCGCTGATTCCTCGGTTAAATAGATTGCAGCTGAGGTCCTTTCAGCGGCTTTAGCTACCAAAGCCTGCGCTGCCCGCGGATGGAGGTTCGGTTGTCGTTTCGTCGCCTTCGATCGGGATGTTGACGATCGGACCGAGCGATGCATCCGCGTTCACATCGACGGCCAAACGTGCGGCCTCACTGCCGTCGCTCTCGCGGACCACGATATGGTGCCGGCCAGGTTCGGCGTCGCCGGGAATAGTGACGTCCGTCGTAACGGTGCCGGAGTTGGCAGCGGTGACGGCGGTGAGAAGGACGGGATCGGATTCGAAATAGATGGTGTAGCCGCGACCGTCCACAAGCCCTGTGATGTTCAATCGCAGCGCCTGTCCCCGGGCGTATCCAGGGGTTGCGTCGGGGGATCCGTTGGGGAGCAGCCGTAGTCGCAGTGGCGGTCAGTCCTGCCAGCTCTGCACCACTTCGTTGTTGTCGTTGACGATGCCGGCGAACCAGTTCGTTCCCGGTCCGGAGGCATCGAGCCCACCGCAGCGGCCCGACAGTACATGTTCGTAGGCCGCGTAGGCTTCGGTGCCGTCGAAGACATCGTTACCGTTGATGTCGAAGCGATCTTCGTCAGCGTAGAGCGGGCCGGGCTGGAATTTGGTCAGAGCTGCACTTTTCAGTGCGGCGTTGTTCAGTGTTATGCGCACCGACACCGACGTTGCACCCGGGGTGAGCGCAATCGGTTCGCGGTAGCCGAGCAGGCTCTCGATGCTGGTCAGCCGCTTCCCGCTGGCGGTGATCTGAATGATGTCGAGCGCATCAGGCGCCTGCGTTGCACTCCGGTTGGCCATATTCATCCCGACTTGGCATTGAACGAGCGTCAGAAACAGGTCGTACATCCTCAGTCGATCGCCCGATACTGCCGCCTGATCCAGGCTGTAGGTCGCGGTGACCGACTCGCCGACGCCGTACACGTCATTGACGGGCTCAATTTTCGGTTGTGGCCTGCAACGCCTTCGACATGTACTCGACCTCGCTCGTGGCATATCTGTCGGAAAACTGTAAATAGTGCAGTGCCCGACAGATGCCGTTCGGTTACGCAAGGGTGTCGAGCGCAGATCAGAACCCCGCCCACCAGATCGACGCCCTGACGCGGGTGGGGATCGACGCCCAACATTCACACCGGTCACGCGGGCGGCGCGAAAGCCTCACGTCCGCAACTTGATGCGGTGCTGACCCGACTATGTAGCGATGACACGTTGGTGATCACCCGACTGGATCGGTTGGGACGATCGGCGTTACATCTGATCACTCTCGGCGCCGAGTTACGCGAGCGCGGGATCGGATTGAAGGTCTCGAGCAGAGCATCGACACCGCCACAGCGGAAGGGCGAGCGATGTTCGGAATGCTGTCCGTCCTTGCGGAACTCCAACGTGAATTGATCGTGGCCAACACTCGGGACGGCTTGGCCGTTGCGCGGGTGCGCGGCAGATGGGGCGGCCGTCCGTCGAAGCTCGACGATGATCAAATCGCACTCGCCCAGCAGCTCTACGACGCGGGGGGAGAAGACGGTCGCGCAGATCGCGGCGATGTTGAATGTTCCCCGCACTACTGTCCCTTGGTATCACAGTGCAAACCAACGGATGGTTTGATTCATAAAATGTTCGACGTCGATAATTCGCCGGAGTTGATGGTGATTAAGCGAAGTCAGAACTGATTCCACCATGTGGCAAATGCGTTCCAGGCTGTGCTGGTCCACCCCCAGACGGGAGGCATGACAAACAGGTCAGGTAGGTATCCGATCGATGTTTCGTCTCCTCAGAGTGGATTCCACCAGGCGGCCAGTGGCAGCAAGAATGCGTACCAGAACAGAACTTCTTCGGGAAAATCAGGTAGGGGTCCGATCATGCATATTTCCTTCCCTGGCTTACTTCGTTCATCGCGCCTGATAGTGGCGCGTTACGGTGCAGGCGCTGCGCACAGGAGCGGTGCGCTTGAGAGGTGGGAAGCGGCTGGGGTCTGGGGTGGCCGATATATCGTCGAGGGGAAATCTCTACGCTTCCGGCGGGACACACCGCTACTCCGCGGGACGGCTCCGGTTCCGTGCCCCTTCGAAGGCGCCTTAGGGATCGCCCGGGCCAGCGGAAACGGCTTGTGAAACACCAAGTCTGGCTACTCCACCGAGCTGCCTCGGCGGCCGTGCCGAACGCGCTACTGAACAACGGGCCGGCCTGACAGGATCTCGTAAGGGCCCCGTTAATACCACGTCGATCGCGACAAGCAACGGCAGGTTGTGCTCCGAAGAGCAGCGCGACTCCGATTCCGGCGACGATCGATGTTCGTCGGTCGATGGCCAACTGGGCTGGAAGTACGTGCCTGAACATCGAGCGGGACGTTCATGGGCCTGCGATGAGACTGTCCCGGCGGACCCGCCGCACGGAACTCCTACGTAGCTAGATCGAGGAGCTGAGCTCTTCCCCGTACGTTTCGCATAGTCGCTGTCAGGAGTCCTTGGGTTCCTTGGGTTCGGGCTCGGCCCACGCGGCGACGTTGGCGGCACCTCGTGCCAACTGCCGTCGCCCGGACGTCAATACTTCAGACGTCCGGTCCTTTGCCGCGACGAATACATCGGCGATCCGCGCGTGTTCAGGGCTGTCCCACTGCGTAATCTGCAGGTTCCGAGCCTGGATGAACTGATCCAGAATTTCGCGCAACGCGTCGCGGTGCCGGCCAAGACCGCGGGCGGCAATCTTGTGATGCGCTTCGCTCAGGCGCAGCACGGCATTAATTTCCAAGACCTCTCGCATCCGCGCAACTACCTGTACGTCGGCCTCATGCTGCTCGCGGAGGGTTGTGCGCGCGCTGGTGATGGTTTGGTCCACGTGCTGCGGCTCAGTGTTTCGCACCTGTTCCAGCCTGAGCTTGTGCCACTGAAACAGTGATTTCTGGGCTACGACCAGCAGTTGCAGGGTCTCTCCGAGTCTGTTTTTGTTCAACAGCTGCTCAAGTTGCTCGGATCGCTTGCCTGGGCCAGCGCGTCCGTCCAGCGTTTCCAACTGTTTGACGGCATGGACCCGAAGTCTCTCAATCCCGACTTCCAAATCTGCCCCCAGCGAGGCGATCGATGACCAATCTGTGTTGGTCAATGCATGCCCCGACGCCAGGTCCCGCACTTTGGCCGAGAGGAGACGGTGCTGTCCGTACACGTCCCCGATCCGATGAGCCTCGGCCAATCGGAGTAGCTCGTCCACCTTGTCTTCGATCACGTCCAGGTGCTCATGGACCTGGTCGAACTGGGCGCTGATCGCCGCTTCTAACGCGGCGATCGCAACCATCTGCGGTCCTACCCCCGCCACCATCGCGCCGGGGTTCGCGATCCGCGCGTTGGAGATGATCTTGCCGCTTTGTGGATTACGTACCATCTTGTGATAAGTGACGGTTGCCCCGGATTTCGGCCGAGCGAACAGCTCGTGGTATCGCTTGCCAACCGCGTATGCGGCTCCGACCGCGCGGCCCCCGAATGCCTGACTGGCCATCTTCGGCAACATTGTGCCGGAGTCGATCGGGACAGGTGAGAGCGCTGTGTCCCACTCGAGCGCAAAGGCCGCAATGGCATCTTCGGTACCGACAAGCGCGGTACCGAGCTCGTCGTCGATGACCATCAGCTCCATCGAGTCCTCGATGCCCAGCCCGTCCGGCTCGATCGGCGACAGGTCACCCACGTGCGACTCCTTCCACCCGCCCATGCGAATGCATATTCACGTTCTTCTCATGGCATTCTGCCTTGCTCCACTGACATCGCCCGTACGAGCTCCGCCAGAACAGCCAGGGAACCGGTTCCGACTGCCTCCGTGGGGCCCGGATGCCGCAGGAAAATAGCAATGATCAGGTAAATAGTGAATAGATCCCTTCTGTGTGACCGCACTGTCCCCTGCGACGGTGAAGGAGCACCGATGAGCACCGCATCCAACCCGCAACCACGCCTGACGGAAGCCCAGATCGACCGCGCGATCGCCGCCGCCACAGCCGGTCACCGCATGGCGGGCATGGAGCCCACCGCCGCGGACATCGCCATCGGACGCCGACAACTACGCGGAGAAATCACCGGCGACGAAGCCGTCGAACTTGCCCTCGCCGCAGCATTGAACGAACGCAAGGGGCGCCCATGACCGCAGCACGCAAATCCGCCTCTCGCGACATCGAAGAATCCGTCAAGTTCGCCGCAGCGGGAATTCGCCTGGCCGGCGGAACTTTCACCCCGGCCGATGAAGCGGCCGCTCGCCGGGTCGCTTCCGGAACTCGCACTCAGGAAGGAGAAGTCGCCGCGCTTCGCCGCGAACTGGGGTACTGACTTCCCTTGCCGCGGAAAACTCCACGGTTTCGTTCCTGGAATGACTATTACATCGCCGGAACAACTGTTCTACGCAACAAACTGACCAGCGCAACCGAACCTTACGGAACCACAGATCCCGACAAGCTCCGGCTGTTCGAAGAGCGCGCCGCGTCTGTGCGCCTGGTCGCAGCCAACTCGACCCCATTCGCGGTTCATTCGACACAACCAACTCAAAGCCATCCACCGAGCACTCTTTCAGGACGTATACGACTGGGCCGGAGAAGAACGCACGGGCCCGCCCAGCGAGATGCGTAAAAGCGCGGCCCCGCCGTCGGCCATTACCCGCCAGGCGATCCTCGCGCCCATGGTGAACTACGGCTACTACCCAGCCCCGGCCATGCCTGATGCCGCCAACCTCCAATTTCGTCGACTCGCCAAACACGATCGCCTGCGCGGCCGAAACCGCGAAGAATTCCCACCGGTCTCGCCGAACACTGGGGAGAAATCAACACCATCCACAACGAAAATTATCTCTAGTCAGTTCATCGGTGATGCGGTCTGTACCCGCAGTTCCTGTCGTGGACAGTGTCGTCGACGTACCACGATGTCGCTGATCTTGGTTAGCGTCAGACGACCGTCAACTTGTCCGACTGGTGGATTGTGATCGAAACGTCATGTCCGGTCAGAATCCCAGGAGAACCCTGCGACTACGTAATCTGGATTCTGACTCGCTCGTTAGGTGTGGACTTTCGAGCACTGCGCGGAAAGCCGCGATTCCCAGAGCGACTGTTCGTTGCGCTTGATTGACAGCATCGGTGTGCGTGAACTTCTTCGCACCAACCTCGACTGAGCCGTGGACTACCTTGCTGCGGCTGTTATATATGTCGCGTAGTTCCTTGAAAAGAGCCTCGCGACTGGCCATGTCGCTAGGTTCGAGAAGCACGGACATCGCACCGGTCACCTGGAAACTAATCTCAGGGGTCGCTCCGAACAATCCCTCCCAGCACACGACCGCGTCAACCAAGGAATCGACAGGGTCATCGCGTTCCGCGGCGGCTCGCAGCAGCCTTCGCATGGGGAGGGATAGATTCTCAGGCATGGCCATGACTCTCGGCAACCAGATGCTCAACGCATCTGCTATCTTGCCGTCGAGTTCGTGTGCCGATGAATTGTGAGGCAGGTTGGTTTGCAAGGGCTCTGCCGTCCCGGTCATGGGATTCGCGATCATCGTGAACGTCGCGTTCGATGCGAGTGCGTCGTCGACACCCGATGACAGGAGAACCGAAAATCGAAGACGCTCAAGTTGGGACGCTAAAAATCTTCGGTGTGTTTCGACTATCTCGGTATGTTCGGCGGAACGCCCAACGAACGTGATATCGAGAGTGTCGTGGTGGTTGAAGGGCTGGACCTTGTTGTCAAGGTATCGCAGTTCGGTGTCGATCTCCGCAATCATCCAGATCTGTGTTGTCCCATTCAGGCATCCAGGGTCGAGAGGCGTCGATCGGCGAAGTCGGATACCTTCGAGTCCGATTGCCTCGACGCTGTCCTCCAGCCTGAGCCCTGCCAACCCGACGTAGGTGGCCGTTGAGACGGTTTCACCGGCGGACAGATTGCGAGCCAGTTCCAGCAACGCAACAGTGGAGTTCTGTACCGCCTCGACCGCATCGTTGGCTGCATACTTAGTCACTACTGCACTGTGGAGGATGTCGCCCGGGATGTCGTGAAACTTGAGCGTAGAGCGGTTTCCATCGGACCACAGAGGAAACAGAGCGGCCCAACGCGGGTTTTCCTTGTCCATCTGTGCTTCGGGCCCAGTCGCGGTGGAGCATGCGACGGCCTCCTCGAACATTCGCCCAAGTGGCTCGTCATCGGTGAATCGGCTGAAGAGTGAATCGGCGATGGGGTGCGCGTCGAGGACTGCGGCGATGTGCGTGGTTCCTAGGAGACGAAATCCCAGGAAGTCGCGTGCAAGAATCCGGAAGGCGGCCTCGACTGTGCCATCATCGGTAGTTTCCGGCACCCGGCCGCCGCAGCGCTGGTGCCAGTCGTTGGCCCGCGACGTTCCGAGGCCGGCGACATATCCAGCAAGCTGCCGGGCAGTGGTGATCCGTCGGTCATTACTGTCGGCGATCTCCTGCATCGAGATCATCAGTGCACGGGCTTCCGAAATCACGGACCGCTGCGCATCAGTGGGAATAGAGTGGTCTATTCCCCACTTGCCGTCGAACGCGCAGATGAAGTCGAGAAAGTCGGTTCCATAGGCCCGAGCGAGGTCAAAGTAGGCCAGACGAAAGTCGACCCCCTGGGCTTCGAGGAAGTGTCCCCAGTCGGGAAAGTCGGACGGGTGCGTCATGGCAATACAGTCTCACGCCCCGATTCTCTGCCGTCACGCGCGTGACGACGGCTGATGCTGGTAGGTCACAGTGACTTCCCCCGACCTTCGTGTGGGTCGGGCGGTTTCGTTCTCGATGAGAGCTTTCGCGCTTTGAGGGTCTTGCTTGATAGAGTAGCGAGTGACCCAAGTCCTTATTGTCGTGGCCGTGCACGCTATGTCACTGAGGCACCTACCTGAGTTCGGAGCAAGAACGTGGTCGACAACAGTCATATTCTTTCGGCTATGCATGCCCTTTTCGAGGCATTGGGGCCGCCAACGAGCCGCCCCCTATCGCCCAGTGAGCGCACCGATATGCATCCCGAGCGGTTTTACGAGGGCTTCCATCCGGTCTTCGAGCTGATGGAGACATTTGGACCAGGGGATGCCGGTTACACGCATCAATTTCCACGGCGAGGCGGCCACTCCTCCCTGCCAGTATTTGTGGAAAACGGCGGCATCGTTGTGATCGAAACCTACTTTCATAAGGGTGATATGACCATCGAACGGCTGGACTATGGAATAACGCCTGAGCCGGTATTCAAGGCCTTGTACGCCTTGCTCGAAGGCGCTGAAGTGCGCGACTAGCAAATCCTGCACGACACACGCCGTCCCGACGCATCGTTTGAGGGTCGGGGCGGCGTCGTTTGCAGGAACACTGAGGAGTGAGTGCTGTCTTCGTGAAGGCGTTTCGCGGGGGCGCAGTCACCAACTTGCCTTATCCCACTGCCAACTGTCACGTTGCAAGTTCGATAATCGACACTTCGTTAATGCCAATGCAGTTGACATCGCGTCCAGCAGCCCGAAGCCCTCGGTGAGCTATGGCCGAGCACATAACAGTATTTGAGGCACCGACAGTAGATGCATCAATGGACCCGTGCTCGGGGAACTCTTCACGCGAATAGCTCGTTAAGAGGTGGTTATGTGCGCAATCAATACTTAAGTAGTTCGACGTTCGGATGGCGAGTTTTCTCAATTTCCGCTGCGTGGGCAGTGGTTAATCCCGTCCCAGGCGCTGGAGGAGTAGAACGACGGAGGAGCTAGAGATGGTCCGACAAGCTAGGCGAGCTAAGGGCGAGTCCTGCGAGGAAATGTGGGCACGATCGGTGGTAGAGGCGCATGCTCACGTAACGTTGGATCTCAATGACGACGGGTCTGTAAACGAGATGGTCGACTACAAGGTGTTCGATCGCCCTTCTACTGACCCTACCCGACAACAGTTGGGAATCCTGGAAGTTGGCACGATCACTAATAGTGACTTCAAGGAAAGTGAGGCGACCTTCAAAAAGGAACTCGGCGATGGATTTGACGATTCATCGCTGGAAGGAACGTGGTTGGTCTTTCTCACCTATGGGGCGCGACTGAAGCCGGTTCGGGAACGATTGGTGCCGGCTCTCAGGGCTCTCGAGCAGCAGGACATTGAGACACTCAGGCCGGGATACCAGAGGGACCCCCACCTTCAACAGCTCGCGCTGCAGCTGGCGGAAGTGGGCGGTGTGATCAGTGTGGAGCGCCATCGCGACCCATGTCCAGCTCAGGTTTTGTGCAGCTTCCAGTGGGGCACTGTCGGGCCAACCGATCCTCTCGTTACGTTGGTGATGGTCGAAGAATGGCTCGCTCGTTCTGACAAGGATCAGAAGGGGATTCGTCGGAAGGTGGGCTTGCGGGACGGCCAACCCTATGGTGGTCTCTTCCTCCGGATCGAGAAGGTACCTTCACCAGTGGTTGGCACGGCGTTCTCAAATGACTACCAGCAGTACACCGAACCTTTACGGGCGCGTCAGCTCCCTCCACGCGAACCTACGTTGCCGGCGGAGATTACGCATCTGTGGTTGATGGCAGAGGACGGATTCGGATGGTACTGGGATTCCGTGCGATGGCACGTTGTCGAGCCTTCGGAGGGCGAGGCGTAGTCTGCGACGAACTGAGCACGGCGCGCTCGCAACCCTGTCCGCAGCTGGAGCCGGGCGCTCGTGGTGCAGTCACAATGCGCTCACTGTTAGCTGGGCCAGCCACACGACTTTTTTGCTTGTCACCGCCGCTTGCCGGAGTTAGCTCGCCACCAAGGCAGGGGTAGTTGGGGACCCGAGAGAGCGGAAACTGGGAACTGCGGCGGTGGCAGGCACACTGCTTACGCCTTCGCGGAACCGAATCGAATTGCTCGCAAAAAAGTCGTCGGACGATAATCCTGCGCACCGCACGTCTCGGCATCCAGATCGATGAAAATCACAAATCTCATTGATATTTTCACCAGGCGCTCAACTTGGGGTCCAATCAGCACCATTTCTCAACTTCGCTGGCTCGAAACTGATAAACCAACAACATGTCAGAGACAGCCGCCCGGCCGTGGTTCGCCTTCGGCGAGCCTGAGTTTCTACCGTTCGATTGGGTTCCCTCGATCACCGCAATTGAGAACATCGAGATTCGGTTCCCTGGCCTCGACGTCGTCGCCCAGTTTGATCCGTTTCACATGTACTACGGCAAAGGCGATCTAACTCGCGGCAACTGGGATTATGTCTGGATCAGGTGGATGGAACGTTGCGCCGAGCGGTCCGGGATGATCTCGCAAACGTCGGAATGGGAGGATCCCATCCTTCCCGACGATTGGCGCCCGTCCTATGGCGAATGGATGAGCTTGGCCTCGGCGTTCAAGGAGCTTGACCTTGAACAAGTGCACGAGGACTTCCAGCGTACGTTTTATCGGGTCGGACTCTCCGAACTGAGTTCTGCCTTGGGATCCAGCGAGGTTTTCCACTCTTGGTTCGCGGCTTGGTGCTCTTACCTGGTCCTGACCTACAGGAAGAGTATCGACTCGACCTACTGGTTGGACATCTTCACGCCTGAACTCCATACTGCACACGACCCTGACGCCACATCTGATTCATAGATTCAGTTATTTTGTTGAGCAAACTCAACGCCGCTAATCGCCACTCCGACGTACAGCAGGGTAACCGACAAAACCTGCCACTGAATAACGGTAAGTCGTTCTGGATGATCCACATCCTGTCAGGAAATTCAGCTTTCCAATGGTGTTTGCCGGCGAATCCTGCACTATCGCTACCATCCCAACGTGAACGAGAAACAACACAGGGCACCAGCAACTGAAAACCCACCGGGCGGGATTCGCGCGATCGAACTTGTCGTGCTCGGCACTTGCGTGCTTGTGCTGATCGCAGGATCGGCAGCGGTTGGAGTCCTTATTTGGCCCCAACTGAATCCCAAAAGTTGGACCGCCAGCGGTTGGGCCGCAAGCGGCGCTTGGTTTTCTGGCGTAGTGACAGCTACTTCAGTCTGGTTCGCCGTCAAGATGTCACGAGAAGCCCAGAGCTCAGCGATGCGGTCACTAGGCATCCAACTGGCCGAAGATAGTCGGCGAGAACAACTCGGTGCGGTGGGAAACGTCTGGTCGAGCCTGCGCGCGCAAAATGAACTCGTCAACGAGATCACAGACCGATGGTACGACTACGCACAGGCAGATGCGGCCGCCAACACAAACTCGCTTAACCCCGATTCAGATGCACCAGACGACAGTGTGAGCGCGATGCGCGCCGAGAAACTTGTCGAATTTCATGCAGTCCAACAGAATGCGCTGAAACTGGCAGCATCAGTGAAAGACATCTTTTTGGAAGCGATGTGGACGGTATCAGATCCGCAAGTACGTGCGGATCTCGACAAATTACACAAGTCATATCGACAGCTGAGCACATGGATCGAACGCACCTATATGAACTTCCCCAATTTTCATCCGATTCTCGATAGTTCAACCGGCGAGATACTGACACCTGTTGAGATTACCGAATCGATTCAAAGGAACAGCCATCAACTCGTGGTCAGCGCCCAACAGCGCCTCGGACGCTCCTCCCAGACGTAATCAACGCGGCGATCGCGTCAATCAACACGATTCAACCGGTTGACGGAAAAATGCTGTCTGGTCCGCTTTCTACGATTTCCCAAATGGCGCCGCATGTCGTTCCGGTTGGACAGACAAGATAATCGGTCCACCACAGTTTTTCAAGGAGTCAATGGTCTTGTGTCGCACATGATGTACACCTGAAACGAGGGTGCAAATAACTTCCGAGATGGAAACACCAGAACACAATTCGTGTTCTTCTCCGAACTCGCCCGCCGCGCCGGCTACGAACTCGACATCACGCAGTTCACCGAAAACGGTTGACTGCGAGCAAAATTCGTTCACGCTCGCTCCTACCACACGAGCAGACCGCCTGGACGTATTGCTGGACAAAGCGCTCATCGACACCCGGCCGCAGGTTTCGGCGGAGTCCGCCGAAGGCGGTGAACTCGGCGACTTTACGCGCACCGCCCGCCTGGCTTTCCCGGCACCGCCGACAATTCCGGATCCGTGTCGCCTATCGCTTGAACGGCCATCGCGGCAGCTTGACGTGCACGCCACGACGCACTGGTGGTCGCCTCCGTCAAGCTGCGGAGAACGGATCTCTCATGCGAACGAACGAAGATGAAACCAAGCCCGACGATCCCACAGCAGCGGATGTATTCGTCTTCGGACTCCACCGCCCGCAGGATGTCGTCGCTGTCGGCGCCGCGCGCGAACTCGAGCATGAGCGCGAGGTTCGCGCGCGGGCCGGGCAATCCTGAACGCTCCTGCAGATAACTCCACAGTTCATCGCCGTCCAGATCCGCGAACGTCATGGGCGTCCTTTCCTCAGTACACCCAATCCTGTCAGCCCGGATCTACACGCGCAGCATTTCCGATCAGTGAGCAGGGAGAAGGGACGTCTCCTGCGCCGCGCCGTCTTCTGCGCCGATCTGGACGATGTTTCGCGGCAGGAATACAGCTGCGATCGCACCGAGAACTGCTGCAGCAGCACCGATCAGGAACGCGATACGCATGCCCTCGTCGGTGTAGAACACAGCGCCCTCCATCGCCATCGCGATGTGCGAGTTCAAGACCGTGAAGGCGATGACGGGAAGCACTGCGGGGAAGATGCTCTGGAAGACCGCGACCATGCTCGCCGTGGTTGCCTGCAACTGCGGCGGCACTGCCTCGATGAGCAGGTTCGGAATGGAGGCGTAACCCATACCCATACCGACACCGAAGATTCCGGCAAAGATGATGAGCAGCGGCTTGTTGTCGTGAATGGTGGCCGTCAAGGTGAATCCGACTGCCATGAGTATCATTCCGATGATCATCAGCAGACGGGGTCGAATGTTGCGGCCGACCAGGAAGCCCACGATCAAGCCGCCGACCACCACCATGCCGCCAAGGGGCGCCTGGAAGATCGCGAATCCCTCTGCTGTCACGCCGAATCCGTATCCCAGGCCGAGAACTGCTGGCGTCATCACCATCATCGGCAGCAAAATCGTGAAGACTCCCGACGCGCCGTAGCAGAACCCGGCACCGACGGCGGTGAGCATCACCGAACGCTTGCCGAAGTAGCGCAGGTCGATCAAGGGCTCACGGATGGCTCGGGCAGAGGCAACCCACGCCGCCAGCAGTGCGACGCCACCGATCAGATAGGCCAGCGTCGAACCGTTCTTCCAGCCCCAGGTCGGTCCGAAGCTGACGCCGATCAGAATTCCGGCGATGCCCGATCCGAGTAGTACCGCACCGATCAGGTCCAGCGAAGAACGCAGTCGTACAGCTGATTCCGCCGTCGAAGCGAAGATCATGCCGCCGAGCAAAACCAAACCGATGACGAAGAACCAGAAGATGCTCCGGAACCCGTGGTTGTCGATCAACCAACCGGTGAGGAACGGCGCCGGAATAGCGATCAGGCCCATGCCGGAGGTTGCAATACTGACAGCCAGCGCAACGGTTTTCGGCGGAAAGACATCTCGAATGAGGGAGTAGCTCAGGAAGAGGCAGGGAACGAGCAGACCAGTCAGGGACCGGCCCAGAATCAAGACTGCATAGCTCGGCGCAATCGCCGAAATGAAGGAACCGACCGCCGCGCCGGCGACCGCAAAGAGCAGGACTTTTCGTTTGCCGTACATATCTGCGAGCTTGCCGAGCAGCGGAGACGCGACCGCCCCCAGCAGCAGGAACGACGTGAGCAGCCAAGCGCCCTGCGTTGTTTGATAATGCACCGAGATGGCGGGCAGCGCCGTGGAAATCATCATGTAGCTCACCGCGAGCATTTCGAGAAGAAGAACGATCGACGCCAGCGAGAACACCAGTCGCGGAGTCCACCGCTCCGGTATCGACGTCGATTCGGGCAGACTGGGAGAAGAACCGTCGCTGTGGACATGAGACGCCATGGCTGAAGAATCCTTTCGGGACACCTGCGAATTCGATTGACCCCCTGCCGAATACCGTCGGCCGGGGCCTTGCGGGGAAGTGCAGTGGAACGACAGCTACCGTTCTCGGCAACGTGTTACCTGCATCACAGCCCTCGCGTCGAACGCGCGCTACAGAATGTTCCGCGGAGCGGGACAATCAGGACAACGACTGATTGGCACCCCGGATACAGCCCCAGATACGACTGTGCGCCGTTTCGGTAGCGGTAACTACCAAAACGGCGCACGTGCGCGAAGCGCCTACAGAACTATGTTCACCATCTTGCCCGGCACAACGATCACCTTGCGCGGTGCGTTGCCCTCGAGCAGAGCGACGATCTTCTCGTCGGCCAGGGCGATCTCCTCGACAGCCTTGCGATCGGCATCCGCCGGCACGCTGATGCGGCTACGAACCTTGCCGTTGACCTGGATCGGGTACTCGACGGTGTCCTCGACGAGCCACTTCTCCTCGACAGCGGGGAAGGGGCCGTGTGCAAGAGATTCCGTGTGTCCAAGACGCGACCACAGCTCTTCCGCGAGGTGCGGCGCCAGGGGAGCGAGCATCAACACCAACGGCTCGACGGCAGCACGGGGCGCGCCACCCGGGAACGCCTTGGTGAGGTGGTTGTTGTACTCGATCAGCTTCGCAGCGGCCGTGTTGTCGCGCAGCGCGGTGTAATCCTCGATGACACCGGAAATCGCCTTGTTGAGCGCACGCAGCGTTTCCTCACCAGGAGCTTCGTCGGTGACACGGGGCTTGCCGGTCTCCTCGTCGATGACGACGCGCCACACTCGCTGCAGGAATCGAGCAGCACCGACGACGTCCTTGGTCGCCCACGGACGCGAGGTGTCCAGCGGACCCATCGACATCTCGTACACACGCAAGGTGTCTGCACCGAACTCGGCGCAGATCTCGTCCGGCGCAACGGCATTCTTCAGGCTCTTGCCCATCTTGCCGTACTCGCGGTTGACCTCGGCGCCCTCGTAGAAGAACTTGCCGTCACGCTCGACGACCTCTTCTGCCGGCACGTAGACGCCGCGGGCATCGGTGTACGCGAATGCCTGGATGTAGCCCTGGTTGTAGAGGCGACGGTACGGCTCGCTCGAGGACACGTAGCCCAGGTCGAACAGAACCTTGTGCCAGAAGCGCGAGTACAGCAGGTGCAGCACCGCATGCTCGACGCCGCCGACGTACAGGTCGACTCCACCGGGATCGTTGGGGCCGTGCAGTTCCGGACGCGGACCCGTCCAGTACGCCTCGTTCTGCGGATCGCAGAAGGCGTCCTGGTTGGTGGGATCGATGTAGCGCAGCTGGTACCACGAGCTACCTGCCCACTGCGGCATGACGTTGGTGTCGCGGTGGTAGGTCTGCAGACCGTCGCCGAGATCGAGCTCGACGTTGACCCAGTCGGTCGCCTTGTTCAGCGGGGGAGAGGGCTCGGAGTTGGCGTCGTCCGGATCGAAGGACACCGGTGCGTAGTCCTCGACCTCCGGAAGCACCACGGGCAGAGCCGAATCCGGCAGGGCGTGTGCGTTGCCGTCCGCGTCGTAGACGATCGGGAAAGGCTCGCCCCAGTAACGCTGACGCGCGAAAAGCCAGTCGCGCAGCTTGTACTGGATAGTGCCCTTGCCCTGGCCGCTCTCCTCGAGGCGGCTGATGACGGTCGCCTTGGCCTCGGCCACGTCCAAACCGTCGAGGTAGTCGGAGTTCACCAGCGGGCCGTCACCGGAGTACGCAGCCTCCGAAACATCGCCACCGGCAATAACTTCGAGAATTTCCAGTCCGAACGCGTTCGCGAACTCCCAGTCGCGGTGATCGTGTCCTGGAACTGCCATGATCGCGCCGGTGCCGTAGCCCGTCAGAACGTAATCGGCGATGAAGATCGGGACCTTGTGGCCGTTGACCGGATTGACGGCGTAGGAACCGAGGAAGACGCCCGTCTTCTCCTTGTTTTCCTGACGCTCCAAGTCGGTCTTGGCGGCAATCGACTTACGGTATGCAGCAACAGCTTCCGCCGGCGTCGTGGCACCGCCAGTCCAGCGTGCGTCGACACCGTCGGGCCACTCGTCCGCGACGAGCTTGTCCACCAAGTCGTGCTCAGGAGCCAGCGTCACATAGGTGGCGCCGAACAGCGTGTCGGGGCGCGTCGTGAACACATCGACGCCGTACTGGCCTGCGGCAAAGGTAACTTCGGCGCCATAGGAGCGTCCGATCCAGTTGCGCTGCATGGCCTTGACCTTGTCCGGCCAATCCAGGTACTCGAGATCGTCGACCAGGCGATCGGAGTACGCGGTGATGCGCATCATCCACTGCTGGAGGTGCTTACGGAACACGGGGAAGTTTCCGCGGTCACTACGACCGTCGGCGGTGACTTCCTCGTTGGCCAGCACGGTGCCCAAACCGGGGCACCAGTTGACCATCGAATCCGACTGGTAGACAAGGCGGTACGAGTCGACGACCTTTGCCTTCTCGGCGACTGTCAGCGACGCCCACTCGCGTCCGTCTTCCAGAGCACGCTCACCGGAATCGAACTCGGCTTCCAGCTCGGAGATACGACGGGCCTTGCCTGCAGCCTTGTCGTACCAGGCGCCGTGGATCTGCAGGAAGATCCACTGCGTCCAGTGGTAGAAGTCGACGTCCGTCGTCGCGAGGCTACGACGCTCGTCGTGCCCCAGACCCAGGCGTCGCAGCTGGCGCTTCATGTTGGCGATGTTGGACTCGGTGGTCGTCCGCGGGTGGGTACCCGTCTGCACGGCGTACTGCTCGGCCGGGAGACCGAACGCGTCGTAGCCGAGGGTGTGCAGGACATTGCGCCCCTGCATGCGATGGAAGCGTGCGAAGACGTCCGTAGCGATGTATCCGAGCGGGTGACCGACGTGCAGGCCCGAACCCGAGGGGTACGGGAACATGTCCTGAACGAAGAGCTTGTCGGCGGGAACACCGTCGGGCGAGGAGAGCGGACCGACCGGATTAGGCGCGTTGAACGTGCCGTCCTCACTCCAGCGGTCCTGCCAGTGCTGCTCGATCTGGCCGGCGAGCTCCGCGGTGTAGCGGTGCTGCGGAGTTGCGTCGGCTGGTGAATCGGGGGACTGCGGAGACTCGGTCACTGTGGTCGCTATCTACTTGGCTGACGGAAATACCGATAACCAGGGTAGAGCCTGTGCGACCCGGGCATACCATCAACTCCACTCGCGCCTATCCTGTATGGGTGATCGTTGTCGCTGTGGTGCTATTCGTGCTCGCTGTCGCCGTCGGTGGAGTTGGTGTCGCCGGTCTGATCGGCAAACTCCCGCGCAACCGCTGGGCCGGTGTCCGCACCGAGGATTCCCTGCGGAGCGAGGAGTCGTTCGCCCTCGCCAACAAGGTGGCAGGTCCGACCATGCTCGCGGCCGCTGGAATGTTGGTCATCGGCGGAGTCGCAGCTCTGACCATCGGCGGAGTCTTCGGCATTGCCGTCGCGATCATCGCCGTCGTCGTCGCCGTCCTCACTGCCGGTTTCGGTGGAGGCATCGGCACCCGCGCGGCCGCCGCGCTCCCACAGCAGAGCGGATGCGGTAACGACTGCAACTGCGGCGGCCACTCCGAGCCTGCCGCAGACGAGCCGGTGGCGGAGACCCCCGAGGCCAAGGCGAACGCTGCCGCTTGCGGTACCGCTTCCTGCGGTGCCTGCGCGCTCAAGGATGCTTGCCAGCCGGCTCATTGATTCACGTGAAACATCGCGTGGTCGACCCGGCCGGGGTCGTATTCGGGCTAGTGGTTCCGCTGCTGTGTGCGGTCTTCGACTTCGTCCTGACAAAACTTTGGGAGCCTCGCCTCCCGGAACAGATCGCGACTCACTGGACCACCACCTCGCCGGACGGCTTCTCCACCCCGTCGGCCAACGCATGGACCATTGCACTTTTGACACTGCTCTTCGGTGGCGGCCTGAGTGCGATTGCTGCTCTTGCTCCCGCGATGTTGATGATGCGTCGCTTCATGTTGGTTGTCGGGCTGAGCGTGGTCGGGCTCATCACGACAGTGAACTTCGCTTTGCTCTACACCCAACTCGATGTCGCCGATCCGTCCACGACGTCACTCCCGCTGTGGTCTATCGGTGTCGGCTTTGCAGTCGGCGGGGTGCTGGGGTGGATCGGCGCCTCGTTCCTGCGTGACTACCGCGTCCGCACTCTTGCCACGATCGAACCCTCGGCCGGGTTGCCGCGAAGCAGCTGCCCTCTCCCCATCTCCGACGACGTCGGATTCAGCACCAAAGGCTCGGTGATCCTCGCTGCGATCACTCTGGCGCCCGGAGTCATCATGGCGTTGGCGATGCGGTCACTCTGGCCGCTGTTCATCTTCGGGGCACTCGGACTGCTCGTCGTCAGCCTGGTTCGCTTCCGGGTGATCGTCGACGAACGGGAAATCCGGGTGATCAACATGGGGATGGCTGCGATGACCTACGGCATCGAGGAAGTTGTCGGAGCCGACGTCGCGGAGATCAAACCGTTCGCGGACTTCGGCGGCTGGGGACTCAAGACCAAGGGTCGTCGTAACTACGGCGTCGTCACCCGCACCGGGCCAGCGGTGGTCATCACGTTCGCCGGTGGCGACCGACTCACGATCACGACACCGAAGGCCGAAGACATCGCCGGGTCCCTCAATCGATTGGCCGACGCCCGGACTCGGTAACCGCCGAACCTGAACCGATCGCTTCCTGAGTCTTCTCGAGATACCCGCATGCCGCCGCCCTGGCTTTGATGACATCGCGCTCGGCGATGGCTTCGGCAACTCCCTGATGATGCGAAGACGTCAGCGACGGCGGATGAACGCCTTCGGTCACCTCGTAGGTGGCGCGGACCGTTTCGAGGATTCCGGCAAACAGATCGGTCAGAACCGGATTGTGAGCGGCATCGACGACGGCAATGTGAAACGCAAGATCGACGTCGACGAAGTTCTCGGCCGGCACGTCACGCTTGGCGGCCAGCTCACGAAGTATCCGAACGTCGTCGTCGCTACGACGCTCACACGCCAACCGGACCGCTTCCATCTCGAGCGCACGACGCACTTCGAAGACGTATTTCATCTCGTCCACGGACGCGTGTTTGCCGAGCAGTCCGCCGATGTCGGTCCGTGCCCGAACGAAGGTCCCTGATCCGCGACGGATCTCCAGGACTCCCGTCGACGTCAGTGTCTTGATCGCTTCGCGCACGGTGTTCCGGCCGACGCCGAGAACACTCATCAGTTCCGGCTCGGTGGGAACACGGTTCCCGACGGTCCAGGCGCCGTCGGAGATCTGCGCGCGCATCCAATCGAGGGATTGCTCGTACGCGGACTCCTTGCGAACAACGGTCATCTACTCATCCTCACAGCATTCGCGACGATCATTCCACTCACCTACGATACGTAGGACGACCCATGTATTTTCGAACTCTGTCATCAGGAGGGGCTTCCCACGTCCGCCACAGCTGTCGCCACCGAAGAACGCACACGCCGCACCAATCGACACTTCTACGGCGTGGGCTACGTCCTCACCGTGATCCTTCTGGGCGCGAACGTGCCCACCTCCGTCTACGGGCTGTACCGGACCGAGTTCGGATTCACGCCAACCATCCAGACGCTCATCTACGGCGTCTACGTCGCCGGCCTCGTTCCGGCGTTGCTGTTCTTCGGACCGCTGTCCGACGCCCTCGGCCGACGCACCGTGCTTCTGACTGCACTCGCGCTGAGCGTCGTCGGCACGCTCGTTCTGGCCTTCGCCGACGCGACGGTGTGGTTGTTCGTCGGACGCGTTGCTCAGGGAATCGCGGTGGGCGCGGCCAGTGCGGCGGGCAGCGCCGCATTGGTGGAGCAGGAACCGAAGTTCGATCACCGCCGGGCAGCGCTCGTATCGACGGTGACGGGCGCGTTGGGTGGTGCACTCGGACCGCTCGTGTCCGGTGCGATCGCCCAGTACCTTCCGCAACCGCTGCGGTTGCCGTATCTGATCTTCCTCGTCGCGTTCATCCCGGCACTGATCGTGTTGCTGCTGCTGCCGCGGATCGGGGACATCACACGCCCGAAGCGGTTCTTCCAGATGCCGCATGTTCCCGCCACCATTCGAGAAACATTCTGGCTCAGCTCACTCGCCGTCGCGCTGTCGTGGGGCGCAGTCGGACTCTTCCAGTCGGTGGTCCCGTCGTGGATGACCAGCCTGCTGAACATCGACAACCTCCTACTCGGCGGCGGGGCCGCTGCACTGGTCATGATCTGCTCGGTGATCGCGCAGCTCGGCGGGAGTCGTATGGACCCGCGGACGTCCGTCACCGTCGGCCTGGGAATCCTCGCTCTAGGAATGATCGGCCTACTCGTGGTCGACCTCGTCCCCAGCCTTGCGCTGCTGGGCGTCATCACCGTGGTGGTCGGCGCCGGGCACGGTCTGGCGTTTGCCGGCGGCATGAAACGCGTCAACGCCGCCGCCCGAATCCACGCCCGCGAGAGCCACGGCGGAGTCCTGGCGGCATTCTTCACCGTCAGCTACGCGGGACTGGCGATCCCGTCGATCATCGCGGGTATCGCCATCACCATCCAGGGAATGCAGACGGCCATCATCGAACTGTCGATCGTCGGGACGCTCCTGTGCCTGGCCGTGATGGGCTTCAACCTTCGTGGGGCTCGAGAGCCCGTCGACGCACGCCGTTATCCTTAGCCAGGTGAAGTTTCTCAGTAGGTTCTACATCGACGGGTTCATCCTCGGCATCATCATCGCCGGCGTGCTCGGAAGTGTGTTCCCGGTATCGGGTACCGCGGAGAGCATTCTGAACTGGGCCACCAAGATCGCCATCGGCTTCCTGTTCCTGCTCTACGGCGCACGGCTCTCGCCGCAGGAAGCGTGGAAGGGCGTCAAGCACTGGCGACTGCACACTGTCGTCCTTGCCGCGACGTTTGTGCTCTTCCCGCTGATCGGCCTTGCGCTGCGATTCCTGTCGCCGACCCTGATCAGCGACGAGCTCTACACCGGCATCCTCTACATGTGCCTCGTTCCGTCGACGGTTCAGTCGTCGATCGCGTTCACTTCGATCGCCAAGGGAAACGTCGCCGGCGCGATTGTCAGTGCGTCGTTCTCCAACCTGATCGGCGTCTTCGTCACCCCGTTGCTGGTGGTTCTGCTGATGAATACAACGGGCCAGGCGACGGTCGACTTCTCGTCGATCCTCGACATCGTCGTGCAGCTGCTGATCCCGTTCATCGTGGGCCAGCTGATCCGCCCGCTGGTGATCGGATGGCTGCAGAAGTATGCCGAGCCCACCAAGTACGTCGATCGCGGATCGATCCTCCTCGTTGTCTTCGCCGCCTTCAGCGAGAGCATGAAAGAGGGGATCTGGAGCACCATCACGATCTGGCAGATCGTGATCCTCACAATCGTGTGCTGCCTGATCCTCGCGCTGGTTCTCGGCGTGACCACTCTCGCGGGGCGCAAGCTCGGGTTCGACCTTCCCGATCAGATCGTCATCATCTTCTGCGGGTCGAAGAAGTCCTTGGCGACAGGCCTACCGATGGCGGCTGTACTGTTCGCGGGCCAGCCCGTCGGCCTGATCGTGTTGCCGCTGATGATCTTCCATCAGATCCAACTGATCGTCTGTGCTGCGATGGCGCAACGCTTCGCGAATCGTGATCCGGTGAGCGTCAGCTAGCGAGCAACTCGCCTCGGGTCGCGTCGACGCAGCCACAACCGCCCTGCAGTTCAGCACAATCGATGGACAACGCATGGCGACTCGATGCCAGGTCGACGCAGTTCACGCCGGTGCATTCGAGTGATCCGTCCGCATGTCGCAGCAAAGAATCGTGGCAGTGATCGACATCCGAAACACAATCCTCGCACTGGATCTGACGCTCAGCGATCATTGCTGTCACCTCTCTCGAAAACGATGACACAGGAATATCATCGACCTCCGACAGATCAGTTTCGTTCCACTTCGATGGGATGGCTGGCCAGCATTGCCACGGGGAGCGGTTGGCGTCGTAGCACCCGTGCCCAAACATCGACTCGGGGCGGCGTCAGCACATCGGACGGCAGTGAGCTGATCACCATCCAGTCTTCACGTTCAAGTTCCGAATCCAGCTGCCCCAGAGTCCAACCCGAGTAACCGGCAAAAATGCGAATCCCTTCGACCAGAGGAGCGATGACCTCCGGGTCCGAGTCCAGATCCACCATGACAACTTTGCCGTCCACCCGCCGCAGGCCGGCGACGCCGTCGATCCGTGCACCGTTGCGAGCGATACCCAGGCAGAGCGCGGAGTCACGCTTGACGGGTCCACCGATGTACAGGGCGGAAGGATGCGCGGTCAGCGGTGACCACTGCGGCAACACGTTCTGCACGGCCGTCTCACTCGGCCGATTGACGATGACGCCAAGGCTCCCGGCGTCGTTGTGCTCGATCATGTAGATGACGGTGCGGCGAAATGCAGGTTCCGTGAGATCGGTCGACGACACCAACAAACTGCCCGGACGAACCTCCGGTTCTATCCAGGCCATTCGATCCTCGGGTTCTTCTGCGTGCGCCACAAAGACATCATCTCACCGACAACTGCGTGCGGAGGAACGAGACACAGGCGTGTTCAGGTCAGACCCGCCACATCGGCAAGTAGTGCCAGATGCCGCTCGAAAATCTCACTCGCATCGGTGAAGGTATCGCTTCCGTACTGCCCGAACACCTCGAAGTTCACCGAACCGAACAGCGATACCCAGACGAGAGTTGCGCGCACCGCAGCATCCGGCGGCAGGTCGGTGCCCAGTTCTTTCCGCACTCCCTCGAGGTCCGTTGCCAGCGTGTCACTCAGGTCCGGGCCCTCTCGCACCGTGAGTGCACCCGCGCGATGGGCGGCGTCGATGATCCCGATCAGCCGGGTCACGACGAGGGTGCCAGGGCCGGTGGTCTGCTCGCCCGGAGCGTCGTAACCGGGGACGGGGCTGCCGAACAGCAGACCGTATCGAGCCGGCTCCCGGATCGCCCAACTCCGGACGGCACGCCCGAGAGCAATGAACTGTCCGCGAAAATCTTCTGCTGCAACGGCATTCACGGCGGAGTCCACTTCCGCGCCCAGTTCCGTGTACCCGTCCACCACCAGCAAGGTCAGCAGTTCGTCACGACTGGCGACGTAGCGGTACACCGCTGAGGACACGACTCCCAGATCACGCGCGACGGCCCTCAAGGACAACGCGGCGGCGCCGACGGCAGCAAGATGCTCGCGTCCGATCCGGGTGATGTCCTGCAGCGTCTGTTCGCGCGCCCGCTCACGGGGAGTCCCAACCATGAGTCCATCTTGCCCCATGACCGAGAGCACTATCAACAAAAGAGAGCACTGCTCTTGACAGCACTGAGGCGCGGGTGCATTCTTGAAAACGAGAGCAGTGCTCTCAGTTCACCCGAAACGAGAAGGAGCACACCATGTCGAACCTCGAAATCGTCACCGGAGCAGGACCCGTCGGATCCGCCGTCGCGCTACAGCTCGCCGAGCAGGGAATCAACGTCCGGCTCCTGACCAGGTCCGGCAGCGGGCCCGAGCACCCGCTGATCGACCGCCGACGCGTCGACGTCTCGGATTCCGAGGCCCTGCGCTCGGTCAGCGAGGGCGCCACGGCCATCTACCACTGCATCCACGCCGCCTACAACGCAGCCGATTGGGAGCGGGAACTCCCGGCGGCCGAGAAGGTTGTGCTCGACGCAGCCGCATCCATCGGAGCCGTCGTGGTCTTCCCCGAAAGCCTCTACGCCTACAACTCCGACACCCTGATGACCGAATCCGATCCACGCAACGCCACCGGCGGCAAGCGCGGAGTGCGCACCGCGCTGCTGCGTGCTCGCGAGGCCTCCGCAACACCCACCGTCAGCGTCGTGGCCTCGGACTTCTTCGGCCCCCGCGTCCGCACCGCCCACGCCGGCGAGCGCATGGTTCCGAAGGTCATGGCAGGTAGGAAGATTCGTGTCATCGGTTCCGCAGACCAGCCGCACTCCTTCACCTACATCCCCGATCTCGCGGCGGCGATGATCGCAGCAGCACACAACCCCGAACTCTGGAACTCCGTCATCCACGCACCCACCGGCCCCGCGCTCACTCAGCGCAAGATCGCCGAGGCCTTCGCTCGAGCCGCCGGGGCGTCCCCCGCCAAGGTGGGTGTCCTGCCCGCCTGGGTGCTCGACGCCGTCGGCAAGATCAACACCGACAGCCGCGAACTCGCGGAGATGAACTACCAGTTCACCAAGCCGTTTGTCATGGACTCGAGCGCCAGCGAAGTGCTGCTCGGACTCTCACCGACGCCGCTCGATCGGGCCGCCGAAGAGACCGTCGCGTGGTGGCGCGCGGAACAGGCTCGCACCGCTGCTGCCTGAACCTGCAGGTGGGGGCTCTTGACGCAAGAACGGAACGGGTGTTCACTTCTTCACATGGCCTATCGCCGCACTCCGGCAGTACAAGAAAGACTGGACGCCCAACGCGCCCGACTGCTCGACGCGGCCACGACGGCAGTGGCAACCCACGGTTATGCGGGCTGTTCCATCGCCGCGGTGGCCAAGAACGCCGGCGTCGGCACCGGGACGCTGTATCGACATTTCGACGGCAAGGGTGAATTGTTCGCCGAAGTGTTCCAATCTGTCTGCAGCCGTGAGGTATCCGCGGCCCGGAACGCCGGAGACAATGCCCGAAGTCTGGAAGGCAACCACCGCTCCGCGGTATCGGCGTCGGTTCGCACCTTCGCCGAACGTGCCATGCGTGCACCGGTTCTCGCCTATGCACTGCTGGTGGAGCCGGTGGATCCACTCGTCGACGAACAGCGACTCATGTTTCGCGAATCGTTCCGCGATTGCCTGGCCACCGCAATCCGCTCGGCCGTCGACACCGGTGAGATACCTTCGCAGGACGCCACTCTGACGGCAGCGTGCATCGTCGGGGCAATCGGCGAGGCCCTGATCCTTCCGCTGCGCGGCGGCACCACGGATCCCACTGCGATCGATGCCATCCTCGCCTTCACCCTTCGATCGTTAGGGAGTTTCGATGACACCCACGCATGAAGTCACCAATCAGGTACCGCCCCTGATCGATTACGACGCAGCCGAATACGCGCCGATCCTCGAGGCACTACACCGCGAGGGAGCTTCGGACGCAGCCGAAGAGGTTCATCGCGTCGGGGTCCGCGCCGGCAGCGCGCAAGCCCAGGAGTGGGGCGACCTGGCCGAGGAGCACCCACCTGTCCTGAGAACCCACGACCGCTACGGCAACCGCATCGACGAGGTCCGCTACAACCCCGCCTATCACCAACTCATGAGCACCGCAGTGGAATTGGGACTGCACGGCGCTCCGTGGGTTGACCCGAATCCACACGCACACCTCGTCCGCGCCGCGAAGATGGCCGTGTGGGGTCAAACCGACGCCGGCCACGGCTGCCCCATCTCCATGACGTACGCCGTGATCCCAGCGCTGCGGCACAACGCGGATCTTGCCGCTCAGTACGAACCCCTCCTGACCACCCGCCACTACGATTCGGCGCTGAAAGCTCCCCTCACCAAACCCGGATTGATCGCCGGAATGTCGATGACGGAAAAACAGGGCGGTTCGGACGTGCGTGCCGGAACCACAAGGGCAGTTCCACAATCCGACGGTAGCTATCTCCTGACAGGCCACAAGTGGTTCACCTCCGCACCGATGTCGGACGTGTTCCTCGTCCTCGCCCAGGCGCCGGGCGGTCTGTCGTGCTTCTTCCTTCCTCGGGTCCTGCCGGACGGCTCGCTCAACAACATGTACCTGCAGCGTCTGAAGGACAAGTTGGGAAATCATTCCAACGCGAGCAGCGAGGTCGAGTACCACGACGCTCTCGCGTGGATGGTGGGCGAGGAAGGCCGGGGCGTGCGCACCATCATCGAGATGGTCAACATGACCAGGTTGGACTGCACGATCGGCACGGCCACCGGCATGCGCGTCGGCACGCTGCAGGCAGTTCACCATGCGAATCATCGAAGTGCGTTCGGCGCCAACCTGATCGACCAACCTTTGATGCGCAATGTTCTCGCAGATCTGGCGGTGGAATCGGAAGCGTCCACTACCGTCGCGATGTGGCTGGCCGCTCTGACCGACCGCGCAACGTCGGGCGATGCCCACGCGAGCGCCCTACGACGCATTTCATTAGCCGTGAGCAAGTACTTCGTCTGCAAGCGCGGACCGATCCACGCTGCCGAAGCACTCGAGTGTCTGGGCGGAAACGGATACGTGGAGGAATCCCGGATGCCGCGCCTCTATCGCGAGGCTCCGCTGCTCTCGGTGTGGGAAGGGTCGGGCAACGTCGCGGCGCTCGACACTCTGCGGGCGATGGCGAAGCAACCCGAAACGCTGCAGGTGTTCTTCGACGAACTGAAACAAGCGAGTGGCGTGGACGCCCGCTTCGATCAGACCGTGCGGGATCTCGAGGTGGCATTCGGCGATTTCGACGACATCGAATACCGGGCGCGAAAGATCGTCGGTGACATGGCACTCGCACTGCAAGCCTCGCTGCTGCTCCGCTACGGGCACCCCGCGGTGGCCGACGCATTCTGCGCGAGTCGGCTCGGAAATAGCTGGGGGAGCGTGTTCGGAACCCTGCCGAGGGGGATCGACATCGCGCCGATCCTCGAGCGGGCCACCGTCAAGATCGGCGCCTGACCCACCCACTACAGTTTCCGCTTATGAACCGAGCCTCGAACCGCCGCGAGGCCTGGCAGCGCGTACTGCACACCCTGCGTGAATCACCCGGCCTGGGAAGGCTGGCGCTCGTCCGCTTTTCCAGCCAGTTCGGCGACGGAATGTTCCAGGCCGCGCTCGGCGGCGCAATCCTCTTCAACCCGGAACGTGAAACCGATCCGGTGGCGATAGCGGCCGGCTTTGCCGTACTGCTCCTTCCCTATTCGGTGATCGGCCCCTTTGCCGGCGCTCTGCTGGATCGTTGGGACCGCCGCCTGGTGCTCCTGTGGGCGAGCGTGCTCCGCGGGCTCTTCATCCTGACCACCGCGGTGCTGCTGGTCGCCGGCGGCGGTGACACTCTGTTGTTGACGTGTGCGCTTGCTGCGATCGGGGTCAGCCGCTTTGTCGGGGCAGGCGTATCCGCAGCCCTGCCGAAGGTCGTCCGACAATCGTGGCTGGTGGCAACCAATTCCGTTCTCACAACGGCTGGTTCGGTGGTAGCCGCTCTTGGTGCTTCGGCAGCGGTGGCGATCATCGGCGTGATCGGCGCGGGGGATCGAGCGTCAGGCGCCGCCGTGGCCATCGCAGCACTGGGATCGGTGATCGCAGCCCTCGCCGCGGCCAGGTTCACCGCCCGCTCACTTGGTCCAGTGGCCGACGAAGTGATTCGTGCCAGCGCCGTCCGTTCGGTAACGGCCGGACTGCGCACCGGGGCAACCGCTGTCTGGGAGGCGCCTGGCGTCACCACGGCAATGATCGGGATCGGAGCGCACCGCATCTGCTTCGGCATCAACACCCTCATCATGGTGCTGGTCCTACGCGACACCTCGAACGGCTCCCAATTACCTGGAGGGATGGCCGGATTCGGCGTCGCCGTCGGTGCAACGGCCATCGGAATGCTGATCGCGGCATTGATCACACCGTTCCTCATCCCGCGGATCGGTCGCTCACGGACGATCACGTACGCCCTGGTGTGCGCGGTGGCCGTCCAGCTCGTCTTCGTAACCACCCTGACGCAGGGATCGCTGCTGATCGCCGCCTTCCTGCTCGGCATCGCCGGGCAGTCCGTGAAACTCAGCGGCGACGCGGCCATGCAGATCGACATCGACGACGACCGTCGTGGCCAGGTATTCGCCTTGCAGGACACCGTGTTCAACGTCGCGTTCATCGGTGCGATCGCGGCAGCGTCGACGGTGATCGCACCCGACGGCAAGAGCGTCGGCCTGGCCCTTGCCGGCGCGGGTGTCTATGCCGCCGGATTGTCAGCGGTGCTGATCAACCGCAAGAAACGAGAAACTAGCCCTGCTGGGTAGCCCACCATTTCAGCAGTTCAGCTTCGGCCTCGTCACGCTCGAGCGGGCCGCGATCCAGACGTAGTTCCTTGAGGAACGTCCATGCCTTGCCCACCTGCGGGCCGGCCGGGATGTTGAGCAGTTCCATGATGGCGTTGCCGTCGAGGTCCGGACGCACGCGAGCGAGGTCTTCCTGCTCCGCGATGCGCGCAATCCGCTCTTCGATGTCGTCGTATGTGGCCTGCAACTGCGCGGCGCGGCGCTTGTTACGCGTGGTGCAGTCGGCCCGGACGAGCTTGTGCAGCCGGGGGAGCAGCTCGCCCGCGTCGGTGACGTACCGCCGCACCGCGGAGTCGGTCCACTGCCCCTTGCCGTAGCCGTGAAAACGCAAGTGCAGGAACACGAGCTGCGAAACGTCGTCGACCATCTGCTTCGAGAATTTCAAGGCACGCATGCGCTTGCGCACCAGCTTGGCGCCAACCACCTCGTGGTGGTGGAAGCTGACGCCGCCGCCCGGTTCGTTGCGCTTGGTGTCCGGCTTGCCGATGTCGTGAAGCAGTGCAGCCCAACGCAATACGAGGTCGGGATCGCCTTCTTCGAGATCGATCGCCTGCTGGAGCACGGTGAGGGAGTGCTGGTAGACGTCCTTGTGTTGGTGATGCTCGTCGATCTCGAGCTTCATCTGCGGAACCTCGGGCAGCACGTATGCAGCCAGTCCGGAGTCGACCATCATGTTGATGCCGTCCACCGGGTACATCCCCAGCATCATTTTGTTCAGCTCCACCTGCACACGCTCGGCGGTGATCCGCTCGATCTGCGACGCCATCTCCTTGATGGCCTCGAAAACGCGATTGTTCAACGTGAAACCAAGCTGCGAGACGAACCTGGCTGCGCGCAGCATCCGCAGCGGATCGTCGTTGAACGAGTTCTCCGGCGCCGACGGCGTATCGAGTTCCCCGGCCAGCAGGGCGTCCATGCCGTTCAGCGGATCGACAAACGTGTAGGAACCGTCCGCGCCGATCTTCATCGCCATCGCGTTGACGGTGAAATCGCGGCGCACCAGGTCGTCGGCCAACGTCGTTCCGTACTCGACTATCGGATTACGTGAGACACGGTCGTAAGCGTCGGCCCGGAAGGTCGTGATCTCGATCTCCTGGCCGTGCTTGATGGCGCTGATGGTCCCGAACTCGATGCCGGTGTCCCACTGCTTGTCCACCCAGCCCTTGAGCAGAGCCTGAACCTTCTCCGGCCTGGCGTCCGTCGTGAAGTCCAGATCGCCACTGAAGCGGCCCAGGATCGCGTCGCGAACACTGCCACCCACCAGGAACAGCTCGTGACCGGCCTCGGCAAAACGCTCACCGAGCGGGTTCAACACGTCGGACAACGTGCCGAGCGTTGCAGTGGCGTCGGCAAGCAGTCGTAGGCGGCGATCAGCGTCGGAGGTAGGGACAGTCACGTGAAAGGAGCTTACTTAAGGTGCGCAAATAGCAGAACGCGCATACGAACGCGATAGACCGCTTTGCGCGGGTTACCGGGCAACGCTGGAAGGCCAACTAGTATCGATGAGGTGTCTGGTGCCGAACGAACAAACAGGAGTCGCCGCAACCCGCGGCGTCGACCTGCCGTCGGCAACCCCGATAAACCTTTGATGCGAACCGTCCGTGAAACTTCTGCGGGCGGCTTGGTCGTCGACGGCTGGGGCGGACCTCCCGAACGCCTCTGCGCTGCACTGATCGGCCGAACCGACCGCCGCGGACGCCTGCTCTGGTCGCTACCCAAGGGCCATATCGAGCAGGGTGAGACGGCCGAACAGACCGCAATGCGTGAGGTCGAAGAAGAAACCGGTATCCAGGGAACCGTCCTGGCACCGCTGGGCAGCATCGACTACTGGTTCGTGACCGAAGGTCGGCGCGTCCACAAGACCGTGCACCACTATCTCCTCCGCTTTCTCGGCGGTGAACTCTCCGACGAGGACATCGAGGTCACCGAAGTCGCCTGGGTACCGCTGACGGAACTGCACAAGCGACTCGCATACGCCGACGAGCGCAAGCTGGCCGAACTTGCATCGCAGATGATCGCCGAAATGCCGCGACCTGAAATGCACCGACCTGAAATCCCGCGAGTACAGCACCCGAAGGAACCGGACGCCGGATGAGAATGGCTCTGCGGCGGGCCGGTGTGGCCGCTTTGGTGATGGCCGCTGTCGGTTTCGGGCCCGCGACGACGGCCGTCTCCTGGGCCGCTCCGTCCAGCCAGCCCAGTGAGCGCGCCCCGGCGCGAAACACCAACGATGCCAAATTTCTGCAGCTGACCATCGACTCCACCGCACCGACCACCGTGACGACAACCAGCGACCGCAACGTCGTGGTCAAGGGCACGGTGAAGAACGTCGGTGACCGTCCCGTCGAGGACGTCGGAGTGAGGCTGCAACGCGCTCCCGCGATCGACTCCAGTTCGGACGTGCGCGCAGCACTCGATTTCGACCAGGCTGTTTTCGACACGGTCGGCGAATTCGACACCGTTGCCACCACCCTCGACACCGGCCAGTCCAAGCAGTTCACACTCACCTTGCCGCTCCGGAGCACAACCGGGTTGTCTCTCGACATCACCGAACCGGGCGTCTACCCGATGCTCGTCAACGTGAACGGCACCCCGGAATACGGCGGGGCCGCCCGACTCGACGACGCACGCTTCCTGCTCCCAGTGCTCGGTGTGCCGGCCGCGGCCGAATCGAACGCCACATCCGGAACACCCAGTTCGTCGGCGACGGCCGTCGTTCCCCCCGACACGTCCGCCCCGATCGGCGTCACGCTCATGTGGCCGCTGGCCGACGCGCCACGACTCGTCGGCGGAATCCCGGGCGCGGTCAACGAGCCCGTGCGCCTGATCGACGACGAACTTGCCACCGAACTTTCCGACGGCGGGCGCCTGGACGCGTTGGTCGATGCGGTGGAGAACGCCACCAAGCCCGAGAGCGATACCGATCGCCGCGTCACGGATGCGCTCTGCCTGGCAATCGACCCCGACCTTCTGATCACCGTCGAGAACATGACTCGCGGATACCTCGTGGCCGACAACTCGTCAGATCCCACCGGACCGTCGCACGAAGGCCGTGGCAGCGACGCCGCCAACCAATGGCTCGGCCGGGTGAAGACCCTCGCGTCCTCGATGTGCACGACGGCGGTTCCGTTCGCCCAGGCCGATCTCGCCGCGGTCACCTCGGTGGCCAATCCGGAGTTGACGGCTACCGCGCTCGCACGCCCGGCAGACATCGTCGACAACATCCTCGGCGTGACGTCACTGCGAGATTTCGTCTGGCCGGATTCGGGTGTCCTCGACTCGGCCACCGCAGAGGTGCTGAGCGTGAATCCCACCACAGCGATGGTGGCTGACACCTCCGTCGACTCGGCAGCCCCGCAACTGTCGTCGCGGATAACCGGCTCACTCGACGCGCTTGCGTTCGACACCTCGGCAGCCGCAGCCTTGGCCGCCACCGGCTCGGAGCCGCAGGTCCCGTCGTACATCCCCGACGACACCGCGCCGACCATCGACATCGAATCGCGCAGCGCCCGGCGCCAGGACGCGCTGGGAGCGATGGCCTGGGCCGCGCTGACGCCGACTTCTCTGCCGCGCAATCAGATCTTCGCGCCGCCGCAACTGTGGACCGCGGACAGCAACGACGCCACCGCCGTGCTCTCGATGCTCGCGACCCTCATTCGCTCCGGTCTCGCCTCACCTCAGGCCCTGCCCGCACTACTCGGCAGACAACCGGGGGCCACTGACGCCGCCACGCTCGACTACCCGGACCGAGCCACCCAGGACGGTCCGCAGACGTCCGTCGTCGAGACCGCAACCACCCAACTTCCGCGTATCGACGGGCTCGAAGCATCGCTCGTGGACGATCCGGCGGCTTCGCTCACCCCCCGGGGATTCACGGCACCGCTCCGCGAAGATCTACTTCGCTCGATGACCTTGGCGGATCGCCGCAACGTCGCCTCCGCATCGGTCAATCGGGCGGAGCGCGCTGCGACCATCCGCGCCGACAACGTCACCGAAGCCGTCGACGGGATGTACCGGGCCGTCAGCGTGGTGTCTCCGGGCGGCGTCTACACCCTCGCGTCGGGGCAGAGCCCGCTCCTGCTGGTGGCGCGCAACGAGCTGCCCATCGCCATCAACGTCGACCTGCGTGTGGAAGCCCCTCCCGAGATGCAGATCAGTGACATCGGTCCCAAACAGCTGCCACCGCGAGGTAGCCGACAGTTGACTGTGCCCGCGGAAATGAACGATTCTCGCAAGCTGGAAGTCAACTTCTCGCTGACCACGACAGATGGCCGCCAATTGGGTACGCCGACCAGCGTGACCGTACGGTCGAATGCGTACGGTCGTCCCCTGGCCGCCGTGACGGCGACAGCGGGAGGGTTGCTGCTGTTCCTGGCAGGGCGACGGCTGTGGCATCGATTCAAGGGTCAGCCGGACCCAGCAGATGAAGGGTACGAACGCTCATGACCGGGAATCCACCCGAGGAGGGTCGCCGCTCGGCGATCACCCGCAAGAGTGCCACGACCCGTTCGCATCCTCGGATGCCACCGTGGGAGCGCGGCTACCCGATTCAGCCGGTCAACCCCGACGCACGTTTCGACGACGCACCCACCATGACCATCCCGGTGATCCGCGACTATCCCAGATATCGCGAAGCCGAGATGGAATTCGCCGATCGGCAGGCGACCAAGTCGGACGAGTTCGACACCGACGCGCACGCCCTGGTCGGTGATCGTAAGGAGACGAACTCCCGCCTCCTCGCGGCGACGGGTTCCATCGCGATCGCGACGCTGACGAGCCGCATCACGGGGTTCGCCAAGCAGTTGATGATCCTGATGGTCCTCGGCCCGGCCATCGCCAGTTCGTTCACCGTGGCCAGCCAGATCCCGAACATGATCGCGGAGCTCGTCTTGGGCGCCGTTCTGACCGCGATCGTCGTCCCCGTGCTGGTCCGCGCCGAGCGGGAGGACGCCGATCACGGCGAAGCGTTTGTCCGACGCCTCTTCACGGCGTCGCTCGTCCTACTGGGCATGGCCGCGCTGCTCGCGACCCTGGCAGCACCCGTACTCACCAAATACGTCTTCCTGTCCGAAGACGGCAAGGTCAGCACCGACCTGACCACGGCGCTGTCGTATCTACTTCTGCCGGCGATCCTGTTCTACGGGCTGTCGGCACTGTTCACAGCGTTTCTGAACACCAGGCAGATCTTCAAGCCCGGAGCCTGGGCTCCCGTACTCAACAACGTCGTCGTCCTCGTGGTGCTCGTGATCTACCGCCTGACTCCGGGCGAGATCTCGCTTGATCCGGTCTCGATGGGCGACGCAAAGCTGCTCACCCTCGGTATCGGCATCACCATCGGCGTCATCGTGCAGGCAGCCAGCCTGATCCCCGCGCTTCGCCGCGAGAAGATCTCGCTCAAGCCGCTGTGGGGTCTCGACGATCGCCTGCGCCAGTTCGGCGGCATGGCCGTCGCCATCGTCTTGTACGTCCTGATCAGCCAGATGGGCATGATCTTCGCGACCAAGATTTCCTCACATGCCGACGAAGCCGGCCCTGCCATCTACAGCCAGGCCTGGTTGCTCCTGCAGCTCCCGTACGGCGTGCTCGGAGTGACGGTTCTGACCGCGATCATGCCGCGCTTGAGCCGCAACGCTGCGGCCGACGACACCCCGGCCGTCGTGGACGATCTGTCGGTCGCGACACGTCTGACCATGATCACGCTGGTTCCGATCATCATGTTCCTGACCTTCATGGGTCCGCAGGTCGGTGAAGCGCTCTACGGTTACGGCCGCTTCGGACCCGAACAGGCCGAACGACTCGGCACTGCCGTGAGCTGGTCGGCATTCACGTTGATTCCGTACGCGCTGGTCCTGATCCAACTTCGTGTGTTCTACGCCCGCGAACAAGCCTGGACGCCGACGTGGATCGTTCTCGGCATCACTGCAGTGAAAATTGCATTCTCGGCGCTCGCTCCGGTCTTCGCCTCCAACAGCGATCAGGTCGTGATCCTCCTCGGTGCGGCCAACGGTCTCGGATACATCACCGGCGCCGTCATCGGCGGATACCTCCTGCACCGCAGCCTCGGAAACCTGCAGATGGCCAACGTGGGCAAGACAGTCTGGTCCGTCGTACTCGCCTCGCTGGCCGGTTCGCTGACCATGCTCGCGGTCGACCGCGTCCTCGGATTCGATCAACTCACCGAGCGTTTCGGCGGACCCGGCTCGATGGTTCGCGTCGCCGTCGGCGGCATCCTGATGCTCGCGATCACCTTCACGATTCTCTACTTCAAGAAGGTTCCGGAAGTCCTGTCGGTAACGGTTGCGGTCTCCCGCAAGATTCGTTCACTGACAGGTCGCGCCGAACCGGACACACGTAACAACACCGACGACGACGTCACCGAGCTGATTCCTGCAATCAGAACGGAATCAAACGAGCAAGAACGACCGGGTGCGCTCCCGTACCCTGGTCATGGGCGTACAGGATCGCAACCCGCGCGTATTCGGGGACGGGCTATCGATGGAGAAGGAGCGAGGGTGAGCGACGACAACGTTTCCGGCAACAAGAGTGCCGGGACTTCTGCCGTGAAAGCGTCCGAACAGAAGTCAACGGCATCGTCGGGCACACCTGCATCCACGAGTTCCTCCGCATCTGCCGGCCAGAAGCCACAGCAGGGTCAGAGGCCACAGCAGCCCGCGCAGCGGCCGGTCCAGAAGCCACAGCAGGGCCAGAAGCCACAGCCGCCGGTGCAGAAGGCCGCACCGCCGGTGCCTCCGGTCAGTGTGTCGAAGACACCTTCAGCACCTGTGTCGAAGACACCTTCAGCTCCCGTGTCGAAGACACCCGCGTCGAAGACGCCTGCTTCGGACAAGAAGGCACCCGAACCTCAGAAGACGGCTGCAGCTCAGACACCGCCGCCCGCTGCGCCTCGCACACCTGCCGCCGGATCCGCATCACGACCGGCCCAGCGACCGATGCCCCGTGGACCCAAGCTCATACCGGGCGCATCTGTCGCCGGCGGACGCTACCGTCTGCTCGCGCCGCACGGTGGAACCCGCGGACTGCAGTTCTGGGAAGCTCTCGACGTCAAGCTCGACCGTGAAGTAGCCCTGACGTTCGTCGACGCCGATCAACGCGGTGACGACGACAGCCAGTCCGGACCGCAGGCAGTTCTCTCGCGCACGCTGCGCCTGGGAAGGATCAACTCGCCCGGTCTGGCTCGCGTCCTCGACGTCGTCCGCGGAAGTTCGGGCGGCATCGTCGTCGCCGAATGGACTCCCGGTCGCTCGCTGCGTGAGATGGCCGAGACCACGCCGTCACCGATCGGTGCAGCCCGCGCCATCCGTGCCCTCGCGGCCGCTGCCGAAGCTGCTCACCGCACCGGCGGTGCGCTGTCCATCGATCACCCGGACCGCGTTCGCATCAGCATCAACGGTGACGCCGTACTGGCGTTCCCGGCGACGCTTGCCGACGCCGATTCCACCAGCGACGTCCGCGGTCTCGGCGCCATGCTGTACTCGCTCATCACGGCGCGCTGGCCGCTCGCCGATCCGTCCGCCGGTCCCGTCGGTGGTTTGCTTCCCGCCGGCCGCGGCGCCGACGGCAACATCGTCGAGCCTCGGGTCGTCCGTCCGGAGGTTCCGTTCGACATCTCGGCCGTGGCAGTTCGAGCGTTGCAGTCGGAGAGTGGAATCCGCACTGCTGCCACCGTGCAGCACATTCTCGATCAGGCGTCCGTCGTCAACGACAAGACGGAAATGATTCCGGCACTTCGTCTCGGCCACCGCGAACAGGGTGCGTCGGGTCACGCACTGAACGACCCTGAAGCCATCGAGGCCGAGAAGAAGAAGTCGACGCGGATGCTCGCGGCACTGACGGCGCTCGGTGTCTTCACCGTGATCGTCCTGATTCTCCTTGTGGTGTGGGTAGCGAGCTTCCTCTCGGGCGGCAGTAACGACACCCCGCTCAGCGAGCAGAGTTTCGGCTTGACCACCGAAGCTACTGCGCCCGAGAACAATTCACCTGCCCCCGCACCGGCGGCCGCAACCGTGCCGGTAGCCGCCTCGGCCGTAACGGTGTTCTCGCCCCAGGGCACACCTGATCAGCCCGCAACGGCGAAGAACGCCATCGACGGCAATCCGGCCACCGCATGGTCGTCGGACTCGTACTTCCAGCCCTTCCCGTCCCTGAAGAACGGCGTCGGCCTGATGGTGACGCTCGCCGATGCGGCCAACCTGAAGAACATTGCGATCACGTCCGATTCGCCCGGAACCGTCGTTGAAATCCGTTCTGCCCCTTCTGCGAATACTTCGCTGGATCAGACCAAGGAAATCGGATCCGGTGTACTGAAGAACGGTGTGACCGACATTCCGCTCTCGTCGGACGGCTCGGGTCAGTATGTCCTGGTTTGGATTACGCAGCTCAGCACCGAATCCGGACAAAACCAGACATCCATCTCGGAGATTGCATTCACTGCTGCAAAGTGATCGCCCTTGGCCCTTCTGAAACCTACCGACTGGGCTAATATCCGCCCGTGCACAGTTATCGGGGGGGCACCGGGGGCGGAGCCGGAAATTTCGAATCCAGAAGTTTCGAGAACAAAAATCTCGAGGCGACGGATTTCGAATTGTTGACCGCTCATGTCGCGGGCGATCCACACGCGTTCCGTGAACTACTGGTCCGGCATCAGGATCATCTGTGGCACGTTGCCCGGCGTACAAGTTACTCGGACGAGGACGCGGCAGACGCACTCCAGGAGGGTCTGTTGTCCGCGCACCGCAAGGCGGCGAAGTTCCGCGGCGATGCGGCGGTGCGTAGTTGGCTCCACACCATCGTGGTCAATGCCTGCCTTGACCGGATCCGACGCAACAAATCGCGGGCCGCGTTCTCTCTGTCTTCCGAGAATGCGGAGGAACCCCGTGATCACCGCGATTACGCGGCGGGAGTGGACATGAGCCTGACCGTCGAACAAGCGCTGGCATCGCTGCCTCCTGAGCAGCGCGCTGCCGTCGTCGCCGTCGATGTCGAGGGGTATCCGGTGGCCGAGGCCGCCGAGAGGTTGGGCGTGCCCGTAGGGACCGTGAAGAGTCGCTGCGCCCGCGCGCGCAAGCGCCTCGCCGCCCAGTTGGAGGACTTTCGCGAAGGCGGGAACCATTCGTGAACCGGCCGCGTCCTATCTTGTAAGCGTCCACACCGACTGCCGAGGGAGGGTTCATGACAGATCCGTCTGTTCGCGTTCCGTCGCCTCCGTTTTCGGAGGACCTCTTGGCGGATCTTCACGCCGGGGTTCTCGATCCCGAAACCAGTGCAGCTCTGTGGCCGCTGGTACACGCAGACGCCGACGCCCACGCATTTGTCACTACTCTCGACAGCGTCACAGCATCACTCGCGACACTGAACTCGCGCGAGGCCTCTCACGAACGGATTCCGAATTCGCTTGCCGAGCGAATCAATTCGGCACTGGATCTACAGTCCGGTCAGGTCGAGCCGTCAGCAGAGACAACCGTCGTGCCGTTCCGGCGACGCCCACAAGCGTGGCTGCTCGGTGCCGCAGCAGCCGTGTTGGCGGCCTTCGTGATCGTTGTGATCGGAACCCGAGATTCCGAACCTGCCGAAAGCGTTGTCGCTCAACCAAGCATACCGGTGACATCTGCTGTCGACGATCCGGATTCGGCGTCCCTGCTTTCACTCATCGGATCCAAAAACCTTGGACCACTGGATGATCCGTCCAAGCTTGCCGGCTGCCTGAGCGCCAATGGCATCGACGAGGGCAGGCCGGTGCTCGGCTCGGGTGAGGTTCGCATCGACGGTGCACCTGCGATAGTCCTCCTCTTCGCGGGATCGCAGCCGCGTCAGATCACTGCACTCACTGTTGGCATCAACTGCAACGACGGGAATCCGAATACGTTGTCGGTCAAGAACATCGGCTGACGTCGACGGTCAGCGCGGTGTTGCTGCGGGTAGCAGGAGCTCGAGAATCCTCCCACGCAATGCATCCGTATCGTCCTCGACCGCTATCAGACTCGAAAACATCGCTGCCCCGGCCGCCAATACCAGCACGGCCTTGGCATCGAGCAGTGCCGATTCGGGATCGTCAGCATTTTGAAGGAAGAGTTGTGTGCTCGGCCCACTGAAACCGCGCCACAATTCGTTGCGTAGGTCGTCATGGTCGCGCAGCGCAGCCAGCAGTCCCGGCGACGCAGCACGAACCTCGGGCCGCGAGAAGAGCTGAGCACTTCCCTCCACCACCCAACGGATCCAGCCGTCGCGATCGGTGCCCTCGAACGGTGTCAGGTCAGGTGTTGCACCCAGGATCGATCCGAGAACTAGATGTGCCTTCGACGGCCATCGTCGTGACATCGAGGCTCGGCTGACCCCTGCCCGTGCCGCGATCGCCCGGAGACTGAGTTGCTCCCATCCGACCTCGAGGAGCATCGCTCGGGTGACCTCGAGGACTGTGTCGTCGATGCGTGGGTCTCGTGGGCGACCTGATCCTGTGGCGTTCATCGTGTCGAATTGTCGGACAGATTGGGAGTAGGCGCTATATCGTCGTAGTTACGAGTCCACTGGCATCGTAAAGATCAGGCCGTCGCAGGAAGTTGAAAATGACCACAGCGCCCACACCGTCGATATTCGAACCCGCACGTCTCGGCCCTCTGACCTTGCGCAACCGCATCGTCAAAGCTGCAACGTTCGAGGGCGTCATGCCCCGGGGAGCGGTCTCGGACGATCTGATCAACTTCCACACCGAAGTGGCTCGGGGCGGGGCCGCGATGACCACCGTCGCCTACTGCGCCGTCTCACCAGGTGGACGAGTCCACCGCGACACCCTTGTCATGGACGAGCGCGCACTGCCGGGACTACGCAGACTGACCGACGCCGTCCACTCAGAAGGCGCGCTTGCCGCGGCGCAGATCGGCCACGCGGGACTGGTTGCCAACACGCTTTCCAACAAGACGAAGACCCTGGCGCCGTCGACCCGGCTGAGTCCGCCCGCAATGGGCCTCGTCAAAGGCGCGACACTTGCCGAACTCCACGGTGTTGTCTCCGACTTCGAACGGGCCGCCCGCGTCGCAGTGGACGCAGGATTCGACGCCATCGAGGTCCATCTCGGTCACAACTATCTACTCAGTTCGTTCATGAGCCCCAATCTGAACAAGCGCCACGACCGATACGGTGGCAGCGTCGCCAAGCGCGCCGAGTATCCGCGTCGAGTCATCGAAGCGGTGCGAGTGGCCGCTGGATCCAGCGTGGCGGTCACCGCGAAATTCAACATGTCCGATGGGGTGCCGAAAGGTCTGTGGCTCGACCAGAGCCTGCCGATCGCCCAGATCCTCGAAGCCGACGGCCACCTGGACGCGATGCAATTGACCGGTGGCAGTTCACTTCTCAACGGAATGTACTTCTTCCGCGGCGAGGTCCCACTGGCTGAGTTTGTCGCCTCCCAACCCAAACTCGTCGGGTACGGGCTGAAGTTCTACGGTCCCAAAATCTTTCCGACGTACCCGTTCGAGGAGGGTTTCTTCCTGCCCTTCGCCCGTCAGTTCCGACAGGCGCTGAGGATGCCACTGATCCTGCTCGGCGGCATCAACCGCGTCGACACCATCGAGCACGCACTGGATGAAGGATTCGAGTTCGTCGCCATGGCGCGCGCACTGCTCAGGGACCCACAACTGGTCAACAAATTTCAGGCCGAGAGCGTCGACCAGGGTCTGTGTATCCACTGCAACAAGTGCATGCCCACCATCTACACCGGCACGCGCTGTGTGGTTCGGGACGCGCTGGTGGTTCGGGAGGCACCGCGCCCCGCCCAGTGAGTCCCGCGCTGTGAGCTGCCGGCTGTGAGCCACTTTCCAGCGGAGTGCGGGAACAACACCCCTTATCCTGGTGTTGATCGGTACGGCTCTCCAAGAAGCGGAGGGTCTGCACTCACTATTGGAAGGCTCGCATGACCACCCAGCTGGAAACCACGCCCGCGGTCCATGACGTCATCATTGTCGGTTCCGGACCGGCCGGCTACACCGCTGGTGTCTACACCGCGCGCGCTGAGCTCCAGCCCCTGCTCTTCGAGGGAACCCAGTTCGGTGGCGCCCTCATGACCACCACCGAGGTCGAGAACTTCCCCGGATTCCGCGAAGGAATCATGGGCCCCGATCTGATGGAACAGATGCGCGAGCAGGCACTGCGCTTCGACACCGACATCCGCACCGAGGACGTCGAGGAGATCGACCTCAGCGGCCCGATCAAGACCGTCGTCGCGAACGGCGAAACCTACGCCGCGCACGCGATCATCCTCGCCATGGGCGCAGCAGCCCGCTACCTGGGCATTCCCGGTGAAGAACGCCTCCTCGGCCGCGGCGTCAGCGCCTGCGCCACCTGCGACGGCTTCTTCTTCCGTGACCAGGACATCGTCGTGGTCGGCGGCGGCGATTCCGCGATGGAAGAAGCAACCTTCCTCACCCGCTTCGCTCGCTCGGTCACCCTGGTGCACCGCCGCGAGGAGTTCCGCGCCTCACGGATCATGCTCGAGCGCGCCAAGGCCAACGAGAAGATCCGCTTCCTGACCAACGCCGAGCCCGTCGAGGTGCTCGGTGAGAACAGCGTCACCGGCCTCGTCGTGCGCGACACCGTCACCGGTGAAACTTCCACACTCGAGATCACCGGCATGTTCGTCGCCATCGGCCACGACCCGCGCAGTGAACTCGTCAAGGGCCAGGTCGATCTCGACGACGCCGGATACGTGCGCGTCGCTCCCGGTTCCACCGCGACCTCCGTCGACGGCGTCTTCGCCGCCGGTGACCTGGTCGATCACACGTACCGTCAGGCGATCACCGCTGCCGGCACCGGATGCTCCGCAGCAATCGACGCCGAACGCTGGCTGGCCGACCGCGGCGACATCACCGCCAACACGCTCGACGCAGCCGGCCACACGGTCGACGTCGTCGGCGCTCCCTGATTCACCAAGCTGTCGTACCCAACCCTCGAGGAGTAACAGTGTCGAATACCGTCACCATCACCGACGATTCCTTCAAGCAGGACGTCCTGGGCAGCGACAAGCCCGTTCTGGTCGATTTCTGGGCAACCTGGTGCGGCCCGTGCAAGATGGTCGCCCCGGTCCTCGAGGAGATCGCCGGCGAGAACAGCGAGAAGCTGACCGTCGCGAAGCTCGACATCGATGCCAACCCCGCGGCCGCGCGCGATTTCCAGGTCATGTCGATCCCGACGATGATCCTGTTCAAGGACGGCAAGCCGATCAAGACGATCGTCGGCGCCAAGGGCAAGGCCGCGCTGCTCAAGGACCTCGCAGACGTTCTCTGACGGCTGGGTGAGCATCGTGGATTCTCGCAATCCACAGAATTTCTGAGATAATCGATCGATGTGCCTGATCGGGTCTACGACCAGGCACATCGATCGAATTCGTTAACCGATCCGAGAGGCTTTCACGCATGCACAGACTCCGACACGGCGATCACGGCCCGGCCGTCGCCGAGATTCGGGGCACATTGACGAAGCTGGGATACCTCCATCACGGAACTTCCGGCATTCGACGTGAAAGCGCCGACGGTGCCCACTGGGTTGCACCCGACGCCATCTTCGATCATCAACTCGACAGCGCCGTTCGTGCCTTCCAGCAGCAGCGTGGGCTTCTTGTCGACGGCATTGTGGGCCCGGCAACCTATCGGTCACTTCGTGAGGCCTCGTACCGCCTGGGTGCCCGTACGTTGATCTACCAGTTGTCCGCGCCGCTGTACGGCGACGACGTCGCAGCGCTGCAGGCAAAACTGCAAGATCTGGGCTTCTACGCAGGCCGGGTCGACGGTTTCTTCGGTCCGCAGACCCACGAATCTCTCTCGTCTTTCCAGCGCGAAATCGGGATCGCTGCCGACGGTATCTGCGGACCACAGACACTCCGTTCGCTGGAACTTCTGGGAACCCGCGTCACCGGTGGTTCCCCACATGCGATCAGCGAAGAGGAGCTGGTGCGGCGCAAGGGCCCGCAGCTGGGCGGTAAGCGCATCGTCATCGATCCCGGCCTCGGCGGGCCGTCGACGGGCAACATCGTCAACGGCATCTCCGAAGCTGACATCCTCTGGGATCTGGCCATGCGCCTCGAGGGGCGGATGGCTGCAACCGGGATGGAAACTTTCCTCTCCCGCCCGCACAACGCCGATCCCACCGAGGCCGAGCGCGCACTGACATCCAATGCGTTCGACGCGGATCTGATGATCTCCCTGCGTTGCGACAGCAACTCGAGCCCGTCGGCAAACGGCGTCGCGAGCTTCCACTTCGGAAATTCGCACGGTTCGGTCTCGATGATCGGGCAGGTGTTGACCGGTTTCGTTCAGCGCGAGATCGTTGCGCGAACTCCGTTGCGGGACTGCAGAACTCACGGTCGGACGTGGGAGTTGTTGCGCCTCACCAACATGCCGACAGTGCAGATCGATCTGGGCTACCTGTCCAACGCGTCCGACGTTGCGGTACTGACGAATCCGCGAATGAGGGACACCATTGCCGAAGCCATCTTGATCTCGGTCAAGCGGCTGTACCTGCTGGGTCAAGACGATCAGCCGACCGGCACCTTCACCTTCGCCGAGCTTCTCGCAGAAGAACTTTCGGTAGCCGACCGCATTTCGTAGGTCCTGCGGTCGGCACCTGCTCACACTCTGGCGAGCTCGCTGATCTCCACCATTTCGAGAGCTGCGGCCTTCAGTAGACGGTCGAGGGCTTCTTCGACGTCGACTTTCCATTCGTGATCTCGATTGAGTTCGAGACGAAGCCGCGGATAGCGATGGTGCGGTGCCACGACCTCGAAACCGTAGTCCTCGAGGAACTCGGCACTGATCATGCATTCTGCGGGTGAACATTCCAGAGCGGCAGTTGCACTGGCCACGTCGGAAGCAGGTCCCAAGTCGTCGCTACGGATACCGAATGCCTCGAGCGCACGAACTCCTCGTCGAACCAGATCTGTCACGACAGCGGCCAGCAGGCTTGGCCCCAGTTCTTCCTCTACGCCCGAGGGCTCGAGGCGAAGGCTTGTCAGAAGCACTGCGTCCGAGCTGACCGGGCTGGTCGGAAACAGTTGCGCGCGCGGGATCATGCGGGGAGGGGCGTACAACGCACTTCCGAGCGGCTTTCCGTCGCGGACGGCGACCTGTCCGCACGAACCCCACTCGAGCATGACCATCGACAGCCAGGCTTCCTTCTCGAATTCCTGATCGCAGAATCCTCGGGCATCGTGAAGCGCGCCCGGGTCCATCTCCCAGAACACGCATCGACGCGCATGGGCGGAAAGCTGATCGAGGCTGTCGAGCGTGAGAGAGGTGATGACGTGAGTCGACACTGACTAACTCACTCTCCGTAGGTCCCCGAAGCGGTTTTGATGTTCGCCCGCCGCTTTTTTCTTCTCCAGGATAGGCCAGCTGTACCGAGTCGGCAGTGGCGCGAGAGTTGATCGCTCTAATGTATTGCTGTTCAACATCTTTCGTCCTGGTTCAAGATTTCGAGAAGCTCGGACCACCTATTTTCGTCACAGTGACGAAAATAGGTGGTGTGCCCGGTCATCGTCATTACGTCACCAAACGGGCATCCGAGTTCACTACGTCGATTTCTGCGCTTCCATCATTCCGACGATGCGTTGTAGGTCGTCGACCGAGCCGAATTCGACCACAATCTTTCCCTTCCGCTTGCCCAGACTGACAGTCACCCGGGTGTCGAACGAGTCCGACAACCGCTCGGCCACATCCTGCAGACCCGGCATCACGATGGGCTTGCGCTTCTGCGGGGGAGCGATCTCGTTGTCCGCCCGGTTGGCAAGAGTGACGGCTTCCTCCGTCGCGCGAACCGACATTCCTTCGGCGACGATGCGTGCCGCCATGACTTCCTGAGCGTCGGCACCCGCCTCGAGGGACAGCAGTGCGCGAGCATGGCCGGCCGAAAGTACTCCAGCCGCAACGCGGCGCTGAACCGCCACCGGCAGCTTCAGCAGACGAATCATGTTGGTCACGACGGGACGCGAACGTCCGATCCGATTGGCCAATTCTTCGTGGGTTACTTCGAACTCCTCGAGCAACTGCTGATACGCCGCTGCCTCCTCGAGGGGGTTCAACTGCACTCGATGGATGTTCTCGAGGAGCGCGTCGCGCAACATCGAGTCGTCATCAGTTTCACGAATGATCGCCGGAATCTTCTCCAGCCCGGCTTCCTGGCTCGCGCGCCAGCGACGCTCACCCATGACAAGTTGGTACTTGTCACCGTGACGACGGACCACGATCGGCTGCATCAAACCGAATTCACGGATCGAGTGAACCAACTCCGCGAGTGCTTCCTCGTCGAAAACGCTGCGAGGCTGCTTCGGGTTCGTCTCGATCAGGCTCGGTTCGATCTCGAGATAGACCGCGCCGGTCGGCTCGAGTTCGGTCTCCGGCTCAGCTTCCACCGGAGCCTTCGCAGCCGTCGCCTTGGTGGCTTTCGGCGTTTTCGGAGCTGCCTTCGTCGGTGGGGGAGGGGAGGGGTTGCGCTTGTCGACGCCGATTACGACGTCCGCTGCAGCCGATCCCAAACCCGGTGCCGTGGCCGGCCCAGTGGGGATGAGAGCAGCCAAGCCGCGGCCCAATCCACCTTTGCGTGCTTGACTCATCTCACTGCTCCTGGGTCGTCGTGGTGGCAGAGCGGGCGGCAAGTTCGCGTCCGGCGTCGAGGTAACTCATGGCGCCGCGTGAACCGGGGTCGTAATCGAGAACTGTCATTCCGTATCCGGGAGCCTCGGAAACCTTCACACTGCGGGGAATCACAGCGCGCAGTACGGCCTCGCCGAAGTGCTTGCGTACTTCTTCGGCGACCTGGTCGGCCAGCTTGGTGCGCCCGTCGTACATCGTCAGTAGGACCGTGGAGACATGCAGATCCGGGTTCAGATGAGCCTGGACGAGTTCGATGTTGCGGAGCAACTGACCGACCCCCTCGAGGGCGTAGTACTCGCACTGGATCGGGATCAGGACTTCCTTGGCAGCAACCATCGCGTTGACGGTCAGCAGCCCCAGCGAGGGCGGGCAGTCGATGAGGACGAAGTCGACGTCGAGCTCTGCGAGCACCTTGTCGTTGAGCGCGCCTTTGAGTCGATTCTCGCGGGCAACCATGGAGACCAATTCGATCTCGGCACCCGCCAGATCGATCGTCGCCGGGATGCAGAGAAGGCGCTCACTGTGCGGGCTGGTCTGGATCGCCTCCGGGGCCTTCACTTCGCCTATGAGCAACTCGTAACTGGAGGGGGTGCCCGAGGTATGGACGACTCCCAGAGCCGTGCTGGCGTTGCCCTGAGGGTCCAAATCGACCACGAGGACAGTGAGCCCTTGAAGAGCGAGCGCCGACGCAAGGTTCACCGTGGTCGTTGTCTTACCGACGCCGCCCTTCTGGTTCGCGATGGTGATCACGCGGCGGAACGCCGGCTTCGGCAGCGTCACCGAATGGGGGTGAAGCACCTGGCTCGCTCGATGCGCGGCCGCCCCGATGGGAGTCTCCTCCGAGGAGATCGCCGCGTAGGGGGCGGTGAAATTGTCGTCGTCGTCGTTGACGATCTGATCCGCACCCGCGCCCGTGTGCTGCTTCGGTGTTTCACGTGAAACGGCGGATTCAGATCGACCCGACATTGACTGCTCCTTCGATTGGGAATCGATCACTAGGTGCTCTCATCATCTGTACATTGCTCTCGATTGCATGCGTGTAAATCATCAACGCTGGCGACGCTTCGGGAGACGTTCGGCCTTCACCACCACGGTGGGGGTGCGGAGAATCTTGGCTCCACATTCGAGTATTTCCAACTTACCTGCGCCCAATTTAGTGAGCGCCGTTCGGTCCCGCTCGATCTCCTCGGCAGCGCTCGAACCCTTGAGTGCCAGCATCCGACCGTGCTCGTGAATGAGTGGGAGGGACCACCGTGCAAGCTTCTCGAGAGGCGCCACGGCCCGCGAAGTGACCACGTCCGCACCGCCCGCTTCCTTCACAACACCCGATTCCTCGGCTCGCCCTCGGACAACCAATACGTCCAATCCGTTGGACTCGATGAACTCCGCGAGGTACACAGAGCGTCGAAGCAACGGTTCGACGAGAGTCACCTTCAAGTCCGGGCGGGCGATCGCGAGAGGGATTCCGGGTAGGCCGGCACCGCTTCCTACGTCCACAACCGACTCACCTTCGGCGATCAGTTCACCGATCACTGCGCAATTGAGAAGGTGACGCTCCCACAGTCGGGGAACCTCACGGGGACCAATGAGCCCGCGCTCGACACCATCCGTTGCCAGGGATTGGTAGTACCGTTCCGCGATCTCATATCTGTCACCGAACACTGCGCGCGCAGTCTCTTGTTCGTCCCAGTCAACCGACGCCGCACCATTCTGTTCCACGTGAAACATCCTCCCGCGTAAACCGCGAAATCAGCAATCAAGACCGAAATCATTATCCGCTCTGGAGCCGACATGTGTTCGCTTCTGCACACCGACTCGCTGTGAGTCTGCCGACTCGTTCATTCTTTGGGAAGTATTCCGCCCAAAATTCAAGTGGGGGAGGGGAGGGGTTCACGTTCCACGTGAAACATTGCGCTGATAATTCGCCGAAATCTGACCCGTTTCACGTGAAACATAGCCGGAAGGTCGCATGGAGATAGTAGGTCGATTTTCAATATCATCACAGTGACGAAACTGCCGTAGGTAGTTGCATGGATGGAATTCGGGCCCAAAATGGGCAATTTTTTACGAAAAGTGGTTGTAGAGAATTGCTGCCGTCGGACAGCCGAACGGACTCGGTCGGTCTGACGCAATCTGTTGTTCGACGCGGATGAGCTTCGAGTCCAAGTCCCGGACAGCATCGTTATCTCACCGCCGGTTGTTGCGAGCCATACATCCGGCGGCTTGACACTCCTGTTGCGGGACACCGGAGACTTGGCATCACAAACCGCGAATCCAAGGAGCTTCGCATCACAGGATGCGCATGGCGAGTTCGCCTTCGATGTGGATACCGGTGTCGGCGGGAAGATCAAAGTCGAGCAGGGGACCTGCCCGATGCGCAGGATGAATTCCTGCGCCTGGACTCGAAAGCGCTGCAGGCTCTGCGCGATTAAGATCCGCGCTTGGTGCAGGAGTTGTTGGACGGCAAAGACTACGACTACCCGTTGGTGCATACCGAACCCGGAACCAACAAGATCATCGCTTACGAGTTCGATCCGGGCACCGCGAAGTCCTTCCACCTCTTACAGCCCGGATCCGCCCTCATGACGAGACCAGCAGCAGGTGTGGGCGCGACGCCGATCGCGCACACCCCGCGAGTCAACCGAACTCAGGGCGGTCCCGTGATTACCCCGACGCGGTCCGCAGTCTATGAACCGGAGCCCGTGTAGATGAGGTCGATTCCGGTTTCCTTGGCAAAGTAGTCGCCGCCGATCTCACCCCGAAGCCCGCAACAGCATCATCGACTTTGCGTGGCGACGAAGCCCATTCGATGTGAGTGGTCCGATTCGTGTGAGGAGTGCGCAAACCTGTTCCCACACCGGATGCGATCTCGCCGCCCTCGATCGCTAGTCCTCGTCCTCCGGTTCGGGCTCATCCATCCATGCCTGATACTTCGGACTCTTCAGAGCGAGGTGGATTGCACTGAAACCCCGGTGCAGTGTGATGACCGCTTTCGGCAGATCCCACCGGATAGTTGCCTCAGGTCCGGGATCGGCGCTCGTGGCTGTCCCCAGGAGTGCGGTAAATGCAACATCGAGGTTGATGAACCCCTCGACCAGCAACGGGCGAACTTCTGCCTTGGGAATACCTAGATCTGCCAGGTCCGAGACGAAGATTGAGATGTAGTGCATCGAACGGTTCCGCCTGAACATGTTCGCCTTCGGCCGACTGACATGAAGGTTCGTTCGTATCGAGCCGCCACCTTGCCTGAGTTCGACGAGTTCCCATCCAGCCTGTGCGCAGAAGGGTTCCAGGTCGTCGATGGCCCAGGTCCAGTCGAATTCTGCGGCGAGGCGGGCGATCCGGGTGGCGCCTTCGATGTCGACGTGCATGTGCGGATGCTGGTCCTTCTTGATCGTTGTTGATGACGCCCCAATCCGGGGGTCGTCGAAGTGAGGGCTGGCGGGTTGTCGGTCATCGGATGCCAGCGCCGAAGGTAAGGACCTTGCCAGCAGGCCTGACGACATCAGGTCGGTGATCCATTGTGGCGGGCAATCTGGGGCGGAGATCGAGGGCTCGGGGCAACAACCATCGATCCGGTTTCACGTGAAACGAAGGCCGGCTATTCGGTCTGGGGGAGGGGAGGGGCTCACATGTAGTACGGCATGTTGTCGATCGAATATCCGAACATGCACAGTGCACCCCCGACGAACAAGAAGGCAATCGCGAAGCTGAGCGTGACCGGTCGCCCGGATCGCCATGCCAGTGCAAGTGGAATGAATACGACGGCGACTACTCCCAGCGGCAACAACCAACAGAGCCAATACTTCAGACCGCCCGGCGGGAAAGACTGGACTTTCATTTTCTGCTGCAGTTCGAAGACCACGGGCCAATAACTCAGGCCACACACGAGCATCCCTATCAAGGCCCCAAGGGTCATCAATCCGAGAGGGAATCCGGAGCGCTCGTTGGACATGTCGACAACGATAGGCACCTGACCTTCACCGTGCCGCCGGATTCGGTTTCACGTGAAACACCTCTCGTACGCGAAAGCGGGCCCCGGAAAATCCGGGGCCCGCATTCGATCAAGGGGGAGTGTCAGTCCTTGAGGACAACCACTCGACGAGACGGCTCAGCGCCTTCGCTCTCGCTGGAAACACCGGCGACCTTGGCGACAGCGTCGTGCACGATCTTGCGTTCGAACGGCGTCATCGGAGCAAGCTCTTCGCGTTCGCCGGTCTCGAGAACACGCTGTGCGGCTTCCGCACCGAGAGCACTGAGTGCCTCGCGCCGGCCCGCACGCCAGCCGGCGATGTCGAGCATCAAGCGGCTGCGCTCGCCGGTCGACTGTTGAACAGCCAGACGAGTCAGCTCCTGGAGAGCATCCAGAACCTCACCCTTACGTCCCACAAGCTTGGTCAGGTCGTCGCCGCCGTCGATGCTGACGATCGCCCGATCGCCCTCGACGTCAAGGTCGATGTCTCCGTCGAAATCGAGCACGTCGAGCAACTGCTCGAGGTAGTCGCCGGCGATCTCGCCCTCTTCGATCAAATCGTCATCGGAATCGTCGATGTCTACATCCACATCGGTAACCGGCGCAGTGGTCTCGGTGCTCACGTCTGCGTTCTCTCCATCCACAACGATGTCAGCTTCACTGGACATTGGTCGTTCTCTTTCCTGGATCAGCGCCGTTTATTGCGCTTGGGGGAGTTGCCGCGGTTGCTCTGTGGCCGGTTCTGTTTCGGTTTCGAGGTAGAACCACCACTGGAACCCGAGGGCTTCGGCTGTGGCTTCTTGAGCGAAACTTCCGGGGCGTCACCGTCGTCGTCGGCTGAATCCGCGGTCTTCAGCGCAGCCGGGGATCCCTTCTTCTTACCGGGATCGGGACGGGCACCGGGCTTGGGCGCATTGTCGTTGCGGCGAGTGATCGCTTCCTGCTTCTTCGCTTCTTCTTCGGCATCGATCTTGCGGAAGACGAGGTGCTGCTGACCGTAGGTCCAGATGTTGTTCGACACCCAGTACAGGAGGATCGCGATCGGAAGGAACGGTCCACCGACCAGAACACCGAGCGGGAAGACGTACAGCGCGAGCTTGTTCATGATCGCGGACTGCGGGTTCGCGGCAGCTGCTTCGCTCTGACGGGCAACCGAAGCGCGTGAGTTGAAGTGGGTCGCGATGCTGGCAATGATCATCAACGGAGCGGCCACGAGAATGATGTTCAGGCGTGACGGAAGCTCGGGAACGTTCTCGGTGACATAAGCCTGAAGCTGCGCAACCGGCGTCGTGATCGCGGCCGAGATGGGCGCGCCGAACAGACGAGCATCCAGGAACGACTGGACGTCAGTGGCCGAGAAGACGTAGTTCGGGGTGTTGAGGTTGTCCTCGGCGCTCATGCCCAGCTGGCCCATGCCGGTGCCGGTGCGGTTGAACGAGCGCAGGACGTGGAACAGACCGATGAACACCGGAGCCTGAGCCAAGACCGGGAGACAGCCCATGATCGGGTTGAATCCGTGCTCCTTCTGGAGCTTCTGCATCTCGACGGCCTGGCGCTGACGGTCGCCCGAATACTTCTTCTGCAATGCCTTGATCTGCGGCTGCAGTTCCTGCATCTGGCGGGTCGTGCGGACCTGCTTCACGAACGGCTTGTACAGAACCGCACGCAAGGTGAACACCAGGAACACCACGGAGAGCGCCCAGGCTATTCCGTTGTCCGGGCCGAGAATGAACCCGAAGACCTTGTGCCAGACCCACAGAATCGCGGATACCGGATAGTAAATGAAATTGAGCACGGCTCTAAGTACTCCTCTGTTCGTCCGTCGGACTGTGACACGCTGCGCGTGCTTCCGGACAGCTATGGCGGCTACCCGCATCACGGTCACGACGGGCAGGGACAGGGTCCCACCCTCCAGAATGCCAGGGGGCACACTTCGCCAACCGCACCACAGTCAAGAAAAGGCCTTTGATCGCCCCGTGAGTGCGCAGCGCTTCGACCGCGTATTCACTGCAGGTAGGGGTGAACCGGCAGGTCGGCATCCTCAAGGGCGACACATACGTCCGGTACAACTCGATACAGAAGATGAGAACAGTGGCGGGAGCGCGACGCACAGCCTTCAACACCGTGATGACACGGGAGGCTCTGGGAGTCTCGATCTGCTCAGAGAGCGGAGTACTCATGGCTCTTCACTTACCGACACCAATAGGTTCATTTTGGTCAGGCCCCCACGCAACTGCTTGGCCAGTTCGGCTGAACTGGCGGTAGCTGCGCCCGGAAGTGCGCGGATAACCACGTCCGTCTCCGGCGAAACCTGCCCGACGAAATCTGCACAGATATGACGAAGCCGGCGTGCGACTCGATGTCGAATCACCGCCGGCCCGACAGCCTTGCTCACGATCAGCCCGAAACGGGGACCGTGATTTGTTACTACCAGCGCCTCTACTTGCTCGCGATCGAACGCGTGCACGACAAGGTCGCGTCTTCCCATACGACGCCCGCGTCGCACCGCCACGGAGAAATCCGCGTGACGACGCAACCGAGACGGCTCAGGCAACACCCCGAGCTCCTGAACTCGAAATCAGATCAGGCGGTGAGGGAATCGCGGCCCTTACGGCGACGCGCCGAAACGATTGCACGACCCGCACGGGTACGCATACGAAGACGGAAGCCGTGAACACGCGCGCGGCGGCGATTATTCGGCTGGAACGTCCGCTTGCCCTTGGCCACGGTCAACACTCCTCGAAGTTCATTGACGCCTCCCGGCGTCATTCAGTGATCGACGCCTTACGGCGCCTTTGGATCCAACAGGTACAGAACAATCAACTTCACTCGTTGTGGCTTGGAAGACCGATCCGACCTGACATATGTAGCCAGCACGAAGCGATCACCACCAGCGGGTGACCGTTCGAGGTTACTTACCACCGTTGCCAAGGTCAAACCAGCCCGATTCGGAGCCCTCCCGCGGCAACCACGGCGACACGCCGATACTTCCATAATTCCGCAGATTCCATTCGCGGTGTGCATACGGCCGTGACCTCGAGCGCGGCAGCAAGTGTGACCTTGGCAACAGTTCCGCTACGGACTGCAGGTGACCCGAAGGCAACCCGGACAGTTCCACCGGCGCATGCTCTCGACAAGGCCTCATCAGCACATACGGGCACGAGCGCCGGACGCGACCCCGAATCCCGAGTTTCCACATTCATCCACAGGGCTGTGAGTGTTGACGCATCCCCGACACCAAGTGGCGAACGCCTCGAGTTCCGACAAAGTTGCAGGTAGATCAATTTCTCGATCACTTTGACGAATTTGGTTGACGAAAAAACCGACTCAGTGCAGGTTTGTCCACATCTGTGGATAATTGTGTGGAAACACAGCCCAGGTGGCATATTCGTAGCCTGTTACGGGGTTCTCACCCCGGGTGGTAATCCACCGAATCATTCGACGCCGCAGCCATACGCTCGGCAGCTGCAGCACACCCACTGTCGGCGAAACACGGGAAGGAACCACGTGAACGACGATCCCAACGCGCTCGCACGGGTCTGGGTCGACGTGGTTGCAGAACTCACGAGTGATGACCCCGGAAGTAATCTTCCGGCTTTGAGCAGCAAGCAGAAGGCATTTGTCCGTCTGGTGAGGCCTCTCACACTTGCTCAGGGTTTTGCACTCCTCTCGGTTCCATCGCCATTTGCTCAAGAGACGATCGAGCGCGATCTACGCGAGCCGATCCTGCAGGCACTCGGACGCCACCTCGGCGGCCAGGTCGAGGGACTCGGTGTCCGCATCGCACTCGAAGACGATGCCGACGCACCCGCCGAACCGGTCGAGGAGCGCACGGGCAGCCGTCAGTTCGAGTCGGTCAACTCATCGGGCGCATACCGTCGGCGCAGATTCACCGAAGGCGACGGAGAACCTTCGGACTCCGAGACTGCCGAGACCGAAGAAGTCGACGACGACCGCGAAGCACTCGCGAGCGTTCACGAATCGTGGCCGTCGTACTTCACGAAGCCGCCCGCTACTCCTTCTGCTTCTGGGTCCGGCGCGAACAGTCTCAACGCGAAGTACACCTTCGACACTTTTGTGATCGGATCGTCCAACCGATTCGCTCATGCCGCTGCCGTCGCGATCGCGGAGGCGCCGGCGCGTGCGTACAACCCCTTGTTCATCTGGGGAGCTTCGGGCCTGGGCAAGACGCACCTTCTTCACGCCGCCGGCCACTACGCACAGCGACTGTTCCCCGGCATGCGGGTCAAGTACGTCTCGACCGAAGAATTCACCAACGACTTCATCAACAGTCTTCGTGACGACCGCAAGGTCGCGTTCAAGCGTCGATACCGGGAAACGGACGTCCTGCTGGTCGACGACATCCAGTTCATCGAAGGCAAGGAAGGTATCCAGGAGGAGTTCTTCCATACCTTCAACACCTTGCACAACGCGAACAAGCAGATCGTCGTCTCCTCGGACCGTCCGCCCAAGCAGTTGGCAACCCTCGAGGAGCGTCTGCGGACGCGCTTCGAATGGGGCCTGATCACCGACGTTCAGCCGCCTGAGCTCGAGACGCGTATCGCGATTCTGAGCAAGAAGGCGAGGATGGATCGCCTCGAGGTCCCGCACGACGTCCTCGAGCTGATCGCCAGCCGTATCGAGCGCAACATTCGTGAACTCGAGGGCGCGTTGATCCGCGTCACCGCTTTTGCCTCGCTCAACCGCCAGCCGTTGGATCTGACGTTGGCCGAGGTGGTCCTGCGCGATCTGATGCCCGATTCGTCGAGCCTCGAGATCAACGCGGCGACGATCATGGCGGTGACGGCCGAATACTTCAACATGTCGATCGACGACCTGTGTGGGCCGGGTAAGGCCCGGCCGCTCGCTCAGGCCCGCCAGATCTCGATGTATTTGTGCCGTGAGCTCACTGATTTGTCATTGCCGAAGATCGGTCAGACGTTCGGCCGTGACCACACGACGGTCATGTACGCCGACAAGAAGATCCGTAAGGAAATGACGGAACGCCGCAAGGTGTACGACCAGGTTCAGGAGTTGACCGCAAGGATCAAGCAGCGCTCCAAGCGCTGACCTGCACTTATTTCGATCGATGCCGCTCGAGGCAGAGGTTCCCTCGAGCGGCATCGGTGTATTCGAAGGGTTCCACGTGCGGTCCCCTCGAGGGCGGTTGTCCACCTCGAGGGACGACACGCCGGAGTCGGACACGCCGATGAGAACAAACTCTTCGTTTCTTGTGAAAAGTATTCACATCTGTGGATAACTGTGTTGATAACTCCGAAAGTCTGTGGAGTTCTCGAGGAGGAATCCGAAAACTTTCAGAGAGTGCACAGAGGGGGTCGATTGGTCCTCGAGTCTGTCCTCGAGAAGTGCACAGGCCCTCGAGGGGACCTACCAGCGTCGACAACCGTTGCTCCACAGATTGCACAGGACTTATTACTACTACTGAGAATTTCCTAGGAAAAGCTCTTTGAAAATAGTTCTGGGGACAACTCCTGTTGAGAACCTCGCCTCAGGCTGCGCTCGTCCCGGCTTCGGCTTTCCACTTGCGCCCTCGAGGGCATACGGTGGGCATCGCTTGGTCTGTGTCAGACTTCAAGTGAGCTGATGCAGATCCGCAGCAGACGAACATGCCTACCGAGAGGAATAACCCGGCGATGGAGCTTGGAAGCCTGAAGTTTCGCGTTTCCCGGGAAGAGTTCGCTGATTCAGTAGCGTGGGTTGCTCGTAGCCTGCCCTCGAGGCCGCCTGTGCCGGTTCTCGGCGGAGTTCTTCTCGACGCAACCGAAGCCGGCCTCACCGTTTCCGGGTTCGACTACGAGGTATCTGCGCAGGTCCGCGTCTCGGCAGATGTCACCACTGCAGGTCAGGCACTCGTCTCCGGACGCCTCCTTGCCGATATCACCAAATCGCTTCCCAACAAGCCGGTCGATGTGACCCTCGAGGGCACGCGCGTGCTCATCTCGTGCGGAAGCGCCAAGTTCTCCCTGCCCACGATGCCAGTCGAGGACTACCCCCAGCTTCCGACGCTTCCGCAGCAGTCCGGGTCCATTCCCGTCGACCTGTTCTCCGAAGCCATCAGCCAGGTAGCCGTTGCAGCGGGCAAGGACGACACCCTTCCGATGCTCACGGGTATCCGTGTCGAGATCGAACAGAATTCGATCGTCCTCGCCGCTACCGACCGCTTCCGTCTCGCCGTTCGTGAACTCGAGTGGACTCCGGCAAACCCTGACGTCCAGGCTGCTGTTCTCATCCCTGCGAAGACTCTGTCCGAGTCCGCGAAAACGCTTGCCGGCAATGCAAATTCGCCGGTCGAGTTGGCTCTCGGTTCCGGTACGACCATCGGAAACGACGGACTCCTCGGCATCGTCAACGACGGACGCCGCACCACGACGCGCCTCCTCGACGCCGAGTTCCCGAAGTTCCGTCAGTTGCTGCCTGCTCAGCACACCGCGATGGCAACGGTCGAGGTCACGCCTCTCATCGAGGCCATCAAGCGTGTAGCACTCGTCGCCGAGCGCGGCGCACAGGTTCGCATGCAGTTCTCCGCTGACGGTCTGCTCCTCTCTGCGGGTGGCGACGACGCCGGCCGCGCAGAAGAGACACTCAACGCGTCGTTCCAGGGCGAAGCACTCACCATTGCGTTCAACCCCGGTTACCTGATTGACGGGTTGAACTCGCTTCACAGCGAAAACGTTCTGTTCGGCTTCACCACTCCCAGCCGTCCGGCTGTTCTTCGCCCCGCGGCCGAGGAAGAGCCCACGGCAGACGAGTCCGGTAACTTCGCTGCGCCCTCGAGCGAGTACACGTACCTGCTGATGCCGGTTCGCCTCCCGGGCTGAGTGGTACCCCGCACTTCAGTTCGCGCCTGACCAGGGAGAACAGTATGAAGATCGGACTCGTAGGTCTCGGCAAGATGGGTTTCAACATGCGTGAGCGCTTGCGCGCGCATGGCCTCGAGGTGATCGGATACGACCCTCGACCGGAAGTCACCGATGTCGGGTCACTTGCCGAACTCGCTGCTTCCCTCGAGGGACCTCGAGTCGTCTGGGTGATGGTTCCGGCCGGTGAAATCACCCAGAGCACCATTGCCGATCTGGCGGATGCCCTCGAGGGTGGCGATCTGGTCATCGACGGTGGGAACTCGCGTTACACCGACGATGCTGTCCATGCCGAGCTTCTGGGCGCCCGTGGGATCGGTTTCCTCGACTGCGGTGTCTCCGGTGGCATCTGGGGCCGTGAGAACGGCTACGGCCTGATGGTTGGCGGATCCGAGCCCGACGTGGCGAAGGCAATGCCGATCTTCGACGCCCTTCGCCCCGACGGCGACGCTGCAGACGGCTTTGTCCACGCCGGTCCCGTCGGTGCTGGTCATTACGCGAAGATGGTGCACAACGGCATCGAATACGGCCTGATGCAGGCGTATGCCGAGGGGTACGAGCTCCTCGAGGCGGAAAGCCTGATCGCGGACGTTCCCGGTGTGCTTCGAGCCTGGTCGAAGGGAACCGTCGTACGTTCGTGGTTGCTCGATCTGCTTGTCGACGCCCTCGAGGAGGATCCGGAGCTTGCGCAGATCACGGGCTATACCGAGGATTCCGGTGAGGGCCGCTGGACGGTAGAGGAAGCTATCAAGCACGCTGTCCCTGCTCCCGTAATCTCCGCTGCTCTGTTCGCGAGATTTGCTTCACGACAGGATGATTCACCGGCCATGAAGGCGGTGTCAGCCTTGCGTAATCAGTTCGGTGGTCACGCGGTCAAGAGCGCTTCGCCCAAGAATTCGGCTTCTGGAAGCTAAGTGTTCGTTCGTAGATTTTCGCTGCGGGACTTCCGATCCTGGGATTCGCTGACGCTGGACCTCACGCCGGGAACAACTGTCTTCCTCGGTTCGAACGGGCACGGTAAAACCAACGTCCTCGAGTCACTGGGGTATCTGTCCACGCTGTCCTCTCATCGAGTGTCCACGGATGCACCGATGATCCGCAGCGGTTCCGCCAGTGCTTTTGCCGGTGCAACGGTGGTCAACAACGGGCGCGAACTGACCATCGACGTCGAACTGATCGAGGGAAAGTCCAACCGCGCCAGGATAAATCAGTCGCCGACGCGTCGTCCGCGGGAAGTACTGGGAATTCTGCAGTCGGTGATGTTCGCGCCGGAAGATCTGTCGTTGGTTCGCGGTGATCCTGGTGATCGTCGGCGCTATCTCGACGAGTTGTTGACGTCGCGGATTCCCCGAATGGCTGCCGTCCGTGCGGATTACGACAAAGTGCTGCGTCAGCGCTCAGCCCTACTCAAAACTGCTGGTGCGGCTTTGCGCCGCGGTTCTCGTGGTGGCGAGTCCGACAACGTCCTCTCAACCCTGGAGGTGTGGGACGGGCATCTGGCCGCTCACGGCGCACAATTGTTGGCCGGGCGCCTCGAGTTGGTCCATGATCTGGCGCCCCACCTGGCGGAGTCGTATCGTTCCATCGCACCCGAGTCCCGGCCGGCGTCGATCCGATACAAGAGCAGCCTGGGTTCGTCGTTGGATCCCGAATTCACCGATCCTGCAAGGATTTCCGGAATCGACGACGTTGCATACCTCGAGGAGAGATTCCATCTCGAGTTGGCACAGATGAGGTCGAAGGAAATCGATCGCGGAGTGTGTCTGGTCGGTCCGCATCGGGACGACCTGGAGCTGGTTCTCGGCGACAGTCCGGCGAAAGGTTTTGCCAGTCATGGTGAATCGTGGTCGTTCGCGCTTTCGCTGAGACTGGCAGGTTTTGCCCTGTTGCGTGCGGACGGCAGCGACCCGGTCCTGATGCTCGACGACGTATTCGCGGAATTGGACCGTCGTCGGCGTCGTGCGCTCGCCACCGTTGCGGCTACCGCAGAACAGGTGCTGATCACGGCCGCCGTTCCCGAGGACGTACCGGACGAACTCGAGGCGGCCAAGTTCGGCGTCGTAGCCTCCGATACCGGAGACGGTCGGATATCCCGGATAGTGCCCGTAGGCTCGACGGATCAGGAGGTCGAGTTCGATGACTGAAGACAGCAGCGCGGCCCCGGAGCCCGAGCTCAAGGGGATCGATCTGGCGCGCCGTGCCCTCGAGGAGGCACGCGCGACAGCCAAAGCCAACGGCAAGGCCGTCGGGCAGGGGCGCTCGTCGCCCAAATACGGAAGTGGCCGCCCGCGTCGACGCAGCGGTTGGTCCGGCCCCGGCCCGGATGCGCGGGACCCTCAGCCGTTCGGCGCTCTCACCAGCGCTATCTCCAAATCGCGTGGGTGGTCCCCCAAGGTGTCCGAGGGCACGGTCCTCGGTCGGTGGCCGCAGGTCGTCGGTGAAGACATCTCCGCGCACGCCGAGCCGATCTCTCTGAAAGAAGGTGTTCTCAGCATCTCCGCCGAGTCGACGGCGTGGGCTACCCAGTTGCGCATGATGCAGTCCCAGATTCTGGCCAAGATCGCTGCTGCCGTCGGTGACGGCGTCGTGAAGACACTGCGCATCACCGGTCCGAGTGCGCCTAGCTGGCGCAAGGGTGAAAGGCATGTGAAAGGCCGCGGACCTCGCGATACGTACGGCTGAGGAAAACTCAACCAGGACCTGGTTCTACCTATTACTTCGTGTTACAGTTAAAACTCGCTAGTGAGTGAACTGTGTCACAAGGCTGTCGTTCCCTACCGATCGGCAGGCATGAAGGAGTAGCTAGATGTCGCAGAAGATATCGACACCCGCTTCGTCGTTCGCCGAGCCGGATCACATCCTGTTGCAGGCTCGCAATGTCGAGTTCGACTGGTCCGATCTGCCCATGCACTGGATTCCGGGCGATCCGTTCAGCACACACGTTCTCAACGTGCTTCACCTTCTCCTCCCCGCCGGTGAGGAATGGTTTGTCGAGACTTTCAAGGAAGCTCTTCCTCTGATCGAGGACGAGAAACTCCGTGAAGACGTCGTCGGATTCATCGGCCAAGAGGCGATGCACTCCAACGCGCACTCGGGTGTCCTCGTCCATCTCAAGGAAAACGGCCTCGATCCGACGCCGTACACCCAGCAGATGGAGTGGGCATTCTCGAAACTGCTCGGACCGCGCCCGATGACAGGTCTGCGCGCCGAGAATCACCTGGTGGAGCGCTTGGCGATCATCGCGGCCATCGAACACATCACTGCTTTCCTCGGCGACTGGGTGCTCAACGCCAAGGGGCTCGACAAAGCCGGCATGCACCCGACCATGCTTGATCTTCTTCGCTGGCACGGCGCAGAAGAAGTCGAACACCGCGCCGTCGCGTACGACGTGATGCGCTACTTCGACAAGCGTGAGACCCGCCGGATCCGTACCCAGATCCTCGTCACGCCCGCAATCGTGTGGCTGTGGATTCGTGGAACCCGGTTCTTGATGCGCAACGATCCCGAGCTTGCCGCTCAGGCTCCCAGCCGTCGACGGCCCCACCTGTCCGATTTCATCGCGGCCGGAAAGCGTGGCACAGTTCCCACGTCGTTCGAGCTGGTCAAGCGGATGTCGACGTACTTCAGCAAGTCCTATCACCCCAGTAACGAGGGCTCGACCGCCCAGGCGGTGCAGTACCTGGCGTCGTCACCCGCAGCTCAGGCGGCTGCACGGTGATTTCACTCTCGAGGGTCAAGGACGTCATCTCCGGGCACGACGGGTTGCCGCGTTTTCCGGCGCCACCCGATTTGTCCGGAAAGAACCGTCCCGACCGTGCCATGCGCATCACGGAGTTATTGGCGGACAAGTACCTTCGGGTGTTGACGGCCTACGACTACAACCCCGAGATCGCTGGCCACAACCCCGACACGGCCATGAACATGGTGGTCAGTACGCGTGAGGTGGTGGCGACCGACGAGAACGTCGTTCGCCTGCGCTTCGAATCCGCCGACGGTTCACCGATTCCGCCGTGGCATCCGGGTTCGCACCTGGACTTCCATCTACCTTCGGGTCTGCGGCGTCAGTATTCGCTGTGCGGCGACCCTGCCGATCGCACGGGATACAGCGTCGCGGTTCGTCGGATCCCCGACGGCGGTGGCGGTTCCATCGAGATGCACGCTCTCCAGCCGGGTGAGCACGTCACGGTACGCGGCCCTCGGAACGGCTTCCCGTTTGTCGGAGAAGGCAGCGCGCTGTTTGTTGCCGGCGGCATCGGTATCACGCCGATCATCGCAATGGTCCGTGCGGCAAGAGAATTGGGAATGGATTGGTACTTCGTGTACTCGGGCCGCTCGCGTGAATCCATGCCGTTCCTCGACGAGATCGCGAGCTGGGAACCCGAGCGTGTCTTCGTGCGCCCGGACGACGAGTTCGGATTGCCCACCACCGCAGACCTTCTCGGACGAGCACCAGTCGGCGGCGCCGTGTACTGCTGCGGCCCGACGCCGATGCTCGACGCCGTTCGCCGCGGATTCCGCGATACACCCTCCACCGCTTTGCATTTCGAGCGGTTCGGGGCTCCGCCGGTGATCGACGGCAAGGAATTCGAAGTGCAGCTGGTCAATTCGGGTCAGGTGCTCACCGTGCCCGCCGACGAGTCCGCGCTCGACGTCATCAAGAAGACATTGCCCGGTGTCGGGTACTCGTGTCAGCAGGGTTTCTGCGGAACCTGTCGTGTGAAGGTACTCGCGGGCAAGCCCGATCACCGTGAAAGGCGTCTGACCGACACCGAACAGGAAACGGAGATGCTCATCTGCGTATCCCGTTCCGATGGTGGACGTCTCGTTCTCGATCTCTAGATATTCCCGACTCCGAAGGGTTCGACAATGTCGAAGCACTCTCCTGTCCATGCCGTGACCGCGCGTCGCGTGACCAACGGTTCCGTCAGCCTGGCAGTGTTCGAGCAGGGCAAGGCAGACGGCGAGACCATCGTCCTGGTGCATGGTTGGCCCGACACCCATGAATTGTGGAACCGCATCGTGCCTTTGCTGGCAGACGACTTCCGCGTCGTCAGCTACGACAGCCGCGGGGCCGGTGAGAGCACCATCCCCTCGAGGGTGCAGGACTACCAACTGAGCGCACTGGCCGGCGATCTTTTTGCCGTCATCGACGCGGTCAGCCCGGGCAAGCCGGTGCACGTCCTGGCACATGACTGGGGATCCGTGGAAACGTGGGAAGCGGTCTGCGAGCCGGGTGCCGAAGAGAAGATCGCGTCGTTCTCGTCCATCTCGGGCCCCAATCTCGATCATCTCGGCAAGTGGATCCGGGCGAGCGTGTCCAAGCGTCGTTTCCTCGGCCCGGCGGCGCAGGGAATTGCGTCGGCCTACACCGTTCTGTTCCAGATTCCCGGGCTGTGCACCCTCCCGTTGCGTCTGTGGTTCTCCAAGCACTGGCCGGCATTTCTGGGCTTCTTCGACGGTCTGGACCCTCGTGTGGTCAACACCGCGCCCACCATCGCCGACGACATGGTGAACGGACTCAAGCTTTATCGCGCGAACATCCGGCCGTCTCTCGGCAAGCCGCGGGATCGGTACACGGACGTGCCTGTTCAGCTCATTCTGAACAAGTACGACAAAGCCGTTCGTCCGGTGGGATACGAAGACACCGAAAAATGGGTCTCCGACCTGCAGCGACGTGAAATTGCCGCGGGACACTGGTCGCCGTTTTCACATCCGAGCGAGGTTGCCGAACATGCGCGGGCATTTATCGCGAGCCTGAGAGAGCGTCGCTCGGAGAAGCAAAGTTCCTAGCGTTTCACCTTCAGGGGATCGTAAAAATTCGTCTGCGGCGCAGCCAGGGGTGTCATTGGCCGCTTCTAGTCGGTGCTTACCAGTAAGATGGTCAACGGTAACTAGCGGCAACATTCTCGAACCCGCTCCGACGACACCCGCAAGGGCTTGCTGACGGCTGCGCTCGAGTATTGACGGAGAAGGAGAGCTACCCACCCGTGGCTGCCCAGAAGTCAGATACAAGCACTTCCAGCAAGGACTACAACGCGTCGTCCATCACCGTCCTCGAAGGACTCGAGGCGGTACGTAAGCGTCCAGGCATGTACATCGGTTCCACCGGTGAACGCGGCCTGCACCACCTCATTTGGGAGGTCGTCGACAACTCGGTCGACGAGGCGATGGCCGGACACGCCACCAAGGTCGAGGTCACCCTCCTCGAAGACGGCGGAATCCGCGTCATCGACGACGGCCGTGGCATCCCGGTCGGCATGCACGCCTCCGGAGTTCCCACCGTCGAGGTCGTGCTGACCCAGCTGCACGCCGGCGGCAAGTTCGACTCCGACTCCTACGCCGTCTCCGGTGGTCTGCACGGCGTCGGTATCTCGGTGGTCAACGCGCTCTCCACCCGGCTCGACGTCGACATCAAGGTCGACGGCTACCGGTGGCAGCAGACGTACACCGATTCCAAGCCGGGAGAGCTCGTACAGGGCGACCCGACGAAGGAGACCGGCACCACCGTCAGTTTCTGGGCTGATCCCGAGATCTTCGAGACCACCCGCTACAACTTCGAGACCGTTGCGCGTCGTCTGCAGGAAATGGCCTTCCTCAACAAGGGCCTGACCATCACGCTGACCGACGAGCGCGCCGAGGTCATCGACGACGAAGCCGCCGAGGTGGCCGAGGCTCCCAAGTCTGCTGCCGAAGAAGCCGAAGAAGCTGCTCAGGCAGCGCCGCGTAAGTCCAAGACCCGTATCTACCACTACCCCGGTGGACTCGAGGACTACGTCCGGCACATCAACAAGAGCAAGACCCCGATCCACAACTCGGTCGTGGGATTCACCGCCAAGGGCACCGGCCACGAGCTCGAGGTCGCAATGCAGTGGAACTCCGGCTACTCGGAGTCCGTGCACACCTTCGCCAACACGATCAACACCCACGAGGGTGGTACCCACGAAGAGGGCTTCCGCGCCGCACTGACCGCAACGGTCAACAAGTACGCGCTCGAAAAGAAGCTGCTCAAGGACAAGGATCCCAAGCTCACCGGTGACGACATCCGTGAAGGACTCGCGGCCATCATCTCGGTGAAGGTCGGTGAACCCCAGTTCGAGGGTCAGACCAAGACCAAGCTCGGCAACACCGAGGTCAAGTCCTTCGTACAGAAGGCGTGCAACGAGCACCTCGCGCACTGGTTCGAGGCGAACCCCGCCGACGCGAAAACCATTGTGAACAAGGCTGTTTCGTCGGCGCAGGCCCGCGTTGCCGCACGTAAGGCGCGTGAGCTGGTCCGTCGCAAGAGTGCGACCGACCTCGGTGGCCTGCCAGGCAAGCTCGCCGATTGCCGCTCCAACGATCCGGAGAAGTCCGAGATCTACATCGTGGAGGGCGACTCCGCAGGCGGCTCGGCCAAGTCCGGCCGAGACTCGATGTACCAGGCGATCCTCCCGCTTCGCGGAAAGATCATCAACGTGGAGAAGGCGCGTATCGATCGCGTCCTCAAGAACACCGAAGTCCAGTCGATCATCACCGCGTTCGGCACGGGCATCCACGACGAGTTCGACATCGCCAAGTTGCGCTATCACAAGATCGTGCTCATGGCCGACGCCGACGTCGACGGTCAGCACATCGCAACGCTGCTGCTCACGCTGCTGTTCCGCTTCATGCGGCCGCTCGTCGAGCACGGCAAGGTCTACCTCGCGCAGCCGCCGCTGTACAAGCTCAAGTGGCAGAAGGGTGCGCAGCCGGAATTCGCGTACTCCGACCGCGAGCGCGACGCGATGGTCAAGGCAGGCCTCGAGTCCGGCAAGAAGATCAACAAGGACGACGGCATCCAGCGCTACAAAGGCCTCGGCGAGATGAACGCCAAGGAGCTGTGGGAAACCACGATGGACCCGACGGTGCGCGTTCTGCGTCTCGTCACGCTCGACGACGCGGCTGCTGCCGACGAGCTGTTCAGCGTGCTGATGGGCGAAGACGTCGAAGCACGACGCAGCTTCATCACCCGCAATGCCCGGGACGTTCGTTTCCTCGACGTGTAGGCCTGCGGCCCTGTGAGCGGTTGCGGAGTCCCCGGACTCCTTTTCCGCGCACAGGGGCTTGCCCCCTCTTTTAAGAAAGTGAGCTCATGACCGACACCACGTTGCCACCGGACGGTCCGCAACACGACCGGATCGAACCGGTCGACATCCAGCAGGAAATGCAGAACAGCTACATCGACTACGCCATGAGCGTCATCGTCGGTCGCGCTCTGCCGGATGTCCGCGACGGACTCAAGCCGGTGCACCGCCGCGTGCTCTACGCGATGTACGACAACGGATATCGCCCAGACCGCGGATACGTGAAGTCTGCCCGACCGGTCGCCGAGACCATGGGTAACTACCACCCCCACGGCGACTCCTCGATCTACGACACGTTGGTCCGTATGGCCCAGCCGTGGTCACTGCGTTACCCGCTCGTCGACGGTCAGGGAAACTTCGGATCCCGCGGCAACGACGGCGCAGCCGCCATGCGTTACACCGAGTGCAGGCTCACGCCGCTCGCGATGGAAATGCTGCGCGAAATCGACCACGAGACAGTCGATTTCACCCCGAACTACGACGGCAAGACGCAGGAACCGACGGTTCTGCCCAGCCGTATCCCGAACCTTCTGATCAACGGTTCCAACGGCATCGCCGTCGGTATGGCCACCAACATTCCGCCGCACAACCTGCGTGAAGTTGCCGAGGCCATCTACTGGGCGCTCGAGAACTTCGAGGCGGACGAGGAAGCCACCCTCGCGGCCGTCATGGAGCGCATCAAGGGACCCGACTTCCCGACGCACGGGCTCATCGTCGGTGGACAGGGCATCCAGGATGCCTACACCACCGGCCGTGGCTCCGTCCGTATGCGCGGCGTCGTGGAGATCGAGGAAGATGCCAAGGGCCGCACCACGATCGTCATCACCGAGCTGCCCTACCAGGTCAACCCGGACAACCTGATCACCTCCATCGCGGAGCAGGTTCGTGACGCCAAGATCGGTGGCATCTCCGACATCCACGACGAGTCCTCGGACCGCGTCGGCATGCGCATCGTCGTCACCGTCAAGCGTGACGCCGTTGCCAAGGTCGTGCTGAACAACCTCTACAAGCACACCCAGCTGCAGACCAGCTTCGGCTGCAACATGCTCTCCATCGTCGACGGAGTGCCGCGCACGCTGCGCCTCGACCAGATGATCCGTCTGTACACGACGCATCAGCTCGAGGTCATCGTTCGTCGTACCAGGTACCTGCTTCGCAAGGCACAGGAGCGCGCCCACATCCTGCGCGGTCTGGTCAAGGCGCTCGACGCTCTGGACGAGGTCATCGCCTTGATCCGTGCGTCGCAGACCGTCGACATCGCTCGCGCCGGATTGATGGAACTCCTCGACGTCGACGAGATCCAGGCCGACGCCATCCTCGGCATGCAGCTGCGTCGTCTGGCCGCCCTCGAGCGTCAGAAGATCGTCGACGAATTGGCCGAGATCGAACTCGAAATCGCGGACCTCGAAGACATTCTGGCTCGCCCGGAGCGTCAGCGCGCGATCGTTCGTGACGAGCTCAAGGAAATCGTCGACAAGTACGGCGACGACCGTCGTACCCGCATCATCGCCGCCGACGGAGACGTCAACGACGAGGATTTGATCGCCCGCGAAGACGTCGTCGTCACGATCACCGAGACCGGTTACGCCAAGCGCACCAAGACCGATCTCTACCGATCACAGAAGCGCGGCGGCAAGGGTGTTCAGGGTGCCGGCCTCAAGCAGGACGACATCGTTTCGCACTTCTTCGTCACCTCGACGCACGACTGGCTGCTGTTCTTCACCACGAAGGGCCGCGTCTACCGCGCGAAGGCTTACGAGCTGCCCGAGGCGAGCCGTACCGCTCGCGGTCAGCACGTTGCCAACCTCCTGGCCTTCCAGCCGGACGAGCGCATCCAGTCCGTCATCCAGATCAAGACGTACGAAGACGCGCCATACCTGGTGCTCGCCACACGCAACGGTCTGGTCAAGAAGTCCAAGCTCACCGACTTCGACTCCAACCGCAGCGGTGGCATCGTCGCCATCAACCTGCGCGGTGAAGACGAACTGGTCGGCGCTGTTCTCTGCTCTGCCGACGACGACCTGCTTCTCGTCTCGGCACAGGGCCAGTCGATCCGCTTCTCGGCCACCGACGAGGCACTGCGTCCGATGGGCCGCGCCACTTCCGGTGTCCAGGGCATGCGTTTCAACGGTGACGACGAGCTGCTCTCGCTCAACGTCGTTCGTGAAGGAACGTTCCTCCTGGTCGCCACCTCGGGCGGTTACTCCAAGCGAACCGGCATGGAGGATTACCCGGTGCAGGGTCGCGGCGGCAAGGGCGTGCTCACGATTCAGTACGACAAGAAACGTGGCACTCTGGTCGGTGCGCTCATCGTCGACGACGACGACGAGCTGTACGCGATCACCTCGGGCGGCGGCGTCATCAGGACGGCTGCCAAGCAGGTTCGTAAGGCGGGACGCCAGACCAAGGGCGTGCGTCTGATGAACCTCGGCGAAGGCGACACATTGCTCGCGATTGCGCGCAACGCCGACGAGCCCGAAGAGCTCGCTGCAGAGACCACCGACAACGCAGACAATGCCGATGGAGCTAAGGAGTCCTAGTGAGCACTCCCAACCAGCCGGGCAGTGACCAGAAGAGTGAAAGCACTTCAGGTTCGACGCCACCGAAGCCGGAGCAGGCAACTGCTCCGGCGGGGCCGCAGACCTCGAAACCTGCAGCTCCAGCGGACGGCGGACCCAAAGCTTCCGAGGCAGCTCCGGCGCCCAAGGCACCGGAGCCGCCTCGCGGCCCGTCGGATTCGGCCCAGAAACCGGCGGCTGCGGCTCCCGACGCCGCGGGTGCGGCCAAGGGTCAGGCTCCTTCCGCTCCTTCTGTGGCTCCGGCTGCGCCGGTAACCCCGGCGAAGGGTGATGGTCAGGCTCCGCCGCAACCGGTCGCCAATCAGGCTCGTGGCAGCCAGGCACCGCCGTGGCAGCGGGGACCCCAGCCGTCAGGCCAGCCTCAGGGGCAGACATCTCAGGCGCCGAAGGCTCCTGCTCAGAACCCGAGTGCTCAGAACCCCGCTGTTCAGAACCCGGGCAAGGCTCCGGCACCGCAGAATCAGGCTCCGCAAAGTCAGCCGCAGACCAACATCACGCGCCCGGCCGGCGCTGGTGCTCCTGCAGGTCGACAGGCAGCTCCTGCTGGGGGTAAGCCGCCTGCGGGTCCGCAGCGTCCTGCTGCGGCCGGCCCGGCACAGGGTGGTCCGGCACAGGGTGGTCCGGCCAAAAACCCCGCGCAGGGTGGTGCGCCGAAGGGGCAGCCGCAGGCGGGTCGCCCCGCTGCCGGTGCACAGACAGGTCGTCCTGCCGGCAACCCGTCGGCGCGACCTGTCGTGACGGGCACGGCGGCTGCCGCAGCTACCGGTGGCGTCGCCGGCGCAGCGGCAGCCAAGGCTGTTGCACCCTCGGGCGCAAATCCCAAGGCTGCAAATGCCACGGTCGCCAATCCCACCGTCGCTAATCCGAAAGCAAAAGCCGCCGCGATCGACGGGCCGACTCGGCACATCGATCGCAAGGATCTGCCGAAGGACATGCCTGACCTCTCCGAGGCCAAGCATCCGTTGCCTGCTGCGGTGAAGGGTGAGAAAACTCACGCCGTATCGGCCTCGGTCGTGGACGGTGCGCCACTGCGCGCAACGGTCCAGATCCGTCGTATCGACCCGTGGTCCACGCTCAAGATCACGTCCGTGATCTCGGTATCGCTGTTCTTCGTGTGGATGGTGGCCGTCGGACTGCTCTACGTCGTTCTCGACGGCATGGGCGTCTGGGATCGCCTGAACAACGCGTTCACCGACATCGTTGCCGACGGCGGCTCCGACGGTCTGGTGACGGCCGGCCAGGTGTTCGGCTACGCCGCGCTGATCGGTATCGCGAACATGGTGCTTTTCACGGCACTCGTCACGATCGGATCGTTCATCTACAACCTCTGCAGCGACCTGGTTGGTGGCGTCGAGGTAACTCTCGCCGACCGCGACTGACCTGCGAAAACATTGCTCCGCCGGGCCCGTTTTGGTGTCAGCGGCCCGGTGGGGTAATCTTTGGAATCGGTTCAGGGGCCTATAGCTCAGGTGGTTAGAGCGCTTTACTGATAATGAAGAGGTCGGAGGTTCAAGTCCTCCTAGGCCCACTCCCATGTGCCGAAGAAGGGTTGCTGGAATGAAGGTTTTCCTGCTTGTCGGGGCCGGAATTCTGGTAGCTCTCGGGGTCACCAAGCTGATCAAAAGTCAGCGCGGAGACAAGGTTTGGCACGATTTGGAAACAGGATAGAACCTAGGTACTCTGACTCCGGTCAGAAAACCGAACGGGGCCTTAGCTCAGTTGGTAGAGCGCTGCCTTTGCAAGGCAGATGTCAGGAGTTCGAATCTCCTAGGCTCCACAGTAAGAAAACACCCTCCCGGGATCCGGGAGGGTGTTTTTGTATGCCGATGTGCCGATGTCCGGCCAGCCGGTGCCCGACTCGTGGCCCTCCCCTTTTGAGCGAACGGCACTTTCGGCGCACTGAAGGCGATGAACATGCCGTTCGCTCGGAGTGGGGTGGCCAGAACAGCGCCCACTATGGACCGTTCGTCCCGAATTCTCCGGAAAGTCTAGTGGTCATAACCAGCCGGGCGTAGCGTGAGGAGAACCCAATTTCAGGAGGTTCGTAGTGCTTCACAACGACATTCCCAGCCACGGTGAAATTGCCGCACTCGCGGAGGTGGAAGGGCCCACCTGCATCACCATCGTGACTCCGACTGAAGATGCGCCGCAGGATCATGACAAAGCGCGCATCGCCTTCAAGGACCAGGTCCGCTCGGCGCTCGCATCGGTGGAGGATCCGGCCGAGCGCAAGCTGTTCGAGGCCGAATACGCAGAGCTCGACGACGACGACGATTTCTGGCGCTTCCAGTCGCGCTCATTGGTCACGTACGCGACGCCGGAGCGTCTGGTGACCTTCCGCCTCCCCAACCGTCTGCAGGCGCTCGAAACGGTCAGCGATCGGTTTCATCTCAAGCCACTGCTCCGTTCGGTGACCTTCCCCCAGACGGCGTTTGTTCTCGCTCTCGCCGAAGGTTCGGTGCGATTGATCGAGATCGCCGCCGACCAACCGGCCGACGAGGTTCGTGTTCAGGGAATGCCGAAGAACGCTGCGGATCACGCGGGTAAGTCCTCGATCAACAGCCGAACGGAAGCCGGTCGGCTCTCGGGTTCGGACAGCCGAAAGCTGCGCGTCAATCAGTACGCCCGCGCAGTCGATCACGAGGTCCGTGGTGTCCTCGCCGGCCGCGACGTCCCCTTGATCCTGGCCGCTGCGGAACCCATCGCGTCGGTGTATCGCTCCGTGAATTCGTACCGTCACCTGGTCGACAAAACCGTCGAGGGAAATCCGGAAGCCTTGTCGACGCAGGAGGTGGCGGACGGATCGCGACCGGCGCTCGACGATTTCCACGCCGAGCAGTTGGCGGCGGTGCGGGACACCTTCAATGTGCGCACGGAACAAGGTCGCACTCAAACCGACGTCGCCGACGTGGCAACGGCCGCGACGTACGGACAGGTCGACACCGTTTTCATCGACATCGATTCCGTTGTACCCGGAAGTCTCGATCCCCAGACGGGCGCTCTCACGACCGGTGAGTCGACCAACGGAAGTACATACGGGGTCGTCGACGAGATCGCTCGTCGTGCGCTCCTGACGGGTGCTCGGGTCCTCGCTGTTCGCGCCGAGGACATTCCGGGCGGCGGCGCAGTTGCCGCGATTTTGCGCTTCGCCCCGTAAACAGACTGGACGCGTGTGCGCTTCGTGACCTGATTCGGGCACGGGGCGCATACGATTCCGGCATGAAACGTGTGTGGGAACGGCTGCGCCTCTACTGCAAGACGCTGCACCCGGTCGGGCTTGCCTTTGCTCTGGTCTTCTTCACCTGGTCGATGAGTCCTTCCCTGTTGCCGCGCGCGTGGTACTTGCAGGGCGTTGCGACGGGCATCTCGCTCGCGATGGGATACGGCGTCGGCGTGACGGTTGCCTGGATGATCCGCAAGTGCGGCGTCGAACCGCAGTGGTCGGATCGCACCAAGAAGATCGGCTGGCGAGTCTTGTTGGCCGCGGCCGTCATTCTGGTTCCGACGTTCTTGGTCCTCGGTTCGTGGTGGCAGCAGATCGTTCGCGATCTTGTCGAAGCTCCTCGCACCAATCAGGCGAATTACCTTCTGGTGCTGCTGATTTCGCTCGGAATCTGGTTCATCCTGCTCGAGGCAGGCCGTGGTCTTCGTTTCACCACCAACAAGCTCACCGCCGTCGCACTTCGGTTCGTTCCCCTCGAAGCGGCGAAGGTCGGCAGCTTGATCGTCATTTTCGCCCTCGGCATCTTCATTGTGAACGGTGCGCTGTACAACGGGTTGATTGCCTTCGCGAACTGGAGTTTCTCCGGTGCGGATCACGAAACACCGGACGGCATCGAACAACCCTTGATCGCTGAGCGCAGTGGTTCACCGATGTCCGCGGAGGCCTGGGATTCGCTCGGCCAGGAGGGGCGCACCTTCATGGGCAGCGGTCCCACCGCGGCCGAGATCACTGCATTGACCGGACGTGAAGCGAAGCAACCGATCCGGGTGTACGCCGGACGCGAATCCTCGGACTCGATCAACGGTGTCGCACAGCGGGTCGTCGACGAGTTGGAGCGCACCGGCGGATTCGACCGCGGAACCCTCGCGGTTGTCACGACCACCGGCCGCGGTTGGGTGAACGAGGACGTCGCGTCGGCGTTCGAGTACGTCGAGGGCGGGGACACGGCGATCGCGTCGATGCAGTACTCGTTCCTTCCGAGTCCGTTGGCCTTCATCGCCGACCGTGAGACGCCGATGATTGCCGGTCGCGCACTCTTCAACGCGGTGTACGCCAAGTGGATCGACCTGCCCGTGGAGACGCGGCCCGAGCTGGTTGTCTTCGGTGAGAGCCTCGGCTCCTACGGTGGCCAGGCCGCATTTGCCGGCGCTCAGGACATGATGACGCGCGTCGACGGCGCACTGTGGGTCGGAACCCCCAACTTCACTGCTCAGTGGCAGGAAATCACGGACAGCCGCGACTCGGGCTCACCGGAGATCCTGCCGGTGATCGACGGTGGCCAGGCAATTCGGTTTGCCGGTGATCCGGAAGATCTGGAGCTGAAGTCCGACTGGGACGACGATCGCATCGTGTACTGGCAGCACGCCAGCGACCCGATCACATGGTGGTCCTTCGACCTGCTGCTCAACAAGCCGGATTGGCTCAAGGAACCGCTGGGTCGCGACGTGGATCCGGGAATGACGTGGGTACCTCTCGTGACCTTCTGGCAGGTAACCCTCGACATGGTCTTCTCGGCTGACGTCCCGTCCGGGCACGGTCACAATTACGGCGAGGATGCAGCGGACATGTGGGCCAAGATCCTGCACCCCGAGGCGTGGACCTCGGCTGATACCGACAAGCTTCGTTCGCTGCTGACCTCCAATCTGGAGCCCACGAAGTAGTCGTAAAGGGTTGTAAGTCAGCCTGTTAAGGCGAAAACCTCACGAAAAAGTGTTACGTGAGGTATGTGTTACTCTGCGTTCGCTGTGTGCCAAGCCACAGCGCAAGCGAGCGTGGGGAGATCGAAACGTGAAGAGCAGAGCATGGTGGGCGGCCGGGGTTTCCGTCGCGGCACTGGTCATGGGTGCTGTGACGGCCCCTGCCGCAATGGCGGAGCCGGCGGATTTCTACACGCCGCCGTCGGAGCTTCCGGCAGGTGCCAACGGAGATCTCATCAAGAGTGAGCCGTCACCACTGCTGCTGAGCGTGCCCGGATCGAACGGTGCGTGGCCGGCAACCGCCACCAAGATCATGTACCGAAGCGAGGACGCCAAGGGTGCTCCCGTTGCCGTGACGGGGACCTACCTCGAACCGTCGAACCCGTGGACCGGGCAGGGGGCGCGTCCACTGGTTGCCGCAGCGGTAGGAACGCATGGGCAGGGCGATCAATGCGCTCCGTCCAAACTGTTCAACACCGGTATCGAGTACCAGTTCCCGACGGACGTCATGGTCGGCTACGAGTCCATCTGGGTGAACACGTTGCTGCTCAACGGCATCGCCGTCGTAGTCACCGATTACGAAGGCCTCGGAACTCCTGGCGATCACACCTACGTCAACCGCGAAGCCGAAGCGCATGCGGTTCTGGACTCGGTGCGTGCCGCTCAGCAGCTCCCGAACACGGGCATTCCCGCCGACGGCCCCGTCGGACTGTGGGGTTACTCGCAAGGTGGTGGAGCTGCCGCTGCCGCAACGGAATTGAAGCCGTCGTATGCTCCCGAGCTCGATCTCAAGGGCACGTACGCAGGTGCACCGCCCGCCGATCTGGCGGCGACGCTGCAGCAGGTCGACGGCACGTTCCTCACCGGAGTGATCGGCTACGCGCTCAACGGGATCCTTGCGCAGTACCCCGAGGTTCAGCCGCTGCTCGACGCCGAGATCAACGATCGCGGCCGACAGATGTTGGCCGCCACCAAGAACCAGTGCGTCGCCGAAAGTGGATTGCAGTTCGGCTTCCAGCAGTCGTCGAGTTTCACCAATTCCGGTGAATCACTCTCCGCAGTTCTGGCGCGTCTACCCATGGCGCAGGCAATCCTCGACGAGCAGAAGATCGGCAAGCTGACGCCGGAGTCGCCCGTACTCATTCAGCATGGCCGCTCCGATGACATCGTTCCGTTCGGCCAGGGACAGCAACTGGCGCGAGACTGGTGCGGCAAGGGCGCGACGGTGCAGTTCTCCGTCAACGAACTGCCCCCGATCATTCCGGGCATGGCAATCAATCATGCGACGCCGTACCTGGTGGGTACACCCGAATCCGTCGGGTACATGATCGATCGCTTCAACAACGTCCCGGCACCGTCCAACTGCTGAACGTGAACATCGAAAAGCCCCGGAACACAATCTGTTCCGGGGCTTTTCGTGTGTCGACTAAGCGGTCTTCTCGGTCGAGTTCTCTTCGAGCCGAGGGGGTGCGGAAGCGACCGGCGGATGCTCGCGTCGGCGGCTCTTGAAGAACACCGCGCCACCGATCACCGCGACACCGGCGATGACGAACACGGCGACGCGCTTGCGGCCGCGAGGCTTCTCGGTGCGTTCCGCGGACTTCGTGGGGATAGCCTTTGCGCGCTCTACGCCCTTCTTGGCGAGGACTTTGCCCTGACGACCCAGGAACAACCCGACCTGCCCGGCGCCGCGAGCGACCGATGTGGCGACCACCGCGGCGATGCGGCGAGCGTTGTCGGCTGCCTCGGACTCCTTGATACGAGCCGCTGTCTCTTCGAGGTAGGCGGCAGTCTCGTCGAAGGTGTCCTCGACGCGGGCGCGCGCGTGATCGAAGGTGTCGGGCAACTGCGTGCTGAGGGACTCGGTCACTCGTGTCATGACTTCACTGTGCCATAACAGTGAGGCGGGGACAGGGAGAGTTTTACGGGGCGGCATCCGCGAGAACGCCGGCAATGGCACGATGGTGGTGTGACTTCAACTCATCAGACCGCAACCGCAACGCTGCACACGAACCGCGGCGACATCAAGATCGCTCTGTTCGGCAACCATGCGCCGAAGACCGTCGAGAACTTCGTCGGCCTCGCCGACGGCTCGAAGGAGTACACCACCGCAAACGCCGCCGGCACCAAGACCGGCCCGTTCTACGACGGTGCCATCTTCCACCGCGTCATCGACGGCTTCATGATCCAGGGTGGCGACCCCACCGGAACCGGCACCGGCGGCCCGGGCTACAAGTTCGGTGACGAGTTCCACCCGGAACTGCAGTTCGACCGCTCCTACCTGCTGGCCATGGCCAACGCAGGCCCGGGAACCAACGGCTCGCAGTTCTTCATCACCACCGGCCCGACGCCGCACCTGAACCGTCGCCACACCATCTTCGGTGAGGTTCTCGACGACGATTCCAAGAAGGTTGTCGACGCTATCTCCTCCACCGCCGTCGATCGTGGCGATCGTCCGGTCGAGCCCGTCGTGATCAACAGCATCACCATCTCCTGAACAGGTAAAACAAGCAGATGACGAACCCCGGTTGGGGCGGCGGTGCGAGTGAGGGCATCCCGCCCCAACCGCGGTGCGTCCGCCATCCAGATCGACCTACCGCACTTTCCTGTAATCGTTGTGGACGTCCGGCGTGCCCGGACTGCCTCCGCGAGGCGGCGGTGGGATACCAATGTGTTGACTGTGTAGCTGCCGGCCAACGCGATGTCCGCCCCGTTCGGGGCGTCGCCGGAAACACCGTGAGCCCCGCCCGTGCGGTCCCGGTCGTGACGTACACCTTGATGGGGCTCAACGTCCTGGCGTTCCTCGCCACCTTCGCGCAGTCGCGAAGCATCATGAACAATCAGGTCGGCTCGTCGATCTTCGCGAACTGGGCACTCAATCCGGGTCTGGTCGCCAGCGGTGACTGGTTCCGGCTCATCGGCTCCGGGTTCTTGCACTTCGGCATCTTGCACCTCGCGGTCAACATGTACGCCCTCTACATCCTGGGGCGCGACACCGAAATCGTGATGGGCCGCTCCCGGTACGTCGGCATCTACCTGGTTTCGCTCCTCGGCGGTTCCGCCTCGGTGATGGCGTTCCAGCCGGTGTTCTCCTCGCTCACGGCCCTGTCCTGGACCGCTGGAGCGTCGGGTGCAATCTTCGGCATCATGGGCGCACAGGCCGTCCTTCTACTGCGTTTGCGTCGAAGCCCGGTCCCGATCATCTCGGTGATCGCGATCAATGTGATCATCAGCATTTCGCTGCCCGGGATCTCGTTCTGGGGTCACGCGGGAGGTCTGGTGGCAGGTGCCGCAACGGCCGCTGCCTTCCTGTACGCCCCACAATGGTTGGGCGCCGGTGAGAACCGCGTGAAAGCAGTGCGGATCGGCTGGATCGCTTTTGGTGCCGTCACTGTGGTGACGTTGGGAGTCATCGTGCTCCGCGTCGTCCAACTGCGCGAACAGCTGGGAATCAGCTAGCAAGAATCCTAGGGCCCAGCCGTTCTATGGATCAGCCGCCGATGATGGACTCGCAGGCGAACGTGATCTCGAAGCTCGACGTCTCCATCGGGTTGCCCTTGTCCCGGGCGCCGATTCCCTCGCCCGTCACCACGAAGGTATTGCCGTCCTGCTTGGCACTGGCAGATCCGCCAGGCAGTCCCGGCGCGAATCCGGCGGTGTACGGCAGACCGTTCGATCCACCCTCGCTTCCGGCGATTCCAGCAGTCTGAACCGTGCCGGATTCATCGATGATGGCTGAGACGGTCAACATGCCGTAGGTGGCATTTTCCGCGTCGAGCAGTGTCATAACTGTCGTGCCGCCGTCCTTTGCGCACTTCGTCTCGAATTTGGCGTCGAGCGTCTTCCCGCCGACGGTGGCCGAGGATGTAGCGGACGAGGCGCCGGCAGCGCTCTTGTCGGAGTCGGTCTTGTCGGAGTCGCTGCCGCAGGCGGAGGCGAATAGTGCGACCGCCGCGATGGTGGCAGCGACTGCGGTGGAGGACCGGCGGGTCATCGTGGTCCGAACCATCTTCGTCATGTTCTGTCCTTCAAGTCACGCGGTGCGTCCGCACTTGCTCTGGCTATTTCGCCGATAACACTAGCCAGTGACTCGGTGCTCATAGCGCTAAACCCCCAGCTCAGGCGGGTTTGTCGCCTTCGACTGTTCAGGGACGTTCGTCAGGCTGCTGCGGGTCATTCGCCGGATCGTTGGGAGTAAACGCACATGCAGGGACGGCTTCTGTAGAGATTGTCCACATAGGTTGAGGACATCGGTACTTCTACTGTGGCTTGAGTCACTTCGTAGATAGCAACGCTGACCTTTTCCGAGGAGTACCCCTGCCATGACCTCCACCGATAGCACCACCACTGACGGTGGGGTTGCGCCGAGCGAGATCGAATCTCGCGTGGTGAAGAAGGTAGCGCGCCGGCTGATTCCCTTCCTGATCCTGCTCTATTTCGTGAACTATCTGGATCGTACGAACATCGCCTTCGCGAAGCTCACCATGAGCGCCGACCTCGGGATGACCGAGACGATGTTCGGGCTCGCATCCGGTCTCTTCTTCGTCGGCTATCTGCTGTTCGAGGTGCCGAGCAACCTGGCCCTGCACCGCTTCGGCGCCCGGCTGTGGATCGCGCGGATCATGCTCACCTGGGGAATCCTCGCCGCTGCGCTGGCATTCGTGCCCAACGTGGGCAGCCTCTATTTCCTGCGCATTCTGCTGGGAATCGCCGAGGCCGGCTTCTTCCCCGGAGTTCTTCTCTACCTGACCTTCTGGTTCCCGAAGAAGTACCGCGTACGCCTGATGGGCTTGTTCCTGCTGACGCTTCCGCTCTCGTCGGCGCTCGGTGCCCCGCTCTCGGCTGCCATCATCCAGTACGGCGACGGCTTGTTCGGGTTGGCCGGCTGGCGCGTGATGTACCTGATCGAGGGTCTGCCCGCCGTGATCTTGGCGTTTGTCGTCTGGTTCTACCTCACCGACCGTCCCGCCGACGCGAAGTGGTTGACCCTCGAGGAGCGCACCTGGCTGATGAAGTCCATGGCCGACGAGGAGAAAGAACTCGGCGACGCCGGTCACCAGTCTGCCGGCAAGACCCTGCGCGATCCCCGCGTCATCGGTTTCGGTCTGGTCTACTTCGGAATCACCTACGGCCTTTACGCTTTGAGCTTCTTCCTACCCAGCATCGTCGCGGGATTCAAGCAGACGTTCAACACCGATTTCTCGCTCGTCGAGACAGGCCTGATCGTGGCCGTCCCCTACGCGATCGGCGCTGTCGCGATGGTGCTGTGGAGCCGCCATTCCGACAAGACCGGTGAACGGATGTGGCACGTTGCTGCCCCGACGCTCCTGGGTGCGGTATCCATTCCGATTGCGCTGTACCTGGATTCACCGTTCACCGTCATGATTGCGGTCTCGCTCACCGCCGTCGGCGTGCTCTGTGCGCTCCCCGTCTTCTGGTACCTGCCCACCACGTTCCTGACGGGTGCCAGCGCGGCCGCGGGTATCGCCATGATCAACTCGATCGGCAATGCGTCGGGCTTCGGTGCTCCGTACATCACCGGCTGGCTCACCGATGTGACCGGAAATGCCAAGGCAGGCCTGTGGGTGGTAGGCGCCGTGATGCTCTGTGCCGCAATTCTTGTGGTGGCACTGGCCAAGCGATCGAGCAAGCCCGCTCAGATCTGACCGAGTTTCCCCGCACTGGCACGCAGCCGGATCAGGAGCGCAAGATCGAGCGCCTGGTCCGGCTGACGCCACTGCGTACCGATCAATCGGTCGATCGATTCGAGGCGTTGGTACAGAGTGTTGGCGTGAATCGCGAGCGCGGTGGCGGTCGCAGAATGTTTGCAATTGTGCGACAGGTACGACGCGAGGGTGTCCAGAAGTGGAACGCCGCGTCGTTGCTCCTCATCGAGGAGAGGACCGAGGGACCGCTGCGTCAGCGATTCGAGTTCTTCGCGTCCGGTGCGGCTGAGGAGAATTCGGTAAATGCCGAGGGAACTTGCCGGTTCCACGTGGGAAGCCCGCCCGAGCGTCTCGAGGACGTCGACGGTGTGCTGTGCCTCGACATAGGCTCGCGCCAGACCTTCCGCTCCCACCGCGGGATCGGCGATTCCCACTGTCGGGTTCTCCGCCGGCTGCACCCACGCCGCCGCAACTTCTGACGGTGACATTCCCGGAATCAAAGCGATGACCCGTGAACCATGCTCGGCAACAACAGTTCCCGAGGGAAATGCAATTTCCTCGATACTGCGACGTGTACGGTCTACGGCGTCGGCCGGGCGGGCCACCACGACGGTGTACGAGCGGTCGGGGTTTAGTCCAGCCAGGCGGAACTGACCGGTGACTTCGGCCGGCGTCGGCGCAGGCCTGGTGATCAGATCGACCAGAAATGCATCGCGTGCCCGACGGGTAGCTTCCCTGGCCGCCCGTTCGCCCACCAGCGCAAGCGCAATGGCCGGGGCTGACCTTTCGAGTGCCAATCTCATGGCGGCGGTGGGTTCCTGGCGCGAGAGCAGGAACAGGACTCCGAGTTGGTCACCGGCACTGCGTACTTCGGTGGCGAACAGGAACTGCTCACCGACGATCAGCGTCACCTCCTGCTCGCGTCGGTCAGCGGCAAAGATGTCGAAGACCCGATTCACGCTCTCGCTCACCCGTTGCAGTCCCGGTGGGATCTCCGACGTTCCGGTCACGAAGAACACCGGTGAACCCGTCGACGCGGAGGTTTCTTCCACGAGTTCGCGAACACCGCCGCCGCGCAGGACAACTTGTGTGAGCGATCGGTCCCAGGTCAGGGTCTGTTCGAGAAGTGCTGTGCGCTCGGCAAGTTCGGTGTTCGCTGCATTCACTTCTGCAACCGTCGCGCGATAGCGTTCGAGAGAGCGGGCATTCTCGATGGCTACCGAGGCATGAGCTGCGAGGGCGGACAGCAACGCAACTTCCTCGTTGCCGAATCGACGCTCCTGACGCTTGCACGCGCACAGGGCACCCAGGATCTTGCCGTTCAATGTCAGCGGCACGGCCAACAGGCCGCGCATGTTCTCGGCTCGCGCTGCGTCGTCGGCGGGTCCGATATGTGCAAACGAGGGATCGTTGCGGTAGTCGGGAGACCAAGCAGGAGAGGAGTTCTCGACCACGCGACCGATGAGGCCTTCACGGAACGGAACCGTCAGGCCGAGCAGTTGCGAGGTGTACGCCCCGCTCGTGACTTCGATGATCAAGATGTCGTCGTGGATCAGTGCAAGGTACGAAAGGTCTACCCCGAGTAGCCGTTTGGCCTGATCTACGATCTCCTGCAGAAGGGCGTGATGATCGTGCATCGTGGTCAGCAGCGACGCGATGTCGTTGAGTGCGCCCAGCTCGGTGGCACGTTGTCGGCGCTGAGCCAGGAGACTACGCAGTTGAAGCGCCGATCGGGCTTCTCGCTCGATTTCCGCAGCGGCCTCGGGGCCTGAGCCTGCGGCCAACTGATCGCGATGTTCGATCAGTTCCTCAGTGGATGCCTCGGCCAGGAGAAGCTGTAGCCAGTTCTCGTGCATCCGCACTCCCTTGTCAGGCCAACGATGAGTATGGAGAGAATGTCCATACTGTTTCCGGTTTCTCGGAGTAAATCTACATGGGGTGGTGTAGCCGCCGTCACTATCGTGGAGGCATGACACTCCTCGAGGCGCTCGGCTCGCAGATCGATGCGGATCGACTGATCACCGACCCCGACATCATGGCGAGCTACATCCACGACGACGCCGAGTGGGCTCCCTACGAGATGCCCGTCGCCGTGGTCCGTCCGCGCACAGCCGAGCAGGTACAGACAGTTGTGCAGGCGTGCATCGCCCACGGTGCGCCCGTCGTCACGCGCGGCGCAGGCACCGGTCTGTCGGGTGGAGCCAACGCAGTCGCCGGCGGCGTCGTGATCGCCTTCGACGCGATGAACGCGATCAAGGAGATCAACACCCTCGAGCGTTTGGCCGTGGTCGAACCCGGGGTAGTCAACGATCACCTCCGCGACGCGTGCGCCGAGCACGGCCTCTGGTATCCGCCCGATCCGGCGAGCGCACCCTGGTCGACGATCGGCGGCAACGTCGCGACCAATGCCGGGGGCCTGTGTTGCGTCAAGTACGGCGTCACCAAGGACTACGTGCTGGGCATGCAGGTGGTTACCGGAACCGGTGAGCTGGTTCGGCTCGGGCGTCGAACTGCCAAGGGAGTGGCTGGGTTTGATCTCTCCGCGCTCATGGTCGGCTCCGAAGGCACTCTCGGGGTGATCACCGAGGTAACCGTCAAGCTACGTCCTCAGCGCGATCCCGAGCGCACCATCGTCGGATACTTCGACTCCATCGTTGCTGCGGGCAAGGCAGTCGAAGCCGTCGCGGCAGACGGGCTCACGCCGTCGGCCCTCGAGCTGATCGATCGACAGTGCCTGCTTGCCGTCGACGCCTGGAAGAACATGGGCCTCTCGGCCGACGCCGAGGTGGTTCTGCTCGGCCGCATCGACACACCGGGTGAGATCGGCGACGCCGAAGCCGAGCGAATGTTGGCCTGTTTCAACCGTTCCGGGGCAACCTGGAGCGCCAGATCCACCGACCAGGAGGAGGCTGACGCTCTGTTCTCCGCCCGGCGTCTGGCATACCCCGCCCTCGAGCGGCTCGGCCCGGTGCTCACCGAGGACATCTGCGTCCCCAAGGCAGCGGTCCCGGAGATGCTGGCACGGATCGAGGCCATCTCGGCCCGGCACGACACTCACATCGCGAACATCGCGCACGCGGGTGACGGCAACCTGCATCCGCTGCTGATCACGCCACACGACGACGAAGCGGCGCGGAGGCGTGCTCAGGCGGCTTTTGCCGAGATCATCGACAATGCCCTCGAGTTGGGCGGAACCGTCACCGGTGAACACGGCGTCGGCCTACTGAAGATGGGTGGCCTGGCACAGGAACTGTCACCGGCCGTCGTCGCGATGCATCATGCAATCAAGGGCGCACTCGACCCTCACGGAATCATGAACCCGGGCAAGGTGATTTGAAAGGCTGGCTCCGTAACCGAATCGGTTTCCGGAGTTACGCCGTCGAAATGACGAGTTCCTACGCTCGAGTTGAACCGTTTGGCGAACTCGACGTATGGAGTGATGAATGTTCTCTTCCGATTTGACGCTGGCAAGTGTTGTTCCGCGGCGCGTGGAGACGGTCGAGGCCGTCCGGGCGGCAATCGCACTGGACGGCGCCGCGGTCTTCGGTGGGCTGCACACCGAGGAAGATGCCATTGCGTTCGCGTCGAAGTTGCTCGGTGAGAAGTGCATTCGCGTCGGCCGCCAGTTCGAGGCGAGCGCCAAAAGTCAGGATGCCGAAGCCGCTGTCGTCGACACCCAACCGGTGGACGAACGCGGGCGCAAGCGCTCGTTCGGTATCTCCGGCGAGCGGATGACCGCCCACAACGATGGTTTTGCTTTCGGCGATTACGCTCCCGATTACCTGTTTCTGTGGTGCAAGCGCCCGGCGTACCCGAGTGGCGGCGACTCGTTTCTCATCGACGCGGTCAAACTGACGCGATTGCTCGCCTTCGATCCCGCAACAGCGGAGCTGGCCGAATTCTGTTGGAGCACAGACATCGACCATTCGGAACCGAACTTCCCGCAGAGCACATTTGCGCCGATCGCCCGGACGGTGCCGAGTGGACGCAACCAGGTTCGGTACCACCCGTACCTCGCGCCGATCGCCGGTGAATCGGAAGAAGCGCAGTGGCCGCTGGTGAAGCAGTGGAGTGAGGCCGTGATTCACGTGCGAGACAGCGGGCCGATGTTCCGTGCCGAAGCCGGCGAGATGATCTGCATCGACAACTACCGGGTGCTTCACGGCCGCGACGGGTACACCGACCCCGGCCGTGAGCTGTACTCGATCTGGGGATGGTCGAGCGACGCCGTCGCGGTGCCGCAGCAGGCACTCGACATCGTGCAGCCGGACCTCGCGGCACTGGCCATGTAACCCGCGCCTACTTCTCGGGCGGCACCAAACCGTGGACGGTAAGCACGTCCAGGACGTCCTCCGGCGTCGTACCGAGATCCCAGCGTCCGAAGATCAACAGCTTCTCCGTGTCGGTGGGCCGGTCGACGATGTCGATCTCGAGCATCGGCACGCGTCGACCCAGACGCGGGTAGCGGACGAGACGCACGCGGTCGATCTGTTCGCGGGTGAACGTGTGGCGGGCGCGCAATCGCTGCACCGCGATCGACTTGGTTCCTGCGTTGTCGATCACCGCCAGGCGGGGGCGCTGACGCAGGGCGAGGCCGCCCATCACGAACAGCCCGATCACCGCGAGGGCGAGCAGGAAGCGTCCGGCCGGCTCCGTGGGCGCGATTATCGAGGCGATCGCGAGGGCAATTCCGCCGCCGAACATCGCGTAGACAACACCCATCGGAGTGGCCCACGAGACGACCTCTGTGGCGTTGTCACGAGGCTGTGGATGAAATTCATCCTCGAGCATGTGGATAACTTCCTAGGTTGTCCACAGGAGTTATCCACAATGGGGATGAATGACACCCATGTAATTGAAAGACGGTCACGATCCGAGTCGAATCAGATAATCGCTGGTCAGCGCCATCTCATGGTCATCACAAGGCCCACAACCATGAAGCCGAAGCCGACGAGGAAGTTATAGTTTCCCAAGTCGTTCATCCACGTGATCGAATCCGCGGCCAAGTAGTACACAATCAGCCACGCCAGGCCGAGAAGCATGAATCCGAGCATCACCGAGACGTACAACGTGCTCGACGGACCCATCTTCACCTTCACCGGAGTGCGGTTTGCTGGGTTGACTGTGTAGTCGTTCTTCTTACGGACCTTCGACTTGGGCATGGCGTCCTCGCTCTACGGTGTGACCTGCATGTGTTACCTACACGCTAACGTAGCTGTGTCCAGTTGGTCACCGGCCGACCTGCACAATCCGGGAGGAGCCACGTGTCTTCGGGTGAATCTTCACGAACCGTCTGGCACATCGGTGTACTTGCCGTCTGCCTGGTAGCCGGTCTGATGGTTGCCACGGCGCAGAGATCCGCCGAGGAAAACCAGCTTCAGGTCACCGAAAGCACCAGGCTCTCCGATCTGGTCCGCAGTGCCCAGGCCAATGCCGAAAAGGTTTCGGCCGACCGGGACGAACTTGCCGCTCAGCTCGATTCGCTGCAGGAAGACGCCGCTCGGTCCGACGCCGGCGTGGCCGCCGCTCTCGGTGACATCAAGAACATCTCCGCCGACGCGGGACTGACGGAGATGACCGGCCCCGGCGTCGTGGTCACCATGACGGACGCCCCGCGCAACGCCGAAGGCAAGTATCCGGTCGACGCCACCCCGGACGACCTCGTCGTGCATCAGCAGGACGTCCAGAGCGTGCTGAACGCACTGTGGGCCGGCGGGGCCGAAGCGGTGGGCATGCAGGACCAACGGATCATCAGTACGTCGGCGCCGCGGTGCATCGGAAACACCCTCCTTCTTCACGGCCGTACCTACAGCCCGCCGTACGTGATGAGCGCGATCGGCGATGTTGCGCGCCTCGAGGCGGCACTCGCTGCCGAACCGGGCATTCGGATCTACAAGCAGTACGCGACCCGCTTCGGCCTCGGGTACACGCAGGCGACACCGTCGCAGATCACGGTCCCCGCCTATACCGGCGGATAGCACGGGCGTTTACCCTGCTCTCATGAGGATTCTCGTCGTCGACAACTACGACAGCTTTGTGTTCAACCTGGTGCAGTACCTCGGCCAGCTCGGAACCGAAGCCGTGGTCTGGCGCAACGACGATCCACAACTGACGGCAGACCTCGAGGGTGCAGTAGCGCAGTTCGACGGCATTCTCCTGAGTCCGGGCCCCGGAACTCCGCAGCGCGCGGGAGCGACGATGGATCTGGTGAAGGTCTGCGCCGACACCAAGACCCCGCTGCTTGGCGTCTGCCTCGGACATCAGGCGATCGGTGCGGCTTTCGGCGGAACCGTCGACCGCGCGCCCGAACTGCTTCACGGCAAGACGAGTCTGGTTCACCACAAGGACGTCGGCGTCCTGGCCGGACTGCCCGATCCGTTCACCGCTACCCGCTACCACTCGCTGACGGTTCTCGAGGACACCATTCCCGAGGAACTCGAGGTGACCGCCCACACCGAGAGCGGCGTCGTGATGGCGATGCGCCACCGCGAACTGCCGATTCACGGCGTCCAGTTCCACCCCGAGTCCGTACTCACCCAGGGTGGACACCGGATGCTCGCGAACTGGCTCGCAGTCTGCGGTGAGGCGCCGCCGGAAGGGCTCGTCGCAGCCCTCGAGGCCGAGGTCGCGTCGGCGCTCGGCGGCGCATTGCCCGCAATTCTCTGACACCTGTCCACAAAAAAGTGCCTCCCGGAAATCTCCGGGAGGCACTTTTTCACTTTGCTAGCGGCCGGGGATTCCGAGCGCTCCGACGCTGACGGTGATGACTGCGTCCTTGGAGATCTCCGAGCCCGGAGGCTGCGTCTGCGAGACGATCTTGCCCACCATTTCCGGGGTGAGCGTCGTGCTCTGGTTCTGCACCAGCTGCGATGCAGTTCCCGCCCAGCCGGCTGCGCGAAGCGTGCTCAACGCCTCCGACACCGTCTTGTTGGTCAGATCAGGCATCGCGACCTGGTTGCCGTTGGACACTCGTAGCGTCACGGTCGAACCCTTGGTGGCCGACGTGCCACCGGTCGGGTCGGTCGAAACAACCTGTCCCTTCGGCAGACCCGAATCGATCTCCGTGATCTGGACGACGAACCCGGCACCTTCGATGTTGGGCCTCGCCACCTCTTCACGCTGACCGGTGACATCCGGGACACGAACCTGCTCCGGTCCGGTGCCGACGGTGATCGAGACCGCGGAATCGAGAACAACCGACACTCCGACGGCCGGGTCCTGATTGACGATCTTGTCGACCTCGGCGACGGTCGATGCCGCCTTGCCGATGGTCGGATCAAGTCGGAGTCCGACGGAGTTGAGCTTCTTCTCGGCGTCGTCCTGGCTCAGGCCAGTCAGGCGCGGGATCGCGACCTGCTCGGGGCCGGTGGACACGTCGATGGTGACGGTGCTGCCCTTCTCGATACGCACCCCGGCAACCGGACGCGTCGTGATGACGTTTCCGGCGGCGATCACCTTGTCCGTCTTCTGCTGACGCTCCACCTGGAATCCGGCGTTGGTCAGCGTCGCCTCGGCGACGTCGGCGGGCTGGTTGGTCAGGTCACCCGGAACGGTCACCATCTCGACCTTCGGCGAGTTCACCCGAATGAGAAAGAACGTCACCAGACCGATCACCAGAAGCGCCGCGATGCCCATCAGGGCGTAGCGTCCGCCCTTCTTCTTGGCAGGCGGCTCGGCGGCGCGAGTTGTCCTCGCAGCAACCGGCTCGACCGGATCGGGAGCAGTGCGGTAGTTCCCGGTGTCGGAGCCGACGGCGCCGAGGATGGTGGTGCGGTCCTCGTCGTTCATCACCATCGGCGCACTCGGACGCTGACCGCCCAGGACACGCACCAAGTCGCTGCGCATGTCGCCGGCGCTCTGGTAGCGGTTGGCCGGGTTCTTGCTCATTGCCTTGAGAATGATCGAATCCAGCTCGCGTGGAATGTCGGGATTGATCTCCGACGGCGTCTGCGGATCTTCACGAACATGCTGGTACGCCACGGCGACCGGTGAATCACCCTTGAAGGGCGGCTCGCCCGTCAGAATCTCGAACAGCACACAACCGAGCGAGTACACGTCCGAACGCGCGTCCACCTGCTCACCTCGCGCCTGCTCCGGCGAGAGGTACTGAGCGGTGCCGATCACGGCGGCCGTCTGCGTCATCGGGCTCGACGCGTCGGAAATGGCACGGGCGATACCGAAGTCCATCACCTTCACGGCGCCGGCACGGTTGATCATGATGTTGGCGGGCTTGACGTCGCGGTGCACGATGCCGTTGCGGTGGCTGAAGTCCAAAGCGGCACAGACGTCCGCGATCACTTCCATCGCCTTGCGCGGAGCCATCGGCCCGGTGCTGCGCACGATGTCACGCAACGTGTCGCCGTCGACGTACTCCATGACGATGTACGGCAGCGGCCCGGCGTCGGTCTCGGCTTCACCGGTGTCGTAGACGGCCACGATCGCCGGATGGTTCAGCGCGGCAGCGTTCTGCGCCTCACGACGGAACCGCAAGTAGAACGTGGGATCGCGCGCGAGGTCTGCACGCAGCACCTTGATCGCGACGTCGCGGCTGAGTCGGAGGTCGCGCGCCAGGTGAACCTCGGACATTCCGCCGAAGCCGAGAATCTCACCCAGCTCGTAGCGGGAGGAGAGATTGCGGGGTGTCGTCATTGGTCTTGTCCTAGCGGTTCTTCAGCGTCTCCGGGATCCGCCAACGGCTCAGTGGTCGTTGTGGTCGTCGTTGTCGTCGTGGTGGTGGTTGTGGTCGTCGGAGTTGTTGTTGTCGTGGTCGGCGTTGTTGTGGTGGTTGTCGGCTCGGTCGTGGTTGTCGTCGGCCGAGTCGTCGTTGTTGTCGGCTCGGTGGTCGTCGTCGTCGGCCGAGTCGTCGTCGTGGTGGGCTTGGTCGTCGTGGTGGTCGGCAACGTCGTGGACGTGACGACGGGCGGCGTCGGGTCGCTCGGACCGTCGGTCGCGATCCAGACTCCGCCGATGATCAACGCCAACAAGATCAATCCGCCGCCGGCCCATGCCACGGCCTTCTGCCCACTGGTCATTCCGCCGGCTGCCGCGTCGTCCGCTACAGCTGCGCCCGTCACCGGGCCCGCGTACGTCGGCGGCATGACCTGCGTGGCACCCGTAGCCGGCAACGCGCTCGCGGCACCGGTGGCGAGCAGACCGGGCGGCGGTGGACGCCTCCCCGCCCGAACGGCTGCAACGGCGTCGGCGAACTCACCGCCACTGGCGTAGCGGCCGGCCGGATCCTTGGTCAACGTGATGTCGATGAGCTCGCGGATGTTCGCCGGCAGGTCGGCCGGCATCGGCGCCGGGGTTTCCTGCACGTGCTTCATCGCGACGGTCAGCGCGCCGTCACCGGTGAACGGGCGTCGACCCGAAAGTGCTTCGTATCCGACGATTCCCAACGAGTACACGTCACTCGCCGCGGTCGCGTCCTGACCGAGAGCCTGCTCGGGCGCGATGTACTGGGCGGTACCCATCACCATTCCCGTACGCGTGACAGGAGAATTCTCGACGGCCTTGGCGATGCCGAAGTCCGTGATCTTCACCTGGCCCGTCGGCGTGATGAGGATGTTGCCCGGCTTCACGTCGCGGTGCACGACACCGGCGTCGTGTGCGACCTGCAGGGCGCGGCCGGTCTGCTCGAGCATGTCGAGGGCATGCGGAACCGCCAGGCGGCCGACGCGTGCCAGGACGGCGTTGAGCGGTTCACCGTTGACGAGTTCCATGACCAGGTACGCCGTGGAATCGCCCGAGCTGTCGCGGGTCTCGCCGTAGTCGTAGATTCCGGCGATACCGGGATGGTTGAGCTGCGCGGTGGTGCGGGCCTCGAAGCGGAAGCGCTCCAAGAACTCCGGATCGGAAGAGAACTCGGACTTGAGTACCTTGACGGCGACGCGACGGTTGAGCCGGGAGTCCGTGGCTTCCCACACCTGACCCATCCCACCGGTGGCGATGAGACGGATCAATCGGTAACGATCGGCGATCAAAGCGCCGTTGTTCAACGCCACGGTTCAGCCCCCTTGGATTCCGGCTGCGATGACTGCACGACCGATCGGCGCAGCAACCGAGCCACCGGTAGCGGCAAGTCCGCGGTCACCACCGTTCTCGACGATGACGGCCACGGCGACCGTCGGATTCTGCGCCGGTGCAAAAGCGATGTACCAGGCGTGCGGCGGAGTTTCCCGCGGGTTCACGCCGTGCTCGGCGGTACCGGTCTTGGACGCGATCTGAACCCCGGGGATCTTGCCGTCGCCGCCTGTGAAGTTCTCCGAGCCGATCATCAGATCAGTCAGCGTTGCGGCCACTGCCGGCGAGATGGCCTGACCCATCGACACCGGTGACGGCGTACTGAGATCGGTCAGATCCGGTGCCTGCAACTGGGAGATCAGGTTGGGCTGCATCCGCACACCGCCGTTGGCGACGGTCGCGGCGATCACTGCATTCTCGAGCGGGGTCACCGCGACGTCGCGCTGGCCGATGCTGGTCTGGCCGAGAGCCGCGTCGTCGGAGATGTCGCCGACCGTGCTGTCAGCAACCGGCAGCGGGATCGCCGGAGTGTTGGGCCCGATGCCGAAAGCGCTGGCCTCGTCCTTGATGGCGTCCGCGCCGTCCTTGATGCCCAGTTCGACGAAAGCCGTGTTGCACGAGCGCGCAAACGCGTCGCGCAACGACGCCGTCGGGTTGGGGCCGCAGGTGCTGCCGTTGTAGTTCTCGAGGGTCGTGCTGGTGCCGGGCAGCGTGATCTGCGGAGCCGCGGTCAGCTGGTCGTCCGGCGTCGCACCGTTGCCAAGAGCTGCGGCCGTGGTGAGCACCTTGAACGTCGAGCCGGGCGGGTAAGTCTGCGAGATCGCGCGGTTGACCAACGGATCGTTGGGATCGGCGTTGAGCTCGTCCCACGCCTTCGTGGTTTCGGCGCCGTCGTGGCTGGCAAGCAGGTTCGGGTCGTAGCTCGGCGTGCTGACCATCGTCAGGATGCGTCCGGTGCTCGGCTCGATCGCGACGACGGAACCGGTGTAACCCTTGCTGGTCAGCTGGTCGTACGCCACCTGCTGCATGGCCGGATTGAGCGTCGTGACGACGTTGCCGCCGCGCGGATCGCGTCCGGACACCAGGTCGAAGAAGCGCTGACTGAACAACCGGTTGTCCGAGCCGTTGAGAATCGGGTCCTCGGTGCGCTCGAGGCCGGCGCTGCCGTACTGCATCGAGTAGAAGCCCGTGACCGGTGCGTACGGGTACGGATTCGGATACTCGCGCAGGTACTTGTACCGGTCGTCGGTGGCGCGGGAGGCGGCAAGCACCTGACCGGAAGCCGAGATCTGACCTCGCTGGCGTGAGTACTCGTCGAGCAGCACCCGCGAGTTGCGCGGGTCGGCTCGCAGGTCGTCAGCCTTGATGACCTGTACGTACGTGGCGTTGGCGAGGAGCGCGACGACCATCACCATGACGGCCATCGCGACGCGGCGCAGTGGAGTGTTCATACGCGCGGCATCATCTCGGTATTGGCGTCAGCGATTGGGGGCGGACCTTTCTTCTTCGTCACTACCGGCGCACGAGCCGCGTCCGAGATCCGGACGAGGATGGCCAGCAGTAGATAATTCGCGAGCAGCGACGAGCCGCCGTACGACATGAACGGTGTTGTCAGACCCGTCAGCGGGATCAGCTTGGTGACGCCGCCGACGACGACGAAGATCTGGATCGCAATGGTGAACGACAGACCGGCGGCGAGCAGTTTGCCGAAGCTGTCGCGCACTGCCAACGCCGTACGCAGGCCGCGCACGATGAGAAGCAGGAACAGCATCAGCACAGCGGCCAGGCCGATCAGGCCGAGCTCTTCGCCGATGGTCGCGATGATGAAGTCCGTCTTCGCGAACGGCACCTGGTTGGGGCGGCCGCTGCCCAGACCTGTTCCGGCGATACCACCGGTGGCGAGGCCGAACAGCGATTGCGAGATCTGATAACCGGTGTTGGCGTAGTCGCCGAGCGGATCCAGCCAGGTGTCGACGCGCACGCGGACGTGGCCGAACATCTTGTAGGCGAAGAAGAATCCGATGGCGAGCAGTCCGCCGCCGATCACCAGCCAGCCCACACGCTCGGTCGCGATGTAGAGCATCACCAGCACGGTGCTGAAGAGCAGCAACGACGTACCGAGGTCGGTTTCGAAGACGAGCACACCCACCGAGACGATCCAGGCGAGCAGGATCGGGCCCAGGTCGCGGGCACGCGGAAAGTCCATGCCCAGGAAGTGTTTACCGGCCGAGGTGAACAGGTCGCGCTTGGCGACGAGCACGGACGCGAAGAAGATGATGAGCAGGATCTTCGCGAACTCACCTGGCTGAATGCTGAATCCGGGCAGGCGAATCCAGATTTTTGCGCCGTTCACGCTCGAGAACTTCGCCGGCAGGATCGCGGGAATCGCCAGGAACACCAGGCCCGCGAGGCCAAGCGTGTAGCTGAACCGCGCCATCAGGCGGTAGTCCTTCAAGAACACGAGCAGCAACACGAAACCGGTGATCGCCAGTGCAGTCCACATGACCTGCTGGTTCGCATCCGGTGACGGTGCCTCGAGGCCGTTGTAGAGCGCTGTCTGTTCGTCGGCGAGGTCGAGTCGGTGGATGAGCACCAACCCGAGGCCGTTGAGCAGGGCGACGATCGGCAGCAGCAGCGGATCGGCGTACGGCGCATACCGCCGAATTGCCAAGTGCGCGATCAGGAACAAGCCCGTGTACGCGAGCGCGTACTTGGCGAGGTCCAGCGTGATCTTCTGTTCCTGGCTCGCCTCGACGAGCAGAAGCGAGACCGTCGTGATGATGACGGCAAAGCCCAGGAGCAGCAGCTCCACGTTTCGGCGGGTCGACTGGACCGGCGCCGGGGCAAAACCTCCGGGCGGACTCGGAAAAGCCGTCCCCGCAGCTGCGTTGGACGACATCAGTTGACCGTCCTGCAAGTCTGACCGGGAATGTCGGTCGGCGTAGGCGTAGTCGTGGGTGCTGCCGTCGTCGGCGTGGCCGGCTCAGCGGGCGGTGCGGGGGGCGGAGTGGTCTCCGGTGCCGGCGGGGGAGTGGGCGCGGCCGTCGTCGTCGGAACCGGCTCACAACGAGGAAGCAGATCGCCGCCGATGAGACGGATCATCTGGCTCTGCGCATCTTCACGCTTGCCGGACGGCAGCCCGGCGCGCACCTGCTCCTGCGCCGACGGCTGCAGATCGGTGACCTCGAGGATGTTGCAGTTGCTGGGAATCGCGTCGGGGGAGACGAGGGTGAGGACGTCGTCGTCGCCGACGCAACCCACCAGATCCGCGTCTTGCAGCGAGTAACCGAGCACCGAACCGGGGATTCCGCGCAGCACCGTCACGCGGCCGTTGTCTTCGCCGACGTAGTAGTTGTTGCGGATGACGGCGCGGCCGATCACGGCGCCGACGCCGACCAGCGCGATCAGCACCACGGCGAGGACCACCCACCACAACCGGTTCCGCTTCTTCTTCGGTTCCGGTTCGGGTTGGGAGACAACTCGCTTGGGCGTCGCGCGCGGCGGACGCATGGCAGCGGCGCGGCCGGCAGCGGTGTTGGGGGGAGGGGAGTCCTCTTCCTCTTCCGTCGACGCGGCACCCGCGACGATGGGATGAGACTGGCCGTAGTCGAGGTCGATGACATCGGCGACGACGACGGTGACGTTGTCGGGACCGCCGCTGCGCAGCGCCAATTCGATGAGACGATCGGCGCACTGCTCCTGCGAGCCCTCGCGCATCGTGTTCTCGATGGTCTCGTCGCTGACCACGTCGGAGAGGCCGTCGGAGCAGAGCAGGTAACGATCGCCGGCGCGGGCTTCGCGCACGGTGAGCGTCGGCTCGATCTCGTTGCCGGTCAACGCCCGCATGATCAGGGATCGCTGCGGGTGCGTGTGTGCCTGTTCGGCGGTGATCCTGCCCTCGTCAACCAGTGACTGAACGAACGTGTCGTCGCGGGTGATCTGTGTCAGGTGGTCGTCGCGCAGCAGGTAGGCGCGCGAGTCGCCGATGTGCACGAGGCCGAGCTTGCTGCCGGAGAAGAGGATCGCGGTGAGCGTGGTGCCCATGCCGTCGAGTTCGGGTTCTTCCTCGACGTGATCGGCGATGGAATCGTTGCCCTCGCGGGTGGCTGCCTCGAGCTTGCCGAGCAGATCCTCGCCGGGCTCGTCGTCGTCGAGATGCGCCAGAGCGGCAATCATCAACTGCGACGCGACCTCACCGGCCGCGTGTCCGCCCATACCGTCGGCCAAAGCCAACAGGCGTGCACCGGCGTACACGGAATCTTCGTTGTTGGAGCGCACGAGACCGCGGTCGCTGCGCGCCGCGTAGCGGAGAACAAGGGTCACGGGCGTAGCTCGATTACCGTCTTGCCGACGCGAACCGGGGTGCCCAGAGGCACGCGCACCGCAGTGGTGACCTTGGCGCGGTCCAGATAGGTGCCGTTGGTCGAACCGAGATCCTCGACGTACCAATCAGCTCCGCGCTGCGAGAGCCTCGCATGGCGCGTCGACGCGTAATCGTCGGTGAGAACGAGCGTCGAATCGTCGGCGCGGCCGATCATCACCGGCTGTGAGCCCAGCGTGATGCGGGTACCGGCGAGGGCGCCCTGCGTGACCACCAGGTACCGAGGCACCTTCGCCTTGCCCAGCGAGGGCAGGACCTTTCCGGCGCGGGTGTACCGCGGCGGAACCCTGACCCCGGAGCCGGCATAGATGTCGGAACGGAGAGTGCGGAGGACTGCCCAGACGAACAGCCACAGTAGGAGCAGGAAGCCCGCCCGTGTGAGTTGCAGAATCAGGCCCTGCACGGCTGTCCACCTCCTTCTATGGCTCGAGCCCCGCCGCAGCGGGGTTCGAGCATTGTCGACTGGCAGCATCATAGGGGGCTCTGGGCCCCGAAGATCACGATACTGACAGCCGCGTGACGGCGGCGCGCCGACGGACCGCCGAATGTTCGATTGTTATCGGAAAAATCCTGGCGTCCGTTTCTCAGCTCAGAGAATGCGAACCAGAATCTCCGAGTGACCTGCTCGAATGATGTCGCCGTCTGCCAGCTGCCAGTCCTGGACCGGTGCTCCGTTGACGGTGGTGCCGTTCGTGGATCCCAAATCGGACAGCATCGCGGTGCGGCCGTCCCAACGGATGTCGATGTGGCGACGTGAGACGCCCGTGTCCGGGAGGCGGAACTGGGCTTCCTGGCCGCGGCCGATGACATTGCTGCCGTCGCGAAGCTGGAAGTGGCGTCCGCTGCCGTCCTCGAGCTGCAGGGTTGCCGTCAGGCTCTGGGCCGTCGGTGCGTAACCGCCCTGCGGCTGGGCGTAGCCCTGCTGCGGGTAGGCCTGCGTCTGCTCGAAGTTGCCGCCCTGCTCGTAGCCGGCCTGCTCGTACGGCTGCTGTGTGTACGCCTGCTGGTCGTAGCCGCCCTGCTGGTAGCTCTGCTGGTCGTAGCCCGGCTGATCGTAGGACTGGCCGTTGTACGGCTGCTGGTAACCCTGCTGGTCGTAGCCGCCCTGCTGGTAACCCTGCTGGTCGTACCCACCCTGGTACGCCTGCTGGCCGTAGCCCTGCTGGTCGTACGGCTGCTGCTGGTAACCCTGCTGGTCGTAACCGCCGCCCTGCTGGTCATAGCCCTGCTGGTCGTAACCAGCCTGCTCGTACGGCTGCTGCTGGTTCGGGTACGCCTGCTGGTCGTAGCCACCCTGCTGCTGGTTGTAGCCCTGCTGGTCGTCGCCCGTGCGGTAACCGTCACCGCGGTCGTAACCGTTCTGGTACGGCGCTTCCTGGCCCTGCGGAGCGGCGTAACCGCCGTCGTCGTGGGAGTACCCGTTCCGTGCCGGCTGCTGCGGTTCGGGCTGGCGACCCGCCGGTTCGCGGCTTGGTTCGTAGCCTGAGTTCTGCGTCATGGGGCCGGCTCCTGGTTGTGACGGGACTGGATTGGAAACAGGGGGAACAATCGGTGCGGGTCGCTGAGGCGGCCGTTGTGGAGGCCGCGACGAAACCTGCGGAACATGCGACGGCGGTGATGCCTGCTCGGCGTCACCATCCGGGTCGACGGTTCCGCGGGTGCGGAACTGACCGGTGTGGAGCGTAGGCGAAGGCTCGAAAGTGACCGAGATGTCGCCGTACGTCTGCCAACCCTGATCGCGGATGAAATCCTGCAGGTGTCGGCTGAAAGCTTTTGTCGTCAGTTCGCGATCGGCGGCCAACTCTTCGTGATCGGAGTTGTTGATGGTGATCACGTAGTTGTTGGGGGCGAGAAGGATTCCGCCGCCGAGGTGCTCGACGCGGTCACGTGCCTCCTGCTGGAGCGCCGCCTCTACTTCCTGCGGCACAACACCACCACCGAAGACCCGCGCGAATGCGTCGCCGACAGCTCCTTGGAGCTTTCGTTCGAAACGCTGCACGATGCCCATCGGGCCCTCCTCTCGCCTCGCATCTACGACGGCAAAATGCTCGGCAAGTAGCGCCGGCACCGCCTTGTCGCGTGTCGTCCAAACTGCTGTACAGGTTCCACGGTACTGTCAAATGTCGCTTCGGCAGTACCTGGCCGCTGTTTCAGCATGGTATCGGTTCTGGGCTTTCGGGTGCTCGGTGTTCATCGATTCGTGCCCTGAACTGCACGAATAGAACTTTCAAAGTTTGTCGTGATAATGTTTCGGCGTTGCTCGGGCGAGTGGCGGAATGGCAGACGCGCTGGCTTCAGGTGCCAGTGTCCTTCGGGACGTGGGGGTTCAAGTCCCCCTTCGCCCACCACAAGACGAGGCCACGAACTCATAAGAGTTGGTGGCCTCGTTTTTGTTGTCGGCTAACTGGTCGCAGCCTGAATGAATCTCAGAACGAAGTCCAATGCGGTGCCTGCAAACGAGTCGTTGACTGTTTGAGGGGCCGCGGCGGGCGCAGTGATGTGAGGGTTCATCATCCCTGGCGGCAGTGTGCCGGGTGGGAGATTGATGATGGCGTTGATGTCGTAGATGGTGTTGTCGGGACCGTTGGTCACCGCGAAAGAGATACTGCCGAAGTCGGCGACCGGGCCATCGGCTGATGCAGTACCAACTGCGCTGCCGAAGGTGATCGCGGCAGCGAGCGCGCCGACCCCGAGGGCGGCGGTGGTCCGGGACAAACGAGTAGGCGGTTCGAGTCCATTCACAGATGTGCTCCCTTTCGTGGTGACAGCATCCGTGCATGGGATGCCAAGCAGCCAGGAGATTGCAACCACTATCGAGGAAGATAACGGACATTCACCCCATGTCGGGGTGGTTCGACACCGATTGCTTGGCCAACGGATCTGAGTCGATTCTCAAGTCGACCGAGGACTGCGCGCGATTTTTCGCGTGAACGAAGGCCCGGTATCGACCGGTGATCTCCGAATCATCCATCGCGGCAGGCTGATTGAACGACTCGTTGGCTCTGGGTACCACGCTCGGCGCGGCTACGTCAGGCCTGGCGCCGGCCACAATGTTCTCGTCATCGCGCGCTCCGATCTGTTGTCCACTTGCGAGAGGTGCCTTTCCCGAACCTTAACGGGAGGGGCCGACCGACTGTGGCCGGTCGCGAGCGCCCCACCGAAAAATACCGCGCGAATACTACGATAATCTCTACTTATAGTAGTATCCGGTGACAACAACGAAGGACAACCCAAATCCTGAAATTGCTTTCGCCTGATTTGTTGTCTTCGGGCGCTTATTTCTCGGTTCGCTTTTGTTGGAACCTTCGATTGCCAATCTTTTACTTGATATAGCGTGAACAATAATGTGAAAATGGAGGCTAAATAGAGAATATCGAGAGAATTCCGATGAGGATAGGAACGAGAGATCCGTTGTCGTCACCGAATTATCTTTCGCCAGAGTTTGCCGAATGATGGGGTAGTAGTTCGAAAATTGCCACTATGAATGCCATCAAAATATACAGCTAGCATCTCGACCAGATCGTTTACTTGCGAGGAGTCGCTCGCAGTCCTACTGGCACACCCAGCCTGCGTCTCCAAAGATTCTGCTCCGCCGGGGAAGTTGGTGCCGGCGAAGCAGATAGATGAGCCGGGGGAAACCGTGGAGGAGTTCATCGGCACCTCGAGGAACTGCACTGGATCGGGGTAATGAAGCGAGATCCGATCACTCGCATCCATTACATGACCTCGGATTTCGAATCTCAGATTCTCAGATCGAGAGCCGCAGTGGCTGCGCCCCGCGGGTGACTGTCATGTCGCCGCATCTCGACTTCGCCGAGTGCGTCGAGCGCGCGGCGCGTGATCTCCGAGTGGGTATGAAGCCGTGCAGCAGCTGCCTCGTCGCCGTCCGATTGTCGCCGTTACGTCAGGAGAACACAGCACATGGACTCGTACAGTTATAGCTTCACCGAATATGCCGACAGAGTCAGCGCATACAACCGCATCGATGCCGACTACGTTCGCGGCGAATATCCCTATATTCTTGAGCGTGGCCAACTCTGGCATCGCGCGCAAACCACGAGTGCGCTCAGTACGACTTTGTGCAGTTGCCGAGATGGGCACAGCGTTCTCGTAGAACTCGTCCCCGAACCCGCAAATCCCTTCGACCCAACGGCTGTCGCCGTCGACTTTCGTGATTCTTCCGTCGGCTACCTAGGCCCTACCTTTGCCGCCTACTGGCACCCGGTCATCCTGGCGCTCATTGTAATTGGACGCCATGCCCTCGCCCACGGTGTTGTCGGCCGCGACGGCGATAGACCAAGCGGACGGCCCTCGGTCATCCTGGACTTGCCGCAATGGGAGGGGTGGGAGTCGGTTGCCGCGGACGCGGACTACGACAACGGTTTCGACGCATTGTGGGCGAATCTTTCCGAAATCAGCCGCACAGTCCTGCTCGATACTTACGGGTCACACATCAATTCCGACGTTTACTATGAGCTTCGCAGCAACGCCCATCTGATGCCCGATTGCTGCTGGAATGGTGAACGCCATGCGGTTCCATTCCCGATCGTGCATGCGATACGTCAGGAAGCTAACCGGGAGAAAGTCTTCCGGCGGAAGCGGCGAGACCAAGCAAAGCAGGACAAGTTCGACGAACGGATCGCGCGTCGGCAACGTGCGTATGAGATGCGCACCGCGGGTGAGACATTCACGGCTATCGCCAAAGAGTTCGGCGTATCCAACCCGACGGCATCGGCCCTGTACCGCGAATACCTTGCAGATGCCGAGAATGCTTCGTGTGATCGATTGAGAACACCCGGATGTGAACCATCACCATAAGAAGCGAGTCAGCCGGAGGTCGTCAACGCTCGAGGTCAACGCTCGACTTAGCGGGTCGAGAAGTGCACAGCAAGCGACGCGCGCTTGAGTTCCTGGCGGAACGCCGCTTGCTCTTTGTTCCGTCGTGCTCATCCACGGTAAGCACTCGTCGGGCCCCGGCTTTATCCGCGTCGGTGGCGGTGCCGCCAAGTCCGAACTGAACACATAACCGATCCGTAGAACAAAGAAGCAGCGGGCGGCCTCCTGAAATTCACATCGAGTTTGGGAAACCATCCGGCACGCTTGGGTCAGCTGTGGATTGATCCGAAAATGTCCTCGTGCAGTTCGGAGTAGACAGTCAAGCCTGGTCGTAGGCGGGGCGCGAGATATTGTTCCGCGAATGCTCTTGCAGTGGTGCCGGCCCCCAGAATTCCAAGTTTCTTGCGGACATCTGTATAGATCAGTCCGGCGGCTGCCTTGATGTCATCGGCATCCTTGTTTCGATTTACTGTCTCGGTCAGGCGTGTTGCCCTGGACGCAGCTATGAATGGTTTCGCCTCTGGCTGGCCTAAATCATCACACAGAGCGTCGAGAACCTCCTGGTCGTAAAGATAGGATTCAATGTGTCTCCTTCGCAAGACCCGTACCCCCTGTGACTGCCATTCCTTGACTTCGATGTCACTGGCGAGATCACGGTCGCGGACACGGATGACCTCAGTCCCTTCTGCGATGGTCTGGAGGGCGGAGGTGAGTCCGATCTTGTCTGTCTGCGTGTCATGACTGTTGCCTACAGATATAAAGTCAGTGTCGGGATGCGCGTTGGCGAAGATCGCGCGGTAGCACTTGGCATCGAATCCGTCTGCGCTTCCTTCGCACAGCACTAACTTGTTAGGGGCCACTAGAGAGGCCATGTCGTCCAGTGCGACAACCAGTGTCCGCTTCCAGAATTCACGGGTCGGCTTGACAGGTTCCATGACGGCAGGTCCGTCAAGATTGTGAGGCCCAAAATCGAGAAAGACCACTTCGCCCGGTGCCTTCTGCGCAATCTTCACAGCCTCGCTCATCAAGCCGAGGCTGTGAGAGGCCAGATAGAGTTGCGATTGAGCGGGAATCAAGGCTAGCAACTCCTTGAGAAGTAGACCTTGTGCCCTGGTCCCGATGTGAACTTCTGGCTCGTCGATGCACCAGATCGCCTCTCGGTAGAACTCAGCCTTGATCACTGCATCGAGGAGAAGATCGAAGACTGCCTTTTCGCCAGCGGAAAGGTTCACATAGGGAAAGTCACGCGACGATCCCTTGGCGAACTCGAAAGAATGGCCTGGTCTCAGTCCGCCAACCCTCGTCAGCGTGAGGTCAGGGAACACTCGGAGTAGCGCATTCCTTAGACGTCCAGTCAATCGCTCTTGAATCTCTCCCTTTGTTGCAGAGTCCGGCGTGCTGTTGTCGTAGATAGCGGAGAACGTCTGCCAGAGGAGACGTTGGTAGTTCTCAGAGACGGACTGATCTGCGTCCACTGCGCGGCGAGCGTGCCCGCCATTTTCTGTAGGTGACGGCTGCTGAGTTACTTGCTGAACGTCGAATTCGACCTCGTGCCTGTAAGCGGTTCTAAAGTAGACGGAAGACTGCTGCAGCTGTGATTGATCTCGGGGGCCTCCATGCAGATTCACCGTTACCCTGTCGTACCAGATTGAGGTCTCGTTGGTACCTGATTTCGCGTTGTAGACATCACTTCCGTGAGCAGTGCCCCATGCATGCAGGCGATACCACGTCTGGATCCCATCAAAGAATGACGACTTTCCGACACCATTCGGTCCGGCGAGCACGATGAGGCGCGCCGCCTCGGGTAGTCCTTGAACGGTTAGGTCTGTAAACCTGCGGAAGTTACGAAAATGAATCGACTCGATTCGCACTCGACATCCTTTGTAGATCGCAATTCGGACTTATGTAACGTCTGACAACGTCCTGGCAGTCTAGGGCGTATCGGACGAGCCTCGTAGATACGCTTGCATGGTGACACGGTCAGTGTCAGGTTTTGTTCAACCGCGTCCTCATTGATTTCTATTTAACCGGCAGAACGATCCCGTTTTTACGTGCCCCGAGTCTGCCGTCGACGGTCGACCCGACGACGCCGGGAACCGTGGTGTCGCCGCCGTTGCTCGGAAACAGTCGTGCAGTGATAGCCCCCGACGAGGGGAGATCGTGGGCCGGGTATTGGAGGGATGGGATCTGACGTATTTCACGGATAGTCAGGAAGTCCCCGACTGGGAGGTCTTCGAAGGCATTCACGATGTGCTGTCCGATGTCGCGCCGCTTGCGAGTAGGGGTGGGGCGGGGAGAAATCGAGTTGTTTGTGGGTGTGGGTGTATTCGCGGGAGCCCGGTCGCGATCGGGGGTGAGATCGCGGTCCGCATCGGTGATGCGCCGAACCGTTCCTGCCGCTGCTGATGGGCGGGGCCACATGGCGGCGGCAGCTCGAGCCAAGCTCTCGGAGCGATATTGGATCTGCGGTGTGGTCCAGTCGAGAGGCAGCGCCCGGTTAAGGGTCAACGCCGAGTGCGCGAGCAGATGCTCGCGCTTCCTCGTCCAGGATCCGTTGGACAAGCTCGAGTTGAGTTTCCCGGTGATCAGGGTGAGGTTTCCGATCGTGTGGAGCACGTTACTGCGTTGGTCGTCCTCGGTCGCCGCTGTAGCCGAATCAGCCGGGAGCGGCCAATGTTCGCGCCAACTCTGTGGCATCAGATGCTCGATGGAGAGCTTCGAGTTGGCGGTCACAGGCTCCGTGCGGTCGGTGGTCAGGTGATTCTCGAACGCGAGCAGTAAGCGTTGGAGCCGGTCACGCTTGAACAGTCGGTACAGCGGAAGAGTCTGAAGTGCTTCCGCCAGTTCGCTGTCGCTAGGCCACAGCCCCGATTCCGAATTCTGTTCGACTAGGAAGCGCTTGACCACTTCGTGTGCCGGCTCGCTATGAGGAGAAAGTCGACGTAGAAGTTCCAGGAACAGTCTGTTGTAGTTTTTTGGAGTGAGGCGGCAGATAGCGCGGCGCACCAGATATGCCTCGAGTAAGACCAGTGACTGCATGCGGTCGTCCCCGTCCGTGTGGGCGAACAACCACAACAGGACGGAGGTGAGGGTCTGGGTGTCGACGATCTCGAGTCGAGTCAGGATCCGTTGTTCCGCGGAGGTGCCGATGGCCCCGGAATCGAGCTCGTCGTAGATCTGCGCGTACCGGGCGAGATCAGCCAAGAATTCCTCGGCTCGGTCGGCATCACCCCCGAAGTAGGTACGCGAGACTGCGAACAGTTGGTGGGATTGGACCTCACGGCGCAGCAGAACGGTGAGAAAAAATCCGACATAGATATCCAGCCGGGGGCGCATGAGCCGGCCGAGGCGCACATTCTTCTGCCACCGGGGACCTTCGAGCGGTTCCCAGAATTTCTCGTAAAGCGGCTCGATTGGGCGACCGCTATCCTGCAGTGTCCGGAACAGCGCATTCTTGATCAGGTCGGACGCGCGGAGTGCTGTTCCTCGCGCATTGAGGGTTTCGAAGATGACTTGCGCGTTGTCGTCGACTCCGAGATCGATCACCACCACTTCCAGATACTCGAGCATGACCTCGGCGAGGCCGTCAAGAACTGCTTCTACGTCGTTGCTCTCGGTGTTTGCGGTGAAGACATCGATTTGTTCGCGGAAGAATAGGTATGCCGAGGCGATCCGCGGTAGCGCTGGATCGTGGGTGCTTTCGCGATATGCGCCGCGCATGACGTCGGTGTAGGCACTGCGGTCGCGGTTGGTCGGCCACAGCTTGAACTCTTCGTCAGGGTTGTCGACGTAGTCTGCATCGTTGACCAGTGTTTTGGTCAGGCGGCTGAGTAGGCGCGTCTTGATGCCGGCCGCGGCGTAGCTGTCGCGGAGTGCTGCGATGAGAATTTGCAGTGTGGTCAGTCGTTGTTGGCCGTCGATAACCTCCCGAATTTCGAGGCTACCCAGCGCACCAGGTTTCTGCTCGAGCACGATGGCGCCGAGAAAATGCGGGTGAGTTTCTTCGTCTTCGCGTCGGTCGAACGTAGTTACGACGTCCTCCCACAACGGAAACCATTGTTCGTCTGCGTCCCAGACGTATGGGCGCTGGAATAGCGGCACGACCAACCGCACGTCGCTGCGAAACACTGTCTTCAGTCTGCGCGGATGTGCTTCCACTGGCCCTCCCTGTACACATTTCAGCCATCTATTGGAAGCAATCGTCACATGCCTTTAGGTGGTGACTGAATTCGGCTATCTGGGAGGAGTTCACGCGAGCTGGGATTCGAGACCTTTGATAGGACCAATGCTGATTTTGGTGGATCCCGAGTCCCGGCCCTGGATGTCGCTCTCTCGTTGCCACTGGGCGCCGTACTTCATTGTTTCGTCCGTGTTTGCCGGCTGGGTCAGGGACTCCTCCGAAGGCGTTTGTCTGAAATGTCGTCCCCATCGGGGACGCCTCAACCCCGCGCCTTCAGCGCCGCCCGCGCCGCATTGAACCCACCCATCCCGTGGACCCCGCCGCCCGGGGGAGTTGCGGACGAGCAGAGGTAGACGCCCGGGGCGCCGGTGGCATAGGGGTCCAGCCCGAACCGGGGGCGCGCGATGATCTGCCGCGCCGTGTTCGCGCCCGCGGAGATGTCGCCGCCCACGTAGTTGGGGTTGTACGCCTGCATCTGCGGCACATTGCGCACGTGGACGCCCACGATCCGGTCCCGGAATCCCGGCGCAAAGCGTTCGATCTGACGTGTGATCGCATCGGTTGCGTCGCCCGGATATCCATGCGGCACATGCGCATACGCCCACACGGGATGGATGTCTCCCACAGATCGGGAGGGGTCGGCCAAGAACTGCTGGCCCAACAGAATGAAGGGCTTGTCCGGCATCTGACCCCGAACGGTCTGGCGTTCCACGGCAGCAGTTTCCGAAATCGTGCCGGACAGATGCAGGGTGCCGGCCTTGCGGGCGTGCGGATTCGTCCACGGCACGACGCTTCCGTCGGAGTCACCACGCACGGCGTAGTCGACCTTGTAGGCGGCGGTGCCGTAGCGGAATTTGCGGTAGGCCCGGGCAATGCGGTCGGGCTGCCGGCCGTCGAGCAGACGACCGGCCGCGTCGGGGGCGATGTCGAGCATGACGATGTCGTAGTCGGCGATCTGGGAGTAGTTGGTGACCCAGTTCCCGGTTTCTATGGTGCCACCGAGGCTGCGCAGGATCGACGCGAGGGCGGCTGCAATTGAGCCCGAACCACCTTGCGCGACAGGCCAACCGTGAGCATGAGCGGCCGCAGTGAGCATTGACGCGACAGCGCTGGACAGGGGAAGGTCCAACCGCCCGAACATGTGCGCCGCGACGCCACCGAACAGCGCCCGCGCTTGTGGGGTCTTGAACATCCGAGCGAAACCCGTCGCGGGAAGCAGAGCGCCCGTCCCGAAACGGGCGAGCATCAGCGGGTGCTTCGGGACGTGGACGATCGGCTTGAAAACGTCCTGCACCAACTCGTCGAAGTTCTCGGATAGGTATCCGAAGACGTCGAGCCAGCGCTTACCGTCGACACCCAATCCCTCAGCGGTCCGGTTGATGTCACGCCACAGAACCCCGGCGGTGCCGTCGTCGAGTGGATGGACCAGATCGATCTCGGGCCACAGCCACGTCAGGCCATGTTTGGCGAGGCCGAATTCGCGGTCGAGGGCCTTGAAGTAGGGAGAAGCCAAAGCGGTGGGATGGAAGGCGGAGCAATCGTCGTGGACGAGTCCGTCGACTATGTATTCGCTACTGCGGGTACCGCCGCCGATCTTGTCCGCACCCTCGATGACATGGACGTCGATTCCGGCGCGGGCGAGTTCGATCGCCGCCGCGAGACCGTTGGGACCACTGCCCACCACTACTGCTGTTGTCATTTGCTCTTCGCCACCCGTCTTCTCAGGTGTGAGCCTACGGAAATTACAGCGATGGCATTCTGCGAGCAAACAATTCAGGCCTAGACCTTGGTTGATCGATCAACTTTTGTTACAGTTCGAGGCGCACTGGCCGCAGCTGATTCTTATCGCTGCGGCCAGTTGTTGCATTCATCGCCCATCGCGCCTGTTTCCTGCGGATTCGGTATCCTGTGAATCGGAACTTCTCTGCACAGACGCAGCTCCGAAATCTGTCGAGGGGCCTTCTGGCTCCCTGCATCGCCGCAGTTCAGAGCAATTATAGGGCTACCTTAGTTGCGCCCGTGCCGGGGTTCTGAATTATCGTTTTCGTTACACGGTTGACTCACAAAAGTTTCAACCGACCGAAGACTCACGTCGCCGGGTGCCAGAACGCACACCATCGCGTCTGCGCAGGGCGGCTACTTCGGTGGTACCGAACACATCGTCGTGTCGGTGCTTTGAAGGACTTGCATTGCAAGTTGATGGCCATCAGCGCTGCTGGTCGTCGGTGCATCTTTATGGCATACGAAGGCTGGGTATGAAGCAACTTCCAGGCCCCCAGGGCCTCTATCACCCGTCCAATGAGCACGACTCCTGTGGAGTCGCATTTGTTGTCGACATGCATGGTCGCCGCAGCAGGGACATCGTCGAAAAGGCGATCACCGCTCTGGTCAACCTCGAGCATCGCGGCGCTGCCGGATCAGAACCCAACACGGGTGACGGTGCGGGCATTCTGCTGCAGGTTCCCGACAAGTTCTTCCGAGCTGTCGTGGACTTCGCGCTGCCCGCCGAAGGCGCATACGCAACCGGTATCGCATTCCTCCCGCAGGGCGACGCCGATGCACACGAGGCTGCTGCTGCAGTCGAGAAGATCGTCGTCGAAGAGGGCCTGAAGGTTCTCGGCTGGCGCGAGGTCGGAACCGACGACTCCTCGCTGGGCGCACTGGCGCGCGACGCGATGCCGACGTTCCGTCAGATCTTCATCGGCTCCGAGGATGACAAGTACACCGGCATGGACCTCGAGCGTCGTGCATACGTGGTGCGTAAGCGCACCGAGCACGAACTCGGCTCAGAAGGCGCCGGCAAGGGTGGCCCGGGTAGCGAGACCGTGTACTTCCCCAGCCTGTCCGGCCAGACGTTCGTCTACAAGGGCATGCTCACCACCCCGCAGCTCAAGGGTTTCTACCTCGACCTGCAGGACGATCGTGTCGAGAGCGCACTCGGCCTGGTCCACTCGCGCTTCTCCACCAACACGTTCCCGTCGTGGCCGCTGGCGCACCCGTTCCGCCGGGTCGCTCACAACGGTGAGATCAACACCGTCACCGGCAACGAGAACTGGATGCGCGCTCGCGAGTCCCTCATCGACAGCGACGTCTTCGGCGGCCGCGAGAACCTGGACAAGATCTTCCCGATCTGCACCCAGGGCGCCAGTGACACCGCTCGTTTCGACGAGGTGCTCGAGATGCTGCACCTCGCCGGCCGCAGCCTGCCGCACGCAGTTCTCATGATGATCCCGGAAGCCTGGGAGAAGCACGAGAGCATGGACCCCGCTCGTCGGGCGTTCTACGAGTACCACTCGGCTCTCATGGAGCCCTGGGACGGACCGGCGTCGGTGTGCTTCACCGACGGCACCGTCATCGGCGCCGTGCTGGACCGCAACGGTCTGCGTCCGTCGCGTCTGTGGATCACCGAAGACGGCCTCGTCGTCATGGCGTCGGAGGTCGGCGTTCTGCCGATCGATCCGTCCACCGTGGTCCGCAAGGTCCGCCTCCAGCCCGGCCGCATGTTCCTCGTGGACACCGCGCAGGGCCGGGTCATCAGCGACGACGAACTCAAGTCCGAACTCGCTGCCGAGCACCCGTACCAGCAGTGGATCGACGAAGGTCTGATCCACATGGACGACCTGCCGGACCGCCCGTACACATACATGTCGCACGAGCGCGTCGTGCTGCGTCAGCAGCTCTTCGGTTTCACCAGCGAAGAGGTCAACCTGCTGGTCAAGCCGATGGCACTCTCCGGTGCCGAGGCACTGGGCTCGATGGGTACCGACACTCCGATCGCCGTGCTCTCGTCACGTCCGCGGATGCTGTTCGACTACTTCTCGCAGCTCTTCGCTCAGGTCACCAACCCACCTCTCGACGCGATTCGTGAAGAGGTTGTCACCAGCCTCGGCGCGACCATCGGCCCCGAGGGCGACCTGCTGCACCCGAATGCGGACTCCTGCAAGCAGATTGCGCTCCCGCAGCCGATCCTGCACAACGACGATCTGTCGAAGCTCGTTCACGTCAACGACGACGGCGAATTCCCGGGCTTCCGCAGCGTCGTGATCCGCGGCCTGTACCCCGTCAAGGAAGGCGGCGACGGTATCCGTCGTGCGCTCGAGGGCATCAAGTACCAGGTCTCGCAGGCAATCGAGGGTGGCGCACGCATCGTCGTGCTCTCGGACCGCGAGTCCACCGAGGACTACGCGCCGATCCCGTCGCTGCTCCTCACCTCAGCCGTGCACCACCACCTGGTTCGTGAGAAGTCGCGCACCAAGGTCGGCCTCATCGTCGAGGCCGGCGACGCCCGCGAGGTGCACCACATGGCGCTCCTCATCGGCTTCGGTGCCGCAGCGGTCAACCCGTACATGGCTTTCGAGACCATCGACGAGTTCCTGCAGAACAAGGAACTCGAGGGCCTGACCCTCGAGAAGGGCATCGCGAACTACATCAAGGCAGCCGGCAAGGGTGTCCTGAAGGTGATGTCCAAGATGGGCATCTCGACGCTCGCGTCGTACACCGGTGCTCAGCTGTTCCAGGTCATCGGCCTCTCGCAGGAGCTGACGGACGAGTACTTCACCGGTCTGCAGTCGCAGCTCGGTGGCATCGGCCTCGACCAGATCGCAGCCGACGTCGAAGCGCGTCACCGCATCGCGTACCTCGATCGCCCCGAAGAGCGCGCTCACCGCGAGCTCGAGGTCGGCGGCGAGTACCAGTGGCGTCGTGAAGGCGAGTACCACCTGTTCAACCCGGACACGGTCTTCAAGCTCCAGCACGCAACTCGCACAGGTCAGTACGAGGTGTTCAAGGAGTACACGACAATGGTCAACGACCAGTCGGAGCGCCTTGCCGCTCTGCGTGGTCTGTTCGACTTCAACATCGGCAAGCGGCCGTCGATCTCGATCGACGAGGTCGAGCCGGCCAGCGAGATCGTCAAGCGTTTCTCGACGGGTGCGATGAGCTACGGCTCCATCTCCGCCGAGGCTCACGAGACTCTCGCCATCGCGATGAACCGTCTGGGCGCCCGCTCCAATTCCGGTGAGGGCGGCGAACATCCGTCGCGCTTCACGCCGGACGAGAACGGCGATCTGCGTCGCAGTGCCATCAAGCAGGTCGCGTCGGGACGCTTCGGCGTCACCTCGCACTACCTGAGCAACTGCACCGACATCCAGATCAAGATGGCGCAGGGAGCCAAGCCCGGTGAGGGCGGCCAGCTTCCGGCTCACAAGGTGTACCCGTGGGTGGCCGAGGTTCGGCACTCCACGCCTGGCGTCGGGCTGATTTCGCCGCCGCCGCACCACGACATCTACTCGATCGAGGATCTCGCTCAGCTGATCCACGACCTGAAGAACGCCAACCCGCAGGCCCGCATCCACGTGAAGCTGGTCTCCGAGGTCGGCGTCGGAACCGTCGCGGCCGGTGTCTCCAAGGCACACGCCGACGTCGTTCTGATCTCCGGTCACGACGGTGGCACCGGTGCCACCCCGCTGACCTCCGTCAAGCACGCGGGCGCACCGTGGGAGCTCGGCCTCGCCGAGACCCAGCAGACGTTGCTGCTCAACGGTCTTCGTGACCGCATCGTCGTGCAGGTCGACGGCCAGCTCAAGACGGGTCGCGACGTCGTCGTCGCTGCCCTGCTCGGCGGCGAGGAGTTCGGTTTCGCCACCGCACCGCTGGTTGTCTCGGGCTGCATCATGATGCGCGTCTGCCACCTCGACACCTGCCCCGTCGGTGTCGCGACGCAGAACCCGTTGCTGCGTCAGCGTTTCAGTGGCAAGCCGGAATTCGTCGAGAACTTCTTCATGTTCATCGCCGAAGAGGTTCGCGAGCTTCTCGCCGAACTCGGTTTCCGCACGCTGCTCGAAGCAGTCGGCCAGGTCGACATGCTGGACACCACGCGCGCTCTCGATCACTGGAAGGGAAGCAAGGCAGGCAATCTCGACCTGTCGCCGATCCTGACCCAGGTCGAGTCCGCGTTCATGGACCAGGACGTCCACTGCACCGGCACACAGGATCACGGTCTCGACAAGGCACTCGATCAGCAGTTGATCGTCTCGGCCCGCAACGCACTCGACAAGGGTGAGGCGGTCTCCTTCGAGTCCGCAATCACCAACGTCAACCGCACGGTCGGCACCATGCTCGGCCACGAGGTCACCAAGGCGTTCGGTGGAGAGGGCTTGCCCGAGGGCACCATCGACATCACGTTCACCGGTTCCGCCGGTAACAGCTTCGGTGCTTTCGTGCCCAGCGGTATGACCCTGCGCCTGCACGGCGACGCCAACGATTTCGTCGGCAAGGGCCTCTCGGGTGGACGCATCGTCGTACGCCCGCCGCTCGATGCAGCGGAAGGCTTTGTCGCCGAGGACAACATCATCGGTGGCAACGTCATCCTGTTCGGCGCCACCAGCGGCGAGGCTCTGCTTCGCGGTGTCGTCGGCGAACGCTTCGCAGTCCGTAACTCCGGCGCCACTGCCGTCGTCGAGGGTGTGGGCGATCATGGTTGCGAGTACATGACGGGTGGAAAGGTGGTCATCCTCGGAGCCACCGGACGTAACTTCGGCGCCGGCATGTCCGGTGGCGTCGCGTACATCTACAACCCCGACAAGGCATTCGAGAAGAACCTCAACACCGAACTGGTGGACCTCGAGGATCTTTCGGGCGACGACTTCACCTGGTTGAAGAGCGTCATCGAACGTCATCGCGACGAAACCGGCTCCGAGGTTGCCACGCGCATCCTCGGCGACTGGTCGCAGCAGGTGGGTCACTTCGCAAAGGTGATGCCCCGCGACTACAAGAAGGTTCTTTTGGCCATCGCGGCCGCAGAGAAGGATGGCAAGAACGTGGACGAGGCAGTTATGGAGGCAGCTCGTGGGTGATCCAAGCGGCTTCCTGAAGCACACGTCGCGCGAACTTCCGGTTCGCCGGCCGGTGCCGTTGCGCCTGCTCGACTGGAAAGAGGTCTACGAGGAGTTCCCGAAGGAAACCCTCCAGACCCAGGCCAGCCGTTGCATGGACTGCGGAATTCCTTTCTGCCACAACGGTTGCCCTCTCGGAAACTTGATTCCCGAGTGGAACGACCTGGTCTTCAAGGACCACTGGCACGACGCCATCGAGCGTCTGCACGCGACCAACAACTTCCCGGAGTTCACCGGTCGTCTGTGCCCCGCACCCTGTGAGGCGTCCTGTGTCCTGGGCATCAACCAGGATCCGGTCACCATCAAGCAGGTCGAGGTCGAGATCATCGACAAGGCCTTCGACGAAGGGTGGGTCAAGCCGGTTCGCGCCGCGCATGCCACCAACAAGAGGGTCGCAGTTGTCGGCAGTGGTCCGGCCGGTCTGGCTGCAGCGCAGCAGCTGACCCGCGCCGGTCACGCAGTGACGGTCTTCGAGCGGGCAGACCGCATCGGCGGCCTGCTGCGCTACGGCATCCCCGAGTTCAAGATGGAGAAGCGGCACATCGACCGCCGTCTCGAGCAGATGGAAGCCGAAGGCACCGTCTTCAAGACCAACGTCAATGTCGGCGTGGACATCACCGCGGACGAGCTGCGCGAGCAGTTCGACGCAGTGGTTCTGGCCGGCGGCGCCACCGCAGCTCGCGATCTGCCGATCCCGGGCCGCGAACTGGACGGCATCCACCAGGCGATGGAGTTCCTGCCGATCGCCAACCGTGTGCAGTTGGGTGACCTCGACGCTCCCACCATCACCGCTGAGGGCAAGAAGGTTGTCATCATCGGCGGCGGCGACACCGGCGCGGACTGCCTCGGTACCTCGCACCGTCAGGGCGCAGCCAGCGTGCACCAGTTCGAGATCATGCCGCGTCCGCCGGAGACTCGCGCCGAGCAGACTCCGTGGCCGACGTACCCGCTCATGTTCCGCGTGGCTTCGGCTCACGAGGAAGGCGGCGAGCGTCTGTTCTCCGTCAACACCGAGAACTTCGTCGGTGAAAACGGCAAGGTCACCGGACTCAAGGCTCACGAGGTCGAGATGAAGTCGGGTCGTTTCGAGAAGGTCGAGGGCTCGGACTTCGAGCTCGAAGCCGATCTCGTGCTCCTGGCAATGGGCTTCGTCGGTCCCGAGAAGCCGGGTCTGCTCACCGATCTCGGTGTCGACTTGAACGAGCGCGGCAACGTCGCCCGCACGTCGAAGTGGAACACCAACGTCGACGGCGTGTTCGTGGCCGGCGACATGGGCCGCGGTCAGTCCCTGATCGTCTGGGCCATCGCCGAGGGACGTTCCGCAGCAGCCGCTGTGGACACCTACCTCGAGGGTGTCACCGCCCTTCCGTCACCGATCCACCCGACAGCGGCTCCGCAGCGCTAGAGGCTCTTACAAAGCCGCACCCCATCGCATTCGGTGGGGTGCGGCTTTGTTTCTGCAAGTAGTTCGCACGATCTGTAACAAACCTTCATCAATCGTGCATCGGACAGACACAACGCCCAGACAGTATGATTCCGGAGCATCGATAGTGGTGTATGGGTTGCTTAAGTTAAATCAGGGGAGTTTCATGCGTGCGAGGCGTCTCGTTTCGGTGTTGTCGGCACTAGCTGCGGCAGTAGTGGTACCGGTTGTCAGTTCTCCCGTGGCGTCGGCTGATCCCTGCCCCGGTCTGTACGTCGTGGCCATTCCGGGAACCTGGGAGCCTTCGGGTACTTCTCCCGGTGCCGGCATGCTTGCCCCGGTCACCAACGGCCTTCCCGGTTCCGTACGCACCGATTACGTCACGTACTCGGCAACGGCCTTCCCGTGGGAGTCCAACGTCTACGCCAAGTCGAAGCAGCAGGCTGTCGACAACGCCCGCGGCATGATCGCCGCGATGGCCGCCTCGTGCGGTGACACCCGCTTCGCGATCGTCGGATACAGCCAGGGCGCCGACGCGGCAGGCGATCTCGCAGCCGAGATCGGAACCGGCATCGGCGTTGTTCCCCCGGCTCGCGTCGAGGGCGTCGGCCTCCTGTCAGATCCCCGCCGCTCCGAGTCAGACGTCCTGATCGGACCCGCTGTCGGAGGCAACGGAGCCAGCGGCGCTCGCATCGGTGGATTCGGTTGGCTGTCAGGCAAAACGGTGACGCTGTGCGCCGTCGGTGATCTGTACTGCTCGACGCCCAAGGACGATTTCGTGATGCGTCTGGCCGGGTTCATGGCTCAGGTTTCCGACCCCACTCCGGCAAACGCTCTCTCGCTGCGCGACGAGGCCGCCGTGATCGTCAACGATCTGGTCACCGCTGGCGGACTCCCCGCACTGATGGCTCAGCTCGATCCAGGCGCGAACTCGCGGCGCGTCGATCAACTGGTCGCCTTCTACGGCTCGCAGGTTCACACCGACTACACGCGTTACGTCGTTGATGGCGCAGGCAATTCGGCTACATCCTGGCTGCACAACTGGTTGGCAGGAAAAGCCTGATCAGCAGTACGTCTGCTCCGCGGTGTCGACGTAGATCTCGGCGATCCGCTGCGAAGACATCGGCGTGATCTGTGAGTACACCTCGCCGACGGAGTTGAACTCCGCCAGCACCTCGGACCGCGGCATGCCGTCGGCCAGAGCCTTGCAGGTGCCGTCGGCGTAGAGGATCTCTGCGGAATCCATTCCGGCGGGCGGGATCCCGGCCAGACGTAGTGCAGCGATGTACCGCTGTCCCTTCTCGCCTGCGTTCGCAACGATCTCGTCCGGTGACCGGGCGTCGATCGGTGAGTTTGCCGGTGGCGCTACCTGTGGCGCTACCGGAAGCGACACCTGCGGGGGCGTCGATTCGACGACGCTCGGCGCTGCTTCCGCAGGTTCGGCGAGTGGGCTGGTCGGCAATTCGGGGAGCGAACTGGGAGCAGTCGAACTCGACGTTGCCGCCACCGTGGTGCTGGTGGCAGCAGAAGTGGATTCCGCTGCGTTGCTGTCGGATTGGCTGCTGCAGCCGCTGAGGAGTAGGCCCGCTGCCGCGACGCAGAGGACCAGTCTGTTCGTGTTCATCACCCGTGAGTGTTACACACCGTACCGCTTAGTTTGTCCGTTTTAAGGAAACTCCCTTTTGCCCTGTTTTTAAGTCGAAGTCCTGTGATATACATCTGTTCAGTTGTTACTTGTGAGTAGGAGCACACCGCAAGACCTTGTCGGCGGCGGTCGAAACACAAGCAATGACTGCGAGTTTCGTCCCCCATCACATAAACGGCAGGGAGAAATCAGTGCAGAAATCTCACAAGAACGGCAACAGACGTCTCGTCACGCGCGTGGCCGTTATTGCAGGTACCGCAGGTGCAGTGCTGGCTTTTGCAGCGCCGATGGCCTCGGCTCAGGACCCGGTCGACAATTCGGTACCGGGCGCCGCAGTGTGTCCGGCTACTGCCGAATCCTGTGTGTCGGTGGTGGTTCAGAGCGGAACCTTCGACAACAACGGCTTCAACCTCCCGATCGGAAAAGGCGACATGATCATCGCCGCCGAGGCCGGCTCCGGTGAAGGTGAGTCCACCGTTCTTCTCCCGCGCGACGACGGACACAACGGTGTCTACTCCAAGCCGCTGACGGTTCCCGGCGGCGTTCTGGGAATCGATCTTCCGTTCGGCAATCTCTTCGGCCTGGCCGCAGTAACGGCCGAAGTGGAGGCAACGGCTGCGCCGACTCTCAACGGAATCATCACCGACATGGATCTGAGCATCCCGGTGCGGATGAAGATCAACAACGCGTTCCTCGGTGACAACTGCTACCTGGGTTCCGCGGCGGCACCGGTGAATCTCCGTCTCGCGCCTGACCCGTCAGTGGTACCGACCTACACGGTGCTGCCGTCGACTGCGCTGAAGGTGAGCCCGGTCGGGAACGAGGCCACCGGCTTCGCGCTGCCCGCTGCCAGTGGTTGCGGACCGTTCGGAGTGCTGAATCCGATCGTCAACTGGCGAGCAAAGGTACCGGCTACGTCCGGAACCTCGCTCAGCACGATCTCCGACGCCTACCTGTATCCGGGAGGGCTCACCGGTAGCGATCCTCTCGACGATCTCGGTGGCGGAACAGGATCCAGCGGTTCCAGTGGCTCGAGCGGTTCGTCCGGAAGCTCCGGTTCCTGAAAAATCGGAAGCCTAGACGCAGCGGTGGTGACGGAATGTCACCACCGCTGCGGCGTCCGACCTGTAATAACCTGTGCCTCAGGGTGGGCGAAGGCGGCACTCCATCAGGAGGACCTGCGCGGCCACGAAATCACAGGGGAGTCCTCAAACATGTTTCGAGACAGCGTTCTTGCCGGTCCGGTCCTGCGTCGAGGTGTGACGGCGCTGGCAGTTGCAGCCGCGGCCACCATGTTTGTCGGCACCGCAGCAACGGCGGAGCCGGCAGCAGTTGTCGGTGAGGTGTCCGCGGACTCCATCGCGGCAGCCCGTGCGCAGGCCATCGGAACGACGGTCACCGTCGTGGGAACCGCGACTACGCCGTCCGGAGTGTTCGAATCCAGCTTCTACGACAAGGGCTTTGGTCTCCAGAGCGGCAATTCGGGCATTTACATCAGCGATCCGAACAACTCCGGGATTGCTCTCGGCGATCAGGTTCAGGTCACCGGAGTCCTCGCGGATCAGGAAGGCCTGCTCGTCGTCCGCCCGACTGCCATCGAGGTAATCGGCACGACCACTCAGATCAGCCCGGCGCGATTGCCCCTCAATGCAATCGGTGAGGGCAGCGAAGGTCGTCTCGTGACGGTGTCCGGGATCGTGAGCGGACCCGTCGTCGACGATCTGCCGTACGGTCACAAGATCCTGGTGTCCGGCGTCGACGGAAACACCGTCATCTTCGTCAACACCCAGACCGGAATCGACGTCGATGCCGTCGCCGTCGGACGACCGATCACCGTCACCGGTTTCAGTGGCCAATACGCCAGCACCTACGAGGTTCTTCCCCGTTCGGAAGCCGATGTGCAGCAGGGTTTCACGGGCAGCCTGAGCTTCGGCAGCTGACCTAGATCTCGAACCGAGCTCCGACGCGCATCGACCCGGGAGACAACCGGCTGATCGTGCGTCCGAGCTTGGCTTCGACGGTCACGGGCACCACGGCCTTGTTCGTGCGAACTGCTTTCACGATGGCACTGGCCACGCGGTCGGGGGTGAAGTTGCGCTTGCGGTAGAAGTTGTCGACCTTGGTCTGATTCTCGAGTTGTTCCTCGGCGGTGGTCCCGGCGAACTCGGTGGTCTTGAGGATGTTCGTGTGCACGAGGCCGGGGCAGATGGTGCTGACGCCGATGCCGTGTGGAAGCAGCTCTGCCCGTAGGCAATCCGAGAGCATGAATACCGCTGCCTTGCTTGTCGAATACGCGGTGAGGGCCTTCTGGGGTGTGTAGGCGGCAGCCGAGGACAGGTTGACCACGTGTCCGCCGGTTCCCCGGTCGATCATCATCGGGGTGAATGCCCGGCAGCCGTAGACAACTCCCCAGAAGTTGATGTCCATGACGCGCTCGAACTGGCGCTGCTCGGTGTCGGCGAATGTCCCGGAGAACCCGATTCCGGCGTTGTTGACGACGATGTCCGGCACGCCGTGATGCGCCGCGACTGTCTCCGCGAATCGGATCACGGCCTGTTCGTCGGACACGTCGACCTGGTAGGCGTGCGAACCGCCACCGAAAACCGCTTCGGCTCCGCTGGCCTGAGTGGGTGTGTTGATGAGCGCCGCAGTGTCCTGCGCGCTTTCGAGGTTGATGTCGGAGACGACGACGATAGCTCCCTGGGCCGCGAAGGCGAGGGCCGTTTCACGCCCGATGCCGCTGCCTGCACCGGTGACAACTACGAGCGTGCCGGTGAGGTCGCGTAGTCGACGCTGCAACTTCGTGCCGCGTCGCCAGCCGGTGACGTCCTTCAGTAGCCCCATTGGTTGCCCTTTTCGTGTGTACGTTTGCGGCGTGTGTCTCTAGCTGACTTCCCCTCTGCGAAAGGTATCCGATGAGGGAGCTTCGTGTCGTACGAGTCGTTAGAGTGCGCACATCTGCAGGCTGCACTGGCCGCGGCTGCCCACTCCTCGACGGTGCTCCGGCGGTTCACCCGTTGAGGACACTCGAATCGGAATGAATTCCTGACCTTCGCTAACGGCCTGACCTGCAAATGTCGCTCGAAAACTGAACAATCTTCTCGCTACATTCCACTGAGCGGGACCTGCAACTAATCGCTGTGCCTTACGTCACAAACTGTCTCGACAATGCTTCACATCACAGTTTCTGACCTGGAGGTTTTGAATGAGTCGCAGTTCTCGGCGCGGTCACCGCAAGGTTGCCGCCGTCGCGCTGGCTGTCTCCGCCGGCCTGTTCGTCTCGTCGTGCGCTGACAGCGGGAACGGGGGTGGGAGCGGCGACGCACCGGATTCCGGTTCAGGGTTGTCCATCGGCCCGGTCAACGAGCAGTCCGACGAGGGTGACGCGGTCAAGGGTGGCACGCTCACGTTCAGCGGGTATTCCGCTGTCACGAATCTCGACCCCGCGAAGACGCAGATCGCCGGTTCGGTCGCTGGTTCGGAGCTGGGCGCCATCTACGACACCTTGCTGCGCTACGACCCGGCGTCGAAGGAATTTGTTCCGAAACTCGCGGAGTCGATGGAACCGAGTTCCGATTTCAAGACGTGGACTCTCGAACTGCGCGACGGTGTGAAGTTCAGCGACGGGACTCCGGTGGATTCGGCGGCCGTTTCGGCGAGCCTCAATCGCTACGTCACCAACAAGGGGCCGCAGTCGAGCCTGTACGCGTCGAAGGTTGCGTCGGTCGACACCCCGGACGCGTCGACGGTCGTCTTCAATCTTGTCGACCCGTGGACCGGTATCGAGTCACTGCTCTCCACCGGACCCGGCATGATCGTCGCGCCGAGCGCCCAGCAGGGCGATCAGTTCACCCCGATCGGCGCGGGCGCGTTCACCCTCGAGAAGTTCGCTCCCAACGAGGAATTGATCCTCGACGCTCGGGAAGACTACTTCGACGGTGCCCCGAACGTGGACAAGCTGCGGTTGATCAGCATCGTCGGTTCACAGTCCACCACCGAATCCCTCAAGAGCGGCGGCACCGACGTCGCGTACATGCGTTCGCTTCCGAACGTCCTGGATCTGATCGACTCCGGCTACCCAGGCTTCGTCGACATCCCTTCGCTGTCGTACCTCTCGCTCGTCAACACGGCTCCCGGTCGTCCCGGTGCCGACGTGCGGGTGCGTCAGGCATTGGCGCTCGCGACCGATCCCGTCGCTCTCGACAACCGACTCAACGAAGGTAAGGGTCTACCCGGCCAGGTCATCTTCCAGGACACCTCTCGCTGGCACAACGACGTCGCTCCGATCGGCGTAGACACCGCCAAGGCGAAGCAGCTTCTCGACGAGGCCAAGGCCGACGGTTTCGACGGCAAGATCACATACCTGACGCTGCAGGAGAATTCGGCGCAGGCGATGGCTCTGGCGTTGCAGTCGATGGCCAACGCCGTCGGATTCGATTTCCAGATCGAGTACGTCAACTCGGTTGCCGACGTCGTCAAGCGTTTGTACGCCGACCGCGACTTCGACATGGCAACAGGTTCCGCCAACCTCGCGGAAGCCGATCCGTTCGAGCGTCTGTACTCGAACCTCAAGACCGGTGGGCGAAACAACGCCGCGAGTTTCTCCGACCCCGAGATGGATACGCTGCTCGACCAGCTGGGTGTAGCGACGTCGAACGACGCGAAGATCGAGGTGCTCGCCAAGATCCAGGAGCGCGCCAATGAGGTTGTGCCGTGGCAGGTTTACGGCAACACCCCGTGGCTCGGTGTGTGGGGGCAGAACGTCCACGGCATTCAGCAGAGCCTGGACGGAATCATGTTCTTCGACAAGGCCTGGAAGAACTGAAGGCCTCTGAAGAACTGAAGAACTGATCAGACCCGAGAAGCGTCCCCGCGGGGACGCTTCTCGGCATCAGAGAGTGTGGCCGATCAAGAAGTGAGATCGAGGGCGGCGCGAACGATGCTGTCGGAGTCGAGGCCGTGGTACCGGTAGACGTCTTCGAGTGAACCGACCTGACCGAACCGGCTCACTCCGAGCGCAGCCCCCGGAACGTTGTTGATTCCCGTCAGGAACGCGAGGGTGTGCGGGTGCCCGTCGAGAACGGTCACCATCGGCGCGGACCGGCTACTCGGAAAGACCTGATCCAGGATCCACGACGGACCGTCCGCGAGACCGCGCCGAGACTGGAGCGCTTCGAAGAGCAATCCGGGGCTGGTCACGCACACGACGTCGGCGGAAATGCCTTGCTCGCCCAGTCTTTCGGCTGCGACAAGCGTTTCGGTGACGGTGGCACCCATACCGACCAGGGTGATGGCCGGATCAGGGTTGTGCCGCAGCGTGTACGCGCCGGCCACCACCTGACGTCGACGGCGTTCTCGCGCAGCCGGATCGGTCGGCACCGCGGCCAAGGCCTGATCGACCGGACGGGTCGACAGACGCAGATACGACGAGCTGCCGTCTGGTCGGCCGAGGCGTCCAATGCTGTCGAGGAGCGTCCACTCCACGTCGACGGCGAATGCCGGTTCGAAACTGACGCATCCCGGCTGTTCGAGTCCGATGGACGGGGTCTTGATCGACTGGTGCGCACCACCTTCGGCTGCCAAGGTGACGCCCGACGGAGTGCCGACCATGATCGACTGTCCACCGGCGTAGATGCCGTACGACCACGGTTCGAGTGCCCGCTCGATGAAGGGGTCGTACATCACGCCGATGGGGAAGAGCGGCTGGCCCCAGCGGCTCCAGGTTGCACCGAGTTCGCCCATCAGCCCGACCAGGTTGGTCTCGGCGATACCGAGTTCCATGTGCTGACCGGTGGGCTTCTCACGCCAGTGCATGATCGTTTCGGCGTCGTCGGCAAACCAGTTGTGCCGCTCGTTGGGGGACCAGACCCCGACCTTGTTCAGCCACCCTGCCAGGTTGGTGGTGGAACTGACGTCCGGGCTCAGTGTGACAACACGTTTCGCGGCGTCCGGCGCCTCTCGGCTCAGGTCGAGTAGCACCCGACCGAGAGCTGCCTGAGTGGTGGATGTGCCGGAGGGGGTACGGCCGATGTCTTTCGGAACTGCCGGGGGCATCAGATGCTCCACCTTCGGGCGAGCCAGGCGCTCAGCGGTTTCGGCGCAGATGCGGCCAGACGGGCCGTCCGCCTCGAACCGTTCCCAGGGCTTCGACGGATCCATGCCGAGTTCCGCCGCCAGAATCTCGTACTGCTCGGTGGTGAGCAGCGACGAGTGGTTCTGCGGATGGCCCTGCGTCGGCAGGCCCCTGCCCTTGATCGTGTACGCGATGATCACGGTGGGACGGGTGTCGTCGATCTGCGCGTACGCCTCTCGCAGAGCGTCGAGGTCGTGTCCACCGAGATTGCGGATGGCCTCGAGCACCGTGGCGTCGTCGAGGTCGTTGATCAGCAACGTGATCGCGTCGGCGTCCGCCGCGTCGCCAGGCAGCCTCAGACGGACCTCGTCGGCCGTGCATCGCAGCAGACGCTGATACTCCGGATTCGGCATGTCCAGGATTCGTTCGCGCAACGCGGTGCCGCCCGGCCGGGTGAACAGTGATTCCAGGAGCGCGCCGAATTTCACGGTGATGACCTGCCAGCCGGCGCCCGAGAACATGCGCTCCAGGCGGGTTGCCGCGATGTTCGGCACCACCCGGTCGAGTGATTGGCGGTTGAGGTCGACGATCCACACGATCTCACCCAGTTCGGCAACCGAATGATCGAGAACTGCTTCCCACACCGCGCCCTCGTCGAGTTCGGCGTCACCGACAAGGGAGTACTGACGCCCGGTTCCGGCGCCGCCGAGGGAGGCGTCGACGTATCGGCGTGCGATGGCGCCCCAGATGGGAGCCGTCGCACCGATTCCCACAGATCCGGTCGAATAGTCCACCGGATCGGGATCTTTTGATCGACTCGGGTAGCTCTGCAGGCCCCCGAACTCGCGCAGCGTTGTCAGGTACGACTCGTCGAGTTCACCGAGCAGATAGTTGATGCCGTGGAGCACCGGAGCCGCGTGCGGCTTGACGGAAACCCGGTCGCCGGAACGAAGTTGGCCGAACCACAGCGACGTCATGATCGAGACCATCGACGCGCACGAGGCCTGGTGGCCGCCGACCTTGAGCCCACTGGGATTCGGACGGACACGGTTGGCGTGATGGATCATCGCGGTCGACAACCACAGAACGCGCTTCTCGATCTCCGCCAGTGGCTCGGGAGCGTTCTGGTTGATGCTGGGGCTGTTCACGGCCGGTCCTGCCTTCAATAGTTGACATCGATCGCCACACCGCCTGTACCCCAGATCATGGGGCGGACGATGTGGTTGTGATGTTTGGCAGGACTTCCTGAGGCCGAACCGTTCGGCGCGGCAAAGTCCAGCCGCACCTGTCGATCTGTTGTGCAGATTCTGCGTCAAAGTCCATCATCGGCATACAGATTGGGCAATAGCTACCCAGTGGATTGAGCAATGTGCGCAACACCGAGGCCTGTGCGCCGTGCGAGGTGGGCACTATGCGCAGTGCACTGCGAGTCGTGCGCGCTCAATCCATCAGATCGTGGACGTAGCACCAGCGCCAGGATTCGCCGGGCTCGTGCGAGCGCATGACCGGGTGCGCGGTGTCGCGGTAGTGGTTGGTCGCGTGCTGATGGGGGCTGGAATCGCAGCACCCGACGTGGCCGCAGGACAGGCACATGCGCAGGTGAGACCAGTTATCCTCGCCCAACTCGGCGCACTCCTGGCAGACGCCGGGTGTCAGCGCCGCCGGGTCCGTTTCGGGCGCATTGGTTAGTTCCTCGCAACCGGTCGGAGCGGGTGCGGGCTGCTGTGTGCGAGCTGCTGCTCGCTTCAGGATTTTCTTCATCGCCTTCCATACTGCATGCTGCCAGAGTGAACGGCATATTACTGGGGGTTGTAGTAGCGGCGTTGCTGGTGGCGGCGGTCGCGCGAAGGTTCGGATTGTCTTCGCCGCTGATCCTTGTCCTGGTCGGTTTGATCGCCTGCCAGATACCCGGTGTTCCGGAGTTGGAGCTCGATCCGGACCTCGTCCTGTTCGTCGTGTTGCCTCCACTTCTGTACTCGGCGGCGCTGGACAGTTCATACCTGGCACTGCGGTCCAATCTGCGTCCGATCGGATTTCTCGCAGTGGGGCTGCCCCTGGCGACGACGGCAGCGGTGGGCTTTGTTGCCTACCTGATCGTGCCGGAGTTCTCGATTGCGGCCGCACTGGTTCTCGGCGCCATCGTGGCGCCGCCGGACGCGGTGTCCGCGAGCGCAATCGGACGCAAGCTCGGTCTGCCGCGCCGAATCATGACCCTGCTGGGCGGGGAGAGCCTGCTCAACGACGCCACCGCTCTGACGGCCTACAAGGTTGCTCTCGCCGCGGCGGTGGGTACCGGTGCGACACTGATCGGCGGCTTCGAGACCTTCCTCGTCGCAGCGGTCGGTGGAACGGTGATCGGCCTCGCGGTGGGCTTTGTCATCTCGAAGGTTCGCGGCAAACTCCAGGATCCGGTGATGGAGAGTGGAATCGGATTGGTGGTGCCGTTCTTCACCTACCTGGCTGCGGAAGAGGTCCACGCGTCGGGCGTCATCGCGGTCGTCGTAGCCGGATTGTTCCTCGGCCAGCGCTCGACCCGCGCGAGTTATGCGACGCGCTTGCAGGACACGGCAGTGTGGAAGGCCGTCGACCTGATCCTGGAATCGTTCGTCTTCCTGTTGATCGGGCTCCAATTGCCCAGTGTTGTCAACGGATTGCAGGGGTACAGCACCTCGATCGTCGTCTGGGCGTCGATTGCCGTGCTCGTGACCGTCGTGGTGGTGCGGATCGCCTGGGTGTTCCCGTTCACGTACGTACCGCGTTGGCTGTCGCCCCGTATCCGAGCGAGGGAGCCGGAGATTTCGGCGCGGGCAGTGTTCGTCGTGTCGTGGGCAGGTATGCGAGGGGTCGTGTCGCTGGCTGCTGCCTTCGCCATTCCGTTGACGGTCAACAGTGGTGAAGACTTCCCGGGCCGTTCGCTGATCCTGTTCCTGACGTTTGTCGTCGTGGTCGGCACGCTGCTGCTGCACGGCCTGACGTTGCCGTGGGTCATCCGCGTCCTCGGTGTGCAAGGAGACGAGGAGCAGTCCGACGCACGCGCCGAGGCGGCGGCTCAGGACAAGGCTGCGCGCGCCGCTGCAGCGCGTCTGGACGAATTGGTCGGAGCCGACGCCGACGACGTCCCTCAGGTTCGGAATCGTGCCGCAGACATTTTGCGGAGCTGGAACACCCACCGCGCGAACTCGGCGTGGGAGCGACTGGGACGCAGCGACGAGGATCTGGGGGAGAGCCCGTCGAACGCCTTCCGCTCGCTGCGCCTCGAGATGATCGATGCCGAGCGAGGTGTGTTCATCGCCGAGCGCGATGCCGGCCGGATCGACGACGAGGTTCTTCGCAAGGTACTTCGAGAGCTCGATCTCGAGGAAGCCACGCTCGACCGGGACTAGACCGGCTGGTCTGATGTCGGTGAGGGTAATCGCTGGCCAGGGTCGGTTTACCTGGCCGTTGAGGCCTGCAACTTAACCGATTCCACTGAGCGAGACTCGATCCAATTTTCTGTGCCTCCCGTCACAGACTGTTTCGTGTTCAACATCACGTCACGGTCTTACCCCGCCTTGGAGGCATTCGAATGAGTCGTAGTTCCCGCCGCGGAAGTCGCAGATTGGCTGCGGCTGCGCTGGCGATCACCGCAAGTATGTTCCTGGCGTCGTGCGCCGACAACGGCTCGAGCAATGGCGGCGGCGAATCTGCTGATTCCGGTTCCTCGCTGAAGATCGGCATGGTCAACGAGCAGGCCGACCCCGGCACTCCCACCAAGGGCGGCACGCTGACGTTCAGCGGCTACTCGGCGGTCACGACTCTCGATCCCGCGAAGGCTCAGGTTGCCGGCGCCACCGGTGGCAGCGAGCTCAGCGCCATCTACGACGTGCTCATGCGCTACGACCCCATCGGGCAGAAGTTCGAGCCCAAGCTCGCCCAGTCGCTCGAAGCGAGTTCGGACAGCAAGACCTGGACGCTGAAGCTCCGCGACGGTGTGAAATTCAGCGACGGAACAGCTTTCGATTCCAAGGCAGTGGCGGACAGCATCAACCGCTACGTCACCAACAAGGGACCGCAGTCGAGCCTGTGGGCTTCCAAGGTTGCCTCGATCGACACCCCTGACGCGACGACCGTCGTCTTCAACCTCGTTGATCCGTGGACCGGCATCCAGTCGATGCTCGCTACCGGACCCGGCATGATCGTCGCCCCGAGCGCGCAGCAGGGTGACCAGTTCACCCCGATCGGTGCCGGCGCCTTCACCCTCGAGAAGTTCGCTCCCAACGAGGAACTGCTGTTGGCTGCTCGCCCCGACTACTACGACGGCGCGCCGAACATCGACAAGCTCAAGCTGATCAGCATCGTCGGCGCTCAGCCCACCGCTGAAGCCCTCAAGACGGGCGGCATCGACGCCGCGTACATGCGTACGCTCACCCCGATCCTGGATCTGATCGAGTCGGGTTACCCCGGCTTCGTCGACATCCCGTCGCTCGGTTACATCGCGAACGTGAACATGGCCCCGGGTCGCCCGGGCTCGGATGTTCGTGTCCGCCAGGCGATGGCGCTTGCCGTCGATCCGGAGACGCTCAACACCCGCGTCAACAACGGCAAGGGACTGCCCGGCCAGGAGATCTTCCAGGACACCTCGCGCTGGCACAACGACGTCGCACCGATCGGCGTCGATCCCGCCAAGGCGAAGGAACTGCTCGATCAGGCCAAGGCCGACGGCTACGACGGAAAGATCACCTTCCTCTCCATCCAGGAACCGTCCGCCCAGGCAACGGCTCTGGCCATCCAGGCAATGCTCAACGCTGTCGGATTCGACGCTCAGATCGAATACGTCACCGGTGCAGGTGATCTGGTCAAGCGGATGTATGCCGATCACGACTACGACATGAGCACCGCAGCACTGAGCCTCGCCGAGGCCGATCCCTACGAGCGCCTGTACACGGGCATCAAGTCCGGCGGCCGTAACAACGCCACCGGCTACTCCGACGCCGAAATGGACGCTCTCCTGGACAAGTTGGGCGTCGCAACCACCGACGACGACAAGAAGGCAGTCCTGGCACAGATTCAGGAACGCGCCAACGAGACCGTCCCGTGGCAGGTGTGGGGCAACGTCGCCGCACTCGACGTCTGGAACCAGAACGTTCACGGTCTCGAGCAGAGTCTCGACGGAATCGTGCTCTTCGACGGAGCTTGGAAGTCCTAGAGAGCCTGAAGTCCTGGAGAGCTTGAACCAAGACCTGAAATCAGAGGAACTGCTGTGTATTGCGAGCTCGCTGTCCGAAGGAGACGAAATCGATGAACATCGGCGCAATAGGTAAGAAATTGGGCCAGCTCGTCATTGTGATCCTGATCGTCAGCTTCGGAACCTTCGTGCTGGCATCACTGATCCCCGGCGATCCTGCTGTCTCCGTTCTAGGTGAAGGCCGAACGCCCGCCGAGTACGAGGAAGTTCGGCAGCAGCTCGGGCTCAACGATCCACTCCTGGTTCGCTATTGGGACTGGCTGACCAGCGCTCTCCAGGGCGACCTCGGTAATTCGCTTGTTCCCCCGCAGCAGGACGTTCTGACTTCGATCGGCTCGGCACTGCCCGTCAGCGTTCAGTTGGCCGTGATGGGTCTGGTCATCGCACTCGTCGTCGCCGTGCCGCTCGCACTCTGGTCGGCGCACCACGAAGGCGGCGTCATCGACCGCGTCATCAGCGCCGCGACGTTCGGTGTTCTTTCCGTCCCGAGCTTCCTCGCCGGTCTGTTGCTGATCATGGTCACCGTCAATTGGCTCGGCTGGTTCCCGCGATCACAGTGGGTGCGCATCGGGGACAGCCTCTCCGGAAACCTCTCACACGCAATACTCCCGGCTATCACCATCAGCCTCCTCGAGATGGCGATGTTCACTCGCGTTCTCCGATCCGATCTGGTGACGACGCTCCGTGAGGATTACATCCTCGCTTCGAAGGCGAAGGGAATGCCCACGCTGCGAGTGCTTTTCAGTGACGCGCTCCGACCGTCGTCGTTCTCGCTCATCACGATGATGGGTCTGGCTCTCGGCGGCATGATCGGCAGCACCGTGATCGTCGAGACGCTGTTCTCGTTGCCCGGAATGGGCACGCTCATCGTCCGCGCAGCGCAGCAAGGTGATTCGCCGATGCTGCTTGGCGCGGTGGTCGTGATCGCGGTCATCTACGTCCTCGTCAACAGTGCGATCGATGTTCTGTACACCTATCTTGACCCGAGGAGTCGTCGTGTCCATGTCTGAAGTGACGCCAGACGGAGCGGCCCCGTCGCCGGCCCCGTCCGAGGTGATGACATACCGGCAGCAGACAGTCCTGCTGGCTCCCGGTCCCGTCGAGACGTTGGAACAGCCCAAGAATCTGGTCCTGATCGGATCGATTCTCACGGTGATCGGCGTTGCGCTGCTCGGCACCGCACTCTTCGGTTCGGCCATCATGATGACCGTCCGCATCGTGCTCGCGCTCGTTGCCCTGGTTTTCCTCTTCAAGGGTCTCGGCAAGCTCGGTACGTCCAAGTGGGGCAGTCAGTTCGATCTCTCGTACTGGTTGGCATGCATCTGGCTGGCCGCGCTGATCCTGGCCGCGATCTTCGCACCGCTGCTGCCGCTCGGTGAGTACAAGGACACGGTCAAGACCTTGGCCGAGCCGGGCTTCGCCTCGCCGAGCTTGCTCTCCGATCACCCGTTGGGTACCAACAACTTCGGTCTCGACCTGCTTGCCCGCGCTTTGTTCGGTGCCAGGGCATCCTTGACCGTGGCCATCTGCGCCGTACTGATCGGCATGATCATCGGCGGCACCATCGGCGTCATGGCCGGTTACTTCCGCGGCAAGGTCGACGCAGTCGTCGGAATCCTGACCAACTCGCTGCTGGCCATTCCTTCTCTGGTGCTGTTGATCGCACTGGCCGCGGTGCTCACGTCGAACCTGCGCAACATCACCCTCGCACTCTCGATTCTCTGCATTCCCAGCATGGTTCGAATCGCCAGGGCCAACACCATCGTCGTCGCCCAACGGGAGTTCGTGCTTGCCGCGCGGGCCATGGGCGCCACCAAATGGCGCGTCATCTGGCGCGAGTTGGTTCCCAACGTCCTCGTTCCGGTCGCCGCGCTCGGCCTGGTGGCCGTCTCCGGCCTGATTGTCGCGGAAGCATCACTCAGCTTCCTCGGACTCGGTATCGCACAACCTGATCCGACCTGGGGCAACATGATTGCGGAAGGCCAGGGCGGGATCGTGGAGAAGCATCCGTTCATCGTTCTGGTTCCCGGCGTCTTCCTCTTCCTGACGGTGTTCTCCTTCAACCTCATCGGCGAGAAGTATCGGAGTAAGCTGTGACCACTTCAGTTCAGAACGGCGTTCCGCTACTGCAGGCGGACAACATCAGGACCGTATTCGCCACTCCGCGTGGCCAGTTGCGAGCAGTCGACGGTGTCTCGATCCACGTTTCCGCCGGTGAAACTCTCGGTATCGTGGGTGAATCCGGTTCCGGCAAGTCGGTTCTCGGACGCACCATCATGGGTCTGCTGCAGAAGGGTCCGGCTCTGGACATCAGCGGGACGGTGACGTTTGCCGGCCGCGACATGTCGACCATGAAGAAGTCGGAGATGAAGCACTTCTGGGGACCCGAGATCGCCATGGTCTTCCAGGATCCGATGACCTCGCTCAATCCGTTCAAGCGCATCGGTACCCACATCACCGAATCCTTGAAGTTCCACCTGGGTCTGAAGAAGGACGCGGCCCGCGATCGCGCTGCGGAACTCCTGTCGATGGTGGGTATCCCCGAGCCCAAGCGTCGGCTCGATCAGTACCCCCACGAACTTTCGGGCGGTATGCGTCAGCGTGTGGTCATCGCGATGGCCCTGGCCTGCGAGCCGAAACTGCTGATCGCGGACGAGCCGACCACAGCTCTCGACGTGACCGTGCAGAAGCAGATCCTCGACCTGCTCGCCTCGCTCAACGACAAGCTCAACATGGCCGTCATCCTGATCAGCCACGACCTCGGTGTGGTCTCGGGACGATCGGATCGCGTCGCCGTCATGTACGCCGGGTCCGTCGTGGAAACGTCGGCCACCGAAGAGTTGTTCACTCGTCCACGCCACCCGTACACCGAAGCGCTGATGGCCGCGATTCCGCGACTCGAATCGCCGACGCACACAGTGCTGCAGACAATTCCGGGTGGACTGCCGGACATGACGAAGCCGATCACCGGCTGCCGCTTCGCCGCTCGCTGCCGGTACGCCCAGGACGACTGCCTGACCGGCGAACCGGCTCTGGCTCCCGGTGGTCTGGGAGACAACACAACCGAAAGTCACACGTTCGCGTGCCACTACCCGGTCGACACCCCTGAAGGCACAACGGCATTGGTCGCCAACGAGAAGGGCGGCACTACCGCAGCGGGCCTGACGCTCGCGGTGAAGGAGATGGTCTGATGACTGCAGCAACCGAAACCAGAAAGCCCGAGACGGTGGACGCGGCCCTGACGGTCGAGGACCTGGTTGTCGAATTCAACGTCGGCAAGGGGCAGACCGTTCATGCCGTGTCCGGGATCAGCTTCACCGTCGCTCCGGGTGAAACATTGGGCGTTGTCGGTGAATCCGGCTGTGGCAAGTCCACAGCGGGCCGGGCGATCATGCAGTTGCCCTCACCGACGTCGGGCTCCATTCGCCTCGGAGAGACGGAAATGACGGCACTGGGCGCGGAAGAACTGCGTCGCAGTCGCACTCAGTTGCAGATGATCTTCCAGGACCCGATCTCCTCCCTGAACCCTCGTCGCAAGGTCAAGGCTCTCATCACCGAGGGTCCGTCGATCTGGGGCGGAAAAGACAAGGCCGCCATCGAAGCTCGGGCACGCGAGGTTCTTGCCGAGGTCGGGTTGGACGCGGACATGGTGTGGGACCGAACCCCGCGCGAACTCTCGGGCGGACAGTGCCAGCGTGTGTGCATCGCCCGTGCATTGATGCTCGACCCCAAGGTCCTGATCTGTGACGAGCCGGTCTCGAGCCTCGACGTCTCCGTGCAGGCGCAGATTCTGAACCTGCTCGAGGATGCGAAGAAGCGTCACGGGCTGTCTTTGCTGTTCATCGCGCACAACATGGCCGTCGTCAAGAACATCAGTGACCGCGTGATGATCATGTACTTGGGCCGCGTCTGCGAAATCGTTCCCGCAGAAGACATGCAGAACCGCGCGCTGCACCCGTACACGCAGCTACTGCTGTCGTCGATTCCCGATCCTGATGCCACCGTCACCGCAGCGCAGAACGTCGAGCAGAAGGTCATCGAACTGCCGTCGCCGCTCAATCCGCCCAGCGGCTGCCGGTTCCGTACTCGGTGCCCGCTGGCCACGGATCTCTGCGCCGAGGAAGTTCCCGAACTTCGTCTCGTCCAGGGCGGTCATCAGGTGGCGTGCCACAACGTGTGACTACACGCGAAGCATGTTGCGTACGTGACCGGTTTCGTTGATCGACCCGACCCTGCGGCTTCCGTCCCGGGAAACAAGAATTCGCGTGACGGACACGTACTCGATCGGGAAGGTCAACGGACGCTCCAGCCCGAGTAGTTCCTGCAGAACGATATTGATGACGCCGCCGTGGCAGAAGATCGCCACGGTGGCGTTGTTGTCGGTTGCGGCTACGACGTCGTCGATCGCACCGAGGACTCGCGCACGAAAAGTGTCGCCGTCCACCGACTCGGGTAGCCATCCGGCCTTGATACGCGCATACGTTTCCGGTGCGCGTTCCAAGACCTCGTGCATCGGGATGTAGTGGGGCTGCTCGTAGTCGTACTCCGCCAGACCCTCGAGCTGGTTGACCGGAAGATCCAATGCCTGCGCTACCGGGTCCGCGGTCTCGAGTGCGCGCTTCTGCGGGCTACTGAAGAGCCCAGTGATCCGGTAGGGGGCCAATGCCGCAGGCAGCCGAAGTGCCTGCACGCGACCGGCGTCGGTCAGTGAGGGATCGGCGAAGCCTTCGGTGACCTCGGCGAGTTCGGGGAGCGCGTGTCGGATCAGGAGTAGTTGCACCCACGTCACCTTGCCATGTACAGATCGACGGCCACCACGAGGTTTCGGCCTTCGCGTTTCGCCTGGTACATGGCGGTGTCGGCGATGTCGAGCAGAGCGTCCATCTCGGCCATGGCCTGATCTACCCAGGCGACTCCGATACTGACCGTTCCGGCGAAGCCGCGGATGGATCGGGAGTGCGCCTCCTGCCTCTGTCTGATGCGTTCTGCCAGGGCAATTGCTTCCTCGAATGTGCAGTCGGCCGCGGCGACGGCAAATTCCTCACCGCCAAGTCGACCGGACAGTCCCAGTCCTTCGGTAGTGGCGAGGAGGGTGTTTCCGAATTGTTCGAGGACCGAATCTCCGGTGAGGTGGCCGAGGTTGTCGTTGATCGATTTGAAGTGGTCGAGATCGAGCATCATGACGGCGATCGATTTTCGCGCTGTGTGTTGGGTGTCGAGGAGTTCCTGCGACTGGGTCCAGAACGCATGTCGGCTCAGCGTTCCGGTCAGGGCGTCGCATTCGGCGATGCGTTGGAGTTCACGTTCAGCGCGTCGTTGTGCGCCCGTGGCGACGGCTACGGCGATGGGGGAGAGCGCCATCAAGATGACGGAGATTCTGGTGGTCACACCTTCGCTGAGCAGATGAACCGGATCGGCCAGGGCCAACTGCCCCTGGCCCGCCATGATCAGCGCCCACGCGCTCCACCCAGCCGCGAGGAGCGAAGTGCTGAACAGCGAGACGCGCATCGCGCACCACAAGAGTGCCGGCATCGGAAGCAGCAATGCGAGGGCTCCCTGCACTTCGAGGGCCAGCGGGAGGCAGGCGAGGAGGGCTGCCAGCGGCAGAAGGATCTGGGCGACCCGTCGAAGTCGCAGATTCTGCCGCACGGACGGCCCGAACGTACGACGGACGTGGTCGAACGGAGGTGCGGAAAGAAGGATGGGCAGCACGATCAGATAGGTGCACAGGTCGGCGAAGAACCAACCCACCAATTCCGTTCCCGCACCGCTTCCTTCGTGGAGTTGAGTGCGCAGCGCGCTGGCGGACCCAGCCGTGAACGACGCCAGAACCGAGACGACGAAGATTCTGGTCGTGTACTTCGTCTCGGAGATCCGCCGCGGAAAACAGCCGAGCAAGTTCGCGGCGATCAATCCTGTCGTGACGCCGACCAGATTGATCGCATTCAGTTCGAAGGCCCTCTGCACGGGGCTTCCGGTCGCAAGATCCGCCGTCAGCAGCGCGGCGCCGCCGACAGCGAGTCCGATCGGCGCAAACGAGCGTGGGTTACGAAGGAGAATGCCCAGAAGGATCGCGTTGGCGGGCCAGAAGGTCGACAGAAACCCGGGCGGACGGGCGGCGATGCCGGCGAGTGCGACAACGAGTATGGCGACGAAGATCAGCGACGAGCGCACCCGGGTTGTCGAACGATCCATGGCCAGCCTGTCGTAGAAAGCAGAAGCTGTCCGAGCCTAGCAATGATCCGGCTACTGTCCGAGTTGTACGTTGAAGTGTCATTCCCGAGGGTTCGGCTGCGTGAGGCGCCGAATCAAGTTCGCCAACTCCTCGGGCTGATCGATCATCGCGTGGTGATGCGCCGGGCGCAGGACGTGAAAACTCCCGCCGAGGTAGGTGGCGAGTTTCTGCTGCTTTGCCATCCAGGCGATGGACCAGGGAGTGGTGTGGCCAGTGTGTGCAGCGACGACGCTGAGGTCGATGTCGGGCAGTGGGTGCTTGCTCGAGCGTCGTAAAGCGGTGAGCTCCAGCGCCATATCGGTGTACGCGACGTATTCGATCATCGCCGCCTCCAGATAATGAGGTTCGCGGTAGATCTTCCTGACCCATTCGAGGGTGGCTTCGGACGACCCGCTCGGCGGCACGGACTGGTTGAGGATCTTGCGCGTCGTGGTGCCGAGGAGTCGTTGGAGCCCGGTGGTGCTGAACGAAGCCGCGGCGGCCCGGGAGGCGATGAGCAGCAGGTCACGGGGGAAAAGACGTTTCGGTTCTTTCTCGGCACTGGAATCGAGGAGCAGCATCCCCGCCACCCGATCGGGGAACAGTCGCGCGAAGCCTTCGGCGTAGAAGCCGGCGATGGAGTGGCCGACGACGACGGCCGGACCAGTCAGTCCCAGAGTGTCGAGCACGTCGCGGATCCGCTGAGCTTCGCCGCGGACGGTCGGCACGTCGGAAGACGGCTCGCTGAGTCCGAAGCCCGGGCGATCGAAGCGGACGACGGTGTGGTCCGACTGGAGATGACGCGCGCAGTCATCCCAGTCGAACCAGTTGCCCGCCAGTCCGCCGCACAGGACGACGACGGGGCCGTCGCCCTCGGCAAGAACATGCAGTCGGCTCTCGCCGACCTGCAAGATCTCGCCCGGTGGTTTCACGTGGAACAATTCCGGCACGTGAGAATCCGGACTACTGACGCGGTTTCGCGAGGGGGAAGGCCAGCGTCTCGCGGATGCTGCCACCCGTGATCAGCATGACGATTCGGTCGACGCCCATCCCGAGACCACCCGTCGGCGGCATCGCGTGTTCGAGGGCTTGAAGGAAGTCCTCGTCCAATTCCATTGCTTCTGGATCACCGCCGGCCGCAAGCATCGACTGCTCGGTGAGCCGGTTGCGCTGATCCACGGGGTCGGTCAACTCGCTGTACGCGGTTCCCAGTTCGACACCCCATGCGACGAGGTCCCACTTCTCGGCAACGCCGGGGATGCTGCGATGCGGCCGGGTGAGCGGCGACATCGAGGTGGGGAAGTTCGTGTAGAACGTGGGGAACTCCGTGTAGTCCTCGACCAGGTGCTCGTACATCTCCTGCGCGATGGCGCCGGTATCCCAGCTGGACTGGTACGGGATCTCGTTGGCGTCGCACAGCTTCTGCAGGTCTTCGAGACTCGTCTCGGGGGAGACGTCGACACCAAGCTTTTCGGCGACGGCGCCGTGCATCGTCTTCACCGGCCACTCGCCGGAGATGTCGACCTCGACCAATTCGCCGTCCGGGCCGGGTCGCATGATGATTTCGCGCCCGAACGCTGCGACGGCCGCCGCCTGGATTAGCTCGCGGCACATCCGCATCATGCCCTCGTAGTCGCTGTGCGCCTCGTAGGCCTCGAGGATCGTGAATTCGGGATTGTGTTTGAAGTCGACGCCCTCGTTACGGAACACGCGGCCGATCTCGAACACCTTCTCCATACCCGCGACGCACAACCGCTTCAGGTACAGCTCGGGTGCGATGCGGAGATAGAGGTCGAGGTTGTACGCGTTGATGTGTGTCAGGAACGGAGCGGCGTTCGCGCCGCCGTGCACCTGCTGCAGGATCGGGGTCTCGACTTCGAGGTATCCGCGACCACCGAGTGAATCGCGCAGAGACTTCACGACGGCGCTTCGAGCCTCGAGCAGTTCGCGGGCCTTCGGGTTGAGGGCGATGTCGAGGTACCGCTGGCGGACTCGGGTCTCGGGATCCGAGAGGCCCTTCCACTTGTCCGGCAGCGGGTGCAGGCACTTGCCGTTCATGCGCCACTCGACGGCGATGAGCGACAGCTCGCCCTTGCGGCTACGCCCGATGGTTCCACTCACTTCGATCAGGTCACCGAGATCGAACTCGGCAGCGAACTCCGCCAACTTCTCCCGGCCGACGTTGTCCTGGTCGACCAGAACCTGGATGTCGCCGGACCAGTCGCGCACGTCCGTGAACACGACTCCGCCGTAGTCGCGAACCCTCAGCAGGCGTCCCGCGATGCGTACGCGGGTGCCCTCCGGCGACTTCGCTGCGGCGGCAATCGTATGCGTCGGCGGATAGGCGACGGGGTAGGCGGCGATCCCTTCGTCGGCGAGTTGCGCGAGCTTGTTCATGCGCACCCGAACCTGCTCGGGTCGACGCGGACCGTTGGTGGTGAACGACGGCGCCGAGTCCGGCGGACTGCCGTCGGCGTGCAGCCCTTCGGAAGTCACCAGAGCTGCCGGCACCGCCGCATGTGTTCCGGTGTGCTTGACGACCTGGCTCGACTTGCGTCCGAAACTGGGCAGAACCACAAAGCCTTCGGCGATGGCCGACGCGAATCCGACGCGCGGCAGCTCACGGTTGTCCTCGAAGCAGAGGAAGCGCGGCTCCCAATCCGGCTGGTACTTCACGTTGGAGCGGTACAGCGCTTCGAGCTGCCACCAGCGGGAGAAGAAGACGAGCACCGAGCGCCAGATACGGAGGATCGGCCCGGCGCCGATGCGCGAACCTTCCTCGAACACCGAGCGGAAGACGGCGAAGTTGAGCGAGACCCGCACGACGCCGATCTCGTCGGAACGTGTGGCCAACTCCGAGACCATCAGTTCGACGACTCCGTTGGGTGCCGTCGGCTTGCGACGCATCAGATCGAGCGAAACGCCGTTCGGTCCCCACGGCACGAGCGAAAGCATGCCGACGACGCTTTCGTCCTCCGTGCCTTCGCCCATGACGGCTTCGACGAGGAGGCAGTCGCCGTCGAGGTGATCGCCCAGTCGGCCGAGTGCCATGGAGAAGCCGCGCTCGGTGTCGGTGTCACGCCAGTCGTCCGCGCGGATGATGACGGCCGCCATGTCCTCGGGCGGGATGTCGCGATGGCGTCGCATCCGCACGGTGACGCCGTGGCGCCTGACGCGGGTGACGGCCTGGCGTACCGGGCGCATGTCGCGTCCGTTGAGGTTGAACTCGCGGGTGCGCAGGATCGCTTCGTCGCCGAGTTGCAGGACGCTCAAGCCTGCCTTCTTGTACGCCGTCGCCCCGGTTTCGCTGGCGCCCATGACGGCTGTCGCCCAGCCGTACTGCGAGGCCAGGTCCTGCCACGCTTCGATGGCGTGCGGCCACGCTTCGGGATCGCCGATGGGATCACCACTGGCGAGGCAGACGCCGATTTCGACGCGGTAGGTGATCGCGGCCTTGCCGCTCGGCGCGAAGATGACGGCCTTGTCGCGGCGGGTGGCGAAGTAAGCGAGGGAGTCGTCGGCGCCGAAGTTCTGGATCAACCCGCGGATCGCGGACTCGTCGTTGCCGGTGAGGGCGTTGTTGGAGCGTTGCGCGCGGAAGAGCGTCATAACTGCGGCGAGTAGTGCGATGGCGCCGAGGAGACCGAGGACCGTGTTGACGAAGACGCGTGGATGGCCGTCGAACACCTCGTTGTCGACCGAAGCCGCAGCGGTGACGCGGTTCAGGGCCCAGAGGAATCGCTGGTTCTGCGGCAGGTCGCCCGGGAAGAGTTCGACAAGGCCCCAACCGATCACGGTCGCGACAGCCATGCCGCCGATCAGTACGCCGAGCGCTTTCCAACCGGCGCCGCGTCGTACGCGTGTGTAGAACTCGGGCCTCGCGGCGATGAGGATTCCGATCACGACAAGCAAAACGACAGCGGCGACGGCGTTGTTCGGGTTCTTGTCGACGATCGTGGAGGCGATGTTGGTGAGTGTGATCAGCGCGAGGTAGATCGTCAGCAGCCACCAGGCGATGCGCTTGCGACTCGCGAGGGCTGCGGCGAGCAGGGCGACGACGAGCGCCCACGACAGGCTCGTATCCGGTGCGTCGAAGTAGTAGCTGTCGATGTATTCGCGTGGGACGCGGAGGATGTGCCGCAGAACCGGCGAGATGCTCCACAGGAACACCAGTACGGAGAAGACTCCGAGGATCAATCCCGAGATATGGGGAACCTGGCTGAACCGCCCTTTGCGGAATCGACGTGCCTGGCGCGGATTTTCGGGTGGCGATTCCACCAACTCTGCAGTGGTGTCCGATACCTCGGTCAATGGTGCCATCGAGCTTCCTCTCCTACCGGTCGATCAGATCCTCACGCTAAGTGTGGTCTGTCGTGTCCAGTTTTGTGGGAGGAGGAAGATGATTGACATGACCGACAACATTCCAGCAGTACCCATCCGCGACGAAATGATTCGGCTCGGTCAGTTTCTCAAGCTCGCGAACCTCATCGAATCGGGCGCGGAGGCCAAGGAAGTGATCGCCGACGGCATGGTTTCGGTCAACGGTGAGGTCGAAGATCGTCGGGGCCGCCAGCTTCGTGACGGCGATGTCGTCGAGATCGGCGGGATGGCCGCCAAAGTGGAAGCCCCCGCCTGATCCCGCGACTTCTGACTAGCTTTCGCGAACGACGACGCCGTCCTGGTCGCTGTAGACGATCTCGCCGGGGTTGAAGGTGACGCCGCCGATTTCGATCGGCACGTTCTTCTCGCCCGAACCAGTCTGAGTGCTCTTGCGCGGGTTGGTACCCAGTGCCTTGACGCCGATGTCGAGGGTGCGCAGGATCGCCGAGTCGCGGACAGCTCCGTTGACGATGACGCCGGCCCAGCCGTTGTCGACGCCGCGGCCGGCGATGATGTCGCCGACCAGGGCGGTGTGGATGCTCGCGTCACCGTCGACGACGAGGACTCCACCGTTGCCCGGTTCGCTGAGGGTCTGCTTCACGAGCAGGTTGTCCTGGAAGCACTTGATGGTCGTGATGGGGCCGGCAAACACTTCACGTCCACCGAACTGGGTGAACTGCGTGTCGCAGCTACGGATGTCGGGTCCGATCTCGTCGGCAAGGTCAGCGGTCGCTACAGGCTCGGTCATGCCCCACAGGATAGTCGGCAGGGTTCGGGCCTAGTTGTCGTCGGGGAGTATGCCGTTCAGCACTATGTCGGCAAGAGAATCGGCAAACGGTCCCGGGTCCGAGACGTCACGAACCGACAGCGCGAAGATAGCCGCGCCCGCCATGATGTCGAGGAGAGCGTCGGCGTCGACGCCACTTCGGATGTCGCCGCGCTCCCTCGCCGCTTCCAGTCGACGGTTCAGCTCGACGCGGACTCCGGCCAGTTGCCGCACCACGAGAACGTCGCGTAATTCCGCGTTTGTGCGCACTTCGCTCATCAGTCCGGGCGCCGCGGCCCGGGTGGCGGGAGCGGCGAACAGTGCCACCGCGCCCTGCACAAGCGCGCGAATCTGATCCGCGATCGTGCCCTCGGCGCCGAGTTCGGTGTCGATGTCCGCGCCTTGTTCGACGTCGAGCACGGGGTAGATCGCGTCGTTGACGATGTGTGCCTTCGACGGCCACCGACGGTAGATGGCTGGACGCCCGACTCCCGCGCGCGTCGCGATGGCGTCGATGGATGTGCCGGCGTACCCCTTTTCCTCCAACAGTTGCCTGGTCGCGTCCAGTACTGCGTCGTCGATTGCAGGGTTTCGCTGCGGGCCCAGGCGGTGCTGAGTTTCGGAATCTTTGGACATTTTGGGCAAATCCCTTGCGGTATCGCTGTGATGGCCGTTACATTCTGTCACGGCTTTAGTCGATACATATTGTATCGACTATCGGCACGTGCGCATCGGCGCCACCGAACCACGAGGAGTGGTGATGAACCTTCGAACCGAAACAGAAACCTCAGGCGGAGATCCCGACTACGCCGAATTCGCCAGGCCCGGCGAATCCCGCAACGACCCGGCAGAGATGCGACGCAGCCTCGAAGGCTGGCTCGCGAGCGTGCTGTGGCGAGGCTCGAAACCTTCCGTGACCTCGGTCGAGGTGCCCGCCGCGAACGGCATGTCCAACGAGACCGTGCTGTTCGATGCAACGTGGATCGAGGACGGGATTCGAGCCGAGCATCGCCTGGTCGCCCGTATCGCTCCGCGAGACAGTGCGGTGCCGATCTTCCCGTCGTACAACCTGGACCAGCAGTTTCGGGTCATGAGCGCCGTCGCAGCTCATACGTCGGTGCCGATCCCGCGCGTGTACTGGTCCGAGAGCAACCCGGACGCGCTCGGCGGCGAGTTCTTCGTGATGGAACGGCGCGAGGGCGAAATCCCGCCAGACGTCATGCCGTACACGTTCGGATCCTGGCTCTCGGAGGCTTCAGCGGACGACTGTTCTCGGCTCCAGCAGTCCTCGGTCCGAGTGCTGGCGGAGTTGCACACTATGGCCGATCCACACCTGGCTCTCCCCGAGTTGTGCCGCGATGGTACCGAACCGACTGGGGCAGAAGCACTTCGCGCGCACCTCGAGGACCAGCGACGCTATTACGAGTGGGCAACAGCCGACGGACCAGGATCTCCGTTGATCGAGCGCGGCTTCGACTGGATCGAAGCGAACTTTCCCGTCGATGCCGGTTCCGCAGTGCTCTGCTGGGGTGACTCGCGGATCGGAAATGTCATCTACCGCGACTTCGAACCAGCGGCGGTCCTCGACTGGGAGATGGCCACACTGGGGCCGCGTGAGCTGGACCTCGGCTGGATGATCTTCCAGCACAGGTTCTTCGAGGATCTCGCTGCCATGGCCGGCCTCCCCGGAATGCCGGACTTCCTTCGTCGCGAGGCCGTGGCAGAGGCCTACGGCTCGCTTTCCGGCCACCAGGTTGCGGATCTAGATTTCTACATCGTGTACGCCGCGCTGCGGCATGCGGTGATCATGTTCCGAGTCCAAAGTCGCGCAGTGGCTTTCGGTCAGGCCGAACTCCCCGACAACCCGGACGAGATGATCCTGCACCACAAGACACTCGAAGCCATGCTCGACGGCACCTATTGGGAATCGCTCGCTACAGGAGATGCACGATGACACTGTCCCCGCTCGACGACTACCCGGTACATCAGATCGCCGAGACTATCCGCCACGTGGGCACCTCGGATCGAAACTTCTACGACCGCTACTACTTCAACTGCCATGCTGGCGTCGACGGCGACAGCGAGCCGCTGTTTCTCATCATCGGTCTCGGTCAGTACCCCAATCTTGGTGTGTGCGACGGCTTTGCGGTTCTTCGGCGCGGCGACGACCATATCGTCTTCCGGGCATCCCGCGCCTTGGGTGACGATCGTATGGACCTGTCAGTAGGCCCGTTGAGGATCGAGATCATCGAGGGTCTGCACCGTCTGCGGGTGGTGTTGGACCCGAGTCCCGAAGCGCCGGACCTGAGCTTCGACCTCACCTTCGAGTCCGACGGCCCCGCCAATCTCGAGGCCAGACATTTCCATCGCCAGCTCGAACGAGTCACCTTCGACACGCAACGATTCGTGCAAACCGGAACATGGTCCGGATCCCTGACCGTCGACGGCGACGTCATCCCGGTCACCCCGGAGACGTGGCGGGGTAATCGCGATCGATCCTGGGGTGTTCGACCGGTCGGCGAGGCGGAACCTCCTGGACGCAAGGCGGATCCGCCGATCGCCGGTAGTCAGAACTTCTTCTGGATCTACTCGATCATGCAATTCGGGGACTTCACCGTCGTCACGGTCGTTCAAGAGGATCAGCAGGGACGCCGAATTCTGGAGGATGCGACACGCGTCTGGGCGGATCGTTCGCGCGAGCCGGAGTGGTTGGGTCGACCGGACCACCAGCTCACCTTCATTTCCGGCACCCGCGAAGTGAAGAGCGGAACTCTGTACTTCCGGCGTCCCGGTGCACCAGGCGAATCCGACCACATCCTGGAGATAACCTGCGAACCGATTCTGCCCAACTACATCGGTGTCGGTACGGGCTACGGACTCGAGCAGGATTGGCGCCACGGGATGTGGCAGGGAGAACTGGTGGTTCAGGGCCTGCGAGAGAAGGTTTCGGACATCGAACCGTGGAAGAAGATGCTGTGCCCGGTCGATAATTTGGCCCGGTTCACCCTTGTAGAAGACGGCGTAACTCGCACCGGGACAGGACTGTTCGAGGTAGCAGTCATCGGACCCCATCAGCGATACGGGTTCACCGGAATCGGTGACGTCGCACCGTAACTCCAGCTCACCAAACCGCAAATCCCAAACCACAGAGAGAGACACTGCCACATGTCCACACGCTCACGAATGTTGTTCGCTCGCACTGCGAAGGCCGCCGCACTTGTTGTCACCGGAGGCCTGTTGTTTGCCGCTCCCGCCACGGCCATCCCGCTCGACTTGGGCTCTCTCAACACGGGATCGGTCGATCTCGGCTCGCTCGATCCTGTGCTCGCGCCGACACCGAACTTGGCCTCCGTGGCCAACTTTCGCGACGTCGCCGGCAATGACGGTAGGGGATACGCCACCGTCGACGGCTCGCACCTCAAGCGCGGCGTCATCTACCGGTCCAATGCGCTGACCGCGACCAGCGATGCAGACAAGGCGACGCTCACCGGCCTCGGACTTGCCGACGCCTATGACCTCCGCGGTTCAACCGAGATCTCCAACCCGTTCATCGGTGGCGCGGACAAGCTCCCGGACGGTGTGACGTACACGAACATCCCCATCGAGTTCAAGGATCTCACTCAGCTCGCCACAACGATCAAGTCGCCGGAAGAGGCCAAGCAGTTCTTGGTCGACACCAACCGCAGTTTTGTCACCGACCCTGTGCGCCGCGCCGGCTTCAAGCAGGTTCTCTCGGACATCGCTGCTGGTGACGGGGTGCAGTTGTTCCATTGCACTTCAGGCAAGGACCGCACGGGTTGGACCGCGATGTTGTTGCAGTCCATCGCGGGTGTCCCCGCCCAGACGATCATGGACGACTATCTGTTGAGCAACACCTACCTTCAGGCGACCAACGAGAAGATCCTTGCGCAGATCTCTCAGGCTCTGAGCCCGCAGGTAGCGACCAATCTCGAGCCGGCCCTCGGTGTCGATGCGTCGTACCTGGAAGCTGGACTCGCGCAGATAGCCAGCGATTACGGAACCGTCGACGGTTATCTCACCGAAGGTCTCGGACTCACTGCGGACACGATCGCACTTCTGAAGGCCAGGCTCGTCGACTAGTTGCGCGCCGCTAAAACGCTTGAACGAACGAGTACCAGTCGCCGTCGAACTCCTGGTATCCGATCTCGCCGTCGCGGCGGGGCTTGCCGAGATATGGTGCGCCGTCGGGTAAGTACGCCAATCCGATCGAATCGATCAGACCGCCCTCGATGTGGAAGCGGCACCCGTTGCCGACGGGCCAGACCTGCAGGACCCGGTAGACGCCAATTGTTTGGTTGTCCAACGACTTCTGGCAATCCGCGGCCACTGCTTCGAGCGAATCTTTCGACAATGCAAACGCAACACGAGAAGGGACGGACAAGGTCACGAGCGCGCCGGTGACGAGGACTATCACCGGCGCGATCGTGCTCAACCGGAGCGTTTTGTACTTCATCCAACCAATCAGGCTGAGTATCAACCACACTCCACCCAAACCGAGTAATACCGAGGCGGCGAGCGCAAAGAATGGAAAGTACACAACCGGCGGCATGAAGGACCACACGATGACGCCGCATGTGAGAGCGACAAGTACTGCGGTGACAATCGCTGTCACCTTCCACCAGGATGCCGGACTTCCACGCTCAGTTGTCGGATCACCGTCAGTCATCGGATCACCCTTGCACAAGGCAGTAATTGTGGGGTGGCAACGAATGGAATTGTTGCCACTGGTTTACGTCGAGGCCGTCGTGCGTTGAACCGAGAATTGGTCACTTTCAGCGCCGGCTATCTCTCTGATGCCGGAGGGTATGGTCGGATTGTGAACCAGGATCTGATCATTCGCCGCTACCTACCCTCGGATGAGGATGTGGTCGTCGACCTGTGGTCGCGCGCTGCCCGTGAAGCCCATCCGTTCCTTACGGGTGAGGGAACGGGCGAACGGGAGCAGAAGATGCGAGAGGTCTATCTGATTCAGGCCGACAATTGGGTGGCTGAGCACAACTCCGAAGTTGTTGGCCTGTTGGGAATGATCGGCTCCGAGATCGGGGGACTGTTCGTCGCGCCGGCGTCGCAAGGGTTGGGCGTCGGTCGGGCGTTGGTCGAACACGCCGCAACCATGCACGGCGAGGTAACGCTCGAGGTGTACACCCTCAACGATCGCGCCCGCAGGTTCTATGCGCTGATGGACTTCGAAGAAGAGGGGCGCCGACACGACGCCGAGACAAACCATGAATTGATCACCCTGCGTCGTACTGGTCGCGACTCCTCCCAAGCGCCGGCATGAGAAATACGGATCAGCCCAGCGCAGGGTGCCAGGAGTTCCACCACTCCACGATGGGAACCAGCCAGGGAGTCCAGATCTTCCAACTGTCACCGAGTCCGTACGGCGGTATCGGAATCATGACCATCGCCTCCTGAACGTCCCGCAGACAAACTCGTCCGTGAATCTGATGTATCCCAACGCACCTACGCTTGGGCCTGCTGGTCTGCCTGCAGGTGCTTGACCGGGCATCCCGTGGGGAAGGTGCCGAGGTCTTCGACCTTGTAACCGTTCGGGTAGCTGCGGATGTTGGGCAGCTCGCGGGCGAATTTCCGCTTCGTGCGCACCGGGAAGAAGCGCAGCAGACGCGCACGGACCTTCAGCGCACCGCGCGAGACGACGCGCATCGCGGTGCTCGGGTGCTTGTAGTGGAAGGCGTCGAGTAGGTGGTCGTCCATGAGGGCGAACGCGAATCCCTTGACCAGAGCCTTCGGCGCCAGGTTGTTGGGCGGGAAGGTGCACATCAGGTCGAGGGTGGAATCAGCGACGGCCCGCGCTCCGGAGTCGAATGAAAAGTGTTCGCGCTCATAGTCGTCGAGAAGTTTGACGAACCCCTCGTAGGTGTCAGGAGTGTCCTTGATGTTCATGTACCGACCCAGGTGGCGGTAATAGTTCGTCGACCCGACGATCTCGTTGTCGGTCATCTTCCGCCAGCCGTACTCGTCGAGCCATCTGACCGGCGTGACGACAAAGGTGGCCAGAACGTAGAGCATGTTGTCGTTGGAGATGTCGTAAGAACCGTGCATCTGATTCATTCGACGCACGCTCTTGCGGCCTTCCGTACTGCTGAGGCCGTGCTCGAGGATGGCATCGAGGATCAGGCTGGTGTCGTCGTAGCGCTTTTGAACCTTGTCGGTGAACTCGCCCGTCGAGAAGAGGAGCTTGCCGATGGAAGGGACCGCGTACGTGCGAAAAAGGGCGAAGCTGAGCGCCTGATTGATGTCCCAGGGAAACTCTTGCGCCGCGAGAATGCGCGACATCTCTTCGTAATCGGTTTCGGGATCGAGTCGATCCGTGCGACTGCGGAGGTCGTAGCGCTTCATCTGAACACTCCCTGGGACTGGTCTGCGCGCTGCAGAGGTAGGTGTGAGCTGCACCACCGACTGTAGTTCTGACAACACGCGTTGTCTAGGGGTGTGAATAGTCGACTTTCCATCGTTTCGGGCGTTGTACCAGGGGTATCCGGAAAGTGTTGTCGACCCGAGGAGCAGCTATGAGCGTCACACGCACGGCCGGGGTTTTTGCGGCCATCGGATTACCGATTGCCGCGAGCGTCATGTTCGCCGGAGTCGCCTCGGCTGATCCGCCCCACCCTTTCGGCGGCGCAGCCGTCACCATCGGGTGCCCGAATCAGGGGTCACTGGCCTCGTTGACCGGGCTCACCGGCCAGTCCGGACCAGAGTCCAATCCGCCCATCGCCAAGGGCGATATTCGCTTCGATTCGTTCCCGGCAGCCGCGCCCATTCCGGCGGCGGGTCAGGTGACCGTTGCGTGGGTCAACACCGACACGGGTAAGTCCGGAATCGTCGACCTGGTAGGGGCGTACCCGTATCTCTCTGCGACGGTGAACACCGGCGTCGGCAATGTCGTTGCGACGGCGTTCGGTTCGATCAATTGGGGCAGTAGTCCCATCTGCCAGTCGAATCCGACGATCGGCAGGTTTATAGCCTGATCTTCGGCCCCTGATCGTCACAGCCTGAACGGGCACAGGGTTGGCGGTATCGCGTGATTATCTGTCATCTCGGAGATACCGCCGTGTCCGTCCCATCCCATATTCTGAAACGTGTTAGTTGAAAGCATATTTCAGGGATGGAAAAGGTGGCGACGTGAACGGGTCGAGCGCGCGTCAGTTGATGAGCCAGATGCTCGTCGAAAAACGAAACAGTCTTGCGCCCGAAAAGGTCGGCATGCGCTGCGAGGGTGCTCGCCGCATGCACGGCCTCAGTCGGCGTGATGTCGCGCAGATAGCCGACATCAGTTTCAATCACTATCAGCGGCTGGAACAGGGTACGTCCGTTGGTGTTTCGGCTCCGGTCATCGTACGTATCTGCGACGCCTTGTTGATGGAAGACGACGAGAAGGCGCGCATGCTGGCGTTGCACCAGGCATGGGCGCGCCCTCGTCGACCGCTGGCTGGATCCCGAGTTGTCGGCCCTCAGGCCGCCGGTGAAATCTCCGGTAGGCAGCGGGCGAGTTCGTCCGGCGTGTAGAAGAAACTCCCGGCGCTCACCGGAGCGCACGGGGCAGCAAATGCTGTCTCACGCTCGTTGTAGAGCATTCGGACCAGCCGCTCACCGTCCGGTCCGGCGTAGACGTCCCACTGCACGTTGGCGGCCATCGGGCTGACATTCGCTCCGCGCCAGGGGTTGTTCGCGTAGGTGTAGAGATCACCCTCGGCCTGCGAGACGGTGCTTCCCGGCAGTTTCAGGAGCGCAGCGAAGGGGATGATCGTTTCTGCGTGTGCAAATCGGAAGTCCGCTCCCGGCACGGCGGCGTCGCCGGTGTGTTCCTGCAACCCGCGCAGGAACTCGTGGCGCAGGACGGTTGCCATCCGGTAGGTGACGTCTTCACCGGTGAAGCCAGGACCCTTGGCGTAGAAGTCCTCGGCGTCGTTCGTGTACGCGAGCCACTGAGCGTCGTCGGAGTCGATGAACCGCTCGAAATTCCACTTGCCTTCTTCGGCCATGCCCGGAGTGATGATGTACGTGTTGTACAGCATGTACGCGGCGTCGACCTCGTTGTCGATCGTGCTGGAACCCTTACCGCGGTCGACGAGTGAGAACTCGCCCGCACTCAGCCGGTTCACGAAGTCCTCCGAGTAGAGCCTGAGCATCATGTGCCGCGAGACCTCGCGGGTGCGGGGAAGATCGGCGATCTGGTCGTCGACGGCTTTCAGTCGAGGATCGGACTCTTCGTAGTCCTTGTAGTCGGCGTTTGCATCCGAGTCGTGGAAGTAGAGAAGGTCGGCATCCGTGGTCACCGGCGCAACATCGCCGGCGACGGCCGGAAACGCACCGGTCAGGCCCTGAGCGAAGTTCTCGGCGCTGTCCACGGCACGGTCGACGCCCGACGAAGTCAAAGTGATGGTGCCCTGTTGCGCTGCGATGGCGTCGAACAATTGCGGGAGGCGCTCGGTGACGCGCGCTCCGAGCTGCCGATGTTCGGCCACCCCGAGTCCGCTGAGGTTGCCGTACCCCAGCTTCTTGTTGGCGGCCATGAGATCACGAAGCGCCGGGCCGAACTCCTTGCCGACGGGAGTCAATGCGTTCTCGGCTTCGGCGATTTCCCACAGCTGCAGGCTCAGGTCGTCGTACTTCAGGCTCGACAGTGCTCTGGAGCCATGGCGCGCAACGCTTTCCGTGTACACCGGGATATATCCGGTCGGCGGCGCCTGATAGTCGGCGATGCGCTGGCCGGGAGTGTAGGGCGTCTTGGACGTGAAGCCGCCGTCGCTGACGGTCGGTATCTCTGTCGAACCGGAACTCGAACCGGCGTCGAGCGAACCGAACGGTGACGCCGTGGCGATGGACTGAACGCTGCTGGTGACAAGCACGAGTCCGACAGCGCCGGCAGCGGCCAGCACGCCGAAGCGTGAGCTTCGCATGGTGAGTTGATCCTCTCCGTCGGTGCCGAGGTGACACGACGGAAGGAAAGTTAGAACAGCTAAGCGTCCGAATTGCACCTATTTGCCCATGTGCAGATGGACGCGGGGTTACAAGTTTCGGATTCGCGGAGCTCAGGAGGGTTTGGCGGCAATCCCGATCGACACGGAGAGCGACAACGCGATGAGGGTCATGGCCAGCCACTGGTAGCTCTTGGGCGTGGGCTGCTTCTTACGTCCGAACTTGCTCACTGATGTCTCCCGTTTGTCCGTGGGTACTCAGCACATATTACTGTTCCATTACCCCGATTGCGTGGTCGACCTAAAACTGTGCGCGATCAGACAGCAGGCGGACCGTGAAGTCCGCCCGCTGCCCTGTGATCAGGAGGTCGTGCGCAGCTCCCGTCGCAAGATCTTGCCCGTGACGGTCTTGGGCAGTTCCTCCACCAGCACCACGGAGCGTGGGTACTTGTACGCCGCCATCCGCTGCTTGCAGTGATCGATCAGATCTTCCGGGGTGACGGACGCCCCCGCGACGAGGCTGACAAACGCCTTCACCGTCTCACCGCGGTATTCGTCGGCGATCCCGACGACTGCTGCCTCACGGACTGCGGGGTGCTCGGCAAGAACGTCCTCGACCTCGCGTGGCCACACCTTGTAGCCGGACGCGATGATCATGTCCTTCTTACGGTCTACGACGTAGAACCAGCCGGCTTCGTCCATGAAACCGACGTCGCCGGTGTGGAACCACCCGTCGCGAATGGCCGACGCACTCTCCTCCGGCTTGTTCCAGTAACCGCGCACCACCTGTGGACCACGGACGACCAATTCGCCGATCTCTCCGATCGGCAGGACCGCACCGCCCTCGTCTTCGATGCGGACCACGGTGTTGGGTACTGGAACGCCGACGGACAGTGCCCCGGACGTGGGGTCGACGGGGGTATCTGCCCCGACGGGAACGGCGTGAGTGGGCGACGTGGTCTCGGTCAGCCCGTAGATGTTGTGCAGCGCAGCACCGGTCATGGCGCGGACTGCCTCGGCGGCTGTCGGCGAGATGGGTGCGCCGCCGGAATACAGCAACCGCATGGAGGTGAAGTCTTCGGGCGCGCAACCCGGAGTGTTGAGCAGTGCGGTGAACGCAGTGATGGCGCCGACTGTGAATGTCGGGCGGTGCTCACGAATCGCGTCGAGCATCACCTCGGGCTGGAAGCGATAGGCCAGCACCAGCGGCATTCTCGCCAGGACGGACACCGCGATGTGACCGATCAACCCCGTGATGTGGAAGAGCGGTGCTACGCCGAGAACCGTGTCTTTCGGGGTGAGCCCCAGCCAGTCACGGTAGACCTGGGCGTTGAAGGTCATGTTCGCGTGAGAGGTCATCGCTCCCTTCGGCGGACCTGTGGTTCCCGACGTATAGGTCAGTACCGCAATGTCTTCCGGTGCAGCGTCGGTAGTGATCGGATCGCCGAGACGATGCTGGTCGATCAGCGTCGCGAGATCGTCGGTACCGAGGTCCTTCTTCACGATTCCGTCGAAAATCCTCGGATCGTTGCGGCTTTGGTACTCGAGTTCCGAGGTGGTGATGACACGCCTGACCGGCGAGTCGGAGACGACGTTGCGGCCGACGGACTCGTAGAGCCCCTCGAGAGCGATCAGAACCGCTGCTCCGGAATCTTCGAGTTGGTATCCCAGTTCTCGTTCACGGCTCATCGGATTGATTGAGACTGCGACGCCGCCGGCTTTCCAGATTCCGGCGAGGGCGAGCACGAATTGCGGAACGTTCTGCAGGAAGAGTGCAACACGGTCTCCCTTCGCCAGACCACCTGCTCGTAGTGCGCGGGCCAGGGCGTCACTCTGCTGATCCAGTTCAGCGAAACTGAGTTGACCGTCGAAGTACTTCACAGCCGTGGCGTCCGGATCAGAGCGGACCGCCGCTGCCAACATTTCGAGCATTGTGGGCTGTTCGACGTCGATGTCGGGGGGAACGTCGTTGCGGTACAACGCCAACCAAGGGCGATCCTCGTATGTCATTTGATGGCAACCGGATTCACGGGAGAGCCGCTGGCCTTGGCAACCTTGAGCGGTGCGGCGACGTACAAGAACGTGTACTGGCCGTCGGACGCGCAGTCCGCGGCCAGCTTCTCCAGATCGCAGATCTCGGTGAACACCACACCGAGATTGCGCATCAATGCGTTGTGGAGAACCAGTGCCACACCGTTTTCGGGGTCGGTGGTGACCTCGTTTGCAATGGTGTCGGTGACGAGGTTCGGAATCTCCATGTCCTGGAACCACTGGACGAGTTCGGGGCTGTAGATCAAGCCGGGCTCGCAGAAGCCCTCGTAGAAGGCTTCGCCCTGGTCGAAGAACAGCTTGAGGAAGTTGGTGCGGATGACGAGAATGTCACGCTTCTCGATGGTGACGCCCTGCGCTTCGGCACAGGCCAAAAGATCATGGTGCGTGAAGGTTTCGGCCTTGTCGAGGTTGTCCTTGCCGCGGAACTTCGCCATGTCGAGAAGTACTGCGCGTCCGACGACGCCGCGGTCGGCAATCGGTTCGACGCTGGCCTTCTCCAGGCCGCCGACAGTGGTATCAGCCGAGTATCCGTTCCACAGGGCGCCGTCGTACCAGACGTGGCCGAGTGCGTCGTACTGCGTCGAGCCCTGCAGGAACGCGTCGATCTTGTCGTCCGCGTAATGCAGGCCACCGGGGAAGTTGGGGGCGTCGTCGCCGTCCCAGCTGCTCTCGTCGAAGATCTGTGTGCGCTCGGCGGGGCTCCGTCCCGGCCAGACCGGATCCCCCTTGGGATCGCCGATAAGACGTTGGAGTGTGAACACGGAACCCTGCTTGATGGTTCCGACGCCACGAAGCACCTGTCCGGCGTCGAGGTAGTTCAGTGAACCGACCTCGTCGGACTCTCCCCACTTGCCCCAGTTGCTGGGTGCGTCGCGCAGGAGTTCTCCAAGATATGGCGCCTCGGTCATGGTGATTCGATCCTCTCGCTACCGACACCGAACGATCGCTCGGGCGGAGCTGGGTCTTTGTGATCCACATCATGTTCAGGCCGATAACTAGTAGTCAACACGTTCATAGATTTCCGTGGTCATCGCATTGTTGGAAATCCTATGTTCGGCAATACTGAACACTGTGACCGAATTTGAGAATGCTGTCCTGATCGGGGCGTCGATCCGGCAAGCGCGGCGTCACAGCGGGCTCTCGCTGCGTGAATTGGCCAGGCGTCTCGATGTCAGCCCGGCGACACTCAGCGCTGTCGAGACCGGAAAGACCAGAGTCAGCGTCGACAGGTTGGCGGCAATCGGCGGGATTCTCGGAGTGCGTTTCGACGCTCTGCTCCCGGCTGCGATAGTGCGTCCGCCGGAACAGCCGCGATGGGGAGGCGACGACGCCGACCCGGACGCACATTTTCGCCCGAACGAGTGGCGAAGGTTCGGTCCGAGTTCGTTCGATCCGGTGTTGGCTGCCGCGCTCGCGGAGATGGTGAAGACCGGATATCACGGCGCTGCGATGCGTGAAATCGCCAAACGTGCGCAGATGAGTGTTCCGGGTCTGTATCACCACTATTCCAGTAAGCAACAGATGTTGGCCGAAATTCTCGACCTCACCATGGCTGAACTGAACACGAGATCGTTGGCGGCTATCGAAGAGGGCGAAAGTCCCGACGAAAGATTGGCTTTCCTTGTCGAATGTGTGACCTTGTTCCATATCTATCGGCGTGATCAAGGATTCCTCGGCGCCAGCGAAATGCGCAGTCTCACAGCCGAAAACAGGTTGCGCATCACGGAATCACGCAACTACCAGCAATGGTTGATGACGAAGCAAGTGGACGACGGAATCGCCGCCGGTGTGTTCGAGACGGATCGGCCGCGACAGGCCGCGCGTGCGATTGTCGTGATGTGTGTCTCTGTCGCGCAATGGTATCGGCCGAGTGGGCCGCAAACGCCCGAGGAAATTGCACGTGACTACGTGCGTTTTGCGCTCGATCTGGTGCGCCTTCAGCGACCGTGACGGACGTCATCCGGTTCGGGTGATGCGCCTGCGGGCAAACGGGTCCATGCTTGGAAGGTATCCGTACCGCGACTCGAGTAAGGAACGAAACCCAATGTCTTCCAATCTGTCTCACAAGGCCTACATGATCGGTGCCGGCATCGGAAACCTCTCGGCTGCCGTCTATCTGATTCGAGACGGTGAGTGGAACGGTGAGGACATCACCATCATGGGCCTGGACATGCACGGAGCGAACGACGGCGAATCCGCCGCTACGTTTCAGCACCAGTACGGCCATCGCGAACTCGGTAACGACGCGGGTTTCATCAACCGCGGCGGCCGCATGCTCAACGAGGAAACCTACGAGAACCTCTGGGACATATTGAGTGCGGTTCCGTCGCTGGACAACCCGGGAAAGTCGGTGACGGATGACATTCTCGACTTCGACCACGCGCACCCCACGCATGACGTCGCACGGTTGATCGACCGAGACGGTATTCGCAACAAGGGCGAGAACGATTACAAGCACATGCAATTCGACAACAAGGACCGGTACTTGTTGACGAAGCTGATGACGATGCCGGAGTCGGACGAGGCAAAACTCGACGACATCAGCATCGAGCAGTGGTTCGAGGACACTCCGCACTTCTTCACCACCAACTTCTGGTACATGTGGGAGACCACTTTCGCTTTCAAGCGGGTGAGTTCGGCGATGGAGCTTCGCCGGTACATGAACCGAATGATTCTCGAGTTCAGCCGCATTCAGACGCTTGCGGGTGTCACCAGGTCCCCGTACAACCAGTACGAGAGCATCATCTTGCCGATGCGGACCTTCCTCGAAGGTAAGGGCGTGAAGTTCGTCAACGAACTGAAGATCACGGAGTTCGTGTTCAAGGACACCCCGCTTCGAGACGAGATCATCGTGACGGGACTCGATTACGAGAACGTCCGCACCGGCGAGAAGGGCCGAATCGACGTGGCGGAAGGCGATTTCGTCTTCGACACCAACGGCAGCATCACCGACAGTTCGTCGATCGGCGATCTCGACACCCCGATCGTCGAAGACATGAGATACGCACCGAGTGCGCTGCTGTGGAAGCAGGCCACCGAGCATTTCTACGATCTCGGGAATCCCGACAAGTTCTTCGGGGACCGGGCGCAGAGTGAGTGGACCAGCTTCACCGTCACCACTTCGTCACACGAGCTCATCAACGAGATTTCCCGAATCACCAAGCAGCTCCCCGGAAATGCACTCAACACGTTCGTGGACTCGAACGTGCTTCTGTCGATCGTGGTTCACCATCAGCCGCACTACCACGCGCAGAAGGAGAACGAAGGAGTCTTCTGGGGTTACTGTTTGTTCCCGCGCAAGGACGGCGACTACGTGAAGAAGCCGTTCATCGAGATGACCGGCCGGGAAATGCTGGAAGAGACTCTCGGGCATCTCGAGGCACTCGACGAGAGCGGTGCGCTCGCCGCGCGCCGACAAGAGATTATGGACAGCGTCGTGAATTCGATTCCCAGCCACATGCCTTACGCCAGTGCGCTGTTCAATCGGCGAGCCGTCGGCGACCGGCCGCTGGTGGTGCCGAAGCACTCCAAGAACCTGGCCTTCATCAGTCAGTTCGCGGAGTTGCCGTTCGACATGGTGTTCACCGAGCAGTACTCGGTGCGCTGCGCTCAGGTGGCCGTCTACAAGTTCCTGGGGATTCCGGAAGACAAGCTCACCAAGATGCATCACTACGAGAAGGATCCGAAGGTCCTCGCCAAGGCCGCAGTGACGATGTTCCGCTGAGGGGTGCTCAGCGACCGTGCCGCTTCTCGTAGTCCTCGCGAGTGCGATCGGCACGGCGCTGGGCCTTCTCGTCGAGCAATTCGGGATCGAGTCCGTGGCTCAGCAGGCGGTGACGGCGGTAGATGGTCCCGAGCGCCACGACGAAGTACGCGAGCGGGATGAGCAACAAGGCCATCATGGCCAAGGGAATCCAGATCGGTCCCGGAATCAACAGGAACAGCAGAAGAATCAGCGTCGCCGGCACGGTGAAACGAATGATGTAGCGAGCCTGTGCACCCGGTCCGACCAGATCGTTCCGCACCCAGTCCTGGTACCGGTCGGGGAGCGTCTTCCCCAGGAGGTATCCGCAGTACTGGGGAAAGTTCGGGCGAGTCTGTTCGGCCATGGCCTCCAGGATAGTGCCTGGTACTGCCGCTTACGCCGGTGCCTTGAACGTGCGTCGGTAGGCGCTCGGTGAAACGCCGAGCGCTTCGTTCATGTGTTGACGCATCGATGTCGCAGTCCCGAAGCCGGTTCGAGCTGCAATTGCATCGATCGACAGATCGGATTCCTCCAGCAGCTCGCGTGCCCGATCGACGCGTCTGCTGGTCAGCCAGCGGTTCGGTGTGGTTCCGACTTCGTCGCGGAATCGACGGCTGAAGGTGCGGACGCTCATGTTGGCACGCGTCGCCAGGTCTGCCAGCGTGATCGGATCGCCGAGATGTTCGAGGGCCCAGTGCCGAGCGTCGGCAGTCGATTCCGAAGGCTTGTCGGCCAGTGGGCGGCGGATGTACTGCGCTTGGCCACCGTCGCGCCACGGCGGTACGACGCAACGCCTCGCGACGGTGTTCGCCACTTCCATGCCGTGGTCGCGCCTGACGATGTGCAGACAGAGATCGACGCCTGACGCCACGCCGGCCGAGGTCAGGATGTGGCCTTCGTCGACGAACAGCACGTCGGGATCCACGTTCACCTTGGGATAGACACGCTGGAAATGGTCGGTGTTGCGCCAATGCGTCGTGGCGCGGAGTCCGTCGAGCAAACCGGCCGCGGCGAGGATGTACGAACCGGTGCAGATCGAGACCAGCCGGGTCCCCGGGCGGATGCGGTCGAATGCTGCGGCCAATTCGGGGGAGAGATAACCCTCGTCGAAGGCCGGGCCCAATTCGTACGACGCGGGGATGACGACGGTGTCGGCGGTGGCGAGCAACTCGCTCCCATGGTCGACCGAAATGCTGAAGTCAGCGTCGGTCTGCACGGGATTGCCGTCGACGGTGCACGTCAGGATCTCGTACAGCGGCCGATCCTCGACGTCGAGGGCACGCCCGAAGATGCGCGCGGGGATCCCGAGTTCGAAGGGAATGACTCCGTTCAGAGCCAGTACGACGACGCGATGCGGACCAGACATGGCTCGATCCTTTCATATATTGGCAATCTGGCCACTGTTCTCGATCGAATCCGAACTGCAGAATTCTCTCTGTGACTTCTGAGACCGCTCTCCCCGAATCGGGCCCGCAGCAGGTGAGCCCCCCGCGCTTTCACCGCGCATGGTCCGTCGCGATCGTGGCATTCCTGGCATTGGTCGGTGCGGCGAGCTTCCGCTCTGCCCCATCGGTGCTGATCGATCCGCTGCACGAGGATTTCGGGTGGTCGCGCGCCAGCATCTCGGCCGCCGTCTCGGTCAACCTGATCCTGTACGGGCTGACCTCGCCGTTCGCCGCCGCCCTGATGGAAAGGTTCGGTATCCGGGCGGTCGTCACCTCGGCGTTGGCGCTCATCTCGCTCGGCAGTGGTCTCACGATCTTCATGACCTCGAGTTGGCAGCTCATTCTGCTGTGGGGTGTGTTCGTCGGCCTCGGTACGGGTTCGATGGCGCTGGCGTTTGTCGCCACCGTCGTCGATCGCTGGTTCGTCGAAAAGCGTGGTCTCGTGACCGGCATCCTGACGGCCGGTGGTGCTGCCGGTCAGCTGGTGTTCCTGCCCGTCCTGGCGAAGCTCGCGGAAACGTACGACTGGAAGAGCGTCGCCTTCACAGTTTCGTTTGCCGCACTGGCCGTCGTGCCGTTCGTTCTGCTGTTCCTGCGTAACTATCCGTCAGACGTGGGAACGACGCCGTACGGCGCGCCCGCCGATTACGCCCCACCCGCCAAGCCTGTCTACCAGCGCGGCGGCGCCGGAGGCCGGGCGATCTCGGTGCTGGTGATGGCGTCGAAGACCAAGGTGTTCTGGCTTCTCGCCGGTACCTTCGCGATCTGCGGCGCGAGCACCAACGGCCTGATCGGAACGCACTTCGTCCCGGCGTCGCACGATCACGGAATGCCGATCACGACGGCCGCGTCCCTGTTGGCGTTGATCGGAATCCTCGACATGGTCGGCACCATTGCTTCGGGTTGGTTCACCGACCGGATGGACTCGCGAAAACTTCTCGGCATCTACTACCTCTTCCGCGGAATCTCGCTGCTCTTCCTGCCGCTGCTGCTCGCCAACACCGTGAATCCGCCGATGATCGCGTTTGTCATCTTCTACGGGCTCGATTGGGTGGCGACGGTTCCGCCGACGGTCGCGCTGTGCCGTCAACACTTCGGCGCCGATGCCCCCATCGTGTTCGGTTGGGTGCTGGCATCGCACCAGATCGGTGCAGGTCTGGTGGCCTTCTTGGCTGGCCTCGTTCGTGATCAGATCGGCTCGTACGACGCTGCATTCTTGGTGGCCGGCGCGCTCTGCGCGATCGCTGCAGTCATGTCGTTGTTGATCGCAAAACGTCCGAAAGAGGCAGTATTGGTTGACTCTGTCTGATTCGGCACTGTGATCGGTACCACCGACGGGGTAAGTTGTGTGTAACTCCAAGAACTACTCACCAGTAGGGGTACTGAAATGCCTGCTCCGTCCGCTGCGACCTTCTCGCGGCTCGCCGATCTGATCGCCATCGACAATGTTGCCGATCGCCCGACGAAGTCCATCACCGAGGTGTTCACCGGCAAGGAGCTGGCGACCATCCCCGTTGGCACCGCCGACGACGCACTTGCGGCCATCGCCCGTGCGCGCGTCGCCCAGAAGGAATGGGCCAAGCGTTGCGTCCTCGACCGCGCTGCCGTCTTCCACCGCTACCGCGATCTCATCCTGGAGAACCGCGACGCCCTCATGGACATGGCTCAGGCCGAGACCGGAAAGTCGCGTACCGCAGCTCAGGAAGAAGTCCTCGACATCTCGATGACGTCGCGTCACTACGCACGTGTGGCTCCGAAGCTGCTGCGTCCGCGTCGCGTCTCCGGCATGCTTCCGGGTCTGACGAAGACCGTCGTCCGCTACCAGCCGAAGGGTGTCGTCGGCGTCATCTCGCCGTGGAACTACCCGATGACGCTGGCCGTGTCCGACGCCATCGCCGCGCTGCTCGCGGGCAATGCCGTTGTCCTCAAGCCGGACAGCCAGACGCCGTACTGCGCGCTCGCCTGCGTCGAACTGCTCTACAAGGCGGGACTGCCCCGCGACCTCTTCGCCGTGGTTCCCGGACCGGGCTCCGTCGTGGGCACCGCGTTGGTCGAGAACACCGACTACCTCATGTTCACCGGTTCCACCGCGACCGGTCAGCTCCTCGCCGAGCAGGCCGGCCGCCGACTGATCGGCTTCTCCGCCGAACTCGGTGGCAAGAACCCGATGATCGTCGCGGCCGGCGCAGACCTGCGCGAGGTCACCGACGCCGCTGTGCGTGCGTGCTTCTCCAACTCCGGTCAGCTGTGCATCTCCATCGAGCGCATCTACGTCGAAGAGTCCATCGCACCCGAGTTCATCCGTATGTTCGGTGACCGCGTCAAGAAGATGAACCTCGCCGCTGGTTACGAATTCGGAATCGAGATGGGCAGCCTCGTCTCCGAGGCCCAGGTCAAGGCAATCTCCGCGCATGTCGACGACGCAGTGGTCAAGGGCGCCACCGTCATTGCCGGTGGCAAGGCCCGCCCGGACATCGGACCGCTGTTCTACGAGCCCACCCTGCTCACCGGGGTTCCCGAAGACGCAGAGTGCTACCGCGACGAGACCTTCGGGCCGCTCGTCTCGATCTACCCCGTCAAGGACGTCGAAGAGGCCATCGCTGCGGCCAACGACACCGAGTACGGCCTCAACGCCAGTGTGTGGGCGGGAAGCAAGGCTGCCGGCGAAGCTATCGCAGCGCGCATCCACGCCGGCACCGTCAACGTCGACGAGGGTTACGCACCCACCTGGGGCAGCACCGCAGCACCGATGGGCGGCATGGGTGTCTCGGGCGTCGGTCGTCGTCACGGCGCCGAGGGGCTGATCAAGTACACCGAGCCGCAGACCGTTGCCACCACCCGCGTCATGAATCTCGGTGGACCGCGCGGACTTCCGGCCAAGGTGTGGGCAAAGCTCATGCCTCACGCCATCAAGATCATGTCCTGGGTTCCGGGCCGGTAACGGGTGGAAACCGCCAGCGCGTACATCGAGGCAACTCCGGTATCGGTGTGGAAGGTTGTCAGCGACATCGAAGGTATGGGTCGCTTCAGCCCTGAAAACACCGGCGGAACATGGACTTCCGGAACCCCGGGCACCGTGGGCGCAAAGTTCAAGGGCACCAACAAGCACGGCCTGATTCGGTGGAGCACGCACTGCACGGTGGTCGACGTGGTCGACTGCCGGAAGTTCTCCTTCGAATCGGACGAGCCGAAGGCTCGGTGGACGTACGTGCTCGAGCCTTCGGGAACGGGCACCGTGCTTACCGAGACTCGTGAAATCTATGCGACGCCTGCGCTTTACGTCCGCATGATGTCGGGTAGCGGCCTACTCGGTCGGGGTCGAGATCAGCTGATGCAGACCGGAATGGAAACCACTCTGGCGCGCATCAAGGCGTTTCTGGAGAGCTAGAAACATACACAAGTGGGGCTGCACTCGATTCGAGTGCAGCCCCACTGTTTTGTCTCTATCTGTTCGACAGCTCGCCGATGTCGGAAGTCGACACCCGATTCTCGTTCTTGCCGGCATTGCGGAAAGGCATGCCGACCGTACGGAGGTCGATTCCCTTGGTCTCCTTCATGATCAAGGCGGCAATAAGGGAGAGCAGGCACAGTGCTCCGACGTACACAGAGAACACCCATCCGAGATCTCGCGAGGTCAACCAGGTGTTCAGGTATGGCGCAGTACCGCCGAAGATCGCAACGGACAGCGAGGTAGCGAAGCCGACTCCCATCGCGCGTGCACGGGTCGGGACGAGTTCGGACATGAGCGCCGGATACATCGCGGACGCGCAGCACCATACCGCCAATCCCATCGCCTGCGTCACGAACAAGGTCCACGGCTGGGCGGTAAGGATAGCCGCGATCGGCAGTACGAGGACAGCGCCGGAAATGCCGAAGGCTGCCGCCATGGTACGCCGACCGTACTTGTCCGAGAGGTGACCCGAGAGTGGAAGTAGTGCCAGCACAACGAGTTGGGCAAGCAAGCTTGCAATGAAGGCTCCGTTGGGATCCATTCCCTTCGCTGAAATTGCATACGCTGACGCGAAGGTGGCCCAAGTGTAGTAGGCCGCGTTCTGCCCCGCAGACAGCATGAGAATCAGCACACCGATCTTGACAATGTCCTTTCGTGCGATCGGAGGTGCCGTAGCTGCAGAATCCGAATTCTCTTCGAAGTGAGGCGATTCGGATGCTGCACGACGCAAGAACAATGCGTAGAGACCGAGTACGGCCCCGATGGCGAAAGCAATTCGCCATCCGTATCTGCTCATGTCGTCTTTTCCGAGGATCCCCGTCAACAATGCTGCGACGAGAGTCGCCAGCATTACTCCGAAGGTGACAGCCGTGAATACCGAACTGCCCCAGAGCCCTCGGCGATCTCGAGGCGAGATCTCACCGACGTAGGTGTAGGACACGCCGGCCTCCCCTCCATGCGCGAGGCCCTGCGTCAGACGTGCAATCAAGAGCGCGAGCGACGCCCACACCCCAATGCTCTCGTAGCTCGGGATCAATGCAATTGCCAGGCTTGCAACGGCCATCAGGCACATCGTGAGCACCATCGTGAATTTTCGACCCTTGCGGTCCGCCAGGCGCCCGAAGACAAGGCCACCGAACGGCCGCGCCACGAATCCGACTGCGAACACCGCAAGTGTCGACAGCAGGGCAGAAGTGGGATCGCTGTCATCGAAGAAGTTCGAGGCCAGGTATGTGGAGAAGATTGCGTACAGAGTCCAATCGAACCATTCGAGGATGTTTCCGGACACGGCTGCCCGGAGCGAACGGGCGCGATCTAGTGCGGGGGTTTGTTCCGGAGGTGCAGAGCTGTTCATGTGAGCCTTCTCGAGATGTCAGTATGTTTGTCGTTCAACAAGTTCGCTGGATATGGGCGTTCAGCCCATATGGAGTCCGCCGTTCACATGAATCACTTCGCCGTGCACGAAACTCGCGGCTGGACTGCACAAGAACCCGACCACGGAAGCAACCTCGGCGGCGCGGCCGAATCGGCCCATCGGCGTCGAACGGATGAGGTGGTCGTTTTGGCTGTTGACCAAATTTGCAGTCATCGGTGTTTCGATGATGCCGGGCGATACTGCATTGACTCGGATCGATCCGCCCAGTTCCCAAGCGAGACTGCGAGTGAAAGCGAGTAGTCCACCTTTTGACGCCGCGTAGTGAGCGTGATTTCGACTGCCGCGATGGCCTGCCATGGATGTCAGATTGACGATCGAGCTGCCGTCACGCATCACCGGAATGGCGGCGCGTGTCAAATACATTGCCCCGTCGAGGTTGACGGACATGACCGTTCGCCATTGCTGGTCGGTCATCAACTCCACTGACTGTTCGGGATAGATCCCCGCAGCGACGATCAGATGGTCGATCCCCCCGAAATGCCTTTGCGCAACCGCAACGAAGTGATCATTGCTTTCAGGTGAAGCAGCATCGAGTTCGGTTGTCGCTATACGATTTCCGTCAGGATCCAGGGAAGCTCTGATCGCGGAGAGTGCTTGTGTATCCAGGTCGCCGAGTACCAGATTCGCCCCTGCTGCGTACATCTGCTCGGATACCTGCCTGGCAATTCCTCCTGCGGCTCCGGATATTGCAATGGTGCGATCGGTGAAGTCGTACAAGTCGCTTTCCTTTGATCAGCGCACTTTCGACGAACCTCCCGGCGAAGAATCAGGATGGGTGCTGTCGAAAAGTTCGGGATGCTTGGTTAATTCGGTTCTGGTTCTTCGTATGTGGCCGGTCAGGCACCGTTCGGCATCGATCTCGTCTTTGCGCACGATGGCTTCGATCAGTAAGCGATGCTCGTAGTTGATGACCCAGGTTCGTTCGGGACCCGTCAGCCGGGCATATGCCCGACGGTAATGCTGAGTGGTATTCCAAAACCGCGTCACCATAGTTATCAACTGAGGAATCTCGCAACCGCTGTAAGTGAGTAGATGCAACTCCCGGTCCAGTACCAGGAATCGGTCTACGTCCTCGTTGGCTTCGATCTCTTCCTGGATACTCCAGAGTCGATCATGCACACTGCTGTTCAGATGCGGGATGCTCTCCGCCAGCGCCATGGGCTCGATACGTTCGCGAATGCGATACACGAAATCGCATTCCTGCATATCCATCGAGGACACCCACGCGCCGCTGTTCGCCTTCAGTTCGACCAGGCCTTCGGATTCGAGCATGCGCAGCGCTTCTCGCACCGGTAGTCGACTCGCGCCGAGTCGTTCGGCTATCTCCTCCTGGCGGATTCGAACTCCAGGGAGTAGGCGTCCGGAAAGTATGTCTTCGCGGATATGGGCAGCGATGCGGTGGCTCGCGACCGTGGTGGGGCCGTTCGCAGAATCGGCTTCGGACAACGGTGCTCCTCGAGATGGGGGACGGGCGCAGTTCTGCTCGGCCACGGATCGAGCGGGTGCCGGAGTTCATTGTTCACTGCGGACATGCGTGATGGTGTTCGGGATGATCCGTGTCGCGGATTGGATCCAATTGTGCCTGTTTGCATGTTTGACCGCGGTCGCGATCTGGCTTGAATGCTTCACCGCTTTGGATCCAATCGTTTAAGTTTGCATGCCGGACAAAACTCACAGCTCGTATGTTGCGCGGTGTTGCACCAGTTCGTCAAGTGGGGCAGGCCACATTTGCTTCCGATAGAGACCTGGTCGGGTTTGCGAATGGATCCATTCGATGGCAATGTGAGGCCCAACACGGAAAGTGGACCGCCCCGCGCGAGTCCCTCCGCGCTGTCCAGACGCGCTGCCAAAGCTTGGCCGTCCAAAGGCCTGATCCGGAGACTGACTATGACCACGCACAAGAAACTCACCGCAGCATCACCATGGGTGGAACTGGCAACATCGAACAAGGACTGGGATGCGGCCGCCCCGTCGCTTCTCGCCACAATGCTGGCTCAGACGATCTTGATCCGATCCTTCGAGGAATACGTCCTGGAGTTGGCGGGGAAGGGACTGATCCACGGTCCGGCCCACTCCAGCATCGGACAAGAGGGTGGGGCTGTGGGGTCGATCGTCGGCCTCACATCCGCTGACTCCATCAACGGTTCCCACCGCGGACATCATCAGTTCCTTGCCAAGGCGCTGGCCCATGTGGCTGTCGACGGTTTGGATCCGACCGCTGAACTCTCGCCAGAGGTCCGTACCGTACTGACCCGCAGCCTCGCAGAGATCTGTGGTCTGTCGCGCGGCTACTGCCGTGGTCGTGGCGGGTCCATGCACCTGCAGTGGAAAGAAGCCGGCGCGATGGGTACGAATGCGATCGTCGGAGGCGGGGTACCGCAAGCTGCAGGGTTTGCCTGGGCGCACCGTCAGGCAGGAACCGATGCCGTCGCAGTTACCTATTTCGGTGATGGCGCGGTCAACATCGGTTCGGTACTCGAATCGTTCAATCTGGCAGCAGCCTGGGATCTTCCGATCTGCTTCTTCATCGAGAACAACCAATATGCGGTTTCCACACATGTCGCGGAAGCGACCGGTGAACCGCGATTGTCGGCACGCGGGCTCGGGTTCAACATTCCTAGTTGGAAGGTTGACGGTATGGACCCGCTTGCGGTCCACCTCGCGATGCAGGAGGCCCTCACCCATATGCGTTCGGGTAAGGGCCCGACGATCATCGAAGCTGATGTCTACCGCTTCTTTCACCAGAACGGTCCATTCCCGGGCAGCGCTTTCGGCTATCGCACGAAGGACGAAGAAAAGGCCTGGAAAAAGCGCGATCCGCTTCGTCTGCTCACCGATCAAGTAGTCCGTCGGAAGCTGCTGACGGAAGCCGACGTAGCCAAGGCGGTCGCGCAAGCCTCCCGAGTAATGCAGGAGATCGGTGGCGAGCTGCTGGAAACAGTGCCAGGGGGCAAGCCTGGTGAGGCCAGAATCAAGGCATCGGAATGGCCGGATGTGAACTTCGTCGATGTCGGGATACGTGGTGATCTCAGTGAGTTCGGGGGTGCCCGATTCGTCGAGCCAGAGGAGTTCGCCGGTGAGATGGTCGATCGGAAGTTCATCGACGTCGTGGCGGAGGTGATGGACCGTCGCATGGACGCCGACAACTCCATCGTCGTGATGGGTGAGGATATTCATCGCTTGAAGGGCGGAACGAACGGCGCTACAAAAGGATTGGCTGATCGATACCCGGGCAGAGTGCTCGGCACTCCGATCAGTGAGAATGCGTTCGCAGGCCTCGGTGGCGGAATCGCCTTGGACGGACGGTACAAACCAGTCGTCGAATTCATGTACGCCGATTTCATGTGGGTGGCAGCCGACCAGATCTTCAATCAGATCGGAAAGGCGCGACATATGTTCGGAGGGGACAGCAACGTTCCATTCGTATTGCGCAGCAAGGTCGCTATGGGGACCGGCTACGGCTCGCAACATTCCATGGACCCTGCCGGCGTGTTTGCAACTGCCCCGGGATGGCGCATCGTCGCACCGTCCACGCCGTACGACTACATCGGCTTGATGAACAGCGCTTTGCAATGCAACGACCCGGTGGTGGTCATCGAGCACGTAGACCTATATGGCACGAGCGGCCAGGCGCCGACCGATGACTACGACTACTTCCTGCCGGTCGGGAAGGCCGCAGTGCGTCGGCGCGGAAGCGATCTCACGATCATTTCCTACCTGTCGATGGTGGGGCATTGCCTCGAGGCAGTGGATGAAATCGGGACAGTCGATGCCGAGGTCATCGATCTCCGTTGGCTCGACCAAGCGAGTATCGACTGGGACACCATTGGCGAAAGCATCAGAAAGACCAACAACGTGGTCATCGCTGAGCAAGGAGCATACGGAACGTCATACGGCGGCTGGCTCAGTGATGAAATCCAGCGCCGATTCTTCGATTGGCTTGATCAGCCCATCCAGCGAGTGACGGGGTCTGAGGCATCGCCGAGCATCAGCAAAGTGCTCGAACGTGCGGCAATTGCACAGACGGATGAAGTGGTCGAAGCGTTGAAGAGGATCACTCGATCGTGAAGCGACCGAACCGAACCCACTTACCCTCATCGGCAGAAATTCTCTAGGAGCAATCAACCGCCATGGCGACATTACTGCGCATGCCAGAGGTGGCAGCCGGAGCTACCACCGTAATCCTCTCCGAGTGGCCGCTTGCTGTCGATTCGGAATTCGATGTCGACGAACCGTTGGCCGTTCTCGAAACGGACAAAGCGACGGTTGAGATCGAGGCCGAGTCCGCGGGTGTACTTGTACACACATTCGTCGAACCAGGGACATCCGTCGAGGTCGGTGCACCGATCGCCGTCCTCGCTGATCGGGGCGAAGTCGTGAAGGATATTGCGGCATTGCTGGCCGAGCTCGGGGTCCGTGATGCCCATGGGTGCTCTGCCAAGCCTGAAACATCCAATGCTGTAGACGAACCCGACGGTACGTCGTCTCCGACCGTGCCGGGCGAGAAAGTGGCCGATGAGAGGGCGCCGCGAATTTTCGCGAGTCCCTTGGCGCGACGCCTAGCGGAATCGGCAGGGCTGAACCTCGGTGACATCGTGGGATCGGGCCCGAACGGACGCGTCGTACGTAACGATGTCGATGCCGCAATAGCAGTAAAGGGCGCTTCGGCACAGGCCGTCGCAGTGAAAGATGTTGGTGTCAAGGACGCTGGTGTCAAGGGCCATGGCTCTGCCTTCACGGACACACCGCACACGAGACTTCGGCGTGCAATTGCTGCTCGGCTGACATCGAGTAAGCAGACACAGCCCCATTTCTACATCTCTGGTTCTGCTCGGGTCGATGCGTTGCTGGAGGCGCGCATGCAGCTCAACGAAGTCAGCGCTTCCAAGGTGTCGGTCAACGATCTGTTGATCAAAGCGATGGCGAAGGCGCATACGCTGGTGCCGGAGATGAACTCGATCTGGGTCGAAGACGCAGTGAGAACCTTTGCCAAGGTGGATATTTCGATCGCGATAGATTCCGATCGCGGGTTGCTTACTCCCGTTCTGCGCGGGGTCGACGCCATGTCCATTTCCGAAATTGCTAGCGCTACAAAAGATTTAGTAGCGAGAGCAGGTGCAGGGAAGATTCGGCAGGACGAACTCGAAGGTGGGTCGACGACGATCTCGAACCTCGGGATGTTCGGGGTCGAGGAATTTTCGGCCATAATCAACCCTCCTCAATCGTCGATTCTTGCAATTGGAGCAGCGACCGAGCAGCCCGTTGTCGTGGCGGGACGGCTGGAGGTCGGGACGGTCCTACGAGTGATTCTCTCGGTTGATCATCGTCCGATCGACGGGGCGATCGCCGCGAAGTGGATGAAGCATTTCACCACAGTTCTCGAGAACCCGATCCAGATCTTCGGCTGAGCAGACATCGCGAGAAAGTGGGAGGCACAGGTATGAATTCACACTACGACGTGGTCGTACTCGGAGCTGGGCCCGGTGGCTACGTTGCGGCCATCAGGGCCGCGCAGTTGGGGCTCTCCACTGCTGTGGTCGAGGAAAAGTACTGGGGTGGCGTATGTCTGAACGTCGGATGCATTCCGTCGAAGGCACTGCTACGGCACGCGGAGATTGCGCACCTGGTGACCGACGGAGCCTCGATGTTCGGAATCGAAGGTGTCACTTCGGTTGACTTCGGGGTTGCGTTCGACCGCAGTCGATCTGTTGCGGACGGCCGAACCAAGGGCGTCAATTACCTGATGAAGAAGAACGGTATTCGGCAGTACAACGGTCGCGGCGTATTTCGTGGACCGAATACCCTCGAGGTATCGGGGGTTGATTCCGCGACGATAACTTTCAACAACGTGATTATCGCCAGTGGAGCAGAGCCACGGCTACTTCCAGGCACGACTCGCAGCGACAATGTAGTCACGTATGAGGAGCAGATTCTCACTCGCGAGCTGCCGAAGAGCGTGGTCATCGCCGGTGCAGGAGCGATCGGTGTGGAATTCGCCTATGTCCTGAACAGTTTCGGAGTTGACGTCACGCTGGTCGAGTACGCAGAGCGGATCCTTCCGCTGGAAGATGCGGATGTATCTGCCGAACTGTCGAAGCGATACAAGAAATCCGGGATCACGATTCTGGTTTCCACTGGGGTGGAGGAGATCGTCGGTTCGGGTGGCCAGGTCAAGGTAGTAGTGAGGCAGGGTGGCGAGGCGCGAACGCTGCTCACGGACAAGGTGATCCAAGCGATCGGATTTGTTCCGCGGACCGACGGCTACGGCCTCGAGACGACAGGCGTCGAACTGACCGAGCGAGGAGCCGTGATGGTCGACGAGTACATGCGTACTTCAGTGCCCGGAATCTTCGCAATCGGCGACGTCACCGCACAGTTGATGCTCGCTCACGTCGCAGAGGCCCAGGGCGTGGTCGCGGCTGAGACGATTGCCTGCGTAGACACCGTCCCTGTCGACTACCCAATGATTCCCCGCGCAACTTTCTGCCAACCCCAAGTTGCCAGCTTCGGATGGACGGAGCAGCAAGCGAGGGACAAGGCCGACACCATGGGCTGGGATGTCAAGGTGGCTACCTTTCCGTTCAGTGCCAACGGCAAGGCGCATGGTCTAGGGGATGCTGTCGGGTTCGTGAAGCTGATCAGCGACGATACGTACGGTGAGTTGCTCGGTGGACATCTGATCGGACCGGAAGTGACCGAGTTATTGCCAGAGCTGACGCTCGCTCAGAAATTCGAACTGACAGTTGAAGACCTCGTACGCAACGTTCACGCTCACCCGACACTGAGTGAGGCGCTGCAGGAGGCTTTCCACGGGCTTGCCGGACACATGGTCAATCTGTGAACGGACTGCTGTTGAATTGGTCCGATAACCGAACCGAACGAGGAGTGGCAAGTGATAGGCGTCAAGGCAGACTCGCTCCCTGAGCCTCTGCGGGGAAACGCCGTGGCACAGATCGCCATGATTGTGCCTGATCTGGAATCGGCCGTTGCGCTGTGGAGCGGCATTCTCGGCCGAGACGATTGGTCGATCTACACGTATGGGCCCGACAACGTTCCGGAGTTGAGCTACCGAGGTGAGGAAGGACGGTTCGGCATGCGCTTGGCTTTTGTCGGTGTCGGTCCCCAAATCGAGCTGATCGAACTCCTCGAAGGCCCCAGCTCGTACCACGAATGGCAATCGCGTCACGGTTTCGGATTGCACCATCTGGGTTTTGTCGTCCCGTCGATCAAGGACGCGATGATCGAAATGGCGGAACACGACGTCGATTTGATTCAGTCGGGGTACGGCTATGGGGCGAACGGGGACGGAGGTTTTGCGTACTACGACACTCAGGATTCGGTCGGCGCGATTGTCGAGCTCATCGAGGTTCCATCGATCCGACGACCATCCGAGGTTCTGTAGAAGCCGCGTCGATGAGCGCGGTGTAGACACGCTCCGGCTCTTCGGCGATGCGATTGAGTACGTACAGCCACCACTGTGTTCCGAAGATGACGTATTCGCGTGTGGTGAAGCCCGCGGCTCGGAGTGCGTCCAGTTGCTCGGTACCGAGACCGAGCAGCATCTCGAACTCGACGTGCTCGCCTCTGAGCTTCGAATCATGCTCGGCACGTAATGCTTCGAGGATGTCGCGGTCATGCGTCGCGATGGAAACCTGGTGACCCGATTCGACGATTCGGGCAGCGTAGTCGAGATACGCGCTGCGCAGTTCGGCACTACCGCTCGGGTAGGCGACGGATTCGGCTTCGAGGAAGGCGCCCTTCACGAGACGGATGCGGCCGGGTCGGTCCAGCAGAGCGGCGAGATCCTTTGCGGTCCGGTGCAGTCGGGCCTGAACAGTGATCCCCACGTGAGTGAAGCGCTCGGCCAGCCGCGCGTGCATGTCGAGGACCAGGTCGGTGCGATCGGACGCTTCGGCGGAGATGATCAGCTCGGCACCTGCGCGTTCCGTGGCCTCGGCCAGGCGCACGACATTGCGAAAGCACTGCTCCGGATCGATTACCAAGCCGATGTGCGAGAGGTCGAACGACACGGTGCTCTCGACACCCGACGTGCCGATTCGTTCCGCGAGTTCCACGAAAACATCGGTTTCGGCGTTCGCGAGCTCGGGATCCCGGACGCTTTCCCCGGTGTATTCGATGCTCGCCTTGTGTCCTCGCGCGAAGATCGAGGGGAGGCGGTCGAAAGCGTCGTCGATGGTTTCGCCGCCGATGTAGCGAGCGGCGACTTTCCGTGCGAGTGCTGCAGTCGCAGCGTCCGCCATGGTGCGTTCTTTCAGGGATTCGTCGAGTGCGAGGCGGCGTAGGACGTCTGCGGCCTGGGCTTGTAGATCCGTGTTCACGGCTTCAGCGTATCCGGACGAGGGTGCGGGAATTATTCTCCGGACCCTTGCGTTCGATCTATTGTCGATATATCGTCGATACGTCAAACAAACACAGACAGTCCAGGAGGACAACATGTACGCCCCACACAACAACCCAGAAATGCAAGAACGTCGCGAGCATGGCCGCCGAGGCCCGCATCGTGGACACGGTTTCCGTCGAGGATTCGATGGAGAGCGCCCCGAGGGTCGCTTCGAAGACCGAGCAGAAGGACGCCCCGAAGGCCGACGCGGTCGCGAAGGTCAGCGCGGACACGGCCGCCCTCACTTCGGTGAAGCCGGCGCAGCGCTCCGTCCCGCGATGGGTCTACTCCGAGGTGCCGCTGTCGCGGTAGCCGCAGGTGGGACCGCTGAGCAGGTCGCCAAGGCAGAGGCAATTCTTGCCGAGGCACGCCGTGCACTGTTCGAGATGCTCGCGGAAAAGCCGGCTGACGTGCAGCAGGCTCACGCAGAATCTACCGACACACTGCCGGCAGAGTGATCACGGCGCTCAGGCGCCGACGGTGACTTCCTCGCTGTTCATGCCGGAAACGTGGCCGTCGGCGCCCTCTCGCCAGTACCCGACAACATTGTGCTTGTCGCGAGCAATTCCTCGAACTTCCCTCAGATGCTTACGAATACGACGGCTGGTTGCGCTTTCGCACGCCACCCACGCGTAGATGTCGGCCGATTCGGATTCGGGAAACTCGATCTTCTCCACAGCCTCGAACAGCGCGCTCGGCGCCTTTCCGAGGCCACTCCCCACGAGCCACGTGTACGTGACGTCGCCGCGAGTGACAAATTCCTGTCGATCCTCTTCGGTTTCGACCTCGATGATCGCCTGTGCGACATCGCTCTCTCGAAGTTCTTCGACAATCCTGCCCAGTCCGGGGAGACCCGTGGCGTCTGCGACCAGCAGCTGCCAGCGAGGACCCGCCGGTGCTTGGTAGTGGGACCGCGAACTGTCCGACCAGAAGACGCCTAGTAGGTGACCTGGTTCGGCCCGCAGGGCCCAATCCGCTGCAATACCGCCAGGGTGCACGACGAAGTCGATGTCCAGACGTCGGCCGCCGTCGTGCACCTTGCGCACGGTGTAGTGCCGCCACGGTGGCTCGGTTCCGAGATCGGCCTTGCCGTAGTCGGGATTGTTGAAGTAGTCGTAATCTGCTTCTGTTTCACCGGGTTTCGGGAACGCGATATCGATGCGCTCGTCGCCTTGTCCGCCGGTCGGCCAGTGCCAGTCGCCTTCTGCCTCGATGCTGATTCGCCGCATGTGCGGGGTCAGGGACGTGACGGTGACAACGCGGGCGGGTTCGCAGAAAGACATTCCTCGACCCTATTGGTCCTGCGTGTCGAAGTGGAGACAGATGCTGTCGCAAGACGGACATCGAGCGCAACCGAAAATGCCAGCGTATGCCCCGAGGCATGGTTCTTCCCCGGTGCATACGCTGGCATTTTCAGTTATGCCCGTTCAGGCGGCTGTCGGTGGGCTGTTCCCGCCGATCGGCTGCTGATACGGATCGATCGACATCGGCGGATAGAACACCGTCTTCCGATCCGGGCCGATCTCGACCCGCCATTCGGTGTGGTGCAGCGTCCGATGATGATGACCACACAACAAGATCAGATTGTCGAGATCTGTTGGGCCACCATCGTTCCAGTGAACGATATGGTGAGCATCGCACCACCCCGACGGAGTCCCGCACCCCGGAAACGCACACCCACCATCCCGAACCGCCAACGCCCGCCGCTGCGGCACCGTTGCTGTTCTCGCTTCCTTGCCGCAGTCGAGCGGAACACCATTCTCGTCCAACAAGATCCGCGTCACGGTGCAGTCGCACGCCAGCATCCGGGCAGTGTCGATACTGATCGGACCTACCCAGTCCGTCCATGCGAACCCGAGTTCCTCCGTCGACGGCAGGAGGTCTTTCAACGCCTGCAGGTCCGTCATGTCTTTCGCCGATGCGGTGACCGTGATGTGTGGTTTCACGCCGCCCTCGATCGGACCCAACCCCGCCCGCTCATACCGGCGCAACAACTCGCAAAACCCGTCCGCCCGCCGTAATGCAGGAGTACGGGTGTCCTTCACGCCGTCCTTCTCCGGCGTCGGAGCCGACAGACTCGACAACAACGTGATCAGACGGGCCCCGTTCACAGCATCCAAGTCACCCTTCACAGACACACGCCCGTACAAGCCTTTCGAGGCGTAGAACTCGTTGCGCTCCGAATCTTCCCCGACCGGAACACCGTCCTCACGCTTGCCGTACTGCTTCTCGATCCGCCGGATCGCCGCCCGCACCGCATCACAATCGGCAATGTTCTTCGACGCCAACCCCAACAGAATCCCGCGGGCCTTGTCCACATCCGCCAGGGTCATGTTCTTCGGCGGATGCTGACAGAACGACGCCACCTGACGGGCTTTCAACGCATCCACATCCCCACGATGAAACGCATCGCCCACAACGGGTTCGAGCATCAACAACCGCGCCAACCCGACCAGCAGACTGCACTCACCGATCTCCAGATTCGTCGAACCATGCAACCACTGCGCGATCGACCGAAAACCCTTCCCACCGAGAACCTCACGGGAAAACATCTCCACGATCAGCAACACCATCCGCGACTGCAACTCGTGCCGGACACGCACCAGATCCAGAACCTCACTCTTGAGGTCCTCGCCATCCAGCTGCCACGCATCCCGACTGTCCATGCCGAAAGCTTAATCGAACAAAGTTTCGAACACAAGAGAATTGCAAGCGAAAATTACTGCTGTCCAGCTACTTTCGACAATTCGGACAAACGTCAGATCGAACCCAGCTCCCGCGCTCGAGCTACCGCCGACGTCCGCGACTTCACGCCCAACTTGCCGAAGATGTGGACCAGATGCGATTTGACCGTGGTCTCGCTCAGGAACAGTTCTTTACCGATCTCGCGGTTGGATCGACCCGCCGCCACCAGCTTCAGCACCTCGATTTCCCTTGGGCTGAGGCTGGTTTCGGGCTTACGGACGCGAGTCATGAGCTTCGACGCGATGGCAGGTGAGAGAACGCTGTCCCCGCTCGCAGCGGCGCGGACGGCCGACAGCAACTCGACCGGGGGTGTGTCCTTGAGTAGATAGCCGCTGGCTCCGGCTTCGACGGCGCTCAAGATATCCGCGTCCGTGTCGTAGTTGGTCACAACGAGTACGTGCGGCGGATTCGGCAGCGCGCATACCGCGCGGGTGGCGTCGACCCCCGTCTTGCCTGGCCCGAACCGCAGGTCCATGAGCACGAGGTCGACCGGCGTGGTGGCGCAGAAGGCTATGGCTTCCTCGGCGGTCCCTGCTTCGCCGACCACCTCGATGTCGGATTCGCTTTCGAGCAGCGCTCGCAGCCCGGCGCGCACGATCGCGTGATCGTCGGCGAGCAGCAGGCGGATCACTGTTCACCGACATCGAGGGGAAACGTCACCGCGACGGCCGTGTGTCCCGGCTCCGACTCGATGGAGAACGTTCCGCCCTGCAGTTCGACGCGTCGTCGAATTGCGTTGAGGCCAAACGATTCCGCCGGTCCACGTTCGAGAACTTCCACGTCGAAGCCGCGGCCGTTGTCGACCACGTCGAGGCTGACGGTGTTGTCGGAATACGTCAGTGTCACAGCCATTCTGGTTGCATCCGCGTGGCGGAGAACATTGGATACCGCGCCCTGGGCGATGCGCACCAGTGTTGCTTCGAGGGGCATCGGCAGCCGTAGTGCCTCACCTTCGACCACGGATCGTGCTTCCAGTTCAGGACTGCTCGCGCGTTCACAGATTCGACGAAGCGCATCGGCGAGCGACTGACCGTCCAGGGCCGCCGGTGTCAATTCGGCGATGAGTTGGCGGGTTTCGGCAAGACTGTCCGCTGCAGTTTCCCGTGCGAGGCTGATCTGCCGGATGGCCGGGCTCTCCGGATCGGCGCGTTCGGCAGCGTGAAGGAGCATCTGGATGCTCGAAAGTCCTTGGGCCACGGTGTCGTGGATCTCGGCTGCCAGCCTTTCACGTTCGGCGAATTTTCCGGCATCGCGAGACGTCGACGCCAATTCTTCACGGGTGTTCATCAATTCGTCGATGAGACGTCCGCGCTCGGCTGCCTCGCGGTACAGCGCTTGATATCCGAGACCGATAGCAACGGCTACGGCGGCGCCGATGATCGGGCCGACGGCGCCGGCCACCGTCCACCCGCGATGCAATCCGGTGCCGATCACGGCGACAGCCGTTGCCGCGGTGACGGCCAGCAGGCTCCACGGGCGCCGCAGAATATGGAGATAGAGGAAGAAGAGTCCGAACGCGAGGTAGGCGGCGTCGGCGGATACCGCCATCGTCGCGATCCAGACGAGGGTCAGCACGGCCAGCCACCAGCGGGCAGCGTTGCCGCGCAGCCTTTTGGCAACCCCGAAAAGATAGACGGCAACAAAGATCACGGCCAACGCGATGATTGTTGCGGTCAGGTCGGATTCGTCGATCAGCGCTCGAAGAAACACCACACCGGCCAGCGCCATGACAAGGACATGCAGGCCCAGTTGTAGGCCGGCGAAGACAGGCGTGAGCGGAGATCGGTGCATCTCGCCCAGCTTAGCGAGGTTCGGGCCTGGTTCATCCATCAAAAGTTGTAAACCGGGATGGTTCTTTCGAGCGCTGGAATGTCGATCCGAGGTGCGATGGAAAGAGTCTGCATCCGCGAGAGCGTAGAGGCAAGCACAGGAAAGGAATTCACAGTGTTTGTCGCAATGAGGGACTTACGGGCAGCGCGAGGTCGTTTCGCGCTGATCTCCGTCGTGGTTCTGTTGGTTGCACTTCTGGTCAGTTTTCTCAGCGGGTTGACTGCAGGACTTCGCCATCAGAACGTGTCGGCCATCGAGGCCATGAATGCCGACACGGTGGTGTTTGCAGACACCGGAGCTGGGGCGTCGTTCGACGAGTCGGCGCTCACACAGGACCAGGTCAACGCCTGGGCCGGGGCCGCGAAGGATGTCGATCCCATCGGAATCGGCCGCGGGAAGGCAGGATTGGCCGACGGAAATCAGAAGTCGGTGGCCCTGTTCGGTGCTGACGGCGGTTTCGGTGACGTGACGCCGTCGGCGTCAGGCACGGTGGTGTTGAGCGAAGGTGCCGCCCGCGATCTGGGGGCGGGCGCCGGCGATCAGGTGAGCGTCGGTACGCAGCAGTTCACCGTCAGCGACGTTCGCGGTGACGACTGGTACAGCCATTCGCCCGTCGTCTGGATGACGCTCGGTGACTGGCAGGCGGCCAATCCACGCGGCGGAGTTGCGACAGTACTGGCTGTCACCGGAGCCTCCGACGCTTCCGCAACGGACAAGTCAGCCGCGACGACGTCGACGACGGTCAGCGGTTCGCTCGACGCGATCGGTTCGTACAAGTCGGAAAACGGGTCGTTGACGCTGATGACGCTCATGTTGTTCGCGATCTCGGCCCTGGTGATCGGTGCGTTCTTCACGGTGTGGACGATCCAGCGAACCCCGGACATCGCGACGTTGAAAGCGCTCGGCGCGACCACCGGTTCTCTCGTGCGCGACGCACTGGGCCAGGCGCTCATCGTCCTGATTGCCGGCGTCACCGCCGGAATCGGGCTGACGGCCGTGGCCGGCTCGTTGATCGGAGACGCCATGCCGTTTGTCCTGGACGCATCGACCACCGTCGTACCTGCCGTGGCATTGATCGGGCTCGGTCTGCTCGGCGCGGCCTTTGCACTTCGATTCCTCTCGACCACCGATCCACTCACAGCATTGGGGAGCGCACGATGACCGTCACAACCGGCACCACAGTTCTCGACATCCAGAACGTCGATCTGACATTTCCCGACGGGCAATCGCGGGTGACGGCGCTGGACGACGTGTCTCTGCGACTGCACCGCGGCGAGATCGCCGCGATCACCGGACCTTCGGGTTCAGGCAAGTCCAGCCTGTTGGCGGTGGCGTCGACCCTGATCCGTCCGGATTCCGGGCACGTCTATCTCCGCACGCCGGAAGGCAGCACCGACATCGCGGCGCTGAGTCGGCGGGCGGCGTCGGAGCTGCGACGCTCGTCGATCGGGATCGTCTTCCAACAGTCGAACCTCGTGTCGTCGTTGACGGCTCTGGAGCAGCTCGAGGTGATGGCGCATCTGGGGCAGTCCGTTTTCACGTCACGGACCCGTCGCAAGGCCGTGAAATCAAAAGCGATGGATTTGCTGGACGCTGTCGGGCTCGCGGATCAGAGCGGAAAACGACCGTCTCAGCTGTCGGGTGGGCAGCGACAGCGCGTCAATCTCGCGCGAGCATTGATGAACGATCCGCAGCTTCTGGTGGTCGACGAGCCCACCAGCGCGCTCGATCAGGAGCGCGGTGCCGCTGTCATGGATCTGATCATCGGGGTGGTGCGGGAACGCGAGGCGGCAACCCTTCTCGTGACACACGACCGAAGTCACCTGTCTCGGATGGATACTGTCTATCGTGTTGTTGACGGTTCCTTGGCGGAGGACCAGGAGGCGCTCGCGGCGTAACTCAGGCGGGCACGATTCGGGCATTCGTCACTGCATCCGGGCGGGAAGTCAACCCGCGATTTGCTGGGCAGTTAGACTGTTGTCGACTCGGGCAACTTGAGAGGACGTGTTATGGAACGCCGCCGCAATGTTGCGCAGCCGCCACAATCGCCGATTGCGGATCTGGAGCAGATGCCTGCTCTGATTCTCCTCGACAGGCTTCCGGTGCCGGTCATGGCCGTTCACCGCGACGGCAGCATCGTTTTTGCCAACCCGTCCTTCGCTGACATGCTGGGATATCCCAAGAAGGCCGTCTCGGCTTTGCGTTTGCAGGACATTCTCTACGACAAGGATGCCGACGACGTCAGTGCCGAGCAGGCTCATCGTGAACTGAGTTCCGAGCCGGGCTCGGTCAAGGAGTTCGTGCACTCCGACTCCACGTTGGTGCGCGCGACGGTCAGTCAGTCTCTGCTCCGACGGGACGACGACACGATCACCCTCGCCGTCCTTCACGATCTGACGGAACGCCTGTGGAACAACCCACGGCACATCGACGACAAGCCCACCAAGTAGTCCCAGCTACTTCCGGGATTTGACGGTTCGGTCCAGGCCCAGGGTGGCGGCAAGGGTGTTGACCACCCATTCTTCGTACTTTTGGCCGGTCCAACCCGCGCCGACCACGAGGTCTGTGTACGTCTCGGGACTGAGCAGCGTGAGTGCGACGTTCACGGCTGTCTCGAGGTCGACGGTTGGCGCTTTTTCGACTATGCCGACCATCAGATGTTCCTGCACCGTGCGTCGCTGAGTGCGGTTGATTTGCCACAGGCGGGCGGCGTCCTCGTCGGCGGAAGCGGCAGCCCGCAGTGCCAACAGGATGTCTGCGGTGCGCTCCAGAATGAGCCGTCCGTGGTGAACCTGAATCCGGAGTTGCCCGAGTGGATGTGGGGCGCCTAGTGCTGCCGCCACCCACGGACGGTCGAGAGTTGCCGTCTTTTCCTCGTCGCCCGCAACGGCCACGTCGAGCAGTGCTGACAGCACGCTCGGCTTGTTGCCGAACACAAAATAGACACTCTGCACCGACACGCCCGCCGCCGCGGCAAGCTGTTTGATCGTGGCGGCCGCGTAGCCGGGATCGACAAAAACTTCCCGCGCTGCCTCGATGATCTTGCGCCGCGCCGACGTGTCTTCCCGAAGAACCTCAGTCATGATTAGAGTTTAACTCTAGAGTCGAACTCTAGCGACTCGGGAGGCGAAATAATGACGAAGGTTCTTGTACTCGGTGGCTACGGTGCCGTCGGGATTCCCCTGATGAAACAACTCGCGAAGGTCCCCGAAATCTCCGCGTACTCCGCCGGGCGCGATCGTGCCCGCGCGGACGTCGTCGTTGATCTTAAAGAACCAGGCGCGTACGCGGCTGTGGTTCGAGACTTCGATGTCGTGGTGAATGCGTCGGGTTTCGAGGACGTTCGCCTGGCAGAAGAAGCGGTACGCGGTGGGGCGGCATTCGTCGACATCACGGCAACCTCGAGCTACTGCGAAGAACTGGAAGCGGTCGACGGCCCAGTTCTGATGGGCGTCGGATTGGCACCGGGATTGACCAGTGTCCTTGCCGCCGAAGCGCATCGACTCGGCGACGGACCCGTGGACATCGTGATCGGCCTCGGCGGCGGAGAACTACACGGACCGGCCGCGACGGCGTGGACGTACGGGATGTTGGGAACGAGGTTTCCCGATCCCGACGGGCGATCGATCCGGAACTACACCGGGATGAAGACGTTTCGGATGCCGGCGGACGCGACCGGGTACCGATCCGGTCCTGCTGTGCGGGCAGACTTTTCGGACCAACATGCGTTGACGCGCGACCTTGGTGTTCCGGTCAGAACGTACCTGCGATTGGACACGTCCACCGCGACGCTCGGGCTTGCGGCCATGACGTGGGCGCAAGCCCTCCAGAAGGTAGTGCCGAAGAAGCTGTGGGGCTCGGATCGTTGGGTTGCGATGGCACGAACGGATACCGGCCCGGCGCTGTGGGTTTCGGGGCGTAGCCAGTCGGCCGCGACGGCAACCATCGCCGCGCGTGCCGTGCAGGTGATTCGAGACAGTGCAATCTCGAAGCCGACTTGGTTTCACGCGGTGGAGACCGCAGAGTCGTTACAACTGGCAGTTCCGGAACTGTCAGTGCGGCAATGGGATGGTACGAGGCGGACGTCCGGCAAGACCGTCGACTAGTCGGGGCGAGCCGAGAAACGGCAATCCGGCGGCCGCATTGGTGAGACAACCGGGAACGACGACGCGGACGACGCGCAGGCCGGCGCGGAGAACATCAGTTGTGGTCAGATCGACCCATGCCGGCCTGAAACCCGAACCTGTCAGTGCGCTTTCGGTGTCGATGGGTGACGTCAGAGAGTCGAGGTCCACCTCGCCGACGACGGCATCTGCCAGCTCACTCTCGAATCGTGCTTGGATCTCCGGGTCCAGGTGGAGCTGCAAGTGGCATCCGTAGTCCATGACGTCGGCAAAGTCCGATCGGTAGACGTCCGCGTAGTGTCGGTCGGCTCGCCACGGCGCAAGCGGGCTGGTCGGGGAGGCAGCGGCTAAACCGATGCCGCTCTCCGGGTCGTCGTAGTCGGCGGAAAGCAGTTGCAGCTGAAGCGCTTCGCCGAGCGACTTGAAAGCAGCCGTCTGCGCTTCTTCGTGGCAGGCGGTACCCATGGTCGAGTATCCGGTGAGTCGGTCGTGGACGAGGGCGCCGAGCACCGGGATGCCGAAATCGCTGTCGAATGACAACCACCTGGTCGAGAGGCTGCCGTGATTGCCCAGGCGCCGAAGCACCTCGGGGATGCCGGTGACGATCCGAACGCCGCGTCTTCCGGTCCAGGAAAGCGTCATCGCGTCGCGCTCGACTATCTCGCGCAATGCATTCCGTATCGCGAATTCCGTCGTGGGACCGGCGGCGAGACCCGCCTGAGCTACTGGAGAGATCGCCGGACCCGTCCGGGCGACGAAATGAGGATACGAACCCCAGACGAGTTCGGCCGGTACCCAGATATCCGAACCCGTGATCAGGTCGACTCCGAGAGTCCAGTCCAACTCGAGATCGTCGGTTGGTTCGACGAACGGGAACTGTGGCTGCGCGTACTGGGCGGCGTCGAAACGCGCGAGTTGTGACAGGTCGATGCTTGCTCGGATCAATGCATCGGCCGACCCGCGGACGATCGGTTTGGCGACGATGTTCCCGCAATATCGTTCCACCGCTTCGCCTATCGCAGCTGCGGTAGGCCGCGCACGGTCACCTAGATCGAAGCAGTATCCGGCACCCGCCGAGTCGCTGGACCAGGGTGAAAAGCGTGCCGAATCGCAGACATACGAGTGAATCAGCTTGAACTCCGGCGGAAAGTGCTGGGGAACAACGGCGTCGACCAACTCTCGAATGATCCCAGTTCGGCGGTCGACGAGCAAAGACCTCATGCGAGAGGGACCGGCAGATGCAGATGGGTGGTCGATGCGCTGGTCAATCTGCTACCTCCAAGAAGGGGAAAAGCTGCCGGCGCATTGTTGTAGAGGCCGGGAGACAGGACGCGGACGACGTGCAACCCGGCAATCGAGATGTCGCGAGTGGTGAGATCGACGGAAAGCGGCTGGTGTCCTCGGGACGTCAGGAGAGCAATCAGAGAAGTCAGATTCAGCGGCGCCTCGTCGGGAATCTCTGATACCGAGCGTGTTTCGGTGTAGTCGAAGAGATGCTCTTCCGCTGCCCCAGCCATCACGGGGTCGAGATACAGCTGGGCGACGGTCGGCAGATCGACGACGTCCTTCCACTGCGCATCGAATTCGTCTCGGTAACGACGGTCGGCCCGAAAGGGTTTGTACAGGTGCGCCGGCAGCGTTCCGTCCGCCACGCTGCGCCAGGTCGGCCCGTCGGGGTCGGCGAGGTCGATCGTGATGGCAAGTACGGCGTACGCCTCGACAAGCGCCTTCGAGACTGCCGCCTCCACCGTTGGTCGACAAGCTGTGCCCAGCGCGACCAATCCACGTCGGTCATCCCGGATCCACACTGCGGCGACGGGAATGCCGAAGGGGGAGGGAAGCAGAAGCACTCGAACGCTCCGAGTGTCGCTCTCCAGATCCCCGAGTTGGCGGTGCACAGGTAACCGCTCCCAATCGGCGAGCTCGATTGCCGGCTGTGACCGGTCCCCGCACCACCACAGTGCGGTGGCATCGCGTTCGAGAAGTTCCAGCAGAGCTGACATCTCGGCCTCGTCGCGTGAGCGTCCCGCGGCGATTCCGGCGTACTGCAACGACGCGATCGGTGGTTCGCCGCGACGGGTGCCGGTGTAGTACCCGAGATAGGTCAGGGCGGCTGGCACATAGGTGGGCACTTTTTCGTCCATGGTGTGACCCAGCGCCCAGCGGATTTCCAGAGCCGATGTGAAGGGAACAAAGGGGAATCCGGGAAGGCGGTACTGATCCTCGCTGTACAACGCAAATTTCGCCGGATCGACGACCCGTGAGCCTGCCAGTTCCAGCGCTGACGCACTGCTGCGGATCAGATCTTCGGGGACCACGTTGCCGCAATATCTTTCGACAGCCTCACCGGTTGCCGCCCCGCGGGCCGCTGCGTCGTTGCGTATCGAAGCCCCGAATCCGTAAGGGTCCGCGCGAAACAGTGAACCGCTGCCGCCGAAGTTTCTGGTGTCGGCCACCCTCGCGGCCCAACCGACCCAGCCCGTCGGCATGTCCGAGCGAATGTGTGGTTCCAGTGAGGTCAGCACGCCGCTTCGGGCGTCGACCAGCAAGTCATCCACCGGCAGTTCCTCCGAGTATCGGCAGGGTCAACGACCCGGAAAATGATTGGTGCAGTGCGGTACTGCGTGTTCCTCGATAGCGATCACCGTCTCCGAGATTGCGTGCGAGTCGTGGGAAGTCCGAGCCGGCGATCCGCAGCGTCAAGACATCACCCGCGCGCACAGTGTGCAACACGGGATCGAGATCTATGGTCAACGTGCCGGAGCAAAGGCTGACGCCGGCCCCACGAGCGATCGACCTGGTGACTCCGGCGCTATCGACGACGCTCAGCTCGACGATCCAGTCAGCTTCGCCCTCGGGCGAATGCACTGTCAACTCCACCGAAGGCATTCCCGACAGCACACACTCGACCTCCATTTCGAAAGTCCAGACAACACAGTCGTTTCGGCCCTCGTCTGCGTGGTGCGTGAAGTTGAAAGGCGCCGTCCTCGGGTCTGGTTCGAGACGAACGCGATTCGCACCCGTGACATACGGTTCGCTCGACCAATCGCCGGCACCCCGGTCGAATACCCGATTGATGGTCACGGGCCGCGCCGAGAATATCGATTCCATCCACTCGACCTGAAGGCGGCCGAAACTCGTCTCGCCGACCATTCCAGGGCGGAGGTCGTGCGCCCAGGGGCCCACGATCAAACTCTGCGGCCCGCGCCCCAGGGACGTGAAGTGTCGCAGTGTCTCCCGAATCATCGCATCGTCCCAACCGCCGATGTGCAGCCCGGCGACGTCGAGTTCGGAGAGTTCGTCCGCGGACACCAGATCATCGCCACCGAAGTCTTCGCGCTCACGAGCGCGACGGATCGGCGTCAACCAGCCCGGTGAATCGGAGGTCAGACCAACCTCCTCGATCATCGACTGCACCGGGAGATGTTCCAGCAAAGATGAATCCGAGCGCATCAGGGCAGGGATGAAACCCTCACGAGAGGAAGACGAATCTCCGTGCTCGCCCCACCACGCCAGATGCTCGGCGAGGAGAAGTATCCCCGAGGGATCACGTTTGACGCGGTCGCTTCCGATGGTCGGCACTTTGGAGACGACGCCGCGAGCACGAAATGCCCGATCGGCGCCGTTGGTCTCGGCAGTAAACGCCCACGCAGTTCCGGCCGCATACGAAGCCCCGCTTGCGATGACGCACTCCGGTGTCCACGGCTGATCCTGCAGCCACTCGGCAAGGGCGGCGGCGTCCTCGCGCTCGTGGACGTAGGGTTCCCAAGATCCGGTGGAATCGTGCCGTCCACGTACGTCCTGACAGATGAATGCAATTCCTCGCGATCGCCATTCGAGCCCCTCGGCCAGATGCCACCCGCGTCCGTACGGGGTGCGGATCACGATCAGTCCCCGAGGTGAAGAATCTGGTGGGAGAAGCACATCCGTAGCCAGCGAAGAGCCGTCTGCCGCTGGGATCTTCACTCCGAGTGAGATCACCGGAGCGTCGGCGAAGGTTCGAGAACGCCGCCTGGCAGTGGTAGCACGGGATGGCGAGTCATCATGAGGGTTCGTGGATTCATCCGGATCTGGTGGTGAAGGTGTGATTGCGGTGCGCCATGGGCACCAGCCACGACGTCCGAACATGCAAGTGCACTGACCATTGCGGCTGCGGTGGGTGAAAGTCCAAGCGGACGACGTTCGCTGTCGGCGAGGTGGTTCCACAGAGCCAGCAGGTGATCCGGTACACGTGACGCGGCTAGCCGTCGACCGCAGACGTCCCGGTAGCTCGCGCTGTCGATGCCGTCGAAGAAGGGACCGATGCAGATCTCACCCAGCTCCGTGTGGACGCGTTGCCACGGAGTTCGGCTGTGGCGGCACCAGGTATCGAGTTCCGACCACGCGTCATGAGGAGGAGCGTCGGCAACCGACAGTACGAGGTCCGAAGACGCAACGTCGTCTTCGATTGGCGCAGTCGTGGATACGACTTCGAGATCCGGAAGAGCCTTGGAGAGCAGAGCGATGCAGGCATCGGCAACGGGCCCGACCCCGTCCATCAGCACACGCTGTGGGCGCGGAATCTCTGGCACTTGACTTGGAACAACCAGTACGCCGCGAGTGACGAGAGCGTCGGCGATCTCGATCGCTCCCGCGCCGAGCACCGAACCAGGCCGCCGGAGAAAGTTGTCGAGTTCTGCGAGATCTTCGGCCGGCGCACCGATCGTGACTGCGTTCTCGTCCGGTGTCAGGTAATGCCAAACACCGTCCGGTGTCGGATACAGGTGGTGTCCGTCGGCGAGGGCGTACACGGATCTCCTTGTCGGTGCCCGCACCCGACGAGTCGGATGCGGGCGGGGTCATCGGCAGATCAGACCGTCGAAACGGTCTGGATCAGGGAAGGTTTCAGCTCTGGAAGCTGAACGGGTTGTCGACGAGGGCGTTGGTGCCCACACCCTGCAGAGCGTGTGCGGACGTCGCCTCGGCAACCGGCTCGAAGGTGAACGGGTTGTCGACGAGGGCGTTGGTGCCGACGCCCTGGAGTGCATTGGCCTGAGCCGAGTTGGAGACGCTGTCGAACGAAATGTTGCTCATTGTCATCCCTTCCGTAATGGAAACCATTTCCATTACGATGCCACCGTACGAAAGATCGCCACGGAGAGCAACAGGTACAAGAGAGTGCATACATGAGCGAGACCTCGACGACGGGATCCGCCGAAGCGCAACCACATGTGTTTCGGGACAGATCGTTTCGATTGTTCTTCACGGCTCGCACGATTGCCGTGGCCGGTGCGGCCGTCACCGGAGTGGCAATGCCGATTCTGGTGTTCGACATCAGTCGGTCTCCGTTTCTCACCTCGCTCGCGGCTGCGGGGACGGTTCTGCCGTACCTCGTGTTCGGCTTGTTCGCGGGCGCCGTGGCAGACCGAGTCAACCGGCGGACAGTCATCCTGTGTGCGCAGGCCGTTGCTGCTCTTGCCTTGGCGAGCATTCCGGCGGCGCAGGCGCTCGGTGTGTTGACGGCATGGCACGCGGTCGGCGTATCGATGTGCATCGGAACGTGTTTCGTGTGGTTCGATGCCGCAGCTTTCGGAGCCTTGCCTGCCCTGGTCGGTCGGCAGAGAATACCGGCCGCCAACAGTGCGTTGTGGACTTCCAGCACGCTCGTCGATGTTGCCTTCCCGGCTATTGCCGGAGTGCTCGTGGCGTCGATCGGCCCGGCCTACGCATTGGGTGCTGATGCACTGGCCTACGTATTGGCCGGGCTGGCCATGGCGTCGATCGGAGCCTCGTTCTCGAGTACTCCTGCGGTGCCGAAGAAGTCGGAACCCGGAATTGCGCGTGACATACGCGAAGGCCTCAGCTTCCTCTGGCAGTCTCCGCTCCTGCGAGCCTTGACCGGCGTCGGCTTCGTCAATTCGCTGACGCAGGGTGCTGTCACGGCGCTCCTGGTGGTGTACGCGACCGAGAGGCTGGGGATTTCGACGTCGAGTCCGATGATCGGGGCCGTGTGGACAGCAGTCTCCGTGGGTGGCGTGGTCGGCGCAGTCTTGCTCCCACGCCTACCGGCGCAATGGCCGGTCGGCGCGATCACTGTCGGTGCGTTGACCATCGCCCCGGTGGTGCTGCTCGTCGTTGCGACAACCAGCAACACCGCCGCAGCGATCACCGCTCTGACCGTCTACTCCGGCTGTGCGACTGTCACCATCCTCAACGGCATCGGTGCACGTCAGCGTCTGACTCCGGATCGTCTACAGGGGCGCGTGAACACCACGGCGAGGATGGTCGCCTGGGGTGGTTCGCCGGTGGGTGCCTTGATTGCCGGGGCAATTGCAGGACGTTGGGATATCGGCACCGCCTACCTCGTTGCGTGCAGCTTTGCGCTGGTCGGGGCACTCTTCGCGTGGGTGAGCGCCCTGCGGACCGATCCTTGTCCGCACAGATGAGCATGTCACTATTAATGAAAACGACTGTCGTTATGGTTAGATCCACCTGTTCATCCCTGTGAACCCCACCTATTCAGGAGTGCGATGACGCTGACCAGCGAAGCAGTACCTGATGCCCCGTCGCGTGCGCATCCCGTCGGCGACCGCGGATACGTCCCGTTTCTGTTGGCCACGGCCGTGGTCCTTGCCACCGTCTCTACCGTCGCGGTGTGGTCGGGCGCTGCGTCGCTGTCCTTCGCCGACGTATTTGCGGTGTTGTACGCGCACGTCGGTGGGCCGCCGGTCGACCCGCTGCTCGACCGGATCGTGTGGGGACTGCGGGTCCCGCGCATTCTGATCGCGGCACTGGCAGGTGCCGGGTTATCACTGGCCGGCGCGGTACTGCAAGCGTTGGTGCGCAATCCGATTGCCGATCCGTACATCTTGGGTGTCGGGTCGGGAGCGTCCTTCGGCGCAGTGCTGATCATGACGACGGGCATCGGAACCGGCCTGTCGATCGGTGTTCCGGTGGCAGCCTTCCTGGGGGCCATGGTTTCCCTGATCGCGGTTCTCGTACTGGGTCGGCGCGAGGGAATGCTTGTCCCGCTGCGCATGGTCTTGGCCGGAGTTGCCATCGGCTATCTGCTCTCGGCTGCAACGAGTTTCGTGCAGTTGCGCGCCGATCCGAGTCAGCTTTCGGGAGTGCTCTTCTGGTTACTCGGTTCGGTGAGCGGGGCAGGTTGGTCGGATCTCGGTGTGCCCGCCGCGGTGATCACCGTCTGTGCGGCAGTGCTGTTGACGCAGTCTCGCCAACTCAACGCGCTGGCGATGGGAGACGAGAGCGCGCAATCGGTGGGCGTCGACGTGCGCCGTACCAGGTTGCTACTACTGGTGATCGCGTCGTTGCTGACCGCGGTTGTTGTATCCGTTGCCGGCGGAATCGGTTTCGTGGGGCTACTCGTGCCGCACGCCGTAAGACTCCTCGTCGGATCCGACCACCGCAAGCTGCTGCCGGCAACCGCGCTGGTCGGTGCAACCTTCCTGGTGATCGTCGATCTTGCGTCTCGGATGTTGGATGCGCCCAACGAATTACCGCTCGGAATCATCACCGCCGGATTGGGTGCTCCGTTCTTCCTCTGGTTACTTCGACGCGACGGAGGTGCGCAGTCATGAGATTGTCGGCCAGCGGGATTCACGTCGTTCGAGGTGGGCGTCTGGTGGTTTCCGGCGTAGATCTCGAAGCGCCCGAGGGGAGCGTGGTCGGACTCGTCGGGCCGAACGGCAGTGGAAAGTCCTCCCTCCTGCGCGCGTTGTACCGCTCGATGAAGCCGCGAAGCGGAATCGTGAAGGTCGACGAAGTGAACGTGTGGGACGATCTCTCGCCCCGATCCGCAGCACGCATCATCGGTGTTGTGGGGCAGGAGCATTCATCCGACTTCTCGTTCAGCGTCCGCGAGGTGGTGGCGACGGGCCGGACGCCGCATCACAGCGCATTCTCTCGACTCGGTGAAATCGACCGGGACATCGTCAGTGCCGCACTGGCACGAACCGGTATGCACGGCTTCGGATCACGACTCTTCGCCGAACTGTCCGGCGGAGAAAAGCAGCGTGTGATGTTGGCCCGGGCGATCGCTCAACAACCGTCGGTGCTGGTCTTGGACGAGCCCACCAACCACCTCGACATCCGAGCTCAACTCGAACTGATGGAATTGGTCGCCGAACTCGGTACTACGACGATTGTCGCGATCCATGAACTCGCCTTGGCCGCAGCGTATTGCGACTACGTCTGTCTGCTCTCCGGCGGGGTAGTTGTCGCGACAGGACCAACGGCCGAGGTCCTCACCGAGGACCTGCTGTCCGAAGTATTCGGGGTTCAGGTGCATCTCGGCACTCACCCCTTGACCGGGCGTCCCTTGCTCTCGTTCGCCCCTCCGCTACTACACACGAAAGAAGCAGTGTCTTGAAATCCTCGATACGTACTGCCGCGCTGTTGTGCTCGGCCGTTACCGCCACTGCAGTACTGACCGCATGCGGAAACTCCACGGCGGATTCGGCGACGTCGTCGTCCGAGAAGATTTCCGTCACCAATTGTGACCGCGAGGTCACGTTGCCCAAGACGGCGGAGCGGATTGTCTCGCTGTATCCGTCGATGACAGAGCTTCTGATTCAACTCGGTGCCGCCGACCGCATTGTCGGACAATCGAATACCGATCTCTCTCCTCCCAGCCCCGAACTCGCGGATCAGTTCGCGGCCGTGCCGGTACTGAGCACCGGAGTTCCCGCGAAAGAAGCATTGCTCGACGCCCGTCCGGATCTGATCGTCTCCGACGGGGAATACTGGTTCGACGGTGACCGACTGCAGAGCATGGACGAATTGCGTGACCTCGGCATCCCGATCTTCGTGAACAGCGGCTACTGCCACAAGGCGGTCACCGAGGGGCGGATCGACGACGTCTGGTCCGACATCGACGGTCTCGGTGCCCTGACCGGAACAAGTGACGAAGCAGCAACTCTCCTGGCAGATGGCAAGAAGTCGCTCGCAGAAACCGAGGCATCCGTGGCCGGGAAGGAGCCGGTTCCCACTGTGATGGTTCAGGTTTCGGAGGGGCAGTCCTACGCTCTGGCGAGGGGCCTCTACAGCAGCGTGCTCGAGGCGGCCGGGGGAAAGAACCTCTACGAGAGCGACCTTCCGGATGGGAAGTACTTCGGCCAGGTAGCCACCGAATCAATACTCGCGAAGTCGCCGCAGGCAATTCTTGTCGTTTACTCCACCGAGTCGGCTCGGGAATCCACACTCGAGGCTGCCCGCACGGCATTTGCCGGGACGCCTGCCGCGACGTCGAATGCGATCTTTGCCGTTCCGGAGGCGTGGTTCGCCGGTGAATTGGTGTCGATCGACGGAGCTGCCGAGGTATCTCGCCTGCTGCACCCGGGTTCGTGAGGTCTTGACCGCCCTCGAGCGGGTCGAGGCCGTCGTATCGCTGCATGCTGCGCTTGACCGGACGGTGGCTCCGTCGGAGCTACCGTTCGACGAGGGCGCACTGCCCCCGGTGACGTCTGAGTTCGTTGAATTACCGGCGCCGACGCCACTGCCGGCCCGGGACTTTCCGGATATCTTGCAGGCACGACGGAGCCACTACAACCCAGCGCAAGATGCTTTGGGAATCGATGAACTTTCAAATGTGCTGCACCACAGTCTGGTCAGCAGCCCGACGGCCGGTGGGATGCGCGAACTGACGCTGTCGTTTGTTGTCCGCCAACCCGGACACTCGCTTGGAGCCGGGGTGTACCGGTACATCCAGGAAGGCCGTGCTGAGGCCGTCCGGCCGGGTGACGTACAAGGAAACCTTCGAGCGAGCCTTCTCCAGCCCGAGTTCGTCGACGTGTTCCCGGTTCTTCTGTTTGTCGTCGCGAACGTGGAAGCGCCGCTCGAGAAGTACGCGATGCGGCACTACCGCACGATGCACGTGGATGCCGGTGTGCTGGTTCAGAATCTGTACCTTGTGACCGAGGCGATGGGACTTGTGGGCTGCGCCATCGCAGGATTCACGGATGCGCGAGTGGCGTCTCTGTTGAATCTCGCGACGACGCAGCTTCCCGTAATGGCTTTTGCACTCGGGCGGCCCAGCTAGTTCAGCCGAGGATGCGGGCCTTCTGGGTCTCGAACTCGGCCTCCGTCAATACGCCGGCATTCTTGAGTTCGCCCAGCTTGGTGAGCTGTTCGAGCTTAGCGTCCATCGACATTTCCGATTCTGCCGGAGCTGCCTGCGGCGGGAGGGGCGGTAGATCGGGAATCGGCGGCACCGGCTGGACCTGCGCTGCGCGGGCCTGATCTTCGGCGGCCCAACGGGTCCGCTGACGGCGCTGAACATTGCCGTGAATGGAGCTTGCGACGGCTACCCGGCCGGCTCGCCTCAAGAAACTCATGCGTCCTTCTCCGTGGTATCCGGTGCGGTGTTGTCCAGTGCAGCAGCCAGTTCGTCCACGCTCAGGTGACCTTCGGTGACAACCTTTGCGCCGCTGCGGGTCCAGGCCTCGATGACCGGCAGTATTGCCAGTTCCTCGTAGACGAGTACGGCGGCAACGCTTCCGGCAGCCAACTCTTCACCAACGGCAGCGATGTCGCCGGCGTCGAGCAGTCCGGAGGCAGCGCCGTCGAACTGCGCCAGATCGAAATCTGCGAGTTCGAAGGTGGACGCGGGTACGACGGATACCGTTCCGTCGGCGGCTTTGGTGACGAACTCGAGGTCGAGGATGCGGATCACTCCGGAGTCGACGAGAGTGAGCAGCTTCTCGAATCCCGCGGAGGTCGGTGCACCGCTGGGAAACTCGACGGCAACGTATTCGATCGGACCGAATTGGTCTTGGTTGGACATCGGTTACTTCTTGCCCTTCGTGGGTTGCGGTTCGTCCAGAGCAGGTACTTCGTTGGGCATGCGCCCGGCCGGAATGATGGCGAGCAGAGAGAGCCCGGCGAGTACGAGCAGCGAGGTTCGCAGTGCGCGCAGGCGCGCTTCGGTGTTGATCCGGATGGCTTCGTCGATCTGTGCCTGTGTCGCGGAGGTGTTTTCGAGCGTCACGACGAGTTGATCGTTGGGGACGAAGTTGACCTGGTCGAGATTGATCCCTGACTCGACCTTGAGCGATGCCGGGATGGTGGGGTTGTCGATCAGCTGCGAGCTGACGAGGCTACCCAGGATTCCGACGGCGAACACGCTGGCCACCGCGATGCCGACGCTGCCGGACATGTTGTGTACCAGTCCTCGCCAGGCGCCGACGTCACCGGCCAGTTCCTTGGGAGCTGCGGTGAGGAGGGTGTTGAACACCAGCGCAACGATGGCGCCCTGCCCGAGGCCGAGGGTGATAAGGCCGATGACAACGAAGATCTGATGCCAGTCACCACGAATGGTGAAGGCCAACAGTATGAGTCCAGCGGCAACAACGACGAACCCGGCTCGTGCGATCAGACGCGGGGAGTACGTCTTGTACAGGCGCGCGACGACGGTGCTCGCGATGAAGATCGAGAGTGTGTACGGGATGATCGAGAACGACGTCTGCAAGCTGCTGCGGCCCTGGATGATCTGCATGTACAGCGGAATGAGGAAGTTGGCCGCGGTTCCCACGAACATCATCGTCGCCATGCAGATCGTGGTGGCGCGCTCGGCGCCGGTCTTGAGGACGTCGAGGTTGAAGAGCTGAGGCTTGTTCTGCGCCTTGCGGCTTCGCGTCCACTGGAAGAATCCCTGCGCGCAGATGGTGCCGAGGACTATCAGGATGGCCGCGGGTGAAACACCGATGACCGAGAACGGCGCAGCGTCGGTGGCCAGGATGACGCCCCACGAGTTCAGGCCGCTGAAACCGAAGCTGAGCAGGATGACGGCAACGGCAGCCAGTGCGGCGCCGGCCCAATCGATGGTGATGTCCTTCTGCGGGGGAACAGGTTTGACACGGAAACTCAGGACCAGGTTGACCACGGCGAGCGCCACGACGAGGGCGAAGGAGTAACGCCACCCGATGGTCGTCGCGAAGGAACCGGCGATGAGTAGTGCCAGCACACCGGCTGCGGGGATTGCTGCTGCCAGGTAACCGATGGCCTTTGCCTGCTGATCGCCATTGAAGTTCGTGGCGATGAAAACCGTCAACGCGGGGGCGATGAGAGCGATCACGGCGCCGGACGCGGCTTGCGCCACGAACAGCATTGCCGGGCTCTGGCTCAGAGCGACCGCAGCCATCGCGAGACCGTGAATCGCGACGGCAATCTGGAAGACCAAACGCGTCCCGTAGCGGGCGCCGATCTTGGCGCCCAGCAGAATGAAGGCAGCCATGGCAAAGGTGCCTGCGGTGATCGCGGTGCCGACACTTGTTGCAGGAGTGTCGAGATCGGTGGTGATTCCGGCCATCGAGACGGTAAGCGCATTGACGGCGAACGACGCCTGAATCTGCGTGAGGACCACCACGATCAGTGGTAGCCAGGAGGCGGTGGTTACGGCGGCCGACGTATCGGCTGCGCCAGGCTTTACGGACATCATGGGTCACGCCTTCCTCGACACTGCGTGTACTCGCGGCGTGCCCGGATCAGCCACGCACGGTTACATTAGCCGGAATTGTGCTGAATGGTCGCCTGCAAGTGGTTGGTTTCTTCGCGGTAGACCACCATCTCCCGTTGCAAGGCGCGCCGGAAGCGTGGTTGCTCGGCCAGGAGTACGGCCAGGACGGTCAGCAACAGCCACGTCGCGGCCGCGCTCGCGAGGAGCAACAGGACCGGAATCCACGGCCCACCCATTTGTTCGAGCATCGTCGTCTTGGCCCAGACTCGCCAGTAGAGCATCAGATTGACGATCAGTCCGACACCGTACGAGATGACGAAGGACAGCAGGAACTGCTTCCATGTGCCGTCGTGGCGCCTCGCCGTCATCGGTTCGGCCCGCAGCGGCAAGGCCACGGACATCACGTTGGCGACACCGAGCCACAGCAGGATCATGGTCAGTACCTGACCGCACGCCTTCACCAGATCAGCACTGCTTCCGGAGCGCCACGCGAGGATGGCACTGAGCAGGAACCCGGCGCTGCCGACGAGAAGCAGCATCATCGTATTCTTCGCGACGAGGACGTGCCAGAGCCTGGTTCCGCCGGACAAAGCAGCACGGACGCGGCCGGCGTCGAAGCTGAGCGCATTGGTGCACACGACGCTTCCGACCACACCCGAGAGTGCGTACAGCGCAAGGTAAGGCAGTCGATCTTCCTTGGCGTCCCACTGGAAGAGGCGAATGAATGCCAGGTACGCCAAGCCCATTCCGAGGCTCAGCCCCAGTCGAAAAGCGATCGACCGAGGCTTGCCACTCACGACGTGCCGTGCTTCCTCACGGATCCGGGAGCCGAGATCCTGCACGTGCCGGACGACGGGGTTGCCCGAGTTCAGCGGGACGTAACCGCGGATCGCGGCGGCGACGGTATCGGTATCTCCGGCATCGAGCGCGGCGACGCGTGCTTCGAGAACCGCAAGGTGGGCGGCGCGCAAGGCTATCCGCGCGGTGGTCACCGCGGCGACGGCGTCGGCCTCGGCCTGCGCGGCGGTGCTGATGCCGGCGTCGGCGGGCAGTGGCGGCTGCAACGTCGTGATCAGTTCGAGTTGGCGAGCCATGTGCGGCGACGGCGACAACCCGCTGTACGACGGTCGGCTCAGCGCTGATCGTTCGTCGTCGAGCGAATCACGGACGGACGCGGCGGCCTTGCGGACGGCTGCCGGGTTGTGCCAGCGCACCGACCGGGCATCACGCTCGGCGGCGACGGCCCGGGATGCAACCTCGGTCAGATCCTCCACCGCTGTCAATGTCTGCTCCACTCGGTTTAGGTTGGTTTCATGACCACCAACTCGGAAAAGGAAGATCTTCAGCGGTACCTGCAGGCAGCACGTGACGCGCTCGTCTGGAAGCTCGACGGGCTGTCGGAGTATGACATTCGGCGTCCGATGACCCGGACAGGGACCAACTTGTTGGGACTGGTCAAACACATGATCGGCGTCGAGCTCGGGTATTTCGGTCCGACGTTCGGCCGTCGGGTTCCCGATCTACCGGCGTGGTTGCGTTCGGAGGAACTCAACGTCGACATGTGGGCCCGCGCCGATGAGTCCAGTGCCGACATCGTCGAAACCTATCGCCGCACCTGGGCTTTCGCCGATGTCACGATCGAAGAGAACGATCTGGATGCCCCCGGCTTCGTGAAGCCCTGGCCGGAGAATCGGCGGGACGTCACGTTGCATCAGATACTCGTTCACGTTGTCGCCGAGATTCATCGGCACGCCGGCCACGCGGACATCGTGCGGGAGCTGATCGACGGCGCCGCGGGGATGAAAGCGGGCGCCAACAATCTGGCTCCCGGTGATGAGGCGTGGTGGGCCGAGTACAACGACCGTCTGGAGACGGCGGCACGCGAGGCCCACCACGCCTGAACTACTCGAATACCGGCGCCGCACCGATCACCACGACAACGATCGCGGGGCCGACCATGTCGCCGGCCCCACGGGTGATCCGGGAGACGATTTTCTTCTCGCCCATCTTCGCGACTGAGCCGAGGAGAACGGCGGCGAGGATGCCGCAATTCTTGACATTGACGTCAACGTCAACACACACTGTGACGGTGACCACCAGCGAAACGCAGGAGCGAGCGCGGACAGCCCGCAAGCTCGGGGACGGTCCACGTCGGGCCGGCCTGCTCGACACCGCTGCCCTCTGTTTCGGCGAACTCGGATACGACGCCGTGACCGTCGAGACCATCACCACCAGGGCCGATGTGTCCCGAGCGACCTTCTATGCGTACTTCTCGTCGAAGGACGAGGTCTTCCGTGCCGTCGCCGAAATGATGTGCCGACGCTTTCTCGACGCGCAGCACATGGAGGGGCCAGCGGCCGACGATCTACGCGAAGTTCTCAGAACGACCACGTCGGCGTTCATCACGGCCGTGTACACCTACGGGGACCTGCTCGCGGTGATCGAGCACCGGGCGCGGGTGGATTCCGAGGTCGAGCGCAGTTGGTCAGCAGTTCGCGAAAAGCTCGTGAGCCGCTACGTACGCTTCGTCGAACGTATTCGACAGGTTCACGATGTAGATCCCTGCGTTTCGCCCCCGGTGCTCGTTCAGATGATCTCGGACGCACAGATGGCCGGTGGAGCACGACTGAGTAAGGCGAGTGTCGAAGAGCAGAACCAGTTCATTGCAGATATGACGACGATGTCCGAACGGTTGATCGGGTTCGAAGAGTCGAAATAGATTTCTTTTACGAATGGAGTGATTGGTGGCAGAACAAGACGTGCTCGAAGCGGCTCTGGCGGAAATCACTGCGCTGCAGCAGGCGCATTGGCCCGCCGGGATTCCCCGCGCCGTCGAGTATCCGCTCGAAGGCGGGGGACTTGTCGACTACTTGCGGCATTGGGCGCTCGAGCGGCCGGATACTCCCGCAATCGTCTTCTACGGCCGCGTCATCACGTACGCCGAGTACGACGAGCTTTCGGATCGTTTTGCCGGATGGCTGCTTTCACTCGGAGTCGAACGAGGTGATCGTGTCGGCGTTCACCTGGTCAATTGCCCGCAGTTCCACATCGCGATGCTCGGCATTCTCAAGGTCGGTGCGGTTCACGTGCCTATCAATCCGCTCTTCCGTGAACACGAATTGATTCACGAACTCAACGATGCCGGCGTCAAGGTCCTACTGACGCAGAACACTTTCTCGAAGCTGGTGAAGAAGGTTCGCTCACAGACTTCACTCGAACACGTCGCGAAGACCGCAGTATCGGACATGCTGACTGCGATCCCCACCGTCGAACTGCCCTTCGAGGTCGACGATCCGCGCCTGAGCGACTGGCAGTCGATCATCACCAGTGAGCGGGCGACTCCCGTTGCCACCGAACTCGATTCCCTCGCCGCCCTGAACTACACGGGCGGAACGACGGGAATGCCCAAGGGTTGTGAGCACACTCAGCGTCACATGGTTTACACCGCGGCCACCGCGACGATTGCCGGTGGTGACCAGGTGGGTGCCAATCCGCCGGTATCTCTGGTGTTTCTGCCGATCTTCTGGATCGCGGGTGAGGACTTCGGCATTCTGGTTCCGCTCGTCAACGGCGGAACCGTTGTCCTGCTGAATCGTTGGGATGCGGAGACCACGCTCGACGCGGTCGAGACCTACGGTGTGACCTCGCTGGTCGGAACCGTCGACAATTACGTCGAACTGATGGACACATCAGGGTTCTCGGAGCGAAATCTCTCGACACTCCAGAACGCCATGGCAGTCTCGTTTGTTCTCAAACTCGATCCGGCCACGCGCCAGCGGTGGCGCGAGGCTACCGGCGGTGTTCTGCGCGAAGCGAGCTACGGCATGACCGAAACCCACACCGCGGACACGATCACTCTCGGTTTCCAGGACGGCGACTACGACCTGAAAAGCGAGCCGGTGTTCTGCGGAATTCCGGTGCCCGGTACCGACGTTCTGATCGTCGATCACGACGGCAGGCCGGTTCCCGTCGGCGAGCACGGACAGATCATCGTGCGCAGTCCGTCGATCCTTTCCGCGTACTACCGCAACGAGGTTGCCACCGCCGATGCCATCCGTGACGGCTGGTTGCAGACCGGCGATGTCGGAAAGTTCAGTGAGCGTGGTGGTTTGCACTACCTGGCGCGAAACAAGGAAATGATCAAGACCAACGGCATGAGTGTTTTCCCCTCCGAGGTCGAAGCGCTGCTGATGCTGCACCCGGCGATCGAAAAGGCTGCGGTGGTACCGAAACCGGACCAGGACAAGGGGCAGGTGGCTTTTGCGTTTGTCCAGCTGGTCGAGGGTTCCGACACCGCGGCCGATGAGATCGTCTCGTGGGCCAAGGAGAACATGGCTACGTACAAGGTGCCCGAAGTGGAAGTGCTCGAGGCGCTTCCGATGACTGCAACAGGAAAGGTGCGCAAGGGCGATCTGTTCGAGCGCACTCAGGGGGACAAGTGAGACTGCTGATTGCGAACCGCGGCGAGATTGCGCTGCGGATCATTCGAACTGCCCGCGAACTCGGGATCGAGACGGTGTCGGTTTACGCCGAGGACGACGCGTCCAGTCCGCACGTCGCGGCGGCCACGGAGTCGTTGCCGCTCGGAGCTTCGGGCGCATCCGCGTATCTCGATCAGAGCGCACTGCTGAAGATCGCGGCCGAAACGGGCGCCACGCACGTGCACCCGGGTTACGGATTCCTCAGTGAGAATGCCGAATTCGCGCAGGCGTGTACCGAGGCGGGCATCGTCTTCGTCGGCCCGGACGCCCAGGTTCTCCGGACTTTCGGCGACAAGGCCAGCGCCCGCACTGCGGCGGTCGACTCCGGCGTACCGGTCCTGCCGTCGACATCGGCGAACGCCGACCTCGACGAGGTGCGTGAATTCTTCGAGCGCAACTCCCGCGGCATCATGATCAAGGCGCTCAGCGGCGGCGGTGGCCGCGGCATGCGCGCGGTGCGCGACCTGAAAGCGCTCGACGACGCGTACCGTGTGTGTGCGGCCGAAGCCCAGTCGGGATTCGGCAGTTCGGCACTGTTCGCCGAGGTACTCAGTGAGCACGCTCGGCACATCGAAGTGCAGATCGTGGCGGCGCCGGGGCAAGGCGGAACCCACGCGATCGCTCTGGGTGACCGTGATTGCAGCGTCCAACGTCGGCATCAGAAGTTGATCGAGGTTGCGCCCGCGCAGGGGCTGTCGGGGGCCCTGCGCGAGCGTCTTCACGCTGCGGCCGCAAGGCTGTGCGCCGAGGTCGGCTATCGAGGCATCGCGACGGTCGAGTTCCTGGTCGAGGAACGCGGATTCGTCTTCCTCGAGGTCAATCCCCGAATTCAGGTGGAGCACACGGTGACCGAGGAGGTCACCGGAGTCGACCTCGTCTCCGTGCAGCTCGCGATCGCGGACGGAGTTCCGTTCGAGGACCTGGACTTGCCAACAGGGATCATCGCTGTCGAGAAGGGCTCGGAGACAGTCGGATCCGTGGCAAACGCTTCGGGAATCGCGATCCAGACCCGCGTCAACATGGAAACCATGACGCCGGACGGCAATGCGCTGCCGTCGTCCGGCACGCTCGACAACTTCAGTCCTCCGGGCGGGCCCGGCGTGCGAGTGGACACCTTCGGTACGGTCGGACTCTCGCCGAGTGCGCGTTACGATTCGCTGCTGGCGAAGGTCGTCACCCACACGCGTCGATCGGATTTTCCTGCCGCTGTGCGTAAGTCGATTGCTGCTCTGAGTGAGTTCACCATCGACGGCGTGGCGACCAACCTCGAATTCCTGCAGGCAATACTGTCGGACAAGGACTTCCGCGACGGCCTGGTCGACGTCGACTGGTTGGGTTCTCGATTGGCGGACCTCGTTCCCGAAGCGGGCCCACAAACACCCTCCGCGAGTGTGGACATCGCGCCGGACGAGGACGTGGTCCGTGCACAGATGGCGGGAATCGTCGTCGAACTTGCCGCAGTCGGTGACGGCGTCCATGCGGGTGGCCAGGTTGCCGTCCTCGAAGCGATGAAAATGCAGCATGTTCTCTCGGCGCCCGGTGACCTCGAAGTGGTCCGGGTCCTGTCGTCACCGGGGAGATCGGTGAGTGCGGGCGAACCGTTGCTCGTCGTCCGTAGCGCAAGCGCGGCGTCGAAGCTCGCCGAGGTCGACGAGGTGGACCTCGACGACGTACGTCCGGACCTCGCCGAAATCATCGCTCGCCACGAGGTGACTCTCGACGCGGCACGGCCCGCGGCAGTGGCGAAACGCCACAAGCTGGGGCGGCGGACTGCTCGCGAGAACGTCTACGACCTGGTCGACGACGACAGCCTGGTCGAGTACGGCGCTCTCGCACTGGCTGCGCAGCGCAGTCGGCGCAGCGAGGAAGACCTGATCGCCAACACACCCGCCGACGGACTGATCGGCGGAGTGGCGACCATCAGCGGCGGCGAGAGCGTCGTGATCTCGTACGACTACTCGGTGCTGGCCGGTACCCAGGGCATGCGCAATCACGCCAAGACCGACCGCCTGCTCGAGATCGCCGATCGCAAGCGAGTTCCGGTAGTGCTGTTCGCGGAAGGTGGCGGCGGTCGCCCCGGTGACACCGACGCCGGCGCCGGGGCGGGCCTCGAGCTGGGGACCTTCCGCGCGATGGCGGCGCTGAGCGGCCGCGTACCCATGGTCGCTGTCGTGTCCGGCCGCTGCTTCGCGGGCAACGCGGCCCTGGCCGGTGCCTGCGATGTACTGATCGCGACGCCCGACGCCAACATCGGCATGGGCGGCCCTGCCATGGTCGAGGGCGGCGGGCTCGGAAACTTCCGCCCCGAGGACATCGGCCCCATCGACGTGCAGCGCCGTAACGGCGTCGTACACCTGGTGGCTGACGACGACGCTCATGCGGTGGCGCTGGCCAAGCAGTACCTCGGCTACTTCCAGGGCGCGAGCCAGGCGTGGACGGCTCCGGATCCGCGGCTCTCCCGGCACGTGGTCCCGGAGAATCGCCTGCGCTCGTACGACGTTCGTGGAGCGATCGAGGCGATCGCGGACGTCGACAGCGTCCTGGAACTGCGTCGAGATTACGGTCGCGGTGTAGTGACGGCACTCGTTCGTGTCGAAGGAGTTCCGTACGGTGTGCTGGCGAACAGCAGCGAGCATCTCGGCGGAGCGATAGACGCGGAAGCCTCGGACAAGGCTTCGGATTTCCTGGAACTGCTCGAAGCGCACCGCATCCCTCTGGTGACCCTTTGTGACACACCGGGATTCATGGTGGGTCCGGACTCGGAGGAGGAGGCGACGGTCCGAAGGTTCGGCCGGTTCTTCGTAGCCGGTGCTCGCCTCACGGTGCCGTTCGGAACGATCATCCTGCGCAAGGGTTACGGGTTGGGCGCCATGGCGATGGCCGGTGGTTCCTTCCACGCACCCGAGTTCACGGTGGCGTGGCCGACCGGCGAGATCGGGCCGATGGGTCTGGAAGGTGCCGTGCGCCTCGGTTTCCGTAAGGAACTCGAATCCGTCGAAGACCCGGAGGCTCGGGAAACTCTGTTCGGTCAGTTCGTGGAACTGGCCTACGCACAGGGCAAGGCATTGATGGCGGCCACCACGTTCGAACTGGACGATGTCATCGATCCCGCCGACACCCGCGCCTGGATCAGGCAGCTCGGCAGAAACAGTTGAGATCCTGCTGATTCGAGCTGTTGCCGCACGTGGGCAGGGCAACTAGCCTTGCCCACGTGTCGGCTGCGCGAGATAACGTCCTGATCATTCATTGGCACGACCTGGGCCGACACCTCGCGAGTTACGGTGTCGCCGGGGTCAACAGCCCCAACCTGGACCGGCTGGCGGCAGAGGGCATACGGTTCACCGACGCACACGCGACGGCGCCGCTGTGCTCACCTTCGCGCGGTTCTCTCTTCTCGGGCAGGTATCCGCACAACAACGGTCTGATCGGGTTGGCGCACCACGGCTGGGAGTACCACGCTGAGGTGCAGACGCTTCCGCAGATCCTCTCCGACAACGGTTGGTACACCTCGCTCTTCGGCATGCAGCACGAGACTGCGTACCCGAAGCGGCTTGGCTATCACGAGTACGACGTCACGAACTCGTTCTGCGACTACGTGGTTCCGCGTGCCCAGAACTGGCTACGACGCTTCCCGCCCGAGCCTTTCCTTCTCACCACGGGGTTCTTCGAAACGCATCGGCCGTACCCGGCCGATCGCTATACCCCGGCGGACACCGCAGCGCTGGAGGTTCCCGGATATCTTCCCGACGTGCCGCAGGTACGCGAGGACCTGGCCGAATTCCACGGCAGCGTAGAGGTAGCGGACGCCGCGGTGGGTGATCTGCTCGGGACGCTCGAGGAAGAGGGGCTCGACGAGAACACGTGGGTCTTCTTCCTCACCGATCACGGCGCCGCGTTCCCACGTGCCAAGTCGACGCTCTACGCCCCCGGCACCGGCATTGCGTTGATCGCTCGGCCTCCGGCTCGGTATCGCAGTGGCGGAAAGGAATACGAGACACTGTTCAGCGGTGTGGATCTTGTTCCGACCATTCTCGATCTCCTCGGTATCGATGTCCCCACCGAGGTGGAAGGGCGCTCGCACGCCGATGCCCTCGTCGATCGTGGAACCGAGCCGTCCGAACCCGTCCGGACCTCCTTGTTCACGGAGAAGACCTTTCACGACAGTTTCGATCCCATTCGCGCGGTGCGCACCAAGGACTACAGCTACATCGAGAACTACGCCGTCCGCCCCGCTCTGGATCTACCGCTCGACATCGAGGACAGTCTTTCCGGAAAGGCGCTCGGCACCGAGCATCTGGCGGTACGCGCACCCCGGGAGCTGTACGACCTCCGTGCCGACCCCGATGAGAAGATCAATCTGATCGATCGACCGGAAGTCTCGGCAATACAGGCGGAATTGTCCTCGCAGCTTCACACGTGGCGCGCCGAAACGGATGATCGTCTCCCGGACGAGGCATTGGGAAGCGCGATGGCGGTGCATCGCATGGCGGCGTACCTCGAGAAGATCGGTGTCCGACCCAACGTGCGGTCCGCCTACAGTGCGGACCGCGGTTACCTCGAGTCGGACACCGAAAACCCCTAAGGCCTGGCGGCTTCGCGCTCCTCCAACAATGCGATGACCCGCCCGACCAGTTCGTTGATGTCAGCGCCTGTCGTGTCGAAAGCCAGGTCCGGGTCCTCCGGAGTCTCGTACGGTGCGTCGATTCCGGTGAGCCCCTTCAGTTCACCGGCCCGCGCACGCGCGTACAGGCCCTTGGGATCTCGGCGTTCGCATTCTTCGACGGGAGTGGTGACGGCAACTTCGAGGAAGGTGAGCCCGGCAGCTTCGTTGAGAGCACGCGCAATTGCTCGATCCGAACGCAGCGGTGAGACCATCGACGCGATGGCCACGACGCCGGCGTCGGCGAACAGTCGAGTGAGATGTCCGACGCGCCGGATGTTCTCGGCCCGGTCTCCCGGCGAGAACCCGAGATCGTCGGAGATACCGTGGCGGACGTTGTCACCGTCCAGGAGATACGCGGTTCGTCCCGCGTCGACCAGCGCACGTTCGACAGCCACAGCGACGGTGGATTTTCCGGAGGCAGGCAGGCCGGTCAACCAGATCGTCGCGCCCTTCTGGGTCGTCGACGCCCACCGCCGCTGACGTTCGAGTGAAGACGGATGCCACTTGATGTCGTTGCGGGTCTGCTCACCGGGAACGACAACGCGTGGTTCGAGAATGGTGCCGGCGCCGACGGTGTCGTTGCTCTGCTCGTCGATCAGAATGAAAGCGCCGGAGTCCCGATTGTGGTCGTAGGTATCGGCGACCACCACGGAACTGGTTCGGAGCGTGACCGTTCCGATGTCGTTGAGCCCCAGTTCGACTGGGCTGTCCTGCTCGTCGAGCGTCTCGGGGTCGAGTCGGGTGTGCAGTTCTTGAACGGTCGCGCGCACGGTCCGGGAAGTATGTTTGAGCGCTATCCGATCGCCGGCTCGCAGTGGAGTGTTCGACAACCAGCAGATCGTGGCTTCGAGTTCTCGGGCCAGAACCGGCAAATGGGCCTGCGCACCGCCGCTGACCAGAACGTCGCCACGTCCGACGTCGATGTCGTCGGCCAGTTCCACCGAAACCGACAGTGGTGCAACGGCAGTACTGCGGTTGTCGTCGAGGGTGTCCAGGCTGATCACGGTGCTCTTCGATCCGGACGGCAGTACCACTACCTCGTCTCCGACGCTCAGTGTGCCCGCCGAGATTCGGCCGGTGTACCGGCGCCGATTCTGCGGATCGGGGCGCGAAACCCACTGCACGGGAAGCCGAAGTTCCTCGATGTGGGTCGCGGGCGCATGGAGTTCGACGCCTTCGAGATATTCGAGAAGTGTCGGCCCGTTGTACCACTCGGTGTTCTCCGAGCGGGTCACGACATTGTCGCCGGCTTTCGCGGAGACGGGGATGGCAAGTACGTCGCCTCGCCCGAGCTGGCGTGCCAATACCCGCAATTCTTCCTGTACCTGCGCGAATCTCGCTTCGTCGAAGCCCACCAGATCGATCTTGTTCACCACGGCCACAAGGTTCGGAACACCCAGTAGCGCTGCGATTCTGGCATGCCGACGCGTCTGACGCAGCACGCCGGTTCTCGCGTCGACCAGCAGGACCGCTACGTGAGCGTTGGACGCGCCGGTGAACATGTTGCGCGTGTAGCGCTCGTGTCCCGGGGTGTCGGCAAGTACGTAACTTCTGGTCGGAGTGGAGAAGAATCGGTACGCGACGTCGATTGTGATGCCCTGTTCACGCTCGGCGCGCAATCCGTCGGAGAGTGCAGCCAGGTCGGCGACACCGTGCTCGTCGGTCACGGAATCGAGGTGATCGGTTGGCAGACTGTCGGTGTCGTGCAACAGTCGGCCGATCAGCGTGCTCTTGCCGTCGTCGACGCTACCCGCCGTGGCCAGCCGCAGGAGTTGGCGAGTGATGGTGGTGGTCATCAGAAGTAGCCCTCACGCTTTCGGTCTTCCATCGCGGCGACCGAGGTTCGGTCGTCTGCGCGAGTCTCGCCTCGTTCGGAAACCGTCGCGGCCGAGATCTCGGTGACGACGTCGTCGATGGTGGTGGCGTGCGATCGAACGGCGCCGGTGATGGTCAGATCGCCGACGGTTCGATATCGCACCCACTCGGTCGTTGCCGCGGCGTTCTCGGCGTCGGTGCTGAATTCCGAAGCAGCGAGGAGCATTCCGTCGCGCTCGAATACCCGCCGTTCGTGCGCGAAATAGATGGGCGGCAGTTCCAGTTCCTCCTGGGCTATGTAGCGCCAGATGTCGAGTTCTGTCCAGTTGCTCAGCGGGAAGACACGAACGGACTCTCCGCGTCTGATCCGACCGTTGTAGAGCGACCACGGTTCGGCCCGTTGCGCCCGAGGGTCCCACTGGCCGAACTCGTCACGGAAGCTGAGGACTCGTTCCTTGGCTCGCGCGCGTTCCTCGTCCCGGCGGGCGCCGCCGAATGCGGCGTCGAATCGCCCGCCTTCGAGAGCGTCGAGCAGAGTTCTGGTCTGCAGGCGGTTTCGCGATCCGCTGGTCTCGGTCGACTCCTGCACTCGACCCTGGTCGATCGAATCCTGAACGGAAGCAACCAGAAGTGTGTGCCCGCCCTCCTTGATTCGGCGGTCGCGAAATTCGATGACTTCCTCGAAATTGTGACCGGTGTCGACGTGTAGGACCGGGAAAGGGAGTGGGGAGGGTCGAAACGCCTTCTCGGCGAGTCGAAGCAGGACTATCGAGTCCTTGCCGGCCGAGAAGAGCAGTACCGGTCTTTCGAGTTCTGCCACCACCTCTCGAATGATGTGAACCGCTTCGGATTCGAGAACTCGGAGTTCGTCGACGACATCGGTGACGGTGCTCATGTGACGGGGTATCCGTTCTGTTCTGCGTCGATGCGATAACGCTGCACCCATTCGCGGGAGCGTCCGTCGCTCTGACGACGCAGCGGCGGTGGTGGGGCCAGTTGTCCGTCGAGACCGAGGGAAATGAGGGTTTTTGCGACCACGGACTGCGGGTCTTCGGTGAGATCGCGGAACCCGATCTCGATGGGGGAGATGTCCTCTTCCTCGAACCAGCGCTTCCACTGTCGTTCCTGCTCACCGAGAATCGTCACCAGGTGTGCGATTCCGAGCGCGTTGTACTGCGCACCGTCCGAGAGATTCGGTGGGGTCGCGTCGTCGCGCCAGACCTGCGTCTGCACGGCTCGCCACATCGATACAGCCTGAGCGACAACATCTTCTCGATAGACGTGGATGAACTGCAGGTCGTGATCGAGAGTGTCGTGGAGTGCGGAACGTAGATCTGTCCCACTGCGCCACGGCAATCCGGCTGCGCGATCGAGCAGGAGCGGTGTCTGATTCCACATCAGCTTGCCGCCCCAGACTCCGTTGGGTGTTCGGCCGAGTTCGAGAAGTTGTGTGCGCCACTGCTCGGAGGTGCGGGTGTCCGGCGTACCCGGGTGGAACGGGGCGAGCAGCCCCAAGACGGACTCGTCCGTGACGTCTTCGAACCACTGCCTCGGTTGCGGCGAACGCGAGGTCTCGGGGAGGTACTGGAAGAACTCTTCCGGCTCACCCGCGACCCCTGTTGCTCGCAGGGATTCGACCAGCAAAGTACTGCCACTGCGCTGCGAAGCGCAGACGAGAAACGAGCGTTGGGCCTCCGTCATGCGAGCAACGCTAAGGGTGGCCGGAAACCGCCGCAAGCTGGGAAAATAAACTCACGTAGAGGTTAAATCTCGACGTGAAACGTTAAATGTGCGGGTCACGGAATCTTGTGCTGAGGCACGTCTTACGCAGTTGTCGCAAGGGCCGCGGCGAGCCCGAATGCGATGGCCATGAAGACAACTTCACCGATGGCGCGGCGCAGGGATCCGTCCGAACTCATGCGGTGTGCAGCACTTGCGACCACCCATGTCCGGCGCCACCACCATCCCAGCGCGACGAGCATTGCGATCGCCACGATCTTGGCGAGGATCACCCGGCCGTAAGCGGTGTCGTAGAAGGCGGAGAGCGAGTCGAGTCGCACGACGGCGTTGACGATACCGGTGACGACCAACGCGAGGACGCATCGCCAGGCGAGGGCGGAGTACCTGGGCAACCAGATCGCCCAGGCACCGCGCGACGGTACGGCAAGCGCGAGTGCGGCGAGCACGCCGAACCACAAGGCCGCAGCGAGGACGTGAACGGCGTCGAGGATCGATCCGAAGCTCTGCTGCGCCATGTGCCCGGTGATCGGGCGGGCGGCGAGCGCCAACGCGGAGACGACCAATGCCGGTGCGACGGGCACCGCCTCGGGATTGGTGAACCCGTAGATGCCGTAACAGACCACGGCAAACGCGCACGCGATGATCGCGACACCGACGCGGCCGACGTTGACCTCGGAGACGAATGCGCCGAAGTGCCCGATGGTCAGTGAGGTGACCGGGACGCCGTCTGCCGCTGCGGCATTGAGCACGAGGAGCGTGATCTCGGCGACGAGCCAAACCGCTGCCGCCGCGGTGAGCTGAGTCCACATGATCGCGGGGGTTGTTGCCGGGCGGCGTTCACTGCGGCCCATCCAGGCAAGCGTCGCGATGCCGAGCGTCAACGAGCCGCATCCGATCGCGAGAACGCGGACAGTGCTCGACGATTCGGGTCCCGACGGGCTCGCGAGGCCCCAGGCGATGAGGACTCCCAGCAGAGCTGTGGGTACGGCAAACAGCAACCACCACCTGTTTGCCGTACCCGTCACGCGATCAGCTCGACTTCGGCTTACGCAGCACGAAGAACAGCGCACCGCCGAACACGACGACGCCGGCGACGATGAAGATCCACACCGGCATGCTGCCGGACTCCGACTCACCCGTACTCGACGCAGCGGCAGCGCCGGGAGTGCCCGACCCCGCCTCGGTGAGGGTGAAGGTCAGAGTTCCGTTGACGGGGTGACCGTCGGCGGAAGTGACTCGGTACGCGATGGTGTAGACGCCGGTCGGCCCGAGATCGCCGAGGTCTGCACTGACAGTGGGTCCTTCGACGGACGGATCGCTCTTGGTCCAGAGGTTGCCGTCCGGGCCGGTGACCGTCAGTGCCGCGAACTGCGCCTGCAGAGCCTCGTTGAACGTGACCGAAACCTTGTCAGGCGCAACCTGAATGGACGCGCCGTTTTCCGGGTTGGAGCCGACAACCGCGGAGTGCGCACTGGCCGTGCCCATTCCGAGCATCGTGGCCAGCATCGCGAGCATGCCGACGGTGATGACCTTGATCCGGGTACTCATCAGCGCTTGCTCCTGACCAGTGCGCCGAGGCCGAGTGCAGCGCCCAAGGCGCCGAGCACCAGGCCGACGCCGCCGAGCCAGCGCGCGGTGTTGTCTGACGAAGAAGATTCGGAAGCAGCGGACGTCTCGGCAGTGTTGTCGGCAGCAGGCGCTCCGTGAGCATCGCCGGTGGATGCGGCGAGAGTCAGCGTCGGCGCGGGCTTGTCCGGCTCGCTGCCGTCGGCAAGTTCTTCCTGATCCCAGTTGACGACGTTGCCGTCGCTGTACGTCTGCACGGCCTTGAACTCGACCTCTTCCTGCTCCGGCAGCGGGCCGGCGGAAAGGACGAACTGCTGGAACTGGCCGGGGGCGATTCCGACGCCGGGGTCGGCCGTCCAGGTCACGGACTTCGCGACCAGCGAGGTGGGGTCCTTCTCGACGACGGCGGTCCAACCGGGCATCGGTTCGGTGCGTGCCGACTTGAGGTCGGGGAGGGCCACCGTCAGCTTGGTGGTCGAAGCGGTGTCGGATTCGGTGGGCACGCGGAACGTGAGAACGGAGTATCCGCCCTGCGTAGCTCCTGGTGCGACGACGCTGACGTGTGCTGAAGCAATTCCGGCGGCCAGCAGCACAGCGCTGCCGGTAGCGACGGTCGTGACAACCGCACGCGAAATCAGGGTGTTCTTCATGTCGGGAAGTGTCCTCTTGGTCTGGTGAAGGGGTGGGGAGTTCTACGAATCTTCAGACCAGGGCAGGAGGACCGCGCCGCGAGATGCTGGCGCGAAGAAGGGCGTCGACGGGTCCGTGATGGATTCCGGTCGAGACGGTGTGGCCGCGGGAAGTGACGGCGGCGGGAGCCAGGGACGCCAGGACGACGTGAAGAGCGTGGGTGACAACGCGGTAGAGGCGCTCGGCGGCCAGGACCGCCACCGCACAGGCGACGGTGGCACCGGCGTGAGCACCGAGCATCACCAATCCCGGAGCGGGCGAATGAGCGTGCTCGGAGAGCGTCATGGTGGTGTGGGCGGCAAGCTGACCCAGGCCAAGCGCCACGATCAGGGCAGCGGGCCCCCGGGAGAGGGCGGGAAGGGTGGCCGTCACGGCGCCGACGGTTGCGCAGACGGCGAGCAGCAGGGTCAGCGACGACGACTGTGGCAGCTCGCCTCCGCCGATTCCATGCGCGGCGACAGCGAGAGCAGCCGAAGCGGAACCGACAGATATCCCCCGGAGGGTCGCGGTCTGCTCGGCTGCTCTCACTGGCGTTCTCAGGTCTAGCGCACGCCGAGACGTGCGAGCAGATCTGCTTCGACGCCGTCGAGTTCGGAAGAAATTGCCTGGTGAGCTGCCTTACGGCGAGCCTGCGGCATCTGCTCGGCAGCGCGAACTGCCGTGCTGAGATCGCCGAGGCGCTCACGGATGGCGGCGGCAAAACGCTGCGTCTCCGCATCGTCGGGCTTGCGGCTGAGGATCTCGGTGACCGAGCTCTCGGCGCCGGCGATACGAGCGCTCAACTTCGCGCCGTGACCGGTGTAGTCACCGAGCTGGTCGACGGCGATGCCCATCTTCTGCGCGCGCGTGGTGTCGAGCTGGGCGCGCACAGCCGTTGCAGCGCGGTAGGCGATCGGCAGGAGAACGGGGGCAAGCAGACGTGCCACACCCAGGTACTTACGCACCTTGGCGACAGTCAGGCCCTGATTCGCAGCGGCTTTCTCCTGCGCCTTCAGGGTCGCGATCTGCGCCTTTTCGATCTTGTGCTGTGACTCGATCTCGGCTTTCTCCAGCTTCTTGAGCGACTTGGTCTCGACCTTGTCGCGCTTACGCTGGCTCTTGGCGTTGAGCTTCGCCTCGACCTCAGCCTTGTGCTTGAGAGCCTTTGCCTCCGCCTTGCGGGTGGCACGAGACTTTCGCTTCTTGAACAACCCCATCGAAAAGGACCCCGTTTCCAGGTGTTTGTGTGTTGCCAGGTACCTGCGCTTCGGCTTCAGCCTAGGGGAGCACATAATCTTCGTCATCGTGTGTTCCGTTAACAACCCCGCGCCCCAGCTCCCGATCATCGATTCGGGGGCGTTGACCCGATGCCGTCATCGGGTGCGTCTGGACGGGTTGTTTCCCGGGAAATCGGCTTCGGAACCCGTCGACACCGGCGTCAAGCAGCGCCAGGATGCCGCGATCGCGAAGCGCGCGGAGATCGCCGAACTGGTGATCGGTGCTGCTCCCGAGCGTTGGGTGAAGATCAACCCCGATCAATCGGCGTCGGCTCAGGCTCGCGACACACTTGCTGCCTGTGAGGCCGGCGCGGACCGGATCTGGGGCGCGGTCTTGCCGGTCGAGCGCGACACCGGACGCAAGGGCCGCTGCGAAATGCTCATCCGTGACGACGAGGGCGGCGGGTACATCCCCGTCATTGTCGTCAATCACAAGGTGACCGATCCCGGCCAGGGCGCGATCACCTCGGGGCTCTTCGAATGGGAGCCCGCGGTCGATCCCAAGCGCAAGGTCCGCAGTCAGGTCCGCGATCAGATGCGCGTCGCGCAGGTCTATCGGATGCTCGAGCGTCGTGGGCTGGCGAGCCCGTCGCTCACGGCAGGCGCGATCGGATACAACGGAGACTGCGTCCTCGTCCACGACCTCAGTGCGATTCTCGACGACTACGACGAGCGTTTCGCCGACCGTATCGCTGTTGCCCGCGGTGAGGTGCTGACGTCTCCGTCACAGGTGAGCGAGTGCAAGTCGTGCCCGTGGTGGACCGAATGCAAGCAGGAGTTGGTTCGCAACCGCGATGTCAGCCTGGTGGCTGTCGGATCGCGAGCGGAGCTTCTGCGCGACGTCGGCTGTAACACGATCGATCAGCTGGCCGCCTGGGACGGTGAGCCGCTCGAGGATTGGCCGCACGGAAATTTCGACGACGCAGTCGTGATCGCCAAGGCGTGGTTGGCAGATGCTCCGTTGGTCCGGCGGTTCGAGAAGATCTCGGTGACTCGGGCGGACATCGAGATCGACGTCGACATGGAGAGCTATCAGGAGCACGGCGCCTACCTGTGGGGGACGTTGCTCAATGTCGGTGGCTTCTCGATGTATCGAGGATTTGCGACGTGGGATCCGCTGCCGACGCGTGACGAGGCGCGGTCTTTCGCGGAGTTCTGGGGCTGGCTGATGGCGGAACGTGCCGCATCCGCTGCTTCGGGTAAAACCTTTGCTGCATACTGCTATTCGCGTTCGGCCGAGGACAAGTGGTTGTTGGACTCGGCGCGCAGGTTTGCCGGTGAGCCCGGGATTCCGAGCAAGGACGAGATTCGTGAGTTCATCGACAGTCCGCAGTGGGTCGACATCTATCAAGCGGTGAGTGATCAGTTCATCTGCCCGAACGGCAAGGGACTCAAGAAGATTGCCCCCGTCGCCGGGTTCAACTGGCGTGACGCCGAAGCCGGTGGTGAAGCGTCGATGGCGTGGTACCGCGAGGCGGTCGGCTACGACGGTGAGCCGGACGAGACGCAACGGACACGCATCCTGCAGTACAACGAGGACGACGTCATTGCCACCAAGGTCCTACGTGAGTGGATGACGGACCGTGCGGAGAAGGAAATTCCGCTGGCTTCCGAGTTGTAGCGCTGATCCGTTCTGTCGCTATTGTCTGAAACATCCTATTTAACAGTGTGTTTCAATTCGTAGTTTCTCGTCATCGTGTGCCCCGAACCCGCATCCGCGCTACCTTCATCTGGTCGGCTCCACGATGGAGGGTGTTGCATGCTGAGCAGGCTGACTTCGAGTGCGAGCGACGCCGATCTGTCTGACGTCGAGCGGCGCGACCTCTTCTCTCGCCAGGTCCGTCAAGTGACAACGGTAGCTCCGCTGGCCAACGTCGCGAATTTCTTCAGTGCGTGCGCTTTGTTGGCCTATGTCGTGCCGCCGGCACACGAAGAGTTCCGCCTGATCTGGGGAGCGGCAGCGCTCGCAGTCATCCTCAATTCGGTGCGTGTGTGGCTGCCGAGGGCCATTCAGGGAGAGAGGTATTCGCCCAAGCACACGACCCGGTACGACTACTGGGCACTCATGCTCGAAGTGGTACTGCTGGGTGTTTTGTACACGATCCTCGCGGCCGAGATGCTTCCGGTGATAGACGGTTCACGAAAGCTGGTTCTGATCGCGACCATCGCCGGTGTGGTGGGTGCCGGTGCAGTTGCGCTGTCGACTGTTCGGTCGCTGGGTTTGGCCTGGATTCTGGTGCACGGCCTGGGATTGTTATTCGTCATGCTTGCCGGGGCGACGGCCGAGTACTTCGTCCTTTCGTTTCAACTCGTTGTCTACATCAGTATTCTGTGCGTCGGCGTCGTGTACCTCTGGGCGTCGTTCCGAAGTCGTTGTCTTGCCGAGTTCGAGGCTGCTGCCGAGCGCCAGACGGTCAGTTTGCTTCTCGACGATTTCGAGGGCGGGTCACGCGACTGGCTGTGGGAAGTCGACACCACCGGGACGTTGTCGCACGCCTCCGCTCGGCTGTCGCAGATCTCGGGAGTCTCCGTCTCCGACCTGCGAACCCTGTCGCTGCGCGGATTGTTGGATCGGCTCGACGTCGGTTCGACGAAGAGTGGTCGAGCCGCGGTCCACGTCATCGGAGATCACCTCGACCGCCTCATGCCGTTTCGAGAGGTCGTCATTCCGGTTCGTGTCGGCGGCGTCGACCGATGGTGGTCTCTGTCGGGTCATCCCAGGCTTTCCGAGGCCATGGAGTTCGTGGGTTGGCGAGGCGTGGGCTCGGACATCACCGAGAAGTACAACTACGAGCGGCGAATTCTGTGGCTTGCTGCAACCGACGGACTGACCGGGCTCCCGAATCGCCGGACGTTCGGCACGGAGCTGTCCGACGCGCTCGGCGGTGTCCGGACCGGTGAGCAGGTTCTTGTCGGCATCCTCGACCTGGACAATTTCAAGTCGGTGAACGACACGTTAGGGCACCCCGTCGGCGACAAATTGTTGATTTCCGTTGCCGCACGGCTCAATCGGGTGGTCGACGGTGCCATGTGTGCCCGAATCGGTGGCGACGAATTCGGCGTCGTCTTGCGGGGAACAGGGGACGGCGGCGAGGTGTTTGCCCGCTATCTGGGCGCATTGCGTGAGCCGTTTTTCGTGCGGGGGAATCGCATCGAGGTACGTGCATCGATCGGGTATGCCAGCGCGCCGGCAGATTCCGAAGACGCGGACACGCTTGTCATGTGCGCGGACCTGGCGCTGTATGCGGCAAAATCTGCCGGCAAGAACCGGGTCGGAAAGTACTCACCGGCGCTGCGGGCGCGGGCCAGGGAGCGAGCATCGGCCCTGCAAGAGCTTGGGCTTGCGATCGAGGCTCGGCAGTTCGAGCTGTACTACCAACCGCAGGTTCGTGCGGACACCGGCCGCGTCGAGGGATTCGAGGCACTGCTTCGCTGGAACCATCCGGTGCGGGGAGTGCTTGCGCCGCGCATTTTCATCGATGTCGCGGAGGAGACAGGCTTGATAGTCCCGCTGGGGCTCCAGGTACTGCACATGGCGTGCGCCGAGGCGATGACGTGGCCTGATGACACCTACGTGACCGTGAACGTCTCTCCGGTGCAACTGATGTCGTCCGGCTTCGGATCAGCAGTCAACGCTGCGCTGGAGGCATCCGGTCTGTCCAGCAAACGGCTTCAGCTGGAAATCACAGAGACGGGAGCGGTAGAGGAGCTTGCCGTCGCCGAGCTGGATCGTCTGCGTGCCACCGGAATTGCGATTGCCCTGGACGACTTCGGAACCGGCTATTCGTCTTTCGAGAGTTTGAAGAAACTGCCGTTGGACATTCTCAAGATCGACCGGTCGTTCATCACCGAACTGAGCGAGGGTGATTCGGCAGTTGTCACTTCGGTGGTCGAGGTGGCGAAGGCGCTCGGTATGCAGTCATTGGCGGAAGGCGTGGAGACGGCCGACCAGCTGAGGCTCTTGCTCACCGCGGGTTGCGAATTGGTTCAGGGTTACTACGTCAGCCGACCGATGCCGGCGACGGAAGTGGCCGAGTACCTCAGCGCAACTGCCCAATCCAGCGGTGGGTATTTTCATTCGTTCTGACAACCGTGCGCCTTTATTAACCGCGGGCGGTTAATAAAGGCGCACAGCAGGGAGGTTAGCGCGGCGCCATGCGGAGAGCGCCGTCCATGCGGATGGTCTCGCCGTTGAGGTAGTCGTGCTCGACGATCATCTGCGCGAGCTGCGCGTACTCGGAGGGCTGGCCCAGGCGGGACGGGAACGGAACGCCGGCCTCGAGGCCCTTGCGGTACTCGTCGGTGACGCCTGCGAGCATCGGGGTGTCGATGATGCCGGGGGCGATCGTGTTGACGCGGATGCCGAACTGCGCGAGGTCACGGGCAGCCGGAACAGTCATGCCGTGCACTCCGCCCTTGGAAGCGGAGTACGCGATCTGGCCGATCTGTCCTTCGAAGGCAGCAACGGAAGCGGTGTTGATGACGACGCCACGCTGGCCGGACTCGTCGACGGCCTCGGTCTTGGAGATGGCGTCGGCGGCCAGGCGCATGACGTTGAAGGTGCCGAGCAGGTTGACGGTGATGACCGTGCGGAACAGCTCGAGGTCGTGCGGACCCTTCTTGGACAGGATGCGTCCGGCCCAGCCGACACCGGCACAGTTGACGACGATACGCAGCGGGGAGCCCGACTCGACGATCTGGTTGATCGCTGCTTCGACGTCTTCGCCGCTGGTCACGTCGGTGGGGATGAGGGTGACGCCGGCGGGGACGTTGTCGCCTGCGCGCTCGATCGACGCGGGCAGATCCAGGCCGAAGACGGTAGCGCCGGCGTCGGCGAGGCGCTTGGCTGTTGCGGCGCCGAGGCCTGATGCCGCTCCGGTGACCAGTGCTGCGGTTCCCTTGATTTCCACTTCGTGTGCTCCTCGAGTTAGCGATCGGTAAGGCGGTGGTGCGTGTCGAGAACCATAACGCGAGGGTGTATGTGAGGGCGAACGCGCGAGACCCGCGTAGGGCTGGGTACCTTGGACGCGAGGTCTGAGAGCAAAGCACCGGACGAGAGGGGACCTGCGTGAGCAAGGCGCCTGTGCGTCCCGCCGCTTCTGTCGAGAATTTCGATCGGTTGCAGCGCGACCCGCTCTTCGAAGATCTTGCCGAGCTGATTGCAGAGGTTCTCTCCTACGCGTTCGACGCTCCGGCCGCCGTCGAGATCGAACAGTGGACGATCAGTTGCCTGCCGTCGACAAATCGATCGGCGGAGCGCCATCGCTTGTTCACACTCAACATCGGTCCGATGGAGATTCTGAGCGTCGAGTGCCATCTGGTCGGCGGTAAGCCGATCGAGCACGTCATGTCCGTATACGTATCCAGTTCGGCACTGGAATCGCGAACCGGCTGCAGCATCGAAGAACTCGATGACAAGCACGATCTGGTCGCCATCAGACGCACCGAGTTGGCGTCCGCCGACGGCGACGGGACCGTGATCGACTGCAGTCTCGAGGACTCGGATGCGTTGGAACAGTTTGCTCAACTGCCCGTCGACATGACGACGGTTCGTCCACTCGCGGAGCATCTTGTTGCCAAGGGCAAGGGCCCATTTCGGCAATATCACAACTCCGGGTTCGCCAAATATGTACTGGAAAGGTCGCTCGACCATGGTTGATCAGTTGCCCATCCGCCTCCCGCGTGTGCTGCGAGACGGGGACGATGCCGGCGCGGTCGACGTGCTGCAGGAATACTTCACGAGGCCGCTCCGAAAGACGGGCTATCTCCGTACCGGTGCGCTGTGGGATTCCTGGGATCCCAGTGGCAACCGCGATCGTGATGCGAACATCTTTACCGCGGAAGATCTTGTTGCGGTGACGCTTCTGTCGGTTCAGGTTCCGGCGCAAGGGGCCTTCTTCCTACTCGGGGAGAACAATGCCGAACTGAACCGACTCCTGGCCGACGTGGGCCCCGATCGCGATCTGTCGAACGAACCCGATCCCTTCACTCCGGAATCTCCGGTGTGGCGGTTGGAGACGGCGCTTCGAGAGATTCACGGCGTCGGGCGAACCATGGCGTCCAAACTGATCGCACGCAAGCGTCCGCGGCTCTACCCGATCTACGACGACGTCATCGGGCGGGAGTTGGGAACGAAGGCTGCCCATCTGGAACCGGTACGAGAGGCCTTGCACGACGGAGAATTACACGTGCGATTGCTCGACTTGCGAGTTCGGGCCGGACTGGACGATGCCATTCCGGCGATCCGGGTGCTGGATGTGCTCGCCTGGATGCAGGGTAAGGGATACAAACCGGCACTCTAGCTTTCTTGTCGGTGGGCAGGTCTAGTGTCGAATGTATGTTCGATAATGGATCGACGGGCGGTGTGGGGGCAGTCGTAGATGACGACCGTCCTGTCGTCGATCCACTCGTGCTGCCGGACATGCTCTTTGCAACGGCGCAGAGCGAGAACATGCTGGCCGCACAGAAGGTGCTCGGTGCGTCCATGTTGTCGGAGTCGAGATTCAATGCGGAACTCGACGTGTCCGGTGATGTCGACAAGGCGTGGCGGATCGCGTGCAACGAGATCGCGGTCATGCTCACGTGTTCGCGGCGCACAGCCGAAGTTCACATCGAGATCGGTGACGCCTTGCGCGAGTTCCTTCCGCTCACCAAGGCTGCATTTGCTGCCGGCGAGCTGGACTATGCGCGTGTGCGCAAGATTGTCGACGGACTCACCGGGGCCGCCCCCGAGGCGATCGCAGCACTCGAGCGCCGGGTACTTGCCTCCGCGCACCGTCTTCCGCCCGGGCAACTGGAGCGCGACATTGAACGTCAGCTCTTTGCCTACGATCCGGACGCTGCTGCCGAACGTCGCCGGAAAATGCTGGAACACCGCGATGTTCGCACGCGTGCAGACCGTCACGGACTCGCCCAGTTGCAGGCAACACTCAGCGCGAACGAGGCTGTCGAAGCGCTTGGCCTGATCAACGAGGCCGCCGGAAGCGTCTGCAACCACGATCCACGAAATGCCTCGACGCGCCGGGCCGACGCGCTGGTTGCTCTCCTGCACGGTGAGAACGGGCTGACTTGCCAGTGTGGCAGCGAAACGTGCGAGGCAGTATCCCCAGCAAGTCGATCAACTGCGCCCTCACGTCGGAAGCCGTTGCTGCACATCGTGTGCGATCTGGCGACGCTCCTCGGGTTGACGTCAGATCCCGCGAGCATCGACGGGTACGGGCCAATCGATCCCGACTTTGCTCGCGAGCTTGCCGCCGATTCCACTTGGCAGGCACTGTTTGTCGACTTCCGCTCTCAGGCCGCCGGGAATCGACCGCGTCGGCAACATGCTCCGACTGTCCTGCCGCTTGTCACCCGACGTGATCGCCTGAGTCGCGAACCGAAAGGCTGCGGAGATCGGATTCGGGCGATGCAACGGTTGGTCGCGCGAGCCCCGGACATAGTTCGAAGATCGGATGGGCATGGCGCCCAGCCCGATCCACCTCCCGGCGCGCTGACCTATGCTCCGGGAGCGGCTCTGGCCGCATTGGTGCGGGCCGTCGACGGTCACTGCCGGTTCCCTGGTTGTTCGGTGCCCGCGAGCAGGTGCCAACTCGACCACATCACCGAATTCGATCCTTCCGATCCGAGACGCGGTGGGTGGACCATTGCGAGCAACCTCCAATGCCTGTGTCGTCATCACCATCAGGTGAAGACCTACAGGTTGTGGACGCCGGTGATGCTCGTGGATCGTGCCATTCACTGGACCGACAGCACCAGCGGGTTGACGGCTGTCACGGTTCCGGAGAGGCGCTGACTTCGAAGATGGTCTCCAGACCGTCTTCTTCGTCCCACTGCTCACCGACTTCGTTGAAACCGTACTGGCTGATCAGATTTCGCGATGCGATGTTGTCCGGGCTGATGGTCGCTCGAACGATATGCACTTCGGATTGGCGACTCGCGACGTCGAGAAGTATCTCGAGGGCAGTTCGTGCGTAGCCCAGTCGCCGGAATGCCGGGTCGATGCGATATCCGATCTCCACCATCCCGCGCGCATCGGGGCGACCGTGGAATCCGGCCAACCCCACCGGCGTCGAGGTGCGGGCATCGACGGCGATGCGGGTGATCCACGCGCTGTCGAGTGGGTTCCCGGTTATCTGCGTGCTCCGGTAGCGCCACAAGCCCTGGCATTCTTCGCCGAGGAGATACGGGGTCAGGAGGTTGGGTTCGAGTTCCATTGCGAGAGTAGCGTTGTCTTCACCCAGTGCGTGGAGGGCGAGTGGTGGAACCCGGATCAGTTGAAGTCCACGTCCGTCGAGTGCCCAGGGTAGTTCGGCAACTGTCACAGGTCGGCGATCGGAGTCGACAGAGTTATGTCGACGCCGATGCTCCGAAGATTACCGTCCAGAACCTGCCAGATGGAGCGCCCGAGGAACTCGGCCAATTCCGCACTGGTCACATCGGAACCCGGCTGGCTGAGCCAACGGTTGACGCTGACGTCGACCAATCCGATAACGCCGAAAGCCAAGGGCTCCGCCATCTTCGACGATTTGCCGCGGCTGGCGAGGATCGCACCCAACAGGTTCCCCAATTGCACGGCGATGGCCGTCTTGGTTCCGGTCACCACTTTCGAACCGGTGGCCCGCGTGCTCGGCGAGCCCTTGCCTAAAAAGTGGTGCAGTCGTGGGTATTTCACAATCCACCGGAGGTAGGTCTCGACTGCCCGTGAGATAGCCTCGCCGACCGTACCCTGCGGCGTGAGGGTGGGTGTCAGGTCGGTCATCATCATCTCGAGGATGCGAACTCGCAGCTGCTCGTCGAGGTCGGCTCGATCCTTGAAGATCCGGTAGACAACGGAACGTGGGACGTCGGCGCGCTCGGCGATCTGCTGGACGCCGACGTCGGCGCCACCTTCGTTGACTGCATCGAGTGCTGCGTCGAGGATCCGCGCTTTGCGCTGCTCCTTGTGATCGTTCCAGCGAGTGCTGCGCCCGTCGGGCTGCGCCGACTCGGCTGTTTTTGTCATAAATCGAACGATACTCACCCCGCCATTGACTGGACAAGATGTCTCACATACTTTGGTGGGACAGCGTGTCACACACAGATACCGTTCTCTTCAGGAGTGGCAATGAGTAACAGGGTTTTTGTCGTCGGCGTCGGCATGACGAAGTTCGAGAAGCCGGGAGCCCGCGAGTGGGACTACCCCGACATGGCACGCGAGTCGGGTACCAAGGCGCTCGAAGACGCGGGTATCGACTACACCGAGGTCGAGCAGGCATACGTCGGCTACGTCTACGGCGAGTCCACCGCAGGTCAGCGGGCTGTCTACGAGCTGGGTCTGACGGGCATCCCCATCGTCAACGTCAACAACAACTGTTCGACGGGATCGACCGCGCTCTACCTCGCCACGCAGGCAGTCAAGAGTGGTCAGGCCGACTGCGCACTGGCGCTGGGCTTCGAGAAGATGCAGTCCGGGTCCCTCGGATCCACCTACGACGACCGTGAACAGCCACTCATGCGGCACCTCCTCGCTCTCGCCGAGCTGCAGGAGTTCGCGATGCCGCCCGCTCCGTACATGTTCGGCGCGGCCGGCGTCGAGCACATGGAACGCTTCGGAACCACTGCAGAGCAGTTCGCGAAGATCGCCGTCAAGAACCACAAGCACTCACTGAACAACCCGTACGCGCAGTTCCAGGACGAGTACACCCTCGAGCAGATCCTCGAAGCACGCCAGATCCACGGGCCGCTCACCAAGCTCCAGTGCTCGCCTACCTCGGACGGATCCGGCGCGGCGATCATCGCCAGTGAAGCATTCGTCGAGAAGCACGGGCTTGCCGCTCAGGCGATCGAGATCGTCGGGCAGGCCATGGTCACCGACATGAACAGCACCTTCGAGGACAAGAGCGCCATCAGCCTCGTCGGCGCCGACATGACTCGTAAGGCCGCTGAGAAGGTATACGCGCAGGCCGGGATCACCGCCGACGACGTCGACGTCATCGAACTCCACGACTGCTTCTCCACCAACGAGTTGCTGACCTACGAGGCACTCGGACTGTGCGCCGAAGGTGACGGCGGCAAGCTCGTCGACGCCGACGACACCACCTACGGCGGACGCTGGGTGGTCAACCCGTCCGGCGGCCTCATCTCCAAGGGTCACCCCCTCGGCGCAACCGGCCTTGCCCAGTGCGCCGAACTCACCTGGCAGCTCCGCGGAACCGCCGACAAGCGTCAGGTCGACGGCGCGAAGGTCGCTCTCCAGCACAACATCGGACTCGGCGGCGCAGTTGTCGTGACCGCATACAAGCCCTACGCACGCTGAATCACACCCACAACCCGCTAGCTACCCACTAGGAGTTTCATCATGGCTTCCGTTTCCGTCTCCGCTGTACTGCCCGCATCCCCCGAGAAGACCTGGGATGCGCTCTCCGACCTGTCTCGCTGGGAAGAGTGGCTCACCATTCACCAGGGCTGGAAGAGTGAACTCCCCACCCAGGTTGCGTTGGGCGCCAAGTTCACCGAGGTCGTCTCCGTGATGGGTATGGCAAACAAGATCGAGTGGACCGTCGAAGAGGTCGAGGTTCCGAAGATGGTCAAGATTGCCGGTACCGGAATGGCCGGCGTCACCGTCGAATTCGTTCTCTCGGTCGAGGCCGACGGTGCCGGTTCGAAGGCAACCGTCGACGCCAGCTTCAAGGGCACCATGATCGTCGGGCCGATCGGCAAGGCAGTAGCCAAGAACGCCAAGGCTGATCTCGAGGCCTCGCTGGCCAAGTTCGCCGAGCTGGTCGGGTAACGGCTCAATGACGACACCGAAGACCAACGCGGTCGAATTCGATACGTCCGGGCTGGACGTATGGACCGACCCGGAGCACTTCGAGGTGACAGCCGAGCGCATCGCCGAATATGCCGCTGCCACCAACGATCCCATCGAGCGACATCTGAAGGGCGAGATCGCTCCGCCGGTCTTCGCTGTGGTACCCGTCTTCATGTCGATGGCACCCGCTGCGCTGTCGGTGGCGCCGGTCGAACTGCTGATGAAGCTCGTTCACGGTGAGCAGGACTTCCTGTTCCACCGTCCGATCTACCCCGGTGACCACCTTGTCGCTCGTGCCAAGCCCGTCGGATTCGAGGGCCGGGACAACGGATCCACCGTCGTCATCTACGTCGAAACCAAAACCGACAAGGGTGAATTGGTCAACGAGCAGTGGATGACGGCCTTCTTTCGCAAGGTCGACGCGGGCCCCGGACTTGGCGAGAAGGCTCCCGAACACCGATTCGACGACGCTCTTCGCGCTGGTAGTCCCGCAGCGGTGGTGAACCAGCACATCGACGAGGACCAGACGTTCCGGTACTCACCGGCTTCCGGCGATCCGATGCCGATTCACCTCGACGAGGAGATCGCTCGGATGTCCGGTCTCCCCGGAATCATCAATCACGGGCTGTGCACGATGGCGTTCACGTCGTGGGGAGCCCTGACCGAACTGGCAGGCGGCGAGACCGAGCGGTTGCGCCGTCTCGCAGTGCGATTCGCGAAACCCGTACTCCCGACACAGGACATCGAGACGGTGTTCTACAAGTCGGGTTCGGCAGACGGAGCCACGTCGTACTCGTACGAAACCAGCGCGGTCGGCGACCTCGTGATCAAGGACGGCCTGGCGGTCATCGCCGACAAATGAGTCTTCATGTCCGACAACTGAACTGATGGGAATCTGAACTGATGGGAAGTCTCGACGGTCGCGTAGCGATCATCACCGGAGCAGGACGCGGCATCGGCCGTGAGCATGCGCTGCTCTTCGCTCGTGAGGGTGCGAGCGTCGTGGTCAACGATCTCGGCGGCGCAAACGACGGTTCCGGCGCAGATGCCGGCCCCGCGCAGCAGGTAGTCGACGAGATCGTCGCTGCAGGCGGTAAGGCTGTTGCCAACACCGACAACATCGCCACCTGGGACGGCGCCGAGGGCCTCGTCAAGCAGGCCGTCAGCGAGTTCGGCCGACTCGACGTACTGGTCAACAACGCCGGCATTCTTCGTGACGCCTTCATCGCCGGTATGGACGAGAGCCAGTGGGATGCAGTCATTGCCGTGCACCTCAAGGGTCACGCAGCGACGCTGCACCACGCTGCCGCGTACTGGAAGGACCAGAGCAAGGCAGGCGAGACCGTCAACGCTTCGGTCATCAACACCGCTTCGGCTTCGGGTACCTTCATGCCCAACGCGGGCCAGGGCAACTACGGCGCCGCCAAGGCGGGCATCGCAGCCCTGACTCTGGTGGCCGCTGACGAGCTCGATCGATACGGCGTGCGTGTCAACGCTATTGCGCCGATCGCGCGTACTCGGCTGACGCTGGCGACACCCGGTATGGGCGCGTTGTTCGCCGCCGAGGTCCCCGAGGGTGAGTTCGACGCGTTTGCGCCGTCCAACATCTCCCCGCTGGTGGCCTATCTAGCGGCAGCGGATTGCAAGCTGACCGGCAAGGTGTATGCCGTTCAGGGTGGGGCCATCACGGAACTCGCCGGCTGGCACGGTGTGAACACCATCGAGAGCGAGGGTCCCTGGACCACCGCCGACCTCGCAGAACGTCTGTAAGCGCATGGCACGCAACGCATACGAACTCGGCCTCGGGCTGAGTGAGGAGCACACCGCACTCGCAGATTCGGTGCGGTCATTCGCCGAGCGCACCATCACCACCGAGCAGGTGCGCGCGGCGGTGGAGTCGAGGACCGAGGACAAGTTCCCCGAGTTCTGGACGGCACTGGTCGGGCAAGACCTTCTCGGGCTCGCGGTTCCGGAAGAACAGGGTGGTCACGGCGCCGGTCTGCTGACCTTGGCGGTGGCACTGGAAGCATTGGGCCGCACTGTCTCTCCCGGCCCGTTTGTTCCGACGGTATTGGCAAGCGCCGTTCTCGGTGCCGCCGATTCCAAGGCGGGACCCGAGTTCCTGCCGGGTCTGATCGACGGAAGTCGTACGGCAGCAGTCGCCTTGGGTGCACCGTTGACGGCCGAGTCGTCGGACGGCGGATACAAGATCACGGGCGCACTCGACGGTGTGCTCGGTGGTGAACACGCCGACGTGTTGCTGGTCCCGATCCAGTTGCCCGAGGGTGTCCGCTACGCGGTGCTCGAGAGCAGCGCAGTCGCGATCACCGTGCAGGACAGCATCGACGTGCTGCGCGGCAGTGCGCGGATCGAAGCTGACAATGTTCAGATCAGCGCCGAACGGATACTCGACGGTCTCACCGAGGCGCGGGTACGGTCCATTGCCGCAGTCGTTCTCGGTGCCGAAGACGTCGGCGTCATGTCCTGGTGTGTTTCCACTGCGTCGGAGTACGCCAAGACACGCGTGCAGTTCGGGCGACCCATCGGCCAGTTCCAGGGCGTCAAGCACAAGTGTGCGCAGATGGGCATTGCACTCGAGCAGGCACGCGCCGTTGTGTGGGATGCGGCAAGCGCATTGGACAAGGGCGACGACACGGCAGATTTTGCCGCCGATATCGCCGCAGTCATCGTGCCGGACGCCGCAGTGCAGGTAGCGCAGGATTGTGTGCAGGTCCACGGCGGCATCGGATTCACGTGGGAGCACGACGCCCACCTGTACTACCGGCGCGCGCTCTCGATCCGCGGCATTCTCGGTACCCGCGAGGATCGTGCCAACCGTGTTGCGCAGCAGGCACTTGACGGTGTCAGCCGGGCTTCGGTTCTCGAACTGCCGCCCGAGGCAGAGGAGATCCGCGGCGGCATCGCGGCCGAGCTTGCCAAGTTGGTCGAGCTCGACGAGGACGACCAGCTGATCGCGCTCGGCGACGGTGGCTGGGTTCAGCCTCACCTGCCGAAGCCGTACGGGCGCAGCGCCGCTCCGCTCGAGCAGATCGTCATCTCCCAGGAGATCAAGGCTGCGGGTATCTCGATGCCACAGCTCCTGATGGGCACCTGGGCCGTGCAGGCCGTCGTAGCGCATGGTTCGGACAAGCAGAAGCAGGAATTGGCAATACCGACCCTGCAGGGTGAGCTGGTGTGGTGCCAGCTCTTCAGTGAGCCCGGTGCTGGTTCCGACCTCGCGTCATTGTCCACGAAGGCCGAAAAGGTCGACGGCGGTTGGAAGATCACCGGTCAGAAGATCTGGACCACGGTTGCGCAGTTCTCCGACTGGGCAATGCTGATCGCCCGTACGGACGCCACCAAGCCGAAGCATCAGGGCATCACCTACTTCGTGCTCGATATGTCGACACCGGGCATCACCGTCCGCCCGCTGCGTGAGATGACGGGTTCGGCGTTGTTCAACGAGGTGTTCCTCGACGACGTGTTCATCCCCGACGAGAACGTGGTCGGCGAGGTCAACGACGGCTGGAACGTCGCACGTACGACGCTGGCCGGCGAGCGCGTCGCCCTGAGCCAGAAGATGGAGGCGTACGCCTCGGACTCCGATCTACTGAAGTTCGCGAAGTCAGCAGACCTGAGCCCGATCGGGCGCTACCGCGTCGGCGAGCTGGTTGCCGAGAGTCAGGCGATCGACCTCATCGGCTCCCGCGTTGTGCTCAAGCAACTTTCGGGAATCGACGTGAGTACGACGTCGAGCGTCGGCAAGCTGTTGGCGATGAAGATCAGCCAGTCGATCGCCGAGTTCGTCGTCGCCGAACTGGGTGCTGCCGGAGCGGTCAGCATCCCAGGTCAGCCGAGCGACAAGGCGATGGAGCAGCTCATTTCGGGCCGTGCCACCACCATTTACGGCGGCACAACCGAGGTGCAGCTCAACGTGATCGGTGAGCGCATGCTCGGATTGCCGCGAGACTGAGGGTATTTACCGGTGAGGCTCAGTCCTGGATTCTTCTCCAGGGCTGAGCCTCTTCCAGTTCGAAGGCCAATTCGAGGAGTGTGCGCTCGTCGCCGAGATCGGCGGAGAAATGCGAAGCCAACGGCAAACCGTTGCTGGTCTGGTGCATCGGTAGCGAAATCGCGGGACCACCGGAGATGTTGTTGAGCGGTGTGAACGACGTGTACGCGATCAACTTGTCGAAAAGCTCCTCGAAAGGCTGAGCGGGAGAGAGGTGTCCGAGCTCGGGGGTGGTGTGCCCAAGAGCCGGCGAGAGCACGACGTCGTACTTCAAGAACATGGCGCTGTACTGCTGCTGGAGGCGTCGCAGGCGGTAGAGCACGCGCGGCGTCTTCACCAGGTTCTTCCGGTACAGCGTGTAGAGGCCCTTGGTGAGATTGTCGGTGCCGGACTTGTCGAAGTCGGGCCCGAGCATCTGTTTGCCACCGGTGGAGATGGCAAACGACAAAAAGCCCCAGTAGATGCTGAAGTCGTCGATGAATTCCGGTCCGACTGGCAATGCCGCGTCCTCGACGTGATGGCCAAGGCCGGCAAGGAGTTCAGCCGTAGCTTCGACGGACTTGCGTGTCTCGTCGTCGGTCTTGGTGACCGTCACGGAATCGGTGATCACGCCGACGCGCAGGCGGGTTGAGCTGGGTCCTTCGATCAGGCGAACCGGTGCGAGTCGTGGATTGCGGTAGTAACTTTCGGCCGCTGACATCCATCGTGCGGTGTCACGCACCGTGCGGGTGACGGCGCCCTGAGAGATCAGCCGGATCGGCATCGACTTGTCGGCCGGATCGGCGATGGTACGGCCGCGAGTGGGTTTGAGTCCGACCAGTCCGCAGGCAGCGGCGGGAATGCGAATCGATCCACCACCGTCGTTGGCGTGCGCGATCGGGAGGACTCCGGCAGCAACCAGTGCGGCAGCGCCACCCGAGGAAGCGCCCGACGAGTAGGCCGGGTTCCACGGGTTGTGCACGGGTTCTTCCGTCATGTACTCGGTGGACGCACTGAATCCGAACTCGGGCAGTCGGGTCTTGCCGATCGAAATGGCCCCGGTGGAGAGGAACTGCTTCGCGAAATCGCTGTCAGCCTTGGCGGGGACTGCTGTGAAGGCGGTGCTGCCCTGCTGGGTGGGAAGGCCGGCGCTGTCGGTGTTGTCCTTGATCGCGGTGGGGACGCCGGCGAAGATGCCCGCGGCCGGCCGGTTGCTCCTGGCAAGGGCGCGATCGAAGTCTGTGCAGGCCAAACCGTTCAATTGCCCCTGCACTACCTCGGCGCGCGCGATCGACGCCTCCATGACCTCCCGTCCGGTCACCTCGCCTGATTCGATCCGGGCGGCGACGCCGGTGGCGTCGAGATCGCCCAGGGCGTCATCGGTGAATGCGTGGACGGGGGTGTTGGGGCTCATGGGGATCCTTGTCAGGCGGAGGCACTCAGGTCGTCCGTCCAGCATATTGGACGGACGACCCCTGAGTGGCGCTATCTGTGGATTGCGGTATCAGCTACCGAAGATCGTCACAGCCTGCTCTGCTGCCGTCGGTGCCTGCTGGAACAGGCCCTGAGGGATGAACTGCTGAGGAATGAACTGCTGGGGACCCAACTGCTGGAAGTTCGTGACCATCGGGTGGATGACGTTGTTGAATACATCGTTGAACATGTGTTGTGTCCTTCGGTTACAGCGTTTTTCGAACTTCTGACTCCATCGACACTAAGCACGGTTCGGGTGGGTTTCAACGAAAATCACTGATACACAGTCAAGTTCAAGTTCATTGCCAGCTAGGGGCCAGGAATCGGCGTTTCTTCACAGCTTCGACGCGGTGCCGTGCAGATTCTTGGCTGTCGGGGACGTCTCGACGGATTTTGGATCGGGGTACGTGCCCAGTACGCGATCGGCCGTTCCCGCGGTGGTGACGGTGAACCAGTAGTGCTCGTTCTTGAAGTGATGGTTGCGATGGTTGCGCCAAACCGACCGGTAGAGAGCAGTTTTCGGCTTGTAGTCACTGTGGATGAGGAAATGAGTCCACTCGTAGCCGAGGCCGAGTACGGAAATACAGGTCAGGAAGGTCAGACCGAGTTCGACGCGGGGAAACGCCAGGAGTGCGACGGCAGTCAGGACGGGAATCACGATCAGGAGCGTCTGCCACGGAATGAAGATGAGTGAGATGGTTCGCGGGGCGAAATGGTGCTCCCGATGGCTGCGCGCCAGGCGTGAATCGAGGGTGACGCCGGCAATGGTCCGCGGCTTCCAATGGAGAACGAAGACGTGAATAATCCACTCCACGAAGGGGAATGCGGCAAGCATCACGAGCGGAACAAGGGCGTCGGTGATCTGCCAGTTGCCCAGCGTGAAGCGCGCTGCCGCAGCGACCACCAACATGGTGCCGATCATCCACGGCGTCGGTGACTTGCGGAACGTCCGTGCTGCGTCGGACAGAGTGAGAGGCTTGCTCATGGTTTGAGTCCTTCCAGGAAGGTGAGAGCATCGCCGATTGCCGTCGTACCGGTGTGAAGGAGCTGTGCGGCTGACGCCTCGGCAGTTGACTCGTCGTGTGAAGTGATGGCGGAGGCCAGTTTTCGATACAGGTCGGTCTGGCCGACTTCGGCGACCATGACGGAGGCAAGTGCAGTCATGGCCGGTTCGTATGCAGCGCGCAGGCTGTTGAAGATCAAACGGAAGGCAATGGAATCCGCGCTGTCGACGACGACGTCCCAGAACGCCAGAGCGCGGTCTTGCAGCTCTACCGGATCTTCGGTGGCGCCTAGTTGATCCACGGCCGTGTCGAGTTCTCGGGCAGATTCCGCGGAGATGCGACGGGCGGCCAGCACCGCGATCTGCGGTCCCATCAACTCGCGAGTTTCCAGGACGCTGCGCACCACGGTCAGGTCGGGGACGCCGTCTCGAACCAACAACTGGGGGAGAAGTTCGGGTCCGGCCTGGCGTCGAAAATCTCGCACGGACGTGGACTCGCCCTGGCGGACCTCGACGAGCCCGGCCTGGGCGAGCTTCTGAATTGCCTCGCGGACTGCGGGCCGCGAGACACCGAATGCCTCGGCGAGCTTGCGCTCGCTGGGTAGCGCCTCACCCGCGGCCAACTCTCCGGCCAGCACTTTCACTGAAATCTGGTCGAACACTGCGCCGGAAGCGGAGGTACGTGCAACGGGTTGGAACATGTACCGACCGTAAACGCTAACTGGTGAGAGGTCAAGTGGTATGACCAGTTAGCGTCACTGCAGGTTGCGAGTGGTGTCCGCCAACTTGTTCAGGAAGTCCGTGTAGGTGAGTGCGAATCCCACCTTGTCGTCGTAGTCGAGCGGTGCAACATTGCCGGCGGCCACGGCTGGAACACGATCCCACGCCGGGTTGCCCGGCCAGGAGTCGAGATTCTGGGCGACGACGACATCGGCGTCGGCGAGCACATCCGCATTCTCCCAACCGAATTCGGCGCTGTAGCCGCCGATCGCGGCCGACTGGGCGGCGGTGATCGCGTCGTTGGACAAGATCGTGTAACCGAGTGACGACGCTACGTCGACGGTCAGGTTGTTCGGGGTGTTGAACACGAAGAACTTGTCCTCGATCAGCGATACGAAGGCGATCGTCTTGGTCTGCGCGACGGAACCGACGTCGTCGCGGGCAGTGGCGAGAGCGTCTTCGTACCGCGCCTGTGCTGCCGAGGCGGCGTCGGTCTTGCCCAGTAGTGCCAGTTGCTCGCCCATGAATCCCAGAGGCCCGCCGAGTGATTCGGTCTCCTTGTCGGGCGAGCTGCCGTCCTGGATCACCAGAACCGGTGCGATGTCCTCGAAAGTGAGGTTCTGTGACTTGTAGCTCTCGTACCAGCCGACGGAGATGAGGATCAGGTCCGGGTTGTAGCTCAGCACGTCCTCCTTACTGAGATTGCCGCCCAGATGCCCCGCATCGGCAGGGACCTTGGATGCGAGATGGCTGGACTCGTCGTAATCGAGGGCGACGATCGGGTAATCGGCGAGAAGTGCGAACTCGAGGGACGTCCGGGAGTCGATGACAACCACTCGCTGCGGGTCGGCAGGTATCTGGGCGGAGTACCCCGCGAAGCTGTAGTCGATGGTCTCGGCCGAAGGCGAGGGCTGGTCGTCGGACGAGCTGCACGAGGCGAGCGTGCCGATCAGGATCGCGCCGACCGCGAGCGCGATAGACCTGGCAAAACGGCGGCGGTGGTGCATCTGTGGTGTTCTCCAACGTGTTCGGGCAACATGGTTTGCCTTGCCTAACAAAGCTAACGTGTCACCCGTGCGGGTTTGGTGCCATTCTGATGCGGTTTCATGACAGGTGAGAACGAGCGGAAGTACGCGGCGGGGGTGTGGCCGATGACCTGCCTGAACAGGTCGATGAACGTTCCAGGGTTGGCATACCCGAGGCCGCGGGCCACGGCGACGACAGGTTTGCCTGCGGCAATCTCGATCAATGCAACGCGGACGCGCACCAGAATTCGCCATTGAGTGAGCGTCGTGCCGGTGTCTGCCTGGAAGCGACGCATCAAGGTCCGGCCACTCACGCCGATGGTGCGAGCCCAGTCGGAAGTGGTGCGGTCGTCCGCCGGATCGGCGATGATCTGCTGGGCAATCGAAAGAAGGTCAGGCGTTCTCGGCAACGGAATGTCGAGACTCGCGGCCTGAACGGGATGGATGAGGTCGATTGCCACCTGCTGTAGCCGTAGTCGCTTCAGGTCGGGCATGGCGTTGTTCTCGTTGTGTAACAACACCTCCCGAAGTGCACCGGTCATGGGTATGCCGACTATCGAGTCCCAATCGGTGTCGATTCGATCCGGCGTCAGGTACGTCGCGAAGATGACGGCGCCGTCGTCGGAGCGGACGCGGTGCGCAGTGCCGGCAGGAATCCAGATGCCGAGCATCGGCGGAACCATCCAGAGGTGTTCGGACGCTTCGAGGGTGACGGTCCCACCTGCCGACCAGAGCAGTTCATGTTCGCGGTGGGTATGGAAATCCCAGACGCCAGTTGCCGTGCTCTTGAACCGGATGGTGCTGACGGACCACGGCTCCGCGACGATCCGGTTCGGGGTGGACACCGGCTCGTTCCACGTCGACGGTTCCAGGGTCGGCGCTCCCCACAACATGATGCCGGGGAAGTCCTGTCGCGAAGGCGTCACGAACCAAGAACGTACCGGCTTCCGGCCGTCGACCGAGGGGGTGCGCGTATCGATGGCTCGATCGAAACAGTGGTTGGCCATGACGCTTCACCGTAACGGTGCAGGTGAGAGTAATTTTAGGTAGCCCTAATTCGGATACCGTCAGGAAACCCATGACATCACTTCTCTTGCCTACCGCTGATACCGATGCCGAGTTCGCTCGCATCACCGCAGCACTTACCCGACGCGGTTTCTTCGGGGCTGGTGCCTTGGCGGGGATCGGATTGCTCACGGCCTGTGGAACCAGCTCCAGTGAATCGGCCGAGGGCTCGATGCGCACCATCAACACGGCACTGGGGCAGGTGGAGGTTCCCACCAACCCGCAGCGAGTGGTCAGCGCCGATTACTACACGGGCCCCGCGATGTTCGACGCCGGATTCACGCCCGTCGGATTGCCGGTGGACTACGAGAACGCCGACGGTGTCCCGGAACCGTATGCGTCTGCCCTGCGGTCTCTTCCGAAGGTGGGACGCTGGTACGAGCCCAACGCCGAGGCGATAGCGGCTTTGTCTCCCGACTTGATCGTGATGACCAACCTCCTTTCGGAGAACAACCCGGATCTTTACGAGCAGATCCGGTCGATTGCACCGACCGCAGTTTTTGCCGAAGACGGCCAGTACGCGTGGAAGGAGCGCGCCCTCGGGGTCGCGGACGCACTCAACCAGAGTGCGAAGGTTCAAGAGTTGGCAGACCGGTACGAGGCGCGGATCGCGAAGTTCCGCAGCGACAATGCTGACGTGTTGAGCAAGGTGAAGGTCGTCTACACCACGTACTTCGAGGAGAGTGGTTTCTCGCTGTACTCGCCGACCAAGTATCAGACGACGGTCATCAGCGAGGCCGGGTTCCAGTTCAACGACCGCTCACTCGCAATTCCTGCCGGCAGCAACGAGTGGTTCCCGAAGGAGCAGTTGGAGCTACTCGACGAAGCCGACGTCATCATCACCAACAGTGGCAAGGGCCCCATCAACGAGAAGTTGGCGAACGACACCATCTTCCAGCGTCTGCGCGCCGTCAAGAACGATCAGGTGTACTCGTTCGACTACGAGGGCGTCGCGTCGTTCGGTTGGGCCCTGACGTTCCTCGAGCAGTTCCAGCCGATTGCTGAGGAGATCAGAGCCAAGCTCTGATCTCCTCAGCAATCAAGAGGAAGCCGGCGCCACCACGTCCAGCCTCGGTTGATGCTGGTCGGTGTATGCCCACGGGCGGATCTTCTCCAGTGCTTTGCCGATCCGGAACACGGTCGGTTCGTCGTACGTATGGCCGACGATCTGGACGCCCGTGGGAACGCCGTTGTGTGCGTGTCCACTGGGCACCGCTAGTACGGGGCACCGATTGGCGACGTTGAACGGCAACGTGAGAAGTGCTTCGGCGGTGGTGTTCACGTGCTGGCCCGCAACCGTGAGGCCGTCGAGCAAAGACTCGCCTGCCGGGAAGGCGATGGTGCCCGAAGTCGGGCAGATCAGCGCATCGAATGGAGCCATCGCCTCGGCGAGCTCTCGTTGCATCTGGGTTTCTTTGCGAAGGCCGTCCAGAAATGACATTTCTGCAGCGCCCTTCGACGTGATCGCGACGTTGTCGAGCGTGTAGTCGGCAAGAAGATCACCGTGGACGCGAGCAACTTCCGCGACGGATGCACCCATGATCGTTCCGAAATGGACTTTCACCGCTGCTGCCATCGAATCACGAGTCCACGGCAACTCGATCTCCTCGACGATCGCGCCGGCATCGACCAACGACTGTGCGAGAGCCCGGGTGTTCGCCTCGATGTCAGGCTCGATCGGGAAGTCGCCGAGCCGCACGCACAGGGCAATGCGCATTCCCTCGACCGACGGGTACTCGTGTGGCAGCGTGATCGCCGGCCTGAGGGAAGAATGGTCACGCGGATCCGGCCCGATCAGAACGTTGGCCAAAAGAATTGCGTCGTCGACAGTTCGGGCCATCGGACCGTCGCCACGGTAGGAATCCATGGACAGCGGGGCGACCCCGGGAATGCGGCCGTACGACGCTTTGAGCCCGACGGTGCCGGTGAAGCCTGCCGGGCCCCGCGTCGACCCGCCGATATCGGATGCTGTTGCCAGAGTAGTAGTTCCGGCAGCGAGGGCGGCGCCCGCGCCTCCGGATGAACCGCCGGGACTGTAATCGAGGTTCCAGGGATTGCGAGTCACGCCCCACAGTGGAGAGTGCGTGAACGCCGCAACACAGAACTCCGGCGTCGTGGTGCGTGCGTGAATCAAGCCGCCTGCTGCCAGAACTCGATCGATCACCGGTGCGTTCTCGCGGGCGATGTTTCCGCGTGCCGCCAGCGAACCTTCGGTCAGAGACTTTCCGGCAATAGCGTGTTTTTCCTTGGCAGCTACCGGAATTCCCTCGAGCGGCCGCGGATCGGGTCCGTGGCCGAGATATCGGCTCTCAGCTTCCCGAGCGCCGGTCAGTGCCTCCTCGAACATCTCTTCGGTGAAGGCATTGATGTGAGGTTCGAACTTCTGGGTTCGGTCGACGACTGCTTGTAGCAGCTCGACCGGAGACAATTCTCGCGTGCGAAAGTGTGCAATAGCTTCGGTGGCGCTGAGGTAATGCAGGTCGTCTGACATGGCGTTATCTCCCTGGAGAAGTATGTGTAGGAATCACGCGCTTCGCGCAAGGGCGCCCAGTGCGGCCGCAGTCATAGCCGTGACACCTTCGGGTAGTGCCGCGGCCGGATCCGGCGCGAAGCGCGGTGAGTGATTCGAGGGTGTGCCGGGAGGAATCCGTCCCTCGGCGAGTGCGGCGAGAGCCCTTTCGTCGAAACTCCGAAGCGTCGTCCCGCCGAAATGCCAGAATACGGAGGGGCATTGGGCAGCAGTGCCGAAGACTCCGAAGTCCTCACTGCCTGAAAGCGGTTGCGGCAGGGTGTGCATTCCCAATCCTGCCCGGCGTAGGTCGGTCATCACCGTGGACGTTGCGTCCGGAGTGTTGACCGTGGCCGGAAAGCCGTTGTACGCATGAACGTCCGGCGCTTCGGTGGCGCCTGCTCCGTCCGCTTCTGCGCGAGCGATCCGGCCTACAGATTCGAGCATGTGTTCTCGCGACGATGCACTGAAAGTTCGCAGACTGAGTAGTAGTTCGGCGTCGTCGGCAATGATGTTCGCAGCTGTGCCGGCGTGCAATGCTCCCACCGTGAGCACAGGTGCTGTCGGGGTTGCCGCTTCATGAGCGACCAGACTTTGAATGCGCAGCGCGAAAGATGCTGCCATCAACAAGGGGTCGATGCACGCGTACGGCGAGGACGCATGTCCACCACGGCCGTGAAAAACCACTCGAATCGTGTCGGATGCTGCCATCAAGATGTCGGGTTTGCTGACCAGCATCCCAGCCGGAGTCGGGCCCACGTGTTGTCCCAGGCAGAGGTCCGGTCGCGGGAAGCGGTCGAAGATTCCGTCGTCGACCATCGCACGTGCGCCGGACCCGGTCTCCTCGGCAGGCTGGAAGACCGCGACAACAGTGCCGGTGATCGACGTCGGATCCGCGGAAAGTGCTGCGCACGTGGCAAGTAGCGCGGTTACGTGGACGTCGTGGCCACACGCATGCATGACGCCATCCGTCTTGGAGGCGTATGACAGCCCGGTGTCTTCTGCGACCGGCAACGCGTCCATGTCGGCGCGTAGCAGGATCACCGGCCCGCTGCTTCCTTGGAGAACACCGACGACACCCGTGCCGCCGACTCCGATCGTGACGTCCCAGCCGCCGATCCGCCGAAGCTCTTCGGCAACAAGTGCGGCAGTGCGAGTTTCGTTGCCGGACAACTCGGGGTGTGCGTGCAGGTCCCGGTACAGATCGAACCAGTGCGGCTCGACGGTTCGCAACCGCGACGGGTCTCCGAATTCAAGATTCGAAAGCAGTTGGTTCATGGTCGATCTTCTTTCGGTTGGTGATGATCAGTTGGCGGTTTTCAGTTGCACCAGGTTCAGCATCTTTTCTCGGGTCTGCGGCGCTGCCATTACCGCGATGATCGCCACGACGGGCCCGAGCGCGAGCGATACGAACGCCGCTGACCAGGAGAGATGGTCCACGATGAATCCGAACACCAGCGGCGCGACAATCCCGGCGACCATGCCGCCGAAAATGATCATCGACGAGGCGGCTCCGACCACCGAAGAAGGCAGGCTACGAAGTGGGAGTGCAAAACACGGCATGAAAGCGAAAGAGGCAGCGGCAGATCCGAGGGTGACGAGAACGACGAACAAGGCCGTGTTGGAGGCGAAAGGAACTGAAACGAGCATCACGATGCACGCGAGCATGGACGGCACTACGACGATGCGGCTGTTGCCTGCCAGTCGATCCGAGATTCGGCCGCCGATGACGGTGGTCACGGCGGCCACCACGGTTGCCGGGATGAGAAGGAGGCTCGCACTCGAGAGGGCGATTCCACGTTCGTCATGGAGGTAGGACGGAACCCAGGACGACATCCCCCAGATCACGAAGTCGTAGCCGAAGAACATCAAGGCGAAGAGCCACATCGCGCGGGAGCGAAGTACGGTGCGCATGTTGTCCCAGGAGGAATCCGGACCGTGGTCGATCTCCGCCGGAAGTGCGGGCGGGAGCCACAACTTGATGCTGACGAGCGAGAGTACGCCGAGCGCCGCGACGGCCAGAAACATCCCACGCCAGCCGATCAACGGGAGAAGCGCTGCCGCAACGACAATGGCGAGAAGCGTACCGACGGCGTTGGAACTGTTCATCCATCCGGTTGCGGTGGCACGTTGCTCCGGGATGCTGCGTTCGGCAACCAGCTTTACTGCGGCTGCCGGAAACACGCCCTGTGCGAGACCGAAGAGAAAGCGAACAACCAGAAGCGTCCCGAACGACCACGCAAGGGCGGTGAGGCCGGTGAAGACACTCCACGCCACCAACCCGATCAGAGCCATCCGGACTGCGCCGTATCGATCGGCGAGCAGTCCACCAGGCAGTTGGGCCAGTGTGTATGCAATGAAGAACGTGGAGATGATCAATCCACGCTGGGAGTAGTCGAGATCGAACTCCTCACCGAGCAAAGGGAGGGCGAGGTTGATCGCCAGCCGGTCTATGTAGTCGATCGCGTAGGCGACGAACAGCAGCGCGACCGTGACTTTGGTGGAGCGAAGCACTGGGCCTCCAAGTGGTGAACCTGTGAAGTGATTCACATATCTTTGGCAAACAGGCAGGGATCACCGGTCAGAATGCAGTAATCCAGCAATACTTGGCAGATGAAGCCGGAATCCGACGCATTTGTGATCGCGGAATCTGATCTGGAGATCATCAATGCACTCCAACTCAACCCCCGCGCGTCGTGGACGCAGTTGTCCTCGGTACTCGACATGGATTCGACGACGATCGCCCGCCGGTGGCGTCGCCTCGTCTCGAACGGTCATTCGTGGGTCAACGCGGTCGCAATCGGTCGAACCCACATATTCGGCTATCTCCTGATCAGGACGACTCAGGATGCGGTTGCCGACGTGGGGGAGCGGTTACGTGAGCTGGCTTGCGCTTATCTGTTGGCCAGGACGGAAGGTGAGTACGAGTACTTCGTCGGAGTTGTGGCCGCCGACCAGAAGAGTTTGGACGCCTTGGTGTGTGAGCACCTTGCTGCCGATCCTGGAATCTTGTCGATCAGAAGCCGGGTCGGGGTGAAGGTGTACCGAGACGGCTTCAGTTGGGAGCCGGGCGCTCTGGGGCAAGCAGGTCGCGCTCAGCTGGCAACCGCTGCGGCGCCGGCAGATCCGACAGTGTTCCGTGAGTCCGACGGTGCCCTGTTGGAGGCGCTCGGCCGTGACGGACGTGCCAGCTATGCGCGTCTCGCCGCGATTTGTGGAACGAACGAGACTGCGATTCGACGGCGCTTGGCCCAGTTGACTGCATCGCGACAGTTGATTTTCCGCTGCGATGTCTCGCAACAGGCTGTCGGTTCACCGTTCGAAGTGATCTTCGATGTCGCTGTGGACGGTTCCACCGACGAACTCGGCAATCTTGTGTCGAGTTGGCCGGAGATCAGATTGTTGGTGGCGACTACCGGAACAGCGAACATGTTGATCAGCGTGTGGCTGAGCAGCCTCGCGCAGAGTCTTGTCGTCGAGGATCGACTCCGCCGAATCGGTAGTGTGCGGATCCTCGATCGACGTGTCTCGCTGTACCCGATGAAGCGGTTCGGGCAGCTACTCGGACCGAGCGGAGTGGCGGAAGGTCATGTCCCGGTCGCAATTTGGGGCGCCGGCGACGTTATTCGTTGAGCGTCAGTCGATCGGCGTCCGATTGTCGTCGACGAGGTGTGTATCGGAGTCGGTCGCACGGGAGCGCTTCCAGATCATCCGAGCCAGCGCACCCAGTACGGACACTGCCAGGACAACGCCACCGCCGATGATGCCGGCCGACGAGTCGGGGAAGATGCCCTCGAGCAGCAGCCAGACACCGAAGACGAAGAACAGCACCGCGGCGCCGATCTTGATGAATCCGTCCGGGAGGTGCTTGCCCAGTACCGAGCCGACGATGATGGCGAGAGCGTCGGCCGCCACCATGCCTACCGTCGACCCGATCCAGACGCCGATCCAGTCGTTGTCTGTCGCAAGGGTGATGGTGGCGAGCATGGTCTTGTCGCCGAGTTCTGCCAGGAAGAAGGCCGACGCGACGGCGATGAAGGCGGATCGCGTGACGCGACCGGCCTTGTTCTGCTCGTCGTCGGTGAGATCGTCACCGCGCAGGGTCCAGAGGCCGAAGATCAGGAACGCGATACCGCCGACGATGGAAATTGCCGCGGTGGGGAGTGCGACGCCCAGGTAGTGGCCAACGGCGACCGAGACAAGGTGAACAAGGGTGGTGGCGACGGTGATTCCGCCGAGGACGACCCACCAGCGATATCGCAAGGCAAACGTCATTGCCATCAGTTGCGACTTGTCGCCGAGTTCCGCGACGAAAATGACGCCGAAACTCAAAAGTATTGCGGCAAGCAAGGTTTACTCCTCCGGTCGGTGTAGGTCGGAGGAAAAATGCGAGCCTCCGGCCTGGGCAGGCGCATAGTGCGCTTGTCCGGCCGAAGGTCTCGCCCACCGAGGCCACAGGACCTTCGGTTCGCCAGGCCGGGTGCTTCGCGATCCGCACCAGGCGGAGCGCGTCGAACCAGTATGTCGACACAGGCGATTGGGGGCTACTCCCCTTCGTTGCTCCCCACGTTAGCGCGCCTGAAACGAATTGGCAAAGCGCACAGCAAGTTTGGGAGTCCGAACTTATCGCTTACCGCGGCCGTCACGAAGCGAGGAGCATGGCCAAAACAGCGGTGTCGGGATCGCTGATCAAATCGATGCCGACGCGGCTGATCATGGAGACGACCGTGCCGTCCGGCTCCGCCTCCACCCAGGCCGCACGATGCTCCAAGCCCAGGTAGGGAAGTCCTGGCAGTAGTACGCACCCCGACGCGCTTCCTTCGCATTCCGGCAGGCTGGGGGTAGTTTCCGACGGCGGGTGCAGCATGATCAGTGCCGGCGGCTGATGGTCGGAGAAACGGCCGGGTGTCAGTGCAAAATCGCCGAGCACCGGACCTTCGGCAACCACCAGACCGACAGTGCCGGGTTGCGGATCCTCGGGAACGTCCTCACGCACTCCGAAGACCGTCGTCGTCGGCAACAATCCCGGCATCGAGGCCACTCGGACAGCCAGGGCGAGAAGCTGCGCCCACTCCTGGGTGGTGTCCGGCCAACGGCCGGAAATGACGAAACCCTGCAAAGACCCAGCGGCTTGGAACGGAGAAATGCCTATTGCTTCGTTTCTGTTCATTTCTGTTCCTCCCTCGGTGCTGGGGCAAATCTCGGTCTGACGCGCATGCGTCGGTCCGGCACACCTCGTTGGGTAATCGAAATATGCACCTATTCGGTACTGGCACACAAGACAGGGAGAGTGCCAGCCAGGTTTGCGCTGGTGAGAGCGGTGGTATGCGCAGGCATGACTCTGTCGAAGAACCGTTCTCGGCTAGAAGACCTGGCAACGCAGGCGTGGATCTTCGGGTATCCCCTGTTGATTGCGGCGGTATCGCGTGACGTCATGACGGCGACGCCGACCCCGGTGGCGATGAAAGCCCCGCTCAACCAGTTCGCTTATGCGCGTACGACGCCCGACGCGAGCTTCACCGATGTCGTCTCGCCGAACGCGGACACTCTCTACTCGTCGGGGTGGCTGGACGTCTCGACGGAACCGCAGGTGCTCTCGCTGCCGGACTTCGGCACCAGGTACTGGTTGGTCCCCATCCTCGACGCGTGGAGCGACGTCTTCACGGTGCCGGGATCTCGGACGGTAGGACGCACCGGGGGGCCGTACCTGGTGGCCGGACCGAATTGGAAAGGCAACGTGCCCAAGGGTTTGACGCTGCTGCGGTCTCCGACGGCGATGAATTGGATAGTCGCCCGCTACGCGACGTCAGGGGGAACAGACCTGGCCGAAGTGCACAGCCTGCAGGACCGGACGCGACTCACACCACTGTCGGAATGGACGGGTGACCCGCAGGACTACACGCCCGGAGAAGTTCCGGTGAACTCTGCTGTCGACACGCGCACACCGCCGGTGGACCAGGTGGCCGCAATGGACGGCGAGGCCTTCTTCACCACGCTCGACGCACTTCTCGACGACAATCCTCCGCGTCCGGAGGATACCGAGATGATGAAACAGCTGTCCGACATCGGAATCGGCTCCTCGCTGCCCTGGAAGTCGCGCCCGCAAGAGGTGCGTGATGCCCTCGACCGGGCTGCGAGGACCGGAATGGACGTGCTGAGCGAGATCGCCAAGGAGGCGGAAGGCAATCCGAAGAACGGCTGGACGATGCACCGCGGCTTGGGGCATTACGGGACTCATTACGCTCAGCGGGCTCTGATCGTCTGGCTCGGTTTCGGGGCCAACCTCGACGCAGATGCCGTGTACCCGCACGCCACCACCGACGTCGACGGTAAGCCTCTGACCGGTGAGAAGAAGTACGTACTTCATTTCGAGAAGGACGAGCTCCCGCCGGTCGAGGGATTTTGGTCGCTCACGATGATGAACGAGCGACAGTACTTCGTGGACAACCCGATCGATCGATATGCCATCGGCGATCGAAGTGATCTGGTGTTCGCCGACGACGGCTCGTTGGACATCTATCTCCAGCACGAGTCGCCTGGTGGCGAGAAGGAGCGGAACTGGCTGCCGGCTCCGTCCGGTGACTTCAACGTCTTTCTGCGCCTGTACTGGCCGAAGGCTGCAGTGCTTTCGGGATCGTGGACTGCGCCCGGTATTCGGGAAGCAAGTATTCGGGAAGCAGGCTGAAAGTCCCCTCGCTTCGTACCCGAAGAGCACAACTCGGTATCAGCCGCGCGTTTCGATGGGCGGAAAGGTCACGATAGCCATACGATCTGTCGGTATTGCCCTGTTTGAAAAGCTGTTGAATCGGTCAGAGACACCCGCTTGCTTCGGAGGCTACTGATGGTCACGCAGAATCCGTTCGTGCAGTACGGCAAAGAGATCTGGTGGATGATCCTGATCCGCGGAATCTTCGGCGTGATCTTCGGAATCATCGCGCTCGTGTGGCCGGGAATTACCGTGGTGGCCTTGGTTTTCCTGTTCGGTATCTACTCCATTGTCGACGGCTTGATCACGCTCGTTCGAGCCATCCGGGACCGCGAACACCTGAGTTCGTGGGGATGGTGGGTGTTCACCGGCGTCGTTTCGGTGGGAGCCGGTATCGTCGCGCTGGTCTGGCCAGGCATCACGGCGCTGGTACTTCTGTACATAATTGCCTTCTACGCCATCATGTTCGGAATCTTCGGAATTGTCGGCGCCTTCAAGATGAAAGCGCTGCCCGGATCCAGTTGGGGATGGCTGCTCGCCGCGTCGGTGCTCGCGGTCATCTTCGGCATCATCCTTCTGATCGCACCAGGCGAAGGCATCATCAGCCTCATCTGGCTGTTGGGTTGGTACGCAATCTTGTTCGGCCTCTTCATGATCGTGGGCGCATTCCAGATCAGAAGCCGGGCAAAGGAAGCCGGTGTTCTCTAGGAAGGGCAAGCCGGCCGCCGCGGCTCCCGCTCCGATCCCCACGCTTTCCGGTAGTGAGAACTGGTCGATCCCGCGCGGTCTGATCGTCCTGCTCGGTCTCGCGGCCACCGTGGTTGCCGTCGGCGGAATGAAGGTGTTCGGCGGCATCCTCGGACCGGTATTCCTGGCCCTCGTGCTGACGATTGCCGTTCAGCCCATTCAAGATTGGTCACAGCGCCGAGGGTGGCCCAAGTGGGTCGGGATGCTCGGCTCACTGGTCACCGTGTACCTGATTCTGCTCGGGTTGGCGGCGTCGTTGATCGTGTCGACGGCCCAGTTGGCGACAATCCTGCCTCAATACTCCGAGGAGATGACCAACCTCCTCAACGAGGGCCGCGACAAGTTGGCCGACTTCGGAGTCAGCACCGAACAGATCCAAAGCACACTCAGCAGTATCGATCTCACGAAGGTCGTGGGCGTACTCGAAAGTGGGCTGGAGGGTCTGCTCGGCATTCTGTCGGATCTGGTGTTCATCCTCGCGCTGTTGCTGTTCATGGCTTTCGACGGCATGAGTATCCGCTCACGGTTGAATGTGCTGTCCGAGCAACGTCCCGAAATCTCCTACGCGCTCTCCACCTTTGCCGCCGGCACTCGCAAATATCTGGTCGTCTCGACGGTCTTCGGCCTCATCGTGGCGGTACTCGACGGTGGCGCGCTGTGGCTGATGGGCATTCAGCTGCCCGTCCTGTGGGCGTTGCTGTCCTTCATCACCAACTACATCCCCAACATCGGGTTTGTCATCGGCGTCATCCCACCGGCGCTCCTGGGACTCCTGCAGGGCGGGCCGTGGCTGATGCTGTGGGTGATCGTCGTCTACTCCGTCATCAACTTCGTGATCCAGTCCATCATCCAACCCAAGTTCGTCGGCGACGCCGTGGGGCTGTCGGTGACGATGACCTTCCTCTCGCTTGTCTTCTGGGCGTGGGTTCTCGGAGCACTCGGAGCATTGCTGGCGATTCCGCTCTCGTTGCTGGTGAAGGCCGTCCTGCTCGACATCGACCCGGCCACACGCTGGGCGGACATCCTGATCAGTGGTCCTCGAACCGAACCGGATGAAGACCCGAAAGAAGAAGCGAAACCGACCCCGGCGCCCACCTAGAACTTCTCAGTGTTTCTACAAGTTGTTGCTTTATCGTCTCGCCCATGAGCGCCGAGAACACCACCGAGAACTCCCACCGCCAGCCGTCACGCCTCGGTCGACGGCTGGCAGTGGGTGGTGTGGCCGCGATTGTCGCGGCTGCGGTGGCGGGGATCGGGTTCGTGATCTTCGCGGGCGGTGCCGATTCCTCGAACACCGTCGCGATCGTGAACGCCGACGCGGGAACCACGCTCGACGGCAAGGAACTTCGGGCCGGCGACACCCTGGTGGACACGTTGGGCAAGAACGAAGACTTCGACTTCCAGGTGGTCGACAACCCCGGCGGGAACTACTTCGCGACGTTGACGGTGCCGGAAGACTTCAGCGAAACCGTCGCGTCGATGTTCGGCACTGATCCCCGCCAAGCCAGTGTCGAACTGGCGGTGAATGGCTCGGACTCGGAGAAGTCCGCCGAGTTGACTCGGGCCGTATCGGCGCAGGTCGGCGCGGACGGAATCAAGGGTTTGCTGGCTCAGACTTCGGCCGCGCGGCGCTCGATCGATCAAAACCTCACCACCGCACAGATTCTGGTCGCCGGCACCAATGAGGCCGGAAAGTCCATCGATCAGGTGAAGGCAGGCGCAGGCACTCTGCTGCCGTATCTCGAGACCGCACGCTCGGGAGCGTTGGAGTTGATGAGCGTGGCGGACCAGGTATCCGGCGTGGTCGATCAGGCGTCGGGGTCGGCGGAAGAGCTGGCCACGCGCGCTGACTCACTGGGCCTGACGCTGGGGGAGGCGTCGTCGTCGACCGCGGAATTGAAGACACGGATCGACACGTTGCAAACTGCGTTGAACGGCCTTCCGATCCCGCCCGACGTGACAGCGCAACTGGCCGGTGTGAGTTCGGATCTCGGTGCGCTGAATGCGCAATTGGGCACCGTTCCGGCACTGTTGGGTGGCTCGGTCGGACCCGATACGGAGCTCGGTGATCTAGTCCGCACCGCTGTCGGGCAGCTGCAAGGCGCGAGCGATCAACTGAGCAGTGCTGCCGGACAATTGAACGACGGACTCATCCCCATCGCCGATCAGGCACCGCAGATGCTCGGCGACGTGACCGATCAGATCACCCAGGGATTCACGACGCTGCAAGGGATCGCCAAGTCATTGGTCACGGGCCTCGACGGCGCAAAATCCGGTATTCCGGCGATGACCACTCCGCAGCAGGTTCAGTTGACCTCGGTGCTGTCGGATCCGGTGGCCGTGAATCAGACCAGCGCGAACAGTGGTGACTCCGGAACTCGCACACTGGCATTGGTCTTCGGAGCCACGACGGTCCTGCTCGGTGGCGCTCTGCTGACGCGAACGGCGGCGCCCCTGGTGAGGCGCCGCCGTTCGCAAGAAGAGCTGTGACTAGACGATCAGACCTGCGGTCTGGGTACGTGCACGGTCGAAGCGAGCCGAAACGTCGTTCCAGTTGACGATGTTCCAGAATGCCTTGACGTAGTCGCCCTTGACGTTCTGGTAGTCGAGGTAGAAAGCGTGCTCCCACATGTCGAGGAGCAGCAGCGGCGTGAGGCCGATGGAGATGTTGCCCTGCTGATCGTAGAGCTGGACGATGATCAGACGCTGTCCGATCGAGTCCCACGCGAGGATGGACCAGCCGGAGCCCTGGATGGCGTTGGCGTTCGCGGAGAAGTGAGCGCGGAAGAGATCGAACGAACCGAAGTTGTCGTCGATCGCTGCGGCGAGCTCGCCTTCGGGCTTGTCGCCACCGTCAGCGCTGAGGTTGTTCCAGAAAACGGTGTGGTTGGTGTGGCCACCGAGGTGGAACGCCAGGTTCTTCTCGAGCAGGTTAGCCTGCGCTGCGATGGTGTCGTTCTCACGAGCCTCGGCCAGCTTCTCGAGTGCAGCGTTGGCGCCGGCAACGTAAGCCGCGTGGTGCTTGTCGTGATGCAGCTCCATGATCTTGCCCGAGATGTGCGGCTCGAGGGCTGCGTAGTCGTAGGGGAGTTCCGGCAGCGTGTAAACAGACACGAGGGTCCCTTCTTTGCGGGCTGGTGAGCCCTGGTGCTTTAGAGTGCGTCGATCACCGGTCACGGCGTGACGTCACTCGCGTGTGTGCAAATCATTCTTCGGGTTTCCACCCAATAACATTCGTACACCGTCCGCAACAGTCCGGCTCAGGTAGTAATCACCAAAGAATAAAGTTTGGTTAACCGAACTTAGTCGGATCTAAGGGTAAGCTAATATGCGCAAATTCGTCGTAAAGGTAAACGGAACCTTAAACTTGCGCGATGCCCGCACCAGTTTTCCTCCCGGAATCACCAGAGGCGGCCGCGCCTCGGGTGAATCTTCCGGGCGCTGACCTGCTGCGAGCACTGGCGGTTGCCGCCGTGATCTACTCCCACATCTCTTTTTACGTCATCGACGATCTCGGCTCGGGCTGGTGGGTGATCGACGTCGTTTACGGCGTTCTGATCGAGCCCGCCGAACTCAACCAGCACCTCTCTTTTGTCGGCGTCGCGGTATTCATGATGCTGACCGGCGCTCTGGTGACGCGGTCCGCGATTCGTGACGGCCCCGGAAAGTTCTTGACCAACCGATTCAGCCGCCTGCTGCCCGCATTCTGGGTGGCAACCGCGATTGCCATTCTTCTGGTCCGCCTCGGAATCAACGGAATGTTCAGCGGTCAGGAAGGTATTTCCGATACCGAAGCGTTGATGAGCTTTTTTCTCGGCGGATTCTTTCTCAAGCCCGAGGTAGCGGTTCTCGGAGTGACCTGGACGCTCACCGTCCAGTTCCTCTTCTATCTCGCCTGCGTCGCGGCTCGACCGATATTGCGTCTGCGTCCAATCGTCATGCCGCTCGCCGGCGGAGCACTGTGCTCACTGGTGCTGCTCTACAACGTCTACGCGCCGTTGCCGTACACCGTGCCGATGCTGTCCAAGATCGCCGCGACGCTGCCGGCTGTCTTCCTCGGTCAGATCATGTACCTCGCGTGGGCCAAGCTCGCTCCCGGCCGCTGGCTGATCGTTGCCGTCCTCGTTCAGATGCATGTCATCATCGTGGCGACCCAGTTCCGCGTCTACTGGGCCGGCGAGCACTACCTGTGGACCATTTCGGTAGTCGCCGCAGCGGTAGTTCTCATCGGCCGCTACGACGGTGTCCCGACGCGCTGGTCAGTCGTGAAATGGCTTTCGACGCGCAGTTACATCATCTATCTCGTGCACACCCTGATCCTGTACCGCGTTGTCGAGAACACCGTTTTGCACGTCGGACCGACGCTGGCGTTCGCGCTGTTCCTTCTGGCAACGGCCGCGGTAGCAGAAATCGGCTACCGGTGGGTGGAGCTGCCCGGCGCCCGCGCGGTCACGGCGTGGCGAAACAGCCGCTCACGCGTAGCATCGAAGCATGAGCTGGTACGACGACATTCTGGGACGAGCGTCCGCAAAATCCACGCTGATCGCGCCTGAGGACGCCCTGCCCGGGCGAGAGCAGAAAATGCCGGTACCTACCGCGCACTACGTCAACGGGCATCCGTTGACGCCGCCGTTTCCGGCCGAACTGCAGACCGTCGTCGTCGGGATGGGTTGTTTCTGGGGCGCCGAGAAGGAGTTCTGGCAGCTTCCCGGTGTGTACACAACCGCTGCGGGTTATGCGGGAGGCTTCACCCCCAACCCGACGTACGAAGAAACGTGCTCCGGACGTACGGGTCACACCGAAGTGGTGCTGGTGGTCTTCGATCCCGCAGTGATCGCCTACGAGCAGATCCTGGCGCACTTCTGGGAGAACCACGATCCGACGCAGGGGATGCGTCAGGGTAACGACCAGGGCTCGCAGTACCGTTCGGCGATCTTCACGACGTCCGCCGAGCAGGAAGAAATCGCTCATGCGTCGGCCGTCGCTTTCGGTGAACGACTTGCCGAAGCCGGATACGGCGCGATCACCACCGAAATCGGTCCGCTGCGCGACTTCTTCTACGCGGAGGATTACCACCAGCAGTATTTGGCGAAGAACCCCGGCGGCTACTGCCCGGTGCATGCCACCGGCGTCAGTTGCCCGGTCGGATTGCTCCGTCAGGATCAGGTTCCGGCGCAGACGGACATCCTTCCGCCGAGTGAATAACTGGACAGGTGTTGGAGGACACATGTGATTCAGCTCGTTAACACTTGCAACTAGATCGAAACAAAGGGAATCTCGATGTAAGAGTGTGTCGTCGAGAGAACTGAGCTAATAATGTCAGGTAGTACGCGAGGAACTGCGTCGCTGCTCCGACGCACCATTCATGTAGGCCACGATCCGATGGTTCGCCGCAGTGATCGGATCGAAGGATTCATGTCCTTCGGTCTGATCATTTTCGCGATTCTTCTGCTGCCTCTCGCGGTATGGGCAGGGGCTGCGACGGCTTCGAGCCAGAACGCACTGATCGCCAAACAATCCGCCGAACTACACAGCATTTCGGCGACGACGACTGCAGACTCGACGCAGACCACCCCCTCGACAGCCGATTACATTGCACCGACCACCGAAATGGCCAGCGCGCAATGGAACTGGAACGGTGAGGTTCACACGGGTGATGTCACTGTCGACTCGGCGACGCCCGTCGGCACCGAGGTCCCCATCTACGTCAACGATCACGGCGACAAGACCGTAGCTCCGATCACGCAGAGTGCTGCCGACGTCGCAGCCGTGGTCACCGGGGTTTTCACCTGGTTCAGCGTGATGTCCCTATTGGTCATCGCGTTCATGCTGGTGCGGGTCTTTCTCGATCGTTCCCGCTCGGCCCAGTGGGACCGAGACCTACGCGCGTTCCTCGACGCGAACGCGCTGTAGATCCCGGACCTTTCCTCACTGCAGTTGGGGCATGACCTCGCTTGCGACGAGTTCGAGATGATCCAGATCGGCCAGATCGAGAGTCTGCAGATACACGCGCTGTGAACCGGCCTCGGCGAAAGTGCCGATCTTGTCGACCAGCTCCGAAGGTGTTCCGGCCAGACCGTTCTCACGTAGCTCGTCCACGTCGCGTCCGATCGCTTCGGCGCGCTTCTTGATCTCCGCCTCGTCGCGGCCGCAGCACAGGACGAGAGCGTTGGAGTACACCAATTCGTTCGGATCGCGCTCGTGCTCGACGCAAGCCTGACGAACCCGCGCAAAGATGTCCTTCGTTTCCGCGAGGGACTTGAACGGGATGTTGAACTCGTTCGCGAACCGAGCGGCGAGTGCCGGAGTCTTCTTCTTGCCCGTGCCACCGATCAGGATCGGCGGACCGTCGACCTGGTGCGGTTTGGGAAGCGCGGGAGAGTTCTTGATCTGCACGTGCTTACCGTCGTAGTCGAACGTGTCGCCGACCGGCGTACGCCACAGGCCGGTCACTACGTCGAGAGTTTCCTCGAGCAGTTCGAAGCGATCCTTGAGCGCCGGGAACGGGATGCCGTACGCCTGGTGCTCTTCCTCGTACCAGCCGGCACCGATGCCGAGGTCTACGCGGCCACCACTCATCTGATCGACCTGTGCGACCGAGATGGCCAGCGGTCCGGCGTGACGGAACGTAGCCGACGTCACCAGAGTGCCGAGGCGGATGGTGGATGTTTCGCGGGCGATTCCGGCGAGCGTGATCCACGCGTCGGTGGGCCCGGGAAGGCCGTCGGAATTCATGGCGAGATAGTGGTCCGAGCGGAAAAATGCGCCGTAGCCGAGTTTTTCGGCGGTCTGGGCAACAGTCAGTAGTTGTTCGTAGGTAGCGCCCTGCTGGGGTTCGGTGAATATACGCAGCTCCATGACTTCCACTCTGCCACTATTTTGTGGAGGTCGGGACGACGGCACCGACTTGTCCGGCGCCGAAACACAGCGTCAGTCCCGGCGTTGTCGGCGTGATCTTCACACTGTTTCCGTGGCCGACCAGGCGCACGAATGCCGAGTGCATACCCTGCGTCACGGGTACCGATACTGCGTCACCGGACTCCAACGCAACGTCGATCGTTCCGTCGGTGCTCGCGAGGTAATTGAGCTGCACCGTCCATTCCCAGCCGGCCAGGGGGCCGTCGAGGGGGAGTTCGGTCGGGCCTTCGGCACGGGTGCCGCAGTTCGGTGCTGCTCCTTCGGGAATCCTTCTCGTCCAGGTCACTTCGGCATCGACAATCCGTCCGCTGTCGTCGATGGTGCGCAGAATCGGAGTGCTGGAAGAGAATTCGGGGCGATCAGGCAGTGGCGCGAGAACATTGCTTGCCAAATTGTTCGGAAAGGCGACGGGAAGGAGCACTTCGATCGCGACGGGTTGCTCGAGCAGTGGAGCATCCTGATTCTGTGACAACGACATTCGCGCGTTGGCGAGGTAGTCGCGAGTCGGGTTCTCGCGCCAGATGTCGACGAACGTGACGGTCGAGACGAGCGAACTGACCACGAAGAGCGCCGACAGGCCGGCGGCGACTGCGACGGGTATCCGGGCCGGACGCCGCCGAGGTGCACCGAGAATCAGAGCGGCGGCGAGGGCGAACACCGTCGCCGAATCCGTGAAGTACCGCAAGGTCTGCGCCAACTCGTACGTGGTGTCGGCGTCGGATCGGGTAGCGGTCATCGCCACGACAGAGGCCAGGAAGTACAGCGCAGCGGCGGCCCAGATCCAGGCAGCGCCGCGTCGGGCACGCACGGTCATCACGACCGTCGTCAGCAGCGCGGCCCAGGCCGCGGCCACCAAGACCGTCGGCGGATCGGCCCAGGCGGGGCTGGGGATCCACCGCTCCCAGCGCCAGGGGCCGCCGAGAAGGGTGGGAAGCATCCCCAAAGACGTGCCGTGATGCAGCAGTTCGGTGGACATGGAACGGCCGTTGCCGGTGATCGGAGATTCGACAGTTGTCAGATACACCGGAATCCAGATCGCGAGCACGGCGGCGCAGGCCGTCCACAGGCGTCGGCACTTCGTGACCGCACTTCGTATCGGCGTTCCTTCACCTTGTGTGCGCAAGTACAGCACCAGAAAAGCGAGTGCCACGAACGGAACGAGCACTGCCTTCTCGAAGAACAGCAGAGAGACGACAAAAACCGCGGTGCCCGAGAACACGTAGCGCACATGTCCGGTGCGGTACAGCTTGATCGCGTCGCCGCATGCCCAGGCAAGCGCGATCTGAAGCGGCAAGGCGTTGAGTGCGGCCGCCCACCACGAGAACGACGGAAGGGTCAGCGGGACGAAGAGATACAGGATCAGCGGAATCAACAGCGCCGGTCGCCAACCAAGGACCAACCGAAGAGTGCGCAGAAGCGCCAACGACGCCGCGGCCTGGCCGATGACGAGCAGCGTTGCCGACAGCGCCCAGTTGTACGGCGCGATGCGGGTGATCAACCCGGTGAAGAAGAAGGCCGCGGGCATGAAGTGACCGTCGTGGTCGTAGAGCAGGAGTTCGCTCGAGAAGAGAGGGAAGCGTCCTCCGCGGCCCATCAGGATGAGGTCGTCCCAGTAGAAGTAATTGCTCGCGGCAACCCAGGCGCGAATGACGAGCTGACATCCGATCAACACGAACGCGAGCTGCGCGACCCGTTTCGGGGTGAACGTCAGAGTTGGCTCGGGCTGTGGAGAAGTCATCGACGGTGATGCTTCCAGGTGTGTCAAAAACCGACTTCCCGCAAAAAAGGGATAACGGTCTTTTCTGTCTTTTCGGGAGCAATTTCTGAATGGATTGTGAACTTTGCCGGGATAAATGACGCCGACGCCCAAAAGTTCACTGACCTGCGGTGTCAAATTCATCCTCGAGCCTGTGCATCGTTCGCTAACACCTGTCAGCAAATTCTCAGGGTCTTGCCCGTGACCTGTGGATAAAGCCCGATTCATTCATCCAGAACTGTGGATGAACCTGTGGAAACTGTGGATAACTCGAGTTTTTAAGTGGCGGAGGTCACATTATTCGAACAATGCAGGTGAACGCGGTGGAGGTTCGATCACAAATCGGGAGTGAATCCATTTGCTGCCGTTACCGATACGGCGTGACAGAATCGAAGTTGTGAGTGTCGTTCAGGTCTGCGCCCGGTGCGCCGCACGCTGGCCCGTAGTCGGCGGCCCCACGCAGTGGTGCCCGCGCTGCAGCGGCGTCCTGCTGATCCCCACCCGCACCGAGATCTACCAACCACCCAACCGTCGAGGCTTCCGCTGGATCGCGCGCTCACCGTCCGACCCACGCGGCGTGGGGGACGCACCAGTGCGTCGTAGCCTCACCACCCCGCGCTACGACGCCGTCCCGCAGTGGGGACTGCAGGACGTCGTCGACACCTCACCGGTGCCGCCCTCGCGAGCGGACCGGATGGCCGACCGAGTCGGGCCGTTGCTGACACTCGCGACAATCCTCTACGGACTCGCTGTGTTCGCCGAACTGGGCAGATACGCGATCCTGGTGCGTAACCGCACCACGCTGATCCCGCAGTGGCTTCTCACGGTCTCCGACGCCGCCGTGTACTTCACTCAGTTGGGTGGACTGCTGATCTCGGTCTTCGCGGCTGTCGCCGGTGTGTGCTGGCTACTTCGTCGGCGTCATGAACACTTCGCAGGTGCCGGGGAATCCGATCCGCGCACAGCGTCGGAAGTTGTCGTCGGCTGCGCTGTGCCGATCCTCAACCTCGTGATGCCGGCGGTTTATCTCTTCGAGTTGGTCCGCCGCGATCCGCGCGGAACTCTGCTGGTGAAGATCTGGTGGGGCTTCTGGGGATTCAGCGCTCTGCTGCTGGTGGTCAACGCGTACTGGCGATCACGCCCGGGGATTCAGGCAATGGCCGACGGGGTTCTGCTGAACGCGTTCATCGCATTGGTCGCAGCCGTCACCGCGGCGTTGACGCTCGTCGTGATCCGACGGATCGAGCGCAGGGGTTGGCGCGGCGAACCCGAATCGGAAACTCGATGGGTGCCAGTGCCGCGCTCGGTGTTGGAAGAGAAGACGGTGTTGGAAGAGAAGGAGACCGCTGCCCTGTGAGCCCAGATCGTCGAGGTCCACTCGTCGTTGCGCACCGAGGTGCGTCGGCTGCGCGGCCGGAGCACACCCTCGCCGCCTACGAACTGGCCCTCGAGGAGGGTGCCGACGGGCTCGAATGCGACGTCCGCCTCACCCGCGACGGGCACCTGGTCTGCGTTCACGACCGCAAGGTCGACCGCACCTCCAGCGGCACGGGGATCGTCAGCGAGATGACGCTCGATTCGCTGAACGCTCTGGACTACGGGTCGACGAGCGAACCGGCCGAACTGCTGACTCTCTCCGACCTCATCACTCTCGCCCTGGATTTCGCGCGCCCGGTGAAGCTGTTCATCGAAACCAAACACCCCGTGCGGTTCGGCGGCCTGGTCGAAGCAAAACTTCTCGCGGAACTGCACCGCTTCGGGATCGCGTCGCCGCCGTCGGCCGATCACTCTCGCGCGGTGGTCATGTCTTTCTCGGCTACTGCGGTCTGGCGAGTGCGTCGTTCGGCACCGCTGCTGCCGACGGTCCTGCTCGGTGACGCGTCGCGATACCTCGGCGGTGGTGCGTCGACGGCTGTCGGCGCCACTGCGATCGGGCCGTCGATCAAGGCGCTGCGCGAACATCCCGATCTGGTCGATCGGGCTGCCGCTGCGGGTCGCGCGACGTACTGCTGGACCGTCGACGACAAGGCGGATGTGGACCTGTGTCGTGAGCTCGGGGTCAGTTGGGTGGCCACCAACCATCCCGGGCGCACGAAGCAATGGCTGAGCAGCGTGTAGATTTTGCCCTCGTGGCCAAGAAGAGCAAAAGAAACAGTGGACCGAAGCAGGGCAGCGCACGCGCAGAGAAGCTGGCGGCACGCCAAGCAGAGCGTGAAGCCGCTGCCGGCGCAGTGAACCGCCCGTTCGAGGGCCTTGCCGCCGAGTGCGATCTGGTCGCGCTGCGCGAATTCGTTCCGTCCGCCACGGCACCGTTGCCGGTCATCGGCTCCGACCGTCCCGTCACGTTGGCGACGGTCCTCCCCGGCGCTGTTGCCGCCCTCGTCCGCGACGAGGGCGAGACGGCCACCGGATTTGTCGGTGTCCAGGTTCAGGCGCACTCTGCCGACCTCGGCGCAGACCTCGCCGCTTCGGTGAACTGGATCAAGGACGCGGCCCCCGGCGACGCGCTTTCTGCCGCGAACCCCGATTCCGAGACACCCGCCGTCACCGAGGTTGTCGATCCCTCGGCTCTGCTCGACATCACCGTGCACCAGAACTTCAACTGGTGGATTCCGGAAGGCGTCGAAACCGATCCTGAGGTTGCCGCCACCGTGCAGCACGCCAACTCGGCGATCATGCCCTCTGCACGCCTCGAAGGCGACGGCCTCGTTGCCGCGTGGTGGGTCGACGCCGGCGAGAAGGCGCACCTGCGTTGGGTTCGCCCCGAGAGCGAAGACGACCTGATGCTCGCGTTGGCGCGCGTGCACGCGACCGGTGGACTGCACCTGGGTGAGGGCTCGCGCTACGCAGGCTCGTTCCGCACCCACGGCCTGTTGGTCCCCGTCTTCGACCTCGACCGCGAAAAGCATGCAAACGAGTGGGTAGCGGCAACCGTCGAGCTCGGTGAGCGTCTTGCCGAGGCTCTGGCTGTCGATGCTCCGCTGACCTCGGCCGAGCTGCGCTCGCGCGACGGCCTGCGCGGACGCCAGGTCACGCTGCGCTGATTTTTTCGCCAGAACTATAGGCGTTACGCAAAGTTACGGTTAATGTTGGCGGCATGACTTTGTCGCACGACATCTCCGGTAGCGGTCCCACGCTTGTGCTCGTCCATGGCATCGTCCATCGACGGCAGGCGTGGGATTCGCTTTTGGACCAGCTGACGCCGTATCGCCGTGTGGTCACGGTCGACCTGCCAGGTCACGGAGAGTCCTTGCTACCCGAACTCGGTCCGGACGTCATGGGACAGCTGATCGACGACGTCAGTGAGTTCGTCAAGGAAGTGACTCCGGCGGGGGAGCGTGCCCACGTCGCCGGAAACTCACTCGGCGGATGGATTGCACTCTCGCTGGCAGCGCGCGGAGACGTCGCGTCGGCGACAGCTCTTTCGCCGGCCGGGTTCTTTGTCAATCACCTCGATCAGGTGCGGGCGATCAACACGTTCCGTGCACTGCGCGGCACGGCCAAGCTCATGGGCGATGGTCTGCCACGTGCATTGCGGTACAAGCTGATTCGCTATCCGGCGCTCGCCGCGTTCTTCGCTCATCCGAGTCATGTCGGTTATGCGGCGGCGTTGGCCGACTGCCGTTCGCTCGTGTCCAACGAACTCGTCGATCTCGGTCTCGAGATGGACTTCGTGTTGCCGCCCATCGTGGATCCCACTGTGCCGGTGACGGTTGCGTGGGGTCGACGCGATCTCATTCTGCCCGTGTACCAAGCGCAGCGCGTGAAAAAGCCGTTCCCGCAGGCGAAGTTGATGGTTTTGCCCGGACTCGGGCACGTACCGATGACAGATGCCCCCGAGCTGATCAGTTCGATCCTGCTGGCAGGAAGCGAACCGTTCGGCTCGAGGGCAAAATCCGTGAGTGCTGCAGGCTAGATGGTTCCGCCTGCTGCGTTCGGCGCACCGGTGGTGTCACCGACGGTGCTCATCTCGCGGGACACGAAGTCTTCGAGGTCGAACAGGTTGGCGCCTGCGCGGTCCGCGATGGTGAGAAGTGTTGTCATGCTGGCAACTTCCTCGACCTGCTCCTTGAGGAACCACTGCATGAACTGCTCGCCGAGGTAGTCGCCTTCTTCGCGGGCAGTGCTCGCGAGCTGGACGATCTGCTCGGTGACCGTCTTCTCCTGCGTCAGCGCGAGAGCGATGGGCTCACGGGCATCCTTGAAGTCGGCCTTCGCGGCGTCGACGCCGGTGAGTTCGACGTTGATGTCGCGATCGAGGAAATACTGAACGATCATCATGGCGTGGTTACGCTCTTCCACAGCCTGCTTGTAGAAGTGCTTTGCCAGCTGTGGCAGGTCCGCATTGTCGAAGTAAACCGCTGTCGCGATGTACTGATGCGAAGCGTTGAACTCGTTGCGAATCTGGTCTCGGAGTAGTGCGTGGAATTTGGTCATGTGAGTCTCCCCAGAAGTCATGAATTCCAAGATAGTGCAGGTCAGAGGCCCTGTCATCCCAGTCTGACCTTATTGTGGTAAGCGTTCCCAAACTAAAGAAGACCTAATTTCTTTTCGAATTCGATGCGGTTATCCATTGGCCCGAAAGCGAATGTTTCATTTAGGAATGTCCTTTTCACCAGGCGAGTTCCGTGCATTTACCGTCACTTCCCTGGAGTTCCACCTGCACGGTGGCGTGCTCCAGTTCGAATACCTCGGCCAGCAAGGTTTGGGTGGCCGCGAGCACCGTAGTGGGATCGGCGTCACTGGCCGCGGTGACGTGAACGGAAGCAACTTCCATCCCCGAGGTGAGTGTCCAGACGTGCAGGTCGTGCGCGTCGACGACTCCCGGGAGTGTGTTGATCTTCTCGAGTATCGAGGTGACGTCGATGCGATCGGGAGCCTGCTGGAGCAGGATGCGGACGGCATGGCGGCCCAGGTTGAAGGCGCGCGGCAAGACGAAAAGGCCGATGGCGACGCCGATGACGGGGTCGGCGTAGCGCCAACCGAAAGCGAGCGTGACCAAGCCGCTGACGAGGACGCCGATGGACCCGATCATGTCCGCCATGACTTCGAGGTAGGCGCCGCGGATGTTGATGCTTTCCTTCGCGCCGCTGCGGAGCATCAGGAAGGCGATGACGTTCATCGCCAAACCGACGACGGCGACTATCGCGACGGGGAGGCCTGGAACCTCGGGCGGATCCGAGAATCGGCTGGCAGCCTCGTAGAGCACCCACCCGGCGACTGCGAAGAGCAGGATCGCATTGGCCAGTGCCGCAAACACTTCCGTGCGGTACATGCCGAAAGTGCGATCCGGGCGCCGTGCTGCGCGCTGTGCGACGAGGATCGCGGCGAGCGCCATGAAGATGCCGAAGATGTCGGTGAACACGTGCGCCGAGTCCGAAAGCAGCGCCAGTGACGAGGTGAAGAAGCCGACCGTCACCTGCAGCACGAACGTCACCAACCCGAGGCCGGCGGCGATCCACAGTTTGTTGACATGCTTGCCGCTGTTGCTGGTCGCAGCCTCGGCGGGAGAGATTCCGTGCCCGTGTCCGTGTGACATCGAAGGTCCTTTCGTCGACGTCAGCCTAGACACATATGCATATATGCGCAATAGTGCATGTCTTAAAAACTATGCAACATAGTTGTAAGGTGGCGGCGTAGACCTTCATTTGTCATCGACGCGAGGACCGAGAAGTGGGAAGACATCGAAAATCCGAGCCGACCAGACCCGGCGGGCGCATGGCCGCGGTTTCCGTGGCGACGGGTGCAATCCTGGCGTCCGGCACTTCCATCGGGCACGCATCGCCGCTTCCAGTTGCAACGGAAGGTCCAGCGCTGGTGTCGGTGCCGGAGATACTCGACCTTGTTCGGACGACGGATCTTGCCGGGATAGCCGAACAACTCGGTAAAACGAGACAACTCGAAGCCGAACGGGCGGCGTTGGCGTACGAGGCAGAAAAGCCGCGGGTGATGGCCCCCGTCAGCGGGACGATGACGTCCAACTTCGGTCCACGCTGGGGAACAACCCATTACGGTCTGGACATCGCAAACTCGATCGGTACGCCCATCGTCTCGGCGACCGACGGTGTTGTGATCGAATCCGGTCCCGCCGCGGGATTCGGGCTCTGGGTCCGCATCCAGCAGGACGACGGGACCGTCGGCGTCTACGGGCACATCAACGAGGCGCTCGTGGTTGCCGGTCAGAAGGTGCGGGCGGGTGAACTGATCGCGACCGTCGGCAATCGTGGACAATCGACGGGACCGCACCTGCACTACGAGGTGTGGCAATCTGACGGGCAGAAGACTGATCCGCTCGCGTATCTGAATTCCCGGGGCGTGTCGTTCGGGGAGAAGGCCGCGAGCGGCTGAAGTTCTGTCACGACGCGATGGAGGAGCAATGCAGGGGCTGGGCGGACTCGAAGCCGAGGTCATGGATGTGCTCTGGCAGTCCGACGACGCGCTCTCGGTCAAGGATCTGGTCGAGATCTTGGGTGAGCGTCGACAACTCGCGTACACCACCATCCTGACCGTCGTGACTCATCTCTACGACAAGGGCTGGGTGAGTCGTGAGAAGAAGAGTCGCGCCTACTTCTATCGGCCGAGTCGCAGCCGTGAAGAGGCCACATCCAGGGCACTGCGCGAATTGTTGGACAGCAGTTCCGATTCCGCTGCCGTGCTGTTGCACTTCGCGAAGACAATGACGGACGCTGAGAACGAGGCCCTGCGCCGAGGACTTTCCGGGGAAGGTGCGCAATGACACTGGCCTTGCCGATGCTTCTCGGTGCGGTATTCGTCGGATTTTTGGTTCCGAGAGCGTTACGGGCCGTTTCCTCGACGTTGTCACCGACGGTGCTGCTCGCGGCGTGGCTCGGCAGTATGGCGTCGGCTCTGTATCTCGCTCTCTCCGCGGTCTTGGTTCTGGTGTGGCCGAGCCACGCGCCGGTCGAGGGGCTGGTCGACGGTATCGCTCGGTGTTTCAGCGCCTTTGCGCACGGCACGAGTTCATGGGTGGGTGAACTGATCACCGGCACAGCCGTTGGTGTGGTGGGTTTGATCGCCGTTCGGATCGTGCTGGCCGGCCGCAAACAGGCACGTGAGCACGCGAGAGTCCGAGATTTCCATCGTGATGTTCTCTCGATCGTCGCGCGCCGCGACAACTCGGAGTCCGACGTGTTGTGGTTGGATCATCCGCTGCCGATGGCCTACAGTGTCGCCGGAAAGCCTGGATTTGTTGTTGCGACACAAGGCTTGTCATCCGCTCTTACCGGGGGCGAGCGTGACGCGGTCCTCGCGCACGAGCGTGCGCATCTGAGCGGCGGTCATCACCGAATCGTCGGTGCCTGTGAAGTCTTGGCCGCTGTTCTGCCGGGAGTGCCGTTGTTCGCGGCGGCACCTGCTGCCGTCGGCGCGATCGTGGAACTGTCGGCGGACCGGCACGCCGCTCGCGTCACCAGCCCGGCTGCAGTGCGTTCCGCCCTTGCCGTGGTGTCGAAATCGCCGCTTCCTCAGCCGGACTGGAGCTTGGGCGATCGCGGCGGCGCGACCGCAGTGCGATTGCGTTCCCTGGTCGACGGCGACGTGGCGTCGCCTCGGCGACTGACCTGCGCGGTTGCGGCGTGCGTGCCGGCGGCCGTAACGACGGCCGTTGCCGCAGCCGTGACGGTGGCCGTCTCCGCGGGTATCTGCGCTGTTCTGACCTGATCATTGCTCCAACGCTGAGTCGATCTGGGCTTTCAGATCTTCGTAGCTCGGCATCTGGGCCAGCTTCACGTCGTTGAGGAACAGCGTCGGGGTGCCCTGGACGCCAAGGCGTTTGCCCTCGTTGAAGTCGCGCTCGACCCGCTCGCGGACGCCGCGACTGCTGAGGTCGGATTCGAATCGGGTCATGTCCAGGCCGAGATCTTGTGCGTAGGCGCGGAACAGTGCCTCCTGCGATTCGGCGGATTCACCCCACTGCGACTGAGTCTCGTACATCCGCCGATACATCTCGACGAACTTGCCCTGGCGAGATGCGGATTCGACGACCTGCGCCGCGAGAGTGCTGTTGGTGTGACTCGGAATCGGAAAGTATCTGATACCGAATGTGATTCGATCCTCGTACTCGGCTCTGATTCGCTCCATCGTCGGGTACAGCGCGAGGCAGGCCTCACATTCGAAGTCGAGGAACTCGACAAGATTCACTTTGTCGTCAGCGGCCGAGGTCAATCGGTACGCGTCGTCGGTCAGGACGGCGGTGGATTGTGCTGCCCGATCGGTGCTCTCGTTGTCCGCCCTGATCGGATCGACGGTGATGAACGTGATCAGTGCTACCGCGAACAACGCGATCAGGGCGGCGGATATCTTCATGCTTCTGGACACTGCTGTGTACCTTGACCTTCCGTCGAATACTTAAATACTATCCAACATAGTATTTAGGTGTAGAGTCGACGGTACCCGAAAGGATTCGAAGGAGGGTTCGCCCGTGAATCGGAGGTGAACGGTCTGGCGCCGCCGTCGATCGGACAGATGTTGACCTGGGACTCCTCGTCCCTGTCACCTCTTGTTCTACTGGGAGCTGTTCTGGCGCTTTGGTATTGGTGGTCAATGCACCGTGTGCGTGCGCGGGGACGGCTATGGCCCTGGTATCGAACTGCGTGTTTTCTGGCCGGATGCTTGCTGTTGATCGCCGTGACCGGTTCGAAGGTCGAAAGTTACGGGAACGAACTCTTCAGTGTCTGGATGTTCCAGCATTTGACGCTCTCGATGGCGATCCCGCCGCTGTGGGTGCTGGGCTCGCCAGGACTGCTGCTACTGCGTTCGACGTCGCATCGAGGTCCCGGGAGAAATGTTCTGGCGCTTGCACTGTCGGCGTTGCGCAGCCGTCCGGCACGGTGGATGTTGCACCCCGGGTTCACGATCCCGGTCTTTCTGTTCAGCTACTACGGGATCTACCTGTCGCCGATCTTCGACGCCGTCTCGGGATTGCCGGCCGGACACGTCCTTCTCGAAATCTTCTTTCTCACCAGCGGTCTGCTCTTCATCATGCCCGTGCTCGCCACCGGACCACTGCCGGTGCGGCAAAGCTATCTCGGCCGGTGTTTCGACCTTTTCGTGGAGATGCCGCTGCACGTGTTCATCGGAGTCGTTCTCATGATGGCGACAAAGCCGCTGCTGACCACGTTCGTGAATCCGCCTCCCGAGTGGGGCGTGGACGTGATGCAGGACCAGCAGTTGGCCGGTGCCCTTGCGTGGTCGTACGGAGAGCCCGTCGCGCTGGTGGTGGTCGTGATCTTCGCGATGCGCTGGAACCGGGACGACAAACGGATGAATGCCGCCCAGGACCGCCGCGCCGAGATCGACGGCGACAGTGATCTGGAGGCATACAACAACTTCCTCAGATCACTGAGCGCCGCCGAGCGGCCGGAGACTCGGTAGGCCGGTGGCCCTCAGACGCCGCCGCCGGCGGGCGTCGGCGCCATTGCGTCGGCAGCTGCCGGTGTGTTCATCTCGCGTGCGACAAACGTTTCGAGGTGGAAGAGGTTGTCGCCGGCGCGGTCGACGATGGTGAGAAGTGTTGTCATGCTTGCAACTTCCTCGACCTGCTCCTTGAGGAACCACTGCATGAACTGCTCGCCCAGGTAGTCGCCGGTATCGCGCGCGGTGCGCGCCAACTGCGTGATCTGCTCGGTGACCGTCTTCTCCTGCTCGAGTGCCAATTCGACCGGGGCACGGACGCTGTCGAACTTCGTCACGACGTCGTCGACACCCGGTACGTCCACGTCGAGGTCGTTGTCGAGCAGGTACTGGATCATCATCATCGCGTGACCGCGTTCCTCGGTGGCCTGGCTGTAGAAGCGCGCGGCCATCTGCGGAAGATCGTGTGCATCGAAGTACACCGCTACCGCGATGTACTGCTGCGATGCAGTGAACTCGTTACGGATCTGCTGACGCAGCAGAGTGGTGAATTCGCTCGAGTTCTTCGCCTGTGTCATCCCAACAGATTACTGGGTCGGCGGCACGGACAGGGAGCTACTTGTTGTCGAGCTGATCGATGATGAAGTCGAGAGTTTCCGGCCGGTATCCGTAGACGAACGAGTCCTTTTCGCCGACGTACCAGTCGCCGCACTGGAAAGAACTGCCCTTCTCGACCCCCGTCGGCCACCACTGTGCGGACAGCGATGCCGGACGAGTTTCGACGGTAGGTTGTGCGATGCAGCTGTTGTGATCTATCTCCGTGATGTTCGCAGTCATGCGCAGGATGCGTTCGTTGCCGGTGGTGCGGATGACCTCGTCGATACCCGTCGCGCCGGCGGGAACCCAACTCGGCAGTGTGTCGATTCCGTTGGATGCTTGTGCAAAAGAGAAGGTTTCGGTTTTCTTGTATGCCTTCGACTCGTCGAACTTGTCGAAGGTGCCCGAGCAGGACGTGGCCAGTAAAGCCGCTCCGGCCGAGGCGGCGATGACGGCGGCGGTGCGGAATCGGCGGTGTGCTGTGTTCATACCTTCACGGTATTTTTCCGCCGGCCGTTCCGCGTCCTGCCGGAAAGCGATTTGTTCGCTCGGCCTGTCCTCCCGGGGTACTACCGAAACTCAGGGCGATCACCCCGTGGTGATCAGATCCTGCGGAATCTGCTGATCGTTGGCCAGGGCGTCGAAGAACTGCGAAGCGCGTGCCTTGTCCCACAACAACACGTTGCCCGACCCGTCCACGTCCTCGAAACCGGCGACGGGAACCGTCGTGGTGGTCATCCCGCCGCGAAGCGCCCAGGCGAGTGAGGCCAGATTCCAGATGTGATCGCCCTCGTCGACCTGCAAAGACTTGGCCGTATCGGAGACGAGCGGCCACAACCGGAACGGATTGAGGAACGTACTCGGACTCGTCGCCTTCGACAGCAACGCCGACATGAACTGGCGCTGGTTGTTCATGCGGTCGAGGTCGGCGAGCGCGGTTGCTCGGGTCCGTACGAACCCGAGTGCATCCGAACCCTTCAAGTCTTGGCATCCGGCGGGGAGGTTGATTCCGGCCAGCGGATCGTCGATCGCCTGCGTCAGGCATACATTGACGCCACCGACGGCGTCGACGATGCCGGCGAACCCGCTGAATCCGATCTCGGCATAGTGGTCGATGCGAAGTCCGGTTGCCTCCTCGACGGTCTGCACCAGCAAGGGGGCACCACCGAAAGCGAAGGCGGCGTTGATCTTGTCCGAGCCGTAGCCGGGAATCGGAACGTACGAATCGCGGGGGATGCTGACCATCGTCGTCTTCCCGCTCTTGGGAACGTGGACCAAGATGACCGTGTCAGTGCGCTTGGGGCCGGTGTCACCACCTGTCGCAAGCGCTTGCTCCTGCTCGGGTGTGAGCCCCTCACGACTGTCGGAGCCGACGATCAGCCAGTTCGTGCCCGGAGTATCGGCGACGCGTCCCGCGTAGTCGGGCAGCGCGTCGATTCGATTGAGCGAACTGTCGACGTAATAGACCGCGCCGGCCAGCGCGAGCAGCAAGACCAACAACGTGATGCCGATACGTTTACCCCAGCTACGACGCTTGCGTGGGCGTCGCTGCTTCGGGGGTTCAGGAGGGCGCGGCGGGGCGTTCGGCGGGGTTCGGCGCGGCGGCGCGGGTGCGTACTTCGCCTGACGCGGCGGCCCCTGCCTGCGGGGGTCGTCCTGGAACGGCTGCGGGCGTTGGGTCGGCGCCCAGTCCTCACGCCTGGGTTGCTGCGGCGCTTCTGGTGGGACCTGTGACCAGGCCTGATTGGCCGGATTCTGCTGCGGTGGACGTCCGTCGCGGCGAATGACCGTCGGCCCTTCCGGCGGCATCGGTGGGCGCCGCTGCGGGGGTGGGCCCTGACGGGGTGGCATCGGTCCACGCGGGGGCGGCTGGCGCCGCGGAGGTGGCCCTGGCGGCTGGCGCCGCGGAGGGCGCTGAGGGTATTCGGAGTCGCCGGTCACCAGTTCACGGTACCGGTCACGGCAGCCAGGAGACGTGATCGCGCAGGAGGGCGTAACCGATGAACGCCACCATGTCGATGAGCGCGTGGGCGATGATCAGCGGCCACAGCTTGCCGGTGCGCTGCCAGTATCGACCGAACACGAGCCCCATGATCACGTTTCCCACACCGCCGCCGAACCCTTGGTAGAGGTGATAACTACCGCGCAGGAGCGAGGACGCGAGCAGTGACTTGTTCTCACTCCAGCCGAGTGTCCGGAGGCGAGTGATCAGGTAGGCGACGACCAGTACCTCTTCGGCGCCCGAGTTCGCGATTGCGGACAGTACGAGGATCGGAACCCGCCACCAGTGGTCGTCGAGCGCGCTGGCCTGGACGGTGAGGTTGATGCTCAGTGCCTGAGCGACGAGGTAGAACAGGAGGCCGGGGAGGCCGATCACAGCGGCGAGGCCGAATCCCGGAGCGATGTCGCGCCCGAATCGAGGCTTGGGAGTCAGGCCCGCAGCACGCGGACCGATCCCCGAACGCCACAGTAGATAGAGTCCCAGCGCTGCCCACGCGAGAAGCTTTGCGACGCCCAGTAATTGGCGCGCCAGGTCGATCCAGTCGATGGCGGCCCGCGACGGGTTGAGTGCAACCGTCTGATCCGAGAGCGCAACCGGCGTCGCCAAGGATTCGGCGAGCGAAAGGATCCCGGACAATCCGCTGAGCCCGAAGGTGACCAGCAGAACGATAGTGATCTCGATCCGGATTCCGCGTCTGGCGGCGGGATCGAGTTCCGGGTCCGTTCGAACGGGAGACGGCGGCCGCAACCAGGTGCGGACGGTTTCGCGGGCATTCACCCGCGCAACGCTAGCCGTTTGCAGCGCCACCCGATCGGAGGCCGTTGAGGAAAGGGCACCCGACCAGCATTCGGATGGCGCGGCTCAGCGCGGGAGCGTCGTCGACGGGGTTGGCGAACGGCATCCACACGTCGCGGTCGCCGGTGTGATCCTCGACCCGCAGGCGCAGTCCGTAGCGGTCGATGCCGAGTGGGCGAACGCGTCCGGTGCGCATGTACGGGGGAAGCTTGCGCACGAGCAGGTCCACGAGATCGCGGTGGTCTTCGTCGAGATGCTGCAGCCACGCCGTCTCCATTTCCCAGAAGGGATCGGGGCTGGCGTTCAGCAACTCGTCCACGGCGACGGGTTCTGCCCCCGTCGAGTCGGCGACAACGGCCGAGGCCAGGCTCAGGCGAAGGAGGACCGAGGTGTGGCCGATGTCGAGGAGCCCCGGGTGGGGATGTTCGGATGCGACGTCGTCGGCGAGAACGCGTGCCTCGTAGTCGGGCACGGCGTGCAACGAGCCGCGAAGCCATACGAGGGAGCGCACGGGCTCACGCAGCCGCAGTGGTGCGTGATCGGTGATCTCGAGGACGGCAGGCAGGCCGCCGCCGCCGGAGTTCCAGGCCAGGGCCGCAGCTGCGGAGGCATGTGGGACTGCAACGACGACGTCACCGTTCGAACGCAGGTGATGCACCGACGTGACGGTGGGATCGCTGCCTTCGATGGCGAGAACTGCGTCCTGTGCGCGCACACAGGCGCTGCGGACGCGTTCGGCGGTGGACGGGCCGGTGCTGGTCTTCGTTGCCATGCTGCCCCCTTGGCGGGTGTTCTCTCGAACTCCATCGGATGATGAGGTAACCCTAACCTAAGGCGCTTCGGTGTGAATCGCAAGACTTTTGCGCAACTCGCGTGGAATCCGCCGCCTGCGCCGGGGTTACGGTTTGTCTGTGGCCATTCCTCTTTCACTCGGGCTGCCCGCCCCGAGAAACTCGCGCGGACTTCTCGAAGCACTCTTTCTCCCGGTCGTTCCGGCTTCGGCGCTGATCGGTGGCGAAGCAGCAGGCCGGGTTGTCGTTCGCCTCGATATCGATCCGGAAGAACTGCGTGCGGACACGGAAGCGTCGTACGAGGCCGTCCGTTTCGACGTCGACGTCACCACCGACCAGATCGACGACGCGATCGCGCTACGTCTGCCCGCTCCGCTCGCGGTGTACGTCGACGGCGGCGAAGAGGATCTGACACCCGCCGAAGCGGCGCTGCGCCTGTGCGAAGGTGGACGGATCCCCGGACTCGCCGCCGGTCGCACGCCCACCGAAGTGGCTGATTTCCTGGCGGTACTCGCGCACGAGTCCGTCGGTTTCGTAGCCCGCGCAGCCGACGGCGACGAGGTGATCGCCCTACTGTGTGGCACCGTCGCTGCACTGCGCGGCGACGACGTGCGCGCCGCGATAGTCGATCCGAAGCCCGAAAAACTCGCCGCGCTGATCCCGGAAGCCGCATCCGCGATGCGCGAGGTGCTGCTCACGATCGAGGTTGCAGATCTGCCTGCGGTGGAAACGGCTCTGCGTGCCGCGGGTTTGCAGTGACCGGCGTGGGTCGATGCGTAATCTTTTAGGCGTGCCAAGAATCGCGTATTTCGGTCCGTCGGGAACCTTCACGGAGATAGCTCTCGCCCAGTTGGAGGCTGAGGGCGCGTTCGGCGAAACCGTCGAGCGAGTACCGGCCGGCAGTCCGCCGGCGACTCTCGACATGGTTCGCGACGGTTCCGTGGACGGGGCCGTAGTTCCCTTCGAGAACTCGGTGGAAGGCGGCGTAGCGCCGACGCTCGATTCACTCGCTCTCGGTTCGCCCCTGCAGATCGTTGCCGAAACCGATCTGGACGTGAGTTTCTCCATCCTGGTTCGGGCCGGGACGACCGCCGACCAGGTCCGCACGATCGGGGCCTATCCGCATGCGGGCGCACAGGTCCGCGGATGGATCGCCGAGAACCTGCCCCAGGCCGAGGTGGTGTTGGCCTCGTCCAACGCCGGTGCGGCGCTGGACGTGCAGGCTGGAACGGTCGACGCCGGTGTGTCCACGGCTTTGGCCGGTCAGATGCTCGGACTCGACAGCCTGGCGGACAACGTCGCCGATGTGGGCGGCGCCCGTACACGTTTCGTGCTGGTCACCAAGCCGGCTCCGGTTCCCGAACGGACCGGTGCCGATCGCACCGCGCTGGTGCTTCACCTCGACAACGCTCCAGGCTCCCTGGTGCGCGCACTCTCCGAATTCGCCGCTCGCGGTATCGATCTGACTCGGATCGAATCGCGTCCGATGCGAACGGAATTGGGTACGTACCGGTTCTTCGTGGACTGCGTCGGACACGTCGAGGACTCGCTGGTGGCCGAGGCGATGCGTGCACTGCATCGGAAATCCGGAGTCCGCTTCCTGGGGTCGTGGGTGACAGCGAATTCGACCGGGCCACAACCTCCTTCGGACGAAGAAGCGATTCGGTGGATCGACGAACTCAAGCATGGAGGGGGAGAACGATGACCGGAAGGCTCATCCTCGTTCGGCACGGTCAGACGGAGGCGAATGTCGCCAAACGTCTCGACACCGCTCTGCCCGGAGCAAAGCTCACGCCGGAAGGGTTGGCGCAGGCCGAGACGTTGGGCATCGGCCTGGCTTCGGCTCCTCCTCTGGCGCTCGTATCGTCCTTGGCTTTGCGTGCCCGGCAGACAGCAGGTTTTGTGGAGCAGGCCGCCGGTGTATCCCTGGATGTGCGGGACGGACTGCACGAGGTCCAGGCCGGTGACCTCGAGGATCGCACCGACGAGGCCGCGCACCGACTGTTCATGGAGACGTTCCATCACTGGCACACCGGCAACCTCGGCGCTCGCATTCCCGGCGGTGAAACGGGATACGACGTCCTGGAACGGTACGTCCCCGTCGTCAATGCGCTGCGCGAAGAATTTCTGGAAGGCTCACGAGACGGCGGCGACATCGTCGTGGTGAGTCATGGTGCTGCGATTCGTCTTGTCGCCGCCCAGCTTGCCGGTGTCCCCGGACTGTTCGCAGCCAACAACCACTTGGCCAACACCGAGACCGTCGAACTGTTGCCCTCAGCTGATGGCGGCTGGGAATGCCTACGCTGGGGAGCCGTCAACCCGCCGTTCGAGCACCGACTCATCCCCGGCGCCGACGACGTGATGGGCTGACAGCCGGTTTCACCACCAACCGGTCTGGACGCTCAGTTGGCGCCCCAGTTCAGCCGACAGTGTGCTCACGTAGCTGGCTGTCAGGTGGTGGGAATCGTGATACACCAACACATTTCCCTCTACGACGCGGCACAACTCCGGTCCGCACACACCGTCGCTGAGATCGAGTAGGCGGACGTTGGTCAGATCGGCAATTGCCGACGGCGCCGGATTGACGTCGCTGAGCATTTCGGACCGTGGCATCGCGCAGTGATCGGGTGACGTGGTTGTCGCCAGACAGTCGATCGCGCGGTAGGCGACGCCGTCGTGGTGCAGCCAGGGGGTATCGCGAATGGCGAGGACGTCGATACCGTCGCGCCCCAGTTCCTCCCATACGTGAACGTACGATTCGGGCGTCACGTCACCAGGGCCGTCGGAACTCGGCCTGGTTGCCGTCGTGAACACGAAATCGGGTGAGGCGTCGGCCAACTCGGTCAGCACTCCACGCGACCAGTCGACACAATCCGGATAGTCGTTGTCCGACAACGTCTGCATGGAGTCGACGGTGAGCGGGCAGCCCATCTTCAGATACGTGTCGACGCGGAACCCGTGACTCTTGCCGAGTTCGTCGAGCGCAGTGAGCCAGTGCTCGGAGTGCGAACCACCCGCGAGCGCGATGGTTCTGTCTGCATCGGCGTCGCCATAGGTGCAGTGGACGACGTCCCGCTCGAGAAAATCGGCGATACAGCCGTCGAGCGTGCTGGCCGGAAGGTCCAGTGGCGCATCGAAGATCGAGGGAACCATCGACGCCTTGGGTACTTCGGCACCGTCGGTGAGCGCGAGTGCGCCGGGATGGGTCGGGAGGTCGAGGGTGTCGACCGCCCGCTGGCCCGTCGTCTGGCTGCTCGCGTACGACTGCCAGGCGACTGAAGCGGCGAGGACCGCGGCAGCGGTGACGACGCATGCCAGGACGGTGTACCGGCGCGAGCGGCCTCCGCGCTCCACCGGAACCTCGACGAGGCGCCGGAGTGCAAGCGCCCCCGCGACGGAGAGGGCGATGATCAGTGCCCCGCCGAGCAGGCCGGCTTCGGGGCGTCCGGTGATCACGAGTGCAAACACCAGAATCGGCCAGTGAATCAGGTACAGCGCGAATGCGAACGAGCCGAGCCACGTCAGTGCCGGATGGGCGAGCGTCTTCGACGTCCAAGGTGTGTCGTCGCCGACTCCGGACAGTATCAACGCAAGAGTGGCCAGCACCGGTACCAGCGCCCACGGGCCGGGGAACTGCTGGGCGCCGTCGAGCACTATGCCGCACAACAGGATCGACGAAAGCCCCGCCCAGCCGATCGTCGCTCTGACCGAGAACGGCAGGGATGCGATCTGCCGACTGCGCGTGCTGGTCATCAGAACGGCCAGCAGACCACCGAGGGCCAATTCCCACAACCTGGCGCCGGAGTCGTAGTACGCCCAGGCTTGGTGACGCGAAGATTTGGCGAGTGCGTAGAGAAAAGATCCTGCGGTCAGAACCAGAAGGGTGGCCGCGAGTGACGGGCGGAAATAGTTGGGATTCACGCGTGAAGCCACATAAGCGATCACGGAGACGAGTGCGATGGCCAGGAGATAGAACTGACCTTGCACGGCCATCGACCACAGGTGCTGCAGGGGAGTGACCGAGCCGTCGGCGGCCAGGTAGTCGCTTGCGGTGCTGGCGAGCTGCCAGTTCTGGAAGAACCCGAGCACCGCGATCAGTTGATCGCCCAGATCGGCCCAGCGTGTGCGTGGCAGCAGCAACGCGGTCCCCAGTGCGGTCAAAATGCTGACCACCGCGATCAGGGGGAACAGCCGCAGAAACACCCGCCGCAGTGCCGGGACCGGGTTGAGTGAACCCCCGGCTTCGGCGCGTCGAACCAGTGAGCCGACGAAGAAGTATCCGGACAGAACCAGGAAGACGTCCACCCCGCCCGATACCCGTCCGAACCACACGTGGAATACGACCACCAAACCGATGGCGAGGCCACGCAGTCCGTTCAGGTCTTGTCGGTGCGGTGTTGTTGCCCGTTCTTCGTTCGGCCGGTCGATCGTGGCGACCGAGCCTTGTTCGCCCGGTGACGACGGTTGACGCGAGAACTGCATGCTGAAGTAAGGCTCCGGGCGTTGAAGGGACGCCCCGAGGTTACCCGGAAGTCTCCGGCGTCGATTCCTCGAGTTCGGTTACCAGCGCGTTCACGGCTTGTCGCAGGCGATGCGGTGTTCCGGAACTGATGGACGTCCACTCGGTGCCGTCGGCAGCCCGAGTAGTCGAACCCACGAGCCGGCCGGCCAAGGTGTCGTACACAGTCACTGCGCCGGTCATGAGCGTCGCCGCTCCCAAACTGTGTGGTATTCCAACCAATTCGGCGAAGGCAGTGCATGTGACGATTGCCCTACCCAGTTGGCGCGCGTCGTCTTCGGGTATCCCGGCGTTGATCAAGGCCGAGGTCACGCTGTCTGCATCCGGGCCGGCGCCGAATGCCAGGCTGAGCATCTCGGTCGGTGCGTTGATCACGGCAATCGGCATTGCTTCGGCGCTGCCGAGCGCGGTGACAACGGGTGCAGCTGGTTCGGCGGTGACGCTGCACAATGCGAACGAAGAATCGGTTGAAGTTGCTTCGACACAAAGGAACTCGCCCTGTGCGACGCAGAGGCGTGAAATCCTTCCACCGACATGCCGACGCAGCGCCAACTCCCATTTGGGGTGGGTCAGGACGCGTAGGCGGGCGCTGAGTTCGTGATGGATCTCCCCGCCGGGGAGGAGATCGCGCTCGGAGAGCGAATCTGCCGCGGACTGCATCGCCGTATGGTGAGCGCTCGCACTGGCGTGAACCGTCGCGCCACCGAGAACCACCGGAAGCGCATCGAGCCCGAGTCGCTCACGTACATAGTCGATTTCGTCCTGTGAGAGGGCGACGACAGGCAAATTCCACCCATCAGGTGAGGTGCCGAGGTCCACCATCAACGCTCTGCAGTTTCGAGTGCGCCACCGATCACGGACGGGATGACTGTTCGGCCGTCGGCGAAGTGCTCGAAGTGCTTCAGATAATCAGGTGTGTCGTGCTCGGTGTCGTCTTCAGATTGGGCCGCATGACGGCCGCCGGCGATCGGCGCAGATCCGCCTGCGGTTCGGGCCGGATCCACTTTGACGGTATCGACGGTGCCCTGAACCGGCGAGGTCACGGGGTTCTGGCGCGCGGCGCTCTGGCCGGTGGAGGGATCCGGAAGAGCGTGCCGGCCGGTGCTGCTGCTCGACGACGAGCCCGCGAATGCTCCGGCTCCGGTGGTCGCGGAAGCTGCGCTGACCTGTGCCGTTGCCCGACTTGCCGACGGGGTGCCGAACAGTGATGGTGTGGAAGCGCCGAGTCTCGCGCCGCCGAGTCCTGCGCCACCGAGCCCTGCGCCGCCCAGTCCGGTGAGTCCTGCTCCGGCCGTCGCGAGAGTTGATGCGGCAGTGGTGGCGCCCGTGACGGCGGTGGTCGCGGCACTGACGGCGGCCGACGCTCCACCGGAGATGGCACCGGCCTGTGAGGCAGCGGCGGCAAATACCGGGTTGGAAACTACGGATGCGACAGCAGCGGTTGCGGCGCGCACGGGATCCGCGATTACGTCAGCGAGCGTTGATGCCGCTTGCGCGACGGACTGTCGTGCGGCGTTGCCTGGGCTTTCGGCCGAAGCGGATGCCCCAGCTGTGGGTTCCGCGATGGACGGTGGTGAGTCGAAGTTCTGCTGCACGGCCAGATGCGTCGTTGCGGCGTCGTACGTTTCCATCGTCACCGCCGCTCGAATTTTGAGTGCTTCTTCGGCAGCCTCGGCGGCAGCGGCCCCGCCGACCAGGGCCCCGCCGATGGAGTACGCGGCGACCTTGGCCGCTTGAACCGCCGCGATCTCCGCCAGGGACGGCATGGCCAGGGTGGCGACGGTGTAGGAACCGGACTGCACTTGGGCTTTACCAGCGGTTTCTCCGGCGAGCAGCGCGGCCGCGGCAGCCCATTCCTGGAACGGTGCGAACTTGCTCAACGCGGCATCCGCGGCTTCTCCTGACCACCCGGTGCGAAGGTCCGCCATCACGCGAGAGATGGACGCAGCGGTGTCGGTCAGTCCGGACGACACGGTGGACCAGGCCCCGGCCGCCACACCGAGAGGGACCGGCCCGGCCCCGGCGACCAGTGCTGCAGAGTTGGGTGCTGCGCCCCGTGGATACCAGATGACGCCGGTGATGCCGACCATTGTTCTTCCCCCCAGGAAGTGTGACTGTGTTGCCGAGTTGCCGAGTTGCCGAGTTGCCGAGTTACCGTGTTACCGAGTTCGATTTCTGTCGATCAGATCGGTGCGGCTGCCAGGCTGGACTTGGTGAGCTGGTCTTCGAGCTCGTAGGCAGCTGCATTCTTGCGCAGAGCTGCCGCAGCCGCGGTGAGCTCCTCGATTGCCCGATCGGTGGACGAGGCAAGGCTGCCCGAGATGGTGTTGAAGTAATTTGCCGCGCTACCGGACACTTCCTCGGATCCGGCTGGGAGAACGCGTAGCGTCGGCTGCGCAGTAGAGACGATTCCGCGCAATCGCGTCGCCGCAGACTCGAGTTCCATTGCGGCGGCAACTAGGGCTTGAGGGTCGACGTACATAGTGCCGAACTCCTTCCTGACCAGGGCGGATAAGTGGCCGGGAGGTCGTGCACACAGCCGTAGAAATCCCCCCGCACATAGTTTGATGCATACCGGCCGCTTTTGGTTCCCCCGAAATCGGACGACTTTGCCCTCAGCCCCAGCCGAGTTCGTGCAATCTGTCTTCTTCGATGCCGAAGTAGTGCGCGATCTCGTGGATGACGGTCACGGCAACCTCGTGAACAACCTCGTCCTCGGATGCACAGATGTCGAGTATCGAATCGCGGAAAATAGTGACCGTGTCCGGCAGGTACCCACCGTAATGAGAATCCCGCTCGGTCAGAGCGACGCCCTGATACAAACCGAGCAGCCCCGGTTCTGCCTCGTCACGTGCTTCGACAAGCACCACGACGTTGTCGATGGCCTTGGCAAGTTCGGGCGGAATCAGATCGAGCGCCTCGCCGACCAGTTCCTCGAACCGGTCGGGCGTCATAGTCACCGTCATGGCTTACGACGGCGGAGCTGCGCCGGGCAACGGCGTCGGCAGCGACCGACCTTCCGGTGCAGCGGGTGGCGGGACCGGAGCGGCGCCGTTGATCAGGATTTCGCCCTTGGCGCTTCCGGTGATCGCGGCAAACCCGCCGGTTTCGACCTCTTTGCCGATCGAACAATTGACTCGGCGGCTACCGGCCAACCAGCTTTCCAGTGAAATGTTGTCCCAGAACAGCGTCAGCGTCTTGTCGCGAAGCGCGTCTGCGGAACCAAGGTACTCGTTGGACGCCTGAGTGCAGACGCCCTCGAGGTAACGGTCCTGATCTTCGACCGACGGCATTGCGCCCGGGAATTGAGTGCCGAGGTCGATCACCGAAATAACCTCGTATGCATGCGGTTTCGCGCAATCGACCGGATCGGTCGGGAGGTTCTGGTTGATGCCGATGCACGTGCCGACGTCCCACACGTTCGACTGGTCCTGGTCCGCCACGCGGCCCACGAACGGTTGTAGTTCGCCGGTCGTGGTCGAGAACTGCAAGCCGCAACGCAGTGCGCGCTCGCCCGAAGCCCAACCCGATTCGCTCGGGAACATCAGGCCGACGCTGAACTTGCCCTTGGGATCGAACTTCGAATCGAGGTAGGACATGACGATGGGTGTGCAGTGCTCGTCGCGGAGTTCGGCGAATCGAAGGGCGCCCGGGTACCGGGAACCGGGGCCGAACTCGGCGCCGGGGAACACCGAGAGGTCGAGTGGTCCGGCAACCTCGAAGCGGTGTTCAGTTCCGCACTGAACCTTTGACATGTCCGTGCGGTCCCCGCCCGACTCGGTCGCAGGCGTCCAGTTGAGGCAGTCGCCGGCCGCAGCCGCGGTGAAGGCGTCGTCGCGAGTAGATCCCGTCGCTGCTGGACCGCCACCACTGACGCTGACCGAGGACGAGTCGTCCTTGTTCAATCCACCGGAAATCGCGATCGTTGCGATCGCGGCGACCACCGCACCTACCGCCACAGCAGCCAGGACCCGACGGGTGCGACTCGCTGAGACAGTTTTCTTCGCCGGCGTCCCCTGGGGATCTGCCGGATCTGGCGACTTCTCGATCTTGTCTTCGGACATCGATTCCATCATGCCTGTTGCCGTGGCGATATCGAACCTTCACTACAAAACTCACAAACGCGTCTGTGAGTATTTTGTAGTCATGAGCGAAAACACCCCACTCGATCCCGAGGCTGTCGAGCTGGCGGGCCGGCTCTTCGACATGGCACGAACCGGCGACGCGGCCGGGCTGGCGTCGTACGTCGATGCTGGAGTTCCCGTCAATCTGACCAACGAGAGTGGCGACACGCTCGTCATGTTGGCGGCGTATCACGGTCACGCTGACGCCGTCGTTGCCTTGATCGAGCGCGGCGCCGACGTCAACCGGCCCAACGACAAGAACCAGACACCCCTCGCCGGAGCCGTCTTCAAGGGCGAGGATGCGGTGGTGAAAGCGCTGGTGAGCGGGGGAGCCGACCCGAAAGGTGGACACCCGACTGCCGTCGACGCGGCTCGGATGTTCGGACGCGAGGACTACCTGAGTCTGCTCGAATCGTGATCTCCCCCTCTCCGACGTGGACGTGACCGTCGGCGAGCTGCGGTGAGTGGGTAAAGTTCGAAGTCGTGATTGACCTCAAGTTTCTCCGTGAGAACCCCGAAATCGTCCGCGAGTCGCAGCGCACCCGTGGAGAAGATCCAGGACTGGTCGACGCTCTGCTCGAAGCCGACGCGTCCCGACGCGCTGCCGTTCTGACCGGAGACAACCTCCGCGCAGAGCAGAAGGCCTTCGGCAAGAAGGTCGGACAGGCATCTCCGGAGGAGCGTCCCGCGCTGCTCGAGGGTTCCAAGGAACTGGCGGCCAAGGTCAAGGAAGCCGAGGCCGCGCAGCACGAGGCGCAGGCCGCGCTCGACTCCGCACACCGCGCGATTTCCAACGTCGTACAAGAAGGTGCGCCGGCCGGCGGCGAGGACGATTACATCGTGCTCGAACACGTCGGTGAGATTCCGAAGTTCGACTTCGAGCCGAAGGATCACCTCGAGCTGGGTGAGTCGCTCGGCCTGATCGACATGGAACGCGGCGCCAAGGTTTCGGGTTCGCGCTTCTACTTCATGACCGGCTACGGAGCCATGCTCCAGCTCGGACTGCTGCAGTTGGCTGCGCAGAAGGCGATCGCCAACGGATTCACGATGATGATTCCGCCGGTGCTCGTACGCCCGGAAATCATGGCGGGTACCGGCTTCCTCGGTGCTCACTCGGACGAGATCTACCACTTGCAGGATGACGACCTGTACCTCGTCGGAACTTCCGAGGTACCCATGGCCGGCTACCACTCGGGCGAGATCCTCGAACTGAACGAAGGCCCTAAGCGCTACGCCGGTTGGTCGTCGTGCTTCCGCCGCGAGGCCGGAAGCTACGGCAAGGACACCCGCGGCATCATCCGTGTACATCAGTTCGACAAGGTCGAGATGTTCACGTACTGCCGTCCCGAGGATGCCGACGCCGAACACCAGCGTCTCCTCGGCTGGGAGCGAGACATGTTGGCCGCCATCGACGTTCCTTACCGCGTGATCGACGTCGCCGGCGGAGATCTCGGTTCTTCGGCTGCGCGTAAATTCGACTGCGAGGCATGGGTTCCGACGCAGGGCACCTACCGCGAGCTGACATCGACGTCCAACTGCACGACTTTCCAGGCCCGCCGCCTCGGAGTTCGGTACCGCGACGAGAACGGCAAGCCGCAGACGGCTGCCACTCTCAACGGCACCCTGGCAACGACGCGCTGGATCGTGTCGATTCTCGAGAACCATCAGCAGGCCGACGGCTCGGTGCGAGTGCCCGAGGCATTGGTGCCGTTCGTCGGCACGGATGTGCTTCGCTGACACACTGAACAAACACAATCAGGGCCGCGACGGACTCCGTCGCGGCCCTGATTCGTACTTTCGTACTGGTAGGTTTGGAACCTTTTCCGAACTGGCGGAATATCAAATTTTTCCCGCCGATTGACGAGTTGACCACCAAAAGCGTTGTCGATAGACCGCTTTGGCGTTAGTTTTGCGTTCAATCGGGCTTCCATACCCTGCTTTTCCATCCCCCGTCAGGTGATGTGAGGGTGAGTCCGGGGTGAATTGGACAAGTGTCTTGCCAAAAGTAGTACGCGTACTAGTTTTTTCGTTATGTTGTGACGGCGCGCACACGTTTTGTCCGAATCCACTGCTCATGTTTGCCCTTCCGAAGGAAGTGCCCATGCCCCAAATCTCTCAGTTGCGGCGATTCGCCGTGCCCATAACCGGAACCGCCATGGTCGCGGGGATGCTGCTGATCGGCACGCCCGCATCCGCCGCGATCTCGACCACCGGTTTCAAAACAGCGTGTGTCGCAGGCTCCATCATCGGAGACGTCCACAAGGTCACCGACAACCTCATCACGGTCGACGCACCCGCTTCTGTCCAACCCGGCGAGACTTTCACCTACCGAATTCAGCCGAGCGGAACGTCGTATCCGGACAAGGATTCCGGCGCGACGACTACGAACCTGTCACGTCTCAAGGTCGACTACGCAATCCCGGCCAACGCGACGTTCGTTTCCGCGGCCGTCGTCGCGGGCACCTCGGTCGGACTCGACAGCGTCGCACCGAACGTTCTCAGGGTCAACGACTCTGGCAACGTCGACGGTAGCGGCGGGATCCTTCGGCTGTCCGGAAACAACCAGGTGATCGGCAACAGTCCGACGACGAGTACCAACTCGGAGGGAGGTATTCGAGTACCGAAGTCCAAGAAGAACCTCGATGGCTCGACAAACGGCAACGGAGACACCTGGTTCCGGCTTCCCGCAGTCGACGTAACAATGGTCGCTGGTGCGACGGGAGTGATCCAACCGAAGGTGAGGACCGCGGGTACGGCCGGCAACCTCGGTGCCAGCGAAAACTTCAGCACTCAGCTCGCAAAGGCGAGTTTCCTTGGTACACAGTGGGCGCCGACCCGTTGCTCGCCCCGCGAGAACAAGGACACCACACCGCTCAATGCCGGCGCGGGTCCGCTCGCGACAATCAGCATTGCTTCGGCTCCGGTCGATGTGGAGACCACGACGTCGCTCTCGGTTCCGGCGACGGCGATCACGGGCAGCGCGGTTGATCTGACCGCCACGGTTGCTCCGAACAACGCTGTGGGTTCGGTGCAGTTCAAGTCGAACGGCGCGGCGATCGGTTCACCGGTGACAGTGACCGCGGGTGTTGCGACGCTCTCACATTCGTTCGATGCTGCTGGTGCTCAAAGTGTTACGGCTGATTTCACTGCTGGTGCTGGGTTTGTCAGTTCGTCGGCGTCGGCTCAGACGGTGACGGTGTCGGATCCGGCTCCGGTCGATGTGGAGACGACGACGTCGCTCTCGGTTCCGGCGACGGCGATCACGGGCAGCGCGGTTGATCTGACCGCGACGGTTGCTCCGAACAATGCTGTGGGTACGGTGCAGTTCAAGTCGAACGGTGCTGCGATCGGTTCGCCGGTGACGGTTTCCGGTGGAACCGCGACGCTGTCACATTCCTTCGATGCTGCTGGCGCGCAGAGCGTTACGGCTGACTTCACCGCTGGTGCAGGGTTTGTCAGTTCGTCGGCGTCGGCTCAGACGGTGACGGTGTCGGATCCGGCTCCGGTGGATGTGGAGACGACGACGTCGTTGTCGGTTCCGGCGACGGCGATCACGGGTACTGCGGTTGATCTGACGGCAACGGTGGCTCCGAACAACGCTGTGGGTACGGTGCAGTTCAAGTCGAACGGTGCTGCGATCGGCACTCCGGTGACGGTCACGTCGGGTGTTGCGACGCTGTCGCATTCCTTCGATGCTGCTGGTGCACAAAGTGTTACCGCTGACTTCACTTCCGGTGCAGGGTTTGTCAGTTCGTCGGCGTCCGCTCAGACGGTGACGGTGTCGGATCCGGCTCCGGTCGATGTGGAGACCACGACGTCGCTCTCGGTTCCGGCGACGGCGATCACGGGTACGGCGGTTGATCTGACGGCAACGGTGGCTCCGAACAACGCTGTGGGTACGGTGCAGTTCAAGTCGAACGGTGCTGCGATCGGCACTCCGGTGACGGTCACGTCGGGTGTTGCGACGCTGTCGCATTCCTTCGATGCTGCTGGTGCACAAAGTGTTACCGCTGACTTCACTGCCGGTGCAGGGTTTGTCAGTTCGTCGGCGTCCGCTCAGACGGTGACGGTGTCGGATCCGGCTCCGGTCGATGTCGAGACGACGACGTCGTTGTCGGTTCCGGCGACGGCGATCACGGGCAGCGCGGTTGATCTGACCGCTACCGTGGCTCCGAACAACGCTGTCGGTACGGTGCAGTTCAAGTCGAACGGCACTGCGATCGGTTCGCCGGTGACGGTTTCCGGTGGAACCGCGACGCTGTCACATTCGTTCGATGCTGCTGGCGCGCAGAGCGTTACGGCTGACTACACCGCTGGTGCAGGGTTTGTCAGTTCGTCGGCGTCGGCTCAGACGGTGACGGTGTCCGATCCGGCTCCGGTGGATGTGGAGACGACGACGTCGCTGTCGGTTCCGGCGACGGCGATCACGGGTACGGCGGTTGATCTGACTGCGACGGTTGCTCCGAACAATGCTGTGGGTACGGTGCAGTTCAAGTCGAACGGTGCTGCGATCGGTTCGCCGGTGACGGTTTCCGGTGGAACCGCGACGCTGTCACATTCCTTCGATGCTGCTGGCGCGCAGAGCGTTACGGCTGACTTCACCGCTGGTGCAGGGTTTGTCAGTTCGTCGGCGTCGGCTCAGACGGTGACGGTGTCCGATCCGGCTCCGGTCGATGTCGAGACCACGACGTCGCTGTCGGTTCCGGCGACGGCGATCACGGGTACTGCGGTTGATCTGACGGCAACGGTGGCTCCGAACAACGCTGTCGGTACGGTGCAGTTCAAGTCGAATGGCGCGGCGATCGGCACTCCGGTGGCAGTCTCCGCGGGTGTTGCGACATTGAGCCATTCGTTCGATGCTGCTGGTGCTCAGAGTGTTACGGCTGACTTCACCGCTGGTGCAGGGTTTGTCAGTTCGTCGGCGTCGGCTCAGACGGTGACGGTGTCCGATCCGGCTCCGGTCGACAAGGCGACGAAGACGGTTCTGAGCGTTCAGGGTGAAGCCAAGGTCGGACTGCCTGTTGATCTCTTCGCGACAGTGTCCGAAGATCCCTCGGACGCCCTGGTGCCGTCCGGCGGAACGGTTCAGTTCAAGATCGGTGGAGTCGATCAGGGTGCCCCGGTTGCGGTTGTTGACGGAGTTGCCAAGCTGCCGCACGTGTTCGGAGCAGAAGGCAACTTTGTAGTCTCGGCTGTATTCAGTGGCTCCGGCGTGTTCACGTCGTCCACCGCGGAATCCGTCGACGTCAATGTCACGGTTCCGACCCCGTCGGATGTCGAAAGCTCTACGTCGTTGACGGCTCCGTCTTCGGCAAAGGTCGGCACGTCGGTGCAGCTGAAGGCTGTGGTCAGTTCTTCCGGCGCGACGTCGGGAACCGTCCAGTTCTTCGATGGAACGACTCCGATCGGAACGGCCGTCGATGTTGTCGGTGGGCAGGCTGTGTTGAGCCACACCTTCACCACGACCGGCAACCATTCGATCACCGCGGTCTACAGCGGAGCCCAGGGCGTCACGGGTTCCACGTCGACTGCATCGGTTGTGAACGTCGGTAACGGGGGCGGTGACTTCGGTTCGCTCGGATCGTTGTCGCTGCCGTTCGGGTCCTGATTCTCCGATGATGTGATGCCCCTTGCGCCCGACGGGTGCAAGGGGCATTGCTCTTCGCGAATCGATGATTGGTCGTTAGCAGAACTATCGGCAATTCGTGAATATTTGTCTGAAATAACTGATACAAGTACTACTTTTGACGGGTACTGTACGAGCGTCCAGCTCCATTCTGATTTCCGCTCTGTTCGAGTGACCTCCTTCCGTGCGGTTCCCGATCCACGTCTGTTGCTAGCTGAGGAGAGTTCGTGTTGGTGAGAAGAAGTTCCGCGGTTGTGGTGGCGGCGTTGGTCGGTGGCGTGCTGGTGGCAGGTGGTGTTGCTTCGGCTGCTCCGACGTCATCTCCCGCGGTGGAGAACACGATCGGGTTCAAGCTGGGTTGCGATGGTTATGAACATCTGGCTGTTGATATCGCGGATGTGTTTCATTCGACGGGTGTGACGGTGTCTGCGCCGGAGAAAGTGGTGGCGGGGTCGACGTTCACCTATCGGGTTCAACCGAATGCGATGTCGGTGCCGACGGGTGGGCACGCAGGCCGCAGTGTCGGTAAGTGGACGCGGCTCAAGTACGACTTCGATATACCTGCAGGGGTGTCGTTGGTGGATGCTCAGGTAGTGGCAGGTACTTCGTCGAATTTGTCCGGTGTGACTCCGTCGGTGATTCGGATCAACGACGGCGGTTCGCCGGATGGCGCGGGTACGCATCTGCGTATTTCGGGGAGCAATCAGACTGCTGACTCAAACAACAAGGGCGGTAACGGCCCGAGCACGAGCAAGAACAGTGACGGTGGAATCGAGGTAGGGGCAGGGAAGACCTTCCGGTTGCCCGCGATCGACGTGACGGTGGTTGCCGGTGCTGCGGGAAGTACGGTGCAGCCGAAGTTGCGTGCCACAGATGGTGATTCGGGTGCGTTCAATTCCCCGAAGAATGCGTTCACGTTCTTGCAGTACGAGACCCTTTGGCCGGGGTACTGGGAGCGGTACAACTGCTCTCCGCGCGATTCGAGTGGTGGTGGGTTGAATGCGGGTGGTCAGGCATTGGCCACCGTCAACGTCGTCTCGCAGGCGGCGACCACGACCGCAGTGACGTCCGGCGCGTCGGCAACGATCGGTCAATCGACGGATTTGATTGCGCAGGTCTCCCCGGCGCCGACAGGCGGCACCGTTCAGTTCAAGGATGGCGGGACTGACATCGGCGCCCCCGTGGCCGTCGCCAATGGCGTTGCCACACTGCCGCATACATTCACCGCGGCGGGAGATCACTCCATCACCGCTGTGTACGACGGAGTTCTCGAGTTCCTGACCTCAACGTCACCGGCGCGCACAGTGAGCGTGGCTGCTGCCGATGTACAGACGACCACGGCGCTGACAGTTCCGAGCAGCGCCGTCGAGCAGACCTCGGTCGCGCTGACCGCAAACATCTCTCCGGCAACTGACGGCGGAACGGTCCAGTTCAAGGACGGTGGCACAGACATCGGCGGATCGATCGCGGTGACTGCCGGCGGAGCGACCCTGGATCACACGTTCACTACGACGGGATCGCACTCGATCACTGCGGTCTACTCAGGCACTGCAGGTTTTGGTGGTTCGACCGCGCAAGCTCAGACCATCGAGATCTCGAGCTCCGCGCTGAGTACGACTACAACGCTTCAAGTCCCGGCTGCTGCGATCACGGGCAGCGCGGTTGATCTGACTGCGACGGTTGCTCCGAACAATGCTGTGGGTACGGTGCAGTTCAAGTCGAACGGCACGGCGATCGGTTCACCGGTCACGGTGTCCGGTGGAACCGCGACGCTCTCGCATTCGTTCGATGCTGCTGGCGCTCAGAGCGTTACGGCGGACTTCACCTCCGGTGCTGGCTTCGTCAGCTCGTCGGCATCTGCTCAGACGGTGACGGTGTCCGATCCGGCTCCGGCGGATGTCGAGACCACGACGTCGCTCTCGGTTCCGGCTACGGCAATCACGGGTACGGCTGTTGATCTGACCGCGACGGTTGCTCCGAACAACGCTGTGGGCACGGTGCAGTTCAAGTCGAACGGCACTGCAATCGGCACTCCGGTGGCAGTCTCCGCGGGTGTTGCGACGCTGTCGCACGCGTTCGATGCTGCTGGTGCTCAGAGCATTACCGCGGACTTCACTGCCGGTGCTGGGTTTGTGAGTTCGTCGGCATCTGCTCAGACGGTGACGGTGTCCGATCCGGCTCCGGCGGATGTCGAGACCACGACGTCGCTCTCGGTTCCGGCTACGGCGATCACAGGTACTGCGGTTGATCTGACGGCGACGGTGGCTCCGAACAATGCTGTCGGTACGGTGCAGTTCAAGTCGAACGGCACTGCGATCGGTTCGCCGGTGACGGTCACGTCGGGTGTTGCGACGCTGTCGCATTCGTTCGATGTTGCTGGTGCTCAGAGTGTTACGGCGGACTTCACCGCTGGTGCAGGGTTTGTGAGTTCGTCGGCGTCGGCTCAGACGGTGACGGTGTCCGATCCGGCTCCGGTGGATGTGGAGACGACGACGTCGCTCTCGGTTCCTGCTACGGCAACTACGGGTGCGGCGGTTGATCTGACTGCGACGGTGGCTCCGAACAATGCGGTGGGCACTGTGCAGTTCAAGTCGAACGGCACGGCCATTGGTTCACCGGTGACAGTTTCCGGTGGGACCGCGACGCTCTCGCACATCTTCGATGCTGCTGGTGCTCAGAGCATTACCGCGGACTTCACCGCTGGTTCCGGATTCAAGAACTCGGTTGCGAGTGCGAAGTCAGTTCAGGTGAGTGTTGCCGACCAGGAATCCGTCGTCGAACTGAATATCCCCACCGATGCCAAAACTGGTGTGGCGACCGACTTGTGGGCAACAGTCCGAACGTCGTCGGATGACGCTGTCGGCGTCGGAACCGTGCAGTTCTACGACGGTGGCGTCGCGATCGGCGGTCCTGAAGCGGTTACGGCCGGCGCTGCTGGTCTGTCGCATACGTTTACCTCTGCGGGTGCGCACAGCATCACGGCGGTTTACTCGGGAGGAGCCGGTGTAGTCGGGTCCTCGGCCCAGGCGCGGACGGTGAATGTAACGGACCCTGCGCCTTCGGATGTCACCACGGAGACTGTGGTGACGGTGCCTGCCGATGGTGTGGTGAACAAGTCGGTGACCCTGTCGGCGACTGTCAGTTCGGTGCAGAACGGTGGAACGGTGCAGTTCATGGATGGGGACACCCCGATCGGTGACGCTGTGCCAGTGGTCAACGGGATCGCGGCGCTGAACCACACCTTCACCACAACCGGTGCGCATTCGATTTCGGCAATCTACAGCGGCGCAGCCGGATTCACAGGCTCCACCTCGGCGGCCCACGCAATTCAGATCAAGGCTGCAACCGGCGGTGGCACGGGCAGCCTCGGTTCAGGCAGCGCTGGCTCGAGCGATTTCCTTCCCTTCGGTTCCTGACCGAAGCGGTTCAGGTCGCGGCCCCGAGGCAGTATCCCTCGGGGCCGATCGACAGGGTGAACTGCATCGGGCGTGAGTTACCGGTTCCGTCGCTGACGGGCAGGGTGACACGGACGTAGTCGCCGCGAACCGGAGTGACTGTTGCAGCGTCGGCGTCGAAAGACTTGATACCGGCCAGCTGATTCGGATCGAGCTTGAGTGGCGGCTGGCCGGTGGCGCCGGTGCCGTCGGGATCCCACGGGCTGTTGCCGGGGCAGATCAGTGGATAGAACGTCTCGACGTCGCGGGTATTGACCGGCCGTCCCGTGGCGCGTGAGAGAAACCGGACGACGGCGTGGGAAGCGTCGGCCGCGGTGTAGAAGTTTGATTGCCCCGCAGGGAAGACGAACGGGCACGCATAGCCGGAAGCGATCTCCGAGCGCTTGGCGGCGACGGAGAGTCCGCCGCCGCTCCAGGTGACCGCGTACTGGCCGTCGACGCCTGGTGCGGCGATGGCCGTCAAGATGGCGGGCACATCCGAGTATCGGTCGGCAATTGTTGTGGGCGGCATCGTCCAGCATGCGTTCGTGAGCGCGTCGACGTCCAAAGACACCAGGTCCGTTGCCCAGGCCGCCAAGGCCGGCGCAGCAGCCGGATTACCGGGCACGTCACCAACCGGAGGTGGCGCGACCGGCGTGGCGGGCGCAGTGGTGGTCGTGGGCGCGAGAGTGGTTGTCGTCGTGGTTTCCGTCGTAGGCGGAGACGGTTCGTCCGTCAGGATTCCTGTCCGTCCGTCGTCCTCACATGCGGTTATCGCCAACGTCATGGCGAGTGCGACTGCCCCCACTGCCGCTCGTCCTGCCGACTTCATTCGTTCTTACGCCCCTTTTGCGACATTCTGACCAACATCCACCCCATAACTGCTGCGGGTCAGATCACGGATTCCCGTCTACGCTAGCGAACTGTGGATCCCGTTTACAGAACAGTCATCGGCATCGCCCGCACCGTCTTCGCTTTCGAGGGCCTGAAGTTCTCCGTCAAGGGAGAGCAGAACATCCCGGCGTCCGGTGGCGCCGTGATCGCGATCAACCACACCGGATACATGGACTTCACGTATGCGGGACTGCCGGCGCGGACCCCCAAGCGCTACATCCGGTTCATGGCGAAGAAGGAGGTCTTCGACAACAAGATCTCCGGACCGATCATGCGGGCCCTCAAGCACATCCCGGTCGACCGCGGCGCGGGCGCCGACTCCTATAAGGCGGCCGTAGATTTCCTGAAGCGCGGTGAATTGGTGGGCGTGTACCCCGAAGCGACGATCAGTCGGAGCTTCGAGATCAAGGAATTCAAGTCCGGAGCCGCCCGGATGGCGATCGAGGCGGGCGTACCGATCGTTCCCGTCGTCATCTGGGGCGCTCAGCGCGTGTGGACGAAGGGTTATCCGAAGCGGTTGGGCCGCACCAACACTCCCATCTCGATTGCCGTCGGCGAGCCGATTGCACCTTTCGAGCCGGCGAGTGAGCTGACGGCGAAGCTGCGGTCGACGATGCAGGAGTTGCTACTCGATCTGCAGAAGGACTACGACCATCCCGCCGGCGAGTACTGGGTACCGGCCCGCCTCGGTGGCAGCGCGCCGACGCTCGAGCAGGCCGACAAGATGGATGCCGACGAGGCCGAGGCGAAAGCCAAAGCACGTGAGGCGCGGAAGTCCGAAGGCTGACCCATGTCGTTCGAACCCGTTTACACCGCCGTCGAGGTAGTCGCGCGTGGTCTGAGCGGTTTTCAGGGCGTGAAAGTCACCCGCACCGGGACGGAACACGTCCCGGTGTCCGGCGGTGCCGTCATCGCGATCAACCACACGAGTTACCTCGATTTCATACCGGCGGCCCTGGCGGTCGGCACCGCGAAACGCAAGCTCAGAGTGATGGCCAAGGCTGAGCTGGCGGACAACAAGGTCCTCGGCTTCCTCATGCGTGGATGTGGCGTCATCGAAGTGGACCGCTCCGCCGGAGCGCAGGCGTATCGAGCCGGAGTCGACGCCCTCAAGCGTGGCGAATTGGTGGGCGTCTATCCGGAAGCGACGATCAGCCGGAGCTTCGAGATCAAGGAAATGAAATCCGGAGCAGCTCGGATGGCCATCGACGCCGGCGTGCCGATAATCCCGCTGATCGTCTGGGGCGCCCAGCGGATCGTCACCAAGGGCGGACCGAAAAATCTGGGCCGCAATCATTTCCCGATCTCGGTGGAGGTGGGTGCACCGATCGATCCGGTCGAGCCCGCCGAAGCGCTGAGCGAGATCCTGCGCATCGAGATGGATGCGATCCTGCGCCACGTTCAGGACGGGTTCGTGCACGAGCCCGGGGCGTACTGGGTGCCTCGTCGACTCGGCGGTGGCGCGCCGACGCCGGCGGAAGCCGCGGCCATGGACGCACAGGAACGCGCGAAGCGGGCGCGCTGAGCGAGACCGTCGTACCGGGCAGGCACAATGGCGGTGTGAGCCCAGACCGTCGTATCAGCCCTGACCGCCCAACCTTGGTTGCGACCGATGTCGACGGCACCCTCATCGATCACGACGAGTTGGTCAGTGCCCGCACCCGCGCCGCCGTGCATGCCGTCGTCGAATCCGGCACGCCGTTCCTGCTGGCAACCGGGCGTCCTCCGCGTTGGATTTCGCCCGTCGTCGAAGGTTTGGGATACGCGCCACTCGCGGTCTGCGCAAACGGTGCTGTTGTCTACGACAGTTACGCCGACCGCGTCCTCAGCGCCGCGACCTTGTCGGTCGACGCACTCACCGAACTCTCCGAGCTGGCTCTGGTTGCACTTCCCGGGTCGGGATTGGCCGCGGAACGGGTGGGGGAGAGCGCACACGACGCCGCCACCCCACAGTTCGTCAGCTCACCAGATTACGAACACGCCTGGCTCAACCCGGACAACACCGAGATGTCCGAGGACGAAGTGCTTGCGGCGCCGGCCGTCAAACTCCTGATTCGCCGTCCAGGCATGACCAGCACGGCGATGTACGACACGCTCGCCCCGCACGTCGGTGCGCTCGCCGACATGACGTACTCCACCGAGAACGGACTGATCGAACTCTCGGCGCCGGGAATCACGAAGGCGTCCGGCCTGGTTGCCGCGGCCGAAAGGTTCGGCTTCGACCTGTCGGGTCTGGTTGCCTTCGGGGACATGCCCAACGACATCCCGATGCTGGGGATGGCACGCCTCGGCGTTGCCATGGGCAACGCTCACCCCGAAGCCAAAGCCGCAGCCGACGAGGTCACCGACACCAATTCGGCGCACGGGGTCGCAAAAGTCCTCGAGCGCTGGTGGTCGTAGAACCCACCAGCGCCCGAGGACGTGTACTGCTCGAGTGTCAGCCGACAGGCGCGCTGTTGGCCATTTCCTGGGCAAAGGTCTCGTTGTAGGTCTTGAGGACCTTCGTGACCATGCCGGTGATCTGGTTGAAGATCAGCGAACCGTTCTCGAAGTCGCTGCGCAGGCCGTCCGGGATCGAGTATTCGTCCGAGATCGGCAATCCGAGTTCACCCGCGTCGGAACCGAAGCTCTGCCACGACTTGAATATCTCGCCGAGCACGGTGAACACTCCGCCGTTGGGTGAGGTGTAGACAGCGCCGTTCTGGAACAACGCACCCTGGTTGCCGAGCTTCGCCTGCAGGATTCCGGACAGCGCCTGGCCGAGGCGTCCGAGGTCACCACCTTCGGCGATCCACTTCTGCGCGAGCGGTGAATTGTCGGTGATCTTCAGAATCTGGGTGACCAGGTCCGGGATCGACGATCCGGTGCCACCGGTGACCGTGTCGACCGGAGTGGTCGGCTTGGGCGCAGGCGTCGACGGATTGGAGGGGTTCGACGGGTTCAACGATCCCCCGATATTCGCGGCCGCGATGTTCCGGATGTCGTTCATGTGTGCGTATGCGGCATCACCAGGGCAAGCCGTGTTTCCGACGTCGCGGTGGGCGAAGATGATCGGCAGATCCACTGCTGCGCCCTGCGGGTACGGAGTGAACTCCGTGCCCTCGGAGTACATCGTCGTTCGGCCCTTCGGGTCGAGGCCGGCAAGGCCGAGCTTCCATCCGAGGAACTTGCCGACGGCGTTGAGCGTCGCCTGCGAAGGCTCGACGGTGGAGTAGTCACCCATCATCGCGATACCGGTGGTGTTCTCGTTGAAGCCGCCGGCGTGCGCGCCCTGAACTGCCTTGTCGAGTCCGCCTGCGCGGCCTTCGAAGGTCTGACCGTACTTGTCGACGAGGACGTTGTATCCGACGTCGCACCAGCCGAGAGTGCGTGCGTGGTAGGCGTAGATCGAGCGGACGATGCCGGCCGATTCTTCCTTGGTGTAGTTGTTGCTGCCCGCGGTGTGGTGAACGGTTGCTCCACCGGTGAAGTCGTCGTACGTGGGGGAATGGCAGCGAAGTGACTCGTCGGCTCCCCACTGTGCGCGGGTGATGACGGAGGGTCCACTGCCGCCGAGCGGTGCCGCGACTGCCTGCAGATTGCTGTCCGCGTCGCTGGTACCCGGATCGATCAACACTGCGGTAACGGCATCTGCTGCCGTCGTCGCCTGGCGAAGCGGCTTGGACACCGAAGCCGGGGTGTACCCGAGTTCGCCGGTGGCTGCGGGTGCTTCCGCAGGCACAGGTGCTTCGGCCGGCGCTTCGGCAGGCACAGGCGCTTCAGCAGGTGCTTCGACAGGTGCGGGTGCGGCTTCCGGAGCCGGCACAGCTTCGGCCGCGGGGGCAGCGACACCCTGCGGGGTGAGGATCTGGATGGACTTGGTGGCGCCGACGAAGACAGGTTCGGTGGCGGTACCGGCGTTGGTGGCCTGATCCGAACTGGCGGAGTCGATGGCGTCAGGGGTGAACCACGGACCCCAGGTGCCGTCTTCGGCCAGGGCGCGGACCTTGGACTGCGCCGAGGCGAGCGTGTCCGAGGTCAACGCGACCATGCTGAACGGAGTGTCGCGGGTGACTTCCTTGACCACGGCACCTGGCTCTTCCTCGGAGGGAACCGGAGCGGTTTCGGTCGGGGCCCCGGGAGCAGCGGGTGCCGGGAAGAGCTCGGTCGGCAACGTGATCCCTGGAGGTAGCGGGATTTCGGTCGGGAGCTTGAGGTTTCTGAGATCGCCCAGGTTGATGTCGGGGAGATCGAGACCGGTCAGCTCCTTGACCGGAATGATGATGTCGGGCACCGACGCGAGGAGCACCTCTGCGATCTGGGTCGGCACTGCTACTGACGTCGTTTCGTTCGCGGAACGTACATCGGACGTAGTGCTCGTGAAGCCGTAGACCGCAAAAGGACTTGCGACAGCCACTGCGGCTACAGCCCCGAGTACGAGCGAGGGCTTCGGTCGACGGTGTGGCAAGGGATTACTCCTCGGTTGTAGTTACTTGCGAGCGAACTTCAGGGCCGATGACGGCCGTGAACGGAATCCTTCAAAACCGGATCCGAGCAGGTCGGATGCCATGTTCTGGGGTTGAACTCCAGTTTTCGGACGCGTACGTCTGCAACTCGTGATGCTGATGTGACTCGTGTGACTGGTGTTGCTAACTCCAAACACTCTTGCCACACTAGTCACAAAAGTCCATAACGCTCAACCTTAGGGTGAGACTTTAGTTAAATCGTTGTGGACTGGCCTGCGCGCGAAGTACCGACTTCGCGGACTCGTGAGGCCGGTAGCGATGAGGAGAGCATTGATGGCGAGAAGCGGAAGAAGCGGAACTGCAGGTAAGAAGCCTGTGTCCGGTCGCGCAGGTCGCTTTCTGGTGGGCGGACCCGGGAGGCGAACCTCGCTGATGCGGGTCTCGGTCCTCGGTCTCGTTCCGGCTCTTGCGCTCGGCGTCGCGATCGGAGGTTTCACGCAAATCCGCGCTGACGAGCCGTCGATCCTGCACGCCGTCGCCGCCGATACACAATTCACGCTCTCCGGTCATGGCAACGGACACGGCCGCGGAATGGGGCAGTGGGGCGCTTACGGCTACGCCAAGAACGACGGCTGGTCCGGCGAGCGAATCCTCAGTCACTACTACGGCGGAACCGTCCTGGACTCCTTGCCGCCCGCCCAGATGAGTGTGCGGCTCACAGCCCAGGACAACTCGACGCTCGACGTCTACTCCGACGCCGGCCTCGTGGTCAACGGTCAGCGCACCGCGCCGGGCGAGGCTGCCCATCTCACTGCACTGCCCGGTGGCGGTGCGCAGGTGGTTGTCACCAGCGGGTGTGGTGGCGGGGTTGTCTGGGAAGCGGTCACCGAGCATCCGTGGGTGGATCCTGTGGATCTCGGTCCCGATCGACCCGCCGACCAGTTCCTGAAGCTGTGCAACAACGACGCGCCCTATCGCGGCGCCCTCGGCGTAGTGCTCGACAACGGCTCGGCTCGGACGGTCAATCTCCTCGACATGGAGGACTACCTGCTCGGCGTGGTGCCGGTCGAGGCGAAAGCCGAATGGGCCGATTCCGGTGGGGCCGAAGCACTACGGGCGCAAGCCGTGGCGGCGCGCTCGTACGCTGCGACCGAGCATCGCAGCTCGTACGCCGACACGTGCGACACTCAGGACTGCCAGGTCTACGGCGGAGCTGGCAAGGAAGATCCCCGGACCACTGAAGCCGTTCGGTCCACCGCCGGCGCCGTTCTGTCGCGTGACGGCAAGATTGTTGCCACCGAATTCTCTTCGTCCACAGGAGGTTACAGCTCCGGCGGTGAATTCCCGGCCGTCGAGGATCTCGGTGACGCCCTTTCGCCCAATCACGACTGGACAGTGAATCTGACCGCGGGTGAGATTGCGGACGCCTTCGATGTGGGCGAGCTGCAATCGCTCAAGATTCTCTCGCGCAACGGATTCGGTACCGACGGCGGGCGAGTGACGGCAGTCGAGGTGGTCGGAACAGATGCAACTGTTGGCGCCACCGGAATGCAGTTCCGTCAGAAACTCGGCCTGAAATCGGACTGGTTCACCGTCGGCGACGGCGCTGGTGTGGTAGTGGCACCGGATTCGGAATCGACAGTGCCGGAATCTAATTCGCCATCCGGCGATCCATCGGGTACGGTTACGGAGACGCAGATCGAGAAGAAGTATCGGGAGCTCGGCGGTGAAAGCGGCTCTCTCGGTGCTCCTGCCGGCCCGGAGATGCAGTTGCCCTCCGAAGCAGGCACTTTCCGTGTCTACGAAAACGGAACCATCATCTGGACAAAGGTTTTGGGTGCGCAGGTAGTTGATGCCAACGTGCTCCGCGAGTGGATACCGACGGGCGGAAGCTAGGGGAAGGTCGGTCGGTAGCGACTCGCACGTATCGACTCTGAAGGGTCTCTGCCGTAACCCGGCGGAGGCCCTTCAGGTCGTTCAGGGCTCATTGGTTGTCGGTCAGATGGTCGGAGCGTCGCCGAGCAAGCGGTACTCGAGCCACAACTCCGCACGTTCCGTGGGGGAGCCGAGGTCCAGTTGGAGAAGGCTCTCGATCCGAGCGAGTCTGCTGCGCAACGTATGCCGATGAATATTCAGCGCTGTGGCTGCGGCGTCGCCCACACCGTTGTGTGCCAACCACATGGCCAAGGTTCGGTAGAGATCGCTACCGCCCTTCGCTTCCAGAAGCGGGCGCAAGTGTGCCGCCGCGAATGCCGTCGAGCGATCCTGATCGAGAAACGCGGACAATCCGCTCTCCGAGAGTTCGGCGAACCGCATCGAAGGCAGGTTGCGGGCGCCGGCCTCGGCTGCTGCCTGCGCGGCTTGGCGTCTGGCGCGCGAGAGATCGTCCCACCACAGCATGTCCGACACGCCGACGGTTACGTCGATTTCGTTGACGCGGGCGAGGATTCGCCCGCTGTCGGTAGCCGAGACGACGGCAATCAGCGCACCGTCGGTGATGCCGAACGCCAGATCGCGGCTGAGACCGTCGAGCAGTGAGACGGACACGCTCTCGAGCAGGCCACTCGGGCCCGCTACGTGGAAGACCTGGAAAGGTTCGACCGGAAATCCTCCCCACAGTTCCCCGGAGATGTTGCGGGCGAGCGCATTCTGTCCTTCGAACAGCTGATGCATCGCCACGGTACGCAAGTGGTTCATCGTCAACTGTGCATCTCGGGTTCGAGCCGTCATCAACGTGAGCAGAGACGCGGCGGCGATGACGATGCCCTGATTCAGAGAGCCGACGGCGCCGGGGCAGCCGGCGACGAGATACCCCATCAGCTTTCCCCTCGACGTCATCAAAGGGTGCGAGATGACGTCCTCGTTCTCACTCGTGAGGAAACTGACTTCCATCGGGCGGGCGTCGCGCTCGGGAGCCGTTCGCTCGATTCCTGCGGCAGCGGCGGTGTGTGAGATCTCGACGGTATGGCCGGCCGAGTCCAGCAGGGCCGCCCATCCGCCGATCAATTCCGCCACCCGTCGTACGACTGCCCGGGTGCCGTTGACCGTCACTGCAGCTTGAAGCAGTCGCCGCAGGCTCTGGTAGTTGCTGCGCAGCGCTTTCATGTCGTCGTCGGATTGCGCCTTCGACACCGCTTTGGTCAGGGCGATGAAAGGTGTTCGCAATGGGACGTCGAGTAGGGGCACACTGAAACGGGTGGCCGCATCCACCAGAGTCTGCGGCGCCTGCTCGTATCCGAGGCCGGTCCCGAAACCGATTCCGGCAATTCCGGCCGCCACCAGGGTCCGTACGAATCGGGTCGTTTCCGCGGCCGTCGTCGGTAGCGACACCCCGGTGATGAGTAGTAGTTCGCCGCCGTCGAGGAAGGGCGTCGGGTCGGGAAGTTCGGACACATGTGCCCAGGTCAGGGTGCGATCGAGCTGGTCGTGCCCAGCCAGGACGCGAAGGCCGAACTGTTCGGTCGCACAAAGCTGGCGGAGCGTGATGGGCATGGGTCCAGTCTGACACCTCGGACTCGCCACTTTGTAGTGCCTGCGGTCACGTTTGTACAAAGTGGAGCCTGACGCGAGCTTGCCGAAGGTCCGACACTGGCGCTATCGAAAATGCGCTCCAGAAGAGCGTCACCGAGATCCACCCTCCCGAACAGCCCACAAGGAGTACTGATGTCCAGTACAGACCAGCCGGCACTTCAGCACACGCTGAAGAAGCGGCATCTGTCGATGATTGCGATCGCGGGCGTCATCGGCGCCGGACTGTTCGTCGGCTCCGGTGTGGCGATCCAGGAGACGGGACCGGGTGTCCTGGTTTCCTACGCATTGGCCGGCGTAGTCGTCATCCTCGTGATGCGCATGCTCGGCGAGATGTCGGCAGCGTCGCCGGAAACCGGCTCGTTCTCGTCGTACGCCGACAAGGCCATCGGCCGCTGGGCGGGCTTCTCGATCGGCTGGCTGTACGCGTGGTTCTGGATCATCGTGCTGGGCATCGAGGCCACCGCCGGTGCCCTCATCATGAATCGTTGGGTTCCCGGCGTTCCCCAGTGGACCTGGGCTCTGATTCTGATGATCGTGCTGACGCTGACCAACATCATCTCGGTCAAGTCGTTCGGCGAGTTCGAGTTCTGGTTCGCTTCCATCAAGGTCGTCGCCATCATCGCGTTCCTCGGCATGGGCATCGTGGCGATCTGCGGATGGATGCCCGGCGTCGAAGCACCGGGAATGACCAACCTGACCGGTCACGGCGGTTTCCTGCCGAACGGAACAGGAGCCATGCTCGCCGCAGTCCTTGTGGTCGTGTTCTCGTTCTTCGGCGCTGAAATCGCCACCATCGCCGCCGGTGAATCGGCCAACCCGCTCGAAGCTGTTCGCGCTGCCGTCAAGTCCGTCGTCTGGCGAATTCTCATCTTCTACATCGGCTCGATCGCGGTGGTCGTCACCCTGCTTCCCTGGGACAGCGCATCGGTCGCGCTCAGCCCGTACGTCGCCGTCATGGACTCCTACGGCATTCCGGCCGCGGGCAACATCATGGACGTCGTCGTCCTCACGTCGGTTCTGTCCTGCCTCAACTCCGGTCTCTACACCGCGAGCCGCATGATCTTCTCTCTCGCCGGCCGCGGCGACGCCCCCAAGTCGCTCTCACGTATCGAGAAGACCGGCGTCCCGATGCGCGCTGTCCTGGTCTCGACGATCGTCGGCTTCCTGACCGTCGGCATGAACTACCTCTCCCCGGACAAGGTCTTCCTGTTCCTGGTCAACTCCTCCGGTGCGATCGCACTGTTCGTCTGGCTCGTCATCTCGGTGTCCCAGCTGCGCACCCGCCGCAAGCTCGAAGCTTCGGGCCAGGAGCTGGAACTCAAGATGTGGTTCTTCCCGTACCTGACCTACGCGACGATCGCCGCCATCATCGCGCTCTGCATCGGCATGCTCACCCTGGACTCGACGCGCAGCCAGATGATCGTGTCCCTGGGGCTCGCAGCGATCCTCGTGGGCATCGGGCTCTACCGATACCGGAACCACAAAGAGACCGAGGACGCCGAAGGCGCCGACGCCGAGGTTGTACCCGTGTCCGAGAGCGCTCCCACACCCTGACACCAACGTCCCCATCTGCGAGATACTTAGATGTCCTAGTATCGGCCACGGACAGAGAAATCGACGTGAGCACAGCAGATGGGGACAATCATGACCACACCCGAACCGATCGTCATCGTCGACGGGGCCAGGACCCCCGTCGGTAGCTTCGGCGGCGTCTTCAAGGACGTACCCGCACACGAGCTGGGTGCCGCAGCAGCCAAGGCCGCGCTGAGCCGCGCCGGCGTTGCACCCGAAGACATCGACGAGGTCGTCATGGGCTGCATCGGCCAGGTCGGCCCCGACGCCTACAACGCACGCCGCGTGGGCATCGCCGCCGGACTGCCCGAGAACGTTCCCGCCTACACCGTCAACCGCCTCTGTGGCAGCGGCCTGCAGGCCGTGTGGTCTGCGGCGATGCAGATGCGCTGGGGCGCAGCTGCCATCACCCTCGCCGGCGGCGACGAGAGCATGTCCCGCATGCCGTTCTACGATTTCGCCGCCCGCTCGGGCTACAAGCTCGGCGATCGCAGCCTCGTCGACGGCACCGTCGCCATGCTCACCGACCCGTTCAGCAAGGCTCATATGGGCCGCACCGCCGAAGCCGTCGCCCGCAAGTACGGCGTCAGCCGCGAGCAGCAGGACGAGTTCGCCGTGGAATCTCAGCGCCGCGCTGCTACCGACGCAGCCAAGGCAGCATTCGCCGAGGAAATCACTCCCGTCGAGACCGGTGGTCGGCGCTCCGTCACCGTCACCGAAGACGAGCACCCCAAGCCCGGAACCACTGTCGAAACCCTCGCCAAGCTGCGCCCCGCATTCGAAGAGGGCGGATCCGTCACCGCCGGTAACGCGTCGGGCATCAACGACGGCGCCGGCGCCCTCGTCCTCGCTACAGGAACCGAGGCAGCCAAGCGCGGTCTCACCGGACTCGTCACGCTCGAAACTGTCACGACGGCAGCCATGGAGCCCGGCCTGATGGGCTACGCTCCCGTGCTCGCTCTCGAAAAGCTTTTTGCGCAAACAGGATTGAAGCCGTCCGACATCGGCACCGCCGAGGTCAACGAGGCCTTTGCTTCGCAGGCCATCGCCGTCATCCGTGACAGTGGCCTGGATCCGGAAAAGACCAACCCGTACGGCGGAGCAATCGCCCTCGGACACCCGGTCGGCGCTACCGGAGCCATCCTCACGCTGCGCGCGGCACGCGACATGGTCCGTCGCGACCTCGAATTCGGCATCGTCACCATGTGCATCGGCGGCGGTCAGGCACTCGCTGCCCTGCTGAAGCGGGTCTGATCATGGCGACCAAGCGCAAGCCGTCGTGGCATGACGACGAGATCACCGCAGTAGCCGAACTGGCCCGTGGTTTCTTCGATCGTGAACTGATCGCCAAGCGTGAGCAGTGGGACGCTCAGCATCGCGTCGACCGGTCCGTGTGGCTCGAAGCCGGCAAGCTCGGCCTGCTGTGCTGCTCGATTCCCGAGGAATACGGCGGGGGCGGTGGAACTTTCGCGCACGATCTTGCAGTCTTCGAGGCGCAGGGCTACTGCGGGGACTATGCACTCGGGAACTCCGTGCACAGTGGCATCGTCGCCCACTACGTGCTCGAGTACGGAAGCGAAGAGCAGAAGAAGGCCTGGCTGCCAGGTATGGCGACGGGTGAAATCCTCGGCGCCATCGGAATGACCGAGCCGGGAACAGGTTCCGACCTCAAGGCCATCACCACGTCCGCGATCCGCGACGGTGACCACTACGTCGTGAACGGGTCGAAGACCTTCATCACCAACGGTGGCAGCGCAGACATGATCGTGCTTGCCGTCAAGACCGATCCCAAGGCGGGCGCCAAGGGTGTCTCGCTCCTGATCGTGGATCTGCGTGACTGCGAAGGCTTTGCGGTCGGCCGCGTCCTCGACAAAGTCGGTCAGCACGGCGCCGATACGTCGGAGCTGTCCTTCACCGATGTTCGCGTTCCTGTCTCGAACCTCCTCGGCGAGTCCGAGGGGCTCGGTTTCGGTCAGTTGATGGCGCAGCTGGTGCAGGAACGCCTCATCATCGGCGCACAGGCCATCGGCACCATCGAGCGTGCCGTCGAGGAGACCGTCGCGTACACCAAGGCGCGTCAAGCGTTCGGGCACAGCCTCTTCGAGTTCCAGAACACCGCCTTCGAGCTGGCCGAGTGCCAGACGATCGCACGCACCTGCCGTGTCTTCCTCGACAACTGCATCGAGGATCACCTCAACGGCGAGCTGGACGGCGCAGACGCCGCGATGGTCAAGTACTGGCTCACCGAACAGCAGTGCGCCGTCGTCGACCGGTGCGTGCAGCTCTACGGCGGATACGGCTACATGCGTGAATACCCGATCGCGCGCATGTACGAGGACTCCCGCGTCCAGAAGATCTACGCCGGCGCCAACGAAGTGATGAAGGGCATCATCGCGAAGAGTCTTTGATCACCGGCGTCGAAAACCATTGACACCGACCAGGCACCCACCGAGCATTTCGGTGGGTGCCTTTGTGTGTGCCTACAAGCGGGATCGAGCTGTTCGGAAGGCAATCACTGATGAGCTTCACCATCGACGTCGGATCGGCGCGCGTCACCCAACTGACGGAGCTGGCGCACTGGCCGTTTCCGCCGCGAGAGCTTTTTCCGCACGCGGGTGATGCGGAGATCGAGGACGCGTCGGCGCGGCTGACACCGGAGTTCTTCGACGCGGGTAGCGGTGACCTCGTACTTGCCATCCACACCTACCTGGTGGAGATCGGCGGCAAGGCCATCGTCGTCGACACCGGCAACGGGAACAGCAAGCACCGGCCGAACCTCCTGCCGCACCACATGTTCGGTACCGACTACCTCTCGCGCTTCGCCGACACCGGCGTCGACGTTGGCGACGTCGATCTGGTGGTCAGCACACATCTGCACCCCGATCATTGTGGTTGGAACACCAACCTCGAGGCCGAAACCTGGCGGCCCACCTTTCCCCGCGCGACCTACATTTTCGACCGCACCGAACTGGCCGCGCTCGAACAACTCGCCGCCGACGGTCCACACGAAGGAGTGGTCTCGGATCTGGCGCAGACCTTCGAGGACAGCGTCCGTCCCGTTCTGGACGGGGCGAAGTGGGAGGCGGTCGACGACGGCCACGTTCTGGCCGAGTCCGAAGGCACACGCGTCGTCGTGCGCGGCGCGCCCGGTCACACGCCGGGTCACGTCGTGATCGAGATCCGCATTGCCGACGGCGGCGCCGTCATCGCCGGCGACGTGATCCACCATCCGATCCAGTTTCTGTACCCGGACCTCAGCCAGGGCGGCGACGCGGATCCCGAGATCGCCAGGGTCACCCGCCGCGAACTTCTCGAGCGCTGCGCGTCGGAGGGACTGCTTCTACTTCCCGCACACTTCCCCGTCGACGAACCGATCACGGTTCGGTTAAACGAGGACGATCGCCCGATGGCACCTTCGATATATGTTGCGAGGCCTGCATAGAATGGGCCAATGCCTGCGACCGAATCGACGCCATCGCTCTCCGGCAGGCCGCTTTCGAGTCGGATCGGATACGGCTTGGTCAAAGCCGCACTCCGCGTGAGGCAGTCGTACGCGGAGGCTTTGTCTCGCGTCGGACTGTTGCCCAATCATCACGCCATTCTCAGCACACTCGATGAACTCGGCCCATGCCATCAAAAGGAACTTGCTTCCCGAGTGGTGGTCGACCCCGGTGACATCGTTGCCTATCTCGACAGTCTGCAGGAGTCGGGATACGTTGTGCGCGAACGCGATCAATCTGATCGGCGTAGGCAGGTCGTATCGATCACGGACTCCGGAGTAGCGAAGTTGATCGAGGGCGATGCGGCCCTCGACGCCGTCGAGCAAGAGGTCTTCGAGTCGTTGACCGATCAGGAACGTGAGACATTGACGGTCGTATCCGCCAAGCTCACGGGGCCGACGGCGCGGCCGTCAGAGGCCTGATGATTCCGGGTACTCTTTTGCTCGTCTCAGCTGGACGCTTGTGGCCCCAGTAACTCGGTTGGTTGTAAGTTCTTGCCACCCAACTCAGATCGTCGACGGTGAGACCACCGAACCCGTACTCGATCTGCAGACCGGACGGGCTGCCGATGTAGATCGACGTCATCAGGTCATTGGTGTGGCGCCCCAGCGTTTGCATGACCTCGGTGTCGTGGCTGTCGAGAAGATCGATCAGGCGTCCGAGATCGTCCATGCATTCGACTTCGAGCATGAGGTGGTTGAAGCCGACGTGGCCGGGATATTCGGCCAGCGCAAGTGAATGATGACGCCCGTTGACGTGATAGAAGCGCACGGTGAATTGGTCGTTGGTGATCCGGTCCGAGAGTCGGAAACCCAGCACATCCACGTAAAACTTGTTGGCTTCCTCGATATTCGGTACCTGTAAAACGATGTGGCCCAGGCCTTGATCTCCGGTCACGAATCCACCGCGCATGACACGACCCGGTGTGAACGACAGTGGCGTCGATGCCTTTCCCCACGAGATTTCGTGTCGAGTTCCCCATGGGTCGGTGAACCACACGAGTTCGGCGACTTGCCGCTCGGCGAGCAGGTCGGGATTGCCGTCGTGCAGCGTGATGCCGTTCCGGTCGAGGTGTGCGGCAAACGAGTGAAGATCGGATTCATTGGCCATTGCCCAGCCGGCGTAAAGGAATTCGTCTACCTTGCCGGGGTGGACGGCAATTCGATAGTTGACGTCGTCTACTGCGAGCCGGATTGTGCCATCCGGTCCGTCTGGTGACAGTTTCGCGCCCAGAAGTCCCGTTCCGTACTTTCTCCAGTCCTCAGCCCTGGGTGACGCGACTCCGATATACGACAGTTCCTGAATCACGATGATCTCCTTCGAATGCACTTGATGGTCACTGTTCCCAAAATATAAGCAGTGTTGCCAATGATTGGCAAGACAATCGTTGGTATTGCCAAGTAATTCATGAGTAGTAGCCGCCAGGGATGCTGAAATCAGGAAACAAGGGCCATAGTCCCTGGTGACGCATCCAACCCTCGGCGTCCGAACAGGTCCGATACCCTGGTTCATCGTGACCGCTGCAAATTCAGAGACCGCCCGTGCCCAGTACGACCTGATCGTCGTCGGTTCGGGATTCTTCGGGCTGACCATCGCCGAGCGTGCCGCTACCCAGCTGGGTAAGCGTGTGCTGGTGTTGGACCGCCGTCACCACCTGGGGGGGAACGCATACTCGGAGGCTGAGCCGGAGACCGGCATCGAGGTCCACAAGTACGGTGCCCACCTGTTCCACACCTCCAACAAGAAGGTCTGGGACTACGTCACCCAGTTCACGGAGTTCACGAACTACCAGCACCGCGTCTTCGCGCTGCACAAGGGACAGGCGTACCAGTTCCCGATGGGCCTCGGCCTCGTGTCGCAGTTCTTCGGTCGGTACTTCACTCCCGAAGAGGCGCGCGCCCTCATCGCCGAGCAGTCCAGCGAGATCGACTCGAAGGAGGCCTCCAACTTCGAAGAGAAGGCGATCTCCCTGATCGGGCGCCCGCTCTACGAAGCATTCATGCGTGACTACACGGCAAAGCAGTGGCAGACCGACCCCACCGAGCTGCCCGCGGCGAACATCAGCCGCCTGCCGGTCCGCTACAACTTCGACAACCGCTACTTCAACGACACGTACGAGGGCCTGCCCGTCGACGGGTACACGGCGTGGCTCGAGAACATGGCGAAGGATCCGAAGATCGAGGTCCGCCTCGACACCGATTACTTCGACGTTCGCGACGAACTGCACACCGCGAGCCCCGACGCGCCTGTTGTCTACACGGGCCCGCTCGACCGCTACTTCGACTACTCCGAAGGCGCACTGGGATGGCGCACCCTCGACTTCGAGACCGAGGTTCTGCCCACCGGAGACTTCCAGGGCACCCCGGTCATGAACTACAACGACGCGGACGTCCCGTTCACCCGCATCCACGAGTTCCGTCACTTCCACCCGGAGCGCGAGTACCCGACCGACAAGACCGTCATCATGCGTGAGTTCTCACGTGCAGCGGAGGCGAAGGACGAGCCGTACTACCCGATCAACACGCCCGAGGATCGCGAGAAGCTCTCCGCGTACCGCTCCCGCGCCAAGAAGGAGACGGCGGAGAACAAGGTCCTCTTCGGCGGACGTCTCGGCACCTACCAGTACCTGGACATGCACATGGCGATCGCCAGCGCACTGACGATGTTCGAGAACACCCTGCGCCCGCATCTCGAAACGGGTGCGGAATTGGCAGGGGAGAGCGAATGAACGCACGTCATCTACTCGAAGGCGAAGACGCCGTCAGCGGCGACGAGGTGACCTACCTCGGCAAGTCCCTGCTCCAGCGGATCATCCTGCCCCGTGCCGGTGAGCCGCTCGACGTCCGCACGTTGTACTTGGAAGAGTCCTGGTCCAACAGTCGGCGGGCGCACTCGACCTCGCGCACGTCGGTAGCGCTCGGCGCCGAGACCGAGGTCTCGTTCGCGACCTACTTCAACGCGTTCCCCGCCAGCTACTGGCGGCGCTGGTCCATCCTGAAATCGGTGGTCCTTCGACTCGAACTGTCCGGACACGGCCGCGTCGACATCTACCGTTCCAAGGCCGATTCCTCGCGAATTCACGTGGAAGGTAAGGAATTTGCCGACGGCGATGCCGCGGTCGAGTTCGAGGTGGAACTGGCGCCGTTCGAGGACGGTGGCTGGATCTGGTTCGACATCACCACTGATACGGCCGTCGTCGTCGAGAGTGGCGGCTGGTACGCGCCCGTCGAGGCTCCCGGCGAAGCGACTGTCGCCGTTGGTATTCCGACGTTCAACCGTCCGACCGACGCGGTCAAGGCTCTCGCTGCACTTGCTTCCGATCCCCTGGTGTCGGACGTGATCAAGGCCGTCATCATGCCGGATCAGGGCACGCGCAAGGTGCGCGACGAACCCGGATTTGCCGAAGCTGCTGCAGCACTCGGTGATCGGCTCGCCATTCACGATCAGGGCAACCTCGGTGGTTCGGGCGGATACAGCCGAATCATGTACGAGGCACTCAAGACGACGCAGTGCCAGCACATCCTGTTCATGGACGACGACATCGAGATCGAACCCGACTCGATTCTGCGTGCGCTTTCGTTCTCACGTTTCGCGAAGTCGCCGATGCTGGTGGGTGGGCAGATGCTCAACCTGCAGGAACGAAGCCACCTCCACGTGATGGGTGAAGTGGTCAACCGCGGCATCTTCATGTGGACCGCGGCACCGAACGTCGAATACGACCACGACTTCTCGAAGAAGCCGCTGCGCGAATCGAAACTCCTGCACCGCCGCATCGACGTCGACTTCAACGGCTGGTGGATGTGCATGATCCCGCGCCAGGTCGCCGAAGAAATCAAGCAGCCGCTACCGCTCTTCATCAAGTGGGACGACTGCGAATACGGTTTGCGCGCAAAGAAAGCCGGATACCCGACCGTCACGCTGCCCGGTGCCGCGATCTGGCACATGGCGTGGAGCGACAAGGACGACGCCATCGACTGGCAGGCGTACTTCCACCTCCGTAACCGCCTGGTGGTGGCAGCGCTCCACATGCCGGGCAACGGCCGTGGCCTCGTGGTCAACACGGTGAAGGCAACGCTCAAGCACCTGCTGTGCCTCGAGTACTCCACCGTTGCGATCCAGAACAAGGCCATCGCAGACTTCCTTGCCGGACCCGAGCACGTCGCGAACATGCTGCCGACAGCACTCGGTGAGGTCCACGCCCAGCGCAAGGAATTCTCCGACGCCGTCGTACTGCCTTCGTCGACTGCGCTTCCGCTGCCCTCGGGTGCAGATGTCGGGGACGTGAGCCTGCCGTTGTCGACCGTCGCGAAGATCACCCGGGTTCTCAAGGCCGGAGTGCACAACGTGAAGCCGGCCAAGCCGGAACACCTCGAGCGCCCTCAGCTCAACGTGCCGACCATCGACGCCCGTTGGTTCCTGCTCTCACAGGTCGACGGCGTCACGGTCACCACCGCTGACGGTCGCGGCGTCGTCTACCGCAAGCGAAACCCCAAGCTTGCACTCGAACTGCTCAAGGAAGCCACACGGTTGCGCCGCGAACTCGCCGCGCGTTTCCCCGAGCTCAAGAAGCAGTACCAGGACGCCGTTCCTTCACTGACCAGCACGGAAAGGTGGGAACGTGTCTTCGGCATCTCCTGAAGTACAGATTCTGGCCGGTATTCAATCGACCGTCGGGCAGCTGCCGGGGGCCGTCAAGGTCGCGCGCGGTATGTCTCACTTCGGTGAGCACTCCCTCGGGTGGATCGCGATCGCTGCCGTCGGAGCTGCCGTGGACAAGCCGCGTCGACGTGAATGGGCCGGAGCAGCCGTCGGAGCATTCGGTGCACACGCCGCCTCCGTGGTGATCAAACGAGTCGTCAGGCGCAAGCGACCTTCCGATCCTTCGGTGCAGGTCAACGTCTCGACACCGAGCAAGCTCAGCTTCCCGTCATCCCACGCGACGTCGACGACGGCGGCGGCTGTGCTGATCGGTCGACTCACCGGGCTACCCTTACCGGCGTTGCTGGTGCCCCCGATGATGCTCTCGCGTCTGGTCCTGGGAGTTCACTACCCGACCGACGTACTCGCCGGAGCGGCACTGGGAGCCGCATCCGCGGCGGTAGTTCGCCGGGTCGAAGAAGCCAGAGCCGAACAGAAATGTGGAGATAAATGAGCGAGGAACCGGCTACGGTCAGCGGACCCCCGAAGTCCCTGCCCGCCGGCATCGTCAAGGCGCTTCGCCCACGTCAGTGGGTCAAGAACGTCCTTGTGCTGGCAGCGCCCATCGCGGCCGGAACCGCCACCGAAGCCGACGTGCTCCTACCCGTCGCGCTGGCGTTCGTCGTGTTCTGCATGGCGGCATCGGGCATCTACCTCGTCAACGACGCGATGGACGTCGAAGCCGACCGTGCTCACCCCACGAAGCGATTCCGTCCCATCGCGGCCGGAGTTCTACCCGTCAACATCGCGTACGGAATGGCAGTCGTGCTGCTTGCCGGTGCGATCGGGCTGTCCTTCCTGGCCAACTGGCAACTCGCCGTGGTCATGGGCGTGTACATCGTCATCCAGCTCGCCTACTGCTTCGGTCTCAAGCATCAGGCCGTCATCGACATCTGCATCGTCTCGTCCGGCTTCCTGCTTCGAGCGATCGCCGGTGGCGTTGCCGCCGAGATCGATCTCTCGCAGTGGTTCCTGCTGATGATGGCGTTCGGTTCACTCTTCATGGCGGCTGGCAAGCGCTACGCCGAACTGCAGTTGGCCGAGAAGACCGGCGCGAAGATCCGTAAGTCCCTCGAGAGCTACACCATGACGTACCTGCGTTTCGTGTGGACGATGGCAGCGACGACGCTGGTCCTCTGCTACGGACTGTGGGCGTTCCAACAGGACGCCATCAAGGGCACCAACTGGTATGCCATCTCGATGGTGCCTTTCACCATCGCGGTGCTGCGATACGCGGTGGACGTCGACGGCGGCGAAGCCGGAGAGCCTGAGGAGATCGCGCTCGGTGACCGGGTGCTGCAACTCCTCGCGATTGCGTGGATCGGAGTAGTGGGTGTCGCTGTCTACCTCGTCTGAGCCACGCACCGAGGCCGACCCGCACGTCGACACTGCGGCGAACCGCACCACCCTCAGTCGAGGAGTTTTTCTCGGCGGGGTGGTGCTTGCTGCTGCCCTCATGTTCTGGGGGGCGTGGGAGCGTCGCTGGATCGCCGACGACGGACTCATCGTCTTGCGAACCGTCCGCAACCTGCTCGCGGGGAACGGCCCGGTCTTCAATGCGGGTGAGCGTGTCGAGGCGAACACGAGTACCGCGTGGACGTACATCGTCTACGCGTTCAGCTGGCTCACGCAGATCCGCCTCGAATACGTCGTTCTGACGATCGCGCTCGTGCTATCGACTGCTGCCGTCGTGCTGGCGATGCTCGGCACCGGTCGTCTGTACCGAGGCGTTCGGCCGTCGGCGGGCGGAACGATCCTGCTGGTACCGGCAGGTGTTCTCGTCTACATCGCGGTTCCGCCTGCGCGAGATTTCGCCACTTCCGGGCTCGAGACTTGCTTGGTGATCTTCTGGATCGCGCTCCTGTGGCTACTGCTCGTTCGGTGGGCGCAGGCGTCGAAGCCGTCCACGGCGTCGATCCTGACTCTCTCGTTCGTGGCAGGCCTCGGACCATTGGTTCGACCCGAGATGGCAATTCCCGGTGCCGCCGCGTTGATGATGATCGTTCTCTCCGCAGGCCTGACCTGGAAGATTCGCGCACTGATCGTGGTCGTCGCCGGACTTGTGCCGGTGGGCTATCAGATCTGGCGAATGGGCTATTACGCCCTGCCGTACCCGAACACCGCGGTGTCGAAGGACGCCGGTGGCGCGAAGTGGGCGCAGGGTTTTGCGTACCTGTGGAACCTCGTCGGGCCGTACCTGCTCTGGCTGCCGCTGCTGTTCCTGCTCATCGGCGCGCTGCTGCTCGTGTGGCGAAGCCGAGCGGACGCACCTGCTACCGCCACCGATCAACCCGCACGCTCGCTGTGGCAGCGCTTTCAGCAGTTTCTGCGCACGCCGCGGGCCGTCGTCACGTTCATCCTCGGCAGCGGGCTGATCCTCGGGATCTACTCTCTGCGCGTCGGCGGCGACTTCATGCACGGCCGCGTCCTGTTGCCGGTGTTGTTCTGCCTGCTCATCCCGGTCGCCGTCATTCCGCTGCGGGTTCCGGCGCGGGCAGCGTTCGGCAGTAACCGCGACACCGCGATCTTCGGAGCCTCGGCGGTGCTGTGGATCGGGACGATCATCTGGGCCTTCTTCGCCGCCAACACGACGGGCATGCCGGAAGGCTCCGTGGTGGGTCGCTCGGGAATCGTCGACGAGCGTGCGTTCTATGCACTCAACACCGGTCACAAGCACCCGATTCTTGCCGAGGACTACCTCGACTATCCGCGAATGCGTGCCATGGTGGAGACCATCGCGCGGACTCCGGAGGGTGGGCTGCTGTTGCCGTCGGCGAGTTACGACTCCTGGTTCGTCGTCCCACCGCCAGGGCCGCTCGAGGAGCCTGCCGAGCACGTCGTCTTCTTCCTCAACCTCGGAATGACGAGCATGAACGTGGGCCTCGACGTTCGGGTGCTCGATCAGATGGGGCTGGCGTACCCCCTGGCAGCACACACCGAGCGCCTCGAAGACGGCCGGATCGGGCACGACAAGAACCTTTACCCGGACTGGGTGGTCGCGGATACCGGAATGATCGACGTTCGCCCGTGGCTGCCGTTCTTCCTCGACGAGGACTGGGTTGCCGACGCGAAGCTGGCGATCACGTGCCCGGAAACGCAGGAGTTGCTCACGTCGTACCGCTCCGAGCTGACCTGGGCCAGATTCAAACAGAACTTCCAGCAGGCTTTCGACTTCGCGAAGTACCGATTCGACCGGGTTCCGGCCTACGAATTGGAACGCTGCGGGCTCGTTCCGCCGGAGCCGCCGAAGTGATGTGATCAGCATCACCGACGGTTGAAGGTTTGAATATTTCGATTCAGTAACACCGAATCGATTGGCCACGATGTACTCGAAGACGATTCACCTAACCTGAATCACTCCCTGCGGGTGATGACGGCGTCGCCCGCGGACTGAGACGTAACGGTCTGTCTATTTGTCACAGCTGAACCTGTGACATAAAGTCCAGCGAGCGCAGTGTGACTTGGAAGAGGTCCGCTGCCGACCCGAACTTGTTCGGGCTGGCAGAAAAGCCTGTTCCCCGACGGAATCCGCCGGAGCCACTCCACCGAGTGAGTGCCGCAGACGAAGAGAGAGAGCAGTATCCATGCGTTTTGCCAGAAAGAGGCTGACCCAGCGCCTCAAGCACCGAGCGTTGGCCATCGGTGCCGCAGCACTTGTGCTACCCCTTGCTGCAGGAGTTGCCGGTAGTGCTGTCGCCTCTGCTGCGCCCGCGCACACTGCTCCCAGCCACACCGCCCCCTCGGGCGGATACGACGAGCTGTGGGTGCCCTCCTCGATGGGCAACATCAAGGTCCAGGTCCAGTGGGCCGCACGCGGCGGAAACGCTGCCCTCTACCTCCTCGACGGCCTGCGTGCGCGCAACGACGCCAACGCGTGGAGCTTCGAGACCAACGCGATGGACCAGTACCGCAACGACAACATCACCCTCGTGATGCCCGTCGGCGGCGAGTCCAGCTTCTACAGCGACTGGTATGCACCGTCGAACTTCAACGGTCAGCAGATCACGTACAAGTGGGAAACGTTCCTCACGCAGGAACTCCCCAACTTCCTCGCGAACTACGGCGTCTCGCCGAACAACAACGCGGTTCTCGGTCTCTCGATGGGTGGCAGCGCTGCTCTGACGCTGGCTGCTTACCACCGCGACCAGTTCAAGTTCGCCGGCTCGCTGTCGGGCTACCTGAACATCTCGGCTCCCGGCATGCGCGAGGCAATCCGCGTCGCAATGCTCGATGCCGGTCGCTTCAACGTCGACTCCATGTGGGGACCGCCGTGGAGCCCGTCCTGGCTGCGCAACGACCCGTTCGTCTTCGCACCGCGTCTGCAGGGCCTGTCGATGTACATCTCGTCGGCAAGCGGCCTGCCCGGTGAATACGACCACCCGCGCGCACCGATCGATTACTACAACACGGCTAACGGCATGGGCCTCGAAGCACTCGCCCTGGTCAACACCCGTGCATTCCAGATCCGCATGAACTCGCTGGGTATCCCGGCCACCTACAGCTTCCCGTCCAACGGCACGCACTCGTGGCCGTACTGGTCGGCAGAGCTGTGGAAGGCTCGCGGCCAGATCCTCGACACCATGAACGCTTGGTGATCGTGCGCCATCCCGTGACCTAGTCACTTCACCAGTGCCGTTCCGGACTCCCTCCAAGGGAAACCGGGACGGCACTTGTGTATTCAGGCGCTGCACGATCGCCAGAGGTCAGTAACAATTGCACCACCAGTAACAGCGCGGCTACCCCAAGCGGGGATCGTTTGCGTGTAGAAATAGTTTCAACGGGGGTCTGGCTGCTCAGGCGGCTACACGATCGACGCGCGGACCGAACGTAAGGAAAGAGAGTGAGCTCATGCGAGTAGGCCTTGCCACGGAGGACCGTCGCCGGTCCCGGGCAACCTTCCGGACAAAGGTCGTCGGCGCACTGGCAGCGATGCTGGTACTGCCGATCGCCGCGGGCTTGACGACGGCCGGAACCGCGGCAGCCGCGCCGGCACCTGCTCAGGCCGCACCGGCCGTGACCCAGAACCCCACCGGCGCAGCGGTCACGAAGGTCGACTGGCTCAGTGAGCGTCGCGTCGCGCTGTGGGTGAACTCTCCCGCGATGGGCACCCCGATTCAGGTGCAGATCCTCTTGGCTCGCGATTGGAACGTCAATCCGTCGGCCAGCTTCCCCTCGGTCTGGATGCTCGACGGTCTTCGCGCGACCGACAACGAGAACGCCTGGACCTACGAAACCGACGCCGAGTCCTTCTACGCGGACAAGAACGTCAACGTCATTCTTCCCGTCGGCGGTCAGTCCAGCTTCTACTCCGACTGGCTCGAGCCCGACAACGGCAAGAACTACCAGTGGGAGACGTTCCTGACCAAGGAACTGCCCCCGATCCTCGAAAAGGACTGGCGGACCACGCAGACGCGCGGTGTCGTCGGACTGTCGATGGGCGGAACGTCCGCGATGTTCCTCACGGCGCGTAACCCCGGCTTCTTCAAGTTCGCGGCTTCGCTGTCCGGCATCCTCACCACCACTTCGCTCGGCATGCCTCAGGCAATCCAGTTCGCGATGACCGACGCCGGTGGATACAACTCCGCCGCGATGTGGGGACCGCCGTCCAACGCGCAGTGGGCTGCACACGATCCGTATGCGCTCGCCGAGAAGCTCAAGGGCGTCAGCCTGTACGTCTCGAGTGGTAGCGGTACGACCGGCCCGTACGACCAGCCGTCGGGAATTCCCGGCGTCAGCACCAACTACGCAGGTATGGGCCTCGAGATCCTCGCTCGCCTGACCTCGCAGACCTTCGCGACCAAGCTCAACCAGCTCGGCATCCCCGCGCAGGTCAATTACCGCCCGTCAGGAACCCACTCGTGGCCGTACTGGCAGTTCGAGCTTCATCAGCTGTGGCCGCAGTTGGCCAACGCCATCGGCGTCGAGGTCGAGAAGCCGGCTTGCGGCACTTCGGGTGAGATCGGTGCGACGGCCGCAGCCAACGGTTGGATCGGCGACTGCATCACCCCCGAGTACACCGTCGCGGGTGGCCTGGCACAGGACTTCCGCAACGGTCGCATCTACTTCACCAGTGGAACGGGCGCCCAGCCTGTCGCCGGTCGTATCGCCGGCGCGTACATGAACACCGGAGCAGCGGCCGGCCCGCTCGGCTTCCCGCGTACTCCCGAACTCGGTACCCCCGACGGACGCGGACGCTTCAACCACTTCCAGAACGGCTCCATCTACTGGACCCCGCAGACCGGCGCTCACCCCGTCAGCGGCGACATCCTCGCCGAGTGGTCCGCACAGGGATGGGAAGGTGGCCCGCTCGGCTACCCGACCGCCGACGAGATCGCGACGCCCGGCAAGCCGGGCAAGGTTCAGGGATTCGAGATCGGCGCGATGTACAGCAGCGCCAACGGAACTCACGCGGTTCTCGGAATGATCATGGGCAAGTACGGCGAACTCGGTTGGGAAAACGGCTGGCTCGGATTCCCGAAGTCGAACGAGGTTCCGATCAAGGACAACGGACGCTTCACCGAGTTCGAGGGCGGCAACATCTACTGGAGCCCCGGCACCGGTGCATGGTCCGTCGAGAACGGCCCGCTCTTCGACGGCTGGAAGAGCGTCGGATACGAGGGCGGCCGCCTCGGATTCCCGATCAGTGACAAATTCGACATCCCCGGTGGTGTCCAGCAGAACTTCCAGTTCGGCTACATCACGGTGATCGGTGACAAGACAGAAGTTCACTAACTCACAGTGGTGCACGACGGGCGGGCCCGATCACGGATCGGTGCCCGCCCGCGTGCGTTGCGTAACCTGTTGATGGACTTTCGACTGAAGGCAAGGACGGACATTGATGTCGCTTTTCTCGGGTAACCGAAACACTTGTGCACGCGCGATCGCGGTCGGCGCCTTGGCGCTCGCCGCGGGCGGCGCGCTTGTCGCGTGCGGTAGTGACGACTCCACTGCAACCTCCAATCCGGTCACCACGACGTCCGCTGCGGCTTCGTCCTCGAGCGGTTCGGCGTCTGCGTCCGCCTCTGCGACCACGACGGCGTCGGCTGCGCCCACCAGTCCAGGAGCAGCAGCCACTGCGCCGCCGGAGCAGCCGCAGAGCATCGAAGGCTTCCCAGGCCCCACAGTCGTCGAGGTCAGTCCAGAGGCACAGAAGTTCCTCGACGGACTGAAGGCGAAGGGCATCACCCCAGCCGGTGACGGAAGCATCGCCGTCAACACGGCCAATTACATCTGCGCTGCCGGTCCTCAGACCGACGACGAGGTCCTGACCTTCGTGACTGCCTTCGTCGGCCAGGAAGCGTCGGCGGAAGGCAAGCAGATCACTCCCGAGCAGGCAGGTGCGAACGCTCAGATCTATATCGACGTCGCCAACACCACCTACTGCAAGTAGGCGCGGGTCATGGCGAGGTCTGGAAAGCGTCGTGGGTGCCTGATCCCGCTGCTGATCATTCTTGTGGTCGCAGCGGTCGTGATCGGCGGTTGGTACATCCTGGCCGGGCGGGTGCCTTCGCCGACTCCGATCCCGCCGAGTCCGGAGCCGCCGGTGTCTCAGCCGGCCAGTTGCCCCGATGTCCAGGTAGTAGCCATACCGGGTACGTGGGAGTCGAGCGCTACCGACGACCCGTACAACCCGACGGCCAATCCGGCGTCGTTGATGCTGAACGTGACCCGTCCTCTTCAGGAGAAGTTCGATAGTTCGAGGGCCGACGTCTACACCGTTCCTTACGTCGCACAGTTTTCGAATCCGGTTGCGATCCCGCCGGACGGACAGCAGTCCTACAACAACAGCCGGGCTGCGGGAACTGCTGCCACTAACGACTTTCTGATGAAGCGGCACGCCGAGTGCCCGCTCACGAGCTACGTCCTGACCGGATTTTCCCAGGGCGCGGTGATCGCGGGTGACGTCGCCGCGAGTATCGGCGACGGTACCGGCGCGGTGCCTGCCGATCTGGTTCTGGGCGTGGGCTTGATTGCCGACGGTCGGCGCGATCCGGCGTTCGGGAACACGGTTGGCCCGAGCGTTGCCGGTGTCGGCGCCGAGCTGTCGCTGAACGGGCTGAAGCTTCCCGGTCTCACGATGACCGGCCCGAGGCCAGGCGGATTCGGCGACCTCAACGACCGGACTTATCAGATATGCGCGCCGAGCGACGGTATCTGCGACGCTCCGGCCGCCGCTCTCAATCCGACCAACTGGTTGAGTTCGGCGCCGCGGCTTCTCGAGTACTACAACAACCCTGTGCACGCGATGTACAACTCCTTCCAAGTCGATCCGAACGGCACGACGGCCACCCAATGGATGGCACAGTGGGCTGCGGAGAAGATCGACGCCGCACCGACACCGCCCCACAGTTGAGTCACCGCCGCACTGTTGATTCGTCACAATCGGGCGTCTCGGGAGTTCGCTCGCGGGTAATCTGCTCGTTTGGTCCCGGTAGAGTGCTGCACGGTCCGGGGGCGTCCTCTACAGTGCTGTCACGTAAGTGACTGGCGAGTAGGTTCGATTTGTCCGGTTTCGAAGTCCGAGTACGACGTACGTGTCCATCACAGGAGAATCGCTATATGAGTTCCACCCACGGCAGCGATGCCCTACGCAAATTCCGGTTTGCGGCCGGTGGCGAGGGCAACGCCGAAGAGGGTGGTGCGCGACGTTTCGTCAAGCTTGCGCAGAAGGCCGAGGAACTCGGCTACGACTCGTTCATGATTCCGGACCACCTGGGTAATCAGGTCGGACCGATCGCCGCTCTGGGAGCGCTCGCAGTGGCCACGGACAAGATCCGTCTGGGCACTGCCGTGTTGGCCAACGGCTTCCGTCATCCTGCTGTGCTCGCGAAGGACGCGGCGACTATCGACGTGCTGTCCGGTGGTCGACTCGAACTCGGTATCGGCGCAGGCTGGATGAAGGAAGAGTTCGACAAGGGCGGCATCGCATACGAAAGCCCCGGCGTTCGCATCGAGAAACTCGAGGAGTCTCTGCAGATTCTCGACACACTGCTGCGCGGGCAGGAATGCACTTTCGAAGGCAAGCACTATCAGGTGCGTGGCCTCAAGGGCAGCCCGCGACCGCGGCAGGGCCCGCGGCCGCCGATCATCGTCGGTGGCGGCGGACCGAAGATGCTCGCTCTCGCCGCGAAGTACGCGGACATCATCTCGGTCGCCACACCGACCAACCGTGACGGGCGGCTTCTGCTCTCCGGAATCACGATGGAAAAGACCATCGAACGTGTCGAGCGGATCCGCGAAGCTGCCGGCGAGCGTTTCGATGAGATCGAACTCAACTGGACCATCACCATGATCATGATCACCGACGATCGAGAGCAGGCTGCCGAGATGGCAATCGCCGCTCTGGACCAAGGTTTTCCGCCGAACATCGAAGTGGATCGTAAGCTGAGCGTGGAGGAGTTGCTGAACTCTCCATACCTGGCTGTGGGCACTTTCGAGGAAATCGCAGACCAGATTCGACTGGTCCGTGAGAAGACGTCGATGTCGTACGTCGGGGTCTTCCCGACGCAGATGGAAGCGTTCGCCCCGATCATCCCGTTACTGGCGGGCGAGTAGGCCGGAGAATACGGACGATGCGAATCTGTAACATATCGATGGTTTGGGATCGATGAAGTGATTCAGGTGAGTTGCGCACAAAGTGCGATTCGATTGATCGAAGATGGACCCGAGAGAGCGAAGGAAGTCTGGGGCGCAGGCATGAAAGACAGTGCTTGTGTGATCGCTTCGGAGGAGATGGAATGAACGCGCTGTTCGATGGCTTTCTCGACGAGAAGGGCCAGATCCGCCTGCAACCAGGCTTCACGCTGGTCGACTACGTCGAGCAACACTCGCGTGTCAACGCGGACGAGCTCGCGTATCGGTACATCGATTACTCACGCGAGCGTGACGGTGAAGCCCTGGAGCTGACCTGGGAGCAGTTCGGTGTGCGTCTGCGCGCTGTTGCAGCCCGTTTGCAGCAGGTCACCAAGCGTGGCGACCGTGTCGCGATTCTTGCGCCGCAGGGGCTCGACTACGTCATTTCGTTCTTTGCCGCCATTCAGGCAGGTTCCATCGCGGTGCCGCTCTTCGATCCGGACGAGCCCGGCCACACCGACCGTCTTCACGCTGTTCTCGGTGACTGCAAGCCGACTGCGATTCTGACTGCCGCTTCGTCGGCTGCCGGTGTTCGTCAGTTGTTCCGCTCGCTTCCCGCTGCCGAGCGTCCGCGCATCATCGCCGTCGACGCGATTCCCGACACCGTCGGTGAAACGTGGGTTCGTCCCGACATCGAACTCGACGACATCGCGTACCTGCAGTACACCTCCGGTTCGACCCGAGTTCCCGCCGGCGTGGAGATCACCCACCGCGCTGTCGGAACGAACGCGCTGCAGATGGTCGACTCCATCGAACTCAACGAGGACTCACGCGGCGTCACGTGGCTGCCGCTGTTCCACGACATGGGCCTGCTGACGGTCATCCTGCCTGCTCTGGGCGGCAAGTACATCACCATCATGAGCCCGCGCGCTTTCGTGCAGCGGCCGTACCGGTGGATCAAGGAACTGGCTGCGGTTTCCGACGGCGCAGGCACCTTCGCCGCCGCTCCCAACTTCGCTTTCGAGCACGCTGCCGCGCGCGGCCTGCCGAAGGACGGCGAGACCCTGGACCTGAGCAACGTCATCGGCCTGATCAACGGCAGTGAGCCGGTCACGACGTCGTCGATGCGCAAGTTCAACGACGCTTTTGCTCAGTACGGTCTGCCCAAGACTGCGATCAAGCCGTCGTACGGCATGGCCGAAGCGACGCTCTTCGTCTCCTCGACCAAGCATTCCGACGAGGCCAAGGTCATCTACGTCGACCGCACGGAACTCAACAAGGGCCGCATGGTCATCGTCGACCAGTACTCCGAGAACGCCATCGCACAGGTCTCCTGTGGGTACGTCTCGCGCAGTCAGTGGGCGGCGATCGTCGATCCCGAAACTCTGACCGAGGTCCCCGACAATCACGTCGGCGAGATCTGGTTGCACGGCGAGAACATCGGCATCGGCTACTGGGGTCGCCCCGACGAGACGGCGGAGACCTTCCACAACAAGCTGGACAATCGGTTGAGTGAAGACAGCCACACCGAGGGCACGCCGGCGGATGCCAACTGGATGCGTACCGGCGACTTCGGCGTCTACGTCGACGGCGAGCTGTACATCACCGGCCGCGTCAAGGACCTCGTGATCGTCGACGGTCGCAATCATTACCCGCAGGACCTCGAGGCTTCGGCTCAGGAAGCCAGCCCCGCCCTGCGCCCCGGCTTCATCGCTGCGTTTGCCGTGCCGGCCAACCAGCTGCCTTCTGTCGTGTTCTCCAACACACACTCGGGTCTGAAGTTCGACGACGACGATTCCTCGGAGCAGTTGGTCATCGTGGCCGAGCGTGCTCCCGGCGCAGGCAAGGCCGATCCGCAGCCGATCGCGGACACTGTGCGTGCGGCGATTTCTTCCCGTCACGGTGTTACGGCCCGAGACATCCTGCTCGTCCCCGCGGGTTCGATTCCGCGTACGTCAAGCGGCAAGATCGCTCGCCGCGCGTGTAAGGCGAGTTATATCGAGGGAACGTTGCGAGGCGGCTATCAGCAGACCGCATTCCCCGATAGCGTTTGAGGAGCAGTCCCTTCATGATCGGTGGCTTGGTGAGTTGATGGTTGAACAAGATGGTGCGCAGAGCAAAGACGTTGTGAGCGAGATGAGTGTCGCGCAGTTGCGTGAGTGGCTTCGCAACTGGATCGCCGACGCGACCGGTCAGCCGGTGTCGACGATTGTGGACGACCGGCCGCTGGACGAGTTCGGACTCGCCTCGCGGGACGCAGTTGCTCTGAGCGGAGACATCGAGGATCTGCTCGGTGTCACGCTGACCGCCACGATCGTCTACCAACACCCCACCATCGCCTCGCTGGCTACTCGGATCATCGAAGGTGAGCCCGAGGCGCCGGAGGAGACCGTCGACGCGTCGTACTACGTCTCAGGCGCCACGACGGACGCCCACGACATCGCCATCGTCGGACTGTCCACACGATTCCCCGGTGCCGGGCACACGCCTTCGGACATGTGGGAAATGCTGGCGGCCGGACGCGACGGCATCAGCGACCTCCCCGAGGACCGCTGGGCCGAGTTCATGTCGGATCCCGCCATCAAGGCCGCGGTCGAGAACGCCAACACCAAGGGCGGGTACCTCGACGACGTCAAGGGCTTCGACGCCGAGTTCTTCGCGATGTCTCCGCTCGAGGTCGTCAACGTCGATCCGCAGCAGCGCCTCGCCCTGGAACTCGCGTGGGAAGCGCTCGAGCACGCGCGCATTCCGGCCAGCGGGCTCAAGGGCAAGCAGGTCGGTGTTTTCATCGGCAGTTCCGCCAACGATTACCAGTTGCTCGCGGTCAGTGATCCGACGACGGCGCACCCGTACGCACTGACCGGAACGTCGACGGCCATCGTCGCGAACCGGGTTTCGTACTTCTTCGACTTCCGTGGACCGTCCATCGCTCTGGACACCGCGTGCTCGTCTTCGCTGGTTGCCGTTCACGAGGCTGTGCGTTCGCTGCGCAGTGGTGATTCCAACATCGCGCTGGCCGGTGGCGTCAACATGCTGCTGGCCCCTCCCGGAACCCTCGGTTTCGATCAGACCGGGATGCTCGCTCCCGACGGAAAACTGCGTGCATTTTCCGCACACGCTCAGGGCATCGTTCGCAGTGAGGGTGGCGGACTCGTCGTGCTCAAGCGTCTCGAAGACGCCGAGCGTGACGGCGATTCCATCCTCGCGGTGATCGCCGGATCCGCGGTCAACCAGGACGGCCGTTCCAACGGTCTGCTCGCGCCCAACCCTGACGCCCAGGCCGACGTGTTGCGTTTCGCGTACCGCGACGCCGGAATCTTGCCGACCACAGTCGACTACATCGAGGCGCACGGAACGGGTACCGATCTCGGTGATCCCATCGAGGCCGACGCGCTCAGCCGTGTCGTCGGTCGTGGCCGTGACGACGACAAGCCGGCTCTGCTCGGTAGTGCGAAGACCAACTTCGGGCACCTGGAAGCAGCTGCGGGCGCCGCCGGCCTGATCAAGGTCGTTCTGGCGATGCAGGAAAACAAGATTCCCGCGACGATCAACTACCTGGGCCCGAACCCGCACATCGACTTCGAGAAGTCGCACCTGCAGGTGACGCCCGAGGCCACCGACTGGCCGCGTTACACCGGCAAGGCCGTCGCCGGTGTTTCCGGTTTCGGTTTCGGCGGAACCAACGCGCACGTCGTGGTCAAGGAATACGTGCCCGCCGACGTGGCAGTCGATGAACCAGTCGTGGATGCCCCGGTAGTTGACGAACCGGCAGCAGAGGACGAGAGCACCGTTGTGCTGGCTGTGTCCGGTGCGCTGCCTTCGCGTCGTCGCCGCGCAGCTGCAGATCTGGCCGACTGGCTCGAAACCGAAGAGGGAAGCAAGACGCCCCTCGCCGACGTTGCCCGCACACTCGCGCGTCGCAACCACGGACGCTCGCGCGCCGCTGTTCTGGCGAAGACGCGGTCCGAGGCCATCAGCTCGCTGCGCGCCGTCGCCGCAGGCAAGCCGGCTCAAGGAGTCTTCTCGGCCGACTCGCCGTCGCCCAAGGGCGCGGTGTGGGTGTTCTCGGGCTTCGGCTCGCAGCACCGCAAGATGGCCAAGCAGCTCTACACGGAGAACGCGGCTTTCAAGGCAGCCGTCGACGAGGTCGATGCGCTGATCCAGGACGAGGCCGGCTACTCGATGGTCGAGATGTTCCTCGACGATGCGATCGAGTACAACGTCGAGACCGCACAGGTGGGAATCTTCACCATCCAGGTCGGTCTGGCCGCATTGCTGCGTCACCACGGCGCTGAAGCCGAAGCCGTGGTTCCGCACTCGATGGGTGAGGCCGCTGCCGCATACGTGTCCGGTGGTCTGAACCTGGAAGACGCTGTGCGCGTGATCTGTTCACGTTCACGGCTGATGGGTGAGGCCGAGGGCGCACTCGTCGGTGACGACATCCGTCTGATGGCACTGCTCGAGTACAGCGCATCCGAGATCGAGGCGCTGCTGCCCACGTATCCCAAGCTCGAGGTCTGCGTTTACGCAGCTCCGACGCACACGGTGATCGGTGGACCGCAGCCGGACATCGAGGCGATCGTCGCGGCCGCCGAGGCCGACGGCAAGATGGCGCGTGTCCTGCAGACCAAGGGTGCCAGCCATACTTCACAGGTGGATCCGCTGCTCGGCGAGCTTGCCGCGGAGTTGGCCGGTATCGAGCCGACCACGTTGAAGCTCGGCGTCTACTCGTCCGTCGACAAGGACACCTTCTACCGTCCCGGTCACGAGCCGATCCATCAAGAGGCGTACTGGGTCAAGGGCCTTCGCCACAGCGTGTACTTCACCAATGCGGTACGCGGTGCAGTTGCCCACGGCCACACCACTTTTGTCGAGCTTGCACCCAACCCGGTGACGCTGATGTCGGTGGCGGCTACCGCGTTCGATTCGGGCCTGCACGACATGGAACTCATCCAGACGCTCAAGCGTAAGGAAGACGAGTCCGCGGGTGTGCTTGCCGCTCTCGCACAGCTGTACGTGCACGGCCATGCCGTGAACCTCGAGTCCTTGCTTCCTGCAGGCGATTTCGCCTCGGTTCCGCGTACTGCATTCCTGCGTAAGCCGTACTGGCTCGACATTCGCGTCAGTGCCGGCGGTTCGGCTCGCGTACCCGGTTCGCACGTCGCTCTGCCCGACGGCCGCCACGTGTGGGAGGTCGACGCATCCGCCGTCACCGATTTGGCTGTGCTCGTGAGCGCTGCTGCCGGACAGGTGCTCTCGGATGTCGCTCTCACCGCTGCCGTTCCGCACGGTGAACTGGCCGGCGCTGCGACCCTGACGACAACTCTCAACCCGCACCCGGGTGGAGCGTCGGTGCAGGTGCATGCTCGTGAGGGCGCTACGTTCCGTTTGCTGTTCGACGCCGTCGTCACGTCCGGTGAGCCGCTGCCCGAGCTGGTCGTCAGCGCGCCGGTCAAGACCAGCGCGCCGATGGAAACCCTGGCCGAGGTCGTCGAAGACGCCGGAGACAAGTGGGATCCGAACGGTTCGCAGAGCCTCGACGATCGCCTCAAGATCGTTGTGGCCGAGTCGATGGGGTACTCGCCGGAAGATCTTCCGGCCGAGGTTCCGCTCATCGAACTGGGTCTCGATTCGCTCATGGCGATGCGTATCAAGAACCGCGTCGAGTACGAGTTCGACATTCCGCAGCTCCAGCTCCAGGCAGTCAAGGACGCGAGCCTCAACGAGGTCAACAAGTACCTGCGCTACGCGATCGACAATCGCGAAGAGGTTCAGGCGATGGCCGACAAGCAGGCTGCCGAGAAGTTGGCGGCCGATGCGGCTGACGAGGACGCTGCTCCCGCTGAGGAGTCGGTGGAACTGCCGGCGACTGCTCCGGTTGCTGCTGCGCCTTCCGATCCTTCTCGAGCCGGAACTGCCGACGATGCCGGCTCCGATGTTCCGCCGCGAGATGCGGCCGAGCGCTTGACGTTTGCGACGTGGGCCGTCGTCACCGGGAAGTCCGCCAAGGGTATTTTCAACGATCTGCCGATCGTCGGTGACGAGGTCGCCGAGAAGCTTGCTGCTCGGCTTTCCGAGCGTGCGGGCGGCGAGATCACTCTCGACGACGTTCTCGATTCCACCACCATCGAAGAGCTCGCGGACGTCGTGCGCCAGTACCTCGAGGACGACGGCAAGATCGACGGACTCGTACGCACTCTGCGTGCCCGTCCCGAAGGTTCCACTGCCGTACCGGTATTCGTCTTCCATGCTGCCGGTGGTTCGACGGTGACGTACGAGCCTTTGCTCAAGCGCCTGCCCGCCGGCACGCCGATGTACGGGTTCGAGCGGGTCGAGGGCTCGATCGAAACCCGTGCTGCTGCTTACGTTCCGCTGCTGCGTGAGATCCAGGGCGACGGACCGTACGTACTGTGTGGCTGGTCGTTCGGCGGCGTGATGTCGTATGCGGTCGCGAAGTTGCTGCGTGAGCAGGGCGCCGACGTGCGTGTGGTCGGACTTCTCGACACCGTCATGGCCGGCGAGGTCGTGCCGGACACCGAGGCGGAACGACGCAAGCGTTGGGAGCGCTACGGCAAGTTCGCCAAGCGCACCTACAACCTGGATGTTCCGCTGCCGCTTGACGTTCTGGCCTCCACCGAAGCGGACGAAGATCAGATCCAGATCTTGATGGACATGATCAAGATGAGCGGCGCCAAGATTCCCGGCGGCATCATCGAGCATCAGCGGACGTCGTGGTTGGACAACCGCGCCATCCAGACGGCCGAGTTCAGCAGCTACGACGGCGACGTCGTGCTCTACATGGCCGACAAGTACCACGACGAGTTGATGACGCTCGAGCCTGCATTCAAGACCCGCAAGGCAGATGGTGGTTGGGGTGACTACGTGAAGAACCTCGAGGTCGTCTACATCGGCGGGGACCACCTGCAGATCGTCGACGAGCCGTACATCGCGAAGGTTGCGGCAGACCTCACCACCAAGCTGGCCCAGATCGAGACAGCTCAGACCAAAGCAGCGGAAACCGGAGTTCAGAAGTGACGACAACCACCGCGGAGAAGCTCGCTGAACTCCGCGAAAAGTTGGAGAAGGCAAAGGAACCCGGCTCGGCTCGGGCCATTGCGAAGCGCGATGCAGCAGGGCACAGTACGCCGCGCCAGCGCATCGACATGTTGCTCGATCCCGGTAGCTTCGTCGAGGTCGGCGCCCTGGTGAAGATGGCGGGCGAGGACAACCCGTACAGCGACGGCGTCATGACCGGTCACGGAACTGTCGACGGGCGTCCGGTTGCCGTGTTCGCGCACGATCAGACTGTGTTCGGCGGTGCCGCCGGAGAGATGTTCGGCCGTAAGGTCGCAGCCGTCAACGATTTTGCACTGAAGGTGGGCTGCCCGGTCGTCGGTATCAACGATTCCGGTGGAGCTCGAATCCAGGATGCCGTTTCCTCATTGGCCTGGTACGCCAACATGGGTTCACGTCAGGAGCCCTTGTCCGGCGTCTGCCCACAGATCTCGGTCATCCTCGGTAAGTGCGCCGGCGGTGCCGTGTACGCACCGATCAACACCGACGTCGTGGTCGCGACCGAAGAGTCGTACATGTTCGTCACCGGACCCGACGTCATCAAGTCGGTCACCGGCGAAGAGGTCAGCCTCGAGGATCTGGGCGGAGCGCGGAAGCAGGCGGAGTACGGAAACATCCATCACGTCGCTCCCGACGAGAAGGCTGCATTCGACTGGGTGCGTGAGTACCTGAGCTTCATGCCGTCCTCGTGCACGGAGAAGGCGCCGCTGATCAACCCGGGTCTCGAACCCGAGATCACCGAGTCGGATCTCGAACTCAACGCCTTCATGCCGGATGCCGACAATGCCGGCTACGACATGCACGACATCATTCTGCGGATCTTCGACGACGGAACCTTCCATGAAATCGGAGCCCAGGTCGCGCACAACGTGATAACCGGGTTCTCCCGCGTCGACGGCCTGCCCGTCGGTGTCGTGGCCAACCAGCCCACGTACCTCAGTGGCGCCCTCGATGCGGACAGCTCCGACAAGGCTGCCCATTTTGTGCGCCTGTGCGACGCTTTCAGCATCCCGCTCGTTTTTGTCGTCGACACACCAGGCTTTCTTCCCGGCGTCGATCAGGAAAAGGTCGGTGTCATCAAGCGCGGCGGGCGTTTCCTGTTCGCGTACATCGAAGCCACTGTCCCGAAGGTGACTGTGGTGGTTCGTAAGGCGTACGGCGGCGGTTATGCCGTCATGGGTTGCAAGCAGCTCGGTGCCGACATCAACCTCGCGTGGCCGACCGCTCGTATCGCCGTGATGGGTGCCGAGGGTGCCGTCAACATCATGGGACGTCGTCAGCTCGCCGAGGCGGGAGAGAACGCACCCGCGGTGCGTGCTCAGTTGATCAACTTCTACAACGAGTTCGTCGCGACGCCGTACATCGCGGCTGAGCGCGGATACATCGACGCGGTGATCGAGCCTTCGCAGACGCGTCTCGAAATCCGCAAGGCTCTGAAGTTGCTCAAGGACAAGACGATCTTCAAGAACCCGCGCAAGCACAACTTGATGCCGCTTTAGTACCTGAGGGGTACGGCCTCGAGGGTTCGGTCGGGGGTTGGCTCAATAGATGAGGTTGAGTTCTACCCCCGAATCAGGATTGTCCGATTCGGCACGTATCCCGTGACCGGCCGAGCGAACGAGGATCTGGGTGCGGTCGGCTCGGAACAGGTCGTTCGAACATTCGATGATTGCGCCGGCCGCGTCCCGCGCGGTTCGCTGAATCGAAATGAGTGGCGCGTCGGTGTGAACGGAAAGCAATCGAGCCTCTTCCGGTGTCGCCGAGGCTACTTCGAGTCTTTCCTCGCTGCTCACGACCTCGACTTCGTACTCACTTCGTAGAAGCTCGTAGACGGAGCCACCCAATGGCCGCTCCAGTAGCCCGGGGAAGCGTTGAGCGGGGAGCCATGCCTGCTCTATCGACAATGGAGTTCCGTCGGCAAATCGCAATCGGAGGATGCTGAACGCCAGTGAGCTTTCGTCGTCGAGGCCGAGTCGGATTCGAATCGACTGTTCAGGGTTTTGTAGGACAGCCGACAGTACCTGTGAACCGGATGTCATCCCCTGTCTAGCGAGATAGGACGGCAACCCGTCGACTCGATCAAGGTCGCGCTCGAATTTCCGCTGCGCGATGAAGGTGCCTCCCGCCCGACCTGGTATGCGATGCGTGATTCCTGCCTGGCACAGACCTGTCAGAACGCCCCGCAATGTGGATCGGCTCACTTGGAAGTGCTCGGCCAGTTCTCGCTCGCTCGGGAGACGATCCCCGGGTTTGAGAATCCCGGAACTTATGTCGCTCAGTATCTTTCGGCGAACCTGCTCGGCTACCGGCCCGCCCATACCAGTCGTCATCGGAATCGCCTCCCGCCCCGGCGCCGGAGTGCGGCACGTCCATCACCCATTCGCCAATCCCGCACACTGCTGGAGCCGCTGCGGTCTGTTTCGGCAGCTTATCGCATGGTGGGCGGTTGATCGGAGCTTCTTGCGTCTTGGCGGGGGCCGAGCGGTTGCCCCTTCCAGGTGAGCCTTGTGAAAGTTGGACCAAATACTGATTTTCCTCAACCAACAGCCATACCAAAATTCAATCCAATTGATATAACCGCAGTACATAGCCATATAAAAGGTTCAAACAAGTCTTGTTTTGGTATGTTAGGTGTGTCACACTCAGTCGATCGCAAGGTGCGCTGCGGCAGCAGGTCGCAGTTCGAGTCGTCGAATCTGTTCGGCAAATACTGAGAGGACCTTCGTCGTGACCGATGTATCCGAGGCCGACGGTGCGGCCGCCGCCGGTGAGAACAAGTCTGGTCAGCCGGTCCAACGTCTGAAGAAGAATTCAGTCGGCCTCGCAGGTGTGGTTTTCATGGCTGTGGCGACCGCTGCGCCGATTACTGCCATGGTCGGGAACGTTCCGATTGCTATCGGCTTCGGCAACGGCAGTGGCGCTCCGGCGGGGTACCTGGTGGCGACCATCGTGCTTGGCCTCTTCGGAGTCGGATATGCAGCGATGGCACGCCATATCACCGCAACCGGGGCCTTTTACGGATTCATCAGTCATGGGCTGGGACGGGTACTCGGGATGGCCTCGGGGACGATCATCACGATGGCGTACGTGGTGTTCGAGGCATCCCTCGTCGGCATCTTCAGCTTCTTCTCGCACAGCACGGTGGAGAAGTACACCGGCATATCCGTTCCGTGGATCGTGTTCGCTTTGGTGATGCTCGCGGCCAACGCGATCCTCTCCTACTTTGATATCAATTTGGCTGCAAAGGTTTTGGGAGCTTTTCTGGTAACAGAAATCTTGATGTTGGGACTGATGGCCGTTGCAGTGCTCGTTCACGGCGGTGGTCCGGACGGCTTCGCAGTGTCTTCGATCAACCCGGTGAATGCATTCGAGCCTGCGGCAGGCGTCGGCGGTGCAGTGGCAGGTATCGGACTGTTCTTCGCCTTCTGGTCGTGGGTAGGCTTCGAGTCGACTGCAATGTATGGCGAGGAGTCGCGCGACCCCAAACGAATCATTCCGCGCGCAATTCTCCTGTCAGTTCTGGGAATTGGACTGTTCTACGTATTCGTTTCCTGGATGGCCATCGCCGGCACCGGTCCGGCCCGGGCCATCGAGCTGGCGCAGGATTCCTCGACTTCCAGTGAGATATTCTTCGGTCCGACACGTGATTTCGTCGGTGGCTGGGCCGTTAGTGTCTTCGAGGTACTACTCATTTCAGGGTCATTCGCGTGCGGAATGGCCTTCCATCAGTGCGCATCTCGATATATCTATGCGCTGGGGCGTGAGGGTCTGATTCCCGGTTCCGAAGGCTCCGTTGGTCGAACCCACCCCGTGCACGGGTCGCCACACATCGCGTCGTTCGTCCAGACGGTCATGGCCACTGCGATTGTGATCGCCTTCGCGGTTGCCGGGATGGATCCGTACATCCACCTATTCGGGTTGTTGGCGATTCTCGGTACGATGGCAATCCTGATTGTTCAGTCGCTCTGCGCTTTTGCAGTCATCGGCTATTTCCATGTTTCCAGGAACCATCCGGAAACGGCCAACTGGTTTCGAACTCTTCTGGCTCCCCTCCTCGGCGGGTTGGGAATGCTGTACGTGGTGTACCTCTTATGGGAGAACCGCAGTTTCGCGGCGGGTGCTGCTGCGGATACCCTGCTGTTCCGCTTGAGTCCGTACATCGTGGGCGGACTGTTTCTTTTCGGAATGCTCGTCGCCGTTTGGTACAGGTACCGGGCTCCCGAGCGATACGCCCGAATCGGACGCATCGTCTTGGACGACACACCCGAATCGGAACCGGAAGCTGAACCTTCGATCAACTGATTTTCATTTGGTATGACCAATCGCGATATGGAGGGCATGTCTCGTTGCGAGAAGGCCGGTTGACGTTCGAATAGCGATGGCGTGCAGCACTATTGAGTCGTACGATCAGAAGATTCAACATTTTCCCACCCGTGCCATTGACTTTATTGGTCGGACCATTAATGATTTACATGTACGCAGAGAGTCGAAAGCCCGAACGAATCGGGCCAGAGTCAGGACAGGTGGGATATGTACGACTACGGCTCATTCAGCTTCGATTCCAAGAGCGAAGTGCTGGAGAAGGCCAAACGGTACTGGAACCCCGACAAGACTCAGTTCTGGACCGACAGTGGCATCGATCTGGTCATCGGCCGACGCGAGGGTTACGTGCTGTGGGATATGGAGGGCCGCCGCCTCATCGACCTTCATTTGAATGGCGGCACCTACAACCTCGGGCATCGAAATCCGGAGGTAGTGGCGGCAGTTGCCGAGGGACTCGAGCTGTTCGACATCGGAAACCACCACTTTCCCTCGGTCGCGCGCACCGCACTCGCTGAAGCATTGGTCCAGACGGCTCCTGCAGGTCTGACGAAGGTTGCGTTCGCGTCCGGAGGTGGAGAGGCGATCGATATCGCGCTCAAAAGTGCTCGGCATGCAACGCAGAAGAGAAAGATCGTATCGATCGTGAAGGCTTATCACGGTCATACCGGACTTGCGGTAGGCACCGGTGACGATCGGTTCGCGAAGCTCTTCCTCGCGGATCGACCGGACGAGTTCATTCAAGTGCCGTTCGGTGATCTGGATGCAATGGACAAGGCCTTGTCTGGCCGTGACGTTGCGGCGGTGATCATGGAAACGATTCCGGCGACGTACGGATTTCCACTACCGGAGCCGGGCTACCTCGAAGCGGTCAAAGCGATGACAGAAGCGTACGACGCTCTGTACATCGCAGACGAGGTGCAGACAGGACTGATGCGTACCGGTGAACTGTGGGGTATCACCAAGCACGGGATCGATCCCGACATCATGGTGACCGGTAAGGGAATTTCAGGCGGTATCTATCCGATCGCGGCTGTGCTGCTCAGTGATCGGGCGGGGCAGTGGCTCGAGCAGGATGGTTTCGGCCACATCTCGACGTTCGGTGGCGCCGAACTCGGTTGTGTCGCAGCGCTCAAGACACTCGAGATCACCACCCGCCCACAGGTGAGATCGATGGTGCATTACATATCCGAACTCATGGGTGCCGGGCTTCGCAGAATTCAAGATCAATACCCCGGGTGGTTCGCCGAGATTCGTCAGAACGGAGTGATCCTCGGTTTGCGATTCGACCACCCCGAAGGGGCGAAGTTCGTGATGCGCCAGTTGTACGAACTGGGGGTATGGGCGATCTTTTCGACATTGGATCCGCGTGTGCTGCAGTTCAAACCAGGCATTCTGATGTCGCGTGAGCTATGCGAAGACGTCCTCGATCGCGTTGAAGTTGCTGTCGGACGAGCACGCGACGACGTTCACAACTCTGACCGGAGGGCAATCTGATGAGTACGGCTTTTGCCGGACATATGCTCGAACGCGCCGTTTGGGCCGCCGAGTCATTCGCCACCTACGACGCCGACTCTGTGGGTCGAATTGCGCAGGCGGTAGCCGATGCGGCATACGAAGCGTCTGGGCACTATGCCGAATGGGCGGTTCGCGAGACGGGGATGGGCGTGGTTGCAGACAAGGTTCGGAAGAATCAGGCCTGCTCACGCGGAATCCTCGAGTTCTACCGTGGGCAAGATTTTGTCAGCCCCAGGGTGGACGAGCTCGACAAGATAGTCGAGATTCCACGCCCTGCCGGTGTCGTGCTTGCCCTCACTCCTACTACCAATCCTGTTTCGTCGGTGTACTTCAAAGTATTGATCGCGATGTTGACCCGAAATGCCATCGTGGTTGCACCACATCCGAGGGCAAAGCTGTCGTGTGCGGATGCGGCGCACATGCTCAGTGCTGCAGCGGTGGCAGCGGGCGCACCGGACGGCATCATTCAGGTGGTCGACGAGCCGACGATTCCGTTGATGGAAGCGCTGATGTCGGACGATCGAACCGACGTCATCGTGGCAACGGGTGGGTCCAGCGTTGTCCGCGCGGCTTACTCGTCGGGCAATCCGGCTCTAGGAGTGGGTCCCGGCAATGTCCCTGTGTTCGTGGACGCCACTGCGGATGTGCGTTTGGCCGCACAACGAATCGTCGACAGCAAGGCTTTCGACAATTCTCTTCTGTGCACCAACGAATCCGTACTCATCGCCGAGGATTCAGTTGCGGATGGCTTGACGCGCGAGATGCAGCGTGCGGGGGCTCACTTGCTGGATGTCGACGATGTGAATCGACTGCGCGAGTACATGTTTCCCGAGGGGCACCTCAACACGGACGTCGTCGGCAAGGATGCAGTGTGGATCGCGGACAAGATCGGACTGCGGCTGACCGCGAAAACCAGACTGCTCGTAGCTCCGTTCGATGTTGTTCGCTCGGAAGAGGTTCTGGCGCACGAGAAACTGTCACCGGTGATCGGGATGGTGCGGGTTCCTGACGCTGATCGAGGTGTACGAGCTGCGCGGGCAGTGGTCCGTATCGCCGGCGCCGGTCATTCTGCGGCGATTCACAGCGAGAATTCGCACACGATCATGAACTATGCGGCGCTGGTGCCGGTGCTGCGTATTTCGGTGAACGTCGGAAACAGTACGGGTAGCGCGGGACTCGACACGAATCTGGCTCCATCAATGACGATCGGTACCGGATTCGCCGGGCGCAGTTCGATCGGTGACAATCTCGAGCCGAAGCATCTACTGAACTGGGCTCGCGTCGCCTACAACTCGGACGAAAGTGTCCGCATGGCGAATCTTTCGGGTGTCGAAATCTGGCAGGTGCCGGCCGGCGCCGTGCCGGTTTACCCCATCGCCTCGAATGCTGCCCCCGGGTCGGGAGTGGCTGTGCCGAAATCGGTTCCGCGGACAATCCGCGCTGACTCGCCTGTTCGAGGCTCGTCGACAGATGCGGATCGGCTCCGCGCAGAGCTCCGTCGGATAGTCGTCGAAGAACTCTCCCAACTGAACAAGAGGTGACCCATGGCTGAACTTCGATCGTTCATTTTCATTGACAGGCTGCAACCACAGACGATGTCCTATCTGGGTACCTTCATTCGTGGAACGCTTCCTCGGGCCGATTCTGCCGCTCAGATTATCGAGGTTGCGCCAGGACTCGATATCGAAGGCATTACCGACGTTGCCCTCAAACACGCTGATGTGCAGGCTGGCGTGTTGGTTGTCGAAAGGCAATTCGGGTACTTGGAATTTCACGGTGAAACAGGGGCGGTGACGTCTGCCGCAGACGCGGCGCTGGACGCACTCGAGGCGACCAGATCTTCTGCGATCTCGCCGACAATTCTCGCTTCGAAGATCATTTCCAGTATCGAACCGCAGCATGCCTTCCTGATCAATCGCAACAAGATCGGATCGATGGTGCTGGCTGGAGATTCGCTGTTCGTTCTGGAAGTTCAGCCTGCCTCATATGCGATCCTGGCGACGAACGAGGCGGAAAAGGCAGCCGACGTCAAGGTGGTCGACTTTCGCATGATGGGTGCAACTGGTCGAGTGTACCTATCTGGTAGTGAAGCAGATGTGCGGCAGGCCGCCGAGGCAGCTCAGAGTGCTCTGGGAGGTGAATTCTGATGAAATTGCCTCCGCCCGAAGAGCTTCGAACTATGATTCGAGAGATCATCCGGGAAGTCGCACCTGAGGTCCCGAATAAACTCGCTCCGAGTAAACCCACCCCGAGCAAGCCCGCCTCACCTCAGCTCACTCCGGCGCCGACTGGTCCGACGGCTGGCTCTCATCGAAACAAGACCGAAGCAGTGCGGCTGAGCACCAGCGCCGAACTGCAGACCTTCGTGTTCAAGCTGCTGGAATTGTTCGAGAATCCGAAATCGCGGCAAGACCTGCGTGCCGGCCGATTGAAATTCACACTCGCCCCCGGCTCGAAGGCAGCGGGACCAACATCGGCAGTTCACCGTATCGACGAGGGTGTGGTGACCGAGCGGCATATAGCTCGCTTTGCAGAATCCGGTGCGCGCCTTGTTCTCGGGCGCAAAGCAGTGATAACCCCGCTGGCTCGCGAGAAGGCACGCGCACTCGGGGTCTTATTCGAAAAGGAGCGCTGATGATTGCCGCAGTTGTCACGGGAAACGTCTGGTCGTCACGACGCATCGACGGACTGCCGAACGGCGCGCTTCTGCGCGTCGAGGCTCTGGAGTCGGGCGACCGATTCATCGCGTTCGATGTACTGGGCTCGGGTGTCGGCGAGCACGTCCTCGTTGCGCAGGGCTCCGTCGCATCCAACTGGTTTCCCGGTACACCACCACCTGTGGACGCTCTCGTCATCGGATCGATCGATCGAGACGCCACACCCGAAGTTCCCCCGAACTCCGGTCACTGACCGGATCGTGATCCTCCTGTCTGCGTACCTCGCGACAGAACCGTCAATAAAGGAGTCGACAAATGTCCAGCACAGCAATCGGAATGATCGAGACCAAGGGATTCGTTGCAGCGTTGGCGGCCGCCGATGCAATGGTCAAGGCAGCAAACGTCACCATCACGGATCGGCAAGAGGTCGGCGACGGATTGGTGGCGGTCATCGTCACTGGTGAAGTGGGGGCGGTGAAGGCCGCCACGGAGGCCGGCGCTGAAACAGCTTCTCAGATAGGTGAATTGGTGAGCGTCCATGTGATTCCGCGTCCGCATGCCGAACTAGGTGCGCACTTCTCGGTGGTCTCCAAGTAGCTCGGTCGCATCCGTTAGGCCCAGCAGGATCAAATGTCCTGGCAGGATCAAAGTCTGAGGAGGAGGCACCTCGGTGTCCGCACAAGTGCAATCAACAACGGATATCCGTGTCTACCTGATGGTGCATGACCTGCAACGTCAGTTTGCGGCGTACATGGGTACACCCACTCGCGCGCGTGGGTACCCGCCGTATGAGCACGATTACGCACTCATCGTCGAGGTGTCACCAGCTCTGGCGATCGAACGTGTGATGGACCTCGCGCTGAGGGCGGTTCCTTCCGTCGAGCCCGGGATACTATACGTGGAAAGGCAATTCGGAGTTCTCGAGATTCATGCGAACAACCTTGCCGATGTGGAACGTGCGGGTCAGGCGATCTTGGACGGCACCGGTAGCGAGGCAGCTGATCAGCTGCGACCGAAGGTGCTCTACCACGACGTGATCGAGGACATCACGGATCAGCATGCGGTGATCATCAATCGGAACAGACAGGCATCCATGGTAATGCCTGGGCAGTCGCTGCTCGTGTACGAAATGACCCCGGCGCTGTTCGCGACGGTGGCTGCCAACGAGGCCGAACGCGCAGCTCCGGGAATCACTCTCGTGGACGTGCAGATGATCGGTGCAGCCGGACGGCTGTATATCGCAGGATCGACCGAAGAGGTCACGTCGGCCCGAGACAGGATCACGGACGTCTTGGCAGGTATCGAAGGCCGCGAACACGGCTGAGTCAGTTTCTTGAGAGGAGAGGAGGACCACCTGATGTTTGTCGAAGGTGCGGGATCGGCCGAGGACCTGGTCGCAGATCGTGCGATCAAGGAGTACACGTTCTCGCGAGATGCGCAGTGGCGCATGATCAATTTGTCGGAAAATGCGACCTATCTGGTCGAAGACCCGGGGACAGGCTCGGGTGGAATCCTCCGCGTGCATCGGGAGGGATACCACGATGCGCAGGCGATCGAGTCAGAACTGGATTGGCTCGATGCCCTCCATGAGGAGAACATCGTTGATGCCTCCACAGTGATTCGGACAGCAGACGGGCGTCGAATCGTAACGACGGAAGTTTCCGGACGTACGCGGCACGCAGTCCTTTTCGAGACGATGGGTGGCTTGGAGCCGGATGAAGCGGGAATTTGTGCGAACGACTTTCATACACTCGGAGCGGTGACAGCGAGGCTTCACTCTCATTCGAAGCGTTGGCGCAAGCCGACTGGTTTCGCTCGCTTCTCGTGGGATTGGACCAATACACTCGGCGAGGCACCGAGGTGGGGACGCTGGCAGGATGCTGTCGGCATCGGGACCAACGAGATTGCGACGTTGGAGCCTGCCGTGGATTTGATTCGCCGGAGGTTGGAACGATACGGGCAGGGCCCGGACCGATTCGGTCTGGTGCACGCAGACCTCCGACTGGCGAATCTTCTCGTTGATGCAGATCAGGTCAACGTGATCGATTTCGACGATTGTGGGTTCGGCTGGTTCCTGTACGACTTCGGTACCGCCGTGTCTTTCATCGAGCACGATCCGGCATTGCCGCGTTGGCAGGAAGCGTGGTTGTCCGGGTACCGAACCGTCGCGGAATTGTCCGACGAGGACGAAGACATGCTCGCTACATTCGTCATGTTGCGCAGGATGCTCTTGGTGGCATGGATGGGTTCCCATTCGCATTCCCACGAGTCGCGCACGAAGAGTTCGAGTTATGCAGCGGGAACGTGCGATCTGGCGACCAGGTACCTCGATTCCGCCGGTTCCTCACTCGAGCGAACAGGTTCTGTTCGCTGACCGACTAGTCCCGATCAATCAACTCTGATGAGGTCCAAATGTTCAACTCCATTGAAGGTCGTTCGGTCGTCGTCACCGGCGGTAGCAAGGGCATCGGCTTGGGAATGGTTCGGGTATTCGCGCGCGCAGGGGCAAATGTGCTCATGACCGCGAGAGACGCTCTGACTCTCGAACGTGCCGCGGAGGGTTTGAATGATCTTCCTGGCACTGTCTCCACACTTCAAGTCGACGTCACGAATCCTGACTCCTTGGCCGGTATGGCGGAAGTTGCGGCCGAGCGACACGGAGGAATCGACGTGTTGTGCGCGAATGCTGGGATCTTCCCGTCGAAGCGGCTGGGGGAGATGACCTCGGAGGACATGGACTGCGTATTCGGCGTCAACGTCAAGGGCACCATCCACGCCGTGCAAGCGTGCATGCCGTGGCTCGAAACTTCCGGGCATGGAAGGGTCGTCGTGACATCGTCGATCACCGGACCCGTGACCGGGTATCCGGGTTGGTCGCACTACGGGGCAAGCAAGGCCGCGCAGATGGGCTTCATCCGAACTGCTGCCATTGAGTTGGCCCCGAAGAAGATCACGATCAACGCCGTCTTGCCCGGCAATGTGATCACCGAGGGGCTCGACGGTTTGGGACAGCAGTATCTGGACGAAATGGCGTCCAGTGTCCCGGCCGGCAGTCTGGGCAGCGTCGAGGATATCGCCAATGCCGCGCTGTTCTTTGCCCTGGACGAAGCCGCGTACATCACCGGTCAGTCGTTGATCGTGGATGGGGGACAGGTCCTTCCGGAGTCGGCGATGGCGCTCGGCGAAATGTAAGACAAGCGACGACGGATTCACCTGTCCCCGGTGAATCCGTCGTCGCCGCGCACGGCTATTATTTGGTCAGACCGAATACCCGCCATGTTCAGGAGGCTGCCCCATGGGCGCGCAAACTGAGGAGGTCCGGCGGCGAATCGTGGCCGAGATCAATTCCGGAGCATTGCCTCCCGGGTCGCGGCTCGGGAGCGAGCGGGAACTGGCAGAACACTACGGAGTCAGCCGCTCGAGTCTGCGGCAGGTTCTTGCTGCATTGGAGGAAGCCGGGGTCGTTCGTCGAGCGATCGGGCGTTCCGGCGGCACGTTCATCAGTCATGCAACGGTCGAGCGAGATCTCTCCGGTGTCATCGGGTTGCCCGCGTATCTGGCGAGCCAAGGATACGTGGCCGGCAGCAGGATCCTGTCCACTCAAATGACCGTTCCCGACCGAAGCGCGCAAGATGCGCTGGGTTTGGGCGAGGGCGAGTTCGTGATCGATATTCGACGCATTCGGCTCGCCGACGGGTCTCCCATCTCGTTGGAACACGTACAACTCCCGGCTGGTAGGTTTCCGGGCCTGCTGGAGCGTCCTCTCGGCGGCTCGCTCTACGAATTGATGGAGCAGGCATACGGTTTGGTTCCCGGTGCCGCCGAGGAGCAGATCGAAGCTGTCAACGCCACCACGACTGAGGCGTCGGTTCTCGGGACCCGCGTCGATGCTGCTCTGTTGTTGATCACGCGCACCACCCGAGACCAGTCGGGCATTCCGTTCGAATACTCACGTGACCTGTTTCGCGCTGATCGAACTCGAATCTCGGTCACTGCCCGGGGATCGGTTGGACGAAGAGAGACAACAACCACCGTCCTGGAAGTTCGAACCGACTCCGAATCCTGAGTTCTCTTGTAATAGAACGAGATAGCGTCAGATTGCGTGATCAGGCTGCCAGTCGGTGCCGAAGCCTTGGTGGATCAGAGTGTGGGCTGTGTGTCGGACAATCCAGGGATCCGTTGGTTGACGGATGAACGTGTCCCCGTAGGTGCACATCTGGGGTCGAGTTGCTGATGTTGCGTGACCTTGTTCACATCTAGTCTTTGTCTACTCGCGGCGAATCTGCTGCCGCAGTGAGTATTCCGTCCACGAATGCACGGGACTCTTTCTGGTTCAAGTCGATTCACCTACATTCCAGGAGCACATGGTGAGCAATCCCACGGAGTTGTCCGGACCCTCATCCGAAGTGGCAGCGAAACGTCGCGCGTTCGACGCTGTCGATGCGTTGGCTGAGGACATGGTCACAGTGTTGTCGGAGATCATCGCTATTCCCAGCGTGAATCCGAAATATCCCGGCCAGAGCTACGACCAAGTCGTAGGTCTGGAAGGCAAAGTCAGTAACGTGCTGTCCGAGATCTATCAGGACAGTGGCGCCGATGTGGAGAGATGGGAAGTCGAGGCCAAGCGGACCAACGCTGTGGGGACTGTTTCCGGCTCCGGTGGTGGGCGTTCGTTGATCTACAACGGGCACGTCGACGTCGTACCCCCGGGAAATGTTGCGCGGTGGGAATCTGGAGACCCGTTCTCTGGCCGAATTGACGGTGACCGAGTGTGGGGGCGCGGCGCAAGCGATATGAAAGCAGGGCTGGTCGCACAGGCTTTCGCGGTCAAGGCTCTGCAACGTGCCGGCATCTCGCTTCGTGGCGATCTGATCATTCAGGCGGTTGTCGGGGAAGAGGTCATGGACCACGAGTGCGGGATCTCGTCGACCCTTGAGCGCGGGTATCGGGCTGATGCTGCTGTCGTGGCCGAACCGAGCGGTCCGACTCAACTCGGAGTAATCCCGGTGACCCCAGGTCTGCTCTGGTTCTCGGTGACAGTAGCGGGTAAAGCTACTCACTCGTCAATGCGTGGTCAGACGATCAGAGCCGGCGGTGGCGGATCCAAGGTTGGCGTCAACGCAATCGACAAGGGGTTTCTCGTCTTTCAGGCACTTCAACGCCTCGAGGAAGAATGGGCATTCACGAAGACGCACCCGCTCTTCGCTCCTGGGCATTTCTCGATTCATCCCGGTGTGGTGACGGGCGGTCCACACGGAGTGCTTGTGCCGTTCATCCTGTCGGAATACATGACCATCGAGTACTGCGTTTGGTATCCACCTCAGGACGACCCTGAAACAGTCAAGCAGGAGATCGAGGCGCAAATCGAATCGATAGCGCGGACCGACGGCTGGCTGCGGGACAATCCGCCGACCGTCGAATGGAAACTCAGTTGGCCGGCGAACGACCCGGGAGAGTCGGCAGCTGAGATCACCCAAGCGATCTCCCAGGCCCACATCGCTGCCGCAGGTGGGACACGGTTTGCCGGTGCGCCAACCGTTGCCGGCTTCTGTGCGGTTGAGGATACTTCCTTTCTCACGATGGCAGGCGTTCCCGCGATCAGTTATGGCCCCGGGGACCTGCGGGTGTCTCATGCAGATGACGAGTACTGTCTGATCGACGAAGTTCATACTGCTGCAAGAACTTTTGCCGCCCTTGCAATCGACTGGTGCGGACTAGAGGAGCAGGCAGAATGAAAAAGTTCATTCGGCAACTCGAGCCGCGAACAATTCATGTGACATTCGGTATCCTGTACGGCATAAGCCTTCTGCTTGCGCTGTTTCCTCCGTTGTATCTCGCAGCAAGTGGCGTCTCGACACGAATCTTGGGGCTGCCGTTCAGTATCTTCTACTGGCTCTTCGACGGGTTGTTGGTCGGGCTGAGTCTGTGGGCGCTCTATCTGGTCGAAGGCATCAGGGGCGAGTTGGACGAGGACTTCGCTGTGGTATCCGGCCCCTCCGTTGGGTCACCGAGTTCGCCGACTGGAGAATGACATGTTGATCATGCTCGGAATGTTGACAGTCTTCTATGCTGTCGTCGTCTATATCCTTTACGCCACCAAGCGCAGCGAAGCGCCGTCCTTCACCGAGTATTCGGTGGGTGGTCGTAGCTATGGTCCATGGTTCGTCGCGATGTCCTACGTCAATTCTTGGTGGCCGGGTGCGGTTTTCATCGCCTTCTTCGGTTTGGCGGCGGGTGCCGGAGTATTCGGATTCTACGGACTGGCCTACTCGGGGCTAGGCGTTGCGATGATGTATTTCATGGCCACAAAGGCCTGGCGATGGGGAGCTCGATACGAATTACGTTCACAACCAGACCTTCTCGGGCTGCGGTTCGACTCGACATTGGTCAAGAAGGTTGCCAGTGTGATCGGTGTGGTGTCGTTGTTCCCGTGGGTGGTGCTCGGAATGCAAGCGCTGGGGCAACTCCTCGAAGTTGCCAGCGAAGGCAAATGGTCCGTCACAACCTGCCTGTTGGTCGGCTTGGCACTCATCGTCGTTCGCCAGATCTGGACAGTCAAGATGGGCATGCGCGGGCTTATCATGACCGACCTGTTCCAGGGGATAGTCGCTTACGTGGTTGCCGGATTGGTGTGTCTGCTCATGCTCGTCGGATTTGGTGGATCACCCATCAGCTTCGGGGCGTTGGCGGAACTGCCGGTGGAGATGCTGCGGGTACCAGGCGACGGCGACGCATACGGGCCCTTCTACCTGTTTGCGTTGATCTTCACCGGTGTTGTTGGATCACTTTGTTGGCCAACAAGTTTCCAGCGCATCTACACAGCATCCGGAGTGCGAGCAGTCAAGGCGGGTACTATCCGCACCGTCTTGATCTCGGGGGTCTTCTACAGCTTGTTGATGCTTGTGGGACTCGCGGCGTCGACAATTGCAGAAGTGCACGAGGCGCCGCAGAATGGTTGGTTCACCCTGATGTACCAATATGGTGGAACATGGATGCTGGGACTGGCGGTCACGATTGTTTTCGCAGCATCGATGGGGCATATCGACGGCAGCGTCCAGGTGTGCGGTCTGCAGATTGCGAACGACATCATCAATTCGGAACAGCGTCCGCTCTCGGATCGACAGCTGACGGCAGTTGCAAAGTCCAGCATGGTCGTATTCATGGCGGTCGCCGGTGTCGTCGCGTATCTCACGTTCGACATGGCGCGTTTGCAGCTCCTTGCTCAGATCTCGTACCAGGGGATCGTGCAATTGTCGATTCCTCTGTTTCTGGGACTCTTCTGGCGCGGTGGTAACAAGCACGGTGCAGTTGCCGGCATGCTCTCCGGGTTCAGCGTCGCGGTGATCTTGACATGGATCTACCCTGACGACATTGCGGGCCTCGGTGGGCTCACCGCCGGTATAGTCGGAATGGCAGTGAACCTCGTTGTCTTCCTGTCGGTCTCGGCGATCACCGGTCGGACCGACGCAGATCGTCGTCGCGTCGACACCCTTTTCGAGGCCGGTCGGAGCCCGGTGCGTGTGCGACAGGACGGGGCACTGCGAGCGTCCTGACTGCATGGCGTTCACACCCATCGCCTAGTTCTCACTATTCGGTCGGAGTCGCTGTTCGGAGTCCGTTTCGCGGAATCCTCGGGCAGCGGCTCCGGCCGAGTGCGAGTGATCTGATGATGATCGCCCTGCGAGGCGGCCCACTGTCTTGGTAAGGCGGTCATTGTCACCCGAAAAGCGTGGTTCCGCGGTATCCTACGATGCTATCAGCCGATAAATCTTCGGTTGAATCCCGTGGAAAAGTCCTGATGCGCTTCAACTTTCGCTGGGATTGTGCACGAGAAACCGACTGGTCGATTGTCGTCACTTGGCGCGCATCGATCGAAGTGAGGATGACGACATGGCGCTCACTCATCACACGCTCGCCACTGTGGCGGACATCGCGTCGATATGCATAGAAAATGCACCTGTCAGCCAGAGGGCATCCGCGGTCATGGATCGGCTGAACGAGGAGATACCGTTCGAGGCCGCATCGATCGCGAGTTACGACATGGGAAAGCAGCGTCACTTCACCGTTGCAGCATCGGATTACCCGGGAGAAGTGAGTTCGTATCTCAATCAGGGGTTCACCGTCGACGACCCCGCCTTTCTCGCTATGCGATTTCGACGTTCGCGGCCGCTGCGCTGGTGCGATATTCCGAATTATGTTGACAACTTCAGTGCGCGAGAGGTCTTTCAACCTTCCGGTTTCAACGAAGGAGTCACGACTTGTCTGTTCACACGGGACGGTCGATATACAGGCTCACTTCATCTGAGCACAACGTTTCCGGTTCCGTTGAGTGACGCGGCCGTCGACTGTTTGCTCGCTGTTCAGCCCCTCATCGCGACGCTGACCGACGGTTTGCGGGCAAACGATGGGGGCAGTTGGGAACTGTTGGTCGATGGTTCGGAAGAAACTGCATTCTTGACCGACGAAGGATCGGTGTCCGATGTTCAGGGCACGGCGCGTGGAGAACATCTCCACGAGGATGGTGCGCTGTACCAACAAATGCGTATTGCAGTTGCCCTCGGCGGCCCTCGAAGTCTCTATTGGGTTTCGCCCGACGGACATACGATGCGTATGTCGGTTACGCCCGTAGCTGCAGGATCGCTGGTGACGCTTCGTCGCGAGAAGGCGCCCCGGAATCTGACGGCTCGTGAACTCGAGGTACTCACGTATCTCGCCCGCGGGCTCAGTAACGCCGAAATTGGCAGAGAATTACATGCGAGTCATCGCACTGTTGCAACACATGTCGAACGCATACTTGACAAACTCGACTGCCACTCACGAGTGGCGGCCGCGGGAATCGCGACAGCTGAAGGTATTGTCCTGCCGCTGCGGTGACAACGCACCGGTCTCGGCGTCGCTCGACACCGAGACCGCCCGACGATTTTGCTACTGTCCGCCCGTCGGAGTGCCGATGGTCCAACCCCCGTCGACCAGGATATTCTCTCCGACTACATGATCGGAGAGATCGGATGCCAGGAACAAAGTAGCGTTTGCAATATCTTTCGGAGTGGCCCACTGCCCCCTCGGGGTTTGGCCGGTCAATATCTCGCGTGTTGGTTGGTCGTAGGAATCCGTCATCGCAGTCGTCACGAATCCTGGGGCTACAGCGTTGACGTTGATGCCGAAAGGTGCGTAGTCGAGCGCTACCTGTCGTGTGAAGTTGACGATCGCGCCCTTCGAGGCGCAGTAGGCCGCGAAGCCGGGGTTTCCTCGAAACCCGCTGATGGAACTGATGTTCACGATCTTTCCACCTCGATTGATTGCGCGAAGCTGTCGGATCATCTCCCTGGTGCAATAGAACGTGCCGTCAAGATTGATCGACATCTGTCGACGCCACAGGTCGTCGTCGGTTTCGAGGACAGTCCCGGCGACGAGAATGCCGGCGTTATTTACGAGTATGTCTATTCCGTTGTGTCGCTGAGAGGTCTCGGCGAAGACGGTTGTCACTTCTGTGCTGTCCGAGACGTCGAGGTGGACGTGTTCGGACAGTCCTCCACGCGATTCGAGCAACTCCGTAGTCGTGGGTCCACCCTCTCGCGGTTGTTCGGAAAGATCGGCGACCACGATTCGCGCACCCGCTGCCGACAGCGTTTCAGCGATAGCCCTGCCGATACCCGAAGAGCCCCCCGTTACGAGTGCAACTTTGCCGGTCAGATCGATCATGATGCTCCTGGTGCTCGAAGGGGTGTATAACTCCGAGCCTAAAAGGCATGTATGACAAAGGGTATCGGTCGGTTGGCCCCCAAACATCATGCTGTTGGCCAGCGGTGTCCGTCATTCGACGGAACGGGTTGGCGAAGTGATCACTGAGGTTCATCCCAGAAGATCGAACTGGCGGCGTAGCGCTTCTATCGCCGCCAGGACGGCAGGTCTTTCGCTGTCGGTCCGCCAGGCGAGGTAGATGTCTCGGCCGAGCGGCGGAATCGTGTCGAGCATTCGAACACCTTCCGGCGGTACAACTCTCGCCAGGCGCGGGATCAAAGCGACGGCGAGGCCCTGAGCTACGAATTCGACCTGGGTGGGAAACTCGGCGACTTCGTACTCGATTCGTGGGTCGAACCCCTGCGCGCGCAGGGTCCTGACGGTGAAGGTGTGAAAGTCCGTTCCCCGTGTCCACGTAGCCCAGGCATGCTCGGACAGCTCGCTGAGCGCGACGACCTTGTTCTCCGCCAGCGGATGTGACGCGGGGAGAGCGAGCAGCGCCACGTCGTCGTACACGGGCGTGAAGGAGACTCCGTCGGGAAGTTCGACGGGCAGAGTGCTCCAACTGTCGACCACCACGACGTCGAGGTCGCGGCGAATCAGTGCGGGGAGCAGTTCTTCGGATTCGCCTTCGTTGAAGGTGATTTCGAGCTGGGGGTGCGCGTGCCTGATCTCGGCGATGGCTCGCGGCAGCACTGTCCTGCTGGGGGAGACCAGGGCCCCGATGCGTACGCGGCCCGTCACCTCGCTCTGCAGCGACGCGATTTCCGCCTCGGCCTGGGCGAGCGTCGAGAGAACCTCTGCGGTTCGGCGCGCGAGGATCCGGCCCGCTTCGGTGAGTCGTACACCGCGGCCCTGCGGTTCGAGGAGCGGAACACCGACCTCGCGCTCGAGCTTGTTCAACTGCTGCGAAATTCCGGAGGGTGTGACATGCAAGGTGCGGGCGGCAGCCGCTACTGATCCGTTCTCGGCGACAGCGTGCAGGGCGCGGAGTCTTTCGAGATTCAACACAGTAGAAATGCTACCGAATATACGGTCTGAACATTTGCTTGTGCTGAATAGTTAGCGGCAGGAACATTGTCGAGTGACCACTCTGACCTCCGCGACCGCGCAGACACCGACACCCACCCGAACTCCTCGGGGGCGCATCGACCCTCGATTGCTGGTCGTCGGAGGCGCAGCCGCGATCTCGATCAGTTCGCTCCTCATCAAGCTGGCTGATGTCGGGCCCTCGACGGCCGTCTTCTTCCGTTGCTTCCTGGCCTTGCCGCCGCTGTTGTGGTTGGCGTGGCGAGAGTTCCGCCGGGTGGGCAAGCCGAGCCGGCGGGCAGTCGTTCTGCAGGTGCTCGGCGGTCTGTTGCTCGGACTGGATTTCGCGTTGTGGTCGCAGTCGATTCTGATGATCGGCGCGGGTATGGCGAGCGTCGTCGTGAACGTGCAGGTGATCGTGGTGCCCGCACTGTCCTGGTTGGTGTTCGGCAATCGGGTGCCGATGCGCTTCGTCTTCGCCCTACCGTTCATGTTCACGGGAATCGCCTTGGCGGGCGGCGTGTTCGGGGGCGGGGGAACCGGCGACGACCTGCTGTGGGGAACGGCGCTCTCGCTCGTCTCCGGAATCGCGTACGGCGGCTACATCTTCGTGGTCGGTCGTACGGGCGAGGCGGATCGGGCCGCGAGCCAGGTGTTGATCTCGACGACATCCGCGGGCATCGCCGGCTCCGTCATCGGATCACTGTGGGGCCGGATCGATTTCGTCCCGGGTTGGGAAGCGTTCGGCTGGCTCGCGGCACTGGCGCTGGTCGGCCAGGTGTTCGGCTGGATGCTGATGGGGCACTCGCTCCCTCGGCTTCCCGCCGAGGTGGGCGCGACGCTCCTGCTCATGCAACCGGTTCTCGCCGTGCTGCTGGCAGTTGTGCTGCTCGGCGAACGGCCGGGCGTTGGGCAACTACTCGGGTGCGTCGTCGTTGTCGGAGCGGTCTCGGCCGTCTCCGTACGTCGCACCCGAGCAGTCACCCGAGTAGGTAGCGCAGGCTAGTGCACTCGCATCTCGCCGGGCATCCACATGCCCGAGCGGGTTGCGGTGCCCGTCTCCACCTCTGCCGGAACAGCATTCGGGAAGTACCGGTCGTAGCGCTCGAGTGATCCCCAGTCTCGTGCCCAGTCGTCCTTCAGATACGTCGGAACCGTCGTAGCACCGGCGAGGACCTCGGTGAATCCGAGCGGTCCACCGTTGTCCGCGGACTGCCAGGTATCGGTGGAGCTGACGGCCAGGGGACGGTCCGGGAGGATGCGGAAGTTCGGCATCTCGGCCACACCGTTCTGATGTGTGAACGGACGTTGGCACGGGAACTGAAGGCCGACAGCCCAGTCCAGGAGGACCGGCTGCTCGCTGCCGATGTACGAGTCCAGGGACTCGAGCTTGGGCACGCGCGGCGGCGTGAACGCCATCCACTGATCGCCCGTGAGGTTGGGATCGAACGCGACCACCCGAACGGCGTCGGCGTCCGGCGCGAGTTCGTCGATCGGGATACGGACGTTGCGCCACGACGGCGCCGGGCCGATGTCTCGCGGCATGTACGAACCCTGAACCTGCACTGTTCCGTCGGGCTGAGTCTTGCCGTACTCGACCAGAAGCGACTGGCCGTACGTGATCGCACCGGTGTTGTCGACGGACCACACGCGGCCCGCTACGGACATGACCACCAGCGGTGATTCTTCACTGCGAGTGGGCAATCCGTACCAACTCGAGATGAGGGAAGCAGGTTCCTGCACGCCGGGCTGGTAGCTGCCCATGACCGGCGTCTTCGACGGATCGAGGCCGAAGGGGAGCTTGGCCGTGCTGCCGTTGACGCCGAGGTTACCGGTGCCGCCGCTGGTTCCGGCGCCGGAACCGGTGGCGAAGGTGGGGCCGACACTCTGGCTGTCGGTATTACCCATGCCCTGCTTGACTTCGATGTAATCGGCGGTCAGATCGCTGGGAACCCCATTGGGGGAGAAGCCCTTCGAATCGACTCCGGACAACGGATCCTCCGCGTTGAATCCGGGAGCGGGCAGAGGCCGCAGATTCCCGGAATTGACGTCGGTCTCGACCAGAACATCCTCGGCCATGCCGCAGGTCTTGCCCGCGAGTGCCTCGATGTTGCTTCGGCCCAGCGAGTACGCCGGGTACTGCGACACAGCGCCCTTGAGTAGTGAGAGCACCTCGAACAGGACCATCAGACCGGCAATCACGGTGAGCGGAGCGGCCGCGAACTTGCGAATTCGTCTGCCCTTGGCCGTGTTCGGTTTCTCGGGCGGGGCAGCAAATCCCTCACGCAGGTACTGCCAGGCGGCAAAGGCCAAGGCGAGAGCAAAGAGCGCGAGGAACAGTGTGTTGGATTCACGGCCGTCGTAGGAGATGGTCTTGTCGAACCACGGAACGCCGTAACTCGAGACGTACCAGTAGCCGTTGATGCCGGCGAACGTCAACGCGAGCATCAGGAGCAGCCCGGCCACGAACACCGATCGGTTGCGACGCGAGCGCAGGGCAGACGCGGACACTGCCACGGCGGTCAGCGCGGCGAGAGAACCAGCGATGCCCGCGTACGCACCGAAGTGGTGAGTCCACTTGGTGGGGTTGAACATCATCAGGAACATCGTGCCGAAGACGACGCCGACCAGGCGCCACGACGGACCGGTTGCCGCGCCGGGGACGCGGCCGCGGCGCAACAACACGAAGAGCGTCGTGAAGAGGCACAGGATCATCGTCAAGAACGCGAAGCGTCGGGCAACCGAGCCGTCGACCGTCTGGACGAAGAGGTAGTAGTAGCGCAGGAAGTCCTGGTACCACTCGAGATTGGGCCCGATGATCGTTCGGACGCGCGTGGCTTCCATGACGCCGGCAAAGGTCTGGTCGGCGAAGATGACCACCAGCACGATGGTTCCGGCAGCGGCGATCGGAGCGAGAAGCGGCAGTGTGCCGACCAGTCGGTGACGCTTGACGACGATGCGCACCAACGGGCGCACACCGGCGAGAAGGGCTGCGATACACATCAATCCGGTGGGTGCGGCGGCAAGAGTGAAGGCGCCGATCAAGATTGCCGTGGCCGCGGGCAGCAGGCGTCCGGTGGCGATGGCGCGCTCGATGGAGCACCAGGTGAGCAGTGCGCCGAGAGCCACGATGGGCTCGGGGCGAAGACCGTTGTTGTACGCCAGCCAGAAGGACAGGAATACCAGACCGCCGGTCCACAGGGCGACGTTGCTCCGGCGGACCGCCCGGCCGAGACGCGGGACGACCTCGCGGCTGATCACCATCCAGCAGAGGATTCCGGCGAGCAGAGCGGGCAGACGCATGAACGGGCTCGCCGTCGAGATCTTCGCCATCACGGCCAGGACTTCGTAGTACCAGCCGAACGGGGCCTCGGGAACGCCGAACCAACGGAAGTAGTTGGCCATGTATCCCGCGTCCGGCGAGACTCGGGCCATGGTCAGGAGATAACCGTCGTCGGCGGTGTTCGCGCCGATGAAGTGCCAGACGACCAGCGTGCCGACCACAACTCCGTCGATACCGGAGAACTTCCACCAGCGTTCGGGCAGGAAACGTCGGTGCTTGCGGCCGTCGGTGCCGTCGAGGCGAGCCAGGGCGACCAGCGCGACGATGGTCGAGAGCACTGCCACGATCATCGCGACCAGCTTCAGGACGCTGGGGCTCGACGAGAAACGTGAGTCGATCGTCATCGAGAAGCCGAGGCCCTCGGGGGCAGCGCCGTCGGGCAGGTCGCTGAAGACGCCGACCACCTGCGGGCGGAAGTCGCCGTCGAGCTGGCCACGAATCGGGTTGCCGTCGGGATACGTCAGTCCGACGAACTCCGCCGAGGTCCGGTTGACGTCAGAGCTGAACGCGATGGCGCCGCAGCGACTCGACTCGACGTCCTCGCGCGCTGCCGAAGCGACGACAACGTTGCGATCGAGCACGTCGACGCTGGTAGCGGACACGCGGACGAACATCGACGAGAGCGCGGCACCGTCGCCCTGAGCAGGTGCCGTCGACATCAGGATGCCGCCGCCCTCGGGGAGTGAGCTGACCGCGGTGCAGGGGATCGACGCGTTGACGTCGATGGGAACCTGCGCCATCAGCGGTGCCTCGACGTCGCCGATCACGCCGTTCTGTGGCCAGTTGACCGTCGCCGTCGTCTGCACGACAGGAAGCAGCGGAGTTGCCAGTGCGAGTACGAAGCCGAGCAAGCCGGCGATGATCGCAACCCATCGAGTGCGATGGAAACGCTCGCGGGCATCCTGACCAGCAGGAGGCGGCGAACTCGAAGTCTGGGGTGAAGCTGTCACGGCGTCGGGCACGGCTACCGATGGTATGTCAGGGCTGAGCGTGGACCTACCGTGCCTGGGTGGTTGGTAGGTCCACGCGTAACAGTTACGACTGGTAACGAATCGGGCCCGGTGTCCAGGTGCCCGACCGGGTCTCGGTGGTGACGTTCATTTGCGCGGGAACTGCGTCCGGATCGAGCGGTGTGTACTGCTCGAGCGAACCCCAGTCCCGGTCCCAGTCGTTGTCCAGGTAGGTGGGCAATGCCCTGGCCGAGAGCAGTTCGCTGGTCCAACCGAGCGGTCCGCCGCCGTAGTGGTCCTGCCAGGCGTTGGTGGACTCCGCGCCGATGCGGTCGGGCAGAATGCGCCACTCGGGGATCTCGGCGACGCCGTACAGATGATCGACCGGACGTTGGCACGGGAAGGCCAGACCGACGGCCCAGTCCATCAGCACCGGATCGGTGGATCCGACGACGTCCTGCAGCGTGCGCATGGTCGGCACTCGCGGCGGTGTCACCGCCAGCCACTGGTCGGCACTGATGTCGGTGTCACTGGCCACCAGACGCACGGTGTCGGCGTCTGCGGGCAGTTGATCCATCGGAACGCGCAGGTTGCGCCACGACGGCGACGGGCCGATGTCGATCGGATCGACTCGTCCCAGCGCGTCGACGCTTCCGTCGGCCTGCTTCTTGCCGTATTCGACCTGCAAGACCGCGCCGGGGGTGACGATGCCGTCGGAGTTGACGTAGCGGATTCGTCCGGCCGCGGCGACGGTGAGGAGCGGCGCGGCGTCGTTGCGCTCGGGCAGTGAGTACCAACCGGTGGTCAGTGACGCGTTCTGGGGCGCTCCGTAACTACCGAGCACCGGCGTTTTTGCGGGGTCGAGCCCGAACGGGAGCGCGACGTTGCTGCCGTTGACGCCCGAGGTCGACTGCGAGCCGCCAGCGGTTCCGGATCCGGTTCCGGGCGTGCTGGTGGTGCCGGACTGAGAGGTCGTGGTGTCGAGGCTGTTTGCACTGCCCGCCGTCGAGTCCTCGGCGTCTGCGGTGAGGTCGCCGGCGACTCCGTCCGGCGAGAATCCGGTCGATTCGCTTGCACCGAAAGCTCCGGCGCCGGCGAGGTCGGTGGGCCTGTCCACCAATTGCAGGACGCCGGTGTTGGGATCGGACTCCACGAGTACCTCACCCGCGAGACCGCAGCTTCCGCCGAAGACGGATTCGATGTTGGACTTGCCGATCGAGTACGCGGGGTACTGAGCGACCGCTCCCTTGAGTAGGGACAGCACCTCGAAGAGCACGACGGCTCCGGCCGCGATGGTCAACGGTGACGGGGCGAGAAGGCGAAGTCGCCTTGTCTTCTTGACGCTGTCTTCCGCACCGTTTCGCTCGCGCGGCTCCATGACGTGGTACCAGGCTGCCAGCAGCAGCGTGAGGATCGTGAGGCCGAGGAAGGCCGTCGAGAATCCCTTGCCGGCGATTGACGGTGGCTTGTCCCACCACGGGACGCCGTAACTCGAGACATACCACCAGCCGTTGGAGCTGGTGAACGCCACAGCGAGGATGAACAGGATGCCCGCGGCGAACAGCGCGCGGTTTCGTTTGGAACGCATGCTCGACGCACTCACGCCGACGGCGGCGAGCACGGCAACCGTAGCGGCCAGACCGGCGTACACACCGAAGTGGTGAGTCCACTTGGTGGGGGTGAACTGCATCAGGAGCAGCGACGCGAACACGATGCCGAGGATTCGGCGCGAGGGCCCGATCGCGGTACCGGGGATCCGGCCCTTGCGCAGGATCATCATGACGCAGAAGACGAGTCCGACGATCATGACGAACATGCCGAAGCGGCGGGCCAGTGAGCCGTCGGGGGAGATGGTCATCAGTGCGTCCCACCGCAACCGCTCCTCGAACCACGGAACGTTCGGCCCGACGGCGGTTCGCACCCTGGTGGATTCGAGAACCGTTGCGAGGGTTTGATCTGCGAAGACTGCGACAAGAACCACGGTTCCGGCTGCGAGGATCGGCATGACCTGGGACAGGAAGCCGACGCGTTTGCCGCGGGTGATGAGGATCTGCAGGATCGGCCGGGCTCCGGCGATCAGCGCGCCGATGGCGATCAGCCCGGAAGGCCCGGCGGCCAGCGAGAATGCGGCGATCAGCACGGCCATCGCGGCGGGCAACAGACGTCCGGTGGCGATGGCGCGCTCGATGGAGCACCACGTGAGCAGGGCGCCGAGGGCAATGATGGGTTCGGGACGCAGGCCGTTGTTGTACGGCAACCAGAAGGCCAGGAACACGAGCCCGCCCGTCCAGATGGCAACCTTGTTGCGGCGCACCGCAACACCGAGTCGCGGTATCACCTCGCGGCTGATGACCATCCAGCACAGAATGCCGGCGATCAACGCGGGCAGGCGCATCCACATGCTCGCGGTGCTGACCTTCGCGAACAGCGCCAGCACGTCGTAGTACCAACCGAACGGCGCTTCGGGGACGCCGAACCAACGGAAGTAATTGGCCATGTACCCGGAGTGCTCCGAGACTCTGGCCATGCCGAGCAGATATCCGTCGTCGGAAGTGTTGGCGCCGAACACATGCCAGAGCGCCAGCGTGCCGATCACCAGGGCGTCGATGCCGGTGAACTTCCACCACCGTGCCGGAAGGAACCGCCGGGCACGACGGCCGTCGACGCCGTCGATCCGGTGCAGTGCGTACAGCGAGACGATGGTCGAGAGTGCCGCGACGATCATCGCGAACAGTTTGAGAAGTGTGGGGCTGGACGAGAACCGCGAGTCGACGTCCATGTGGGCAGACAATCCGGCGGGCGCTGCGCCCTGCAGGTCGGTGAAGATGCCGACAACCTGTGGGCGGTAGTCACCGGTCAGGGTGGTGCCGACGCCGTTGATTCCGGTGACCGCCGCGACGGTCTGCTCGGAGTTGGTCGTGATGGTGATCGCCGTGCACCCGCTCAGTTGATCGAGCGGAGCCGAGATCAGCACCGAATCGCGAGTGAGTGCTTCCAGGCGGTCGGCAGTGGTGCGGACGGTGAGGCCGCGGGCGTTTCGGTCCGGCGCACCGTTCGGCATGGTCGAGAGCAGTGTGCCGCCGCCGTCGCCCAATTGGTCCAGGGTGGAACAGGGAATGCTGATGTCGAGCGATGTGGGCGAGTAGGAGATCAGCGGCGACGAGACGCTGTTGACGGTCCCACCCTGCGGCCAGTCGATGCTCGCGGCTTCCTGCTTGACGGGCAGGAACGGCGTCGCGAGTGCAAGAAGCAGGCCAAGAAGGCCGGTGACTATCGCGATGAGTCGTGCCGTCCGGACTCTCTGGGAATCCGATTCTCGGGGAGCTTCGGGGCCAGTGGGCACGGGTTTCGGGGGCACTACTACTTCAGACGGCACAAGGAACGATGTTAGGCGAGTGCGGGCCCACACATCCTGAGAGAACTACTCAGGATGCAACTTCCTGTTCGGATTGTGGTGTTTCAAGTGTTCGGGCGATGGTGTCGAGTGCAATACCCAACACTTCCGCGACCGCGCTGATGGTGAAGAAGGCGGGTGTCGCGATGCGTCCGGTTTCGATCTTGCGCAGCGTTTCGACGGAGATACCGGCGTCGAGCGCTACCTGAACCATGCTTCGGTCCCCCCGCGCCGATCGCAGGAGTTCACCCAGTCGTAGTCCTCGTTCGAGTTCTTCCGCCGTCAGCGGCACGCGCACCATGTGCTTATAGTAATACCGGTATAGTTATTCGACAAGGAAGGTGTTCGAGATGGTCGAAATCAAGACCGCAGGGGAAATCGACGCGATGGCGGCGGCGGGGAGAATCACCGCGCAGGCGCTGGCTGCGGCGCGTGAGGCGGCGAGCGTCGGAGTGACGTTGCTCGAATTGGACGCCGTTGCCGCGGAGGTCATTTCGGCTGCGGGCGCCTCGGCGCTGTTCTTGAATTACCGGCCGGCGACGGCGCCGATACCCTTTCCCGGTGTCGCCTGCATCAGCGTGAACGATGCTGTGGTGCACGGTATCCCGAATGGGTACCGACTCCGTGACGGTGACCTGATCAGTATCGACTGCGGTGCGAGACTCGACGGCTGGTGCGGCGACTCCGCCATCAGCTTCACCGTCGGACAGGGAAGTAGTGAGGATCAGGCACTGATCGACGCGACCGATGAGGCACTAGCCCGTGGCATTGCCGCCGCCCAACCCGGTAACCGATTGGGCGACATCGGTGCCGCGATCGGACAGTACGCGCGCGGCCGCGGGTACGGCATGCTCGCCGATCACGGTGGGCACGGCATCGGCCGCGAGATGCACGAAGGCCCGGACGTGCCCAACGAAGGCCGAGCAGGCAAAGGCTTCCGGTTACGGCCCGGCCTGGTCATCGCCATCGAACCGATGCTCATCGCCGACGGAACCGACGACTACCGGCACGACGCCGACGGGTGGACCCTTCGCACCGTTTCGGGCGCCCGGGCTGCGCACAGTGAGCACACGGTCGCGATCACCGAAGACGGTCCGGTGATCATGACCCGCTGATCAACCCGTTCAGCTCTGGTTGGATGTCTTGCCGCTCACGAGGTCTCGTACGTCCCACACCCACACGTCGTCGACGCGCTTGGCGTCGAAGCCGACCAGTTCGTCGACCGTGTGGCGCAGGGCGTCGTCGCCGGAGAATCGGGGAAGCACCAGTACGTCGGCGTGCCAGTACCGCAGGTCGGTCAGGGCGTTCGCTCTGGTGCCCACATCGATCAACGGGACCTTGCCGGTTTGTTTGGCATTGACCAGCAGGGTCGAGGTGGGCCGGGACTCGGCGCCGTAGATTCCGGCGCGGGTCTTCGAATCCGGGCCGACGAAGTACCCGCCGGCGATGGGGAAGCCGAAGTCGGCGTCGACCTGCCAGCTCAGTGCGCGGGCGTCTTCGGCGCTCGCGACGGGGACCGTCACCAGGGTGCCGTCGCTGACGTAGTTCTCCCACGAGCCGCTGGTGATGAATTCGGGCGTCGCAGATCGCTGATCGGCGTCGATGGGGGTCGGGATGAGGGGAATCATCGCGACGGCGAGCGCCACCAGCCAGACACCGGCTGCCGTGCGTCGCGGTCCACGAAGTTCGACAAAAGCGCGGTAGGTGCCGAGGGTGAGCAGCAGCCCGATCGCCGGAATCGCGCCCATGGCGAATCGGGATTCGAGCACCGATTCGAACAACGGCAAGTCGGCGAGGAGTTTCCACGGCAGGGTGATGCCGGTCTTGTCACCGTCGATGGTCAGTTCGGAACCGAGCGAGAGCACACCCATCACCACGATCACGGCGGCGGCAGCGCGGGTCAGCCGGATGCGCCACAGCCACACCGTTGCACCGAGAAGCAGGAGCACCAACGGCCATCCGAAGTAGGCATTCTCCTCGGTCGGGTTCATCCGGAACTCCGCGCCCTCGGGATCGCCCGCAACCGATTCGGTCGGGAACGTGGTGAGTGCAGCGGTGTCGTTGCCGGCCTGACCGTGCGAGACGCCGTCGTAGCTCGCAGGGCCGAAGAACTGCGACCACAGCGGCACCGCGGTGATCAGGAGTGTGACCGCGCCGCCGATCACGAGACCGGGCATCGCGCGCTTGATCGCCTGGCGCGACTTGGCCAGGTCAGGCAGTGCATAGGCGGCGCCGAACACCATGGCTGACATCGTGAAGATGAGGAGCGGCTCTTCGCCGAGGAAGATCTGCCACGCGACGAGTAGGCCGAGAACGATTCCGTCGCGAACCGGACGCTTGCCGTTCGAGATGCGCACTACCTGCAAGAAGATGAACGGAAGTACGAAGAACGCGACGAAGTTCGGGTGGCCGTTGGCATGCGAGATCATGGCGGGCGCAAATCCGCAGAACCCCGCTCCGACGGCGGCGGCGATCTTGGAGCGGACGGAGACGCCGGTCAGTACGTGCCGCGAGAATGCCCAGTACCAAGCGATGGCGGTGCCGCCGAGGCCGGCGGTCAGCCCGATCGCATACGTGGCTGTCGGTCCGAAGATCAGCGTGATCGGGGCCAACGGGATGCTGATGCCGAACATCGCGGTATTGGCCATCAGGTTCACGCCGAGCGGGTAATTCTGCAGGTCACTGAACAGCGGGCTGCGGAACTGGGCGAGCGCGTGGGCGGTGTCGGCGAAGAACCATTCCCACATCGCCTGGTCGCGTCCTGCGTTGAAGAGGTAGCCGGACTGAAGATCGCTCCACAGGTTCGACATCACGTAGATCGCGGCGACGGTGAACGTCGCCATGATCGCGAGGTCCACAAGACGCCCGCGCTGGACGACCGAGCGCCGCACTGCTGAACGGACTCGCCCTGGACGTGCTTCTTCGAGCAGTTGGACGTCGGGCAAGGTCTCGGTCATGCAGTCGGTGCCTTTCGGTTCTGGCGCCCATCCCTGAAGTGGCAGTTCTCAGAAGTTCGGGGTGGCCTATTTAGGTCTCGATTCGATAACTTCCTCTGTCAGAGTAACGAACAAAACGGTTCGCGTCCGCGAGCGGGCGCAGTCGACGGGACAAACCGGGCCACCCGACTTGTCCGGAAAGTAATGTTTTCGTGCATCGTTTGACGGGTTCGTGACCGGGGTATCGCAACAAGGATCTTGCTCGCGTTTGTTCAGGCAGCCCCGACGAATCCCATCCTCGACGAAGAGTTGGAACCTACGTCCGGGGCCTATACCGGATGGGATGGTGCTTGTGCATGTCGAAGACAGCAGTTCGCAGTAGCGCAGTGGGAGCAGTGGCCTTACTGGCCGTTGTCCTGGGGGGTGGGACGGCGTCGGCAGGCGTCGACAACACCAGTTCGATCACCGACGTCAAAGGAAATCGGATAGAGGTCTATCAGGCTGATACCGCTATCCACGTCTTTCCGCCTCTCGACAGCTCACCGCTGAGCGTCGAGTTCTTCCACGACGGGGTTGCCGGCGTGAAGATCGACGGGCCGGACGCGGCAAGCTTCACCGGAACGAAGCTGACTATCGGTTATCAGATCGGCTATCCGATCGCGCTGACCGGTGCGACGGTTGTTCTCAACAGTCCCGGCCTCGACTGGGCAGTCGAGAGCGGAACGAACCTCGGTATCGGTCTGGTTCCGGACTTCGAACTGGGCCTGGACATTTCGAACGGGTTCGCCATCGGCGGCGACATCATTCCTTCACAGGAACTGGACGTCGATCTGGCGCCGGGCGGTATCACCGACGTCGCGCTACTCGAAGACCAGGAATTCGACGGACCTGAAGCAGCCGTCCGGCTCTCCGGAGTTCACGGATACGTACAGGGAGCAATCGGGCCGGTAACCATCAGGCCCTACGCGAAGGCTGTCACGTCGAATGGCGATACCGTCGTCACTTACGGTGTGCCGCAACGGTTGTAGTGCAGTACCGGCGCTCCCGCCCTCACGCTGCAACAGCGTGGTGGTGGGAGCGTTCCGCGTTGTGAGTTGTCGAATCGGTGCCACGAATAGGCTCGGCGTCCGCCCAATGGGCACTGCGGGAAACACTGACGAGTTTCGCGACCAGCCGTGCCGCGATCCACACGAGGTACACGGCGGTGATCAGAAGCAGAAGCGCCCAGTCGTGCGCGAAGAATCCGACTATCCCGCCGATCGTGAACGCGAGGGCGACGAAGACGACGCGTCCTCCCACGTCGGTCTCGACCAGATACTCCGGCTCGATCGGATCGTCGAAGTCGTTCGTTTCATCGGCGTCTCCAGCCGATTCGGCTCTGGACTTCTCGTGGTGTTCGGTCGGGATCTCGAGTAGCTCACCCCATTCGAGCACCGCAACGGTGTGTGCGGTGTCGGTCGGGATCGCGCGGTAGTCGCGGGACTCGGAAACGTCGATGAGAGCCCTTGCCAGGGTGAGTACTTCGATGCGATTGCGAATCGCGACACTCAACACTTCGTGGAAGGCCTGCTCGCGCCCGAACGGTTTGCCGCGCGCAATGACCAGAACATGTTCTGCGGAATCGAGAACTGCACGATGCGGTACAAGCTCGCGGCTTTGCGTAACGAGTTCGCTCACTGTCATCACCTACCCCGCCGGTGGTTGATGCGGCCGTTTGCTCGACTGCGCTTGGAGGGGCTGAGTACCCCGGCAGTTTCGGAAACAAACTCGCCGGACAGCGTGTCAGATTTGCGCAGCCGGGGCCGAGAGTGCTCCGAGGCAACTTTCGATCAGGTCGGCAACAATCACGTGAGCACGTTCTCGGCTGTCGACGCGACCCTCCCACGTGGCAAAAGTGACGACGGCGAGCACGGTCAGAGTTGCCGCCCGAAGTTCGGCGATCTCTGCCGGCAACGAGGACGCAGCGACTATCCGCCGCTGAACTTCGCGGAAACTCTCGGCCTGCATGTGATCACGGATGGTCGACGACATGGCCGGGTCGAAGATCGACTGCACCAGGAACCGTGCGTACAACGTGCCCTCGCGGTAGATGGTCTGTTCCGCCAACGGCAGGACGAGAGCCTCGACGAGGGCACGCATCGTCGGTGGATTCGCGTCGAGATCGATCGTGTCGAGCAACTCGCGTCGACGCTCACCGGCAGGTCGCATTCTGGACTCGACGACGGCCGCCAGCAAACCTTCACGTGAACCGAAGTGATACTGCGCAGCCGACTTGTTGGCCTGTCCGGCTTCGGTCTGAACATCACGAAGCGTCAGAGCGGCCAGACCTCGTTCGGCAACCAGACGCTCGGCTGCATCGATCATTGCCGCTCGGGCATCGGTTCGGGTCACGGTATGAAGTTAGGGGTGCGTCGGGGTCGCGTCAACGACCCCGACGGTAAGCCTTTTGTGACGTATCTCCTGGTTAGATCGCGTCAGAGCGGGTAACGACCACAAACGGGCCCTGCTCGGTGACTGTGAAACGAGGATCGTCGAACAGTTCCTTGGGGAACGTGACCGTGTAGCGGCGGACGTTCGGGTCGTTGGGGTAGACATCCTCGGCCAACCGCAGTGTGTACCCGTCGGCGCCCTGGCGGAAGACGAAGGCGTCGGGACTGCGCCACGGCGACGCGTCCAGCGCAGCTATCAGTTCGTCAGGGGTCTTCAGTTCCGACCACTGCTCGATCAGTGCGGCGCGGGCACGGAAATCGGCGAGGGGGTTTGCGTAGTGCGACGTCAGACCTTGGAAACCGAAGTACGGGTAGAAGCTCAGGAAGCCGATGTCGGCGGTGAGTACCACCGTGTCATGGGGTTCACTTCCCAACTGTTCGCGGATGATCCGGTCGATGTCCGCGTAATTGGCTTCGGCCCCGGGAGGTCGCTTGTCCCCGCGCTCGCCGTTGCCGTCGGTATCGCTGTATGCCACAGCGATATCCGGCGCCAGCACCTGCGGGATGTTCTGCGCGAAGGCGATGGCTCCGATGACACCGAGTGCAACCAGTACCGCTTTGACGCGGGGATTTTCGCTGGTGGCCAGGACGATCCAACCGGCGAACTCGAAGAATCCGAACACGCCGGCGGCCGCAAGGAGTCCGATCAGAACCGGCTCCAGTCGGAAACCGAGGAGCGTACTGCCGGCAACGGTGAACGTCATCGACAGCAGTGCCCACAGATACACGGCAATGACACCGATACCGAGTGCCCGGGCGCGGCGGGAGAAGAGGAAACGAGAAATCAGCCAGACCGTGCCGAGTAGGCACAGTCCGCCGACGAGGGTGAAGCTCAGCATCGGGAAGGGCAGTACCGCACCGGAATCGGGGAGGTAGTGCATTGCCGTGCCGGATTCTGCAGTGGCACCCGAGAGTGCCTTCAACAGGTAGGGCGCCCAGACCGTCAGAGCGACCAGTCCGGAGATCACGGCGATGACAGCGAGCCTGACAAGGGGACCCAGTGCGGCTTTCCACGTGTTCTGAGCGCGGGCGGCAAGTACTGCGGCAACGACTGCCATCAGAGTCACGGCGAATGCGGCGAATCCGAGGTACAGCGTGTAGACGGTTGCGGCGAAACCGAGGAACAGGCCCGTCCCGAGAATTGCGCCGGCTCCGGCAAATCGAGAGGCACCCGGGCGATCGAGAGCCCCCCACGCCAGGATCAGCACCGGCGGGATCAGGAGGTTGATGACGGCGCCGTACGCCTCGGGGGAGTTGTACGCCAACACGACGGCAGTGACGGCCAACGCTGCGACTACGGCCCAATCGCGTCGAATCAGCTTGGTCCACAACACGAGTGCAACGACGGCGACGACAGCCAGCGAGCCGATCGCGTAGGGCTTGAAGGCTTCCCAACCGTCCATGCCCAGCAGGTTCGCGACGCGTCCACCGATCCAGAACCAGCCGGCCGGGTAGAACGGCGGCAGATCCACGTACGTCATGTCCTGCAGCGCAGCCGAATCCGTCAGCCGGGTCAGGTACTCGGTCCGGAACTGCTGATCGACCGAGACGCCGTGCAGATACAGACTCGTCGCGGCCAGGGGAAGTCCGAGCGTCGTGGTGACGAAACCGGAGAGCCCGGCCCACGAGAGGAGTTTTGCGACCCGCTCGGCCTTGCGGGCGCGGAACATCAGAACCGCAACACCGACCACTGCGATGCAGAGCACCTGCAGCACCGTCGTGACGGCCTGCGTGACGTTGGAAGACGTGAACGCCGGCCACTGCACTCGGCCGAAAGCAAAGAGCCCGACAGCGGCTACAACAGCGGCGACCAGCGCTCCGAGGGCCATTTCCACCACCGTCGCCGCGGCATTACGCCACGGCGACGGGGTCGAAAGTTCTGTACTCGGAGCAGTTGTTGTTTCTGGCACGGGAGGAGCTTAAACCGGCAACTTCCGGAAGATCGGGCGCGGCACGTGGCGAAGACCCATCATGACGAAACGCCACGGGCCGGGAGTCCAGACGATTTCCTTGCCCTTGTCCGAGGCGGCAACAGCGAGCTTCGCGACGATGTCCTTGTTGACCGTCAGCGGAGCTTCCTTGACGTGGGCACTGAACTGCGTGCGCACCATGCCGGGACGGACGACGGTGACCTGCGGTCCGAATTCCGCGAGAGCCTCGCCGAGTCCGAGGTAGAAACCGTCGAGGCCCGCCTTGGTGGAGCCGTAAACGAAGTTGGCACGCTTGACGCGCTCGCCGGCAACCGACGACATCGCGATGATCTTGCCGAAGCCCTGAGCCTTCATCTTCTCGCCGAGAAGAACACCGACCGAGACGGACGCGGTGTAGTTCACGTTTGCGACCAGAACCGCCTTGCGCTGGTTCTGCCACAGCTCTTCGGAGTCACCGTCCAGTGCGAAGGCGACGATCGCGACGTCGACGTCCCCGTTCGAGAACGCCTGGTCGATCACCTTCGGGTGCGATTCGAAATCAACGGCGTCGAAGTCGATGAGCTCCACCGAGGTGGCACCCTTCGCTTCGAGCTGCTTGACCGCAGCTTCGCGTCCCGGATCGCCGGGAAGTGCCGCAAGAATGACGCGGAGCGGCGCCTTCTTCAGGTATTCCTCACAGATGGCGAGGCCGATCTCGGAGGTTCCACCGAGAAGCAAAACGGTTTGCGGGTTACCTACAGCGTTGATCACAGTTCCAGCCTTCTGGACATATCGGAGGCGAAAACGCCTGTGGGGTCGTACTTGCGGCGCGTCGCGATCCACTCGTCGATGCGCGGGTACATGGCGTGGAAAGTTTCCGCGGACGTCCGCGAATCCTTGGCCGTGTACAGGCGCCCACCGAATTCGAGGACACGCTTGTCGAGTTCGGTGACGAACTCGTTCAGGCCCGGCTTGATGCGGAAGTCGACGCAGATGTTCCAGCCCGGGATCGGGAAGCTCAGCGGCGCCTGGTTGCCCTCGCCGAACAGCTTGAATACGTTGAGGAACGAGTAGTGCCCGCTGCGCTGGATGTCGACGATGATCTTCTTGAATTCGTCGACGGCCTCCGGCGGAACCACGAACTGGTACTGCAGGAATCCGTTGGATCCGTACGCCCGGTTCCACTCACCGAACATGTCGAGCGGGTGGTAGAACTGCGTCAGATTTTGGACCTTGCCGCGGTACTTGCCGGACTTGCGGAACCAGACCTCACCGATCGCGGTGAAGTTGAACTTGTTGGCCAGCCCGTTGGGGAAGACGTCGGGGAACGTCAGCAACTGCGGCGCATCGAAGGCGAGCGGGTTCTTCTGCAGCTTGGCCGGAAGCTGGTCGAGCTTCGCCAGAGATCCGCGCGAGACTGCCGCACGGCCGAGCTTCGGGGGCGCGGAAATCGCGTCGAACCAGGCGCTCGAGTACTCGTAGTTGGCCTCGCTGCCGTCGCTGTGCAGCGCGATGGTCTCGTCGAGGCTGTTGGTGACGTCGCCGTCGGCGATGAAGTACGCCGTCTCGGTCGGTGTCATCTTGATGGTTGCCCGCAAGATGATGCCCGTCAGGCCCATGCCGCCGATCGTGGCCCAGAACAGTGCGGCCTTCGGGTCGTTGCGCCCGCCCTTGGGGGTGAGCGTGCGAACCTTGCCGTCGGCCGTCAGTAGATCCAACGACACGACGTGGTTGCCGAAGCTACCTGCGCTGTGGTGGTTCTTGCCGTGGATGTCCGATCCGATGGCGCCGCCGATCGTGACCTGGCGAGTACCCGGCAGGACCGGAACCCACAGGCCGAACGGCAGAGCAGCCTTCATCAGCTGATCCAGATTCACACCGCCGTCGACGTCCACCAGGGCGGTGTCGCGATCGATGCGATGAATGCGGCTGAGTGCATTCATGTCGATGACCAGCCCACCGGCGTTCTGCGCCGGGTCGCCGTACGAGCGGCCGAGGCCACGCGCGATGACGCCGCGTCGCAGATGCGATGGCTTGGAATCGTTCTGTTCCGCAACCTGGGCGACCGCGTTGGCGATCACTTCCACGTCGGGGGTGGACAGCACCTGTGCGGTGGTGGCGGCGGTGCGTCCCCAACCGGTGAGGGTGCGGGCTTGGGTGTGGAGAGCCGGCTGCGGCGTCTCTTCTGCTGTCGTGGACATCAAGGTAGAGGTTACCTGGGAGTAGTGCCGACGGCTCCGACTCGAGTGGTTACTCTCGTCGTCGTGCCCGAAACACCTGCAAGTCACCAGCACGAACCCCATGTCCCGCTGCCCGTCGAGATTCCTGTCACGACGGACATCGCCGACGACGCGATGGACCTGAAAACGCAGATCGTCCGGTTCGTCGCGACGGGTGGGCTGTCGGCGGTCGTGGACTACGGGCTGTACGCATTCCTGTTCAAGGTCGTCGGCCTCGATCTGAGCGTGGCCAAGTCGATCAGCTTTATCGCCGGCACTACGACGGCGTATCTGATCAACCGGCGGTGGACGTTCAAGGCCGAGCCTTCTCGCGCCCGCTTCATCGCTGTTGTCGTGCTGTACGCGGTCACTTTTGCGGTTCAGGTCGGGCTCAACGCGCTGATGGTGCATGTGCTCGCCGACGAGTGGTGGCGCATGCCGCTGGCCTTCGTCATCGCGCAGGGCACCGCGACGGTCATCAACTTCATCGTTCAGCGGGCAGTGATCTTCAAGATCAAGTAACGGTTCGGGGTGGATTAGCGCATTCGTCCGGTTTCTCGAGAGAGAATCGAGCCCATGATCATCGTTCTCGATTCTTCGGCCCTGACCAGGGGCGCACGGTTCGACGCCGCCATCGCCGACGCTCGCGCACTCGGACACCGCGTCGTCGTGCCGCGATTGGTCGTACTCGAGGTTGCGAGCCGCTACCGCGAGGAATCGGCGGAGATGATCGCGGCCCTGAGCGTCCAGGCGCGCATGTACGACCGACTGGGGTTGCGGCGCGACCTCACGAGGTTCGTCGACGCTGCTCACGACAAGGCCGACGGCTACGTCGACGACGTGATCGAAGACCTCGTGGCGATCGGCGTCGAAGTGGTCGATCCAGTCGACGTGTCGCATCTCGAGGTGGCCGAGAGGGCGATCTCGCTGCGTCGGCCCTATACCGACAAGAAGAAGCGAGACGGCTACCCGGCGACGCTGAACTGGCTGACCGTGCTCGATCTCGCCGACCGCAACCCGGAGGTCGACGTCATCTGGGTCAGTTCCGACGCGCGGGCATACGGCGACGGCGAAGACGGGGTCTGGCACGCGGATCTCGCACGTGAACTGGCGTCGCGCGGCCTCGAGTATCGGGTCCGCTGGGCGTCGGACATCCCGGTGATCGACGGACCGGTGCAGGTGGAGCAGGTGGCTGAGGTCGCTGAGGTCGCGCCCGAGGCCCCGGTTGCTCAGGGCTTCGTGGAGCCGGAAGCGGTCGTTCCAGCAGAGATTCCCGAACCCGAGGTTCCGGCGGCGCCCGTCGTTCCGGAGGCACCGGCATCAGCTCCCGCACCCAAGCCCGTACAGCGCGCAGCGCGGACGAGAGTTGCGCCGCAGCGCATCGAACCCGCCCCGAAAGCTCAGTCCGGTGGACTGCGCGGCCTGGGCAAGGTCATCGGCGGGCGGAAACGAAAGGTCACGATCGTCGACGATCTCGACGAAGTCGACCTCTTCGGTGCCTGATCGCTTCTAATCTGGACAGATGTCTCTGTTGCCGACAGTCAGTCGTAGGACCGGAACTCGATACGGCAGGCCGAGTATCGAATCGCAGGTCCTCTACAACGCGTGTCGATGGATGCTTCGGCCCGTAGTTGGGATCGCGCCGCTGACGCCTGGCGCAATGCGCCGCGCCGCAGTTCTGGACTCGGCCGCGGGTGTACGCATTCCCTCCGGGATCGATCGGGAAGCGATTCGTTTTCCAGGTTTCGACGGCGAACTCGTGCGCACGGCAGGCTCGACGGCTGATCTGCGCGAGGGTGTAGTTCTCTACCTGCACGGCGGCGGGTTCATGTGCTGCGGGCTCAACACGCATCGGCCGGTCGTTGCCGGCATCGCCAAGCGAACCGGCCTTCCGGTCCTGCACATCGCATATCGGCAGTTGCCGAGCACGAGCATCAGCGGGTCCGTCGACGACTGCCTGGATGCGTACCGGTGGCTCCTCGAACAGGGAGCCTTGCCGGAAAAGGTTGTCTTCGTTGGTGATTCGGCCGGAGGTTTCCTGGTCTTCGCGACGGCGCTTGCAGCAGTTTCCGCGGGGCTCGAGGTTCCGGCCGGTCTTGTCGGCCTCTCGCCGCTCCTCGATCTCGATTGCACCACCAAATCGGTCCATGCCAACGCTCGACGCGACGTGATCGCCCCGGTGTCGGCATTGATGGCGATCGGAAAGCTTGGCGGACAGACGAACTCGCCCGTCGACGGCGATCTTGCCGCTTTGCCGCCGTCGTTGCTGATTGCCGCCGAATCCGAGGTGCTCAGAGTCGATTCGGAGGTGATGGCGCAACGGCTCGCCGCCGCGGGGGTGCCGTGCTCGCTGCAGATCTGGAACGGCCAGGTTCACGCGTTTCCCGCCGTGTGGCCTGGCTTGCCGGAGAGCCGGGCTGCGTTACGCGACGTCGCCAGGTTCATTCGCACCAGGCTCGATGCGGTCCCACCCCAGGCTGCGGGCGAAAGTTGTTCGGGAAGTTGAACTTCCGGTTCGCCTATGGATTCTCGTGTGCTGCCGGATTCTCGTGCCCTGACGTTGCGGTAGATGCCATCGCGCGGGCATAGATCGATTCGAGTTCGGTTACCGCCGAACGTCGATCGACGTTGTCGGGATCGAGGCGATGTTGGAGGTTGATCCCGAGAGTGCCGGCCAGAAGGGTGACGGCAACCAACTCCGGATTGGCGACCGGTGTGTCGATCGAACGCAGGTAGTCCGCGTACAGCGTTCGCATTGCGACGTACTGCTCTGCGTAGGTCTCGCGGATGGTGGACCCGGGAATCACGGCTTCGATCAGGATGGTCGAGAAAATTCGTGCCTCGGGGTACGACATCAACACGAAGTTGGCTTCGATCAATGCTTCGATTCCGGTCGCCGAGGATGATGCCAACTCTGCGCGCAACTTCTCCATGCCCCACCGGAATGCGTCTTCGACGACGGCTCGTAGAAGCCCGTCTTTCGATCCGAAGTGCCAGGCCACAGACCCTCGGCTGATGCCGGATCTTTCCGCCACGGCTTGTACGGACATAGCGGCCGACCCGCCTTCCGCAGCCAGTTCGGCCGCGGCCTTCACCAGTCGCCGTCTGGTTTCCTCGGAAATCTCCTGCTTGCGTGTCGACGCCATTCGGTGTTCCTGCCTTCTTTCGTTCTCGAGTGCAGCCAATTCCGGCACGCGGTGACGTCGACGTGCCCGTCGGGGCCGAGACCTGCGCACCGGCACTCATGCTACGAGGCCGGTCATCGGACGGCCGTATTCCTCTCGCGACACCCTCTTGCCTATGTTGATCGTCCAGTTCTATGCTGAGCGTCCAATAACTTAACGGAAATGGGCGGACATGGAACTCATCGATCTGACTAGAACTCTCGATCCGGCCGATCGGGAACTGCTCCCCGAGGGTTTGAAGGCACTGGCTTCCGTCGTTGCCCCCTCGGTGACCTACTCGCACCCCGCAGGTGCCGGACGCGACGAGTTCGCGGCAGCACTGCAGTGCGGAGTTCATGATCTTCCGGACGGTGAGGGGTGGGGATCGGAGATGTTGAGTGAGTTCAACAGCCATCTGGGCACACACGTCGACGCGCCGTTGCACTACGGATCAACCTCGGAGGGTAAGCCTTCTCGCACGATCACAGACATCGCGTTGGATGAATTATTCTGCGAGACAGTGGTGCTCGACCTGCGCGGCCGGTGCGAGGCGAATCAGCCGATCTCGGTGGACGCGCTGAAGGCTGCCCTGGCGGAAAACGGTGCGTCCGTTCCCCAGGGTGGTGCCGTGTTGCTCCGTACCGGACAAGAGAGCTTCACCTTGGCCGATCCAGGGTTCTTTCAGTATCCAGGGATGAGTCGCGAAGGCACGCTATTTCTCGCCGAGCAAGGCGCAAAGGTGCTGGGCACCGACGCTGCCGGCTGGGACTTGAGCTTTGCAGTCATGGCGCAGAAATTTCGTGACACCGGCGACAACTCGGTTCTCTGGGACGGGCACCGGGCCGGACGCGAACGTGAAGTATTCATCGTTCAGCAGCTGTCGAACCTCGCCGCGCTTCCGCCCTCGGGATTTCACGTGGCGTTTTTCCCGATCAAGCTTGCGCGAGCCAGCGCTGCCCCGGCTCGTGTGGTCGCGTTCGTCTGAGCAGAATTCCCGCCTCACCTAACGAACAATTCAGTGAAAGGTATTGATTCACAATGAAACTTGCGACCGTCGAGTACGAAAAGACCCAGCAGACGGCTCTGGTGACGGGCAGCGGCGAGCAACTGTTGTTACTCGAGCGAGCTCATCATGATGTGACGGGAAAACCGGCTCCAGAACTGGAAACCATGCAAACCATCATCGAAGGTGGTCCGGCGGCACGGGAGATCCTGGATCGGCTCGCAGACGAGCAGCCGGCAAGTGCGATCGTCGACGCGGGTGATGTGCGCTGGATGTCGCCGCTTCCTCAGCCGGTCCAGATCCGAGACTTCGGCTGCTTCATGGATCACTTCCGCAACGCTCGCGCCCGAATTCAAGGGGTCGCACTCGAGGACGTCGAACTGCCGAAGATCCAGTTGGAGCGCCCGCTGTATTACATAGCGAACCGATTGGCGGTGACCGGACACGAATCTGAGGTCGTGTGGCCCGAGTACTCGAGCCTGCGCGATTACGAACTCGAATTCGCCTGTGTGTTGGGGCGCGGTGGAAGCGACATCTCACGAGCGGATGCCCCTGCGCATATCTTCGGTTACACCATCTTCAACGATTTCAGCGCCCGCGATACTCAGCTCGAGGAGATCTCCACCGGACTCGGTCTCAGTAAGAGCAAGGACTTTTCGAACGCGAATGTCCTCGGCCCCTGGATCGTGACGGCCGACGAAGTCGGTGACCCGTACCAGCTCGAGATGACCGCGAGAATCAACGGAGACGAGGTGAGCCGAGGAACCAGCGCCGACATGGACCATCGTTTCGAGGACGTGATTTCGTTCGCCTCGACTTCCACGCGGCTGTACCCGGGTGAAGTCTTCTGTTCCGGCACCGTGCCGAGTGGATGCGGCTTGGAACACGGGCGGTTCCTCGAACCGGGAGACGTAGTCGAACTCGAGGTCGCCGGCCTCGGTGTATTGAGGAATCGAGTGGTGGCGTGAGCGGCGAAGTCATGGTTCTCGGTGTCGGCGCGACTCCCTTCGGGCGGCACGCGGATACCTCGGCCTCGGAATTGGCGGGGCGTGCAGGGATCGACGCCGTCGAAGACGCGGGCCTGACCCGCGGTGACGTCGGTGCAGTCTTCTACGCGACCGTCAGTCAGAAGGCGATCGACCGGCAGCACATGATCCCAGGCCAGATTGCCTTGAGGCCTTACGGTTTCGGTGGAGTCCCGGTCGTCAATGTCGAAAATGCCTGCGCCGGCGGGGCAACGGCACTCTGGCTGGCGATCGCCCACGTTCGCGCCGGTCTGTCCGAGGTCGCATTGGCGGTCGGGGTGGACAAGCTGGTGTGCTCGGATCCCGCTCGAAGTCTGGAGGTGTTCGACGGTGCACTCGACGTTGCGCATCGCGACGAGACGCTCGCCGGCCTTGCCTCACTCTCCGCTCCGGTGCCGGGTGAACTCGGATCGCAGGGTGAGCGGTCGGTGTTCATGGAGATCTACGCTTCTCTTGCTCGGGCGCACATGGAGAGATTCGGAACGACCGAGTTCGAACTCGCGTCCGTAGCAGCCAAAAATCATGCGCATTCCGTGCACAATCCGTGGTCGCACTTTCGCAAACCCTTCACTGTCGACGAGGTGCTTGCCGCGAGGCGAGTCGCGTGGCCTCTGACCGTTCCGATGTGTTCGCCCGTCAGTGACGGTGCGGCGGCAATTGTTGTGACCACTGCAGACTTTGCGCGAAGGCATGATTCCTCTCGGCGGGCGGCGCGGATACTCGGTTGCAGCTTGGTGTCAGGCACGGATCGGGCCGCAGATGACGTGGAGAGTCACATCGGTCGCCGAGCGGCAATGAGCGCATACGAGGAAGCCGGAGTCGGGCCAGGCGATGTGGATGTGGCAGAGGTCCACGACGCCACGGCCTTCGGTGAAGTACAGCAGGTCGAGAATTTGGGGTTCTGCCCGATCGGTGAGGGCGGCGCGTGGTCTGCGTCCGGTGCGAGTTCATTGGGAGGCGTGCGTCCGGTCAATCCGTCAGGTGGGCTCGAATCCCGTGGTCATCCGGTCTCGGCAACGGGACTAGCGCAGGTCTTCGAACTTGTCACGCAGTTGCGTGGACAAGCAGCGCGGCGACAGGTCCCCGGGGCTCGAATCGCGGTCGCAGAGAACGGCGGAGGTCTCTACGGCATCGAGGAAGCCGTCGCCGCGGTCACGATCTTGGGAGGGCCACGATGAACGCGGACATGATGAACGATGAACCGATGGCGCCAGGCTTGCACGAGCAAGCGGGATATGCGGATCTGATTCTGTCGGCGCTGCGACGCCGACCAGACCACATCGCGTTTCGATTCACGGATCGGAACGGTGATCGGGCCGAGCTGACGTATCGGCAGACCGCTGAACAGATAGAGCGGATTGCAGGTGTCCTCAGTAGCCTCGCTCTGCCGGACGGAGGCGGGGTAGCCCTGCTTGCGGGTCCGTGTCCTGAAGCATTCACGGTCATGGCCGCGGCGTGTCTGGCAGGCGTGCGCTACACGGCCCTCCATCCGCTCGCGACCGAAGAGAACGACAGGATGGTGCTGAAAGACAGTGGTACCGATCTCCTGTTGGTTGCCGACGGACAGTTCCAGGCGCGCGCCGAAGCGGCGCAGACTCGAGTGATGTCACTGTCAGCCCTCGAATCAGCGTGTGAATTGGCTACGGCGGGAACAGGTTCAGGCTTCGGCGGTCAGGGTCGAGCTTTGTATCTCTTCTACACCGGTGGAACTACCGGTGAGCCGAAGGGCGTCATGCTCAGGGACCGATCTTTGGTCGCCAATGCCTGGGCCTGCACCACGTGGGAGTGGCCGGCTGATACCACCATGCTGCTCACCACGCCGATGTCTCATGCTGCCGGTCTGCTCGTCGCACCCGGTCTGCAGCGAGGTGCAAGCTTCGAGTTGCACAGGTCGTTCGACCCGGACAGGGTTGTCGACGCAATCGAAAATGACGGAGTCACAGCCACATTCGTCGTTCCTACGATGCTCTACGCCTTGCTCGACCATCCACGCCTGTCGGATGCGAATCTGTCCGGGCTGAACTGGATGCTTTACGGTGCTGCACCCATCGACCCCACCAGGCTCGCGCAGGCAGGGGCGGTGTTCGGGCCGATCCTGAGCCAGCACTACGGTCAGGCCGAAGCCCCGAATGCGTTGACGGTGCTCGATACACGTGAGCACACGGACGATCCCGCGGTTCTGGGGAGTTGTGGGCGCGCGATGCCAGGTGTCGAAGTGGTGTTGTTCGACGAGCAGGGAAACGAGACCGCGACGGGCGTACCCGGCGAGCTTTGTGTGCGAGGTCCGCTCGTGATGGACGGCTATTGGAACAAACCTGAACAAACCGCTGCAGCGCTCGCGAATGGGTGGTTGCACACCGGCGACGTTGCTCGGATCGACGAAACTGGGCTCATCTCGATCGTCGACCGCATCAAGGACACGATCATCAGTGGTGGATTCAACGTCTACCCGCGCGAAGTCGAGGACTCACTCGGACGTCATCCCGCAGTGGCCGCCTGTGCAGTATTCGGTGTCCCCGATCCTCAATGGGGAGAAGCGGTTACCGCGGCAGTCGTACTGAAGACGGGATGGTTGGTCACGCCCGAGCAGCTCGTCGCACACGTGAGATCACACAAGGGCCCGATCTGGGCGCCCAAGGAGATTTCAATTGTGGAAGCGTTGCCGCTCACTGCTTTGGGGAAGGTCGACAAGAAGGCACTCCGAGGCGCTTCACAGACCTAGAGACGCGACAACTGCCCGTGCGAGGGCGTCGGCAGATCCCGGGGCGAATGGCAGAAAGAGTTCGGGCTCGATCAGTTCCACTTCCATGAGCAGTGGTTGATCCACCGGCCCCACGACGTCCACACGCGCATAAAGCAATTCGCCGGGGCCGCATGGGGTCGCGGCCAGTGCCGCGTCGGCCACCGCGAGTTCGGCGGCGGAAGGCTCGTGGAGGTAGTTGGTTCCGCCGTGGAATTCCTGCACGCGGAAGTCGTTGGTGGCCGGGATCTTCCGGACGGCGTGGGAGTAGCGTCCGCCGAGGTGGATGATCGAGCGCTCGCCGTCGACGACGTCCGAGATGAAGGGCTGGACCAACGCGTCGTTGCCACTCTCGAGGATTGAGCTGAGGTGAGCGTGGGCCTGTTCGGACCCGGCGGCAAACTTTCCCACTCCGACAGCGCCGGCGGACACTGCAGGCTTGACGATGACCTCGGCACCCTCGAACGAAGGGAGGGTGAGTGTTTCGTGCTTTCCGGCAGCGATCACAGCGGTTGGAACGATAGGTACGCCGGCCGCGGCAAGTTCGGTGAGGTATCCCTTGTGGGCGTTCCACTCGACGATCGGGAGCGGGTTGGCGATCGGGGCGGTCAGCTGATCGAGAACGGCAAGAAATTCGTCGAGGCGCTGGGTGTAGTCCCAGGTCGACCGGATCAGAACCAGGTCGGCGTCGATATCGAGGAGGGACCGGCTCGACCACGGCGCCATCGTCGACGCGATGCCGTAGGAGGTGAGAGCTTCCATGACGAGTTTGCTTTCGACATCCGCCTCGCGGGCGGCGCCGTCACAGGTGAGCAGGAGAACCGTGGTCATGCCACGATGCTTTCACGGCTGGCGCCTTGTACGACTAGCGAGGTGGCCCCTCGTCGAGGACCAGGGAACCGGTCCCGGGTTGCCCGGTTGCGTCCACCCACGTCACCGCGACGGTGTCGCCGGGGCGGCGCGAGCTCATCGCCGCGTTGAGATCAGCGGACGACGCGATCCGGCTGCCACCGAACTCGGTGATGACCGCACCTTTGATCAGCCCCACCCGCTCGGCCGGCGAATCGAAGCTCACGGCAACAACTTCCGCGCCGGCCGGCATCTCCGCGTGATCCTTGACTGCGACACCGAGCACGGGCGTCGGTCCCACACGCACGGTTTCGGAGGAGCGGCCACCGAGTACCTGCTCGACGATCGGCAGCGCGGTGTCGATCGGTATCGCGTAGGACTGAGGCGCCGGCGAGGTTTCGGTGCGGTCGGTGACGGCGTTGCCCGCGCTGCTGACGCCGATCAGCTCGCCAACGGCATTGACCAGGGGGCCACCGGAATCGCCAGGCCGGATGTCCGCGTCCACCTCGATGAGGCCCTTCAACTGGTTTCGCGATCCGTCGGACACGTTGCGGGTGTTGACGGTGACACCGAGGTTGGTGATGACGCCGGGAGCTGGGACGGGTACTCCGCCGCCTTCCGCATTTCCGATTGCGGTGACGGCATCCCCACGAGTGGCTTCTGCTGATTTGCCGACCACAGCCACCGGCAGATCCGTGGCGCCCGCGAGTCGAAGGACGGCAAGGTCGCTGACGCTGTCGTACCCGAGGATCTCGGCGTCGTAGATCAGTCCGTTGGACATGCTGACGGCAGTGACGTCCGAGGCTCCGCTGATGACGTGGTGATTCGTGAGCACCACTCCGTCAGGGGAGAGCACGATCCCGGTTCCGGCGGTGGTGGTGAATCCGGCCGGCGCGGTGATGGTGACGATGGTGGGGACCACCTGGGCCGAGAGTTCCTCCGGGCTGAGCGGAACAACCGGCGCCGGTGGGGTGGTGGTGATGACTGTGACGGGGGCGGACTCGATCGTGCCCGGAGTCAGAGGCGGTGCGACCAGTGCGAGGGCGCCGAGTCCGGCTGCGAGAACGGCGGCCGTCCACAGACCGCGTCTGCCCGCACGTGTGGTCATCCAGCCGTCCGTCCCGCCGGTCGTCATCCCATCGAGTGTGAAAGGTGAAGATTACCGATTCGGCGAATCTTCGGCCACAAAACCGGGCAACAGGCCGTTCGTCCGGAGCGTCGCCAGGGACGGTGCGGCGGCGTCCTTTGCGGAGAGCTCGTAGGTCAGGGGGTCGCCATTACGGTCCGTCCTCGGCCATTCGATCGCGAGTTCAGGATCGAAGGGATCGAGGTCGCGGTCCAGGTTGGGGGAGTATTCGATGCTGCACAGGTACATCACTGTCGATCCGTCTTCGAGTGAAAGGATCGCGTGGCCGAGGCCTTCCGCCAGGAAGACTGCTCGTCGATCGACGTCGTCGATCACCACCGCATCCCACTCGCCGAAGGTCGGTGATCCGATCCGTAGGTCTACGACGACGTCGAGGAAGGCACCTTTCACGCAGGTGATGTATTTCGCTTGTCCGGGCGGATTGTCCGTGAAGTGGATCCCGCGGAGGCTGCCGGCTTCGGAAACGGAGCAGTTGGCCTGGGCCAGGTCGAGTGTGCGGCCGGTTGCGGCGGTGAAGGTAGAGCTTTTGAACCATTCGAGAAAGACGCCGCGGTGGTCGCCGAACTGCTTCGGCGTAATCTCCCACGCTCCAGCGATCTTCAGTGGACGAATTTCCACGTCACCATTCCTTGCCGTGCTCGATCAGTTCGAGTAGGTAGTGGCCATACCCGGATTTGCCCAATGCTTCTGCCTGAGTGCGCAATTGGTCGGAGTCGATGAATCCCTGACGCCACGCGACCTCTTCGGGTGAACCGATCTTGAGACCCTGGCGGTGTTCGATGGTCCGCACGTAGTTTGCAGCCTCGAGCAGGGAATCGGGTGTTCCGGTGTCGAGCCACGCGGTTCCGCGGGGGAGGACGTCGACGGTGAGTTTGCCTGCTTCGAGATAGCGCTGATTGATGTCGCTGATTTCGTATTCGCCACGCGCAGAGGGCTTCAGCGTGCGTGCGATGTCCACGACGTCGCTGTCGTAGAAGTAGAGGCCGGGGACTGCGTAATTGGATTTCGGTGACGTCGGTTTTTCCTCGATGGACACTGCTCGACCCGAGTCGTCGAATTCGACAACGCCATAGGCGGTCGGATTCGAGACCCAGTAAGCGAACACGGCTCCGCCGTCGATGTCGGAGAAACGCCTGAGTTGGGTTCCGAGGCCGGGGCCGTAGAAGATGTTGTCGCCGAGGACAAGCGCCACGGATTCCGATCCGATGTGATCCGCGCCGAGGGTGAATGCCGTTGCGAGGCCGTTGGGTTCGTGCTGGATCGCGTACGTGAGATTCACACCGAATTGTGAGCCGTCGCCGAGAACTCGTCGGAATTGCTCGGCGTCGTGTGGAGTCGTGATGATCAAGATGTCGCGAATGTCCGCGAGCATGAGAGTGGAGAGCGGGTAATAGATCATCGGCTTGTCGTAGACAGGCAAGAGTTGCTTGCTCACTCCGAGGGTGATCGGGTGCAACCGCGACCCGGTGCCACCGGCCAGAATGATTCCGCGCATGCGTGCAGTGTCCTGCACTCCTGCCCGCCGATGCAAACGGGACATGGCGAATTCTGCCGCTAAAGTGGGAGTTCGTTCGATGAACCTGAGGAGATGAAGTGCGACTACTGGTCACCGGGGGTGCCGGCTTCATCGGTGCCAATTTCGTTCATCAGACGGTGTCGACGCGTCCCGACGTGGAAGTCACGGTTCTCGACGCTCTGACCTACGCCGGAAATCGCGAGTCCCTGGCGTCCGTCGAGGACCGGATCACGTTTGTTCACGGCAACGTGGCCGACGAGCCGCTGGTCGACGATCTTGTCTCGCGCTCCGACGCAGTCGTGCACTTCGCCGCCGAAAGCCACAACGACAATTCCCTCGCCGACCCCGAACCGTTTCTGCGCACCAACGTCATGGGCACTTTCTCGCTCCTGCAGGCAGTGCGTTCACACGGGGTCCGTTATCACCACATTTCCACCGACGAGGTGTACGGCGACCTCGAACTGGATGATCCGGCGAAGTTCACGGAGACGACACCGTACAACCCGTCGAGTCCGTACTCGGCGTCCAAGGCGTCGAGTGATCTGTTCGTGCGTGCCTGGGTGCGCTCGTTCGGGATCGCGGCCACCATCTCCAACTGCTCCAACAATTACGGCCCGTTCCAGCATGTGGAGAAGTTCATCCCACGCCAGATCACCAATCTGCTCGACGGGGTGCGTCCGCGGTTGTACGGGGAAGGTCGCAACGTCCGCGACTGGATTCACGTCGAAGACCACAACCGCGCCGTCTGGGACATCCTGGACCGCGGAAAGTCCGGCGAGACTTATCTGATCGGCGCCGACGGTGAAACCGACAACCGGACGGTGATTGCGGCTCTGCTCGAAATTTTCGGACGCAAGCCGGACGATTTCGACTTCGTTACCGACCGCCCTGGTCACGATCTGCGGTATGCGATCGACTCGACGCGACTGCAGCAGGAACTTGGGTGGAAGCCGCAGTACCGCGATTTCCGAAGCGGACTGGAAGCCACCGTCGAGTGGTATCGCGACAACGAGCAGTGGTGGCGTCCGCAGAAGGCCGGCGTCGAGACGCAGTATTCCGCGTCCGAGAAAGTGGTCTGACCGAACGTCAGGCTTTGGTGGGGTCCGGCACCCGCGAGCGCTCGTGCACGAGTGCATTGCGCAGGCCCCGTGATCCCGACAACGCAGCCACGACGCCGGCAAAGACCTCACAGAGGGTGAACAGCAGCCTCGACGCCAGTGCGAGGCCGAGCGCGACGCCGGCATCCATGAACGGTGAAAGCGCTGCGACGATGACGGCTTCGCGGACACCGATTCCGGACGGGACGACAAAGACGAGGACCCCCGCGCACATACCGAGGGCGAGAGCGCCGATGCACTGGACGAGCCCACGGATTTCGAAGCCCGCCGAACTGGACGCGAGCAGCCACAACTGGATGCCGTAGAGCACCCAGCTTGCTGCGCACCAGCCCAAAGCGAGCGCAATCTTGTGCATCGTGAGCGGCTTGTGCAGCGGCGTGCGGCGGAGCAGTTTCAGCGCGAGATTCACCAGGCGTGTGAGCACCGGCGGGTAGGCGCAGACCAATGCGATCGGTACGAGGATGATCACGCCGACCGCTGCCGCCGTGCTGACCTCGAACAGGGCAGGTAGACCGAAGAGGCCGACGACCAGCGCCGAAGTTGTGCTCAACCCCACCGTGACCAGCACTGCGACAAAGCCTGCGGCACGGGACACACCGGCGCGCCTGACGAGTTCCGTTTGCAGAACGAAGGCCCAGACACTGCCGGGAAGGTACTTGCCGAGTTGGCCGACCAGATAAGCGCGAGCGGCGTCGAAGGCCGGGATCGGTTGTTCGAGGGCGCCGAGTGCGTGCTGCCAGGCCCGCACTGCGGCACCCATACCGAGGAAGATGAACACCGACGAGGCGGCAAGCGTCCACCAGTTCAGCTCGGTGATCGTGTTCTTGACCTCGGACCATTGGGACTTCACCGCGAAGATGATCGCGACGACGATCGCGAGGGTGACGAGCACCTTGAACCCGTTGACGAGAAGGCCGCGCAGAGCGTTCGGCTGTGCGGCCGGTTCGACGTCTTCGACCGGTTGTTCAGATTCGGGAGAGGTACTCACGCGCCTGCATCCCGCCCGTTCGTCATTTCGCAGACGATACCAACCAGGATTTGTCTCGCTAAACCACGAGCGGTTTGTCGGCGCGTTCCCGCCACCAGGTGAAGGCTTCCGAGAGTGAGTCCGGAATGGCCGGTGACGTGCCGAAGCTGCCGGCGGCGTAGAGGTCTTCGATTTCGGAAATATCCGCGTCCGAGATACCCGATCGGCTCATTCCGATCCGGTTGACACCGTTCAACGACACCGGGTTGCCGAATGCCTTCGAGAAGGGTGGAACGTCCTTGACCACGACGGTTCCCATCCCGATCATGGATCCGGAGCCGATGATGCGGCGTTGGTGCGCGACAGTGTGCATGCCTAGGTTGACGCTGTTTCCGACGCTGACGTGCCCGGCAAGCGTCGTGCCGGATGACACGACGCATCGGTCACCGATCTGCACGTCGTGCTCGATTCCCACTCTGTTCATCACGAAGCAGTCTTCGCCGATCTCGGTGCGGCGTTCGCTGCCCTGATGGACGGTGCTCAATTCGCGAATCGTCGTTCGAGCACCGATTCGAATTCCCAGACCGGCGCTGACCGACCAGGATGTCGGGTGTAGCGCGCCGAGGATCTCGGGGGGAGCTCCCAAGACCGCTCCCGCGCCGATCCAGCAATCGTCGCCGATCTCGAGTGGGCCGGTCAGCACGGCGTTCGGTCCGACCGTGACCCCTGCCCCGATCAGTACGTCGGCGCCGATGACGGCGGTCGGATGGATGTGGCAGTCGGCTCGTTCAGACATGCGGGTTCCGGAATCCTCTCGAAGTATCGAATCGTGTTTCGATACGCTTCCTGGGTTGTCGGGGTATTTCGTTCCGACGACGGTCGGATGAATCTATCGGAGGTAACTCAGTGATCGCGATATCCAGTATCTCGTTCGGGGAAGAAGTCGAGCGCGAGGTGCTGGACACTCTGCGATCGGGGATCGTCGCGCAGGGACCCAAGGTGAAGCGGCTCGAGGACGAGTTCGCGGCGCTGGTCGGGACGCGACACGCGGTGGCGGTGAACAACGGCACGACGGCGTTGATCGCGGCTCTGCAGGTCCAGGATCTTCAGCCAGGTGACGAGGTTCTGACCACGCCGTTCACGTTCGTGGCCACGCTCAACGCGATCCTCGAGGCAGGCGCGATGGCGAGGTTCGCCGATATCTCCGAGGCCGATTTCAATATCGACCCGGCAGTTGCTGCCGATCGAATCGGGGACCGCACGAAGGTTCTGATGCCGGTTCATCTGTACGGACAGTCGGCGGATATGGGCGCATTGATGCCGCTGGCATCGAAAAACGGTCTGACTGTCGTCGAGGACGCCGCTCAGGCCCACGGAGCGACGTACGACGGGCGAGGCGCCGGCAGTTTCGGTGTGGGTTGCTTCTCGTTCTATGCAACGAAGAACCTCACGACCGCCGAGGGCGGAATGATCACGACCGACGACGACGCGATCGCCGATCGACTTCGGGTCCTGCGCAACCAGGGCATGCGGGCGCGCTACCAGTACGAGATGGTCGGCCAGAACTACCGGATGACTGACCTCCAGGCGAGCTTGGCTCTGCCCCAGATGGCGACGTACATGCAGCAGGTCGAGGCGCGCCGCCGGAATGCGGAGGCCTTGCGTGTCGGCCTGAAGGACGTCGAAGGACTGATCCTGCCGAGCGAACTGTCCGGTCGTGGACATGTCTGGCATCAGTTCACCTTGCTGCTGGCCGAAGACGCACCTATCACTCGCGACCAGTTGAGTGAGCGTCTGGCCGCGAAGGACATCGGTAGCGGCATCTACTACCCGAAGGCCGTCTACGACTACGAGTGCTACCGCGAGCATCCGCGCGTCGTCATCGACGAGACGCCGGTGGCCACTTCGGTCGCGTCGCGGTGCCTGAGCATCCCCGTCCACGCTGCGTTGTCCGCCGGCGACGTCGATCAGATCGTTGCCGCGGTACGCGGCGCCATGGAGGCCTGAAAAATGACTGCTAGCAAGCCACGTATCGCTCTTGTCGGATCCGGTCAGATGGGCTCGCTGCATGCGCGGGTCATCGCGCAGTCGGCGCTGTGCGAGTTGGATCTGCTGATCGAGCCGCGCGAGGAGCAGGGCAAAGCTGTTGCTGCGCGGTTCGATACGCGTTGGGCCGCCGATTTCGACTCGCTCGACGGTATCGACGCCGTCGTGATCGCCGCTGCTACGCCGGCGCACTACGAGTTGGCCGGGCGGGTTCTCGATCTGGGTAAGCCTGTCCTGGTAGAGAAGCCGTTGGCTGCGACGTACGAGCAGAGCGTCGACCTGGTCGATCGTTCGCGCGCGTCCGGTGTTCCACTGATGTGTGGACTGCTCGAACGGTTCAATCCTGCTGTTCGCACCGCCCGCGAGTTCTCCGGCGATGTGTGGCAGGTGAACGGTATCCGCCACTCGCCGTTCGTTTCCCGCATTCCGACGGGTGTCGCGACGGACCTGCTGATTCACGATATCGACCTTGCCATCGGATTTGCCGGCTCGGAACCCAGTTTGGCAAAAGGGGAGTTCGGCTACTTCCACCCGACGTCCGTGCAGAACCGGTCGGAAGATTGCGCCGACGCCGTATTGCGCTTCGGATCAGGTGCTGTTGCAACGATTTCCGCGAGCCGGATCAGTCAGCGCAAGATTCGCCAGCTGTCGTTGCTCGAGGCCGATCGACTCATCGAGATCGATCTCTTGCGTCGCGACATCACGATCTACCGGCACATCGACGACAACATGCCCACCGATCGGGACGGCTACCAGCAGCAGACGGTCATCGAAATTCCGACGATCCGCTACAGCGAGGAACCGCTTGCCGCGCAGCTGACGCATTTCCTCGGATTGGTGCAGGGCACCGGTGACGCAGACGGTGAGCGAGCGTCGATTCTGCCCGCTCACCGCGCGGTTCACGAGGTGACGGAATCTGCGTTGGCTGCAGCGTTGTCGTCCTGACCGCTGCGTCGGCGTCGGAAGGCCCACGCTCCTTGAGACAGTGCCAGGAGCAGTCCGACGCCGGCGACAGTCCAACCGAAAGTACTTCCGGGTGGACTGAATTCGATGGTGAGGGTAGATCCGGATTCGGCGCTCGGCGGTAGATCCACCTGCAACAACCCGCCGGGGCTGGCCTTCGTCTCGACCGTCTGACCATCTACGGTCGCGCTCCAACCCGGCCAGGCCAGCAGGGCGAATGTGACCGTGCCTGATCCGGTGTATTCGACGGTTTCCCTGGTGTCCGTAGCGGCGGCATCGCCACGCACGTCGAGACCAGGCGTCGTTGCCGATACGCGACCGTCGGGCCACTGATGCTCGGTGGTGCGATGGCCGACCGTGACCACCCGATCCGGCGATACGGTCCACTCGCCCTCGGGTAGGGCGTCGAGGGCGCGTTTTCCGCCGTACGGTCCGGAATTCTGAACGACGACCGTGTCGACTCGCATCGCGTCGAGCCAGGACACACCCGTTCCCGGCGATTCGGCGAGCAGTCGGTCGACGCCGTCCGGACACTGGACGCCGCCGTAGTAGTTCAAGCACAGTGCTTGAACGAAATCGTTGTAGCTGATTCCGGCGTAGCTGTTGACGGCATTGACTCCGGCGGGCTGCCAGGCGTTGCCGAACAGGAGGTCACCCCACTGCCCGGTTTCGTTGTCCGGCGGGATGTTGACGGGGTCGGCAATCGCGAAAGTGGTTCCCTGGTAACGGTCCTCGAACTTGGACTCCAGGAATGCCACCTGCCTGGGGAACTTCCACGGTGTCACGTTGTAGTTTCCGGTGAACCAGAAATTGGTCTGAGCACTGAGCACGACGACGATGCCGACAGCGAGTGCACCGGCGAGGTAGCGGGGCTTTCGGTAGGCCACGACCAACGCGAAAACGGTGAGAACCACGGTGATGAGCAGCGATGCCGAGTGAATACCGATGTCTTCCGGGACATTCGACCAGGCAAGGTAGAACTGAAGTGCCAACAATCCCGCGGTGATGATTGATCTTGTCCGGATTCGATCACGATGCAGTCCGGCAGAGAGGGCGACCGCCGTGACCACGATTGCGGGCAGTTGACCGTACTCGAGCAGTCGCGCGGGCCAACGGAAAAGCCACAGATTCGACGGTCCGAGAAGTAGTACGACGTAGATTCCGCCGAAGACGAACAGCGAGACGCTGTGGCGGCCCAACTTCTTCAGTGACTTCCACTGAATCCACGGTGCGAGCGGTATGAGGAACCAAGCCAGGTACACCAGCGGAATCGTCATGGCAGGCGAAGCGAAAGCGGTGACGTACGGCTGGTTCGACGGGCCGGAGAGGTTGAGCAGGTCACCGAGATCGGGTCGAAGCGAACCGTCGTTCGCGATTCCGGACTGAGTACGCACCGACACGCCGGTGGTGAAGAGCAATGGTAGATACACGATCAGCGACATCATGATGATCGCTGCCGCGCTGATCATCAGTGATTTGATGCTGCCTGCGCGTTTGATTGCGATGCATTCCGCTATGACAGCGAGGTAGACGACCGCGACACCGACAGCGCCGTACGGGTTTCCGGTGGTCATCGCAAGATAGCCGAAAACGATCGGTACCAGGGGGTTCACTCGGCCGAGGGCGCTGGCGCGGGTAGACCACCAGACGTGGGGGATCCAGGCGAAGGCGATCAGCCCGGACGCCCAACTGGAGGCGTCGAAATAGAGCGTGTATCCGGCGAACGGCATGGCAAATCCGGCGATGAAAGCCATCGACCGATTGGCGCCGTACTGGCGGGCCACCAGATAAACGCCTACCGCGAGAATCGCCATGAATTGCATCTTGACCAGGGTGATTCCGATTCCCAGGTTCGGAATGAGTGCAATGGCAACCGAATCCAGAAGGATCACGGGATTGTATGTCCCGTAAAGGGCTTCGGCTGTGACATTGCCGCCGGCCCACAATTCGGGAATGAGCGTCGGCCATGACCCGGACAGGATTCGCTCGCCGATCGTGTGCCAACCAGGCGTGAAAGCTGCTGCGCTGTCGTCCCAGTAGTAGAACCACCGATTGGAGATCAGTGGGATGGCGGCGACGATCGACACCAGAGCGGCGAGAAGAATTGGCGGCACCACGCGTTGTGCGAGCGGTAAGTCAGATTTCACGATGTGCTTTCGTCTTCGAGTCGATGGCTGTTGTTCGGAGCCTGGGTCGTGCTCTTTTTCTCGGAGCCTGGGCTGCGCCTTGTTTCTCGGAGCGTAGTATTCCGACGAGTTCGAACTGCAGTCGGGGAAGTAAGGAGATCGGGACGTGGCGACATCGCGAACGGAACCCGTTCGTGGGGAACCAGCTACGCCGGAACTCTCGGTGATCATCCCCGCATACAACTCAGGCGAGGTGCTGGAGTCGACGGTGCGTCAATTCGCCGACTACTTCACCAACCGCCCCGCCGAGAGCGCCGGTCAGGTCGAGATCATCGTCGTGGAGAACGGTTCGACGGACAACACTGCCGACGTGTGTGCTGCTCTGGCAGCTTCCTGGTCTTGGCCTGGAGTGACCTTCCTGCCGATGAGCAGCGACAAAGGGATGGGCGCAGCGCTTCGCGCCGGGACGCTAGCTTCTCGTGGACGACGCGTGTTGCTCACCGCGGACGACCTTCCGTTCGGTTTCGGTGACATCGAAGGCGCCGACCGCGTGATGGCGGATCTAGGGTCCGTCCCGCCGGTGGTCATCGGTTCGAAGGCTCATTCGGACTCAGAGGTGGAACGTGGCTTGCTGCGTTCGGTGATGACGGGTGGATTCGCGACGCTGCGACGGGTGGTGCTGGGTACCCGCACGGGCGATCCCCAGGGAACTTTCATCGTCGACGGTGTCTTGCTGCGTCGAATCGCACCCTCGTTGACCGAGCGTGGCTTCCTTTTCACCACCGAACTGGACTACGCGCTCGAATTGGCCGGAGTACGCCCGGTCGAGGTCCCGATCCGACTCAGCGACGATCATCTGGCGCATGCGAGCCGTATCTCGCCCAAGGACGTGATCCAGATGGCGAAGGGTTTGTTGTCGCTTCGTCGGCGAAAGACCGAGCTGCGGGCGGCCGCTGCAGTGAGTGATCGCTAGGAGTAATCGCGGGTAGACCTGGTGTGTCTCGGTGCCCGGGGCGCCGAGGTGCGGATTCGCGATACCCTGCGGGGCGTGGATACCGTGAACACGACCGATGACCAGTCCGATTCCGGAGTCGAGTTGATCGAACGCAGCGCGACGTCGGATCGACTGCTGGCGCAGCGGACGTTGTTCACCGGAACTTCGCCCGTCGCCAGTGACGAACTGTATGCGGTGACCAAGGTCGGTATGTCGACGCGATCGCGGTTCGAGTTGCGGCTTCAGCCGGGCGCGGTCGCGCACACCAATACCTTCTTCGGTCGTTTTCCGGCCAGCTACTGGCAGCGCTGGACCAATGTCACCGAGGTCACCGTCACTGCACATGTCGTGGCCGATACCGCTTGCCGCATCCAGATCCAGGCCTCGGACATCGGTGGCCACCGTCGTATCGTGACGAACGTCGTCGTGACCGGCGACGAGCGAGTGTCCATGACCGCCCCGCTCGATACTTTCGTCGACGGCGGGGCACTGTGGCTGCAGTTCGAAGCGCAGGGTGGCGGCGCAGTGGTCGACGATGTGGAATGGACCGTCGTCTCGCCGGAGTCGATTCGCCCGGTAGCCGTGGCGATCTGCACGTTCAATCGTGCGGACGACTGTGCGCGCACGGTCGAGGCCCTCGCGTCCGACGAGCGTGTACTCGCGTTGCTCGACGCTCTGTACGTCGTCGATCAGGGAACGGATCCGGTAGAGAGCCGTGAGCTGTTCCAGGAAGTGTCGAAGAAGTTCGGTTCGCGGTTGCAATATCTGCGGCAGGCGAATCTGGGTGGTGCCGGCGGATTCACCCGGGGCCTGTACGAGGCTTCGGCGGCCGGGCCGCACGCCGACGTGATCTTGATGGACGACGACATTCTGTGCGAACCCGAATCGGTTCTTCGACTGAGTGCGTTCGCGAACATGACGACGGAGCCGGCGTTGATCGGTGCCCAGATGCTCTTCCTGTTCAACCCCGACTACCTGCTGGCTTCGGGTGAACGCGTGGATCTGGGCACGCTTCAGCGTGGTGTACCGACCGATGAGCACGGTGTTCGCAACCGGAGTGTGCTCGAGAAGCTGCCGGAACGTCGCGTGGACGCCGAATACAACGGCTGGTGGTCTTGCCTGATCCCTGCTGAAGCCATCGAGCGGATCGGCTTGCCACTGCCGGTCTTCTTCCAGTGGGACGACGTCGAGTACAGCTTGCGGGCTGGGCGGGCCGGGATTCCCACCATCACGTTGCCGTCGGCTGCTGTCTGGCATGCGGACTTCTATTGGAAGGACGTCGACGGTTTTGCGCACTACTTCAGTACGCGCAACGGACTGATCACCGCTGCGCTTGACCCAGGGTTTGCACCCAAAACCCTCGCGAAGCAGCTCTCCCGCGACATTTCGCATTCGATCGTGGGTTTGCAGTACGGCCTTGCACATACGCAACTCCGGGCGATCGAGGGATTTCTCGAGGGGCCGGCAGGTTTGGCGGACGGTGGGCAGAAGGCGCTTGCCGCGATCAACCAGGAACGTAAGCGCTTCCCTGAGACGGTAACTCGCCCGGCCTCCGAGCTGCCGGGGAGGCTGCCGATCCGTCGTGTTGCGCCGAGCCCGAAACCCGGTTTGTGGACAGACCTCGTTTTGGCGAAACGCGCTGTGATGCAGGCACGCAATCACCTCGAGCGGGGTCCGGTGGCGATCTCGTACGAAGACGCGCAGTGGTGGCACGTCGGACGTTTCGATCACGTCTTCGTCACCGATGCTTCGCAGGGAGGCGTGCGTGAACGCCGCTTCGACAGCGAGAAGGCCGCCGAGATGAGCGGTCGCCTCGCCGGCGTCATGAAGCGGTTCCTCGCCGAAGCACCAAGTGTGGCTGAAGCATTCGCTCGCGAGTTCCCGCAGCTCACCAGCCGCGAGAACTGGGCTCGACTGTACGAGAAGTGAGCCTCAACGCACTATCTTGGCGATGACCTGCTCGTTGTCGACGGTGTACCCGAGATATTCGAACGAGATGCCGGTGCGTGTGACGAACTCCGTCCACGCCCGGTACTCGTGCTGCTGCCACCCGGGATAGTTGAAGAACTCGTCGAAGACGACGATCGACCCGGGGACCAGTCGGTCGCCGAGGAGATCGAGCACGGTCTTGGTGGACGAGTAAAGGTCGGCGTCGAGGTGCAGGAACGCAACGGGGCCGGATTCGTCGTTCAGGAACGAGGGCAAGGTGTCCTCGAAGAGGCCCGGAACAAGTTGCGCTCCAGGCACTTCGGGGATGGATTCCTGTGCGAACTCGCCGACCGGGAACCCGGTGCGCCAGGTCTCCGGAAGGCCGGAGAACACGTCGAAACCTGCGACGGTCCCCTCGCGTTCGGGGAAAGCCTCCGCGACGATCCTGAGTGTGGTTCCGCTGGCAACACCGAATTCGAGTGCCATGCCGGGGATTTCGATCAAGCCCAGTGCATGGCGAAGCGTGTCGTGTGGGTGGGCGAACGTCTCGGCGACGCGAAGGTGTTCGAGGATGAACTCTGCGGTCGATGCCGTCGCTTGCAGGTCGACGGCGTAGGCCAGATCCCGACGCTGACGAAATTCCAGCTCGTCGATCCTGGACCGGAGGCCCGCGATGTCACCGCGGGCCTCGGCCAGTTCGTCACGTGAGAGAGCCAGCGCGTCGAGGATCTGTTGCGTGCGGTCTGCGTTGCGCCGGTCGGCGGCCTCGACCACCTCGGATACCGCACGCTGAAGCTTGGTCCTGGCGCTGGAACGGAACTGCTCGAACATGGCAACCTCTCGTCGGGATCACCCCCATGCTGCCAGGCTTTCTACGCTACCGGTCCCGACCGCGGTAGTGACTCTTGAGCTGTCGGGAGATCACCTTGATCGCCCGCGTCCTCTCTGCCTGCAGACGAGCATCGCTTCGCGCGGCGTTCCATGCATTCTCTCGCTGTAGTTTCCGGTAGCTCGCAAGTCTCCGTTCGTCGATATCGCCGCGCCCGAGTGCGCTCAGGACTGCGCATCCCGGCTCGGAGTTGTGTGCGCAATCGGAGAACCGGCACTCCGCAAGCAGTTCCTCGATCTCGGGGAACGTCTTGTCGATCCCCTCCGCCGCGTTCCACATGCCAACCCCTCGCAGGCCGGGTGTGTCGATCAACGTCCGGGCGCCGGAGAAGGGGATCAGTTCTCTCGTGACTGTGGTGTGGCGTCCCTTTCCATCGCCGATTCGAACGCGGCCGGTCTCGAGTCGATCGGCGCCTGTGGTGTCCGCGAGGAGTGCGTTCGCGAGCGTCGACTTACCGGCGCCGGATGGACCGAGTATCGCCACGGTGCCGTCCAGAACTGCATCGAGTACATCCATTCCTTCGTTGGTCTCGGCACTGACGGCCAGCACTGTTGCGCCGGGCGCAATGGCAGAGACCTCAGCTAGAGTGTCGGAGATATATTGAGCTGCATCCGATTTGGTGAGTGCGACGACAGGTGTTGCGCCACTTTCCCAGGCGAGTGCGAGTAGTCGCTCGATGCGCCCGAGATCGACGTCGCCGTCCGAAGCCGTGGCGATGACGACGGTGTCGACATTGGCCGCCAGAATCTGGCCTTCCGATTTTCCGGATGCCGAGGATCGAACGATGCTGCTTGATCGGGGGAGTATCGAAGTGACCGTGTGCATCTCGGGTTCGCGTGAGTCCCGTAACTCGGCCACGGCGACCCAGTCACCCGTACAGAGTGGATCGCTGCCGCTGAGTGCGCGAACTGTACCTTCGGCGATGGCCACGTCACACCGTCCGCGGTCGACGCGAAGAACGCGCCCGGGTACGGAGTCCGGTGGCGCCAGGGCAGTGAATGTGTTCGAGAGTGTTGCGTTCCAACCGTATTCGGTCAGGGGCGTGCTGTTTTCCGACATGGTGATTGTGTCCTCGAGTACGAAGAAGTGTGAATGTTGACGGCGCTGAAACTGCGGAACACGACAGTCATCAATACTCACTCCTCGAAAATCTCAGGACGCACCATGCGTCGGATCAGAATCGTCTCAGCCGCAGACGCGACTGTGCAACTGAATTAACTCGGGGCGGCCGACTTAACTCGGACGTTCGAACTTCTCTTCCCGGCCGAGCTTGCGCAATCGCATCCACTCGCGCAGTCCGGCCGGATCGCGGCGTGTGATCAGGAAGTACCAGCCGAACCGAACCCATTCCTGCGGAAGCAGTTTCCGCATTCCCGGTTGGGAGAGGATGTATCCACGGTTGCGGTACGTGAAGTAGCGCTTCGTGTCGTTGTCGGGGTACTGCGTGTGCATGCGTCCGCCGAGGATCGGCTTGAACTCGTCCGCGCCGTTGGGGTGGACGTAGGCAGTTTGCAGGCAGGTACCGAACTTCAGGCCGGAGCGCACGAGGCGACGGTGTACCTCGACCTCGTCGCCGCGGACGAACAGGCGTAGATCCGGAACTCCGACGGCATCGATCGCGTCGGCGGTGAACAGTGCGCCGTTGAAGAGGGACGCGATGCCGGGCAGGAGATCCTCGTCGCCGAGTTCGGAACGCAACCGGCGCCACGACGTACCGCGGCGAAGTGGGAAGGCGAGGCGGTCGGGGTTGTCGATGTCGCAGACGACGGGGGAGACCTCGGCCAGGTCGTTCCGAATTGCACAGTCGAGCAGTGTTTCCAGGACTTCGGGGCCCTCCGGGCGGCCGTCGTCGTCGGCGAGCCAGACGCGGTCGGCGCCGAGTGAAAGCGCGTAGAGAATGCCAAGAGCAAATCCTCCGGCACCGCCGAGGTTGTGCTGAGAACCGATGTAACTGGTCGGCAGTGGAGCGTTGTCGACGAGCTCTTTCACATCGGCTTCGTCGGCATTGTCGACGACAACCAGATGATCGAGCGGACGCGACTGGGTGCTGAGAACCTTCAAGGATTCGGCCAGCAGTTCACGACGCTTGTGAGTGACGACGACCCCGATGATTTTCTCGGGTGCGCTCACGGGGTGTTCTCCCGTTCCATTTCCTTGATCACGTGGCGCACGTGTTCGGCGGCGTCGTCACCTTCGTAAGCGCGCACGACGTCTTCGATGTCGCCTTGCATGCGGATCTGGCCGTGGTCGATCCACATCGCGCTGTTGCACAGCTGAGCGAGGAATTCGTTGGAGTGGCTGGCGAACACCAGGATGCCGGAGCGTTCCACCAGCTTCTGCAGCCGGATGCGGGCCTTCTTCATGAATTCGGCGTCGACGGCACCGATGCCCTCGTCGAGAAGCAAGATCTCAGGATCAATACTGGTCACGACGCCCATGGCAACGCGTACGCGCATGCCGGTGGAGTAGGTGCGCAACGGCATGGAGAGGTATTCACCGAGTTCGGTGAATTCGGCGATCTCGTCCATCTTCGCGAGCATCTGCTTGCGGGTCTGACCGAGGAACAGGCCGCGGATGATGATGTTCTCGTACCCGGAGATTTCCGGGTCCATGCCGACACCGAGGTCGAAGACGGGTGCGACGCGCCCGCGAATGCTGGCGGATCCCCGGGTGGGTTCGTAGATTCCGGAGAGCAGGCGCAGCAGGGTGGATTTGCCGGCGCCGTTGTGGCCGACGAGCCCGATGCGGTCGCCTTCCTTGAGCGTCATCGTGATGTCGCGGAGCGCTTCGACGACGACGACATCGGAGTCGTTGCGGCCGATGGATCCTCCGGCCTTGCCGAGGAAGGCCTTCTTGAGCGAGCGGGATTTCGCGTCGAAGATCGGGAAGTCGACGCACGCGTTCTGCGTGTGGATGCTGACTGGCTGACTCATGTGTTTCCTCTAGACCCAGTAGGGCACGCGTGCCCGGTACTTGCGGAGTGCCAGAATCGCGACGGCCCAGCCGACGACGGTGAAGGCGATGACGATGTACCAGTGGTATGCCTGCTGGTCGGCCCCGATGAGTGGTGCTCGGATGATCTCGAGGTAGTGGTACAGGGGGTTGAGCTCGGCGAGTCGCACGCGCCCTGCGGCTTCTGGACTTTGATCCTTGAGAGCCTGCGTCGTCCACATGATCGGCGTCAGCACGAACAGCAGCAGGGTGAGGCTGCCGAGGATGGGGGCGATGTCGCGGTACCGGGTGGAGAAGATACCGAAGACGATCGAGACCCACAGCGTGTTCGCGACGATCAGCACGAATGCCGGTATTGCCGCGAGCGCCGTCCAGCTCATGTTCTGCCAGATACTGAACGCGAACAGAAGAACTATGTAGATCGCGAAGTTGTGCGCGAAGAACAGCACCTGTCGCCAGACCAGGCGATAGACATGCACACTCAACGCCGACGGCAACTGCTTGATCAGGCCCTCGTTGGCGATGAAGACCTCGGAGCCTTCGAGGATGCTTGCACTGATCAGGTTCCACACGATCAGCCCGACCGTGACGTACGGCAGGAACTCCTTGAGCGGAATGTTCAGCAACGCGGAGTACAGAAGACCCATCGCGGCGGCCTGAACGCCGGTGGCGATCGTGATCCAGAACGGTCCGATCACCGACCGGCGGTAGCGCTGTTTGATGTCCTGCCAGCCGAGGCTGAGCCACAACTCACGCTGATTCAGACCGTCGCGAAGGTCTTTGAACGCACGACGGAACGTCTGGGAGTCGGACACGGGCGCAGGTGCGTCCGGCGTCTCGGATTCGATTGCGGATGCTGACACGGAGGTCGAGCCTACCGGCCTGGCGTCGGCGCCGGATTTCCCTCGGACCTAGTGGTGGTCCGAGTTACAGATACTGGCCGGTTCCTGGGCTCTGTTGGTCCGGATGTGCAGGCGAATGCGGAGCCCCGATGCTCATGCCGGGAGGCAGTGCGCCCTGACGCATTTGTTCGAGCTGAGCGCGCGCTGCCATCTGCTGGGCGAACAGTGCGGTCTGAATTCCGTGGAACAGTCCTTCGAGCCAGCCGACGAGTTGGGCCTGCGCGATTCGCAGTTCGGCGTCGGAGGGAATGGAGTCGTCGGTGAACGGGAGGCTCAGTCGCTCGAGTTCTTCACGGAGTTCGGGTGCCAGGCCCTGTTCCAGTTCTCGGATGGACGAGGTGTGGATGTCCTTGAGGCGCTTGCGGCTGGCGTCGTCGAGCGGCGCGGCGCGCACTTCCTCCAAGAGTTGTTTGATCATCGTGCCGATTCGCATGACCTTGGCCGGCTGCTCGACCATCTCGGCGACGGACTCGGCTTCGGATTCCGCGCCTTCGGTGGTGCCGGAGGTGGAGGCCTCTGCCTCGGCCGCCGGCATCGCGACGGGTCGACCGTCGGGTCCGATAACGAGTACCTGCTCTTTGTCGGGGTTCGTCATGCTTCCATCTTGTCGTGTGTGGGCGACAAACGCCGCGTAACCCCCAAAAAGTTAGCTATCGAATAACTGTACTGACGGGTAATTGGGTGACTGCCTTCGACTAAGCGGGCGTCTGCACCTAGAGTGTCGAGCATGGCTTACGACGTTGCCCGCGTACGGGGGTTGATTCCCTCACTCGGTGACGGCTGGATCCACCTCGATCCGCAGGCCGGAATGCAGATCCCGGACGCCGTCTCGCGGACGGTCTCCACCGCGTTCCGTGCCTCTGCGTCTTCTTCCTCCGGTCGCCACGTCTCGAACCGTCGTAGTGCTGCCATTCTCGAGAGTGCGCGCACCGCGGTCGCCGATCTGGTCGGCGGAGATCCTGCGGGAGTCGTTCTCGGATCAGACCGAGCGGTACTGTTGGCTTGGCTCGCCGAGTCGCTGAGTTCGCGGTTGGGACTCGGAACCGGTCTCGTGCTCTCGCGCCTCGACGAAGAGGCGAACGTCGCGCCCTGGCTTCGTGTGGCCAGTCGCTACGGCGCTCAGGTGCGATGGGCCGAGGTCGAAATCGAAACGTGTGAGCTCCCGAGTTGGCAGTTCAACGATCTCATCACCTCGACGACTCGCTTGGTGGCCTTGACGGCCGCATCACCGGTCGTCGGTTCGGCTCCGAACGTCCGTGCCGCAGCTGATCGTCTGCACGAATTCGGCGGACTGATGGTGGTCGACGCCGTCGGTGCAGCGCCATATGCGCATGTGGACATGGCTGATCTCGGGGCGGACATCGTTGCCGTCAGCGCGCCGTCGTGGGGCGGTCCACAGGTGGGCGCACTCGTCTTCCGCGATCCCGGACTGCTCGACCGGATTCCGGCCGTGTCGCTCAACCCGTACGCGCGTGGCGCCGAGCGACTCGAGGTGGGCGGTCATCAGTTCGCGCTGCTGTCCGGTCTCACGTCGTCGATCGATTTCCTGGCGGGCTTGGACGAATCGGCAACGGGAACCAGGCGTGAGCGCCTCGAAACCTCGATCAGCTCGCTGCAGGACTATCAGGACGGTCTGTTCGATCACCTCATGCGTTCTCTCGCAGCCCTGCCCAACGTGATGGTGATCGGCGGCGCACCCACGCGGGTGCCGACGCTCAGCTTCACGCTCGAGGGGATGGCGGCAGACAAGGTCGCCGCGCACCTGGCCGACAAGCGCATCGCAACGGTCAGCGGTACGCATGGTGGTTCCAGGCTGCTCGACGCCCTCGGTGTCAACGACGAAGGCGGCGCGGTCACCGTCGGCCTTGCGCCGTACACGACGCGGTACGAGATCAATCAGCTGGTCGCCGAACTCGGCGCCCTGGGCTGATCGATCCCGCTCGGCTCACTTCACGGTGAGGATGACCTTGCCTACGGTTTCCGGCGAATCCAGCAACTGATGGGCTAATGGCGCCTCGGTGATCGGAAGTTCGGTCGACACGATCGGTTGAACCGATCCATCGGCGATCAACGGCCACAACTTCGCACGGACGTCGGCGACGATGTCCGCTTTACCGCCTGGGCCGGTGAGCGGACGCCCGCGCAGGCCCGTCGACGTGATGTTTCCGCGCTTTCCCATCAGCTTGGCGATGTCGACCTCGCCCTTGCGACCACCCTGCATTCCGATGATCACGACGTGGCCGTCCATGGCGAGTGCGTCGACGTTGCGCCCGAGGTACGACGCTCCCATGTTGTCCAGAACCACATCGGCGCCGTGGTTGTCGGTGGCTTCGGCGAGTGATGCTACGAAGTCGCTGTCGCGATAGTTGATGAGAATATCCGCGCCCAATTCGCGGCAGCGGTTCAATTTGTCCTCCGAACCCGCGGTAACTGCGACGCGGGCGCCGAGGGCTTTGCCGACCTGGATGGCGTGGGTGCCGATTCCGCCGCCACCGCCATGGACGAGTAGTACCTGTCCGCGTCGTAGGCCGCCGCGCATCACGACGTTCGACCACACCGTGCACGCAACTTCCGGCAGAGACGCTGCGACACGGAGATCGACGCCCGCGGGAACGGGGAGAAGTTGTGTTGCCGGGACCGCAACCTTCTCGGCATAGCCACCGCCGGCCAGCAATGCGCAGACTTCGTCGCCGACGGACCAACCGGTGACGTCTTCGCCGAGTTCGGTGATCACACCCGAGCATTCGAGGCCGAGAATGTCACTCGCGCCGGGCGGCGGCGGGTAGAAGCCTTGACGTTGGAGCAGGTCGGCGCGGTTGACTGCGGTCGCGGCGACCTCGACGAGTACGTGCCCGCGAGGTAGTTCAGGATCGGGCTGCTGCGCCCATTTCATGACCTCGGGACCGCCGGGCTGATCGATCGTTATGGCGTACATGGATACGACGCTAGCGAATCTCCCCGCTGACGGGTGTTTTGCCGCTACCGTCGCGGACGTGACTTACTTCGGGAACATGCAGAACGAGATCTATCTGACGGGACTGAGCGGCGCGAAGCCGGCTTTGCCGATGACTGCGGCGGGCTTGGAAGATGCCGCGCGCGAGCAACTCTCACCAGAGGCTTTCGGGTACATCGCCGGTAGCGCGTCGACCGAACGGACCGCGGTGTCGAATCTGCGGGCGTTCGACAAGCATGCGATCGTGCCGCGGATGTTGCGGGGGACTGCGGCGCCCGACGCGCGCGATCTGAGCGTCGAGGTGTTGGGGACGCGGTTGGCCGCACCGATTCTGACGGCTCCGGTGGGAGTGCTCGGCTTGGTCCACGACGACGCCGAGGTTGCGGTCGGTTCGGTCACTGCCGAGTTGGGGATCGGATCGATTCTCTCGACGGCGGCGTCTTCGACCATCGAAGACGTAGCGGCGGCCTCGGGCGATAACTGGTGGTACCAGCTGTACTGGCCGGCCGACGACGAGCTTGCCGAGTCGTTTGTCCGTCGGGCGGAGACGGCGGGCGCGAAGGCTATCGTCCTGACTGCCGATACTCCCGGTATGGGTTGGCGTCCAAGGGATCTCGAACTCGGTCACCTGCCGTTCCTGCAGGCGAAGGGTATTGCCAACTACCTGTCGGATCCGGTGTTCCGCGCCAAACTGGCGACGCCGCCCGAGGAGAGCGCAGAAGCCCTGCAAATCGCGGTTCTCACGTGGGTGTCGTTGTTCGGCAATCACGCGGTGCGGATCGCGGATATCGCGAAACTTCGCCAGTGGACGACACTTCCGATCGCGGTGAAGGGAATTGTCCATCCCGACGACGCACGTGAGGCCGTCGCGGCCGGCGCCACCGGCATTGTCGTGAGCAACCATGGTGGGCGTCAGGTCGACGGGTCGATTTCGGCGCTCGACGCTCTCGGTCCCGTCGCTGATGCGGTGGGGCATGAGGTGGACATCCTGATGGACTCCGGAATTCGTTGTGGCGCAGACGTAATCAAGGCTCTGGCCTTGGGTGCCGATGCAGTGCTGTATGGGCGACCGTGGGCGTACGGATTGGGATTGGCCGGAGCTGACGGAGTGCGTCATGCGCTCCGAAGTCTCCTGGCCGACCTGGATCTGACGATGGGGCTGGCGGGCCTGGCATCGGTCGCCGAAATCGACCGTTCGATCCTGATGTCCAATTCGTGACTTTAGGGTGAGTCTTACTGTGACGGGCGGACACAGGTCTAAACTTGGAACCTGTGACAGCTGAAGCGACAACCGAGGAGACATCGCAGGCGGCGCACGGTGAGACACCGTGGCTGACGCCGTGCGAGATGCGTGCATGGCGCGGCTACATGGACGGCAATCAGCGCCTCATGGAGGTTCTCAACCGCGAACTGCAGGATTCACACGACCTGTCGTTGGCTGATTACCGCATTCTGGTCATGCTCTCGGAGTCAGCTGACGGGTCGTTGCGGATGAGTGACCTGGCAGACGGCGTGTTGTCTTCGCGTAGCCGCCTGACGCACCAGATCAGGCGGATGGAATCTCAGGGCATCGTCGTGCGCGACACTTGCGTCGAAGATGGTCGCGGCGTGCTCGCGCGGATCACGGAAGAGGGTAGGCGTCGCCTCGCCGAGGCGGCACCTACTCACGTGGCCGGGGTTCGGAACAATCTGGTCGATCTGCTGACTCCCCAGGAACTGGACGTGCTGGCAGACGTCTTCGAGAAGGTCGACAAAGCCATCGGCGAGCGCTGACGTCGGAGCCGTTTTCGCGGTCCGCGGGAACACCCGATAGGATCGCCCACGGAAGCGTGGCAGAGCGGCCGAATGCACTCGCCTTGAAAGCGAGCGTGGCGTTAAACCCACCGGGGGTTCAAATCCCTCCGCTTCCGCCAAAGCAAAGGCTCTGACCTCGGACTTCGGTCCAGGTCAGAGCCTTTACTGTTTTCGGAGTCACACTGCTTGGGTAGTGGGCGTCAGAACCGCACGGTGAACACCACGTGGTGATTCTCTCGGGCCGCGCGCTGGAAAAAGTCCGCCACTTCCTGCAACCAACCCCAGGCGTACCGGCGCTCGTCGGGACCGTACTCGGGGTTGCGGTCGTCGAGCGGCATCGCGTCGTAGCGCACGCCGAACTCGGATTCGGTGATTTCCGCCAGGTACGAGGAGACTTCGGCGACCCGATCGGGTGCCAGGTAGGTGACGAGTTGGTCGTCGGTGTCGGTGTTGAGGTCGTCGTCCCCCAAGATCACGCCGTAGGCCGGCCAGTTCTCGGACACGCGCTCGTACCCCGTGCTGGAGAGGGCGCACAGGATCGGATCCCACGCCTTGTCCGTGTCGCACGAGAACTCGGATCGGCCCGTCTCCTCGATGTCCTCGACCACTGCGCCGAGTTTGTCGTCGTCGCCGCGTGCGTCCAGAAGTTCCGCTGCCACGCTGTCTGACAGCGCGAAATGCACCCCAAGTTCCATGGCGTGATGCTAACGGCTGACCTTGCCGGCGTCCCCGTCCTCACTACAAGGCGAATCGACTTAGGTAACGATCCTGCTCTACCTACCGCCGAAGCTACCCATCGTGCGCTAGCTGTCATACATACTGCATCGGTGATTCCGACAAAACGGACCGGCCTTTCTGCTGTATCGCTGGTGATCCTCGTCGTCGCGGGGTTGCTGGTCGCAGCCCCTGCCAGCAGCGCCGCGCCGCCGCCTGACTGGAAATACACAATGGTGGCGTTCAGCAACGCCAGCGACCGTGACATGGATGTCTACGAGTCGGCCGACGGCACCGGCTTTCAGCTCGTCCAGCAGTCGGCGTACAGGCCGCCGTCTGGGCTCGTGCGTGATCCGAGCATCTTCCGGAACACGGACGGGCTGTACTACCTCACCTACACGACGGGTGGTGGGGCGAACATCGGTTTCGCACGCAGCAGCGACCGCATCAATTGGACACCGCTGGGGAACTATCCGGTTCCGTTTTGCTGCGCGTTGATGCCTGGAACGGGAGATGGCACCGGTTCTGCGAGCCCGCCGGGCTTCTCGGGTTCGGCCGGTTTCAGCGACGGACCGTCGCTGTCACCATTCGTTACCAAGGCCTGGGCGCCTGAATGGTTTGTGGACGGCGATCGTGTCAACGTCATCCTGTCGATGTCGACCGGTGGAGGATTTGTGCCGTATCTGATGACGGCGTTGGAACCGTCGCTCCGGTTGTGGAGCCCGCCTGTTCCGCTCGCCGGGATCGGTGCGGACCACATCGACACCACCGTGGTCAAAGTCGGATCGACCTATCATGCGTTCACCAAGAACGAGACGAAGAAGGTCGTCGAGCATGCGGTCGCTCCTTCGGTGACGGGACCTTATTCGTTTGTCCCGCCAGGGAATTGGGGTTCGCTTGTCGAAGGTCCGGCCGTAGTTCAGTTGCCGAGCGGCGACTGGCGGATCTATCTCGACGCCTATACCGAAGGTAAGTATCTCTACTCCGACAGCACGGACGGGCTGAATACCTGGTCGCCTGTGCAAGAGGTTCCTGGGGTGTCCGGGACTGCACGGCATCTCGGCATCATGAGAGAACCGGCATAACTTTCGACTCCGAGTTGGTAGGGCTCTGATCAAGGACTGCGGTCTTGGTCAGAGCCCTTTCTCGTACATGCGTACTACTTCTGCGCGTCGTCTGCACGTATCAGTGATTGACAAGCTAACGGTGCGACGCAAGTGGGTCTTGCGAGTTCGCGCCGACCACGAAGTGAACATCTCCGCGTGAACCATGCAGAGTTGCGCTCCTAGGCCCCGCTCAGGTGTCTTGATTGCGATCGATTGCCAAGTAGTGCCTGTTGGTTGCACATTCAAGTACGTGCACTGGCTGGATGTCCGCACTTTCGGCCTTCAAATGCCCTGAGGCCCACGAAACGTGGGTTCAGTTCGGTTTGCCACACCGTTTCTGAGGGTTCTTCTTACCTTCAAGCCGTGACCTTGCTCATAGTGGGACCTAGGTCCTTTTTGCTGATGATAAGCCTGTCGATATATATCTGTTACCGAAAGTTCACCCTAAATCCAAGATGGCGGAGTCGGCGCGCTGGCGGGCAAACAGGACGATTGGTACCGTCCGGTAACCAATTCAGTTAGTTGTCGGCTACCGCTCTGGTTGCTGTGTCACGTGGAGGAGCAGTTCATGTCGCTCGAATCGCAAAACGGCCTATCCCATCGTCGATCGAGGGTCGCAGTGGGGCTCGCGACGTGTGCGGTTGCCGCGCTGTCGTCTGGTGTGGTCTTCGCAGGGAGTGCATCGGCAACGCCGACGGCGTTGGCGGACAAATTCGCGAGCACTGTCACCGATGACGGTTGGTCGTTGGATCTTGCCGCCACGAAACTGTCGGCGAACCCGGTGCCGAATCTGGCGACGACGGCGTTCACCCGTGAGGGGTTCGTGTCGGCGAAGGTGACCGGCACGATCGGTGGTCAGGGCGATTCGGCAGTGAAGACCGGTTATGTCGAGCAGGGATTGCAGATCGGCTGCCAGATCGATGTTTCCTCCGGACTTGGCTTGGGGCTTGGTTTTTCGCTCGGCCCGTCTGTCGGTGTGAGTATTTCGGGTGTCCCGTCGGCGAACGTGGGTGTGAATGCGTCGGTGAATCCGAGTATTCAGTCGACGATTGCGCCGGGCACGATCACGACGATTCCGTTGGGGAAGAAGGATCTCGAGTCTTCGAAGGCGTCGATCACGGCAGAGAACGTGCACGTGAAGGTTGATGCGTGCATGGGGCCGGTGACGATCCGCTCGTACGCACAACTGTCGGTGTCGACGGCGACGTCCGACAACACGTTGTTCGTGTACTCCGATCCCGCCTGGCTCTGACCCTCGCAGACTTCGCCGGCGCTGCTGGCGAGTAATTCCTGATCCGTCCCGTCCCGGGGTGGTTACTCATCACGCTCACAAAGGAGAAATCATGAAGATTCGTACCTTGGCCACTGCCGGAACCCTCAGCGCAGGTATCGCCCTGATCGGTGTTCTCGGCGCCGGCGTGGCATCTGCTGCAACTCCGATCGTCGAACCTGAGCAGGGTCGGATCGGTCTGTCGCTCTCGAATGCGGAAACCGCGGCGTTGGCGGCGAGCCCGATCCCGGACGCCATCTCCGACATCGTTCCAGGCTCGCAGCGGTGGATTGAGCTCGCACCGGGCTCGGCGCTCACCGTCGGCCCCGATGGCAAGCTCAGCGCCCCCGACCGCGTAGTGATCGGCGAAGCCGCTGCACATGCTGGTGGCTACGTCGATGTCTACCTGGCTGATCCGAACAACCCGGCCAACGCCGGGTACGTCACCCTGGCCTACCAGTACTGGAACTGATACCGCGCCCAGTACCGGCGACTCGTTGTCCCCGCTCTCCCTTCCTGTTTGGAGTTCCAGCCATGACCGTCAACAACGCCGAACGTCGCAGTGTGCAAACGGAACCCGCTGCCGTCGACAGCAAAGACGTTGCAGACGTTGATGACTGGGATCCGGACAGCGAACTCAGTCCACTTTCCAAGGCTGTGATCGCCACCGCAGTCGGACTGGGGTTGCTGATCGCGGCATTCGCGGTGATCGGGAAGCTCGCCGGCTGGGCGAACGACTACGGGACGATCCTGGTTTACCTGGCATTCTTCTTGTGGATGTCGATCTCCGGACGGTTGTTCTGGTGGGGCGCAGACAAACTCATCGCGCTACTCCGAACGAAGAAGAGTGACAATCGTGGTGCGCACCGGTGAAGTCCGGTAGACGACTTCGCCGGACTCTCGCGGGAGTGCTTGCCGCCGGGGCGCTGTTGACTGGAGCGGCCGGAGTGATCGGTGCGGGAATCGCACTCTCCGCCGCTCCGGCGAACGCGACGCCGGAAGAAGACTGCGCGGCGGTGCGGGCACGTGATCATCAGATCTACCTGAATCTCATTGCGTCGCTGCCACCTGGTGCGCCCATCCCGCCAGAGATCATCAACCCGTGCCTGAGTGCGCCGTCCACGACGTCGACAGCTGCGCCGACGACCACTGTCGGGCTCCCCGGTGCGCAGGCTCCAGGCGGTGGCCCAAATGTCGGGGCCAATGCTCCGACGAACTTTCCCACCTACAACGGCACCCCCATCGTCCCTGTGCCGACGATCGAGGTTCCGCCCATTACTTCCGAGTCCCCGGCCTCGGAAACTGGTGTCGGTGCATTCCCCAATGCATCGGCATCAGCGGTTCCCTCACCCACACCCACCCCGGGTGAGGGAACCACCACCGATCGCGGTCCAGGACCGATCCCCGCGGATTCGGATTCGGATTCGAATATCGCACCGGCCCAAACGGTTCCGGATCCGGCAGCAGATGTTTCCACAACCGGGGAGGACTCGGGCCGTGACAGGTATCTCGAACTGGTCCTCGTCGGGGCCGCGGCGTTCACCGCTGCGGGTATCGGAGTGCGCGGGCGGCCGGGACCTTTCAGCCCCCGCACGCCCGAATCAGTGCTCTCCCAGGCGGTCGGGACTGTCGCGTCGCCGTTGACTGCGTACGCACCTGGCGGGCAGTCCTCGTTGCGGGTGTTCGATCCGATCACCGGCGGAAGCCGGTTCTTCTTCCTGATCCACGACGAAACGTCGTCGCACGAATCCGTGATTCCGGTGACGGTGCCGCCCGGCGGTCACATGAGTGTCAACCCCGATGGCACGGTCACCGTCTTCGACGCCGACGGGAATCCGGTCTCGACAATCGATGCCCCGTGGGCGTACGACGCCAACGGCACTCCTGTTCCGACGCATTACGAGATCCGGGACGGGCAACTCGTTCAGGTCGTCGACACCGCCGGTATCGAGAACCTGCTCTACCCGATCCTCGCCGACCCGGAGCTGACACCGGAAGAACGTGCTGCGCTCGAAGCGCAGGCGAACTTCATCGGCCCGATGACCCCGGAGGGCGAACAAGCACGCAGGGACGCACAAAACGTCCTCGCCGCCAACCCCCCGGAGCCGGCAGATTCAGACCTCGGCCAGCTCATGTCCGGTGACCCTAACTCCGAGGTCTCCGAACCGCCGATCACCGAAACAGGAACCGGAAACCCTGTCGGCGACGCGATACTCGCCGATCAAACCCAGGAGCCGATCACTTCGAACATCGGCGGGCGGGACTACACCACCGAACCCGCTGTCAGCGACGTCTCGTTCACGGACGAAAACGGAACCAACTGGTCCGGCACACCTTCGAAGGTGCCGAACGTGTGGAGCTGGACGTACACCGACGCGCAGGGAGAAGAGCACGACCTGCAGGTCACCTACGACGAGCAGGGACGCCCCTACCAGGTTTTCGACCATTCCAACTCGGAACTGTCCTTGTACGATTGGAGCACCGGCGAACCAGTTCGGATAGGCGACGCGCAGCATCTGGACCCCGGTGTCGCTTTCGATCAGCCCTACACCGACGAGATCATGAGCTTCGTCGTCCCACCGCTGCGCGGGGCCCGTCTGGCCGTCGGCGCGATCCGGGCTGAAGACCTGATCGTCTCGAACCGGACAACACCCACCCGGCCCCCGGTTACTTCACCATCGACCCCTGCTCAAAACATTCCCCGGCCGGGCACACTGCCACCGCGCGGCATACCCGTCATCGACGGCACAGTTCCACCTGCCGAACATGACCACCCCACGATCCCTTCCGTGAATGAACCTGCACGCCCGGATCCCACGATTCCGGAACCCTCGCAACCCACTTCGCCCGGCGATCCCGACCGCGGCCAGTGGGAACCATCCACGCCGGGGGAGATCGGTGATCCAGGGCCGAACCTGACACCAGGAATTTCTACCCCGAATGTTCCCTCGCCAGGTCAGGTCGAGGAACCGAGTGCGCCGACTCTGCCCGATGTCGGGCAGGTGCCGGTGAATCCGGACGCTCCCGGCGCTCCGCAGCAACCCGGACTACCGGAATTCGACCCCTTCGCCACCGATCCGAGCACCATTCCCAGCCCTGGCGTCATCGAGGATCCGACGCAGCGACCCGCGGTCACGATGCCTCCCACACAGCCTGACAGCCCGGAGGGACCAGGGGTTGAACAGGATCCGTTGTGGTGGATGCCGTTCGCACGAGAAAAACCACCGCAACTCGCACCCGGCGAAACACCGCCGGACATCGTGGAGGTCGAAGGAGTCGGCCCGTTGGATCTGCGTACGTTGCAGTCCCGGATCATCGGTGATCGGGATGGCACCGATGTCGGGGTATGGGGTGATGCAGGCGAAGGTCTCCGGTACGACGCCGCTCGGAGGTTGAGGCCTTCTCGGGTATTTCAGGAACTCGTCACGCTGGTGGACGGGCAGTTCGCGTTCATCTTGCCATTCGATGCCGGGAAGAACGGTGAGCTCAAGTTCGACGGTTGGTTCCCGGACATGAACGTCATCGTCGATGCGAAACACATCTACGACTTCATCTTCGACCGGAACGGTGAACCTTACGTAACGGACTTCCGGGGCCGTGTTTGGCAAAAAGATTGGCCCAAGACCGCTCAGGCGCAGCTCGATGCCCTCGCACAAGCCGGGATGGACGCTGAGCTCGTGTGGGTGATGCTCAACGAACAATATGCTGAACTCGCCTTGAGAGGCTTCGACGACGAGAACGTCGTCGGTGTCACGGTGGAAACTATTGCGCAATGGTTGGAAAGGACGGGGCGATGAGCTTTTTCGGGCGGCGGCCGACAGTGGGCGGGTATTGGGGCACGCGGGTGCAGTCGAGTCAGGAGGTGGCGCAGACGATGCGGGCCTTCCTCGACGATCTGGAAGCGATCGACCCGGGGTTGGCGTTGCCGTGGGTCTCGACTGCCGAGTTCGACAAAGTGCCAGCAGATCTCAGCGTGGACGGGTTGGTGCGAATCTTCGAGCATTCCCGCTCGAAGGAGATGGGGTATTCGGACACCCCGGGACCGGGCTACGACGTCGACTTGTCACCCGAAGACGGGACCGCGCGGCGGATCATCGCCAGGGTCGGCGGGCTGGAAACCAGTGCCCCCAACAGTGTCCGGGTGTCGTTGCCGACGGAGAAGGATGTTCCCCCCGAATTGCGACGGTTGCTCGAACCGGATGTCGGGGACGCGATCATGAAAGTGATCGTCAAGCATTGGGAACCGGATCGGGCTCGGTGGAGCATCGGCGACTACCTCGATCTGCAACCGCGAGTTAGAGGTCAGATCCAGGTGGGATGGGAAACGTACTTCCATTCCGGAGTTACGTTCGATCGCAGCGCGCTGCCCCAATCTGCGGCGGTAGAGGAGCTGCCCACTGGCACGTTGATTCGGTTGGGGGACAAGCCAATGGAGGTCGATGCCGCCGACATCGTGGCGGTGCGGGCGGCGTTGGGTTACCCGGTGTAGCGCCAGAGACTGTTCCGATTGGTCGATCGTCTTCGAGCAGGAGTGACGTTGTCTGCTTCATCTTTACGTCGCGATCCGGCGTCCGGGTTGACCGTGAAAGTCATGGCGCGGAAGGGGCCGCCGGAAGCCGAATCGGTCACCGCAGTGCTGGCAGCGCGGTCACTGCAGTTCCTTCGAAAGCTTGACCCAGTCTTTGACGTCGACATGTATCGCTCCGTGAGGAATGACCTTCCCGACGGCGTTACGGTCGAGCAGGCTCTGGCATTGAATGGTGGGCGGATCCTCACGCCTCAGGCAGAAGGCCTCCTCGAGGCCGCAATGATCGAGAGCAGAAAGTCTCCTGATGCCGCAGGCGGGATTTACCCACTCTCATTCGGGCATCAACTCAGGTTGTTCACCGACAACGGAAACATCGAAATTCTCATCGGATTCGGGAGTACGGCAGGAGCAGGTTCCTTACTTTGCACCTTCATCTGGCCGTACCCAGGGGGCTTCGCCGATGAATCTCTGATCTCACTGTCATTGAAACTCGTCCAGGGTATGGCCGATATCTGGGACGCTCCCACGGCCGTGCTCTACCGGGATGCGGAGCTCACACCTCAGTACAACGTGCCCGGCGACGCAACGGTGGGCAGTTGCACCTACTTCGGCCCTGAGATGCCGATCAACGAAACGCAGATCCCACCCACTGTCGAAGCTTTTCCGTACAAGAGAAGGAGCGATCGTCATCCAGCGTGATCCACGCGCCCCGTTGGTTGCCGACGATATCCGAAGCATCCGTGCAGCAGTCGGCCTGCTGACCGAACGACCGGAGGTTCGCCTACCGAAAGGCTCGCGCCGGCTGTGACACCAGAAGTTACGGCCAAGCTCACGTCCGCAGGTGATGGTGTTCTTAAGAACAAGCTGCTCAGATAATGGAGGATGCGTTCGACGAGGTCATCGGGATGGAGAACATCAACATCATCGTATTTGGAGGGGAGTGAAAGTGCCTACGTCATCACTGCGCCGCAATCCTACGGTGGGCTTGACAGTGAAGGTCATTCCACGAAAGGGTGCGCCTGAAAGCGAGGCCGTCACGGCCGCGCTCGTTGCACGTTCGCTACGATTGCTTCGCGACATCGATCCTGTCTTCGACGTCGACTTGTACCAAACAGTAGGCGATGCCCTCCCCGACGGTGCCGGACTCGAGCAAGCCTTGGCGTCGAATATCCGTCAGATCCTTGTACCTCCGACGGAAAAATCGATCGAAGCCGCATTGATCGAGCGCAGACGATCCCCTGATGCCACCGGCGGTATGTATCCCCTCTCATTGGGACGACATATGACCCTGTATTCACCCGCTGGAGACGTCAAAGTCGTTGTTAGTTTCGGGGGCACCTCAGGGTCCGGCGCATTCGCATGTGCCTTTGCCGACGAATCACTGATTTCGCTGGCATTGAAGCTCGTTCAGGGGCTAGCCGATATCTGGGACTCGCGTGTCACCGTGCTCTACCGCCGAACCGAATCATCGCCTCAGTTCAACGTACCGGGTGACGCGATCGTGGGCAGTTGCACCTACTTCGGTCCTGAGTTGCCGATCGAGGAAACGCAGCTCCCGCCCAGCGTGGAGGCATTTCCCTACCAGGACGGCACAATCGTCATCCAGAAGAATCTGTCCACGCCGTTAACAGTCGAGGACATCCGAAGCATCCGCGCAGCAGCAGGACTGCCGACCGAACGACCGGAGATTCCTCTACCCAAAGGTTTCAGACGGCTGTGAGCCCTACGTTGGGCGCACTCGGGGCTGCCTGCAGGTAGGGATGGCGCGGACCGACCAGCCTGCCCGCAATTACCGCGCCGCGGTCCCGATCCGGCTACGCACCAGCTGATCGACGCTCCGGGTGGAGTGCCACCGCGCGGCATACCCGCCATCGACGGCACAGTTCCACCTGCCGAGCATGATCAACCCTCTGTTCCGTCCGTGAATGAACCTGCACGCCCGGATCCCGCGATTCCGGAACCCTCGCAACCCACTTTCCCGGCGATCCCGATCGTGGCGAGTGGGAATCACTCTCGCCCGGTGGGATTGGCGATCCGGGGTCGAACCCGAGACCCGAGAACTCCACCCTGGAGGCTCCCTCGCCAGGTCGCACCGAGGAACCAAGTGTGCCGACTCTGCCTGATGTCGGTCAGGTGCCGGTGAATCCGGATGCCCCCGGCGCTCCGCAGCAACCCGGACCACAACTGTTCAATGACAATGATTTGCCGAGAACGACTATGACGATCGCAGAGTGGCTGGAAAGGAAAGGTCGATGAATTCGGATCGTGGCGCGACAGTGATCGGGTATTGGGGCCCTCGGACGCAACCGGTAGAAGGCATTGCAGCGGAGGTGTTCTCGTTTCTTCATAGTCTGAGGAACATTGATCGAGCACTTGGAGAAGCTTGGGTGTTTTCGCCCGAGACTGCCTTCGAGTCGACCGATCTAAGCGTGGAAGTCCTAGCGAAAATCTTCCGGGCAGCGAAGGATATCGAAGGGCAATCCGTTGCTGCCTTCGACCTTGGCTACATCGTGAGTTTGTTGCACCCGGACAGATATCAGTTCTTGAGAATCCAATTCTCTCTCGGCCGGAATGTTCCGAGGGTTCCGAATCTCGTCAACGTCACCCTCCCCCCGGAGAAACAAGCAATCGGGGAGGCGTCGCAGTTGCTGACTGCACGCGTCGGGGACGCGATCATGAAAGCGATCATCGAGCATTGGTCGCCGGAGTCTGCGCGGTGGGGGACGCGGGAGTACCGCAATGCGCAGGGAAATGAGGTCAGCGAAATCGAAGTCGGGTGGGAGACATACATCCAGTCCGGGATCGATCTCGATCACAGCAAACTGCCCGTCGTCGCCGTACTGGAGGAACTCCCCAACGGAACGCTGATTCGGTTGGGCGAGAAACCGTTAGACGTCAACTTCGACGACATCCTGGCGGTGCGGGAAGCACTGGGTTACCCGGTCTAAGACGCCGCGTGACCGCCGACCCTTGCTCATGTCGCGACACGTAGTCGGACGGAGACTATTACGCAGTGGTTGGAAAGGACGGGGCGATGAGCTTTTTCGGGCGATGGCCGACGGTAGCCGGATATTGGGGCACGCGGGTGCAGTCGAGTCAGGAGGTGGCGCAGACGATGCGCGCTTTCCTCGACGACCTGGAAACGATCGACCCGGAGTTGGCGTTGCCGTGGGTGTACACCAAAAAAACTGGACAAAGGCCCCGCGGATCTCAGTGTGGACGGGTTGGTGAAAATCTTCGAGCATTCCCGCTCGAAGGAGGTGGGATACTCGGACACCCCCGGACCGGGGTACAGCATCGGTTTGTCGCCCGAGGACGGGACCGCGCGGCGGATCATCTCCAGGGTCGGCGGCTTAGAAACCAGCGCCCCCAACAGTGTCCGGGTGTCGTTGCCGACGGAGAAGCAGCTCACCGACAGTACCCGGCGGTTGCTCGACCCGGATATCGGAGACGCGATCGTGAGAGTGATCGTCAAGCATTGGGATCCGGATCGGGCTCGGTGGAGCATCGGCGACTACCGGCACCTTCAGAATCGGTCGAAAGGTGAGGTGGAGGTGGGATGGGAAACATACTTCCATTCAGGAGTTACGTTCGATCGCAGCAAACTCCCCCAATCTGCGGTGGTGGAGGAACTGCCCATTGGCACGTTGGTTCGGTTGGGGGACAAGCCAATGGAGGTCGCTGCCGCCGACATCGTGGCGGTGCGGGCGGCGTTGGGTTACCCGGTGTAGGCCCCGCAACGGGTCTGGAATTCACCATTGCATCAGACGGCGAGAAATGTGTTAACCGGATGGCCTGCTTCGCCTTTCGATAGTATTGCCAGATGGCATCCCGAATCGACTTGCTCGCGTGGCTCCTCGATTCGGATCCAGCGATTCGGTGGCAGGTGGAGCGCGACCTGGTGAACGAAGCGCCCACTGTGTGGGCGGCGACGCGCGCGTCGATCGCCACCGAAGGATTTGGTGCACGCCTGCTTTCATTGCAGGACCGAGACGGCCAATGGGCGGGTGGGGCGTTCTTCCCGGCTGAATTCGACTTTGCGGGACCCGAAGCAGCAGAACAAAGTTCGCAACCCTGGACGGCAACAACCTGGACGCTCAACTCATTGCGGGAGTGGGGCCTCGACGCCAGTGTTCTGCGGGAGCGTCGTACCGCAGAACTGCTCGCGGAGAACTGTCGCTGGGAGTACGAGGGCCGGCCGTACTGGGACGGTGAGGTCGATTGCTGCATCAACGCCTGGACGGTGGCAAACGGTGTGTGGCTCGACATGCGCGTTGATGAACTGGCTGATTGGTTTGTGCGGCATCAACTTCCGGATGGTGGTTGGAACTGCGAGTGGATCGAAGGTTCGACCCGATCGTCGTTCCATTCGACCCTCAATTCACTCAAAGGGCTTCTCGCGTACGAGATCGCGACCGGGGGAACAATTGAGACGCGCGCGGCTCGACGATCCGGTGAGGAATTCTTGCTGCAGCGCGGTCTGTTCCGGAGACTCTCGACCGGGGAACCGGTGGGGGACTGGATCGGCCGGTTCGCGTACCCGTTCCGGTGGCGTTACAACGTGCTCAACGCAGCCGACTACTTCCGCGAAGCGTCGTTGTCGGATGGAAATGAGCCTGATCCGCGAATGGCGGACGCGATCGAGATGATCCGGGCCGCTCGAGCCTCGGATGGGACGTGGCTCCAGGCCGGTCGCCAACCGGGGCGGGTGTGGTTCGAGGTCGACACAAAGGCGGGGGAGCCGTCGAAGTGGCTGACTTTGTCCGGCATCCGAGTGCTCGCCTGGTGGGATCAATCCTCCCCTCTAGGGTTCTGCATAACAAAAGAGTTACAGCGAAAGTCATTTCACCTTCAAAGGTTATCGAAAGGTGATCTTTGATCTTCCAGTCGAAATATCCAGTACGGATTAAGAACATATTAACGACAGGATTGCCCTCAGTGCGGTGAAGGTTAATCATCTGAACAGGTGAGAAGATGTTCGGTGAAATTACCTACCCGATTGGATAGGCGGGTCACCGACGTTGGTAATCGCATAAGGTGCTCGCGATTGTCTTGGTTAGGGAGCTAAGTCCCGAGCTGGAAACGGCATTTCTGCTCCGAAAGTGGCGCTCACCTGCGGCTACGTTCCCCATTTTGCAGGACTTAAACCACTTTCGGCGAGATTTAGTCTCGCAATTGCAGGTTGTGGAGCGTCCGCAATGTTTAGGCAAAGTCCCATCTTTTCCCAGAACAATGCTCTACTAAACGTGAAAACCGGATGTTCCCCCGATTTTGCTGAGAAGGTGCAACTATGGGGCGTAGCGTAACTGTCGCAGCGAACCGGAACATCGCGAATTGCTGCTCTAACCAATGACTTTGTTCAGGTCCGAATAATGCTCGGAGGTCGTCGATGTCGATGGAAATGGTGTTAGCCGAAGCAGTGATAGACAGTGGGGACACGGCGTGGGTGCTGATCTCCGCGGGTCTGGTTCTCTTCATGGTTCCCGGACTCGCCTTCTTCTACGCCGGTCTGGTGCGTGGTAGCAGTGCGCTCGTCATGTTGCAGCAGAACCTCGTCCCACTCGGACTCGTCTCGATTACCTGGGTCGTGTTCGGATACAGCTTCGCGTTCAGTGGAGACTGGGGTTCCGGCTTCCTCGGTGACCTCAAATTGTTCGGCTTGCAGGACATACACACAGCCGCCGCCCCGGGCTTCCACCTGATCGAAGGTGCAGTCGCGGTACCGACTCTGGCGTTCGTGGTCTATCAGATGATGTTCGCGATCATCACGCCCGCGCTGATCACCGGTGCGACCGCAAACCGGCTCAAGCCCTTGGGCTGGGCCGTTCTGCTCGTGTTGTGGTCGATCATCGTCTACCCCCCGATTGCGCACTGGCTCTTCAATCCCGAAGGCTGGTTGGCGCTCCGCGGAGCTCAGGACTGGGCCGGCGGAATTGTCGTCCACGCATCCGCCGGCGCCGCCGCTCTGGCAATCTTGCTGGTGGTCGGCAAACGTCCGGGATGGCCCAACGCCGAAGCAGTCCCGCACTCGGTGCCTCTGGCGTTGATCGGCGCAGGCATCCTGTGGTTCGGCTGGTTCGGATTCAACGCAGGCGACGGATTGGCCGCCGATGGTGTTGCGGCACAAGCCTTGATGAACACTCACATCGCCGCAGCGGGCGGCATGGTCGTCTGGCTCGTCATCGAAAGGTATACCGAGGGCAAGGCCACGGCGATCGGTGGGATCACCGGCGCGGTAGCCGGTCTCGCGACCGTCACCCCCTGCGCCGGCTTCGTCAGCACCTTCTCCGCGTTGGCGATCGGCGCGCTTGCCGGACTGGTCTGCCACTTCGCGCTCGCGCTCAAGTCGATCTTCAAGTTCGACGACGCGCTCGACGTCATCGCGGTCCACTTCATCGGCGGCATCCTCGGTTCACTCCTTCTCGGTTTGTTCGGCGAAAAAGCCATCAATTCGATCGGCCGCGACGGACTCTTCTTCGGCGGCGGGGCAGGACTACTCGGCGAGCAGGCGCTGGCGTTGATCGTCGTCATCGCTTTCTCGTTCGTGGTGACCTGGCTGATCGCCACGGGCATCGAGAAGACCATCGGTCTCAAGCTGGCTCCGAAAGACCAGGTGGACATCGACCGTCGTCAGCAAGGCATGGACGCATACCGCTACAACGCCGCGTTCGTCGACGCCGGTGGTGCGCCGCAGACCAGCGGGTTCGACTCGGGGGTCCTGGTCGAGGGGACAAAACTTGTTCCGAACCTCGCCGCCCCGAAGCACGAACTCATCACCGCGGTATTGCAGACCATCGAGTCCGAGAAGCTTCGGGAGGCGCTGCTGGCTGCCGGAGCGGAGTCGATAGTCGTATCGGAAGCGCATGTCTCCGCGAGTGACTCGGCCTCGCTCAAGTTCCGCGGGCAACGCAACGACGTCGTGTTCACCGAGCGGTTGCGTGTCGAGGTGTTGGTCGCCTCGGAACATGCCCAGGCGGTCCTGGACGCGATCAACGAGTACTCGGGCGGCAGGAGGAGCGGTTTTGTCCAGCAAGCGGCCGAACCACTCACCGAAGCGACGGAACAGGGGAGCTGACATGTATTCGACGACAGGGAGTTACCGCATGATCGACAAGGAGCGTTCGGAATGCATCTGACACCGCGAGAACTCGACAAGCTGACAATTCTCATGTTGGCGGATGTCGCACTGAGGCGAAAGGCAAAGGGACTCAAACTCAATCATCCGGAGTCCGTCGCAGTCATCACTGCAGCCGCTCTGGAGGGAGCTCGGGAGGGCAAGACTCTCGAGGAGGTCATGGCCGACGCATCGCACGCCTTGACGGTCGACGACGTGATGGAAGGTGTCGCGGAGATGATCCCGCGCGTGCAGGTCGAGGCGGTGTTCCTCGACGGTAGCCGGCTCGTCACCGTGCACTCTCCGATCCAGTAGCCCGACCGAGATGTCAGGAGCACTCCAAGATGGCAAGCAAATCGACGAAGAAGGATTCCGGCGGCGAGAAGAAAGTACCGGTCGGCGGATACGTGTTGCGGGACGAGCCGATCGAACTCAACGAGGGCCGTCCACGTTTGAAGTTGCGAGTCCGAAACACCGGTGATCGTCCCATCCAGGTGGGTTCGCACTACCACTTCATGGAAGTCAATCGCGCGTTGTCCTTCGATCGTGAACAGTCCTTCGGCTGGCGCCTCGACATTCCAGCGGGCACGGCGGTCAGATTCGAGCCGGGCGACGAAAAGGAAGTGACGTTGGTGCCGTTCGGCGGCAAGCAACGGGTTCAAGGCTTCAACGGACTTGTCGACGGTTGGGCGCCGACCCACGCCGCATACCGCCCTCGGCTTCCCGGAGCCGTCCAGCGTGCCGAAGAACTCGGCTTCCTGTCCGAACCTCAAACCGACTGATTCTCGTTCACGGCGGACGAAGGAGAGCGACACCCATGACAAGCATTTCGAGACAAGAGTATTCGGGCCTTTTCGGGGTCACCACGGGTGACCAGATCAGGCTCGGCAACACCGACCTGTACATCGAGGTCGAGGAAGATCTTCGAACCATCGGAGACGAGTCGATCTACGGCGGCGGCAAGACGCTGCGCGACGGCATGGGCCAGGATCCGGAGTCGTGCAGCATCGACGGTGCGCTCGACCTCGTGATCACCAACGTGGTCATCGTCGATGCGACCATCGGCGTCGTCAAAGCGGACGTGGGAATCAAGGACGGCAAGATCGTCGGCTGGGGCAAGGCGGGAAACTCCAGCACGATGGAAGGCGTCACCCCGGGGCTGACCACCGGTCCGGCGACCGACGCGATCTCCGGTGAGCAGATGATTCTCACTGCCGCCGGCATCGATCCGCACGTGCACCTCGTGTCACCACAACAGGCGTACCACGCACTCAGTGGGGGAGTGACGACGCTGATCGGTGGTGGTATCGGCCCGACCGACGGAACCAACGGCACCACCATCACTTCCGGTATCTGGAACATGGAGATGATGCTCAAGGCCAATGAGGGTTTGCCGGTCAACGTATGCATGCTGGGCAAGGGCAACTCGTCCGGGCATCAGTCGTTGGTCGAACAGATCAAGGCCGGTGCGGCCGGACTGAAGGTCCACGAGGACTGGGGCGCAACCCCGGCCACAATTCGTGAGTCTCTGCGGGTGGCAGACGAAATGGACGTTCAGGTCGCCATTCACACGGACACACTCAACGAGGCCGGATACGTCGAGGACACCATCGCGGCCTTCGAAGGCCGTACCATTCACACCTATCACAGCGAGGGCGCGGGCGGCGGTCACGCACCCGACATTCTGCGGGTGACGGGAGAGGACAACGTACTTCCGGCGTCGACCAATCCGACGTTGCCGTACGGCATCAATACTCAGGCCGAACTCTTCGACATGATCATGGTCTGTCACAACCTCAATCCCAAAGTGCCCTCCGATGTTTCGTTTGCCGAGTCCCGCGTTCGCGCCGAGACGATCGGGGCCGAGAACGTACTGCAGGACATGGGCGTCATCTCGATGTTCTCGAGTGACTCACAGGCGATGGGCCGCGTCGGAGAAAACTGGCTACGCGCGATCCAAACAGCGGACTGCATGAAGCGGTCCCGCGGGAAGCTGCCCGAGGATTCGCCGACGCACGACAACTTCCGCGTGTTGCGTTACGTCGCGAAGGTCACGATCAATCCCGCGTTGACGTTCGGTCTTTCGCATGTGGTCGGGTCGATCGGTGTCGGGAAGATGGCGGATCTTGTTCTCTGGGAGCCCGCATTCTTCGGTGCGAAGCCGAAGACGATCATCAAGAACGGTCTGATCAGCTGGCACGCCATGGGAGATCCGAATGCGTCGCTCCCGACACCACAACCGGTGATCTACCGGCCGATGTTCGGTGGATTCGGCAAGGCGTTGCCGCAGAGTTCGGTCTCGTTCGTCTCGCGAGCGGCACTCGACGACGGCATCAAGGACCGGCTCGGTCTCGAACGTCAGGTTGTTGCTGTCGAGGGGACCAGAACAGTCACCAAGCGTGATCTGGTTCGCAACTCGGCCACTCCGGAAATCAAGGTGGACCCGGAGACCTTCGCGGTGACTGCGGACGGCGTCCACGCATACGTCGAACCTGCCGAATCCATTCGCTTGAACCAACTTTACTTCTTCAGTTAGGGGTCTCCTGTGTCGGGAACAATCACACACACGCACGGCGCCGATGCGACGCCACACACGCACGGCGAGATGACCGCGCCGAGCGGAAAGCCGACGCGAGTCGACGCGCTGCTCGGGAAGGAGACCGACGAGGAGTGGGCCGGTCGACTCGACAATGCGGTAGTCGACGTCTTGTCGCTCGATCAGTGGGAAGCGCAGAAGAGTCGGTTACGACGCACCACGATCGGTGGCCGTGAATTGGCCGTCTCGCTCGATCGGGGTATTCAGTTGCAGGACGGCGACATTCTGCTGTGGGACGAGCCGGCGAACACCGTGGTCGTGGCCAGGATCAACCTCAAGGACGTGTTGGAGATCGACCTGAGCGCGCTGGTCGACGTTACGCCCGAGAAGATGATTCAGACGTGCTTGGAGTTGGGACATGCCGTGGGTAACCAGCACTGGCCTGCGGTGGTGAAGGGAATGAAGGTCTACGTTCCGTTGACGGTCGACAAGGCGGTCATGGGCTCGGTGATGCGGACACATGCTTTCGAGGGCATCGAGTACACCTTCATCCCGGGCGCCGAGGTCATTCCCTACATCGCTCCACACGAGGCACGCCGTTTGTTCGGTGCGGCCGCGCGTGAGGGCGAGGGGCATACCCATGACCCTCTCGTCTGAGGGATCCGGGCTCAGCATCAACCGCGCGATGCGGATGATGCAGTTTTCCGATTCCATGTTCCCGGTCGGTTCCTTCTCGTTCTCCAACGGTTTGGAATCGGCCGTGGCGCAGGGAATTGTCACGGGTGGTCCGTCGCTGCGGGAGTTTGTGCTCTCGGCCGCCCATCAGGGCGCGACGTGCGACGGTATCGCCGTACTCGCGGCGCACCGGGGCGCGACCGCCGGTGACTTCTCGGCGATCCTCGCCGCTGATCATGCAGTGATCGAACGCAAGCTCAACGAAGAAGCACGCACGATGAGTACCCGGATGGGTAAGAAGTTGGCCGAACTCGGCGGGCGCTTGGCCGGTGAGACCCTGTTCAGCAAGTGGTTGGCCGCGATCGCATCGGGGGAGACGCCGGGTACCTACCCCGTCGGCCTCGGAATTGCTTTCGCGGAGATGGGTTCTCCGGAGGAGGACGCTTTCACGGTCAATCAGTACGGTGTCGCGATGACGTTGCTCGGCGCTGCCCTTCGCATCGTCCGAGTAGATCACCTTGCGACACAGGAGATTCTGTTCGAGGTCAATCAGAGCGCCGGCCGTGAGTACGCCGCAGTGCGTGATTACGGACTCGACGACATGTCCAATTTCGCCCCGATGATCGACATTCTGGCTGCGGTTCACGTCAAGGCGCACGTCCGAATGTTCATGAACTAGAAGGAGAACGATGAAGAAGACAACGCGCATCGGAATCGGCGGACCCGTGGGTTCGGGTAAGACCGCACTCATCGAGGCGATCACGCCGGAGTTCATCAAGCGGGGCACCAGCGTTCTGATCATCACCAATGACGTGGTCACCACCGAAGATGCCAAGCACGTGCGTAAGGCTCTCAAAGGTGTTCTCGTGGAGGAACGCATCGTCGGCGTCGAGACGGGGGCCTGTCCGCACACCGCCGTTCGCGAAGACCCGAGTATGAACCTCGCGGCCGTCGAGGACATGGAGAAGACGTTCCCAGACACCGACGTGGTCTTCATCGAAAGTGGTGGCGACAACCTCACACTGACGTTCAGCCCGGCTCTCGTCGACTTCTTCATCTACGTCATCGACGTAGCCGCAGGCGACAAGATTCCGCGTAAGAACGGTCCGGGAATCTCGCAGTCCGACATCCTGGTCATCAATAAGACCGATCTCGCACCGTACGTCAACGCCGATCTCGGAGTCATGGATCGCGACTCCAAGGGAATGCGGGGAGACAAGCCGTTCGTCTTCACCAATTGCATGACCGGGGAAGGCATCAAGGAAGTGGTGGACCTCATCGTGCACGGAGTCCTCTTCGACGAAGAGGAAGTGGGAGCGAGCGCACCGTGAGCGCACCGCCCGCCCCGGGAGCATCGCGGGCGCTCCCGGGTCCGATCCCGACCATCCCGGAACTCGACCAGTACCAGGACCAGCCGAAGCAGGCTCCGGCCGGCAAGGTCGGGAAGACCGGCGTTCTCGAGATGCGATTTGTCGACCGTGGCGACAAGACGATTCTGCGGGACATGTACCGCAAGACACCGTTGCTCGTTCAGCAGGCGCTGTACTGGGACGAAGCGTTGCCGACCATGCCGTGCGTCTACATGATCTCGACGTCCGGCAGTGTGTTGCAAGGTGATCGACTGTTCCTGACCATCGAGATGGAGCCGGGTTCTCTCGCGCACGTGACCACTCAGTCGGCCACCAAGGTTCACCGGATGGATGCCAATCACGCGTCGCAACTCCAGAAAGTGGTGCTCGCGGAGAATTCGTATCTCGAACTGATGCCGGGGGTGACGATCCCACACCGCAACGCGAGGTACTACGCGCGCACCGACATCACGGTGGATCCGACTGCAACGCTGTTGTTCTCGGAGATCGTGATGTCGGGTCGCAAGTACCACGACGGCGGAGAGATGTTCGTCTACGACCTGTACTCCACAATGATCAAGGCGGAGCGTCCGGACGGGAAGAACCTCTTCACCGAGAAGTTGGTGATCGAACCGGCACGCTTCCCCGTGCGATACGGCGGAATCATGGGTGACCACGACGTGTTCGGCAATGTCATCCTGCTGACACCGAAGGAGCACGCCGACGCCATTCTCGAAGAGGTAGTTCCGGGCCGTGACGGCAAGGTCGTTTCCGGAGCGAGTCGGCTACCGAACGACGCCGGTCTCATCTTCAAAGTCCTCGGTCCGGAGAGCGAACCCGTCAAGGCGAAGGTTCGTGATTTCTGGGCTCTGGTGCGAAAGGCAGTTCTGGACACCACCATTCCGCCCGTCCCGCTCTGGGGATGACGCGGATCGTCGGATATGGATCGAGGGACGTGCGATGACCACCATCACCAAACCCTGGGACGACGTCGCGGACAAGAACGTCGTGCTCAGATTCATCGACACCAATCTCAAAGGCTCCGGGCAGGTGATGTTCCAGGGCAATGCGCTGACCGGCCTGCTGTTTCTGGTCGGTATCTTCTGGGGAGCGATAGCCGCGGACACGATCACCGTCGCGATCGGTGCCGTGGTGGGTCTGGTGGTATCCACCGTCACCGGCATGATGCTGCACTCCGACGACGATTCGATGCGTATCGGCCTGTACGGATACAACGGAATTCTTGTGGGAGCTGCATTTCCGACGTTCCTTGCCGGTGGCGTGATGCTGTGGATCTACCTCGTGGTGGGAGCTGCCGCGTCGACCATCGCGTTCCTGGCTGTCGCCAATGTCTTCAAGACCTGGGGCGTACCGGCGCTGACCTTTCCGTTCAACCTCGTCAACTGGTTTTTCCTCCTCGCGGCGTTCCAGTTCCTGCGGATCGAAACGTCGGACCTCAGCGCCGGCCAGTTTCCCCAGCACATCGGGGACGCGTCGGTTCATGCCGACATCACTTTCAACTTCTTGTGGGACACGCTGTTTCGCAACGTCTCCCAGATCTTTCTGATCAACAACACTGTCACCGGCATTATCTTCGTGATCGCGCTGCTGGTCGCGTCGCGTTGGGCGGCGTTGTTCGCGCTCATCGGTTCCGCGATAGCGATGGGTTCGGTACTGGCGCTGGGCGCCAACACCGTCGACATCGGGAATGGTCTCTACGGGCTCAGTTCGGTGCTGACGGCAATTGCTCTCGGATCGGTGTTCTACAACCCGTCGTGGCGTGTGTTCGTCTACACCGTCTTCGGAGTGTTGGTCACTGTTGTCATCCACGGCACGCTGGTGTCTGCGTTCGCTCCGATCAGCCTGCCGGCCGGAACGGGCCCGTTCGTCTTCGCGACGTGGCTGTTCCTGCTGCCGAAGAAGAAGTTCGTTCCCATCCAGCACGACACCATCGAGGGCGGAGCGGCCGAAGGCAAGGATTCGATCGCAAAGGCGAACGGCTAGGCGGGCCGAATTGGCGAGGCGCCCGTACGCTGGGGCACACCGATGAGTTGATCCGATCGCCCCGCCACTCTCGAAGGAACGCACCTAAATGACAGACTCCAGCGCCCCTCGCATCCATCTCGGCCCCGTCGAGGATCCGCACATTGCCGACGGAATTCGCGGAGTCGGTGGGGTTCTCGTTCCACTCGCCGAGGCAGAGGGCGTGGTCTGGGTACATGGTCCGGACACGTTCCCGTCGTCGCTACCTGACTCGGTTCGTTGGGTGCAGTTGCCCTTCGCCGGGATCGAGCCATGGTTCGATGCCGACGTGATCGACGACAAGCGGGTCTGGACGTCCGCTGCCGGGGCTTACGCGGGCAATGTGGCCGAACATACGATGATGCTCCTCCTCGCCGGAGTGCGTTCTCTCCCCGAACAATTGGTGGCGCAGTCGTGGCGAAAAGAAGAGTTCGATCCACGGGTGGGCACCTTGCAGGGCTCGACAGTGGCGATCATCGGTTGCGGCGGAATCGGCCGTGCGCTGATCCCGTACCTCGCCGCGTCCAAGGTCAGAGTCATCGCCGTCACACGCTCGGGAATCCCCGTCGAAGGTGCCTCCGAAACGCTCTCGGCCGATCGAACCGGTGAAATCTGGTCCCAGGCGGATCACTTCGTGATCGCAGCACCGTCGACGTCCGCGACGCGGCATCTGGTCGGCAAGGCTGAATTGGACCAGATGTCGGAGTCGAGCTGGATCGTGAACATTGCACGCGGCAACCTGGTCGACACGGACGCGCTGGTCGATGCTCTCGAAGCTGGTTCGATCGGCGGGGCGGCACTGGACGTCACCGACCCCGAGCCGCTGCCGGACGGGCACCGGTTGTGGAAGCTGCCCAACGCGATCATCACTCCGCACGTCGCCAACCCGGCTACGACGCTCACGCGTGTGCTGGCAGATCACGTGGCCGCCAACGTCGCTCGATTCGCTGCGGGTGAGGACCTTGCTGCGGTAATCGATCCGTCGGCGGGCTACTGAACCGACAGAACACGCAAATCCTCGAGACCGTCCACGACGGGAACGCGCCACGAGGCAAGCTCTTCCGGTCCCTGCTCGTCCCACAGTTCGAACAGTTCCGAATCGGTCGAGGAGATGGTGCGCTCCACCATCTCGATCAGCCAGGTGAGCCGTTCGCTGGTCAGGGCCGAGGTGAAGGAATCGAGATCGAGGTCCTGGGCGGCGGGGTCGCGTTTGCGATCGGCGCGCACGATCAACACCAATTCGAGCAAGGCGACGGCGATTTGGCCGCCGTCCACCTCGAGGTAGTCGTCCTCGAATGCCCACTCCACCGATTCGAAGGTGAAGTCACCGTGTCCGATGGACGCGATCAAATCCCCTGCACCGTCGTTATCGAACGGTCCCGATCCCCACGCGCCCACTGTCTACTCTTTTCCGATTGCCGTGTCAGCGCGCTTCGAGCGCGATCTTCGCTCCGAATCCTAGAAGAACTGTTCCGGTTATGCGCTCGAGTGCCTGTCGCACTCGGGGCTTCTCGAAGGTGCTACGCGCTCGCGAGAGAAGGACAACGTAGCCACTGAGCCACACGATGGTGATCGCTGCGTGGATGAGCACCAGCAGCGCAAGCGATGGTCCCGTCGGCCACCCGGCCGGAACCAGCTGCGGCAGCAGTCCGGTGTAGAAGACGGCGATCTTGGGGTTGAGCAGGTTGGTGGTGAAGCCCGTCTTCCACGTTCCGGCCTTCTGCGAGCGTGGAGCGTCGGCATTGTCTTGCATCCGCGACGTCCGGCTCTCCCACAGTGCTCGTACACCGAGATAGATCAGGTAAGCAGCACCGGCGAGCTTGACCACGGTGTAGGCCTCCGCCGACGCTGCCAGGATCGCCGACAGCCCGAGGACGGTCAGCAGCCCCCACACCAGAAGGCCCGAGACGATGCCGGCCGCTACCCGGAAACCGGCGGATCTGCCGGCGCCGAGAGCAGCCTGTGTCACGACGGCCATGTCGGGCCCCGGGACCAGGGTCAGTAGGGCGAGCACAGCTGTGGCGGCGAGGAGAGCGGTCAGCATGCACCAAGTATGAAGCTGGGGTGGGGAGCGTTCTCGGTCGGTGTTGTCGTCCCTGTGAACAAAGAGTGGCGCGGTGGAGTGAACTGCATGGACACGCCCGGAAACCGCTGTCGTGCCCGGCATGTTCGTCAAAGTTATGCACACTGTGGGGAAACGAAAAGATGCAGGTAGAAGGAATGACTTCGGTGTAATTCATTCTTTAGTCCACAGGTTATGCACAACTGGGAAGTGGATGTGAATGAAGTTATCCACACCTGTGTGTGCATCGGTGGAGAACTGTCCAACTCCATTGGATACCCGCGAGTAATAAATCCCAACCAGTGGGTTGACCTCGGGACGTTCGTCCTGTCCAATCGAGGGTTAGCGATAGTCGTGCGATGCTCAGGGGGCGCTTGACGGATGCGGAGATTTGGGTTTGTCGGGATTGTGTTGGTCGTGCTCGCGCTTGTTGTGGGCGGAGTGGCGTATGCCGAACCGGCGCCCGAAAATCCACCAGGAGATCTGACAGGTCAGACCGGGGCTCACATCAATCGCATCGAGCAATTGTCGCCCACTCGTAGCGCCGTGTTCGTCGATTCGCCGGCTATGCGGCGCGAGGTGCAAGTGCAGGTTCTGCATCCAGCGTCGAGCGCCGGTTCGCGTCCGTCCTTCTACCTACTCGACGGCGTCAGTGCCGGTTCGGAATCCGGATACTCCGAAAGCACCTGGACTCAAAAGACCGACATCGAAGCGTTCTTCGCCGACAAGAACGTCAACGTCGTTCTCCCTGTTGGCGGTACCGGCAGTTTCTACACCAACTGGAAGAACGACGATCCGAACCTCGGTGTGAACAAGTGGGAATCGTTTCTCGCTGAAGAGCTTCCGGCGTTGATCGATTCTGCGTTTTCCGGAAATGGGACGAATGTGGTCGGCGGGGTGTCCATGGGTGCGCTCGGCGCGGCCAACCTCATCACACATCACCCGAAGCTCTATACCGGATTAGCCTCGTACAGTGGCTGTCTCGACAACTCCGAGTCGTCTTCGCAGGATTCCGTGCGGCTCACCGTGGCCAGTAAGGCAGGCGACGCCACCAACATGTGGGGCCCGTCATCGGACCCCGACTGGCAAAAGCACGACCCGTCCACCAATGCTGAAACGCTGCGAGGAAAGACGATCTACGTTTCCTCGGGCACGGGCGCACCCGGAGAATACGACAACATTTTCACCCCGGGCGGCCTGCAGACGGCCATCGAAGGCGGGCCGCTCGAGGCACTGGCAAACACGTGCACGCAACTGTTCGAGGCGAGGTTAGGGGAGTTGTCGATTCCCGCAGTGTTCGCGTATCGAAACGTCGGCACCCATTCATGGCCGTACTGGCAAGACGCGCTTCACGATTCCTGGCCGACAGTGAAGACCGCCCTGGGAATGTGAACTGGGCTGTGAGCTGAGAACTACTCGGCCAGTGCCAGTTCGAGCAACTGGAGGGCGCCGTCACGGGTCTGCGCAGCCGCGATGAACCCAGCTTTGTGGCAGAAGACCGAACTGTCGACGCCCGTCTCGGCGGCAAGGTCCGAGCCGTTCAGGCCGCGCCACGGCTCCGGCAACAGCTTTCGTGAACCGAACTTGGAGTCAGCGGGCTTGACCGTCTGAATCGACCAGCCGCCGTTGGTGTTCGGGAAGATGGTGAACAGAAGTTCTGGCTGGGCCGACGCGGCGCGGCCGTGGGGAACGAAGCGTTCCAGCACGACGAAGCGCGGATCCGTTGCTTTCTCGTAGGTCTCGGTGAACTCGCGCTCGGCTGCAGCGTCGCCGGCGTACTTGGCGCGCAGGCGAATCAAGACCTGAGTTGCGAGAACCACGGCCAGCTCGAACTGGGTGTCGAACTCTTCGTCGGTGGACGAGATCGGATTGAACAGGTCCAGCACCGACGACAGATCAAAAGGCTTGGTGCCGTAGTCGTTGAGGGTGTAGATCTCCTGGCCGTTGTCGACGGCGTCGATGCCCTCGACCAGACGACTGTCGATTCGGCGGAAAACGGAGGCGTCGCCTTCGCAGAACTGCAGGCCGTATTCCTGCCAGAGCAGACCGAAAGCGGAGTACAGGATGCCGTTGCTGCGCTCGCCGGCATCGCGCTGGTGATGGTCGAAGCGACCCTCGGCCGGGTTGTAGCGACCGCCGACGTCGAGCACGATGTCCGCGCTGCCCAGGACGGACTCGTCACGGCTGCGAACGACGGTGGCGTCGGGGTACAGCTGCTTGAGCAGCGATACGCCGAAGACGTCGTCTGCATGGAACTTGCCGTTATGGGTCGCGATGATCACCCGTCGAGACTAGGCAATCGAGCGCGGGGATGCCTAGTCAGCCGATGGTGCGGATGCGGTCGGTGGCAGGTGGCGAGACCGGCGACCCGGCTGCGAACAGGGCGGTCAAGGCGTCGAGGTCGTTGCCGGCACCGGTCATCTGGGTGGAGTTCTTCAGCGCGGTGAAGCCGTCCCCGCCCTCGGCGAGGAACTTGTTCACCACGACGCTGTAGACGGCGTCGGGCGCGATGTCCTGCCCGTTCAAGCGCATTTCCGAGATTCGCGCGCCTGGTGCCGCCCGCCGGTCCAGGGCGTAGGTGAAGCCCGCGGACGGGGAGAGGATGCGCTCGGTAGCGGTGCCGTCGAGGTCGATCTGGAATTGCTGTTCGAGAGCGTCCTTCAACACCGCTCCTGTGACGGAGAGCACCTCGAGGCTGTTACCGAATGGCTGAACACCGTAGGCCTGGCGGTAGGTGACCTGACCGGAAGTGCCGAAGTCCAAGTCCTCGCGCATGCCGCCGGGGTTCGTCAACGCTAGTTGGGCGCCTCGTGTCGATCCGGCGGCGAGTTGAGCGTCGGCGACCAGGTTGCCGAGTGTCGATTCGCCGCTGGGGACGCGGTCGCGTGTCAGATCGGCGGTAATGGTCCCCACCGGCCGCTGAGCGCTGTCCGACGCCTCCGACCAGGCCCGGTCGGCGAGAGCCTGAATATCGGGATCCGGCGAAATATCGTGTGTCACTATCTGATTGAACGCGGACGTCTGATCGCGAACGACCTCGCGTGTGTTGCGATCGATGGTGACGTCTGCGACGGACACGATCCGGCCGTGCGAAGCGCCCTGCATCACGACTCTGGGATTGCCTGCGGGATCAGGGAATTCGCAGTTGTACTGCTGGTGGCTGTCGGCGGTGAAGATGACGTCCACCTTCGGTGAGGCGCGAAGGGCGATGTCGCGGGCCGGCCCGGACTCGACGTTGCAGTCGTTGGGCCCACCTTCGACGGCCGGTTCGTCCCCACGGTGCAGGAGGACGGTGATGGCTTTGACGCCGAAGAAGTCGAGGACGTCGGCGGTGCGGTTGATCGCTTCGACTTCGTCGCCGAACTGCAGATCGGCGATCCCGCCCGGCGTGACGATCTGCGACGTGTTGGCGGGGGAAATCGCGATGACTCCGAGCGGAATGCCGTCGACCATGTTCACGGTGAAGGGCAGCGTGGCCGGAGTGCCGTTGGTGTACGTCATGTTCGCGGCCATCAGAGGGAAGTTGGCGCCGCCGAAGGACGGACTGAACGTGCACGCGTCGACGGCGGAGCAACCGCCGGACTGCATACGACGGAACTCGGCGAGCCCTTTGTCCAGTTCGTGGTTGCCGATCGCGGAAGCGTCGATCTTCATCCGATTCAGCAGTTCGACCGTCGGTTCGTCGTTGAACATCGCCGATTCCAATGCCGACGATCCCCAGTTGTCACCGACCGAATACAGCAGCGAGTTGGTGGCTTGGCTGCGAAGTTGCGTCACGTATGCCGCGAGATACGCCGCGCCACCTGCGGGGGTGAGCGAGCCGTCGGCCTGCCTGATCTCGCTGCGAATGCCTTCCGGCGGGCGGAGGCTGCCGTGCAGATCGTTGAAGGCCAACAGACGTACCGACACCGTGTCCTGGGACTCGGCGGTGGCGACGGCACTCAGGGAGGTCGCGGAGGTGGCGAGAAGGGTCGTTGCGAGCACGGCACACGTTCGTGTCATGCGTCGCGTCATGCGTCGTGCTCCCTCACTCGGACCGGCCTCGAACCTCCCTGAGTGTGCCCGTCCGCCGAAACGAATTCCAGTCCTCGGCGTAACAGTTATGTATCGAGTGTCACGCGGTGACGCCGATGCCCGCGGCCTGCTTCGCGACGTCGGTGTTCGCGAAAGCGAGGAACGCGTCGTTCTCGTGTGGATCGCCGATGGTCATCCGGACGCCCTCGACGCCGTACTGACGGATCAGAATGCCCGCCTCGGTACTCGCCTCGGCGAAACCGGGGGAGAGCTCTCCGAGGGGGAGATAGACGAAGTTCGCCGACGACTCGGGGACGGTGTACCCGGCTTCGATCAGTGCACTGCGCACGCGCGTCCGCTCGGCGATGACGCCTTCGGTGCGGGCAAGCAGTTCGTCTGCTGCAGCCAGGGAAGCGATTGCGGCGGCCTGCGCGACAGCGCTCACGGTGAACGGGGTGTGCACCTTGCCGAGGGCCACGATGATCTCCGGATCCGCGACTGCGTAACCCACGCGGATTCCCGCGAGGCCGTACGCCTTCGAGAAGGTGCGCAGAACAACCACGTTGGGGCGGCTGCGGAACAGTTCGATGCCGTCGGCGTCCGAGCGTGAGTATTCGAAGTACGCCTCGTCGAGTGCGACGACGACGTGCGTCGGGACCGCGTCGAGGAAGCTCTCGAGCTCTGCCTTCGACAGCGCGTTGCCGGTCGGGTTGTTGGGGTTGCATACGAAGATCAACCGCGTGCGATCCGTGATCGCGGCCAGCATCGCGTCGAGGTCGTGGCCGAAGTCCTCGGTCAGCGGAACCTTGACCGAGACGGCATGGCCGACCTGGGTGACCACGGGGTACGCCTCGAACGAACGCCACGCGTAGATGACCTCGTCACCCTGATCGCACGTGATCTGCACGAGTTCCTGGCACAGTGTCACGGAGCCGCAACCAGCGGCGACGTTGGCCGGCTCGACTTTCAGGAAGGCGGCCAGCGCCTCGATGAGTGCGACCGCGGCATTGTCCGGGTAGCGGTTGGCATTGGCGACCGCGTCGGCGACGGCGTCACGCACACCGGGCAACGGCCCTACTGTCGTTTCGTTGCTCGCCAGCTTGATCGCACCCGGAAAATTGCGTCCGGGAACGTAGGCGGGGATGGAGGCGAGGTCAGGGCGAATGTGTGCGGTCACGAGTCGATTATGCGCGCACCGATTTGGTGCGTAGCGGCCGTCTGCGTGTCAGAGTTAGAAGATGTCGGAAATCTTCCGAGCCACCGCGTATCTGCGCGGAGCCGAAGGGGAGGTCGCCACGGCTGTTCCGCTGACCGTGGTGGAGCCGGACGGCCCGACGCGGGGCGGGATCGTCGTCCTGCATGAAGCCCGGAAGTTCAGCCCGGCTCTGCTGAATCTGATGTGCGCGCTTGCCGGCGAAGGGTGGGTGAGCGTCGCACCTCACCTGTTTCACCGCGAACCCGAACACATGCAGGGTGAGGTGTTCGGTGACAACCTCTTCGCCGACTTCGACGCGACCCTCGATTGGCTCGTCGGACGCGAAGTTCTCGCAGACACCATCGGGGTGCTCGGATTCGACGACGCCGGTACCGCCGCGATGCTCGTGGCCACCAGCCGTCCGGTCGGCGCCGCGGTGAGCGTCGCCGCCCGGGGAATCGTCGAAGCCTTGTCGGTGGATGCTCAGGCGCTTGTCGACGCGGCCACTTCCCTGCAGGCGCCGTGGCTGGCGCTGTACGGCGAAGACGATCCCAGCACGCCGCGTGAGCACGTGACCCTGCTCCGGGAAGCGACCGCCAAGGCCGACGTCGCGACACTGGTGGTCAGCTACGCCGGACTGGCTCACCGGGCGGACGAGCCGCCACAGCTGTCCGAGGACGCCGACCTCGACGACCCTGGCTCGGCTTCGATCGTCGAAGCTCAGACCCGGATCTTCGACTGGTTCGACAGCCACCTGCGGTAAGTCGACAAGACAAGGCGCTGACCACACGTTTTGCCTTTGGTGGCGAAGGGTGTGTAATCTTTCGATCCGGCGGTCCGAAAGGATCGGAACCCCCAGGGAGGCGTGCCAGAGCGGCCGAATGGGACTCACTGCTAATGAGTTGTCCCTTTTACGAGGGACCGGAGGTTCAAATCCTCTCGCCTCCGCCAAGCCGGTGATTTTGACCGGCGGGTTAGAAATGATAGAAAGTACGACGGTAAGACACGCAAGACCAGCAAGACAACAGAACATGCGCCCGTAGCTCAACGGATAGAGCACTTGACTACGGATCAAGAGGTTAGGGGTTCGAATCCCTTCGGGCGCACAAGAAAGAAGGTCACAGACTCCGGTCTGTGACCTTCTTTTTGTTGTGGTGCATTCGCAATTTTTGAATGTGTGTGACGTCACCTCGGCGAATTTCGGTCGGTGACCCTCGCGATCGTAGGAACCAACAACCGATCCCCGCGACCTATGCTTTCTCCGGAGCAGCCGCGCAAACCGAGGAGAACCCGTTGGAGACCGTCGACAGTCGGACGCTCCCGGTCTACTCGGCCGGGGCGGTCGAGGTGCCCTTTGTCATCGCGGGCATGGACGAACTTGTCTCCCGCGAGACCCGGTGGGAGGCGCACTCGCACCCGACCCACGAATTGTTGTGGAACGAGCGAGGAGCGTCGAGCGCCACGGTGGGATCGCGCACGTGGACGATCACCCCGACCGTCGGTCTGTGGATGCCCGCCGGCGTCCTGCACTCGGCGATCGCGCCCGCCGGAACCTGGTATCGGGCCGCTCAGCTCGACATCGCATCGGTTCCGTCTCTGTCCGACGTGCCGGTGGCGATCGAGGTAACTCCGCTGCTGCGGAACCTCCTCGAGCGACTGGCAGACGATTCACTCGGAACCTCTTCGCGCTCGCTCACAGAGCAGATGGTGATCGACGTACTGGCGCCGTCACCCAACGAGTTGCTGGTTCTGGTGCCGGACTCGGCGCTTCTGCAACCCATCGTCGACGCGATCGGTGACGATCCGAGTGACATGCGAACGCTGTCCGACTGGGCAAGGCTCCTCGGCGTCAGCCCGCGAACCATCACCCGGGTATTTCGGTCGGAGACCGGGATGAGTTTCGGGCAGTGGGTGTCAGCGGTGCGCGCCCAACGGGCGGTGACGCTTCTTGCACACGGCTTGGATCTGCAAGAGGTTGCCGAGCGCGTGGGCTACCACTCGACCAGTGCGTTCGGTGCGGCATTCCGGCGCACCACCGGGGCCACACCAGGGATGTTCCGGGCTAGCTGATCGGCCATCACACCTTGTCTCGATCGCTACAGGGGGTGTCCCAAACACGCGATTGCGCCACATTGCCCTCCCGTATACGGTTTAGGCAAACCTCACCTAAGTGCCCGATTGAGCCGGGTTGAGGGCCGTACCCCTTCTCGAGAGAGTTCTGTTTTCATGCGTTCAAAACGCTTCTTGGCGGTGGCCGCAGCAGCGGTCGCAGTCGCCCTCGGCATGACAGCTTGCAGTTCCGACTCCTCGGAGACCGCCGACGGCGGCAGCGCCGGAAGCGGATCCAGCTCCTTTCCCGTCACGATCGAGCACGCTTTCGGAACTACGACGATCGACGCCAAGCCGGAGCGAGTTGCCACCGTTGCCTGGGCCAATCACGAAGTGCCCCTTGCTCTCGGCGTGGTTCCCGTCGGAATGGCAGCAGCGACTTTCGGTGACGACAACGGCAACGGAATGCTGCCGTGGGTCGAGGAAAAGCTCGACGACCTTGGCGCGAAGCCGCCGGTGCTCTTCGACGAGACCGACGGCATCGACTTCGAAGCCGTCTCCGATACGAACCCTGACGTCATTCTTGCCGCGTACTCCGGATTGACGCAGGAGGACTACGACACCCTCAGTGAGATCGCTCCGGTTGTGGCGTATCCCGAGGGGCCGTGGGCGACGTCGTGGCGCGACGTCATCAAGTTCAACAGCATGGGCCTCGGCATGGAATCCGAAGGGCAGGAACTGATCTCCACCATCGAGAAGGAGATCGCCGACGAGGTTGCCTCACATCCGCAGCTTGCCGGCAAGGCAACAATGTTCCTGACGCACGTCGACACTGCCGACCTGAGCCAGGTCAGCTTCTACACCGCGAACGACACACGCGCCGCGTTCTTCGAGGACCTCGGACTTTCGACGCCGAAGAGCGTTGCCGACGCCTCGACGGGTGGTGAGTTCTCGAAGAAGGTCAGTGCCGAGCGTGTGGACGTCTTCGACGACGTCGAACTGATCGTCACCTACGGTGACCAGGCACTTGTCGACGCACTCAAGGCTGACCCGCTGCTCTCGCAGATGCCTGCTGTAGCTAACAATTCGATCGTCTTCCTCAACGGAACCGGCCCGATGGGAACGGCGGCCAACCCGACTCCGCTCGCCATTTCGTGGGTACTCGGCGACTATGTCGATCTGCTCGCCGGGGCTGCTGGAAAGTCGGAGTGACTGTAACCTCGCAGGATTCGACGTCGGGCGCCAGCGATACGCGGCGCCCGACGTTCGGCAATTCGCTGTGGCTGATCGCCCTTCTCGTGGTCCTCGCCGTGCTCATGTGCGCCTCGATCGTCATCGGCTCTCGTGAGGTCGATTGGTCCGACATCGTTGCCGCACTTGGCGGTTCCACCGACAACATCGGTCAGGGTGCGATTGCCAAGCGCATTCCGCGGACGGTGCTCGCGATCATCGTGGGTGCTGCGCTCGGTCTTGCCGGCGCGGTGATGCAGGGGATTACCCGAAACCCTTTGGCGGATCCCGGAATCCTGGGCGTCAACATGGGCGCTTCGCTCGCCGTGGTGATCGGAATGGCGTGGTTCGGATTGTGGACCCAGACCAGCATGATCTGGGTGGCCGTACTCGGTGCAGCCGGGGCGGCATTGTTCGTCTACGTAGTCGGGTCACTCGGGCGAGGTGGAGCCACGCCACTCAAGTTGGCTCTTGCCGGGGCCGCAACATCGGCTGCGTTTGCTTCGTTCATCACTGCGATCATGCTGCCGCGAAACGATATTGCGGGCAACATTCGTTCGTGGCAGATCGGCGGCGTCGGTGGCGCGAGTTTCGAGGTGATCCGGCAGGGTCTGCCTTTCCTCATTGTCGGCTTCGTGATCTGTCTGCTGTCGGCGCGCAGTCTCAACTCTCTTGCGCTCGGCGACGAGGTTGCATCAGGTCTCGGCGAACGCGTCGCGGTGGTTCGTGCAGTGGCAGCGCTCGGTGCAGTGTTGCTCTGCGGTGCGGCCACTGCCATTGCCGGACCGATCGGCTTCGTCGGTTTGGTTGTCCCGCATCTGTGCCGGTTGCTGATCGGGATCGACAACCGTTGGCTACTACCGTTTTCTGCGCTGACAGGTGCCGGCCTTCTCGTCGCCGCCGACATTCTCGGACGAATTGTCGCCCGGCCGAGCGAAATCGACGTCGGCATCATCACCGCGCTCGTCGGAGCGCCCTTCTTCATTTACATAGTCCGCCGTCAGAAAATACGTGAGCTGTGACCACTACATTCGTTACTCCCGAAGTCGAGGTCGACGCAGTCGGAGCAAGCCGTATCCGACGAGGTAGACGCCGCCGCATCGTGATTGCCGTGCTGACGGTCCTCGCCGTCGCCTCCTTCGCGGTCACTCTGATGGTGGGAAAAACCTTCTACCCGCCGTCAGATGTGCTTCGGGTCGTGCTGGGGGAGAACGTGCCTGGTGCCTCGTTCACCGTCGGTCGCCTCCGGCTGCCTCGCGCTGTCCTTGCTGTGGTCGCCGGAATCTGTTTCGGCTTGGGTGGCATCACGTTCCAGACGATGCTGCGCAACCCGCTCGCGAGCCCCGACATCATCGGGATCAGCTCGGGCGCAAGCGCTGCAGCGGCTTTCGCGATCATTTCGCTTTCGCTCGGCGGCTCGCAGGTCTCGATCTTCGCCATCGTTGTCGGTCTGGGCGTCGCAGTCTTGATCTACGTTCTGTCCTTCCGAGACGGTGTAGCAGGCACTCGGCTGATCCTGATCGGTATCGGCATCGCCGCGATGCTCGACAGCGTCACCGCCTACCTGCTCAGTACCGCCGCCGCGTGGGATCTGCAGGAGACGATGCGTTGGCTCACCGGCAGTCTCAACGGTGCCAACTGGGGTTCGACGGTTCCCGTGGTCCTGGCGCTGGTTGTCCTCGGACCGGTGCTGCTGAGCCAATCGCGCAACCTTTCGACCATCCAGCTCGGTGACGACGCAGCACAAGCGCTCGGCGTCAGAGTGGAACGAACGCGCATTCTGTCGATCATTGCGGCCGTCGGACTCATCGCCTTTGCCACTGCCGCTGCGGGGCCCATCGCCTTCGTCGCATTTCTGTCAGGGCCCATCGCCGCCCGCATCGTCGGTCCGGGAACATCACTTTTGATTCCGTCGGCGCTGGTCGGAGCGCTGCTGGTGCTAGTTGCCGATTTCTGCGGACAGTACGCCTTCGGCACCCGCTACCCCGTTGGCGTGGTGACCGGCGCGCTGGGAGCGCCGTATCTCGTCTACCTCATCATTCGCTCCAACCGAACGGGAGGTTCGCTGTGACCGAATCCCATACTCTGACTGCCGAAAACCTCGAACTCGGTTACGGAGGACGGACCGTCGTCGAATCGCTCGACCTCGCGGTGCCGCCGGGAAAGATCACGACCATCGTGGGCGCCAACGCGTGCGGCAAATCGACGCTGCTGCGGTCGATGTCGCGGCTACTCAGTCCCCGAAGCGGTCATGTTCTCCTGGACGGCAAGGATATTCATCGCCTACCCGCGAAGAAGCTCGCTCGCACGCTCGGCCTGTTGCCGCAGTCACCGATCGCACCGGAAGGCATTGTTGTCGCCGATCTCGTCGGCCGAGGCCGACATCCACATCAGCGGGTGCTGTCGAGGTGGAGTCGAGAGGATGACGCAGCCGTCGCCGAGGCGCTTGCGGCAACGGACACAACCGAATTGGCCGAACGATCGGTGGACGAACTTTCCGGTGGTCAGCGCCAACGTGTGTGGATTGCGATGGCGCTCGCCCAACAAACCGATCTGCTTCTTCTCGACGAGCCGACTACCTTCTTGGACGTGAGCCACCAGGTTGAGGTCTTGGACCTGCTCACCGACCTGAACCGGACTCGGGGTACAACGATTGTCATGGTTCTGCACGATCTCAATCTCGCCGCCCGCTACGCCGACTACCTCGTCGCCATGGCCGATCGCCGGGTCTACGCGGCGGGTGATCCTGCCGAGGTGCTCACGAGCGACAACGTCCGCACCGTTTTCGGTCTCGAGAGCCGAATCATCCCCGACCCCATCTCGGGTAAGCCGTTGGTGTTGCCGCTCGGGCGCCACCACGTTCTCGACGACGTGTTGACGTGACGGCGTCGAACGCCCCGGGCGGGCGGATCGAATCCGTGGAACAACTCAATGCGATTCTCGGACAGCCCCATCCGACGATCATGGAGAAGCAGACCGCTTACACGACTCCGTTGATCCGTGAATTCATCGAGCAGGCACGGTTTTTTGTGCTTGCGACATCCGATGCGGCTGGAAATTGCGATTGCTCGCCGCGCGGAGACTTGGTCAGTCAGGTTCTGTTTCCCGACGAGAAGACGCTCGTGCTCCCGGATCGTCCGGGCAACCGGCGCGCCGACTCGTACCGGAACATGATCGAAAATCCTCACGTGGGGATCCTCTTTCTCGCGCCCGGGCACGACGAGATCGTGCGCGTCAACGGCACGGCGACTCTGTCCACCGATCCTGATCTGCTGGACTCGATGGCGATGAACGGCAAGCCGGCGCAGCTTGCGGTGATCGTGAAGATCGACGAGGCGTATCTGCATTGCGCGAGAGCGATTCTGCGGGCGAAGCTGTGGGATCCGTCGACGTGGCCCGCATCCGATGACGTACCGAGTCTGCGCGACATGATGGCCGAGCAGCACAGCCTGCTGGTCGAGGATCTGGAGCCGGCTCGGCAGGAGGCGTACCGCAAGTACCTGTACTGAGCGCAGATCCGTCACCTATGTCCGATAATGATCCGTGCCTTCAATTGCCTCGTCGCTGTTCTGGATTGCGCTGATCGCGGCCATCGCGCCGATAGTCGCGGGGTTGATCCCGCGTCGACTGGTTCCCGAAGTGGTGTTGCTACTGGTCGCGGGCGCAGTGGTCGGGCCGTTCGCCCTCAACATCGCCGCTGACAGCGAGGCGATCGGAATCCTCCGCGAACTCGGCCTCGGCATGCTGTTCCTGCTCGCCGGCTACGAGATCGACCGACAGGAACTCAGTGGGCGCGGCGGACGTCGAGCGCTCTACACGTGGCTGTTCTGCCTCGCGTTGGCGTTCACGGTGGTCGCGCTGCTTGGCATGAGGAACGTGATCTCCGCGGAAGCCGCTGTTGCCATCGCAATGACGTCGACCGCACTGGGCACGCTGTTGCCGATCCTCAAGGACAACAAACTCCTCGACACACGCTTGGGCAAGACGGTCCTCAATCACGGGGCCGTCGGCGAACTCGGGCCGGTCGTCGCGATGGCGGTGCTGCTGAGTGCCCGTGGTGCCGTCCTGTCGCTCATCGTTCTTGCCGTCTTCGCCTTGATCGCCATCGTCGTGGCGGTGCTGCCCGGCAAGCTGATTCACGAAGGCTCGTGGACACATCGGCTGGTGCGGGCAGGAGCGGACACCACGGCGCAGACGACGGTCCGCCTCACCGTTCTGTTGTTGGTCAGCCTCGGAGTGCTGTCGGCCGTGTTCTCACTCGACGTCATTCTCGGCGCGTTTGCCGCCGGCTTCATCCTGCGGCGACTGATGCCAGAGGGCGACGAGCGCCTCGAGATCAAGCTCGACGGGATCGCCTTCGGGTTCCTCATCCCGATCTTCTTCATCACTTCAGGCATGGCAATCGACGTCTCGGCGGTCGCCGCCAGTCCCGGCACACTGATTGCGTTTCTGATCCTGATCGTTGTCGTCCGCGGCGTGCCGGTGTTCTTCGTGACCAAGTTCGAGAAGGTCGAGCCGCCCTTCACCACGCGCGAAAGTGCGCAAGTCGCGTTGTACGGGGCTACCGGTCTGCCCATGATCGTGGCGGTCACGGGCGCTGCCGTCGACGCGCATCAGATGTCCTCGGACAACGCGTCGATTCTTGTCGCGGCCGGTGCGATCACCGTTCTACTGCTGCCGATGCTCGCCACTCTCTTGACGAAAAAGGAGAAAGTGTCCTGATTCAGAGATCCAACTGCTCGTCGAGCCAGTCGAACATTCGCTGATCCGTCAGACGCCTCGCCATGGGCTGGCAGTGGAAGTTCGCGCCCTCGGCAGCGGTAAAGGGAACCACCGTCGTCGGTCCGCCGGATAGGGCGGCAAGCCGCTTGGATTGACCGGGCCAGAACTGCTCGCCTTCCGGATCGGTGATGAGCAGGGGAGTGGAGATCGAGCCGGCGACGTGTTCGAGGTGGTACTTCCGAACCTCGGCGAGAGTGTTGTAGTAACCGTCGGCGAGGTACGGACGCGCTCGGAAACGCCAGATCCGGGCGGTGTCCTTGGAGAACTTCATCCCCATCGCCATGTCGCGGTCGAAGGCCTCCGCCTTCCCCTCGTCGAGCAGCTTCTGCATGTTCTTGGGGATATGGGCGAGCCACGACGCGGCCACGTCCACGACCCCCGGATCGGCGATCGCTGCCGCGATCCGATGCTCGAACGCCAACGACTGCGGCACCCAGTAACCGCCCTGACTGATCCCGTACATCGCCAGCTTCGACGCATCGACGTCCGGCCGGTCCACGAGATAGTCGACGACGGGCGTGATGACGGCTTCCCAGTCGTGACGGAACGGGATGTTGCGCTCGAAGAGCATCGACTGCTGACCGGGTCCGTCGAACATCAACACGTTGTAGCCCCGCTCGAGCGCTCCGGCGCCGCCGCTGCCCCACAGTCCGCTGATCGGGCCGTCGCTACCGTTCACCATGATCAACGTCGGCCGTCGCACGTCGCCGGGCGGCCGGAAGAAGTACCCGGGCAAGTAGGTGTCCTCGTAAGGGATCCGGACGCGTTCGACGGGCTGGGCGGTGGTGTCGACGAAGCGGTCCCACGCTTGTCGGTGACGTTTGAAAGTGGGGACCAGAACCGAATCGTCGCTGAGACCGTCTACGGCGTTGATCGCCACACCGAAGTACGACGCCGCCCGCAGGTACGCGTTGGACGCGCTTCGCGAATGCCCGGCCGCGGCTGCCTCATCGGCCTGCCCGAATACTCGTGTGCCGAGGTCGAACCAGGCCTCGTACCAGCCCTCGAGGTCTTTCTCGCCGACATGAGCGATGGCCGAGAGCACTTCGCCGGTATCTGCCGCGCCGTAGGTGGCTTGCCCGAGAACGACTCTTAGCTCGAAGTCGAAGGACTCGTTGCGGTAGAAACCGGCAGTGAACGCCTGGTGTGGATGGGCGAAGAACGACGACGCGAGAGACATGGGCACACCTTCGCTAGTTCGGGGCAGCCATTTTCAGTTGTAGTTCCAGGATCGCCCGAATCGGTTGCCGGAAAACCTGTCAGCGTGGCGACGCCGGGAGCCCGGTGGATGGCGGCCTCGACATCGCAAATGCCAGGGTGCACAACCACAACGACATCCCCAACACCTGTGCGCGTTGAGCGATACCCAGTCCGAGATTACCGCCGCCGGAGACTTCGATGCTGTTGGTCGTCAACATCCACACCGTCGCAAGGGAAGTCAGGATCAAAATGGTCAGACCCGTCATCCGCAAAGAAGGGTGTTCGCGATACCTGAACGCTCCCACGGTGAATGCGATCATCGCGGTGAAGATCGCGAACACCGCCACGCTGCTCGTCAATGCGTGAACATGGTGGAGCTGCGGAAGTAGACCGTCGGGTGCGCTCGACGGGCAACCCTCGCCCGAGCATTCGAGAGGGAACGACGCGTCGGCGATTGTGGCGATGCCGAACACTGCAAGTGCAATCCAGCCCGTGACGTAGAGCCTGCGCCTGGGCGTGATCAGCAGACCCAGCGCTCCGGAGATCAACATCGAGATCGCGGACAGGACGTCGGCATTGCCGAAGACGTCACGGTATTTCTGGTTCTCGGCATCGAGTTCGCTGAGGAACGATGTCACCGGGTCGAGGCCGGTGTCGAGGAAAAATTCGAGAATCCACGACGAGTAGACAATTCCGCCCAGAGCCAGCGCAGCCACCAAACCCCACCGCGCAACGTTGCGTTCCTTCACGAAATCGAGCTTACGGACCGAGCAGGGCTTTCTGGACGCGTTCGGCTGCTACCAGCGGATCTTCGTGCTCCCAGATGCGGATGACGGTCCAACCCTGCTCTGCCAGACGTGCATCGGTGTCGCGGTCTCGAACCACGTTGGCGGCCAACTTGTCCGTCCACCACTGCGCGTTGTTCTTGGGAAACGTCGCATGCTGCGGGCAGCTGTGCCAGAAGCATCCGTCCACGAACACCGCGACTTTGCGGCGCGGAAACACCAGATCAGCGCGTCGGCGAACACCTTTGACAGGCGCCCGGTCAACGAAGTACCGGAGTCCGCGCCGATGAAGCTCGCGTCGAAGTGCAATTTCAGGTTTGGTGTCGCGCCGACGCTGAGCGCTCATCCGAGCGCTGGTGGCAGGATCCGTCGCAGGCACCGTGGTTCCCTCAGCCGTCGGAATCGTCGCTGTCTTCGGGATCGGACCAGGTGGGCGCAAACCTGTTGCGACGCTCCACTTCACCGTGCACGACGGTCACGAAGTCGGTGAACGAGAGCGTCTGAGCTTCGGTGGGCCGGCCGTTGCGCGGCGGCGGCTCGTCGACGTCGAAGAACCGAACCGCGCCATCGGGTTCGTAGAGTCCGATGTAGACCTTCTCGAAGAGGTCGTAGCGGGTGTCCTCGGCGCCGAGATCCACCCAGGCCTTTCCGGGAACGCCGACCACCGCGCGCTTGCCCCGGCCCGAGCGCTTCGAGAGCGTCGTGACGTGGTGTGCAAACGAGGATTTGCCGGTGTCACTGGTTTTGGTCGGGTCGCCGTCGTCGCACGTGGCGTACGGCTCGAACATGACGGCGACCAACACGCTGTACGGCTGACGCTGATGCAGAACCATTGCCTCGCCACGCAATTCGTGGTCGTTGCGGACGATGTTCTTGGTCCACCGTCCAAGTTTTCCGCTGCGGGGACTGTAGTCCTGGAAGTTGTACGTCTTGATGGAGACGCAGAGGATCAGGCCGAGAGTGGGGTCGAGGGCCTTGACGTCCAAGCGCTTTCGGCCCTTGGCGACATCAACGGTTGCCTCCTGGCCTTCGCCGGACGCTGTCGGGGTGATGTTGGGATACAGCGGACGCAGAGCGTCGGCCACCGTCTGTGCCAGTTGATTGGAGAGTCGCTGGGCGTAGTTCTTCTTCTCGCCGCGATCGGCGTCGGCCGGAGGCTTGTCGCCCGCGAGTTGCAGTGCGCTCCACAGTGGTTCGTGTTCCGGCTCGGAAAACAGCGGTTCGGGGAATAGCGTTTCAGGTTCGGGGAACAGTGATTCCGTCATGCCGCGGCCTCGGGGTATCCGCCCATCCGCTCGAGATGGCTTTCGACGTCCTCGATGAAACCGGGGATGAACCGAAGATTGCCCATGCGTGCGCGCTTGAGGAAGCCGGCTGTGGCCCGCGCCGACAGCAACCGCGTGTCCTCGAGGAAGCCACTCAGATCCTCGTAGTCGTACTGGACCGGCCAGGTCGAGGTGTGGACGCGGAAGGCTTGGCGGTTACGGCCCCATGCCGCACTCGGCCACGCGTCGCCCGGTTCGAGTGGCGTCTCGCCCGCGGCGTCGTATGCGATGGGATCGTTCAGCCGGCCACCGACCCACGACGCCATCCGCACGCTCACGGCATTGCCGACCAGCTTCCATCGGTGGCTGTGGCGTAGGCCGGGAACCTCGACGGACGGAAGCGTCCAGTCGGGATCGAAACCCTGCAGGCGTTCGGCGTCGACGAGACCGGGAGTGACGATCTCACCGGACGGCAACCGGACCGCCGGCTGGCTGGGGATGCCGACGGACGAGCCGCCCTTGAGCGTCGGCACCGCATTGACGGCCCATCCGAGTCCGCGGGTGCCTTCGGTCCAGTAGAAGCCGCAGGGGTAGTCCGCGGGATCACCTCCCAGGCGCTCGCCGGCGTCCTGGCCGAACAGGATTTCGCGAGGATCGTCCGTGCGCGAGGCAAGCATGATGACGCGCTGGCGGCGCTGGGGGAGTCCGAAGGCGCGGGCGTCGACCACCCGGTATGCCCAGGTGTATCCGAGGTCTTCGAGAGCGTCGGTGATGTGCCGCATGGCAGCGCCCTTGCCGAGTTGCAGCATGAACGGAACGTTCTCGATCAACAGCCAGCGCGGGCCTTTCTTGCGCTTGACCAGACGGAACACCTCGTCCACCAGGCCTGAGCGTGCGCCGGTGATGCCTGCTGTTTTGCCGGCTTGAGAGAGGTCCTGGCAGGGGAAACCGGCGGCCACCAATTCGATGTCGCTGGGCAGCGCACGCAGTTTGGTGACGTCGCCGTGCAACGGCACGTCGGCGAAACGCGAACGGAGAACTGCCTGGGCGCCCGGATCGATTTCACACAGCAGTTCGGTGTTCCACCCATGTTCCGAGAGCCCCAACTCGAGCCCGCCGATACCGGCAAACAAACCCACCATGCTCCGCGACGACGTCACAGCACCCTTCCTCACGAACCGACCTAGAAGCACGGTACTCGAGAACTCCGACACCGTTTGCCAACTATTCGGTCTGCGGGGTGCTCCTGGCGGAAGAAGCGTTGTGAAACGGCTTACATCGAGATCTTCGGGGCCGATCGAAGTCCCTAAAAGGTCCCTGATCGAAGCAATAACCCGAACCAGCGGTGCTCCGCGCCCGTTCGTCCATTACCGTGGTCGGGTGAGCATCCAACCTTCCGGTGACGCGTCCTGGCCCGCGGTATTGACCTGGCAGGCCCACAACGCTCCTCGTATGGAGTCTGTTCGTGTGCAGCTGAACGGAAATCGCATCAAGGCTTCCGGCCGGATCATCGGTGGAGCCTGCAGTGAGCACCCGGCATTCAGCGCGTCATACGACCTGGTCACCGACGAGGCCGGCATCACCCGCAGGCTGTCGGTGCGGACCGCCCTGGCCGCCGGTGAGCGTCAGATGTCGATCAGCCGGGACGAAGAAGGCACCTGGATGGTCGAGAACGGCGCCAGTCACCAGCGCTCTGCGTTCGATGGCGCACTCGATGTCGACGTGATCCTCAGCCCGTTCTTCAACACGCTGCCCATCCGCCGCGTCGGCTTGCAGAACGACATCGAAGACGCCGAGGTCCCGGTCGTCTACGTCAACCTTCTCGACCTGCGCGTCGAGGGTGCGACCATCACCTACAGCAGCGGCACCGACGGAATCAGTGTGCTGTCCCCGGTGTCCAGCTCGACGCTGGCCGTCGATACCGAAGGCTTCGTCCTCGACTACCCGGGTCTGGCAACTCGAATCTAGGTTTCGTACTTCTAGGTTTCGGATCGCCGGATGACACCACCGCGTCGACCGGCGTCCCGCATCCGCTCGATCCAGTCGGGTTCTCCGACCCGAAGGTCTTCGATGTCCCACCGCTCGTGCGACTCGTAAGCGCCGCGCGCAGCGAACCCTGCGTCCACCAATCGTGCCGTGGAGCCGTTGTCGAGCAGATCGGTGCGTGCACCCTGCAAAAGGTCGAGCGCTTCGTCCAGCGCGACCAGCAGGGCGTCACGGTTGCCCTCGCACATCGCCCGCACCAGGCCAGGAGCGCTCCCGGCTACGCGGGTGCCGTCGCGAAATGACCCGGCGGCCAGCCCAAGAGCCAGTTCGCCGCCGGCAGCTCCGGTGATCGCGAGTGTTTCCGCCAGTAGGTGGGGCAGGTGAGAGATACGCGCGACTGCTCGATCGTGCTCGAGAGATTCGGCTGGCACCACCACCGAGCCGCAGTCGAGTGCCAGGTCGGCGACCTGCGACCACACGTCTGCGTCGACGCCGTTGTCGGTGGCAACGACCCACACCGCGTCGACGAACAGATCGGCATCCCCGACCGCCCAACCCGAAGCTGACGTCCCCGTCATCGGATGACCGCCCACGAACTTGGCGCTCAAGCCCGCTCGTTCGACCGCGGCCTTCACTTCGCCCTTGACGCTGACGACGTCCGTGATCGGATTGTTCGGCGCATGCGCGGCGATTGCCTCCAAGGTGGCGTCGACGGCAGGCATCGGCACGGCGATCACAATGATCGCACCGCTCTCGTTCGCTCTCTGCAGCACTGAAACCAGATCGGTGTCGGCGTCGAAACCGTCGGCTCGGGCCGCGTCGGCGGACTCGCTGGAACGGTTGTAACCCCACGCCTGACGGCCGGATCGGACGGCGGCGCGAAGTAGCGAACCGCCGATCAATCCGAGGCCGAGAACGCAGACTGGTGGGGCGGAATCGATCGCAGACACGAGTTCAGGTTGGCACATCGATGCTCGGACTTCACTCACTGGCACCAGGCGGGCTACCGTTGCGCCATGGGTGCACAGCGCGCGGGTAACAAGAGCGCCTCTTCGAACCAGTCGGAGGAGCTTGAAGGCTTCGGTGTCGCGGTGGTCCGTGAAGAGGGGCGTTGGACGGTCAAGGCATTGACGCCCGACGCGTTGACCTCGCTCTCGGCCGCCGAAACGCAGCTGCGTGAGCTGCGAAGTTCGGGTGCCGTCTTCGGTCTTCTCGACGTCGACGACGAGTTCTTCATAGTGTTGCGTCCGGCGCCGTCCGGCACGCAGTTGCTGATTTCCGACGCGACCGCCGCCATCGACTACGACATCGCAGCTGACGTCCTCGACGCCTTGCACATCGAGATCCCCGACATCGATCCGGACGACCTCGACGACGTCGAACCCTGGGAAGAGGGCGATCTGTCCGTGCTGGCCGATCTGGGCCTGCCGGAACCCGTGCTCGCCGTCATCGCGGCCGAGACCGATCTTTATCCGGACGAGCAGTTGGGGATGATCGCGCAGCGACTCGGGTTCGCATCCGAGTTCGGCGTAGCGCTCGACAAGCTCCCGCGCTAGATGACTCTCGCTGACGATCAGCGCATGATCCGTGCGGCCATCGTGGCCGCACGTTCCGCCTCCGACGCAGACGTCCCGGTCGGGGCAGTGGTGTTCGACGCAGACGGCGTCGAAGTTGCTCGGGCCTCCAATGCAAGGGAAGCGTCGTCCGATCCGACCGCGCACGCCGAAATCCTCGCGTTGCGTGCTGCCGCAAAAATCTACGGCGACGGCTGGCGCCTGGAAGGTGCGACGCTGGCCGTCACCCTCGAGCCCTGCACGATGTGTGCGGGCGCTCTGGTCCTCGCCCGGGTTTCTCGGGTCGTTTTCGGGGCGTGGGAGCCGAAAACCGGAGCCGTCGGATCATTATGGGACGTAGTTCGAGATAAAAGATTGACCTATCGGCCGCAGGTGCGCGGCGGGGTCCTCGAGGACGAATGCGCTGGGCTTTTGGAAGATTTCTTCCGCGAGCAGCGGGCCTGAAATAGGTATTCCCCATCGAGAGTGATCGCACACTCGGGTAGCCGGAACCGGTAATCACGGGCATGGTGGAGATCAGATGCCGTCAGGGTATCGGCGAATCGCCGGAAGGTGATTCGTTCGCGTTCACAGAGGAGTACTCATGGGAATCGCAGACAAGGCTCAGAACAAGGCCGAAGACCTCGGGGGCAAGGCCAAGGAAGCTGCTGGCAGCGCTACCGGTGACCGGGACCTCGAAAACGAAGGTAAAGGCGACCAGGTGAAATCGGCCGTCAAGGATGCCGGCGAGAAGGTCAAGGACGCCGCATCCAGCATCAAGGACAAGCTCACGTAATACCGCTCCACCTGGCGATTTCGGCCACGGGCACTCCATCCGGTAAAGTCACCAACGGTGGCGTGTCCGAGCGGCCTAAGGAGCACGCCTCGAAAGCGTGTGACGGGTAACCCCCGTCCGAGGGTTCAAATCCCTCCGCCACCGCCAAAGCTCCCCACCTGTTCACGCAGGTGGGGAGCTTTTTTGTATGGTAAACCTGGCGTGCGAGCGCTGACGACCGTCAGGACGGACACGCTCCGACTGGACCATCGGACGACCAGCCAGTCCGCCATTCGGACGAGGACAGCGCTGGACTTCGGAGGAGATCGGAAGCCGCACTAAGTCGTATGGGGGAGGGGCCGTCCTCCGGTGGACATTCACAGGTTGACGAAGTTCAGGAGCGGCGAGCGATCCACTCTGCAGCGGCGGCATCGATGTCCTGCTTCAGCTTCTCGAAGAACGAGGGTGGCGGGGTAGGGATCAAATCTGCTGCGGTAGTGAGGGATCGACTGAGGGCGATCCGACGCTCGCGTAACTCGTCGTCGGTCAGGAGCGTCAGGTCCGCCATTGCGAGCCCCCCCGATCGGTGTGATTCGTGTTTCGGGCAGACCGTGCGCATCGGGATCGATGCATGATTCGATGCGCACGGCCCAGGCACTCCAGGCTGGGGGCCGGAATGCAAAATCCACTTTACCAAATGATTACTAATGGTTGTGGGTGTGCCCCGTTCTCGGCCTTCGTGGAGCGCTTTCACAGGGTTCTCCCAGTTCGTAACTCCTGACAATCGTTGAAGCTGCAACTATCGTCGAACCCATGAAAAAGATCTGGTGGATCGGCGGAGCAGTAGTTGTGGTCGTACTCGCCCTGCTTGTGGGGCCGTGGGCGTACGGGAAATTCATCGCTGAAGACGATGCGCCGGCGGCCGTGGTATCCACTCAGGGTGCAGAAGCGGCGTCCGGATCGATCGACGGGCAGTGGACCGTCGTCGCCGGGCAGGGGGACAACCAGACGGCAGCGGGATACACCGTGCACGAGATTCTCAACGGATCGAGTGTGACCGTCGTCGGAACCACCGGCGAGGTGAGCGGAAACGCGGTTGTCGAGGGTGAAAAGCTCACGTCAGGCGAAGTGACGGTGCAGGTGGCAAGCATCAAGACCGACTCGGATCGGCGCGACGGCCAGTTCACGGGCAATGTGATGGATACCAGCACGTATCCGACGGCGACGTTCACGATCGACTCGCCGGTGGACTTGGCTGCTGTACCGACAGATGGCACAACTGCGACGGTCACGGTGTCTGGCACCTTGACTCTCAAAGGTCAGTCCAAGCCGGTGTCGGTCGACATGACCGTGCTGCATTCGGGTGATTCGCTGATTGCATCGGGCTCGATTCCAGTTACCTGGACCGATTTCGGAGTTGAACCCCCGTCCCTCGGTTTTGTCACCGTCGACGGCAGTGGCTCGGTGGACTTCCTGGTCTCACTCGCCGCGAGCTGAATTACGTCCACCCGATTCGCACCGCTTCGGGGCGGGCAGGGAAGATTAAGGACATGACCTTCCTTTCTCGTTGTCCGTTCCGAAGGCAGTGCGCGATTTCTGCCTGGACGGAATGAACAGGTGATGCCCCGGTGGAGACCGTTCCGAACGGGCGAAGACCCCGATCCACGGTTCACTCTCGCCAATGAGCGGACGTATCTGGCCTGGATCCGCACGGCGACGGCCTTTGTCGCGTCGGGCGTCGGACTCGAAGCGTTCGGCGGCGACATTCTCAACCCGACGGTTCGTGCCGGCTTGGCCGCGTTGTTACTCGTCGGCGGCGCTCTGATCGCCATCACTTCTTTTGTTCACTGGATCAGCGCCGAGCGAGCACTGCGTGCTGAGCGCTCGTTGCCGGTACCGCTGATGGCGCCGGTGGTCGGCATCGTGCTGGTGATCTGCGCGACCGTCTTGGTGGTCGAGGTCGTGAACTGATTGACCGCGCTGGAACCGTCGGAAGGTGTCAAGCCTCCGGACAAGGGCTTGCAGTCCGAGCGCACATCGCTCTCGTTCGTACGGACGAGTCTGTCGATCCTCGGCTTGTCTGCCGCCTGTTTGAGATGGTTGCCGCCGTTCGGTTCGGTAGCACTGATCGGCCCGTCCCTCGCTGCCGTGCTTGTCGTGGCGGTGACGGTCTACGAACGTCGGTCGCGGCCCAGGCGGTTGGCCCAGTTCTCAGCCGAAAAGGCAACGCCTGCTTTGGGTATGGGTGCTGCTCTCGCGGTCGCCCTGCTCCTGCTCAGTGCGACGGGGCTGTGGATTCTGCTGACGTGACCTCGGCTTTCGGTGCCCAGCCGGGTGGGCCGAACACGTAGCCTGCGCGCTGGCGCCACGACTGCGACGCTTTCCAGTCGCGAGCGATGGCAGCGTATTCGCGTGTTTGGAGCTTCCAGATGTTGTACGTTCCGACCGGCGTCGTGAGTCCGTAGGTGGGCCGGTGGGTTTCGGCTGCGAAGGTCCCGAACATCCGGTCCCAGATGATGAGGATTCCGGCGTAGTTGCGGTCGAGGTACTCGGCGTCGGAGCCATGGTGGACGCGATGGTGCGACGGCGTGTTGAAGATGAATTCGATGGGCCGCCAAAGTTTTCCGACACGTTCGGTGTGGACGAAGAACTGGTAGACGAGGCTGACGGAGAAGCCGACGAACACCATCCACGGCGGAATCCCGAGGAACGGCAACGGCAACCACATGATGATCTCACCGCTGTTGTTCCACTTCTGCCGCAGTGCGGTGCTGAAGTTGAAGTACTCACTCGAATGGTGAGCCTGGTGTGTGGCCCAGATGACCCGAACTCGGTGCGCGATGCGGTGATACGCGTAATAGAGGACGTCGATTCCGAGCAGCAGGATCACCCAGGTGTACCAGGCCGTCGGCGAGAGGTGCCACGGAGCGAGGTACACCCATATTGCGGAATAGCCGATCAGCGCCAGCACTTTCCAGAAGGTGCTCGTTGCGATCGACACGAGTCCGAGCAGAACGCTGGTTCTGGCGTCGATGCTTCGGTAGCCGCCTTCCGCGGGTCGTGCGCGTCCGTCGGCGTCGTCGGGATGATCCTCGAGAGCGCGGGCCGCGAACCATTCGATTGCCAGGAAGATGACAAACGCGGGGATTGCGAGCGTGACTGGATCATGGAGCGGTTCGAGAAGTGACTTCCATGATTCGAGAAGGGTTTCCCACACGCGATTTGTCCTGTTCTCTAGCTTCGATCGTTACATCATGCATCAAAATGTAACGCCATGGAACCCTTTGCGGCGAAGAACTCGCAGGTTTGTTGCGACTATTCATAGAACGATGGTAGGAATTGCCGGTGCATATCACCGCGAAGGTGGACTACGCCGTGCGGACTCTGGTCGAGCTCGCGGCAGTAGGTCCTGACCCGGCCAAGGCCGAGTTTCTCGCCAAATCCCAGGTCATACCCCACAAGTTCCTGGAAGCGGTGCTCTCGGACCTGCGGCGCGGCGGCTTGGTCAACAGCCGTCGAGGCCCGGACGGGGGATACTGGCTCGCTCGGTCCGCGGACGAGATCACGATTGCCGACGTCATACGAGCCGTCGAAGGACCGCTTGCTTCGATTCGGGGTCAGCGACCGGAAGACGTCGACTACGGGGGGCCGGCGACGCCCCTCAAGGAGGTGTGGATTGCAGTGCGCGTCAACCTCCGTGCTGTGCTCGAAAATGTCACACTCACCGATGTAGCAGGTGGAGAGTTGCCCGAGTTCATTCACGAACTGACGGCAGATCCCGAGGCGTGGAATCGGCGCTGATACAGCCCGGTTTCAGGGTGCCCGTCGACGTGGAACAGTCATAGGAGCAGTGTTCGCAGTGTTGCCTCCCGCGGATTTTGCGTCGTACATCAGATGATCGGCCGCAACGATTGCTCGGGAGAACTCGTTGTAGTCGAACTCTTCCTGATGCGGGATGAAAGGTAGCGTCGCTGCTCCGACGCTGACCGTGGCCAAGGGGTCGTCGGAAGCGTTCACGACGGCTTTGGGCAGTGTCGCGATTCTTTTGCGAAGTCCGTACGGGGTGCCGATCATCACAACGGTGAACTCCTCGCCGCCGGTGCGCGCGGCGTAGCCGAAACCGTTCACATGCTCCTGCAGGCGCGTTCCTGTCCGGATGATGACGGCGTCACCGACTTCGTGACCGAAGGTGTCGTTCACAGCCTTGAACTTGTCGATGTCGACGACGGCAACAGCAATGTCGGCACGATTTGCCGACGCGACCGACCAGATACGCTCCGACATGTCCCACAGCCCTCGCCGGTTCAGCAGTCCGGTGAGTGCATCCACCTTGGATCCCGTTGCGCGCGAGAGTAATTGCCGCCAGGTGAATTGAATGGTGGCCGGAATGAAGATCACGGCACACAGTACGACGTCGGTGCGTGCAATCACGCTGGTTGCCGAGTAGTCGCCGTTCGTCAGGCCGAGCACGGTCAGGGCGATGACAAACGTCGTGGCAAAGGCGAGGTGGAATGCCAGCCAGCGGCGGTCGAGAAAATAGGTGAAGTAGGCGCCGGTGGCGACAAAGAGTGCCGCGCCGAAAAGGGCGGCGTTATGGCTGGTGAAGGTGATGAGAATCGAGGCAGTTCCGAGATCCGCCCACAGACCGTAGAGCTTGAGCATGCGTGAACCTCTGATTCGGCCGACAAACCAGAGAATCGTGGGGATCAGGTTGACGGTCGCAATGCCGACGAGCCAACTGCGCGCAAACGGTCCGTCCGGGCCCTCTCCGCTGAGGAGAAACAGGAACGCCACGATCGAGAAATTGAGTGAGCAGAATCCGATGGTCAGACGGACGAGACGTAGTACGGAGCCTCGTCCGGACTTCGATCCCCACAGCATTACCGTGGACGAAACCGGCCAGGTATGCAGGAGCGGGTCCATCAGATTCCTTCGCCGAGCACATTGCGGTTAATTCACCGCAAAGTATGTCAGGCCATGTTGATTCACGCGTCAACTTGGCAGTGGGCGTCACGCCGTGGAGCTGCTCACAACTCTCTCTGTCGCGCTGTTCAGGCATTTGCCGTGCGTGAGTGTGAGGTACGCCTCGAGTTTCCGCGCTGTGTGTTCGATCGCACAATATTGCAGACCTCTGCAAAGTTGCAGAGCTCTGCAAGTTGGGTACCGTGTTGGGGTGATCATCGAACAAGGCCTTCGCGACCGCAAGAAGGCAGCAACCCGTGCCGCACTCAGTGGCGCGGCAGCACGGCTCGCTCGTGCGCTGGGGATCGAATGCGTCACCGCTGACGCGATCGCCTCCGAGGCCGGAGTGTCGACGAGGACGTTCCACAACTACTTCTCCAGCAAGGAGGAGGCAGTGCTCGCCAGTTTCGAGGAATCGGTGAACCTGTGGATCGAGGCGCTTGCGTCGCGGCCCGCGGACGAACCAATTCTCGACGTCCTCGAAGAACTTGTGGTCGAAATCGTGAACGACTCAGGTCCGAGTGGGAGTGAGAAGGCAAGTATCTGGCTGCTGTCGGATTCGAGTCCCGCGCTCTACCGGGATGCCGCAGACATGCATCAGCGGATCAACCGTGCAGTCGTTCAGGCATTGGCGGAACGCACCGGTACCGACGCCGAGAAGGACCTGTACCCGACGCTCCTCCTGGGAGCGGTGGGCGGAGCCGCTAAATCGGTGATCGACGTCTGGACTGGCGGAAAGTCGGAGGCTTCCAGTCCGGAGGAGTTGGTTCACGACGCTTTTCGGCAGATTCGTGCCGGATTGCCCGCGCCGCCGCCCGCCCCTGAGATGTCGCGTCCCTGAGATGTCCCGTCTCTGAGCCCCACACGTAATACCTGTCCACGTACACGCACCGAAACAGCAAGGAGCCCGTCGTGGCCACCTATCTTTATCGGATCGGCAAGTTCGCCTACCGGCGAAAAGGCGCGGTCCTCAGCGTTTGGCTGATAATCCTGGTCCTGATGGGCGTCGGGGCAGCCACTCTGTCCGGCCCCACCAAGGATTCGTTCTCCATTCCGGGAACCCCGGCACAGCAGGCGCAAGACCTGATGGCGGAGCGTTTTCCCGACGCGCCCAACCCGATGGATTCGCTGAGCGCGCGATACGTAGTGCAAGCTCCGGCGGGCACGACGCTGGCCGATCCGGCGAACGTCAAGGCCATGGACGACATGCTCGCGAGTATTCGTGGCATCGACAAGGTCGCCGACTCCGCCAAGGTGGACCCGGCGACTGCCACTCCGGAACAGGCCGCGAAGGCGTTGGTCAATCCGGTTACCGGCAACGACTCCATGGTTGCGATGTTCAAGGAAAAGGCTGCTGCGGCTGGAACTTCCGAGACGCAGGCCGTGGACGACGCGCGCGCGTTGTCGCCGCTCAGTGCCGACGGCACGGTCGGGTACGTCGAGGTTCCGTTCAGCGGTGACTTCGCCGATCTCGATCAGGCGTTGCGTGATTCGATCAACTCCGCAGCCGATGTCGGTCGGGCCGAGGGACTCAACGTCCAGGTCAGTGGTTCTGCTGCTCAGGAAGCGGAGATGCCCGGTGGTGTCACCGAGCTGATCGGTATCGCCGTTGCCGCTGTCGTTCTGGCCATCACGTTCGGTTCGCTTGTGGCCGCGGGGCTTCCGCTCCTGACCGCGATCATCGGTATCGCTATCGGCAGCCTTGGAATCACGGTTGCCACCGGATTCATGGATCTCAGTTCGATGACTCCGACGCTGGCGATCATGATCGGTCTGGCCGTGGCGATCGACTACTCGCTGTTCATCATGTCCAGGTTCAGGCATGAGCTCACCCTCACCGACAACCGTGCCGAAGCAGCAGGTCGCGCCGTCGGAACTGCCGGTTCCGCAGTGGTATTCGCCGGTTTGACAGTCATCATCGCGCTCGTTGCCTTGCGTGTCGTCGGCATCCCGTTCCTCTCGGACATGGGTGCGGCAGCGGCCTTCACCGTGCTGATCGCGGTACTGATCGCATTGACCTTGCTGCCCGCGATCCTGGGTATGTTCGGACGCAAGGCTTTTGCCGGCAAGATTCCCTTCCTCAGCAAGCGTGCGGAGGAGTCCGAAAACAATGATTCAGGCAAGCCGAAGCTGGCTCTGCGCTTCATCACCGCCGTCGTTCGTCGTCCGCTCGTGCCGCTGATCGGTGGAGTAGTTCTTCTGGGCGCATTGGCTCTGCCCGCAACGGGATTGAGCCTGGCATTGCCGTCGGAGGCCACCGGTGACCCGGCGACCAGTGCGCGTCAGGCGTACGACCTGATCGACGAGGGCTTCGGTGACGGCCGCAACGGACCGCTGATCGCGGTTGTCGACGCCAAAGATGCCAGCGTCCCCGCCGGGGAGGCCTTTGCGGAGGTCGTCTCGACCATCTCGAGCTTCGGTGACGTCCAGAACGCACAGGTCGTGAGGGTCAACGAAGCCGGCGACACCGCGCAGGTACTGATCACTCCGAAGAGCGGACCGACCGATCCGGCCACGATGGACCTGGTGGGCAGCCTCCGCGGAGCAGAAGGCGGACTCAACGATTCGATCGGCGTCAGCTACGGCATCACTGGTCAGACCGCACTCGAAGGCGACGTCTCGGACACGCTGAAGGATGCATTGGTGCCCTACCTTGCCGTAGTGGTCGGCCTTGCATTCATTCTGTTGCTCTTGGTGTTCCGTTCGATCCTGGTTCCGCTGACCGCGACGCTCGGCTTCCTGCTCAGCGTGCTCGCGACATTCGGTGCGACGGTGGCGATCTTCCAGCACGGTTGGTTGGGCATCATCTCGAACCCGCAACCGCTCGTGAGTTTCATGCCGATCTTCCTGATCGGCGTGGTGTTCGGGTTGGCGATGGACTACCAGGTGTTCCTCGTGACGCGTATGCGTGAGGAGTACGTCCACGGTGCGAGCGCGAAGGAGGCCGTGACCATCGGCTTCAACCACGGTGCCCGCGTGGTCAGTGCGGCCGCGGTCATCATGATCTCCGTGTTCGGTGCCTTCATCGCAGAACCGAACTCGTTCATCAAGTCGATCGGATTCGCGCTCGCCGCGGCGGTGTTCTTCGACGCCTTCATCGTGCGCATGGTGATCATCCCGTCCGTCATGGCACTGCTCGGCGACAAGGCGTGGTGGCTGCCGAAGTGGCTGGACAAGATTCTGCCGAACGTCGACATCGAGGGTGAGAAGCTCAGCAAGGCCCTCCGTGACGAGAAGGAAGCGGAACTGCAGTCCGCATCTGCTTGATCTCTGCTGTGCGCCTTTATTAACCCCCCGCGGTTAATAAAGGCGCACAGCTGTTTTTGTGTATCGAAATATCCAGCGGCACATGTCGGCCAGGATTGGTAACCTTCGCTCACTATGCTGATCAGGCTGCTGCGCACTTATCTGACGCCGTACCGGGGTGAACTCACGGGCGTTGTCGTCCTGCAGTTTATTTCGACTATGGCGGCCCTTTACCTTCCGAGTCTCAACGCCGACATCATCGACAACGGCGTGACCAAAGGCGACACCGGCTACATCCTCTCCACCGGCGGGATGATGCTGATGGTCACGCTGACGCAGATCCTGTGCTCGGTGGGTGCCGTCTTCTTCGGAGCACGAGTCGCCATGGGCGTCGGGCGCGACCTCCGAGCGTCGGTGCTGCATCAGGTCGGGACGTTCTCGGCCAGGGAGGTCGGGCACTTCGGTGCGCCTTCGCTGATCACCCGCAACACCAACGACGTCCAGCAAGTGCAGATGATGGTCGTGATGAGTTGCACCATCCTCGTCATGGCTCCGATCATGTGTATCGGCGGCATCATCATGGCTCTACGACAGGACCTGAATCTTTCCTGGATCCTCGGGATCAGCGTCCCGCTCCTCGTAGTCTCGATGGGTTTCCTGATTGCCCGGATGGTCCCCGGATTCAGGGTCATGCAGGGCCGCCTCGACGCCGTCAACCGTGTTCTTCGCGAACAGATCACGGGCATCCGCGTCGTCCGAGCGTTTGTACGGGAACCGTACGAGGTAGAGCGTTTCGGCGACGCCAACCGCGAACTGACGGAGACTGCACTCGGCGTCGGCCGCCTCATGGCACTGATGTTCCCGCTCGTGATGCTGATCAGCAATGTCACCAGCGTCGCGGTCATCTGGTTCGGTGGCCATCAGATCAACGAGGGGTCGATGCAGATCGGCTCGCTCACCGCGATGCTCAGCTACATCATGCAGATCCTGATGGCCGTCATGATGGCCACCTTCATGGCGGTGATGCTGCCGCGTGCGTCGGTGTGCGCCGAACGTATCTCCGAGGTGCTCGACACGGATTCGTCGGTGATTCCGCCCGAGAACCCGGTCCGAGAACTGAAGGACCCGGGCGTCGTCGAACTTCGTGGAGCTCAGTTCCAGTTCCCCGGAGCCGAGGAGCCAGTGTTGCGCGACATCACCTTCCGCGCCGAACCAGGCAAGACGACGGCGATCATCGGCGGCACCGGGTCGGGAAAGACCACTCTGCTCAACCTGATTCCGCGTTTGATCGACTCCACCTCCGGATCGGTATCGGTGGGCGGCGTCGACGTCCGCGACATCGACACCGAGATGCTCTGCTCGGTGATCGGTCTGGTCCCGCAGAAGCCGTATCTGTTCTCCGGCACTGTCGCCACCAATCTCCGCTACGGAAACCCCGAAGCTACCGACGAATGGCTGTGGGAGTGCCTCGAGATCGCCCAAGCTGCCGACTTCGTCCGCGCCATGCCAGAAGGCCTGGACACACCGGTGGCACAAGGCGGTACGACGGTATCGGGCGGTCAGCGTCAGAGACTCGCCATCGCGAGAGCGTTGGTGCGTAAGCCGCAGATCTATCTGTTCGACGATTCCTTCTCGGCACTCGACCTCACTACCGACGCACGGCTGCGTGCGGCGCTCCGGCCGGTCACGCAAGACGCCTGCATAGTCGTTGTCGCGCAGCGTATCTCCACCATCGTCGAGGCCGATCAGATCATCGTGCTCGACGACGGCGCCATCGTGGGGATCGGCACGCACGACGAACTCGTGGTCAGTTGTCCCACCTACGGCGAAATCGTCGCCTCTCAGCTAGCCGTACAGGACGCATCATGAGTAATCGACCGACTTCCTCGCCTCCCATCGGCCCGCCCGGCGGCGGCGATCCCACCAAGAAGGCCATGAACTTCGGCCCTTCGCTCAAGCGTCTCCTCGGTCGCTTGAGCCCGGACAAGCCGATCGTCATCCTGATCTTCGCTTTGGTGACGGCAAGCGTCGTACTTTCCTCGATCGCGCCGAAGATCCTGGGAAACGCCACCAATCTGATCTTCGACGGCATCGTCAGTAAGCAACTCCAGCCGGGGACGACAAAGGAACAGGCTGTCGAAGGATTGCGCGCTTCGGGGCAGGGTCAACTCGCCGACATGGTGTCCGGCATGGCCGTTGTGCCCGGAACCGGAATCGATTTCGACGCGGTCGGCAAGGTCTTGATGATCGTGCTGCTGCTGTTCGTCTGCGCGTCGCTGTTCAGTTGGCTGCAGGCGTATCTGCTCAACATCGTTGTGCAACGGACCGTTCGCCGGCTGCGTGAGGACGTCGAACAGAAGATTCATCGACTTCCCTTGCGGTACTTCGATACCCATGCCCGCGGTGACGTACTCTCGCGCGTGACCAATGACATCGACAATGTCGCGCAGAGCTTGCAGCAGACGCTCAGCCAGTTGGTCATGTCGGTGATGACCGTCCTGGGCATTCTGGTGATGATGCTGTGGATCTCACCGTTGCTCGCCCTGATTGCAGTGGCAACTGTTCCGCTGTCGATCATGGTCACGGCGTTCATCGCGAAACGTTCGCAGAAGCACTTCGTCGCGCAGTGGAAGAGCACCGGCGGAATCAATGCACAGGTCGAGGAAGCATTCAGCGGTCACGAGTTGGTCAAGGTGTTCGGCCGCCAGCACGAGGTCGAGGAGCGCTTCCGCAAGCAGAACGAGGATCTGTACGAGTCGAGCTTCAAGGCGCAGTTCATCTCCGGTCTGGTCATGCCGGCCGTGATGTTCCTCGGCAACCTCAATTACGTTGCCATCGCAGTGGTGGGTGGTATGCGCGTCGCATCCGGAACGATGACGCTCGGCGACGTGCAGGCGTTCATCCAGTACTCGCGTCAGTTCACCCAGCCGCTCACGCAGATCGCGTCGATGACAAATCTGCTGCAGTCCGGTGTCGCTTCGGCCGAGCGTGTTTTTGCGCTGCTCGACCAAGACGAGCAGTCGGAGGACCCGAAGGGCGCGAAGTCGCCCACGGTTGACAAGGGCCGCGTCAAGTTCGAGAACGTCACCTTCAGCTACAAGCCGGAACAGCCGCTGATCGAGGACTTGTCCCTGACCGCCGAGCCCGGCCAGATGGTTGCGATCGTCGGCCCCACCGGGGCAGGCAAGACCACCCTCGTCAACCTCATCCTGCGGTTCTACGAACTCAATTCGGGCCGAATCACTTTGGACGGTATCGATATCGCCGACATGACGCGAGACGATCTACGTTCACGCATCGGTATGGTTCTGCAGGACGCGTGGCTGTTCGGTGGAACCATCCGCGAGAACATCGCGTACGGCAAGCCCGGTGCCACCGACGAGGAGATTCGTCGCGCGGCCGAGATGAGCTACGTCGACAAGTTCGTGCACTCTCTGCCTGAGGGTTACGACACGGTCATCGACGAGGAAGGCAGCAACGTCAGTGCCGGCGAGAAGCAGCTCATCACCATCGCCCGCGCCTTCATCTCGCAGCCGTCTATTCTGATCCTCGACGAGGCGACCAGTTCGGTGGACACACGCACCGAACTACTGGTTCAGAGCGCCACCGCGGTTCTGCGCAGTGACCGCACCAGTTTTGTCATCGCGCACCGTCTTTCGACAATTCGTGATGCGAACCTGATCGTGGTGATGGAGGAAGGCCGGATCGTGGAGCAGGGGAGCCATGAGGCTCTGCTCGAATCCCGCGGCGCGTACTTCCGTCTGTACAACAGCCAATTCGTGGGCGCGGAGATCTAATGCCTCAGTAGACTGGAGCAGACTTGGTCCGCTGGGTGGACCACATTCTGTGTACTGGAGGCGCTCGGCGATGCATTCGTTGCTGGGGAAAGCGCGCCTGATACTCGATTCCTTCGATGCGGTTTCGGGTGCGCTGTCGCTGACCGAACTTGCGAATCGAAGTGGTGTTGCGAAAGCGACGGTGCATCGAATAGCCGGTGAACTGGTGTCTCTCGGTCTACTGGAACGGGTCGGCACCAAGTACCGGTTGGGGTTACGGCTCTTCGAACTGGGGCAGTTGGTGCCTCGTCAACGGATTCTGCGCGAGGTGTCCTTGACGTATGTGCAGGATCTTCACGCGGCGACCAGGGAGACGGTTCACCTCGCGATTCGCGACGGCCTCGATGTTCTGTACATCGACAAGATCTCCGGTCATCACGGGGTGGACCTGCCGTCGCGGGTGGCCGGCCGGCTGCCGATGTATGCCACGGCAACTGGCAAAGCGATACTCGCGTACTCACCGGATTCCGTTTTTCGAGCGGTGACAGGCAACGGATTTGTCGAGTTCACCGATCGGACGGTGAACTCGGAAGCCGGGTTACGCAGGCAACTCGACGCTGTTCGTTCGCAGCAGTTGGCGGTCGAGACCGAAGAGGTTCGCCTGGGAACATCGAGTATCGCTGCCCCGATCTTCGGTGGACACGGTGAAGCAGTTGCCGCGATCGGTGTGTCGAGTCCGCGGTATCGAATGGATACCGAGCGTTTTGCCGAACCGTTGCGCGCGGCGGCCGCGGGAATCAGCCGGAAGGTATCGGTTCTCGAACGCTCGGCATAACCGTTCTATCGACGCACGCAGAGCAGCGCGATCACGCCGAGAACCGAAGCCCCGGTCATGGAGATGGCAACGGCAAGACTGGTGTTGCCGAGAAGACCGACGATGGGCGCAACAACAGCGGCAGCGCCGAACTGCGCAAATCCGATCAGCGCGGCTGCTGAGCCTGCGGCTTCTCCGTGGCGGGACAGTGCAACCGCCGGTGCATTGGGCATGACAAAACCCGTTGCGCAGAGCATCAGCAGGATGGGGACGGCAAACCCGACGAATCCCCACGAGTCGGTGGCGGCAACAACAACAAATGCAGCGCCGACGGCACTACTGCCCCACATCGCCCAGATCGTGATGGAATTCGGCGACCACCGGCCGAGAAGCACGACGTTGAGCTGGGACGAACCGATCAGAACGACGGCGCCGCCGGCAAAGGCAAATCCGTATGCGGTGGCGCTCAGTCCGAACTGTTCCTGCATCACGTAGGACGACGCGGCGATGTACGACCACAAAACGCCGCGGCCGAGACCGCACACGAGCACCAACACCATGAAGTGGGCATCACGGCCGAGCGCAATGTAGTTTCGCGCGATGGAACCGATGCCCTTGCCCGACCGATTTTCGGGTGGAAGTGTTTCCGGCAGCGATACTGCCGCGAGTGCGATCATCGCGATGCCCAGGATGAAGAGAGCGAGAAAGACTCCGCGCCACTGTGTTACGGACATCAGTGCCCCACCGATGGAGGGAGCCAGGATGGGCGCTACGCCCATGACCAACATCAGTCGCGAAAGTACAACCGCCGCATCGTGTCCGGTGAATAGATCACGAACGATCGCCATCGCGATCACGCCCGTCGCAGCGGCGCCGAAACCTTGCAGGGTTCGCAGCGCAGTGAGGACTTCGATGGACGGAGCAAAGAAGCAGGCCAACGACGCGCCGACGTGAATTACTGTGCCCACGAGCAGGGGACGTCGACGTCCGTAGATGTCGGACATTGGGCCGATGAGCAACTGGCCGAAAGCCAGACCCAGCAGTGTGCCCGTCAGGGTCAGCTGAACCATCGTGTCCGACGTGCCGAATTCTTGCGTGATCTGTGGCAGCGCAGGAAGATACATGTCGACGGTGAACGGCCCGAGGGCGGTGAGAATTCCGAGAAGCAGTACCAATCGGATTCGTGCACCGCCCGTCGGGGCGATCACCGTTCGTTCAGTTGTGCTGTTGGTCAAGGAAACCCGAAACTACACTGTAGTAGTCGTATGGTCGCTCTTCCTGAAGATGATGCGACGCCTTGTCCATGATGTAGAGATGGCCGTGGGGTATCATCCGCGCCAGCATGAGCGGGTAGTCCGGGGTGAGGAATGCGTCGTGCATGCCCCAGGCGAAGAGCGTCGGCGCCTGGATCTGGCCGAGTTCAGCTGTGAGATCCTGCCAATCGCCACGAGGTGAGTCCGCCGAGGCAGCCAGGGCCATTTCTTCGGGGTCGAGACTTTGCTCGTATCGCATCTGGAGGGTTTCGGCGGGCAACTTCGATCCGTCGAACCATTCGAGGCTGGTGATCAAGGTGCGGAGTTTTTCGAGGGTGGGGCCGGTGCCGCCGTAGTAGACGTCGCGGGCGTTGCGACCACGACGGCCGTCCTCGGGGAGCGGCGCGAGTGGTCCGTAGAAGACGGGCATGCTGCCCGTGATCACCAGGGAGCGAACGCGTTCCGGGTACTTTGCCGCAAGATTGAGCGCTATGGTGCCGCCCCACGAGTTGCAGACGAAGTCTGCGCGTTCGATTCCGAGCTCGTCGATCAGGGCAACCATCTTGGCGGCGTGGAAGTCCCACATGGGGCCGGTGATGGTGCACTTGTCGGACCGACCGTATTGCAGGAGATCAACGAGAATCGCTCGTCGATCCGAGGCGAAGAGCGGTGCCACCGGCCCGAAGTCGGACCACGCAGTGCAGCCGGGGCCGCCTCCGTGCAGGAAAATCGTGGGGTCGCCCTCGCCGAGGTCGTAGTAATGGAATGTGACGCCATCTGCTTTGGCGTACAAGCTCTTCGGTTGATCAGCCATGGCTATACCTGACCTCGAGGTGAGCGGTATGGGAAGTATTGCGGTCCGGCAGGCGAACCCGGTTCGTGGCTGTGAGACTTCCGAATGCCTAGCGTGCTGGCATGAGAACAGAACTCGAGCACGCGCGTGATCGCGCGGAGGCGATGATCGGTACGCGGGAAACGAGAGAGCTGGGACCAGTGCGTCCGGCGGAGTCGGTTGCGTTTGCGGTTGCCACCGCCGAGACGGACTCCCGATTTCTCGACCCGGAGCACCCGGCATTTGCCGTCCATCCGATGTATCTGCCTTCGCTTTTGCGAGGACCGCAAGGCGGCTCCGATCGAGAGTACCGAGCAGACGGCATGTTCCGTGACGAAGTGCCGGGCACAGACGGTATCGACGTGCGCTTGATGGCCGGCGGGCAGAGTGTGACGTTCTTGCGACCGGCCCCGCTGGATGAGGCTGTCGTCGTAGGGCGCGTACTCGATACTGCGACGACCAAGGGCCGGGCTCCGGACGAGTTTCTGCTGCTCTCGGTCACCAAGACTTACCGGGGTGCGCAGTCCGGCGCATTTGCCGAGGTCGTCGAGAAGTTCATCGTCCGATGACCGAAACAGTAGTCGTGGGCACGCCGATCGAATCGGTAACCTTGGTCTGCGATCCGGTTCGGATCCTTCGATTCGGGGCGTCGACGCACAATTCGCACCGTATTCACTACGACGCCTCCTATGCACAGACGGAGGGGTTGTCCGCCCCGGTGGTCATGGCCCAGTTGCAGGGCACGCTGTTCTTTCGTGCCGCGTCACACTTTGCCGGTGGATACGAAGGAGTTGTGTCAGTCTCCTGGCAGAATCGTGCGCCCGCGCCCGTCGGAACCACACTCGAGGTGTCGGGTGAAGTGTCCCAAATCGACAGTGACCAAATAACTTTGGCGTTGCGGGAGCATTCGGACAATGGCGTGCTGTGTGCCGTCGGAACCGCTGTGGTGGTCCGGGTCTGCTGAGCGAACCGAATCCATTGGCGTAGACCGCAGTCTCACCCAAGATCTGTTTCATTCAAACGTTCAGTGTCGAGAGGACTTCACATGACTGGTGTCGAGGCGTCGGAAGCCACGTTCGCGCTGCCCGAGCGGCCACGAGCGGCCGGTCGGCAGGATTGGACGGCATGGCCGGGTTACAACGCAGCCGGCAGCGGATACCGCGGTTACTGGTACCCGGTCACGTGGTCGAACCACATCACCAAAGACCCCAAGAGCTTCACCATCTGTGGTGAAAAGCTGGCGATCATCCGCGACGCAGGCAAGGCTTATGCCCTGCACGATCGGTGCCCGCACCGCGGCGTTCCGTTGTCCGAGGGCGATCAGCAGTTCCCGGGAACCGTCAGCTGCCCGTACCACGGCTGGACGTACCGGCTCACCGACGGCAAGCTGGCCGCGGTCATCACCGACGGTCCGGATTCCAAGATCTGCGGCAAGCTGAACGTCCAGACCTATGCGATCGAGGAGCGACTCGGTCTGGTGTGGGTGTACATCCCGATCGCCAACGAGCCGGCGCCGTCCATCGACGACCAGTTGCCGCGTGAGCTGGTGGAGAACAAGGGTATCGTCGGTGGTCGTATTCAGCCCCGAGAAGGCAACTGGCGCTTCGCATGTGAGAACGGTTTCGACGAGGGACATGCGAAGTACCTGCACCGCACCGCATTGTGGCGTCTGTTCAAGCCGATGCCCACGTGGAACATCACGAGCATCGTTCCGGAGGGACGCTGGATCTACCGCGTGCAGGAAGAGGTGTACTGGGAGGCGGAATTCCCGGGCGTGGGAACCTGGACGAACAAGCGGTGGTGGAAGAAGAAGCCGGACGAGACCCAGATTTCGCAGATCGGAAACGTCGGCGCCGGCCTGGATGTCAATCCTGTGATCGCAGCTCAGAACTTCCCCGGTTTTGCTTCACTGTCCATGCCGGGTGTCCTGCGCATCGCGTACCCCAAGTTCATTCATTACGAGTTCTACGTCCCGGTGGACGAAGACAACCACAAGTACGTCGGCCTCATGGTCAACTTCGTCTCCGGCGCAGCAAAATTGGGCTTCTACGCCAAGTATCTCGGTGCGATCCGCTGGCTGTTCCACGGTCAGTTCTCGGGTCAGGATGCGTGGATGGTCGAGGTCACCGACGCGCCGCCGGAGAAGCTGTACCGACCGGACGTGTCGCTGACGACGTGGCGAAATCTGGCAGAGGAAGAGTACGCCGAGAAGATCGCCGACGCGGCCAAGCACACCCCCAAGGCGCCGGTCAGGCCCACCCGAGAGCGACGGACGCCAACGCCCCGCTCGGCCCCTGTCGCCGACGCTCAGATTCCCACCGGCACCAGCGAATAGGAGAGATACATGTTCAAGATTCTGACGGCTGTCGCTATCGGTGCCGCTGTTGCAGTGGCAGTTCCCAAGCTGTGGCAGATGGCCGGCGAGCGCAGCAATACTCAGGTACATCAGGTCAATCCATGACCACTGCGAGGGCCGACGCTCTCGCAGGCCTAGGCGACGAGCGCCGGGAATGGGTCGAGCGAGCCTACGCCCATGTCGATCGTGCGCGATTGCGGGATCTCGCCACTTCGGTGGTGAACATTCCCAGCCCGACGGGTGATGAAGCACCGCTGGCCCGCCACATCACGGCGGTCCTGGCAGCGTCGGGAATCGAGGCCCACACAATGGATCTCGATGATCGGCAAGCGAACTCGTGGGGAAGGCTCCGCGGTGACGGGTCCGGACCGGACCTGTTGCTGTATGCGCCGATCGACACCGTCACGACCGGCGATCCGGCGGAAGACCTGCCGTGGGTGGGAAATGAGCTGCGAGCGGATCTGACGCCGCACGCCCAGTTCGACGAGAACTACGTGATCGGATTGGGTGCGTCGAACCCCAAAGGCCACGCCGTCTGCATTGTCGCGGCGGCCGAAGCAATTGCCGCAGCCGGTATTCCGCTCCGCGGTGACCTGGTGCTCGGATTCGGCGCCGGCGGTATGCCGACCAATGCCCGCCCCGGTGTCGGAAACCCCCGACGCAACACCGGCCAGGGCGTCGGCTGCTCGTTCCTCCTGGAACAGGGAGTGTGGGCGGACTGCGCGTTGATCGCCAAGCCCGGCTGGACGGTTTCCTGGGAAGAAGTGGGACTGGCCTGGTTCGAGATCACGGTGCACGGTCTGCACACCTACGTCGGCTCGCGCCACCGGTTGCCGTACCGCAACGCGATTACCGCAGCCGGCGAGGTGGTCGCCAAGTTGGAGGAATGGTTCCCGAAGTACTCGGCGGCGCATCAGGACGGTTTGGTTGCGCCTCAGGGGATCGTTGCCAACATCCGCGGCGGGTGGGAGCGAACAGCGTCGTTCACCCCCGAGCAGGTGCGCCTTACCGTTGATCTACGGCTCAGCCCGCGGACGACGCCCACCGCGGCCAAGCGCGAACTCAAAGCCGTCGTTGCGGAGATCGCACAATCGCTGGATCTGCAGATCGACGTCGAACAGGTTCTTGCCATCCCCGGTGAGGGTTCCGACCCTCGAATGTGGTTGCGCCGCGCCGCAGTCCACGCGTGGGAAGCTGCCGAAGGAGAGCCGCATCAGGACTTCTTCGACGCGAGTGGAGCCACCGACGCAAACATCCTGCGCAGCCGCGGCATCCCGACGATTCGGGTGGGTATGCCCAAGGTGGTCGACGCACCGTTCGAGGTGGACTTCGCGATGGGGATGAACACTGTGGATCTGGCTGCGGCGGAGAGATTTACGAAGTATCTGATCCGAGTGGCCCTCGACACCGTCACCCGCTCGCTCGAGGAAGTAGGAATCGACTGATGGCGAAGATAGTTCTGGGTATCGGTGCCTCCCACAGCACCTTGATGAACACCCATTGGGAAGAGACGACGCACAAGGCGGAGGCCGAACGCTTCCGGGACGCGCTGTATCTGAGCCGGGAGAAGATCGCGGCGTCGAAACCCGATGTTGTCTTGATTCTCGGCTCCAACCACTTTCGCGGTTTCTGGCTGGATCTGATTCCGGCGTTCACTCTCGGCGTCGGAGAGTGCATTTCCAGTGGCGAGTCAGGAACACCCAAGGGGCCGCAACGGGTCGACGTGGAGTTCGCCAGGCACCTTGCAAACGAGCTGATCGAAGGTGGCCGGTTCGATCTTGCCTACTCGGCGCGATTGCAGATCGATCATGGTCAGTCTCACGCGATTCAGTACCTTCTCGACGGAATCGATGTTCCGATAGTTCCGTTGGTGGTCAACGTATTCGCGCCGCCCCTCCCGACGTTCAAGCGATGTGAGGAAGTGGCGAAGGCCCTGCGGGATGCCGTTGCGTCGTATCCGGCGGATACCCGGGTCGTGGTGATCGCGTCCGGTGGATTGTCTCATCGTCTGCCCTGGCCGGACTGGCGGGATCCGCACGGTGAGGACGAGGATTTCATGGTTCAAGCCTGGCTGGACGGCCGGGAGAACTGGTCCGACTACGACGTCCGGCGACGCCAGATCATCCGCGCAGCCGATGCCGCGATCACTCCGGAGTTCGATGACCGAATTCTTGATCTGTTTGCCAGCGGCAAGGCAAGTGAGCTTGCCGAGTTCACGACGCAGCAGATCGAAGACGAGGCGGGCAACGGTGCGCAGGAGTTGCGGACCTGGCTCATGATGGCCGCGATGCTCGACTACGTTCCGGGTGAACGCCTTGCCTACGAAGCGATTCCCGAGTGGCTCACCGGTATGGGTGTCACGATTCTCGATCCAGCTGGAACAGACAGCGCAACAACATAATCTGCACCTTCAGTAAAGGAAGTTTCTCTGATGACAATCTGGAACGAACTTGCCGGGCTCGATTTTGAGTTGACGACCGTCGACGCCGGCGGTGTGCCCACGCGCTCTCTGCAGGCAGGATCCGGTGACGAGGCCGTGATCTTCCTGCACGGCACCAGCGGACACCTCGAGGCATTTGCACGCAATATTGCACCGCACGCCGAGTCTTACCGGGTTCACGCGATCGACATGCTCGGCCATGGTTACACCGGCAAGCCTGACTACCCGTACGAGATTCCGCGCTACGTCGAGCATTTGGTGAACTACCTCGACGCGGTCGGACTGGACCGTGTGCACTTGGTGGGTGAAAGCCTCGGTGGTTGGGTCGCTGCCTACCTGGCCAGCGAGCAGCCCGAACGTGTTCTGTCGCTGCAGTTGCTGGCAGCAGGCGGAACAGTCGCGAACCCGGTAGTCATGGAGCGCATCAAGATGTCGACCGCGAAGGCCGTCCAGAGCGACGACATCGAATTGACCCGCGCACGTATGCAGTTGCTCATGCATGATCCCGCCGATGCAACCGAGGAATTGGTTCAGGCTCGTCACCGGATCTACCATCAGCCTGATTTTGTCGCCAACATCCACAACCTCCTTTCCTTGCAGGAGATGGAGGTTCGCCAGCGGAACCTGCTGCGCCCGGATCGAATGGCACTCATCAAGGCGCCGACTCTTGTGGTCTGGGGTCAGGAAAATCCGTTCGGTGATGTTCCGGAAGCGAAGAAGATGGCCGAGGATATTCCGGGCGCTCAGCTCGAACTCTACTCGGAGTGCGGTCACTGGCCGCAGCACGAGCAGGCAGCGAAGTACAACCCGCTGAGCCTCGAGTTCTTGGCAAAGGCATCAGCCAGCGCGAAGGCAGCTATCTGAGAAGTTCCTGCCAAATATACTGCTGCGTAATGGAGCCGGTCTCTCGATTGGGAGGCCGGCTTCCGCGTTTTCGAAGGTACAGTCATCGTCTTACAGCGAAGGAGTTCTCGTGAAGAAAGTACTTCTGCTGACGGCCGACGCCGACAACGGACTCGGTACCGCAATCCGTGACGCCGTCAGGGGTGAGGCGGAGGTAGTTCGATTACCTGAGCGCACCACGGGGGCGCTCCGTGCGGAGTTGCCGACATGCGACGTCGTGGTGGGGGACTGGAGTGGTGATCTGCCACTGGGCAAGGAGGAAGCAGAGCTCGGCCGGAATGTGCTCCTCGTCCAACAGCCTGGTGCCGGAACCAATTTCATCGATGCCGAAGCCTGGCGCGCCGCCGGAGTTCCGGTGGCGAATACTCCCGGTGCAAACGCGAATTCGGTTGCGGAGTGGGCGGTGCTCGCGGCAGGTGTGTTGTGCCGCTCCATGTTCTGGGCGCACAACGAGGTTACCGATGGTCGATGGCCACAGGAATCCATCCTGACGCGCGATTGCCGCGATCTGGCGCAGCGCCGGGTCGGCGTCGTAGGTGTCGGTTCGATCGGCCGCCGGTGTGCAGAATTGTTTGCCGCCTTCGGTTGCGACGTCTACGTCACCGCGCGTTCGAGACCGCGTGACACTGTGGCTGCGACGTTTGTGTCACTCGACGAGTTACTGCCTCTCGCGGATATCCTGGTGCTGGCCGTCCCGCTTACGGAATCAACTCGGGGACTGATCAATTCCCATCGAGTTGCGCAGTTGCCCACCGGAGCGATCGTGGTCAATGTGGCGCGCGGCGCTGTCGTCGACGACGCGGCATTGGCGCGTGCCTTGCGTTCCAGGCATGTCGGCGGCGCTGCCCTCGATGTGTTCGACGTTGAACCACTACCGATTTCGACCCCGCTCCGTGGATTCGATTCGACCCTCCTGAGCCCGCACGTCGCCGGCGGCAGCGCCGGAGCGCGTGCGTCGATCTATTCGATGACGGCGCAGAATGTCGCCAGTGCGCTGCGCTCGCAGACAATTCGGTGGACATTGTGATCGAGGGCCGTGTTACCGAAGTATTTCGGTCCGCACGTTCCTCCAGGTGCAGTGTTTCGCCGAGGTAAGTTCCTGTCCCCGGTCCGCACGGTGGACCCGGTTGGTTCTCGGGTGTAGGTACACACAGCTAGGTTTGCTCTCCACGACCCGCAACTGCGGCACAGATCACAAACAAAGGTGTGAGTAGATGGCCTCGCTGTCAAAGTTTGGAAGGACTGCTCTTGTTTCGGCTGCGCTGCTGCTGACCGTTGCAACCGGCGCATGCAGCCGCCCGGCGACGCAAAGCACAGCTGATTCCGCCGGAAGTGGACCACTGCGTATCGCAGTCGGAATCGATGCTTCCTACGCTCCGTTCTTCGTAGCGGATCAGGAAGGCATGTTCGACGCTGCCGGTTTGGACGTCGAACTCGTCCAGTTCGGTCGTGGTGGCGAGGCCGTCGACGCACTCTCGACCGGGCAGGTCCAGATCGCCGGTAGCTCCGATACGACCACGATCGCCCAGTTGCGTCAGAATCCGTCGTTGCGCGCGATGTACTCGTACGAGGCGTCGGGTGACTACATCAAGGTCGTGCTGCGTAACGGTGTCGACTCACCGGCTGCGATCAAGAAGATGGGCATCGTCCCGGGTCTCAGCCAGATTTCGACGGACAAGTACCTCGCTGCCAACTCCATTGCCCCCGGTTCGGTCGAGATGATCTCGGCGACCCCGACGGACATGCCCGCACTGCTCAGTCGTGGCGACATCGACGGGTTTGTCCTGTGGGAGCCGTGGCCGGCCACCGCCCTGGATCAGGGAACCGGCCACGTGGTGGCAGTAACCGGAGACTACGGCTGGTTCTATCATCATTGGGCGATCACGACGGCTCCGTGGTTGTCGGCCAACGAAGAGACAGCGCGAACCGTCGCGAAGGTGCTCGACGAGGCAACGCGCAAGGTCGAGTCGGATCCGGGCGTGGCAGCGGCCGCGACCAAGGCGGCTGTGAACGTCAGCGAGGATCAGACTATTGCCGCGGTGGACGAGATCGACTTCGCCGTGGTGAATCTCGAAGCTGCGGATGTCGAGTCGGCTCAGTCGATCGTAGATTTCTACAAGTCGATCGGTGTTCTCAGCGACCAGCCGGATCTCGAATCGGCAATGCTTCTGGATTGGTACAAGGATGGTGCACAGTGAGTATCGCAACAAGTGGTTCAACGACCAGCTCGACGAATAGCGCGGGGACAGCCGGCCCCGGCAAGAAGAACACCGGTGTTGCCATCGACGTGGTCGACCTCGGAATCAGCTTCGGCGCGGCGGAGATCGTCGCCGGAATCGACATGCACGTGCAGCCAGGTGAATTCGTCTGTCTGCTCGGTCCGAGTGGCTGCGGCAAGTCGACGCTGCTGTCGTCCATGGCCGGCTTCGTGGAACCCAGCGCCGGCGAGATCGTGTGCGACGGAGATGTCGTCGCCGGCAGTAATCGCCACGCCGGCATGGTGTTTCAGAGCTCCGAAGCGTTGTTCGAATGGATGACCGTGAGCCAGAACGTGGCCTACGGCCCCAGGATGCGTGGAGCGAACCGCAGCGAGCAGGCGAGTATCGCGGCCGAGTACCTCGCGATGGTCGGCTTGCCCCACGCGGGTGCGAAGTTCCCCTCGCAGCTGTCCGGCGGTATGCGGCAACGTGTTCAGATCGCACGAGTTCTTGCCAACCAGCCGTCGTTGGTTCTCATGGACGAGCCGTTCGGTGCGTTGGACGCTCAGACTCGTCAGGTTCTGCAGACCGAACTCGACCGTATCTGGCGGCACACCCGCTGCACCGTGGTATTCGTGACTCACGATATCGACGAGGCACTGACGTTGGCTGACCGTGTGATCGTGATGTCGGCCGGCCCGCGGGCCCGGATCAAGAGCGTCTACGAGGTCAATGCGGCTCGTCCGCGAGACCGCAACGATCCCGAGGTGATCGAGCTCTACGAGAAGCTGCGGGACGACATTCGGGCAGAAGTGGTTGCGTCGCTGCGGAACCAAGGCATTGAGGAGGACGAGCTGTGACGGCTGTAGTGACCGGTGGTTCAGCCGGTGTGAGAACAGCGAAGGTGGCGCAGACAAAAAAGCGTTCGTCGGCGCGGCGATCCAAGATTGTCAAAGCGACGCTGATGTATGCAGCCTCAGCGGCAATCGGTTTGGGCATCTGGTCGTTCCTGGCGTGGTGGTACGGGCCGACCACCATTGCATCACCGGCCGAAGTATGGTCGGCGGCACAGGAACTGTGGGAGAGCGGCGTTCTGTGGTCGTCGATCACCGCATCGGGTCAGCGCATCCTCATCGGCTGGTTCCTGGGTGTCGTGATCGGTGCTCCCGTCGGAATTCTGATGGGCCGCATTTCCATCGTGCGACAGCTCCTCGATCCGTACATCGAGTTCTTCCGGTTCATTCCGCCTATTGCGTTTGTCACTCTCGCCGTCGTCTGGTTCGGCATCGGTGAGACGTCGAAGGTTGTTCTGATCTTCTACACCTCGGTATTCATCGTCACGGTCAGCACGATTGCCGCGACTGTGGCGATCAGCGAGAACAAACTGCAGGCAGCGGCAAATCTTGGTGCCAACAAACTTCAGATCATGAAGACGGTGGTCTTGCCGTCGTCGATCCCCGGCATCGTCACGGGCGCTCGCCTGGCGATGGGCAACAGCTTCCTCACCATCGTGTCGGCGGAGATCGTCGCCGCCGACCAGGGTATCGGTTCGATGATCTGGCAGGCTCGAAACTACGGCCGGATCGACTGGACGTTCGTCGGCATCATCGTCCTGGGCATCATGGGCTTCATCTTCGACCGGATTCTCCGCATTCTGTCCTCGCGGTACCTCGCCCGTTACGGCGTCAAATAGTCAGGAGCGCAGCATGAATCACCCGCTGAGCATTGCCGAGCAGGCCGGAATTCCGGGACCGCCCGAGTTCACCGATATCGAGAGTGAGCGGCGTCGTCGCAAGACCGCTGTCATCGGCGGGTATCGGATTTTGTCGAAATTCGGTTTGGACGAGGGAATCTCGGGACATATCACCGCCCGAGACCCAGAAGATCCGGAGACTTTCTGGACTGCGCCGTTCGGGCGGCACTTCTCCCAGGTTCAGCCGGAGGAATTGCTGCATGTGGCGTCGGACGGCACGGTCATTTCCGGAGACGGACCGCTCAACCGAGCAGCGTTTGTCATCCACAGCAAGGTTCACGAGGCTCGTCCCGACGTCATCGGAGCTGTTCACGCTCACGGTTTGAACGGTAAGGCGTTCTCCTCGCTGCACACCCGCCTCACGCCGATCACTCAGGACGCGTGCGCCTTTCACGAGGATCACTCGATCTACGAGGAGTATCACGGGGTGGCGCTGGACGAAGAGGAGGGGATTCGCATCGCGGATGCCCTCGGATCGAACAAGGCCGTGATCCTCACCAACCACGGTCATCTGACCGTCGGAACTTCCGTGGAGAGCGCAGTGTGGTGGTATGTGTCGATGGAGCGGTCGATGCAGGCGGAGCTGACGGCGCGAGCCGCCGGTGATCCGGTTGTCCTGCACGAGAAGATCGCGGCGCAGACCTACGAAGCAGTCGGCACCGAGAAGGTGGGGTGGTTTGCGTACTCGACCATCATCCAGAAGATCGCAGCAGACGAACCCGAGGTATTCGCGCACTGAATTCTTCGTGCACTGAATTCTTGCGCGCACTGAATTCCTGCGAGCATTGGGCCCGTCGACCGAGAGGTCGGCGGGCCCTTTTCGTGGTGTCCCGCAACTGTTACCGAGGTCTGTTGAGCGGACCGGTTTCATTTGCGTGAGTCCGTCGGCGCAATACCGTATCGAGTGTGAACACAACGTCTTCCACGGCGACCGACAACGAGATCGGCGTCGATATTCTGATCATTGGTGCCGGCCCCGCCGGGCTGTACGGCGCGTACTACGCAGGCTTCCGCGGCCTCTCGGTTGCCGTGATCGATGCCCTTGCGGAACCGGGGGGACAGGTCAGTGCGATGTACCCGGAGAAGGCGATCCTCGACATCGCGGGATTCCCTTCGGTCAAGGGACGCAACCTCATCGAGGGTTTGATGGCGCAGGCTGCCCCGTTCGATCCGGTGTACCTTCTGGGCATGCAGGCTCGTGAGCTGTCGCATGACGACGACGGCCGGGTGCGGATCATCACCAGCTCGGGCCAGGTAGTGGTGGCCGGCGCGGTTGTCATCACCGGCGGCATCGGAACCTTCACCCCGCGGCCGTTGGCGAAGGGTTTGGAGTTCATGGATCGGGGGCTGAGTTACTTCGTCCCGGATTTGTCGGCGCACACCGGGAAAGATGTTGTCATCGTCGGTGGCGGCGACAGCGCATTCGACTGGGCCGTTCACCTGGAACCGATTGCCAAGTCCGTCACCCTGGTTCACCGGCGAGATCGTTTCCGCGCGCACAAGTCCACAGTTGCCAAGGTGCGGGAAAGCAGTGTCCAGGTTCTCGTCAACGCCGATGTCTCGGCGGTACGTGGAAACGGGTGGATCGGCGAGGTCGACATCACCCACAAACAAGACAAGAGCACGTCCACCCTGCCAGCTCAATCCGTCATCGCGGCATTGGGATTCACGGCCGACCTCGGTCCGATGATGGAGTGGGGAATCGATATCGAAAATCGCCACATCGCGGTGAATACACGGATGGAGACGAATGTTTCGCGTGTGTACGCCGCCGGGGACATCACGGATTATCCCGGCAAGGTCCGGTTGATTACCGTCGGTTTCGGTGAAGCCGCGACTGCGGTGAACAACGCTGCGGCAGCGCTGGATCCGGAAGCGGAGATCTTCCCCGGACACTCCACCGAACAGGAGGGTTAGGCCATGGCATTTGTCATCGGTGAAGCATGCATCGACTACACGGACCGATCGTGCATGGAAGAATGCCCCGTGGATTGCATCTACGAGGGTGATCGCAAGCTCTACATCAACCCGAACGAATGCATCGACTGCGGCGCTTGCGAATTGGCCTGCCCGGTGGAGGCGATCACCGTCGACCGGAAAGCAGACCCGGATTTCAAGGAAGACAACAAGCGCTTCTTCCTCGAGATCTTGCCTACCCGTAGCGAGCCTGTCGGAAATCCGGGTGGTTCGGCAAAGATCGACATCGTCGGCGTCGATACTCCGATGGTTTCGGCGTTCTGATGACTGGCGGCCTGCAACTCGGATACGTGGATTCGTCCTTCGGGCAATTGCATTATGCGCAACAAGGTTCGGGTGATGCGATTCTCCTGCTTCATCAGGCGCCCCGTTCGTGGGATGAGTTCCGCGAGCTCATTCCACTCCTTGCCGACGACTTCCTCGTTGTCGCGATGGACATGCCGGGGTACGGCAACAGTGCTCCGGTGCCCGGCCCGCAGACCATCGAGACCTATGCGCGAGGCGCGTGGGAATTGCTCGACACCCTGGGCGTCGATCGAGTCACGGTCATCGGCCACCACACCGGTGCGGCAGTGGCGCTCGAGATGGCGGCATCACGCCCCGAGAGGGTGCACGCTGCCGTGCTCTCGTCGTGCCCGTGGACCGACTGCAACTATCGCGAGGGGCACTCGGGACCCGGTGGGATCGATTGCGTCGACCGAGCCGCAGACGGTAGCCATCTCACCAGACTGTGGGAGATGCGTCGCCCCTACTACCCGGAACCAGGCACCGCGCTACTCGACAGGTTCATCCGGGACGCGCTTGCCTACCGGGTTGATCCGGCGGAGGGCCACAAAGCCTGTGCCCGCTACGTCATGGAGACGAGGATCGGTTCGGTGACTGCCCCGGTTCTGCTGATCGGAGCGCAGAAGGATCCCTTCTCGATGCCCAACCTGGGCCCCTTGCAGACGAACCTGACAGGTGCGGCGGTCGTGGAAACGGCAATCGTCGAATCCGGGACGGTGGCTCTCATCGAAGAGCACGCCCCCCAGATCGCCGAAGCCGTCCGCGTGTTTCTAGAGAATTACGCAGGTAGACGCCCGGTGTAAACTCTGCGAGACGGGTTCACTGAGCGGACCGTGTGGCGTGCGTCTCACCGTACAGTCACCATAGTGTCAGTCTCGAAGCACCTGCACCTAACGAGGACCCCGACCGATCTCGGTCGTTGTGGCACTCGGTCTCGGCAGGCTGTCACAGATCGTTCAGGAGGACACTCATGGCCGCTCCACAACAATCCGTCGGGTTCGGATCCGTACTACCCATCGCGTCGGAAACGACCGCTGCATCGCAGCCTGCAGGTGAACTGTCCTCGGTCCTGGGCAAGGCTCGAATGATCTTGGACGCTTTCGACACCGACCACAGTGACCTGTCTCTGACGGAGCTCACCCGGCGCAGTGGGGTCGCGAAAGCGACGGTTCACCGGTTGGCCGGCGAGCTGGTCGAGTGGGGATTGCTCGAGCGCGCGGGTACCAAGTACCGGCTCGGCCTGCGATTGTTCGAGCTGGGCCAATTGGTGCCGCGTCAGCGGATTCTGCGCGACGCGGCGCTGCCGTACATGGAGGACCTACTGCTGGCGACGCAGGAGACGGTTCACTTTGCGGTTCGTGACGGCATCGACGTCCTCTACATCGAGAAGATCATCGGACACCGCGGGCTCAATCAGCAGTCGCGGGTGGCCGGTCGGCTCCCGCTGTACTGCACCGCCACCGGCAAGATCATCCTTGCCTTCTCCCCGCAATCGGTCTTCGACGAGGTAGTCGAGCAGGGTTTCACCGCCTTGACCAGTCGAACGACGATGTCCGTCAGCGTGCTGCGCCAGCAAACCGAGCGGATGCGTAAGGAACAACTCGCGGTGGAGGTCGAGGAGACACGGCTCGGGTACATGAGCGTCGCAGTGCCGGTGTTCAGCGGCCCGCGCACTCTGGCCGGCGCGTTGTCTGTGACAGCGCCGACGGCTCGCCTCAACGTCAGCCGCATCACCGGGGCCCTGCGCACTGCCGGCGCCGGAATCACCCGAAAACTTCATGCCATGAAGTGCACACATTCGCCGAGCGACCCGCTGGCTCTGCGCACGATCTGCAGTCCGGTAATGTGTTCGTTCAACGGTTGCGGCAAGTAGCGAGGCGCGGTCTATCGCCGGGCGCGGAACACGCTCTTCTCGCAGTCCCAGGTGTGTGGGCCGACGCCCCTCTCACGTAGCACTGCTTTCTGTACCTTGCCGGTTTCGGTGAGTGGCAACGTGTCCACGACGTCGATGTACCGGGGAAGTGCAAAGTACGGCAGCTGTTGCTGGGAGAACTCCAGAATCGAAATGGGGTCGAAAGATACTCCGGGGCGCAGTATTACAGTTGCCATGACGTCGTCCTCGGCCAGATCCGACGGTACCGGGAAGACGGCAACCTGACCGACCGACGGATGCAACGCCAGAACGGTTTCCACTTCGGCCCCGGAAATATTTTCACCGCGGCGCCGAATCACGTCTTTGATGCGATCGACAAATCGGAACCAGCCGTCTGCTTCCCGAATCACCCTGTCACCGGTCTGTATCCAACTCTCCGTCGCCGGAATCTCCTCGCCCAGATAGCCCAGTGAACAGGCGCCGGGGATCGTGCTGCGGACCACCAGTTCGCCGGGCTCCCCGTCTGCGGCAGCAGTACCGTCGTTGACGACTGCGGCGTCGTAGCCACTCATCACCCGCCCCATGTACCCGGCCCGCCGATCTCCCGGAAGTGTGCCGATCACGAGATTGGTTTCGGTACTTCCGAATCCGTCCACGAGTTCTACACCGAATCTCTGGGCAAACGGTTCGATCAGATGAGCCGGCGTTGCGGGGGCAAGTGCCACGTGGACGCTGTGCTGTCGGTCTTGCGGCGATGGGTCCGCGTTCATCAACATGGCCACCATCGCACCCAGCAGGTAGTCGACAGTTGCGCCGATCTCGCGAACTTCGCGCCAATGATTGCGGACCGAAAAGCGTTGTCCCAGGAAAAAAGTAGACCCGGCCCAAAGGGACTGAACAAAGGCATTGAGAGCATTGGTGTGAAACAGCGGCAGGCAGTTGTACAGCACATCGTCCCCGGTGAGCCCGAGTGAGGCGCCGACGCCTTTGCCCCACTGCAGGAACTGCGCGTGCGGGCATCGGACGCCTCGGGGCAGACCGGTGGTGCCGGAGGTGAAGAGTATCGCGGCCAGGTCGAGCGGATCGAGGGTCTCGGGCTCACAGCCCGGATGCGAACCGGCAGTGGGGACGCACTGTTCACCCATGACCCACACGGTGCCGTCGAATCCGGCTACAGCGCCTGAGTATTCGGGTGAAACCAGGATCCGTTGTACACCAGCCTGTTCGAGTGCGCCGGCAACACTGTCGGCTCGGAGGGCCGTATTGAGTGGGACGACAACCGCACCGATCCACGCGCATCCGAGAACAAGGTCTGCCAGTTCGATCCTGTTGCCGGACAGTGCCGCCACGCGCTCCCCACGGCCGACACCGTGATTACGGAGATCCGCCCCCATCGATGCTGCACGATCCCGCAATTCGCGGTAGGTGACCGTGATCCCGTCGACGACGAGCGCCGGGTGCTCCGGACGCTCCAAAGCTCGCCTCCGGATCAAATCCGGAAGCGAGCGCGGAATGGCATGTGCGTCGTGGTGCATGGGTAATTGTATCCCTCAGGGTACGACGACGGCCCGGCCGGCAACCTTGCCCTCACCCATCAACTGCAGTGCCGTTGCGATGTCATCCAGCGGAAACTCCTGCACTGCAACGGAAATCTTGCCTTCGATGAGCAGCCGGATCATTTCAGGTGCCAGTTCGGCTTGCCGGGCAGTCTTGCGAATCATGTTGACGGGCAGGATCCGGACATCGCTGAGCAACCAGTTCGGTAAGTCCAGGGTGAGGCTCTTACCCAAGGTATATCCGATCAGGGCAGCCCGGCCACCGGGGACAACACTCGCCAGAAGGTGCGGCAAGCCGTCGCCGCCAAGCGTGTCGATCACGGCGTCGACGGAAGGCTCGGATCCCACCACTCCGGCAAGTTCGTCGCCTTGCCCGACGACGGGACGCACACCCTCCGGAAGCAAGGCAGCCTGATCTTCGCGCGGTACAACACCGATTACCTCGGACGCTCCGGCAAGCAGAGCGAACTGTGCTGCCATCGATCCGACAGCGCCGGATGCTCCGGCGACAACAACTCGTTCGCCGGGAGCGACGGCTGCAATGTCGTTGACGGCAACATAGCCGGTTGTGCTGGGCAGGAAGAAGGTTGCGGCGACGGCCGGCGACAGTGCGGGATCAAAGGGTGTGAACGCCTTGTCTGCCGCTACCAGATACTCAGCCCAGCAACCGTTCTTGAACAGGCCGACTCCGCCGCCTCGGACCAGAAGGCGGGTGCCAGGCTCATAGGTGTCGGATTCGATTACCGTCGCCGCTCCGTCTGTTCCACCGATATGTGGCAGGTTCGGCTTGACTCCGAAGTTTCCGCTCGCGACGGTGATGTCGAGATGGCCGAGCGCGGCAGCGTCGATGCGCACGAGCGTCTGACCGGATTCACGTGTGGGAATGTCGATGTCGTCGATGACCGGTGAAGTGCCGAACTGATGGAGTCGGGCCGCGCGCATTGTGTCTCCTAGTAGCGATCTGTGAATGGATGTACTGAATATGAGTGCGGTCAGGACAGGATCGACTGGTCGCGAAGTCCGGCGATCAGTTCGTCGCTGTATCCGAGCACCGACTCGAGGACGTCGTCGGTGTCCGCGCCCAGCACCGGCGCAGCGCGTCGGATCGAGCCGGGTTCGGAGTTCCGGCGAACGGGGATGCCTTCGTGGAGGAATGTTCCGGCGAGGGGATGTTCCTGTGCCGAATAGAAACTGCGTGCCCGAAGATGTGGATCGCTCTCGACCAGGTCGCGTCCGTCCTGGACGGTGCCGGCCGCGATACCCGCCGATTGCAAGCGTTCCATGACGGTTTCGGGTGACAGAGTCCTGGTCCAGTCGGCGATGGCGTCGTCGATACGTTCGTGATCGGCTTGGCGGCTTTCTGCACTCGCGAAGTCAGGATTGCCGATCCATTTCTCTGCTTCGATGATGCGGCACAATGCATTCCATTCCGTGGTATCGCGAACGGCAATCGAGCACCACCGGTCGCTGCCGAGGCACGGGTACACGCCGTGTGGTGCCAGTTCGTGATGGCTGTTGCCGATCGGATCGGGGGACTGTGACCGGGCGGCTCGGAGAACGCTGGTACCCATGTGCGCTGCCATGGCTTCGAGTTGTGACAGGTCTACGTGCTGTCCCCGGCCGGTCCGGTCGCGGTAGTCGAGGGCTGCCAGCATCGCGACGCCGGCTTGCAGTCCGGCGACGATGTCGCCATGGCCGTAGATGACTCCGACAACGTCATCGGCGTTCCAGCCGGTCAGTGCGGTCAAACCGGTACTTGCCGAAACGATGTCGGCATACGACACCCAGTCCTTGCGAGGACCGGTGTGACCCATCCCGGACATCGACACGTAGATGATGTCCGGGTTGAGCTCCCGGAGTTGTTCGTAGCCGAGCCCCATCTTGTCCATGACCGACGAGCTGAAATTCTCGACCACGACGTCGGAGTTCCTGATCAGGTCGCGCAGTACCGAAAGGCCCTCTGCGGATCGGGTATCGAGTGTGATGCTGCGCTTGTTGCGGTTGACGTCGTTGAAGTACCCGCTGGTGTTCGGATTGTCGTGCGGTCCTCGCGAGAGATGCATGAACGGTGCAAAGCGAGTCGGGTCCGGGCGTCCGATCGATTCGACCTTGATGACATCGGCACCGTGGTCGGCAAGGATTCTGGTGCCGTACGGGCCCGCCAACACCCACGTGAGATCCAGGACGCGGACACCTTCGAGGCTGGGCGTGCTGCCACCGCTGAACTCGTGGGTTTCGTTCACTGCCACAGGCGAGGTGGCCTTCAAGAGTTCCTGATGCTGGCCCAACCGGGCAGCCTCGAGCGTTCCGATGCGCCGGCCTTCGGGGAAAGCGAAGCCGAACCCGAGATCGCGGTAGGTACCGTGATCTCCGGTCACGTCGGTGAAGAAGTCCCGGTCGTTGAGTTGCGGGTTACGCAGCAGTTCTTCGGGCCGGTCGACCGCTGCCCACGGCAACTTGCGTGACTGCGCGCTGACCGCGAATTCTTCCTTCGGCCACTTCGCGATGAAGGCGGACAGAACGTCGAAAATGTGTTCCTGATGCGTCTTTCGGTAGACCGCGTCGGACCACTCCGGTTGATCGAGATCGTCCTGAGCATCGTTGTCGATCAGCCAGGCCAACATGCCGTCCCACATGCGGGTGCTACCGCCGAGGCCGCCACCGACATAACCGTCGGCGGCCTGGAACAGTCCGTGCGGAACGAGCGGATGTACCCGGCCCGGACGCGGTGGTACGCGGTCCTCGTGAATGTAGGCAAGAGTGCCCGCTTCCAGCGCGGCGGCAACACATTCCTGAGCGCTGATCTCCAGCAACGGGTTGTGGCCCTTGGATCGCGAACGCAGTCCGAGAAGCACGCCGATTGCGGCATTGATTCCGGCGAGCTGCTCAGCCTGGAGTTCGGGGAGCAGCAGTGGAGGGTGCTCGGGATCGCCGACCTGGGCCATCATCCCGCCGAGTGCCGCGACGGTCAGATTTGTTGCCTTCCAGTCACTTCGCGGTCCGGTTGTGCCGAAGGGTGTCACTCGTACGTGAACGAGAGATCCTCGGTTGTCGCGTAGAGCGCCGGTCGCGCTGCCGTCGAGCAGGACGTCGGCACTGCGCAGCAGTGCTTCGAAAGCGAGGCGATCGTTGCTGTCGTCGATATCGAGGACAACGGACTTCTTGCCCGCATGCCAATGCAAGTACGAATCACCCTGGGACTCGGTGCGACTGGGGTCACCGGTGGGTGGTTCTACCAGAATGACCTCGAAACCCAGCCCGACCAGGATGCGCCCGGCGAATCGCGCAAACGGACTGGAAATCTCTACGACCCGTACCGAAGGATGCACCACAACTACTCCGTTTCAATCGAAAGATATCGCCGAACCGACTGGAGTCGAACGTAGTTCTGCGGGCCGGTGGGCGACATGATTTCGGTCTGCCCACCGGACCCGTTCTCACTCTCCGCTCAGGCGGCGTTCTGCTCGAACCATCCCGAGAGGAGGACAGCGGACGGATCGATGTCCGCGGAGATCTTGCCCTGCTCGCGGAAGAATGCAACAAGTTCGTTTGCGCGCTCCACGTCGTCCTCGGTGAATCCGCGTCCACCGAAATCGATTTGGGTCACCCGGTCTGCGGCCTCGGCCGGGTCCATCTGGATAGACGCGGCAATTGCGGTTGCAGCCCGATCCGGATCCGAGTTCACGATTGCCGACGCTTCCGAGATCACCTTGAACACCTTGCCTGCGGTTTCTTCGTTCGCGGACAACCAGTTGTCCGAAGCGATGATCCATTGGGCGTACTTGGCGCCGAAGTCGCCGGTCGTGGCAACAACGCGCCCGCCGGTATTGACACTCTGCGTCACCCAGGGGTCGAAGGACAGGAAGCCGTCGATGTCACCGCGCGCCAGCAAAGCAGGCTGTTCGGGCGGGCTTGTGCTCACGAGTGTGACCGTCGTGGGGTCGATGCCGAGACTGGCCAGGTACTGGTTCGTGAAGTAGAGGCCGATGCCGGGGAAGACGCCCATGGTCTTGATCGACTTCGGCTCGACGCCATTCCTCAGTACAACCTGGAAGTATCGGTCGGATTCCTGAAATACGCCCAGCGCCCGCAGGCTCGGATTGGCGGCCATGACGGACAGTGCTGTCGAGTCGGCATTGCCGGAGAGTTCCGAAGTTCCGGCTACGACGTTCTGGGCGCCCGCCGCCCCGCCTTCCGTCTGGATGACCTGGACGTCGAGGCCGGCGGCCTCGAACATGCCCTCGTGGTCGGCCAGGAAAATCGGGGCGTACGACGGGTCTACACCCACCGCGATCCGTACCAGGCCACCACTTTCCGCGGAGTTGTCGGTAGCGGGCCGGGTGCATCCGCTGACCGCGATCGTCAGGGCGGCGAGAGAAGCGACTGCGCCCACCCATTTCTTCTGAAATTTGTTGAGCATGATGGCCTCTCGGTAAATGGGAGCTGTCAGCGTCCCGTGAAGGTGGGGGACCGCTTGTCGAGGAATGACTGAAGTCCCTCAGCAGCGTCGTCCGTCTTGATCAGGTCGAGCACTGCCTCGAATTCGAGATCCAGCGCTTGATCGAGCGGCAACGACATGCCCTCGTCGACAATGCGTTTGATCATTCCGATGGTGGCAGTGGGTTTCGTCGCGAGTTCGCGTGCGAGGTCAGCGCAATGCGCATCGAGGTCGGCGTCCGCAACGACGGTGTCGACCAGGCCGATATCGAGTGCATGCTCGGCGCTGAGGCGCTTGCCTTCGATCATGAGCACTTTGGCTCGGTGAGCGCCGATGAGGCGTGGAAGTCGCTGGCTGCCACCGGCACCCGGAAAAAGCCCAAGTCCGATCTCGGGGAAGCCGATGGTCGCCGACTGCGCCATGATGCGGAAGTCGCAGGCCAACGTCAGTTCTGCTCCGCCGCCGAGTGCGTGCCCGTTGATCTTCGCGACGACAGGTTTGGGAGCCGACTCGAGGATCCGCTGTACGTCGACCCACGGGCGCATCGCGCGCTGAGTTTCTTCCGTCAGCTCGCGCATCACGGTGATGTCCGCACCGGCGACGAAGAACCGTCCAGTGCCCGTCACGACAATGACGCGGACGGTCTGGTCCGACGCGAGTACCGGCAGTATCTCCAGAAGCTCGGCGATCATGCTGGGGTTGAATGCGTTGGCTGGAGGTTTGTCGATAGTCACGGTGGCAATCGAGTCTGTGACGTCGACGGTGACGAAGTTGTAGGTCTGGCCGGTCTGTCTCGTCAAGTGAGCTCCTGTCAGCGGGTTGGCGGGGTAAACCGGTCGAGCCGGGGGATGTGTAGTGGGAAGTATGGTGGGGACCCTCACGCGGCGGTACCGCTCGGGTTCGGTCAGTAGACCAATGCGGATGCTGATCGCGTAGGAACTTTCTTCGCTGTGATCACGGCGATATTTGCTCCTGTGACAGGATTGAGCCCGTGACTTCTGCAGTACCGACACCGCCCGCGCCCTCCGTCGACAAGCGTCCCGAGTCGATTTTCACCATTGGGACCAGGCTCGAGGACCGACTCGGACGAACCGGCACCATCCACACACCACACGGCGATATCGCGACTCCGTCGTTCGTGGCAGTCGGAACCAAGGCCACGGTCAAGGCCGTGTTGCCCGAGTCCATGAAGGAACTCGGTGCGCAGTCGTTGCTCGCCAATGCGTACCACCTGTACTTGCAGCCGGGACCCGACATCGTCGACGAGGCCGGCGGGCTGGGCAAGTTCATGAACTGGGACGGGCCCACCTTCACCGACAGCGGCGGCTTCCAGGTCATGTCGCTTGGTGTCGGGTTCAAGAAGGTGCTCGCGATGGAGGCCGTCGGTGTGCAGTCCGACGACGTCATCGCGAAGGGCAAGGAGCGTCTCGCGACAGTCGACGACGAGGGCGTGACGTTCAAATCGCACCTCGACGGCAGTAAGCATCGCTTCACCCCCGAGGTGTCGATGCAGATTCAGCATCAGCTGGGTGCCGACATCATGTTCGCGTTCGACGAGCTCACCACGTTGCTCAACACCCGCGGCTATCAGGAGCGATCGGTCGAGCGCACGCAGGCGTGGGCGATCCGCTGCATCAACGAGCACGAGAAGCTCACCGCTGAACGCGCCGAGAAGCCCTATCAGGCTCTCTTCGGGGTGATCCAAGGCGCGCAGTACGAAGATCTGCGTCGTCAAGCCTGCCGTGGCCTCGAGTCGATCGAAGGCGAGAACGGATACGGCTTCGACGGGTACGGCATCGGCGGCGCCCTCGAGAAGCAGAACCTCGGCACAATTGTGCGTTGGTGTAACGAGGAACTACCCGAGACCAAGCCGCGTCATATGCTCGGCATCAGTGAACCGGACGACTTCTTCGTCGCAATCGAGAACGGCGCGGACACTTTCGACTGCGTCAATCCGTCGCGTGTTGCTCGCAATGCCGCGATCTACGTCCGCTCCGGCCGGTTCAACATCAATACCAGCCGATTCCGTCGTGACTTCACGCCTATCGACGACGAGTGCGACTGCTACACCTGCGCCAATTACACCCGCGCGTACATCCATCACCTGTTCAAGGCGAAGGAAATGCTCGCGTCGACGCTGTGCACGATCCACAACGAGCGATTCACCGTGAAGTTGGTCGACGACATCCGAGCCAGCATCGAAGGCGGATACTTCCACGACTTCAAAGCGGACATGCTCGGAAAGTTCTATGCGGCGAAGACGCCTGCACCTCAGACGTAGGTCGGTTCGCGCTTCTTCACGTAGGCGATGACGCGGTAGGTGATCGGCATGACCAGAACCTCGACAAGCGTCTTCCACAGGAAGCCGACCAGCACGTAGTTGATGAAGTCTTCCCACGTGCTGATGCCGATGACACCGGCTGCGATGGAACAGAAGATGAGGGTGTCGGCGAATTCGCCGACGACGGTCGAGCCGATCAGCCGCGCCCACAGGTGCTTCTCCTGCATGCGCTTTTTCATCATGACCAGGACCAGGGAGTTCAGCAGCTGGCCGACGAGGTAGGCGGCCAAGCCTGCAACCAGCAGCCGGGGAATGACGCCGACCACGGTTTCGAGGGCGGCCTGGTTCTCGTAGAACTCTGCCGACGGGAGTTGCACAGCGATCCAGAAGCACGCGGCGGCAAGAATCAGTGCGCCGAAGCCCAGGTAGATCGCGCGTCGGGTCGCTTTGAAGCCGTACACCTCGCTGAGTACGTCACCGAGGACGTAGGCAAGCGGGAACAAGAAGAATCCACCATCGGTGATTATGGGCAGAATCTGCAAGGGACCGAGCGAGAAGTCGGAATCCGCAAAGAAGGCGACCCCCTTGGTCGCCGCCACGTTCGAGATCAGCAGCGTTGCGGTGAAGAGCGCGACGATTGTCGGGTAATAACCCCGGCTGACGTGCGCAAATTTGGTTTCGTGGGTCGATTCGTCTTGCTGATCCTGAGCTGTCACGTCCGTCATCCAAGCACCACAAGGCGCTCGGATGCGAGTTGGCGACCGTCCAGTTGCGCAGAACACACCGAAGGCCCTGCGGTTTCACGTGGAACCGCAGGGCCTTCGGTGATGCAAACGAACTGATCAGGCAGCTACATGGCCGCCGGTCAGCACGCGGTATGCGTAGGTACTGGCGATCAGCGCGACGGGCGCCGTCACGAGAAGACCGATTCCGCACAGCAGTGCGCCGATGATGTTGATACCGATCAGAGCGAGCGCCAGCAGGATCAACGTTCCGACGTTCGACGAGGTCAACGCGTAGCTCGATTTGATGCCCGAAATCGCATCCTGATTCTTGTCCACGATGAAGGTCAGCGTGTAGTAGAGCAGGAACGCCGCGATGATGCCGGGAATGATGCACAGAACCAAACCGACATAGGTGGCGACGGCGACAAGGAAACCGCCGAGAACAACTGCACCGATGTTCGTGAATTGGAAGAAGGTGCCGAAAGCCGGCTTGATTCCGTCCAATTCGCTCAACGCTCCACGAAGGAATGCGGCTTGGATGATGTAGCCGACGATTGCGGTGACCAATCCACCCACGATCGACAGCGCGCTGAATTCGGTATTGGTGTAGTCGAAGCCGTTGAAAGCACCCTGGATGAGTCCGGCGATCAGAAAAGCGATGATCGAGATCCCGATCCAGACCAGTGCGTTGTCTTTGAACTTGTTCCAGCCGTAGGAAATTGCCGCACCCACAGAAAGCTGGGGGGCGCCGAAGCCTGCGCCGTAGTCATTCGGGGGCGGAGGCGGGAAGTTGCCACCACCGGGAGGAGGCGGGTACCCACCGGGAGGCGGGTAGTTTCCGCCGGGAGGGGGATAGCTTCCACCCTGCGGGGGTGGAGGGAAGTTGCCCTGTGGGGGCGGCGGGTAGCCGCCGGGCGGGGGATAACTTCCACCCTGCGGAGGACCCGCCGGTGGAGGATAACTCCCCGGAGGGGGTGTTCCCTGCTGGCCGTACGGATCCTGGGGTGGGAATTGCTTCCCGTCTTCTGGGTTCTGGTTCGGGTCTTGCCCACCGGTTGTCATATATGTCTACCTAACCCTTGACTACCTGAGTCCCACCAGCGAGCTCGTCATGCTTGCCCTGCTTGGTGGGGCTGTTGTTGATGGTGACCGCGATGACGATGTACGCAACGAGCGAGAGAAGTCCTCCGATGATCGGAATGATCGACAAGAGGTTGAATGCGTTGCGAATTGCGGACTGCTGCGGAGTGGGAAGGCCCGCGCCTCCCGGGGCCTTCACCGACAGCCCAAGGAGCTTCTTGCCTGGGGTCCAACCTTGTGTGACCTCGAACCCAACGAAATATGCGAATGTCAGAAGGGCAGTCAGCAGGCCTGTTATCCAGTATCCCGAGTCGACGAAGATGATCAGGAGCCCGACCACTAGGCCGAGAATGATGTAGTCGATAAGGCGAGCGCCGAATCGAATACCCAGTCCACCGGCTTCGGCGCCAGAGGGCAGTCGATTTCCTCCGCCGTACGCACCTTGGTCGTTGAACTGCGGAGGCGGCGGGAAGTTGCCGCCTTGCGGAGGCGGCGGGTATCCACCGGGCGGCGGGTAGTTGCCACCCTGAGGGGGCGGGAAGTTCCCGCCCTGTGGAGGAGGCGGGTAGCTACCGCCCTGCGGGGGGCCTGCGGGAGGTGGGTAACTTCCGGGAGGAGGTGTTCCCTGCTGGCCATATGGATCCTGGGGTGGGAATTGCTTCCCTCCTTCTGGATTCTGGTTGGGGTCGTACCCGCCGGTTGTCATGTGTTCCCCTCAGTCGTAAATATCGCGCTCGAGTGTGACAGTGGATATGACCCTACTGGGATCAAAGAGCGATGTGGATGACATCTGCTCACTTGGATTCGGAGGTCACCTGTGGTTTAGGCTGCGTTGTATGACGAGTTCTGGGGGCAACAACGACGATTCTTCGAGCGATTACCAGGCAAAACCTGGGTACGGAGAATTTCCGAGCCTGCCGCCCGAGGGGTACGGCGTGTCCCCGTCCGAAACGCAGTCTTCACCTGAAGTTCCCGGATATACCACTCCCAACGAGCAGTACCCGGGTTATCCGCCGCCGTCGTACAACCCAACCGGTAATACGCCTCAGCCGGATGGAATTGGTGAACCCAATCCATACCTGCCGCCGCAGAATTTCGGACCGCCGAATCAATATCAGCCGAATCAATATCAGCAACCCGGACAATACGGACAAGCTCAATACGGACAGCCCCAATACGGTCAACCGCCGAATGCGTACGGTCAACCGAACCAATTCGCTGGTGGATACATCCCGCCGATGCAGCCAGTCGGCACCAATGGTCTCGCAATTGCGTCGTTGGTGGTATCGCTTGCAGGCGGTTGCTTCTACAGTCTCGGCGGAATCATCGGAATCATTTTGGGAATTGTCGCGCTCAACCAGATCAAGCAGACAGGTCAAGAGGGACGCGGTCTTGCGATAGCCGGAATTGCGGTCGGAGCAACTTTCTTGGCCATTTTTGCCGTGATTCTCGTGGTCGCACTCATCGCGAGCGCATCGTCGTCGTACTGAAGTTTGGCGTCGTACTGAAGTGGCTGGCGCTCACACGGGAGTGACTATGGACGACGCAGGAAGCGGCTTCCCGAAGTAATAGCCCTGGCCCATGTCGCAGCCGGCCTGCAAGACGTTGGCTGCGTGTTCGGCAGTTTCGACGCCCTCGGCGATCGAATCAAGCCCGAGTTTCCGAGCGATGTCGGCGATTGACTCCATGACCATGAAGGCGCGGTCTCCAGCACGACCCGCTGCGCTGACGGCCCAGGTCAAGGATTGGTCGATCTTGAGAATGTCGAGCGGCAATTCCGACAACGCGGAGAAAGACGCGAAGCCCGCCCCGAAATCATCCAGCGCGATTCGAATTCCCTCGTTATGCAAGACGTGAAGGGTCTCGGCGGCATGCCGACCCACGACGCCGAGTTCGGTGACTTCCACGATGATTCTGCTCAGTGGGGTTTCTGAACTGTCCAGCGCTCCGAGGATCTCGTGAGCGGCGTGTGGGGTAGCGAGTTGGCGAGGTGAAAAGTTGACCGCGACCATCATGTGCTCAGGCCACGACGCTGTTTGGGCACAGATCATGTCCAGAGCCTGCAGCCCGATGGGAATGATGAGCCCAGAGGATTCGGCGGAGCGCATGAAATCTTGGGGTTCGATCAACCCTCGAAGCGGATGGCGCCACCGCAGAAGTGCTTCATAGCTGATAATTGCTGACGAGTTCAGATTGACCTGGGGTTGATACAACACCTCGAATTGATGGTCGTCGAGTGCCTCGCGAAGCTCGCGGACCATGCGTATTCCTTTTCGTCCTGAGTCGCCCGTGCCGCACGTGCGTGTCAGCGTGGATGCTGCAAGTGGGTACTGCGGTCGGATCCCAGGTTCAGATCCCGGGCGTAGTTTTGCAGGGACTACTCGCCCTGAATTTCCTTCGCCAGTCTTGACCGTACTTCACTAATCGAGAATTGCCAACGAATAGCTATTGCGGACGGCTTTGTCATATCGGACAATCGAGCTTTTGTCCCGACGAGGTGTCGATTGAAACTTCACTTACTTCGCCGGGAAAATCCACGGGGTTCGGGGGATCTTGCGAGAGTCGAATCGATCCGCCAATTGGGGTGGTGTGACAACTTCGCCGGGTTCAGCGAGACCGATGCTCGACGCGATCATTGTCAGGACCTGTTCGGCACTGCGTCCGGCCTCGAGTTGATCGGCCAGAGTCACTGCGCCGTCGCGCTTCGCGAGTCGTTTGCCTTCACTGTTCAACGCGAGAGGAACGTGGGCGTACGACGGCGGTTCGATGTCGAGCAGTTGAGCAAGGTGCGCCTGACGCGGCGCCGAGGTCAGGAGGTCGTCGCCGCGGACCACCTGATCGATGTTCTGTGCACCGTCGTCGACGACAACGGCGAGGTTGTAGGCGGGTACGCCGTCTCCGCGGAGCAGGACGACGTCGTCGACTTGCCCCGTCACCTCGCCGAACAGTTCGTCGTGCACGGTGAACGAATCGATGTCGGCCCGTAGCCTCAGCGCGGGGGATCGGCCGCTTGCCGATTTCTCGGCGCGTTCGGCCGCCGACAGGTTCCGGCAAGTGCCGGGATAGGCGCCATCGGGAGCATGGGGAGCGGACGGTGCCTGCAGGATCTCCTTGCGTGTGCAGAAGCAGGGATAGGTCAGGTGGCGCTCGCGTAGTAGCTCGATAGCGTTGTGGTACAAGGGAAGACGGTGCGATTGTAAGACGACTGGGCCGTCCCATGTGAGGCCGAGCCTGCGCAGATCGTCGAGTTGTCGCTCCATCGAGCCGGGTCGGACACGGTCGAGATCCTCGACGCGAATGAGGAAGTCGCGCCCGCTGGTGCGGGCGAACAGCCAGGCCAAGAGGGCGGTACGGAAGTTTCCCAGATGGAGATCGCCGGACGGGCTCGGCGCGAAGCGTCCTGCTCCTGCCACGTCAGCTGGCGAGCCCGACGGAGGCGAGCGGGTTCTCGGCGTCGTGCAGGGTGAGGCGGATCTGGGTTTCCAAAGCGTGATCGAGGTACTGCGGCGGATACATGGCGGGGCTTCCGAGTGCGTCGAGGGCCAATCCATTGACGGTTGAAAGTAGAAGTGCCGCTCTGGTTTCCGCTTCCGGAGTTCCGATCCCGATCAGAACTGTCGAGATGCCGGTGCGGATTGTGAACAGGGTTGTCCGGCGGATTTCGGAGAGTGACTCACTGGTTGCGGCGCGCACGGCAAACGCGGCGAGCACATGCGCCTCACGCGTGCGTTGCTCGTCGAGGGGCAGGAGTTGCGAGAGCGCCTGGAACAGGGCGGTATGCGGGTCCGCGTCGGCGGACGATTCGGCCAGTCTGGTCAACAATCGATCGACGAGTGTTCGCAGTGCGAATGCGAACATCTCGTCCTTGGTCGAGAAATGATGTTGCACTGCGCCGATCGAGACACCCGCCCGTTTTGCGACCTCGCGAACGCTGGCATTTTCCAGTCCGGATTCCGCGGCGACATCGAACAATGCCGCCGCAAGCAGGTCTGGACTCGTGGAGGATTTTCGGCGTTCCGGCATACCGCGACATTACATGTGTATGGAAGTAATGCCCACGTCAGGGGTACTTTTTCACGCCTTCCGGCCGAGGAAGGCAAGGAGTTTCGTCGCTTTGTCAGCGTTGTCCGGAACCTGTATTTCCGGGCCGCACACACCGCTCATGCGGATCGACTCGCCGAGGCCCGCGGCGATCTCCGACACCCACTCCACGTCCGTGTCACGCATCGTCGTATCGGTGCCGGTCGCGGCTGCGAGATCCCAACCGTGGATGACCAGATCGAAACACAAGAACCCCTCGACCGTGGCCCCGAGGTTGGTCCGGCCGAAGTGCCCGTCGTATTCGAGGGTGGACTTTGCCGGATCGTCCAGAATGGCCTGCATCGAATCTCGGACGGCCGCCCAGGCTGCCGACGGGTCGTCGTCGACCGACGGACCGGGTGCCAATTCCAGGCCGACTACCTTGACCATGTCTCGTTCGCTGTCGAGCACGTGTCTCACCACGTCGCGGGCGGTCCAGCCCTCGCAGGGGGAATCGTTGTCCCAGCGGTCGGCGGGTACGGCGTCGATCCGCGCCGTGAATCCGGCGGCCAGATCCCGATAACGCTGGGCGGGGGAGATCTCTGTTGAAGTCATGACAGCAATCCTTCTCCACCGCGGCGCGTCATGATTGATTATTTCGGACATTCACTCGATCTCCGGGGCTTCCGCCCAGATGTCCATCGGTACGACCCCGGCGCTCTTGCCTTCGTCATCGAGAAGTCGGCCCACCCTCTTCATCGATCGCAGCACCACTGACCTGTTCAGCACCACCAGGCCCGGTGCCTCTTGTGCGAGTTGTACTTCGGTAATGGGAGTTTCGCGAAGGGAGTGTGCGGCGATCGCGAGCAGTGTGTTGGCGCGTCCACCGGATATCCGCATGCACACTCGTGTTCCAGGCACTCGCTCCACCAGAGCACGAATCGTCGACCGGTCCGTGGGATCGACATATCCCCACACCCAGGTCACGAGGGGCCAGCCGGACAGCGGTAGAGACACGTCGCAGCGGAACACGATTTGGTTGCGCGACGTCAGTTCGGCAAGTCGCCGCCTGACCGTACTTTCGCTCAGGCCGGTACCGACCGTGAGCTCGGCAATCGAGGATCGACCGTCCTCGCCCAGCTTCAATATCAATTGGCGGTCGACCGCGTCGAAAGTCTTCCCGTGATGGCGCTGATCCGTCGGAGCATATTTGTAGCGCACAGGCCGGTCTGTCATCACCGCCCGCTGCGTGGCATCGAGTACCTGCAATTTCCAGTCGTCTCCGATCGCGAAGACCTCGGTGACGAGGTGTGCACGCGAACTGACGATCCCGGGCACCGACGCGAGTGAGCGAAGCAGGAAACGCGACAGGAAAGCCATGTCTCTGACCTCGACGAGAAGAGTCAAGTCGCCTGGGCCGCTTGTGTGTTCGACGCTCAGAACCTGCGGCCAGCGGGCAAGATGTTCCGCAATCGCCAAGGCGTTCGAAGTCGTACAGTCGACTTCCACGAAAGCCAGACACGATTCCGGACGGCCGTGGCCGGTTGCCCTCGCGGAGACCCAGGCGGTGCCGGAGTCCTGTAGCCGTTGCCAGCGGCGCGCGACGGTAACCGGATCAACTTTGAGCGCGTCACCAACCGTGCGCCACGACGCTCGCGGGTCGAGTTGCAGGCAATTGATCAGGGCGAGGTCGACGTCGTCGAGCACGGCGGAATCCTGCGTTTCTTCGATCATGTTGCAAGTATCATGCATCTTCATTGTGTCTGGGATCACTTCATTCATGCTCGAAGGGCAGAACGCGGTGGCAAGTGCCCACCGCGTTCGTGCTGTGAAAGGAGAACCCAGATGTCGTCCACCACGTTGTCCGCTGTTCCAACCGAGAGAAGTCTCGACTGGGTGCAGCGCCTCATCGGAATCGATACGACGAGTGCCGTGAGCAATCGACCGTTGATCGATCTCATCGCCGCGGAACTACGTCGCCACGGGGTCGAGCCGATACTCGTTTCCGACGACGAGGGTTCCAAGCTGAACTTGTTGGCAACATTCACGCCTCCTGACGGAAGCACTGCCGGTGGAGTGATGTTTTCCGGCCATACAGATGTAGTGCCGGTCGACGATCAAGACTGGAGCAGCCACCCTTTCACTCCCGAAATTCGCGACGGAAGTCTGTACGGACGCGGCACGTGCGACATGAAGTCGTTCATCGGGATCGTTGTCGCGGCGATCCCCGACATCGTTGCTCGGCCGCTGGCGAAGCCGATTCACTTTGCATTCTCCTACGACGAGGAAGTCGGCTGCATCGGTGCGGCCGGGTTGGTCGAGGAGGTTGTTTCCCGGAACCTGCGCCCTGATGTGTGCGTCGTCGGAGAGCCGTCGGAGATGCGGGTCATTCGCGCACACAAGTCGATGAACGTCATACGTGTTGATCTGCATGGTGTTTCGGCGCACTCGTCGCTTACTCCGCAAGGAGTCAACGCGATCGAATACGGCGCGGAGTTGATTCGATTCGTCAGAAGCGCGGCCGACGAGCTCCGTGCGTCCGGCCCGTACGACGACGCATTCGACGTGGCCTGGACGACGTGCTCGGTCAATCTCGTATCCGGCGGGATCGCAGTGAACACTGTCCCCGAGGATTGCTCCATCACTTTCGAATTCAGGAGCATCAGCTCAGCTGGCGCCGCAGATTTGCTCGAACGCTTTGCCGCCGAGGCGAATCGGATCGAAAACCTGATGCAGGAAGAAAACCCGTCAGCCTCCGTGGCGATGCACGTGTCGGCCTCGGTTCCTCCCCTGGAGACGGATGCGAATGCTTCGGCGGCCGCACTGGTCGAACAATGGGGTGGTCGACCCTCGGACGAAAAGGTCGCGTACGCCACCGAGGCCGGGATGTTCGCGAGTATCGGTGTCCCCACTGTTGTGTGTGGGCCGGGAAGCATCACTCAGGCGCATGCACCTGACGAGTACGTGACACTTGACCAATTGGCACAGTGCGAGCAGTTCGTTCGGAACGTCATCGCTCACGCCCGCGCCTGACCCACCCTCACCCCCTAAGGAAAACCATGTCCACGGCAACTACGCCAACCTCCGGAGCAGTCACCCCGGAACGCCTGGCCGCTGCTCGCAAGGCGGTGATCAGCAGTTCGCTCGGCGCTGCGCTCGAATGGTTCGACGTCATCGTCTACGCATCATTTGCAGTGGTCATCGCCCATAACTTCTTTCCCGGCGGCGACAACACTCTCGGCTTGATACTGACGTTCGCGACGTTCGCGATCTCATACGTCATCCGGCCGCTTGGCGGGATGGTTCTCGGAAGCTATGCCGACCGTCGCGGGCGCAAGAACGCCTTGACGTTGACGATGATGCTGATGATGATCGGCACGCTCATCATGGCCGTGGCGCCGACGACCTCGATGATCGGGCCGTGGGCCGGCGTCGTCATCCTGGTTTCGCGACTCATTCAAGGATTCTCCGCTGGCGGTGAATTTGGTACTGCTACAACCTTCCTCGTGGAAACTGCACCGCACAAGAAGGCGTTCTACTCTTCCTGGCAGGTTGCCAGCCAGGGTGCTTCGGTTTTCCTGGCATCGTTGTTCGGATACGTGCTCAATACCCATCTCTCGCATGAAGCGCTTTACTCGTGGGGCTGGCGCGTTCCGTTCTTCTTCGGCATCATCGTCGGGCCGGTCGGTCTCTACATCCGCGCCAAGCTCGATGAAACGGACGATTTCAAGACGAGCGTCCCGGAAAAGGCCCCGCTGAAGACGACGCTGACCAGGCATCTCGGCCGGGTGCTGACCGGCGCGGCAGTAGTCGGCGTCGCGACGATCTCGATCTACCTCATCTTGTACATGCCGACGTTTGCCGTGAAGAACCTCGGAGTATCCGCCTCTGCCGGCTACCTCGGCGGAATCGTCGCCGGACTGGTCACCTTGATCACCGTGCCGTTGATCGGTCATCTTGCAGACCGGGTCGGACCTGCGAGAGTTATGACCTGGGCCGCCGTTGCGGCAATCGTCCTGGCCTGGCCGCTCTTCAAACTGATGGTCGATCACCCCTCGACTCTGACGCTCGTCCTGGTTGTTTCGGCCCTGGGCGTCATCATGGCGTTTGCCTTCGGCCCCTTGCCTGCTTTGATGAGTTCGCTGTTCTCAGCGGAGATCCGGGCTACCGGGATGTCTTTGTCGTACAACCTCGGCGTGACCTTGCTCGGCGGAATCGCGCCGTTGGTCTTGACCTGGTTGATCAGTACAACAGGCTCGCTCGACGCTCCGAGCTACTACTACATGACGGTCGCAGTGCTCTCCCTCGGCGGACTGTGGTCTGCCAGGACGCTTTTCAGTCAGAAGTGACGGCGGGGGAGCGCGGTAGCGATCATGCAACCGCGTCTCCCTCTGCCAGCGCGACAACGGTTTCCGACCCGTGCCAGTCGGGGGCTTGGGTTCGCAGTAGAGCTGCCGGGGTCAGCGAAGAGAATCGGCGGCATTCACGCGTCAAGTGGGCCTGATCGCTGAATCCGCAGTGGGCTGCGGATTCAGCGAGGCCCAGTGCGGGTCGACTGCGGGCGAGCGCCATGAAACGCTGGAGGCGCAGGATCGAGCGCAGCGTTGCAGGGCCGTATCCGAAGGCGTCGTTGCATCGACGCTGGAGTTGGCGCGAAGTCAGTGCCGCCGCGTCGGCGAGAGTGCTGACATTCCACGAATGTTCGGACAGTGCGGTGCGGACGTGGTTGATCACCGGATCGTGACGGAAGCTCGAACTTGCCCAACTCCGGACAGCGCTTTCGAGGATGGAGACTTGTTCGTGGTCTTCGGAATTTTCCAAGCGGTTCAACAGTATTCGTTCCGTGCGTGCGTCGGTTACAGCGCTGAGGTCAGCGCGAGAATCTCGAAGCTCGGACGCCGAGGTTCGCAACATCGGCGATGCCGATCCAGGGCGGAATCGAACACCCACGGAGCGTGTTCCGGGCGGAAGAGTGAATGACCATGCAGCGGTTTCGGGGCCACAGACGCGTATGCCGACGCCACGTATCCACAGCACGTCCATGCAAGCATCGGGCACGAGTAGGTGTTCACCTTCTGCGCACGCCGTCCAGCCACACACCAGGATGTCGGAGAGATCCGGGGCGACCGATTGTGGTGTGTACCAACCCATGACAAGAGCCTATCGAGCGCCACCGACACGAAGGCGAGTTCATTCGACCGGGCCGAAGCGATATCCGAACCCCCGGATGGTTTTGATGTACTTCGGTTTCGCGGGATTGGATTCGAGTTTGGACCGCAAGCTGAGAATGGTCGCGTCGACCACACGTGTCTTTTCGTGGTCGGAACCCCAGACGTTTCGGATCAGATGATCACGCGAGTACACGCGCCCAGGCTCGGTCGACAGTTCCAGGAGTACCCGCCATTCGGTCCGGCTGAGGACGAGCAGCTTTCCGCCCATCGTCGCCGTCATCGCACGTCGATCGAGGAGCAGGTCACCGTGGCGTTGGTGTTTTCCGGCGGCGGGATGCGCGGTTTCACGAAGGATCGCGGTGACCCGAAGATCGAGCGCGTGAGAATCGATCGGGTTCAGTACGAAGTCCGAGACAGCGCCATGTGGTGCTTCGTCGATGTCCTCGTGTGTATCCACCAACATCATGATCGGCATCGAACTGCGCAAGCGGATCTGTCGTGCAATCTCGTAGCCGTCGATGTCCGGCAACAAGAGATCGATCACGGCGATATCGAAACTGTCGGTGTCCAGGTCGTCGAGTAGGCGGCGCCCGGTGCGGACGAGCTGTGTTTGATGACCAAAATGTACTAATTCGGCCCCGAGTGTCTGGGCAAGCTCCGAACGGTCGGTAGCTGCAAGTATCAAGCTCACGTGAAATCCTCCCCCCGAAGGTGTTACTAGTCGTAACAGCTTGCATTCTGGCAGATCATCCACCGCATGGCCACAACAAGGTGGCTGATCAAAAGTTGAGGGAACCTGGGGCGTTCGTCGCTAGACTTCTTTCATGGGCACTCTGTTCGCGTTGACGCTGCCAGGCTTGCTCGTGCTGCTGGTTCTGTTCGCGTTCGCCGAGACTCTCTGGAACCGGCTCACCGGTGGCCGCGCACTGCCGTGGACCAGGGGGCGCACGACTCGTCCGGTCTCGGCGGCGGGCTTCGAAGAGGTTGCTGCCCTGTTTCAGGGGTCCAAGCATCATGAATTCGAACAGCGGCAGAGCGCGTTGATGCATCGTGAGGACGGAACCGACGGTGACCCGCCGTGGGTATCCGTCGATCCGGAAGCTAACAAGGTCGTTCTCCGTCGACGGAGTTGACAGTCGCCAACAGTCGACGGAGTTGACAGTCGGGCTCAGGCCCAGTGGCTGGGGCGGGTCAGTGAATCGGGGAGTGTGGTAGCCGAATCGCCAACCGCCGCGTTGATCTGGAACTGAGTGAGAAAGATACTGCCGCGGAGTTTTGCGCCGCGAATATCGGTGCCGCGCAAGTCTGCACCGATCAGATCGGCTCGATCGAGTTCGCAGTCGCGGAGGTCTGCACCGATCAGATAACTCCCGCGAAAGTTGGCCCCACGTAGGTCGGAACCACGAAATTTGGCTCCGATGAGGTCTGCGCCGCGGTGGTCGAGTTTGCGACCCTTCTTGCCCGAGACAGGTGAGCGGACAAGGTCACTCGTCTGCAAGAGCAGTGTGTTGACTGTCGCTCGGTGTGCTGAGACGTCGACGGCTTGAATCTGCGAAGGCGTGCCGTTGGTCAGGCTTTCCGTCTCTGCGAGTGCAGCGTCGAGTTCCTTTCGTATCGAGTGGGTTTGCTTCAGCGAGCGGGCTTCGGCGAGATACCAGAGCAGTTCGTGCAACTGGCGTACGACAGGGAACGTTTCGAACATGTCTGACGCGGTCTCCGGGGCATCATGCCAGCTGATGCCGTCGTAGGTCTGCTGTGAAACCTTCTGTCCCGCACCGAAACAGTCGTAGACGGTGCAACCGGTGAAGCCCTTCTTTCGCAATCCGGTGTGAATGCCGCAGCGGAAATCCTGCTGCAGGTTCTTGCAGGGGTCGCCGGCATTCTTGTTGGTCGCGAAGTCGGAGGACTTGGAAAAGGGGAGTGCGACGCAGCACAGGCCGAAGCAACTGCTGCAATCCGCGAGCAGATTGGTCTGGCCGGCAATCACGCGTACTCCCGATTGTTGGGTTGGACGGAAAGTCTGGCTTCGAGTTCGTGAGTCTGTCAAACGAAATTGCGTGGTTCGGCAGCAAGAAGTCCAGCGACTCCGAGGTCGTATCCCGCGCAAATTGCGGGGTACCAATCCGGCAGACGTGATTCCGGACCACGCTCGTGAAGTAGGTCGAAAATCGGGTGGACGGCCCAGCTCGCTGCAACCAGTCGCCGTGCGGTACTCGGCTGCAGAACCAGTGCGCCGACGAAGACCACAAATGTTGCGGACACTGCACTCCATTCGCGAACGGGAATGGAGACGTCGACCAGGCGTCCCTGCCGAGCTTGTCCCTGCCGAGCCACGGGATAAACGGCCGCGGCGACCACGAGGCCGGCGGCGTAGGCAGGTGTTCGGCGGTGAGACATCCACTTTTTCACGGGGGCGTCGACAAGTGCACTCAGTATCAGGCCGGTACCTGCTGCGATGACCCGGCCAGTTGTCGAGGGACGCATTCGTCGACAGTATCGCTGCTCGGCGATGCTTCGTGGCAAAGAAAAAGTCCCCGACCAAGACTGGTCGGGGACTTCCCTGGCGGAGGATAGGGGATTTGAACCCCTGAGGGCGTTAACCCAACCCGCGTTCCAGGCGAGCGCCATAGGCCACTAGGCGAATCCTCCGTGGAGCAGCATACCCAATTGCAGGCGTGAAGCGTTAAACGGGTACCTGACCTGCGAAGAACCGGTGGATCTCAGGGTTTGCATCTCCACCCCGGTAGGTGGTGTGCAGCGGCCGACGAAAGCCGTCTACACTGTTCATTGGATCCCGCGCGGCGCGCATCCTGTGAACTCCCCCAGGGCCGGAAGGCAGCAAGGGTCAACGGGCTCTGCCGGGTGCGCGGGGTCCTCTATTTTTTCACATACCCGACCCCGCCTCGTCGGTGAAAGGCCGCTCCGGATGCCTATCCAAACCCAGATCGGGTTGATGAGCCATGAAGAACTCACCTCCGAGCATGAGAGCCAGAGCGCGAAGTACACGCAGCTCCAGGCGCAGAAGCTCGCACTCGATCTGACCCGCGGTAAGCCTTCCCCGGAACAACTCGACCTTTCCGCAGAGCTGCTGACGCTGCCCGGCGACGGTGACTTCCGTGACGGCAGCGGCACCGACTGCCGCAACTACGGCGGACTCACCGGTCTGCCGGAACTGCGCGCCATCTTCGGTGAGCTGCTGGGTATCCCCGTTGCGAACCTTCTCGCCGGCAACAACGCGAGCCTCGAGATCATGCACGACAACGTCGTGTTCTCACTGCTGCACGGCACTCCGGATTCGGCCCGGCCGTGGGCACAGGAAGAGAAGATCAAGTTTCTCTGCCCCGCACCGGGCTACGACCGCCACTTCGCGATCACCGAGTCCCTCGGCATCGAGATGATTGCGGTGCCGATGAACCACGACGGCCCGGATGTCGTCAAGATCGCCGAACTTGTTGCGTCAGATCCGCAGATCAAGGGCATGTGGGCGGTTCCGGTTTACGCGAACCCCACCGGCGCCGTGTACTCCGAAGAAATTGTCCGGACGCTCGCGTCGATGCCGACGGCCGCGCCGGACTTCCGCCTGTACTGGGACAACGCATATGCCGTGCATCCTCTCGTCGGCGAGACCGCACCTTCCTACGACATTCTCTCGATGGCAGCGGAGGCCGGACACCCCAACCGTCCGCTCGTGTTCGCGTCGACGTCCAAGATCACTTTCGCCGGCGCTGGTGTGAGCTTCTTCGGTAGCTCGGCGGAAAACCTTGCCTGGTACCAGAAGTTCCTGGGTAAGAAGAGCATCGGACCTGACAAGGTCAATCAGCTTCGCCACCTGCGTTTCTTCGGCAATGCCGACGGCGTTCGTGCGCACATGGAGAAGCATCGCGCGTTCCTCGCACCCAAGTTCGAGCTCGTACTGCGGATCCTCGAGGATCGTCTCGGTGCTTCGAAGGTCGCGTCCTGGACCGAGCCGAAGGGCGGATACTTCATCAGCCTCGACGTGGTCGACGGCACGGCCAAGCGCGTCATCGAACTGGCGAAGAACGCGGGTATCGCGCTCACCGCTGCCGGATCGGCTTTCCCGTACAGCACGGATCCGGACGACCGGAACATCCGGTTGGCCCCGAGCTTCCCGTCCACGGCTGAACTCGAAGTTGCCATGGACGGCGTGGCGACGTGTGTCCTGCTCGCAGCCACCGAATCGCGTCTCTCCGAGATCTGAGTTCTCTAAGCGGCGTGCCCGGTCGGTACTTTTCGGTCTCGTCTTGTACCGTTCGGAGCATCAATTCCCGACATAGGGTGTAAATCCCGGAGGTTGTAGTGACGGGCGCGATCAACGCTTCGGATGGACCCTCTTTCGAGGCGCACACCGCGAAATCAGAGTCGGTCATCGAAGCTGACATACCGCGACGCAGTCTCCGTGTCGGTGTTCTCGGATTCTCTGTGCTCGGTGTTCTGGCAGTCGCGTCCGTGCTGATGGTTCTTTTCGCCGTGCCGATGAATACGCGGTACTGGGGGATCTTCGAAAATTTCCTCGATCTCGACGTCTACCGCCACGGCGGCAGCGTTGTGGTTCAGGGCCTTCCGTTGTACGACGGGCCAGTCCTGGAAGGGATGATGTTCACGTACACCCCGTTTGCGGCTTTGCTGTTCACGGTGTGGGCGGTGCTCTCGTTCAAACAGGCGATTGTCGTGTGGACGGGTTTGAACATCGCTGCGTTGTTCGCAGTGATCGTGTTGTGCTGGAAGTACCTCGGTTATCGGCTCGACGTGAAGGCTTACGCCGTCAGTGCGTTGGCCACCACGATCTTTCTGTTCATGGAACCGATACGTACGACGCTCTGGCTCGGGCAGATCAACATCTTCCTGCTGCTCTTGATCGTGTGGGACCTCGGTCGGGACGAGAAGAGTCGGCTCCGAGGAATCGGGGCAGGCATCGCCGCCGGTGTGAAGCTCACTCCGGCCTTCTTCTGGGCGTACCTCTTCATCACTCGTCAATGGCGTGCGTTGGTGACGGCCGTCGTGACGTTCGCGGCGACCGTCGCGATTGGTTTCGTCGTGATCTACAACGATGCGTACAAGTACTGGACCGGCACTCTTGTCGACAGCGAACGCGTCGGACCGACGGATGCTCCGAGCAACCAGTCCGTGTCCGGTCTGATTGCTCAGCTCACTCACACTCCGACGCCGTCGCGGGTCCTGGTCCTCGTCTTCAGTGCGCTGGCAGTATGCCTCGGACTCGGTGCCGCGTGGATTGCTCACCGGCACGGCCAGAAATTGCTCGGCCTCACCATGACGGGGTTGACTGCGACCACTGTCTCGCCGTTCTCGTGGGGTCATCACTGGGTGTGGTTCGTCCCGCTGGTCGTCCTCGCCGCGCACTACGCGATGGTGTCGAAGAAGCGCTGGGCGTGGGTGGCGCCGTTCGTTTTCCTGCTCCCAGTCTTGAACTGGTCTCACACCTGGTGGGACCCGTCGGTCATTCCGGGTACGGATCGCTTTGTCGGAATGGGTCTGTTCATGTTCGTGCCACCCGAGTATCTGCGGATTCCGACCGTCGGCGTCTACCTCTGGGTCTTCACGCTTGCCGCGGTCTCGACGTTGGTTCTGTTCGGCTGGAAGAAGTGGAAGATTCCGGCTCCGGATGCGTCGGCGCCGGTCACAACTGCCGCCTGACGTGGCAGTATCGGACTCATGGCACTTCAACTGAACCTTGTCGGTGACCCCGAAGCTGATGCCCTCCTCGCCGAGGACCCGTTGGCGTTGTTGATCGGAATGCTTCTCGATCAACAGGTTCCGATGGAAACGGCCTTCCTCGGTCCGAAGAAGCTGGCGGATCGGCTCAGCGGTATCGACGTCAGGCGTATCGCCGACATGGACACCGACGAGTTCATCGCCATCTGTGCCGAGCCTCCGGCTGTGCACCGATTCCCCAAGTCGATGGGCGAGCGTATCCAGCTCATGTGCCAGTTCATCGTCGAGAACTACGACGGCGACACCGCGGCGATCTGGACTTCGGGAAATCCCGACGGCAAGGAAGTGCTGAAGCGGCTCAAAGCCCTACCCGGTTACGGGGATCAGAAAGCCCGGATCTTCCTGGCGTTGCTCGGAAAACAGATCGGCGTCGAGCCGAAAGGTTGGCGCCAAGCGGCCGGCGACTACGGGCTCGAGGGGTCGAGGCGCTCGATTGCAGACGTGGTCGACGAACAGTCTTTGCTCGAGGTCCGCGAGTTCAAGAAGGCCGCAAAGGCGGCAGCGAAGGCCGACAAGAAGTAGCCGCTTTCAGGATTTCCGGGACCCGCTGGCACGCACTACTTTCATCAGGTCGCCTGCGGGGCCCTCGAGCTGACGCGGCGGGCGCCACACTGCACGCAGGGATCGGTCGAGTTCCAAGCCTTCGACGGCTACGACCCGAAGTTCTCCCTGCTTCACCTGGTCCTCGACGGCCAGCGTGCTCAGTACCGCCGGGCCGACGCCACCGAGCACGCTGGTTCGAATCGCGGCCGAACTACCCAGTTCCAACAACGGTGCACCGCGCTCGTATTCGTGTAACGCCAGGTCGAGAGTCGTTCTGGTTCCCGATCCGGGCTCACGCACCAGCAGAGGTGTCGCTGCCAGTTCGGCGACGGTCAGCGGCTTTCGTCGACGCGCCCATGGATGATCCGGATGAACGACCACGACCAGCGAGTCACGCGCGACGGTGACGCTGGGCAGGCTCTTCGGAACGGTCGGTGACTCGACGAATCCGAGGTCACACATTCCTACTTCGACGGCTTCGAGTACGCGTGTCGAGTTGTAGACCTGAAGGTGGACGGTGACACCAGGATGCAGTGATCGAAAGACGCCGAGCCAGGCCGGGATCAGATGTTCGGCGACGGTCATGCTGGCACACACGGTCAATTCCGCGGATCGTTCGGTCCGCATCCCTTCGGCGACGTCGAGAAGCTGCCTCGAGTTGGCGAGGACGCGGCGCGCCCAGTGGACGATGACGGTCCCCTGCGGAGTCAAAGTCGCCCCCGTCGACCTTCGGTGTATGAGTGGCATCCCGAGCTGCCGCTCGAGGGCTTTGACGGCGCGGCTGGCATTCGGTTGTGCGATGTGAGCCAGACGGCTTGCAGCACTGAGGCTTCCGTGATCATCGATGCCGACGAGTAGCTCGAGTGTGGTGAGGTCGGGCCACCTTCTGGTCATGCAGACAGGCTATACCCAGCATCTATTCCATATCGATCTGATATGTCGTGATGGTAGAAATCGCCCTACCGGAGCGATGGTGGCTCAAGGACGCTGGATGAGTGAACCGTGATGTGAAGTCCGTGGCCGAGAAACCCGCAGTCGCCCCTTCGTCAGAAGTACGACGGTGGTCGAGCGTCGCTGCATTGATGCCCGGAGTTGCGTTGTGCGCCTTGGGGGCCACGGTCGCGCTGGTTGCCGGTCAGTTCACCTCCGCCGTGAGTCCGTTGCTGATTGCGATAGTGGCGGGTGCGGTGTTGGCGAATACCGTCTCTTTGCCGGCGAAATTCCAACCTGGCCTGGCATTCTCGGCGAAACGGCTACTTCGGGTGGGTATCGCTCTGCTCGGGCTGCAATTGATGTTCTCCGACATCGTCGGTTTGGGTTGGGGAGTGATCGCCGTTGTGGTGGCGATAGTGTTCCTCGGTATCGCCGGGACCATGTATGCCGGAAAGCTTCTGGGATTGAGTTGGTCGCAGAGGATTCTGATTGCCTGCGGCTTCTCGATCTGTGGCGCCGCCGCTGTGGCTGCTGCGGACGGTGTGGTGAATGCGCGAGAGGAAGAGTTGCTGACCGCTGTTGCGCTGGTGGTGATCTTCGGAACTCTGATGATTCCGACGATCCCCTTGCTGGCCGATGCTTTCGGTATGAACGAGATCGAGGCGGGCATGTGGGCCGGTGGGTCGATCCACGAAGTGGCACAAGTAGTGGCTGCCGGCAGCGCTCTCGGCGCCACCGCGTTGGGTGTCGCGACCGTGGTGAAACTTGCGCGCGTATTGATGTTGGCGCCGGTCATGGCGTTTCTGAGCATTCGGCAACGCACGATGGTCGACAACACCGCAACGAAGCGGCCCCCGCTGATTCCGTTGTTCGTCGTGGCATTCATCGGCTGCATGGGTTTGCGCTCCACCGGAATGTTGCCAAATGAGCTTCTCGGATTGGCGAAGACTGTGCAGACGGCGCTGTTGGCTGCTGCGATGTTCGCTCTCGGGCTGGGGGTGCGGCTGAGCGTCATTCGTGGAGTGGGCGCACGACCATTCGTTCTGGCCGCGATTTCCACCGTGTGGGTGGCGACGATCGCCTACGTCGGAGTCGTGCTGGTCAGCTGATCGAGCGTTGAGTCCGCCATGCGCTCGGGCTCGTCGAGAACTGAGTGCGAAACCAGCGCGAGAAACTACCCTGCGTCGAAAACCCCAGGTGGACCGCCACTTCGGTCAATGAATAGCGAGGGTTGGCGACAAATCGTTCCGCGAGGGTGCTTCGGACCGAATTGAGAACGGCCGTGAACGTATCTCCGGATTCGGCGAGATGACGGTGCAGTGTCCGCCGGTCGAACCCGAGGCTTCGTGCCACCTGCTCGACAGAGCAGCGGCCGGTCGGAAGCAGAACTTCGATCAATTCCTTGGTGCGGCTGAGGGTGTCGGAGGTTTCCGATGCGGGAAGTGAGTCGAGGAACTGGCGAGCGTACGGCCGGAGCAACTCGTCGGACAGTTGGTTTGCCGCATCCAGGTCGGCGGCGAAGAAAACGATTCCGGTGAATTCGTGATCGAATTCCACGGTGTCGCCGAGGATTCGTCGATGCGTGCTCGTATCTTTCGGGGCATTGTGTGTGAATCCCACGCTGACCGGATGCCATCGAGAACCCAGGAAACTTCGCAGGATCTGCAGCGTCGCGCCGACTGCGAGTTCGACGCTCTGTCTGGTGTCGACCGGTTCGCCGACCTCGAGCGAGATTCGCAGGGTGGCGAGTCCGTTGACCTCGTTCAATCGGATGCGCAATGACTCGTTGTACGTGTGCTCGTATCGCATCAATACGTCGAGCGCGCTCCTGACGTCTGGTTCTTCCCTGATGACCAAGCTGAGGGGACCGAGATTGGACAGTCGACGCAGGCCGGCGAGTAGAAGCCCGAAGTCTTCGTGTCCGGACTCCGCTGCCGATCGCTCCAGGAGCGATGCGATGGAGGCGGCCGGTACCCATTGGTCGGGGTTCGCCAGGCTTGCCGGGCTCAGGCCGACACTTCTCATGAGGGCCACAGCGTCCACGTCCACTGTTCGGCACAGGTCGACGTATCGGTTCAGTGACGCGTAGCGGGCGAGTGGCTTCATAGGGCCCCCTTTACTCGATGTCCCGAAATGTTGTGTTGTGTGTCTCGTCAAGTTAAGCATGTGAGCCGGATCTCACATAGTTTTGTTCACATCAGTTCGGCACGACCGCGAAGTCGAGCACCGACTTCTGGAAGTTGTTGCGTACGAATACAGCTCGACCGTAATCGAGTCGAGCCCGCCCACAGAATTGGAGAGCATTGATGGCAAACGCCATTCGGTTCCATGAGATCGGCACACCGTCCGTCATGCGTTGGGAAGAGATCGAGGTAGGACGACCCGGTGCCGGAGAGGTTCGGGTTCGTCATGAAGCGGTGGGGTTGAACTTCGCCGACACCTACTTTCGAAGTGGCCTCTATCCTGCGCAATTGCCTGCCGGGATGGGCGTTGAGGGCGCCGGTGTGGTCGAAGAGATTGGCGAGGGAGTAGTCGATTTTGCAGTGGGGGACCGTGTGACCTACACCGGCAGTCCGCTGGGTGCGTACGCCACCGAGCGGATCATGGCGTCGTCCGACCTGATCGCGCTACCCGACGGCATCACCTTCGACACCGCGGCCGCCATGACCATGCGAGGACTGACCGCCGCCTACCTTCTGCGTCGCATCTACCCGTTGAAAGCGGGAGACACCGTGTTGCTGCATGCTGCGGCGGGCGGGGTTGGACTGATCTTCACCCAGTGGGCAAAACTGTTGGGAATCAAAGTGATCGGAACGGTGTCGAGCGACGAGAAGGCGAGCGTTGCCCGAGCTCACGGGTGCGATGAAGTCGTCATCTACACCCGCGAGGACGTCGTAGCGCGTGTCAAGGAGATCACCGGGGGCGTCGGCGTGCCGGTTGTCTACGACAGTATCGGGCAATCCACGTTCGACATCTCTCTCGATTGCCTTGCCAGGCGCGGGCTGCTGGTGTGCTTCGGAACGGCGTCCGGGCCGACTCCGCCGATTCAGGCAATGCAGTTGGCCGTCAAGGGATCTCTCTTCCTCACACGTCCGGCACTTGCCGATTACATCGCAGATCCCGAGGAACGTGCCGAATTGGCGGGCGAACTGTTCTCACACGTCGAATCCGGGCGAATCAAGATCGAGATCAACCAGCGATACCCCCTCGAAGATGCGGTGCGTGCGCACCACGACATGGAGTCCGGTCGCAGTATCGGTTCCTCCGTCTTCTCCGTCTGAACCGAAACAGCACTTCCCAGAGGAATTGTCATGACCAACACCGCAACGTTGACAGAAAACCTTCCCTCGTCGACCAGCACGATCCACGTCGAGAAATTGACCTGTTCGATCGGGGCAGAGTTGTCCGGGGTGGATCTCGGCGAGGTCGCGCGAGATGCTGCACTCTTTGCCCAGATCAAGGCATTGCTGCTCGAACACAAGGTTCTGTTCTTTCGCGACCAGAACTTCTCCAGAGCCGAGCACGTAGAGCTTGCCCAGCGATTCGGTGAGCTCGAGGATCATCCGGCCCTGGGCAGCGACCCCGACCACCCGGGCCTGGTCCGCATCTACAAAGACCTGGACAGCCCGCCGGAGCATTTCGAGAATGCGTATCACTGCGACGCCACCTGGCGCGTGAACCCTCCCATGGGATGTGTATTGCGTTGTGTGGAAACACCTCCGGTCGGCGGCGACACGATTTGGGTGAACATGGCACTCGCCTACGAGAATCTGCCGGCGCGGGTCAAGGAGCAGATCAAGGACCTGCGTGCCAGGCACAGTATCGAGTCGACCTTCGGCGCTCGGATGCCGATCGATCAGCGGCACCAGCTGAAGGAACGCTTTCCCGACGCCGAACATCCCGTGGTACGAACACATCCGGAGACCGGCGAGAAGATTCTCTTCGTCAATTCGTTCGCCACACACCTCGTGAACTATCACACGCCCGAGAACGTCCGCTACGGAATCGATTACGCCCCCGGTGCCGGAAACCTGCTCACCTACCTGGCCAGTCAGGCCCAGATTCCCGAGTATCAGGTTCGGTGGCGCTGGACCGAGAACAGCGTCGCGATCTGGGACAACCGGTCGACACAGCATTACGCGGTGCAGGACTACTGGCCCGCGGTTCGAAAGATGGAGCGCGCCGGAATCATCGGCGACGCACCGTTCTGATCTCTCTTCCCAGCCCCGAGAATAATTCATTCACTCGATCGGAGTCACGCTATGCATTTCCACGACGATTCACTGTTCCCCGAAACCCAGGACAAGCTTGTCATCACCGTTGCTCCCTACGGACCGGAGTGGGAGCCGGACGATTTTGCAGAAGACCTCCCGTTGTCGATGGACGAGCACGTCCAGCAAGCCGTCGACTGCTTCAACGCCGGTGCCACCGTTCTCCACATCCACGTGCGTGAACTCGACGGCAAGGGCTCGAAGCGACTGTCGAAGTTCAACGAGCTTCTCGGCCGCTTGCGTGAGGCCGTTCCCGAGATGATTCTGCAGGTCGGCGGCTCGATTTCGTTTGCCCCGGAGGGCGAAGGCGCCGATGCGAAGTGGTTGTCCGACGACGTGCGTCACATGCTGGCGGAATTGGAGCCGGCTCCCGATCAGGTGACGATCGCGATCAACACCAGCCAGATGAACATCATGGAACTGATGACCGACGACGACATCGCGGGTACGTCGATGCAGCGTCCGGAATTGGCGGACACGTATCGGGAAATGACCGTGCCCGCCGGTCCGGAGTGGGTGGCAGAGCACCTGCGCCGGTTGCAGGCCGCCGGAATCCAGCCGCATTTCCAGTTGTCCAGTATCCCGCAGCTCGAAACGGTGGAGCGGTTGATCCGACGCGGCATCTACACCGGCCCGGTCAACCTCACATGGGTGGCAATCGGCGGCGGCTTCGACGGCCCCAACCCGTACAACATGATGAACTTCGTCCAGCGTGTTCCCGACGGTGCGTGCCTGACGCTGGAAACGCTGATGCGTAGCGTCCTGCCGGTGAACACGATGGCCATCGCGATGGGCTTGCACGCTCGTTGCGGCAACGAGGACACCATCTGGGGCCGCAAGGGCGAGAAGATGACGTCGGTGCAGCAGATCGAGCAGTTGGTGCGCATTGCAGGCGAATTGGGCCGCGAGGTGGCTACCGCGAAGGAAGCTCGGGACATCTACCGGATCGGCGAGACGTATGCCGACACCGACGAGACGTTGGCGAAGCTGGGTTACGCGCCCAACCGCCGGATCGGCCAGCTGGGATTCACGCAGCACGCCTGAGTTCGCACCCTCTCGTACAACAGTTCCGGGGGTACGAACCGCGACGGTTCGTACCCCCGAATCCCCCCGTCTACCTCGAGTACTTCTAGGAGAGTCATGGGACTGCAAGCTCCCGCCACGCCACGTGTGGACACCGCGCTCGGAATCGGCGGACGACGAAAGTTATACCCGTGGATCGTTTTCGCCCTGGCTTTCGGTCTTCTGCTCTCGGACTACATGTCGAGGCAGGTGCTCAGTGCAGTCTTCCCGATCCTGAAAGCGGACTGGGATCTCTCCGATTCGCACCTCGCCTCCCTGAGCAGCGTGGTGGCATTGATGGTCGGGCTGTTGACGTTCCCGTTGTCGCTGCTCGCGGACCGCTGGGGCCGCGTCAAGAGCTTGATCTTGATGGCGGTGTTGTGGAGTGTCGCGACGTTGCTGTGCGCAATCGCTCAGACCTACGAACAGATGTTGGGCGCCCGGTTCCTGGTCGGTGTCGGTGAAGCGGCGTACGGCAGCGTGGGTATCGCCGTGGTCCTCAGTGTGTTTGCGCCCCGCGTGCACGCAGCTCTTGCCGGTGCCTTCATGGCCGGTGGATCGTTCGGTTCGGTCATCGGTGTGGCAATCGGTGGGTTCATCGCAGTCCAGTTCAGTTGGCGGTGGTCTTTTGCCGCCATGGCGATCTTCGGTCTGATTCTGGTTGCGCTGTTCCGTGCCCTCGTCACCGAGAAGAAGCTCACCGCTTACGCCGTCGAGGCCGCGCCGGATGCCGCCGGGGAAGCGGTGAGAAACGACGGTTTTCGTGCGCCGGTGTCCTCGCTGTTCACCAATCCCGCCGTGTTGTTCGCCTACATCGGTGGTGGTCTCCAGATGTTCACCGCCGCTGTACTTCTGGCGTGGTTGCCGAGTTTCTTCAATCGCTACTACGATTTGGCCCCGGACAAGGCCGGCGTCACAGCTTCCGTATTCGTCCTCTTGGTCGGAAGTGGGATGGTGGTGTGCGGGTTCATCACAGATCGATTCAGCCGCGACGATTCGGCGCGGAAATGGACCACCGCAATCGTCTACTGCGCCATCTCGTTGGTGACGCTGAGTATCGGGCTCCGGTTGGATACGGGGACAGCGCAACTCGTGTTGCTCGGTATCGGTGCATTCTTCTCTGCCGGTTCGTCGGGGCCGACGGCAGCTATGGTCGCGAACCTTACCCATCACTCGATTCGAGCGTCGGCCATGGGAACGCTCACCGTTGCCAACAACCTTCTTGGGCTGGCGCTCGGTCCCTTCGTGGTCGGCATCCTCGCCGATCACCTGGGTCTTCTTGGCGCTCTACAGCTTTCGCCCTTCGTCTATGTCGTCGCGGCCCTCGCGTTGGTAGCCGGCAAGCGTGCCTATCCCGCCGGGATGAGGCGGCTGGCGACGTTGCAGAATCGGCCCGAGATCCCCGGCGCCACTGAAGTAGCAGAAGTTCGGAGTTCCTGATGGATGAATCACCCACGGTAGTAATAGTTCCCGGTCTGCGCGATCATGTCGAGGATCATTGGCAGACTCACCTCGCGCGCAGGCTCGACAACGTTCTGACGGTTCCTCCCCTCGAGACCGACAAGCTCAGTCGCGATGCCAGGGTTGCGGCATTGGACGAGGTGTTGACAAGTGTTTCCAGCCCGGTGGTCCTGGTCGCGCACAGCGCCGGAGTCATGACAGTTGCCCACTGGGCGAGGGCGCATCATCGAGATGTTGCCGGCGCACTTCTGGTCACGCCGGCGGATCTCGAACTTCCTCTACCCGAGTCCTATCCGTCTCTCGAGGAGCTCGATCGGAACGGGTGGCTACCGATACCGCGTCAGCGTCTGCCTTTTCCGAGCACGGTCGCGGCGAGTCGGAACGATCCGCTCGCCGGGTATCGCCGAGTTGTGGGTTTGGCTGAAGGATGGGGGAGTCGGTTGCTGGATCTGGGTGAGGTCGGACATCTCAATCCGGCGTCCGGATACGGGTATTGGCCGCGGGCGGAATCGTTGGTGCGGGAACTGCGCGAGTCGGTGTCGCGCGCTGCCTCGTCCCATGCCACGGATTCCGATGCGCAGGAGGAACACAGTCATGCTTGATCTTGCTGCTCTGCTGGAAGACTCGGCCCGGCGGTACCCGGAACGGGATGCGCTGGTTCTCGGGGAAGCGAGGCTGACGTATGCGCAGTTCGACGCCTACGCGAATCGCATCGCCCATCTGCTCGTCTCGCGGGGTGTCGAGCCAGGTGACAAGGTGGCGTTGTCCTGCCCGAACGTTCTCGAGTTCCCGATCGTCTACTACGGCATTCTCAAGGCCGGTGGCGTCGTCGTTCCTCTGAACATCCTGCTCAAGGGGCGCGAAATTGCCTATCACCTGGCTGATTCGGAAGCGAAGCTGTACTTCTGTTTCGAGGGAAGTCCCGAATTACCGATCGCCGAGTACGCCATCGCCGGGTTCGAGCAGAGCGAGACCTGTTCGGCCCTGATCGTGATCAGCACCGAGCCGGGTGCACCGTCGTCGATCCTCGGAGTCGAGACTCTAGGCGAAGCACTGGCATCCGTGTCCGGCACGGAAACGCCTGCAGCCGCGGTTGTTCGTGAACCGACGGACACCGCGGTCATTCTCTACACCAGCGGCACGACCGGAAAGCCCAAGGGCGCCGAACTCACTCACAGCAACATGGTCTTGAATGCACTGTCGACCAACCGGTTGTTCGAGAGCGTTCCGTCCATGCATGAGCGTTATCTCCTGACTTTGCCGTTGTTCCACTCGTTCGGCCAGACAGTGACCATGAATGCGGGAATCTGCGTCGGTGCCACTTTGGTGTTGATGCCGCGCTTCGATGCGACCGCGGCACTCGAGATCATGGAACGCGAAAAGATCTCGGTCTTCGCGGGCGTCCCGACCATGTATTGGGGACTGCTCGGCGTGCTGGACGAGGTAGTGAAATCCGGGGTGGATATCGAGACCGTTGCACAGAACATGCGGTGCGCGATCTCCGGTGGTGCAGCGCTTCCCGTCGAAATCTTGACACAGTTCAGGGAACGCTTCGGTGTTCAGATCCTCGAAGGGTACGGGTTGTCCGAGACCTCTCCGTTGGCCTTGTTCAGTGACCCGGAGAGCGACCCCCGGCCCGGTTCGATCGGCGTGCCGATCTGGGGCGTCGAAGCGCGGCTTGTCGATGACTCTTGGCGTACGATCACCGGCCCCGATGAAGTGGGAGAGTTGGCCATTCGCGGGCACAACGTCATGAAGGGCTATTTCAACCGACCCGAGGCGACGGCGGAAGTAATGTGCGACGGATGGTTTCGCACCGGGGATCTGGCACGGGTCGATACCGACGGAAATTACTACATCGTCGACCGCGCGAAGGACATGATCGTGCGGGGAGGATTCAACGTCTACCCGCGCGAAATCGAAGAGGTTCTGCTCACCCACCCAGCCGTCTCACTCGTCGCCGTCGTCGGGGTGCCGGACACGAGCCTCGGCGAAGAAGTTGTCGCGTTCGTGATCCGAGAGCCGAGTGAAGAGATCTCCGAATCGGATCTCGTGGAATGGTCGCGGGAACAGATGGCCGCCTACAAATATCCGCGCCGCATCGAGTTCGTGCCGTCGCTACCGATGACGGCAACCGGAAAGATTCTCAAACGTGAACTGAATCAAGCATTTTCGATTGTCTGAGGAGATCGATGACTGACGTTCGAGCAAGTGAAGCTTTTCCCGTGACCCAGGCTATGAAGGATTCGGGTGGCTGGAATCCGTTGTGGGACGGACTTTCGGAGCTGGATCCCGAGTGGACCGAGCTGTACATGAAGACAGCAATGCAGCCCTGGAACAGTGGGGTGCTGTCACCTCAGGTGATCCAGTTGCTGTGCATAGCCGTCGATGCGGCGAGCACGCACATGTACGCGCCCGGCGTACGACGCCATGTTCGCGCCGCGCTCGACATGGGAGTGACCCCGAAGGAGATTCTCGAGGTGCTGAAACTGACCACCGTCGTCGGGATTCACTCCTGCAATGTCGGCGTTCCGATCCTGATGGAGGAAATCGCGAACCGGTGATGGCGGTCAGTCCCGTTCGCGGTTCTCCCGTTCCTCACGCTGACGCTGGAGGAACGGGCTCGGGTTCTGTCCGCCGATCGGGCCGTGGCCGAGGACTCCGTGCTCGTAGGCGGACTCCGCGTGCAGGGCAACGTCGATTCCGCGGGCCTCGTCTTCACGCGAAATACGGAAGCCGAAGGTCTTGTCGATGAGCTTTCCGAGACCGTAGGTCACACCGAAGGCATAGAGCGCGACCACGACGACACCGACGAACTGCTTGCCCAGCTGCGCGAATCCACCGCCGAAGAACAAACCTTCCGGACCGCCCGTCATCACGGCCGTCGCGAGGAGTCCGATCAGCAACGAGCCGACGATTCCGCCGACGAGGTGCACGCCGACGACGTCGAGGGAGTCGTCGTAGCCGAGCTTGTGCTTCCATCCCACGGCGTACGAGCAGACGATGCCCGCGATCAGACCGATGACGAGCGCACCGAACATGTTCACCGTTCCGCACGACGGGGTGATCGCGACCAGACCGGCGACGACACCCGAAGCTGCGCCGAACGTCGTGGGGTGTCCGTCACGGTTCTGCTCGACGAACAGCCAGCCGAGTAGTCCGGTACAGCCGGCGACGAGTGTGTTGAGGAAGATCTGCGAGGCCATACCGTCGGCCGCAAGGGCCGACCCGGCGTTGAATCCGAACCAACCGAACCAGAGCAGACCGACGCCGAGCAGGACGAACGGCAGATTGTGCGGACGCATCGACTCGGCCTTGAAACCCATCCGCTGGCCGAGGACCAGTGCCAATGCCAGGCCTGACGCTCCGGACACGATTTCGACCACGAGGCCACCGGCGTAGTCGAGTGCGCCCATCTGGGCGAGCCATCCCTGCGGATTCCACACCCAGTGAGCGACGGGGACATAGACGAGCAAGGACCAGATGGGGACGAAGATCATCCAGGCGGAGAACTTCGCGCGGTCGGCGATCGCACCACTGATGAGTGCTGCAGTAAGGATTGCGAACGTCAATTGGAAGGTTGCGAACAACACTTCCGGGACATTCCCGTGCACGGTCGACGGGTCGATGCCCGCCATGCCGATGTGTTCGAGTCCGCCGATGATGCCACCGTGATCGTCGCCGAACACGAGGCTGTAGCCCACGAACAACCACGCGACCGTGACGAGTGCGATGGAGACGAAGCTCATCATGATCATGTTGAGTACGCCGGTCGAGCGGACCATGCCGCCGTAGAAGAGCGCGAGTCCTGGCGTCATCAGAAGTACGAGTGCAGTACTGACGAGCAACCAGGCAGTTGCTCCGGCATCGATGGTGGCGGGCACAGTTTTCTCCTCACGCATGCGGACCAGCCCGCGTGCACGGAACCCACGATGGGTGCGTGCGGTTTCCTCCGCACTGCGATTGTGTTGCGAACATGTTTCGGGAGAAGTCGGCGTTGCACCCGCACCGGATCACCTGTCGTGGGTCGCCGGTAGTCTTTGCGCGTGGCCCTGTACCGGAAGTATCGACCCGCGTCCTTCGCCGAGGTGGTGGGGCAGGAGCATGTCACCGCACCGCTCAGCACGGCCCTCGACACCGGACGCATCAACCATGCCTATCTGTTTTCCGGCCCGCGTGGCTGTGGAAAGACGTCGTCGGCGCGAATCCTGGCGCGTTCGCTGAACTGTGAGCAGGGACCGACGTCGACGCCGTGCGATGTATGCGACTCGTGCGTTTCGCTTGGCCCGGGCGGCACAGGCAACCTGGACGTGACGGAACTCGACGCCGCAAGTCACGGTGGCGTCGACGACACCCGAGAACTCCGAGACAAGGCGTTCCACGCCCCCGCCGCTTCTCGCTACCGCGTCTTCATCATCGACGAGGCACACATGGTGACGGCGGCGGGCTTCAACGCGCTGCTCAAGATCGTCGAAGAGCCGCCGGAGCACCTCATCTTCATCTTTGCGACGACGGAACCGGAAAAGGTTCTCCCGACCATCCGTTCGCGTACACACCACTACCCGTTCCGCCTGTTGGCGCCGTCGACCATGCGCGGACTCCTGGAAAAGATCTGCGCCCAGGAAGGCGTGCCGGTCGAGCCTGCTGTTTATCCCCTGGTCATCAAGGCTGGCGGTGGTTCGCCTCGCGACTCGTTGAGTGTCCTCGATCAGTTGCTCGCGGGAGCCGGCGAAGAAGGTGTCACGTATCCGCGGGCGCTCTCTCTTCTCGGAGTCACCGACGTCGCGCTCATCGACGAAGCAGTAGACGCCCTGTCTGCCAGTGACGGAGCCGCCTTGTTCGGCACTGTCGATCGGGTGATGGACGCCGGTCACGATCCACGCCGATTCGCGCTCGATCTCCTCGAACGTCTACGCGATCTCATTTTGATGCAGGCAGTCTCCGATGCCAGCGAACGAGGGTTGGTCGATGCGCCGGAGGCCGAGCTGGTCACGATGCGTGAACAGATTCAGCGAGTCGGCCCGGCCACGCTCACCCGTTTCGCCGAAACCGTCCACGCTGGTCTCAGTGAAATGCGTGGGGCGACGGCGCCGCGGCTGCTGCTCGAAGTGATGTGCGCGAGAATGCTGCTTCCTTCGGCCTCCGACACCGAGTCGGCTGTGTTGCAGCGGCTCGAGCGCCTGGAACAAGGTATTCCGGCTGCCGGAGTCGCGGCTGCCGCTGCCCCTCGCGCGGCAGCAACGCCGGCACCGACTGTGCCGCCGCTCGAACCGGAGATTGCTTCCAAGTTCCAACGGCCCTCCCAACGCAAGGCCGAGCCTGAGGCACGGCCGGAACCAGCCGCCCCGGCTCCGGCGGCGCCGCCGGTCGTCGAGGCTCCTGTCGTCGAACCTCCGGCAGCGGCAGCTCCCGTGGTCGAGCCTCCCACCGTCGAGATCGTGGAATCGCCGGTTGCGGAAGCTCCAGTGGTTGAAGCTCCTGTGGTTGAACCACCGGCTCCTGCTCCGGTCGAAGCGGAAGAGCTGATCGGGCTTGCCGAGCCGGAACCCGACTACGAGCCCGAGCCCGAGTACGAGGAGCCGGCGGCTGCGGAAGCTGCGCCGGTCTCGGCGGGCCCCACAGTCGAGACCCTCCGTGAATCGTGGAACACCTTGCGCAACAAGGTCGGTGAACGAAACAAGGTTCTTCCGGCCATGCTGTCCGCTGCGACGGTTCACGACGTGCGTGGACATGTTGTGGTCATCGCTCACGGCTCGCCGGTCCTGGGTGCTCGTGTGACGCAACCGCACAACGCGGCGGTCATCTGCGAGGTCCTTGCCGAGATGTTCGGTGGCACTTGGCAAGTCGAGTACCAAGAAGGTGCGCCCACAGCGCCGGCAGCATCGAGCGCACCCAAGGCGACAGAAGCTGCGAGCCGCCCGGCCGCTGCGCCCCGCTTCTCGCGCCCCAGTCAGGAGCGTGCAGCGCAGCAGCCCAAGGCCCCGCAGCCCCAGCGCGGAGATTCGGACGACATTCCGCCGCCTGAGGCCCCCGACTATCCGGAAGACCCTGGACCGGCCCCTGCTCCTGAGGTCGACTACGAGGCAACTCCTCCGCCTGCAACGCCGGAGGACGAGGACGAGATGTTCGCGGAGGCGGCTGAGCCCGCTGATCCGACTGCCAGACGTGATCCCGAGGACGTTGCAAAGGAACTCCTCAAGGACGTCCTCGGGGCACGCCGCCTCGAAAGCTGAGTTGCCGACTCGGTCCGTGCGCGTGAAACGGCTGTCGGAATGCCGCGGCACCACTGTGTGATCGAATTGTTATAAGTGCCGTTCCTTTTGTGTGCGCACGTGTCGAAAGGGCACCGACTCGGCCCGGCAAAGCTGAATTGTGTGTGGCCGGTTTGCTGGCACATTCGTTCGCTCAATTCCGGTGTAACGAAACATCGATTCGGACGATGGTCGCCGAAGAATATCTGGAATTTCTCGTTGTCTGATCGACATTCGCGTGCTGTTGCTAATTCTCGGTGTGTCACGAATGTTCAGATTGATAGTTGTCGGATGTTTGTTTTGCGGTGATCGACCAATTTGGGACATTCGGCGAATTGGCCACATATTCGGCATTGCGGCATTTCGGTGCGCACTCAACTGAGCATTTGCCGATCTCGAGAAAACGGTGGCCGTGAAACCCGTGTCCGGTACGGATGTTCAAACCACTGCTTGACCGGCGACGAAGCAAATAAGTAACTCCGAGTTACAGCTAACTCTCGATTGCTGTCAAATTGCTGATACATGTTCACGGAGCTGAACGACCTTTGTTATTTGTTTATGCCTTGAGGTGAATCTGCGTTTTACACACGGCTGAACGCGTGGTTAGTCTTCGGTCGATTGAGTCTCCCGTGGATGCGCGCGAAAATAGGAAGTGTAAGATGACTGAAGATTCAACTAATCCCGCGATCGCGATAGTCGGGATGAGCATGTGGTCTCCCGGTGCCCATGATCTGCAAGGATTTTGGGAGAACGTCCTCGCGCGACGGATGCAATTCCGAAAGTTTCCCGAGTCGCGGATGTCGCTCGACGACTACTGGAGCGCGAGCCCTGACGACGTCGACAAGACATACGCCGACCGCGGCGCGTTCATGGACGGTTTCGAATTCGACTGGGTCGGTCGCCGGATACCGGAGCGAACCTTCAAGTCGACAGATCTCACACACTGGTTGGCGCTGGAAACAGCACTCGGGGCTTTGACGGACGCGGGCTACAGCCGAGGATCGGTGCCAACTGGACGCAGCGCCGCAATCGTCGGCAACTCCCTCACCGGTGAAGAATCCCGGATGTGGTCGATGCGTTTGCGTTGGCCTTACGTCAAGCGCGCACTCGCTGTGGCAGCCGAAGCGCGCCAGTTGGACAGTTCCGTCGCCGATGCTCTCGCCGAGACGATGGAAGAGGTCTACAAAGGCCCGTTGGTGGAGCCGAGTGAAGACACTCTGGCCGGCATGTTGTCGAATACGATCGCCGGCCGTATCTGCAATTACCTCGACTTCAACGGCGGCGGGTACGTCGTGGACGGTGCGTGCGCGTCCGGAATGCTCGCGGTGGCGACTGCAGCCGAAAAGCTGGCGTCCGGCGCGGCCGACTTCGTATTGGCAGGTGGAGTCGACGTCAGCCTGGATCCTTTGGAACTGGTGGGATTCGCCCGTTTGGGTGCACTGACACGCGGCGACATGAACGTGTACGACGCAAGCCGAAGCGGATTCATCCCGGGTGAAGGTTGCGGATTCGTGGCCTTGAAACGACTCGAGGACGCCAGGGCGGACGGCGACTACGTGTACGCGACGATTCGCGGCTGGGGCATCTCCACCGATGGCAAGGGTGGAATTACCAAGCCCCGCGCCGAAACTCAGGCCGAAATGATCCGTCGCGCATACTCGGGAGCGGGATTCGCGGCCAGCGAGGTTGCCTTTGTCGAAGGACACGGAACTGGTACTCCCGTCGGGGACCCTGTCGAACTGGCCGGCGTCCAGCAGGCCGCGCAGACGGACGGACCAGTCGAGGCTCGTAGCATCGGCATGACCTCACTGAAGTCGCTGATCGGGCACACGAAGGCGGCGTCGGGCATCCTTGCGCTGATCAAGGCGACCATGGCCGTCAATCAACGAATCCTTCCGCCGCTCGCCGGTTGCACCGACCCGAACCCGGCGTTCGGAACCGAAGCACCGGCACTCTTTCCGCTTGTCAACGGCGAGATCAGAGATTCGTCGGAGAAGATGCGTGCCGGTGCGCAAGCCATGGGTTTCGGCGGTATCAACTGCCACGTCGCGATCGAATCGGCTGATGCACCGTCCAGCAAGCTGACACCCTCGCAAGACGTCCGCACGATGATGGCGTCGTATCAGGACACCGAGGTATTTGTACTCTCTGCAGATTCCGCGGTGGACTTGGCGACCCGAGCGCGGGATGTTGCAGATCTGGCGGTTCCGTTGAGTGTTGCCGAGCTGCTGGACTTTTCGGCGAAACTCTCGCGAGTGATCTCGCCGACCGCGCCCTTCCGTGCCGCAGTGGTGGCCGGACGTCCCGCGCAGTTGGCCGAACGCATGCGTCAGCTTGCCGTGATCTGCGAGAACTCCGCTCCAGCTTCCGGCCAGGTCAAGGTGGTGAGCAACGAGATCTCGATTTCGAACAGCGTCCGCCACGACATCGGATTCCTCTTCCCTGGACAGGGATCCCAACAACTCGAGATGGCTCGCGTGCTGATCGAGCGCTTCGAGTGGGCGCGCGAACTGGCGACCAAGGCGGACGGCTGGTTGGAGGGAGTTGGAGCGGAGGCGATCACGCCGCGGATTCTGCGGAACCCGGTCAAGAGCGCAGACGCTGCGGAATTGGCGAAGTGGAAGCGGGACCTCGCCCAGACACAGTTCACCCAGCCCGCCGTCGCCTTGGCGTCGCTGCTCTGGTTCGAGTACCTCCGCCGATTGGGTGTCACACCCAGTGCTGTCGCCGGCCACAGTCTCGGGGAGTTGACTGCGCTCTACGCGGCCGGAGCTTACGACCAGAAGACGCTGATCACCTTGGCTGCGGCGAAGGGTGCGGCCATGGCTGTCAGTGGTGGTGGAAACGGCGCAATGGCGAGCCTGACCTGCGACCGATCGACGGCTGAGGCGATCATCGCGGAGGCAAAGGGTTACGCGACCGTCGCGAATCTGAATACGCCCACGCAGAGTGTGGTTTCGGGTACCAAAGACGCGGTCGACGATGTGGTTGCCATCGCGAAGACCCGCGGAGTGTCGGCTCAGGCGCTTGCCGTGTCGAATGCTTTCCACTCCGAGATGATGAACGAGGCCGAACGGGAGCTGAAGTCCACTGCGCCCGTTGACGAGCAAGTTGATTCGTTGACTTGCCCCGTGTATTCCTGCGTCGAAGGGGAACGCGTACAGACGCCACTGGCACTTCGCGAACTGGTCACCAAACAGGTTGTCTCACCGGTTGACTGGGTCAAGACGGTAAGTGGGATCTCGCAGGAAGTGGACCTGCTCGTCGAGGTCGGACCCGGCCGTGTGCTGACCGGGCTCACCAAGGCGATCAATGGGACCGACGGCGTGCGCTGCTTCCCCGTTGCGTCCAAGTCCGGACGCGACGAGGACTTCAACGTCGCACTGGCCGCGATGTACGTACACGGCGCTCAGGTCCGCTGGAACGAACTTTTCGACGGCCGGTTCGTGCGCGAATTCGTTCCTGCCGATCAGAAGGTATTCATCGAGAACCTGGCCGAGGCGAAGCTGACGGTTACCTCTGCTCCCGAACCGCTCGCACTTGGTACGTCCGGCGGGGATCCGGCTGCGGCGCTGGCCGATTACCTGAGCCGACGCGGGACCTTCCTCGTCGACGTCATTCGCGCGGATGTAGGCAGTGGAGCGACTTCTCCGTCTTCTCCATCTGTTCCATCTGCTCCGACTTCGCGGGCAGTCACCAACGGCCACGAATCTGTAGCAGCGAAAGCTCCTTCGCCGGTTTCGGCTCCGGTAGTCGAAGAGCCGGCTGTCGCGGGCGCTGGGTCCGTGGAAAGTGAGCTGATCAGGATCCTCGCCGATACGACGGGATTCCCCGCCGAGTCGATCACGACGGATCTGCGTCTGCTCGATGATCTGAATCTCGACTCGATCAGTGCGGCAGAGGCTATTTCGAAGGTTGCACATCAGTTCGAGGTTGTCGACCTCGACCCTGCCGAGTTGGCCAACGCCACCATCGGAGAAGCAGCATCGCTGATCCTTGCGGCATCACCGCATCCCGGTTCTGCCGTTCCAGCAGCGAGTTCGGCGCAGTCGGACGTGTCGCGAATACTGCTCGAGGTAATCGCGGAGGACACCGGATTTCCGGTGGAGTCTCTCGACGTCGATCTCCACCTTCTGGACGACCTGAACATGGACTCGATCAAGGCCGCCGATGCAATCGCGACGGTGGCAACACGATTGGGTGTTCAGGGTGACCTGGATCCGGCCGAACTCGTCAACGTCAGCCTGGGTGAACTGATCGAAGTGCTCGATCGGTCCGCGAAGGAGAAGTCGGGGCAGCAGCAGCCGGCTGCGCGAGCGCTGCCGGCGAAGGCAAAGGGTATATCAGCCGACAGCTTCACCTGGGTTCGCGATTACACCCTGGAAAAGGTTCGGAGCGAGACAGCGTTGCACGGAGTCCGAGACCTCACGGACACGACGTTTGTCGTCATCGGTGACGACGCTGGTTTGGTCGGAAGGTTGGAATCCGAACTTCGAGGTCGTGGCGCTCAGGTCGACATTCGCACATTCTCCGACAGCACTACTGCGAATGCACACCACGTGGTTGCCGTAATGCCGGGCGTGACCGATGATTCCGTCACCGAAAGCGGCTTGCGCCGTGGGATCGAACACATGTACAAGATAGTTCCGGCGCAGCAAAGTGGAGGCGCGCGAACCACATTGGCAGTGGTTCAGTTCACCGATGTCGAGTTGAGCAATCCAGCGCCGGTGCCGAGTGTGGCGGCTTTCACCGCTTCGGTGCATCACGAGCGTCCCGAACTGGATGTGCGCGTCATAGGATTCGACGGCTCGACTGCGGACGCGGAGGTGGCAGCCACTGTCGTCTCCGAGTTGGATTCGGTTGCACCCTATGTGTTCGCGACTTACGACGCCGAGATGGGACGCACGGCACTGCAACCGCGGGTTCTCGCCTCCAACGACTACACCGTCCGCGAAAGCGGATTGGGAAGTTCGGATGTCGTGGTCGTGACCGGTGGCGCGAAAGGCATCATGGCCCAATGTGCTCTGGCCCTCGGTCGAAAGACCGGCGCCGAACTGGTGCTGATCGGAAGCTCTCAGCGACAAGCGGGCGACGAAATCGCCTCCACTCTTGCGGACTTCACGTCTGCCGGTTTGAGCGCTCACTACTATCGCTGCAACGTCACGGATGCCGCGGCGGTGGCCGGCGTCGTCGCCCAGATCGAGGTCGAGGTGGGGCCGATCACCGGGTTTGTCCACGGTGCGGGGGCAAATGTTCCGCGGCGGTTCGAGAGAGTCGACAGCGCTGCGGCTTTCAAGGAGGTTGCACCTAAGGTCCTGGGCGCAGCCAACTTCGTCGAAGCGCTCGCTGATCGTGACTTGAAGCTGTTCGTGGGCTTCTCTTCCATCATCGGATTCACGGGTATGCCCGGAAACAGTTGGTATGCATACGGAAACGAGCTTCTCGACGAAATGGTGGTGCGGTATGCCGCCAGGCACCCGAAGACTCGGACGTTCTCACTCGCGTACAGCGTGTGGGGAGAGACCGGAATGGGCGCCCGCATGGGCAGTGTCAACCACCTCGCGAAGATGGGTGTCATGCCGATTTCGACGGCTGCGGGAGTGGATCATTTCCTTCGCCTGGTCGACAGCGGACCCGAGGCGAGTCGTATCGTCGTGACCAGTCGACTCGGCGGTCTCGACACCTGGGCGCCTGCAGCACCGGCTCTGCCGGCGGTGTCGCGCTACATCGACCAAGTGGTGACATTCGAGCCTCAGGTAGAACTGGTGACCCGGACGACGTTGTCCACGTCGGCGGATCCCTTTGTCCTCGATCATGTCTGGAAGGGATCGGCGCTGCTTCCGACGGTGTTCGGGCTCGAGGCGATGTCGCAGGCGGCGGCGTATGTCACGGGACGCGTGACCCTGGGTCGCGTCCGCATCGACGACATCAAACTGGATCGACCGATCGTCGTCGACACGGTCGAGGGCACCAGAGTCGAGATCAAGGCAAGCGTCGTGGAGCAGGATCGTGATGCCGCAGGAACGCGGGTGCATGTCACGATCGGCACCGAACGGACCGGGTACGGGCGGCCCCATTTCTCGGCCGACTTCATCTTCGGGCTGGACGAATCACTGCCGGAGTTCGAGAAGGAGTTGCCGCGACCTGTGCTCGACATCGATCCGTTGGACGACCTCTACTCGTGGTTGCTGTTCCAGGAGGGCGATTTCCGCCGACTCGATGAGATCTCGAGCCTCGATTCCGAGCACATTCTCTTCAGTGCTATTTCGCGAGCCGACCGTAAGCAGCATCTCCTCGGTGATCCGTATTTCCTCGATTCCCTGCTCCAATCGGGCCAGATCATGGTTCCGCGGGAGATCTGCCTTCCGGTCAACATTGCGCGAATCGACATGTACGACGGACGATTCGAGGCTCGTTCGTTCACCGCGTACGCCTACGACAAGGTGCAGACAGAGACCCACATGCAAGCCGACGTGGCGGTGGTGAAGGACGGACGAGTGGTGATGCAGCTCGAGGGATATCGCTCCCAGATTCTCTCCCACGACGAAAGCCGTCCTACGGCTGAGGAAATCGCGGATCCGACTGCGCGCGACGCACAGATCATTCTCGACAAGCTCGCGCAACACAGCCGGGCGTTGGGAGTGAAGAGCCCGCGGGTTGTGGTCGCGCACACCCCGGGGATTCACGAGTTGACCAAGTCGGAACGCCACGAGCAGGAGAAACCGATCGCCGAGGCGGCCGTGAACATTCATCTCGATGAGGATGTGGTGATCAAATGAGTAATGCCTTTGCCATCGAATGGCAGGAAACCGGAAAGCCCGTCGTTGTCGGTGATATTCCGCCCTCTGTGGATGTCTCGCTCTCGCACGACGGCAGCAAGTCACTCAGTTCGGCCGGCGACTGGCCTCAGGGGTGTGACATCGAACCGATTCGCTCCCGAACCGTCGTGCAGTGGAAGGCGCTTCTGGGTTCGGCGCGGATTCCGCTGCTCGACGAGTTGATCGCAGGCGGCGAATCACTCGATCGTGCGGGAACCAGGCTGTGGGCGGCGGCCGAGGCGATCCGAAAGGCCACGGGGCAGATGTCGGTTTCTCTGGCGATGGGCGCCAGGGAGGAAGACGCAGTGACCTTCCGCGGCGGCGCAGAGGGAAGCGTGGTGGTTCTGACCTTTCCGGCTCTGTTGACGGACAACGAGGAGCGGATTCTCGCTTTCGTGACCGATGAGGCGGATGCCGAAGAGCGTGTTTCGGACGAGGCGGATGCCGAAGAGTCGGCGCAGGACCCGGCACCACAGTTCGACACCGGCCCGTTGTCGGCGAAGTCTCTCGCGCAGTTCGATCCGATGGCCTACGGCTCCGACGTGCATGTGGTGGCCCGGAGCGGCTATCCGGCGGTGTCGATCCGGTTCCCCGTCGGGTTCCGGGACGCGTGCAACGTCGGTGGATCAGTGGGGTTCGCGAGCTTCGCGCTGTGGTTGGGCGCTTTGCGAGAGAGGGGAACCGGACCGATCTCGAAGCAGATCGTGGAGGACATGGCGACGGGCCGTTGGGGCATGGTGACCAACAACTCCGAGGTGTTCATCGATGCGAACCTGTACACCGACGACATTGTCGAGGGGACGATCTGGATCACCGAGCTCACCGGTCCGGATCGGGCAACCACCAATCTGCATGTCGAATGGTGCCGGGTCGACGGCGAGACGCGCACTCACATCGGGTGGAGTGCGATGCAGACGACGTGGGTGGAAATCCTCTCCCACGGTGTGGTGGCGGCACGGCCGATGCCGCAGTACTTCCACGATTTCATCGAGCCGATGACGATTCCGACGGGGGCGAAGAACGTCGCTGTCCCCACACAACCGAAGGACGTCGATCGTGGTTCCTTGATCCGCTCGGCTCCGATGGTGCCGCGCAATCCGTACCTGCTCGAATCCGAGGTGTTCTCGACGACGATGCAGGACGGAAACGTCGTGGGCAACATCTACTTCGGTAACTATTACATCTGGCAGTCGAGGGTTCGGGACAAGTTCCTCGCCCGTTCTCAGCGTGAGGCCATGGCGGCCAGAGGCGCTCTCGGGGAACTGCGTTGTGTGCACACCAGAGTTGAGCATCTGCGCGAGGTCATGCCGTTCGACGACGTCCTGGTCACGATGTCCTTGACTGCCCTCTACGAGAGGGGGATCGACCTCGAGTTCGAGTACTTCAAGGTCAATCAGGACGGATCACGGGAGAAGCTCGCGATCGCTCGGCACAGAACTGTCTGGACGATGCCGGGCGCTCCGGGAGAACTGGAAATCTCTCCGCCGTCGAAACTTCCGCAGTCACTGATCGATTCGGTGCTGGAGGCGATCGACGGAAAGTAGACGGGGGATTTTCCGAGATCGAAGTGGAGAGACGGGTTGCGTTTTCCTTGCCGGAGAACGCAACCCGTTTCGATGGGGAGGGGTATGTATGGGTATCGGGGTTTCGAGAAGGTCGGTTCTGAAGGGGTCGGCAGTCGGCACGGTGGCGGTTGCATTGGGTGCAAAGGCAAGTGCTGTTCCAACCGGGAGCGCGGACATCGAGTCGCCGTTGATTTTTCATTCGCCGGAGTTCGAGCCGTTTTGTGACGAACTACCCTCGTTGTCGACGCTTTCCGGAAACGAGATCACGCTGACAGCGCAAGTGGGGCAACATGCCTTTCATCGGGATTTTCCATCGTCCCCGGCACTGTCGTACCGCAGCGGAGAGATCGGTGGCGGTTATCTGGGCCCGACCGTCGAGGCGCATTCCGGCGAGCCGATCATGTTGACGTTCGAGAACGATCTGACCGGACATCCGTTGGCAGCGGACATGGATATGACGCTGCACGGAATGCAGACCGACTTTCGTGCGAACCCGCCGACGTCGTTGCACTTGCACGGTGGAGTCACTTCACCTGAGAGCGACGGCCACCCGGAACTGCTGGTGATGCCGGGACAGGCTGCGATGCATCACTTTTCGCACGGTCAGGAAGCCGCCCACCTCTGGTATCACGATCACGCGATGGGCATCACCCGGCTCAACGTCTACGCCGGTCTGATCGGCAACTATCTGATCAGGGATGAATTCGACACCGGCAAACTGGGAAATCCGTTGGGGTTGCCGGCCGAGGAATTCGAGATCCCGTTGATCCTGCAGGAGAAGATCTTCACGCCGACAGGCGCCCAGAACGGCCGATCCACCATCTTGATCCCGGAAGGATCGTGGGAAGGCGGCGCGGTTGGCGACGTCGGCTTGGTCAACGGCAAGGTGTGGCCGGAACTGTCTGTGGCTCGGGGCCTTTACCGCTTCCGCATCGTCAATGCGTCGTCGGCAAGTGTGTGGAATCTTCACTTCTCGAACATGATGACGTTCTGGGTCATCGGCAACGACGCCGGAATGCTCGACGCACCCGTCGCGGTCAATGCCTTCCGCTGCGCACCGGGGGAGCGGTACGACCTCCTCGTCGATTTCACCGGACTGTCGGAGGGTTCGACGGTGGAGCTCCGCAACGACGAGGCGCCCCCGCTGCCCGCTGCTGTCATCGGTGAAGTGACTATGCCGCTGTTCTGCCGGTTCCGCGGCGACTCCAGGCGCGGATTCACCGGTGGTGTTCCGTCGCAACTGCGCGGTAGGCGCCGACAACGTGACGTTCTCGCCCCGTTGGAGCAGCCGACGGTAATTCGCACGGTGACAGTGAGCCAGCAACTGGAACTGCGGAATCCACCGGCTCAGATGACGCTGAACAACCTGACGTTCAGCACCACGGACGTCGAGAGGCCGCGGCAAGGCACCGTCGAGCAGTGGAACATCGTCAACACCACGCCGGACCCGCATCCGATACACCTGCACCTGGTGAATTTCCGGATTCTCGGCAGGACACCGATGCGGACGCTGGAGTACTTGATCCGCCATCCGCAGCCGGTGATCGGCAACAAGTGGACTCCGTCGCCCGACGGGTTCGAGGCGGGGCCGATGATCGCGCCGGCGCCGTGGGAAGCGGGGATGAAGGACACCGTCAGGGTGGACGGCGGCACTGTCACCCGGATCATCGTGCGATTCCCCACCGAGGATGAGCTGGGTTTCGATCCCGACGCGATGTTCGATCGTCTTCCGAGCGCTGTGATGACGGGCGGTGGGATGACGGGCGGTGATCAGGCGCATCAGGGAAACGGGCATCACGGCATGAGCAACCACGACGCGAGTAACACCGGTCGGCTCCAGGGATACGTGTGGCATTGCCATCTACTCGATCACGAAGATCACGACATGATGTTGCCGTATCGCATCGTGCCGTGAGTGCTTCCGGGGGCGCTCTCGAAATGAACCGAAGCGGGCAGGCGTTCGCGCGTCGGATCACCTCGGTCACCTAGCAGGATCGCTTCGGTCCTTCCCATGAATTTGGAACACGTTCTACAGTGAAAGGGCTGAGGTCTGTACCTCGGCCATGCGCCACCACCGAAGGCGGCGCGGACGATCTGCAGACCGGTTCGACGAATTACACGGAAGGAACACCTCACAGTGACCACAGAGGCATTCATTTATGAAGCCATCCGTACCCCGCGAGGCCGCGGCAAGAAGACCGGGTCGTTGCACTCGGTCAAGCCGATCTCGCTGGTCACGGGTCTGATCCAGGAACTGCGCGTGCGCTTTCCCGACCTCGACGAGGATCGGATCTCCGACCTCATCCTGGGCGTCGTCACCCCCGTTGGCGATCAGGGAATGGACATCGCCCGCGTTGCAGTCAACGATGCGGGACTGCCGGACACCGTCGGCGGCGTTCAGCTCAACCGTTTCTGCGCTTCCGGCCTCGAAGCCGTCAACATGGCAGCTCAGAAGGTTCGGTCCGGCTGGGACGAACTGGTGATCGCCGGTGGCGTCGAGTCGATGTCCCGCGTTCCGATGGGATCCGACGGTGGACCGTGGGCGCTCGACCCCGCCACCAACTACGACAACTACTTCGTGCCGCAGGGCGTCGGCGCAGACCTCATCGCCACCATCGAGGGCTTCTCGCGTGACGACGTCGATGCATACGCCGTGCGCTCGCAGGACCTCGCCGCCAAGGCGTGGACCGGCGGATACTTCGCCAAGTCGGTAGTGCCGGTCAAGGACATCAACGGCATCACCATCCTCGACAACGACGAGCACATGCGTCCGGGCACCACGGCCGAGAACCTTGCCGGCCTGGCTTCCGCGTTCGGTGTGATCGGTGAAATCGGCGGATTCGACGCCGTATCGCTGCAGAAGTACCACTGGGTCGAGAAGATCAACCACGTTCACCACGGCGGCAACAGCTCGGGAATCGTCGACGGCGCTGCCCTCGTGCTCGTCGGTAGCGAGCAGGCCGGCAAGGACATGGGTCTGACGCCGCGCGCTCGCGTCGTCGCCACCGCCACCAGCGGCGCCGACTCCACCATCATGCTCACCGGCCCGACGCCGGCGTCGAAGAAGGTTCTGGCAGCTGCCGGCCTGACGGTCGACGACATCGACCTCTTCGAGATCAACGAGGCATTCGCTTCCGTCGTCCTGAAGTTCCAGAAGGACCTGAACATCCCGGACGAGAAGCTCAACGTCAACGGTGGCGCGATCGCCATGGGTCACCCGCTCGGTGCAACCGGCGCGATGATCACCGGAACGATGGTCGACGAGCTCGAGCGTCGTGGCGGCAAGCGCGCCCTCATCACCCTGTGCATCGGCGGCGGTATGGGCGTTGCCACCATCATCGAGCGCGTCTGACGCGGCGTCCGTCCTTCCAACGAGGCTTACCAGGAGTCAAGCAAAGTGACTGATCAGAACATCATCAACTGGGACCAGGACGCCGACGGCATCGTCGTGCTCACCATCAACGATCCCAACCAGGGCGCAAACACCATGAACGACGCGTACATCGCGTCGATGAAGGCCACCGTCGACCGTCTGGTCGCCGAGAAGGACTCCATCACCGGTGCCGTCATCACCTCAGGCAAGAAGACCTTCTTCGCCGGTGGCGACCTCAAGAACATGATCAAGGTCGGCCCCGAGCAGGCCGAGGAGATCTACAACCACAGCGTCGAGATCAAGGCAGACCTGCGTCGCCTCGAAACTCTCGGCAAGCCGGTAGTCGCCGCCATCAACGGCGCGGCGCTCGGCGGCGGCCTCGAGATCGCTCTCGCGACCCACCACCGCATCGCGGCAGACGTCAAGGGCGTCAAGATCGGCCTGCCCGAGGTCACCCTCGGCCTGCTGCCCGGCGGCGGCGGCGTCGTGCGCACCGTGCGGATGCTCGGTCTGCAGAACGCGCTCATGGGCGTCCTGCTCCAGGGGCAGCAGCGTGGACCCGTTCAGGCCAAGGAAGTCGGCCTCATCGACGAGGTCGTCGGCTCGGTAGAAGAACTGGTTCCGGCTGCGAAGGCATGGATCAAGGCCAACCCCGAAGGCGGCGTTCAGCCGTGGGATGTCAAGGGCTACAAGATCCCTGGCGGAACCCCGTCCACCCCGGCATTCGCTGCCAACCTTCCGGCGTTCCCCGCGAACCTGCGTAAGCAGCTCAAGGGTGCTCCGATGCCGGCTCCGCGCGCCATCATGGCCGCAGCCGTCGAAGGCTCGCAGGTCGACATCGACAACGCGCTCCTCATCGAGGCTCGCTACTTCACCTCGCTGGTGACCGGCCGCGTCGCGAAGAACATGATTCAGGCGTTCTTCTTCGACCTGCAGTCGATCAACAGCGGCGGTTCACGTCCGGCAGGCATCGAGAAGTCCACCATCAAGAAGGTCGGCGTCCTCGGCGCGGGCATGATGGGCGCGGGCATCGCGTACGTCTCCGCGAAGGCCGGCTTCGACGTCGTCCTCAAGGACGTCAGCATCGAGGCTGCCAACAAGGGCAAGGCGTACGCCGAAGGCATTGAGGCCAAGGCACTCTCGCGCGGCAAGACCACGCAGGAGAAGTCCGACGCACTCCTCGCCAAGATCACCCCGACGGCTGACCCGGCAGATTTCGCCGGCGTCGACTTCGTCATCGAAGCGGTCTTCGAGAGCCAGGAACTCAAGCACAAGGTGTTCCAGGAGATCGAGGACATCGTCGATCCCAAGGCACTGCTGGGCTCGAACACCTCGACGCTGCCCATCACGGGTCTCGCCACCGGCGTGAAGCGTCAGGAAGACTTCATCGGCATCCACTTCTTCTCGCCCGTCGACAAGATGCCGCTGGTGGAGATCATCCGCGGTGAGAAGACTTCCGACGAGACTCTGGCTCGCGTGTTCGACTACGTCCAGGCGATCCGCAAGACGCCGATCGTGGTCAACGACTCGCGTGGCTTCTTCACCTCACGTGTCATCGGCACCTTCATCAACGAGGCCATCGGCATGCTCGCCGAGGGTGTCGAGCCTGCCACCATCGAGCAGGCCGGTATGCAGGCCGGTTACCCGGCTGCGCCGCTTCAGCTTTCGGATGAGCTCAACCTCACCCTCATGCAGAAGATCCGCAAGGAATCTGCCGACGCCGCCAAGGCCGAGGGCAAGGAACTGCCGGCAGATCCGGCCGGCGAGGTCATCAACACCCTCGTCGAGAAGTTCGATCGTAAGGGCAAGCTCGGTGGAGCCGGCTTCTACGATTACGCCGAGGGCAAGCGCACCGGCCTGTGGTCTGGACTCCGCGAGAACTTCAACTCCGGAACCTCCGACGCCCCGATCCAGGACCTCATCGACCGCATGCTGTTCATCGAGGCGATCGAGACGCAGAAGTGCTTCGACGAGAACGTCCTGATCACCACGGCGGACGCCAACATCGGCTCCATCATGGGCATCGGATTCCCGGCCTGGACCGGTGGCGTTCACCAGTTCATCGTCGGATACGAGGGCGGCACGGCCGGCTTCGTCGCTCGCGCAAAGGAACTCGCTGCGCAGTACGGCCCGCGGTTCACCCCGCCGGCTTCGCTAGGGGCATAGCCCCCGTGCGCGGTTAGGGAGTCTCAACACTTCCTAACCGCGCACAGCTTTATCCACAGATTGGTTTTCTCGGCGAAATCCTTCTGTATGTATTTGCAGGCTCGTCGTATGCCTTCACATACAGAAATCGATGCATTGCAGGCCATCGTCGATGCTCAGCACGGACTGGTCACTCACACCCAACTTCACACCATCGGATTTCCTCGCTCTCGCGTGAAACAACGAGTTGAGGTCGGACGCTGGCAAACTGTTCTTCGCGGCGTCTACTCCGTCACCACGGGCCCATTGACCAGGTATGCCGTACTCGAGGCCGCGCTCTTGTACGGCGGCGGGTCGTCGATGCTCAGCCATCACACCGCCGCTGAGGAATGGTCGATGCGTCGGCCGGATGGCACTGCACCCGTGCATATCACCGTTCCGTACGGGAAGTCTGCGATCTCTCAGGCCGCCACTTTCGTTCGTGGCCTCGGCGCCGACCGACATCCATCACCCCTGATCGGCACTGTCCTCCATCCCGGCGTTGTGGTCCACCGTTCGAGGGCTCATCGTCACATCGGCGTCGACGAGCAGATGCCGCGCACCGGCAAGGCTGATACAGCACTCGATCTGGCCGTCGCAGAACCGACTCCGCGCGAGGCCTATGTCAGCCTCATCACCACAGTCACCAACGGCCGCATCCGCTTGACGGACATCCGCCGACGCATGGAGGAGCGCTCACCCCGTAGATACCGGAAGGCCCTCGAAAGTGCGGTGAAGCTTTTGGCAGACGGGGTGCAATCGACTCTCGAATATCACTATGCGGTGGATGTGGAGCAGGCACACGGGTTGCCGTCGGCCAGACGCCAATCACCGGTTCGCGTCGACGGTCGCACACTGTACGAGGATTGTGATTACAGCGAAGTGGGTGTGCCGCTGATCGTGCGTCTCGACGGTCGGTGGGCGCATTCCATGGCCGAGGTGGCATTCCGTGATCGCCGTCGTGACAACGCGGCAGAGCTGGCAGGTCGTCCGCGGTTGGTCTACGGATTCGACGAGGTGATGAAGACCCCGTGCCAGGTTGCGCACGAGGTGGAGATGGTCTTGCGGCGGGGAGGTTGGGAGAGAAGAGGGGAGAACCCCTGCGGGGCCTGTGAGTGGTTAAGGAGTGCAGAGACTCCTTAACCACTCACAGGGAGCGGAGCTCCCTAGGCCTTCCACCACGGGCGAAGCGGCACATGCGCCTCGCCCTTGGGGCCGAGCTTGACGGCCAGAACCTGGTGCAGCTGAACGACATTGCGCTCGAACCCGAGTCGTGAGCCGGCCATGTACAGGCCCCAGACGCGTGCGGTTCCCTCGCCGACCTCGGCGACGCAGGCGTCCCAGTTGTCGACGAGGTTCTGGCACCATCCGGCGAGCGTCAGTGCGTAGTGCTCGCGCAGGTTTTCCTCGTGGCGCACCTCGAGACCGACGTTCTGGATCTCGGAGATGATGCGACCCGAACCGGTGAGCTCCCCGTCGGGGAAGACGTACCGGTCGATGAATCCGCCTGCCTTGGCACTGCTTCGGTTGTCCGGACGGGTGATGCAGTGGTTGAGCAGACGCCCACCCTCACGCAGCTTGCCCTTGAGGAACTCGAAGTACGCCGGGTAGTTTCCGACGCCGATGTGCTCGGTCAGGCCGATGGAGGACACTGCGTCGAATCCGGTCTCGGCCACGTCGCGGTAGTCGGAGAAACGGACCTGGGCGAGATCGGCGAGGCCCTCGTCCTCGATCGCCTTCTGTGCCCAATCCGCTTGCTCGCGTGAGAGAGTCACGCCGATCACCTTGACACCGCGTCGGGCCGCGTAGCGAACCATCGAGCCCCAGCCGCAACCGATGTCGAGAAGTCGATCACCCTTCTGGAGTCCGAGCTTCTCGAACACCAGGCGGTACTTGTTCTCCTGGGCTTCTTCGAGCGTCTGTTCCGCATTGTCGTAGGCGGCACAGGTGTACGTCATGGACGGGCCGAGGACGTACTCGTAGAAGGTGTTGGAGACGTCGTAATGGTGATGGATGACTTCGGCGTCACGAGTCTTGGAGTGACGCAGTCCTTCTGCGACGCGACGCCAGCGAGGAAGGTGTTCCTGTGGCGGCGGGGCGATGGGCCGCAACAGATCCCAGCCCAGTGAGCGGGTGATGCTGGCGAGTGTCAGTGCCGACGGGCGCTTGAGGTGGAGTTCGTCACCCATGATGCGCAGGATCTCGTACGGATCACCGGGGTGAACACCCTCGGCTTCGAGATCACCGGAGACGTACGCGCGGGCCATGCCGAGATCGCCGGGCGCCGTTGCGAGATAAGTGGTTCCGCGAGTCGACTTGAGGTGCAGTCCGTAGTCGGCATCTTCGGGACCGGCGGTGCTGCCGTCGTACGCGGTGAATCGAAGCGGCAGCATGCCGTCGGAAAGCGTCTCGAGAATCTCGGCAATAGAGAGCTTGTCCTGGCTTTTGGAGTCTTTGAACGTGGTCATTTACGTTGCACCGCCTTAGAGAATAGATCCAATAAACGGGATTTCGGGTCGTAGCGTTCCTTGAGTCCGATGTACCGGTCGCCGCCGTAGTACAGCTCCTCGAAGTCTTCCTTCGAGTAGTAGGAGTCGGAGTAGAGCGATTTGTGTCCGTCGAAATCGCTGACCTTTTCTTCGATCAGTCGATTTGCTGCCCCCTCGCGCTCGCCGGGAACGATCGGCACCGAAGACCAGAAGCCGATGTTGACGTAGGTGCGCTTGGGTTCGAGGGGGTAGAGGGGCCACGGCCGAGAAGCTGAGGCAGCGGCCGGGCTGGGCTCACGAAGACGCAACGGGCACAACCACAGTGGTTCGATCGGAATTTCCTCGAGGAACCAAGAGACGAAGTCCGCGGTTCGTTCGATGGGTACCTCGACGTCCTGGACGACGCGTTCGCGCGGGGGCTTGCCCTTGCGCTTTTCGAGGCGATCTCCGATGTCGTACTTGTGGTCGAGGGCGATCAGCTTCCAGTAGAAGCTGCTGCGCAGGTACTGCTTGGGCCAGAAGCGTCGAATCTTCGGGTTCTGTGCACCGAAAGCCCGTGAGCACCAGAACCAGTCGGTGTCCCAGCGCCACAGGTAGTCCCGAATGGTCAAGCGATCCGTCTTGGGCTGTGTGAGTGACGGATGCTGGATCGACCGGTAGAAGATGTCCTGGTCGGTGTAATCGCTGACCGGGCCTTCCTCGTCGGTTTGTACGCCGAGTGTGAGGTAGCTCTCGGAATCGGTGAAGACCACCCCGTCGAGATAGTCGACGGCGATCCCGTCGTACTCGCGCTCGTTGACGATGCGATCCATCGTTTCTTCGAGCTTCTTCAACGAATCGAAACGCACGTGTCGCAGGGCGACGTACTTCTTGACGGGTTCGAGTGCGATCTTCAATCGCGTCGAATAGCCAAGTGTGCCGTAGGAATTGGGGAAACCGAAGAACAGTTCGGCGTGTTCGCCGTCCGGCGTAGCGGTGATGATCTCGCCGCTCCCGGTCAGTACGTCGATTTCGAGCACCGACTCGTGTGGCAGGCCGTTGCGGAACGAGGTGGACTCGATGCCCAGGCCCGTCACCGCACCGCCCAGGGTGATGGTCTTGAGTTGAGGTACGACCAGTGGCGCCAGACCGTAGGGCAGCGTCGCGTCGACGAGGTCTTCGTAGGTGCACATGCCGGCGACGTCGGCTGTGTGCGCCTGCGCATCGACGGCGATGACACCTGCCAGACCGCTGACGTCGAGGCCGGGGGCCGACGTCTTGGCGCGAGCGCGGAACAGATTGGATGTCTTCTTTGCCAGGCGTACAGAAGCATCGGCGGGAATGGCGCGGTATGACGCGAGTAGGCGTTCGACGCCTTCTCTGTGCTGCTCGAACCCCATTTCACGCGCAGCATCGGAACCCGGGCCTTGCTTTGTCCGGATTCGATCTAACTTCTGAACTACCCCATTGAACGAGAGAGTCACACCCTGACGCTATCGGTAGTTGCGTGTGCAAGCTATCCGGAGGGGTATTAATGCCCGAATTTGATCGAGTTGTTGCAATCGAACTCGGTAAATGCTCCGAGTGGTGAACCAGCTCACACGGAATGGGTAGATGGTCGAGATACCCGGGCGCAGCAGGCAGTATGGAAAGGAATATCTGCGCAGTTCGAGGTGCGGATTCGGGTAGTCATTCGCGGTATCGAGCCGCGTTGGTCGAGCAAGGAGACGTAGGGCATATGGGTCAGGTCAATGCAATGAGTTCGATAGTCGTCACAGCAGCACCCGACAAGGTGCTCGCGGCGCTCGCGGACTACGAGACGGTTCGCCCGCGGATCCTGTCCGAGCAGTACCTCGACTACAAGGTCGTCGAAGGCGGCCAGGGTGACGGCACCGTCGCGCAGTGGACGCTGAAGGCGACGGAAAAGCGCTCGCGCAACGTCAAGGCCACCGTTACGGTCGACGGCAACGTCATCACCGAGAAGGACGCGAACTCCAGCCTCGTCACCACCTGGACCGTTGCCCCCAACGGCACCGGAACGACGGTGACGACGCTCACCCAGTGGCAGGGTGCCACCGGTATCGGCGGATTCTTCGAGCGCACGTTCGCCCCGAAGGGTCTGCAGCGCATCCAGGCCCAGGTCCTGGACAACCTCAAGCGCGAACTCGTCTAACTGATCCTGCATCACCGAGATGGCGTCGTACCTTCACCGGTACGGCGCCTTCTTTCATGGGCCGGTAATGATCCGCCCCAATTCGGTGAGTGCGGGGTTTCCGCTTTCCCAGTAGTCGCTGTGAACTCCGAACCCAGGCTGCCCGGGTGATCCGGCGAATATCTGCGCGCCGAATTCCGGATCCGACGGGTCGAACCCGTGGACTCCGAGGATCTTGGGGATCAATTGGACCGGATCCCAGAAGGCCGTCGTCGAATGAACATGGCGCGCCACCTCGTCCGAGTCGACGCCGTCCAGGCTCAGTTCGTTCACGCTCTCGACATCGACGCCCGGGCTTGCGACAAAAACCAGTTCGTCGACGTCGAGAGAAGCGCCACGGGTAGTCGCAGCACCGACGACGGTGCTGCCGTAGGAATGACCGATCACCACGTTGTGCGACGGCTGACCGTCATGCGAGGTTCGTAACCCGTCCTGGAAGCTGTCCAGCCTCGGTGCCGCGGAGTTGGCGTGCTGATCCGAGGCTGCATCGGGAATGCCTGGGGGAGCGTCGTATCCGGACCACAGGATCACTGATGTGGCTTCCGTTGGCGCCGCCCTCACCGCCGAGTCGTACATGGCCTTGGTTCGTTGCAGATCTCCGCCGACGCCCGACAGCCCGGAGCCGGTTCCGGGAACCAGTGTTGCGACGTTGTCGGCGGCATCGGGATTACCGACTGCCACTACGGCGTGCCCATCCGTGACCGAGAGAAGGAACGTGTCCGGTCGCAGTTCGCCGCGCACGGCCGTGTATCCGGCAGCTACCGTTCGATCCGGCAACTGCTCGAGCGCAGAGAGGTACCGCCGGTTGTAGTAGTCCCGGTCTAGAGCGGGAAGGCCGTCGCGGCTACCGATGGACGGATCCCACCTCGCCAACGCGTCTTTCTCGTTGGGAGTGAGCGATTCCCACAGTCGGTGTAGCTCCGTTGGTGTCCCGGGGAGTGTCGACCTCCCATCGATGATGTCGACGACAGTGCGGTTGAGGCGATCAGTCTGATTGCCAAGGAGTGATCCGATCTCCCGGAATGCCTCACCCAGAGCAGTCGCGGCCCGGTTTTCTTCATCGTCGAGTGCCGTCAATGCAGTGGAGATCCTCTGCTGAAAAATCTCTGCAGCCGTGGCGTTTTCGGAATCTTGCATGACGTCGGCCAGATTCCACGGCTGCTTCGTCTCAGGCGCCGATACAGCTCCACTGTCTGACACCGTCAAGCCGTGTTCGAGAGTCGCCTCTTCGACCAGGTCCAGAACTGATTTTCGCGCTGCACCGATCGTATTGGCTGCTCTGCCATATAGATCCGCAACTATGCGAACAGCAATCGACAGCCGCGACGAGGAAAGCGAGATGCCAGACCACTGCACTGCCGCCGCGCTCGACGCTTGTCCCTGCCAGAATTCGCGGACGCCGTCGATGCTGCGTCCGGCGTCATTGCCGAGAGCTTCGATCTGCCGGTCGATGTCGATCAGTTCCGAAGCGCTCGTGCGCAATTTCTCCGGTGACCACGTTCGAAGCTGAGAGATGGTGGACTGCATCAGTAGGTTCCGCGCAGTTCGGACACCACTTCGCCCTCGGCAGCGTCGTACAGACGTGCTGCGGCAGCGGTTCCCGACGCCATGAGTCCCAATTGCGTAGCCAGGTACCGGTACGCGTCGGCGATGACTCCGGCATTCCCAGTCGACACAGCCGCGACAGCGGACGAGGTCAGGGCCGCCGCGGCTTCGAAAATCGGGCCGGCGGAATCGATCCCCGAGATCTGATCCGCAATTCGAGACAGATCAGCTGAAAGTTGCTGCAGAGCAGCGAAATCTACCTGAAGTATCGGCCCCATGGCAGAACCGTATCCAGGTGAGCTGGCTAGCGGGACGGTGCCGAGTTTCCTGTGGACAATCGGGATTTCTCCACAGTAGCGAGGTCAGGGGGTTGTCAGGAAGGCGGTGACTCCGCTGGTGACGGCGGTTGCGTACTCCTGCTGACCGTCCGGGCTCGTCATGCGCGCTGCCTCGTCGGCATTTCGCATGTTGCCGAGTTCGACCAGAATCGACGGCCGCTGCGACAGATTGAGACCCGTCAGATCGGCGCGTGGCGCCAACCCGTCGTCACCGATGTAGGTCGACGGGGTGAGCCCGGCGGTGACGAGTGAGTCGCGCATGGTTTCGGCAAAGGCGACGGACGGGCCGGCCTGCACCGTATTCAGCGGGGGCGCGGAGTAGCAGACGTGGAAGCCCTCGGCCCCGGCCGCTGCGCCGTCCGCGTGAATGCTCACCACTACGTCGGCGCCGGAGGAATTGGCGGCTTCGGCACGTGCGTCGACGCATGATCCGACGCTGACGTCATCGGGTCGACTCAGGACGACAGTTGCGCCTTGGCCTTCGAGCTCGCTCTTGACCAGGCTCGCGACTTCCCAGTTGAAGGTGTGCTCGGGGAACCCGGCATCGGTGTTGGTGCCGGTGGTCTGGCAGTTCTTGGTGCCGCCGCGGCCCGTGGGGACCTGGGTGTTGATGCTGTCGTCGTTCGCCCCGCTGTGCCCGGGATCAAGGAAGACGACCTTGCCGGTGAGCGCAGCGGGGACGTCAGCGGCCACAGTGCTGAGCGGAGACACCTCGACCGAAGTCGTGGCCTCGGCAGTCTCGGTCGGAATCGTGCACGCAGCGCTCAGAAGCCCAGCCCCGACCACGGCGATCAGGGCAGTGGAGCGGAACACACGTGATGCCATGTTTGACCTACCTGACGGTTTTACGGTGTCTGACTGGTTCCGGCGCACCCGCTCACGGTAGCGCGCACCGACTACGCTGGTGGGGATAACTCTGTAGAAAGGACCGCTCGTGCAACCAGGTGGAGCACCCGACATGTCTGCTCTGTTGGCTCAGGCTCAGCAGATGCAGCAGCAATTGATGGCGGCGCAGCAGGAAATGGCTCAGGCCGAAGTGACCGGTCAGGCCGGTGGCGGACTGGTTGTCGCCACGGTCAAGGGCACCGGCGAGGTTGTCGGTCTGCAGATCGATCCCAAGGTCGTCGACCCTGAAGACGTCGAGACGCTGCAGGATCTGGTGATCGGCGCGATCGAGGACGCTTCGCGCAAAGCACAGGAAGTCGCTGCTGAGAAGCTCGGCCCGTTGGCCGGCGGACTCGGCGGAGGCCTTCCCGGTCTCCCCGGCTTCTAGAAACGAGAACGCGTGTACGAAGGTCCGGTTCAGGATCTGATCGACGAACTCGGGAAGCTTCCCGGAGTCGGGCCGAAGAGCGCTCAACGCATCGCTTTTCACCTGCTCTCCGTGGAGCCTCCCGAGATCGACCGTTTGAAAAATGCATTGCAGCGCATCCGTGACGGCGTTCAGTTCTGCACGGTGTGCGGAACTGTGTCCGATCAGGAGAAGTGCCGCATCTGCGCCGACGCACGTCGCGATCGCACGGTGATCTGCGTCGTGGAGGAACCGAAGGACGTCCAGGCCGTCGAACGCACCCGTGAGTTCAAGGGTCGCTACCACGTGCTCGGCGGTGCGCTCAATCCGCTCTCGGGGATCGGGCCGGACCAGTTGCGTATCCGGGAGTTGTTGGCTCGCATCGCAAATCAGGAGGACGGCGTCGACGTGTCCGAGGTCATCATCGCCACCGACCCCAACACGGAGGGTGAGGCGACAGCTACCTATCTCGTTCGCATGATGCGAGACATTCCGGGGCTGACGGTGTCTCGGTTGGCTTCGGGTCTTCCGATGGGTGGCGATCTCGAATTCGCAGACGAGTTGACGCTGGGTCGGGCATTGTCCGGCCGTCGTGAATTGTCGCGGAACGCTTGATGAGCGGCACGGAGCAAGGTCAGCAGGTGCGTCGTACGTCCGAGCAGACGCGTGCGCAGATCATCGCGTCGGCCGGGAAAGCATTCGCGACTCGGCCGTACCGCGAAATCACGCTCAAGGACATCGCCGAAGACGCAGGCGTCAGCGCACCTCTGATCATCAAGTACTTCGGTTCCAAAGAGCAGTTGTACGACGAGTTGGTCGACTTCCGGGCAGCAGCGGTCACGGTCTTCGACGCCCCGAACGACTCGCTCGGCGAGCGCATGGTCTCGCTGTTCACCAAGCCGTTGGAGTCGTACAAGCCGCTGTCCATGAGCTTGTTGTTCATGAGCGGCGTCAGTGAAGAGAGCAACCGCAAGCTGCGCGAGAACTATTCGACGCAGATGATCGACACCCTCGCCGCTCGCCTGTCCGGCCCCGACGCGAGATTGCGCGCGGAACTGGCGATGTCGATGGTGGTCGGAGTGGCGATCATGCGCCGACGGATGATGGCCGGCCACGCCACCGGCACCCAGGACGAAGTGGTTGCGCTGTACGCACCACTTGTCCAAAAGCTGCTCGACGGGTGAGCGGCATCACAATTCTTGCTTGGTAAATATCCGTTCACCTAATGTAGGTGAACGGATATTTACCTAGTGGGAACAGGCGGTGTGGGGTGACGACGCTCGACCGTCCGCCGGGCACGCCTGCAGCCACCACCCCCGACGCGAGTCTCGCGCAGTCGCGCTCCCGCTTTCTCTTCCCCATCGTTGTCGCCGCCGCCGTGTTCCAGGCTGTTCTGCAGACGGTCATCGTTCCACTGCTGCCGGAGTTGCCGCACTTCACCGGCGCTGGACGCACGGCCGTGTCCTGGCTGGTGACCGTAACGCTGCTGGTCGGCGCCGTCGTCACTCCCATTTTTGGCCGGCTCGCCGACATGTTCGGCAAGAAGAAGATGCTTCTGGTTGCCTTCTCGATGATGACTCTCGGCTCGATGTTGTGTGCGCTGTCGTCGGACATCGCTGTCCTCATCTTCGCGAGAGCGTTGCAGGGAGCCGGGTCGGCGGTCATCCCCATCGGAATCTCCATGCTGCGTGACGAATTGCCACGCAACAAGGTCAATGGCGCAGTGGCGATGATGAGTTCGACGCTCGGCGTCGGAACCGCTTTGGGCATACCGTTTTCTGCGATGATCGCGCAGTACTCGAACTGGCACGTCCTGTTCTGGGTAACCACCGCCATCGGACTGTCCGTGACTCTTGCTGCGGTGCTGTTCATTCGAGAGTCCGAGCCGAATCCGTCGGGAAGATTCGACGGCGTCGGGGCTGTCGGTCTGAGCGCCGCGATGATCGCTCTGCTCGTGCCGATCACTCAGGGGTCGAGTTGGGGATGGACCAGCGGAGCGGTGATCTCCATGCTGGCCGCGTCGGCGGTGCTGTTCACGCTCTGGGTAATTCAACAGCGGCGCAACGTCAATCCGCTGGTCGACGTCCGTGCTCTCGTGAAGCGTGCGGTGTTGATCCCGCATCTGGCGGCTCTGCTGGTCGGGTTCGCATTTTTCGGGAACACACTGATCACTACACAACTCCTCCAGGGGATGAAGGGGCCGGGCGCCGGGTATGGCCTGTCGATCATCGCAGCAGCGCTCTGCCAGATTCCGGCGAGTATCGCGATGGTGCTGTTCTCATCGGTTGCGGTGCGGATCACCGACCGCTTCGGTTCACGGACCGCGATGTTGACCGGTGCCGTGTTCCTCGCCGGCGGGTACGGGATTCACGCCGTTGCCGGTAAGCCGCTGTGGGGAGTGGTTGCAGCACTGGGCATCACAGCAGTCGGGACCGCCATCGTCTACAGCACGCTCTCGCTGCTGATTCTGGTTGCCGTGCCTCGACAGCGACTGGCGGCAGCCAACGGGGTGAACTCACTTCTGCGGACGTCCGGAAGCACGATCTGCAGCGCGACGGTGGCAACGATCCTCGCCGCGTTCGTGATCAGCGGTTCGGAACATTCCACGTCGTGGACCGGATTCTCCGTCGCCTACCTGGTGTGCGCGGGCTGCGCCGTGGTCGTGTTCGCAGTGTCGATCCTGTTGCCGCAGGGGCGAACCCCGAAACATCTGGACCTGCCGGATCTCGTCAGGCGACCCTGAATCCCGAGAGGAAGAGTGTGATCATCAGATCCGCGAACTCTTCGGTGGTGTATTTCTGGCGGTCCGGCCAATGCGTGGTCGACCACAGGGTGTCTCGTACCGATCGATAGAAAATCTCCGGGGCCACGTCTTTGCGGAAGATTCCCTGATCGACGCCTTCGGCGATCGCTTTCATCCAGTGCTCGCGGACTTGGCGGGAAGGCCCGTCGACGGATTGCAGGAGATCGTTGTCGCGTAGATACGCCCGATCGTTCTGGTAGATCGCCGTCGGGTGCGGGTGCAGTTCGATGACGACCAGGGTCTCGCGGATCAGGCCGCGTAGGACGTCCTCGGGGTCGTTCGCCGTCTTCTCCACCTGATCGAAGCGGAGTTGAATGTCGGTGATGAAGCCGCGCATGAGCTCGGCGACTATCGCATTCTTCGACTTGAAGTAGTGGTAGAGGCTGCCCGAGAACACACCAGCGGCGTCGCCGATCTCGCGAACGGTCGTGGTGGCGACACCCTTCCTGGCGAACAGCTCGGCTGAGCTCTCCAGGATCTTCTCCCGACGATCTGGTGATGCCACTGAAATCTCCACTGGTTGTCGGTCCTGCTCAGGGCAGGGTTTCGCGGGTGCCGGGCTGCCGGCGTCGAACGTAGCGCAATCCTGCCTGATGGCTCCGGCTCGAACCAATTCGTCGGTGAGATCGCGTGTTTCCACTTCCGGATTCCTATGCTAACTTCAAAATCAAGCGCTTGCTCAACTTTCGTTCACGGAGGATTTCAGTGCAGAGCCTGCAGACGCAGTTTCCGAATTTCATCGGCGCAGAGGCTGAACCACCCCGCGTCGCCCGCTACGCCGTCAACGAGGCGATGATCCGCAACTGGGTCGAGGCACACGACGACCGCAACTCGATCTACGTCGACGCCGACGCTGCTCGCAGCACTGGCCGTCGAGACGTCGTCTGCCCACCCGCCATGATCTCGACCTGGGTGATGGCGGGCTACCGCCGCTATCGGCAGGTCCAACAACTTCGCGCCGACGGAGCCTCCGAGGATTTCGCCTATTCACGACTACTCGGGCTGTTGGACGAGGCCGGCTACACGTCCGTAGTCGCGACCAACGTCGAGCAGGAGTATTTCGCGGAGTTGAGTCCCGGAGACCACGTCACCGCATATTTCACCATCGAAGCGATCTCACCGTTCAAACAGACGGCTCTCGGTCACGGGTGCTTCATCACTCTGTTCAAGAAGTACGTGGACCAGGACGGAAAGACGCTGGTCGAAGAGCGCTTTCGACTGCTCAGATTCAAACCAGATACCCAGACAGATACCAAGCCCGAAGCCCAGGAGGTAATCGCATGAGCGAGACTGGCTCCCGCCACACCGCGGTGCCGAGACTCACCGTCACCGACGACAACGATTTCTTCTTCTCCGCGGCCAAAGAGGGTCGCCTCGAGATCCAACGGTGTGCGGATTGCAAGACACTGCGCCACCCGCCAGCGCCCGCCTGCCCGGAATGCCGCTCGTTCAGTTGGGACACAGTCGAATCCACGCGGCGATGCACGTTGCACAGCTTCACGGTCATTCACCACCCGAAGGATCCTGCCTTCGAGTACCCGCTCGCCGTCGGACTCGTCGATCTCGAAGAAGGGACGCGTCTGGTTGCCGACATCGCGGGCATCGATCACGAGGAACTCGAATTCGGTATGGAACTCGAAGTGGCGTTCTCCGAGCACGCCCACGGGGAGATGCTGCCGCAACTGAGGCGACGGGGATCGGCGCAATGACGAATCTTTTTGATTACGAGGTAGGTTCGGCCCTTCCCAGCCTCGAACTGCTGTTGGACCGAACGCTCATCGTCGCCACGGCGATCGCTTCTCAGGATTTCGAGGACGTGCATCACGATCCGGGCAAGGCGCAGGATCGCGGAACTCCCGACATCTTCATGAGCATCAACACCACCAACGGGCTCATCGACCGCTACATCACCGACTGGTCAGGCCCGGGATCGCGAATCGTCAAAACATCACTACGGCTTGGTGTTCCGAACTTTCCCGGAGACGCCATGACATTGACCGGCAAGGTGATCGACTCCGACGGCCGGGCGCTCACCGTGACGGTTCTCGGCAAGAACGCTCGCGGAACGCACGTGACAGCCGACGTGACTCTCGAACCGGCGGAAAGGGTAATCGCATGACACGAGGATTTTCGAGGCAAGCCGCCATCGCCGGGATCGGCGCCACCGAGTTCTCCAAGAACTCCGGCCGCAGTGAATGGCAGTTGGCGTGCGAATCCGTGATCGCCGCGCTCGACGACGCTCACATCGAGGCAGAAGAGGTGAACGGATTTGCACTGTTCACCATGGAGAACAATCCCGAGATTGCGGTCGCACGCGCTCTCGGGATCCCGGAACTGACGTTCTTCAGTCGTATTCCACACGGCGGCGGCGGTGCCTGCGCACCGGTTCAACAAGCCGCGCTTGCCGTCGCCAGTGGTGTCGCCGACGTTGTGGTCGTCTACCGTGCCTTCAACGAAAGATCAGGTCACCGATTCGGCGCCGGGCCACCACCCTTTGCGTACAACGCGTCGACGGACCAGGAGTATCGGAACTGGATCAACCCGTACGGGCTTCTGACGCCGGCGCAGCAGGAAGCCTTCCTCGCCAAGCTCTACATGCACAAGTACGGGGCAACCAGCGCCGACTTCGGTCAGATCTCGGTTCTCTCACGCAAGCATGCCGCGAACAACCCGAAGGCCTGGTTCTACGAACGCCCGATCACCATCGAGGATCATCAGAACTCGCGCATGATCGCCGACCCCATCCGCCTGCTCGACTGCTGTCAGGAAAGTGACGGCGGACAGGCGCTGGTCATCGTCAGCGCGGAGCGCGCCCGCGACCTGCCGCACAAACCAGCGATCATCAGCGGTGCTGCGCAAGGTGTAGGTCCACAACAGATTTCGATGAGCAGCTACTACCGCGAAGACATCGACAGCATGCCGGAAGTCGAACTCGTGGCGCGCCAACTGTGGGACCAGGCCGGTATCGGCCCGGACGACATCGATGCCGCAATTCTCTACGACGCCTTCACTCCGATGGTTCTGCTTCAACTCGAGGAGTACGGATTCTGCGGTCGAGGCGAGGCAAAAGACTTCATCGCCGACGGCAATCTCGAGCTGGACGGTCGCCTGCCGATCAACACCCACGGCGGTCAACTCGGTGAGGGATACATCCACGGCGTCAACGGTATTGCCGAAGGTGTACGCCTGATCCGCGGCACTTCCACCAATCAACCCACCAAAACTCTGGACAACGTGCTCGTGACCGGCGGCTCTCCCGTCCCGCACAGTGCGCTCGTCCTCTCGGCAGATCGCTGAATTTGCCGCCAATTCGAGAAAGCAGGAACCAGATGAGTGAGCGGATCACCTACGCCAGGGCTACACACGGCGAGGAAGAAATACAGGCGGTTGTCGACGTCTTGCGCAGCGGGCATCAAGGATTGCGCATCGGCAAGAACGTCTTCGAGATGGAAGAACGTATCGCGGCCTTGGCAGGCAAGAGGTTCGGCGTCATGTGCAACTCGGGATCCTCGGGTTTGTACTTGGCAGTCGAGCTGCTCGGACTGCCTGCGGGAAGCGAGATCATCACGTCGCCGTTGACGTTCTCCACCGACATCGCACCGATCGTGCGTGCCGGTCTGGTGCCGGTGTTCGTGGACGTGGAACCCAACACGTTCAACGTCGACGTCACCAAGATCGAGGCAATGGTCACCGAAAAAACCGGTGCCATCCTCATGCCGAACCTCGCCGGCAACTGCCCGGACTGGGACGTCATTCGTGATATCGCAGATCGCCACGGGCTCAAGGTGATCGAGGATTCGTGTGACGCGATCGGTGCCACGCTCCGCGGCACTCCCACCGGCTCCCGGGCGGACATCGTCGTCACCAGTTTCTCGATGGCACACATCATCACGTGCGCGGGAACCGGCGGAATGGTGTGCGTCGACGACGAAGCCAGCCGCGACAAGGCGCTCCTGCTTCGCCGCTGGGGCCGTCGCAGTGAGCCGAATCTGTTCGGTAGTACCAAGTCCGGCCGAGTCTTCCGTGAAGAACTCGACGGCGTCGACTACGACAACGACTTCATCTTCGAGCTCATGTCATGGAACTTCGAGCCCTCCGAACTCGGCGCAGCCTACGGTGTCGTGCAGCTCGACAAGCTGGAAGAGAACTACAAGACGCGTAAGGCAACGTTTGCGGCCTTCACGGCGGCATACGGCGCCCATCCTGAATTCTTCACGACGCCGGTAGAACTCGACGGTCTCGATACGGCGTGGCTGTGTTACCCGGTGATGATCAACGAGAACGCCCCATTCACGCGCAGCGACCTGCAGGAAGCCATCGAGGCCGACGGTATCGACACACGAACTGTGTGGAGCGGCAACGTCACTCGTCACCCGATGATGAACAACATCGAGTTCCGTCAGCCGGCCGAAGGATTGCCGGAAGCCGACGCGGTATTTGCCCGAGGAATGACACTCGGCATGAGTCACGGCCTGCGTGAAGACGAAGTTGCACGGATTGCGGAGAGCATCAATCGCTTCGCCTCGAAGTTCAAATAGCATGACGAGGCGCTTTGACGGCCGCCGAGCGCTTGTCACCGGTTCCAGTCGCGGAATCGGTGCGGGCGTCGCAGAGCGACTGGCAGCCGAGGGTGCCGACGTCGCCCTCGTGGCTCGGACGCTCGGCACGCATGCAACCCTGCCGGGCAGTCTCGAAGAGACTGCGGCTCGAATTGCCAAGTACGGAACCAAAGTCGAGATAGTTGTCGCAGATCTGACGGACGAGCAGCAGCGCGACACCGTTGTGCCGCTGGCGATCGAGAAGCTTGGCGGGACGATCGACATCCTGGTGAACAACGCGGCAGCGGCGATCTATCAGCCGCTGTCGGATTACCCACTGCGGCGACGACGTTTGATGTTCGAGGCAAATGTCCATGCACCGCTCGATCTGATGCAAGCCGTGGTGCCGGGGATGGTGGCAAACGGATACGGCTGGATCGTGAACGTGTCCAGTGGCACCGTCAAACCGTGGCAGGGCCCGCCGTTCACGTGGGTCGAACCGGGAACTGCCATGACCGTGTACGGCGCCTCCAAAGCAGCGCTCAACAGGATGAGCAACGGCATGGGCGTGGAACTCTACGGCCAGGGGGTTCGCGTCAACACGGTTCAACCGCGGGCAGCGGTGCTCAGTGAGGGCGCCAAAGTCCTGGTCGGTGAGACTATCCGGCCGGATCAGGTCGAATCTATGGAAGAAATGGTGGAAGCGGTCACAGCGCTGTGTGATTGCGACACCGAGTTCACCGCGCGCTCGAGCGTCAGCTTGGACCTGATCGACGAGTGGTCCCTGACCGTACGCGGTCTGGACGGAACGGCACTACGAACCGAGGAGTTGGCATGAAGCCCGTCATCGTGGACGCAGCACGAACGCCGTTCGGCAAGCGTGAGGGTTGGCTGTCCGGAGTCCACGCGGCGGAACTGTTGGGTTATGCGCAGAGAGGCGTGCTGGATCGGGTGGGCGTGGATCCTGACGCGGTCGACCAGGTCATCGGCGGCTGTGTGACGCCTCTCGGTGAGCAGTTCGGAAACATCGTGCGTACGTCCTGGATGCATGCGGGCCTTCCGTTGAAAGCGGGCTGCACCACGATCGACGCGCAGTGCGGAACTGCACAGCAGTCGGTGCAGTTGATCGCCGGGCAGATTGCCATCGGTGCAGTCGACGTGGGTGTGGCGTGCGGTGTCGAGTTGATGTCCCGAGCTCCGTTGACGTACAAGGTGGGTACCGGCCTGGGAACACCACGTCCGGAGTCGTGGTCACTCGATACCGTCGACCAGTACACCGCGGCCGATCGGATTGCTGTCAAGCGCGGTTTCAGCCGCGAGGATCTCGACGCCTTCGGGCTACGCTCGCAGCAGCGGGCGGCGGCGGCGTGGGAGGCAGGCCGATTCGACTCGCACATCATCGATGTGGTCGCTCCGGGCTCTGACGTTCCGGTTCATCGGGATCAGGGTTTGCGCGAATCGAGTCTCGAAGGGCTCGCGAAGCTGCGCACCGTTCAAGAGGGCGGATTGCACACCGCTGGAACGTCTTCGCAGGTCTCGGACGGTGCGAGTGCAGCTCTGCTGATGTCAGAGGAGCGAGCCAAGGCCCTCGGCGTGCGGCCACGGGCAAAGATACTGGCGCAGTGCGTTATCGGCGGGGACACCGAGTTCATGCTCGACGGTCCCGTCGACGCGGCAAACATCGTGCTCGGACGCGCCGGTCTGACGATCGACGACATCGATCTGTTCGAGGTCAACGAGGCATTTGCTTCGGTACCGATGTCGTTCGCGCAGGTTCACGGCGTCGATCCCGAATTGCTGAACGTCAACGGTGGTGCAATCGCACTGGGCCACCCGGCCGGTGCAACCGGAATCAGACTGTTGGCCAATGTCATCGACGAACTGGAACGCCGGAACAAGTCCATCGCACTGATCGCGATCTGCGCGTCCGCCGCAACCACCTGCCTGATTCTCGAACGCATCTGACAAGAACCGAAGATTGAGGAACCTGCCATGGCACTACCCCTGCTCGAAGATCACCGTGACCTGGCGGAAGCGGTAGCCGCATTCGCGAACCGCTTCGGCGGAATCGCCGATACGCGGAGCAACGTCAAGCGGTACACCGCCGGTGATCGACCGGACTCGTGGGATGGGTTGGTCCGTCAGGGCCTGCACGCAGTGCACCTGCCGGAGCAGTACGGCGGTGACGGGGCGGGTCTTGCCGAACTTGCAGTGGTAGTCGAGCAATTGGGTGATGCGCTCTATCCGGGACCGTACGTTCCGACGGTCATCGCGAGCGGCATTCTCGCAACAGCTGCGGGCCCGGCTGCGGAAACAATGCTGACCGAATTGGCCACCGGTGCAACCGGAGCAGTCTGTACAGGCGCGGGATTGCGCGCGGCTCGAAGCGACGCTGGGTGGACAGTGAGCGGTTCTGCCGACCCAGCTCTAGGTCTGCCCGGAGCTGATGTCGTTCTCGTGCGGGCGAACAGCGAAGACGGCGAGTTGTGGTTCCGGCTCGAACCGTCGACTTCCGCTGCGGTGGTGATCGAAGACGGGGTGGATCTGACACGGTCGATCGGAACACTGACGTTGACCGATCACCAGGTCGAGGCTGGGCTGATCGTCGACGGCCTCCAGGCGCACCGAACCGAACTGATCGTCAACACGGTGTTGGCTGCGGAGGCGAGCGGTATCGCCGGGTGGGCGCTACGGACCGCAGTCGACTATGTGAAGTCCCGGCAGCAGTTCGGCCGTCCGGTCGGAAGCTTCCAGGCAGTTCAGCACAAGGCGGCCATGATGTTGGTTCACTCCGAGATTGCCTGTGCCGCAGCGTGGGACGCCGCTCGATCCGAAGAGCACGACGAGGATCAGCAGAAACTTGTCTCGGCTCAAGCTGCGTTGGCCGCTTTGCCCGTCGGCATCGAGAACGCCCTCGAATGTGTAACTTTGCTCGGCGGAATCGGATTCACTTGGGAGCATGACGCGCATCTGTACTGGCGCCGGGCGATCAGTATCGCGGCAGTGGCGGGTTCCGAGGTGAAGTGGGCACACACATTGGGAGACCGGTCCGCCGATTCGGAACGGGATTTCTCCTTTGTCGACCCGGAAATGCTGCCGGAGTTACGAGAGCAGGTTCGGAGGGTTCTGGACGAGGTTGCGCTGCTGCCCGACGACGGAACCACCAGCGCGAGTTGGGCGCCGGCCAAGGGGAGCGCTCGACGCGCCCGATTTGCCGACGCCAAGCTGGTTGCCCCGCACTATCGGGCGCCGTACGGGCTCGGAGCGGGACCGAGGGAACAGGCCGTCATCGCACATGAATTCGCGATGCGAGGTTGGGCTCAACCGTCCACGGTGATCGGGGAATGGGTGCTGCCCACGATTCTCGAACACGGCAACGCCGAGCAGCAGGACAGGTTCGTCGAGCCTTCGCTGCGCGCCGACATCATCTGGTGCCAGCTGTTCAGTGAGCCGGGCGCGGGATCAGACCTGGCCGGTCTGAGCACGAAAGCGCGCAAGGTCGACGGTGGCTGGGTCCTGTCAGGTCAGAAAGTGTGGAACTCGGGTGCGCACGAGGCAGATTGGGGAGTATGCCTGGCGCGTTCCGACGCGGACGCTCCGAAGCATCGTGGGCTGTCGTACTTCCTGGTCGACATGACCTCGAAGGGCGTCGACGTACGTCCGCTGAAGCAAGCCACCGGCAAGTCGGAATTCAACGAGGTATTCCTCGACGACGTCTTCGTCCCGGACGACTGCCTGGTGGCCGAACCTGGGCAAGGGTGGAAACTTGCTGCGACAACGCTGTCCAACGAACGCTTGAGCATGGGCAGCACGCTGCACCACGGTTCGAGTCGATTGTTCCGTCAGGTGATTGCCGACGCGAGCCACGACTGCCCCCGCGAAGATGCAGTGGAAGGCCTCGGCCGCAGTATCTCTCGTGAGTTGGCACTGTCCGCGATGAATCTGCGCGGAGTGTCGGCGCGACTGGCGGGTCAGGAACCGGGCGCCGAGATCAGCGTGTCGAAGGTGTACAACGCCCTGGCGCAGCGCGAGGGCTCGCGGGACCTGTTGCGACTGCTCGGACCGCGCGCCGCAGTTGTCGACCCGTCGGCGAATTACGCGATAGACCACATCGGACTTCCCTCGATTCTGTTCGGCGGCGGAACCGTCGAAATCCAACTCAACGTCATCGCGCAGCGCGTACTCGGCCTGCCGCGTTCGTAGATCTTAGGAGCTTCACCATGTACTTGGATTTGTCGGAGGAGTCGAAGACTCTGCGCAAGGAATTGCGCGCATACTTCGCAGAGATCATCAACGACGAAGACCGCCGTGCTCTCGTGGATCAGACCGAAGGCGGCCCCGTCTTCGATCGCATCCTGCGCCGGATGGGTAAAGACGGTTGGCTGGGCTTGGGGTGGCCGGAGGAATTCGGCGGTCGGGGTGAGAACCCCGAAGCTCTGTATGTGTTCTACGACGAAGTGATTCGCGCGAATGCGCCGCTGTCACTGGTCACGCTGAACACCGTCGGACCCGCTCTGATCAAGCACGGGACGCAAGCTCAGAAGGACTTCTTCCTGCGTCCGATCCTGGCGGGTGAATTGATCTTTGCCATCGGCTACACCGAACCCAATGCGGGCACCGATCTCGCGGCACTCGAAACACGCGCCCGCATCGAGGGCGACGAGCTTGTCATCAACGGCAACAAGATCTTCACCAGTGCGGGTGTGTTTGCCGACTGGGTCTGGCTTGCCGTTCGCACCGATCCTGACGCGCCGACGCATCAGGGCATTTCCGTGGTCTTGGTACCGACCAATTCGCGGGGGTTCTCGGTCACCGAAATTCACACCGTGGGCGGAATCAGCACTTCGGCAACCTATTACGAAGATGTTCGGGTGCCGATCAGCAATGTCGTCGGTGAGCTCAATCAGGGGTGGAAGCTCATCACCAACCAGCTCAACCACGAACGTGTTGCCCTGGCAGCACGCGGTGGCATCGCCAACGAGCTCTTCGCCGAGGTGGTCGAGTGGGCAAAGACAGAACCCGCCGGTGACGGCCACGTCTACGACATCGGCTGGGTACGTGAGAAATTGGCGGAAGTCTACGCGCTGCTCAGCGCCGCCGACCTGATGAACCTGCGACTGGTGGCGGACGTCGCCGCCAACACCTTGGGCGGCGGGGATTCGGCCGCGGCCAAGATCTTCGGTACCGAAGCCGTCGTCAGTGCGTACGGCATGCTGCAGGAAGTGCTGGGCGCCAAGGGCTTACTGCGCCCCGGTACACCCGGAGCGGTACTGGAAGGGCGGGTCGAGAACCTGGGTCGGCGCGCCCAGAACAACACCTTCGGCGGTGGTACCAACGAAGTGATGCGTGAAATTGTCGCCGCAAAATGCCTGGGCATGGCGCTTGCTGCGCGTCGCCGGCCCGCTGCACAGAACGAAAAGAGCTGACATGGAATTCGAATTCGTCGACAACTTGTCCGCCGTGCGGGATCTGAGTGAATCGATCTTCTCGGCGAAGTCCGGAGTGGACCGACTGCGGGAAGTGGAGAGCACCAGCGGTTTCGACGCCGAACTGTGGAAGCTCCTCGCCGACTCCGACGTTCTGGGAATCGCTCTGCCGGAAGATGTCGGGGGAGCAGGACTCGGAATGCTCGGCCTGGCTGCGGTGCTCGAACAACAGGGCCGCCGGGTCGCCCAGGTGCCGCTCTGGTCGGTGATTTCCACGGCGGCGCTGCCGATTTCCGAGTTCGGCAGCACGGAGCAGAAAGCGTCGTGGCTTCCGGGACTGCTCGACGGCTCGGTGATCGTCACCGGCGCATTCGACACCGGCTACAACGCCGAGACGGCGGTTCGCGCCGAACCGGCGCCTGACGGTTGGGTTCTGTCAGGCCACGTCGACTCCGTGCCTGCCGCGGAGTTCGCGGCCGCGCTGGTCGTTCCGGTGACGATGCCGGACGGCAGTGTCAGCGTCATGATCGTGCCCACGGACCGGGACGCGCTGGTGCGTACACCGCTTGCGGTGACGAACCGCGAGAGCAACAGCGCTGTGCAGTTCGACGGGGTTGCGGTTACTGCAGCTGACGCACTTCCCGCAGACGGCGCGGTGGTTCGAGACTGGACGTTGCGGCGTGCACGGGTGGCTCTTGCGGCCCTGGCTACCGGCGTCTGCGAGGAAGCGCTGGGGATGACGGCGAAATACACCTCCGAGCGAGTGCAATTCGGTCGTCCACTCTCGACCAACCAGGCAGTTGCCGTCCGGGCCGCCGACGCGTACCTCGACACCGAGAGCACAAGGTTGACCACGCACCGCGCTGCCTGGCTGATGGACAGCGGAGTCGAGAGTGAAGCGGAAGCAGCTGCGCTGGTCGCCAAATGGTGGGCGTCGCGCGGCGGCCTGCGTGTGGTGCACGCGACCCAGCACCTGCACGGCGGAATCGGCGCGGACGTCGACTACCCGATTCACCGCTATTTCCTGTGGGGACGGCAGATCGCCTTCACCTTGGGGAGCGCGGGGGCGATAGGCGCCGAACTCGCCGATCAGTTGGAAATCCGAGCCCAGATCGGGGCGTCGGCGTGAATATCTGAGACGACAGGTTGCAGTCACGGGCAGCGCGTCGGCAATCATCGCGCTACTCTGCCCTTCGTGAATCGCACCAGTTCGTTCATCCGGCCGTTGGTTCCGCGGGATCCGCACGAGCCGCATCGGGTGGCGACGCCGCTCGAGCTGCTCACCGACCTCTGCTTCGTCGTGGCGGTCGCTCAAGCGGCCACCGGTCTGCACCACTCGATCAGCGAAGGGCACGCGGCTTCGGGCGTCGGGCACTTCGCGATGGCATTCTTCGCGATCTGGTGGACGTGGCTGAACTTCACGTGGTTCACCTCGGCGTACGACAACGACGACGGAATCGCCCGGCTGCTGACCATCTTCCAGATCCTCGGATCGCTGGTCCTTGCAGCCGGCATCGTCCGCTTCTTCAACGACGACGCCCTGCTCATCATCGTCGGCTACGTCATCATGCGAATAGCCCTGGTCATCCAATGGCTCAGGGTGTCGCGGAACGACCCCGAACATGCGCTCACGGCTCGTCGATACGCTCTCGGAATCGTGTTGGTCCAGATCGGTTGGATCGGTTTCTACTTCGTTCCATCCGCCATTTACGTCCCGACGTTCCTGGTGTTGGTTCTGTGCGAATTCGCGGTACCGATCTGGTCGGAGAAGCCGGGCATGACGCCGTGGCACCCGCATCACATCGCGGAGCGGTACTCGTTGTTCTTCATCATCGTTCTGGGCGAGACGATCCTCTCGACCACCATCGCGATTCAGGACGCGGTCGACGGTGAGCATCCGGCAGCGCAGGTCACCTACGTCGTGATCGGCGGCATTCTGATTGTCTTCAGCCTGTGGTGGCTCTACTTCCAACGCAATGCAGGCGAAGTGATCGGCGGTGACAACGTCTCACCCTTCGTCTGGGGGTTCGGTCACTACTTCATCTTCGCCGCCGCTGCCGCCATCGGTGCGGGGTTGGCCTCGCGCGTCGACTTCTGGACTCATCACGGTGACGGCAGCGCGTTGGTGACGGGTGCTGCCGTCACCGTTCCGGTCGCGGTCATCCTTGCCGCCCTGTGGTTCATCCACATTCGACTACATGACTCCTCGGTACGCACCCTCATGCCGTTCTCGGTCGCGATCGTCGTCGTGCTCGGTGGTACCTACACCGCGGTGCCCGAACTGGTTGCGGGACTGGCCTGCGCCGCGCTGTTGGCCGTGGAACTGGTTCTGACCGAGGGGAAATCCGAAACCGTCTGAGCGCTCATTCGGCGGCAAGGAATATCGCCTTGGTGACGGCGACGGTCTCCAGCGGTCCCTTCGACGGTCCGACCAGCACGGTCCACCGATCTTCGGAACGATCGATCGGATAGGTGCTTTCGGCCCATACGATGGGTGTATCCGTCCCTTGCCCTCGGCAGGAGTAGGCGCCCGCCAGACGGGGGTCGGATTCGGCAGAGGGCCACGAACCGCCGTGCCGGACGCGGCAGAGAAGGCCGTTCTCGAGTTCGAGCCCGAAGGGAGTCGGGTCGGCGGGCGGCGGATAGGCCTCGACGCCGTCCACGCCTCGAGCGGTGATCAGTTCTGTTCCCCAGGGAAATTGCAGGCAGAGAATCGAATCGGGCTCCGGGCCGACCCAACACGCGTCCGCCCCGTCTGCGGTGCTTCCGCAGGTGATGACTCCCGGCGTGACGGCCGACTGAGATGCTCCGTAGCACTCGCTGATCTTCATGGCCGGTGTCTTGACACTCCAACCGGATTTGGGTTTGCCGGAACCGTCGACGGCAACAAGATTCACGATCTCGGTGGGTGTACCGCCCGCCGATGATCCCGCAGTCGCGGGCAAGCACCGGCAGAGGACTATGCGGGTGATAGTTCCCTCATCCGCTTTCTTGCCTTCGGGTGTGAAGGTGATGCGATACCCGGTTCCTGCTTCGGAGTCGGCCGGAAAGACTGCAACCGATTCGCCGTCGGAATTGGTTGTGGCAGTGAAGGGACCGTACAGTTCGGCGGCGCGCTGCATCTTCTGGCCGACGGCCAGTCCGTCCAGTGTGACAGCACCGGTCCGGGGTGCAATTTCGACGAGAACGCCATCGGTAAAGGTCAATTCGCAGTCTTGCCATTCGACCACCACCGTTCCGGTCTTCGATACCGACGCCAGATCGCCGGCCGCTTTCCGTGCGTCCTCCACCGTCATGCCGATCCGAAGGTTACGGAAGCCGCTGGTGGAGAGTCGCTCCCGTGCGGATTCGGGATTCGAGGCAACCGCCAGCCGTGCGGTGAGTTGCGCTGCGTTGGCGGCGTCGATCGCCATGCCCCCGGTCGCGTCGGCGATGCACTTCAACTGGCCGGACGCAGCGGCGTCGAGCTTGAATCCGATTGTGTGGATAGTCAGGTCAGGATCGTGAGGTATCGCTTCCGTGGACTCACATGGAGGTTCGGTTGAGCAGGTGTCCTCTCCATCGGAGACGAGGATGATCGTGCGCTCGCCATCGGTCGGGAGTGCGGCGGCGGCTTGTTGAAGCGCAGCCATGATCGGCGTGTATCCCGACGCGGACAACCCGTCGATTCCCGCTGCGAATGCATTTCGATCGAGCGGTCCGAGTGGCACGACGGTCTTGATGTCGCGGCAACCCGCGTCCTTCTCGGCGTCGCTGCTACCTGTGGCGGTGCCGTACGCGATCAGACCGAGCGCTGTGTCGTCTGGAAGACCACTGACAAGAGTGTGAATCGCGTTCTTGGCGGCATCGATTCGAGGACCGGGAGCGTCGTCCTGCTTCATCGACCCCGAGGCGTCCAGGACGATGATGCTAGGCGCCGTTGCGCTCGCCTCTGAAACCGGATCAGCAGTGACACTTGCCTGCTGGGGCCCGCCTACTTCCTGGGTCCCACCTGCTTCTTTGGGCCCGCCACTGCCCTGCGTCGAACACCCGACGGCAATGATCGCAGTCGCCGCAATACAGATCGCCACACGAAGACGCATGGAATGAGGCTACGAGGTGCCGCCGCCCACCAACAGTCGTCCGAACGGACGACATGCTCAGCGAATCGCGAGCCGCTCCTTGCGGAGCTTGTCGACCTCGGGCAGATGCAGGGGTTCGAGCTCGTTGACGCCCAAGGCCCGCATGAGCAGGAGGTCCGCGAGTTCCGGATTCCGGGCCAAGGCGGGGCCGTGCATGTACGTCCCGATCACCGAACCCTGCACGACGCCTTCGAATCCGTCACCGACGCCGTTTCCGACACCATGGGTGACACGTGCGAATCCAGAGGCTGAGCTACCCAGAGTTGTTCCGCCGCGGTGATTCTCGAAACCTGAGAGAGGCGCGGTGAGCCCGTCGATCAAGGGCTTCGTGATGACCTCGCCGATGGAACGCTTCTCCTGCGGAGAGGTCGTGACGTCGAGCATCGAGACACCGTCGACGCGTTCGCCGCTGGAGGTTTCGTACCAGTTGCCGAGCACCTGAATGGCAGCGCAGATCGCCAGAACCGGTGCGCCGCGCTCGGCGGCGCGTTGCAGGCCAGGGTATTTCGCGAGATGGCGCGTTGCGAGTCGCTGGGCGGAATCCTCGGCGCCACCCAATGTGTACACGTCGAGCGAATCGGGGACCGGATCGCTCAAGGTGATGTCCACGATCTCGGCGTCGTAGCCGCGCATCCGCAGACGCTGACGCAGGATCAGGGCATTGCCGCCGTCGCCGTAGGTGCCCATGACGTCGGGGAGAACCAGTCCGATGCGAATTGTCGAGTCAGACATTGCGAGACTCCTTCGCGATGGCGGTGTTGAGGTCACGGAAGGCTGTGTAGTTCGCCAGTACCTCCACGCGTCCGGGAGGGCAGGAAGCGATGGCGCGCAACGGATCCGGATCGAGGGTGTGCTCGACGCCTGCGTACGTGAGGCGAACGGCGAGATCGGTTCCGCGTTCGCCGGCGGCCACTACCTTGACGCCTTCGAAGTGCTCGAACTTCACGTCCCACAGCCAGGAGAGGTCCTCGCCGTCCGGCACCTGACCGTTCACCGCGATCACCAGTCCGTCCACCGTGGGATCGATCATCGACAGCGCTTCCTGCCAACCGGCGGGATTCTTCGCGAGCAGCATGTGGACGGAGTGCGGTCCGACCTCGACGGTGCTGTAGCGGCCGGCGACTTCCTGGACCGTCGACGCGGCGGCAACTGCCCCGACCGGATCTGCGCCCAAAGCAGCCGCAGCAGCTACGGCCTGAGCGGCGTTACCGCGGTTGGCTTTTCCGGGGAGAGTCAACGTCATCGGAATCTTCAGGCCGTTGGGGCCGTAGAGATTGTCGTCGTCGAGCCACCAGGTCGGCTCGGGCCGCGCGAAGTCGGAACCGGTACTGCGCCAGTGCTTTCCCTCCCACACGATGGGTTCACCGGTGCGCGGGCAGCTGACGGAATCGCCGGCCCAGCCGCCGCCGGCAGCAACCCACACGACGTTGGCGGCGTCGTACGCCACGGAGGTGACCAGTACGTCATCGCAGTTGGCGACGATCACCGCGTTCGGATGCGCATTGACGCACGCGCGGAGCTTCCGCTCGATCATGTTGATCTCGCCGACCCGGTCGAGCTGATCGCGGCTGAGATTGAGCAGCACGATCACTTCCGGGTTCACGGCGTCGGCTACGTGGGGGACGTGCAGTTCGTCGACCTCGAGTGCTGCCAGCGTTGCGTCCGTACGCGCGGCCAGAGCGGCCACGATCCCGGCATCCATGTTGGCGCCGTCGGCCTGCGTGGCGACGTCACCGAGTGTCGCGAGCGCTGCGGCGGTCATACGCGTGGTCGTCGACTTGCCGTTGGTGCCCGTGACCACGACGGTGCGCTTGCCGCGTCCGAGCTGAGTCATGAGCGTCGGGTCGATCTTGAGGGCGATCAACCCGCCGATCATCGAACCCTTGCCGCGACCGGCCTTCTGCGATGCCCAAGATGCTGCTGCGGCAGCTCGCATGGCGAGCTTTCCGCGCGCTGTGATCGATAGTCCAGTTCCCACGGCCCGAGTTTGGCACAGGGCGTCGTCAGACGCCGAGTCGCGCCGGTGGTGAGGCTGCAGGTGTGTCCGAGAAAACAGTGTTCGCGGGCTTGCGCCTCATCTGTGCGGCACTCGCTCCGGCGATCACGATGACTGCCCCGACCAGGGACAACGGGCTCGGATCCTCGTGCAGGAACAGCCCGGATGCGCCGATTCCCACTACCGGTACCAGCAAGGAGAGCGGCGCCACCATGCCGGCGGGATAGCGGCCCATGAGCATCGTCCAGAGCCCGGATCCGGCGATGGTGCCGAGCAGAATGATGTAGGCCAGCCCGACCAGTGACGGCCAGGCGTCGGCGCTGAACGCGGTGCCGAGCGCGTGCCATCCGGCGGTGGGGCCTTCGACCACCGCTGACAGGGCGAGCATCGGCAACGGCGGGATGACGCACATCCACAGCATCAAGCGCATCGGTGCGGGCTCGCCGACGGTGTTCGCCGCGGCCAAGCGGCTGCCGAGATTGCCGAACGCCCAGGACAGGCCGCCGAGGAGCGTGAGGATCACGGGCAGCAGTGCCGCGTGGTGTGAACGGTCCCAGCCGATCAACGACATACCGACTACGGCGACGGCGATCCCGGAGACCTGCCAGACGCTGAGCTTCTCGCGGAGCAGGAACGCGCCGAGTAGGACGGTGAACGGCGCGGACGACTGCAGGACCAGTGATGCGAGACCTGTCGGCATCCCCGAATGCATCGCCCAGAAGAGGAAGACGAACTGGCCGAATCCGAAACCGAATCCGTAGAGCAGCAACCAACGGAGCGGTACCTGCGGACGCGGCACGAAGATGACCACCGGAATCGCGATGATCAGAAACCGGAGTGCAGCGAAGAAGAACGGCGGGAAATGATCCAGGCCGACGCGAATGGCCAGGAAGTTCAGACCCCACAAGACGATCACGGTCAGGCCGAGGAGACGGTCGCGGGGAGTCATGACGTTAATCGTGAGCCGTACGAAGCATCAGAACAAGCGAATATAGATGCACTATCCATGTAGTTTTGCTACATGGATATTCGTCACCGTATGGATGCCACGCGCTTGCGGATTCTCCGCGAGCTCGCCGACCGAGGAACCGTCGGCGCTACTGCTCTCGCTCTCTCGATGACACCGTCCGCCGTCTCGCAACAACTCAAGATCCTCGGCCGAGAGGCGGGGGTCTCGCTCCTCGAACCGGACGGGCGCACGCTGCGCCTCACCGACGCTGGTCGAGCGCTGGTGCTCCGCGCCGACGACGTGGTGGCGGCGCTCGACCGGGCAGCGGACGAGATGGCGTCGTACCGAGGCTCGCCGCGCGGCAAGGTGCGAGTCGCGTTCTTTCCCTCCGGAGCAGCTCTCCTGCTGCCCGGCGTCCTGACGGCGCTGAAGAACTCGGACGTGGACATCGACGCCCACGACGTCGACAAACCGGCGTCGGCCGTCCCTGGACTGTTGGCCGATCACGACGTGATCCTCACTCACCGTGACGAACGCGGCGCCGAGACCTCGTTTCCCCGGGTCAGCGTGCAACCGCTGATGCGTGAACCGATTGATCTGGTGCTGCGGCCTGATCATCCACTCGCCGAGCAGGATTCGGTCCGGTTGGAACAATTGGCCGACGAGAACTGGATCAGCGTGCGCGGCGGGTTTCCGGTCGACGACGTTCTGTTGTCCGTTGCATCCGTCACCGGGGTCCAACCTCGAGTCGCTCATCGGATAAACGATTTCCGAGTTATCGAAGAGTTGGTGGCGGCGGGCCACGGTGTGGCTTTGATGCCGCGTTACGCGATCACACATCCTGGAGTGTCGAGGAAACCGGTGGCAGGCGTGCGCGCTGCACGCGTTTATGAATTGGCAACTCGATTACACATCGACCGCAGCCCGGCTATCGGAGTGGTTCTCGACGCTTTTCGCGACGTCGCCCGGGCGGTCGGTGAATGAACGGCTGTCGGTGCATGAACGGCGGATGGTGAATGAATACGAAACGGGAGCGACACGATTAGTGTCGCTCCCGTTTCGGTAGTGCAATCCTCACTGATTAGTGAGGGCCTGAATCAGGCGAGGGCCTTGGCCTTGAGCGCTGCGAATTCTTCTTCGCTGATGGTGCCGGCGTCGAGAAGTGCCTTTGCATCTGCGATGGACTCGGCCGGGGACTTTCCGGCAACCTCACGGATGTAGCTGTCCTGTGCATTCTTGACCTGCTGAGCAGCCTCCATGGAGCGCTGGGCCATTCCGTCGCTTCGGACGATCAGATAGACGAGCGAGGTGAGCAGCGGAATGAAGAACAGGAAGACGATCCAGATTGCCTTTACCCAGCCGGAAGTCTTGTGATCACGGAATAGGTCGGTGATGATCGAGAAGAGCAGGATCAGGTACGCGATGAACGCGAAGCTGATGATGATCAGCCAGAGGAAGTCCCAAAAGGAATCCATTGTCGAGCCCCATTTCACAAGTCGGATTTGTCTGAGGTGACTATCTCACGTGCCGGGGTCGGCTGCATCATCCTCGATGGGTGAATCCTGTTTGTTAACTTCGCTAAGCGACTCTTTCGGGACCTATGTCATGCCGAAGCGGAAACGCGGACCGAAGAACTTCTGTGCCGTGAAAACAACCCTGGTCTCACCCGAAAATCGGGTGAGACCAGGGTTTGTTGAAGAGCCGGGTTCGTATTGCGTGAGTGTCAGCTCGCGCGGTTCACTGCCGAAACCACGGCGCGCAGCGACGCCGTCGTGATCGACGTGGCGATACCCACACCCCAGACGACGGTGCTCTGACCGTCCGGGCCAGTCACTGCGCACTCGACGTAGGCCGCGGCTTGGGCGTCGTCGCCGGCGGACATTGCGTGCTCGGAGTAGTCGAGGACACGAACGTCGAAGTTGATGCTTCCCAGCGCGTCGACGAAGGCAGCGAGCGGGCCGTTACCGGTTCCCGAGATCTCCTGCTCCTTGCCGTTCACCTTGACGATGGCGGTGATGGCGTCGGTGCCGCCGTCCTCCTCGGAGGCGGTGACCTTCTGCTTCATGCGCTCGAGCGGGGTGACGGGGGCGAGGTACTCCTCGTGGAAGACGTCCCACATTTCCTTCGGCGAGACCTCGCCGCCTTCGCCGTCGGTGATCTTCTGGACCGACTGCGAGAACTCGACCTGCAGACGACGCGGCAGCACCAGACCGTGATCGGCCTTCATGATGTACGCGACGCCGCCCTTGCCGGACTGCGAGTTCACGCGGATGACGGCCTCGTAGCTGCGGCCGACGTCCTTGGGGTCGATCGGCAGGTAGGGGACCTGCCAGAGAATGTCGTCGACGTCCGAGTCCTGGTTGTCGGCGTCGACCTTCATGGCGTCGAGGCCCTTGTTGATCGCGTCCTGGTGGCTGCCGGAGAACGCGGTGTAGACCAGGTCGCCGCCGTACGGATGACGCTCGTGGACGGGCAGTTGGTTGCAGTACTCGACCGTGCGACGGATCTCGTCGATGTTCGAGAAATCGATCTGCGGGTCGACGCCGCGCGTGAACATGTTCAGCGCGAGGGTGACCAGGCAGACGTTGCCGGTGCGCTCACCGTTACCGAACAGGCAGCCTTCGATGCGGTCTGCGCCGGCCTGGTAGCCCAGCTCGGCTGCAGCGACGCCGGTGCCGCGGTCGTTGTGGGGGTGCAGCGACAGGATGACCGAATCGCGGCGGGCCAGGTTGCGGTGCATCCACTCGATGGAGTCGGCGTACACGTTGGGTGTCGCCATCTCGACGGTGGCGGGCAGGTTCAGGATGACCGGGTTGGCAGGCGTCGCACCCAGGGTTTCGGTGACGGCGTCACATACTTCCTTGGCGTACTCGAGTTCGGTGCCGGTGTAGGACTCGGGCGAGTATTCCCAGCGCCAGTTCGTGTCCGGGTACTTCTTCGACTCGGCCAGGACCAGTTCGGCGGCGTCGGTGGCGATCTTCTTGATCGTGTCCTTGTCGGCGCGGAACACGACGCGGCGCTGCAGGATCGAGGTGGAGTTGTAGAAGTGCACGATTGCGTTCTCGGCACCTTCGCACGCCTCGAATGTGCGCTTGATCAGTTCAGGACGCGACTGCGTCAGCACCTGGATGGTGACGTCGGACGGGATCGCGCCGTCTTCGATGATTTCGCGAACGAAGTCGAAGTCGGTCTGGCTCGCGGACGGGAATCCGACCTCGATCTCCTTGTAGCCCATACGGACCAAGAGATCGAACATACGACGCTTGCGCGCCGGGCTCATCGGATCGATCAGCGCCTGGTTTCCGTCGCGCAGGTCAACGGCACACCACTGGGGTGCTCGGTCGATGATCTTGTCCGGCCAGGTGCGGTCGGGCAGCGTGACCGTCTCGACCTCTTCGGCGAACGGGCGGTAGCGGAACGTCGGCATCGACGAGTTCTTCTGCGTGTTCCACGCAGGCTGGTCGGAAGGTGCCGGCTTCGTGGGCGGGGTAATGGTGCGAGTGCCGGTGGTGAATGCGTCAGCGGGGGACATTGGTGTGATCTCCAGGATTGTGGACCTGGCCTGATGACCTGTTGGTCAAGACCATGAGTCCGGAAGGCTTGGTCGACCGGCGCACAAAAACCCCGCGGCGGGAGGCCAGTCTGGATCAGACCCCGTCGCGGCAACCAAGAAGGAGTGCGCGCTGCATGCACAGCACTCTACTCCTGGATTTCGCGAGAAATCGGTGGGGTTCGCCCTCATGTCCAATTTGTCGCCGAATTGTGCTGCCGTTTCGGCCTCGAAAATGGTGGACTGTCGTCCATGGATCCCCGAATCGCCGTGGCGAGCACGTACCTCGACGCGCTCCGTAGCCACGATGGCAGTTCCGTACCGCTGGCTCCGGACGCGGTACGTCACGAGGTCGGGTTGAAGACCGGATTTTCGGGGAATCATTTGCGGCGCAGCCTTTCCGGAGGTCCTCAGTATCGCGTGATCCGCGACATTCGTGAGGTGGAGTGGACGGTCGACGGGGACGACCTGACGGCGGACTACCTCCTTGACGCCGGGTTGTTCGGGCGCAACCTGATGACCGTTCGGGTTACCGAGACCTTCCGGATACCCGCTGACGATCACCGCATTCACCACATCACCGCGAAGATTCGACCGGCGCGCGCCAAGCACACGTGATGCGCTCGATCCGCTGGATCGTCTGTTCACTGCTGATCGTTCTCGCTGGTCTCGGTTTTGCCGGCTCGGTGCTCGCGCTGTTCGTCCACACCCAGGTGAACGACACCGACAGCTATGTCGAGTCCGTTGCCCCGCTGGCTGCCGACCCCGCTGTCCAATCGGCGGTCGTTGATCGGCTGACCGAGGAATTGACGCAGCGGTTGGACGGGTTTCCGCAGGTGGTGACGAGACAGGCCGAGAGACTTGTTCGTGAGGCCGCTCAGTCGTTGGTCTCGAGCGACCAGTTTGCGACGCTCTGGACCGCGGCCAACCGTCGAGCGCACGCGCAACTTGCCGCGATGGTGACCGGCCGAGCCGCCGACGGCATAGTTCGGGCCGACGACAGCGGAACGGTCACCGTCTCCCTCGAACCGGTCATGACGGAACTGAGGACGAACCTGCGCGATCGCGGATTCACCGTGATCGATCGCCTCCCGGCGCTCGATCCGCAGTTCGAGATCCTGCAATCCGACGAGTTGGTGCGGGCCCAGGATTTCTCGAACACTCTCGACCGAGCAGCAGCCTGGTTGCCGTGGGCGTCGGTGGCCTGCGCGATTACGGCCGTCGCAGTTGCACCGGGGCGAATGCGCGCGCTGTCCCTGGTCGGGCTGGCGACGGCGGTGGCGATGATCGCCCTGCTGGTGGCGCTGGCCGTCGTGCGTCGGGTCTATTTACAGAATTCAGACATACCGTCGTCCGAGGCGGCTGTGGCGGTGTACGACGCGCTGGCAGTTTCCCTGGTCAGCAGTATCCGCGTGCTTCTCGCCTGCGGAGTTGCCGTCGCGGTGGTCGGTTACGTTGCCGGTGGTTCGCGTTCTGCGAAGTTGATGCGAGCGCGGATCTCGCAACTGATCCCGCGCGGATCTGAGGCGAACAGCAGTACGCATCGGGAAGTCCCAGGACCACCTCGGTAAGCTCGACCTCTGGTATCTGTAAACAATTTCGACCTGGAGGTAGAAACGCGTGGCTCTCGTCGTCCAGAAGTACGGCGGATCCTCGGTGGCAACCGCCGAGCGCATCCGACGAGTCGCTGAACGGATCGTCGAGACCAAGAAGGCCGGCAATGATGTCGTCGTCGTGGTGTCAGCGATGGGCGATACCACCGATGAGCTGCTCGACCTGGCTCAGCAGGTGTGCCCTTCCCCGCCGGCCCGTGAAATGGACATGCTGCTGACCTCGGGTGAGCGCATCTCCAACTCCTTGGTAGCGATGGCAATTCACTCCCTCGGCGCCGAAGCTCGTTCGTTCTCGGGCTCACAAGCCGGAGTCATCACGACCGGCAGCCACGGAAACGCCAAGATCATCGACGTCACGCCGGGCCGTGTTCGCACCGCCCTCGACGAAGGCTCGATCGTTCTGGTCGCCGGATTCCAAGGCGTCAGCCAGGACAGCAAGGACATCACGACGCTCGGACGCGGTGGCTCCGACACCACCGCCGTCGCGTTGGCAGCTGCACTCAACGCTGACGTCTGCGAGATCTACACCGACGTCGACGGCGTCTTCTCCGCCGATCCTCGCATCGTCCCCGACGCTCACCGCCTCGAGACGGTTTCCTTCGAGGAAATGCTCGAACTCGCAGCGTGTGGTGCCAAGGTGCTCATGCTCCGGTGCGTCGAGTACGCCCGTCGTTACAACGTGCCTGTGCACGTCCGTTCGTCATACACCACCAAGCCCGGAACAATCGTGTCCGGATCGATGGAGGACATTCCTGTGGAAGAGGCCCTGATCACCGGAGTCGCGCACGATCGCGGCGAAGCCAAGATCACCGTTGTCGGATTGCCGGACACACCGGGACATGCTGCCAAGGTGTTCCGCGCTGTCTCCGATGCCGAGATCAACATCGACATGGTGCTGCAGAACATCTCCAAGGTGGAGACCAACAAGACGGACATCACCTTCACGCTGCCGACCGCCGACGGCCCCCGCGCCGTCGAGATCCTGACCAAGCGTCAGGAAGACATCGGCTTCACACAGATCTTGTTCGACGACCACATCGGCAAGGTTTCCCTGGTCGGTGCCGGAATGCGGAGCCACCCGGGCGTCACGGCCACGTTCTGTGAGGCACTGGCCAAGGCCGACATCAACATCGATCTCATCTCGACCTCCGAGATCCGCATCTCCGTGCTGGTCAAGGACACCGAACTCGACGACGCCGTGCGCGTTATCCACGCCGCTTTCGGTCTCGGCGGCGACGAAGAAGCTGTAGTACACGCAGGAACAGGACGGTAATTTCTGATGACAACAATCGCTGTTGTCGGTGCGACCGGTCAGGTCGGCATCGTCATGCGCACTCTGCTCGAAGAACGTAACTTCCCCGCGGACAAGGTGCGGTTCTTTGCATCGGCACGCTCCGCCGGTAAGAAGCTGACGTTCCGCGGCGAAGAGATCGTTGTCGAGGATGCCGAAGCAACGTCCGACGAGGATCTGAAGGGCATCGACATCGCCCTCTTCTCCGCCGGTGCGACGCTGTCTCGTGCGCAGGCTCCGCGCTTTGCCGCGGCCGGTGCGACGGTTGTCGACAACTCTTCCGCATGGCGCAAGGATCCCGAGGTTCCCCTCGTGGTCAGCGAGGTCAACCCGCAGGACACGAAGAACCTGGTCAAGGGCATCATCGCGAACCCCAACTGCACCACCATGGCAGCGATGCCGGTGCTCAAGGTTCTGCACGACGAAGCCGGTCTGCAGCGTCTGATCGTCTCCAGCTACCAGGCTGTGTCCGGTAGCGGAATCGCCGGCGTCGAGGAACTCCTCGGCCAGGTGCGCGCCGTTGTCGGTGACGCCGAGAAGTTGGTTCACGACGGCAGCGCCGTCGACTTCCCGGCCCCGAACAACTACGTCGCCCCCATCGCGTTCAACGTCCTGCCGCTGGCAGGTTCGCTGGTCGACGACGGAAGCGGCGAGACCGACGAGGATCAGAAGCTCCGTAACGAGAGCCGCAAGATCCTCGGACTTCCTGATCTGCTGGTTTCGGGCACCTGCGTGCGCGTTCCCGTCGTGACCGGACACTCGCTCGCGATCAACGCAGAGTTCGCGAACCCGCTCTCGGTCGCTCGTGCGAAGGAAATCCTCGCCGACGCTCCCGGAGTGGAGTTGGTCGAGGTTCCGACGCCGCTGGCCGCTGCCGGCGGCAACGCGTCGCTGGTCGGTCGTATCCGTCAGGATCCGGGTGTCCCGGAGGGACGCGGACTCGCGCTCTTCGTTTCGGGTGACAACCTCCGTAAGGGCGCCGCTCTCAACACGATTCAGATTGCCGAGCTGTTGGTCGGCTAGATCTTTCCTTCGGTACCGGCCCCGCACCTAGGTGTGGGGCCGGTGTCGTTTCAGCAGGAGCTCTAGTCGAGTTCGGAAATGGCGACCAGGCCGCCGAGGTACTCGGCATCCGAATACGCTTTGGCGAGAAGCACTCCGAGTTCACCAAGAGCTTCGTTGTCGCTGCCGTACGCAACAAACATGCCCGCTTCGGGATCGGTGCCGAAGCGGCCGTCCAGATGCGGTGCATCGCGGCCTACCACTGCGTGGGCGACCGACGCCCAGTCGTAGCCGGAGCCTTCGAAACCCTCTACCTGCTCGAATACCGCTGCTACCTTGCCGAAATGCTGGTCGGTGAGCATCAGTGACCAGTTGCCCGGAGACGTTTCGAAAAGCTGTAGCGGTTCGATCAATGGTGATGTCATGCGTGTATTGAAGCAGATCCGACCGACAGGTTTCAGTCGGCAGCTAACGTCCGACCGATTGGGCGAGGGCCACGGCAAAACTGGAAAGTCTTTCTCGGGTATAGGTTTCGGGGTCGCTGACGGCCAGTCGTCCGAGCATTTCGGCAAACGACATCATGGTGTGTGCGAGGAGAACCGGATCAAGGCCTTCGAGCTTCGGTTCGAGGGCAATCCCGGCACGCGCCAGTTCTTCGGCGCGGGCGAAGACAGCTCCGCGAGAGAGCTTCAGCAAGCCGTGATACTCGCTGGGGGCGTTCTCGACAGACGTCAGAATCAGGCGCCAGCGCGTCGGGTTCTCCAGTACGGCGTCGACGAAGGCGCCAACGGTTCCGGTGTATGACGCCGCTGGGCCGAGTTCGCTCAGATCCGTCGGCATGGTTTCGAGCACCTGAGCGATGGCTCGCTCGTGCTCGCGGCGCAGGAGTGCGGCGACGAGATCGGTCCTGGTATCGAAAATCGTGTAGAGGACGGGCTTGCCAACGCCGGCTTCGGCAGCGACGGATTCCATGCTGAGGTTGTGCAGGCCCACGCGGCCGGTGACCTCGAATGCTGCGTCGAGCAGCTGTTCGCGTCGTTGCTCGGGCGCCATGCGAGGGGCGTATTTGCGTCGCGGTGTATCCGTTGCGTCAGCTTGTGACCTGGTCATCGTGTGCCTCACCTCCGCTCCCACCCTAATCTGCCTGCCAATTCTTCGTGAATCATACGCAACCGTTGTATTCGTCGTCATCAATTGTTACGGTGGCGTTGTATTCGAAGAGGCGGTCAGTGAGGCGCCTCTGCCGAGATCTCTAGGAGAACAACCGCGATGACAGCGTCGACCTCTTTAGTGCCGAATGATCTGTTGCTCCATCCCTCGACTTACGATCGGCCGGAATTCGACGCGACCACGCGGAGACTGCTGGACGCGACCGTCGACTGGTTCGAGGCGCGTGGAAAGAATCGACTTCTGGCCGACTATCACGACAAGACCTTTTACTCGGACTTCCTCGACTTCGCGGCAAAGGAAGGCCTGTTCGCGACTTTCCTGACCCCCGCCCGCGACAGCGGCGGTGACTCCGACAAGCGCTGGGATACCAGCCGTATCGCCGCGCTGTCCGAGATCCTCGGTTTCTACGGACTCAACTACTGGTACCCGTGGCAGGTGACCATTCTCGGCCTGGGGCCGGTGTGGCAGAGCGACAACGAGACTGCAAGGGCGCGAGCAGCTTCCGCTTTGGCTTCCGGAGGCGTTGCGGCATTCGGATTGTCCGAGAAAGAGCACGGCGCCGACGTCTACTCCACCGACATGGTCTTGACGCCGAACGGCAGCGGCGGGTACCTGGCCAGCGGTTCGAAGTACTACATCGGAAATGGCAACTGCGCCAACACGGTCTCTGTCTTCGGTCGCGTCGACGGAGTGGAGGGCGCCGATCAGTACGTCTTCTTCTACGCCGACTCGGACCATCCGGCATTTACCGTGGTGAAGAACATCGTTCCGGCCCAGATGTACGTAGCGGAGTTCTCACTCGTCGACTATCCCGTTGCGGCAGAGGATATCCTGCATACCGGCGAGGCCGCATTCAGTGCCGCACTCAACACCGTGAACATCGGAAAATTCAACCTGTGCTTCGGCGGAATCGGTATGTCGACTCATGCCTTGTACGAGACGATTACCCACGCGCACAATCGAATCCTGTTTGGCAATCCCGTCACGGCGTTCCCACACGTACGACGTGAATTCGTCGACGCGTACGCGCGCCTGCTGGCGATGAGGCTCTTCTCGGATCGTGCGGTGGACTACTTCCGCACCGCATCGCCCGAGGACCGCCGCTACCTCTTGTTCAATCCCGTCACCAAGATGAAGGTGACAACCGAGGCACAGAAGGTGATCGGACTGCTCTCCGACATCGCTGCGGCAAAGGGCTTCGAGAAGGACAGCTACCTCGCGGTGGCCAAGATGGATGTCGACGGGCTGCCCAAGCTCGAGGGGACCGTCGCCGTCAATCTCGCCCTGATCGCCAAGTTCATGCCAGCGTACCTCTTTGCCCCCGAGTCATTTCCGGCGATTCCGACGCGTAACGACGCAGCCGACGACGAGTTCCTGTTCCGTCAGGGCCCGGCGCGGGGGTTGTCCAAAGTTCGATTCGACGACTGGCGAGCGGTGTACGCGAAGTTTGCGGATGTTCCCAACGTCGCACTGTTCGTGGAGCAGGCCGAAGCTCTCGTGACCCTCCTTGCCGAAGCTGCACCGGATGCGGCGCAGCAGGTCGACTTGGACTTCGGCCTGGCGATCACCGAACTCTTCACCCTCGTCGTCTACGGCCAGTTGATCCTCGAACAAGCCGAGATCTTGGGATTGGACGAGGGGCAGCGGAGCGATGGGGTGCTGGATCAGATCTTCGACGTCCTGGTCCGCGACTTCAGTGCTGCAGCGGTGGAGTTGCACGGAAAACCCAGCGCCAGTGAAGATCAGCAGCGGTTGGCTCTCGCATCTATTCGGCGCCCCAAATTCGCGGCCGAGCGATTCGAGTACGTCTGGCAGCAAGTAGTCGCCTTGTCTGGTGCCTACGAAATGAACGGTGCAGGGTCAACGAACGGGGAGGAATGAAATGTCTGAACTGACGATGAATCGACCGCGTGAGGATTACGGCTTCTTCGGCCCAGGATCACCCAGTTGGAAGATCTGGGCGGCTCCGACAGCATTGATCGGTTTCCAGCGGTCAGTGGTGCTCGAGCACTTCGACCCCTTCCTTGCTGCCGCGGTGGCAGATATGAGCGGGATCTACAGCGATCCCGCCGGGCGACTCGACCGAACCTTGGCGTACTTCCTGACCGTCGCCACTGCCGACGGGCGGACGGCACTGGCGTTGTCCGACCATCTCATGACGGTTCACGCTCAGGCCACGGGTATCGAACCGATCACCGGAACTCGTTACAGTGCAAACAATCCGGCGTCACAACTGTGGATCCACGTGACGGGTTGGCATTCGGTGCTCAAGTGCTACGAGATGTATGGGCCGGGCCCGCTCTCCGCCGTCGAAGAGCAGCGGTACTGGGAAGAATGCGTGATCGCTGCCGAACTGCAGACATGCAAAGCGTCCGACGTTCCGCGCTCGCGAGACGAGGTACGGGAGTACTTCGCTGAAGTCAGGCCCAGATTGTGTACCTCCGAACGTGCCAACCGGGCGATGCACTACTTGTTGAGAACGCCAAGAACGCAGGGGAAGACGAAGTTCGCGGCGTTCAGCCGATTGGTCGCGCCGGCCACTATTGCAACATTGCCGGGCTGGATGCGAACCATGGGCGGCTTCGATCAACCCGCTTTGTTGGACAGGGCAATTGCGCCCGCGGTGCGAACTGCGGTCCGGGTCGGCAGTTCACCGAAGAACATGACCACTGCTCTGAAGGTCATCGCGCCGATGACTGGCAAGGTGTTGGAGCGCCACCTGCGTGACGAGCAACCCCTCGACCCGAGAGTTGTCACCCCGGCGGAGATTCGGGAGCGATTCCCACGCGCCACCAAAGTTCCGCAAGCGGTCTGACGGAATTCACGGCTTTCGGCACCGCATCGAGATCTGCTCGATGCGGTGCTGGCCCGTGTTCTGTTGTGCCCGAGGAGTACTACCTCAGGTTTTGAAGGTGGTGTTCGCCGGCCGTGGGTGCTGGCCGGGGTCGATCGAGGGTGGTGGGATGAACCAGGGTTTGTTGTCGGTGCCTATTCGGATTTCCCATTTCCCGACGAATCCGGTTTTTCGGTGCATCAATCGATGATGCGAACGGCACAGCAGGACAAGGTTGCTCATCACGGTCGGCCCGCCGTTCGCCCAGTGCCGGATATGGTGCGCATCGGTCCAGGCCGGCTCACACGTGCAGCCCGGGAACGCGCAGCCTTTGTCCCGGGCGATCAACGCCACTCGCTGCTCCGCGGACACTAATCGTTTCCCGGGTTTCGCATCGAGCGGCGCCCCGTGACCGTCGAGCAGAACAGTCGACAGGAAACAGTCACACCCGAGGAGTCTGGTCTGCGAAACGGACAGCGGCCCCAGCCAGGGCATGTGCCCGACATCAAGATCCGACACAGCCACAGCCACTCCGTCACCAGAAGCAGCGGGTGTTGCGGCGCAGTCCCGGTGCTCCGCGAGATCGCGGGCGTTGATGTGCACGTTCACGTGCGGCCGCTGACCACCATTGACACCGGTTTTGGCGCAGTCGAGGTAACGGCGGATCAGTTCGGTGAACCCATCCGCCGTCCTCTTCGCCGCCGACCGGGCGTCGGGGGTTCCATCGGGTGCCGGGGTGGGCATCGTCAGATTCGACAGGGCGGAGAGCAGCATTTCGCCGGTGAGGGCGTCGAAATCGCCGCGCACCACCACCCGACCGTTCAACGTCGACGCGATCCGGAGCTCGTTGCGATCCACATCTTCGGCGGGTGGAATTTCATCGGATTCGAAGATTCGCTCCAAGGTCGCGATGACATTCCGCACCTTCGTGGTCGTCGCCTCCACACCGGATGCCGCAGCCAACAACAAATCGATACAGCGAGGGAGCGCTTCCTCCGGCATCCCCTTCGGTGGTGACTCGCAGAACGCCACGATCAACACGGCATGATCGAAGGAGCAGTCCCCGACATCAAAGCGAGCCGCCACTGCCGGAAACGGCCGTAGCGCAGCGCCGAGGGCGGCGATCTTCTTCCCGTCCCGGATTTGCAGCATCGTGTTTGCCGCCAACCAGGCACCGACGCCGCGGCTGGCGATCACCTGATCATCGGGACGCATCGAGAGTTCGTCGACCACTGCCACCCGCACAGCCTCGAGACGAAGAATCTCCGCACTCGCCGACACCGCAGCAGCACGCAACTCAGAAGCCGTCAACTGCCACAGTCGTCCGCGCAACCCCACCGCAGAACCCGACACCACATCCGACAACAAGACGCTCATTGAATCCCCCGATCCCCTACACACAAGAATACTCGAACATTCGTTCGAGTCAAGAGTGTTTTCGAATCCTCGATTCGATCCCGTCAAGGAGGATCTGTAGGCCCTGAGTAAATGACTCTTCGGTTTCTCGTTCGAGATAGAAGTCGCCGCCCGGTACCGGTGGGGCCTCCCGACCCAACTGCATCGTGTGGGGGAAGTCGTCCGCGAAATCCGGTGCAGCATCGGCCAGTGCAGCAGAAGACTCTGCCCACCAATGAAATTCGGAATCTCCGATGGTCGAGGCGCTCCGGATCTCAGCTAGGGTCCGCGCGGACCCCCGGATGAAATGGAAAATCATGCTCACCGATCTGCGGATGATCGGAGCGTCGAGACCCGTGGAGTAGAGAATGGACAGGAGTGATTCGAGTCCTGCCTGCTCGTGCGGACCCAGGACGGGGCGCGCCAACGAGACATCCAATGTCCACGGATGGCGTGTATGTAGGGCGAAGAGTGCGGCGGCCCAGTCGGACAGTGCCATGCGCCAGTCGCCGGTGTCTGCGATCGGCGGTAGCTCGGCATGCACCCGGTCGTACATCAGGTCCAGTAGTTCATCCTTTCCCGGTATGTAGGTGTACAGAGACATCGCAGTGCGGCCGAGGTGGTCGCCGATCATGCGCATCGACAACGGTGTCGTGGGGTTGGCGTCGGCGACTTCGATCGCGGCGTCAACAACTGAGTCCGTGGACAGCGCGGGCTTCGGTCCTCGGCGGCCGGAAGGCGTCTCGGGTTGACGCCACAGAAGTGAAATCGTGCGTGCGATATCGCGTCGGCCTGCCTGTTTATTCATCTTGTCGCTTTCGTGGAGTCGCGCTATTCTTAATTACTTTACAGTGTAAAGATTTGGGAGTGGGCATGGTTGAGGCAAGACTTCACGACGGGACAACTATCGATGTCGAGGTTCTCGGACATGGCCCCGCCGTGCTGATGCCCGTGAATCCGATTTCGGCTGCCGGCATCAAGGCTGACGAACTGCGCGCCTGGGGCGTTGACCCCTCGCTCGGTCGAACATTCATGGAAGGGTTGGCGTCGAACTTCACTGTGGTTGCCTTCGACTACGAAGGGCACCGGATGGCGTCGCCCGCTCCGGACACGCTCACTCCCGACAACATCACGTCCGACATTCTGGCTGTGGCGAATTCGGCTGGGATCGACCAGTTCGCCTACTACGGATACTCCTGGCTGGCTCTGTGCGGATTGCAGTTGGCGCTGCGCACCGATCGTCTGACCGCACTGGTCATGGGTGGTTTCCCGCCGGTGGATGGGCCGTACAAGGCGATGCTCCAGGTTACCGAAGCTACACACCGCATGACGAGTGAACCGCCCCAGCGCACATCGCAACCCACGGCATCATCAGACGAGTTCGATTGGAACTCCATCGACATTGCGTTGACCGGAGCGCAGACCCGGCAGTTCGTGACGCTGTACCGCGCACTTGGTGAATTCGACGATCGAACAATTCAAGGGCGCATCCTTTGTCCGCGAATGTGTTTCGTCGGTTCGCAAGACGTCATCGAATACGGTGACCGATGGGGTGGGGTACGGGTCGCGCCGGCCGATCTCGACCTCGACGCCGCTCGGTCAGCAGGGTGGGATATCGAGGTACTCGACGGTCTGGATCACACGCAGGCAATGCAACCGGCTCATGTTCTACCCATTCTCAAACCTTGGTTGGAGAAGGTGGTCGGTGTTTGACCGTGCGAGCACACGGGTAACCCGCTCCGGATGCCGTCAGCGTGAGGGGGCCGTGAGTGGACGAGTCACACAAGATCCGTCGACGATCGTTTGTTCAAGGGCTTGGCTTGCTGGCCGGCCTGAGTGCATTGTCCGCTGGATCAGCGACAGCTCGACCCCCTGACATCGATCCGCTACGCCCATTCCAACTTCCGTCACCCCGGCTGGAACCGTTTCGGGAGACCCTTCCTGTCCTGCCGGGCATTTCGGGTGGCAACCTGGAGCTTCGCGCGGCTTCGTCGATGCACCGTTTCCATCCGGACCTACCGTCGTCGCCGTCGCTGGGTTACGGCGGAATGGATTATCTGGGCCCCACCATCGAAGCTCACGTCGATCAGCTCGTCACAGTCCGATATGCCAATGACATTTCTGCGTATCCGCTTGCCGCGGATGTCGATCCGGGTCTGCACGGCGTCAGCGACCTCGACCGCACACAGGTCCCCACCTCGCTTCACCTGCACGGAGGAGTTACTGCACCACAGTTCGACGGACATCCGGAGTTGATCCAGCGTCCGGGCGAAGGTTTGGTCCACGAATACACGAATGGTCGTGCCGCCGGCAATCTCTGGTACCACGATCACGCCATGGGAATGACGCGCCTCAACGTCTACGCCGGATTGGTCGGGATGTATTTTCTCCGTGACGACGTTGACACGGGCGCCGCCGGGAATTCTCTCGGCCTGCCGACCGGTGAGTTCGAACTCCCGATGATTCTGCAGGACAAGGTATTCACTTCCGACGGTCAGCAGAGTGTCCGTTCCACGTGGCTCACTCCGCAAGGTTCATGGGATCCAGCGACCCCCGGTGACGTTGGCGTGGTGAACGGCGTCGTGTGGCCGAAAGTGGAGGTTGCCCGCGGCCTGTATCGATTGCGACTGCTCAACGCCGCAACCTATTCGGTGTGGAATCTGCATTTCGCAAATCGTATGCGGTTCTGGGTGATCGGGTCCGAAGGCGGTTTACTGGCCGCTCCGGCGCCGACGGATCACGTCCGGTTGAGTCCGGGTGAACGCGCTGATCTGCTGGTCGACTTCAGTATGCTCGAGCCGGGCACGACGGTGGAATTTCGCAACGACGAACCGGTACCCCTTGCGGTGGCTCAACGCGGCACGCAGGTGATGCCGGTGTTCTGTCGGTTCGACGTGGGCAGCGCAAAGGGATTCACCGGCTCGATCCCGCAGCAGCTGAATTCCGTTGCCGCCGAACCGGCGTCCCCGGATGTGGTGCGAAATCTCACGATCATGCAGCTGTCGCGTCCGTCGGACTACCCGTCGATCACTATGTCGCTCAACAATTTGAGGTTCACCGATTCGGATATCGAACTGCCACGTCAGGGGGCCGTCGAGCAATGGAATCTGATCAACATCACCACGGAACCACATCCGATTCATCTGCACCTGGTGGCGTTCCGCGTTGTGGGACGCCAGAGCCTCGACACTGCAGCACTGATGCAGCGGTATCCGGTGCCTGACTTGGGGGTCCGGTGGACGCCGTCGGCGGAGGAATTCGTGACCTCTTCGCTGCGGCCTCCCGAAGTGTGGGAAACGGGGGAGAAGGACACGGTCATCGTGGATGCCAACTCGATCACCCGCGTGATCGTGCGCTTTCCGATGGCCGACGAGTTGGGCTTCGATCCGGATGCAACTTTCGCGAGAGGTTCCATGGCAGATCACTCGGCGCACGGAGAAGCTGGCATGGGGGACTTGCAGGGGTACGTCTGGCACTGCCACATGCTCGATCACGAAGACCACGACATGATGTTGCGATACCGGGTGGTGACGTAGCCTTCAAAGGGAGAAAAGTTCCCAGAGGAGGCAGCTGTGTCGGAAGGTGCGCCCACCGGGCCCCTGGACGGATATCGGGTGATTGAACTCGGAACCTTGATCGCCGGGCCCTTCGCCGGGAAATTGCTCGGCGACATGGGAGCCGACGTGATCAAGATCGAATCACCGGACCGCCCAGACCCGCTTCGTACCTGGGGTCAGGCAGAGCAGGACGGTCATCGATTCTTCTGGACGGTTCACGCCCGCAACAAGCGGTGTGTGACGTTGGACCTTCGCGTCGACGCGGGCCGCGACCTGTTTCTGAATCTGATCGAACATGCCGACGTGGTGGTCGAGAACTTCCGGCCGGGCACCCTCGAGAAGTGGGGTCTGGGATTCGACGTGCTCAGCGCGCGCAATCCGAAGTTGGTGTTGGCCAGGGTATCCGGCTACGGGCAGAGCGGACCGCAAGCCAAGAGCGCCGGCTACGCCTCGGTTGCCGAAGCAGTCAGCGGATTTCGGCATCTGAACGGTTATCCAGGGCAGGCACCCCCGCGTATTGCCCTTTCACTCGGAGATTCTCTCGGTGGAATGTTCGCCGTTCAGGGAGTGCTGGCGGCGTTGCTCTCGCGAGAGCGGACCGGCCGTGGTCAGGTGGTCGACGTCGCCCTCACGGAATCCTGTCTGGCGGTGCAGGAATCCACGATCCCGGACTACGATCGGGGCGGGATCATCCGGCAGCCCTCGGGAACGAGGTTGGAGGGTATCGCACCGTCCAACATCTACCAGACCTCTGAAGGAAACTGGGTGGTGATCGCGGCCAATCAGGACACGCTCTTCGTGCGTCTGTGCACCATCATGGGTCGACCGGAACTAGCGCAAGACGACCGATTTTCCAATCATGTTGCGCGTGGCAAACATCAGGACGAGCTCGACGAATTGATCAGCGCCTGGGTTGCGCTCCAAGATCCCACCAGTCTCGTGGAACGCCTCACCGAAGTGGGAGTTGTTGCCGGGCCGATCAATACGGTTGAAGATGTGGTCAAGGATCCGCAGCTGATCGAACGGGGGATGCTCGTCGACCACTACGACGAGCGGATCGGGGAAAACGTCCTCGGCCTGGGCGTCGTGCCTACATTCAGTGAGACACCCGGATCCGTGCGCAACGCGGGAGCAGCGTCGCCGGGGTACGACAACGCTTCGGTCTGGGGTGGGCTCCTCGGACTCTCGGGCGACGAGCAGACAGAACTGAAGAAGAAGGGCGTGATCTGACGTGTCGGTACCTGAAGCAGGTGTTCCCGCGGTCAGCATTCGTGAAGTCGGGCCACGGGATGGGTTGCAGATCGAAGACCCGGTCTCGCTGGCGGAGAAACTTCGTCTTGTCGAAGCTCTGGCTGCGACAGGTGTTTCGCGCATCGAGGCGACGTCGTTCGTGTCACCGCGTGCGGTGCCGGCACTGGCCGACGCGGAGTTGTTGGCCGCAGAGTTACACCAGTGGCCAGGCATCGAGTTCTCGGCATTGGTCGCCGGAATCGGTGGAGCGAAACGGGCCGTTGCTGCAGGAATGAAAACCGTCGAATATGTTGTGTCGGCATCGAATAGCCACAGCGAGGCCAATACTCGGTCGACGACGGAGCAAGCGACCGAACGTATCGGAGAGGTCGTCCGGATCGTCCACGAGGCTGGTGGACGGGTGGAGGTCATCGTGGCCACAGCCTGGGACTGTCCGTTCGACGGTCCAACCGATCCGGACCGTGTTCTGCGGATTGCGGAGCAGGCCAAAGAGTTCGGCGCTGATCAGTTCTCGATCGCGGATACCATCGGCACTGCCACACCGGGACGCGTCGGACGGTTGATCGACGCTGTCGGCGAAAGAGTGGGTGACTTCGGCTTGGGCGTGCACTTCCACAACACGCGTGGCGCTGGTCTTGCCAGTGCGTTGGCGGCTGTGCAGCACGGAGTTCGAAACCTGGATGCGTCCACCGGTGGCCTGGGCGGTTGCCCGTTTGCTCCTGGTGCCAGTGGCAATATCGCGACTGAGGAACTGGTCTACATGCTCGAAGACATGGGCATTGCGACAGGTATCGACCTGGATGCGAGCATTCGTGCCGCTGCCGTTGCAGAGGAGATAGTGGGCCATACGGTTCCCAGTAATCTTCTCCGCGCCGGCGATCGGAAGCGATAGGGACCTTTACTCTTCTCGGTTGGGTGATGCCAGCTGCAGTTTGACCAGCTGCTCGTGTGCCGCCGGCGGCCAACCGATGCGCTGTTTCTCCAGATACCATGCACCGGCGGCACATGCGATCGCGAGGACGATCCAGATCGCTACGCTTCCGATCTGAGAGCCCAGGTCGCTCGATGAGGATACTTCGCCCGTGCTGTAGTCGTATTCCGTTGTCGTGGTGATTCCCTCGACTGCGAAGGTCCACAGAATCGGAAGGGCACACAGTGCGGCAAGGGCGCGTGCAACATGTGCTGGACGCAGTTCGAAGATCATTCATTTCTCCTGGTGATCGACGCGGTGAATCTCACTCTCCTCGAAAGCTATTCGGGATAGACGGCGCTGTCTGTAGTCGGATCGACGGACATGGACGAGGCGCCGAGTTCCCTCTGCTCTCCCTGCCGTAACAGCTGCATTCCGTTGTGATCGAACTCGATTCGTCGAACGTCTTCAGTGTCGACCAGCATCGTGGCCATAGCGGTGCGCCGAGGTGGAAGGATCCGAATGGTCACTTTGCCTCGCGTGATCGCGGTGAGTTCCCGGACGATGCTCGCGTGGATTCGGTCGCGCACGGCGGGGTCAGCGCCATCCATTCCGTGGTCGTCGAGCAGGACTACCTCGACGCCGCGGTTTCGAATGGCATGCACAGCATCGATGACATCTGTCTGTTGTAAGCCAGGCGCCCTCAGCGAATCTCGGAGTTGCGCCTCGAGGAGTTCGCATTCTTGCCGCTCGGCGGTTGTCAGCGGAATCCCGGAAGCGACCCGTTCGAGGAGTGGGCGCGCAAGTAGATCGAGCCTGTCGAGTTGCGCGTCGCGTTCCTCGAGAATCGCAGCGCTAGCGGATGCGGAGGCAATTCGTTGGGTGGACTGCTCCCGAAGTTCGTAGATAACCCTGGCTTGAGGACGGATGGTGTACGCGAAGAAGGTCGACATCAGAACAGGGCCCGCGTTGATGACCGTCAACGACACTCCGTACATGGCCCCCTGGCCGGTAGTGGAGGACCAGATGGCGGTCACCAACACCATGAGCCCAAGCCCGAGCCACGCGAGTGCTGTACGCCCGCGAACGCACATGAAGGTGAAAACGGCCGTAGACATCCCGAACATCCACAATTGAGTCATGTCGTTGACGGGCACTGGAACCACTGACAACACCAGGCCACTCGTGACGGCGCCGGTCAGAGACACCAGAACGCTCTGCCCCAGCGGCATCGGGTCGCCTCGGCTCAGAACGAGTGTGAAAGCCGCAGTCGAGCACACGATAATTGCCAAGACCATCGGCCAGACTGCGCGGACGTCGGAGGAGGTGTACGCGACCGAGATCACGCAGGTGAGCGCGAAGCATGCAGCCATGAATCGAGCAGCACGGCTGTGCATGCCGAGGAGATCGCGGACATCTCGTCCGTCCGGTCTGGTCATCTCATCACCGCTGCGGGCAAGCTCAGGGTCAGAGTCACCGAAGTGCCGCGGCCGGGTGACGATCGAATGGTTGCCGATCCGCCGTCGAGTTGGCGCATTCTGCCGCGGATGCTGACAGTGATTCCGAGGCGATGCGTCTCGACGGAGCTCGGATCGAAGCCGACGCCGTCGTCCGCGACGACTACTTCGAGGTGGGTGGTGGTTGCCGTGACCGTGACCGAACGCCGTGCACTGCTTCCGGCGTGCTTGACGCTGTTGCGCAGCGCCTCGGCCATCGCACCGGCCATCGCACGAATCGAGTCGGGCGCGTATCCGCTCGGATCGGACCCGACTGACAGGGCGGTCTCGAACGTGATGTTTTCGTCCACTTCCGAAGCGGCTGAACGCAACTGAGCGAGGATTCCGTCGAAGTCGAAACTCGTCTCGTGATCGGTTCCGGAGCGGAGTTCGTCAAGCCTCTCGACAGTCCTTCGTGCCTGAGCGATGACCGAGGGATCGGCATCGTTTCTCGAAGCAGCGAGCAGGGTGGACATCACGGTGTCGTGGATGAGTGCGTCGAATCTCTCGCGTTCGACGGACTTGGCCTCGGCCGCGGCGGCGCCTGCCGCAGCGGCATGAGTGGTGGCGATAGTTGCATCCAGCACTCGACCGGTACGCAAGGCCATGACGGCCGCTGCGACGAATACCGCGCAAAATGTCCAGGCGAAGGCGAGGTCGGGAACAAGCAGGTGCGTCGTGGGACTCGTCCGGATTATGTGATTGGTCAACTGTGCGAGTGTTGCCGCCACGAAAAGGTGCACGACGGCAGCGGCCGGTCGCCAAGCCGCAGCTGCCGCAAGGCTGGCGACGCCGGGGAAATTGGAAATCCACAAGGTGAAATCCGTGACGTGCTCACCATTCCAGGCCGGCCACCACAGGAGGATGACCACGACGTAGAGGAGCGCATTTGCACTCGCGGCTCGTTTCACCCACCGGGTGTCTGCGTGAAACGTCGATGCTCCCAATACCAGTCCACTACCGAAAGTTGCGACCACTGCCAGCGGGGTCCACCAAGACGCGGACATCGCAGTGGCTTCGGCAATGGCAGGGGCGAGCAATATCAGATAGCAGACATAGCCTGCGCCGATGAAACGGCCGAAGAGCCTGAGAATTTCGTCAGAAGCAGTGGCTGTTTTGTCGAAAGCAACTTTGTCGATCAGAGTTCGTCGATCGTCACTATCTGATCTTGTATCGCTCGCACGAGTAGTTCGCATTTCGTCGGTGCGTTCCTTCCAACGTCGGCATACTTCTCGCGAATCCGGGACAGGTGGGTTCCCACCGTTCCCACGCTTATGTAGAGGTTTTGAGCGACGCGGGACTTCGAATCACTCAGTAGCCATTCCCTGAGAACCTCGACTTCGCGCTCCGAAAGGTGCGGTCCGACAGGGACTTGTGTCATGCAGTTTTCCACAGTGACGGTCATGAGTTTCGTCTTTCTTTCGTCTAGCGGAATGACAGACTCCCCGACAGCGCCGTCTTCTTACCAGGTGAATGTAAGTCGAAGTTGGCCATTTTTCCCAGACATCAATTCCTCTGCCCATATTTCCAGGGGCAGCCTTAGCGAAAGCAATCGTTACCGAACTTTTTCATTACTGAAGGTCATTGTTAGTCAAGGTCAGATTTCTACCGAGATTCCTGCGTTCCGGAATCGGTAACACCCCGTCCTCGACCGCGCGTTTGTACAGATCTGTCTTTGTGGGGGCCGGCCGTCCGGCAGCCGCATATTTCTGCCTGATGCGTTGGAGGTAATCGTTGACCGTCTGCGGCGCCAAACCGGTGAGTCGCGCAACACGATCTGCCTTCTCTCCGGATGCGTAAAGTTCGAGGACCTCGAGTTGTCGAGGGCTCAGACCCACCTCGTCGAGACCTGGATCCCCGTCGATTGCGGCAGCCCACTCTGTCGTCACCACCTGCCTTCCCGACGCGGCGGCGCGTATTGCATCAATCACGACGGCAGTCGGTTCTGACTTGCGCACGACGCCCAGTACACCGGCACGGGCAGCCGAGCGAACGAGGAACGGGTTTTCCGCCCCGGTGAAGATCAATGTCTCGAGCCCCGCGGCCCGCAGTTCCTCGACGTTGCTCTTGGGTGATGAACCGTCGGCCAGTCGGAGGTCGAGAATTGCCAGATCCAAGCTGACGTTCTGAGCGAGCATCTCGGACACAGTGGTCGCGATGCACACCAACTCGATATCCGGCTCGTCCTTCAGCATCACGGACAAGCCGATAGCCACCGACTCGTGGTCTTCCACCAGTCCGACACGGCGGTGTGGAAATGCAGTTTGCTCTGGCATAGCGATTGTTTCCCTCCGCTCGATGCGAGGACGTTATCAGGCAGAGCTGACTGATCGGTATGTTACGTATCAAGATTTGAAGTCAGCCTGGACTGTTTTACGTTTCGGCTCTACAGTTGTCTTGTGACCGAGACCACTTCCGATGCGAAAGTAAGCCGTACGCAGGCCGAACGAACTGCCGTGATGCGTGGGCGCCTGCTCGACGCCGCTGTCGAATCGCTTGTCGAACTGGGCTACGCCCGGACCAGCACCCAGGAGATCGCCCGCCGCGCAGGGGTCTCGCGAGGTACGCAACTGCATCATTTTCCGACCAAGGAATCGCTGGTCGTTGCGGCCGTCGAGTATCTGGTCGACAAGCGACTGGAAGAAATCCTCACCGCTGAAGTGGATCGCGGCCGAGGTCTCGAGGTCCTGGCGGACGCGTTCTCCGGGCCACTGTTCCATGCCGCCCTCGAATTGTGGGTCGCGGCGCGAACCGATCCTGTTCTGCATGCGGCGACGGTGCCCCTCGAACGCAAGGTCAGTGAGGCACTCGAGTTCGGTAGCGCCGAGTTGTTCGGCGATCGATTCGATTCCGAGTCGGTCGAACTCACCATCGAACTCGTCCGCGGTCTTGCAGTCTCAGCCCTTTTCCGTACACCCGAAGCCGACGACGCGCTCAGAGCGCGACTGTTGCCGGCCTGGCAATCCCGAGTGGAGAAGAAGTGAAGCTTCCCGAACATGTCGAAACATTGATCGTCGGTGCCGGATTCGCCGGTATGGGCTTGGCGGCCAGAATGCTTCGTGACAACCGAACGGCGGACGTCGTGTTGATCGAGCGCGGAGCTGATATCGGTGGCACCTGGCGAGACAACACCTACCCAGGTTGTGCCTGTGACGTGCCGACGGCGCTGTACTCGTATTCTTTTGCGCCGAGCGCTGATTGGAGTCATACCTTTGCTCGTCAGCCCGAGATCTACGACTATCTGAAGAAAGTGGCCGCAGACACCGGCATCGGGGATCGCGTAATCCTGAACTGCGAACTCGAAGCCGCTGTGTGGGACGAGGATGCGGCGCTGTGGCGTGTCCGGACATCCCTGGGGTCGTTGACAGCCAAAGCGCTGGTCGCTGCGACCGGGGCGTTGTCGACACCCAAGATCCCGGATTTTCCCGGTCTCGACCAATTCTCCGGTACCACTTTCCATTCGGCGACGTGGAACCACGAACACGAACTGCGTGGTGAGCGCGTAGCCGTGATCGGAACGGGAGCGTCGGCGGTTCAGTTCGTTCCCGAAATTGCCGACCCTGCTGCCCATGTCACCGTGTTCCAGAGAACTCCGGCCTGGGTGATTCCGCGAATGGATCGCACCCTGCCTGCGGCGCAGAAGGCCGTCTACTCGCGGATTCCCGCTACGCAGAAAGTTGTTCGCGGAGCGGTTTACGGTTTTCGCGAGTTGCTCGGTGTCGCGATGTCACATGCGACGTGGGTCCTGCCGGCCTTCGAGGCGGCCGCGCGCCTCCATCTGCGCAGACAGGTGAAAGATCCGGAGTTGCGCCGGAAACTGACTCCCGATTTCACGATCGGTTGCAAGCGCATGCTTCTGTCCAACGACTGGTTGCGCACCCTCGACCGCGCGGACGTGAGCCTGGTCGACAGCGGGCTCGTCTCGGTCACCGAGGGCGGGGTGGTCGACGGGCACGGAGTCGAGCACAAGGTCGACACCATCATCTTCGCCACGGGGTTCACGCCGACGGAACCGCCTGTGGCGCATCTGATCACCGGAAAACGTGGCGAAACGCTGGCCGCGCATTGGAACGGTAGCCCCAATGCCTACAAGGGCACTGCGGTCAGCGGGTTCCCGAATCTGTTCCTCATGTACGGTCCGAACACCAACCTCGGACACAGTTCGATCGTGTACATGCTCGAGTCCCAGGCCGAGTACGTCAACGACGCGTTGAACACCATGAAACGTGAGCGACTGGACGCTCTTGATGTCAACGAGTCGGTACAGGTGCACTACAACAAGGGAATTCAGCACGAGTTGCAGCACACGGTGTGGAACAAGGGCGGATGCTCGAGTTGGTACATCGATCCGGAGGGGCGCAACTCGGTGCAGTGGCCGACGTTCACATTCAAATTCCGTTCGCTGCTGGAGCATTTCGATCGTGAGAACTACTCCGCTCGCAAGATCGAAAGCGTCCAGGCATGACCACGACGCACTACGACGTGGTGGTAATCGGATCGGGATTCGGTGGCAGTGTCGCCGCTCTTCGCCTGACGGAGAAGGGCTACCGTGTCGGGGTGCTCGAAGCCGGTCGACGGTTTGCCGACGACGAGTTGCCCGAAACCAGTTGGCGGATGCGAAAGTACCTGTGGGCGCCGTGGATCGGATGTTATGGGGTTCAGCGTATCCACCTTCTTCCGGACGTACTCGTGATGGCGGGAGCCGGCGTCGGGGGCGGATCGTTGAACTACGCCAACACGTTGTATCAGCCACCCATGCGGTTCTTCGAAGACCGTCAGTGGGCGCACATCACGGACTGGCACGACGAACTGGCGCCGTACTACGACCAGGCCAAACGGATGTTGGGTGTTCGCACCAATCCGTCCTTCACTCCGGCCGATGCGGTGATGAAAGACGTAGCCGAAGAGATGGGCGTGGGGGAGACCTTCACGTCCACCCCCGTCGGTGTTTTCTTCGGGGAGGCAGGAGTTTCCGTGCCGGACCCGTTCTTCGGCGGAAAAGGGCCCGAACGCGCCGGTTGCACCGAATGCGGGGGATGCATGACCGGGTGCCGAGTCGGGGCGAAGAACACGCTGGTCAAGAACTACCTCCATCTCGCCGAGCAAGCGGGCGCCAGGGTTCATCCGCTCACGACCGTCACCGAACTTCGGCCGAGCGCAAGCGGTGGTTATCACCTGCTCGCGAGGCGAACGGACGGCGTCCGCCGGCGAGAAGTTCGGTTCACCGCCGATCAGGTGGTGGTAGCCGCCGGAACCTATGGAACGGCGAGACTGCTGCTCGGGATGAAGGAATCCGGTGCACTGCCTGACCTGTCGGACACTCTCGGCACCGTAGTACGTACCAATTCCGAAGCCGTACTGGCCGCAACGTCGAAGTCGCGTCGACGGAACTTCACGCAGGGCGTAGCGATCACATCGTCCTTTCATCCGGATGATCACACGCACATCGAGCCGGTGCGATACGGCAAGGGCAGCAATGCAATAGGACTTCTGCAGACCGTCCTGAGTGACGGCGGCGGGCGAACTCCCCGGGTGCTGAAGACTCTGGCGGTCGCGGCACGGCACCCCGGTGCGTTCTTCCGGTCCTTGTCGGTACGGAACTGGTCCGAGCGAACCGTCATCGCGCTGGTGATGCAGACCGACGACAACTCCCTCGAGCTTTCCAAGAACACCAAACGATTCGGGCGTTCCCTCACCAGTAGGCCGGGACCGGGTGATCCACCTCCCCAGTGGATTCCGCAGGGCCATACAGCTATTCGCAAGGTCGCCGAGAAGATCGACGGTGACCCGGGCGGTTCCATCGCCGAGATCGTGAATATCCCGATGACGGCGCACTTTCTGGGTGGCTGCGCAATCGGTGACAGCGCGGCGAGTGGCGTCGTGGATCCGTATCTCCGTGCTTACGGACATGCCGGCCTGCACGTCATGGACGGTTCGGTGGTGAGCGCGAATCTCGGCGTGAATCCTTCCCTGACCATCACTGCGCAGGCGGAACGAGCGTGCGCGATGTGGCCGAACAAAGGTGCCGCAGACGCCCGCCCGAAGACCGGCGAACCATACGTACGTATCGATCCGACGTTGCCGTCCAACCCGGTGGTGCCGACGCATGCACCAGGTGCTTTGCGGCTTCCCCTGACCGTTCGAGCTGAGAAGGTGTCCGATGTGGAGCGTGCCTGAATCGACAAGTGACCGCGTCGACTGGCCGGTGAGCGATCCGCCGCCGTGGCCTGCTTCCGTTCGCGCAACACTGTGGTGGCACCGCAGTACGCAGGCGGCGCGGGAACTCGGGCCAGACGATCGAACGATTCCGGTGACGGTGGCCATGATGGTGGACTACCTCGATTCGCCGGTCGGCCCGTATCGCGAGATCCTCGCCAGTCCGGTCTTGCATGCGCCAGGGAAACGGATCGGGCCTATGCCGCGGATGGCGGTCCCTTTCATCGCGGTGGATTCGGAACCGTCGGTGCACGGCGGGCGAGTCCACTGGCAATTGCCCAAGGTTCTGGCCGAGTTCGACGGAGACGTGCAGCAGAAATTCATTGCAACCGGCGACGAATGGCGGGTGCGTTCGGACACGCGGATGCTCGGGCCGCGTCTGCCGATTGCCGGGGCGTTGGGATTTGCGCAGCCGGAATCCGGTGGAGGTCTGGCGATCGCGTCGGCCAGGCTGACGGGGTCGTTCCGATATGCGCGCGTGAGCGTCGAGGCAGAGGGGCCGACACTGCCGAACTGGTTGGCATCGGGCACTCATCACGGCGTCGTGATTCTGGGCGGAAAAATGACTACGGGAGCAGCCAAGCACCGGTAACAGGGTTTTGACCTGCGAAAGAACGAGCAAGGCCGCCCAGTCGGTGATTGGGCGGCCTTGCTCGTGTTGTGTAAATAAGTTAGGTGTCGACGTCCCACAGGCGCCTCTCGGCGGGTGGTCGCTCGCAGCGACAAAAGGGGTGGGGCCCGGGGCTTGTTCGGACGCCGACAGGGTGTTCAACGGTGGTCTCCCCGGATTTGTTCCCGCCCCAGGTATGTGACGCCGGTCTCGATTCAACTTAGGCAATCCTTTTCTTGACTAATTCCAGAAAAGCGGCATACTGGGAAACATGCGAGACGGAGAGCATGACTTCGACCCCCGAGCGCAACTGCGCGCCGTCGGGTTGAGGATCACTGCTCCGCGCCTCGCCGTGCTGGATGCGGTTACAGCCCAACCGCATTCAGACGCCGATTCTGTTGCAGCACTCGTGCGGCAGCAGCTCGGATCGGTATCCACACAGGCCGTTTACGACGTGCTCAAGGCATGCGTGAACGCAGGATTGCTGCGACGCATCGAGCCGGCGGGTTCACCCGCACGGTTCGAGACGAGAACTGGTGACAACCACCATCACCTCGTCTGTCGCGGCTGCGGCAAGGTCGTCGACGTCGATTGTGTTGTCGGCCAAGCTCCCTGCCTCGAACCTTCCGATAATCACGGCTTCGAAATCGACGAAGCCGAGGTCGTGTTCTGGGGCCGTTGCGAAGATTGCCTGAAGAATTCTGCCGAATCCGACACCGCGTCGGACACGGTCTCGCAGAATCGAATTGATGCGTCCAGAACCTCCGAGCCGGCCCCTTCGCATGCAGCCCATGCGTTCGGCTCGGATGCAGCCCCGCTCCTCTGACGCCCAGCCCACAACGCTAGGAGGCTTCGCCATGACCAAGCCCACCACCAACAATTTCGGTATCGCGGTCGCAAGTGATGACGAATCGCTGACCGCGGGTATTCAGGGGCCGGTGCTCCTTCATGACCACTACCTGATCGAGAAGCTCGCGCAGTTCAACCGCGAGCGTGTCCCGGAGCGCATCGTCCACGCCAAGGGCGGCGGCGCTTTCGGTGAACTCGTCATCACACACGACGTCAGCAAGTACACCAAGGCCGCGTTCCTGCAGCCGGGTAAGAAGACCGAGTCGCTCGTCCGCTTCTCCACCGTCGCCGGTGAGCAGGGCAGCCCGGACACCTGGCGCGATCCGCGCGGTTTTGCGATGAAGTTCTACACCGAAGAGGGAAACTACGACCTCGTCGGCAACAACACCCCGGTGTTCTTCATCAAGGACGCCATCAAGTTCCCCGACTTCATCCGTTCGCAGAAGCGACTGCCAGGCTCCGGTCTTCGTGACCACGACATGCAGTGGGACTTCTGGACTCTGCGTCCCGAAACGGCTCACCAGGTGACCTGGTTGATGGGTGACCGCGGTATCCCGAAGACCTGGCGCAACATGGACGGCTTCGGATCGCACACCTATCAGTGGGTCAACGCTGCGGGCGAACGCTTCTGGGTGAAGTACCACTTCAAGACCGATCAGGGCATCGAGTTCCTGACGCAGGCAGAAGCAGACAGCCTCGCCGGTAGCGATCCCGACTACCACCGCGCGGATCTGTACAACGCCATCGAGGCCGGTAATTTCCCGAGCTGGACCCTCAAGGTTCAGATCATGCCGGTCGACGAGGCCGAAGGCTACCGCTTCAACCCGTTCGACCTCACCAAGGTCTGGTCCCAGAAGGACTACCCGCTGATCGAGGTCGGCAAGTGGACGCTGAACCGTAACCCGGAGAACTTCTTCGCGCAGATCGAGCAGGCATCCTTCGAGCCGTCGAACGTGGTGCCCGGCATCGGATTCAGCCCGGACAAGATGCTTCTGGGTCGCGTCTTCTCCTACGCCGACGCACATCGTTACCGCATCGGCACCAACTACGCCGACCTGCCGGTCAACGCCCCGAAGAACGAGGTGAACTCCTACTCCAAGGAGGGCGCCATGCGTTACAGCTTCAATTCCCCGTCGACGCCGGTGTACGCACCCAACTCGTACGGCGGACCTCACGCCGATCCGTCTGTTGCCGGTGACGAAGGCCTGTGGTCGTTCGACGGCAAGGCAGTGCGCGCCGGATACATCGAGCACGCCGAGGACGGCGACTTCACGCAGGCCGGAACGCTGGTCCGTGAAGTTCTCGACGACGCAGCTCGTGAGCGCCTGGTGAGCAACATCGTCGGCCACGCCCTTGCCGGCGTCAGCGAAGAAGTTCTACTGCGTGTCTTCGAGTACTGGAAGAACGTCGACGCAGATTTGGGCAAGCGCGTCGAAGAAGGTGTACGCGCAGGTCAGTGACCCGCTGACATGAGCATCGCCTAGGTTTACCGAATGCGGACCGCTGCAAGGGAAATCACTTCCCGGCAGCGGTCCGTTTTTGTCTGCCCAACTACAGCAGTGCGAACCAGTAGACGAAGCATGCCAGAAGGAACACAACCACTGACTCCATGACGACACCCCTGTTCGACGTGCACTTCTGCTGTTCGCACTCTCCATGATCCGCTTCTCGAGCGGAGAATGCTCGGGGCACAAGTTTCGCGAACCGAGGTGTTGGGCAGTCAATTCCCATGGCAACAGGTGCAGTTCTCTTCGACATCGACGGAACGCTCGTCGATTCCAACTATCTGCATGTAGAAGCGTGGTCGCGAGCCTTCTTCGAGGTGGGTCGCCCGGTTGACGCGTGGCGGGTGCACCGCTGCATCGGCATGGACGGAGACCAACTACTGGAGACGTTGCTCGGCGAAGACATCGACGGGTGCGGGCCACGGGCCAAGGAACTTCACACCAAGTACTACCGGCAGTCGGCTGACCGTCTCCGAGTACTGCCGGGAGCGCGAGAGTTGATCCGCCGAGTTCACTCGCTCGGACTGCACGTCGTGCTCGCTACCTCGGCGCCCGACGACGAACTGGAGTTGTTGCGCCAGACGCTCGACATCGACGAAATGATCTACGCCGCCACCTCTTCGGAATCCGTCGACGAGGCCAAGCCTGATCCGGACCTGATCGAGATCGCGCTCGCGAAGGCAGGTGTCGACGCTGGCGATGCGGTCATGGTGGGAGACGCCGTCTGGGACATGAAGGCTGCGACATCGGCGGGCGTTGTGGCTGTGGGAGTGCGCAGCGGCGGCATGTCGACCGACGAACTCGACGGCGCGGGTGCGGCGGAGGTGTACGACGACGCCCGCGACCTTCTCGACCACCTCGACGGCAGTGTGATTTCCGAACTCGTTTCAGGCCAAGATACCGGGAGTTGATCAGTGATGGCACGATTCGGCTATACCTTGATGACCGAACAGGCCGGCCCGAAAGAACTGGTCCGCCATGCAGTTCGGGCCGAAGAAGTCGGCTTCGACTTCGAAGTGATGAGTGATCATTACTCGCCGTGGCTGACCGAGCAGGGGCATGCGCCTTACGCCTGGTCGGTGCTGGGAGCAGTTGCCCATGCCACCGAGCGAGTCGGGTTGATGACGTATGTGACTTGTCCGACCGTCAGGTACCACCCTGCCGTGGTCGCGCAGAAAGCCGCGACGATCCAGATCCTCGCGGACGGGCGCTTCACACTGGGATTGGGAAGTGGCGAGAGCCTTAACGAGCATGTGGTCGGCGAGGGGTGGCCGTCCGTCGACACCCGGCACGACATGCTGCAGGAGGCAGTGAGCATCATTCGCGCACTGCTTGCCGGGGATCTGGTGAGCTGGAAGGGGGAGTACTTCGACGTTCAGTCCGCGCGGATCTGGGATCTCCCGGAGAACCCGGTTCCCCTGGCGCTGGCCATGTCCGGCGACAAGTCCGTCGAGCGTTTCGGTCCGATGGCCGATGACCTGATTGCCGTGCAACCGGATTCGGATCTGGTGCACCAGTGGAAGCACGTTCACGGCCGGGCGTACGGGTTGGCTCCAGCAGGCCGGACCATCGGTCAGATTCCGATCTCGTGGGATCCTGATCGCGACACGGCCATCGCTCGCGCTCATCAGCAGTTCCGGTGGTTCGGTGGAGGGTGGTCTGTGAACTCCGAACTACCCACACCGGCGAGTTTCGCAGGTGCGACTCAGTTCGTGCGCAAAGAGGATGTGGCGGAAAGTATTCCGTGTGGTCCTGATCTCGATGTCATCGTGGAGGCAGTCAAGGCGTACACCGATGCCGGGTTCACCGATGTGGCGCTGGTACAGATCGGTGGAGATACCCAAGACCGATTCTTCGACGAGGCAGCCAAGCCACTGCTCGAGGCTCTGCACGTCGAATTGGGTTGATCGAGAAAATCAATCGAGTTCCGCCGAGGGGGCTCGCGTCGAGTCGCGCGCTACCGCCGTGCAGCCGCGCCTGCTGCGCGACGAGGGCCAACCCCAAACCGCTTCCGGCGTCGCCGGCGCCGGTACCACGAACAAATCGTTCGAACATCGCTTCGCGTTCCGACGGCGCGATCACGGTGCCGTTGTCGTCGACGTATACCGTCGCCGAACCGGTGGCAGCCCCTGATCGGACGGTGATCTCGACTTCGTCGGCATTGCCGTGCCGAACGGAGTTGGTGACGGCGTTGGTCAACACCAGACGGATGCCCGCGGGAAAGGCCTGAACCGAAAGTTCTTCCGGTGCTTTCAAACGAACGTCGACCTGAGGGTGCAGACGGCCTGCGTCAGCGACGGCACGATCGGCAACCTCCACGAGATCGACGTCGGCACAATCCTCCGGATCGGCCACTTCACCCAGGGCGAGCGTCTCGAGATCGGTCAGGGTGCGCTCGATCTGGCGCTGCGCCTCCAACAACTCGCTGGACAGTTCGCGGCGTTGGCTTTCCGTGAGATCCAGTGTTGCGAGAACTTCGAGATCGGTACGCATCGACGTGAGAGGTGTGCGTAGTTCGTGGGCGGAGACGCGAGCGAAATCGCGTGCCGACTCCAACGCCTCTTCGGTGCGGCTTCTATCGGTTTCGATGCGGCTGAGCATGCTGTGGATTGCCTCCGACAGTTCTTCGGCTTCGCGCGTTCCGCGCACCGACGGTGCCCGGCGCGAGAGTCCTTCGACGTCGAGGTTGTTGCCGATCGAACTGGTGGTCTCGGTCAATTGCTGTAGGGGCCGGACGGCTCGGCCTGTGAGGAACCAGCCGAGCCCGGCCGCGGCAAGGATGGCGACCACTGCCGCAGCGGCCACTTGGAACTGCTGTTCACGGATTGCCTGGGTCAGTGGATCTTCGGGGATGCTGACGGCCAATGCGGCGCCGCTGTCGCCGGGCACGAGAACATCCCGACTGCGAACATCGGTGGTAGCCAAGGCGCTGACGGTCGTGGCGTTGAATCCAGGGCTGACCACGAATGGTTCTGTTGTTGCAGTTGGTGTTTCGATGAACAGGGGGCTCGGTGCACTCGCTGCGACGCCCAGGGTGACGGAATCGAGAGTGCGTTCGAGTTGTTCGGATCCGTTGACGCGCAGGAAGACCGCGAACGCAATTCCGATCGCGGCAATCACGATTCCGGCGGCCAGGCCCGACGCGATGGCTACCCGGGTCTGAAGTGACAGCGGCCGCTTCATCGTTCGGCCCTCAGGACGAAGCCCACTCCGCGCACCGTGTGGATCACGCGGGGCGCCCCGTCGACTTCGAGTTTCTTGCGTAGGTAGGTGACGAAGACGTCGACGACATTGGTGTCGGCAGCGAAGTCGTAACCCCAGACGAGTCGCAGGAGTTGTGCGCGACTGAGTACGACACCGGCATGCTCGGCGAGTACCGACAACAGGTCGAATTCTCTTTTGGTGAGTTCGATTCGCCTACCGTCGATGTGTGCTCGATGGCCACGGAGATCGACCGTCAGCGGTCCCACCGTGATCGGATGGTCGACCGACGGAGTGGCTCGCGTCGTGCGTCGTAGTAATGCGCGCAGTCTGGCGACGAGCTCGGCCAATTCGAAGGGCTTGGTGAGGTAGTCGTCGGCGCCCGCCTCCAGCCCCGCGATGCGGTCACCCACGGAGCTTCGGGCGCTGAGTACGCAGATCGGAACCTCGTTGCCGATCGCGCGCAGGGCGGTTACCACTCCGACGCCGTCGAGGCCGGGCATGTTGACGTCGAGAACGAGTGCGGCCGGGCATTGCTTGTTCACCGATGACAAGGCCGATCGTCCGTCGACGGCAGTTGCCGTGTCGAAGCCCGACAATCGGAGTCCACGTTCGAGCGAATTCAGAACCTTCGCGTCGTCGTCAACGATCAGGATGCGCTCGCGTGTACTCACTCCAGCCATGGTGCCATCGGATTGCGACCTGGGGCGTCGCTCGGAGCGAGGGCCGCCGCATTCTCATCAACTCCTAAGAAACCGACAACAGATCTGCAGTGTTGGCTTCATAACCTCGGGTTTCTCGGATGCGACCGCGCCGAGAATTCGAGAACGTTCGATCAAGGAGAACAACGATGACGCGATTGAAAGTGAACGGCAAGCGGGCCAGCCGGACCGGTGTGGTGGTGGCGTCGGTGGCGGTCCTCGGTATGGCCGTGGCGCCGGGAATCGCCTGGGCTTCCAACCCGATTTCCGAAGGGTCGCCGGTGGCGGTGCGATCGATCGCGACCGCTCCGTCAGAGGCAGGTGTGGCACCGGAAGTAGCGTGTGGTGCCGCGACGCCGATTTCCGACGAGGAGCTGCAGAAGCTCATCGACGAGGGCAAGGTTGTGCGCGCCGAGGAGGCGGGCACAGCCGCAATCACGATCGAAGTCCCTGGCGACGCCGCGACATTCATTGCGCGTGAAGGGGTGCCGGCGTTGCCGACCGTCGAATGGGCTCCGGCGATCGAGGGTGTTCCGGCAGAGGTGCTCAACATGGCAGGCGTCGCTCCGCTGGAGGAAGGCGTTGCCCTGTCATGCGCGGTTGCTGCGGGCTGACGAGCGAAAAAAGCTCCGCATGAACCGCTTTGACCTGGAACGGTACGGCCGTACTCAACCGGGTCCGGAGGTTGGTCAACCCTGTCGGTAGCACTTGCTACGTTCGGGGCGGTCTCGGCGAGCATGCCGGGGCCGTCGCCGACGGCGTCATGTGTGTGGTGTCTTGCAGAGGGTCCGGTACGGCCTGATGCGGGGCGCGTTTCGAAAGGTGTTGTGTTTCATGGTCATGGGCCCCACCCACGCGATGTCCGGTGCTGCTGTGGGGTTGGTGGTTGCAGAGTTGTTGCCTCTCGATTGGGGAGGGCCCACATCCACCGCTGAAACCTTGACTTTTGCCGGTGTGTGCGCGGGAGCCGCCTTGCTTCCCGACCTCGATACCGGTCAGTCGACGGTTTCCCGATCATTCGGTCCGCTCAGCAAAGCGCTGGCCAAAGGTATCGACGCAATTTCGGTGACCTTCTACCGCATCACCAAAGGCAAGAAGGACGGCAAGCGTCGTGGTGGACATCGGACGCTCACGCACACCGCGCTGTTTGCCGCCGGTCTTGGGGCCGGGGTCTCGGCGCTGGTTGTTCAGTTCGGGAAGCCCGCCATCATCATCACGCTGTTCTTCTGCCTCGGGCTGGCGATCCGAGGATTGGCGGGTGAATTGGCCAAGGAGAAGGGGTGGCTCGCCGTCTCCGCCGTTGCGTTGGTGCTCTCGGCCCTCACCTGGCAGTGGTATCCGAGTGAGGCCGGATCCACCGGGCTAGGTGTTGCAGTGGCACTGGGCTGCGCCACACACTGTCTCGGCGATGCGATCACCAAGGAAGGGGTGCCGTTTCTCGCGCCCCTGATTCCGCTCGGCGGCAAGCGGTGGTGGGAACAACGGCTGCCGTCATTTCTGTCCATCCGCGCAGGTGGGAACCTCGAGAAGATTCTGATCGGGCCGGCGCTGACGGTCCTGACTGTCTGGTTGATCATCAGTGCTTTCGACGGCGCCCCGGAAGCGATCTACGCCGTCTTCGCTCCGATGGTGCAGTGAGCATCTAAATCTTTTATTACGGAACCACTGGCATCGTAATCATATTTGTTCTACGTTCGTCCCTGACATGAACCGAGTCGGCTGACGGAGTGAGCAGTGGTGCATCAAGCAGAGCGCAAGGCGGAGCACAGCTCGAGAGAAAACGGTGTGAGCCGGCGCGGATTTCTCGCAGCGAGTGTCGGCGCAGCTGCTCTCGCGGGTATTTCCTGGGCACCGGCGGGAGCTGTTCCCTGGGGCTCGGCATCGACCATCGCGCCACCGCCCGGATTTCCGTCGGACATTCCGTTGTCACAGCAGGCATACGCGAACTGGTCGCGAGAAATCATGCTCGACAGCGTGTGGACGGCGACGGCGCGGCACAGCGACGACGTCGTCGCCCTCGCCAACTGGGCGTTCGACAACGGGTACACAGTGCGTGCGAAGGGAACGATGCACGGGTGGAGTCCGTTGACGGTGGTGCCCGGCGCGCCTTCGGATCGAGTTCTGCTGGTCGGTACGATGGCGAACTTGAATTCGGTTGTGGTGCAGCACGGCACGCCCGCAACAGTCACGGCGGGCGCCGGCGCCAGTATCGAAGCGATTCTGACAGCGCTCGAGCGCGAGGGGCTCGGGTGGGCCAACTCTCCGGCGATCGGTGAGCTGTCCATCGCCGGGGCACTGGCGATCGGCGCTCACGGGGCAACGTATCCGGCGGTGGGGGAGACGATTACCCCTGGCCAGTCGTACGGGTCGCTGAGCAACCTGATCACCGAGATCACGGTGGTGGCGTGGGACGAAGGCAGCAATCGCTACGGGCTGAAGACTTTTCACCGATCAGATGACGAGATCACGGCTTTCCTGACTCACCTGGGCCGAACCTTCGTCACCTCCGTGACGCTGCAAGCCGGGGAGAATTATCGGCTGCGGTGCCAGAGTTTCACCGACATTCCGTGGCAAGAACTCTTTGCTGCTCCCGGTTCGCCAGGGCGTACCTACGAGAGTTTTGTCGAGAAATCCGGACGGGTGGAGGCGATCTGGTTCCCGTTCACGCAAACACCGTGGCTCAAGGTCTGGACGCCGACCCCGGTCAAACCACCGGAGTCCCGAGAGGTGAGCGGGCCGTACAACTACTTCTTCTCCGACGCGATTCCCGAAGAAGTCACCACCCCGTTGGGGATGGTGGCGCAGGGCCTTCAAGCTGCGACACCGCTGTTCGGCGCCTCTCAGTTCGGAGCTGTAGCAGCAGGATTGGCGCTGACCGACACCGACGATCTGTGGGGCTGGTCAAAAGATGTTCTGTTCTACCTGCGGCACACGACGTTGCGCGTAGTAGCGGGCGGCGGCGCGGTGATCACCAAGCGGTCCAACATCGGCCGAGTCGTCCACGAGATGACGAGTTGGTTGAACGAGCGAATGACGCACTACGCGTCGCTGGGGCAGTATCCCGTCAACATGCCGTTCGAAGTGCGTCTCTGTGGTGTCGATGACAGTGGCGAAGTCCTTGTCGACAGCGCCGGCGTGCCGGATCTGTCAGCGGTGCGGCCCCGGGCGGATCGTCAGGACTGGGATACGGCGATCTGGATGAACGTGGTCTCGATTCCCGGCACCGCGGGATTGCCCGCGTTCCTTCGCGAGATGGAACGGTGGATGGTCGCGAACTACTCCGGCGATTACGCGACTTTCCGTCCGGAGTGGTCCAAGGGATGGGCATTCACCGATCAAGCTGCGTACCAGGACGACGAATTCCTCACCAGCACAGTGCCTGCCACCTTCCGTGCCGGTGGCGACGGGAACTGGGACTTCGCTCTCGCCACTCTGGACGAACACGACCCGCACCGCGTCTTCAGCAATACGTTCATCGACCGCGTCTTGCCGCCCAGCTGAATCTCCTACTGCGGTAGTGGTTTGCGCCAGCGCACGTCGGAGATGCGGATGCGCTGATTGTTGTCACCGTTCCAGTCGACGCTCAGTCCCTGGGCTCGGAGTGCGTCGGCTACCTGGCGCCCGACGGTCTGATCGGTGTGCGCGATCATCTGTGCCTTGGCGGTTTCGTCGCCGCCGAACGCGGCGGAGACCAGCGCGGGATCGAGATCGTGGGCCGGACGAAACGCACTGTAGGACAAGTAGAGATCGGACGGCTCGTCGCCGAGACGCTCCGCATCTTGCATGTGGAAGAACGTGTACGCCCACTGAGCAAAGGGATACCCGTTCTCGTCCGGTTCGGACGGCGTGCGTTCGTCGTCGATTTCGGTAGTGCCGCACTGCATGCAGCAGGTGAAGTTCATGCGGGCCACGATGCCGTTGCGCTCGAGTTCTGCGAAGGCGGCGGATACGCGCTCGAAGTCGCCGGGACCCGTCCACTGGGTCTGCTCCCCGAGCCTTTGGTCCCAGACCTCACGCACTACTGCGTCGATCTGTCTGCCGAGTTCATCGTTCTCGAAACCGCCCTCGACACAGTCTCGGGCGGCTTCGCAGATTTCGTCGAACGTCGCGAAACCGGGGACTACCAATTCGCGTGCTTGCTCACGGACGGCCACGATGTCGGCCGCGCTGAGCACCGTTGCAGGCTGACGTGACCGTGCTGACCGACGTGACTGTGCTGACCGTGACCAGGGCAATCGCATACCGGCACCGTACTGCACCGATCCGGCCGTCAGGCGTCGGCTGCTGCCTTTGTTTCCTCCTCGGTCGACGGGGCAGGCTTGTTCGGGATGAGCGCGGTGGCGATCAGGCCGACCACGACAAATCCGGCCGCAAGGTATCCGCCGAGTGTGATCCCGTGAGTCATTGCAGACTGTGCAGCGTCGGCGACGAAAGCGGTGCTCGGTGACCCGGCCAGCGAGTCGATGGCGGCGCCCGCGCTGTCGGTGACAGCACGCGTCAACTGATCAGCCTGAGCTTGGTCGACACCGGATTCGGTGAGGTCGTTGTTCAGCGTGGAATTGAGAGTGCTGAAGAACACCGTGGTGAGGACAGCGATGCCCAGTGCGGATCCGAGTTGGCGGAACGCACTCTGAATGCCGGAGCCTTGACCGGCGCTCTGCTCGGGAATCTCCTCGAGCACGACGTTGGTCACCTGCGCAGTCGCAAAACCGACACCGATGCCGTAGAAGAAGAGCACTGCGGCGATAGTCCACCAGGGGCTGTCTGTCGCCGCGATGAATCCGAGACCGGCGAGACCGAGCGCTTCGAGGGCCAAACCGATACGGACCAAGCCCAACGGCGAGACCTTCGACGCCATTCCGAAGCTCGCACCACTGGCGACGAAGCTGCCGATGGCAATGGGAACCAGCGCGAGCCCTGCCTGGAGTGCGCTGTACCCGAGCGTGAACTGAAGCCAGAGAGGAAGCACCGCAACGATTCCGAACTCACCGAGTCCGATGATCAGCGTCGCGATGTTGCCGTTGCGGAACGACGAGATGGAGAACAGCCGTACGTCCATCAGCGCCCGCGACGGATCGTCGCTGCGGGTGAGCATGGTTTGGCGGTAGGCGAACGCACCGAGCGACAGAACGGCGAGAACCAATGCCACCAGAACCGGCGACGGTCCGCTGGACCATGACAGGCCGAACAGATCGAAGGGTTCCTTCGTCGTCAGCCACCCATACGTACGTCCCTCGACGAGGCCGAAGGCGAGCAGGCCCAGGCCGGCGATGGACAGTGCCGCTCCGGTGGCGTCGATGCGTCCAGCGGTGCGGGGTGAGGGCGCGATGAACAGCACTGCGCCGATCAGAATGAGCGCAGCAAGCGGAATATTGATGCCGAATGCCCAACGCCATGAGGCATGTTCGGCAAGCCAGCCGCCGAGCAATGGGCCGAGAGCGGAGGCTGCACCGATGGTGGAACCCCAGACTGCGAAGGCCTGGCCGCGGGCTTTGCCGGTGAACATCGCGTTCAGAAGTGACAGTGAGGTGGGCAGGATCATGGCCGCGCCGGCGCCCTGCAGGAATCGCGCCAGGATGAGCAGGCCGCCGTTCGGTGCCAGTCCGGCCAGTAGGCTCGTTGCGCCGAACACGACGACACCGGCGATGAAGATGCGACGGGCGCCGACCAGGTCCGCAACTCTGCCGACCAATAGCAGGAGCGCCGCGAACACGATTGCGTAGGACTCTTGGATCCATTGAGCCTGAACGGAGTTGATCCCGAGATCTTCGATGATCGAGGGAACTATGACGTTGACGATAGTGGTGTCGACGACGATCAGTGCCACGCCGAGTGCGATGGCGATCAGGCCCAACCACTTGCGAGTGGTGGGTGAGATGTTCACGAATAAACCTCCATTGTGAAGTAACTTCACAGTGAAGGTATATTTGAGGCGGTAAGTTGTCAACGTGCGCGCTGGGCTCGACCGGCCGCCGTCTGGCACAGGAAAGGTGGGATCACGGGGTGGAAGCACCGCGCGACATCTCCGTGGAGCGGGAGCGGCTGATGGACGAATTCCGCGCGTACGGTGGGACGTTCACCGAATTCAGTCATCGATTCGCGTCGTGGCTCGGCCTGCATTCCACCGACGCGACTGCCTTGATGGAAATCACAGCTGCCGAGGAGAAGGGGGCGCCGCTCTCGCCCGCCCGCCTCGGAGAGCGGATCTCGCTGACGTCGGGCGCAACCACCGCGTTGCTCAACCGCCTGGAGAAGGCGGGACATATCGTCCGGACCCGTGAGAATGCAGACCGTCGCGTGGTCACGCTGCACAGCAGTGCGCATGTGCAGGACCTCGCGGACGAGTTTTTCGGCCCACTTGCCGTGCGACTCGACGCCATGATGGAGAAATACCCGCCCGAACTGCTCAGTCGATTCGAGGAATTTCTCGTCGACCTGCACTCGACGATGAACGAACACCTCGAGCAGGACAACCGCTGAACAAAAAAGCCGCCCGACTCCGGAGAGTCGGGCGGCTTTTTTGTGTCGGTGACGGCTACTTGCCGAGCTTGGCCTGCAGGTCGTCGAGAACCAGGCCTGCGCCTGTCGGGCCGAGGCCCAGGAACCAGGTCTCGTCACTCACCTCGGTGGCGCGGCCTTCCTTGACTGCGTCCATGCTTGCCCACAGCGGGCCGGCGACAACGGTGGTCTGACCGGTGTCTGCGGGATTTCCGTAGCTGGAGTAGAAGATTCGGTCACCCTCTGCCTCGGTGATCGTTTCCGGGCTGACCTCGACGGCCAACTCGTTGATGTCCTGGATCGCCGGGCGTGGCAGGCCGACATCCTTCAAGATGACGCCGATGAACGACAGGTTGCCGTACAGGCGCAGCTTCCCGGACATGAAGCGAACCAGCGAGATGGTCGGCGAACCGTCGATCGACTCACGGACCTGATCCGCGTGCGTCTGGTAGTCGTTGAGAACCTGCTCGGCCTTGGTCTCCTCGCCGAGTGCGTCACCGGCAAGGAGGAAGTTCTCCTTCCACGGGAAGCCGGGGCGGATGCTGAAGACCGTCGGCGCGATTGCCGCGAGCTGCGGGTAAAGCTTGTCCTGGCGCAACTTGCTGCCGAGGATCAGATCTGGCTGCAGTGCGGTGATCGCCTCGAGGTTGAGGTTGTTGGTCGTGCCGACATCGGGAACGCCGACCAATTTGTCAGCCAGGTACGACGGCTGACCGGCGGCACTTTCCGGGCTGGCGATGCCGACCGGGGTGATCCCGAGCGAGAGGACCTCGTCGAGTTCGCCGCTGTCGAGGACGACGACACGGGTCGGCTTGGCCTCGAGGGTGGTCTCGCCCAGAGCATGGGTGATGGTGCGTGGGAACTCGCCGGGCGCAGCATCGCTGCCGAGCTTCGCGGTTTCCGTGTCGGCGGTGCTGAACAGCTTGCCGCCGGTTGCGACATCGGTGTTGCCGTTTGCGTTGCCGCCGGCGTCGGAAGAACCGCAGGCCGTAGCGGCAAAAACAGTCGCCAGGGCAACCATGGCGACCCGGACCGACGTGCGGCTCCGGAGAGTGGTGCGTGAATGCATTAGGCTACCCTACCTTCCGGCTATCGGGCTTGGTCAGAGAGGTATCCGCACCGTTGATGTCAGGTGAGCAGCGCGTCAGGTCTCGCTCAGCGGGACCGCTACGCAATTCGGACTACAGGGTGCGACCAACGTGTTAGCTTCGCGAAAGACCTGTACTGGTAAGCGAAGACGCGTGTAGTGAGGATTTCGATGACCCTGAACATTGCCGATCTGTTCGAGGCCGTTGCCGATGCGATCCCCGATCGGGTTCCCTTGATTCTGGAAGACGCGCGGTTGAACTACGCCGAACTCGAACTGCGATCGAACCGACTCGCACATCATCTGCAGTCCGTCGGCGTCGAGCCGGGGCAGCACGTCGGTATTCATATGCGCAACTGCGTCGAGTACGTCGAAGCGCTCCTGGCTTGCTTGAAGATCAGAGCAGTGCCGATCAACGTCAACTTCCGCTACACCGATGCAGAACTCCTGTACATCTACACCAACTCTCAAATGGTGGCATTACTCGTCGAAGAGGAATTCGCGCCGACGGCATTGGCCGTGGTTCCGCAGTGTCCGGAGATCTCCCACGTGCTGATCGTCGGCGACGACTATGAGAACGCCCTTGCCGCGCAGACTGACACCCGCGACTTCGGCCCGCGAAGCAACGACGACCATTTCATCATCTACACCGGCGGTACAACCGGAATGCCCAAGGGCGTGGTGTGGCGGCACGAGGACTTCTTCTTCGCCGCGCTGTCCGGAGCGAACCTCAGCGGGCCGCCGCGTCGGAGTCTCGAAGAGGTTGTGGATGCGGCGGTGGCGAACATCAATCCAACTGTGCTGCTACTCATCCCGCCGCTCATGCATGGAGCCGCGATCTATTCGCTGCTCACGGCTTTCCTCATGGGAGCGCCCCGAGTACTGACCCGCAGCTTCGATCCGATGGAAGTGTTGCGACTGGTCGAGGCCGAGAAGATCACCGGAATCACGGTCGTCGGCGACGCGATTGCTCGGCCGATCGCCGACGCCATCGCTGCAAGCGAAGGGCGCTACGACCTTTCGACTCTCAAACTGATCGGGTCGGGTGGCGCATTGTTCTCCCCGAACCTGAAGGCAGAACTGACAACCCGATTACCGGGACTGGTGATCAAGGATGCCTTCGGTGCTTCGGAATCCGGCAACGACGGCGTCGTCGAATTCGGTGAGGACGGTTCAAAGCGAATTCGATCCAACCCCAACATGATTCTTGTCGACGACGAATTTCGTCGCATCGAACCAGGCTCGGGCACAACCGGTTTCATCGCCAGGGCCGGCCATGTCCCCGTGGCCTACTTCGACGACCCCGCCAAGACTGCTGCAACTTTTCCTGTCGTCGACGGGGTGCGTCTGGCGGTACTCGGGGACATGGGCACGATGGAAGCCGACGGAACCATCGTGCTGCTCGGGCGCGGTTCGATGTGCATCAACTCCGGCGGCGAGAAGGTCTACCCCGAAGAAGTGGAGCAGGCGCTCAAAACTCACCCGGCAGTTTTCGACGCTTTGGTAGCGGGCGCGCCCGACGCACGATTCGGTGAGAAGGTTGCCGCTGTCGTGCAGGTTCGGCCGGGGTTCGAAGATGTTGCGACGGAATCATTGTCGGAACACTGCCGCACCCACGTCGCCGGGTACAAGATCCCCCGGTCGATCGTGCTGGTACCCAGCATCCTCCGCTCACCCAGTGGGAAGGCCGACTACCGTTGGGCTCGCGAAACCGTAGCGGGAGTGTGAATCACCTTCCGATACTTCGGACGACGCACCACTCGTTTCCCTCTGGATCCAGCAGCACCTGAAAGGTACCGGCCGGGTCCTGCTGGACAGTACCGACCCGAGTTGCGCCGAGGCGCTCGGCGGCCTCGGTTGCAGCGACGACGTCATCCACGCTGACGTCGATGTGTAGACGATTCTTCGTCAGCTTGGATTCCGGTACGCGCTGGAACGCGAGGCGGGTCCATCCTGGAGGGTCGACAAACGCCCACGCGGTGTTTCGCTCCACTGGTTGTCCGCCGAGGATTCCGGCCCAGAATTTCGCCAGTGCAATAGGAGACGAGCAGTCGACGACCACCTCATCAACCTGCCCGATCACCGCTTCACAGCTCCGCTCAATTCGGCTGTCACAGCTGTGCTGAATTCGGCTGTCACAGCTGTGCTGAACTCGGCTGTCACAGCTGCGCTCAATTCGGCTGTCACAGCCACGGCTCGATCGGCTTCTTCACCCACATGATCTTCTCGTCCGGATGCTCACGCCGAGCTTCGGGACGGTCAGGGTTAGCGGCTGCCCACACAGCTTTCTCGTCGAGCAGTCCGGCCGCGATGGTCCAGGTCTCCCGCGTGCTCGGCGGATTGGCGCCGGCCGCACGTGCGAGTTTGCGCAGTCGATCGTCGGGCATCTCGAGCAACTCTGCGCTACTGATATCGCGATCCCAGGCGAACTTGGCCAGGCCGACGGCTTTCTCGCGTCGGCTACGGCTCGCCATGTCGTTGTGCGCAAAGTCTGGTTGGGATGCCACGGCTTCACCTTATCGTCAACGCAATCGAGGCCCTCCCGCGTGAGCGGAAGGGCCTCGATTGCTGTTCTTCACTGTCGGGGTGGCGGGATTTGAACCCACGACCTCTTCGTCCCGAACGAAGCGCGCTACCAAGCTGCGCCACACCCCGTGTCGAACCTCGGTTAGCTTACATTACCGAGTCGACTGACATTAAATCCGCAGGTCAGTTGCGTAGAACCGACGCTGGAGACTCTGCGGAACTGTGTGCTGAGACGTGCTCCGGTTCGCGCCTGGTGGCCGGAACCAGAGTCAACAGAGTTGCCTCTGGGCGGCAGCAGAAGCGTGCCGGAGCCCACGGCGAAGTGCCGATGCCCGCGGAGACGTGCAGCTGGGTGTGCGCGCCCCACTTCGACGGCCCCTTGACCCGGGATCGATCGATCTGGCAGTTGGTGACCAACGCGCCGTAGAACGGAAGGCACAGCTGACCACCGTGCGTGTGGCCGGCGAGCACAAGATCGTAACCGTCGTCGGCGAACCGATCGAGAACTCGAGGTTCGGGCGAGTGCGTCAGACCAAGCTTGAGCTGGGCGACGGGATTGGGTGTTCCGGCGACGGTGTCGTAGCGATCACGCTTCAGGTGCGGATCGTCGACGCCGGCGGCTGCGATGCGAATACCGGCCACTTCGAGCTCGCGGCGCACGTGGGTCATGTCCAGCCATCCACGTTCGGTGAACGCGGCCCGCAGATCGCCCCAGGGGAGGGGATCCCCGGTGATGCGCTTGTCCTTGTTGAAGATGTAGCTCAGTGGGTTCTTCGGTTTCGGAGCGAAGTAGTCGTTGCTGCCGAAGACGAACAGACCCGGCCGAGCCAACAGATCACCGAGCGCCTGGACCACTGCCGGGACGCTGCGCTGATGCGACAAGTTGTCGCCGGTGTTGACCACGAGGTCGGGGTCGAGGCCTTCGAGCTCACGCAACCAATTCTGTTTCAACCGTTGGTTCGGCATCATGTGCAGGTCGCTGAGATGGAGGACCCGCAGCGACGACGAACCGGGCGCCAGGACTGGCATCGTCACCTCACGCAGTGCAAATGCATTGCGTTCGATGCCGGATGCGTACCCGATCCCTAGTGCAGCGGCGCCCGCGGCACCAAGTGCGGTGCGGGTCAGATTGGTGCGGAACTGGGAAGACACCTCTCAAGGATACGGGTGTGGCGTTCTTCTGCGTCGCTCTCGCCGCCTTTTACAGCTATTCCACAGAGAATTGTGTCCGGGCGGAGGTAACTATCGGCACGCTCGAAACGCCGAGCGCGTAACGTTTCCACCATGTCCGACACGACACCATCGCTCAAAGCCACCCTCCGAACCGACATGGTTGCATCCATGAAGGCGAAGGATCCGCTACGTACAGCCACCCTTCGGATGCTCATGGCAGCCATCCAGACCGAAGAGGTGGCCGGTAAGGAAGCACGAGTCCTCACCGACGAAGAAATCATCAAAGTCCTTGCAAAGGAATCGAAGAAGCGCGGCGAATCGGCCGAGATCTACACCGAGAACGGCCGCGGTGAGCTTGCCGCGAAAGAGCGCGCCGAAGCTCAGATCATCGACGAGTACCTGCCGACGCCGTTGACCGACGCCGAGCTTGTCGACGTCGTCGACACCGCCCTCGCTCAGGTGTCCGAGGAGCTCGGTGAGCGTCCGGGGATGCGCCAGATGGGCCAGGTCATCAAGGCCGCCAGCGCGCTGGCCAAGGGCAAGGCCGATGGCGCCCGTATCTCTGCAGCAGTGAAGTCCCGCCTGTAGAAGCGCGCCACCAGAATCGAAAACGGCCGCGATCTCTGAGTCACTCGGAGATCGCGGCCGTTCTTGTTTTCAGAGCCGTCAGTTTTCAGGGCCGTCAGTTCGGCGGGGTCCCCGCAGGCGGTGCGGGTTCACCTCCGGGCGGAGTCGCATCCGGGGGAGTCGCGCCCGGTGCCGGAGCTGCTGGAGCTGCCGGGGATGCGGGTGCTGCCGGAGCCCTCACAGAACCGTCACTGATGTAGATCGTGACGGTCGAACCCGGGATCGCGGACCCGGACGGCGAAACTCCGGTGACCGTTCCCGCGCGTGCTCCGGACGCCGTGGTCACGGAATTGACCGTGAAGCCGGACGCCTGCAACCTCGACGTCGCAGCCGACTGGCTCAGGCCGACAACCTCGGGAACCTGGCCGTTCTGCGATCCCCGTGCGTACTTCTCGTCGATCGGAGGCAGCGAGGTGGGCCCGAAGTTGTTGGCGACCGGGTTCATTGCCGCGAACCAGGATCTCGCCGGTTCGGTACCGCCGTACAGGTTGCCGCTGTAGCAGGGGCGCAGCGGGCTCGAGCAGATCTCTCCCGGCGTCGGGGAGTCGCCGAAGATGTAGACGGCAGCAGCGAGGTTGTTGGTGAAGCCGAGGAACGCCGAGGACTTGTGGGTCTCGGTGGTACCCGTCTTGCCCGACATCGGCAGGCTCCATCCGGCGCTGCTTGCAGCTCCGGCAGACGTACCGGCGCCGACGTCGTCACGGCTCATGGCGTTGGCGAGTGTGTCTGCCAAGCCGGGCTCGACAACCTGCTCACAGCCCTGCTCGGTGACGGCCACCGGCTTGCCGTAGCGGTCGAAGACCGAATCGATGGGACTCGGCGGGCACCACTTGCCGTGCGAGGCGAGAGTGGCCGCGACGTTGGAGAGTTCGAGCGGGTTGATCCAGGTGGGACCGAGGGTGAACGAACCGAGGTTCTGTTCCTTCTGGAAGTCGGCCATGCTGCGCTCGTCGAAGCCCGAGGTGTTGGGATCGGCGTACGAGCGCATGCCGAGACGGACGGCCATGTCGACGGTCGGCGTGACGCCGGTTGCCTCGATGAGCTTGACGAAAGCGGTGTTGGGGGACTGTGCCAGCGCGTCGGTCACGGACAGCGTCGGCGGGTAGTTGCCGGCGTTCTCCACGCAGTAGGTCGACACCGGGCAACCGGCCGCACCACCGCTACCCATGCCCTTGGCTTCGAATCGCTTGGGCACGTCGAGCGTCGCGTTGATACCGAGGCCCTTCTCCATCGCCGCAGCCGTCGTGAAGATCTTGAAGACGGAACCCGCACCGTCACCCGCAAGGGAGTACGGCTGTGCCTGGACGGTTTCGTCGGCGTCGGCATTGAGACCGTACGTGCGACTGCTGGCCATCGCGATGACCTTGTGTGAATCCTGGCCCGGCCTGATCACGTTCATCACGTTCGCGATGCCGTCGAGGTTGGCGCTCGCGTTCGCGTTCAGTCCGGCCTTGGTGGACGCCTGGACCTGCGGATCGAGAGTGGTCTTGATGAGGTAACCACCCTCGTTGATCTGGTCGCGCGTGATTCCGGCGTCCGAGAGGTACTTCAGTGCGTAGTCACAGAAGAATCCGCGATCGCCTGCAGCGATGCAGCCGCGCGGCAAGTTGTTGGGGGTTTCCAGGACGCCGAGGGGCTCTTCCTTGGCGGCGCGGAACTCGTCGGCACGATCCGGAATGTTCGTGATCATGGTGTCGAGCACGGTGTTACGACGCTCGGTCACGCCCTCGACGTTCGTGTACGGGTTCAGTGCGGAGCTGGACTGAACCATGCCGGCAAGCATCGCCGACTGGGGAACGGTCAGATCTGCGGCATCGACGCCGAAGTAGGTCTGAGCCGCGTCCTGGATGCCGAAGGATCCGTTGCCGAACGGTACGAGGTTGAGGTACCGGGTGAGGATCTCGTCTTTCGTGAGTTCCTTGTCCAGCGTCAGGGCCATCCGGATCTCGCGGATCTTTCGGGCCGGGGTGGTCTCGATGGCAGCGCGGCGCTCGGCATCCGTCTTGGCCACGACCAACAGTTGGTAGTTCTTCACATACTGCTGATCGAGTGTCGACGCGCCCTGCTGCACTTCACCGGTCGTCGTGTTGGTGAGGAAGGCACGCAGCGTTCCCTGCCAGTCGACGCCCTTGTGGTCGGGGAACCGGCGGTCCTCGATGGAGACGATCGCCAACTTCATGTTGTTGGAGATCTTCTCGCTCGGGACTTCGAAGCGTCGTTGGTCGTAGAGCCAGGCAATGGGATTGCCTGCCGCATCGACCATGGTGGACACCGCGGGGACCGTGCCTTCGACCAGTTCGGCCGAGACGTTGTCGACGGTATCGGCGGCGCGGTTGGACGCGAATCCGAATCCGCCCGCCACTGGGAACATCACCCCTGCGACCAGGACACCCGCCAATGCGGAGCTTCCGGCGAGCTTCGCCACTGTTTTTGCAATCGACACGATCTACAGAGTACGTGTGCCCACCCATTGGAACCGGTTTCAGTGTTTTGGGGGTGTTCAAAACCTTCTGAACACGCGCTTTGTACTGCCGTACCAAAAAATGCTCCCGAGCGTCTTGCGTTAGGGCCGTTCTTTACCTAAATTGTGATCAGTGTGATCGACGTAACACTCGATCACGAATGTGTCTCAGCTTTCACCGTGCTACCGCGGGGACGGCTGAGATGGTGCGCTGCTCGCCCTATGGCGACGGTCAGACTTTGTAGAGGGGACCCAGAATGTACACAGCCACCCCGAGTAGCCGTTTGGACATCGAGCAGGCCGAGGCACGAATTGCCTGGGTAACTAAGGCACGATGCCGCGAGGTCGACCCCGACCAACTTTTTGTTCGTGGCGCCGCGCAGCGCAAGGCGGCCACCATCTGCCGTCACTGCCCGGTCCTCATGCAGTGCGGAGCAGATGCTCTCGACAATCGTGTCGAGTTCGGTGTGTGGGGCGGAATGACCGAGCGTCAGCGCCGTGCACTGCTCAAGCAGCACCCCGACGTCGACTCCTGGTCCGAGTTCTTCGAAGACCAGCGCCAGCATCACTCAGCAGTCTGATCCAGGCCGATCGGGGGGATCAGCCCTTACGAGTGAGCTGATCTCCCACCGCGCGCAGCGCCTCGAGGTCCGAGACCTCGAACGGTAGCGACGGAACACCGATCAGCGGCACCCTCGGGTGAGCTGCGGTGAATCGACTCAGCAAGGCGATCTCCCGCTTCGCGATCACTGCCCGATGGGCATGGATGCGGAGAACGGCTGCGGTGAGGGCTTCGGCCTCGGTCGCACTTTCCTTCGCTTCCAGTTTGTCGGCGGCGGTCACCGCATGATCGGCAGGCAGAGCCGTCAATGTCGGGTGCGTGCGGTTGAGAACCAGACCGGCCAACGGCATCGAGTCGCCCGCAAGGCGATCGACGAAGAACGCCGCCTCGCGCAGAGCGTCGGGTTCGGCCGCTGCGATCACCAGGAAATGAGTCCCCGGCTGACGTAGCAACTCGTAGGTCTTCGTTGCGCGTTCACGGAAACCGCCGAACATCGAGTCGAGCGACTGCACGAATGCCGATGCATCCGAAAGCATTTGGCTTCCCACGATGGTCGAGACACCCTTCAGTGCCAATCCCATCGCGCCGGCCACGAGCCTGGTCAGGCCACGGCCGGGTGCGGAGAGCAGCCGGATCATCCGTCCGTCGAGGAATGTGCCGAGCCTCTGCGGGGCGTCGAGGAAGTCGAGCGCATTGCGCGACGGCGGGGTATCGACGATCACCAGATCCCACGCGTCGTTCGACGCCAGCTGCCCCAACTTCTCCATCGCCATGTACTCCTGCGTTCCGGAGAACGATGTGGCAACGGTTTGATAGAAGGGATTCGCCAGGATCTGCTCGGCCTTCTCAGGGCTCGAATGCTCGATGACCATCTCGTCGAAAGTCCGACGCATGTTCAGCATCATTGCGTGCAGTTCGCCCGTGGCCTCGGGACCCAGCTTCACCGGCTGCGGAGTGTTGTCGAGTTCGGCCACACCCAGGGCCTGTGCGAGGCGGCGGGCCGGATCGATGGTGAGGACGACTACGCGTCGGCCCTCTTCGGCTGCACGCAACGCCAGGGACGCGGCCGTCGTGGTCTTGCCGACGCCACCTGCGCCGCAACAAACCACGATCCGGGCCGTCGGGTCCTTGATGATCGCCGAAATATCGAGGGCAGGAGCTGCGCGTCGGCCGGTCCTGGAACTGCCGACCGTCACGTTCTCGGTGGTCTCGGTCATCACACGCCCTGTTCCGTGAGGTATTCGGCAAGCTCGTACAGCCCACCGAGATCGACGCCGTCGGCGAGTGCGGGAAGTTGCACCCGAGCCCCGTCGATCTCGCGGAGCTTCTCGGCGCTGGATTCTTGAGCTTCGAGCACCGAGGCATGCTCGATCGTCTCGGTGAGCAGGCCTGCGAAGTCGTCGTCGGACAGATCGATGCCGACGTCCGAGAGTGTCGACCGGATCGAAGCCGCGTCGATATCGCCGGCAGCGGCACCGGAGAGTTCGTCTTCGGGCAAGAACCTCGGGCTGGCGCGGTTGACGATGATGGCACCGAGGTTGAGGTCGTCGCGCGCCAGTTCTGCGGCGGCGTCGGCAGTTTCCTGAACGGGCAGCGCTTCGAGAAGTGCAACAAGATGTACGACGGTCTCCGGCGAGTGCAGCAGCCGAACGACGCCTTCACTCTGGGAGTGCACCGGGCCGCCCTTGGCGAGATCGGCCATCGCCTTGGTGACGTCGAGGAAGCTGCCGATTCGTCCGGTCGGGGGAGCGTCGACGACAACGGCGTCGTACACGCGTTTGCCGGTTCGATCGGTGCGGATGACGCACTCCTTGATCTTGCCGGTGAGCAGAACGTCGCGAAGGCCGGGAGCGATGGTGGTGGCGAATTCGATGGCGCCGAACTTACGCATCGCCCGGCCGGCGAAGCCGAGGTTGTAGAACATTTCGAGGTATTCGAGGAACGCGGTCTCGATGTCGACGGCCAGAGCCATCACTTCACCGCCACCTTCGGCGGCCGCGACCTTGGTCTCCTGCGGTGGAAGCGGCGGTACGTCGAAGAGCTGCGCGATTCCCTGGCGGCCCTCGACTTCCACGAGGAGAACGCGCTTGCCGCCTTCGGCCAACGCGAGCGCCAACGCGGCGGCAACCGTGGACTTACCGGTTCCGCCTTTACCCGACACAAAGTGCAGGCGGGCCTTCGTCGCAGACTCGGGCCAGGTCCTGCTCAGCTCATCTTGGGATGCAACCACACCGCGAGCCTATAAGTCTGGGGCCGAAGATGTACGCGGGATAGGCTCACCGCATGAGCGAAATAACTTCCTGGGAATACACCGTGACTCCGTTGCTGGTCCACAATCCGAAGGCAATTCTCGACAACTGGGGTGTCGACGGCTGGGAACTCGTGGCAGTCCTGCCGAGCGCGTCGGGCGAGCAGCACGTCGCGTACATGAAGCGTCCGAAGGGCTGAATCACATGGCAGAGGCAACACAGACCTGGTCGGAGCGTCTCGCCGAACTGGGCATTGCACTTCCCGCCGTCGCGGCACCCGTTGCTGCGTACGTTCCCGCGGTTCGCAGCGGCAACCACGTGTACACGTCGGGTCAGCTCCCGTTCGTCGACGGAAAACTGGCGCTGACCGGCAAGCTCGGTGCGGGCGTGTCGGATGACGACGCCAAGGCTGCGGCTCGCACCTGCGCGCTCAACGCTCTCGCTGCCATCGACGCCCTGGTCGGCATCGACAACGTCGTTCGCGTTGTCAAGGTTGTCGGCTTCGTGGCATCCGCCGAAGGATTCACCGGTCAGCCCGGCGTGATCAACGGCGCGTCCGAATTCCTCGGTGAGGTGCTCGGCGACGCCGGTATCCATGCTCGTTCGGCAGTCGGCGTGGCAGAGCTTCCCCTCGGCTCTCCGGTCGAGGTGGAACTGATCGTCGAAGTTCGCTGATGTCGACGGTCCATCCCGCCTACGCGCAGCTTCGCCGCGTCACCGACATCGCTTCGGTCTTGCTCGAGAACAATCCGGGCATGATGACGCTGGACGGTACGAACACCTGGATTCTGCATGCTCCCGGCAGCGTCGAGTGTGTAGTCGTCGATCCAGGCGACAACGACGAGGAACACCTGCAACGTGTCGCTGGTATCGGTCCGGTTGCGCTGACCTTGATCACGCACCGGCACTACGACCACACCGGCGGGGTGGACCGTTTCCATGAATTGACCTCGGCTCCCGTGCGTTCCGTCGACCCCACTTTTCTGCGCGGGGGTGCTTCGGCGCTTGTCGACGGTGAAGTGATCGAGGTGGCGGGTCTGAAGTTGCGGATCCTCGCGACTCCAGGACACACCGCTGACTCGGTGTCGATAGTCATCGAGAACGATGCGAGCGTGCTGACGGGCGACACCATTCTCGGCCGCGGCACAGCAGTTCTGGACGACTCCGACGGCGATCTGGGGGATTACCTCACATCACTGCGGTCGTTGGCCGCACTCGGCGAAGGACTGACGGTTCTTCCCGGGCACGGTCCGGACCTGCCCGATCTGCAGGCGATTTCGCAGCAGTACCTTGCTCACCGCGAGGAGCGTCTAGCCCAGGTGCGGGACGCTCTGACGACGTTGGGGGAGTCGGCATCGGTGCGCGAGGTTGTCGAGCACGTCTACTCCGACGTGGACCCGAAGCTGTGGCCGGTGGCGGAGAAATCCGTCAACGTGCAGTTGGCGTATCTGCGCCGCTGAGGCGCTCGGCGCCGACATTCTGCGCCGCTGAGGCGCTCGGCGCCGACATGATGAGCTGAGTTGTGTAGCCGAACTGCCGCCATCTATGCCGATCGAGGTATAGCTGGCGGCAGTTTTTGCATTTGTTTGATATGGGTCACGGGCCAATAGTTAGTCCATGACCTCACAATGCGACGGATGGATCCGCAATTACGTGGACGGCTCCTATGTCGAACCCGACGAGTCGTCGAGCTTCGATCAGGTCGACCCAGCAACGGGCCGTGTTCTCGCCCGGGTCCACGAGGCCGACAAGGCCCTGGTCGATCGGGCCGTGACCTCTGCCAGACGTGCTCTGGACAACGGTTGGGCCGATACGCCGGTCCGCGAGCGGACGGCTCTGCTGCGACGCGCCGCCGACCGGATCGAGGAGCGATTCGAAGAGTTCGTCGCCGCAGAAATGGCGGACACCGGCAAGCCGATCACACAGGCACGCGAACTCGACGTCGCGCGCGCCCTGACGAACTTCCGCACTTTCGCCGACATCGTCGCCGCGGCCGGACAGGAATCGTTTGTCACGGATCTCGCGGGTGGCAAGCAGGCGTTGAACTACGCGATCCGCAAGCCGCTCGGCGTCGTCGCCGTCATCGTTCCCTGGAACCTGCCGTTGCTTCTCCTGACCTGGAAGGTAGCGCCCGCGCTCGCGTGCGGAAACTCCGTGGTGGTCAAGCCCTCCGAGGAAACCCCAGCGACGGCGTCGTTGCTTGCCGAGGTACTCGAAGAAGTCGGCCTGCCTGCCGGTGTCTACAACGTCGTCCACGGGTTCGGTGCGAACTCCGCCGGCGAGTTCCTCACCACGCACCCCGGCATCGACGGCGTCACCTTCACCGGTTCTTCGGCAACCGGTTCCCATGTCATGAAAACCGTTGCGCCGCGAGTCCGTCCGGTCTCGTTCGAACTCGGTGGCAAGAACGCCGCGATCGTCTTCGACGACGTCGACATCGACGAAGCGTTGACGGGTCTGACCAAGTCGGTGTTCACCAACACCGGCCAGGTCTGCCTGTGCACAGAGCGGGTGTACGTGCACCGCAGCATTTTCGACGACATCGCCGGTGGACTCGTCGAGCGGGCAGCAGGATTGCGTCTGGGCGACCCGACGCTCGATGCAACGACGACCGGACCGCTCATTTCGCAGGCGCACCGGAAGAAGGTTCTCGACTACTTCGAGATCGCCGAGCAGGAAGGCGCGAAAGTGCTGACCGGCGGCGGTATTCCGGACCTCGGACAGGAACTGTCGGGCGGATCGTGGATCGAACCCACCCTGTGGACTGGCTTGACCAACAAGGATCGCGTCGTGCGCGAGGAGATCTTCGGACCCGTTGCAGCACTCATTCCGTTCGAGACCGAAGCCGAGGCGATCGCCCTGGCAAATGACACCGAGTACGGCCTCGCTGCCTCCGTGTGGACCAACGACCTGCGCCGTGGACACCGCGTCGCGCAGAAGATGAACGTCGGAATCTCCTGGGTCAACACGTGGTTCACCCGCGAACTGCGATCTCCCTTCGGCGGTATGGGCCTGTCCGGCATCGGACGTGAGGGCGGCGAGTCCTCGCTGCACTTCTACACCGAACCGACGAATGTATGTGTGCAACTGTGAACATCGAAACCGCAAAAGTTTTCCAGAAATGAGCGAGGCGTGATGACAGCCCCCGAAGACACCGTATCCGCGCTCGCGCGTCGCCTCGACGACGCTGCGCAGACTCGCACCGACACCCCGAGCCTCGCCGACGAATACACCATCGACATCGACGAGGCCTACCGGATCCAGAACGAACTCCTCGAACGACGAACCAGCCGTGGCGAATCGATTGTGGGTATCAAGCTCGGCTTCACAAGCCAAGCGAAGATGGCGCAGATGGGTGTCTCCGAAGTGATCGTCGGTCAGTTGACCGACGCGATGTGCGTGAGCAACGGCGGCGAAGTCGACCTGAGGAAGTTCATTCATCCCAAGATCGAACCCGAAGTGGCATACCGTCTGTCGAAGGACGTCGATCTCGACGATCCGAACGTCGACATCGAAACCTGCGTCGATGCACTGGCTCCCGCAATGGAGATCATCGACTCGCGCTATCGCGACTTCCGCTTCACCTACACCGACGTCGTCGCTGACAACACCAGCGCTGCCGGGTATGTGATCGGGCGGTGGCTGCCGCTACAGAACGTCGAAGACCGTTCCGTACGTATGGAGGTCGGCGGCGAGACGGTAGTCGGTTCCACGTCGGCCATTCTCGGCGATCCGGCGCGCGCTTTGCATGCACTGCTCGACATCGCCCGCCGACGCCGAATTCCGTTGCGCGCCGGTCAGGTAATTCTGGCCGGTGCCGCCACAGCAGCTGTGCGACTCGACGAGGGCGTCGCACAGTGCACGATCGACGGACTCGGAACCGTCACGGTGAAAGGCGTGAAGCGATGAGTGGGGCGCAGGTCATCGAGAAGCTGGCGAAGCCGCGCGGAAAGTTCCCCCACGTCAAGGTGGTCGGCGATTTCGTCTATGTCTCCGGGACCAGTTCGCGTCGACCCGACAACACGTTTGTCGGCGTCGAGGTCGACGAGATGGGGACGACGGCGCTCGACATTCGGGCGCAGACGCGTGCCGTCATCGAAAACATCGCGGCAATCCTCGCCGAAGTGGGTGGAGAACTCAGTGATCTGGTTCAGGTCACCTCCTACCTGGTGTCGATGAACGACTTCGGTGGATACAACGAGGTGTACGCCGAACTGTTCGACGAAAACGGTCCGACGAGAACGACTGTGGCTGTTCACCAACTGCCCCACCCGCATCTGCTCATCGAAATTTCCGGCGTGGCGTACGTGCCCGCCTCCAAGCGCTCAGCGTCCGAAGATACGGAGAATGCATCATGACCACGATTCCTCCCGTCATCGACTTCAAGAAGTGGATCGACGACAACCGCCACCTGCTGCAGCCGCCTGTCAACAATCAGACGATGGCGCTCGGAGACGACTTCATCGTGCAGGTCGTCGGCGGACCGAACCAGCGGACCGACTACCACCTCGATCCGTACGAGGAGTGGTTCTACCAGCTCGAAGGCGACATCCACGTCAACGTCATGACCGAGGACGGTCCTCAGCGTGTCGACATTCGTGAGGGCGAAACCTGGTTGCTGCCGGGAGACATTCCGCATTCGCCGCAGCGTCCCACGGCGGGCTCCATCGGCCTGGTCATCGAACGCGTCCGCAAGGAAGGCACGCTCGAGAAGTTCCAGTGGTACTGCCTCGAATGCGATCACAAGATTCACGAGGTCGAACTTCAGGTGCGCGACATCGTGGCCGACCTTCCGCCGGTGTTCGTCAAGTTCTACGAGAGCGAAGAAGCCCGCACGTGTGACAAGTGCGGCACGCTCCATCCCGGCAAGGGCTGAGTGATGAGCAACCTGATCGACATCCACACCCACTACGTGCCCAACGGGTGGCCGGATCTGACCGAAGACGCGGGGCCGCAAGCGCCGTGGCTGAAGGTCGAGTCGGAGACCGAAGCCATGATCATGATGGGCACCAAGGAGTTCCGCCGCATCCAGTCCGATGCTTGGGACGCCGAGGTGCGGCTTCGGGACATGGATGCCGACGGCGTGCACACGCAGGTCGTCTCGCCGACGCCGGCATTCTTCAATTACGGCCGGAGCGGCGAGCAGGCAAGTCGCATCGCACGGATCTTCAACGACCTCGCGCTCGAGATCGTGGAGCCGGCGAAGGATCGGTTGATTCCGTTCTGCCAGGTGCCTCTGCAAGACACCGACGCAGCGTGCCGTGAGCTCGAGCGGTGCATCGCGAACGGGCACCGCGGTGTCGAGATCGGCAATCATGTGGGCGATCTGGACCTCGACAGCGAGGGCGTGGTGACGTTTCTCCAGCACTGTGCGTCGCTTGACGTGCCGGTATTCGTGCACCCGTGGGACATGGCCAACTCTCCGCGCCTCGATCGCTGGATGGCGCAGTGGCTCACCGCGATGCCGGCCGAAACGCATCTGTCGATACTCGCGCTGATTCTCGGTGGGGTGTTCGACAAGATCGACGATCGTCTCAAGATCGGATTTGCGCACGGTGGTGGATCTTTCGCGTTCTGGTTGGGCCGGATGGAAAACGCCTGGCACGGCCGCAACGACATCATCGGTACGTCGGAGTTCCCGCCTTCGCATTACCTGGGTAGGTTCTACGTGGATTCCGTCGTCTTCGACGAGCGCGCACTGCGACTGCTGGTGGACACGGTGGGGGTGGACCGTGTGATGGTGGGTAGTGATTACCCGTACCCCTTGGGGGAGCGTCCGGTCGGTGAGGTGGTTCGCAAGAGTGAGTTCTTGGACGATACTGCGCGCCAACTGATTTCGCGGGGGAATGCCGAACGCTTCCTGGGTCTCGTCTGAGACCCCGGCTATACCCTTTCCGGTATGGCGGACGGTGAATTCGGCATTTGTGAGTCATGTCTCGAGCGAGCACAATTCCAAACACAACGATCGACGACGCTCGTGATGCCGACAATCCCGAAGACGGGGTCGGTGACTACAGATTTCATCGTCCGCCTGCCCCATCCAATCGATAGGTTCCGCGATGTCAGACAAGATATCCAACAGCACAACGAGTGACGGAAAGCCGTTGCCGGAGAAAGCTGCCCGTAGCCGAGTTGCCATGGCAACTCTGGCCGGCACAACTCTCGAATGGTACGACTTCTTCCTCTACGGCACAGCCGCCGCGCTGATCTTCAACAAACAATTCTTTCCGAGCCTGAGCCCCACGGCCGGCACGCTGGCTGCCTTCAGCACCTTCGCCGTCGGATTCATCGCACGGCCGGTAGGTGGGCTCGTGTTCGGGCACTTCGGTGACCGGATCGGGCGCAAGGCCACACTCGTGGTCTCCCTGGTGATGATGGGCGTCGGGTCCACACTCATCGGCCTCATCCCGAACTACGATTCCATCGGATTCTGGGCGCCCGTCCTCCTGGTGGCCATGCGCGTCGTTCAGGGCATCGGTCTGGGCGGTGAAGGCGCCGGCGCGACACTCATGTCGATGGAGCACGCGCCGGCAGGGCAGAAGAATCGTTATGCAGGTTTCCCGCAGATGGGCACACCCGCCGGACTGGTTCTCGCCAACGGCATCTTCCTGACGACCAACGCCGTGATGTCGGACTCGGCATTCGCTTCGTGGGGTTGGCGAATCCCGTTCCTGCTCAGCTTCGTTCTGGTGGCGATCGGTCTGGTGATTCGCCTGCGCGTCACCGAGTCGCCGTCATTCGCCGGGATCATGGAGAAGGGCGAAATAGTCCGCTTCCCGCTGCGCGAGTCGCTCAAGGTCGGCTTCCCCCGTCTGTCTCTCACGCTGGCCGCGTGCTTGGCGAACTCCGCCGTGGCGTACGCCTTCATGGTGTTCACCCTGTCGTACGGAACTCAACATCTGGGCTACGACAAGCAATTCCTGGTGCTCAGCGTGACCGCGGCCGCAGTCCTGTGGTTCCTTTCCATCCCGTTCTGGACCAAGATCGCTGACAAGTACGGGCGTCGACACATGTTCATCGGCGGATCTGCCGCAATCCTGTTGTGGTGCATCGTGTTCTTCCCGCTACTGAACACCGAGAACAAAGTGGTCGCTGTCATCGCGTTCCTGGGTATGGGTCTGATCGTGCCGGTCACCCACTGCGTTCAGGGCAGCATCATCGCCGATACCTTCCCGGCCAAGGTCCGCTACTCCGGTTCGTCTCTGATCCTTCAGAGTGGTGCGATTCTCGGCGGTGGACTGGCGCCGATGATCGCCACCGCACTGCTGGACGCCACCGGGTCTTCGGTAGGCGTCACCTGGTACCTCGCCTCGATATGCACAATCAGCCTGGTCGGCGCCATCGCACTGTTCAAGATTGTCCCCGATTCGTCGCGGGGCTTGGAGCACGAGGAGATTCGCGTCTCCGAAAACGCCTGAGTACTGGATTGATCCGACATCGGCCCGTTCCCCCTCGCGGGGAACGGGCCGATCGGCGTTTCACGGTCGCATGAGCTCAGCTGCAAAGGACTCCAGCGTCGCGATCAGGGCCTGTGCGGACGGGCTCGACGTGCGAGTCGCCGAGGAAGTGATGCCGACGCTGTGCCCGATCGGATCGAGTGTGATGGACAGGGTGGTCAAGCGCGCGTCGTCGCGGGGGATGAGGCTCGGTAGGACCGCGATCATGTCGGTCTCGACCAGCAGCTGGCGCACGGTGAGGAAAGAGGTTGCCTCGACGCGGTTTTCGGGCAACGGCAGGCTGTTGCGGGCGAAGAACTCCTCGAGCTCGCGGCGGAGCACTGTCTCGACCCCGGGAAGGATCCAGGGGAAGCCGCGTAGTTCTTCGAGTTGGACGTCCTCGCGGTGAGCGAGCGGGTGATCCACGCGGGTGACGAGTTCGACGGACTCCGCGTAGAGGTTCCGTCTTATCGCGGTGTCATCGGTAGGTGAGGTGAGCCGGCCGACGATCAGATCGATTCGGCCCGCTTCCAGATCGGTGAGCAACTGTTCGGGCGTGCCTTCGCGCACGATGACGGTGAGCAGCGGGTGGTGAACCTTCAGGCGCGCGATAGCGCCGGGAAGCAGCACGTTGGATCCGGCGAGATGTGTTCCCACGATGACGGTTCCGCGATTGGCGTCGGCAAGTTCGACGACGTGCCGCCCGGCTTCGGTCAGCTGCGCGATCACGGCCCGCGCATGAGTTGTGAAGGCCTCGCCGAAAATGGTCGGGGTGATTCCGCGTGGGCCGCGGTCGAAGAGCGAGACACCGAGAATGGACTCGATGTCGTGCAGACTGCGGGTCGCGACGGGTTGTGTGATGTGAAGTGCGGCAGCGGCGCCGACCACGCTGCCCTGACGGCTCAATGCGTCGACGAGCAGGAGATGGCGGAGTTTTAGTCGCCCGTCGAGGAGCTTGGGCATGTCCATGGAGCAATCCTAGACGGGATTGCCGCGAGTGGGTAGGCGCCCGAAGTTGCTCAGAAGAAGGTGATTCCGATCGGTTGGGCCGAGGTGTACTTCTCCCAGGTTTCGCTGCTGTCCGGACTTCCCGTGTGCGCAAACGACGTCCAGTGCCGGCGTATCCGACGACCCAGTGCGTCGATGCTCTGCCAGTCGCTGCTGCCCAGCATCGGTGAGCTCTTCCAGGACTGCTCGGTTCCCAACATGAAGGGTAGTTCGATGCAGTGAGTGGCTCCGAAGACGTCGTCCGTCGGTGCCCAGTCGAAGCGATACGTGTACACCGACGCGCCGGCCGCTGTGAAGGCGTCGGCCAGCTCCATCGCCGGTTCGGCAAACATGTTCTGTGTCAGTGCCTTTTCGGCGACGCGTTCGGGATCGGGTACTCCCGCTACGTCGCGCACGAAAGCGGATCCCTCGTCGCGGGTGTATCCCACGATGACGTCCGGCGCTGTTTCGAAAGTTCGGATCACCGGATCCAGTTCGGAAATCGGTGCGAAGGGCGGTTGCACGACATTGGGGGACCGCCGGCTGAACTCGATTGCGGTGCTGCGGAATGCGTCGAGAATGCGGGAGAGTGGCGCGGTCCGAGGATCTCCGTCGAGCAGTCGGGCAAATGTTTCACCGTTCTCGATCGCGGCAGCCTGCGTGAAGTTGAGGTCCGGCCGTGGAGTGCTCTGCAGAATTGCTCGATGGAACAGAGTTCGAGAGTTGTTACTGTTCAACAGATTCACGATGGAATGAGCGCCGGCCGACTGCCCGAACACGGTGACCGAGTCTGGGTCGCCGCCGAATGCCTCGATGTTCTCGCGCACCCACTCGAGCGCTGCGATCTGATCGTGGACCCCGAGATTGCCTTCGCTCACGCCGTCGAGGAGGAGATATCCGAGCACGCCGACGCGGTAGTTGACCGACACCACGACGACGTCGCCCTCGGCTGACAAAGCGCCGCCGTCGTACCAGGGGAGGGAGCCGCCGCCACTGGAGTAACCGCCACCGTGAAGCCAGACCATCACCGGGCGATGACCGGTCAGCGACGGGGTTGTGACGGTGACGGTGAAGCTGTCCTCGCTCTGCTCCGGTTCGGGGAGCGGTGGCCCCATGATGCGCTCGAGCCGTGAAGGTGGTTGGGGGAAGACCGTTCCAAGCGCTGTGGCGTCGAAAACGTCGGAGAACGGTCCCGCCGGCCGCGGCTTCTCGAAGCGCGGTGCGCGGGCGTAGGGGATCGCACCGAAGTAGTAGGAACCGTCACGCTTTAGGCCGCGGATCTTCCCCGAAGCTGTGGATGCGATCACCGTCTCGGACGAGGGCATGGGTTCCTTTCCTCTTGTGCATACCTTTTCGAGCATGCCAGGTGCATGCCGCGGCACAAATGCCTTTGTGGTCGTGCGGTATGCGTTACGGCGTGAGTGCCTGAACCAGTCGATCTTCGAGTCGCGTCGTTACTCGGCTGTATACGGCACCGTCGTCCAGGGCTCGGGACATCACTATTGCGCCTTGGATTCCGGCCACGGCTTCTTCGGCGAGTCCGGTGGAATCTTCGGCTCCCACGAGTGCCGCCTCGAGCGCCGCGGTCCATTCGTCGAAGTAGGTTCGCACCTTGGCGCCGAAGCGGTTTCGCTCTTCACCGAGTGCAAATGCGCCGAACAGGCAAATGCGTTGCCCTGACCGAAAGTAGTCGGCGACGGTAGCGAACATGCTCTCGATGCGCTGCCGCGGTGGAACCGACTCTGCTCGAAGCGGTTCGAAGACTTCGGTGCGAAACCATCCGTCGACCTCGTCGAGTACGGCCTCGGCCATCTCTTCCTTTCCTCGCGGAAAGAAGTTGTAGAGACTGCCTTTGCCCAAACCAGTGTGTTCGGTGATGACGGCCAGGCTTGCTCCGTCGAACCCGTAGGTTCGAAACACGTTCGCGAGGGCGGGGATCGTGTCCGAGCGTTCAGCTACCTGTCTGACCATGGATTCATCCTTTCATCACAGACCCAACTCGCTCAGGCCCGGATGATCGTGCGGGCGTGGTCCGGTCGAATCCCAGAAGAACTTTCGCTCGGACTCCGCGATGGGGACGTCGTTGATGCTGGCATGACGGTGGTGCATGAGGCCGTCCGCGTCGAATTCCCAGTTCTCGTTGCCGTAGGAGCGGAACCACTGCCCGTCGTGATCGTGCCACTCGTACGCGAATCGCACGGCGATGCGGTCGTCGCCGTGTGCCCACAACTCTTTGATCAACCGGTAGTCCAGCTCGCGGGTCCACTTCTCGGTCAGAAGTTCGACGATTTCGGATCGGCCGGTGACGAACGTCGACCGATTGCGCCACCAACTGTCCGGCGTGTAGGCCAGCGACACCTTGTGCGGATCGCGTGAGTTCCATCCGTCCTCGGCGAGGCGGACCTTCTGGACGGCGGTTTCGTGGGTGAAGGGCGGAATCGGTGCTCGGACGGTCATTGCGTGGCCTCTCGATCGGATGTGTACCTATCGGTACACACTTTACCGATAGGTACAACAAGAGTCCAGGGAATGACTTCGGCCGCCCCCACCGAAGTGGGAGCGGCCGAAAGTGTCGAGAAGGAAGAAACTAGCGGGCGCGACGAGCCAGACGCTCGGAATCCGAGATCAGAACGCTCTTGCCTTCGAGGCGCAGCCATCCGCGGTGTGCGAAATCGGCGAGCGCCTTGTTGACGGTCTCGCGGGAAGCGCCGACGAGCTGGGCGATCTCTTCCTGCGTGAGGTCGTGAGTGACGCGCAGGGCGCCACCTTCCTGAGTGCCGAAGCGCTGCGCGAGCTGCAGGAGCGCCTTGGCCACACGGCCGGGAACGTCCGTGAAGATCAGGTCGGCCAGGGTGTTGTTGGTACGACGCAGTCGGCGGGCGAGAACGCGCAGCAGCTGCTCGGCGATCTCGGGGCGCTGCTGGATCCATGCCTTGAGAGCGTCGCGGTCCATGCTCACGGCGCGAACCTCGGTGACGGTCGTAGCCGTCGAGGTGCGGGGGCCGGGGTCGAAGATGGACAGTTCGCCGAACATGTCGGACGGGCCCATGATCGTCAGTAGGTTCTCGCGACCGTCGGGTGAGCGTCGACCGATCTTCACCTTGCCGGACACGATGATGTACAGGCGGTCACCGGGTTCACCTTCGTTGAAGATGACATGTCCACGGGGGAAGTCGACGGGCTGCAGCTGCTTTGTCAGCGCCGCTACCGCTGAGGGCTCGACTCCTTGGAAGATGCCGGCTCTTGCCAGGACGTCGTCCACGTGCGCTCCTTGTTGGGATTTGTTCGTTTGTGGTGTCATTTTTGCGCTAACTATCTTTGTACCCGCGCTGCGCACAAACCGTCGTACACAGGCTCAGCCCTCATGAGTGAGACACTGTGTCCAATGCAATCTGTGTTCAATGCAACAGGTACGGCATCGAAGTCTACGTCCCGATAGCTCGCGACGAGTGATTGATGCCACGTAAGAGCCGAAAATTCTTCCGGAATCCGCTGCGGTGACTACTTTGTATGGCCGTCAACTTGCCCGTTGTGTCCGAATTTCGCCCAGGCTGGCGCTCTCGGGAGCCTCCGACTGACGGCCCTTCCGCTTCCGGTGGAAGCGAGCGAACGCATGGGGAAACCCATCGCTTGCCAGGCGGGCGACGTCGTCGTGACTTGCCTGATCGAGGAAGTCTTCTACTTCGTGCTCTTGAACCGAGAGCCGACGCAATCGCCCTTCGACTCGTTCCATCGCCAGGGCAAAGAGCATCAGCAGTAGCGGAAAGAGAATTACTGCGAGTCCTTGCATAGGGGGAAGTAAACACGTCGAAGGTCTCAGAATCGACACGACGGAGTCTCCACTCATGTCGTATCCGTACAGTTGTCTGAGTGCAGACCACCCCGACAGGCAGTTCAGAGCAGCGGAAGAAACCGCGTTCGGGGGGTGCGCGGAAGGAAGAATCACACCTCGGATTGGTACGCCGGGCGCGTCGGATGAATCGCGAGCTCGCTGTGGCTTTCCCGCACGTGTATTGCGAACTCGACTTCACGACTCCGTTGGAACTGGCAGTGGCGACAATCCTGTCGGCGCAATGCACCGACGTCCGCGTCAACATGGTCACGCCGGCGCTCTTCGCCCGCTATCCCGACGCGAAGGCATACGCGGAAGCCGATCGGACCGAACTCGAGGAGTACATCCGCTCCACCGGCTTCTACCGGAACAAGACGACGTCGTTGATCGGACTCGGTCAGGCGCTACTCGAACGCCACGACGGTCAGGTCCCGAACAAGCTCGAAGATCTGGTGAAACTCCCAGGCATCGGACGCAAGACCGCGAACGTCGTGCTGGGCAATGCCTTCGACATCCCGGGAATCACCGTCGACACCCACTTCGGTCGGCTCGTGCGCCGGTGGAAGTGGACCGAGGAAGAAGATGCCGTCAAGGTGGAACACGCCGTCGGGGCACTGATCGAACGTAAGGAATGGACACTGCTCTCGCACCGCGTGATCTTTCACGGCCGACGGGTCTGCCACGCGCGCAAGCCCGCGTGCGGGGTGTGCGTTCTGGCCAAGGACTGCCCGTCGTACGGACTCGGCCCGACCGACAAAACCGAGGCCGCGGCCCTGGTGAAAGGCCCCGAGACCGACCATCTGCTCGCCCTGGCAGGGTTGTGATCGCCGATGACAAGTGCTGGAAGATGGTCTCTCGCTGCGCTCGTGGTCGTCGCGGCTCTCGTCGTGGCGATCTGGCCGCGTGGGGGAGACGACACGGCGCCCACGTCCACGGGTCCGTCGTCGTCCGCGTATCAGCCGCCGACGTTCACTCCGTCGTCGGAATCGCTCGATCAACTCCGTAGCCAGGCCTCACTGGCTCCCTGTCCGACTCCGACGGGCGAAGCTCCGGCCGGCTCGGCTCTGGCCGGAATCACCCTCGACTGCGTGTCAGACGGTCGGCCCGTCGACCTTGCCGCAGCGGTCGGCGGAAAACCGACTCTGCTCAACTTGTGGGCGTACTGGTGCGCGCCATGCGCCGAAGAGCTTCCGTACCTTCAGGAATTCGCGGAGCGCGCCGAGGGCAGCATCAACGTTCTGACGGTGCATTCGGATCCGAATCAGGAGAACGCTTTGACGCGACTCATCGACTACTCGGTGCGTTTGCCTGGCGTCCAGGACGGTGACGGCAAGGTACGGATCGCAGTGGGCGCACCGCCGGTGCTGCCGGTGTCGGTGCTCGTGCGCGCGGATGGAACAGTCGCCAAGGTCTTGCCTCAACCTTTCCGCAGTGCGGACGAAATCGCCGCCGCTGCGGCGCAATATCTGGGAGTCGTCGTATGAGCACACCGGTTCCCGAGTGGTTGCGAGCTGTCGCCAGCACCGAGCCCACCGATCCACACCGGATCAACCCCGTCCTCGAGCGTCGCGCGCCGCGCGGGACCGTGACGCGTCCGGCCGCGGTGCTCGTGCTCTTCGGCGGACCGCGTGAGGCAGACCCTCTCGCAGTCGGCGGCTTGCCGGAGGGCGCAGACGTGTTGCTGACCCAACGGGCGTCGACGATGCGTCAGCACAGCGGACAGGTCGCATTCCCGGGCGGCGCCGCTGATCCGGGCGACGACGGCCCCATCGGCACCGCGCTGCGTGAAGCGCAGGAGGAAACCGGGCTTGATCCGAGCGGAGTTCAGCCGCTCACCGTGCTGCCGGAGATCTTCATCCCGCCGTCGGGTTTCGACGTGACGCCGGTGCTCGGCTACTGGGAGCAGCCGACGACGGTGGGGATTCAGGACGAGGGCGAGGTCGGACGGGTGGCCAGGGTGCCGCTGCGCACGTTGCTCGACCCCGACAACCGGTTTCAGGTTCGCCATCCCCTCGGATACCAGGGCCCGGCGTTCCGCGCCGACGGCATGCTGGTCTGGGGGTTCACAGCAGGAATCCTCGCGGCGCTGTTCACGGTGTCGGGCTGGGAGATTCCGTGGAACTACGAGGACGTGAGAGACCTGGACACAGCGCTGTCCGAGTTCGGTGAAGGTGTCGAGGATTCGGCGGTGCCGCGATGACAGGTTCTCGTTGGGTGGACATCGCCATCGTTCTGGTCGCCCTCATCGCGGCCACGTCCGGATGGCGTCAGGGTGCGGTGGCGTCGGCGTTGGCGTTTGTCGGCGTGATCCTCGGTGCCGTCGCCGGAATTCTGTTGGCGCCCCACCTGCTCGTGCACGTCACCGAAGGCAAGCTGCGCATCCTCGCGGGCATCTCGCTGATCGTGGTGTTGGTCATCATCGGCGAAGTCGCCGGCATGGTGCTCGGACGCGCGGCGCGCAGCGGAATGCACAGTCCGACGGCGCGATCCGTCGACAGCGTCATCGGTGCGGGTCTACAGGCGGTGGCCGTCGTGGTCGCGGCGTGGTTGCTCGCGATTCCGCTCACTTCTTCGTCGCAGCCGAATATTGCCGCCGCTGTTCGTGGTTCGGATGTTCTCGCCAGCGTGGACGAACTGGCCCCGCAGTGGCTGCGCCGCATCCCGACGGAGTTTTCGGCGTTGCTCGACACCTCCGGCCTGCCAGACGTCATCGGCCCGTTCGGGCGTACGCCCATCACCGAGGTCGAAGCACCCGACGCGAGCGTTCTGGCCAGTCCGTTGGCGGCGCAGTTGCGTCCGAGTGTTCTACGCATCAACGGCGTCGCACCGAGTTGCCAGCGCGCGCTCGAGGGATCCGGATTCATCGTCGCTCCCGAACGCGTCATGACCAACGCACACGTGGTTGCCGGAACCGAGAGCATCACGGTGGACACCATGGAGGGCGCGCTGCCCGCGCAGGTGGTTCTCTTCGACTCCGCCGTCGACATCGCGATTCTGGCGGTTCCCGGACTGGACGCACCGGTGCTGCCGTTTGCTCCGGAGCAGGCTCAGACCGGCGACAACGCGTTGGTGCTCGGTTACCCAGGCGGCGGTCCGTACACGGCCAGCGCAGCCCGCGTTCGTGAGGTCCTGAACCTGAACGGACCGGACATCTACAAGGCCGGAACCACTCAACGTGAGGTCTACACCGTCCGCGGATCCATCAGGCAGGGCAACTCTGGTGGGCCGATGGTCGACGATCAGGGGCGCGTCCTCGGCGTCGTGTTCGGTGCCGCCGTCGACGACAGCGACACCGGATTCGTCCTCACCGCCCAGGAAGTATCGCGCCAGTTGAACGCGGCTGCCTCGGCGTCGACGCCGGTGCCGACAGGCGCCTGCATTCTGTAGCGGTCACTGCTCTGTAAGGAGGAAGTCCTCGAGTTCGCGGTTGACGCGCTCGGGGGCTTCCTGATGCGCGTAGTGACCAACTCCCGCAATGGTGCGCAGTTTCTCGCCGGGAGCCCAATGCTTGTCGCGCCGCACGGTACGGGTGAGCACGTACGGGTCGAGTTCGCCGTGAATCTGGACGATCGGAATGCGAAGAACCTGATCCATCAAACGCATGAAACGACGACCCTCGGGCCGAAGCTGGCTGCGGAAGGCCCAGCGCTGGTACTCCAGCGTGGAATGCGCGACGCCCGGGATCCGGATCGCGGCCCGCATCTTGGTCATCACGTCCGCGAACTCGGGTTGCTGCGGCCAGGTGGGGCCGGACCGCGAGCGAACCAGACGCTCCACCTCGGCGCCGTTGTCGGCCGTCAACCGACGTTCCGGGCGTAGCGGTACCTGATAGGCCAGGAAAGAGGGCAAAAGCGCGCGGCGCTGATATGGGTCGCGCACGACTGCTTTCTTGAGTGCCATCGGGTGTGGCGACGAGATCAACGCGATCGACCGCACCAGGCGTGGATGCAGGAGCGCGGTCGCCCAGCACACCAACCCGCCGTCGGCATGACCGATCAGCGTGGCCTTGCCGTAACCCATCGCACGAATGAGACCGGCTACGTCACCGGCGAGCGTCCAACCGTCGTAGCCGCGAGGGGGCTTGTCGGAATCGCCGTACCCACGAAGATCCATGGCGACGACGCGGAATCCCTGTTCCGACAGTGCCGTCAACTGATGGCGCCAGGACCACCAGAAATCGGCGAATCCGTGCAACAGGACCACCAACGGAGCATCCGGCTCCGCGTCGCCTACCTCGACGACGTGAAACCGGATGCCGTTGGCGTGAATGTCCCGGTGAATCCAGGGGCCGTCGAACCTGACGGTGGATGGATCTGGGGCTGCCACTTTCGATCAGACTCGCTACCGGCGCGCGTTGAAATCGACAGACGGCTTTGCGTCGTCATGGCTGCCGGGAAGGACGTTCTTGGCCTGCTTGAGCGATTCGATCGTCTTCTCCGGAGCCCTCAGCTTGCGCACACGCAGATAACCGAGCAGCGCCAGAATCGCGGTGGTCACCACCATGATCAGGAAGACGATGAGGAACGCCAGCCAGCGCGGCACCCAGGTATCGAGCATCTCGGCCAGGAAGAAAAAGAAGAAGAACGAGCTGAACAGCAGAACCGTGAAGGCCAGGATGAAGAAGACACTGCCCTGCAGACCCTTCTTGACCTCGCCCGTGACCTCGGCCTTGGCAAGTTCAACCTCGGCGCGCACGAGGGTGGAGACCTGTGCGGTCGCGTCCTTGACGAGGGCCCCGATGGTGGCCTCACCCGGCGTGCGGGCGTCCACATCGGTGAGAGGGATGGACGAGACCGTGTTCGGTACTCCATCTCCGGTGAAGCGCTGGCTCTCTCCGTTGGTCAAGCTCACTTGTCGACCTCTCCAGGTAGTTCTCTCGCGTCCGTGGCAATGGCGGTGGAAGCGTCGTCTCGAGCCGCATGAACTCGTCCACGTCGCCACAGCAGCGCTGATCCGATCAGCGATGCCACCAACGATGTCACGAGAACTGCGGCCTTCGCTATCTCGGCCTCGCTGCCATCGCCGACCCCGTCCAATGCGAGGTCTGCTACAAGCAGGCTAACGGTGAACCCGATGCCACCGAGAACTGAGAGGGCAAACATGTCTCTCAATTCCAGTGTCTTGGGCTTGGTGGCTATGCCCAATTTGATCGCGAGCAGGGAAATTCCGAAGATTCCGACGGTCTTTCCGACCAGAAGGCCGACGACAACCGATTGCCCGACGGGGTCGGTGAAAATGTCGCCGAGTACCGCGGCGTTGATCGGAACACCGGAGGCGAACAGTGCGAAGACGGGGACGCAGAAGCCTGCGGAGTACGGCTGAATGCGGTGCTCGAGGCGGCTGCCCGGCGCGTACTCCTCGTCCGGATCGCGCCTGACACGGGTGAGTAGGCCGAGCGCGACGCCCGCGAGTGTGGCGTGTATCCCCGCTTCGTGCATCGCGTACCAGGTCAGTAGTGCCAGCGGGACGTAGAGGAACGGCGTCGTGATGCGCTTGTGCTGGGCGTAGGCGTAGACAGCGAGGGCTGCGGCCGCGGTCAGCAGCCACAACATCGCGAGGGAGCCGGTGAACAGTACGGCGATGAGGATGATGGCGAGCAGATCGTCGACGACGGCCAGGCTGAGCAGGAAGACTCGGGCGCTTGCGGGGATCTTCGATCCGGTGAGAGCGAGCACGCCGAGGGCAAAAGCGATGTCCGTCGCGACGGGAATGGCCCAGCCCTTGTCCATACCTGGAGTGCCGAAGCCGATGGACGCCGCGATGATCGCGGGGACCAGGACGCCGCCGCACGCCGCGATGATCGGGAGCATCGCGGCTTTGCGGTCCGCGAGCTCGCCGACCACCAGTTCGCGTTTGAGTTCGAGGCCGGCGACGAAGAAGAAGACGGCAAGCAGTCCGTCTTGCGCCCAGGTGCCAAGGCTGAGGTCCAGATGGAGTGCAGACGGGCCGATCTGGATGTCGCGCAGTGCGATGTAGCTTTCACCGAAAGGTGAGTTCACCCAGATCAGAGCGACGGCAGCGGCGATGAGCAGTATCGATCCGCCCACCGTTTCGGTGCGCAGATAGCGGGACAGTTCGGAACGCAAAGTGGAGATCACGCGTGGGGACGACCTTTGTTCGTGCACCCGAGTTCGGATGCAACAGACATGAACGTGATCGACGTTGTAAAGCATCGAATGCACGTGCCGACCAGACTTCCCGGCTCACCTTTACGGGATTTTATCGCGGATTGCTCGCTGAGCCGAATTAGCGAACCGAATTTGCGCCGGAAAACCCCGCGGGTGTTCAATTCCTACTGATTGGGACACCATCCCACCAATTGGACAATTTTCGTATAACGGCGCAGGAGCATGTTTTGAGCACGTCAGTCAGTGAGAACCCACCCAAGCCGGAGGGCGGCGACGCAGATACCGTCGCCGGAGTGCCGCGCAGCCGAATCGTGGTTGCCAGCATGGTGGGTACGTCCATCGAGTTCTACGACTTCTACATCTATGCAACAGCGGCAGTATCGGTGTTCCCGCACCTGTTCTTCCCGAAGGGCAACGACACCACCGCGCTTCTCGCGTCGTTGGCGACGTTCGGACTCGCGTTTGTCGCCCGTCCCCTCGGCTCGATTCTCTTCGGACACTTCGGTGACCGCGTCGGACGCAAGGCAACTCTGGTCGGCTCGCTGCTGACGATGGGCATCGCGACCTTCCTCATCGGACTGCTGCCCACTTATCACCAGATCGGTCTACTGGCCCCGGCGCTGTTGGCGCTCATGCGTTTCTGCCAGGGCCTCGGACTCGGCGGCGAATGGTCTGGCGCGGCTCTGCTCGCGACCGAGACGGCCAAGGAAGGCAAGCGGGCCTGGGCAGCCATGTGGCCGCAGCTCGGTGCACCCATCGGCTTCTTCATGGCCAACGGACTGTTCCTGATCATCACGTTGTTCATGAACCACGACAATTCCAGCCCGGACCTCGAAGGTGCCTTCCTGAGCTGGGGGTGGCGAATTCCGTTCCTGCTCAGCGCAATCATGGTGATGATCGGCCTGTACGTCAGGCTCAAGCTCGAAGAGACCCCGGTGTTCGCGCGCGCAGTCGAGCGCGGCGAGAAGGTCAAGACCCCGGTCGCCGAGGTATTCAAGACCAGCTGGCGTCAGCTGATCATCGGTACGTTCGTGATGCTCGCGACGTACACGCTCTTCTACATCATGACCACCTGGGTGCTCAGCCACGGAACCGGCAAGACGGCGGCCGACGGCGGAACTGGCGCCGGCTTCAAGTACACCGATTTCCTTGTCCTGCAGTTGATCGCAGTCGTGTTCTTCGCTGCCGCCGTGCCGGTCTCGGGTTGGCTTGCGGACCGTTACGGGCGTCGTATCACACTGCTGATCATCACCGGCCTGATCATGGTGTTCGGCTTGACCTTCGGCGTGTTCCTCGAACCGGACGGAATGAACGACGGTCGTATGTTGGCGTTCCTCATCGTGGGCATGCTGCTCATGGGCCTGACCTTCGGGCCGATGAGTGCCGTTCTCCCGGAACTCTTCCCGACCAACGTCCGCTACACGGGCTCGGGAATTGCGTACAACACCGCCAGCATTCTGGGCGCTGCGGTGGCGCCGTTCATCGCCGTCTACCTCGCCAAGAACTACGGCGTCGGCTGGGTCGGCATCTACCTCCTCGTAGCGGCGACGCTGACTTTTGTTGCGCTGCTGGTCATGCGCGAGACAAAGGGTGAGTCGCTAGACGATGTAGGGGCATAACCCTGCTGTGCGCCTTTATTAACCCCCGGCGGTTAATAAAGGCGCACAGCAGTTGTCAGGGAAGCTGAGCAGGCAGGACGTGCTCACCGGTCTTGTCGGTGCTCAAGGCCAAGGAACTGATGTACTGCTTCTCGCCGTTGGGGCCGGGAACGTTCGACGCGAGCATGTCGGGTCGCTCGAACTCGATGCCGCTGACGCAGCACAGAAGCGTTTCACCCGAGGGGTTCCCGTACTCGTCGAACATCGGCAGATCGATGCCGTCGTCGGTGCGCCGTAGGTAGTACTTGCCCTTGGTGGCGACGGCGAGGACCGGCGGCATCACCAGTGCGATGACGATCGCGACGATCGGGGAGAACGGCTTGATCGCCGAACCGAAAGCACCGAAGAACACCAGGATCGAAATGCCCGCGGCCAGCAGCATCGACACGAAGCCGACAGGATTGACGTCGTAGAGCATCCCGCGTCGGAACTCGGGGACCTTCGGGGAGAGCTTCAACCAGTACTTGTTGATCGCGATGTCGGAGGCGACGACCACGACCCAGGCGATACCGCAGTTCGCGTAGAAGCCCAGGATCGTGTTGAGGAAGTCGAACATGTTGGCTTCCATCAAGATCAGTGCGATCGCCAGGTTGACCAGAACGAAGATCATGCGTCCCGGGTAGGTCTTGGTGACGCGGGTGTACGAGTTGGTCCAGGCCAGTGAGCCGGAGTACGCGTTGGTGACGTTGATCTTGATCTGGCTGATGACCACGAGGATCACGGCAAGGGTCATGGCCAGCCAGTGCGGCATCATGTCCTGGTAGATCTCGAGAAACTGGTGCACGGGCTGGTTGGCGATCGAAGATCCGTCGACGACGTTCGCGATGATGTACACGGCGAGGAACAGTCCGACGATCTGCTTGAACGCGCCGAAGATGACCCAACCGGGCCCCGCGAGAATTACTGCAGCCCACCAACGACGGGTGTTCTCCGGCGTCTTGGGCGGCATGAAGCGTAGGTAGTCGATCTGCTCGGCGATCTGTGCGATCAGCGACAGGCAGACACCCGCGGCCAGCATCACCGATCCGAAGTTGACGCCCTTGCCGTTTGCGCCGTCCTCACCGCCGAAGGCGAAGAACGCGCTCACCGAATCTGGGTGCTTGAACAGCAGATACAGGAACGGCAGCACCATCATGACGAGCCACAGAGGCGTCGTCCACACTTGGAGCTTTGCCAGAGCCTTCATTCCGTAGATGACCAGTGGAATGACCATCAGGGTCGAGACCGCGTAGCCGATCGAGAGTGGGATCCCGAGCCCCAGTTTCAAACCCTGGGCCATGATGGAACCTTCGAGCGCGAAGAAGATGAAGGTGAACGTCGCGAAGATGACGTTGGTGACCACCGAGCCGTAGTAGCCGAAACCGCTTCCGCGCGTGATCAAATCGAGGTCGATGTTGTATCGCGCGGCGTAGTAGGCGAGTGGGAAGCCGGTGGCCATGATGACGACGGCAAACACGGCGATGCCCAGCAATGCGTTACCGGTGCCGTAGGAGATGCCGATGTTGGCGCCGATCGAGAAGTCTGCGAGATACGCGATTCCGCCGAGTGCGGAGGTCGCGACGACGCCGGTTCCCCATTTGCGGTAGCTGCGTGGCGCAAATCGGAGGGTGTAGTCCTCCAGAGTCTCCTTCAGTGCGGCGTTCTCACCGAGATCTGCCCTGTCCGGTGCGCCGGCGGACACCTGCTCGTTCACTGCTGTCATGACGTCACTTCCCCTGGGTGCCTGTGCATGTGCACTTTGTGGTGCAGGCACCCAACCTAGGGAGGTGGCGTTACGCGGACATGTTTGAAATGTGTCGCCCACGTTGCGGATTCGATCCGCAACGTGAGCGAGCACTCATGGGACTTTCTTTACCTGTATCTGATCACCAACTGCCCGCGCCTGCAAGGCGAGTGGCTGCGTCCCGACTGGTCGTAGGTCGAGAACGGCGGCGGCCACCGGGTCGGCCAAGACGTTTCGGATGGTCCGGCGCAGGCCACGTGCTCCGTACACCGGATCGAATCCGCGCCGTTGCAACAGAGCGACGGCGCTGTCGTCCACGTCGACGTCGACGCCTCTCCTGGCCAACCGAGTCGTGATCAGTTCGATCTCGAGCCGGGTCACTTGTTCCGCGGTCTGTTCGTCGAACTCGTCGAGGATCACGGTTTCGTCGATGCGGTTGAAGAACTCGGGGTCGAAGAACTTCTCGAGAGCGCGCTGCGCCAAGTGGTGACCATGGTGTGGTCGATCGATCCGGACGCGATCGGCGAGCTGCCGCACCCGGGACCGTCGACGTTCCGCCACCGCAGCAGAACCGAGATTCGAGGTCAGGAACACATAGCTGTTGCGGAACGAGATCTTCTGCTGACCGTTCGCCAACCGGAGTTCGCCGTTGTCGAGGACCTGCAGGAGCGCACGTAGAACGGTGGGGTCGGCCTTCTCCACTTCGTCGAACAGGACGATTCCGGGGGTGTACGGATCGCCCTCGACGGTGTTCTTGTCGAACAGTGTGAAGGACTCCTTGCTGCCGGCGTACCCAGGCGGAGCCCCGGAGAACGACGCCGCATAATGCTCTTGAGCAAGAGCATTCATGTCGATGCGGCACAGATCGTCGGGCCCGGACCGTAGTTCCGCGGCCACGCGCCGCACCAACTCCGTCTTGCCGACGCCGGTGGGGCCGACCAGAAGGATGTTGGCGAGCGGACGCGTCGGATCCGTGGCACCGACATGCGCGATCGAAATCGCCCGAACCACTGCGTCGACGGCGGCCTGTTGTCCGACGATCTTGGAACTGAGGGCTTTCGAGAGATTGCGAGCGTCGAAGGCCCCGACCGGTACGGGTTCGGATCGTTCCTCGGCTGGTGGTGGTGCTGCACTGTTCCGGTCATGGAGCATGTCGGTGATATACGGCACAGCGAGATCCTTAAACTTCGATTGTCTTCTCGACCGGCAGGTTTCCGACGCGGCAGTCCGCCACGCCCACTGTGTCTCGGGTGATGGCCTCGACGCGTTCCTGAGCCTTCTGGGCATCGGTGACCCACAGCTTGTAGAACTCGAACGGGCAGTCCGCGACACCCTTGTCCCCGTCACCTGCAGCGTGCACGCCGGAGTATCCGCGGTGAAGGAGCTTGAAGATGTGGTTCTGGGACTGATCGTTCTCGCGTGCATCGCGAATGGCGGAAACGGACAGCTGTGCGTACTGGATTCCGTATTCCTCCTCACCGGTTTCACCCAACGTCCGACCGTCGAATCCGATGATCGCGGAGTGTCCGAAGTAGGAGTAGACGCCGTCGAATCCGGCCGCATTGGCAACTGCCACATAACAATTGTTGGCCCAGGCCATTGCCTTGGACATCATCACCTGCTGGTCCTTGGCGGGGTACATGTAGCCCTGGCAGCGGACGATGAGTTCTGCACCCTTCATCGCGCAGTCACGCCAGATCTCCGGGTAGTTGCCGTCGTCGCAGATGATGAGCGAGATCTTCAGGCCCTTGGGACCCTCGGATACGTACGTGGTGTCGCCGGGGTACCAACCTTCGATGGGGCACCAGGGCAGGATCTTTCGGTACTTCTGAACGATTTCGCCCTTGTTGTCGATGAGAATCAACGTGTTGTACGGCGGCTTGTTCGGGTGGTCTTCGTGCTGTTCACCGGTGATGGAGAAGATTCCCCAGGTATCGGCCTCGCGGCAAGCGGCGGAAAAGATTGCGGTCTCGTCACCGGGGATGGTTGCCGCTGTCGCATACATCTCCTCTTCGTTGTACATGATTCCCTGCGTGGAGTATTCGGGGAATACCACCAGATCCATTCCGGGGAGTCCGGTCTTCATGCCGATCATCATGTCGGCGATCTTGCGCGCGTTCTCGAGAACTCCGGCGCGATCGTGCAGGCGGGGCATCTTGTAGTTGACTACTGCTACGCCGACCGTGTCGTTGCTCGAGGAGATGTCACCGTGTCGCATTGTCTTTCACTCCTTGGTTGTGTGGATCAGTTGAAGACTGGATGAGTCTGGGGTACTGCGGCTTTGGGTGCGGCGAGGATCTTGGCCAGGCCGAGGAGAACCAGAAGCGCTCCGGCCCAACCGGCGGCTACCGCGGGTGTGGTGTGGAAGTTGTCGGTCAGGATCAGAAAGGCGGGAACAGTGCAGGTGGGCTGGCTCAGCAGGACTGCTGCCCAGCCGGTGAAGCGGCTGAGGTTCTCGCGGCCGAGGCCGAGCACCAGGAAGAACAGGGTCCACAGTGCTGCCCATGCGAGCCAGATGACCCCGAAGACGGGGTCGTTGCTCACCGTGAACGAGAGGAAGGAGTACACGAGCGCGGCGCACGCGACGAACAGTGAGAACCACCCGATTCCTTCCGGTTCGAAGCCGGCGAGATTGCTGATTCCCACGTAGAGGTAGGTGAATCCGAACAGGTAGAGGCCTGAGGCCGCCAGGACGGCGCTCGAATCTCCCTGTGCCTGAATCAACAAAACGGTGGGGACGACGCATTGAAGTGCGCCGACGAAGAGATTGAGGACCGAGGCGGATCGAACGGGAACTGTGCCGAGCAGCATCAGTCCGTTGACGAAGAGGACGGCTCCCACGTAAAGCAAACCAACACTGCCCATCGGGCACCTCCGGTTACTTTCGGGACGGGTTACTTTCAAATGAAATGATTCCAAATGAAACTAAGTGATGCGCGCCACAGAAGTCAAGAGGTGGATCTCAGGGGAAGGTTTCAGAGGGTGGCGATGATCGAGAAGTCGAGTCCGTCCGCGACGGCCAGCTGAATCTTCTGTCGTGCAACGCGATCGCGAAACTCGACGGTTCCGCGAGGCCCGTCGTACGCGGCGCCTTCGACGACGGCGTCCAGGGCGTGCGGGTGGGTGCTGTCGGCGCGTCGAACCAGGGCCGAAAGGGTATGTATCCCTTCGTAACACGACTCGGCAGCGTTGTTCAGCGCCGGGGCGTGCGCGCCGTGCAGTGCGATGTAGCGCCCGAGCAGGTCCATGGAGTTACCGTCGACCATCGATCGGAAGTACGCTGCCGAGGCAAACAGGTTCCGGGTTGCGCGGGGGCCGCTTGCGAGCAGCATGTTTTCTTCCATCAACGGGCTGAATCGGATCATCGACTCGTCGAGGCCTCGGCGGGCGAAGGCTCGGTTGAAGTCGACGGCGTCCTGTCCGACGAGGAGCATGATCACGCCGTCGCAACCGGAGTTCGAGACGGTCTCGACCAACTGCTTCATGTTGCCGCGCCCCAGATCGACAAACGAACCGCCGACCAGGGTGAGATCGAGTTCGGTGGCGAATTGCCTCACGGCCCCGAGCGAGCTGTGAGGCCAGATGTAGTCGTCGCCGACGACGAACCACTTGCGCGCTCCGACGTTGTCGCGCAGCCACTTCAGTGCCGGTGCGATCTGCTGTCGTGGGGTTTCGCCCGAACAGTAGATTCCTGGTCGGACCTCGCCGCCCTCGTAGAGCGAGGTGTACGAGTACGGAATGCGGCCTGCGACCACCGGTGCGAGTGCGTGGCGGACCGAGGAGATGTGCCAACCGCTGACGGCGTCGATGTCACCTGCGTCGAGTAGCTGTTGCACGCGGGCTGCGACGACGCCCGGCGAAGCGCCGCCGTCGATCACTTCGATCTGGACCTCGCGTCCCAGTACGCCGCCGGAGTTGTTGAGGTCGCGGGCGGCCAATTCGCTGATCGCCTCACACGACGGACCGAACAGTCCGGCCGGTCCTTGGAGGGGAACCACCATGCCCAGGCGCCACACGGCGCTGCGCGCGCGTTCGAGCGCGCCGGTAGCGCTCATGCGTCGCCGCCGGAATCGGAAGTCAGCGGCCTGGCCTGGGTTACTATCATTTCATTTGAAAGTATTGCCCGAGAAGTGTGAAGTACGCAACAGCGGGGGAGCGATCAGTGGGAAAAAGTGACTCCGGAATTCTTGATGCTTCGCTGACGACCGCGCTGGTCCGAGCGGCTCGAATGGCCGCGGCAGCGGCGGAGAAGACGCTGGCGGCTGAGAATCTCACTCTCGATCACTGGATGACGCTCGAAGCCCTGGCGTCGACCGAGGGGCTGACGATGGCTGAGCTGCGCGATCGAACGGGAACGCCGGCTCCGACGCTGACGCGAGTTGCGGACAAGTTGGTCTCGCTTGCGCTGATCTATCGCGAGGTCGGTGAGGACGATCGCCGGAAGGTGCGCGTGTTTCTCTCCTCGCGCGGAAAATCTCTGCACAAGCGGGTTGCCGCAGACATTCGCGTGGCCGAGGAGTCCTGGCTGACGTCGAAAGAGGAAGTGAAGTTGCGAGAGGGGCTCCGCCCCTGTGCGCCTTCCTGGTAGTGGGGACTACCAAAAAGGCGCACAGGGCCGAAGGCCCTACTTGCCGCGGATTGCGTCGAATACCTTGGGGTCGACCAGGGTTGAGGTGTCTCCGAGGTCGCGGCCTTCGGCGACGTCGCGCAGGAGGCGGCGCATGATCTTGCCGGATCGGGTTTTCGGCAGTTCCGGCACGATCGTGATCTGACGCGGCTTTGCGATGGGGCTGATGTCAGTGGAGACCTGAGCCTTGAGCTCCGCGATCAGAACGTCGCCGGTGTTCTCGACGCCTTCGCGCAGGATGACGAACGCGACGATGCCCTGTCCGGTGGTCTCGTCCGCGGCACCGACGACGGCAGCTTCGGCGACTCCGTGATGGTTGACCAGTGCTGACTCCACCTCGGAGGTGGAGATGCGGTGACCGGAGACGTTCATGACGTCGTCGACGCGGCCGAGGACCCAGAGGGCGCCGTCGTCGTCGTATTTGGCGCCGTCACCGGCGAAGTACCAGCCTTCTTCGGCGTAGCGGGACCAGTAGGTGTCGCGGTAGCGGTCCATGTCGCCCCAGATGCCGCGGAGCATCGCCGGCCACGGCTCGTCGAGGACGAGGTAACCGTTGCCGCCGGGGCCGAGGGGCTTGGCGTCGTCGTCGACGATCTTCGCGGAGATACCGGGCAGCGGTGCCATCGCGGATCCGGGCTTGGTGGCGGTGATACCGGGCAGCGGGGAGATCATGATCGCACCGGTCTCGGTCTGCCACCAGGTGTCGACGATGGGGGCCTTGTTGCCGCCGATGACGTCGCGGAACCAGCGCCACGCTTCGGGGTTGATGGGCTCGCCCACAGATCCGAGCAAACGGATCGAGGACAAGTCGTGGGCGTCGGGGATTTCCCGGCCCCACTTCATGAACGTCCGCACGAGGGTGGGGGCGGTGTAGTAGATGGAGACGCCGTACTTCTCGATGATGTCGAAGTGGCGGTGCTCGTTCGGGGAGTTGGGGGTGCCTTCGTAGACGACCTGGGTGACGCCGTTGGAGAGGGGTCCATAGACGATGTAGGAGTGTCCGGTGACCCAGCCGATGTCGGCGGTGCACCAGTAGACGTCTTGTCCCGCTTTGTGATCGAAGACGTTGTGGTGGGTGTACGACGCCTGGGTGAGGTAGCCGCCGGAGGTGTGGATGATGCCCTTGGGCTTACCGGTGGTGCCGGAGGTGTAGAGGATGAACAGGGGATGTTCGGCGTCGAAGGCCTGCGCTTCGTGCTCAGGTGAGGCCTGCGCGACGGTCTCGTGCCACCACAGGTCGCGGCCGTCGGTCCACTCGACGTCGATGCCGGTCCGGTTGACCACCAACACGTTCTGGACGGAGTCGGCGCCGGCGACGGATTCGTCGACCGCTGTTTTGATGGGTGCTGCGGCGCCGCGTCGCCACTGGCCGTCGACGGTGACGACGAGTTTGGCCTGGGCGTCGTCGATGCGTGAGCGTAGGGCGGTGGCGGAGAATCCGGCGAAGACGACCGAGTGGGTCAGGCCGAGGCGGGCGCAGGCGAGCATGGTGACGATCGCTTCGGGGATCATCGGCATGTAGATCGCGACGCGGTCACCGGCGACGAGGCCGAGGTCGGTGAAAGTGTTTGCGGCGCGGCTGACTTCGGCGAGGAGGTCGTTGTAGGTCAGATCACGGGAATCGCCTGGTTCGCCTTCGAATGCAATGGCGACGCGGTCGCCGTTGCCGGCGAGGACGTGGCGGTCGACGCAGTTGTAGGCGACGTTGAGTTTTCCGCCGACGAACCACTTGGCGACGGGGGCGTCGGTCCAGTCGAGGACGTCGGTCCATTTCTCGTGCCAGTGAAGGCGCTCAGCCTGATTCGCCCAGAAAGCGAGGCGGTCGGTATCTGCGGCAGCCTGCAACTCCGGTCCCGCGTTGGCGGCCGCAGCGAACTCTGCGCTCGGCGGATATGCCTGGGGGACGTCTGTTTCGGCTGCGCTTGTCATGGCTGACGGCCTTCTTTCCACTTTGATCGACACTTTTCTGACTCCGTGTGAGGGTAGTCACAAGCTCGCTCAAACGCACCGTTGCATCACGTTGCAACCCGTTGTCCTGCGACGATCGGTCGAATCGATGCGACGGGTGGTCACTTCCGCCGACGAATGAATGTGTCCGAATTCAATTACCCCCAATTTTCCAACAATGGGTGCGGTGCGCGCTTCGGGTTCGATGTGTCTATTGTCAAACCATTATTCGACCGCAACTCGAAGTCACGTTCACTTTCAGTTGTAGGCGACACGACGCCGGCAGTTACGGCTGTCGGCAGGCCGCGAGCATGCTCGGGGTCACTTAGATGTGGAAGGAATTCCTTTGCGTATCTCACGCATAGCGACCGGCGCGGTCGCGCTCGGAATGACGGCAGTGCTGATCACGGCATGTTCGTCCGGCGATTCGTCGGGCGGATCGTCCAGTGGCGTCGTCAACGCCTGGGCGGGCGAGCCTCAGAACCCGTTGATCCCCACGAACACGAGTGAGAACATGGGCGGCCGCGTCCTCGACTCGCTGTTCTCCGGTCTCGTTTCGTACACCGCAGACGGCGGTACGGAGAACGAGGTTGCCGAGTCCATCGAGAGCACCGACGGTCAGAACTTCACCGTCAAGCTCAAGGACGGCTGGACCTTCACGGACGGCACCCCCGTCACCGCGAAGTCGTTCGTCGACGCGTGGAACTACGGCGCCCTCTCCACCAACGCTCAGCTTCAGGCATCGTTCTTCGATCCGATCAAGGGCTACGACGAAGTTGCCGCCGAGGTTCCGACGGCACAGACCATGTCGGGTCTGAAGGTTGTGGACGACTCCACCTTCACCATCGAACTCAAGCAGCCCGAGTCGGCGTTCCCCGATCGCCTCGGCTTCACGGCGTACTACCCGCTGCCCGAGGTCGCGTTCAAGGACATGACCGCCTTCGGTGAGAACCCGATCGGCAACGGCCCGTACAAGCTCGACGGAACCGGCGCGTGGCAGCACAACGTCCGCATCGACACCGTCGTGAACCCGGACTACAACGGCAACCGTAAGCCGAAGAACGCCGGCGTCGACTTCATCATGTACAACAGCCTCGACACGGCGTACACCGATCTCCTGGCCAACAACGTCGACGTTCTCGACCAGGTTCCTCCGAGCGCCGTCACGACCTTCGAGTCGGACCTGCCCGGACGCACCGTCAACCAGCCGTCGGCAACCATCGAGACGTTCACGATCCCGGGTCGCCTGCCGCACTTCAGCGGCGAAGAGGGCATGCTCCGCCGTCAGGCGATCTCGATGGCGATCAACCGCGATCAGATCACCCAGCAGATCTTCAACAAGACCAGGACGCCTGCACTCGACTTCACCAGCCCCGCAATCAAGGGCTGGAACGACTCGCTGACCGGTAACAGCAACGTGAAGTTCGATCCCGAGGCGGCCAAGGCTGCTTGGGCCAAGGCCGACGCCATCGCACCGTGGTCCGGCAGCTTCGAGATCGCCTACAACTCCGACGGCGGACACCAGGAATGGGTCGATGCCACGGCGAACAGCATCCGCAACACCCTCGGTATCGACGCGAAGGGCAAGCAGTACGCCACCTTCGCTCAGATCCGCACCGAAGCCACCGACCGCACCATCCAGAGCTCTTTCCGCTCCGGTTGGCAGGGCGACTACCCGCAGCAGTACGGCTTCCTGGCGCAGAACTACCAGACCGGCGGCAGCTCCAACGACGGTGACTACTCCAACCCCGAGTTCGACCGCCTCCTGCGCGAATCGGCCGGCCAGACCGATCAGGCGAAGGCTCAGGAACTGCTCGATCAGGCCCAGGAAGTCCTGCTCAAGGACCTGCCCGCAGTTCCGACGTGGTACCGCAACGCTGCCAGTGGATGGTCGGAGAACGTTTCCAACGTGACCATCAGCTGGAACGGTGTTCCGGTCTACGAAGACATCGAAAAGAACTGACGCGTAGAACGATCCGCATCTGAAACGTGAGTTCGGGGCGGCAGGCGCCCTGCCTGCCGTCCCGAACTCGTGTTCACACCGGACTGTCCGCTGACGTACACGATCATCGACAAGGAGGTGATCCGATGCTCTGGTACATCGGTCGCCGAGTGCTTCAAATGATCCCGGTTTTTCTCGGGGCCACTCTTCTGATCTACGCCATGGTCTTCCTGCTTCCCGGTGATCCGATTGCCGCGTTGGCGGGCGACAAGGCGCTCAGTCCGGCTGTGGCAGCACAGCTTCGGGAGCGCTACCACCTCGATCTCCCCTTCTATCAGCAGTACCTGCTGTACCTGAAGGGCATCTTCACGCTGGACTTCGGCACGTCGTTCTCCGGACGACCTGTCAGTGAAGTTCTGGCACAGGCATTTCCGATCACGATGAAACTTGCCTTCATGGCACTGATCGTCGAGACGGTCTTCGGTGTCGGCTTCGGCCTCATCGCGGGCCTGCGTAAGGGCGGATTCTTCGACAGCACCGTCCTGCTGTTCAGCCTCGTTCTCATCGCCATCCCGATCTTCGTGATCGGCTTCCTGGCTCAGTTCTTCATCGGCGTCAAATGGGGCATCGTCCCGCCGACGGTCGGTGGCAACACCAGCTTCACCAATCTCCTGCTCCCTGCCCTGGTTCTTGGTTCGGTCTCGTTCGCGTACGTACTGCGACTGACCCGAACGTCCGTGGCGGAGAATCTGACTGCCGATTACGTCCGCACCGCTACCGCCAAGGGACTTTCCCGTGGACGAGTGGTTCGCGTGCACGTGTTGCGCAACTCGCTGATCCCCGTGGTCACGTTCCTGGGTGCCGACCTCGCAACGTTGATGGGCGGCGCCATCGTCACCGAGGGCATCTTCAACATCAACGGCGTCGGTGGCACGATCTACCAGGCCGTGACCAGAGGTGAAGCGCCGACGGTGGTTTCGTTCGTCACCATCCTGATCGTGATCTACCTGATCGCGAATCTGCTCGTCGACCTCTTGTACGCCGCGCTCGATCCGAGGATCCGCTATGTCTGAGACCGTGAAGACCGGACGCGCAGTCCGGCAAAGTCATTTCGTGGCACCGCCCGAAGTTGCGGCACCGGGGGAGACGGACGCCGTCAAACTCGATCAGGCGCCGACCAGCATGTGGACCGATGCGTGGCGCGACCTACGCAAGCGCCCCCTGTTCATCATCTCGACGATCATCATCCTCGCGGTCATCGTCATCGCAGCGTTTCCGAGCTTGTTCACGAGCACCGATCCGCGGTTCTGCGACCTCACCTACAGCATGCAGGGACCGACCTCAGGGCACTGGTTCGGTTTCGACCGCCAGGGCTGTGACGTGTACTCGCGCACCATCTACGGTGCTCGCGCATCCGTACTCGTGGGCGTCGGTGTCACGGCGTCGGTGCTGGTGATCGGCGTGATCTTCGGTGCGCTGTCCGGTTTCTACGGCGGATGGACCGATTCGATCCTCTCCCGTGTCGCCGACATCTTCTTCGGCATCCCGCTGATCCTGGCTGCCATCGTCCTGATGCAGCTGTTCACCGATCGCACCATCTGGACTGTCGTCGGCGTCCTGGCGCTCTTCGGCTGGCCGCAGATGGCAAGAATTGCTCGCGGCGCGGTGATCTCGGCGAAGAACAACGATTACGTCATGGCTTCGGAAGCATTGGGTGTCTCGAAGCTCAAGACACTGATCCGCCACGTCATCCCGAACTCGTTGGCGCCCATCATCGTGGTCGCCACCATATCGCTCGGTACGTACATCGTTGCCGAGGCGACGCTGTCCTTCCTCGGTATCGGTCTTCCGTCCACCGAGGTTTCGTGGGGCGGCGACATCAGCAACGCACAGGTGACGCTGCGTCAGGGTTCGACCATTCTGTTCTACCCGGCAACGGCTTTGGCGATCACCGTTCTCGGATTCATCATGATGGGTGACGCTCTGCGCGACGCCCTCGATCCCAAGTCGCGGAAGCGGTGAGCACGATGACCACCAAGGAAACTCTCACCTCGGAGGAAACTCCGTTGCTCGAGATTCGTGATCTCGAGGTGTCTTTCCAGTCCAATTCCGGTCCGGTTCCGGCAGTTCGAGGCGTCAGCCTGACCGTCTACCCGGGTCAGACGGTCGCGATCGTCGGCGAATCGGGTTCGGGTAAGTCCACCACCGCCCACTCGATCATCAATCTGCTTCCCGGCACCGGCAAGGTGACGGCAGGCGAGATCATCTTCGACGGCAAGGACATCTCGAAGGTCTCGGAGAAGGACTTCGTCCACATCCGGGGAAGCCAGATCGGTTTGGTTCCGCAGGACCCGATGTCGAATCTGAATCCCGTGTGGAAAGTGGGCTTCCAGATCGAGGAAGCACTGGCCGCCAACGGGATCGCCAAGGGCAAGGCAGCCAAGGTTCGGGCCGCCGAACTGCTCGAGGAGGCAGGACTCGCCGAAGCCGAGAGCAGGTTGGGGCAGTACCCGCACGAGTTCTCGGGCGGTATGCGTCAGCGCGCACTCATCGCGATCGGGTTGTCCGCTCGTCCGAAGCTCCTGATCGCGGACGAGCCGACGTCGGCGCTCGACGTCACGGTCCAGCGTCAGATCCTCGATCACCTAGACGGTCTGACAACGGAACTCGGCACCGCCGTTCTGCTCATCACTCACGATCTGGGCTTGGCCGCCGAGCGCGCCGAGCATCTGATCGTGATGAGCAAGGGTCGTATCGTCGAATCCGGTCCGGCGCTGGAGATTCTGAAGCGCCCGCAGCATCCGTACACGCAGAAGCTGGTCGCTGCTGCGCCGTCGTTGGCGTCGAAGCGGCTCAGCTCATCAGTGGCACGCGCCGAGATTCGCGAACAGGCGGAAGAGGTCGCCGAAGCGGTCAAGGCCGAGGAAAGTGCGGCAGAGTCCTTCGGCAAGGCGACCGACGACGTTCTTGTCGTCGATCATCTGACCAAGGTGTTCAAGCTGCGCAAGGGTTTCCGCAAGACCACCGACTTCACAGCCGTGAACGACGTGTCCTTCAAGGTCCGCCGCGGAACCACGACTGCAATCGTCGGCGAATCGGGTTCCGGTAAGTCGACGGTCGCGCAGATGGTTCTCGGCTTGCTCGAGCCCACCGCAGGCAACGTGGTCTTCGACGGTCAGGACGTGTCCAAACTCGGAGCGAAGGAAACCTTTGCGTTCCGTCGTCGAGTGCAGCCGATCTTCCAGAACCCTTACGGCACGCTCGACCCGATGTACTCGATCTACCGCACGATCGAAGAGCCGCTGCGTACCCACAAGGTCGGGACCAAAGCAGAACGGGAGGCTCGCGTCCGCGAACTTCTCGACAAGGTCGGTCTGCCCCAGTCGGTCATGCGACGGTTCCCGAACGAGCTCTCCGGCGGACAGCGTCAGCGCGTCGCAATTGCGCGAGCGTTGGCACTTCAGCCGGAGGTCGTGATCTGCGACGAGGCGGTCTCCGCTCTTGACGTGCTCGTGCAGGATCAGATCTTGACCCTGCTCAACGACCTGCAGGCAGAGTTCGGGTTGACGTACCTCTTCATCACACACGACCTGGCCGTGGTTCGTCAGATCGCGGACAACGTGTTGGTGATGTCGCGTGGCTCGATCGTCGAATCGGCACCGATCGACGATGTGTTCGGCAATCCGCAACAGGACTACACCCGCAAGTTGCTCGACGCGATTCCCGGCGGGTCCATCACGCTGGGAAGCTGACGCAACAGGTAGGTAGGCAAGTCCGCAGAGGGGCTGCAAGGGTACCGTCGTTGATCGTGACGGACCCCTTGCAGCCCCTCGTCGATCTTCCAGGCGTACGCGCCGCCGCCGATCATGCGCGCGACGCTCTGGGTGAGGTTCATCGGCACAAGACCAACCGTCGCGGTTGGCCCACCACTGCCGCCGAAGCCGCGGTTCGCGCTGCGCGAGCTTCCGCATCGCTGGCCGGTGGCACCACCGAATTGCCGGCCGAGGGCATGGCCGGTGATCCGATTCTCGCGGGTGCTCTGCGCGTGGCTCAGGCTCTGGACGGCGACAGTCTTCCCCTCATGGAGTCGACGTGGAAGCGCGCCCCGCTGCAGGCTTTGGCCCGGCTGCACCTGCTGGCCGCGGCAGACCTCGTCGAGGACGCGGATCAACTGGGACGGCCACGGTCGGATCGCGGAGTGGGGGAGCGGTTGGACGCTCTCGCGCAACTCGTTACCGGCGGAACCAGTGCGCCGGCGCCGGTTCTGGCGGCCGTCGTACACGGAGAACTCTTGGCGCTGAGCCCGTTCGGCACCGCTGACGGCATCGTTGCACGTGCGGCTTCGCGTCTGGTTGCGGTCTCGTCCGGGTTGGATCCGCACAATCTGGGAGTCCCCGAGGTCAGTTGGCTTCGGCGGCCGCAGGCGTACACGGACGGCGCGGCTGGATTCGCTTCGGGAAATCCGGCGGGTGTCGGCAGTTGGGTGATCTTGTGCTGTGGAGCTCTCGAAGCCGGTGCGCGAGAAGCGACTTCGATCGCCGACGCGGCGACTGGATAGTCTGCAACAGGGCGAGGCCGGCACATAACGAACGGGCGGCGCTGCCGATAAATCGACTTCGCCGCCCGTCAGCACGGACTACTCGTTACCAAGCGTGCTCGGTGGGTTGTGTGGGTGGCCTCGGCGAGGGATCGCACTTTCTGAGGTCGTCCCCGCAACCGGTGCGGGGTCCTCGCTCAAATTGAACGAATCTCGCAGGCCCACAACGCTTCTGCCCTTATAGTGGCTTGTGCTCCGCGTGGGTGCCCTAGTGCCCGTGCTAGGAATTTCAGTTGGGGAAACGGTCCTTCTCTTCCGAGCCGTTCCTGGCCTTCCGTTCTTCCGTAACTCCTTTGTACCCTGTGTCCGGGCTCACAGCAAGTACCAATTTTTGTTTGTGGGCATTGGATTTCAGCGTTTCCGACGCAGTAGCCCGAAGGTCATGGCGCCGGCCACCAGAGCTGCGATTCCCACCGCTGCAGTTGTGGCGACCGTCGTCGTGGACTGGGCTGACAATCGCGCGCGAAGCGAGACCGGGTTCGAGAAAGTCAGTATGGGCCAACCGTTTACGGCTGCTTCCTTGCGTAATGCACGATCGGGGTTGACTGCGGTGGGATGTCCGACCGCCTCGAGCATGGGCAAATCGGTCACCGAGTCGGAGTAGGCGTAACTGGCGGCGAGGTCGTAGCCGTATTCCGCGGCGAGTTTTTCCATCGCCTCGACCTTGCCCGGACCGTAGCAGTAGAAGTCGACCTCGCCGGTGTAGTGGCCGTCTTCTTCCCTCATCGACGTCGCCACGGAGTGGGTGGCGCCGAGGGCGCGGGCGATCGGCGCGACGATTTCCTCGCCCGACGCCGACACCACGATGACGTCGTGTCCACGCAGCTTGTGATCGGCGATCAGATCGGCCGCCTCGGCAAAGACGAGTGGGTCGACGATGTCGTGCAGAGTCTCCGCGACGATGGCCTTCACCTGTTCCACGTCCCAGCCCGCGCACATCGCCGTCAGGTGCTCGCGCATGCGCTCCATCTGATCGTGATCGGCGCCGGACAGAAGAAACAGGAATTGCGCATAGCTGCTCTTGAGAACCGAGCGTCGATTGATCAGACCCTGGGCGAAGAATGGCTTGCTGAACGCCAGGGTGCTCGACTTCGCGATGATCGTTTTGTCCAAATCGAAGAAAGCGGCTGTCCGCCCGGTATTCAGTCCGTTCGCAGGCTTGTCGGTCACAGGAATGAGGATAGTCCGACAGGCGGTTCGTGTGCTCCTCGGCAAGCGTCCTCTTTCGGCGAAAAACAGCAGTTCAGTGCAGCTCAGGCTTGCATTTCTCGCCAATGGCGGGTGTAAGATCGTTGCTGTTCGATTCGTTCGAACTAGTTCAGCCCGACCCCCCGGGGCTGAACTCAGACGGCCCCCGCCTCCTCCCCCCATTGGCGGGGGTCGTCCTCTGTCTCAGGTCTGTTTCTCCACAACTTCTCAGTTGTCCACAGGCTCTCTCGACCCACTGTTTTCGGTGCTGGTGCTCGTTCAGGCTCTGCAGTCATGAACACGACGATCAACTCTCGGGAAACCGGGGCTCCCATTCTGGTTCTCGTCGACGACGCGAAGGTCCTCGCGAGCGTGCGACGCGTCGCTGCCGCGGTGGACCGCCGTCTGGACGAGGCCGAGCATCCCGTTTCCCGGCAACAGTGGAACCGGGCCTCGGCGGTCGTATTGGACGCGTCGGCTGCGCGGGATGCTCTGGCTCGTTCCCCTAAACGAACGCGAGTGTTCCTCGTGTGCGACGGCACACCGACCGTCGACGACTGGAAGAGCGCCACCGCGATCGGAGCCCACAGCGTTCTGTCCCTGCCGGAAGAGGAGAACGCGCTGGTCGCAGTTCTGGCCGACCACGTAGACGTGAGTGGTGACGGCACCGTCGTGAGCGTGGTGGGTGGTTGTGGCGGCGGCGGAGCCTCGGCAACAGCTGCGGCTGTCGCGTTGACGTCGGCGGCACGTCACGTCCCGACGCTACTGGTGGACGTCGACGCACTCGGCTCCGGCGCTGATGTGCTGTTGGGCATCGAGACGACCCCCGGATTGCGTTGGGGTGCACTGACCGTCGAGGGCGGGCGGTTGGCCCCGGATGCGCTGCGCGATGCCCTGCCGGCAAAGGGAAAGTTCTTGAGGGTTCTGGCGAGCAGTCGCCGCGAGATCGACGGTCCGACAGTGACCGCCGTTCGCGCCGTGCTGGACGCAGGTCGCAGTTCCGGCGGACTCGTGGTCTGCGACGTGCCACGTCATCCCAGCGAGGTAGGTCAGGCCGCGTTGGAGATGTCGGATTTGGTTCTCGTGGTGGTTCCGGCCACCGTGGCTGCGTGCGTCGCTGCCGAGAAGGTCGGAGCCTGGGTGGTGCGACACAACTCCAATGTCGGGCTCGTCGTGCGTGGGCCGGCGCCGGGAGGCCTACGCGGCGCCGATGTGGCAGACATGCTCGGTCTGCCGCTGACGGCCGTGATGCGCGGCCACCGCTCGCTGGCGCCGATGCTCGAGCGCGGTGGCCTCGAATTGACCCGAGGTTGTCCGCTGAGTGCGGTGGCAACGGCGGTACTCGACGCCGTCGAATCCGGCGCACGCCCGCGCAGGGCTGCGGCATGAGCGCGTTGGTCACGACAGAACTGCTCGACCGAGTTCGCGAGCGGCTGACGGCGTCGTCGGTCGCCGAGCCGACGGCGGCCACCGTTGCCGACGCCGTGCGAGCCGAGTCCTCTGGCGTTCTGGCGGACACGGATCTGTTGGAGGTCGTCAGGGTGCTCCAGACGGAACTGACAGGCGCAGGGCCGCTCGAACCACTGCTGCACGAACCCGGTGTCGCCGATGTACTGGTGACCGCGCCGGATCAGGTCTGGGTGGACCGCGGGGTCGGCCTCGAAAGGTCAGGGGTCCGGTTCACCGACGAGGCAGCCGTGCGTCGACTGGCGCAGCGGTTGGCACTGTCGGCAGGTCGACGCCTCGACGACGCCCAACCGTGGGTCGACGGCCGTCTGCGGGGCGTCGGCGACGGGCACTTCGGGGTACGACTTCATGCCGTACTCGCACCGGTGGCCCAGGGCGGAACCTGCGTGTCACTGCGAGTGCTGCGGCCCGCAACACAGGGTCTCGACGCGCTGTGTGCTCACGGCGCCGTGGAACCGGACGCGCGCGAACTCCTCGATCGCATCATCTCGTGCCGCTTGGCCTTCCTGGTGATCGGCGGTACTGGCGCGGGAAAGACCACGTTGTTGTCCGCCATGCTCGGCGCCGTCGACCCGCGCGAGCGAATCGTCTGCGTCGAGGACGCGGCCGAACTAGCGCCGCCGCATCCGCACGTCGTCCGCCTCGTCGCCAGGGCTCCCAACGTCGAGGGCGTCGGAGAGGTGACGGTGCGCGATCTGGTTCGGCAGGCACTGCGGATGCGTCCCGATCGCATCGTCGTCGGTGAGGTCCGCGGTGCAGAGGTGACGGATCTGCTCACGGCGATGAACACCGGCCACGACGGCGGCGCCGGCACCGTTCACGCCAATTCGCCCGAAGAGGTGCCGGCCAGACTCGAGGCGTTGGCTGCGCTCGGCGGTATGGATCGCCACGCGTTGCACAGTCAACTTGCCGCGGCAGTTCAAGTGATCCTGCACGTACACAGATCGGCCGACGGATCGAGGCGTCTCGAACAGATCGGCGTCATCGATCGCGGTGCGGACGGATACGTACAAATCATGCAGGCATGGCCGGACGGCGGTTCGGGTCGTGAGCGGCTCGAGCGGATGTTCCGGCTTCGCAATCGAGAGGTCGGGACGTGACAGTTTCCTTCCTGGTCCTCGCGTTGGCGGTCTCGATTGCGCCGGTGCGGGATTCACGTGCTCGGCTCGCTACGTACGCCCCGAGCATCCGCAAGCCCTCCCGGCAGATTCCGTGGCAGTTGGTCGCCGCATTTTTCGCGGTGTCGGCTGCAGGGGTTCTCGGAGGCTTGTCGGCAGGATGCGCAGCGGTTGTCCTCGCCGGAACCTTGATCTTTCGTGGGCGCCGCGCGAAGGCGGCCGAAAACCGGGACCTCTCACAGAAGATGCTGCTCTCCGGTCTGGAGGTGCTGATCGCCGAGCTGAGCGTCGGCGCGCATCCTGCAGTTGCCAGTTCTGTTGCAGGCGAGGAATGTAGCGGCGAAGTAAGTGCGGTGTTCCGGTCCGCTGGGGCCAGGGCGCGTCTCGGTGGTTCTGCCGCGGCGGCCTTCGCGGTACCGGATTCGTGCATCGAGCGTGAGTTCTTCCGTATCGGATCCGTCTGGCGGGTCGCAGACCAACACGGTCTGGCTCTGGCTGAACTACTCGGTGCGGTCCGGACGGACATGTTGGGGCGTAGACGCTTTCGTCAGCGCACCGAGGCCGGGTTGGCGGGCGCTCGGGCGACCGCCGCCGTGCTGGCTTTTCTACCGCTGCTGGGGATCGGCCTCGGCCAGTTGATGGGCGCGTCGCCTCTGCGCGTGCTGTTCGGAGGTGGGCTCGGCGGCGTGCTGCTCGTGATCGGAACTGCGTGTGTCTCAGCTGGTTTGCTCTGGACCGACCGGATAACTGCGAAGGTCACGTCGTGAGTTGGGCATCCGTGGCGATGATCGCGTTGGCGCTCGCGATCATTCCCACTCGCCGCGGTGCTTCGGCCAGGGCGACAGAAATTCTGTTCGCGGACACAACAACAGAAAATTCGGTTTCAGCCCCGGACAAGCCGGATCCACTCGCGGTTGCCGCAAGTCTCGACCTTCTCGGGGCCTGCCTGCGAGCGGGGCTTCCCGTCTCCGCCGCGATCACAGCGATGGCGTCGACGGCACCGAAACCGATGGCCGACACGCTCAGTCGCGTCGCCGACCTTCTCACGCTCGGTGCTGATCCCGACGCCGCGTGGAGCGAAGCCGCTCTCGATCCCGATACCGAGGCGCTGGCCAGAATGGCTCGGCGTTCCGCCCGTTCGGGTTCGTCGCTGTCCTCGTCCATGGCCGAACTCGCCGAGCGCAGTCGAGGTGACGCCGAGGATCTGGCTGCTGCCGCGGCCGAACGTGCGGGAGTGCTGATCAGCGGTCCACTCGGACTGTGTTTCCTGCCGGCGTTCATCGCCTTGGGCATCGTCCCGGTGGTGATCGGGCTTGCCACGACTGTGCTCGGTAACGGCCTGTTGTGAGCCGGATCCGTATGAAAGCTCCTGCGGCAGAACTGCTGCCACAGGTTTTGATTGAAGGGGGAAAAATGATTTCGAAGACGTTCAGGACGATGTCGGCCAGATTTGCGCTGTTGGTAACGGAGGACGACGGTATGTCTACCGCGGAGTATGCGATCGGCACGATTGCGGCTGCCGCATTCGGTGCCGTCCTGTACACGGTTGTCACCGGCGACTCCATTGTCTCGGCGCTGACAGGCATCATCGACAAGGCGCTCAAGACAGCTGTGTGATGTTGTCCACGAGAGGTATTCGGCAAGCCGACGACGGCGCCGTGACGGTGGAGGCTGCGATTGCTCTGGCTTCGATCGTCACGGTGGTCGTGCTGTGTATCGGTGGCGTCCTCGCGGTGTCGATGCAGGTGCGGTGTGTCGACGCAGCTCGTGAGGCCGCGCGGTTGGTGGCACGTGGTGATCGTGAGTCTGCGGTCGCCACGGCCCGCCGGATCGCACCCCAAGATGCGTCGATCTCGGTGGAGATCGTTGACGGCTTTGCCGTTGCCGTTGTCAGCGCCGAGAGTACGTTGCTGCCGCTGGTCGACATTTCTTCCGAGGCTGTGGCAGCTGTGGAGTCAGGGGTGGAAGAGGGGTGAACCTACGTGACGACGAAGGTGTTGCCACTGTTCTGGCGTGCTGCGTTTTGGCAGCGATCGTGATGGTGACTGGTGGGATGCTGCATGTCGGGTCCGCGGTGGTGGCCCGGCACACTGCTCAGTCGGCCGCCGATCTTTCGGCTCTCGGCGGTGCGGGCGCCTTGGACGGAGGTGAGGCGTCTGCGTGTGCGAAGTCCGCGGCCATCGCGGAGCGTATGCGTACGGTGCTCGCGGAATGTGAGGTGCAGGGGTGGGATGTGGTGGTCGAGATACGTGCACCGGTGTTGTTGTCGGGCTTCGGGATCGGTGATGCGCGGGCTTCCGCTCGTGCGGGTCCAGTCGGCTGATCGTGTCTCAGTTGATCGTCTCGATGACGGCGGTCAGAACCTTGACCGCGCCGTCTTTGTCGAGTGGGTCGTTTCCGTTGCCGCACTTGGGTGAATAGACGCAGGACGGGCATCCGTGAGCGCACTCGCAGGAGAGTATGGCGTCGCGCGTCGCGGTGAGCCATCGTGACAGTTCGCTGTGCCCCCGGTCGGCGAACCCGGCGCCGCCGGCGTGACCGTCGTAGACGAAGACAGTCGGGAGTCCGGTGTCGGCGTGCATGGCCGTCGATACTCCGCCGATGTCTCCGCGGTCGCAGATCGCCACCAGTGGCAGCAGGCCGATCGCGGCATGTTCGGCGGCATGCAGTGATCCGGGGAACCGTTCGGGCGGCACCCCGATGGATTCGAGAAGTTCCGGCGTGACCGTGTACATCACTGCCCTGGTGGGCAAAGTGTGAGCGGGCATGTCGAGTTCGATCGAGTCGAGGACTTCACCCGAAGTCAACCGTCGTAGGTACCCGACGACTTGATGTGTCACCTCGACCTGGACGAGAGCGACGGCGATGTCGCCGTAGTTCTTGTGCTCGAGTTGTTCGGTGATCGTGATTTCGGTGGTCTCGCGAGCCGAGGTGGTCCAGTCCGGATTCTCGGTGTGTACCAATGCGAGTCCGACGTCGAGGTCCAGTTCGTCGACGACATAGGTCTCGCCTTGATGGATGTGCACGGCACCGGGATGAACTGTGGCCGGAGCGCGGCCCGCGTCGACAGTACCCAGCATCCGGCCGGATTCACCGTCGACAATGGCCACCTGAGTTCCGATACCGCCGCGAATGTCCAAAGAGCCGTGGGGGTTCGAATCGGCGGTGACGAACCATCCGTGCTTTCGGCGCCGGATCTTGCCTTCCTCCGACAGCCTGGTCAGAACCTCGAGAGCCCCGAAAGAGTCCACCTCGACATCGGAAAGTGGGAGTTCCATTGCAGCGCAGAGAAGTTGTGGTCCCAGGACGTACGGATTTCCGGGATCTGTCACCGTCGCCTCGACGGGTTTGTCGAGTACCGCCGACGGATGGTGAACGAGGTAGGTGTCGAGTGGATCGTCGCGGGCGATCAACACGACGAGTGAACCCTCGCCGCGTCGCCCGGAGCGACCGGCCTGCTGCCAGAACGAGGCAACGGTCCCCGGGAAGCCTGCCACGACAACGGCGTCGAGGCCTGCGATGTCGACGCCGAGCTCCAGCGCGTTGGTGGTGGCTGCGCCCAGCAGCGTGCCGTCGGCGAGCGCAGCTTCCAGTTCGCGACGGTCCTCGGCCAGATATCCGGCGCGATACGACGCGACTCGCTCGGCGAGGTCCGGGTCCACCTCGGCGAGTAGACGTTTGGTGGCCATCGCGGTCAGTTCGGCACCGCGGCGGGAGCGGACGAAGGTGAGAGTACGGGCGCCCTCGATCATGAGGTCGGCCATGATCCGCGCTGCTTCCGCGCCCGCGGGACGTCGTACCGGGCTACCGTTTTCGCCGGTCAATGCCTCGAGTAGCGGAGGCTCCCACAGTGCGACGGTGCGTGGGCCGTGCGGCGATCCGTCTTCCGTGACCTCGGTGCAGTGTGCGCCGATGAGCCGCGAGGCCGCCGCGCCGGGATCTGCCGTGGTCGCGCTGGCCAGGATGAAGGTAGGTTCGGCGCCGTAACGCGCTGCAATCCTGCGCAGTCGCCGGATCACGAGCGCGACGTTGGATCCGAAGACTCCCCTGTAGGAGTGGCATTCGTCGATGATCACGTATTTCAGGTTGCGGAAGAAGTGCGCCCATCGCTGATGGGTGCGGAGCAGCGAAATGTGGATCATGTCGGGGTTGGTGAAGAGCCAGCGTGAGTTCTCGCGTGCCCAGGTGCGGAGTTCCTGCGAGGTGTCGCCGTCGTACGCACTGGCGTTCGTACTGCGAAGTTCGACGTCGAAGTCGGTGAGGGACAGCACTGCTCGCAGTTGATCCGAGCCCAGCGCTTTGGTGGGGGAGAGGTACAGGGCAGTTGCGAGCGGATCGGTCGCCATGGCCGTCAGCACCGGGAGTTGGTATGCCAGTGACTTACCCGACGCCGTACCCGTGGCCACGACCACGTGTTTTCCCTCGTGAGCGAGGTCTGCGGCCTCACTCTGGTGGATCCACGGGGACCGCACGCTGTGCTCGGCGAGCGCGCGTACGACGCTGGGGTGCACCCACTCCGGCCATTCGGTGAACTCGGCTACGCGAGCAGGCAACTGCGCGGTGAACATCAGTGGTTTTTCGCTTCCACTGACCCCGGCGACGACGCGATCGAGCAGCATCTGCCCGTAGGTGTCGCCAGGCTTCCCTCCCGGGGCGGGGATCGGGGAAGGTGCGTTCACGTGACTCTCCGGGCTCGGCGTTGGGGTGTGGCGGCAATCGGAAACTGTCGCTACCTGCAGTTTTGATGATACGCAACGGCCGGCGGTCTTGGTGGAACCGGGTGGTCGGCGCGGAAGCGGGAAGCCACGATCGTGGGCCGTTTTTCTCGTAGCGAACTTTTAACGTTTTTAGTTCCCTTTTCGACTGTTGTGCACGCGGAGAACATGGTTGACTGACAATCGGTCGCAGCTTCTGTGTTCGTAGGCTTGAGAAAGTGCACGCTCGCAGGATCGTTGTTGCGGGCGCGGTGCTCTGCCTTTCCTGAGGGGGAAATAAAGACGTACAGCGGTCGGAACCGGCCCGGTGGACTGTAAGGGCTGTTCACCGAATCCGGTGTTAGAAAGAGAAGGAAAAGCATGGCACAGGGCACTGTGAAGTGGTTCAACGCTGAAAAGGGCTTCGGCTTCATCGCTCCCGAAGACGGTTCCGCAGACGTCTTCGTTCACTACTCCGAAATTCAGGGCAACGGCTTCCGTACCCTCGAGGAGAACCAGCGTGTGGAGTTCGAGGTCGGCCAGGGCACCAAGGGTCCCCAGGCTACCGGCGTTCGCGCGGTCTGATTTTTCCGCTCACTCGCTGAGCGATTAGTTCGGACAGTATTTGTCCCCCATCGCATCCGTGCGGTGGGGGACAAATCTTTTCGGGCTGAGCCAGTCTTTCTCTGTCCGAGGTAATGCACGCAGCTGTTCGACCACGGCCGGTCGTCTATGCCGTCAGTACCTTCGTGGCTTACGTTTCACTCTGTGAGCCAACTGTCCTTTTTCTCTGCCGAGTCGATTCCACCTGCCGTGACGGACCTCGCCGGAATGCTGGCCGGACCGGGTCAGGTCGTGACCTCGGAGGACCGTGCCCGGATCTCGATCGTCGTGGATCGGGACTGGAGAGCGCAGGCCGTTGCCGAGTTGATCGCGCAGTGCGGACTCGGGGCCGAGGTGACGCGTAGTGAAGAAGGCAGCCCATTGGTCCGCACTCAGTCGACGCCCGCACTCCTTCCGCTGTCCGTGCAGTGGACCAAGGGAGCTGTGAAGGCGGTGCCGGTCGGTTGGGTACCGAACTCCCGCCAACTCCGGGTGTGGGCCGTCGCGGCCGGCAGGCTCGAAGAAGGCGGCGAGCGATTCGTGTTCGGCCTCGACCCCCATGCCAAGGAGACGCACGCACCGCTGGCTCAGGCCTTGATGCGGGTTGGTATCGCGCCGACTCAACTGGGTAACCGGACACCGGGCCCGGGGCTCCGTGTGTCGGGAAAGAAGAGACTGACAAAGCTCGTCGAATACCTCGGTGAGGCGCCGAAACACGTCGACACTTCGGTCGCCTGGCCGCACGTCTGACAGTGCTCTTGCCTCGTGTCCGACGGTGCTCATGCCGCGTGTCCGACGGAGCCCATACTGTACTGATCTGCACGAATGTCTTGCGGGTATGTCACTCTGTAAAGAGAGACACGGGGTATAACTTGCTCCACACGTCTAGTTCTGAAGATCTGCCGACGGCAGTGAACGTCCAAAGGAAGGCTCGGGCAGCAGGTGGCTAAAGCGGACAACGGCAGCGGTCAGGGAGCGTCCGGTAACCCTCGTCGCCTCGTGATCGTCGAGTCACCGACCAAGGCGCGCAAAATCGCTCCCTACCTCGGTAAGGACTACGTCGTAGAGGCATCGGTCGGTCACATTCGCGACCTGCCGCGAGGCGCAGCAGACGTTCCGGCCAAGTACAAGGGCGAGTCATGGGCCCGTCTCGGCGTCAACGTCGATCACGACTTCGAGCCGCTCTATGTCGTGAGCCCGGAAAAGAAGGGCAAGGTCGCCGAACTCAAGTCTCTGTTGAAGGACGCCGACGAGCTCTTCCTCGCAACTGACCCCGACCGTGAGGGCGAGGCAATCGCCTGGCATCTCCTCGAGACTCTCAAGCCCAAGATTCCGGTTCGTCGAATGGTCTTCCACGAGATCACCGAGCCGGCAATCCGTGCTGCCGCCGAAGACACCCGCGAACTCGACACCGACCTCGTCGATGCTCAGGAAACCCGCCGCATCCTCGACCGTCTCTACGGTTACGAGGTCAGCCCGGTTCTCTGGAAGAAGGTCATGCCGAAGCTCTCGGCCGGCCGCGTCCAGTCGGTGGCCACTCGCGTCATCGTCCAGCGTGAACGCGAGCGCATGGCGTTCAAGTCGGCGTCGTACTGGGACATTTCCGCGACGCTCGACGCCGGTGCAGAGGCCAGCCCGCGTAGTTTCGGTGCTCGCCTCGTCTCCGTCGACGGTTCGCGTGTCGCCTCCGGTCGCGATTTCGGAGCTGACGGAAAGCTCAAGGGCAGCGCGGTCACCGTGCTCGACGAGGCGTACGCGCGTCGTCTGGCGGAAGCGTTGCAGGGCGTCGACCTCACGGTTTCCTCCGCCGAGGACAAGCCGTACACGCGCAAGCCTTACCCGCCGTTCATGACGTCGACGCTCCAGCAGGAAGCCGGACGCAAACTTCGTTTCACGTCCGAGCGCGCCATGCGTATCGCGCAGCGTCTGTACGAAAACGGCTACATCACCTACATGCGTACCGACTCGACGACGCTCTCGGAGTCGGCGATCGCAGCCGCTCGTGCGCAGGCCACCGAGTTGTACGGTCCGGAGTACGTCCATCCGACGCCGCGTCAGTACACCCGCAAGGTCAAGAACGCGCAGGAAGCGCACGAGGCGATCCGCCCCGCCGGCGACGTGTTCCAGACCCCGGGTCAGCTGCACTCCAAGCTCGATTCCGACGAGTTCAAGCTGTACGAACTGATCTGGCAGCGGACCGTCGCTTCGCAGATGGCCGACGCCCGCGGTACGACGCTGACGCTCCGCATCTCCGGCACGGCAGGCACCGGCGAGGACTGCACGTTCTCCGCTTCGGGTCGCACCATCGTGTTCGCCGGCTTCCTCAAGGCTTACGTCGAAAGTGTCGACGAAGAAGCCGGCGGTCAGTCCGACGACGCCGAATCCAGGCTTCCGGTACTGGTCAAGGGCCAGGAAGTCACGGCCACCAAGCTCGATCCGGACGGGCACAGCACCAACCCGCCCGCTCGCTACACAGAAGCCAGCCTGATCAAGACGCTCGAAGAACTCGGCATCGGCCGTCCTTCGACCTACTCGTCGATCATCAAGACCATCCTCGATCGCGGATACGTCTACAAACGTGGCAGCGCGCTGGTTCCGTCCTGGGTGGCGTTTGCCGTCATCGGACTGCTCGAGGTGCACTTCGGCCGGCTGGTCGACTTCGACTTCACGGCAGGAATGGAAGACGATCTCGACGCGATCGCCGGTGGCCGTGAGCAGCGCGGCAACTGGCTGAGCAGCTTCTACTTCGGCGGCGAGACAGGCGCAGAAGGTTCGGTCGCCCGCGAGGGCGGGCTGAAGAAGATGGTCGGAGTCAACCTCGAGGAGATCGACGCTCGCGAGGTCAACTCCATCCGTCTCTTCGACGACGCCGAGGGTCGCGAGGTGCACGTGCGCGTCGGCCGGTTCGGCCCGTATCTCGAGCGCATGGTTCAGAACCCGGACGATCCCGAAGGCGATCTGATCTCGCAGCGGGCAAATCTTCCCGACGACCTGCCGCCGGACGAGCTCACTCCCGAGTACGCCGAGAAACTGTTCTCGACGCCTCAAGAGGGCCGCAAGCTGGGCGTCGACCCACTGACGGGCCACGAGATCGTCGCGAAGGAAGGCCGCTTCGGTCCCTACGTGACCGAGATCCTGCCCGAACCGCCGGCCGAGCCGGAACCGGACATCGTTCCCGTCTCCACTCCCGAGCCGGAAGAAATCAGTTCGGGCAGTACCAAGACTGCGGTGAAGAAGGCCGCAGCCAAGAAGGCACCCGCGAAGAAGGCTGCCAAGAAGGTCGCGGGCCCCAAGCCGCGGACGGGATCGCTGCTCAAGTCCATGGATTTGGCGACGATCACCTTGGAAGATGCACTTCGTCTGCTGTCGCTTCCGCGCGTGGTGGGTGTCGACCCCGAATCCAAGGAAGAGATCACCGCGCAGAACGGCCGTTACGGTCCGTACCTGAAGAAGGGCACGGACTCACGCTCGCTCGCCAACGAAGAGCAGATGTTCACCGTCACGCTCGACGAAGCGCTCAAGATCTACGCCGAGCCGAAGCGTCGTGGGCGTCAGGCATCGGCAACGCCTCCGTTGCGTGAGTTGGGCGTCGATCCGGTCAGCGAGAAGCCGATGGTGATCAAGGACGGCCGTTTCGGTCCGTACGTCACTGACGGCGAGACCAACGCCAGCCTTCGCAAGGACGACGACGTCGAATCCATTTCCGATGCTCGTGCGTCGGAGTTGCTGGCTGATCGTCGGGCCCGCGGTCCCGTCAAGAAGAAGGCAGCAGCCAAGAAGGCTCCGGCAAAGAAGGCCGCTGCCAAGAAAACAGCCGCAAAAAAGGCCCCGGCCAAGAAGGCTGCCGCCAAGAAGGCTCCGGCGAAGAAGGACTCGTAAGGCTTCGTCGGTGCCGACGGTTAGGGTTTTTGCATGAGTACTGAAGTGGCCGAGCGAGGTGTGTTCGGTCGGCTGGTGGGTCAGCACGACGTCGAGCAGAGCCTGCGTGATGCTGCGCTGTCGGCTCGTGGCGATTCCAGCGGCTCGGAGATGACCCACGCGTGGCTCTTCACCGGGCCACCCGGCTCTGGTCGTTCGGTTGCTGCTCTCTGCTTCGCCGCAGCCCTGCAATGCACCTCCGACGGTGCACCAGGGTGCGGTGAGTGTCATGCGTGTACGACGACGATGGGTGGAACCCACGGTGACGTACGACGGATCATCCCCGACGGCCTGAGCATCAGCGTCAAAGGCATGCGCGAGATAGTCAACATCGCTTCGCGTCGGCCGACGACGGGGCGGTGGCAGGTCATCGTGGTCGAGGATGCCGATCGTTTGACCGAAGGCGCAGCCAACGCCCTGCTGAAGGTTGTCGAGGAGCCACCGGACCGCACGGTCATCCTGCTCTGCGCGCCGACGACCGATCCGGAAGACATGTCTGTCACCCTCCGTTCGCGGTGTAGGCACATGCCGTTGGTGACGCCGTCCGTCGAATCGATCGCTCAGGTACTGATCGACCGCGACGGGCTGGATCCGGAGCGAGCGAGAATCGCCGCATCGATCAGCGGCGGACATGTCGGTCGGGCGCGGCGCCTCGCCACCGACGAGAGCGCGCGGGACGAGCGTCAGCGTTCGCTTCGGCTGGCCGCAGACGCGATCGGTGCTTCGACGGCGTACAAGGCCGCAGAGAACTTGGTGAAGTCGATCGAGGCTGACACCAAGGCGTTCTACGCCGAACTCAAGGAACAGGAACTCGAGGAGCTCAAGGTCTCCTTGGGTGGCGGTGGAACCGGCAAGGGAACAGCCGGGACTCTGCGCGGATCGGCTGGTCTGATCAAGGACCTCGAAGCACGCCAGAAATCGCGCGACACCCGGGCCCGCCGCGATCTTCTCGACCGGACGCTGATCGACCTGGCCGGCATGTACCGGGACGCGCTTTCCTATTCGCTGGGGTCGACGTCGACGGCGACCCATCCCGACATGGCTCGGCAGGCTGCCGAGTTGGCTGCACGAACGTCCCCGGAGGGGTTGCTCAAGTGCATCGAAGCGGTGCT